>NZ_CP136679.1:2427500-3207108 GCF_047716865.1 Brevundimonas sp. S1H14 | reverse complement strand
CCGCCACAAGAGTTATCACCGACGAACGCCCTTCGAGACGAGGTCCGGGGACGACTTCTCTCGTCTCGCGAAGCCGGGCTTCGCAAGCGGGGTCGTACTCACAGACAGACATCTCGCGCCGGGGGAAATCATTGATTTCCCTCGTCTTCATCCAGAAAGGACGGAAGTGCGTTACCCCCTCAACTTACCCCCGGAACGGCGGAGATCAACGCTGATTCGAGTCGAGATTCGCACTTAAATTGATTGACTCCAGCAAACCCCGGCAGGGCTTAGGAAAATGGCGATTTCGCCTCAATCAATAACTGGAATCGGTAAGCATGACTTAGAGGCGGACAGCAAGACGGCGAGGGAGCTTGCGCTTCCTCGCCGTTGAAATTCTTACATTCTTTTACGAAATGCCTGTTAAGGGCCTTCCGTAGCCGTCGCATTGCGTCGTTTGACGAAGCCGTGAAGACCCGTCCGAGCGCCCGTGCGAAATCAGGCGGCCGACAGCTTCTTCAGCTGGGCGGCCAGACGGCTCACCTTGCGCGAGCCGGTGTTCTTGTGAACCACGCCCTTGGACACGGCGCGCATCAGTTCCGACTGGGCGGTGATGAACGCAGCCTTGGCGGTTTCCACGTCGCCGCCCGTGACGGCTTCCTGGAACTTGCGCAGGTAGGTGCGAACGCGGGTGCGGCGGGCCTTGTTCACTTCGGTCCGCGCTTCGATCTTGCGGATCGCCTTGCGGGCGCCTGCATTGTTGGCCATCGGGTAAAAACCTTCGAACGAAAACGCCGTAAACCACACGTCCACGGCGAGAAAATCTCAAGAGCGGGCGGCTATAGCGGAAAGCCCCCGAACGGTCAACGCGATCCGGCGGGAATTGAGTCGGGGCCGGGGTTTGCGCCTCGTTTCATCCGGCCCCGACATGGATTCAGCGGCCGGTGAAGGCGGGCTTCCGCTTCTCGACGAAGGCGGCCATGCCCTCCTTCTGGTCGTCAAAGGCGAACAGGGAGTGGAACAGGCGACGCTCGAACACCACTCCCTGCGCCAGGGTGGTCTCAAAGGCGGCGTTGACCAGTTCCTTATTGGCCATGACGGCCAGGATCGACTGTCCGGCGATCTTGGCGGCGGCGGCGCGCGCCTCGTCCAGCAGGGCGTCAGCGGCGACGACGCGGGACACCAGACCCGAGCGTTCGGCCTCGGCGGCGTCCATCATCCGGCCGGTCAGGCACATGTCCATCGCCTTGGCCTTGCCCACGGCGCGCGTCAGGCGTTGCGAGCCGCCGATGCCGGGCGCCACGCCCAGGTTGATCTCGGGCTGGCCGAACTTGGCTGTCTCCGAGGCGATGATGAAGTCGCACAGCATGGCCAGCTCGCAGCCGCCGCCCAGGGCATAGCCCGACACCGCCGCGATGATCGGCTTCCTGAAGTTCGCCACCCGGTCGTGCGCGCGGGCGAAGAAGTTGCCGCGGTACATGTCGGCATAGGCCTGATCCGCCATCTCCTTGATGTCGGCGCCGGCCGCGAAGGCCTTGGCCGAGCCGGTCAGGACGATGCAGCGGACGCTGTCGTCGTCAGCCACGCTCTCGAGGAAGTCGCCCAGTTCGCCGGTCAGGGTGGTGTTCAGCGCGTTCAGCGCCTCGGGCCGGTTCAGGGTGACGACCGCATAGCCGTCCGCGCAGCGTTCGATCAGCAGGGTGGAATAGGCGTCGGCCATCAGGCGCTCCTCTCAACTCGTTCGGGGCAGGTCTAGCGCCTCGGGCGGCTCACAGGAACACCCCTCAACCCTTCTGGCAAACCGGACAGAAGAAGGTCGAGCGGCCGCCCTGCACGATGCGCTTCACCACGCCGCGACAGCCCTCGGTGCGGCACGGCTCATGCTCGCGGCCATAGACGTCGAAACGGTGCTGGAAATAGCCCTGTCCGCCCTCGACATTGGCGAAGTCCTTCAGCGTCGAGCCGCCCGCCGCGATGGCGTCGGCCAGGACGTTGCGGACCTCGACCGCCAATCGCTCCAGCCGGGGGCGGCTGACCTTGCCCGCCGCCGTCAGGGGCGAGATGCGCGCCCGGTAAAGCGCCTCGCACACATAGATGTTGCCCAGACCCGCAACGATGCTCTGGTCCAGCAGGCTGACCTTGATGTTCTGCGCCTTGCCCGCGAAGGCCTCGGCCAGATGGGCGCCCGAAAAGGCGTTGCCCAGCGGCTCTGGCCCCAGTTTGGCGAACCAGGCGTGGCCTTCGACCGCCTCGGTCGGGATCAGGCCCATGAAGCCGAAGCGTCGCGCATCGGCATAACCCAGCCGCGTCAGCACCCCGTCCCGGTCGGCGGTCAGGCTCATATGCTCATGCTTGCCGACGACGGGGGCGTCCGTCTCGAACAGGCCGGGGGCGACGCCTTCCAGAGTAAAGCGGCCGGTCATTCCTAAGTGCGTGATCCAGGTCTCGCCGGTCGACAGGGGAAACAGCAGATATTTCGCCCGCCGGTCCAGCCGCAGCACCGTCGCCCCGTCCAGCCGCTCGACGAAGCGTTCGGGAAAGGGAAAGCGCAGGTCCGGCCGGTTCTGGCGCGGCGCGCTCAGGCGAGCGCCTTCCAGCACGGGCTGAAGGCCGCGACGGACGGTTTCGACTTCGGGCAATTCGGGCATGGACGACAGCTTAGGCGCGGGCGGCTTCTCGGGCGAGGGGGGAAGGGATTATAGGCGGGGGATGACCATGCTTCTCTACGGCCGCCCGCCCGCCGTGTTCAATCCACCCGCGACGGCGACCCAGACCTCGCCCCTGATCCCCGGTTCTACGGCGTTGGAGGCGATCGCGCCCGGATCGGCCGACGGGGTGATGCTCTACGCCCCGCCCGGCGCGGTGGAGCGGCGCTATACGCTGGCCCTGGCGCTGAAGGCCCTGAAGCCCGGCGGGCGACTGGATGTCATGGCGCCCAAGGACAAGGGCGGTTCGCGGCTGGGCAAGGAGCTGAAGGGCTTCGGACTTGAGGTCGCTGAGACGGCCAAGGCCCATCATCGCCGCTGCATCGTCATCCGGCCCGAGACGGTCGAGGGACTGGACGCCGCCATCAAGGCGGGCGCGCCGCGCGTGGTTCCGGGGCTGGAGGCCTGGTCCCAGCCGGGCGTCTTCGCCTGGGACCGGATCGATCCGGGCACGGCCCTGCTGGCGCAGGTGTTGCCGCCGCTGAAGGGGGCGGGCGCCGATCTGGGCTGCGGCTTCGGGGCGCTGTCGACGGTGGTGCTGCGCGCGCCCGCCGTGACGGCCCTGCGGCTGATCGACATCGACCGGCGGGCGGTCGAGGCGGCGAAGCGCAATGTCGAGGACGCGCGAGCGCGCTTCGACTGGGCCGATGTGCGGACGCTGGAAGCGGCGGGCGATCTGGACTTCATCGTCAGCAATCCGCCCTTCCACGACGGCGGCGCCGAGGACCGGCGGCTGGGTCAGGCCTTCATCCGCAAGGCGGCCGAGATGCTGCGGAAGGGCGGGACCGCCTGGATCGTCGCCAACCGCCATCTGCCCTATGAGGCCGAACTGGACGTGGCCTTCAAGGGGGTACGGATGGTCCTGGATCAGGGCGGCTACAAGATTTTCGAGGCGGTGAAATAGTGGCGGGCAAAGTTCCTACATCCCGCGTGGACAAGCTGTTGGGCTCGATGGGCTACGGCTCGCGGGCCGAGATGGCCCGGCTGGGCAAGGCGGGCGGCATCGTGCTGGACGGCGCCGATCTGACCGACGTGTCCAGGCGCATTCCGGTGACGCCCGATCTGCCGAACCGCATGGAGATCGACGGCGAGCCGTTGGATCCTGTGCCGGGCCTCGTCATCCTGTTGAACAAGCCGCTGGGCATGACCTGCTCGCACAAGGAAGACGGGGCGCTGGTCTATGATGTTCTGCCCGACCGCTGGCGGCGGCGCGATCCGGCGATCTCGACCATCGGGCGGCTGGACAAGCAGACCTCGGGCCTGTTGCTGCTGACGGATGACGGCGACCTGCTGCACCGGGTGATCAGCCCCAAGCGCCAGGTGGCCAAGGTGTATCGCGCGACGCTGGCGCGGCCGCTTAACGGGACGGAGGGCGCGCTGTTCGCCTCGGGAGAGCTGGTGCTGGAGGGCGAGGACAAGCCGCTGGCGCCCGCCGTGCTGGAGGTGGTGTCGCCGACCGAGGCCCTGCTGACGGTGACGGAGGGCCGCTATCACCAAGTGCGCCGGATGTTCGCGGCGGCGGGCAATCACGTCGAGGCGTTGCACCGCGAGAGGCTGGGAGGGCTGTCGCTCGGCGATGATCTGGCGCCGGGGCAGTGGCGGCTGTTGAGCGAGGACGAGATCGCGTCGATCTTCGCCTCCTAACTCCGCTCATCCCGGCGGACGCCGGGACCCAGTGAGAGCCCCATACGCCGCGTTTGCCGCCAAAGCACTGGGCCCCGGCGTCCGCCGGGGTGAGCGGGGAGAAAAGGGCGTGCTTGACCTCTTCCCCACAGTCGCGCACCTCCCTGTCATGACCCTGACCAAGATCTGCGGCCTGACGACGCCGGATACGCTGGATGCGGCGCTGGGTGGCGGGGCGGCCTTTGTCGGGGCGGTGGTGTTTCCGAAGAGCCCGCGTCACATCACGCCGCTGCACGCCGCCACCCTGTTCGACCGGGCGCGCGGGAAGGCGAAGGTGGTCGCCGTTCTGGTCGATCCCGACGACGCCCTGTTGAGCGAAGTCGCCCTGATCCTGCGGCCCGACTTCATCCAGTTGCACGGCCATGAGGCGCCGCAGCGCGCGGCCGAGGCGCGGCGGCTGACGGGGGCGGGGGTCATCAAGGCCCTGCCGATCCGGGACGAGGCGGACTTCGCCGGCCTCGCCGACTGGACCGGCGTCGCCGATCATCTGCTGTTCGACGCCAAGCCGCCGCAGGGAGCCGATCTGCCCGGCGGGGTGGGGGCTTCGTTCGACTGGCGGCTGATGCAGAACCGGGCGCTTCCCGCAAACTGGTTCCTCGCGGGCGGGCTGTCTGCGGAAAATCTCACCGAAGCGGTGCGGATTTCAGGGGCGCCTATGGTTGATGTCTCCTCTGGCGTTGAAAGCGCGCCGGGTGTTAAGGACCCAGCCCTGATCAAAGCTTTTCTGGACGCCGCATCGCGGTCCTGATTTCGTCGCCTTCCTCCCTGAAGACTTTCGTGTGCCCGATATCGTGAACGCCCCACTGTCGAACTCCTACGCCTGGCCCGACGCCGAAGGGCGCTTCGGCCCCTATGGCGGCCGCTTCGTGCCCGAGACGCTGATGCCGCTGATCCACGAACTGGACGCGGCCTATAAGGCGGCCAAGGCGGATCCGAGCTTTCAGGCCGAACTGGACGGCTATCTGGAGCATTACGTCGGCCGCGCCAGCCCGCTCTATTTCGCCGAACGGCTGACCGAGCATTTCGGCGGCGCCAAGATCTGGCTGAAGCGCGAGGACCTGAACCACACCGGCGCGCACAAGATCAATAACTGCATGGGCCAGATCTTGCTGGCCCGCCGCATGGGCAAGACGCGCATCATCGCCGAGACCGGCGCCGGTCAGCACGGGGTCGCCTCGGCCACCGTCTGCGCCCGTTTCGGCCTGCCCTGCACTGTCTACATGGGCGCTGTCGACGTGGCCCGGCAGCAGCCGAACGTCTTCCGCATGAAGCTGCTGGGCGCCGAGGTCTCGGCGGTGACGGCGGGGGCGGCGACGCTGAAGGACGCCATGAACGAGGCGATGCGCGACTGGGTCACCAATGTCGCCGACACCTATTACATCATCGGCACGGCGGCGGGCCCGGCGCCCTATCCGGCGATGGTGCGCGACTTCCAGTCGGTGATCGGCAAGGAGATCAAGGCGCAGGCCCAGCGTCAGATCGGTCGCCTGCCCGACGCCGTCATGGCCTGCATCGGCGGCGGATCGAACGCCATCGGCGCCATGCATCCCTTCATTGAGGACGAGGCTGTTCGTCTGATCGGGGTCGAGGCGGCGGGCCACGGCCTGGACACCCCCGCCCACGCCGCCAGCCTGAAGGGCGGGCGCTCGGGCGTGCTGCACGGCAACCGCACCTATCTGTTGCAGGACGCCGACGGTCAGATTCTGGAAGGCCACTCCATCTCGGCCGGGCTCGACTATCCGGGCGTGGGGCCGGAACACGCCTGGCTGCACGACCTGGGCCGGGGCGAATATCTGTCGACGACCGACGATGAGGCGCTGGAAGCGTTCCAGACCCTGTGCGAACTGGAAGGCATCATCCCGGCGCTGGAGTCGTCGCACGCCCTGGCGCGCGCCGGCGAGGTGGCCCGGGAACTCGGCAAGGAGGGCGATCTGGTCATCGTCCTGTCCGGCCGGGGCGACAAGGATATCAACACCGTGGCCCAGCATCTGGGCGTGGAGCTGTGATGATGAAGACCCTGCTGATCGCCGCCGCCATGGCGGCCTTTTCTCCGACCCTGACCCTGGCGCAGAACACCGCGGCGCCCGCCCCCCAGGCGCCGGTGCAGACGGCGCCGACCGTCCCGCCCGGCCCGGCGGCGACAGGAATGCCGGTCCTGCCTCCGGCGACCGAGGCGGCTGACTGCGGCGGCCTGCTGCGCAGCCCAGCCTTCTGCGTGACGGCGCAACTGGACCAGATCGGCGCCCTGGCCGACGCCTATTCGGAACATCTGGCCTCGCTGAACTGGCTGGCGGCGGATGGCGACGACAACCGCGTCATCTTCGTGCGACGCCGCGAGGGCGGCGGCTGCGACGGCCTGCAGATGGTCGCCTTCTATGACGAGAGCAAACCGGCCGAGGCGACGGCGCCCGGCTATCTGGGCTTCGCGGTCATTCCCGGCGACGTCTGCACCTCGGGCCCGGCCTCGCCGGTCGCCGGAACCCTGCCGCAATGACGACCGCACGCATCGACGCCCGTTTCGCCAAGCTGAAGGCCGAGAACCGGGCCGGCTTCGTCCCCTATGTCATGACCGGCGATCCCAGCCGGGACGAGGCGCTGGAGATCCTCAAGGGCCTGCCCGCCGCCGGCGCCGACCTGATCGAACTGGGTCTGGCCTTTTCCGACCCCATGGCCGAGGGGCCGCCGATCCAGCGCGCCGCCCTGCGCGGGCTGAAGGCGGGGATGACCCTGCGCGGCACGCTCGATCTGGTGGCCGACTTTCGCAAGGGCGATCAGGACACGCCGCTGATCCTGATGGGATATCTGAACCCGGTGGAATCCTACGGCTATGAGGTCTTCGCCCGCGATGCGGCCGAGGCCGGGGTGGACGGCATCATCGTCGTCGACTGCCCGCCGGAAGAGGCCGGGCCGCTGTCCGCCGCCCTGGACGCGGCCGAGGTTTCGCTGATCCGGCTGGCCACGCCGACCTCCGATGACGAGCGGCTGAAGGTCATCGCCGAGGGCACGTCCGGCTTCGTCTACTACGTCTCGGTCGCCGGGGTGACCGGGGTGAAGGAGGCCGTGGCCGCAGAGGTGGCGCCCGCCGTCGAGCGCGTGCGCCGCGCCTCCGGCCTGCCGGTTGCGGTCGGCTTCGGCGTCCGCACGCCCGAACGCGCCGCCGAGATCGCCCGCGTCGCCGACGCCGTCGTCGCCGGTTCGGTTTTCGTGAACGAAGTCGCCGCCGCCCTTGAGGCGAACGAACCGGCTGTCCCGCGCGTTCTGGCCAAGGTGAAGGCGCTGTCCGATGCGGTGAGAACCGCGCGGACGAGTGCATCCCAAAATAGTGCTTTCCTCGCGGAAACCGTCTAAAGGCCCGCCCATGGTCGATAAGAATCCCGAGAACAAGCCGCGCGGCGGTTGGCTGTCGCGTTTCGCGCCGGGCGTGCGCAAGATCGTCAGCCCGCGCGACACGCCGGACAATCTGTGGGTCAAGGACCCGGACACGGGCGAGATGCTGTTCCGCTCGGACCTGGAGGCGGCCCTGTGGGTCACGCCGTCGGGCCGTCACATGCGGATCAACGCCCCGACGCGCCTGAAGGCCACCTTCGACGACGGCCTGTATGAGGCGATCGACACGCCCGACGTGCCCGAGGATCCGCTGAAGTTCTCGGACGGTAAACCCTATCGCGACCGCCTGTCGGCGGCGCGCAAGGCGGCGGGCCGCAAGGACACCATGGCCATCGGCTATGGCCGCATCGGCGGCGTCCCCGCCGTGGTCATCGTTCAGGACTTCACCTTCATGGGCGGGTCGCTGGGCATGGCGGCGGGCGAGGCCTTCATCGCCGCCGCGCGCGAGGCGGTGAAGCGCAATGTTCCCTTCGTCTGCTACACGGCCGCAGGCGGGGCGCGGATGCAGGAAGGCGCCCTCAGCTTGATGCAGATGGCCCGCACCACCCTGGCCGTTCAGGAAGTGAAGGCGGCCAAGCTGCCTTACGTCGTGGTTCTGACCGACCCGACCACGGGCGGGGTCACGGCCTCCTACGCCATGCTGGGCGACGTTCACCTGGCCGAGCCGGGCGCCCTGATCGGCTTCGCCGGTCCGCGCGTGATCGAGACCACCATCCGCGAGAAACTGCCGCCGGGCTTCCAGCGCGCCGAATACCTCAAGGACAAGGGCATGGTGGACAAGGTGGTGTCGCGCGCCGACCTGCCGACGACGCTGGGCCTGATCCTGTCCATGCTGATGAGCGGAACCGCCCAGAAACAGAAGGCGGCGTAAAGCCAGTCCCCATGGACCCGATCTCGGAACGCCTGCGCGCCCGGCATCCCCAGCGCATCGACCTGTCGCTGGATCGGATGCGGGCCCTGTGCGAGGCGCTCGGGAATCCGCAGGACAGGCTGCCGCCGGTGGTCCATGTCGCGGGCACGAACGGCAAGGGCTCGACGGTCGCCCTGATCCGCGCCATCGCCGAGGCGGCGGGCCTGCGCGTCCATGCCTACACCTCGCCGCATCTGGTGCGGTTCAACGAGCGCATCCGCCTGGCCGGGACGCTGATTACCGACGACGCCCTGAACGCCATCCTCGACCGGGTCGAGGCGGCCATGGCTGATACGGGCGGCGAAGCCACGGTGTTCGAAAGCACCACGGCGGCGGGCCTTCTGGCCATGAGCGAGACCCCTGCCGATCTGGCGATCATCGAGGTGGGCCTCGGCGGCGTGCTGGACGCCACCAACGTCATCGCCCGGCCCCTGCTCAGCGTCATAACGCCTGTCGATCTGGACCACGCCGAGTTTCTGGGCACGACCATTGAGGGCGTGGCGGGCGAGAAGGCGGGCATATTGAAAGCGGGCGCACGCGGCGTCGTGGCGCGTCAGTCCGAGGCGGCCATGGCCGTTATCGAGCGCCGCGCGGCCGAGGTCGGCTCGCCCCTGACCGTCATGGGCGTCGACTTCGACGCCTGGGCCGAACGCGGGGGCCTCGTCTATCAGGATCAGGAGCGGTTCCTCGACCTGCCCGCGCCCGCCCTGTCCGGCGCGCACCAGTTCGACAATGCCGGCGTCGCCATCGCCGCCGCGCTGGAACTGGACCTGCCCGAAGCCGCCATCGCCGAGGGGCTGAAGGCCGTGCGTTGGCCTGCGCGGATGCAGCGGCTGACGGCCGGCCCCTATGCCGACAAGGCCCAGAAGGCCGACGCCGAACTGTGGCTGGACGGCGGCCACAACCCGCACGCCGCCCGCGCCCTGGCCCGCGCCCTGTCCGACCGCCAGGCGCGGGCGCCGCGCCCCACGGCCCTGATCGTCGGCATCCTGGCCAACAAGGACGCCGGCGGCTTCTTCGAGGCCCTGAAGGGGATCGACGCCCAGGTTTTCACCGTCGGCTTCGAGGGTACGGCCGCCGAGCCGGAGGCCCTGGCCGCCGTCGCGCAGGGACGGGGTTTCGGCGCCATGGCGGTTGAATCGGTGGACGCCGCGCTGGACCGCGCCCTGGCCCTGGGCGCCGGAAGGGTGGTCATTTGCGGCTCGCTCTATCTGGCGGGCGAGGTGCTGGGCGCCAGCCGCGAGACCTGGCCGGTCTGAACCAAGCGCGCCGCCTCTCCCTCCCCTTCATGGGGAGGGTGGTCGCGCAGCGACCGGGTGGGGAGGGCTTGGGCGAAGCAGGCAAAGAAAAAGGCGGCGCCCCGTTCGCGGCGCCGCCCCCACCCGGTTTCGGCCTGACGGCCTCAACCACCCTCCCCATGAAGGGGAGGGAGAATGTCGTGTCAGTCCGCCTTCACGCCGGCTTCGGCCAGCCATTCGACGATCTTGCCCTTGGGCATGGCGCCGACCTTCATCGAGGTCATCTGGCCGTCCTTGAACAGCATCAGGGTCGGGATGCCTTTCACGCCCATCTTGGACGGGACCATGGGGCTGTCGTCGATGTTGACCTTGGCCACCGTGACCTTGCCCGCCAGTTCGTCGGCGATCTGCTCCAGCGCCGGGCCGATCTGCTTGCAGGGGCCGCACCACTCGGCCCAGAAGTCCACCAGCACGGGGGTCGAGGACTTCAGGACGTCGGCGTCGAAGCTGTCGTCGGTGACTTTCACAGTCGCCATGAATGATCTCCTTAAGAGCGCTATCGCTCGCCGCGCGGCGGCTCGCTGCTTGAGCGCATTTGATAATCGCGCGCTGACGGTAGCGTCAGCGTTCGGCCACAGATGTGGGTGCGAATCCCCGACAAATCAACGCGCATTTTCGAGAGCGGCGTCCATCAGGCGTTGCGGGACCGCCATCAGCTTCGGTCCGTCGGTCCAGACCAGGGCCGCCTCGACCGCGCGCTCGGGATAGAGGCGGCGCAGGACGGCGGCGTAGATGGCCATCTGCAGAATATAGGCCGGATCGGCGTCCTCGACGTGGTCAGGCGCGGGGCGGTTGGACTTGAAGTCGATCACCAGCACCCGCTCGGGCGCGACCACCAGTCGGTCGATGCGGCCTGAGATCGAGACCCCGCTGGGCAGGTCGGGGGCGGTCCCGGTCAGGGCGACCTCGGCGCGGCTGCCGGGGCCGAAGACGGGGGCGAAGCGGGCGTCGTCCAGAACGCCGAAGGCGGCGGCGATCATTTCGGCGCGCTGGTCCTCGCTCAGGTCGCGCTCGCGCGCCAGCATCCGGTGCGCGGCGTCTGGGCGGTCGTGCGAGGGCAGCTCAGGCAGCCGCTCCAGCAGGCGGTGGATCAGGTCGCCGCGCCGGAAGCGGCCCAGCCCGGCGCCCACTCCCGAACTTGGGCCTTCGCCGCGCGCCAGGGGCGACGGGGCGGGGATGCGCTTCTGCTCCTGCATCGACGAGGGCGAGGCGAAGCGGGCGGCGGCGTCGCGCGGCGGGTTGGTCCCCGCCCAGGCGGGGGCCTCCGCGCGCATTTGGGCAGCAGCGACGGCGGCGGGCAGGCTGTCGGGGTCGGCGCCGTAGCGGCGAACGCCGCCGTCCAGTTCCCGCACCTGATCGCCCAGCCGGTTGAAGGTCTCTTCGATCACCGACCACCAGTCACCGGCCTCGGGCGCGCGTTTGGAGCCGCGTCCCATGACGACCACCCGGTCCCGCGCGCGGGTCAGGGCGACGTAGAGCAGGCGCAGAGATTCATCGCCGACCCGCGCCTCACGCGCCGCGCGAGCGTCGGCCGAGACGGGGCAGTCCTCCTTCGACGAACCGGGACACATCAGCCAGGCCTCGGCGCCGCCCTCCAGCGGGACGGGCATCAGGGACGGCCCCTGCGCCTTCGCCTTCATCGTCGTGTCGGGCAGGATGACGACCGGCGCCTCCAGCCCCTTGGCGCCGTGAACGGTCATGACGCGGACCTCGCCGCGCGGGCCTTCCAGTTCGCGCTTCACCTCGACGTCGGCGGCTTCGAGCAGAGCGAGACAGGTCTCCAGATCGGTCCCGCCGCGTCCCTCGGCGGCCAGCACCTGATTGAGGGTCTCGTCTATGGCTTCCTCGGCCTCGCGTCCCAGACGGGTCAGGATGCGGGCGCGACCTGACCGGCCGGTCGCATCGACCCGGTTCAGCAGGCGGGAGAAGAAGCCGAACGGATCGAGGTCGCGGGCGCCGCGCGCCATGCGCAGCAGGTCCAGCGCTCGGCCCCATTCAGGCCGTTCGTCCGCTCGGCGCTTCAGTTCGCGCCACAGGCCGTCGCGCTTCTCGCGGCCCGCGAGCTCGAACAGGCTGTCCTCGTCCACGTCACAGAAGGGACCGCGCAGCACCTCGGCGACCGTCAAATCGTCGCCGGGGAAGAGGGCGAAGCGGGCCAGGGCCTTCAGGTCGTCGAAGACGATGTGCTGAGACAGTTTCAGCCGGTCGGCGCCCGCCACCGGCGCGCCCGCCGCCTTCAGGGCGCGGATGATCTCCTCGAACGTCGCGTCGCGGCGGCGGACCAGAATCAGGAAGTCTCCGTACCCACAGGGACGCGGCGTCCCGTCTTTGGCGAAGACGACGGCGCCGGTTTCGACCTGACGCTTGATTTCGAGGGCCAGCGTTTGGGCCATGCGTTTGCGGGCGCTGGCGGTTCCTTCCTGATCGACGGGATCGGTCCAGGCGTCGCGCTCCGGCGGGGCCTCGTCCACGAACAGGGGCCACAGCTCGACCGCGCCGGGCTGGCCTTTGCGGGCGGCGGTGTGGTGGGGAATCTCGCCCGTCTCCCCGACCAGTGCGCGAGCGCGTTCGGGCGTGGCGAAGACTGCGTCCACGAAGGTCAGCACCGCTTCGGTCGAGCGGTAGGAGGTTTCCAGCGGCACGCCTTCAAACGCGCCGCCGGCTCCGGTGATCAGGCTGTCATAGACCTGCGCTTCCTGCCTCAGCCGCTCGGGCCGGGCGCCCTGGAAGGAGTAGATCGACTGTTTTTCGTCGCCGACGGCGAAGACGGTGCGGTCGGTCCCCTCGACGGTGAAGAACTCGCCGGTCAGGGCGCGCATGATGGCCCACTGTTCGGGGGCGGTGTCCTGAGCCTCGTCGATCAGCACGTGATCGACGCCGCCGTCCAGCTTGTACAGCACCCAGGCGGCGGTCGAGCGGACCGTCAGCAGTTCGACCGTGCGGGCCACCAGGTCGGAGAAGTCGAGCGCGCCGTGGGTTGTCTTGGCCGCCTCGTAGAGGGCGGCGTGGGCGTTGGCGAGGGTCAGCAGCCTGACAGTGTCGCCCGCGACCTTGGCGGCGCGCAACTGGTCGCGGGCCGCCAGGAACTTGTCCTGAAGATCGGCCAGCCAGCCTGTGGCGTCGGGCGGCGCCTGCTTGGTCGCCATCGATTTGCGGGGCGAGCCCGAGCCGGTCAGGAAGACGATGCCCAGAGCGTGGAAGCTCCAGTCGTGGTCAAGAGCGTGGACCAGTTCGGCAGCCCGATCCTTGTCGGTCTTGGAGCCGGTCGCCATCAACCCGGCCATGCGGCGGACCTCGCGCCGGTCCAGCCAGCGCAGGAAGTCGGCCTCGATGTCTTCGGGCGTCATGTCCGGATCGGCGCCGGTCAGGACGTAGGGACCGGGCGCGCGGCCGTCGGCGACGCGGGCGACATAGTCGGTCAGTTCGGCGCGCTTGTTCTCGATCAGGGCCAGCAGATCCTGGAAACGACCCCAGTCCAGCTCGACTGCGAAATGGCTGTAGGCCTCGCCGATCGGCCCCTCGGCGTCGGCGAGGGCGGCGCGGGCCAGGTCTTCGCGCGCGGCGTGGGACAGGGCGATCGCCGCCTCGTTCTCCAGCACAGTGAAACGCGGCGACACCCCCGCCTCGATGGGAAAGCGGCGCAGCAGTTTTTCGCAGAAGGCGTGGATGGTCTGGATCTTCAGCCCGCCGGGCGTCTCCAGCGCGCGGGCGAACAGGCGGCGCGCCTCGGACAGGCGGGCGGGGTTGAGGGCGGCGGGGTCGCCGTCGTCCAGCTTGGCCAGTTCGGCCGACAGTTCGCCGTCGTCCATGACGGCCCATTTGCCTAGCGTCTCGAACAGGCGGGCCTGCATCTCGGCGGCGGCGGCCTTGGTGTAGGTCACGCACAGGATGGCCGAGGGCGCCGCGCCGCCCAGCAGCAGGCGCGCCACCCGGCTGACCAGGGTGGTGGTCTTGCCCGATCCGGCGTTGGCGGTGACGAAGACCGAGCGGGCCGGGTCGGCGGCGCGGGTCTGGGGGTTGAGGGCGTCGCGGACGTGGAGGTTCATTCCGCCTCTCCTTCTTCGCCGCCGCCGATGACGTGCCATTCCCAGACGCGGGCCAGCAGGTTGTAGGGGCTGTAGCTGCCCATCAGATGAGGCGCGGCCCACGAGAGGTAGGGCGTCTCCGGCCGGTCGAACTCGGCGACGCGGGCCATCAGGCCTTGCAGGGCGGCGTCGGACAGGGCCTGCGCCTCCGGCCCGGAGGCGCGCACGGCGACCTCGCCCGCCTTCTTGCGGCCGACGACGCGGACATAGGTCAGTTCTTCCGGCGAGACGGGGCCGTTGGTCTCCTTGAAGCCGCCGGCGGCCAGGATGGCGCCGGTCAGGGTCAGTTGGGGGGCGAAGCCTGCCTTGATCTGTTTGGCGGTCGGGATCTGGCCGGTCTTGAAGTCCATGACGGCGGCAGACAGGGCGCCGACCTCGATGCGGTCGGCGTAGGCCTTGACCGTGAAGGGGCCGCCCGGCGCGTCGAAGGTCAGGGCTCCCTGCTGCTCGATCAGCAGGTCGACGCCGCGCGCGCGGCGCTCGGTTTCGAACCCCGCCAGCCAGCGGGCGGCGTTTCTCGCCAGCGGCGCCTCGCGGGCCATGGCGGCGTCCTCGAAGCCGTGGGCGCCCAGCTCCTCCAGCAGCAGACGCTCGATCACCGCGTCGAGATCGTCGGGCAGCAGGTCGGGCCAGTCCTCGGTCAGGCGCTCGATGGCCTTGTGCACGGCGTTGCCGCGCGCCAGGGCCTCGGCCGAGGCGCCGGGACGCTCCATCGGTTCGAGGTTCAGGATGCGGCGGGCGTAGAGGGCGTAGGGGTCGCGGACCCAGCGCTCGACCCCAGTGACGTAAAGGCTGCGCGGGCGGCGCTCGACCGGGGGCGTGGGCGCCGGGCGCGGCGCCAGCCGGGCCGGGCCGGGCGGCGGAGCGTCCAGCGCTTCGGTCCAGTCGGCGACGCCCTCGGGCGCGCTGAGCTTGACCGGAGTATCCGGGGCGTCGGCGCCGCGCGTCAGCATCTCCAGCCGCCACAGCCAGCGCGAGCGCACGGCGGGCTGGCCGCCGCGCCGTTCGCAGTGGACCAGGATGGCTTCATCGGCGCAGGCGGCCTGAACGAAATCCTGCGCCGTCTGGCCCAGGCGCCGCTCGGGCGCAGGCAGGGGCAGGGCGGCGCGCATCGGCCGCGACAGGAAGGGATCGACCGGGGCGGCGTTGGGCCAGACGCCTTCCTCCAGCCCGGCCAGGATCATGCGGTCGGCCCGCGCCAGCCGCGCCTCGATGGCGCCGAGGATGCGCAAGGACGGATGGGTGGCGCCGCCGGTCCGCACGGTCGTCTCGGCCAGCAGGGCGGCGATCAGGTCGGCGAACTCGGCGGGCGTGGTCTGTCCCAGCGGACCGCCGCCTTCGATCAGGGCCGACAGCAGGGCGGCCGCCGCCTCGCCGTCCGGCCCGGCCCAGGCGTTCTGGCCGGCCAGGACCTCGATCAGGGCGGTCAGGGTTCGGGCGGCCTCGTCGGGCGGACAGGGGCGGGCGGTCGCCAGAGCCTCCAGCCGGTCGGCGAGGGTCTGCGCGCCCTTCAGCCGGGCCAGCTTCCAGTCGGCCAGGGGCAGGCCGCCGCGCCGGGGCTGAGCCGCCTTCAGCAGGCGTTCCTGCAACTGGGACCAGCGGCGAGGGCGCGGGCCGCGCAGGGCATGTTCCTCCAGCGCCTCGGCGGCGTCGGTGAGCGACGTCTCGCCCAGATCGAGGCGGACCAGCGGGTGCTTCAGCAGGGCCAGCAGGGTCTGCGGCTTCAGCGGCTCGGCCAGGAAGCGAGCGCCAAGATCGACCAGCACCCCCGCCGTCATCCGCGACAGCGGCTGACCGGTGGAGGAGTCGGCGACAATGCCCCAGCGCGCCAGCCGCGCTTCGACCCGGCGCGACAGCTGAAGATCGGGCGTCACCAGGGCGCAGGTGATCGGCCGCCCGTCGGGGCCGCGCTCTTCGAGGCTCTGGCGCATCATCAGGGCGATGGCGGCGGCGGCCTCCTCCTCGGCGCGCAGGGACAGGACCGACAGGCCCGACAGGCCCTCGGCGATGGGGTCGGCGGCGCGGCCGGCCTCGGCCGAGCGGGCGCGAAGCGCGCGGATTTCCTGACGCCAGTCGTCGGTGGCCTCGGCCGGGCGCAGGGCTTCGTGGATCAGGCGCTGGCGCGCCAGGCCGCGCGTCTGGACGGCGGCTTCGACGGGGGGCTGAAACCAGGGCCGAACCGCCTCGCGCGCGATCCCGGCGCGGGCCAGCAAGGCTTTCAACGCCGATTGCGGATGCTGGTCGTCGATCAGGGCCCAGACGTCGGGGGCGAGGTCGAGATCGAGGCCCGGCAGGACCACCACGCCCTGAGGCGCGCGGGCCACGGCGGCCAGGACGTCAGCGGCGGCGGGCACGGTGCCGGTCGAACCGGCGGCGATGACCGGAGCCTGCGGCGGGCGGGCGTCCCAGGCCTCGGCCAGACGGCGCAGCAGGGTCGCGCGGCGCCAGGCCGGATCGACCAGGCCCAGCGCCGCCAGCCGTTTGGGCCAGGCCTCGACCGCGAGGCCGAGGAAGCGGGCGCTGTCCTGCCAGTGCGCGGCCAAGTCAGCCTCGGCCAGGGTGGCGATGCGCGACAGGTCGGACACCTCCTCCAACTGGCAGGAATCGAGGAAGCCGCCCAGGGCGTCGGCCATTTCGAGCGCGCGCAGCGGCTTCATCCCCGGCTCGAATTCTTCGGCGATCATCCGCGCCATCTCGAAACGGCGCGTCAGGGGGGCGATGGCGGGCGGCAGGTCCAGACCCAGTTCGCCGGGCGCGAAGGGCGGCTCGTCCTCCTCCAGATCGCCGAGCGGCCGCACCTGGGGCAGGAGCACGGGCCGGTCGCCGGCCAGCCTGCCCAGCGCCGAGGCGAAGGCGCGGGCGGCGCGTCGGTTGGGCAGAAGGATGGTGGCGTCCGACAGGGTCTCGGGCGAGGCGTCGCCCAGCCAGTCGAGCACCCCCGCCGCCAGATCCTCGAGGAAGGGCCGCCAGGCCGGCACGGTGCGCCAGCGCGGCCCTGAACCGGCGAACGGATCGAAGCGCCCCCCCGTCATGGTCAGAGGTCCTCTCTCAGCCGCGCGTCGGCGTCGTCGCGCGCCTGCGGGTCGCCGACGTGCATCCAGTCCCCGTCCAGCACGCAGCCGAACAGGCGCCCCTCGGCGGCCGAGGCGCGCCACAGGGGGCTGAGCGAGAAGAGGCCGTCGGGGCCGTGGTCGGCGTAGTCGGGGCGGGTGATGTGGACGCCCATATAGGCGTAAGGGGCGCTGGCGGCCTCGCCCCGGAAGGTCAGGGCGCCGTCGTCCCCGAGGAAGAAGTCGCCGCCGCCCTCGAAGCCGATAGAGCCCTCGCGCCGGGCCAGCAGCAGGGCGGCGTCCATGCGCGCGGAATCCCACAGGCGGATCAGGTCGGAAAGGGCGTCGCCCCGGTCGATCCAGACGCTATCGATATTGGCGACGAAGACGGGATCGTCGCCGAGCAGGGGACGGGCCTTCTTCAAGCCGCCGCCGGTCTCCAGCAGTTCGGCGCGCTCGTCGGAGATGCGGATCGTCGGGCGCGTGCGGGCGGCCAGATGGCTTTCCAGCCGGTCGGCGAACCAGTGGACGTTGACCACGGCGTCGGTGACGCCAGCCTCGGCCAACCGGTCGAGAACATGGTCGATCAGCGCCTTGCCGCCGACCTCGACCAGCGCCTTGGGGCGGTCGTTGGTCAAGGGGCGCATCCGCGTGCCGAGCCCGGCGGCGAGAACCATGGCGGTTGTGGGAGACATCATCGACGCACATCCTCCGGCACGTGGCGGTCCATCCAGGCGGCGACGGCTTCGAGGCCCGGCGCCTTCAGATTGGCGCTCAGGTGCGCCCACATGCGCGGCATGAAGGCGGCGTAGCGGGGCTTGCCGTCGCGGGCGATCAGGCGGGCGAAGATGCCCAGAATGCGCGCCTCATTGAGGGCGGCCAGACCGGCGTAGGCGGCCATGAAGGTCTCGCGGTCGGTCTCGGGGCGCAGGGTGAAATAATGGTCGAGCGCGAGCGCCTCCAGTTCGGGCGCCACGTCGCGGCGCGCGTCCTGCAGCAGGGAGTGCAGATCCCATGACGGGTGGGCCTTCACCGCGTCCTGGAAGTCGATCATCCCAACCGAGGCGGCGCCGGTCTTGCCGTCCAGCCGGATCAGGTTCTCCGCGTGGTAGTCGCGGTGGGCCATGACGGTCGCGCCCGCCTCGCCCGCCGCCGTGATCGGGGCCCAGGCTGTGCGCCATTCGGCGATGGCGGCCTCGTCGAAGCTGAGGGTCGGGATCAGTTTCGGCAGCCAGTCGACGAACAGGTCGGCCCCGCCCTGCAGCGCCGTCTGGTCATAGGCCAGCAGGGGCCAGTCGCCTGCAGGGCCGGTCAGGACATCGGGCGTCGGGGCGGCGTGCAGGATGGCCAGGGCCTCGACGGCGGCGCGATAGAGGGGGGCGGGGTCGGCGCCGTCCTCTATGACGCGGGCGAACAGGGCGTCGCCGAAATCCTCGATCACGGCCAGACCGTTCGGGGCGTCTATGGCGATGATTTCGGGCGCTGACAGGCCCAGCGACTTCAGGTGGGCGGCGACGGCGGCGAAAGCCTCGATGCGTCCTGCCGACAGGCGGGCGACCGCGTTCCAGCCGTGCGCATGGCGCTGTTCCGGCGTCCACGACGGATCGCAGGGCTGGCTCTCGGCGGCGGGGGCCTGATCCATCAGCATCAGGGAGGCGCCCGAGGGCGTGGTCAGCCGCTCGTAGCGCCGCGTCGAGGCGTCGCCGGGCAGGGGCGCGCGGACGGCCCCGGCCAGACCGGCCGAGCGCAGGAAGTCGAGACGGAAGGCTTCGCGGTCAGACATGGAGTTCCTTCAGTTTGGCTTCCCACGAGCCTGTGCCGGAAACGGTCGCAACTCTTCCAGAGAGGCCCCTATCGCCGCCCTCGCGGAGGGCGGCTGCCTGAGGGGCGGGTTCCGAGATTTCGATCGTCAGCCGGTCGGGACCGAGCATCCGGCCGGGGTCGTCGCCCAGCCGTTCGGGCCATTCGATCAGGGCGCAGCCTTCGTCCAGCGCCTCGTCCAGACCAATCTCAAAGGCTTCTTCGGGACGGCTGAGGCGATAGAGGTCGAAATGGGCGATGGGCGGGTCGCTCTCATAGAACTGGACAAGGGTGAAGGTCGGCGACGGCACGTCCTCGTCGGGGCGCGTCAGGGCGCGGATCAGACCCCGCGCCAGGGTCGACTTGCCCATGCCCAGCGGGCCGTACAGCAGGACGGCCTCGCCCGGCGCCAGCAGGGGGGCGATGGCTTCGCCGAGGCGGGTGGTGGCGTCGGCGTCGGGAAGGTCGAAAGTCATCAGGCGAAGGTCGCGTCAGGATCGGCGGCCAGGGTCCGCTCGACGAAGGTTTTCAGTTTCAGGGTGGCGGCCTGGGCGTCGATGTCCAACGCCAGCGGCGGGATGGGGCGGCCGACGATCAGGTCGAAGGCGCGGCCCTTCTTGTTCAGCAGTTCGTGGAAGAGGGTGATGTCGCGCAGCTCCTGCGACACCTTGTCGAACAGGTGGAACAGGCGGCTGGTCGGACCAGAGACGTGGATCGGGATGACCGGCGCTTCATATTTGCGGGCAAGCGAAGCGGCGGTGGCGGCCCATTCAGGGTCGGTCAGCAGGCCGTTCGGGCCGACGCGGGCCAGGCGTCCGGCCGGGAACATGACGACGCAGCGTTCGGCCTCGAACGCCTCCCTGGCGGCCTGAAGCGTGGCTCGGGTCTTTTCGCGCGTGCGCTTGGCCGTGACCCATTCGACCGGGACCACGGTTTCCGACAGGCGCGGCGAGACGCGCAGGGCGTCGGCGTTGGCGAAATAGATCAGGTCGTCGCGCACCGTACGTAGGGCGTCATGCACGGCGAGGCCGTCGGCGATGCCGGTCGGGTGGTTGCACACCACCAGACATCGACCCGAGGCGGGCAGGCGGTCCAGATGCGCCGTCCGCACCGTCAGCTCCAGCAGGTCGGAGACATGATCCAGCGCCTGTCGCCCGCCCATGGGGCCGATGGCGTCGGCCATGCGGCGCGCCTTGGCGTAGTCGAGCAGGCCGTAAAGGGCGAGGCGGACCAGCGGCCATGCGGCCGATCCCGTCAGCCGCGGCGCGCGCTCGGCGATCAGGACGTCGACGATGTGGGGAGCCGGACTCATCGCCTGCTTGTCGCCGAGGCGGCGGCGGCGGGCAAGCGCCATCCCGCTTGGCGCTGGCTGTAGGGCCGCCTATGCAGGAAGCCTGACCATTCATAGGGGAGTGTAGCGTAATGACCCGATCACATTGGATGACGGCGGCGGCTGTCCAGATGCTGTTGCTGGCTGGCAGTCTGGCGGCGACGCCGACGCTGGCGCGCGAAGCGCCCGTCGCGGCTGCGGCGTCGGCCGAGGCTCCGGCGTCCGATCGTCTGGGCCTGAAGGATCTGGCGATGATGGAGCGCGTCGGCGACCCGCGCGTCTCGCCGGACGGGCGTCGCGTCATCTATGCCGTCACCACGACGGACTGGGCCGGCAACAAGAATCAGACCGGCCTTTGGATGGTCGATGTCGACGGCGCTGCGCCTGCGCGTCGTCTGCCGATCTCCGACGGCGGCGTCTCGGGCGCGCGCTGGGCGCCGGACGGACAGTCGATCTATTTCATGTCCGCACGCGGCGGGTCAAACCAGGTCTGGCGCGCGGACCGCGACGGCATGGCGGCGGCTCAGGTCACCACCCTGCCGGTGTCCGTGTCGGGTTTCCGCTTCACGCCGGACGGCCAGGCGCTGGTGCTGGGCGTGTCGGTCTATACCGACTGCGAGACGCTGGACTGCACAAAGGACCGGCTGGCCGCGCGGGCCAAGTCGACGCAGCAGGTCTATGAGCGGATGCCGCTGCGCGTGTTCGACCGCTGGGCCGACGGGCGCCAGAGCCATCTCTTCCTGCAGCCGCTGAACGGCTCGGGTTTCGCCGAGGGCCAGCCGCGCGACCTGACCGCCGGGCTGGATGCCGACATCGGCGTGGGCGAAAGCAGCCTGACCATCGCGCGCGACGGGCGCTCCTTCATCTATTCGGCGCGCAAACAGGCGGACCGCGCGCCTTTCACCAACGACAGCGACCTGTATCGACTGAGCCTGGACGGCGGCGCGCCGGTCAATCTGACCGAAGGGCATTCGGGGCCGGACGGGGCGCCCGCCCTGTCGCCCGACGGACGCCGTCTGGCCTGGCTGGCGGCTCCGCGTGAGAACGTCGGCGGCGATCAGCCGGTGGTCATGGTGGCCGATGTGAACGGCGCGAACGCTCGCGCCCTGACGAACTGGGATCGCGGCCCCACCGGCCTGAGCTGGCGCTCGGATGGGCGGGCGCTCTACGTCACGGCCGCCGACGAGGGGCAGAACCGCCTGTTCGAGATCGACGCCCGCACCGGCGCGGTGAAGGCCCTGACCGACATCGGCTCGGTCGGCGACTTCGACGAGGTCGGCGGCGTCCTGGCCTATGCGCATGAGAGCTTCACCGCCCCGACGCAGGTCTTCATCGCCAGGAACGGCCATGCCGCGAGTCAGGCGACGCAGCACAACGCCGAGCTGCTGGCTCGCATCGACCTGCCCCGTCCCGAGGAGATCCGCTTCCCCGGTTGGAACGACGAGACGACGCACGGCTGGGTGTTCAAGCCCGCGGGCTTTGTCGAAGGCCGCAAATATCCGGCCGTCTATCTGATCCACGGCGGGCCCAAGTCGCCCTGGACCGAAAGCTGGTCCTACCGCTGGAATCCGCAGGTCTATACGGCGGCGGGCTATGCGGTGGTGATGGTCAACTTCCACGGCTCGCCGGGCTACGGGCAGGCCTTTACGGACGCCATCAACGACCACTGGGGCGATCGTCCTCTGGAAGACCTGCGCAAGGGCTGGCCGGCGGCGCTGACGGCCAATCCGTGGATCGACGGCGAACGGGCCTGCGCGCTCGGCGCCTCCTACGGCGGCTATATGGTCAATATGATCGCGGGCCAGTGGAACGAGCCGTGGCGCTGCCTGGTCAACCACGCCGGGGTGTTCGACGTGCCGCAGTTGATGAACGCCATGGACATCTCGACCTTCATCCATGAGTTCGGCGGCGCGACCTGGGACCGCAAGGCCGTCTATGACGTCCACAACCCCGAGACCTATGCGGGCGACTGGAAGAAGCCGATGCTGGTGCTGCATGGCTCCAAGGACTTCCGCGTCCCGATGGAGCAGGGGCTGGCGACCTTCTCGGCCCTGCAGCGGCTGAATATCCCCAGCCGCTTCGTCCATGTACCGGACGAGAACCACTGGGTGCTGAAGCCCCAGACCTGGGTCGAGTGGCAGCAGGAGATTCTGGACTGGACGGCCGACTGGACGAAGGAAGGTCAGTAAAGCGTGAGCTGAACAGGAGACTTTGCGGGCGGCGCGCGGCGGTGTTAGGCCTTCGGCCAGACATCACATCCGCATGAGGAGCGCCTGAATGCGCCGCCTGCCCCATCTCCTGTCCGGCCTCAGCGCCGCCGCCCTGCTGACCGCCACGGCCCTGCCGGCCCTGGCCGAGGGGGCGCCCGCCGCTCCGGCCGCGGCGACGGCCCAGGCCCGTACGGCATTCACCTATCAGGACATGATCTCAGCCAACCGGCTGGGCGACCCCCAGGTGTCGCCGGACGGCGAGTGGGTGGTCTATGCCCTGACCCAGACGGATGTGGCGGCCAACAAGCGCTCCAGCGCCCTCTACATCCTGAGCCTGAAGGGCGAGGCCCAGCCGCAGAAGCTGGCCATCTCCGAAGGCGGCGCCAACACCGCCCGTTGGGGCGCCGAAGGCAAGCTGTATTTCCTGTCGAGCCGCTCCGGCTCAAGCCAGGTCTGGGTCTCGGCGGACAAGGGCGCGACGGCGACGCAGGTCACGGCGTTGCCGACCGACGTCAACGCCTATCGCATCAACGACGCGGGCGATGCGGTGGCCGTGTCCCTGGCCGTCTATCCGGACGCCGCGGACCTGAACGCCTCGGTCGCGCGCGGAAAGACCGAGGCCGAGCGCAAGTCGACCGGCCAGGTCTATGACCGCATGTTCGTGCGTCACTGGGATACGTGGAACGATCACACCCAGAACCACCTCTTCGTCCAGTCGATCGGCGCCGACGGCAAGGCGGGCGGCGAGCCGGTCTGGGTCACCAAGGGCTTCGACGGCGACACGCCCTCCAAGCCGTTCGGCGATGAGAGCGAATTCACCTTCGCGCCTGATGGGCAGTCGCTGGTCTTCTCGGCGCGCAAGGCCGGGAACAGCGAGCCGTGGAGCACCAATTTCGATCTCTACAGCGTCGCCGTCTCGGCGCCGGGGCAGTTGACCAATCTGACCGAGGCCAACCCGGCCTGGGACACCGGCCCGGTCTTCTCGCCGGACGGCCAGACGCTGGCCTATCGCGCCATGGCCCGTCCGGGTTTTGAGGCGGACAAATACTCGATCTTCCTGCGCGACGTCGCCACCGGCCAGACCCGCCAGATCGCGGCCAACTGGGACCGTTCGGCTGACACCCTGCAGTGGTCCAAGGACGGAAAGACGCTCTATACGACAGCGGGCGATGTCGGTCAGACCAAGCTGTTCGCCATTGATACGCGCAACGGGGTGGTCATGCCGCTGACGGGCGATGGCCACGTCGGCGCCTTCGGCCAGACGCCCTCGGGCTTCGTCTTCGCGATGGACAGCCTGACGTCGCCCAGCGACCTCTACTTCAAGACCTGGCGCGGCCGCGAAATGCCGCGCCGCCTGACCAATGTGAACCCGCAACTGGCGACCAAGGTCTTCGGCGAGGCCGAGCAGTTCAGCTTCCCCGGCTGGAACGACGAGACGGTCCACGGCTACGTCATCAAGCCGGCTGACTACGTCGAGGGGCAGAAATATCCGGTCGCCTTCCTGATCCATGGCGGTCCGCAGGGCTCTTTCGGCAACTCATGGTCCTACCGCTGGAACCCCGGCACCTATGCGGGCGCGGGCTATGCGGTGGTGATGATCGATTTCCACGGCTCGACCGGCTACGGCCAGGAATTCACCGACGCCATCAGCCAGCACTGGGGCGACCGCCCGCTGGAAGACCTGCAGAAGGGCTGGGCCTTCGCCCAGTCGAAGTATGACTTCCTGGACGGCGACAACGCCTGCGCGCTGGGCGCTTCCTACGGCGGCTATATGATCAACTGGATCGCGGGCAACTGGCCGGGCGAGTTCAAATGCCTGGTCAACCATGACGGCGTCTTCGACACCTTCGGCATGGGCTACGGCACCGAGGAGCTGTGGTTCACCGAGTGGGAATACGGCGGCACGCCGTGGGAGAATCCGCAGGGCTATCAGAAGTTCAACCCGGCCAACCACGTGCAGAACTGGCGCGATCCGATGCTGGTGGTTCAGGGCGACCTCGACTTCCGCATCCCGACCTCCCAGGGCCTGTCGACCTTCACCGCCCTGCAGCGGCGCGGGATCGAGAGCCGCCTGGTCTTCTTCCCCGACGAGAACCACTGGGTGCTGAAGCCCGCCAACAGCCTGCAATGGCACAACGAAGTGTTCGGTTGGCTGGACAAGCACCTGGCCAAATAAGGCTCAGCCTGACTTCGGGGCGCGGTTCGTCAGGGCCGCGCCCTTCGTCTTTCGGGGGAGGACGCATGACGCGACGAGGGCTTCTGGCGCCGCTGCTGGCGACTGTGGCGACGGCCGCTTGCGCGCCGTTGATCGGGCAGGGGGCGATGGCGCCGGCGCAGTTGGGGCCGCCCGGCTGGCGCACGGCGCGCGCAGCCTATGGCGCCGATCCGCGTCAGACCTTGCGCCTCTATCGATCGGCAGGGGCGAACCGCTTGCCGATCTTGATCGTGTTGCCGGACGGCGCGCCCGAAGCGGCGGACGAGCGGGCCGCACGCGATCTGGCCGAGGGCGGCTTCATTGTGGTCCTGGCCGACCGACGCGACGCGCCGGACAGTCCGCACCCGGCCTTCATTTCCGACGCGGCGGCGGCTGTCGCCTGGGCGGCGAAACGGGTCCAGGATCTCGGCGGCGATGCGGAACGCATCGGCGTTCTGGGCCTGGGCGAGGGCGGCCGCGCGGCCCTGATGCTGGTCTTGGATCGACGCTATCTGGCGGCGGTCGGCGCGCCTGCCGCCGCGCGCGCGGCCGCCGCCCTGAGCGCAAATGCAGGGCCGGACACGACCTTCACCGACCCTTCGGCCTATGGCGTCGCCTCTGATTCAGCGCCTGTGTGGCGTGGAGCGACGGGCGATATGGCGGGCGCGGTCGCCTTCCTGCGCGAAGCTCTGGCCTAGGTCTTTGCGGTCAACTGTCATGTCGGCGTGTTTCCCCTGTCTCGCCAAGGTCACGGTTTTCCGCTAGAGGAAGCCATGACAGACAAGATGACCCCCCAGGCGGCGCTGGACCGCCTCGAAACCCTCTACAATCAATCCGTCGCCAATCTTCGCCAGGCCGTGAAGGTCTTTCTGGCGACCGGCGAGCGCGCCGAACCCGAAGCTCGCGCGGCGGGCCTGTTCGCCTATCCCCGCCTGACGGTGACCTGGCACGGCGAGCGGCCGCAGAATCTGGAAACCCGCGCCTATGGCCGCCTGTCGTGGCCCGGCGTCTATTCCACGACCATCACCCGGCCTGACCTGTTCCGCCCCTATCTGCTGGAGCAGCTGACCCTGCTGGCGACCGAATACGGCGCCGATTTCAAGGTCGAGCCGTCGGATCAGGAAATCCCCTTCCCCTATGTGCTGGACGGTTCGGACGTGGTGCTGGACCGCACCATGACGGCGGCCATCGCCCGCTGGTTCCCGACGACCGAACTGGCCCACATCGGCGACGAGGTGTCCGACGGCCTGTGGGAGCCGGGCGAGGAGCATCCGCTGGCCCAGTTCGACGCTCTGCGCACCGACTTCTCCCTGGCGCGGCTGCGGCACTATACCGGCACCCCGGTCGAGGACGTGCAGAGCTTCATCCTCTTCACCAACTACAACCGCTACGTCGACGAGTTCGTGCGCTGGGCTACGGCCCAGATCGCCGATCCCGACAGCCCCTATGAGGCCCTGTCCTGCGCCGGGGGCGTGGTGGTGACGCGCGCCACCGACGATCCGGAGGCGGCCATCATGGACGCCGCCTGGCGCAAGCATCAGATGCCCGCCTATCACCTGACGCGGCCAGACGGTCAGGGCATCACCCTGGTCAACATCGGCGTCGGCCCGTCCAACGCCAAGACCATCTGCGACCACCTGGCGGTCATGCGGCCGCACGCCTGGATGATGATCGGCCACTGCGGCGGCCTGCGCGGCAGCCAGACCATCGGCGACTATGTGCTGGCCCACGCCTATCTGCGTGACGACCATGTGCTGGACGCCGTCCTGCCCGCCGACATCCCCATCCCCAACATCGCCGAGGTGCAGCGCGCCCTCTATGACGCGACCAAGCTGGTCTCGGGCGCGCCGGGCGAAGAGGTCAAGAAGCGGCTGCGCACCGGCACCGTCGTCACCACCGACGACCGCAACTGGGAACTGCGCTATTCCAAGTCGGCCCTGCGCTTCAACCAGAGCCGCGCCGTCGCCATCGACATGGAAAGCGCCACCATCGCCGCGCAGGGGTATCGTTTCCGTGTGCCTTACGGGACGCTGCTGTGCGTCTCGGACAAGCCGCTGCACGGCGAGATCAAGCTGCCGGGCCAGGCCAACCGTTTCTACGAGGGCTCGATCTCCGAGCATTTGCAGATCGGTATTCAGGCGGTGGAACTGCTGCGGGCCGAGGGCGCGCGCCTGCACTCGCGCAAGCTGCGCGCTTTCGACGAGCCGCCTTTCCGGTAAGAGGGCGCTATCGCGCGACGCGGTCGCGCGCTGCTTGAGTGCAGGCGCGGCGCCTCTCCCTCCCCTTCATGGGGAGGGTGGCTGAGGCCGTCAGGCCGACCCAAAGGGCGGCGCGGAGCAGCCAAGACGGGTGGGGGGGCTAGGCTGCTGATCAAGCTCCGCGGCGCTCTGCGCTCATATCGCCGGGCCCTCCCCACCCGGTCTCCGCTTCGCTGCGACCACCCTCCCCATGAAGGGGAGGGAGAGGCTCGATTTTGTTTTCAAGAAAGAACTTTACAACATAAAGTTCTTGGCTCATCTTCTGCATCACAGGCAGGGAGAGACGCCATGACCCGCGACCAGGTTCAATCCGTTCACGACGACATCGCCTATATGAAGGCCCTGGCCCAGGAAGGGCGGCATGCGCCGCTGCTGGGCGGGCGCATCCTGATCATCGCCGGACTGGTGTTCGGCGTGGCGGCGCTTGCCCACTACGGCGTCCAGAGCGGCGTGATCGAGGTGTCGCCCATGGCCTATCCGCTGCTGTGGGGCGCAGCCATGGTGATCTTCTTCGGCGCCCTGATGGTCGAGATCAAGCGCTGTGGCCACAGGCCGGGCGCCCGGTCGGCGGGCAACCGCGCCGCCGGCGCGGGCTGGATGGGCGTGGGGCTGGCGACCTTCGTCATGTTCCTGTCGATGGGCGTGATCGCCTGGATGACAGGGCGCGGCGACGCCTTCGCCATCTTCCCGTCGCTGATCTTCGCCCTCTACGGCTCAGGCTGGGCGGTCTCGGCGACCATGAGCGGCCAGCGGTGGCAGTGGCGGCTGGCCATCGGAGCCTGGATCGCCGCCCCCTTGATCGCCTTTTTGATCGGCAGCCCCCTGTTGTGGCTGGGCTATGCGGCGGGGCTGTTCCTCTTTGCTTTCGTTCCCGGCCTGATCCTGGCGCGTCAGGAACCGGCGGAGGTGGTCTGACATGACCGCCGCAGAACCGGCTGACGATTTCGACATCGGCCGCATCGACGAGGTGATCCACGGCCGGGTGCGTCTGGGAATCATGGCCTATCTGTCGGGCGTGGAGAGCGCTGACTTCGGCGAGCTGAAGGCCCGGCTGCAGACCACGGACGGCAATCTGTCGGTGCATCTGCGCAAGCTGGAGGAGGCGGGCTTCGTCTCCGTGTCCAAGAGCTTTCAGGGCCGCAAGCCCCTGACGCGCGCCAGCATGACGACGGCGGGGCGCGACGCCTTTCTCGCCTATCTGGACGCCATGTCCGCCCTTGTGGCGGGCCGCTAGAGCAGCTGGCGCCGGACGCTGAACCAGCTATGGAGGGCGGGTATGAGCCAGCGCCCTTCATCATCAGACACAGGCGGGGCCGGCCCGTTTTCGGCGCTGGCTGTCGAGCCGGGCGTCTGGGTCGATCCGGTGGCGGTCGTGGCGGGGATCCACCGGCGCGAGGGAGCGCTGGGACTGATCGCCGGGGCCGGCGATCCGGCCGCGCATGGAGGGCGGATGTCCTTCGTCGCCTGCGAGCCGGATCTGTGCGTGACAGGGCGGGTGGACGAAGCCGCGCCTTTCGAGGCTCTGCGGAGTCCGGCCTTTGCGGGCGGCGGGGTCGTCGGCCTGCTGAGTTATGATGCGGGGGCCCGCCCGGCGACGGGTGAACGGGGCGGGGACTGGCCCGATCTGATGCTGGCCCGTTATCCGGCCCTTCTGGCCTTCGATCACCAGAGGAAAGAAGTGCGCGCCGTGGGGCGGGGCCGCACCGGGGCGCAGGCGCGCGAACAGGCGCGTCGGGCGGCGGCCTGGCTGACGCAGGCGCGGGCGCCGACGACGCCGTCAGCGCCGGCTTCCGCCTTTGAGGGCGAGGCGGCGCCGGAGGTCTATGAGGCCGCCGTAGCGGATGTCGTGGGGCGCATCGCGGCGGGCGAGCTGTTCCAGGCCAACATCGCCCGCGCCTGGTCGGGCGGGCTGGCGGCGGGGCGTGATCCGTTCGATGTCTTTGTGCGGCTGTCGGCGGCGCGCGGCGCGGCCTACGGCGCTTTCTGGCGGCTGGGCGATCGGGCGATCGTGTCCAATTCGCCGGAACTGTTCCTGACCTTCAACGAGGCGAGCAGGCGGATCGAGGCTCGCCCGATCAAGGGAACGCGGCCGCGCGCTTCCGATCCGGGCCGTGACGACGCCCTGGCGGCTGAACTGACCGCCAGCGCCAAGGATCGGGCCGAGAATCTGATGATCGTCGATCTGATGCGCAACGACCTGGCGCGGGCGGCGCGGCCGGGAACGGTCCGGGTCGAGGGGCTGTGCGAGCTGGAACGCCACCCCACGGTGCATCATCTGGTCTCAACCGTCAGCGCCGAGGCGGCCGCAGGCTTCGGTCCGGCTGAGGTGCTGGAGGCGGCCTTTCCGCCAGGTTCCATCACCGGGGCGCCCAAGCATCAGGCCATGAAGGTGATCGCGGCGCATGAACCGC
Source organism: Brevundimonas sp. S1H14 (assembly GCF_047716865.1). Taxonomy (NCBI): domain Bacteria; kingdom Pseudomonadati; phylum Pseudomonadota; class Alphaproteobacteria; order Caulobacterales; family Caulobacteraceae; genus Brevundimonas; species Brevundimonas sp. S1H14. The sequence goes on along the minus strand of NZ_CP136679.1, from coordinate 3,177,808 downwards.
CGCGCGGGCCGTGGTGCGGCTCTCTGTTCGGCTGGGGGCTGGCGGGCGATCTCCGTCTGACGGCGTCGGTGCTGATCCGCACGGCGGCCTTCGTTGAGGGTGCGGCGGGCTGGCGTTGGCGCGCTCAAGCCGGGGCGGGCATCGTCGCCGACAGTGATCCGCACGCCGAGCGGCTGGAGACCGAAGCCAAGATCCAGGCGCTGCGCGAGGCGTTGGCGGGGTAGGTCAGCAGTCGGTGCAGACGACACGATCAACTGTGCGCGGCCGCAGGAAGTAACGGCGCGACAGAGTGACCGGCTTGGGCAGGACGGCGGCGAACGGCGACCTGTAGATATACTGGGTCTCGCCCATGATCACCGTCTGCTCCTTCTCGACCACGTCGGGCGGCAAATCGGTGACGCGACTGCCGCGCTGTAGAGGCGACAGCGCCTTGCCGTTGCCGTGGCTCCATTCGATTGTAGCCACGCCCCGAGCGTCGACGGAGATGCTGGTGGTGCGGATGGACAGTTCGGCGGCGGGGAAGGGGCGCATGATCAGGCCCCCGACGGCGTAGATGGCGTTGATACCGGCCCGGTTGGTTCTTTCGCTCTGGGCGACCAGGTCCGACACGACCGAGGCGGCGTGACTGGCGCGGCGCTGGGCCATGAAGCCCTGGCTGAACTCGACCAGGCCGAAATAGAGCAGGATCATCACCGGCGCGATCAGGGCGAACTCGATCGCCGTGGCGCCGTCCCGGTTACGAAGCAGGCGGGTCAGGGAGCGGAGACGCAGGCGCCGGCTCATTGATAGGGCTCGTTGCGGAAAGCCAGGGTGGTGGTCAGCATCACCCGCCCGTCCTTGGTGCGCGACACGGCCTGGGCGATCATCGGCGTGACGATCGGCTGCTCGTACCAGATGCGGACCAGCACCCGCTCCCCGGGGCCGCCGGGCTCGAACTTCAGGCCGGCGGGGTCGAACAGGTCGCCGCTGGTCGGGTCCGGCGGGGCCTTGCTCGGGTCGGTCAGGGAAAAGTCGTCCAGTACGCGCACGTCGATGAAGGCGCGGCGGCCGCAGTCGCCGGAAAACAGGCTCATCTCGGCGCAGAACTTGTCCTTGAACTGCTCCGGCGTCAGTTCCTGCGTCTGGGCCTGGCCGGTGCGCACCTGGCGGGCGGCGTCCGAGGCGGCTGTCTCGACCATGGCGTCGACCAGCAGCATCAGGCCGATCTCCAATATGCCGAACAGCAGCAGGAAGAAAGGAAGGGCGACCAGGCCGAACTCGATGGCGTTCGAGCCCTCGCGTCGTTTCCGGTCGTGAGAACGTCGCGCCAAGGCCCGGCCTTTTAAGAGCCGCGCCCGGCGGGCGCGGCAGGGGCGCAGGTCGCGCCGCAGGTCACTTCGGTCGTCTCGCGGCCGCGCCAGACCCGCACTGTTCCGGCGTTGCTGGGCGCCACCACGATCTGGCGCTGGAACAGGGGGCGGCCCAGACCGTCCACGGCGATGACCTCGGTCACCCCATAGGCCTTGCCAGTGATGAACAGGGTGCGGGCGTCGGTGACGGCGACATCGGCGATGGCGGGATTGGCGACGATGACGGACCCGGCGGCGGCGCCCAGCTGGACGCGCGCAGCCTGATGGATCGGCACTTCCAGTTGACGGCTCTGCGCCGTCGCCGCCGTCGCGCCCAGAACAACCGGCAGGCCGACGCACAGCAGGCGGATCAGGTTCGCCCTGTGGGGCCTGGCCGATGCCGTCATGTCGGAACCTCCGAAGTCAAAAGAACGGGCGCGCGCGACGCCGCGCGTGAACTGTCGCGCGCAAAGGTCAAGATTTCCTGAAATTCGCGTGTCCTCCGAGGATTGGGCTATTTCGTAGTAAATACATAAGTAACCATCATAATTTTGCGACTGATGGCTAGATTTTACTCGTCCTTAATCCGATCCGGCGCATGATCGTCAGGCATACGGGGATCAAGCGGGCAGAAAACCGGTGACCCTGAATGGTGGGACTGTTGCTCGCTCTGAACAAAGGAAGACAAATCATGCGTAACTTCATCAATCGCTTCGCCAAAGACGAATCCGGCGCCACGGCCATCGAATACGGCCTGATCGCCGCCCTGATCTCGGTGGTCATCATTGTTGCGCTCACGCAAATCGGACCGAAGGTCAAGGGCATGTTCGATGGCGTGAACAACGAACTGGACAAGGCTGAGCCGGAAGAAGGTTGAGACCTTTTTAAACTTAAATAATAACGGCCGGAGTGAAAGCTCCGGCCGTTTTTCTTTGGCTTGACCCGGTGAAATAAAGAGCAACGAAACCGAGTTTTAAAGACTTGAGGGCAGTCTGACGGCATGGACCAGCTCTCCTTCATCCTCCTCGCCGTCCTCCCGGTGCTCGCCGTCGTCGCCGCGCTCCACGATCTGACGACGATGAAGATCCCGAACTGGATCTCGATCGCCCTCGTCGTCGGCTACTTTCCGGCGGCGCTGGCGCTGGGGCTGCCGCTGAGCGTGGTGGGCGTTTCCGCCGGGATGGCGTTGGCGGCGCTGTTCATCGGCGCGGGGATGTTCGCGCTGAACTGGATCGGCGGGGGCGACGCCAAGCTGCTGGCGGCGGCGACCCTGTGGATGGGGCTGTCGGGCACGCTGCACTTTCTGCTCTATACGGGCCTGGCGGGCGGAGTCTTCTGCATGCTGCTGCTGACGGCGCGCAGTCGCCTGCCCATCCTGGCCCAGACGGGACCGGGCTGGGTGATGCGGCTGATGCAGCCCAAGGGCGACATTCCCTATGGCGTCGCCATCGCGATCGGCGCTCTTCTGGCCTATCCCGCCAGTCCGTTGATGGCCGCCTTCATCGCCGGTTGACCTGCGTTCGCCAAGGACTGTCCCGCTTAGGGACGCGTTAACCTCGATCCCTCATCATTGTTAACGGCAGGGGGCGGCCCGCGCGCTATCGCGTCGTCGCGTCTGCCGGAGACCGTCGATGAAGCCCGCCAAGATCGCCGTCATCTGTATCGCCGCCCTGGCCGCCGTCGGCCTGGCGTTGGTGGTGCGCGCCATGGGCTCCCCCAGTCGGGAACCGGCGACGGCCTCGGCCGCCGTCGAAGCGCGCCCCATGACCAAGGTGCTGGTCGCCGCGCGCGATCTTGAGGCCGGTCGACGCCTGGCCGACGCGGACCTGAGCTGGAAGGACTGGCCGGCCGAGGAACTGAATCCGCTCTTCATCACTGACGGCTCGACCCCGCCGCCCGCCAAACCCGAGGGCGCCGCCGCAGAGAACGCCGCTGTCGACGCCAAGGGCGAGCCGAGCCGCGAGCAGGCGCGCGCCCATGCGGTCGAGCGCGCCTTGAAGGCCGCCGCTGAACTGAACGGTCCGGGCGCCAAGTCCGACTATATCGGCGCCGTGGTGCGCGAACCCATTCTGGCGGGCGAGCCGATCGTGGCGCGCAAGATCGTCCGCGCCGGGGACAGCGGCTATATGGCCGCCTATCTGGAGCCGGGCACGCGCGCCATGGCCATTCGCGTCAATGTCGAGACCGCCGCCGGGGGCTTCATCCTGCCCGGCGACCGGGTGGACGTGCTGATGACGCGCGAGATCAAAAATAACGACAGCAGCGCCGGGCCGCGTTTCACGACGGCGACCATCATGCGCAACATGAAGGTCCTGGCCATCGATCAGACCACCCGCGCCGCCGAAGACGAAAAGGCCGTGGTGGGCGCCACCGCCACCCTGGCCGTCAGCGAACGCGACGCCGAGCTTCTCGCCCTGGCGCGGTCCGAAGGGGACCTGTCGCTGGTGCTGCGCTCCTATGCCGATACGGCGGGGCCGTCGGGCCACGTTCCGGGCGCAGTACGGCGCGGCGGCGAGCGGACGGGCGCGGTGGTCAAGGTCTATCGCGGCGGCGACGCTCAGGAAGTGGCGACGCCATGAGGATTTCGCGCATGAATCGTTTCGCCGTCGTCGCCAGCGTCGCTGTGCTCGCTCTGGGCGGGGCGGGGGCGCCGATGGATCAGGCGGGCGCCCAGACGACGCGCGCCGCCATTACCGCGGGCTCGGCGCCACAGCTGGTCAACCTGCCGCGCGGGACCTCCTTTGCGGTCGACCTGCCTTCTGATGCGCGCGACGTCATCATCTCCAATCCGCGCGTGGCCGAGGCCATGCTGCATTCGCCGCGCCGCATCACCATGATCGGCCTGGAGGGAGGCGAGACGGACGCCGTGTTCCTGGACGCCGCAGGCCGCACCATTCTGGCGCTGCGCGTGCGGGTGGATGCGGGCGTCAGCGCCCTGCAGGACACGCTGAACCGCATCGCGCCCGGCTCGGACCTGCGGGCCGAAGCGGTCAATGACAGCATCATCCTGAGCGGTCTGGCCGCCAGCCCGGCCGACGCTGACCGCGCCGCCCAGGTGGCGCGCGCCTTCGTCAGCGCGCCCGAAAAGGTCATGAACATGATCTCGGTCGCCGGTTCGGACCAGGTGACGCTGAAGGTCCGCGTCGTCGAGGTGCAGCGTAACGTCATCAAGCAGCTGGGCTTCGACACCCAGGCCGTGATCGGCCGCGTCGGCGACACCCAGTGGCTGTTGGGCAACAGCGCCACCTGGGGCGTCAACGGCTCGCTGCTTGGCGGGCTGGCGGGCGGGATCGCGCGCGACACGACCAAGAACTTCCAGATGCAGGCGCCCTGCATTGGGCCGGGGTGGCCGGAAGGCGCCCTATGCCCGGTCATTGTCGATGGCAGTCCGGGCGATCCTCCGAACTGGGAAACCGCACAGCCGGGCACCGGTCCCGGCTCCGACGGCCTGAACAAAGGCTCGGCGACGCTGAAGGCGTTCGAGCGCGTCGGTCTGGTCCGCACCCTGGCGGAGCCCAACCTGACCTCGGTCAACGGCGAGGCCGCCAGCTTTCTGGCGGGCGGCGAGTTTCCCGTGCCCACCGGCCGCGATCGCGATGGTCAGGTCACGGTGCAGTACAAACCCTATGGCGTGGCGCTGGGCTTCCGCCCGGTCGTGCTGTCCGAAGGGCGCATCAGCCTGCAGGTCAAGGTCGAGGTGTCGGAGCTGACGCCTAGCGGCGGCTTGACGATCGGCGCCGGAACGCCGTCGTCGATCACCCTGCCGGGCCTGACCGTGCGGCGCAGCGAGAACACCATCGAACTGCCTTCGGGCGGCTCGATGATGATCGCGGGCCTGTTGCAGGAAAGCACGCGTCAGGCGGTGGATTCCCTGCCGGGCATGACGAACATCCCGGTGCTGGGGCAGTTGTTCCGTTCACGCGACTATCTGATGGGCGAGACCGAACTGGTGGTCATCGTCGAGCCCTATGTCGTCACGCCGACGGCGCCGGGGCGGATGCAGACGCCGGCCGACGGCCTGCGCATCGCCCATGACGCCCAGACCATCTTCTTCGGCCAGCTGAATCAGGTCTACGGCTCGCCCGCGCCGACCGCCCAGGCGGGCCCCGGTTGGCGCGGCCCCGTCGGCTATGTGATCGAGTGAACGCCATGACCCGACTTTCCTCGCGGTATCTTCCCCTGATTGCTCTGACGGCGGGCGGATTAGCCCTATCGGCCTGCGTCGGCGGCCCGGCGAGCCTGGGCGGCGAACCGCCGCTGACGCCCATGTCGCGCTATTCCCTCCAGGTCGAGCCGGGACTCGAGCGCATCGCTTTGGCGGTGCATGAGACGGGCGTCTCTGCCAATCAGCGCGCGGCCCTGGGCGATCTGGTCAACCGCTTCGCGATGGAGGGGGCGCCGGTCCTGGTCATCGAAGCCCCGTCCGGCGGCGACCCCGTGGCGGCCGAAGCGGCTTGGGGCGTCCGGGCGATCCTGCAACAGGCGGGGGTGCCGGAGAACCGCATCCAGGTCGCGGCCTATGTCGCGCCGGACCCGCGCGCGCCCGTGCTGGTCGGTTTCGAGACCGTCCGTGCGGTGGTGCCTCAGTGCGGAATGCAATGGGGCAATCTGGGCCGCAGCGGCGACAATCAGTCCGCCTCCAACTTCGGCTGCGCCGTCAACGCCAACCTGGCCGCCCAGATCGCCGATCCGCGCGATATCGTGGCGCCGCGCGGCATGACGCCGTCCGAGGCCGGGCGACGGGCGGTGGTGTTCGACGCCTATCGCGCCGGAACGGCGACCTCGGCGGCGCGTGAACCCCTGCTGTCGCAAATGCGCATCTCACAGGCCATTCAATGAGCAAGCTGGCCGATACCCATTCGAGCGGGTTCGACGCCCTGGACGGCTTTGATCTGGACGACGAGTTTCTGGATCTTGATGACGGTCGGCCCGTTCCGGCGCCGACGCCCACTCCCGCCGTCGCGCCGATGTCCGCCCGTGCTGAAGGCGCGTTCGTAGAGGCGACGCCGCCCGCCGTTGCGACGCCTTCGGCCCTCAGCCCGGTGAGCGGGGCGGTGGAAGTCGCCATTCCGCGCATCGCGGTTCATATTTTCGCCGAGCGGCAGGACACGGCCGCCGCCGGCGAGCGCGCCGGTCAGGACCGCCGCATGGCCCGCGCCGCCACCCAGATCCGTCTGGGCGGGGTGCAGGCGGCCATCGAGGCCTATCAGAGCGAACCGACGCCGCCCCTGGTGATCGTCGAAAGCCTGAAGGACCCGCAGAGCCTGCTGGCCGAGATCGATCAACTGGCCCAGGTCTGCGATTCCGGCACCAAGGTCGTCATCATCGGCGCGGCCAACGACATCCTTCTTTATCGCGAACTGATGCGGCGCGGCGTCAGCGAGTATCTGGTGGCGCCGATCCAGCCCTTGCAGCTGATCGCCGCGATCGGCGGCCTGTTTGCTGATCCGGCTCAGCCCTTCGTCGGTCGCACCATCGCCTTTGTCGGCGCGCGCGGGGGGGCCGGGGCCTCGGCCGTGGCGCACAACACCGCCTATGCGATGAGCGAGCGGATCGGCGTCAACACCGTCATCGTCGATTATGACCTGCCGTTCGGCACGGCGGGGCTGGACTTCAACCAGGATCCGCTGGGCGGGGTCGCCGACGCCCTGAAACAGCCTGAACGTCTGGACGCCACCCTGCTGGACCGGATGACGGTGCGCTGTACCGACAAGCTGAGCCTGTTCGCAGCGCCCGCCACCTTGGACGCCGACTGGGACTTCAGCCCCGACGTGTTCGAGGAAGTCACGGGGCGTATCCGCGCCACGGCGCCCTTCGTCGTTCTGGACCTGCCGCACCTGTGGTCGGGCTGGATGCGGCGAGCGCTGATTTCAGCGGACGAAGTGGTGGTGGTGGCGACGCCGGACCTGGCCTCGCTACGCAACGCCAAGAACATGATCGACCTGATCAAACAGGGGCGACCCAACGACGCGCCGCCGCGACTGGTGCTGAATCAGGTCGGCCTGCCGGGACGACCCGAGATCCCGGTCAAGGATTTCGGCGCGGCGCTGGGCGTGCATCCCAGTCTGATCATCCCCTTCGACGCCAAGGTGTTCGGCACGGCGGCCAACAACGGCCAGATGATCATCGACTCGGCGGCCAAGACCAAACCGGCCGAGGCGTTCGAGACCCTGGCCCAGATTGTGTCTCATCGCGAACTGCCGACCGCTGGAACGCAGACGCGGGCGAAGGTCGCAGCGGGCGGTTCGTCGCTGTTCGCCGGTCTGTTCAGCCGGAAGCGGGCCTAGGTGTTCGGCAAGCGGTCAGCCCCGGCGGCGGTTCAGGCAGCCCCGCGCCCGACGGTGGCGCCGGACCCCAGTCTGGCCGAGGCTGCGTCCCGGCGTCCGGCGCTGGATCCTGTCGACGGCTTTTCGCCTGAAGAACTGGACCCTCTGACGCCGACGACGCCCAGGCGTCCCGATCCGTTCGAGCACGCGCTGGGACAGTCGGATAAGTCGGCGCGGCCGGCTGCGGGCGGCGCCGGGCCGCGCGCCACCGCCGGCCTGGCCCAGCTCAAGAACGCCCAGGCCGTCGCCGAGATTGTGCGCGAGCAGAGCGATTATTATCACGCGACGAAGACGACCATCTTCAACGCCCTGATGAACACCATCGACCTGGCCCAGCTGGCGCAGCTGGATCAGAAGGCGGCGTCCGAGGAAATCCGCGACATCGTCGCCGAACTGGTGGCGATCAAGAACGTCTCCATGTCGGTCGCCGAGCAGGAGCACCTGGTTCAGGACATCCTGAACGATGTGCTGGGTTATGGGCCGCTGGAGCCCCTTCTGGCGCGCGACGACATCGCCGACATCATGGTCAATGGCGCAGGACGCGTCTTCATCGAGGTCGGCGGCAAGGTGCAGCTGACCAACGTTCGCTTCCGCGACAACATCCAGCTTATGAACATCTGTCAGCGGATCGTGTCGCAGGTCGGCCGCCGCGTCGATGAAAGCTCGCCGATCTGCGACGCCCGTCTGCCCGACGGCAGCCGCGTCAACGTCATCGCCCCGCCGCTGGCCATCGACGGCCCAACGCTGACGATCCGGAAGTTCAAGAAGGACAAGCTGACGATGCGCAATCTGGTGGAGTACGCCTCCATCAGCCCCGAGGGCGCGCGCGTGCTGGGCGTCATCGGCGCGGCGCGATGCAACCTGGTCATTTCGGGGGGCACGGGCTCGGGCAAGACGACGCTGCTGAACACTCTGACAGCCTTCATCGATCCGACAGAGCGCGTCATCACCTGCGAAGACGCCGCCGAACTGCAACTGCAGCAGCCGCACGTCGTGCGTCTGGAGACCCGGCCGCCGAACCTGGAAGGGCAGGGTCAGATCACCATGCGCGACCTGGTGAAGAACTGCCTGCGGATGCGCCCCGAACGCATCATCGTCGGCGAGGTGCGGGGTCCTGAGGCTTTCGACCTGCTGCAGGCCATGAACACGGGCCACGACGGCTCGATGGGCACGCTGCACGCCAACAGCCCGCGCGAGGCGATCAGCCGTCTGGAATCCATGATCACCATGGGCGGCTACGGCCTGCCGTCCAAGACCATCCGCGAGATGATCGTCGGCTCGATCGACGTCATCGTTCAGGCCGCGCGCCTTCGCGACGGCAGCCGCCGGATCACCCACATCACCGAGGTGGTGGGGCTAGAGGGCGACGTGATCGTCACCCAGGACCTGTTCGTCTACGACATCACCGGCGAGGACGCGCACGGCAAGATCACCGGGCGCCACCGCTCGACCGGCATCGCCCGCCCGCGCTTCTGGGATCGCGCCCGCTATTACGGTCTGGAGCGTGAACTGGCCGAGGCCCTGGACGCGGCGGAGTAGGGCGGATGCTGCTTCCTGTGCTTGCGGCGGTTCTGGCCTTCATCACCATCGGCGGCGTCGGCTGGGTGCTGGTCGGCGGCGACGATTCCTCGGGTCAGGCGGTCAAGCGCGCCAAGGTTCTGGCGACCAGCCGCACCGAGTCGGTGGCGGCGGCCAAGCGGGCGGCGGCGACCAATACGCCCGAGGCCCGACGCAAGCAGATCATGGTCCAGTTGCGCGAGGTCGATCGTCGCGAGCGCAAGGCGCGCATGACCACCAGCGCCAAGCTGAAGCAGGCGGGGCTGGAACTGTCGCTGCGGACTTTCGTCATCATCAGCGTGGCGATGGGGCTGATCGGCGCCCTTCTGGCCTTTGTCCTGGGCGGCAACATCCTGATCGTGCTGGGAGTCGGGATCGCGATGGGGTTGGGCCTGCCGCGCTGGGTCGTGAACATGAAGGCCAAGGCGCGGATGAAGAAATTCGCCCTGGCCTTTCCCGATGCGGTCGACGTGCTGGTGCGCGGCATCAAGACCGGCCTGCCCGTCCATGACTGCTTCAAGGTCATCGCCCGCGAAAGCCCTGAGCCTCTGGCGGGCGAGTTCCGCCTTCTGGTCGAGGGGATGGGCGTGGGGCTGACGCTCGCCGACGCCCTGGACAAGATGTACACGCGGATGCCGACGCCGGAGCTGAAGTTCTTCGCCATCGTCATCGCCATCCAGCAGAAGTCGGGCGGCAACCTGGCTGAGGCCCTGAGCAACCTGACCTCGGTGCTGCGCGCCCGGCGGATGATGGGCGAGAAGATCAAGGCCATGTCGTCCGAAGCCGTGGCCTCGGCGGCCATCATCGGCTCCCTGCCGCCGGCGGTCATGATCATGGTGACCCTGACCAGCCCCAGCTACATGATGCTGCTGTTCACCGACGTGCGCGGCCACGTGATGCTGCTGGGCGCAGTCCTGTGGATGGCCACCGGCGTCTTCGTGATGAAGCGCATGATCAATTTCAAGTTCTGAGGAAGGGGCCAGGACCGTGAACGCCTTCATGCGCTTCATCACCGATCCGCAGAACCTGCTGAGCATCGGCGTAGGCGTGGCCGTCTTCGCCAGCGTCCTGACGCTGCTGTCGTCCTTCGTCGGCGGCGGGCCGCGGCTGGACAAGCGAATGAAGGCGGTGGCCGAACGCCGCGAGGAACTGCGCCGTCGCTCGCGTCAGGCCCTGCGCGGCGGCGGGGGCGAGACCGGCGGCGGGCTGCGCCGAACCGACGACAGTTTCCGCAGCCGGGTGGTGGCGCGGCTGAATCTGGTCAAGCTGTTGGAAGACCCCAAGGTCGCCGAAAACATGACCCAGGCCGGCTTTCGTGGGCCGGGGCCGGTGAACACCTTCTACTTCTTCCGCTTCGCCCTGCCGTTCATCCTGATGGCGTTGACAGCCTTCTATCTGTTTGTGGTGATCAAGCCGGACCTGCCGGGCTTCACCCTGTTTTCCTTTGTGATCCTGGCGGCGGGCGTCGGCTTCTATGCGCCGAACGTCTATCTGAAGAACCTGATCGACAAGCGGCGTCAGTCGATCGTCGCGGCCTTTCCCGACTCGCTGGACCTGCTGCTGATCTGCGTCGAGTCCGGCATGTCCATCGAGGCGGCGATTCAGAAGGTCAGTCAGGAGGTCGGCGGCCAGTCGATCGAACTGGCCGAGGAACTGTCCCTGCTGTCGGCCGAGCTGAGCTATCTGCCGGAACGGCGCCTGGCCTATGAAGGCATGGCCAAGCGGACGCAGCATCCGGGCATCCGGGCCGTGGCGACAGCCATGACCCAGGCCGAGACCTACGGCACGCCTCTGGGCAGCGCCCTGCGGGTGATGGCCAAGGAAAACCGCGACCTGCGTCTGGCCGCCGCCGAGAAGAAGGCGGCCGCGCTTCCGGCCAAGCTGACCGTGCCGATGATCCTGTTCTTCCTGCCGGTTCTGTTCGTCGTCATCCTGGGGCCGGCGATCATCAACATCACCGATACGATCAAGGGCGGCTGACGGCTGACTGCTGACGGCTGACAGGGGGAGACGTCAGCCCTGTTCGGCGACCTGTTTCAGCTTCTCGCTGATGGCCTCATAGGCCGGACGGATGCGGCCGCGATGCTTGTCGTGGAACAGTTCGGCCCGCAGCCCGGTGAAGACCATGCCATGCGAGACGATGCAGGCGCCGCGATCCAGCTCCTCGATCTCATAGTAGCGCAGGGTGCGGAACAGAAAGCCGCGACGCTCGACCCAGACCAGTTGGGCGTTCGGCTCCCACTCGCCCAGATGCGCCTGCACCTGGCGCTCGCCCAGATTCGGCAGCCGCTCGGTCAGGTTGATCGGCGCGCCATAGCCCAGGGCGCCCTGAACCTCGACCTCATGGGGATTCCAGCGCTCCCAGCCGGAGAAGTCCGTCAGCACGTCCCAGAGGCGTTCAGCCGTGGCGCGCACGCCGATGCGGTGTTCGATGCGGATCGTTTCCATGCGCTCCCTGTGACATGGCTTTTTCGGTTTAGGAAGATGGCGCGGGCCTGAGCTTTCAGTCGAAGCGGCGTTTGTCCTTGGAGCGGCGCCGCCGTCGCGTTAAGGCCGAGGGCGAAGCAAGGAGCCGTCATGATCACCCGCATCCAGCCCGACCGTCGCATGAGCCAGGCCGTGATCCACGGCGACACCATCTATCTGGCCGGTCAGGTCGGCGAACCGGGCGAGGACGTCGTCGCCCAGACGCGCACCGCCCTGGCCGAGGTCGACGCCCTGCTGGCGCAGTGCGGCAGCGACAAGTCGAATATCCTGTCGGCCCAGGTCTGGCTGGCCGATATCGCCGACTTCGCGGCGATGAACAGCGTGTGGGACGCCTGGGTCGACACGGCCAATCCGCCCGCCCGCGCCACCTGCGAGGCGAAGCTGGCCACGCCCGACTATCGGGTCGAGGTCGTCGTCGTGGCGGCGCGCTGACATGGCGCGCGTCATCTCGAACGAGAGCGAGCTGGAGCGATTCAAAGCGACCCGAGTCACCGCCCTGTACCGCCTCGATCTGATCGAGAAGGGGGCGCAGCTGACCTATGAGGATGGCACGCCGGTCGACATGGCGTCTGAAGCTCGGCGCCTCAAGGATCAGGTCGCCGACATGGACCGCCGCATCGCCCGGCTGGAAGCGGCAGGCGAGGCGTGAGCCTGGACAGCGTCCGCGCCTTCTTTGCGGAAACGGCGCCGGACATCGCCATTATCGAGCTGGAGGTCAGCACCGCCACCGTGGCCGAGGCGGCGGCCGCTCATGGCGTCGAGCCGGGACAGATCGCCAAGACGCTGTCGTTGCGTGCGGGCGACCGCATCGTGCTGTTGGTGACGACGGGCGATGCCCGGCTGGACAACGCCAAGGCCAAGGCGGCCTTCGGCGGCAAGGTCAGGATGCTGGACCTGGCCGAGGTCGAGGGCGTGACCGGCCATCCGGTCGGCGGGGTCTGCCCCTTCGGTCTGGCGACGCCCCTGCCGGTCTATTGCGATGCGTCGTTGAAGGCCTGGGACGTGGTGATCCCGGCGGCCGGGGCCATCCACTCGGCCGTCCGCATCAGCCCTGAACGCATGGCCGAGCTGACAGGCGCGCAATGGGTCGACGCCTGCCGCTGAGCCTGATCAGGCGGCCAGTCGTTCCAGCACCGTGATGATGACGCGCTCATAGGCGTCGGTCAGGGCGCGCAGTTCGGCCTCGGGCACGCGCTCGTCGACCTGGTGCATGGTCTGGCCGACCAGACCCAGCTCCAGCACCGGGCACAGGGCGCGGATGAAGCGGGCGTCGGAGGTGCCGCCGGTGGTCGAGGCTTCGGGGCGGCGGCCCAAAACAGCCTCGACCGCGTCCTGCACGGCGCTGATGAAGACGCCGGGTTCGGTCAGGAAAGCCTCGCCCGAGCACATGTGCTCCAGCTCGATTCGCAGACCTGTTTGGGCCTGAAGCATGCCCGCCTCGCGGTTCAGCCAGTCGATCAGGCCGTCGCCGGTGTGGGTCGGGTTGAAGCGGATGTTCAGCCGCGCCCTGGCCTCGGCCGGGATGATGTTGGTCGCTGGATTGCCCACGTCGATGGTGGTGACTTCGAGATTCGAGGGCGGGAACTCGGGGTAGCCATCGTCCAGCACATGGGCGTCCAGCCGGGCCAGCAGGCGAGCGATGACCGGGGCCGGATTGGCGGCGCGGTCGGGGTAGGCGACGTGGCCCTGCTTGCCGTGGACGGTGATCCAGGTGTTCAGCGAGCCGCGCCGTCCGACCTTGATCATGTCGCCCAGATGGTGGGCCGAGGAGGGTTCTCCGACCACGCAGGCGTCGATGACCTCGCCCTCGGCGGCCAGGGTCTGGACCACCCGTTTGGTGCCGTGCAGGGCCGGGCCTTCCTCGTCGCCGGTGATCAGGAAGGACAGGGAGCCTTCGACCTCGCCCCCCTCTTCGGCATAATGCGACAGCACGCGCGAGACGGCGGCGACCCAGGCGGCGATGCCGCCCTTCATGTCCACGGCGCCTCGCCCATAGAGGACGCCGTCGCGGGTCTCGCCCTCGAACGGACCGGCGCTCCAGGCCTTCAGGTCGCCGATCGGCACCACGTCGGTGTGACCCGCGAAACAGAGGTTGGGCGAGGCCGTCCCGCGCCGGGCGTAGAGGTTCTCGATCCGGGCGTCATGGCCCACGCCGGTCGGCCCCTCGAACACCATGCGACGGCAGGCGAAGCCCAGACCGGTCAGGGCGCGCTCCAGCACGTCCATCGCCCCTTCGTCGGCGGGGGTGACGGAGGGGATGCGGATCAGGTCGCGGGTCAGGTCGACAGGATCGATGACGGAATGTGATGCGGCGCTCATGCCGCTATGCTTTAGGCATATCGCGCACCCGCGAGAAGGCCCGACGGCCGCGACAGCTCTCTCTTGTTTGAAGACGCACCACGACCGTGACGACCGAAAGCATCGATACCGCCCCGACGGTTCCGCCCCAGCCGCCTCTGCCGCCTGGCCCCCCGTCCGGTTCCTCTCATGACGACGGGCCGTCCAGTCCGTGGGGCATTCGCGACTTTCGTCTGTTGTGGCTGGGGCGGATGGTGGCGGTCCTGGGCATTCAGATCCAGTCCTCGGCCTTGCTGTGGCAGGTCTATGAGATCGCCCGGCGCGACCATCCGATCGAGGAGGCCAGCCTCTATCTGGGGCTGGTGGGTCTGTGCCAGTTCCTGCCGCTGCTGGCCTTCACCCTGCCGGCCGGGGCGATGGCCGACCGGCGCGACCGCAAGCATACCGTCACCCTGTCGATCATCGTCGAGGGGATGTGCGCGGGCGCCTTCCTGATGATGGCGCTGCACGGATCGCCGCCTCTGTGGGGCCTGTTGGCGGTCGCCGCCGTCTTCGGCGCGGCGCGCGCTTTCCTTGCTCCGGCCAGCCAGGCCTTCCTGCCGATGGTGGTGGGTCGCAAGGCCCTGCCGCCCGCTATCGCCGCCCAGTCCATCGCCTTCCAGACCGGCGCCATTGCGGGGCCAGCGCTGGGCGGGGTCATCGTCGGCGTGAACGTGCCGCTGGCCTACGCCTCGGCGATGGCGCTGTTTCTGGCAGCAATCGCCTGCTTCATCTTGATCCGCACCAAGGGCAAGCCTCAGGTCGATCCGTCCAAGCTGGGCCCGGTGCAGCAGGTCCGCGAAGGCCTAGCCTATGTGTGGAAGACCAAGATCGTGCTGGGCGCCATTTCGCTGGATCTGGTCGTCGTCCTGCTGGCCGGGGTGGCGCTGCTGACGCCGATCTTCGCGCGCGACATCCTGCATGTCGGGGCTATCGGCTTCGGCCTGCTGCGGGCCTCGTTCGGGGTGGGGGCGCTGATCATGGCCTTATATCTCAGCCGCTTCCCCATCGTGCGACACGGCGGGCGCTGGATGTTCGGGGCGGTGGCCGTGTTCGGCGTCTGCACCCTGATCTTCGGCCTGTCCAGAAGCGTCTGGCTGTCAGGGGCTGTGCTGTTCCTGGGCGGGGCGGCTGACATGATCAGCGTCAACATCCGCCAGACCCTGATCCAGCTGGCCACGCCGGATCACATGCGCGGGCGGGTGTCGTCGGTGTCCATGCTGTTCATCGGCGCGTCCAATGAACTGGGCGAGGCCTATTCCGGCGTCATGGTGCGCCTGCTGGGACCGATCGGCGCGGCGGTGTTCGGCGGCTTCGGGGCGCTGGCCGCGACGGGCGTCTGGGCCAAGGTCTTTCCTGATCTGAGGAAGGCGAACAAGCTGACCTAGAACCGCAAGAAAAAGGCCCCGTGATCCTCTGATCTCGGGGCCTTCATGTCTCTGGCGGTCACCCCCAGGGGCGGAAGTGTTTCGACAGCTTGAGCCCCTGGCTCTGATAGTGGCTGCCGCCCTCGCCGTAGAGGCGCGAGGGCCGTTCCGTCAGCGGCTCATAGACCAGTCGGGCGACGATCTGGCCGTGTTCCAGCAGGAAGGGGGTGTCGTGGGTGCGGACCTCCAGCACGCCCTTGGAGCCCGCGCCGTGCGCCTCGTCCGTGCCGAAGCCGGGGTCAAAGAAGCCGGCGTAGTGGACGCGGAACTCGCCGACCGAGGGGTCGATCGGGGTCATCTCGGCGGCCTGATCGACGGGGATCTCCACATCGTCCGACGAGGCCAGGATGTAGAACTCGCCCGGATCCAGCAGCAGCTCGCCCCGGCGCAGGGTCAGCGGCTCCCAGAAGTCGCGCGGGTCGTGGCCGTCGATGTGGTCCATGTTGACCACGCCCGCGTGACGACGGCCGCGATAGCCGACGACGCCGTTGTCGCCCGCGCGCAGGTCGACGCCGACGCTGCGGGTCTCCAGCTTGGGCGGCTCGCCCGCCTTGAGGCGCAGCTGATTCAGGCGGGTGCCCGGCTTGACCAGGATGGAGAATGTCTGAGGGGCGATCTCGAGATAGAGGGGGCCGTCATAGCCCTCGTCCACGTCGTCGAAACTGCCGCCCTGATCTGTCAGCAGGCGCACGAAGACATCGACGCGTCCGGTCGAGCTCTTGGGATTGGCGCGGGCGTTCAGGCCGCGCGGCAGGTGCAGACGCTCTTGCAGGCGGGCGATGTAGACGCAGCCCTTCTCCATCACATAACCGCTGTCGGGCAGGTCGATGGCGTGCATGGCGACGTCGGCGA
Organism: Brevundimonas sp. S1H14; assembly: GCF_047716865.1. Classification (NCBI taxonomy): domain Bacteria; kingdom Pseudomonadati; phylum Pseudomonadota; class Alphaproteobacteria; order Caulobacterales; family Caulobacteraceae; genus Brevundimonas; species Brevundimonas sp. S1H14. The sequence goes on along the minus strand of NZ_CP136679.1, from coordinate 3,161,494 downwards.
TGCGTTCCTCAACCTTGCGCTGGCCGGGCAGGAAGGAAGCGCGCACTCGCCAGGCCTGGTCCGACAGCCGCAGGTCCAGACTGGCGGGCTGGACCTGATCGACGTCGAAGGGGGTGTCGGAAGCGATGGCGCCGATCGCGATCAGGGTCTCAATACCCTGGAAGGGAAGGATGCCGGGCTGGTCGGGAATCTGAAAGCTGGTCATGCCGTCCTGTTCTCACATGGATTTTCCCGTCTGTGTAGCTTGTCGGCGACGACAGACGCTTGAACCCCGCGCACGGCGGGCTGCATATAGCGCATGCATTCCGCTCCTGCCTACTCCGCCGAGACCGAAGGCGTCGTCGTTCGCGTCCGCCCCTCCTATCTGGCGGGCCAGTCGGACCCGGCCGAGGGGCGCTGGGTCTGGGCCTATCAGGTCGAGATCGTCAATCTGAGCGGCGGACCGGTGCAACTGGTGGCCCGGCGCTGGACCATCACCGACGCGCTGGGCCGGGTCGAAGAGGTGCGCGGTCAAGGCGTGGTCGGCGAACAGCCGGTGATCGAGCCGGGCGACAGCTACGCCTACGCTTCGGGCTGCCCGCTGACGACGCCATCCGGCTCTATGGTCGGCGCCTATTTCATGCAGGACGCAGAGGGGCGGATGTTCGAAGCCGCCATTCCCGCCTTCAGTCTGGACGTGCCCGATGCGCGAAGGGTGCTGAACTAGAGCGAGGGCGCGGCAGGGGCGCCTAACTCGGCCCTCAAGCAGCGCGAAGCGCGGTAGGGCCAAACAAAAAACCCCTCGCCAGAGGCGAGGGGGATGGGACTGCGTCAACCCGGAGAACCGCAGTCCCGCCCCGGAGCCCGCAGGAAACCGGCGGGTCGGACGGCGGCCCCTCTAGGGGGCGTTCGTGTCGGCCGTGGGGCCGAAAGGCGACGACGCGGCGGCTGCTCAAGTAGCGAACCGCCGCGCGGTGAGCGGTAGCAGGCCTAGAAGCTCAAGCAGCGAGCGATCGCGTCGCGAGCGATAGCGAACTTAGATGTACCTGCGCAGGCTGCGGGCCAGGTCGGAGGAGGCGTCCTTGCTGGCGCTCTTGCGGACCTGGGGCTGGTAGGCGACGCGGGCGTGTTCGACGCAATAGACGCCTTCCGAGGCGCGACGGCCGCAGAAGCTGAAGTCGCTGGTCGAGGGATCGCCGATCGGCCATTTGCACATGTGTGCGCCCAGGGTCAGCACGGTGGCGGTGCCGGGCAGTTCCGGCGTGGGCGTCGGGGCCGGCGCCTGCGGAGCGGCGGCGGCGATCGGGCGCGGGGCGACGGCCTCGATGCGGCGCGGGGCCGACGGGGCCTGCACCGGCGCGGCCGGGGCGGCGGCGCGGGGACGGGCGGGGCGGAAGGTCGTGCGCGCGGGCTGCGACGGAGCGGCCCGGCCCGACAGGCCCAGGCGGTGCACCTTGCCGATCACGGCGTTGCGGGTCACGCCGCCGCCCAAGGCCTTGGCGATCTGGCTCGCTGACTGGCCTTCCAGCCACAGCTTCTTCAGCGCGCCGACGCGGTCTTCGGTCCAACCTGGGTTCATGTCGTCCTCCTGCGGAGACGTCAGATTCAATATCTTGTGTCGGAGTCCGAATTTCGGCCCCTCATCACGCCTCTAATCGTAAATCACCTCTTAAAACACGCAATATGTGGGAATTCACCTGTCCACAGAAACTATATGTAGTATGGTTAATGTCCCGATTTGAATCAGTTTCTTGGCCTTCATCCACAGGGCGGGCGCCTTGCGAAACGGCTTCGCCTGTCGCATCTGAGGCCGCATGACGCACCTGACCGCCGGTTCCGACGCCCCTCATGGCCTCCCCCAGCCCCGCCGCTACGACGGGATCAACTGGGTGGGCTTGCGCACCCTCTACCTGAAGGAGGTCCGCCGTTTCTGGAAAGTGGGCGCCCAGACGGTGGCGGCGCCGGTGGTGACGACCCTGCTCTACATGATGGTCTTCGTGGTGGCGCTGAAGGGCGCCCGGCCGCCGCTGCACGGCACGCCCTTCGCCGAGTTCGTGGCGCCGGGCCTGATCATGATGGCCATCCTTCAGAACGCCTTCGCCAACGCCTCGTCGAGCCTGATTCAGGCCAAGATCATGGGTACGGCGACCGACTTCCTGACCCCGCCGCTCAGCCCGCTGGAACTGACCATCGGCTTCACCCTGGGGGCGGCGACGCGCGGGGTGGCGGTCGGCCTGGTGACGGCGATCTGCGTCATGCCGTTTGCCAAGCTGGGTCTGGCCAACATCGCCCTGATCGTCTGGTTCGGCCTGATCGCCTCCCTGCTGATGGGCATGATGGGGGTGCTGGCGGGTCTGTGGTCGGAGAAGTTCGACCATCTGTCGGCGGTGCAGAACTTCGTGGTCATGCCGATGACCTTCCTGTCGGGCACCTTCTACCTGATCGACAGCCTGCCCGAGCCCTTCGCCAGCATCAGCAAGTTCAACCCCTTCTTCTACCTGATCGACGGCTTCAGGGCGGGGTTCATCGGCCACGCGGAAGGCAGTCTGATGGTCGGCGTGGTCATGAGCGCCGTGCTGACCGTGGTCATGGGCGCGGCCTGCTGGCTGGTGTTCCGTTCGGGCTGGCGGCTGAAGAGCTGACGTTTTAAGCAGGGCGTTCAGCGCGAGGCGAGGGGCTTCGCGAAAGGGGCCCCGCCATGTCGTTTCATCTTCGTCTGAAAGCCGCTGTCAGCGGCGCCTGTCTGGCCGCTGTCTTTCTGACGGCCGCGCCGTCACTGGCGCAGAACCGGGCCGCAGACCTGCGTGAGCAGGTCGGCGCCTATGTCCAGTCCTCGAACGCCGCGCGGCTGGAGGTGCTGCTGCGCCAGTTGCGCGACGAGGGCTTCACGCCAAGCGTCGAGACCTTTGAAGGCGGCGGGCGAGGCGAGCCGATGCAGGGCTCAAACGTCGTCGTCACCCTGGGCGAAGGGCCGAAGGAAATCCTGCTGACCGCCCACTATGACGCGGTGAAGCTGCGGGATGGGACGATGTCGCAGGGCGTGATCGACAACGCCGGTTCGGTGGTCGCCTTGATCGAGGCGGCCAAGATTCTGCGCGAGGCGCCGCTGTCGCACCGCATCCGCATCATCTTCTTCGATCAGGAAGAGCTGGGTCTGATCGGCGCGAAGAAGTGGATCGAGGCGCACGGGATCGCCAACGTCGCCGCCGTGGTGAACTCCGACATCGCCGCCTATGGCGACACCATGATGTACGGTCAGAACAACGGGCCGCAGTCGGCCTTCGTCACCCGCGCGGTGCAGGAATTGTGCGCCGAGCGGGCCATGCAGTGCGTGGGCTTCCCCGTCTATCCGCCGTCGGACGACCGGGCCTTCTCAGCGGCGGGCGCGCCGGTGGTCTCATTGGGCTTTCAGGACGAGGTCGGCGCCCATCAGATGTGGCTGGCCTTCAACGGCGGCGAGGCCAACGGCCTGGCCGAGGGCTTCGTCCCGCAGGTTTTCCGCCTGATCCACTCCAAGGACGACGCCATGGAGGCGGTCGAGGGCGAGGCTGTCGACCTGGCAGGCCGGACCTATGCGGCCCTGATCCGGAAACTGGATGCGCAACTGCGCTGAATTCGCGCCCCGCGCGGTGTTGACTATGCGGAAATAGCGCCCGACAAGTTCGTCGCCCTTTTCTGAAGCGGTCCCGTCGCTGTCGCGCCGGGGCCGTCTCGCTTTATGGAGTCTGCCAAGTGTCCGGTCATCTGATGGGTGTCTACAATCGCGCGCCGCTGGAAGTGGAGCGCGGCCAGGGCGTCCGCCTGTGGTCCACTGACGGGACCGAATATCTGGACTGCGTCTCGGGCATTTCGACCAATGCCCTGGGCCACGCCCACCCCAAGCTGGTGCAGGCGGTCAAGGATCAGGCCGAGAAGCTGTGGCACGTCTCCAACATCTTCAAGATTCCGGGGCAGGACGCCCTGGCCGACGATCTGTGCGCCAAGTCGTTCGCAGACGTCGTCTTCTTCACCAACTCGGGCACCGAGGCGATCGAGTGCGCCCTGAAGACGGCGCGCAAATATCACGTCGCCAACGGCCAGCCTGAGCGTATCGACATCTACGGCTTCGACGGCTCGTTCCACGGCCGCACCTATGGCGCCATCAACGCCGCCGCCAACCCCAGCTACACCGAGGGCTTCGGGCCGAAGATGGAGGGTTTCCATCAGCTGAAGTGGGGCGACAAGGCCGCCCTGACCGCCGCCTTCGAGAACCCGAACGCCGCCGCCATCGTTCTTGAGCCGGTTCAGGGCGAAGGCGGGTGCCGCGCCACGCCTGAGGAAGATCTGCGCTGGATGCGCGAGATGGCGGACAAGCACGGCGTCCTGATCATCTTCGACGAAGTCCAGTGCGGCATGGGCCGGACCGGCAAGCTGTGGGCCCACGAATGGGCCGGTATGACCCCGGACATCATGGCGATCGCCAAGGCTCTGGGCGGCGGCTTCCCCATCGGCGCCTGCCTGGCTACGGCCGAGGCGGCCAAGGGCATGACGGTCGGCGTTCACGGCTCGACCTTCGGCGGCAACCCGCTGGCGATGGCGGTCGGCAAGGCGGCCTTCGACGAGGTGTCGTCGGACGCCATCCTGAACAACGTCAATGAGGTCGCCGGCTATCTGAAGCAGCAGCTTCATGGTCTGGCTGAACGCTTCCCCGACGTGATCGTCGAGGTGCGCGGCAAGGGTCTGCTGCTGGGCGTCAAACTGGTCCCGAACAACCGCGAGTTCATGGGCTGGGCGCGCGACGAGGCCAAGCTGCTGGTCGCGGGCGGCGGGGACAATCTGGTCCGTGTCCTGCCGCCGTTGAACATCACCCTCGAAGAAGCCCGCGAGGCGGTCGAGAAGTTCGAGAAGGCCTGCGAGTTCGCTCGCACCAAGGTCGCGGGCTGACGCTGGTTCTCCCTCCCCGTCATGGGGAGGGCGGGTGGGGCCGTTTTCCTTCTACCTCCAGATTTCCGCAGGGCCGCCCCCACCCGGTCCCTGCGGGACCACCCTCCCCATGACGGGGAGGGAGAAGGCTTGGTCATGGTTCGTCACTTCCTCGACATCCACCGCCTGGACGCGGCTGATCTGCGCGCCATTCTGGACGACGCCCACGCCCGCAAGCGCGCGCGCAAGGGCTGGCCTCAGGGCCGCGCCGACGCCGACGCGCCGGGCAAGGATCGCGTGCTGGCCATGATCTTCGAGAAGAACTCGACGCGGACCCGCTTCAGCTTTGACGCCGCCATCCGCCAACTGGGCGGCGCGTCCATCATCGCCACCGCCTCGGACATGCAACTGGGTCGGGGCGAGCCGGTCGAGGACACCGCCCGCGTCCTGTCGCGCATGGTCGACGCCGTTATGATCCGCGCCAACGACCATGAAGATGTCGAGCGCTTCGCCCGCGTCTCGACCGTGCCGGTCGTCAACGGCCTGACCGACCGCAGCCACCCGTGCCAGATCCTGGCCGACCTGATGACCATCGAGGAGCATCGCGGCCCGATCGAGGGCAAGACGATCGCCTGGATCGGCGATGGCAACAACGTCTGCCACAGCTTCATGCACGCCGCGCCCAAGTTCGGCTTCCACCTGCACGTCGCCTGCCCGGCGGAATACCACCCCGACCTGCGCGATCTGGAAAAGGGCGGCGCCCACGTCCACCTGACCAGCGACCCGCGCGAGGCGGTCAAGGGCGCCGACGTCATCGTCACCGACACCTGGGTGTCGATGGGGGATCAGGACTATGAGGCCCGGCTGGCGGCCTTTGAGCCCTATAGCGTCGACGAAGCCCTGATGGCCGAGGCTGCCGACGACGCCGTCTTCCTGCACTGCCTGCCCGCCCACCGGGGCGAAGAGGTGACGGACGCCGTCATCGACGGCCCGCAGTCGCTGATCTGGGACGAGGCCGAGAACCGCCTCCACGCCCAGAAGGCGGTCCTGGCCTGGTGCTTCGGAGCTTTTTAGGAAGCCCTAACGCGCTTCGCGCTGCTTGAGGGCGGGCCACGCGCCTAGCTCAGGTTGACGTCGGCCACGTCGCCGGCGTCGGGCAGGGTCTTGGTCAGGTTGGCCTTGGCGATCTCGAAGGCGAACTTCATCAGGCCGCCATCGCTGACCCAGATACGGCCGTCGTCCGCGTCGAAGCGCAGAAGCGTCAGGCGCGGATCATCCTTGCCCTCGGGATACCAGGCCGCCAGCACCGGGTTCCAATGGCGCTCGATGACCTCGCGGTCGTGGCCGTGCACCGAGAGGGCGCCGTGAATGCAGGCCCAGACCTTCTGGTCTTTCGCGCCATAGCTGAACATGGCCGTCTGTCCCGGCGCGGACGCGTCGCGCGCCAGGTCCGTGTCGTCGCGGGTGAAGAACCAGATGGTCCCGGTTTCGGCTTCGCGAAAGGCGGTCATCGGCTGGCTGTGATAGCCGGGACGGTCCAGCCCCAGCATGCCCGTATTGCTGGACTTCAGGCTTTTCCAGAAGGCCTCTTCGGCTTCGTGGGGCGTCAGTTCCCTGTCGGTCACGCTCGTCTCCTGTCTGTCGGCGGGGGAGACAAGACAACCAGCCAGGCGTCGTAGCGTTCCGCTAGAAAGGCGGCGCGGCGGGCAGGGGGCGCCCGCTGAGCTCCGCCATCAGATGAATCAGCAGGAAGAAGACCAGCGCAGCCGCCAGCAGCATGATGAAACGCCACGGCATCATGCGCGGGCCGCGCGTGATGTCTGTCGGTCGCGCTCCGCGCCATCCGGCGAAGACGACGACCGCCACGGAGGCGATCAGCAGGATCAGGGTGAGCGTGGCGTCCATGACCGCGGCAGTTGGGGCGCCCGAGGGCGGGATGCAAGCGTCCCGCTGTCCACGATCTGCAGCTTGGCCGTATTTCTTGATGCGCGGTTAATCTAAACGCGGCATTAACCATGTCAGGCGCATCAGCGCCGTGTCGGCTGCCGTCGGCGTTTCGTGACGAGGCGCCACATCTTGCGGTTAACGACACGTTTACACGCTTTATCTGGAAGGATACCGTTCGCGCCATGGGTCGGGAGGCGAATCAGTGACCGCAGCGGCGCCGTGGAGCGTGAAGGGCATCGACCCCAAGGCGCGCGAGATCGCCAAGGATCTGGCGCGTCGCTCGGGCATGACCCTGGGCGAGTGGCTGAACTCCATGATCATGGACGAGCCGGACGAGGACGACGGCGTCGCCACCCTGCCGCGCCGGTCGCCCATTCCTGACCCCTATGACCGCCGCAGCCGCTCGCGCCGTCTGGACGACGTCTATGGCGATGAAGGCCGCCATGAAAACATGGGCAGGATGGGCGCTTCGCTGGAAGTGATCGCCGAGCGTCTGGAGGCGGCCGAACGTCGCTCGACCCTGGCCATTCAGGGCATTGATCAGGCCGTGGCCGGTCTGGTGCGTCGGCTGGAGACGCAGGACGAGGCCGAGGCGGTCAAGGCGCGCCGCATCGACGACATCGCCGAGGAACTGCGCGAAGGTCATCGTCGTCTGCGCCGTCTGGAGCAGGACGCCGGAACCGAGGCGCGCGAGGGGCTGGACAGGCTGGACGCGGCCCTGACCGCCGTCTCCACCCGCCTGTATGAAATGGACGAGCGCCAGCGAGCGGGCGTCAGCGAACTGCGCGACCGCATCGAGGCCGTCGAGAAGGCGGCAGGGCCGGGCGCTGGAACCTCGCTGCTGTCGCAGGTCGGCGCGCGTCTGGACGACGCCCAGTCGCAGACCTCCGAAGCCCTGAAGGGGCTGGAGCGGTCGTTCGCCGCGCTGGACCTGCGGATGCGCGACGCCGAGCGCCGCATCGAGCCGGATCATGCGCGCGAAGGATCGCGCTTTGAAAAGCTGGCCGAGAGCCTGAGCCGACAGGTCGAATCCAGCCGCGCCGAGATGATGCGCCGTCTGGATGCGGCCGAGACCGAAGGACGCGTCGAACGGATCGAGCGCGCACTGGCCGCCATCGGCGATCAGGCCCGCGCCGCCGAGCAGCGCTCGGTCGTCGCCGTCGAGGGCATGGGCCGCGAGATCATGCGCATCGCCCGCAACCTCAACGGTCGGGTCGAAAAGGTTGAGGCGGGAGGCGCAGGGGCGTCCGATAAGCGCGTCGCCGCGCTGGAGCAGAAGCTGGAGCGCGATCTGGCACGCCACGCCCAGGCGGTTGATCAGCGCCTGACCCAGGCTGATGATCAGCATGCTCTGGCGCTGGAACGTCTGGGCGGAGAGATCGCCCGTATTTCCGACAGGCTCGGCGAACGCATCGCCCAGTCGGAACGTCGCTCGGCCCAGGCGCTGGACGACATCGGCCGCCGTCTGGCCGAAAGCACCGACAAGATGCATCAGCGCCACGAGCGCGCCTCGGGCGACCTGGCTGAACGGATGCGTCAGAGCGAGGAGCGCACGGCGCGCCTGCTGGCCGAGGCGCGCGACAGCATCGAGCAGCGCGCCGGCCGCATCGAACGCCGCGACGTTCCGCTGGATAGCCCTGAACCCGCGCCCTGGACCCCCGCTGAGAGCCCCAGCGGCGACTGGCGCGCGGCCGCTTTCTCCGACCCGGTCGAGCCCTGGTCGCAGGACCCGCTGGCGGGCGCCGTTCAGGCCGAACCCTTCCCGACCCAGACTGAACGCCACCCGGACGACGGCGTCTTCGCCGACCCGTTCGAAGCCGACTTCCTGGAGCCGGGACAGAGCGCGGCGCCGTTCGGCCGAGCGCCCGCCGAGACCGCATCGGACTCATCTTCGCTCCATGCGCCGGACGCCTTTGGCGGCGCTGACATCAGCGACATTCTGGCGGCGTTCGAAGACCCGGCGGCCGATGTCTTCGCCCGTCCCGAAACGGGCGCCGCGACGGCGGGTGACCGTCCGTTGACGCTGGACGATGACGACGGTTTTGCGGCGGAACTGGAGTTCGTCGATCCCGCGCCGCGTGCGACGGTCGCTGAGGAGCCGACGACGACGCGCGACGTGCTGGACGCGGCGCGCGCCGCGATGGCGCCTGAGGCCGCCGATGACGGCGCCCGCTCCGGCTTCGGTCTCAAGAAGCGCGGCGGCAAGTCCAAACTGCAGGAGCGTCTGGACAAGCAGGCGGGCCGTCAGGGCTCGACCATGCGCAAGGCCATGGGCGCCTCGGCCGTGGCGGCCCTGGTGGTCGGCGGCGGCTACGCCAGCCTGCAGGTGGCCGAGGGCGCGGGCCTGCGCTTCCCCGGCGTGAGCGTGCCCGGCGTTGCGGCGGGTACAGCGGATGCGGAAGCCGGGCTGGATGCGCCTATCGCCGCTGTGGCGCTGGACGCCGTGCCGACCGAGGCCGTGCCGTCGCCCGAGGCGGCTGCGACGGAGGGGGCCTCTTTGTTCGCTCGCGCCAGTCTGATGCTGAACAACGGCGACGAGGCGGGCGTCGAACCGCTGACGCGTGCGGCCAATCTGGGCTATGCGCCGGCGCAACTGCGTCTGGCCATGCTCTATCAGGAAGGTCAGGCCGGGCTGGCGGTCGATGACGCCGAGGCGCGCGCCTGGGCCCGTCGTGCGGCCGAGGGCGGCGACGCCAAGGCCATGCACCATTACGCCATGCAGCTTTATGACGGGGTGGGCGGCGCCAAGAGCGGGCCGGACGCCCTGACCTGGCTGAAGAAGGCCGCCGAGGCCGGACGCGTCGACAGCCAGTACAACGTCGCCAAGATGCTGGAGCAGGGCGATCAGGGCGTCGCCGCCAATCGCACCGAAGCCTTCAAATGGTACATGATCGCGGCCCGTCGCGGCGATCAGCAGGCCTTGGCCTCGGTGCAGCGCCTGACGCCCGCCCTGTCGGCTGTCGAACGCCGCAAGGCCCGCGAGGCCGCCGACGCCTTCACCGCGCCGCCGCTGGCGTAGAGGCCGCGCGCAAACAGGCGCGGCCGGGGGTGGCGGTTCGCCGCAGGGGCCGCTAAGACCAGAGGCCTAGTCGCCTTTCCGGCGCCGATTGCCTGTCCTTCCAGCCGAAGGCGCGTGCCGTGGATATTTACCTGCCGATCGCCGAAGTCTCGGTGAACTGGCCGCTCCTGGTCATGCTGGGGGCGCTGGTTGGATTCGTGTCCGGCCTGTTCGGCATCGGCGGCGGTTTCCTGATGGCGCCGGTGCTGGTGTTTCTGGGGATTCCGCCGACGGTGGCGGTGGCCAGCCAGGCCAGCCACGTCGTCGCCTCCTCGACCTCGGGCGTCATCCGCTATTCCGGCATGAAGGCGGTCGATTACCGCATCGGCGGCATCATGGCGGTAGGCGGGGCGCTGGGCGCGCTCGCCGGGGTCGAACTGTTCCGCTACCTGCGTCTGCTGGGTCAGGCCGACCTGGTGGTGTCGCTGTCCTACCTGCTGTTCCTCGGCTCCATCGGCGGCATGATGCTGTACGAGAGCCTGACGCAGATCCTGCATCGCGTCCGGGGCGAGACCCCGCCGCGCAAGGAGCGCCGCCGCCCCATGTGGCTGTACGGCCTGCCGTTCAGGATGCGCTTCCCGCGCTCGGGCCTCTATATCAGCGCCATTCCGCCGTTCGGACTGGGCGTGTTCGCCGGGATTCTGTCGGCCATCATGGGGGTGGGCGGCGGCTTCATCCTGGTGCCGGCCATGCTCTATGTCCTGCGGATGAGGGCCAGCGTGGTGGTCGGCACCAGCCTGTTCCAGATCATCATCACGACCGCCATCACCACCGTGCTGCAGGCCGGACGCAACCAGACGGTGGACATCGTCCTGTCGACCATCCTGCTGCTGGGCGGCGTCGTCGGAGCTCAGTACGGCGCGCGCCTGTCGGGCCGGTTCCGCGCCGAAGAGATGCGTGCGGCCCTGGGTCTGATCGTTCTGCTGGTCGGCATCCAGATGGGGCTGGAACTGTTCGTGCGGCCCAGCGATCTGTTCCTGCTGGCGCCGGGGGTGGCGGACTGATGTTTCAGGTTCTGCCGCCAGAACCGCCGCCCCAGATTGCGGCGCCCGAGATCATCATCGAACGCTCGGCCGCTACGACCGAGGAGGTGCGGGTCGCCGCCGCCCTGACCGACGCACGGGTGGATGTGGATTCTGGTTTCCGGGGGGCGTCCATCGTCCTCTACGGCGCCGTGTTCAACCCGACCGACACGCCCGCCGACGTGGTGGTGGTGGTGCGCGGGCCCGACGCGCCGGTGCGTTTGGTCAAGAAGGCGCGCAACATGGGCGTATGGCTGAACAGCCGCCCGGTGTTGTTCGAGGGGGCGCCCGGCTTCTACATGACCGCCTCGACGCGGCCGCTGAGCGACATCGCCGATTTCGGCCAGCTGCGCCGCTTGGGCGTGGGCGTCGACCACCTGCGCATCGACGCGCCGGAAGAGGCCCGCACCGTCACCCGCTATGGCGTGCGCGACGTGGTCGTCAGCCGTCTGGGCGAAGACTATCTGGACTGGCGCCGCGCCGTCATCCGGCTGAAGGAGGCGGCGGCCCTTTACGACACCGACCCCAAGGGGGTGGAGTTCGTCGACCGGGGCCTGTTCCGCGCCGAGGTCAAACTGCCCGCCGTGGCTCCGACGGGGAAGTATTACGCCGAGGTCTGGCTGTTTCAGGAAGGGGCGCCGGTGTCGGTGTCCAACCTGACCCTGACGGTCGAGAAGGTGGGACTGGAGCGCGACATCTATGAGTTCGCCCACCGCCGCCCGTGGAGCTATGGCGTGCTGTGCGTGATCCTGGCGGCGATGACGGGTTATGCGGCGTCGCGAGTTTTCCGGAGCAGATGACCCCTTTTCCGCTCGTCCCGGCGGACGCCGGGATCCAGTTCTTTGGCTTCATGCGTAGGGCGTGGAAATCTTGGACTTCTTTAAAGGCTGAGCACGTGGCTCTCACTGGGTCCCGGCGTCCGCCGGGATGAGCGGGAAGTAGGGGCGAGCGACCGCGTTGTGAGCGTAGCGCCAACAAAAAGGGCGGCCCGCGGAGGCCGCCCTTTCCGTTAGTTTGAGATCCTGCCTCAGGCCGCCTTCTTCTCCGGCGCGAAGCGGCCGTAGAAGGTTTCGTCCTTGGCGGCCATGTCACGCAGGAGCTGCGGAACCTTGAAGCGGTCGCCGTATTTGGCGGCCAGTTCGTCGGCCTTGGCCACGAAGGCCTTCAGGCCCGTCTGGTCGATGAAGGTGATGGGGCCGCCGGTCCAGGGCGCGAAGCCCCAGCCCAGGATGGCGCCCAGGTCGCCTTCGCGCGGGTCGTCGATGACGCCCTCTTCCCAGCAACGGGCCACCTCGACCGCCTGACGATACAGCAGGCGGGTCTTCAGTTCGTCGATGGCGGCCAGGGCCTCGGGGCTTTCGCCGAAGGCGTCGCCCTTGGTGGTCGGGGCCAGTTCGGCCAGGCCCGGCCAGATGACCTTGGGCTTCTGGTCGTAGTCGTAGAAGCCCTTGCCGTTCTTGCGGCCATAACGGCCCTGTTCGACCATGGTGGCGACGATCTGCTCGCCCTCGGTCGGGACATACTTGTCGCCCAGATCCTCGCGGGTCTGCTTGGCGATCTTGTACGACAGGTCGAGCGCCACGTCGTCGTGCATCTCCAGCGGGCCGCGCGGCATGCCGGTCATGCGGCCGACGTTGTCGATCAGCACGGGCGAATAGCCCTCTTCCAGCATGGCCATGCCTTCCATCAGGAAGGTGGAGAAGCAGCGCGAGGTGTAGAAGCCGCGGCTGTCGTTGACGACGATCGGCGTCTTCCTGATCTTAAGGACATAGTCCAGCGCCTTGGCCAGGGCCGCGTCGCCGGTCTTTTCGCCCATGATGATCTCGACCAGCATCATCTTGTCGACGGGCGAGAAGAAGTGGATGCCGATGAAGTCTTCCGGTCGCGCGCTGGCCTCGGCCAGACCCGAGATGGGCAGGGTCGAGGTGTTGGAGCCGAACACGGCGCCCTCAGCCAGTTGGGCCTCGGCGCGCTTGGTGACGTCGGCCTTGATCTCGCGGTTCTCGAAGACGGCCTCGATGACCAGGTCCGAGCCCTTGATCAGGTCATAGTCCGTCGTCGCCGTGACCAGGGCCAGGGTCGTGTCATACTTCTCCTGCGTCATCTGACCGCGAGACAGCCGCTTCTTCAGCAGCTCCTCGACGTGGGCCTTGCCCTTGTCGGCGGCTTCCTGCGTCTGGTCGATCAGCACGGTCTCGATGCCCGCCATGACCTGAACATAGGCGATGCCGGCGCCCATCATGCCCGCGCCCAGGACGCTGACTTTCTTGGGGTCGGACTTGGGCACGCCCGCCGGGCGCACGGCGCCCTTGTCCAGTTCCTGCTTGGACAGGAACAGGCTGCGGATCATGGCCTGAGCCTGCGGCGTCATCAGGGTCTTGATAAAGTAGCGCGTCTCGATGCGCAGGCCCGCCTCGATCGGCACCTGAACGCCTTCATAGACGGCCTTCATCATGTTCAGCACGGCCGGGTAGTTGCCGTAGGACTGCTTGCGCAGGATGGCGTTGCCCATGACGAAGACCTGCATCCCCGCCGGATGGTGCGGTCCGCCGCCGGGAATCTTGAACTTGGGATCGTCCCACGGCTGAACAGCTTTGCCGCCGTTCTTGATCCAGGCCTTGGCGGCCGCGACCGACTGGCCCTTTTCGACGACATCATGGACGACGCCGGCGCCCTTGGCGTCGTTCGGGCGCCAGGACTTGCCCTCGGCCATCTGCATCAGGGCGTTCTGCACCCCGATCAGGCGCGTCAGACGTTGGGTGCCCCCGCCGCCGGGGAAGAGGCCGACCTTGATCTCGGGCAGACCCAACTGGATCTTCGGGTCGTTCTCGACGACGCGATAGTGGCAGGCCAGGGTGAACTCCAGCCCGCCGCCCAGCGCCAGGCCGTTGATGGCCGCCGCCACCGGCTTGCCCGAGGTCTCGAGCTGGCGGAATGCGCCGTTCAGCGCCCAGCCGGTGTCGAACGCCTTCTGCAGGTCGCCGCCGCCGGCCAGCATGCCCGAGGCCATGTCGCCCAGATCCGCACCGGCGCAGAAGCCGGTCGGCTTGCCCGAGGTGATGACCACGCCCTTGATGGCGTCGTCCGTCTTGATCTTCTCCACCAGAGCCGGGATCTCGGCGATGACGGCGCTGGTCAGGGTGTTCATCGAACGGCCCGGCACGTCGAAGGCGACTGTGGCGATGCCGTCAGCGTCGATGTCGATCTTGAAGTTTTCCATGGTCATATGCTCCCGGATCAGACGCGTTCGATGACGGTGGCGGTGCCCATGCCGGCGCCGATGCAGAGGGTGGCCAGGGCGGTGGACTTGTTCGAGCGCTCCAGCTCGTCCAGCACCGTGCCCAGGATCATGGCGCCGGTGGCGCCCAGCGGGTGGCCCATGGCGATGGCGCCGCCGCAGACGTTGATCTTGTCGTGCGGGATGTCGAGCGCCTGCATGTACCGCAGCACTACGGCCGCAAAGGCCTCGTTCAGTTCATACAGGTCGATGTCGCCCGGCTGCATGCCCAGCTTGCCCAGCAGTTTGCGGGTGACGGGCTCGGGGCCGGTCAGCATGATCGACGGCTCAGAGCCGATCGAGGCGCCGCCTAGGATCTTCGCGCGCGGCTTCAGGCCCAGGGCCTCGCCCATTTCCTTGGTGCCGATCAGCACGCCCGCGGCGCCGTCGACGATGCCCGACGAGTTGCCGGGGGTGTGGACGTGGTTGACGCTGGCGACTTCGGGGTAGCGCTGGCCGATCACGGCGTCGAAGCCCATGCCGCCCATCATGGCGAACGAGGGGTTCAGGCCCGCCAGCGTCTGCATGTCCGTGTTCGGACGAACGGTTTCGTCACGATCCAGCTGGACGAGGCCGAGCTGGTTTTTAACCGCGATCACCGACTTGCCGAAGCGGCCTTCGGCCCACGACTTGGCGGCGCGCTTGTGGCTTTCGACGGAATAGGCGTCCACGTCATCGCGGCTGAAGCCGTATTTGGTGGCGATCATGTCGGCCGAGACGCCCTGCGGCACGAAATAGGTCGGGAAGGCCGAGGACGGGTCGGTCGGCCAGGCGCCGCCGTCGGAACCCATCGGCACCCGGCTCATGGCCTCGACGCCGCCGCCGACGGCCATGTTCGCCTCGCCCGACTTCACCTTGGCGGCGGCCACGTTCACGGCCTCCAGACCCGAGGCGCAGAAGCGGTTCAACTGATAGCCCGCCGTTTCCTGGCTCCAGCCCGCCGTCAGGACGGCGGTGCGGGCGATGTCCGCGCCCTGTTCGCCGACCGGAGACACCACGCCCAGCATGACGTCGTCGACCTTGGAGGTGTCCAGCCCGTTGCGGTCGCGCAGCGCTTCAAGGACCTGCGCCGCCAGGCTCAGGGCCGTGATCTCGTGCAGGCTGCCGTCCTTCTTGCCCTTGCCGCGCGGGGTGCGCACGGCGTCGTAGATATAGGCGTCGGCCATGGAGCGTCTCTCTTCTTTGATGTCCCTACCGTTCGCTGCGCGGCAGCGAACTGCTTGAGGGACGGTTGGGTCTTGGTTGGGAGGCGGTGGGCGGACGGGTCCGATCATCGCGTCTGGAATTGAAACTCAGGTCGCTAGAAAGCCGACGTTTACGTCAACGTCAAGTAACAAGGCGCGTGAGGTCGCCAGATGTGAAAAGGGCGGGCCGCTTCATGCGGCCCGCCCTGTCATTTCAGCCTCATCGGCGCGCCAGCCGCACCAGCTTGCCGTTCTCCTCGTCCGTCACGACCCAGACGGCGCCGTCGGGCCCGACCGCAACGTCGCGGATGCGTTCGCCCAGACCGGTCAGCAGGCGCTCCTCGCCGACCACCCGCCCGTCGCGCAGCACCAGCCGGACCAGATGTTTACTGCCCAGACCGCCTATCAGGACGTTGCCCTTCCAGTCCGGGAGCATGGCGCCGTCGTAGAAGACCATGCCGCCCGGCGCGATCACCGGGTCCCAGTAGTAGATGGGCTGGACGGTGCCTTCCTGCGTCGTCGTGGCGCCGGGGATGGCGTCGCCGTTGTATTCGATGCCGTAGGCCGCGCCGGGCCAGCCGAAATTGGCGCCCGCCTTCTCCAGGTTCAGTTCGTCGCCGCCGCGCGTGCCGTGCTCGATGCTCCAGACCGCGCCAGTTCCCGGCTGGACGGCGATGCCCTGCGGGTTGCGGTGGCCGTAGGACCAGATTTCCGGCAGGGCGCCTTCGCGGCCGACGAAGGGGTTGTCGGACGGGACCGAGCCGTCGGCCTTGATGCGGATGACCTTGCCGTGGTGCGAGGCCAGGCTCTGGGCGGTCGGCCGCATCGGCTTGTCCGAACGCTCGCCGATGGTGATGTACAGCTTGCCGTCCGGGCCGAAGACCAGGGAGGAGCCGAAATGCTTGTCGCCGTCGTAGGTGTCCTTGACCTGGAAGACGACCTGCACGTTCTCGACCCGGCTCAGGTCGTCCGACAGGCGGCCGCGCGCTACGGCCGTGCCATTGCCGCCGTTCCGCGGCTGGGCGTAGGACCAGTAGATCGTGCGATCCTGAGCGAAGGTCGGGCTCAGGATCACGTCCAGCAGGCCGCCCTGTCCGCGCGCCGCCACGGCGGGCAGGCCGCTGATCGGAGACCCGATCTGGCCTTCAACGCTGACGACGCGCATGCGGCCGGGCCGTTCGGTCACCAGCCACTGGCCGTCCGGCAGCAGGGCCAGGCCCCAGGGATGCTCCAGCCCCTCTGCGACGACGGCGTGTTGCATGGCGATGGCGGTGCTAACCGACGGCGCGCGGGTCTGGCCTTCGTGCGCGGGCTTCTGATCCGGGTTGTTGGGCGGGCGCGTCTCGACCGGAGCGCCGGTGGCGGCGGGTTGCGCCTCGCTCTGTCCATTGGCGCCGCAGGCGGCGAGAAGCAGGGCGGCGGCGGAAACGGCGAAGAGGGCGGGGCGCATGGCGGCTCCTGAACAGCGTGGCTTTGGACGGCGAAGATGCAGGCTCGCAACGCATTACGCGAGCCGAAAGACGCCGCGACCGATGGTCCCGCACGAAATCCATGTCGAAGCGGCTTGAACCGGACGAAAGGCGGCGATATACGCACCCCTCTCGCGCTCAGGGTCGTTTCGATCCGGCGAGATGCTCCGCATGGGGTTGGGTAGCTCAGATGGTTAGAGCGGTGGATTCATAACCCACAGGTCGGCGGTTCGATCCCGCCTCCAACCACCACGGACTTCTTCATCTTCAGGGTATTGGCTTGCGGCTGGTCTGGCGCGCCCAGCGCGCGGGCTTCGAGGCCGGGGTTCAGTTATTTGGAAGCCTCGATGCGCCGCCGGTGATCTTGCACAGATAGTCGGTCTGAGGGCGGCCGGTCTGCATGCCGCTGGGGGTCAGGACGCCGCCGCGCGCCACGCATTCGGCGTCGAGCTTGTTCATTTCTTCCTGATAGGTCGGCAGGCCACGGCCGGTCGCGCATCCGGCCAGAGCCAGAGGCGCCGCGATGGCGGCGATGAGCAGAAGGGGCGGGCGCATGGGCGTCTCCTTTGGTGCGGCCTTGGGGCGTCAGGGCCGATGGTTCCGCTAATGTCTGCGGGCGGCAAGCGCAAAGCCGGTTCCTGGCTGATTTAACCAGCCAGAACGCCGAGATGTTCCAACAGAATCTTGCTGCCCAGGGCGATCAGGGCCAGGCCGCCGAGCAGTTCGGCGACCTTGCCCAGCCGCGTTCCCGCCGCCTTGCCGATCAACAGGCCGATGCTCGCCATGACGAATGTGGTGAAGCCGATGCAGAAGGCGATCAGCCAGATATTGGCTTCCAGCAGGGCAAGGCCCACGCCTACGGCGCCCGCGTCGATCGAGGTGCCCACGGCGGTCGCGATCAGGGCCAGCAGGCCGCGCGACGCCGCCTTGCCGACGGGAGCGGTCGCCTCGGCCGTGTCATCGTCGCGCTTCAGCGCCTCCCAGATCATCCGGGCGCCGACCGCGCCCAGCAGGCCGAAGGCGATCCAGTGGTCGACCGCCTCGACGAAACCTGCGGCGGCCACGCCCAGGGCGAAGCCGATCAGGGGGGTGATCGCTTCGACTACGCCGAACACCAGGCCGGACCGCAGGGCCTGGGGCAGGGTGGGGCGATGCTGGGCGCCGCGACCGATGGCGGCGGCGAAGGCGTCGGCGGACATGCTGAGCGACAGCACGGCAATGGCGAACGGGGACATCATGATGGAGACGGGAACTCGGCCGGGCGTATGACAGCACGCTCCACGCGCGGGCCGGCCCCACGGGTGCAGCATGCTGGTCTCGCTAGGCGGAAACAAAATCCGCTGATCGCGCCATGCCCCTTAAGGCAAGTATGTTGACGCGATCCCGACTGGGATATGTCGGAAGCTACTCCCCAACGGCCGCCCCTCTAGCGCCTCGTTCGCCGTCTATCAACCCGCACATGGCCCCGAATGGCCAAAGGCGACAAGACGCCCCATCTGTGATAGACGCCGCCGCCTCAACTCTTCGCCGCAGGACATCCGCCCTTGAGCATCACGCTCGATCTTTCGCGCGCCAGCGCTTCAGCCAAGACGCCCGTCAACCTCAGCGGTCTGACGCGTGACGAACTGCGCCAGGCCCTGATCGACGCCGGAATCTGTCCGCCGGAGAAGGCACGGATGCGCGCCTCACAGGTGTGGCGCTGGATTCACCACTACGGCGTCACCGACTTCGCCCTGATGAGCGATATCGGCAAGGACACCCGCGGGGCGCTGGCTGAGGCCTTCACCCTGGCCCGCCCCGAGATCGTCGAGCGCCAGGTGTCCAAGGACGGCACGCGCAAATGGCTGATCCGCACGGCGCCGGGCATTGAGATCGAGACCGTCTACATTCCCGACGTGGGCCGGGCCGGCGCCCTGTGCGTCTCGTCCCAGGTCGGCTGCACCCTGAACTGCACCTTCTGCCACACCGGCACGCAGAAGCTGGTCCGTAACCTGACGACGGCCGAGATCGTGGCCCAGGTCCAGGTGGCGCGAGACGATCTGGATGAGTGGCCCTCGCCCAAGGAAGACCGTCGCCTGTCCAACATCGTCTTCATGGGCATGGGCGAGCCGCTCTACAATCTGGATCACGTCGCCAACGCCATCGACATCATCTCCGACAATGAGGGCATCGCCCTGTCCCGGCGGCGGATCACCGTGTCGACCTCGGGCGTGGTGCCGCAACTGAACGCCTTGGGCGAGCGCACGGCGGCCATGCTGGCGATCAGTCTGCACGCCACCAACGACCCCTTGCGCGACCAGCTGGTGCCGCTGAACAAAAAGTATCCGCTGGACCAGCTGATGGCCGCCATCCGCGCCTATCCCGGCCTGTCCAACGCGCGCCGGGTGACGTTCGAATACGTCATGCTGAAGGGCGTCAATGACAGCCCAGCCGAGGCGCGCGCCCTGATCAAGCTGATCGAGGGCATCCCGTCCAAGGTCAATCTGATCCCGTTCAACCCATGGCCGGGCACGGATTATCAGTGCTCGGACTGGAAGACGATCGAGACCTTCGCCGCCATCCTGAACAAGGCGGGTTACGCTTCGCCCATCCGCACGCCGCGCGGCCGCGACATCCTGGCCGCCTGCGGCCAGCTGAAGTCCGAGAGCGAGAAGCTGCGGGCCTCGGCGCGTCTGAAGGCCGAACGCGACGCGGTCGACGCGGCTTGAGGTCATCGCCCGCCCGGACGCTTTGTCCGCGGACTGTGGCGCGGGCGCCCTAGCGGAAGGGTCAAGCTTTCGGGCAAGGATGTTTTGGTTTCGTTCCTCTTCAGATCGGGAGGCTAGGGTTCGTCGTGATGGAGACCTCGTCGTTGCCGGGCGTGCTGTCGACGCCTGAACTCCAGGCCTTTGCGACGGGCTTTCCGATCCTGATGCTGCATCTGGCCGTGACTTTCGGCCTTCTGGCGGCAGGGGCGGCGGTCTACGCCCTGCTGACGCCGTGGCGCGAGATCGCCCTGATCCGCCAGGGCAACCCGGCCGCCGCCGTGGCCTTCGCCGGGGTGCTGGTCGGGCTGGCGGTCCCGCTGGCGGTGTCCCTTTCGGTGTCGAACTCGATCCGCGACATCGCCATATGGGGTGTGGCGACGGTGGTGCTGCAACTGCTGGCCTTCCGCGTCGTCGATTTCCTGCTGCACGGCTTGCCGCAACGGATAGAGAAGGGCGAAGTCTCCGCCGCCGTGGTCCTGGCCGGGGCCAAGCTGTCGACCGCCCTGATCCTGGCGGCCGCCCTGACGGGCTGAGGGGGCGGCTTTGCGCTTTCCCCACCTTCCCGACTGGACGATCTACGCAGCCGTCATCGCGGTGATCCTGATCGCCTCTCTGAACCGGGGCGAGCGCGCCGACGCCCCTCATGATCAACACGCAGATGAGGCGTCCGGTCCTCTGCTGGGACCAATCACGCCTTTCGATCCTTCCGTCACCGTCGACACGTCCGACGAGCATGAGCCGGTGTCCGGCACGGCCTTCTCCATCGCCGGGGATGGTCGCTGGATCACCGCCCGCCATGTGGTTGAAGGGTGCCGCAAGCCCGCTTTGGTGATCGACAAGACTCGGGCTCTGGCGGCTGACGTGAGGCTGGCGGCGCGGGCGGATGTGGCCCTGTTGCTGACCGACGGCGGACCGCCCGCATTGCCGATCGCGGCCGAGGCGCCGTTGTACAAGGGCCAGCGCGCCTTCCACCCCGGCTTCCCGCAGGGTCAGCCGGGCGAGGTCGCCTCGCGCCTGATCGGTCGCGAAACGCTGAAAATCCGCGGCCACCGCTCCTATGACGAGCCGGTCCTGGCCTGGGCCGAGGCCGGTCGCACGCGGGGACTGAAGGGCACGCTGTCGGGCCTGTCGGGCGCGCCGGTGCTGGATCGTCGCGGGCGGGTGCTGGGCGTGACCATCGCCGAGTCGCCCCGGCGCGGCCGCATCTACACCACGGCGCCCGACACCTTCGTGCCTGCGGTCGGCGCCCAGCAGCGCGCCGACGAAGCGGCTCTGGGTCAAGCGGTGACGACCCAGAACTACGGCGCCGTGTCTGACCGCCTGCGCCGCGACCTGCGCGTCGCCCAGGTGGTGTGTCTGACGACGTGAATGGAGCCTAGCGCGGCGCGCCGTGATCCTTGACCCATTTCGCCTTGGCGGCGTCGATGTCGGCGCGGGGAAGTTGAGACAGGGGCTTGGCGAACTGCCTCAGAAGGATCGCGGCGTTGGCGTCGCCGCCTTCCGCGGCCAACTCGACATAGGCTGCGCCCTGGACCGGGTCGCTGGCGCCGCCCTCGCCGACGAGGATCATCATGCCCAGAGCACGCAGGGCGTGGGCCGAGCCGTTCTGCGCCGCCCGCGCATACCAGAGGCGAGCCTCGGCGAGATCGGGCGTCACGCCCTGTCCCACGGCCAGCATGACCGCCAATGAGATCATGCCGCTTTCGAAATTCTGTTCCGCAGCCTGACGAACGTAGCGGTACGCTGTCGCAAGCTCGGAGGGCGCCCCGCCGTCCAGCAGCAGCATGCCGAGGTTCCATTGGGCGCGCGGATCGCCGCTGTCCGCAGCAAGGGTCAGGTGGGTGCGGGCGGCGTCGACGTCGACCGGCACGCCCCAGCCGTTCTGATAGGCGCGTCCTAACAGGAACTGGGCGTCGACATTGCCGGGGTCCGTCCTGACGGCTGTCTGTATCAGCCGGGTTCCCTTTTTCAGATCCTGTTGGACGCCCGCGCCGAAGAGATAGGCCCGGCCCAGGGGATAGGCGGCGGCCGGCTGATACTTCGCATCCAGACCATTGAGCCAGGCTATGGCTTCCGCATCGTCGGCAGGGTCATCGTTTATCAATCGCCGCATGCCGATGTTCAGGCGGGCGTTCTGCGATCCGTCCCGCAGAGCCTGCGCCCAGAGGCGTTCTGACCGTTCGGGGTCGCCTCCTGTGAGTTCCAGCGCGGAAGCCAGGGAAGCAGCCGCCTCGGGATCGCCAGCGGCGACCAGAGGCTCCAGTGCGGCGATGGCTGCAGAGGGATCGGTCTGGAGCAGCGCCAAGGCGTCGTCCAGAGAGTTCTGCGCGGGCGAGAGCGCCTGTACGGGCGACCCGGCCAGCCAGATCGTTCCGACCGCCAGCAGGGCGGCGTATCCGGTCTTCAGCATAATGCGGTTCTCCGATTTCCAGCTTGGCCGGAAATCGGAGCCCGTGGCAAGCCGCCCCTACTTCAGCGTCGCGCTGTCCAGGTTGAGTTCGGTCAGGGGGATGACCTCGACGTTGGGGTATTTCGCTCGCAGGCCGTCGATGAATTTGGACGCGTCGCCGACGATGACGAGGCTGGCTCGGTCGGTCGGCAGATGCCGAGCGAAGGCGTTTTCAACCTGTTCGGCGGTGACGGCGCGAACCCGCCCGGCGTAGTCGGCCAGGTCGCTCATCGGCAGGTCGTAGAGAGCCAGGCTGGCGACCAGGCCGCCCAGACCGTCCACCGTTTCCAGCGAGCGTCCGAAGCCGCCGATCAGGGTGGCGCGGCGGGGCGCCAGCTCGGCCTCGGTCGCCGCCGTGGTCCCCAGCTTGCCGATCTCTTCAAGGATCAGGTCGGCTACCTCGGTCGCCGTCTCATTCTTGGTCTGGGTCGAGGCGGAGAAGACGCCGGTCTGCTGTTGGGCGCCGACCGAGGAGCGGGCGCCGTAGGACAGGCCGCGCTTGATGCGGATCTCCTGGTTCAGGCGCGAGGAGAAGCCGCCGCCCAGCAGGGTGTTGCCGAGGGTGAGCGGGAAGTAGTCGGCGTCGGTGCGGCTGATCCCGCGAATGGCGGCGACCACGGCGGCCTGACCTGCGCCCGGCTGGTCGATGACGACGACGCGCGGCGCCAGCGCCTGACCGGCCTTGTCGATGGCGGCCGGGGCGGGACCGGCGTCGCGCCAGTCGCCGAAGGCCTGATCCGCCAGGGCGCGCGCCTCGGCCGGGGTCACGTCGCCCGAGAAGACGAGGGTCGCCTGCGAGGGCTGGAACCGCTCGGCGTGGAAGGCCGCCATGTCGTCGCGCGTCAGGCCGGGGATGCTGTTCACCGTGCCTGAGCCGGGTGCGCCATAGGGCGCCGCGCCGTACATCACGCGGCCGACCGACTGGCCGGCGATGGCCCCCGGCTGGCTGAGCGCCACGCGCAGGCCGTCCAGGGTCTGGGACTGCTGCCGCTCCAGCTCTTCCTGGGCGAAGGCCGGATTGCGCACCAGATCGGCCATCAGGGTCAGGGTCCGGCCGAACACGTCCTTGGGCGCATTGGCGTAGACATTGGTGAAATCGGCGCCCGCGCCCGCGCCGATGTTGGCGCCCAGCTGTTCGATGGCGGTGGCGATTTCCGGCGCCGACTGGGTCGTTGTCCCTTGAGTCAGCAGGCTGGCGGTCATGGAGGCGACGCCCGGCTTGTCTGCCGGATCGTGGGCCGAGCCGGCGTTGAAGTTCAGGCGCGCCGAAACCAGCGGCAGGCCCTTGGTCGGGGCGACCAGGACGCGCAGGCCGTTGTCCAGACGGAAGTCGGCGATGGCGGGCGTGGCGGGCGACACCTCAGGTCCCGGCTGAGGCAGGCGGGCGCGTTCGGCTTCGGGCAGCAGGACGGCGACCGGACCGGCTGGCGCCAGAGACGCCACTGTGACCGGGGCGTCGACGTTCTTCTTCTGCTCGCTGGGCGCGTTGGCGTCGTCGGCGGGCAGGTAGTTGATGGTGATCTGGCGCTGCGGCGTCAGATAGCGGCGGGCCACACGCTGCACGTCAGCGGCGGTGACGGCCTGGATCTCGGCGATCTCGCGGTCGGCGGCGGTCGCATCCCCGGTCATGATCAGCGCCATGCCCAGGGTCGTCGCGCGGTCGTCGATGCTTTCACGGCCGCGCAGGGCGTCGGCGACCAGTTCGTTCTTGGCTTCGGCCAGTTCGGCGGCGGTGACGGGCTCGTCGCGCAGGCGCGCGATCTCGACCTCAAGCGCGGCCTTGCCGGTCTCGACCGTCTGGCCGTCGGCCATGATGGCGTAGGCGGCCAGATTGCCCGCCTGCTGGGCGAAGTCAGGGTTGGAGCCCGCCGAGGCGGCGATCTGCTTGTCGTAGACCAGCGAACGGTACAGGCGGCTGCTCTCGCCGGTCGACAGGATGCCGTCCAGCACCGTCAGGGCCGCGCGGTCGGCGTCCTTATAGGCCACGGTGTTCCAGGCCAGGGCCACGGCGGGCAGGGGCACGTTCGGCGCATAGAAGGTGGCGGTGCGCGGGCCGGCGGGCTCGGGCTCCTTCACGTCATTGGCGGGCATGGGCGTCGACGGCCGCTTCAGCGGGGCGAAATACTCGTCGACCCAGCCGTCCAACTGCGCCTGATCGAAATTGCCCGCCACGATCAGCATGGCGTTGTCCGGCCGGTAATAGGTGGCGTGGAAGCGCAGCACGTCGTCCAGCGTCGAGGCGTCCAGCTCCTCGATCGAACCGATGCCCGGACGGCGATAGGGATGGTCCTGATAGATGGTCTCGGGCGCGAACAGGCCGAACAGGCGACCGTAGGGGCTGGCCAGAATCCGTTGGCGGTATTCCTCCTTCACCACGTCGCGCTCGGATTCAAAGGTCTTCTGGTCGACGACCAGAGACCCCATGCGGTCCGCCTCGGCGAACAGGATGCGCTGCAGGTGGTTGGCCGGAACAACCTCGTAATAGGCGGTCACGTCGTCGGCGGTGAAGGCGTTGTTCATGCCGCCGACGTCCTCGGTCAGACGGTCGAACGTCTCGGACGGCATGTTCTTCGTCGCCTTGAACAGCAGGTGCTCGAACAGGTGGGCGAAGCCCGAGCGGCCCGCCGGATCGTCCTTTGATCCCACGCGATACCAGACCTGCACCGTGACGTTCGAGGTCGAGGCGTCGCGCGCTGTATAGACCTCCATTCCGTTGGCCAGCACCCGCTTGTGGAAGCCCAGCGGCGGCACCTGGACGCCGCCCTGGATCGCGGTTGCGCTCGCAGGCGGCGCCTTGGCCCAGGCGGCGGCGGCGGCGGGCAGGCCGAGCAGCAGCGCCGAGGCGCAGGCGGTCAGGATCAGACGATTCTTCATGAGGGCGGCTTTCCAACACCCGCAGTCGAAGAAACGGGCGCTGAAAACCTAACAGGACGAAGCGCCGCCGCGCACCTTACGGAGCTGTAATGAAATCAGGCTTGGCCACAGACCCGCCTCGGGGATGAAAAAGATGTAACTCGGTTATGCGTCGGGACGCTGATATCGGCGAAACAGGACGTTGAGGGACGTCCGTGCGAGGACGCCCATCATGACAAAATATAAGTTCGCGCCCCTTCTGGGGGTGGTTCTGGCCCTGCCCGCAGCCGGGGTTCTGGCGCAGACGCCTTCGCCTGGAACGCAGCCGTCCCAGAACCGTCCCGTTCAGACTCCGCCGCAGAAGGCGGATAAGGACGATCAGCCCGCCGCCGTGGGCGATGTCGTCGTCAGCGCCCGCGCCAATGATGTGCGGACCTCGATCGACTCCATCAGCTATAGTCTGGCC
Source organism: Brevundimonas sp. S1H14 (assembly GCF_047716865.1). NCBI lineage: Bacteria > Pseudomonadati > Pseudomonadota > Alphaproteobacteria > Caulobacterales > Caulobacteraceae > Brevundimonas > Brevundimonas sp. S1H14. The sequence continues at coordinate 3,136,141 of NZ_CP136679.1, read as the reverse complement.
GACGATCTTCAGGCGGCGACCGGGACGCTGGCCGAGGCCCTGCGCAATGTCCCCTCGGTCGATGTCGATCCTCAGGGCAACGTCTCCCTGCGCGGCGACGGCAATGTCACCCTGCTGGTGGATGGCCGCCCGTCGGCCATACTGTCGGGACCGAACCGCGCCGATGCGGTGCTGCAACTGCCGGCTGATCGCTACGCCCGTATCGAGGTGATGACCAATCCGTCCGCCGCTTACAGCCCAGAGGGCTCGGGCGGGGTCATCAATCTGATCACGAAGCCGGTTCCGGCGGCGGTCGCCGCTGCTGCGGCCGCCGGGACGCCGGGCGCGGCTGTCACGACCGGATCGCTGCGCGCCAATGTGGGCGATCATGGACGCTGGAATGTCGGCGCCAGCGGCTCGCGCCAGCAGGGCAAGCTGACCCTGACCGGCGATCTCAGCTATCGCCACGACGAGCAGAGCCTGAGCTTCGGGCGTCTGCGCGAACAGCTGGATGCCACCGGTGCGACCACCGGCGCCACGACGACGATTCAGGACATTGAATCGACTCAGGACGGCTTCTTCGGCCGCGTCGCCGCTGAATACCGGCTGACTGAAAAAACCATGCTGACCGGCGAGGCGCGCGCCAATCGCTTCGACATCGACAGTGATGTGCGCGGCGTGTTCGAGACGCGCGACGCCTCGGGCGCCCTGACGCGCGCCTATACCCGCGATGGCTCGGGCGGCTTCGCCATGAAGGGCTGGGGCGTCACCGGCCGGGTGCTGCACCAGTTCGATACGTCCGGGCACGAATGGTCGAACGAGCTGCGCTATGATCGCAACGATCAGGAGAACGACTCCCTGGCCGCCAACGTCTTCCGCATACCGACGGAGCCGACGGTATATGAGGCCCAACACGGCCTGACCGCGCAGGAGACCATCGGCTTCACCAGCGCCTACACCCGGCCGATGGGCGAGGGCGCCAAGCTGCGCGCGGGCTATGAGCTGAACCTCACCCGCCCGGATCAGGACAATGAGGTCCGGCGCGGACCGGCCGAGAACGCCCTGGCGCTCGTGCCGTCGCAGAGCAACCGCTTCGAGGCGGAGCAGACGGTTCATGCCCTTTACGCCACCTATGAACGCCCGTTCGGCGAGAAGCTGTCCGGCCAATTCGGGTTGCGGCTGGAACAGGCCGACATCGAGGTCGAGGACGTGACCAACGCCGTGCGCGCGTCTCAGGATTATTTCCGCGCCTATCCGACCTTCCACCTGCAGTATCAGCTGACCGAGACCCAGACCCTGCGCGGCAGCTATTCGCGGCGCATCCAGCGGCCCCAGCCGTCGCAGCTGAATCCTTTCGTCATCTATGGCGATCCGCTGAACCTGCGCTCGGGTAACCCGGACCTGGAGCCGCAGGAGACCGACAGCTTCGAGGCCATGTGGCAGATGCGGCGCGGCCAGAGCTTCTATCAGGCCACGGCCTACTACCGCGACACGACCAAGGCCTTTACCGACGTAGCGACCGACGTGGGCGGCGGCGTGCTTTTGACCCGGCCCGAGAATCTGGGCGCCCGCCGCGATCTGGGGATCGAGCTGACCGCCAGCGGCCGCCTGCACCCGACCCTGCGCTACAACGCCAGCGTCAACGCCTTCCGTCAGGAGATCGACGCGGCGGGCATCCCCGGCGGGCGCGACCGCGAGGGCGAGATGGTGAGCGGTCGCCTCAGCCTGAACTGGCAGGCCACGCCCAAGGACTTCGTCCAGCTGATGGGCTTCTGGCAGGGCGATCAACTGCTGGCGCAAGGCAAGCGCGAGGGCGGCGGCATGGTGAACTTCGGCTATCGGCGCAAGCTGAACGACACCCTGTCGCTGCAGTTCACCGCCCGCGACATCCTCAACTCCTTCGGCGGCGACACCGTCTACGACACGCCCCTGTTCCGCGACCGTTCCAGTCAGGACCTGAACCTGCGAGCCTTCTATCTGGGGCTGAGCTGGTCCTTCGGCGGGCCGCGCCGTCAGCCCGAACAGTTCGACTTCTCCACCGGACCGACGGGCGGCTGAGCCCTGTCGTCAGGCTGCGCCCGACGCCCGTCGCCCCTGTGGCGGCGGGCGTTCTCGCTTGGGCCCTTGCGTGTCTGATCGGCCACACCCACCTGTTTTGCGACAGCTCAAGGCGTCGCTTCAGATAAGGGCGCATTGAGTTCAACTCCGCCTCCTGAGGGGAAACCGAACACCATGAATCTCGACGTCTATTCCGACCGCGCCAAACAGGCCGTCCAGTCCGCCCAGTCTCTGGCCCTGGCTCGCCGCCACCAGCAGTTCGCGCCCGAGCACCTGCTCAAGGTGCTGCTTGAGGAGCGCGACGGCCTAGCGCGTAAGCTGATTGATCAGGCGGGCGGCGATCCGTCCGCCGTTGAGCTGGTCACCGAAGGCCTGCTGAAGAAGCGGCCTCAGGTCGAGGGCGGCTCGGGCCAGCTCTATCTGGACGGCGACACCGCGCGCGTCTTCAGCGCCGCCGAAGAGGCCGCCAAGAAGGCGGGCGACGCCTTCGTCACCACCGAACGCCTGCTGGCCGCCATCGCCAAGGAGGGCGGGGCCGCCGCCGAGGCGCTGAAATCCGCCGGGGTCACGGCCAGGAAACTGGACGAAGCCGTCGCCGAAATCCGCAAGGGCAAGACCGCCGACAGCGCGGGCGCCGAGGACAGCTTCGACGCCCTTAAACGCTATGCCCGCGACCTGACCGAGGCCGCGCGCGACGGCAAGGTCGACCCCGTCATCGGCCGCGACGAAGAGATCCGCCGCACCATCCAGGTGCTGGCCCGCCGCACCAAGAACAATCCCGTCCTGATCGGCGAGCCCGGCGTCGGCAAGACCGCCATCGTCGAAGGCCTGGCCCTGCGCATCGTCAACGGCGACGTGCCCGAAAGCCTGAAGGACAAGAAGGTCCTGTCGCTGGACATGGGCGCCCTGATCGCCGGGGCCAAATACCGCGGCGAGTTCGAGGAGCGGCTGAAGGCCGTGCTGAACGAGGTCGCCGCCGCCGAGGGCCAGATCGTCCTCTTCATCGACGAGATGCACACCCTGGTCGGGGCGGGCAAGGGCGACGGCGCGATGGACGCCTCCAACCTGCTCAAGCCCGCCCTGGCGCGCGGCGAACTGCACTGCGTCGGCGCCACCACGCTGGATGAATACCGCAAGCACGTCGAAAAGGACGCGGCCCTGGCCCGTCGCTTCCAGCCGGTCTTCGTCGCTGAACCCACCGTCGAGGACACGGTGTCGATCCTGCGCGGCCTGAAGGAGAAGTATGAGGTCCACCACGGGGTGCGCATCTCCGACAGCGCCATCGTCGCCGCCGCCACCCTGTCGAACCGCTACATCACCGACCGCTTCCTGCCGGACAAGGCCATCGACCTGATCGACGAGGCCGCAAGCCGCGTGCGCATGGCCGTCGACTCCAAGCCCGAGGCGCTGGACGAGATCGACCGCCGCCTGGTCCAGCTGAAGATTGAGCGCGAGGCCCTGAAGAAGGAGAGCGATCAGGCCTCCCAGCACCGTCTTGAGAGGCTGGAAGACGAGATCGACGACCTGCAGGGCCAGTCGGACGAGATGACCGCCCGCTGGAAGTCCGAGAAGGACAAGGTGGGGCAGGGCGCCCAGCTGCGTGAGACCCTAGACCGCCTGCGCGCCGAACTGGCCGCCGCCCAGCGCGCCGGCGACCTCGGCCGCGCGTCAGAGATCGCCTACGGCCAGATCCCGCAGCTGGAGAAGCAGCTCGCCGAAGACGAAGCCCCGGCGGCGGTCGCCGCCCCCCTGACGCCCGAGGTCGTGGACGCCGAGCAGATCGCCGCCGTCGTCAGCCGCTGGACCGGCGTGCCCGTCGACAAGATGCTGGAAGGCGAGCGCGAGAAGCTGCTCAAGATGGAGGACGAACTGGGCCGCCGCGTGGTCGGTCAGGACGAGGCCCTGGCCGCCGTCTCCGACGCCGTGCGCCGCGCCCGCGCCGGTCTGAACGACCCCAACAAGCCGCTGGGCAGCTTCCTCTTCCTCGGCCCCACGGGCGTGGGCAAGACCGAGCTGACCAAGGCGCTGGCGGGCTATCTGTTCGACGACGACAACGCCATCACCCGCATCGACATGTCCGAATACATGGAGAAGCACTCGGTCAGCCGCCTGATCGGCGCCCCTCCGGGCTATGTCGGCTATGACGAGGGCGGCGCCCTGACCGAGGCCGTGCGTCGCCGCCCCTATCAGGTCGTCCTGTTCGACGAAGTCGAGAAGGCCCACCCCGACGTCTTCAACGTGCTGCTTCAGGTGCTGGACGACGGCCGCCTGACCGACGGTCAGGGCCGCACCATCGACTTCAAGAACACCCTGATCATCATGACCTCCAACCTGGGCAGCCAGTATCTGGCCGACCAGCCTGAGGGCGAGGATGTCGAGGCCGTGCGCCCGCTGGTCATGGAACAGGTCCGCGCCCACTTCCGGCCCGAGTTCCTGAACCGCATCGACGAGATCATCCTGTTCCACCGCCTCGGCCGCGAACAGATGGGCGGCATCGTCCGCATCCAGCTGGCGCGTCTTGAGAAGCTGATGGCCGACCGTCGCCTGACGCTGGCCCTGGACGACAGCGCCCTGACCTGGCTCGCCGACAAGGGCTACGACCCGGTGTATGGCGCACGGCCGCTGAAGCGCGTCATCCAGAAGGAACTGGTCGACCCGATGGCGAAGATGCTGCTGGCCGGCGAGATCGAGGACGGCAGCGTGGTGGCCGTGTCAGCGGGCGCCGATGGGCTGGAGATCGGCAAGGCGCGAGTGCATTGATGGTGTGCCCCGGTCGTAGATCCGATCGGGGCTATGCGGCACCATGGGGGCTTTGCGCCGTTTTTGAACGCTACGCTCTACAGCGTGACGTCAATAATTGGCTATAGAGGGTATTTTTTGTAAACGTTCTCAATTAAGTCGTCAAAAAAATCGTTTGCTTTGCTCTGTGCAAGTTTAACCGTAGATGGATGTGCTGCAGTATTTCTTGTGCCAAGCTTTTGATCGAGAATTTTTCTGACATCATTGCTGATGATACCGGCGGAGCGCAGAAATTCTACGAACTTACCTTCCGGTATCTCGCCGAAATCATCCCTTTTCGATAGTGATGTTATCTTGATTCTCTTGTCGGTATTGCCTGCGAGTACAGTATTGAATGCGGGTTTGTGTCTAGTGAGCACCAACTCGTAAAGGTGATCCATGAGGAATAACCAGAAAATGACGACAGACGCCCTGTTGCAGCCAGCAGCGTAACAGCGAATGGCCTCGTCCAAGAAGTCTTTGCGCGCTCCTTCAGGCAATGAGTCGTGAATTGCCTTCATGGGGGAGCTAGTTTGAACTATAGTGAGTTTAGGACCAAATATGGCCGCCAGTCGTTCACGTTCTCGGGCGTGAAGCCTGTAGCCCTTGGTTGCCTTGACGTAGGTAGCGCCGCGCCCCTTTGAATTGTTGGTCAGATGTGTGGCTAGCCATGTAGGCATGCCGAGGTCGCTCAGAGCGAAACACCGTTTCAATTCGGCCGTGGTCACTGATGGGCGACCTAGCTCGACCTGAAGATAGTAGGCAAACATGTTCGCTAACTCACCTTTGGAAAGATCATCCTTATTAGGAATCTCGCCATAGAAGGTGGCCAAATGAGATTGATCCAGCGCGTCGCTCATTCAGACGTTTTCTTGGCGAGGGTAACGAGGTGGTTCTCGCCCATGATCGGAATTCCAATTTCGTTGAGCTTTACGTATTCAATGAAGCCCTCAGATTTAGCGTCATGCATGTTTTTTGCGAAGGCTTGAGGAATCTTCATGGTGCTTTTCATGGCGTGAAAGCACGAGAATATGTCGTCGAATGAGCAGGGTGAAATAGCTAGCTTGTCTCGAAGGAAGGCTGCGAACACCAGAATTCGCTCGGTGTTCTTCGCGGGCTTATGATCAGCTACGAACCCACTCAGACCGGTCAGGTCGAGGTTAGCATTCAAGACAGGCTGGGCCGCCTTTGATGTTTTGCCTTTGCCGGTTGAGCCCTTGGTCTTTACCCCAGAGCCTTTTTCCTCCTTTTGAGGGGGCGGCGTGGCCTTGAAAGTTGTCTGTATTTTTTCAGGCGCTGACGAACCTGTCTCCATTTCCTTGAGTGCTGCACGAACCTCCGAGAAAGCGGACAGCACGAACTTCTCGTCGCCCTCGATTTCTATGAGTCCTTCAGCGATGTTGACTGCGAGCTTGGCCAACCGTTCCTCCCCGACATTTGATGATCAGTTGTTATACTCAGCAGGTTGGTTCGTATAGTGGCGTTCCATTTGTTGGGGTGTCATCCTCCCAACACCGGCATCACCTCGACCCCGTCGCAGACGAAGATGCTCATGTGCGGGTGCCCCTCGAACAGGCGGGCCGCCGCCTCGTGGCTTTCGGCGCGCACGACCATGAAGACGGTCAGAAGGTTGACCATGTCGGTCACGGCGCCGTCGTCGTCGAGGCGCTTGGTCGGGCCCAGCGGGCCGCCCTGAAAGACGATGGAGTCGCGGTGCGCCGCCTCCCATTCGGCGACGGCGGCCACGCCGCGGCGGGCCGTCTCAGCCTGCTCGGCCTCGCTCATGGCGCGCCAGGCCCGCCATTTGGGGCCGGTCTTGTCGCTGGTGAAGACGGCCAGATAGTGGGTCTCGACGCTCATCGCAGCCTCCTGTTCGGCTGGAGCATCAACCTTTCGGGCCGTCTTCGACAAGCGGGGCCGGAGCTCGGCCTCAGCCCTCGGCCAGCAGGTGCTCGATCAGGGCGCGCGCCTCGGGCCCGGCCCAGTCGGCCTCGCCGGTCAGGACGGCGCGGACCCGGCCCTGGCGGTCCATGACGATCGTCTGGGGCATGGCGCCCTTGCCGGGGAACTCGAACGCCAGCTGGAATTTCGGGTCGATGTAGAAGTCCAGAGGCGCGTTCTGGGCGATGAAGGCCCGCGCCTCGTCCGCCGTCTTGTCGAGGTCCATGCTGACGGCGACCACGGCGAAGTCGTCGCGCGCCTTATAGTGGTCGGCCAGGGCCGCGAGCGTCGGCATCTCGATCCGACACGGGGCGCACCAGGTGGCCCACAGGTTCACCACCGTCACCTTGCCTGCGAAGTCGGCCAGGCGGACGTCGGCGCCGTCGGCGGCCTTGAACACATAGTCGGGAGCGGCGGGGGAGGCGGGCGCCTGCAGGGCCGCCAGCGATCCCTTGGCGAAGGCGGCCAGTTGCGGCTCAAGGGGTTGGACCGGCGCCTGGGCCGCAGGCGGCGCGGACTCTTTGCCTCCGCCCTTCTGATTGACGTATAGCAGCGCCGCGCCCATGCCGATCACGCCGATCACCGCGAACGTCGCCACGCCCGCCCAAGTCCGTCCAGAGCCGCTCATGTCCGATACGCCTTCCAAACCACAGCCAGATTCCCCCGCTCAGGGCCAGTCTCTATGGGGTGGGCGCTTCAGCGCCAAGCCTGCGGACATCATGCAGGCCATCAACGTCTCCATCGGCGTCGACAAACGCCTGTGGGCGCAGGACCTGGCCGGTTCGCGGGCCCATTGTCGCATGCTGGAGAAGCAGGGGATCATCGCCGCCGCCGACGCCCAGGCCATCCTTGGCGGGCTGGACGTGATCGAAGGCGAGATCCGGGACGGGAGCTTCCCCTTCCGCGACGCCTATGAAGACATTCACATGAACGTCGAGGCCCGCCTGTCGGAGCTGATCGGCGAGCCGTCGGGGCGCCTCCATACGGCGCGCAGCCGCAATGATCAGGTGGCGACCGACTTCCGCCTGTGGGTGCGCGACGCCTGCGATCGCACCGTGGCGCAGCTGCAAGACCTGCAGAGGACTCTGTTGGACCGGGCGGAACAGCACGCGGGCGACCTGATGCCGGGCTTCACCCATCTGCAGACGGCCCAGCCGGTGACCTTCGGCCATCACCTGATGGCCTATGTCGAGATGTTCGGCCGCGACGCGGGGCGCTTCGCCGACGCCCGCGCCCGCATGAACGAGAACCCGCTGGGCGCCGCGGCCCTGGCCGGATCGCCTTTCCCCATCGACCGTCATATGACGGCGCAGGCGCTGGGCTTCGACCGGCCGATGGCGAATTCTCTGGACGCCGTTTCGGATCGCGATTTCGCGCTGGAAAGCCTGGCCGCCGCCTCCATCGCGGCGGGCCACCTGTCGCGTCTGGCCGAAGAGATCGTGGTGTGGATGACGCCGATGTTCGGCTTTGCGACCCTGCCCGACGACCTGACCACCGGCTCGTCCATCATGCCGCAGAAGCGCAACCCGGATGCGGCCGAGCTGGTGCGGGCCAAGACGGGCCGCATCAACGGCGCCCTGATCGCCCTGACCACGGTGATGAAGGGCCTGCCGCTGGCCTATTCCAAGGACATGCAGGAGGACAAGCCGCCGGTGTTCGAGGCCTTTGACGCGCTGGATCTGGCTCTGACGGCCATGACCGCCATGGTCGCCGTGATCCGCCCCAACACCGAAAAGATGGCCGCCGCCGCGGGCGCGGGCTTCTCGACCGCCACCGACCTGGCCGACTGGCTGGTGCGCGAACTGAACTTGCCTTTCCGCCAGGCGCACCACGTCACCGGCGCCGCCGTGAAGCGGGCCGAGGCGCTGGGGTTGGGGCTGGGCGAATTGCCGCTGACGGAATTGCAGGCGCTGGATGGCCGGATCACCGAAGGCGTGTATGAAGTGCTGATGCCCGAAGCCTCCTGCGCCAGCCGCCAGAGCTTCGGCGGCACGGCGCCGGAACAGGTCCGCGCGCGCATCGCCGACTGGAGAAGCCGCCTGTGAAGAAGACGTCTGTGAAAAAGACCCTGATCCTCGCGGGCGCCGCCGCCCTGATGCTGTCGGCCTGCGGTCGCATGGCGGACCTTGAGCCGCCGCAGGGCGCGACGCCGAAGAAGCAGACCGAGCGCGCCATCCGCGACCGCTCGGCCGATCATCTGCCCGAGGACGCGATGCAGAACCTGCCGCCGCGCCAGATGCCCATCGACAACGGCACGAGCAACCCGTTCGGCAAGCCGCCGCCGATGAACTGAGCCTTCTGGCTCTTCTCTCTGACTGGACTCCCCGCCGGTGCACTATTTCGATCTCAAGGACGGCGTCCTGCATGCCGAGGGCGTCTCTCTGGAGGCGCTGGCGGACAGCGTCGGCACGCCGACCTACGTCTATTCCTCGGCCACCCTGCGCCGTCACTACGGCCTGCTGCGCGAGGCGTGCGACGCGCATCGGGGCGCGCTGGGCGACGCCCTGATCGCCTTTGCGGTCAAGGCCAACTCCAACCTGTCGGTGCTGGCGACCCTGGCCAAGCTGGGCTGCGGCGCGGACACCGTGTCCGAGGGCGAGATCCGCCGGGCGCTGGCCGTCGGCATTCCCGGCGAGCGCATCATCTTTTCGGGCGTGGGCAAGACCGACGCCGAATTGACCTTCGCCATCGAACAGGGCGTGCGTCAGATCAACGTCGAGTCCTCGACCGAGCTGGACCGGCTGATCGCGGTCGCTGCGACTAAGAACGCCGCCCCCGCCATCGCCATCCGGGTGAACCCCAAGATCGGCGCGGGCGGTCACGCCAAGATCACCACCGGCGGCGCGGGCGACAAGTTCGGCGTGCCGGTCGAGGAGGCGATGGCCCTTTACGCCCGCGCCTCAAGCTCGCCCCACGTCACGCCGGTGGGGCTGGCCTGCCACATCGGCAGCCAGATCACCGACCTAGCCCCGCTCGAGGCCGCCTTCCGGGTGCTGCGCCAGATGACGGAAGACCTGCGCTCCCAGGGGCACAGCGTCACGCGGCTTGATCTCGGCGGCGGACTGGGCGTGCCCTATTATGGCGATGCGGCGACGCCTGCTCCGGCCGACTATGTGGCGATGGCCGCGCGTGTGCTGGAGGGGTTGAACGTCGAAGCGGCCTTCGAGCCCGGTCGCCTGATGGCGGCCAACGCGGGCGTGCTGCTGAGCCGCGTCATTCAGGTCAATGAGCGGACCGACGGCCGTCGCTTCCTGGTGCTGGATGCGGCGATGAACGACCTGATGCGCCCTGCGCTTTATGACGCCTTCCACGACCTGAAGCCGGTGCGTCCTGTGACGGGCGAGGCTCTGCCCCACGACGTGGTAGGGCCGGTCTGCGAGACCGGCGACACCTTCGCGCGCGATCGGGACCTGCCGCCGTTGAAGGCGGGCGATCTGGTCGTCTTCATGAGCGCCGGAGCCTATGGCGCGGTCATGAGCGGCGAATACAACACCCGTCCCCTGGCCGCCGAAGTTCTGGTCGACGGCGAGCGCAGCGCGGTCATCCGCCCGCGCCCGACCTATGACGAGATGTTCGCCCGCGAACCGATGGCGGACTGGCTTTAAGCCTCAGTCCAGCGCGCAGATGTCGGGCAGGCCGCGCATCCCGCCCGCATGGTCCAGGCCATAGCCGACCAGAAAGCGGTTCGGCGCCTCCCAGCCGACGAAGTCGGGCTCGGGCGCGCGGGGCTTGGGCCAGGGCTTGCGGGCGAAGACGCAGGTCAGCACCTCGGCGGCGCCTGCTTCCCTGGTGATGCGCACCGCCTCGGCCAACGACAGACCTGTGTCGAACACGTCGTCCAGAATCAGCACCTTCTTGCCGGTCAGCGGGCGCTGATAGGGGGCGCGGACCTCGATCCGGCCCCGGCTGGTCTGCTCATCGCCGTAGGAAGCCAGCCACAGGGCGTCGAAGCGCACATTGCGGCCTTCGCGCGACAGGGCGCGGGTCAGGTCGGCGGCGAACCACAGTCCGCCGGTCAGCAGGACGGCGGCCACCGTCTGATCATCGACATGGGGGGCGATGCGGCGCGCCAGATGGGCCACGACGGCCTCGATCTCAGCCTGGGACAGAAGGACAGCGGGAGCGGGCGTCGATGGGGTGTCAGCCATGCCTCGCCGATACCCCGTCTGCGACGTCGGTGTCGAGAGGCGCGGGCGTCGGACCAAGGTTGAGGGCGCCCAGACGACGTAGGCCTCCATCTTCGCGCGCGGCGGGTTCAGGGCGAGCCTTCTTGCCGGCGGTGCGGGGGGGCGTCTTGCGCGCAGGCTCAAGAATGAACTTCGTCGTCATCCCCGCCGCCTTGCCCTGCGGGTCAGCGATGACCGTGGCGAAACCCTGCGTTTTCCCCGGCAGCGTGGGGGGCCAGTCTGGGCGCACCACCCTGCTGGCGATCTCGACGCCGCGTTCATCCTGTAGGATCACGCGGATGGGAGGCGACGACACCTCGGTTTCACGAATATTCCGCACGACGCCTGACACGACGATCTTGCCCGGATCATGCGGCGCCACGCGGGCCCTTTGGGCTTCGAACTCCAGTCCGACGATGTTCACGTCCAGACCCAGGGCGCCATAGGCCCCTGCCGTCACCGGGAATTTGCGGACGATCTCTTCACGGAACAGGACGCCGCTGGTGATCAGTCCCAGCACGACCGCCGCCGCCGCGGCCCAGGCTGCGCCCGCCGCCGCCGCCTGCCGGGTGCGGCGCCTGCGCTCGGCCCGGGCGCGGAAGGCGCGCGGCAGTTCGGGCGCAGGCGTCTCGGCCAGACTTTCAGGCAGGGTTTCGGACGAAGCGTCTTCGGCTGGGCTCAGGCCTTCCGTCGCCGATTCCAGCTCCAGCGGCGCATCCTCAAGGCTGGCGCGCCAGTCGTGGCCGCACGTCTTGCAGCGGACACGACGGCCGTTGGGGCCGATCGCTTCGTCGGGAACAAAATAGCTGGTGGCGCAGGCGGGACAGGTCAGTATCATGTCAGCTGACTGTGAGGCTTATCGCCCCCTCCTGTCGCGGCGCAACGCCCCGGTCCAATACGAAACCCTATGCCCGATCCGATCCGCCGCGCCGCCGACCCTGATTCCGCGCCTGACGCCGTCCGCCTCAGAGGCGTGGGCTTCGGCTATGGGGGCAGGCCCGTCGTGCTGCGGGACGTTAACCTTAGTCTGCCAAACGGCTCTTTCCACTTCCTTACCGGACCTTCGGGGGCGGGCAAGTCCTCGTTGCTGCGGCTGCTGACTTTGGCGGCGCGGCCGCAGGCGGGTCGAATCAGCCTGTTCGGTCAGGACGTGACCCAACTGCCCCGGCGCGAGGTCCCGGCGCTTCGCCGTCGCATGGGGGTGATTTTTCAGGATTTCCGCCTGCTGGACCATCTGTCGGCCTTCGACAATGCGGCCTTGCCGCTGCGGCTGGCGGGAGAACGCCCGGCGGACTACGGCGCCGACGTGCAGGAGATGCTGCGCTGGGTCGGGCTGGGCGGGCGGCTGGACGCCCTGCCGCCCACCCTGTCCGGCGGCGAGAAGCAACGGCTGGCCATCGCCCGCGCCGTGGTGGCCCGCCCGCGCCTGATCCTGGCCGACGAACCGACCGGCAGCGTCGACCGGCCGATGGGCGAGAAGCTGATGCGGCTGTTCCAGTCGCTGAACAAACTCGGCGCCACGGTCCTGATCGCCAGCCACGACGAGGCTCTGGCCGAGCGCAGCGGCGCCGCCGTCCTGCGGTTGGAAGGCGGGCGGCTGGCTCAGATCGCGCCGGCTTCATCGGCGGGACCGGAGGCGCAGTCATGATCGGCTTCATGCGCAACGCCCAGCCCGAACTTCTGCCGCGCGAGGCCGGGGGCGAGCGCTGGCTGGTGGTGGTCATCGCCGTGCTGTGCTTCCTGGCCTCCATCGCCGCCGTCGGCGCCTTGGCGGCCGATCGGGCCGCGCACGGTTGGGCGTCGCATCTGCGCGCCGAAGCGACGGTGCAGGTGCGCCCGCGCGTCGATGAGACCGGCCCCGCCGCCGCCGCCCGCGCCGCCGAGACCCTGGCCGGGGTCAAGGGCGTGGCCGAGGCGCAGGCGATGGACCGCAAGGCGGCCGAGGCCCTGTTGCGGCCGTGGGTAGGGGAGGCGGTGTTGCCCGACCTGCCTCTGCCCTATCTGGTCGTCGTCCGGCTGGACCCCAAGGCGCCCGCCAGCGCGCCGAGCCTGAGCCGCGCCCTGGCCGAGGCCGGGCTGGACGCCAGCGTCGACGACCACAGCCTGTGGCGCGGCGAGGTCGAACGGTCGGCGGGCCTGATCACGGCCCTGGCGGGCGCGGCCTTCCTGCTGATCGCGGCGGCGACGGCGGCGGCGATCGCCTACGCCACCCGAGCGGGCATGGCGGCTCAGGCGACGGTGATCGAGACGCTGAGCCTGAACGGCGCGTCGGACGGAGCGATCGCCGCCCTGTTCCAGCAGCGGTTCGGCGTTCTGGCGGCGACGGCGGGCGCGGCGGGGGCCGGACTGGCCGCGCTGATGCTGGCGGCGTTGCGCCTGATCGGGGGCGAGGGCGGGCTGACCCCGGCCCTGCCGCTGGCCTTTGGCGACCTGCTGGCGCTGATCGCCTGCCCCTTGCTGGCGGGGGCGGTCGCGGTGCTGGCTGCGCGTTTGACGGCGCTGGCGAAGCTGGGCGGGCGTCGCTAGTTAGTTAAGCATGAAGTTCCTGACGCTGATCGCCGTGGTGGCGCTGATGTGGCTGACGGGCCTGTTCGTCTTCGCCGAGCGGGTTCGCGGTCTGACGCCTGCGCCCGAGCCCGCGCGGGCGGACGCCATCGTCTCCCTGACCGGCCCCTCGGCCGAGCGCGTCAACGCCGCCATCCGCCTGCTGGAGCAGGGCAAGGGCGACCGGCTGCTGATCTCGGGCGTCAACCGCGAGGTGCGCCGTCAGGAGCTGCGCGCCCTGACGCCGGGGTCCAAGAAGCTGTTCAACTGCTGTGTCGACCTGGGCTTCGAGGCCGAGAACACCGTCGGCAACGCCCAGGAGATCGCCGCCTGGGCGCGGGCCAAGGGTTATGACGATCTGATCGTCGTCACCTCGGACTATCATATGCCGCGCAGCCTGCTGGAGATTCGCGGGGCGGCGCCCGGCGTGCGGCTGACCCCCTACGCCATCTCCACGCCGTCGCTGGACACCCCGTCCTGGTGGCGCGCGACCGAGACCGCCCGGCGCATGACGCTGGAGTACATGAAATACCTGGCCGTCCTGGGCCGCGAGGGGATGCATCGCCTGACCGGCCGCCATCCCGAGCGCCCCGGCCCTGCCGCACCCGACGCCTCAGACCTCCGCAAGGCCGCTGCATGACGACCGTTCGATCCCTGATCTTCACCCTGTGGCTGTATCTGTCGATGCCGCTGTTCGCCGTCCTGCTGTCGCCCGCGCTGCTGATGCCGCACCGGGCGGCGATGGGGGTGATCAAGCTGTGGGCGCGCTTCGTCCTGTTCGGCCTGCGCTGGATCGCGGGGGTGAAGGTCGAAGTGCGCGGGCTGGAGCACCGCCCCAACGGCCCGGCCCTGATTGCGGCCAAGCATCAGGGGATGCTGGACGTCATCGCCCCCTTCGCCTTCCTCGACGACGCCTGTTTCGTGATGAAGAAGGAGCTGATGCCGCTGCCCTTCTTCGGCTGGTTCGCCTGGAAGACGAAGATGATCGCCGTCGACCGCGCCGCCCACGCCAAGGCGCTGAAGGACATGGTGCGGCAGACCCGCGCCCGTCTGGCGGAGGGGCGTCAGATCCTGATCTTCCCCGAAGGCACCCGCACGGCTCCGGGCGCACCGGCCGACTACAAGCCCGGCGTCGCCGCCATCTATCGCGACGTGGACGCGCCCTGCTGGCCTGTCGCCACCAACTCGGGCGTCCATTGGCCGGCGCATGGTTTCAAACGCTATCCGGGCACGGTGGTGTTCGAGTTTCTGCCGCCGATTCCCGCGGGTCTGAAGCGGGCCGAGTTCATGAAGCAGTTGGAAAGCCGGATCGAAGACGCCTCGACCGCCTTGTTGCCGCCCAGAACCTAGGCTTTGGAGGGCGGGCCCCTATATCATCAGCTGTTGACCGGGACCCGCTCATGATTTCACGCTCCGCCTTTCGCCTCGCCCTGCTGACGGTCGCCCTCGGCGCCCTTCCGGCTGTCGCCTCTGCGCAGTCCCAGCCGTTCCAGCCGCTTGAAGCGCCGCAGACGTGGAAGGTCGACATCGGCGGCGGCTTTGTCCGGGGCTTCAGCGTCTCGGGCGACAAGTCCGAGGATTTCAACTTCACCGCCTGGGGCTCGGCCTCCTATCGTGACATCGTCTACGCCAACGGTCTGGACGGACTGGGCTGGAACGCCGTCAAGCGCGACGGCTTCCATGCGGGCGTTCAGTTGCGTCCGCGCTTTGCAGCGGGCGACATCGAGGGCATGGACCGGCCCGGCTACGGCGCCGATGCGGCCCTTTACGCCTTCAAACGTCTGCCGGGCAATGTCGTGGTCGGCGGCCGCATCCAGCATGACGCCACCGGCGACGACGCCGGTCTTGAGTACTACGGCTCGGTCAGCCACCAGCGCGTGACGCCTATCGGCATGTTGCAGACGATGGCCTATATGCGCGGCGGCAGCGACGCGCGCGTCCAGCGCTATTACGGCGTCACCGCACAGGAAGCGGCCAATAGCGACTACGCCGCCTTCACGCCGTCGGGCGGACTGTCGGCCGCAGGCGCCGCAGCCATGCTGGCCGTGCCGATCGGCGACCGTTACGGCGTCGGCGCTTTCGTCAACTACGAACAGCGTCTGGGCGACATCAAGGACAGCCCCCTGATCAAGGACGACTACGTCTGGCGCGCAGGCGTGATCGGCGTGGTGCGCTTCAACAGCGGCGGCTGAGTCTTCAGCTCGCCGCGAACTCGCTGAGGGCGTCGAGGACGGCGCGGTTCTGGTCTTCCGTCCCGATCGTCACCCGCAGGCAGTCAGGCAGGCCATAACTGCCCACGCCGCGAACGATGATGCCCTTGGCCTGCAGATAATCCTGCGCCGCCGAGGCCGAGCGCTTCGCATCGGGGAAGCGGATCAGGATGAAGTTGCCCGACGCCGGAAACACCTCGAAATCAAAGCCCCGAATGGCCTGGGTCAGGCGCGGCCGCCACTCGGCCACCAGATCACGCGAGGCCTTCTGGTGCGCCTCATCGCCCTGGGCGGCGATGGCCGCTTCGATCCCCGGCAGGGAGACGTTGAACGGCAGGCGAATGCGGTCGATGGCCTGCTCCACCGCCAGCGGCGCATAGCCATAGCCGACCCGCAGACCGCCCAGCCCATGCAGCTTGGAGAAGGTGCGGGTGACGACGATGTTGGGCGCCGTGCGCGCCAGATCGAAGGCGCTTTCCCAGTCCGGCTCGGTCACGAACTCGGCGTAGGCTTCGTCGATCACCAGGATGACGTGGGGCGGCAGGCCCGCGTGCAGGCGGCGGATCTCCTCGC
This sequence comes from Brevundimonas sp. S1H14, assembly GCF_047716865.1. NCBI lineage: Bacteria > Pseudomonadati > Pseudomonadota > Alphaproteobacteria > Caulobacterales > Caulobacteraceae > Brevundimonas > Brevundimonas sp. S1H14. Next base: position 3,119,892 of record NZ_CP136679.1, on the reverse strand, counting down.
CCGTGGCGAAGCTGCCGGTCGGATTGGCCGGGTTCGACAGATAGACCAGCTTCGTCCGCTCATCGACCAGGCCCAGCATGGCGTCGACGTCGGCGCGGAAGTCCGGCTCGGCCGCCTGCCTGACCTCGGCCTGACAGGCGCGGGCGGAAATCTGATAGGCGACGAAAGCGTACTGGCTGGTGACGATATTGTCCCCCGCCTCCAGATAGGTCTGGTTCAGCAGGGCGAAGACCTCGTCCGAGCCGTTGCCGAAGATCAGCCGCTCCGGCTCCAGCCCGTGCGCCTCGGCCACCGCTACGCGCAGGCGATCGGCCCGGCCGTCGGGATAGAGGTGGATCGAAGACGCAGCGGCGGCGAAGGCCTCGCGCGCCTTTTCGCCCGCGCCCAGCGCGTTTTCGTTGGAGGACAGCTTGATCGGTTTGGCGACGCCCGCGATGGCGCTCTTGCCGCCGACATAGGGCGCGATGTCCAGCACGCCGCGCTTGGGTTGAGGCGCGCCGTCAGACGGCGCCTGGTTCGCTTCGGTCATGCGCGCGTCATCCCCTGCCGGTCGCTATGTTCAGAAGACGGGAGCGGCGCCGATGACGCCGGTCAGGCCGCCGGGCGCGCCGTCCAGCCTGATGTCTTCCGCCTGCACATAGCCTGTCAGGACGAACAGCTTCAACCCGCCTCCGCCCGACAGAAATTCGGCCGCCAGACCGGCCTGCGACAGGGCCTCGACGATACGGGCGTCCGGCCATGCGCTGTCCGTGACCCAGAAGGTGCGGTCCTCGCCGGTCGGTCCCGGCGCCTCGGTCGACACCATCAGGGCGCGCGGCGCCCCGGCGGCGTCATCGGGCAGGGCGGCGATGATCTTCAGCATGGGCAGGGCCAGCAGCCGCCCCCACCACGGCCGCGGCGACAGGTCGATCAGGGCGCGGGTCTTGCGCGCCGTCCCGTTACGCACGGCGAGCAGCGCCTGATCCGCCTCGGCCATCGGCCGCGCCGTCAGACCCCAGCGGTCAGACGCCAGCATTTGCGACAGCGCTCCGCAGGCGATCAGGGGGCGTCCGTCCGCCGCCTCCAGCCGCCCCAGCACGGCGCGCACCGCCGCCTTTTCGGACAGGCTCATTCCCGAAAGAATGGCGCGCAGGGCGATGGCGTCGCCGTCGACCGAACCGCGCGCGCCCGCCGCCAGCCGCGCGCGGACGGCCTCGGCCACGGCCCGTTCCAGCGACAGGCGCGCTTCGTCGGCGGGCGGCTCGATCAGCATGACAAGGGCGGCATCAGAACAGCTGCGGCGCGGGCGCCAGGGCGAACGGCCCCAGATAGGTGCGGCCGCCGCGGAACAGGATGGCCAGCTCCACGCCCTGACCGTCGTCGCCGGTTCCGCCCTGCGGCGTAGCGGCGGCGGCCTTTGCGGCGGCGGCGCGGTCCAGCGCCCCGCCCTGCTGGGCGCCCGCCAGGCCGACGATAGCCGCCAGCGGCTTCTCGGCGCGCACGAAGACCTCGCCTTCCAACTGACCCTTGGCGTCGGCCGACAGGGCGTCGCTGGAGACGAAGGCCTTGCTCTCGCCCGCCTGAAGCTGGCCCTTCACGTCGATGAAGCGGCCGCCCGCCGCCGTCCATGCGGTCAGCAGTCCCTTGGCGTCCGCGCCCTTGCGCAGGGCTGAGGCCTTTTCGATCACCGCCTCGATCTGGGCGTTCAGCATCCCCGACTGGGCGAAGCTCTCGACCGGGCCGTTCGCGCGGCCCTCGCCGTCGACCAGGCGGAACAACACGTCGACGTCGTCGGTCGGCGTGTCCGAGCCGACCAGATGCGGCCGCATGTAAAACTGCACCAGCGCCGCCTGTTTCAGCGGGAAGGGCTCGGCGTCCGGCAGGGCGGTGAAGACCGGCTTCTCCAGCTCCAGCACGACATTGGGCCAGCGCTGGGTCAGGCCGTGCAGGCTCATGCGGATGCCTTCGGCGCGGATGGCGGTCTTGCCCTTTTCGCCGCGCGTGACGGTCAGACCGTCCGGCGCCGCCAGCACCCAGCGCGTGGGATTATAGGCGTTGGCCTGCGCCACCATCTCGGGCGCCTCGACGGCGTGGCCCGACGGCGCGATCACATCCAGATGCTTGATCGTCACCCGGGCGTGCATCGGCCAGCCCGTGGTCGAGACGCCGCCATGCTTGATGGTCCAGCCGCTCTCCTGCAGCCCGGCGATCTTGCCCTCGAGACGCTGTTCGATCTGTTGGGTCAGGACGAACCACCAGCCCGTCCACGCCGCCAGGGCGACGGCGACGATGGCGAAGGGTATGATCAGGCCCTTGCGGCTGTGATGCGGGACGGCGTCGGTCATGAGCGCGCTTTAGCAGGATGAGCGGCTGCTGACACGTCCTGTCAGCAGGAACAGGTGAGGCTGCCACCCGTTCGAATTGCAAGCTGACAGGAGACGAGGACCATGGAGACGCAGCAGCTTCATCGCGGCCGTCTGATCGACCATCTGCAACTGGTGACGCCGGACCTTGAGGCCAGCCGCCGCTTCTACGGCGCGGTGCTGGAGGCCTTGGGCGTGCCGATCGGCGGCGAAGCCGAACGCTTCTTCTGGGCCGACGAATTGTTCGTCTCGGCGGTGGACAGCATCGCCGCGCAGGGCCGGCCGACGGGCCGCTGCCATCTGGCCTTCCAGGCGAAGGACCGCGCCATGGTCGAAGCCTTCCACAAGGCGGGGTTGGCGGCGGGCGGAACCGACAACGGCGCGCCGGGCGAGCGGCCCTATCACCCCGGCTACTACGCCGCCTTCCTGCTCGACCCGGACGGCAACAACATCGAAGCGGTGTTCCACGGCGAGGCCGAGCGTTCCGCCGCCAGCGTGGTCGTGACGTTCGAGAGCTAGGCTGGTCAGGCCGTCAGATCCGCCCATGTCGCCGCGCAGGCGCGGGCCGCCTCGTCCGGCGCCAGCTCCAGCAGCAGGCCGCGCTGGCCGCCGTTGATCAGCACCCGCTCGAACAGGGCCGCCGTCTCGTCGATGAAGGTCGGGACGGCCTTGCGCTGGCCGAAGGGGCTGACGCCGCCGACCTTGAAGCCGGTCAGGCGTTCGGCGTCGGCGGGCTTCATCATCTGGGCCGACTTACCCGCGGCGGCGGCGGCCAGCTTCTTCATGCTGACCTCGCAGTCGGACGGGACGACGACGCAGACAGGCTTGGCGTCCACCAGCGTCATCAGCGTCTTGAACACCTGCTCCGGCGCCCAGCCCAGGGCCTCGGCCGCCTGAAGACCCACGCGCGGCGCATCGGGATCGTAATCGTAGGGATGCAGTTCAAAGGCGACGCCGGCCTTGGTCAGGGCGACGGTGGCGGGGGTGGTCTTGGACATGGCGTCCCCATCTCACCTTTCGTCATCCTCCGGCAAGCCGCGCAGCGGCGCTGACCGGGGGACCCAGCGGCGCCCGTCAGGGCGAAAAGCCCACGCGCTGCGCTTGCCATGAAGATCGCCTTCGGCGCCGCTAGGTCCCCCGGTCTCGCTCCGCTCGCCGGAGGATGACGAAGAAGAGGCCGAGGCTTCAGGTCGTCTCGGGATCGAGGAAGTTCTTGGTCAACTCCACCGTCTCGGCCAGCCCCAGGCGCAGCACCTCCGTCCCCGGCGGCAGGGCGGCGAACAGGCGCGTCGGGCAGGCGGCGTCCAGCATGACGAAAACGCCCCGGTCGTCCGCCCGGCGGATCAGGCGGCCGAACGCCTGGGCGATGCGCCCGCGCGCCAGGGCGTCGTCCCATGAACGCCCGCCCGAGCCCGTGCCGAACCGCTCGCGCCGCGCCTTGTGCAGCAGGTCCGGACGCGGCCACGGTACGCGGTCGAAGGCCAGAACCCGCAAGGACCGGCCCGGCACGTCCACGCCATCCCTGACGGCATCCGTGCCCAGCAGGCAGCTGTCCCGCTCGGCCCTGAAGACATCGACCAACGCCCCGACCTCCAGCGGATCGACGTGCTGGGCGTAGAGCGGCAGGCCCGCGCGCGCCAGTTCCGGCCCCAGCCGTTCATAGACCGCCTTCAACCGACGGATGGCGGTGAACAGGCCCAGTCCCCCGCCACCCGCCGCCAGAAACAGTTCGCGCATGGCCGCTGCGATCTGGCGCGGATCGTCCTTGACTAGGTCGTTGACGACGATGACCCGGCTGTTGGTGGCATAGTCGAAGGGACTGTCGACCTTCAGCGTCCGCGCCGGTTCGATCAGGCGCGCCGCCCCGGTCCGCAGACGGGCCAGGTCGAAGGGGTCTTCGGCCGCCGGATCGGACAGGGTGGCGCTGGTCACCAGCACGCCGTGCGACGGCATGACCACCGCCGCTTCCAGCGGCACGGTCGGGTCGATCCAGTGACGACGCAGGGCCACGTCGTGGATGCGGCCGAAGGCGGCCTCGGCGCTCAACCAGTCCACATAGTCGGGATCCGGTTCGTCGCCGCCCTCCTCCAACGCCGCCAGCATGGAGCGCCAGCCGGGCAGGGTCATGCGGCCGCGCCGGTCCAGTCCGCGCAGCGAGCCTTCGATGCGCGCGCGGGCGGCGCCGTCCAGTTCGGCCGCCTCCTCGTCCAGAATGTCTTCGAGGTGGCGCGACAGGGCCAGCAGGGGCGCCTCGACGGCGGCGATGGCGCGCGCGGCCTCGCGCGCGGCCTCCAGCACCGGCTCGGTGACGGGGCGCAGGGCGCATTCCAGCCCGAACTCGGCGCCGCCGTTCTCGGCCGCGCGGGCGCGCAGCTGCTCCAGCGCCGCGACCAGAAACCGCTCGATCGGCCCGATGGGATTCACCTCGCCCGAGGCCGGGGCGATGCGGCCCGACACGCCTTCGCCGGGCAGTTGGGCGGCGGCCTGGAGCGCGTCCTTCAGGGCCTTGGAGGCGGCTTCGTTGTCGGCGGTCAGGTCGCCCAGACGCTGTTCCAGCCCGCGCCCGCGACGGCCGCGCCCCTCCGGTCCGCGTATCCAGCGACGCAGTTCGGCCGCCTCCTGCCCCGACAGGCAGGCGGAGAAGGCGCTGTCGGCGGCGTCGAACAGGTGGTGGCCCTCGTCGAAGACGATGCGCTTCAGCGCCGCCGTCTCGCCGTCCTGCTTCAGGCCGCGCGCCGTGCGGGCGCCGTCGAAGGCGGCCTGCGTCATCACCAGCGCATGATTTGCCACCACCAGATCGGCCCGTCGGCTGGCGCGGATGGTCTTTTCAACGAAGCACAGACGATAGTGGGGACAGGCGGCGTGGACGCACTCGCCGCGCCGGTCGACCAGATTGGCTGGTCCCGCCTGATGCATGGGCGCGGTCGCATAGAGGCCGGGCAGCCAGCCGGGATAGTCGCCGCCGGTCATGTCGCCGTCGCGGGTGTGGGCGGCCCAGCGCGCGGCCAAGGCCATGCCGATCAGGTCGCCGTTCCCCAGTTGCGCCGCCTGCACCATGTCCTGAAGGTTCAGCAGGCAGAGGTAGTTCTCGCGCCCCTTGCGCACCACCGTCTTGCGGCGTCGTTCGGCCTCGTCGGGCCACAGGGCGCGGCTCTCGCGGTCGATCTGGCGTTGCAGGGCGCGGGTGTAGGTCGAGATCCACGCCGCCCCGGCGTTGCGCTCGGCCCACAGGCTGGCGGGCGCTAGATAGCCCAGCGTCTTGCCCGTGCCGGTCCCCGCTTCGGCCAGCAGGACGCGCGGTCGGCCCTCCTCATTGCGGGGCGAGAAGGCGTAGGCGGCCTCGGCCGCATAGTCGGATTGGGCGGGCCGCGTCTCGTCCAGACCCGAGGCCTGAAGCAGTTTGTCCAGACGGATGCGGGCGCTCTCGGAATCGACCGGGGCGGACCCGGCCTCGCCGCGCGGCGCCTCGTCCTCCCACTCCTGCAGACGCGCCCAGACGTCGAGGCCCGAGCCGCGCTGCTGGCGGTCCCGCAACGGCCCGGCGCGCAGGGCTTGAAGCACGCGGGGCGCCCAGCCCCAACCCGCCCGCTCCAGCGTCAGGGCCAGCGTGTAGGCCTCCTCCCGTCCCGGATAGGCGGGCGCCGCCAGTTCAGCCAGCAGGTCGGCGGCGGCGGCGCGCAGGGCGGCGGCCTGCGCCTCGGCCCCTCTCGGCTCCTCGCGCCCCAGCGCCAGCGCCAGCCCGGTGGCCGACGGCGCGCAGAACCGGGCTGGGCGCACGAAGGCGAACAGCTCCAACGCATCCAGCATCTCGCTCGAGCGCGGCGGCGGCGCCAGACCCAGACGCCGCGCCGTCAGCCCGGCGTGGGCGACGATGACGTCGCCGCCGGTGAACAGGCCCTCGGCGGCGCCGCGTCCGATCTTCCTTGCGCCCTGATCGTCGCACACGGCCCCGGCCCCCGGCGGCGTGGCCAGCGCGGGCGGCAGGTCGAACGTCAGGGACGACGCGGTGCTGATCTCGGCGGATTCGACGGTCACTTTTGCTAGATAGCGTCGATGGTGACGAAACGGAACGGGAACATGCTATAGGCTTGGCGTGACGACGACGATCACTGCAACGCTTCCGCCCCTGTTCGCCGACTGGTTCGCCGGTCGGGGCTGGTCGCCGCGTCGGCATCAGCTGGAAATGGTCGCGGCGGGGCAGGCCGGACAGCACGCCCTGCTGGTCGCGCCGACGGGCGGGGGCAAGACTCTGGCGGGCTTCCTGCCCAGCCTGATCGATCTGGCCGAGCGCGGCCCGAGGCCCGACGCAGGGCCGGGTTCGGGCGTTCACACCCTCTATCTGTCGCCGCTGAAGGCGCTGACCACCGACGTCGAGCGCAACCTGATGACGCCCATCCGGGAGATCGGGCTGAACATCCACGTCGAGAGCCGCACCGGCGACACCAAGCAGTCGAAGAAGCAGCGCCAGCGCGACTTCCCGCCCGACATCCTTTTGACCACGCCGGAACAGTTGGCCCTGTTCTGCGCCTGGGAGGGGGCTAGAAACTATTTCGCCGATCTGAAATGCGTGGTGCTGGACGAGGTCCACGCCATCTGGAGCGGCAAGCGCGGCGACCTGCTGGCGCTGGGGCTGGCGAGGCTGCAACAGTTCGCGCCCGAGATGCGGCGGGTGGCGCTATCGGCGACGGTGGATGATCCAGGCAGGATCGCAGACTGGCTGTCGCCGTCTCTCGCAACACCGGACGCGGTGCGCGTCGTCCTGGGCGATCCCGGCGCGCCGCCGGTGGTGGATGTGCTGGTCAGCGAAGGCCGCGTGCCGTGGGCGGGCCATACCGGCGTCCACGCCATCCCCGAGGTCTATGACGCCATCAAACAGGCAGGCCTCAGCCTGATCTTCGTCAACACCCGCTGGCAGGCCGAGTTCGTGTTCCAGTCGCTGTGGGCGATCAATGAGGACGACCTGCCGATCGCCCTGCACCACGGCTCGCTGGCCGCCGAGCAGAGGCGCAAGGTCGAGGCGGCGATGGCGCGCGGCGACCTGAAGGCCGTGGTCTGCACCTCGACGCTGGATCTGGGCATCGACTGGGGCGACGTCGATCTGGTGATCCAGCTGGCGGCGCCGAAAGGGGCCAGCCGTCTGGTCCAGCGCATCGGCCGCGCCAACCACCGGCTGGACGAGCCCTCGCGCGCCCTGATGGTCCCCGCCAGCCGCTTCGAGATGCTGGAATGTCAGGCGGCGCGCGAGGCGGTGGCCGAGAATGCCTTCGACTGGGAGCCGGAGCATACCGGCACGCTGGATACGCTGGCCCAGCACGTCATGGGCTGCGCCTGCTCCGAACCTTTCGATCTGGCCGATCTCTACGCCGAGGTGACGACGGCGGGTCCCTATCGCGGCCTGACCTATGAAGCCTTCGAGGAGGTCGTCGATCTGGTCGCCACAGGCGGCTATGCGCTGCGAACTTACGACCGTTTCGCCCGCATCGTGCGGACCCGCGACGGCAAGTGGATGGTGCGCAACGCCCAGATGGCCCAGCGGCACCGGATGAACGTCGGCGCCATCGTTTCGGCCGCCAATCTGAACGTGCGCGTCGCCGGGCGGCGAGGAGGCGGCAAACACCTGATCGCAGGCCGCAAGATCGGCGAGGCCGAGGAGTGGTATTTCGAACAGATGACGCCGGGCGACACCTTCGTCTTCGCCGGTCAGGTCTGGGCCTTTCAGGGCATCGTCAAGACGGACGCCCTCGTCTCGCCCGCCGTGGACAAAGATCCGAAGATCCCCTCCTACGGCGGCTCGAAATTCCCGCTGGGCACCTCTCTGGCCGAGCGGGTGCGGCGCATGGTGCAGGACCGCGATCACTGGCGCGTCCTGCCGCCCGACGTGCAGGAGTGGCTGGAACTTCAGGCGGTCCGCAGCGCCATCCCCGAAGCGCAGACCCTGCTGGTCGAGACCTTTCCGCGCGGGACGCGACACTTCATGGTCGCCCATCCGTTCGAGGGGCGGCTGGCGCATACGACGCTGGCCATGCTGCTGACGCGGCGGCTGGACCGGATGGGCGTCGGGCCTCTGGGCTTTGTGGTGACGGACTATTCTCTGGCCATCTGGTCGATCCGACCGATGGACGACCTTGACCTGGACGCCCTGTTCGAGCCGGACATGCTGGGCGACGATCTGGAGGCCTGGCTGGAGGAGAGCTTCATGATGAAGCGGTCTTTCCGCAACTGTGCGCTGATTTCCGGCCTGATCGAGCAGCGCCAGCCGGGGGCCGAGAAGAGCGGGCGGCAAGTGACCTTTTCGACCGACCTGATCTACGACGTGCTGCGGCGGCATCAGCCGGACCATCTGCTGCTGAGGACAGCGCGCGCGGATGCGGCGACCGGCCTGCTGGACGTGGCGCGGTTGGGCCAACTGCTGAGCCGCATCCACGGCCGCATCGTCCATAAGGCGCTGGACAGGCCCTCGCCCTTCAGCGTGCCCGTGCTGGTGCAGATCGGTCGCGAACGGGTCGGCGGCGATGCGGCCGAGATGATCCTGGATGAAAGCGCCGAAGCCCTGATCGCCGAGGTGATGGAAGACGCGCCTGAGGCGCTGAAAGGGGCGGCGTGAAGCAATCGTGCGTCCTTCTCCCCTCGGGGGAGAAGGTGGCTTGCGGAGCAAGACGGATGAGGGGGACGCCCGACACGCGCTCCCGGTCTGACGGCTTGCCTGCGGATACAGCCCCCTCATCCGAGCGGCGCCGCCGCCCACCTTCTCCCCCGAGGGGAGAAGGGCGATGAACGACGCCCTGCGCGAAACCCTGTCGCCCTACCGCCATCCCTGCGGAGGGCTGAAGCTGATGGTGAACGGCGAGCCTTGCGTGTTGCGCTGTTCCGGCGCCCTGTGGCTGCCGGGTCGTCAGGCCCTGATCGCCTCGGACCTGCATCTGGAGAAGGGCTCGGCCTTTGCTGCGCGCGGCCAGATGCTGCCGCCCTATGACAGCCCCGCAACCCTGGCGCGGCTGGAAGCTGAGATCGAGGCGCTGGACCCGCGCATGGTCGTGCTGCTGGGCGACAGCTTCCATGATTCAAAAGCGGTGTCGCGCATGGACGGCGCCCAGCTGGCGCGGCTGGAGAGACTGGCGGCCGGGCGCGACTGGGTCTGGCTGGAGGGGAACCATGATCTGGACGCCCTGGCCGGCGCCCTGGACCAGTTGCCGGGCCGGGTGGTCGAGACGATGGCGCTGGGCGGCCTGTTTCTGATCCACGAACCCCAGATCGAGCCGGCGCCGGGCGAGGTCGCAGGCCATCTGCACCCCGCCGCGCGCGTCGCCGCCTATGGCCGGGGGGTGCGGCGTCCGTGTTTCGTGACCGATGGGCGGCGGCTGATCATGCCCGCCTTCGGCGCCTTCACCGGGGGGCTGGATGTGCGCGATGCGGCGGTGGCGTCCCTGTTCGCGACCGCGCCGCTGGCGGCCCTGCTGGGGCGGGACAAGGTCCACGCCGTCGCCTTCGACCGCCTCAGCTGAGGCGGCGACGGCGCAAGGACGGTTCGGCCGGTCAGCCGACGTGGGGCGTGATGATGCCCAGGGGCAGGGTGGTGACGCTTTTCACCCCGCGCGTGACGATGTGACTCTCGCAGTTGGAGACGATGCCCAGCGTGAGCAGCTTGTCGCGCAGGAACTGGTCGAAGGCGTGCATGTCGGTGGTGATGATGCGCAGGACATAGTCTTCGCGCCCCGTGATGGTGGCGCACTGCACCACTTCCGGCCAGCCCTCGACGGCTTCCTCGAAGATCTGCAGATTGTCGCGCGTCGGCAGGCTCAGCTTGACGATGGCGTAGACCTCGAAGTCCAGACCCAGGAGTCCGGCGTCCAACAGCGTGACACGCTTGCGTATCAGGCCGCTATCCTCCAGTCTCTTGATCCGACGCCAGCAGGGCGAGGCCGACAGGCCGACCCGATCGGCCACCTCGGCGACGGACAGGCCTGCGTCCTGCTGAAGGATGTCAAGGATGCGCGCGTCGATGGGGTCGAGTTCGTCGGCCAAAGGCTTTCTCCGAATTTGCTTTCTGCGCAATAAAATACCCCAAATCGGTATTTGGCAAGAGTGTTTTTGGAAGAGCTAACATTGAGCCGACATGCTATGCCCTGCTTCATAAGGAAACGCGGCCGGTTCAACCGGACGGGAGGCATTGATGAAGAACACCCCGACGCTGTCGCTGCGCGTCCCCGAGCCTTCGGGCCGGCCGGGCGACACGCCTGATTTCAGCCATCTGAAGCTCGACGAGCCCGGCGCGGTCGCCCGCCCCGACGTCAGCACGGCCCCTGCCGAGATGCGCGACCACGCCTTCCGACTGATCCGCGTTCTGGATGATCAGGGCAAGGCCGTCGGGCCGTGGGACCCCAAGCTGGACCCCGAGACGATGCGTCGCGGCCTGAAAGCCATGATCCTGACGCGCGCCTTCGACGACCGGATGCACCGCGCCCACCGTCAGGGCAAGACCAGCTTCTATATGAAGTGCACCGGCGAAGAGGCCATCGCGGTCGCGCAAGGGATGATCCTGAGCCGCGAGGACATGGGCTTCCCCACCTATCGGCAGCAGGGTCTTCTGATCGCGCGCGACTATCCGCTCGCGACCATGATGAACCAGATCTATTCGAACGCCGAAGACCCCATCAAGGGCCGCCAACTGCCGATCATGTATTCGGCCAAGGACTACGGCTTCTTCACTATCTCGGGCAATCTGGGCACGCAGTATGTTCAGGCCGTGGGCTGGGGCATGGCCTCGGCCATCCGCGGCGACGACAAGATCGCCATCACCTGGATCGGCGACGGCTCGACGGCCGAGAGCGACTTCCACTCGGCCCTGACCTTCGCCGCCGTCTATCGCGCGCCGGTCATCCTGAACATCGTCAACAACCAGTGGGCCATCTCGTCCTTCCAGGGCATCGCCGGCGGACTGGACACCACCTTCGCGTCCAAGGGCATCGGCTATGGCCTGCCCGCCCTGCGCGTCGACGGCAACGACTTCCTGGCCGTCTGGGCCGCGACCCAGTGGGCCGAGGAGCGCGCCCGGACCAATCAAGGCGCGACGATCATCGAGCTGTTCACCTACCGCGGCGCCCCGCACTCGACCTCGGACGATCCCAGCCGCTACCGCCCCGGCGACGAGCATGAGAAGTGGCCGCTGGGCGATCCGATCGCCCGCCTGAAACAGCATCTGATCGCTATCGGCGAATGGTCGGACGCACAGCAGGAAGAGGCCGAAAAGGAAGCGGTCGAGAAGGTCCGCGCCGCCGCCAAGGAATCCGAGGCCATCGGCACGCTCGGCCAGTCGCGCCCCAGCGTGAAGACCATGTTCGAGGAGGTCTATGCGACCGAGGACTGGCGTCTGGTCGAACAGCGCCGCGAAGTAGGAGTCTGAGTGATGGCCGAGATCAATGACAAGATTGAAGCCGACATGGTCGACCAGAAGAACGCCCCGGCGTCGGTCGCCCCGGACGCGCCCGCCGTTGCGCCGATGAACATGATCCAGGCCCTGAACTCGGCCCTGGACGTCAAGATGGCCGAAGACCCGACCGTCGTCTCCTACGGCGAGGATGCGGGTTATTTCGGCGGCGTCTTCCGCGTCACCGACCACCTGCAGAAGAAGCACGGCCTGAGCCGCAGCTTCGACGCTCCGATCTCGGAAACCGGCATCGTCGGCACCGCCATCGGCATGGCCGCCTATGGCCTGCGCCCGGTCGTCGAGATCCAGTTCGCCGACTACATCTATCCGGCCTACGACCAGATCGTCTCCGAAGCGGCCAAGATGCGCTATCGCTCGGGCGGCCAGTTCACCTCCTCGATGGTGATCCGCAGCCCCTACGGCGGCGGCATCTTCGGCGGCCAGACGCACAGCCAGTCGCCGGAAAGCCTGTTCACCCACATCGCCGGTCTGAAGGTGGTGATCCCGTCCAACCCCTATGACGCCAAGGGCCTGTTGCTCGCGGCGATCGAGGACGACGATCCGGTCATCTTCTTCGAGCCCAAGCGCCTCTACAACGGCCCCTTCGACGGCTGGCACGAAAAGCCGGTTTCGCCGTGGAAGGCGCAGGAACTGGCCCAGGTCCCGACCGGCAAATACGTCGAGCCGATCGGCAAGGCCCGCGTGATGAAGGAAGGCTCCGACGTCACCATCCTGGCCTACGGCACGATGGTCTGGGTGGCGCTGGCGGGCGCCGAGCATGCGGGCGTGGACGCCGAGGTCATCGACCTGCGCACCCTGGTGCCGCTGGATATTGAGACCATCGAGGCCTCGGTCAAGAAGACCGGCCGCTGCGTCATCGTGCACGAGGCGCCGAAAACCTCAGGCTTCGGCGGCGAACTGAGCGCTCTGGTGCAGGAGCGCTGCTTCTATCACCTGGAGGCGCCGGTGGCGCGCGTGACCGGCTGGGACACGCCCTATCCGCACGCCTTTGAATGGGAATATTTCCCCGGACCGCAGCGGGTCGCTGACGCGCTGAAAGCCGTCATGACGGGAGGTCGCTAAGATGGGTCGTTTTGTTTTCAAGCTTCCTGACGTGGGCGAAGGCACCGCCGAAGCCGAGCTCGTCGGCTGGCACGTCAAGGTCGGCGATACGGTCGCCGAGGATCAGATCGTCGCTGACGTCATGACCGACAAGGCCACGGTCGAGCTGACCAGCCCGGTCGCGGGCGTCGTCACCGCCCTGCACGGCGAGCCCGGTCAGATGATGGCCGTGCGCGGCCCGCTGGCCGAGTTCGAGGTCGAGGGCGAAGGCAACGTCGCCGCCGATGAGCCAGCCCCCGCGCCCGTGGCCGCCAAGGCCGAAGCGGCTCCGGTCGTCGCTGAGGCGCCGAAGGCCGAGGCTGCTCCAGTCAGCGTCCCGGCCGCCGCCGGGGCTAACCACGTCTTCAAACTGCCCGATGTCGGCGAAGGCACGGCCGAGGCCGAGCTGGTCGGCTGGCACGTCAAGGTCGGCGACGCGGTTCAGGAAGACCAGATCCTGGCCGAGGTCATGACCGACAAGGCCACGGTCGAACTGACCAGCCCGGTCTCCGGCGTCGTCGTCGCCCTGCACGGCGAAGCCGGTCAGCAGATCGCCGTCGGCGGTCCGCTGGTCAGCTTCAAGGTCGAGGGCAAGGGCAATGTCGCCGAGGCTCCAGCGGCTGCTCCGGCGCCCGCCGCCAAGGCTGAGAAGGCCGCACCGGCTCCTGTCGCCGCACCAGCCGCCAAGCCTGCTGCTGCGCCCAAGGCCGACGCCAAGCCCGTTCCGGCCCTGACCGGCCGCCAGCCGGGCGAGCGCCCGCTGGCCTCACCCGCCGTGCGCAACCGCGCGCGCGATCTAGGAATCGACCTGGTCTTCGTGCCGGGCAGCGGCCCCGCCGGCCGCATCGAGCACGCCGATCTGGACGCCTTCGTCGCCCGCGGCGGCACGTTCGCCCCGGCCACGGCCTCAGGCGGCTCGCTCTACGCCAAGGCTGAGGGAACCAACGAAGTCCGCATCATCGGCCTGCGCCGCAAGATCGCGGAGAAGATGGCCGAGAGCGTGCGTCGCATCCCGCACATCACCTATGTCGAGGACATCGACATGACGGCGGTGGAAGAGCTGCGCGCCCACCTGAACGCCCAGAACAAGGGGACGGGGAAAGCCAAGCTGAACGTCCTGCCCTTCATCGCCCGCGCCATCGTCGTGGCCCTGAAGGACCAGCCGAACATCAACGCCACCTATGACGACGAGGCGGGCGTGCTGACCCAGCACAACGCCGTCCATCTGGGCATCGCCGCCCAGACGCCGAACGGCCTGATGGTCCCGGTCGTCCGCCACGCCGAGGCGCGCGACGCCTATGACACGGCCGAGGAGATCGCCCGCGTCTCGGGCGCCGCCAAGGACGGCAGCGCCAAGCGCGAGGAACTGTCCGGCTCGACCATCACCATCACCTCGCTGGGCACGCTCGGCGGCGTGGTGCACACGCCCATCATCAACCACCCCGAAGTCGCCATCGTCGGTCCGAATAAGATCGAAGAGCGCGTCGTGGTGCGGAACGGCCAGATGGTCGTGCGCAAGATGATGAACCTGTCCTCCAGCTTCGATCACCGCATCGTCGACGGCCATGACGCGGCGATCTTCGTGCAGAAGATCAAGACCCTGCTGGAGAACCCGGCGACCTTGTGGATGTAGAGCGGAATGCGAACGTCGCTCGCAGCAGCCTTTGGCGCATTCATACTGTGCCTCTTGGGACCGAGCGCCACCATCGCCTGCACGGTGATGTTCGATGCTGACCATTCTGCAGATCTTGCAAGGCAGCGCTTGCATTGGGATCAAGCTGACAGCGTCGTTTTGGCTCGGCTCAATGGACGTGCTTGGCTCACGCGCGACCATGCGCGGCTAACCTGGCGCACCGTGGCGATCATCAAAGGGACTGTCGGCCCCGAGGAGATCCACCGTATGCGGCATATCAACGGTGTCGACAGGGAATGCGGCTTCTTTCCTCCCGAGCGCGGCACGGTCGTGGTGCTCTATCTGAGACGTAACGGCTTGCCGACACGTCTTCTTCCCAACTCTGGCTGGTCCATCATCGACAGTGATGGACCTCGTTTCATCTACGATCCGCGTATCGCCGAAGCTCTTCGGGCGGCAGCTGATCGACTAAGGAGCCTGAACAGGTGACCCAGACCCTCAAGACCAAAGTCCTGATCATCGGCGCCGGAACCGGCGGCTATGTCGCAGGCATCCGTTGCGGCCAGTTGGGTCTGGAGACCGTGCTGGTGGATGCGTCACCCGGTCTCGGCGGCACCTGCCTGAACGTCGGCTGCATCCCCTCCAAGGCCATCATCCACGCGGCGGGCAAGTTTGAAACGGTGGCCAAGGCCGCCGGCGACGGCACGCTTGGCATCACCGCCTCCACCCCGGCCATCGACCTGTCCAAGACGGTCGAGTGGAAGGACGGCGTGGTCAAGAAGCTGAACGCCGGCGTCGCCGCCCTGCTGAAGAAGGCCAAGGTCAAGGTCATCAAGGGGTGGGCCGACTTCTCGGACGCCAAGACCTGCACGGTGAAAACGGACGACGGCGACATCCGCATCACCGCCGAGCACGTCATTCTGGCCACCGGGTCGGAGCCGGTCGAACTGCCCTTCCTGCCGTTCGGCGGCGACGTGATCTCGTCCACCGAGGCCCTGAGCCTGCCCGAGGTTCCCAAGAAGCTGGTCGTCGTCGGCGGCGGCTATATCGGCCTGGAGCTGGGCATCGCCTTCCGCAAGCTGGGCGCCGAAGTCGCTATCGTCGAGATGGCCGAGCGCATCCTGCCGCTCTACGACAAGGCCCTGACCGACCCGGTCGCCAAATGGCTGGAAAAGCACGGGGTCCAGCTGTTGCTCGGCGCCCGCGCGGGAGGGTTCGGCGACGGCAAGCTGAACGTCACCGACAAGGACGGAAACCCGATGCAGTTGGACGCCGACAAGGTGCTGGTCACCGTCGGCCGCCGCGCGCGGACCCAGGGCTGGGGCCTGGAGAACATGGGCGTGGCCATGAACGGCCCGTTCGTGAAGATCGACAATCGCTGCGCCACCAGCATGAAGAACGTCTGGGCCATCGGTGACCTGACCGGCGAACCCATGCTGGCGCACAAGGGCTCGGCGCAAGGTGAAGTCGTGGCCGAAATCATCGCCGGTCATGATCGCGTGTTCGACCCGACCACCATCGCCGCCGTCTGCTTCACCGAGCCGGAGATCGTCTCGGCGGGCCTCGGCCCTGACGACGTCAAGGGCCGCGACGACGTGATCCAGGCGGTCTTCCCCTTCGCCGCCATCGGCCGCGCCCTGGCCATCGAAGCGGGCGAGGACGGCGGCTTCGTCCGCGTCATCGCCTCCAAGTCGGATCACCGTCTGCTGGGCGTTCAGGCCGTCGGCCAGCATGTCTCGGAGCTGTCCAACAGCTTCGCCCAGATGCTGGAAATGGGCGCCGTGCTGGAGGACGTGGCCGGAACCATCCACGTCCACCCGACGCTGGGCGAGGCCTTCCATGAGGCCTCACTGCGCGCTCTGGGTCACGCCATACACATCTGAGGGCGCTATCGCTCGCGATGCGGTCGCTCGCTGCTTGAGCGCAGTCGAGCAGGCCGCGATCGTCGGCCCTTCGGGACCTCCCGACCCGACGCGGCCTGGGGGTCCTTTTACCCCGCTCGAGGCAAGAAAAAGGGGCCGTGCGAACGACATCGCGCGGCCCCTTCGTGTATCTGGCGTTCGTCGTCAGTGCTTGGCGGGAACGCGCGTGTCGGTGGCTGGATCGACGGCGCCGGGGCGGCCCTCGGCGGCGGCCTGAGCCTGTTTGTCTTCCAGCTTGTCGGCGACCTTGCCGGCGCCGTCTTCGACAGCCTGAGCGGCCTTCATGGCGCCGGATTCGATGACTTCTCCGGTCTGGGCGGCCACGTCGGCAGCCTTGTCGCCGGCGGCTTCGGCGTTGGCCTCGGCCTTGTTCTGCTCGGCCTGGGTGCAGGCGGCGGCGCCGAGCGCCAGAACCGAGGCGACGGCGATGGTCAGGGTGCGGATACGCATGGGTGATAGCCCCTCTGAGATGTGAACCTTGGCCTTAACGCGGCTGGCCCGCACAGGTTGCGATCGGCGTCAGTCCAGATCGATCGGCAGCGTCTGGCTGGCCAGCAGCCGCTCCGTCGTCTTCCAGTGATCCGGCCCCTGCCGCTCGACCCAGGCCTGCACCATGTCGCGGCCGAGGCCATAGTTGATGATGTAAGAGCGATACGTCTCGATGAAGCTCAACCGCTGCGCTGCACGGTCGCGCGCGACGAGGCTGTATTTCTGCAACTGGTCCAGCGCCGTCTCGCGGTCGATGCGCCCGGCCAGATAGGCGTCCGCCACAGTATACTCCGCCCGCGCCAGCTCGCGCGTCAGGGCCAGAAGCTGCGTCTGCGCCTCCGCCGTCGCCGGGTCCAGCCCCGCCAGCGGATACAGCACGCGCGCCTCGAAATCCGTCCGCTCATGGCCGGGGAAGGCCAGGTCGATGCCGTAGTTGGCGCTGCCCTCGGCGATGAAGGACATGGGGCTGAACAGCGGATAGACGCTCATCTCGACCCAGCCCTTGTCCTTGACGAAGGTCTGTTCCAGCAGGGCGTTGTAGACGTGGTGCCCCGGATAGCCCTCGTGGCAGCCCAGATCGACCGCGCGGTCGATATAGATCGGCAGGTCGGTGTTGACCTGGATCAGGCTGAAGGCCCCGCCCTTGAACCAGTTGTAGCCCGACCACGGCTGATCGGTGACGAACTCCAGGGTGAAGGTCTCTCCGGCGGGCAGGGTCATGTGCTGTTCGGTGCGCGCCTTGCACTCGCCGATGGCGGCCCGCATCACCGTGTCCAGCCGGTCCTTGGGGATGACGTAACGGGCGCGAAACGCCGCGACCCGTTCCGCCAGCGGCCCCTCGCCGGGGACCAGGGCGTCGATGCGCGCCAGCACCGGATCGTAGGACGACAGGGGCCGCAGCTCCGGCCGCACGCCGAACAGGGCCTCGGCCTCGTCGGCGAACCCCATCTTCTCGCCCTGAAGCATCCGCAACCGCGCCGAGGCCGCCGCGACATGGGCCTTCAGATAGGCGCGGCGCTGACGGCTCTGGGCGTCCAGGCCGCGCTCGGGCAGGGCGTCCAGACGTCGGCTCAACGCCGCCGCGCCTTCGGCCAATTGGGGCAGGGCGCGCGGGTTGGCCTTGGCCGCCTCGGCCCACTCGGCCGGGCCGTAATAGGCGTCGACATAACCCGGCTCGCGCTCGCCGATCTCCAGCGTCAGGGCGACATAGTCGCGCGCGACGGCGTCCAGACTGTCGGCGTCCGGCTTCTGCGCCGCAGCGCAGGCGGCCAGAACGACGACGGCGCCCATCAGGGCGGCGATGGTGGCGACACGCATGGAAATCTCCCTCTCTCGCCCCTGACGCTAGGCGCTCCGGCCCCTCTCGCCAAGAAGCGACCAGCGGAAGGCAGTTCAGGGATTGAGACCGCCCCGCCCATGCTGTAAGCACCGCCCTCCGGCCTCGTCGCCGCAGACGCACCCGTAGCTCAGCTGGATAGAGTGCTGCCCTCCGAAGGCAGAGGTCACAGGTTCGAATCCTGTCGGGTGCGCCAGTCTCAAGCACATCGTTGAACACACGCTGGCGCGCAACCGTTGTCTAATCGACTGCCTGCACCGCGATCCAGTCGCTGATGGTCTTCACGATGGCGGGGCTGAGGCTCATAGCTCCCGCCCGATGCTGTCCCGGCGCGAACCCTTCGCCACGCAGAAAGAAGTGATCCTCGTGGGGCAGCACGATGAACGTCATTTCGGCGGCGGGATTCTTTTTCGCAAGGAAGACAGGCAGATTCTGCAATGGCGAGGTGAGCGAATCCGCATCGCCCCAGACCAGCAGGGTCGGGTCGGTGATCTGTCCAAATACGGGCGCGGGATCGTGGCTCAGCCAGACCTGCATTTCCTGGCTGGCCATCCGGTCAACGAAATCGGTCTTGTTCTCAGCGATCTCTTCGGGCGTAGCCCGCGCCAGGTCGAAGAGGCGATCGACCCCCGCCGCCACGGCGGCGCGGTCGGCGGCGATGGACGCTTCCGCTATGACGTCGAAGGCGGCGCGGAGGCGTTGGTGGTCTTCAGGGCTGTGGTCGGGAAAACGCGCAGGGTTGGATTGCTGCTCGACCCACACGGCGCGGCCCTGTCGGCTGGGGGCGCCGAGCAGCACCATGAAGGCGACGGCGTCCTTGCGGTCCGCCCAGATGGATGAAGCGACCAGGGCGCCTTCGCTATGGCCGATCAGACCCAACGGGACATTCTGAAGGTCGTTTCGCTGAGCGAGGGCGTCGAATGCGGCGAGGATGTGCGGTTCACGCTGCTTGAAGTGTTGGACGCGCGGTCCGGTGGAGGCCCCGACCCCGGCGTTGTCGATACGAAGGCTGGCGATGCCTTGCTCGGCAAGGCCCTCGGCCAGTTCCTTGAACATTGGGGTTCCTGAGATGATCTGATTGCGCCCATGCGGACCTGCGCCTTGGATTAAGACGACCGCGGCGCGGGCGGGGCTTTCCGGCAAGGTCAGCGTGCCGGCCAGAACAGCATCACCAGATGGTATGCTGACCTCGACATCCGATTGCGCCCAAGACGCCATGGGAGCGAGTGAAAGGGCCGCTAGAAGAGCTATGGCTGCGTATCGCATCTGAATGTCCACAAGTTGGAACGATGCGATTAAGAGGCGAGCTTAGCGGTGATAGATGCGGATTAACGAAATTTAACTGACGTACAGGCCGGATCGCGGCAGTGCAGACGTGAATTCCGCTAGGCTCTCAACGATGTTGGGAAAGATGGCGCACCCGAAGAGATTCGAACTCCTGACCCCCAGATTCGTAGTCTGGTGCTCTATCCAGCTGAGCTACGGGTGCGCACCGCCTTGCGGGCAGGGCCGGGTATCTAGCGGGTCGCTTTCGGGCTGGCAAGTCGGTTTTCTAAGAAAAACTTGAGAAAATGCAGGGTTGGCCTGAGCGGGCGCGGGGCCTAGGCATAAGGCGACCTGGAACGTGCTGGAGAAACTGCGTGCGCGACCTGCCCTTCTCGACCTTCCGTCCCGCCCGCCGCATGACGGCCTTGATCGCCGGGACGGCCGCTGCGACCCTGTTGCTGAGCGGATGCGCGACCTCGGCGGTGGACGTCGGCGTCGCGCCGGGAACGCAGGCGCAGGCAAGCCAGACCATCGCGCGCGGGCCGTTCGTGTCGGCGGCCAATCCGCTGGCGGTCGAGGCGGGGATGAAGGTGCTGGCGCGCGGCGGGTCGGCCGTGGATGCGGCCGTGGCCGTGCAGGCGGTGTTGGGGCTGGCTGAGCCGCAGTCGTCGGGCCTGGGCGGCGGCGCCTTCATGATGTTCTATGATGCGCAGAGCGGGGCCGTCACCGTCTATGACGGACGCGAGACGGCGCCGGCCGCCGCCACGCCTGAACTCTTCTATGAGAACGGCAAGCCGTTGGCCTTTGTCGATGCGGTGTTGAGCGGGCGCTCGACCGGGGCGCCCGGCGTGGTGCCCATGCTGGCCCTGGCGCAGAAGCAGCACGGCGTCCTGGCCTGGTCGGAACTGTTCGGCGACGCCGAGAAACTGGCGCAGGACGGCTTTGTCGTCAGCGAGCGGCTGGCGGGCATGATCAACAGCGACGCGCCTCAGGCGAAGACCCGCTGGGCGGGCGAGTATTTCACCAAACCGGACGGCGCTCGCTATCAGGCGGGCGAGACGTTGCGAAACCCGGCCTATGCCGAAACGGTGCGCCGTATCGCACGGGACGGGGCCGCCGCCCTGCAACAGGGGCCGTTGGCCGAGGCTATCGTCGCCGCCGTGCATGAAGGCCCGCGTCCCGGCGCCCTGACCACGGCCGACGTCGCCGGCTATCGCCCGATCGTGCGCGAGGCCGTGTGCGGTCCCTACAAGATCTACACCATCTGCGTGCCGCCGCCGCCGTCCAGCGGGGCCTCCATCCTGGAGTTGCTGGCGATGGCTGAGCGGACGCCGGACATCGACAAGGGCCCTGACAGCCCCGAAGCCTGGGCCGCTTTCGGCCAGCTTCAGCGGCTGATGTACGCCGACCGCGACCGCTATTTCGGCGATCCGGCTTTCGTCAGCGTTCCGGTGGCTGGTCTGCTGGACCCCGCCTATGTGGCCGAGCGGGCGGCCCTGGCGCCGGGCCTTCGCGGGGCGGCGCCTTATGGCGTTCCGGCGGGGGCGCCGAATGTCGGCGCTGACGCTACGCGCGAACCGGCGGGGACGTCGCATCTGGTCGTGGTGGATGCGCAAGGCAACGCCGTCAGCATGACCACCACGGTCGAGAGCCTGTTCGGCTCGGGCCGTATGGCGGGCGGCTTCTTCCTGAACAACCAGCTGACCGACTTCTCCATGGTCCCGACCGCGTCGGACGGCACGCCTGCAGCCAACGCCGTGGCGGCGAACAAGCGGCCGCGTTCGTCGATGTCGCCTGCCCTGATCCTGGATCGCGAGGGGCGTCTGGTCGGCTTGCTGGGCTCGCCGGGCGGCTCGTCGATCCTGGCCTATAACGCCAAGGCCCTGATCGGCGCCCTGGCCTGGGGCCTGCCGCTGCAGCAGGCGTTCGACCTGCCGAACCTGGTGGCCAAGGGTGACGGCTTCGGCGCCGACACCGAGGGCTTCCCGGAGGCGGTGCGCGAGGGGATGGCGGCGCGCGGCGTGGAGTTGAAGCCCAATACGACCGAGACTTCCGGTCTGCACGGCGGCCTGTGGCGGAATGGGCGCTGGGACGGCGGCGCGGACAGCCGTCGCGAGGGCGTGGCGCGGACGCAGTAAGGGCTGCGAGGCCGCTTAGCGCGGCGGGCGGATCGTCAGTTGGAAGGCCACCAGGCCTTCCGACACGTCGGTGTTGATGCCCTGATAACCGCGCAGGCCCTTGGCTTCGATTTCGCGGTAGACGACGCCGAACGAGCTCTGCACCGCGCCCCGGCGATAGGCCACGCCGATGGAGGCGTCGCCGAGATAGGTGCCGGCGTCCTGGCTGACGCCCGAGCGGGCGAAATCGCCGTCGCGCGTGCGGGCGAAGTTGTAGCCGACCGCCCGCTTAGAGCCTGCGGCGTACAGATACCAGCGCGGGCGCTCGCCGAAGGCCTCGTCGCCGTTGGGGGCCAGGCGGTCCAGGTTTTCGCCGATGCGCAGGGTGGCGCCCGCTTCGGCCGAGGGGCCGTCGCTGCCGACCCCGAAGCCGGCGTGCGGCGTCAGCGACACCTCCAGCCCGGACGGGGTGCGGCCGCTGGCCGCTGTCCAGCCGCGCGTATAGGTGACGTCATAGCTCTCGCCCGAGAAGGCGACGGGGTCGAGGGCGCGGGGCGGCGCGGGCGAGCCGTCCGCGTGGCGCAGCTCGCCGGTGGTCGTGATCCGCAGACGGTCGGTGAAGCCGTCGCCCGCGAACCAGGCCTCTTGCCGCAGTTGGCCTGTTTCGGCGCTGAGACGAGAGGCGTTGTTGAACTGGACCGGGGCGCCGAAGGCGGCGTCAGGCTCGGCCGAGAACGGCAGACGGCTGTCGATCAGGGAGGCGGCGTCTTCGAATCGGACGGCCTCGCCGCCGCGCGCGACGATGGGGCCTTCGGCGTCGACCTGGGGCAGGGCGGAAGCAGGCATGGCGGAAACAGGCAGGGGAACGACAGCAGCCGCCCCGATCGCCAGTCCTGCCCATGCCATGCGCCGCATCAACGGTCCCTCCCGACCCGTTAACGGTTCCACTGTGCACGAACGCCGGGGAACCGCAACGGACTCTTTTGCGCCTTAATCCTTATCAAACGAACGAAGCCGCCCGGAGAGGGTTCCCCGGGTGGCTCAAAGGCGATGGCGATGACGGCTAAGGCTTGCCTTACTGGCAGGCCAGGCACTCGTCGTAATCGGTCGGGGCGGCCGAGAAGAGATCCGGCTGGTTCGGATCGATCTCTTCTTCCTGTTTGTCGTCGGCGCCGGCGAAGGCGGCGCGCTGCACCGACTTGGAGCGCAGATAATAGAGCGACTTCAGGCCCCGCTCCCACGCCGACCAGTGCAGCATGTGCAGGTCCCACTTGTTGACGTCGCCGGGGATGAACAGGTTCAGCGATTGCGCCTGGCAGATGTCGCCGGTGCGGTCGGCCGCCAGTTCGATGACCCAGCGCTGATCCAGTTCGAAGGCGGTCTTGTAGACGGCCTTCTCCTCGTCGCTGAGGGCGTCCAGATGCTGAACCGAGCCTTCGTTCTCGAGGATCGAGGACCAGACGGCCTCCGTGTCGATGCCCTTCTCGCCCAGCAGCTTCTGCAGATAGGGGTTCTTGACTGCGAAGGATCCCGACAGGGTCTTGTGAGTGTAGATGTTGGCCGGGATGGGCTCGATGCCCGCCGAGGTGCCGCCGCAGATGATCGAGATCGAGGCGGTCGGGGCGATGGCCAGCTTGTGGCTGAACCGCTCCATCACGCCGCGATCGGCGGCGTCGGGGCAGGGGCCCTTCTCTTCCGCCAGGGTGCGGCTGGCCTTGTCGGCCTCGCGGCGCAGGTGCTTGAACAGGCGCATGTTCCAGCTCTTGGCCATGGCCGATTCAAAGGCCACGCCCTGCGCCTGCAGGAAGGAGTGGAAGCCCATCAGGCCCAGACCCACCGAACGCTCGCGCTGGGCCGAATAGACGGCGGCCGCCATCGACGACGGGGCGCGGGTGATGAAGTCCTCGAGCACATTGTCGAGGAAGCGCATGATGTCCTCGATGAAGCGGGGCTCCTCGCGCCACTCCAGGAAGGTCTCGGCGTTGACCGACGACAGGCAGCAGACGGCGGTGCGCTCGACGCCCTTATGGTCCAGGCCCGTGTGCAGCATGATTTCAGAGCACAGGTTGGACTGCTTGACCGACAGGCCCAGGTCCTTCTGGTGCTGCGGCATCTGCCGGTTCACCGTGTCCGAGAAGATCAGATAGGGCTCGCCCGTCTGCATCCGGATTTCCAGGATCTTGGTCCACAGGTTGCGGGCGTCCACGGTTTTGCGCACCTCGCCGTTCTTGGGCGAAACTAGGTCGAACGGCTTGCCGTCGCGCACCGCCTCCATGAAGGCGTCGGTGATGTTGATGCCGTGGTGCAGGTTCAGCGAGCGGCGGTTGAAGTCGCCCGACGGTTTGCGGATTTCGAGGAATTCTTCGATTTCCGGGTGGTGGATGTCCAGGTAGACGGCGGCCGAACCGCGACGCAGGGACCCTTGCGAAATCGCCAGCGTCAGGCTGTCCATCACGCGGATGAAGGGGATGATGCCCGAGGTCTGGCCCGCGCCCTTGACCTTTTCGCCGATGGAGCGGACGCCGCCCCAATAGGTGCCGATGCCGCCGCCGTTCGAGGCCAGGGAGACGTTCTCGTTCCAGACGTTCTGGATGCCGTCCAGGCTGTCGTTGACCGCGTTCAGGAAGCAGGAGATCGGCAGGCCGCGATCGGCGCCGCCGTTCGACAGGACGGGAGTGGCGGGCATGAACCACAGCTTCGACATATAGTCGTAGACGCGCTGGGCGTGCTCCGCATCGTCGGCATAGGCCGTGGCGACGCGGGCGAACATGTCCTGATAGCTTTCGCCCGCCAGCAGATAGCGGTCTTCCAGCGTCTTCTTGCCGAATTCGGTCAGCAGGGCGTCGCGCGTGCGGTCCAGTTTCAGGCCGCCCACCACCTTCAGTTCCGGCTTCAGCTCGATCGGAGCCGGGGAAACCTTAGAAAATTCCGTCGTCTGCAACGCTTCGCCGCCAGCCATTTTCGTCCCTGTCCCGAACAAATGCGATTAGAAGGCCGTACCGGTTTGAGACACTACATCTAGTGGCTGCTCGCCGGTGCTCGGCTACATATATGGGTACACATCCCTAACCGCAGGTAAAGCTCTTGACGGGAGCTTTTCAGACGAATCGGTGGGCGGCTGATCACACCCTGTGGAAATGACTCAGGAATTGGCCCGGTCACATTTTTCACCGAACGCGCGTCGATTTCTGCGGCGGCGAGACGGGAACGGCCAGGCAGCTTGGCCGTTAGCGCCCCATGGCCCCGCACCCTACCGCTTTTCTGACCCGCGCGCTGCGTGTCGCGCGCACTGAAATCGCCGCTGTGGCCGCCATGCTGGTCGTCGCCCTGGGGGTGCTGACCTTCATCGAGGTGGCGGACGACATGCGCGAGGCGGACGGTCAGGCTTTCGATCATGCGATGCTGGCGGCGGTGCGGCCCTTCGCCGACGATCCGGGGCGACCGTGGGGGCCGTGGTGGCTGCACGAGGCGGCGGCGGACCTGACCTCGCTAGGCGGCATATCGGTCCTGTCCCTGTTCGCGATCATCGCCATCGGCTTCCTGCTGATCATGAAGAAGCGGCTGTCGGCGCTGATGCTTGTGGTCGGCCTGGCGGGCGGGGTGGCCCTGAGCGAGGGGCTGAAAGCGCTGTTCGAGCGGGAGCGGCCGCCGCAGATCTATCAGGCGGTCGATACGCTGAACGCCAGTTTCCCCTCGGGCCACGCCCTGCTGTCGACGGTCTTCTATCTGACGCTGGGCGTCATGCTGACGCGCGCCTTTCCGCGTCGGCGGCTGAAGGCCTATGTCTTGGGTTGTGCGGTGGTGATCGCCCTTCTGATCGGGCTGACGCGCATCTATCTGGGCGCCCACTGGGCCTCGGACGTATTTGCGGGCTGGAGCGTGGGCGCCGCCTGGTCGATGGCGCTGTGGCTGGTCGCCTACGCCGCCGAGCGCCGTCAGCGCCTGCATGATGCGCCGCTTCAGGACGCGCCCTGATCGCCCCTTAGACGCCCGCTCCCTTAGACCAAGGTCTAGCGCCGCGACGGCGCAAGGCTGTCGGATAAAGAAGGACGACGTTTCAGGAGTTGCCCATGACCGATTTCGCCGCCCTATACGCCGAACGGCTGACGACGCCCGAGGCGGCGGCCGCCCTGATACCGTCGGGCGCCAAGGTGGCTATGGCCCTGGGCGTCGGCCAGCCGCCGGCCCTGCTGAAGGCCCTGGCCGACCGGGCCGAGGCGCGGCAGGTCGGCGACATCAACCTCTACTACCTGCTGTCCACCGCCATCGCGGGCGAGACGGTGATGCGCTACGAACTGACCGACCGCATCCGCCCGCACAGCCTGTTCCACGGCGCCATCGAACGGAAGCTGGAGGCGCGCGCGATCGAGGAAGGCCGCCGCGCCGTCTGGTTCGTGCCGACCGGCTTTCAGCAGGCGCCTCGGGTGCTGACGCAGGAGATCGGCGTCGACACCCTGCTGGCGACCGTCTCGCCGATGGACGCCGAGGGCTATTTCAGTTTCGGGACCAACACCGACTACGCCCTGGCCGTATCGAAGAGCGCGCAGCGGGTGATCCTGGAGGTCAATCCGCACATGCCGCGCGTGTTCGGCGACTGCCGCGTCCACGTTTCTCAGGTCGCGGCCCTGATCGAGCATTCGGCGCCCCTGCTGGAGGCGGGCAGGGCGCCGCAGCAGCCGCAGGATCTGGCCATCGGCGCCCTGATCGCGGGGCTGGTCGAGGACGGGGCGACGTTGCAGATGGGCATCGGCGCCCTGCCGGACGCCGTGTGCGCGGCCCTGCACGATCATCGCGATCTGGGCGTCCACACCGAGATGCTGACACCGGGTCTGGTCGAACTGATGAAGGCGGGCGTCGTCACCAATGCGCGCAAGACCCTGCATCCCGGCAAGACGGTGTTCACCTTCTCGATGGGCGACCGCTCGACCTATCAGTTCCTGCACGAGAACCCGGCCGTCGAGGCCTATCCGGTCGACTATGTGAACGACCCGGCCGTCATCGCCCGCAATGACAGGATGGTCTCGGTCAACGCCACCCTTCAGATCGACCTGTTCGGGGCATGCTGCTCCGAATATCTGAACGGGCGGCAGTATACGGCGGCGGGCGGCCAACTGGACTTCGTGCGCGGAGCGGCGGTGTCGCAGGGCGGCAAGTCGATCATCGCCTGCCATTCGACGGCGGCGAAGGGGACCGCCTCGCGCATCGTGGCGCGGCTGGACGGTCCGGCGACGACGCCCCGCAACGACATCCACTACGTCGTCACCGAGCATGGGGCGGTCAATCTGAAGGGACTGACCGACGACGCCCGCGCCCGCGCCCTAATCGGCCTGGCCGCGCCCGAGTTCCGCGAGGGGCTGGAGTTGGAGGCGAGGGCGATGGGTCTGATCTAGGCCCTAGCCCTCCCAGCCGTCGTCGAACGGGAATCGCTCCGCCCAGAAGTCTTGCAGGGCGGGCAGGGCGTCGACGCGGCGCACGACCTCGGCCATGCCCGGCGCTTCGGCATAGAAGCGGCGACGGCGCGGCGTCCAGCGGCTGGCGACGGCGACAGAGAGGTCCAGCACCGTCATCTCCTCGCCCAGCAGGAAGCGGCCGGGCGTAACCTGACTGTCCATCATCCGCCAGCACGCGGCGATGCGGTCGAGGGTGCGCTGCTGGATTTCGGCCTGAGCCTTTGGATCATCGCCCCCGAGGCGGGACGGCTCGTCCCGCACCCAGAACATCGAATAGATGGAGGCGGGGATGAAGCTCATCCAGCGCAGAAACTGCGCCCGGCGCGGATCGTCCAGCGTCGGCGACAGCCGCGCTTGCGGATGGGCGTCCGTCAGCCAGATCAGGATGGCGGCGCTTTCGGTGACGACCTCGCCGCCGGGCGTGACCAGGGCGGGCACCTGGCGCATGGGATTGACCGCCGCCACCTTGTCGCGCTCCGCCTCGCCTTCCCAGGTCGGCGCCTCGACCACCCGATAGTCCAGTCCGATCAGCCGCAGCGTGGCCTCGACCGGAACAGAGCCGGATCCGGTGGCGCCGTAAAGCGTGAAAACCATCCCCATCTTCCTCCCCAATTTCCTGTCATCGAAACACCATATCTAGCGGTCGAGAGAAATGTGATCGCTAGATGTGCGCATCTTCCCTTGTCCCCGCGCGCTGACGGACGCATGGTGAAACGCATCTTCTCCGGATTCGCCCCAGGTCTTTTTCGATGAACGCTCCCGCTATCATTCGTCCCGGCACGCCCGGCCTGCTGACCCCTTCGGCCGCCTACAAGCCGTTCCGCTATCCGTGGGCCTTCGACATGTGGAAGAAGCAGCAGCAGGTCCACTGGATGCCCGAGGAAGTCCCGATGGGCGAGGACGTCAAGGACTGGGCGGCCAATCTGAACGACGGCGAGCGCAACCTGCTGACCCAGATCTTCCGCTTCTTCACCCAGGCGGACATCGAGGTGCAGGACAACTACATGGAGCGCTACGGCCGGGTCTTCAAACCGACCGAGGTGAAGATGATGCTGGCCGCCTTCGCCAATATGGAGACGATCCATATCGCGGCCTACGCCCTGCTGCTCGAGACGATCGGGATGCCGGACAGCGAGTTCGGCGCCTTCATGGAATACGAGGCCATGAAGGACAAGCACGACTACATGGGCCAGTTCGGGGTCGACAGCGACGCCGACATCTGCCGGACCCTGGCCATGTTCGGGGGCTTCTCGGAGGGGCTGCAGCTGTTCGCCAGCTTCGCCATGCTGATGAACTTCCCGCGCCAGTCCAAGATGAAGGGCATGGGCCAGATCGTGTCCTGGTCGGTGCGTGACGAAAGCCTGCACTGCGAGGGCATCATCAAGCTGTACCACGCCTTCAACAAGGAGACGGGCGCCGTCACCAAGGCCGTGGCCGACGACATCGTCGACTGCTGCAAGACGGTGATCGAGATGGAGGACAAGTTCATCGACCTGGCCTTCGAGATGGGCCCGGTGAACGGCATGACGCCCGACGACATCAAGGCCTACATCCGTTTCATCGCCGACTGGCGCCTGCGCCAGCTGAACCTGCCCGAGGTTTACGGCGTGACCGAGAACCCGCTGCCCTGGCTGCAGTCGCTGCTCAGCGGCGTGGAGCACGCCAACTTCTTCGAGGCGCGCGCCACCGAATACTCCAAGGCGGCGACGCAGGGGGCCTGGCACGGCGCCGACGGCGTCTGGGACAGCTTCGACAATATGATGAAGCGCCGCACGGACAGCGTCGAAGCCTGATCCGGCCCGCTGCGACTAAGTAAAAAGGCGCCGCTGACGCAAGGTCGGCGGCGCCTTTTCTATTGCTGAAGGCTTAGTTCGGCCCCTGACGCCCGGCGTTGCAGCGGGCGCGGTCGCCGCGTTCGCAGGCGGCGACGGTGGCGCGCCAGTCGGCCATCTCGCGGTCATAGCGGGCCTGGGCTTCCCCGGCGGCGCGCAGATCGGCCTCGTGGCGTTCGCGGGCGGCGCGGGCGTCGGCCTCCGTCTGATCGAGCTCGGCCTGCCAGCGCCGCTGCGCCTCGGCCTGCGCGGTCTGATTGGCGCGGTCTTCGTTCTCGGCCAGATCGTTCTGGGCGACGATTTCGGCATTCAGAGCCTGGGTCCGACGCAGTTCGTCGGGGTCCTGCTTCGAATCGGGCGCGCGCCGGTAGCGCTCGCCCTTGATCAGCATTTCGGCGACGTGGTCGCGCGACTGGGTTTGGGCCTGAGTCTGCGGCTGGTCGGCGCGGGGCGCCGTCGACTGGGCGCCGGCGGGCGCGGCGAGGGCTGTCAGAGCTAGCGTCAAGGCCAGGGTCTGGGGCAGGACCCGGGCGGCGTTTCGCGGGGCGGAAAAGCGAATCATCGAAATCTCCTTCGGACGCGGCGACGGAACGCTGCAAGCTTGGCGTTTCCGAGGCTTCAGGGAAACAACGCTTTGTGAGCCGGTTTGGCTGCCTGTCAGATCGGCAGGCGCAATTCGAACCGTGCGCCCCAAGGCCCGGTGTCGACCAGCGTCAGCGAGCCGCCGTGGTTCGCCGCCAGTTCGCGCGAAATGGTCAGTCCCAGCCCCGTGCCGTCCGTCTTGCTGCCGCTGACGAAGGGCTCGAACAGGCGCTCGGCCAGGCGCGGAGGGATGCCGGGTCCGTCATCGGCGATGAGGATGGCGGCCTCAGCCCCTTCGGTCGCGGCGCTGACGGTGATGGCGCCCTTGCCTCCGGTCTCGGCGTTCGCCTCGATGGCCTGCCGGGCGTTGCGCATCAGATTGACCAGGATGCGGTGAAGTTGGTCCGGGTCGGCGTTGACGGTGAAGCGGGCGGGCAGGTCGCGCACCAGCTTGACCCCGTCCGGCTCCAGTCCGGCGTCCTCGGCGGCGGCGGCCACGGCGCGGGCCAGCAGCATCTTCTGACGCTGGGGCTCCGGTTCTTCGGTCTTGCCGTAGGCCAGGACGTTGCGCGCCAGGGTCGAGGCGCGCCCCAGCGCCCGCTCCAGCCGGGGCAGGGCCGTCGCCACCAGCGGGTCGGACGAGGTCGACAGCCGCTCGGACGCCATCTGGGCCGACGTCAGCATGTTGCGCAGGTCGTGGTTGATCTTGGCCACCGCCTCGCCCAGCGCCGCCAGACGGGCGCGCGAGCGCAGGGACTGGCGCACCTCCTCCTGCATCCGCGCCAGTTCGCGCTCGACCCGGCCGATCTCGTCGCGGCGGTTGGACGGCGGTTCGGCCGGGCTTTCGGGATCGGCGGCGAAGCGCTCAATCGAGCGCGTCACCCGGCCCAGCGGCTGCAGCACCAGATAGGACAGGGCGGCGTACAGAAGGCCGCCCGCCATCGCCGCGATCAGCAGGGCCACGGCCAGGTTATTGCGCAGGAAAGTCGCCAGTTCCTTCTTCAGCGGCTGGGCCGGGGCCAGGATCTCGATCAGGTCGCCCGAGCGATAGCGCGGCGCCGCCTGCACCCGCAGCGAACGGTCCGGGTGGCCGAACAGGGTCTTCCACGGGTCCAGCAGCCGCGCGCCGACATTGCGCTGGCGCAGGTCGATCAGTTCGGGCGCGCGCGGCAGGTTGGGGGCCTGCAGCAGCAGGCGGCGCACGCCTTGTTCGCCGACCACGACCGACTGCACCCCGCCGATGCTGAGCAACTGCTCCGCCGTCGTATCCTCCACCGCCGAATAGGGCAGGGCCTCGACCCCGACCGAGGCCAGTTCGGCCGCCTGCAGCCGGTCCATCAGCCACCGCTCCTGGAAGGAGGCGGCGCTGGGCACGATGATCAGGCCGACGACAGACAGGGTGAAGACGACTGTCAGCACCAGCAGCCGCACCGACAGACCGTCCGGCGACGGCAGGGCGAACCGGCGGCGCGGCTCGGGCCTTTCCGTCACCGGCGTGACTTCGGGCGCATGGGACTGCATCTCGCCGACCGTCATGACGCCTCCATGCGGGCGCGGCCGCGCAGCTTCTGGCCCAGCTTGAGCAGCAGGGGAAGCAGCATCGACAGGAAGGCCACGCCCATCAGGGGCCAGAAGAACTCGGCGAACAGGCTGCGGATGTCGGGGTTCGGGTTGGTGATCAGCACCTCATGCAGGCTGTCGCCGATCCAGCAATAGATGATGTGGGCGGGCAGCAGGCCGACGAAGGTGGCGATGACATAGGGGCGCAAGGGCGCCGCCATCACGCCCGCCGCCACATTGATCATGTGAAACGGCACGGTGACGACCAGGCGGGCGATCAGCACATACCAGAAGGTGTCCTTGTCCACGCCCGCGCAGACTCTGTTAAGCAGGCCCGTATCGGCGGCGGCGCGGCGGCGCAGGGAATCGCCCAGGGCCGTGCGCCCGACATAATAGACGGCCAGGGCGCCGACGGTGGCGGCGAAGGCGGTGGCCACGCCCCCGACCCACGGCCCGAACAGATAGCCCGCCGTCACGGTGATGAAGACCACGCCCGGCACCACGCTGGCCGTCAGCAGGGCGAAGACCAGCATCAGGGCGCCCAGCATCAGCAGATAGCGTTGGGCGACCAGCGCCTCCAGCGCGGCGCCGTGCTCGCGCAGGGTCTCCAGCGACAGATAGCGATTCCAGCCCATGCCGAAGATCAGGGCGGCGGCGGCCAGCAGCACGGCCAGGGGCAGAAATCTTTTGACCCGGTCCAAACCGCGCTCCGTCCTCTTCCTTCTGCATCCCTAGCGGATTTCCAGCCGTCGCGCGCGTCTGTCGAGCGCACGGAAAAGCGGCTGTGGCGTTGACTCCCGTCCTGTCGCCGCTTATACGCCCGCCTCTCTCGCGGCTGACGCTTGTGTCTGTCGCCAACCCCAGTAACCCGGAGCCGACCGTGAAGCGGACCTATCAGCCGTCGCGACTCGTGCGCAAGCGCCGTCACGGCTTCCGTTCGCGGATGGCCACCGCGAATGGCCAAAAGATTGTCGCGCGTCGCCGCGCCAAAGGCCGCAAGCGCCTGACGGCCTGACGTCACGCGCCCATTTCCCTTCAGGGCGGGGCGCATGACCGATCTGATGAAAATCGATCGCCTGTTGAGGCGGCCCCAGTTTCTGGCGGCCGCCAAAGGCGTTTCTCAGGCCCGAGGCGCCGTGGTGGTCCAGCAGTTGGACCGCGCCGATGGCGACCCCTCAGTGCGCCTTGGCTTCACCGCCACCCGCAAGATCGGCGGCGCCGTCGTGCGCAACCGCGCCAAGCGCCGTCTGCGCGAGGCCGCGCGCCTGCTGACGCCGCTCCACGGGCGGGCGGGATGCGACTATGTGTTCATCGCCCGCATGGGCACGGCGGACCGTGACTGGGACCGCTTGCTTGACGATGTGAAATCGGCCCTTACAAGGCTCGCAACCCCGCGCGCGGCTCCCGATATGGGAGAACGGGCCGTTTCGCCCGCTCCGATACCGACCCGCGTCCCCTCCGACCCGCGCCCCGCCGACCAGGACCGCTGATCCCGATGCAGACCCAGAATTCGCGCAACACCATCATCTTCTTCGTGTGCGCGGCCCTGATCATGGGCGTCTACTACTTCATGGTGATGCGCCCGCAGGCCGAGAGCCGCCGCCAGGCGCAGATCGTCGCCGCCGAGCAGCAGAAGGCGCGCGAGGCCTCGGCCGACGCCGGGCTGACGTCGTCGTCGGCCGCGCCGGGCGCCTTCATCAAGGACCGGGGCGAGGCCCTGGGCGCCGTCGCCCGCGTGCCGATCCAGACGCCGACGCTGAAGGGTTCGCTGTCGCTGCAGGGCGCGCGCATCGACGACCTGTACCTGACCCGCTATCGCGAGACGCTGGACAAGAATTCGCCGCCGGTCGAGCTGTTCCGCCCGCAGGGGATGGAGCACGCCTATTTCGCCCAGTTCGGCTGGAGCGGCCCCAACGTCCCCGGCGGCGTTCCCGGTCCCAACACCGTCTGGCGCCTGACCAAAGGCGAGACCCTGACGCCGACCACCCCGGTCGAGCTGACCTGGGACAACGGCGCGGGCCTGCGCTTCACTCGCCTCGTCTCGATCGACGAGCAGTATATGTTCACGGTCAAGGACACGGTGGCCAACCTGGGGACCCAGGCCATCGCCATCGCCCCCTACGGCCGTGTCGAGCGCCAGGGCGTTCCGGTTGATCTGGGCAAGCAGATGATCCTGCACGAGGGGGCCATCGGCGCCTTCGGTTCGGACGGCAAGTTCACCACCGAACAGGTGAAGTACAAGGACTGGGCCAAGAAGCCGCGCATCCAGAAGGAATCGGTCGGCGGCTGGCTGGGCGTCAGCGACAAATACTGGCTGGCGGCCCTGATCCCGACCCAGAACGAAGCCATCGAAGGCCGTTTCTCGGTGCGCGACGCGGACGGCATGAACATCCACGAAGCCGCCATGCTGGGCGCGACCCACACCATCCAGCCGGGCCGCCAGATCGAGGAGACCCAGCGTCTGTTCGCCGGCGCCAAGCGCGCCGAGGTGCTGAAGGGCTATGAGGAGTCGCTGGGCCTGCCGCGCTTCGTCTACGCCATCGACTGGGGCATGTTCTGGTTCCTGACGCGCCCGATTTTCACCGTGGTGGAGTTCTTCTACGGCGTGCTGGGCAACTTCGGCCTGGCCATCCTGGCCCTGACGGTCGTGGTCAAGCTGATCCTCTTCCCGCTGGCCAACAAGTCCTATGAGAGCTTGTCCAAGATGCGGACCCTCCAGCCCAAGATGGAGGAGATCAAGAAGAAGCACGGCTCCGACCCGCAGAAGCAGCAGCAGGAGATGATGGCCCTGTATCAGCGGGAGAAGATCAATCCGCTGGCGGGCTGTCTGCCGATGGTGGTGCAGATCCCGGTCTTCTACGCCCTGTACAAGGTGCTGTTCGTGACCATCGAAATGCGTCACGCCCCCTTCTTCGGCTGGATCCGCGACCTGTCGGCGCGCGACCCATCGACGGTGTGGAACCTGTTCGGCGCCGTGCCGTGGGACCCGGCCACCCTGCCGGTGCTGGGCGCCATCCTGAACGGCCCGCTGCACCTAGGCGTGCTGCCGTTGGTCTATGGCTTAACCATGTGGTTGCAGATGGCGATGAACCCGCCGGCGCAGGACCCGATGCAGCGTCAGATCTTCGCCCTGATGCCGATCGTCTTCACCTTCATCATGGCCCCGTTCGCGGCCGGCCTGCTGATCTACTGGGCCTGGAACAACGTCCTGTCGATCATCCAGCAATATGTGATCATGCATCGCTTCGGGGCCGAAAACCCGATCGACAGCTTCATCGCCCGTTTCAAGAAGGCCTGATCGTTTGGACGCTTCTGACGAGCACAAGGTCGGCGAATACGCCGACGCCGAGATCGAGGCGGCGCGCGTGCTGTTCGCGCGCCCCGCGACCTTCATCATGGGCTGCGCCAAGATCGAGCAGCTGCCGACGCCGGACCTGCCCGAGATCGCCTTCGCCGGTCGCTCGAACGTGGGCAAGTCCAGCCTGATCAACGGTCTGGTGGGCATGCACAAGCTGGCGCGCGCCTCGAACGAGCCGGGCCGCACGCGCGAGGTCAACTTCTTCGATCTGGACGGTCGGATGCGTCTGGTCGACCTGCCCGGCTACGGCTGGGCCAAGGCGTCGAAAACGACAGTGAAGAAGTTTCAGGACCTGGGTCGCGACTATCTGCGCGGCCGGGTGACGCTGAAGCGCGTCTATCTGCTGATCGACAGCCGCCACGGCCTGAAGAAGGTCGACGACGAGGCGCTGGACGCGCTGGACCTGTCCGCCGTCTCCTATCAGATCGTCTTGACCAAGGCCGACAAGCTGAAGGCGGGCGAGGCCGAGAAGGTGCAGGCGGCGACGCTGAAGGCCATCGCCAAACGCCCGGCCGCCTACCCCCACGTGGCCGTCACCTCGTCCGAGAAGGGCCTGGGTCTGCCTGAACTGCGCGCCGAGATCATGCGCACGACCGGCGTCGTTCTCGACTGACTCTCACGTTGGCGTGAACCGTTAAGCCGGACCGGCGTTGTCCCCTGGTTCTTAACGAGAGGGGAGCGCGTCATGCGTTCAGCGATCATCGGCGGCGTCGCCGTCGCCTGCCTGCTGGGTCTGTCGGCCTGCGGAAACAACAACAAGGCCGAAGGCCCAGCCGCTGAGGGGGCCGAGATCGCCTCGACGGCCCCGGCGACGCTCGACGCGCCCAAGCCCGGCCTGTGGCGCGTGTCCACCGCCATGGAAGGCATGCCCGGGGGCGCCTCGGTCCCGGCGCAGGACGTCTGCATCAAGGACGCCAAGCTGGAAGCGCCGGCCAGCGCCCAGCAGCCGGGTGCCGACTGTACGATCCAGCCTTTCGCGCGCCAGGGCGACGCCATGGTCGCTGCCTCGTCGTGCACCCTGCCGGGCAATATGAAGGCCGATTCCACCATCCGCGTGACCGGCGACTTCAACAGCCGCTACGTCACCGAGGTCACCACCAAGATGGACCCGGCGCCGACGCCGCAGATGGCACAGACCAAGGTCACCATGACGGCCGAGCGCATCGGCGACTGCCCCGCCGGTCAATAAGCGGCGCCAATAGACGACTGATCGTCACGGCCGGTATGGCGTCGCGCATGCGCGGCCCCATATCGGTCGGATGATCCCTCTGTCCATTCTCGACCTCGCCCCCGTGCCGGAAGGCTCCGACGTGGGCCAGGCGCTCGCCAACACCATCGATCTGGCCCGCCACGCCGAGAGGCTGGGCTACAACCGCTACTGGCTGGCTGAGCATCACAACATGCCGGGCATCGCCAGCGCGGCGACCTCGGTGGTGATCGGCGCAGTAGCGGCGGCGACGAAGACCATCCGCGTCGGCGCCGGCGGGGTCATGCTGCCCAACCACGCCCCACTGGTCATCGCTGAACAGTTCGGCACCCTGAACGCGCTGCACCCCGGCCGCATCGACCTGGGACTGGGTCGCGCGCCTGGCTCGGATCAGGCCACGGCGCGGGCCCTGCGCCGCACGCTTCAGGGCGACCACGACGCCTTCCCGCAGGACGTGATGGAACTGATGCAGTGGTTCGAGCCCGCCGCGCCGGATCAGCGCATCATCGCCAATCCGGGCGAGGGGCAGGACGTGCCGATCTGGATTCTGGGCTCTTCGACCTATGGCGCCCAACTGGCGGCGCATCTGGGGCTGCCCTACGCCTTCGCCAGCCATTTCGCGCCCGGCGAGATGATGCGGGCCATCGACATCTATCGCCGGACCTTCCGCCCGTCGCAGCACCTGGACAAGCCCTATGTCATGCTGGGCTACAACGCCTTCGTCGCCGAGACGGACGAGGCGGCGCGCCTGCTGTTCACCTCGGTCCAGCAGGCCTTCGTCAACCTGAGAACCGGCCGCCCCGGCAAGCTGCCGCCGCCGGTCGAGGGCTATTACGAGCGGCTGGACGGCGCGGCGCGCGGCATGATCGACGCGGCCCTGGCCTGCTCTGCGGTCGGCGCCCCGGCGACCGCCAGGGCCGCCCTCGACGCCTTCATCGCCCAAACCGAGGCGGATGAACTGATGCTCACCAGCCAGATCTGGGACCCGGCCGCACGGATACGCTCGCTGGAGTTGCTGGCCGAGGCGGCGGGGGCGGCGGTCTAACTGGATATGTCCTGAGCGTCGTCATCTTCGAGGCGCCGTGCGGCGGCGCCCAACTGAATCGCATCTGCCAGGTCCTGGGCGGTGAAGCCGGCCGCCTCAGCGAGTCTTTGTCTCAGCCCGCGACAGGCGGCCAGAACAGCGGCGGCCCTGCGCACCTCAGGCACAGGCGAATCGACGCCGAGGTCTGCGCTGGACGCAAAACGGCGACCTTCGCCTTCTGGAGCGGCCTGCACCATGGCCCAGCGCTGTTCCGGCGTCAGGGTCTCTTCGAGCTTTTCCCACGGCGCCTGACGGTCGGCGCGCTGGTAGTGGCCGATGTCTCCGGGCAGGCCGTGACGGACGTAGATTTCGAGCGCCGCCGCCTCGATGGCGTCGATTTCTGCGCCGAGAGCCAAGCGGCCGTCGGCTTCCCGTGAGCGCCCATCGTTCAGCCGCTGCGGTGAAGGCTCTCGCGATCGTCCGAAGCGGCTGAACAAGACTTGCTCCGTCAGCGGTTGAGCGTGCTGGTCACCGAGACGTCGTAGACGACGCGGGTCATGCTCTGCACGAACTCGAAGAATTTGCGCATCTCTGCGGCCCCGGCGCGCGGGGCGTAGATGACGTCGTCCGGCTGCATCTGGAAGTTGCTGGCGATGAAGAAGCCTTCAGCCTCGTTCAGATTCAGGCGATAGACGACCGGCACCCCGCGAGAGGTGGGAGCCTGCTGAATGCCCAGAGCCTGCGCCACTTCAGGCCGCTCGAAGCGGAAGATCAGCACCGACTGGGCGTTGGCCAGGTTGGAGTCCAGGCCGCCGACGCCGCTGAGCGCTTCGGCCAAGGTCAGTGGGCCGGACGGCAGTTCGCTGCGCGCCACGGCGTTGAAGGCGCCGAAAGAGCTGAAGCGGCGGGGCTTGTGGACCAGATTGACCTGGTCGCCGCGCTGCAGGCGCACATTCTCGTTAAACTCGGTCGTGACGATCGACAGCGGGGCCGTATAGACTTTGTCGTCGCGCTGGATCCGCACATCGATATCATACAGCGAGCGCGACGGTCCCCCGGCGGCGGCGATAACGTCCAGAAGCCTGTCATGGTTGGAGGACAGGGGCTGGCGGCCCGGGTTGCGGACATCGCCCAGCACGGTGACGGCGTTGGATGCGTTGGCTCCGATGGTGACGATCACCTGCGGATTGGCGACCTTGCCGATTAGGGCGCGGCGCACGGCGGCCGCAGCCTGCGACGGTGTCAGCCCCTGAACATTGACCTCGCCCGCGAAGGGGATAGGCACCGCGCCCGTGCGGCCTACCACCAGCGGGGGCAGCATCTGCGCGCCCGAGGTGGCGGTCGTGGTTCCCATGCCGCTGAACAGACCGCCGCCGGGTTCGTACACGCTGACGGCCAGGGTGTCGCCGATGCCGATGATGTCGGTCGGTGCGTCCGACGACGCCAGGGCCAAGCTCGAGAATGACGGCGGCGGCGCGGCCTTGAGACGTTCGCTCAGGGCGAAGTCCAGATCGATCAGGGCGTAGTCGCCGGCGCGTTCGGGCGAGGAGGCGCCCTGAACGACATTGCGCCCGGACGGCCCGTCGCGTGGCAGGGTGGAGCACCCGGCCAGAAGGGCGACGATGAGCAGGCTGGCGGCGGTTCTGGTCATGGGGCCTCTGTTCAATTTCATCAGATGCTTACCCTTCAGGCGGTCGCGCCGCCAGAGGAAGACAGCACCCGGTCCTGAACGACGTCGAAGTGGTGCTCCCAATCCGGCGCGCAATAGGGCGGGGCGACGGGCGGGTTGCGGGTCCAGTCCTCCAGCGCGCTCAGCCAGCCCAGCCCGTCCAGCGGGTCGATCAGGCGGGCGTGGGGCACCAGTTCGCGGTGCGCGGCGATGTCGGAGGCGATCAGAGGCACGCCCATGGCGCTGGCTTCGACGGCGGGCAGGTCGAAGCCCTCGACCGACGACGGCGCCACCATGGCGCGGGCGCCGCGCATCAGCGCCGACAGGGCGCAGTCAGGCAGGTTTTCCGCCTGATGCACCAGGCCGCGCAGATTGGGCGAGCGTTGCAGGTGATCCAGCACCGCCTCGTTTTCCCAGCCATAACGCCCGACCAGAACCAGGCGCGGCGTCTCGGCGCCCATCGTCTCCTGCAGCCGCCGCCAGACGGTCAGCAGGAAGGCCAGGTTCTTGCGGGCCTCGATCGTGCCGACGTGCAGGAAATAGGGGCGGGCGGCCGTGATGGCGGTGCGGCTGTCGAAGGTGCGTTCCAGCCCCAGGTGGGCGACGTCGATCGGCGGGGCGGCCAGGTTCGACCGGGCGGCGAAGCGGCTCAGTTCATCCGCTGTATAGTGGGAGTTGACGATGATGCGCGAGGCGTGGCGCAGCACATTCTCCATGCGCCGTTCATGCTTGGCCCCGTCGCCGGGACGGCAGAACTCGGGGTGCGTCACCGGGATCAGATCATGGACCATGATGATCCGTTCGATGCCGCCATGCGCCAAAGAGGTCAGGATGTCCGGCGTATTCAGACTGGTGTGGCCGACGTTGATATAGGCGCGCGCCGCAGGCGGGGCGGCGATGCGGCGCGACCGGAAATACTGTTTCCACACCCGCTTCGGCTTCTTGCGAAGCTGCGGGCTTTCCTCGGGGGCATGGCCGATGACCGAGGCGTCGTCCTCGGGCGAACTCAGGGCGTCGAACAGTTTACGGGCCTCGCCGTTGAGTTCGGACACCGCGCCGGGGCCGGTCCAGCGCATCCGAAGCTCGGTCAGGCGCTGGCGGAACCAGTCGTTGTCGACGCGCGCCAGTTGATCCTTGCGCGCCCGCACCGGCGTCATGCGATAGACGGGATGCTCGATCAGCCACTCGGCGTATGCCAGACAGACCCGGTCCACGCCGGTCGGCGCACTGCGTTCGGTCCGGCTGAGCAATCGACTGGCGTCGAAGAGCACGTCCTGCACCATCAGGAGACGTATCCTGCCTGCATCAGCTCGGCGATGTGGATGATGGCGACCGGGCGGCGCTCATCGACGACGAACAGATTACTGATCTTGTTGGCGCTCAACAGATCGACCACGTCGCTCATCCGGGCCTGCGGATCGACCGTGATCGGGCTGCGGCTCATGATGTCTTCGGCGTGCAGGGTCGTGATGTCGTTGGCGAAGGCGCGGCGCACGTCGCCGTCGGTGATCATGCCCGCCAGGGCGCCGTCCGGCGACAGCACGGCGACCGCGCCTTTGCGCCCCTCGGTGATGGCCGAAACGACGGTTCTGAAATCCGCGTCCAGAGGCACGCTGGCCGGGGCGGCGGCGTTGTCGCCCATCCATTCGCGCACGGTCTGCAGGCTCATGCCCAGCGAGCCCCCCGGATGGTGCAGGCCGAAATCCTCCCGCGTGAAGCCGCGCCGGTCCATCAGCACCATCGCCAGGGCGTCGCCCATCGCCAGCGACATCAGGGTCGAAGTCGTCGGCGCCAGGCCGTTGGGACAGGCCTCGGCCACCTTGGGCATGGTCAGGCAGACGTCGGAGTGGCGGCCCAGGAAGCTCTGCGGCCTCTGGGTGAGGCCGATCACCGGAATGTCGTTGCGCGCACAGAAGATGAGCGGATCGCGCAGCTCTCGGCTCTCGCCCGAGTTGGACAGGGCCAGAAGCGTGGTGTCCGGGCGCAGCATCCCCAGGTCGCCGTGGCTCATCTCGGCCGGGTGGACGAAGAAGGAGTTGGTGCCGGTCGAGGCCAGGGTGGCGGCGATCTTGCCGCCGATGTGTCCCGACTTGCCCATGCCCGTGACCACGACATAGCCCGGCCGTGACAGGATGACATCGGCCGCCCGCGCGATCGAGGAATCCAGCGACCGCTCCAGCGCCTCAAGCGCCTCTATGTTCAGGCGCACGACCTCGCGGGCGCGGTCTGACATGGCGGCGAGCTGTTCGGGAGTAGAAGGGGCGGAAATGGCGGTCATGACGGTTCCAGGCGCCGGGGCCGCTTCTGCGGCTCTTCGTACAGCAGCGGGAATTGCCCCAATAAGCTGCTTCGCACAATGGCGCGTTCGGAAAGCGCCGCTCAAAACTTTCCGATCCGCCCGTTTGAGAATCTTTTACAACCTTTGCGGTGTTGGGGCGTTGTGACGGTCTCACTAATGGGAAAGTCGAAACCTCAGCCTGATGTCCGATGCTCAGGGGGCCGTCCCCCCGCGCCTGCCTCACCCGCCCGTCTGCTTGCCGGGCCTCGCCCTGTTTCTTGACCTAGATGGCGTGCTTGCGCCCCTTGCGCCGACGCCGGACGCCGTGGGCCCTGACGTGCGCCGCACGGCGGTTCTGACGCGGCTGACGCAGGTCCTGCAGGGACGAACGGCTGTGGTCAGCGGTCGCACCCTGGCCGAGATCGATCGGATCAGCGACGGCGCCGCGCGCGCCGCTTCCGGCGTGCATGGGCTGGAGCGTCGGCGAGACGACGGCGCCTTGCTGCGGACGGCCCCCTCGCCCGCCATCGGGCAGGCCTTGCAGGCCTTCCATGCCTTCGCCGCTGACAGACCCGGCGTTCTGGTCGAGGACAAGGGATTGTCCGCTGGCCTCCATTTCCGTCAGGCTCCGACCGAGGGCGAGGCGGCGACGCGGCTGGCGACCGATCTGGCGGCGGCGACGGGCCTGACCCTGCAGCCCGGCTCAATGGTGCTGGAGCTTAAGACCCCCGGCGCGGACAAGGGCACGGCCGTCCGCGCCTTCATGCAGGAGCCGCCCTTCCTCGGCGCTGTCCCCGTCATGGTCGGCGACGATCTGACCGATGAGGCCGGGTTCGAGGCGGCGCAGGCGCTCGGCGGCTTTGGCGTTCTCGTCGGCGCGCCGCGCTCGACTGCCGCCCGCTATGGTCTGCCCGGCGTGTCCGCCGTTCTGGACTGGCTGGAAGCCGTCGCCGCCGACGTTCACAAGGAGGCT
This sequence comes from Brevundimonas sp. S1H14, assembly GCF_047716865.1. Classification (NCBI taxonomy): domain Bacteria; kingdom Pseudomonadati; phylum Pseudomonadota; class Alphaproteobacteria; order Caulobacterales; family Caulobacteraceae; genus Brevundimonas; species Brevundimonas sp. S1H14. The sequence goes on along the minus strand of NZ_CP136679.1, from coordinate 3,078,329 downwards.
CGCCATGAAGCCTGACCTCGACCTCGCCCCCATCGGCAACTGCTCCGTCAGCGCCCTGATCGACCGGCGCGGCCGCATCGTCTGGGCCTGCGCCCCGCGCATCGACGACGACCCGGTCTTTTCCGCCCTGATGGACGGCGAGGAGCCCGAGCACGGCTTCTGGGCCGTCGAACTGGAGGGCCTCGCCACTGTCGAACAGGCCTATGTGCGCAACACGGCCGTGCTGCGCACCGTCCTGACGGCCGAGGACGGCGCCGCCGTCGAGATCATTGACTTCTGCCCTCGCCATCTGAAGCACTCGCGCATCTATCGGCCGATCGCCTTTGCGCGGGTGTTGCGGCCCCTGTCGGGATCGCCGCGCGTGACCGTGCGCCTGCGCCCCTCGGCCGACTGGGGCGCGCGGGCGGCCGAGCGGACCTCGGGCTCCAACCACGTCCGCTATCTGTGCAGCGACGTGACGCTGCGCCTGACCACCAACTGTCCCGTCAGCCATGTGCTGAACGAGCGCACCTTCCGTCTGGAAGAGGAGATGGCCTTCTTCCTCGGCCCGGACGAAGGCTATGACCAGTCGGTGCTGGCGGGCGTCAACGCGGCGCTGGACCTGACCATCGCCCACTGGAAGCACTGGACGCGCACGCTTTATCTGCCGCTGGACTGGCAGGAGGCGGTGATCCGCGCCGCCATCACCCTGAAGCTGTGCGTCTACGAGGAGACCGGCGCCATCGTCGCCGCCATGACGACGTCGGTGCCCGAATTTCCCGAGAGCGGGCGCAACTGGGACTATCGCTACTGCTGGATCCGCGACGCCTATTACACGGTGCGGGCGCTGAACCGCCTGGGCGCGGTGGATATCCTGGAGAACTACCTCGGCTATCTGCGCAATCTGGTCGACGCCTCGGCGGGCGGCCATGTGCAGCCGGTCTATGGCGTGGGGCTGGAGCCCGCCATCGTCGAGCGCATCGTCGACAGCGTCGAAGGCTATCGCGGCATGAAGCCCGTGCGCGTCGGCAATCAGGCGCATGAGCATCTTCAGCACGACGTCTATGGCCAGATCGTCCTGCCGCTGGTTCAGGCCTTCTTCGATCAGCGCCTGCTGCGTCCCGGCACGGTCGAGGATTTCCGCGCTTTGGAAAAGGTCGGCGACCGCGCCTTCGCCATGCACGATCAGGTCGACGCGGGCTTGTGGGAGTTCCGCACCATCGCCAGGGTGCACACCTATTCCTCGGTCATGTGCTGGGCGGCCTGCGACCGTCTGGCCCGCGCGGCGCTTCACCTGGGCCTGAACGATCGCTGTGAACTGTGGCGCGAGCGGGCGCGCATCATCCGCGAGCGCATCGAGGCCGAAGCCTACCTTCCCGACGAGGGCCGCTTCGCCGCCAGCTTCGGCGGAACCGAGCTGGACGCCGCCCTGCTGCAGATGACGGACCTGGGCTTCCTCGACGCCCGCGACCCGCGCCAGGTGAAGACCTTCGAGGCGATCGAGCGCGACCTGAAGCGCGGCCCCTATCTGTTCCGGTACATCCACCCGGACGATTTCGGCGAGCCCGAGACCGCCTTCAACTTCTGCACCTTCTGGTACATCGAGGCCCTGGCGCTGAACGGCCGGGTCGAGGAGGCGCGCGTCATCTTCGAGGAGATGCTCAGCCGCCGCACACACGCGGGCCTGCTCAGCGAGGATATTTCGATCCAGGACGGCGAACTGTGGGGCAACTACCCCCAGACCTATTCTCTGGTCGGGATCATCAACTGCGCCGTCCTGCTCAGTCGTTCATGGCAGGACGCGCGATGAGCCGCCTGATCGTCGTTTCGAACCGCGTCTCGGCGCCCAAGGACCCGGCGGCGGGCTCGGCGGGCGGTCTGGCCATGGCCTTGTCGGCGGCGCTGCGGAAATATGACGGCCTGTGGTTCGGCTGGTCCGGCGAGACGGTCGAGCATTTCACCGGCGAGCTCAACGTCGAGGATCGCGCCGGCGTCACGGTGGCCACCGTCGATCTGGAGCCTCAGGATGTCGATGAATATTACAACGGCTACGCCAACAAGACCCTATGGCCCCTGTTCCATCACCGCGTCGACCTGACGGCCTATGAGCGATCCTATGGCGAGGGTTATGAGCGCACCAACCGCCGTTTCGCCGAGGTGTTGCAGCCGTTGTTGCAGCCCGACGACGTCATCTGGATTCATGATTACCACATGATCCCGATGGCGCGGGATCTGCGCCGTCTGGGGGTGAAGAACCGCATCGGTTTCTTCCTGCACACGCCCTGGCCTGCGCGGCAATTGCTCGTCACCCTGCCGCATCACCGACGCCTGGTGAAATCCATGTTCCACTTCGACCTGCTGGGCTTCCAGACCCGCGAGTGGATGGAACTGTTCCAGCGCTATGTGGAGGTCGAGGCCAAGGGCGTGGTCGGGCCGGGCGGCCGTGTCGAAGCCTTCGACCGCAGCGTTCAGCTCGGCGTCTTTCCCATCGGCATCGATGTGGACGGCTTCCTGGCGGCGCGCGATTCCCTGCTGGGCCAGAAGACCTATGACCGTATCGCGGCCAGCGCGGCCTTCCGCTCCATGATCGTGGGGGTGGACCGGCTCGACTATTCCAAGGGGCTGGAACAGCGCCTGCTCGGATATGAGCAGTTCCTGGAAGACAATCCGTCGATGCGGGGCGACGTCTTCCTGCTGCAGGTGACGCCGATTTCGCGCGATGACGTGGATACCTATCAGGATATCCGCGCTCGGCTGGAAGCCCTGGCCGGGCGCATCAACGGGGCCTATGCCGACATGGACTGGCAGCCGATCCGCTACCTGAACCGGACCTTCCGGCGCGACCAGCTGGCGGGCATCTATCGCGCCGCCAGGGTCGGGCTGGTGACCCCGCTGCGCGACGGCATGAACCTGGTGGCCAAGGAATACGTCGCCGCCCAGGACCCTGACGACCCCGGCGTGCTGATCCTGTCCCGCTTCGCCGGCGCCGCCGAACAGATGGGCGAGGCCCTGCTGGTCAACCCCTTCAGCCGCGAAGAACTGTCCGACGCCATCCGCAAGGCTCTGACCATGCCTCTGGAAGAGCGTATCCGAAAGTGGAAGGCCCTGATGCAGGTCGTCCGCGACACGGACGTCGCCCACTGGCGCGATCAGTTCGTGCGCGCCCTGCTTGCAGAGAGCTAGCCCCGCGGCGCAACGCCTCATTTGCGCGGTGCGGCGAGGCCGGAATGCGGCGAATTCGTCTGACTGCAACCCTTCAAGCTGCGGACGCAGAGGGCTGGGCGTGGCAATTGAGAGTCCTGATCGTCTGGTCTTTAACCATCTGTGTCGGGATGTTGTGGAATTCATCGCCGACCCCGGTTATGACGCCGCAAGTAAGTTGTCGCAAAGTCCGCAGGTTCATCGCTCGTTCAGGTTCGTCCAGACAGTGAAGCCCTGTTGTCAGACACCGAGGCGGGGACGATTTTTTGTGTTGAAACGGCGCCACAGTCGCCACAATCAACGCTAGAAGAGGGAACTGCCGCACTGCAATGTCGTTCGGGTTTCGAGCGCCTTCGCGGGGTACGTGTCGGCTATCGGATTAACTAAGGAGTGTGAGGACACCATGAAGCTGAAACTTCTGGCCAGTGTCGCTGCAGCCGGGCTGTTTGCAGCCGGCGCAGCATCGGCTGAGCCCGATGGCTGGTACGGCGCGATCGACGCCGGCTACCACATCATCGACGACATCAATACGGAAGCTTCGGCGACCGGCCACAACTGGAACTGGGAAGTCAACGACGGCTGGGCGGCCTTTGCTCGCCTGGGCTACCGTTTCAACCCGAACTGGCGTGTTGAGCTCGAAGGCGGCTACCGCTCGGGCGACATCGGCCGCGTGCGCGCCGTCTCGGGTCCGCAGGGCCTGTGCAACCTGACGCCGGCCACCGGTCCGTGCCACTCGCCGGAAGGCGACATCACGTCGACCACCCTGATGGCCAACGTCATCTATGACTTCGGTTCGCCGGACTGGACCATCCGTCCGTTCGTCGGCCTGGGCGTTGGCGCCAACCGCGTCAACACCGACACCGTCGGCCGCCTGCGTCAGACGCCGGGCGTGGCCTTCGCCGCTGACGACAGCTCGACCAAGTTCGCCGCCCAGGCGATCGCCGGTCTGGCCTGGGCCGTCTCGGACCGCGCCAACATCGACCTGACGTACCGTTATCTGACGGGCGACATGGAGTTCGACACCAACACCTCGGGCACGGGCGCCATTCCGTTCGGTACCCTGGCGGGCGACTATGACCAGTCGCACACCGTGACGCTGGGCCTGCGCTATGCGTTCGGCGCCGAGCCGGTGGCCCCGCCGCCGCCGCCGCCCCCGCCGCCGCCGCCTCCGCCGCCTCCCCCGCCGCCCCCGCCGCCGCCTCCGCCGCCTCCGGCCAAGCCGGCTGCGCGTCAGTTCGTGGTCTACTTCGACTTCGACCGTTCGGACCTGACGGCGGAAGCCCGCTCGGTGGTGACGCAAGCCGCCAACTACGCCAAGTCGGGCGCTCCGACGCGCGTGCTGGTGGTCGGCCACACCGACACCTCGGGCAACGCGGCCTACAACATGGGCCTGTCCAACCGCCGTGCGCGCACCGTGGCTGACGCCCTAGTCGCTCAAGGCGTCAACGGCGGCGTGATCTCGCTGGACGGCAAGGGCGAGACCCAGCCGGCCAAGGCCACCGGCGACGGCGTGCGTGAGCCGCTGAACCGCCGCGCCACCGTCGACATCAACTTCTAAGGCTCAAGGGGGCCGGCTCATCCCGGCCCCCGCGACCGTAGAAGCGTCGATAAGAACCTTCCGCCGAGCTCAGGTTTCTGAGTTCGGCGGTTGTGTTTAGGCTTCAGACGGCGCGCGGCCTTATTGGCTTGTCCGCGCCGGTCTGAAGTTTAATAAGGCTCTGCCGCAAGAGAGATATCAGCGTTTGCTCGCGCCCTTCGATCCAGACCAGCCGGTCGCCGGCCTACAGGCTCCTGTCGACCTGACTGGACGGCGGTTTCTTGTCGTGTCCGCGCCCTTCGGGCGGTTCGGGCGCAGGCTGGCGCGCGCCATCGAGAGCCGGGGCGGCGAAGTGCGCCGCATGCTGTTCAACGCCGGAGACATTTCGAATTGGGGGAGGGCCGGCGGCCTCGTCTATCGCCGTCCCGCCACGCAGTGGCCGCAGGACGTCGCGCGTCTGGCTGAAGAGTTCACCGACATCATCCTTTTCGGAGAGGGCGGCCCCTATAACCAGGGCGTCTTGACCCAGGCGAAGCAGCTTCCAGCCCGTGTCTGGGTGCTGGAAAACGGCTATTTTCGGCCTGACTGGATCACTCTGGAGCGGAACGGCGTCAATGCCTCGAGCGGCTTGCCGCGTTCGGGCGCAGGCTATCCGCCGCCGCCGCCGGAACTGCCGATTTCAAGGCCTGTCGGCAAGATCCTGCCGCATCACGTGCTCAACATCAGCTTTTATCATGCGGTCCAGCCCTTTGGCCGTTTGATGTTCCCGCACTATCGCCACTATTACACCGCTTCGCCGTGGAGGCAGTGCGTGGGCCATGTGCGGCGATATCTGGCCCTCGCCGTATCAGGCGCCCAGGCCAAGGACGTGGGGCGCCTTCAGGCCAAGGGCGATTTCTTTATCGCCTGTCTGCAGCGGGACGGCGACGCCCAACTGCTGCGCTACTCCGAGATTCACGACAATCTGTCCTTCCTGGATCGGGTGATGGCCAGCTTCGCCCGCTCGGCGCCTGCGTCGATGCGGCTGCTTGTCAAAAACCATCCGCTGGATCCCGGCGTGATCAACCTGGGCCGTGAGACGCGACGCCTTGCGGCCAGGCATGGCCTGACTGGCCGTGTCGACTTCATCGACGGGGGCAATCTGGCTCAGCTGTGCCGGGCTTCGCGCGGCATGGTGGTCAATAACTCTAGCGCGGCCCTGTCGGCGCTTGGTTTCGGCACGCCCGTCAAGGTGCTGGGGCAGGCCTTCTTTGATTTCGAGGGACTGACCGATCAAAAGCCGCTCGATGAATTCTGGGACGCGCCTGCGTCGGCGGACCGCAGCCTGTTCACGGCCTTCCGCGCCTATGTGATCAGTCGGACCCAGATCAACGGCAACTATCATGAGCCCCGTGCGCTGGACGCGACCGCCGAACGCGTGGCGGACGCCCTGGCCACACGCCTAGCCTAGGTCGCCGAACCGCCCTCTGTACGGTGTGGCTCTCAGGTCACCCTTGGGCGCTGTCATCGTTCTGTCATCCAGTTGTCGTCCGAGCGTCCGATGGGGGGCCTAAAGCCGCCTCATCAATGACCGCGCTGATTGTCGTTCTGGCAAATGCGTCGAAAAGGATCACAGCACCCATGTTGAACCGCAACCTCGCCTATGGGGTTTCCGCCGCAGCTATCCTGTTGGCGACCTCCAGCGCCGCCTTCGCCCAGGAAACCACGGGCGGCATCCGGGGCGTGATCACGGACGCGGCCGGCGCGCCGGTGGCCAATACGGCCGTCGTCGTCACCCACATTCCGTCGGGCACCAGCACCACGACGGTCACCAATGAAGACGGCCTGTACACCGCCCGCAACCTGCGCGTCGGCGGCCCGTACTCGGTGACGGTGATGGTGGACGGCCAGACCGAGACGGCTCAACTGGGCAGCGTCGGCATCGGCGCCCCGACCGTGTTCGACGTCACCGTCTCGGCTATGGCGGCCGACGCGGGCGCCACCGAAGTGGCTGAAGTGGTCGTGCGCGGCGTGCGTGCTGTGCGCACCTCGCCGACGGCTCGCCTGAACCTGGAAGACATCGAGACGCTGCCGTCCATCAGCCGCGACATCAAGGACATCGTGCGCACGACGCCGTTCGCCACGGTGGACCCGACGAACAACGACGCCCTGTCGATCGGCGGCCAGAACACCCGCTACAACGCCATGCTGATCGACGGGATCAAGCAGGGCGATGACTTCGGCCTGAACGGCAACGGCTATCCGACCCTGCGCTCGCCGATCTCGCGTTCGGTGCTGCAGGCGGTCAGCGTCGATGTCGCCCCCTACGGCGTCCAGTACGGCAGCTTCACCGGCGGCGTGATCAACTCGGTCACCAAGTCGGGCGGCAACGAGTTCCACGGCGAAGCCTTCTGGGAAGTCACCAACGACAGCCTGCGCGGCGACAGCTTCAGCTATAAGGACTTCGTCTCGGGCGAGCGTCAGAACCGCTCGCTGACCGGCGAGTTCGAAGAGAAGACCTGGGGCGCGACCCTCAGCGGCCCGATCATCAAGGACCGCCTGTTCTTCCTGTTGAACTACGAAAAGTATGAGTCGACCCAACCGGTCCTGTCCGGTCCGGAAGGCTCGGGCGCCGTCAACCAGGCGCCGGGCATCACCCAGGCCCAGGTTGACGAGGTCCGCAACATCGCCAAGAGCGTCTACGGCTACGATCCGCTCGACTGGTCGGCCGACGCCCTGACCGTTCAGGACGAGAAATACTTCGCCAAGCTGGACTGGAACATCAACGACCAGCACCGCGCGGTCTTCTCGTACCAGCAGACCAAGGGCAGCGACCTGCGTCTGAACAACACGGTGACCAACGGCGCCTACGTCAGCGTCGGCCTGCTGTCGTCGGCCTATCAGATCGACCAGAACCTGACGGCCTATAAGGCCCAGCTGTTCTCGGACTGGACCGACACCTTCTCGACCGAGTTCTCGATCAGCCGCAAGGAAACCGAGAACCTGTCGAACGGCCTGGGCGGCAACGACTTCGCCGCCATGCAGGTCTATCTGGACCCGCCGATCGGCACGAACACCGGCGTGCGTCGTTCGATCCGCTTCGGTCCCGAGCGTTCGCGTCACGCGAATATGCTGACGGTCGACACCATGCAGTACCGCCTGGTCGGCAACTGGGAAGCCGGCTTCGGTCACCGCTTCACCGGCGGCTATGAGCGCGAAGAACAGGACATCTTCAACCTGTTCGTCCAGGTGGCGAACGCTGAGTACGAGTTCGCCTCGGTCGCTGATTTCGAAGCCCGTAAGGCCTCGTCGGTCGGCTACACCAACGCCGCCAGCAACAACAAGAACGACGGCGGCGCCAGCTTCAGCTACGCCCTGAACACTCTGTTCCTGCAGGACGAATGGTCGGTCAGCCCCAACCTGACCCTGACGGCCGGCCTGCGCTACGACTGGTACACCTCGGACGACAAGCCGAAGTACAACCAGGCGTTCTATGACCGCTTCGGCTTCGGCAACGACACCAACCTGGACGGTATCAGCATCCTGCAGCCGCGCTTCGGCTTCAACTGGCGCCCGGACCCCAGCCTGACCGTCTACGGCGGCTTCGGTCGCTTCCAGGGCGGTTCGCCCAACGTCTGGATTTCGAACTCCTATTCGAACCCCGGCAACCTGACGGGCTCGTTCCAGTGCAAGTCGGCCGCTGACTATCAGTCGCAGTTCGCCGGCGGTTTCGGCATCTGTCCGGACGGCTCGTATCTGAGCAACGTCGATGGTCTGAACCCGAACCAGCAGCTCAAGGACAAGGTCACCGAGAGCGCCGAACTCGGCACCGGCAACATCAACCTGATCAGCCCGGCGTTCAAGACGCCGTCGATCTGGAAGACCTCGCTGGGCGTCAACAAGATCTTCGATCTGAGCCGCTTCAACATGGGCTCGGGCTGGAGCGTGACGGCCGAGTACGTTCACTCGGAACTGGAAAACGCCATCGGCTGGGTCGACCTCAGCATGGCCCAGACCCAGACCGGTACGGCTCCTGACGGTCGTCCGATCTTTGGTCCGAACCCGGTCCGTCGCGGTCAGCAGGTGCTGATGCTGACCAACCTGAACGGCGGCAAGACCGATCAGTTCGCGATCGGCCTGGACAAAGCCTGGTACGACGGCTGGCTGAACGGCGCGGGCTTCAACCTGTCCTACACCTATCTGGACAGCACGGACCGTTCGCCGGCGACCTCCTCGACGGCCAGCTCCAACTTCGGCAACATCGCTCTGTCGGACCCTAACGACCCGACCCTGGCGGACTCGAACTATGAGATCGAGCACGCGCTGAAGCTGAACCTGACCTACTCGCGCGCCTTCTTCGGCGACTACCGCACGCGCTTCAACCTGTACGCCCAGCGTCGTTCGGGCCTGCCCTACAGCTACACCTTCGGCACCAGCCCGGCGAACCTGTACGGCGAACACGTCACGACCCAGCGTCAGCTGCTGTACGTGCCGGCCGTCGACTCGTCGGGGAACGTCACGGCGACCAGCGATCCGCGCGTCACCTATGGCTCGAACTTCAACGTCGGCGCCTTCAACGACTTCCTGCACTCGACGGGGCTGATCAAATACGCCGGCGAAATCTCGCCGCGTAACGCCTTCAAGTCGCCCTATGTGACAACGGTCGACCTGCACATCTCGCAGGAGCTGCCGGCCTTCTTCCCGGGCGGCGCCAAGCTGGAAGGCTATGTCGACGTCAAGAACCTGGGCAACCTGATCAACGACGAGTGGGGCACGATCCAACAGATCGGCTTCCCCTACACCTCGAACAACGTCGGGGCCTCGATCGTGGACGGCAAGTATAACTACACGCTGTTCACGCCGCGCAGCCCGAGCACCTTCGGCACCGAGTCGGTGTGGCAGGTGAAGGTCGGCGTCCGCTACCGCTTCTAAGCGACGCTGAACGAAGACTAGGGGAGGGCGGTCCGGAAACGGGCCGCCCTTTCTTTTTGGTGGCCTACCGCGCATTCGCGCTGCTTGAGGCCATTGTTAAGTAAGCCTATCGCGCAGTGGCGCTGCTTGAGGCCATTCTAGGTCGCCTACCGCGCGGTCGCGCTGCCTAAGGCGAGTTGAGCAGGCCTGCTGCGTTGAAGCGGCTGACCCGCCGAGGCCCGCCGCCATTGAACCCGAGGCTTTCAGGGCCTATCTCGCCCCCTTCGTGCTTCATCCCTTTTATGTGGACGTTTTCGGCCCATGACTTCGCCCATGACCTTGCCTATCCCCGCTGAATGGACGCCGCATCGCGCGATGTGGGTCGGCTGGCCCAGCCATGCCGATCTGTGGGAGGACAATCTCGAACCGGCGCAGGCCGAGGTCGAGGCCCTGGTGCGCGCCCTGGCCGGGCCGGGCCGCGAACAGGTCAAGCTGATGGTCGGCAATGACGAGGCCCTTGCCGACGCTCAGGCGCGCTTCGCCGACGTGGCCGGCGTCACCGTCGTGGCCGGGCGTTTCGGCGACATCTGGCTGCGCGACACGGGGCCGATCTTCGGCGCCGGATCGGCCTCGGCCCAGGCCTTCGTCTTCAACGGCTGGGGCGGCAAGTACGACCTGCCGCACGATGATGAGGTCGCCGACCAGATCGGCGAACAGACGGGCGTCGCCCTGACCCGCCATGACTTCATTCTGGAAGGCGGCGCCGTGGATCATGACGGCGAGGGCACGGTGCTGACCACGCGCCAGTGCGTGCTGAACCGCAACCGCAACACCGGCTGGACTGAAGAAACGGCCGAAGCCGCCTTCGCCAAGGCCCTGGGCGCCAGGAAGGTGCTGTGGCTGGGCGACGGCCTGCTGAACGACCATACCGACGGCCACGTCGACAACCTGGCCCGCTTCGTCGCGCCCGGCGTCGTCGCCTGCCCGATCGGTTTCGGCCCCAAGGACCCCAACGCCGAAGTCTATGACGAAGCCGCCGAGACGCTCTCGGCCATGACCGACGCCGCAGGCCGCCCGATCCGGGTGCTGCGCATCCCGTCGCCGGGCCTGATCCTGGACGAGGACGAACGCCCGGTCCCGGCCAGCCACATGAACTTCCTGATCGCGGACGGCGCTGTCATCGTGCCGACCTATGGCAATGAGATGGCCGCCCGTCTGGCCTGCGAGGCCCTGGCCACTGTCTTCACCGATCGCGAGATCATCCCCCTGCCGTCGATCGCCACCCTGTCGGGCGGCGGTTCCTTCCACTGCATCAGCCAGCAGGAGCCCGCGTGATGACCCGTCAAATCACTCTCGCCGCCATCCAGACCTCGTACGGCGAGGACATGCAGGCGAACATCGACAAGACCATCGGCTTCATCCGCGGCGCCGCAGCCAAGGGCGCCCAGGTCATCCTGGCGCCGGAGCTGTTTCAGGGGCCGTACTTCTGCGTCTCTCAGGAAGAGAAGTGGTTCGGCGCCGCATATCCGTGGCGCGAGCACCCGGCCGTCACCCAGCTCCAGCCGGTGGCCAGGGAACTGGGCGTCGTCCTGCCCGTCTCCATCTTCGAGCGCGAGGGGCCGCACTATTTCAACAGCCTGGTGATGATCGACGCCGACGGCGAGCTGATGGGCGTCTATCGCAAGAGTCACATCCCCGACGGCCCCGGCTATCAGGAGAAGTACTATTTCCGCCCCGGCGACACCGGCTTCAAGGTCTGGGACACGCGCTTCGGCCGCATCGGCGTCGGCATCTGCTGGGATCAGTGGTACCCGGAAACGGCGCGGGCGATGATGCTGCAGGGCGCCGAGGTGCTGCTGTATCCTACCGCCATCGGCACCGAGCCGCATGACGATACGCTGGACACCGCCGCTCCGTGGCGGCGGGCCATGCAGGGTCACGCCGTGTCCAATGTCGTGCCGGTCGTCGGCGCCAACCGCATCGGCCACGAGCAGGTGACGGATGCAGGCCAGACCTACTACGGCCACTCCTTCATCGCCGACCATCGCGGCGATCTGGTCGAGAGCCTGGATCGGGAGGAGGGCGTGCTGGTCCACACCTTCGATCTGGATTTCCTGGATCGCCACCGCGCAGCCTGGGGTTTCTTCCGCGATCGCAGGACGGATCTTTACGGCGCCCTGTCGACGGGGCGCCCGGCCTGATCCGGTCTTCGTAAAAATCCGATCCCAATAGAAAAGAGGCGGAAGACCGGGGTCTTCCGCCTCTCTCATTTTATGCGTTGAACGCTATCAGAACTTCAGCGTGGCGCCGAAGGTGAAGTAGCGACCGATCGCATCGTAGGTCTGCGGGAAGGTGTTCCCGTTGTTCGCAGCCGTGGTGCCGATCTGCGAGCCGACGATCGGCGGGTTCTTGTCGAACAGGTTGTTGATCGTCGCCGTCAGACGCACCGTCTGGGTGATGTCCCAGCGGCCGCTCAGGTCGAAGTAGTCGTAGCTGTCGATCTTGGCGTAGTCCGGGAACCACTTGGTGGCGCTCGGCTCGACTTCGACGCCGGACAGGTGACGCCAGTTCAGCGAGGCCGAATAGTCGCCCAGCGTCCAGGTCGCGCGGCTGTTCCAGCGTTGCTTGACCTTGGGCTCGCCGCACGAGACGGAGTAGTAGTTGACGCAGTCACGCAGCACGGAGGCCGGGGTGGCCTGGGTTTCGTGCTTGGTGAGGATGCTGCCGTTGACGCTCAGGTCGAGGCGGCCGATTTCGCCCCAGCCGAAGTCCGACAGTTCGACGCGGTAGTTGGCCGCGATGTCGAAGCCCGAGACGCGCTCGTTGCCGGCGTTGGTCGACGGGCGGATGACGCCCTTGGCGTCGACGCCGTTCAGAGAGCCGTTGGCGGTGCTGCGCTGGATGGCCTTACAGCTGTCGTTGAACGCCAGCGTCGGGTTCAGGGCCTTGTCGTAGCAGCCGTTCATGACATCAGCCAGGCTGGGGCTGTTGATCGTCTTGTCGATCTTGATGTCGTAGTAGTCCAGGCTCAGACGCAGGCTCGGCACGAAGGCCGGTTGCCAGACGGCGCCGATGGTCCAGGTGTCGGCTTCTTCCGGACCCAGGTTCGGGTTGCCGCCGGTCTGCTGGTTGACCTGGCCCGAGTTCGGCGCAGCCACATAGCCGATCGCGCCTTCCGGCACGCCGGTCAGACGGCACAGGTTGCTCAGCGTGCCGGCCGTATTGGCGTCAGCCGAGTTGATCAGGTTCAACTGACACGGATCGATCGCCATATTGCCCAGGCCGGTGACCTGCGGGTTGAACAACTCGCCGATGTTAGGGGCGCGGGTGGCGCGCTGATACATGGCGCGGACGCGGACGTCCTCGATCGGCGACCAGTCGCCGCCGATCTTGTAGCTGCCGTAGTTGGTCTTGGAGCTGCCGGCCTTGAACTCGGTCTGGCGGTAGCCGGCTTCCAGGTTCAGGCTGTGGATGAACGGCAGGTTCTCGATCACCGGCACCGCCAGTTCGGCGAAGGCTTCACGCATTTCGAACTGACCGTTGCGATCCGGAACCGGCGCGCCGGTGCCCAGGATTTCGCCGTTGGTCTGCGAAGCCGCGTCGCCGCGCGTCGAGGCGCCCGACCGACGCCATTCGGCGCCGAAGGCGACAGCGATCTGGCGCTCGCTCCACGGGCTGGACAGATGCTCCGGCAGCAGGCCCGAGATCGAGCCCGAGGCCACGTCCTGCTTGATGGTGGTTTTGCTCATCGACGACAGGTTGATGTAGTCGATCATTTCCTGGGTGATCGTGCCTTCGGGCCCGAAGACGTTGATCGGCACGCAGCCCGCGACGGCGGTGGTGGCGCCCGGAACCAGGCACTCGGTCGCCGAGACCGTATTCAGGGCGTTGCGCAGCTTGGACAGCGAACCCCAGTTACGGCGCGTCAGCAGTTGCTGGGTCTCGCCGTGCGAGATGTAGGCGTCGTAGTTCCAGTCGGCGTTGATGTCGCCACGGACGCCAGCCAGCAGCTGGACCGTCTTGTTCTCGATGTCGACCGGGCGGGTGCCCATTTCGGTGAAGCGACGGTTGATGGTCAGGTCCATCATGGTGTCGCCGCCGGCGCCGGCGACGCACTTGGCCGGATCGATCAGCAGGGCGCCGCAGAATTGCTGGCGCATGGCGTCCGGGATGAACGGGTTGCCGATCGGCACCTGATAGGTGTTGCCGAAGGTGCCGCTCGACGCGTTGTCCAGCGAAACATCGCTCTGGACATAGGTCAGGTGGCTGTAGACTTCAGCTGCCGAGTTGATCTTGAAGCTGCCCAGACCGTTGATCTGATAGCGGCTCAGGGGCGTCTGATACAGGTTGTACGGGTTGTAGTTGTAACCGGCCGAGTTGTAGTTCGGGTGGTTCGAGCCGATCAGAGCGCCCGTGGTGGGATCCAACTCTGCGCCCTGCGGCAGAGCCGTGCCCTGACGGATGATGTTGCCGTCGGCGTCTCTAATCGTGGCGGGGGTCAGGTCGAAGCGACCGGGAACTGAGGTGCCCGAGCCCAGCGGGTTGCCGGTGGTCGAGGAAAGAGCGACCTCGCCCCACGGACGACGCACTTGGTACAGCGGGTCGGTCTTGGTGTAGCCGAAGCTGACGACGGCGTTGCCGCGGTCATCGGCGAAGTTGCCGCCCAGGGTGACGTCGAACTTGCGACGCACGGCGTCGTCTTCACCCGAGAAGCCGTAGGAGGAGTTGACCTCGACGCCTTCGAAGTTGTTCTTCAGGATGAAGTTGACCACGCCGGCGACGGCGTCAGCGCCGTACACGGCCGAGGCGCCGCCGGTGACGGTGTCGACACGCTCGACCAGCGCCAGCGGGATGGTGTTGGTGTCGACCACGCCTTCGAGGTTGAACGGCACCACGCGGCGGCCGTTGATCAGCACCAGCGTACGGTTGGTGCCCAGGCCGCGCAGGTTGATGGTCGCGCCGCCGCCCGAACCGTTGTTGGTGGCCGAACCGACAGCCGGCACGGCGGCCGGCAGGTCCTTGACCAGCTCTTCAACAGCCACCGGCTGCGACATCGCGATCGCTTCAGAGCTCAGCGACGTGATGGGGCTGGACGCCTCGTAGCCGGGCTGGCGGATGCGCGAGCCGGTGACGACGATGGAAGCGACTTCTGCAACATCTTCATCGGCCGACTGGGCGAACGCCGGGGTGGCGGCCATGAAGCTGAGGGCGGCGCCCCCGATAATGGTCGAAGCGAGCAAGGACTCGCGAACAATTCTCTTTTTCAAAAGAGACCCTCTCCTGAACAAAACAAGCCGCCGTCGGCCCTTGAACGAAGGGACCGATCGACAGCTCGCGGCACATCAGGGCCGTTCGCCCTGCGGTGGGGACATTACGGCGAGGCCTGCCACAAGCAAGTCGGAATTACGTCAATAATGGCACAGTGCAGAAAAAAATACTGACAAATGAAGAAAATTCGGGATGAGGCGCAAAAAATACGCTCAATTCCCAAAACTGTAACGAACGACGTTGTGCGAGGCTCCGTCCCGGTCATCGGCGCTGCTGCCCCAGGGGTAGCCCTTGTCGTCGCCGCAATATGAACGTCGGCCCTGGCGAGCGTTCTCCACCACCAGGCGAGGGCGCAGTCGGGCTGCGCCGCTGAAGAGGTTGTCGGTGATGGTGTTGTAGGATGGCGTCTGGTGGCGGATGACGCCGCGCTCGCCGCAGTTGCGATAAAGGAAGACGCCGGGCCGCCCGCCCAGTTCGAAGCGGTTGCCGATGATGCGATTGCGGGCCGAACCGTCGATCGCGATCATCTCGCGCTGCGTTCGGGTGCGGATCAGATTGTCCTCGATCCGGTTATCGGCGCTTTCGGCGTCCAGATAGATGGCGGTCGAGACGCTGTCGCCGTCCAGGGTCGAACCCAGCAGGCTCAGCCGGGTGACGCCGGGTCCGACATAGAGGGGGATCGTCCCGGCGGCGCGGATGGTCACCTGTTCCAGCGTCACATGACTGGGCGCCGTCGCCTGAAGGCGGTCGGTGTGATCCTTTGTGCGCGAAGAGGCGCGCAGGTCGTCATAGCTTCCATCGGCGCCCATGCCCCAGACCCGCACGGCGCCGTTGATCCGGCAATTGCGGATGCGGACATCGGTCGGACGGCTCCAGAGGGCGGCGTCGATACGGCGTGACCAGATGGCGATGGTCGGCGCTGAGGCCGCGACCGGAACGTCCGGGCGGCCGACCGTCCCGCCGCCGCAGTCCAACTGGGCGCCTGAAGCTTCTGCGCCGATGATGCGCACGGGGCGAACGATCGTCTGGTCAGGCGTCAGCGTCGCGCGGCAGGCCAGCAGATAGGGCGTATCGGCGTCGGCGGTCAGGGCGGCGATGTCCTGGGCGTCGCAGGGGCGGGCGGCGGGCAGGGACCAGGCCTCGGCGGCGAGCAGCAGGAAGGTCGCCAGAACGCTCATCGCACCGCCGTCATCAGGGCGCGGCCATCAGGGCAGAGGCGTGGCCAGCGCTTGCGCCTCGGCCGCGCAGCCGGGGTTGCGTGCGCCCGTCGCTCGAACGGCGGCCAATTCCGCACGGGCGGCGATCAGATCGGCCTGGAAAGCGGGCTGGGCGACGGCGGCCTGAAACACGGCGCGGCCCAGGGCGTCGCCGGCGGCCACGTCGCGCGGATAGTGCATGGCGCAGACCAGTCGGCTGCGGCCCAGTTCGTCGCCCATGCGGCGGGCGGCCTCGGCGCGCGTCGGATCAAGGGCGGCGAAGGCTTCGCCATAGACGGCGCCGACCGTCGAACTGCCGGATGGATAGGAGGCGCTGCGTCGGCCCGCCTCGGTCAGTCGCTGGCAGGCGTTGCGCTGAAGATCGTCGCCGACGGGGCGCGGGCGATGGGCGCGGGCCTTGACCCGCTCGGCGGCGCCGTCCGCGTCATGAAACAGCCGCTGCATCAGCCGGGTCAGTTGCGGAATGGCGGCCGGATCCAGGCGCGCGTTCAGGGCGCAGTCGAAATGCTGCAGCGCCAGCGGCGGGCGCAACTCGGCATGAGCCGTGGCCAGCAGCCAGCGGTCGGTGTCTTCCAGGGCGATGAAGCGGGCGGAACGGGCCTTGTCGTCCAGATCTTCGGCCGAGCCGGGCGCAGGCGGCGGAGGGACGGCGTCGGCCAGGGCGGCCACGACGGTTTCGTCCAGATAGCCCGCCACGACAGGCGCGCGGGCGGCGTCGGGCCGCAGGGCGGCGGGGGTTCCGGCGCAGGCGCTCAACAGGACGGCCAGGACGGCCGCCGTCGTGATGGCGCGCGGACCGCCCGGCGCGCGCATCAGGCCCCGGCGCTCCAGGACAACTGTACTGAGGTCAGACCGTCTTCGCCCGGCGAGGCGACGACCTGAAGGCTGGCGCCGCGATCGCCGGATGCGGCGGCGCCATAGGCGCGGGCCTCGCCCTGATTCATGGCCATGATCGAGGCCAGCCCGGCCTTCTCCGCCCGATGACGATAAAAGGCGACGACGGTTTCCGGGTCTGCATCGGTGCTGAAGGTGATCAGTCCGCCGGGCCCGCTCGGCCCATTGGCGGCGATCGGCGCGCCGTCAGCCTCGGCGCCGGGATAGAGGGCGGCGAAGGTCGGGGCGCCGTGGATGACGACTGCCGAAGCTTCTGCGGCGCTGTCGGCCGTAGCCGCCTCCGCGCCCGCTTCGACCGATGGGATCGCAGCCGCTTCGCCCTGGGACGCGGCGGGACTGTCGCACGCCGCCAGCCCGATGCTGAACGCCAGGACCCCGATCGCCACGCAACGCCTCATTCCCACTACATCCTTAATGTCGCTACTTGGATGCACCGTGGCCTATCCGTGCGGCGGCAGCAAGGCGGTTCAACCGGTAGGGGCGTCAACGTCGTCGCCGGGCTGGCCGGTGGACTTGCGCGCCTGTTCAGGTCCGCCGGCGGGGCGGGTGGCGGCGTCGCGCGCGGCCAGGCCTTCGCGGGCGAGCGCGTCGTTGATGACGTCCTGGTCCGGATCGATCTCGGAGCCCGACGCCGACCCGCCGCGCAGGGAGCCGGCGCGGGTGTCAGAGCCCGAATCGGTGCCCTCCAGCGCCTTGTTGAGGGCGTCGCGAAGGTGGCCGCGATCGGTCTTCTCGCCCATGGCGGCGGCTTCGCGGCTTTCGTCGTTTTCGGTCTTGGGGTCGGTCATGGAGCTCTCCCTTGGCTGGACTAGAAACAATCGACAGGAGGGCGGCCCGGTTCCGTGCGCGGGCGCCGCTGATGCAGTCCGGGCATGAAAAAAGGCCGGAAGCGTGCGCTTCCGGCCCTTGATGCGTCCGGCGAACCGAAGGCCTCTTCTTACTTGCCGAACAGCTTGGCCCACTGGCGCGGCTCGCGCTTCTTCCACGAGTCGCGGTGATAGGCGTCTGAACCGATCAGCGGCACGACGGTGGTGGCTTCGGCGTAGACCATCTGTTCGTAGGTGGTCGAAACCTTGCCCCACGAAGCGGCTTCCTGCAGCGTCGAGGACGAGCAGGCGCCGTCGCGCACGTCGGCGACGGTGATCTGCACGGCGTATTTGTGCATCTCGGCGTCTTCACCGAGGATTTCGGCGCAGACGACGGTGTCCTGGGCGAAGTTCTTGGGCACGCCGCCGCCGACCATGAACAGGGCCGTGGTGCCGGCCGCGATCTTGATGTCGGTCAGTTCGCGGAAGTCCGCGACGGCGTCGATCATCATGTACGGCTTGCCGGCCTTGGCGCGTTCCTTCTGGTGCTTGACCAGACCGAAACCGGCCGAAGAGTCGACGAAGGCCGGGCAGAAGATCGGCACGCCCTTCTCATAGGCGGTCTGGATCAGCGAGCCGGGCTTCTTGGCGTTGCCTTCCGACAGCCACTTGCCCATTTCCCAGATGAACTCGCGCGAGGAATAGCCGCGCGGCTCCAGGCGATTGGCGATCTCATAGATCGCGTTGTCGCAGTCCTGCAGTTCTTCTTCGTCGATGTAGGTGTCGTAGATGCGGTCGATGTAGTTGTCGCGCAGGATGTTGTCGTCGACCGGGCCCGCAGCCTGATAGTGCTTGTAGCCAAGGGCTTCGAAGAAATCCATGTCGACGATGGAGGCGCCGGTGGCGACCACGGCGTCGATCATGTTGAACTGCACCATGTCGCGATAGACGTGCATGCAGCCGCCGGCCGAGGTCGAACCGGCCAGGATCAGCCACGGCGAGCAGGTCTCGTCTTCCAGCGCCATGTTGAAGATGTCGGCCGCGCGGGCGGTGTCGCGCGAGCTGAACGACATCTTGCGCATGGAATCGATGATCGGGCGGGCGTCGAAGCTGGTGATGTCGACGTGCTCGACGGTGGTGGCCAGCAGTTCGGCTTTTTTGTTCGACTGAACGGGAGCGTTCATTTCAGCGGTTTCCCTCGGATTTGAGCGCCCGTCGTCAATAAGGAACAGCGGCCCGGACGGAGCGACGGGCCGCTGCTTGTACCAAAGCCTTGAGACATTTTTCAGTTCAAGGCGTGATGTGATGGATCAGCGCTTGCGCTTGCGCTGGCCCGCCTTGCCCTTGGGACGCGACAGGCGGACGACCTTGCGGGCGTTCTCCTCGGCCGTGGTGCGCACGGTCGGGATGGAGCGCGGCGCCAGGCCGTACATCGAACCCATCGGAGCGTCCTCGACCACGGCGATGTCATGCTCGCCATAGCCGTTGAAGCCCGTCGTCATGGCCACGCCATAGGCACCCAGCATGCCGATCTCGATGAAGTCGCCTTCCTGCACATCGGCGGGCAGCCAGAACGGACCCGGCATGTGGTCGATGCTGTCGCAGGTCGGACCATAGAAGCGGAAGGGCTTCAACTCCGACGCGGAGTCGCCGTCCCGGACCAGTTTGGTCGGGAAGGGCCAGCGCGAGTGGGTGGCGTCGAATAGCGAGCCGTACGACCCGTCGTTCAGATAAAGGGCGTCGCCCTTGCGCAGGTCCACGCGGCACAGCACCGACGACGATTCCGCCACCAGCGCCCGGCCGGGCTCGCACCACAGCTCGGTCGTTTCCGACACCGGCATCTCGTTGAAGCCGCGATGGATGGCGTCGGCGTATTCGCTCAGATCCGGCGGGACCATGCCCGGATAGACCGACGGGAAACCGCCGCCGACATCGACGATATCGACGAAGACGCCCGCCTTCTTGATGGCGCGGCCGACCTGGGTCATCGCCGCCTCATAGGCCGAGGGGCGCATGCACTGCGAACCGACGTGGAACGACACGCCCATCAGGCCGTCCTGAACCGCCTGGCGCGTGGCCAGCAGCAGGGCGGGGGCCTGATCCGGGGTGACGCCGAACTTGCCCGACAGCGAATAGGCGGCGCCGTCGGCCGACACGCCCATGCGCACGATCAGGTTCAGGTCCTCGGCGTGGCCGGTGGCCTCGAGGATCTTGTTCAGCTCGTCATGGCTGTCGAGCACGAAGGTGCGCACGCCGTGGTCGGCATAGGCCGCACGGATGGCGCCGCGGCTCTTGACCGGGTGCATGAAGGCCAGACGCGCGTCAGGGCTGACCGACCGAACCAGTTCGATCTCGGCCAGAGACGCGACGTCGAAGGCGTTGACGCCCTGTTCGACAAGGGTCTCGATGACCCAGCGCGAAGGGTTCGCCTTCACCGCATAGAAGACGTCGGCTTTCAGATTATCCTGGAACCACTGCGCCGCTACGGCAACGGAGCGGGGACGCACGAGTGCGACCGGACGCTCCGGGGACCGCTGACGGACCAGGTCCAGGGGAAGCTGGTACGTGTGCAACTCACGTAACCCCCTGATGATTGTTAAACCCAGACCCGGCGTTAGCGGCGCAAGTAGGACCTACGGGGTCCGCCGGAACGCGCGATATGGGGGCATTGGACTGTCATGTAAAGCGGAAAAATTGCGGCGGGTCCTCGATCCGGGGCGGCGTCGCGTCGCACGCCCGGCTGCGGCAACCCGCACGGTGCCCGTGCGTTGGGCGGTGCGGGAGGCGTGGGCATGAACCGCTGGCTGTTTCTGATTCGACGGGCGTCGCGCCAGCTGTGGTGGCGCGCCAGCCTCTATGCGCTTTTCGGCGTGCTGGCGGCTCTGCTGGCCGCGCTCGGCGCCGACTATGTGCCGGACGCATTGGCTGACCGTCTGGGCGGCTCCTCGGGGGAGGCGGTGCTGACCATTCTGGCGTCCAGCCTGCTGGCGGTGGCGACCTTCTCCCTGGGGGCGATGGTGACGGCCTATACCAGCGTATCGTCCTCGGCGACGCCGCGGGCGGCGGCGCTGGTGACGGGGGATGAAAGCACCCAGAAGTCGCTGGCCACCTTCGTCGGCGCCTTCCTCTATTCCGTGGTCGGGGTGACGGCGATCAACGCCGAATATTACGGGCCGGGCGGTCGGGCGATCCTGTTCATTCTGAGTCTGGCCGTGGTGGCCCTGGTCGCCTTCCGCCTGCTGTCCTGGGTCAGCCGCCTGACCAGTCTGGCGCGTCTGGGCCACACCATCGCCCAGGTCGAGGCCCGCACCGCCGCCGCCATGCAGGCCTATGCCCGCTCGCCGCGTCTGGGCGGACGCGAAGGGCGGGTCGTTGAAGGTGTTGAACTGGATTGCGCGGCGGCCGGGCATATCCAGAACATCGACGTGCGCCTGTTGCAGGCGCTGGCCGAGGCGGACGATCGTCAGGTCGAGATTCTGGTGCGCCCCGGCGCCTTCATGATGCGCGGCCAGCCCCTGGCCCGGCTGTCGGGGGGGGGCGGCCTGATGAAGACCGGCTGAAGACCTATCGCGACGCCTTCACCCTTGAGGCCGACCGCACCTTTGATCAGGACCCGCGCTATGGGCTGATCGTCCTGGGCGAGATCGCGGGCAAGGCCCTGTCGCCGGGCATCAATGATCCGGGCACGGCCATTCAGGTCATCGGCGCCGGGGCCCGCCTGCTGGACGACTGGGCCGTGACCTGTCAGGCGGCCGAAGGCGACAGCGGCCAGCTTGATCGCCTGTTCATCGCCGCCGTATCGGCCCGCGACATGGTCGAGGACCTCTATGCGCCCATCATCCGCTACGGCTCGGCCGATGTTTCGGTGGCGGTGAAGGTTCAGAAGACGCTGGCGGTTCTGTCCAGCCGCGACGGCACCCTGGGTCAGGTGGCGGCGCAGACGGCCCGCTGGGGCCGCGAGGCGGCGCTGCGGCGGCTGGACGATCCGGTCGAACGCGCGGCTTTCGAGACGGAGGCGCCGTGCTGAAAAGGCTCACCCACTGGACGTAATCGACGCAGACATGCCATTAAGACTTGCCCTTGCGCCCATCTCGCGTCATGCGGCGCCCCCTTTGTCGCAACCTCATCCATGGGTTCATGAGTTCTTCAACAGCCGCCGTCGCCTCTGTCCGCGACGTCTCGAAGACCTACGGGGCCAGAAAGGCGCTCGACGGCGTGTCCGTCGAGGTCGGCGCCGGTGAAATGGTCGCTCTGATCGGTCCTTCGGGTTCGGGCAAGTCCACCCTGCTGCGGTCGATCACGGGTCTGCACCCGATCGATCCCGGCGGGACCATCTCGGTTTTCGGCGATGTCGTTCAGCAGAACGGCCGCGTCACGGGCGCTGTCCGCCGCGCACGCGGACGGCTGGGCATGATCTTCCAGCAGTTCAACCTGGTGGGTCGGCTGAGTCTGTTCTCCAACGTCATGCTGGGCGCGCTTGGCCGTCTGCCGTCGTGGCGCGGCCTGTTCGGCGTCTGGCCGGGCGCGGACAAGGACAAGGCCATGGCGGCCCTGCACCGCGTCGGCGTGTCCGAATACGCCGCCCAGCGCGCCAACACCCTGTCTGGCGGTCAGCAGCAGCGCGGCGCCATCGCCCGCGCCCTGGTCCAGGGCGCCAAGGCCATTCTGGCCGACGAACCCGTGGCCTCGCTTGACCCGGTGTCGGCCCGCAAGGTGATGGAGCTGCTGGTCGAGCTGAACAAGCGCGACGGCCTGGGCGTCATCGTCACCCTGCACCAGGTGGACTACGCCATCCGCTACTGCGACCGCGTCGTCGCCCTGCAGAAGGGCAAGGTGGTTTACGACGGGCCCTCGACCGGCCTGGACACCAAGCGTCTGATCGAAATCTACGGTCCCGAATACGAGGACGCGTTCTGGGAAGCCAAGGCATGACCCATTCCAAACTGACCCGCCGGATGCTGGGCCTGGCCGCCGGCGCGGCCCTGGCCGTCAGCCTCGCCGCGTGCGGCCAGGGCGACAAGGCGGGCGCCGCCAAGGGCGCTCCGTCCGAGATCAGCTTCGCCATCCTTCCGGCCGAGGGGCAGGCGTCCTCCGGCCCGCTGTGGCAGCCCCTGCTGGACGACATGACCAAGGCCGTCGGCGTGCCGGTGAAGCCCTATTTCGCGTCCAACTACACCGTGCTGGTCGAGGCCATGCGCGGCAATCAGATTCAGGCCGCCTGGTTCCCGGCCAAGACCGCGATCGAGGCGATCGAACGCTCCAAGGGCGAAGTCGTCGCCCGCATCGTCGACCCTGAAGGCCGCGATTCCTACCAGTCGACCCTGATCGTCAAAAAGGGCTCGGGCATCACGCTGGATGACGTGCTGGCCTGCGGCAAACGTTACGACTTCGGCATCGGCGACGCCCTGTCGACCTCGGGCACCCTGGCGCCCATGACCTTCCTGTTCAACGCCAACAACGTCGTGCCGAACGAGTGCTTCAAGACGGTGCGCACGGCCAACCATCAGGCCAACTCCTTCGCCGTAGCCAACGGTCTGGTGCAGGTGGCCACGTCGAACACCATCAACACCGTCTTCATCGGCCGCTCCAATCCGCAGATCGCCGCCCAGATCGAGGAGATCTGGCGCTCGCCCCCGATCCCCGAAGCCGGCATCGTCATCCGCGAAGACCTGGACCCGGCGATCAAGGAAAAGATCCGCGGCTTCTTCCTGACCTATGGCCGCGGCGAGGGCGCTGAGGCTGAACGCCAGCGCAAAATCCTGAAGGACCTGAACTATTCGGGCTTCAATCCGGCCGACGAATCCTATCTGAACCCGGTGCGCGAGATGATCGCCGACCAGACCCTGACCGAGGCCAAGGCCAAGGGCGACGCCGCCGGCGCTGCGCGCGCCGAGGCCGAGCTGCAACGTCTGCGTCGTCTGCGCGAGGTCCAGCCTTGACCGACGCTTCGCTTACCGCCGCCGCCTCCGGCATCCCCAAGGCGCCCGCCAAATCGGCCGGGGCCTGGGCGCTGGACATTCTGATCTGGGGCGGTCTGGCCGTCCTGCTGCTGATCAGCATCGACGCGGTCGATCTGGGCAATCTGTCGCGCCTGATCACCAACTCGGCCAATATCCAGACCTTCGCCGCCGACCTGCTGCGTCCGGACTTCTCCGACTGGCGCCTGTTCGTCGCCAAGATGTGGGAGACGATCCAGATCGCCCTGTGGGGCACCTTCCTGGCCATCTTCCTGGGCGTGCCCATGGGTCTGGCCGCCGCGCGCAACATCGCCCCGGTCTGGGTGGTTCAGCCTGTGCGCTGGATCATGAACATGCTGCGCTCCATCCCCGACCTGGTGATGGGTCTGCTGTTCGTCGTCGCCGTGGGCCTGGGCCCGCTGGCGGGCGTCCTGGCCATCGCCCTGAACACGGCGGGTGTTCTGGCCAAGCTGTTTTCGGAAGCGGTCGAGTCGATCGACAAGGGTCCGGTCGAGGGCGTGCGCGCCACCGGCGCGTCCAAGCTGCACGAGATCGTCTGGGGCGTGATTCCCCAGGTGGCGCCGCTGTGGACCTCTTTCGCCCTCTACCGCTTCGAATCGAACAGCCGTTCGGCCACCGTGCTGGGCCTGATCGGCGCGGGCGGCATCGGCCAGGTTCTGTTCGACCGCATGAACGGCTTCGCCTTCCGCGACGTCTCGGCCGTGGTCATCGTGGTCATCGTCGCCGTGACCCTGATCGACTTCCTGTCGCAGGCTATGCGTCGACGTTTGCTCTGACTGTCACAAAGGTCTGGCCGGACCGTCACATTCTCCTGCTTTAAGCGTCGTGCACTGACGACTGGAGAAGGTCCGGCCATGATCCGCACACTGAAGTTCACGGCCTGCGCGGCCGCCCTGCTGGCCCTGGCGGCCTGCGGAAACAACGAGGGCGGCGCCCCCGGTTCGCAGAAGGCCCGAACGGGCATCTGGGCCGCCGGCTCCTCCACCGTCTTCCCCTTCTCCACCCGTGTGGCCGAAACCTTCGCCCGCAACGGCGGCGGATCGTCGCCTCGCGTCGAGGCCCTGGGCACCGGCGGCGGCATTCAGGCCTTCTGTTCAGGCATCGGCCCATCGACCCCGGACATCGCCAACGCCTCGCGTCCGATGAAGGCCAGCGAGTTCGACCGCTGCGTCGAGAACGGCGTCACCGACATCGTCGAACTGAAAATCGGCTATGATGGCATCGTCGTCGCCACCGCCCGCACCGGCGCCAGCTTCAATCTTGAACTGAACGACCTCTATGAGGCCCTGGCCAAGGAAACGCCGGGCGCCGACGGTCAGTTGGGCGCCAACGCCGCCAAGACCTGGAACGACGTCAACAAGGCCCTGCCGGCCACCCGCATTCAGGTCTACGGCCCGCCGCCGACCTCGGGCACGCGCGACGCCTTCCTTGAGCTGGGCATGGCGCCGGGCGCCAAGCTGATCCCGGCCGTCGCCGCCATCGAGAAGCAGGACAAGACCCATTTCGAGACCGTGGCCCACACCCTGCGTGAAGACGGCGCCTGGATCGACGCCGGCGAGAACGACAACGCCATCGTCCAGACCCTGACCCGCACGCCGGGCTCGCTGGGCGTGTTCGGCTTCTCCTTCCTTGAGCAGAACATGGACACGGTGAAGGCCGAGACGATCGACGGCGTGGCCCCCTCGGTCGCCACCATCGCCGACGGCTCCTACCCGCTGGCCCGCAGCCTCTACATCTATGTCAAGAAGGTCCATATCGGCGTTACGCCCGGCCTTGAACAGTTCGTACAGGAGTTCATGTCCGACGGCTCGGCCGGCCGCGGCGGCTATCTGCAGGATCGCGGTCTGGTGCCGCTGCCCGCCGATCAACTGGCGGCCGAACGCGCCAAGGCCTCGGCCATGACCTCCATGTCGCGACCGAACTGAGACGGCTGAATGCGAAACGCCCCGGACATCGTCCGGGGCGTTGTTGCTTTTTCGCAAGGCTCGGGGTTCAGGCCGCCGCGCGTCGTCTCAGGCGCGCCACCCGGCGAAGGCGACGCCAGAAGCGGCCGCGCGCGGGCTCGGGATAGGGCTGCAGGTTCTCGATGAACTGCTCGGCCGAGGCGCGCCAGCTGAACTTCTCCGCATAGGCGCGCACGTCCTTGCGGTCGAGCTCGAGGCACTTCAGGCAGGCGGTCTTCAGGTCGTCGTCGATGAAGCCGGCGCCCGAGCCGGGGATCAGGTCGATCGGGCCGTGCGCCGGATAGGCGGCGACCGGCGTGCCCGTGCCCATCGCTTCCAGAATCACCAGACCGAAGGTGTCGGTCCAGCTGGGGAAGACGAAGACGTCGGCGTCCGCGAAGCAGCGCGCCAGCTCCTCCCCGAACTTGGCCCCCAGGAATTTCGCGTCCGGATATTTCTCTTCCAGCTCGGCGCGGGCCGGGCCGTCGCCGACAACGATCTTGGTGCCTGGCAGGTCCAGGCCGAGGAAGGTCTCGATGTTCTTCTCGACCGCCACGCGGCCGACGTTCAGGAAGAAGGGACGGGGCCACTCATCGCCGCCCATTTCCCTGTAGATCGGTTCAAGGTCGGGGCGGAACAGCTCGGTGTCCACGCCGCGCGTCCACGGCGAGACGTTCTTGAAGCCATGCTCGACCAGTTCGTCGCGCAGGGTCGGGGTGGCCACCATCAGTCGCCCTGACGGTTTGTGGAACCACTTCATATAGGCGTAGCCGACCTGCACCGGGATCGGGAAACGGGCCGAGACGTATTCGGGGAATTTGGTGTGGTAGCTGGTCGTGAACGGCAGCTTCCACTCCACGCAGATGCGCCGCGTGGCGATACCCAGCGGACCTTCGGTGGCGATGTGGACGGCCTCAGGCTCGAAGGCGCGCAGGCGTTCGCGGATCTCTTCCTCGGCGCCCAGGGCCAGGCGGATTTCCGGATAGGTCGGGCAGGGAATGGTCTTGAACTGGCTGGGTTCTATGACCTCCACCTCATGCCCCATGGCGCGGCACTCGGCCACGGTGCGGGTCAGGGTGCGGACGACGCCGTTGACCTGGGGCTCCCAGGCGTCGGTGACCAGAACAATGCGCATGAAGTCGATAGGGCCTTGAGCCATTCGCGAAGGTGAAACTTCTAGACGCTCCGCATGACGAAGGCGAGACGGGCTGCATCGGCGATGCCATCGCTGTCTTCACCTTCTCGAGAAAAGCATAGATCCGTGCTGCGCGCCAAATCTGTCGTGTGGCGGGTCTAGAACAATGAAACGCCCGCTTTCCTGTCTGGCGACAGGTTTGAAACAGCGCGCTCCACCTCGGCATAGGCGGCTATGATGTGATAGAAGGAGCTGGCTGGGGCCGGTTCATCGATAAAGCGTCCTATTTCGAGCAATTTGTCTTTCCACAGCCCCTCGGAGGTCAGGTAACGCCATAGGCTGGCTTCTGCCCGGGCTGCTTGGTTGAGACAGAACTCGCGTCGACCGTCGTCCGATAGAGTTGCGAAAATCAAGGAAGCCTTGAGCCATTCTGTCTGCGGCCAAAGGCGCGCGCGCTCGCTTCGGATTGTGCCGTTGATGTTGCGGCTGTCGATAATGACTTCCTTGTGAGGGTCGAAACCGTCAAGCCCGCTCAAGTAGAGGCTCCAGGCAAGATCCTTGAGTTCGCTATCTCCGCGCGCCCTCGCATGTTGTGCAAGCAGGCCTGACCATTCCAACTGATGACCGGGCTCAATGAGTTCGGCGCGTCGGTCGCCAGGAGGTGTCCAGTTCTCGTCGAAGAACTCGCCGATAAGACCGCTTTTCTGGTCGATAAGCCGAGTGCGGGCGATCGCGACGATGGAGTCGGATAGGTCGCGCCAGCCTCTGTCGGCGCTTATCGCCTCCCATCCCATGGAGGCTTCGAGCATGTGCATCAGGGGATTGGCTTGGTACGGCTTGGTGCCGACCTCCGTCAGCCCCCCTTTGTGGCTTCGTTCTATCAGCAGCAGTTCACGAATTTTTGCAGCCCGTGCTTCCAGGTCTGCTCGATCAAGTGAACGGCGCGTGATAGCGAGAGCCAAAAGCAGGAAGGCCTGATCGTATAGACTTGCATGTTCATCGATCGGCTGGCCGTCCATATCAAGAACGGAGCGAAGAAGCCCGTCCGGTCGCGTGAAGCGCTGGTCCAGATAGTCCATGCCGCTTTCAACCGCTCGCCGCCAAGGGCCTTGCCAGCCCATCAGGCCTGCTTGGCCGTAGGCATAGATTTGCCTCGCTTGGACGCGAGCGCGTTTTGAGGATCTTACGCGGCGGCCGTCCAGCGCGAGGGTTTCCTCGAACGCACCGCTGTCATTCTGGCCAAGCGTGCACCAAATCGGCAATGCCTTGCTTCTGAGCCAAGCGCTAAGGCGCGCGGCGCTCTCATAGAAGGAAGGAGGGGCCGACACCTCAAAATCGAGATGCCTGGGGGATAGGTCGCTCAGGCGCCTGACGACTTTTTTAACGTCTTGGCTGCGCTTGAGGTCGGTAACGAGAACGGCGTCTTGCTCGACGACGATCGCGACATTTCTCAAGCCGATAGCTGCAACCAGAACACCATCACGGGCGCGAATCAGGCAGCCTTCAGAATCTTCTAGAACGTGCAGGCCGACATCGCCTTCTCCTGAGGCGTGTACGGAATCCCATGCGCCGAGATCTGACCATTCGAACGACACTGGAAGCACTGAAGCGCAGCGTGTCGTCTCCATTATCGCGTAATCAACGGAGATCTTGGCGGCGGATCTGAAGGATTCGCCCAGAATGAGGCAGCTGCTGTCATGGACTGCGGTGTCGACCGCATCTCTGACACTTGCGTGCAGTGAGGCTGTTGACTGTGCGAACTCCTGTTCAAGCACTTCAGCCTGCACGATGAAGTTGCCGCTATTCCAAAGGTACCCGTTGTCGATATATCGTTTCGCTGCGCTTTCAGTCGGCTTTTCCACGAAGGCGGCGACTTCGCTTAGGCCTGTGTTCGTGGGGGCGATGTAGCCATAGGCGGAAGAAGGCGATGTCGGCACAATGCCCAAGGTTACGATTCGTCCAGCCAGTGAGGCTTCAACGGCAAGCTCTACGGCGTTCTGGAAGGCGTTATGATCTGGTATGTGGTGGTCGGAAGGCACGAACAGATTGACGGCGTCTGGCGACTGCCGCCGTGTCCAGATCGCTGCTGCCGCCATTGCCGCGGCAGAGTCTCGTCCTTCCGGCTCCAGTAAGATAACGGCTGAAACGCCGATTTCAGATAGTTGGTGCAGAATTGTTTTCTGGTGCTTGGCGCCGCCCACGACGACGAGGCGACCGTCGCCGCTCGCTAGAGGAGCGACGCGTTGTGCCGTTTCTTGAAAGAGCGACCGATTGCCTGCGAGAGGAATGAAGTGTTTGGGACGGGATGGCCGTGACGCGGGCCACAGCCTCGTCCCGGCTCCGCCGCAAAGAATAACGGGATAAACAGATGGCCTCGACTTCATAGGTCCGGGTTTAGCTGGGCGTTTCCGGTTGGTCGAGACCTGGTGGAGCGGGGCGCTCTTCTGGATGCCCAGGGGCAGTGTTCATCTCCAGAGTGCGCTCTGGAGAAGGTGATTCTCCCGGCACGTCTTAGGGTGACGAAATCGAGCGCCTAGCCTCGCTGAACCTACGGTAAAAATCATACGTTGCCTGTGCATTTTTTCCGAAGGATTGGTATAGATCTATTCAATCATCCAATGCACATTCGGATAATCTCGCCATATATGATTAAAATTAGAGGCTTTTTGTCCTGGGGTTTTATAGATTCATGACGCCGACCGATCTTCGCCATTGGGATGAGCTGGACCGGAACAAGTACCGGGACGAACGTGAGGTGGTGGCCGAACTGCTGGCCGCCGAACCCCTGACGCCTGATGGTCGCGCGGCGGTCCTGAACGACGCCATCGGCCTGGTCGAAAGCGCCCGCAAGAGCCAGAAGCGCCAGGGCGTGGTCGAAAGCTTCCTGCAGGAGTTCTCCCTGGGCACCCGCGAAGGTCTGGCGCTGATGTGTCTGGCTGAGGCCCTGCTGCGCACGCCCGATGCGGACACCCGCGACCGCCTGATCGCCGAGAAGATCGGTTCGGCCGACTGGGCCTCGCACCTGGGCCAGTCGGACAGCCTGTTCGTCAACGCCTCGACCTGGGGCCTGATGCTGACCGGCAAGCTGGTCGACGTCGACGATGAGGCCCGCAGCGACCTGCCGAACTTCCTCAAGCGCATCGCCGGCCGTCTGGGCGAGCCGGTCATCCGTCAGGCCGTCGCCACGGCCGTCAAGATCATGGGCGAGCAGTTCGTCGTCGGTCGTACGATCGAGGCGGCGCTGAAGCGTTCGGACCGCGAAAACTGGCTGTGCAGCTTCGACATGCTGGGCGAGGGCGCCCGCACCGCCGCCGACGCCGAACGCTATGAAAAGATCTACGCCGACGCCATCGAGGCCGTGGGCAGGACCGCCAAGGGCGAAGGCCCCGAGCGCGGCCACGGCGTCTCGGTCAAGCTGTCGGCCCTGTCGCCGCGCTATCAGGCGGTGCAGGAGGATCGGGTGTGGGAGGAGCTTTATCCCCGCATCCTGCGTCTGGCGCTGATCGCCGCCAAATACGACATCAACTACACCATCGACGCTGAGGAAGCTGACCGCTTGGCCCTGTCGCTGAAACTGCTGGAGCGGCTGGCGCGCGAACCGGCGCTGGGCGACTGGCAGGGCCTGGGCCTGGCCGTTCAGGCCTATCAGAAGCGCACCACCGAGACGGTGGCCAAGCTGGCCGAACTGGCCAAGTCGTCGGGCCGCCGCCTGATGGTGCGTCTGGTCAAGGGCGCCTATTGGGACACCGAGATCAAGCTGGCCCAGGTCAACGGCCGCACCGACTATCCGGTCTTCACGACCAAGCCGGCCACCGACCTGAACTATCTCGTCTGCGCCAAGGCGCTGATCGAGGCTTCCCCCCACATCTTCTGCCAGTTCGCCACCCACAACGCCCACACCCTGGCCGCCGTGCACCGCATGGCCGCCGATCGCGGCGTGACCATCGAGTTTCAGCGCCTGCACGGCATGGGCGAGGCCCTCTACGACGGCGCCAAGGTCGAGTGGGGCGATGTCGTCGTGCGCGCCTACGCCCCCGTCGGCGGCCACGAAGAACTGCTGCCCTATCTGGTGCGCCGCCTGCTGGAAAACGGCGCTAACTCCTCCTTCGTCCACGCCCTGCTGGACGAGCGCGTGCCTGCGGCCGATGTGGCCGCCGATCCCATCACCTCGGTCGAGGCCCAGCCCGATCGCCATCCGAAGATCCCTGTGCCCATGAACATCTACGGTGACCGCAAGAACTCCCTCGGCCGCGACTATTCGCAGGCTTCCGACCGCGAGCTTCATGCGGCGGCCCTGGAGCGCGTCGACAGCGAGAAACTGACCGCTGGTCCGATCATCGGCGGCAAGCTGCGCGCCGGCGTGAACCCGCAGGACGTCACCAATCCCTATGACCGCAGCCGCGTGCTGGGCCATGTCTCCGAAGCCTCGGTCGAGGACGTCGACGCCGCCGTCAACGCCGCCGCTGAGGCCCAGGTCGCCTGGGACCGTCTGGGCGGCGCGGGCCGCGCGCCCGTCCTGCGCGCCATGGCCGACGCGCTCGAAGCCGACCTCGACCGTCTGGTCGCCCTGCTGTCGCGTGAAGCGGGCAAGACGCTGAACGACGGCGTGGCCGAGGTGCGCGAAGCCGCCGACTTCTGCCGCTACTACGCCCAACTGGCCGAGCG
This sequence comes from Brevundimonas sp. S1H14, assembly GCF_047716865.1. Taxonomy (NCBI): domain Bacteria; kingdom Pseudomonadati; phylum Pseudomonadota; class Alphaproteobacteria; order Caulobacterales; family Caulobacteraceae; genus Brevundimonas; species Brevundimonas sp. S1H14. Next base: position 3,046,816 of record NZ_CP136679.1, on the reverse strand, counting down.
CGACTTCGGCGGCCGCCAGACCCTGAAGGGCCCGACCGGCGAGACGAACGAACTGGTCCTGCACGGCCGTGGCGTCTTCGCCGCCATCAGCCCGTGGAACTTCCCCCTGGCCATCTTTACTGGCCAGATCGCGGCCGCCCTGGCCGCCGGCAACGCCGTGGTGGCCAAGCCCGCCGAGCAGACGCCGCTGATCGCCGCCGAAGCCGTGCGCCTCTATTACAAGGCCGGCCTGAACCCCGACCTGCTGGCCCTGGTCCCGGGTCGCGGCGAGACGGTCGGCGTCGCCCTGACCAACCATCCGGGCATCGACGGCGTGGCCTTCACCGGCGGCACCGACACCGCCTCGGCGATCAATCGCGGCTTGGCCGCGCGTCCGGGCGCCATCATCCCCTTCATCGCCGAGACGGGCGGCCTGAACGGCATGTTCGTCGACACCACGGCGCTGAAGGAGCAGATCATCGACGACGTCATCCTGTCGGCCTTCGGCTCGGCCGGTCAGCGTTGCTCGGCCCTGCGCATCCTTTACGCGCCCAAGGATTCGGCCGACGCCCTGATCGAGGGCCTGAAGGGCGCCCTGGCCGCCCAGGTGCTGGGCGATCCGACCGACGCCAGGACCGACGTCGGCCCGGTGATCGACGCCGAAAGCCGCGCCAACCTGGAAGCCCACGTCGAGCGCCTGTCCAAGGAAGCCAAGATCATCGCCCGCGCCGAACTGCCGGCGGGCGCCGATAAGGGCGATCTGTTCGCCCCGGTCATCGCCGAAATCCCGACCCCGGACTTCCTGGAACGCGAAGTCTTCGGCCCGATCCTGCACGTCTACCGTTATGAGCCGAAGGATCTGGAGACGGTGGCGGGCAAGCTGGCCGCGCGCGGTTTCGGCCTGACGCTGGGCGTCCACAGCCGCATCGACGCCTTCGCCAAGGAAGTGATGGAGCTGGTCCCGGCGGGCAACGTCTACGTCAACCGCTCGATCATCGGCGCGGTGGTCGGCGTCCAGCCCTTCGGCGGCGAAGGTCTCAGCGGCACCGGCCCCAAGGCCGGCGGCCCCAACAGCCTGATCCGCTACGCCGCGGAAAAGGCCATCAGCATCAACATCGCCGCCCAGGGCGGGGACCCGGCCCTGCTGAATCTCTAAAGGATGTCGGCGCGTCGCTTCGGCGGCGCGCCGTATTTTTATCTTCTTGCCAAAAATCAGTCTAAGGAGAGCGGCAAGGAGCTCGAATGTCTGACCTTTTCCGCAGCGACAATGTCGTCGTCCGCAGCGTCCCTGCTTCGGACCTCAGCCGCTGGGTGGTGACGTTCGACAACTACGGTATCGGCCACGGTTTCGATCGCCCCGGCTTCGGCGAGGATTTCCTCCGCACCGCAGGCATCTCGGCCATCCATGTGATGGGCGTCCGTGAGGACTGGTATCAATATCCTGAGATGGCGGCCGCCATGCAGGCGGTGCGTCAGGCGACGGCGGGCGCCGAGCGGGTCATGACCTATGGCTCCAGCATGGGCGGCTATGCGGCGCTGCGCTTCGCTGACGCCGCCGGCGCCAACGCCGTGCTGGCGATCTCGCCGCAATATTCCATCGACCCGAAGAAGATGCCGTTTGAAACGCGCTGGCTTCAGGAGGGCCAGTGTATTGAGTGGCGGCCTGAGATTGAAGGTCGAATCGTTTGTGAGGTTAGGCCGATCGTGGTTTTCGATCCGATAGAAGACGGACGGCAGGTCGAGAGGATACAAGAAGACATCGATATCTGGCCGATCCGGCTGCCCCATGTCTCTCACCCCGCCAGCACATATCTGGCTGAGATAGGATTTCTAAAGCCGTTGGTGTTTCAGACGCTCTCGGGGGAATTGGACTCAGCCGCATTTGGAATCGAAGCCCGAAGACGCCGTCGAGCGAGCGGCTTCTACCTGTCGAAACTGGCGATGAGCCAGCCGGCGCATCGGCGGGGTCTTGCTTTCGATTTGGCAAGGTTAGCTGTGAAAACGAACCCTTCAAGTCCGCTCGTTGGCCTGGCGTTCGCCAAGCTGTTGTCAGCTGAGGGACAGCATGACGACGCCATCGAAAGGCTGGAGGGCATTGTCGCTTCGACCAATCGGGCGCCAGTCTATCTCATACCCTATGTAGACGCTCTGATGGCGGCGGGACGCTTTGAGGAGGCTCGACCTCATGCTCGAGAGGCGGTCGAAGCATTCTCACATCAGGCGCACCTTCACGCATGGGAAGGTTTTTTGCTGCAGAGCCTAGGTGAGAAACAGGCGGCTATTGAAGCTGTGGAGCGGGCGATCGCCCTGGACCCTAACCCGCAGTATCGGCAAATGCTGAAAGCCTACCGACGCGGTTCCGAGGCGGATGATCTCGGCCAGCGGCGCATTGCAGGCTGGGCGGCACGCGGGCTTACCCGGCTTCGCTCGGTGATGCGAGGCCTTCGCAAGGCCTGAAAGGCGCTTAAGGCTGGTCCGCTGCGCTGTTGATCGCGAGGCTTTGCGACGAGCTATGCTCCGCGTTGCACGATGATCCCAAACGAGGTCGTGGAGAAGCCGGACAGAGCCATCTGCAGGTGGGGCTGCTCCCGATAAGGCGGCACGTCGATGTAGCGATCCACCGGGCCGTCTCCGGGGTTGAAATCGAAGGGCACGACGGTGTGCCCCTGTTGTCGTAGCCGTTGAGCGAGCGCCTCGAGATCGCGCCGCCGGAACAAGACCGTGCCCAGATTATCGACTGTCGCCTCGTTGGAACTGGTGTTGAACTCGGTGGTGTGAACGGCCCAACCGCCCGGCTTCAGGCACTGAATGGAGCGTTCAATAAAGGCGAGGCCTTTTTCGATGGAACCAAGGTGTTCCAGTGCGCAGGCCGACCAGCAGAAGTCGAAATCGACAAACTCCGCCGGCACGTCGTTCATGTCGCACGCCTGGAAGGAGACGTTCTCGGTGAACAGATCATCAGGGCAGACGTCCGGTTTGCGTAGGGCTTCCTTGCCGACTGCGTGTTGATTGGTCAGGGTCCATCCCATCGCTTCGGCCATTTCGACATCCATGTCGGTGGCCAAGATGCGGCAGTTCTGAGAGGCGAAGAAGGCGCTCAGGGGCTCGGCTCCGACCCCGAAGCCCAGTCCGCGCGCGCCTGCAACGACCGCGCCGCGTTCCCATAAAACCTGACAGATAAAGACGAACTCCCACAGCTTGCGATGATAACGCAGGCCTTCGCGCAAGCGATGAGTCCAGTAAGAGAAATAGGCCTCGTGAAAGCTGTCCTGACGGCACAGGGTGCTGCGCGGAAAGGCCAGTTTAGCGGGCTCGCCCTGGATCATCGGGGGCTGACCGTGCCACTCCGCCTTAGCGGGCAGAGCCAGGCTGTTGTAAAATAGACGGGTTTCGCGCCGATGTTCTTCCAGAGCTAAGGAAAGAGCGTTTATTTGGTTGGTCGCCAGCTGAAATTTATTCGCGACCGCTTCTGCTTGACGGGCTTTTTTACGCCAGAACTTCAACGGGTTTATCAAAGCATTCTCGTCGGGAGGAGTTCGCGGTCGCCTCAAGGGCACCTTAACCCTGCTCGTATCGCATTTTAGCCTTCACGGGAAAGCCATCAGGGGCATTTTTCGTGCGGGCGATCAGGCCTTGATTTGCGGCCATCCGCCCGCACGGCTGAGCGCGCTGGGGTTGGGCTTGCCGATCTGGGCGCCGATCCAGCGGGCGGTTTCGATCAGCGTGTCCAGATCGTAGCCGGTCGAGTACCCGGCTCGCTCCAGCATGTAGACCAGATCCTCGGTGGCGATGTTGCCGGTCGCGCCGGGTGCGAAGGGGCAGCCGCCGATGCCGCCGACAGAGGCGTCCAGAACGTCCACACCCGCCTCGACGCCCGCATAGGCGTTGGCCAGACCGGTGTTGCGGGTGTCGTGGAAATGCAGGCGCAGGGTCGTGTCGGGCGCGGCCTTGCGGGCGGCTTCGACCTTTTTCGTCACGCTCCAAGGATCGCCGACGCCGATGGTGTCGGCCAGGGCGATCTCCTCGACGCCCAAGGCGGCTATGCGGGCGACCACGTCGCTGACCTGCTGGACCGAGACCTCGCCGTCGAACGGACAGCCCCAGATGCAGGACAGGGTGGCGGACAGCTTCGGCGTTGCGCCCGGCGCGCCGTCAGCATTGGCGCGGCCGGCGACGATGTCGGACAGCATCTGCACCTGCTGGTCGACGCTGAGGCCCTGGTTCTTCAGGCCGAAGCCGTCGGTGGCGGACATGGCGACATTGACCTCGTCCACCGCCGTGCCCAGGGCGCGGTCATAGCCCTTGCCGTTCAGAACGAGACCGATGCGACTGCGGCCCTCAAGGCGAGGCAGGGCGGCCATGACCTCTTCGGCGCCCGCCATCTGGGGCACGTATCTGGGGTGGACGAAGCTGACCGCCTCGATGCGTTTCGCCCCGGCCGCCTCCAGCCGCTGGACGAAGTCGGCGCGAACGGCGGGCTCAAGCACCGCCTTCTCATTCTGAAGGCCGTCGCGGGGGCCGACCTCGACGATCTGAATGAAACGGCTCATTGGCGGATGCTCCGCTCGCCCGCCCCAGCCGGGGCGTAGACGGTCAGGCGCACGTCGTCGCCCGAGGAATAGTTGTGGCCGCTGACCACGCCGACGGCGCGCCCGGCGGCGCCCAGTTCGGCCAGGGCGCGGCGGAAGGCCTCGTCGTCGCGGGCCTCGACGATGGCCGGACGACCCTCGGCCAAGGCGCGGGCGGCGCCGGCGCCGTCGGTCAACTGGGTGTCCTTGCCGGTCAGGAAGACGAAGCTGGGTTCATGGAAGGTGGTGATGGCCACCGGCCCCGGATAGCGGCCCTGGGCCGGGTTCAACTCGGCCGAGTCCAGCGTCTGCACCAGACGCGGCGCGATCGACAGCGGACGCAGCTGGCGGATGGTTCCCGCTAGCCCTGCGTGGGCCAGAACGCCGAAGACGACGGCGATCAGCACCCCGGTGATCGCCGCGCGGTTGACCAGCAGGAAGCCTCCCACGGCGGCGGCCATGACGGCGAAGACGATGGTGACCGTAGCCCAGGTCTGGGCGGTCGAGCGGCCGAACTCGGTCAGGCCGTAGACGGTGATCAGGCAGATGATCACGGCTGCGAACAGGCCCAGTAGGGCGCCCGTCACGCGCGAGACCTTGCCGATCGGCTGGGTCAGGGCGGCGGCGGCCAGCAGGGCGATCGCCCCGAAGGTCGGCAGGGTATAGTGCCACAGCTTGGTCGGCGCCAGTTCGAACATCAGCCAGGCCGGGACCAGCCAGCAGACGGCGAAGCGCACAGCCGGTTCCGCCCGGCGATGCCAGCCCGCCGACAGGGCGGCGGGCAGCATCAGGGTGACGGGAAACAGCAGCAGCGGCGACAGCAGCAGATACATGCCGGGGAAGCCGCCGTGGCTTTCATGAGCGCCCGCGATCTTGGGCGCCAGATCGCCGCCGATGGCCTCGCGCCAGAAGCCGCCGTCGGTGGCGATGGTGATGGCGATGGCCCACGGCCCGACCAGCAGGGCGACCAGCGGCAGGCCCCAGCCCCAGCCCAGCTGCCCCAGCCACCGGATGTTCCGGTCCCACAGCGACAGGGCGATGATAGTCAGGGCCACGACCAGCAGGCCGATCGGTCCCTTGATCAGGATGGACAGGCCGATGCCCGTCCAGAACAGCAGCTTGTGCAGCCGATCGGCCTTCTCGCCCGCTCGCGTGGACATATAGATGCGCGCCAGCGCCGCCATCGACAGGGTGGTCAGGCCCGCCAGCATGGCGTCGGTCTTGGCGATGCCCGCCTCGGTCGACAGCAGGAAGGTCGCGCCCAGCATCACGCCCGCCAGAAAGCCCGCCCTGTTGCCGAACAGGGCCGCGCCCGCCCAGGCCACGGCCCAGGCCGCGAGCATGGCGCCCAGCAACGACGGCAGGCGATAGGGCTGGATGTTGCGGTCCTCGACGTCCGATGTCGCGGCGACGGCCGCCGCCTGCATCCAGTAGATGCCGATGGGCTTCTTCCAGCGCGGATCATCCTGGAAGCGGATGTCGACATAGTCGCCGCCCTCCAGCATCTGGGCCGTCGCCTGAGCGAAACGGCTCTCGTCCCGATCGAGCGGCGGCAGCAGCAGCAGGCCGGGCAGGCCCGCAATCAGAGCCAGCAGGGCCGCAAGGACGGGGCCGCGCCAGCCGGCGATGTAGCGATCCAGGTTCGGGCGGTTCATGCCGCACTCGTATCACGCCCGGTGCGGCGCCCGGAAGCTTCACCTTGTGCGACGGCTGTGGACGCGCCGTTTCGCCGAGACGCGGCCTGCGCTAAAGAGCGTCGATGATCGACCGCTCCGCTTCCTCGCCCGATATCTCCGTCGTCGTGCCCGTGCATGATGAATCCGGCGCCGCCGTGCCTCTGGCGCGCGAAATCGCCGAGGCCTTCGCCGGGCGGTCCTATGAGATGATCTTCGTCAACGACGCCAGCCGCGACTCGACGCTGGCCGAGCTTCAGGCGGCGATGGCCGAACTGCCCGCCCTGCGGGTGCTGTCGCACGGGACCAATGCGGGGCAGAGCCGGGCGGTGCGCACCGGAGTGCTGGCCGCGCGGGCGCCGATCGTGGTGACGCTGGACGGCGACGGCCAGAACCCGCCCGCCGATGCGCCGCGTCTGGTCGACGCCCTGCTGGCCGCCCCGCCCAGCGTCGCCCTGGTCGGCGGGGTGCGGGCCAAGCGTCAGGACAGCAACGCCAAGCGCCAGGCGTCGCTATGGGCCAACCGCATCCGCAGGAAACTGCTGGGCGACGACGCCGACGACACCGGCTGCGGGCTGAAGGCCTTCCGCCGCGACGTCTTCCTGCGCCTGCCCTACTTCGATCACATCCACCGCTACCTGCCCGCCCTGATGATCCGCGAGGGGTATGAGAACCGCTACCTCGACGTCGATCATCGCCACCGCGAGACGGGCCGGTCGAAATACACCAACTGGGGTCGGTTGCGCGCGTCCTTCTCGGACCTGCTGGGCGTGATGTGGCTGAAGTCCCGCTCGCGGCGTCCGGGGGCGATCAGCGAGTTCTGAGGCCCCTAGCTGAACGCCAGAAAAATCACCGCCACCACTGTGGCGTCGAACAGGCGGGCGGCGAGGCTGAGAACGGCGGGCATGGCGCGATCCGAAGACGGTTGAGCCTGCGTCCTCGCAATTCAGGCGCCAGTCGCCGTCAGATCTCGGTCTTGCGCGCGCGTCCCGGCGAGGGGCGCCGGTCGTGCCGTCCCGAATACTCCCGGCCCAGATAGGTGGTTCGCGCCGCATCCAGCACCGGGACGCCGCCCTTCAGCCCGCGCTTCTGCCCCGACTGGCCCAGCACCTGGGCGGCGAAGGCGGCGGGCGGGGGAGGCGGGGTGACGGCAGGCTTTGCCGGGGAGGCGGCAGGATCAGCCGCCTCTTCCGGTCCCTCGGCCGCGGTCGGGACCAGGGCGCGCGCGCGACGCCGCTCACGGCGACGGCGGTCGTTCTCGCGCCGATCCTCGACGACAGGATCGTTCATCGGATCCGCCGCGCTGACCGGACGGATCTCGTCCGTCATGCCGGTTCAGCCCTTGGACTGGGCGAGGCGGTCGATCTGGGCCCGCATCTCGTCCATCTGGCGGCGCATCTCGTCCAGCGCGGCGTCTTCCTTGGCCGGTTCCGCCTTGGCGGCGGCGGGCGGGGCCTCGGCCGCTTCGCCCTCCGGACGAGCGTGGGCGAAGCCGGGGAACATCCGCATGGCGCGTTCGAACATGGCCATGTTCTGACGCACGGCCTCTTCCATCAGATTGCCGCCGGGCGCAGCGGCGAAGGCGCGGGTGAACTGGCCGCGCAACTGCTCCTGCTGGCGGGTGAAGGTATCCAGCGACATCTCCAGATACGACGGCAGCACGCCTTGCATGGAGTTGCCGTAGAAGCCGATCAGCTGACGCAGGAACTGCACCGGCAGCAGGGCCTCGCCGCGGCTCTCCTCCTCGAAGATGATCTGGGTCAGGATCTGGCGCGTCAGATCATCGTTGGTCTTGGCGTCATAGACGGTGAATTCCACGCCTTCGCGCACCATCCGCGCCAGATCGTCCAGCGTCACATAGGCGCTGGTGGCGGTATTATAGAGCCGCCGGTTCGCATACTTCTTGATGACGACCATGCCGTCACGGGTTTTTCCGCCCTCGGATTTCTTGTCGGCCACGCTTGTTCTCGCGATGTTGCAACGCCCAAGCATCCCGCATTGCGGCGGCGAAGGCGAGTCCCGTCTTTCGTTGCGGCCTCAGCCGTTGACCAGCACCACGCCGATCAGCACGGCGGCCCAGTGGACGCCCGCGCCCGTCACCACAAAGCCATGCCAGATGGCCCGGCGGAACTTCACCTTCTGGCTGATGAAGACGAAGACCCCGGCGGTGTAGATCAGCCCGCCCGCGACCAGCAGGCCCAGCGCCAGCGGATGCACCGTCTCGATCATCGGCTTGAGCGCAAACACGGCCACCCAGCCGAACAGGACGTAGATCACGCTCCAGAAGGCGTCGGACAGGCGCGGCGCCAGCATCTTCACGCCCGCGCCGACAAAGGCCATCGTCCACACGGCGATGGTAAAGCCCACGGACCAGGCGCCCTCGAACCGCACGGTCGTGAACGGGGTGTAGCTGCCCGCAATCATCAGGAAGATCGCCGCCTCGTCCAGCCGCCGCAGCACCGGCCGCGCCGCACACGGGTGGGTCAGGTTGTAGATGGTCGAGGCCGTCAGCATGCCTACCAGGCAAAGGGCGTAGATGGCCGTCGAAACCGCCGCGCCGACGCCCGCATAGACGCTGGCCAGAACCGCCAGCACCACGCCTCCCGCCGCCGCCAGCGCCAGACCCACGGCGTGGACCCACAGATCGGCCAGTCGCTCGGCCCGCGTCTGATAATGCTCGATCATGTCGAGCTCGTCCGGGGTGCAGATGCGGCGGGTCAGACTTTTCAGCATGGGCGGGCTTTCGACACGGCGACGTCTCCTTTCCCTTGTAAAAGCGCGGGTGCGGGCATCGTTCCTTCACCATGCTGCGGCGCGGCGATGACGTTTTGCTGATTGCTGCAACGCAACAGGTGACGGGCGCATTCGAATGCGGCACAACCTCGCGCGAAAGATTTCTCCAGGGAGTGAATAAAAATGACCGACGTCGTCATCGTCTCCGCCGCCCGCACGCCGGTCGGCTCCTTCCTCGGCGCTCTGTCGACCCTTCCGGCCTCCAAGCTGGGCGAGGTCGCCATCAAGGCGGCGCTGGAGCGCGCGGGCGTGGCCGCCGCTGATGTGGACGAGGTGATCCTGGGCCAGGTGCTGCAGACGGGCGCAGGCCAGGGCCCGGCGCGTCAGGCCGCCATCGGCGCCGGCCTGGCCAATGAGACTCCGGCCTGGAGCCTGAACCAGCTGTGCGGGTCGGGCCTGCGCGCCGTCGCCCTGGCCTATCAGCAGATCGTGCAGGGCGACGCGAAAATCGTCGTCGCCGGCGGTCAGGAAAGCATGAGCCAGTCGCCCCACGCCCAGCAGATTCGCACCGGCCAGAAGATGGGCGATCTGACGCTGAAGGACACCATGATCCTGGACGGCCTGACCGACGCCTTCCACGGCTATCACATGGGCCAGACGGCCGAGAACATCGCCGCCAAATGGTCGATCGACCGCGAGGCCCAGGACGCCTTCGCCGTCGCCTCCCAGAACAAGGCCGAGGCCGCCCAGAAGGCTGGAAAGTTCGCTGACGAAATCGCGCCCGTGACGATCTCCACGCGCAAGGGCGACGTGGTGGTCGATCAGGACGAATACATCCGCCACGGCGCCACCATCGAGGCGATGCAGAAGCTGAAGCCCGCCTTCGTCAAGGACGGCACGGTGACGGCCGCCAACGCCTCGGGCATCAACGACGGCGCGGCCGCCCTGGTGCTGATGTCGGCTGAGGAAGCCAAGGCGCGCGGTCTGGAGCCGCTGGCCCGCATCGCCTCATGGGCCACGGCGGGCGTCGATCCGGCTATCATGGGCACCGGCCCGATCCCGGCGTCGAAGAAGGCGCTGGAGAAGGCGGGCTGGACCGTCGCCGACCTGGACCTGATCGAGTCCAACGAAGCCTTCGCCGCCCAGTCGCTGTGCGTGGTCAAGGAGCTGGGCCTCGACCCGGCCAAGGTCAACGTCAACGGCGGCGCCATCGCCATCGGCCACCCCATCGGCGCGTCCGGCGCGCGCGTCCTGACCACCCTGCTGCACGAGATGAAACGCTCGGGCGCCAGCAAGGGTCTGGCGACTCTGTGCATCGGCGGCGGCATGGGCGTGGCCATGTGCGTCGAGCGCTAAGGCGCGAAGCCACAGGCTGAAACGGGAAAGGCCGGCGAGCAATCGCCGGCCTTTTTTGTTGCGCCCTATCACTCCCCGCTCATCCCGGCGTCCGCCGGGACAAGCGGGGGGTGATTGCGGAGCCTCGTTTCAGAACCCCCGCCGCCAGCTGCCCAGCAGGGCGTAGCCGGTCGGGGCGTCGGCGCGGTGCTGTTCTTCGCGGCTGGCCACGGCCTCCAACTGCAGCCACGACCCGCCGGGCAGGGCATGCAGGCTGCGGACGCTGAAGTCGATCTGCCGCCCCGACGGCGCGGCCGAGAAGCGCCGCTCCGAGAAGGTCACCGGGTCGAAATATTCCAGCGGCGCATCGGCCAGGAAGGCGCTGAATGTGCCGTCCTCGATCCGCAGGGGCTGGGAAATCTCCCAGCTCAGGCTGCTGCAGCCCAGCGCCTTGGCGATTGACCAGGACGGGCAGGCCGATTGCAGGGCGATGCGCCATGTCGAGCTGAGCGCCGGGGCGGACAGATGCAGGAAACGCCCCTCCAGTTCGGTGCGGCCGAAGCCCGCCTCGCCCGACAGCGTCAGGCCGCGTCCCAGCGCAACATCCGCCCCGACCGCCGCGAAGCGGGTGCGCGAGGGCAGGGCGAAGTCCGAGCGCGTCGGCAGATAGGCCCCCAGCGGCCCCATCCGCTCGTCCAGCGACCCGAGGCTGAACGAAAGGCCGCCACGATCCTGTTCCTCGTCTGCAAAACGCCAGTCCAGCCCGGCACGGGCGTAAGTCGAGGCGTCGCGCTCGACCGGGCGCAGCGGGGCGCGACGGTCGCCCGATCCGCTCTCGGCGCTGAAGGTCAGGGCGCCGAACTTCATGGCCCCGAACTTCATGGCCCCGCGCAGGGCGTGATCCGCCTGGGTCAGGGCGACAAAGCCGTCGCCGGACCCGCTGCGGAAAGGCGAACTGGCTCCGCCCTGACCCTGCCAGGCGGTCAGCGACAGCCGCCCCGCCTGCACGTCGAACAGGGCCTCGCTGCGCGTCTCGTCGCCCAACCACGGCGCGTCGAACGGGGTGTAGCGCGCGACCACCGGCTCGGGCACGGCCACGGGCGTTGCGGCGGCCAGCGACAGCCGCGCCCCGCCCGGCGCGTCCAGCGTCACCTGCGATTGCTGCATCGGCGTCGGATTTCTGGGCTGATAGCTGCGGCGCGGCGCCGGACCGTAGGCGGCGCCCAGGTCCACGCGGAACAGCCGTTCATACTCGTCATAGGCGATGGTGCTCAGCGCCCCGGTGCGGCCCAGGGCGTCGCCGAACGGTCCGCCCACATGGGCGCCCGGCTCCAGCGCGATATTGACCGCCGCGCCGTTCGCCATCGGCGCCGAGGTCGCGCCCACCGGCTGGAAGGCGCGGGCGATGTCCAGCAGGCCGCGGCCGTAGACGATGTCGGTTCCCGGATCGCCCGCCTCTCGCCCTGTGCGCAGCAGAATCTCGACGGCTTCGCGTCCGGTCAGGTTGGGGAAGGCCTCCAGCAGCAGGGCCAGCGCCCCCGCCACGGCGGGCGAGGCGAAGGAGGTGCCGTTCACCCGCCAGCAGGTGTCGCCCTCGCAGTCGACGATGACATCGACCCCCGGCGCCGACAGGAAGGCGTTCTGCGACACCCCGGCGCGGTTGGAGAAGTCGGCGATCTGCTGGGTCTGATCATGCGCTCCGGTGACGATGATGGCGCCGGCGAAGCGCGAGTCGCTGGCGTAGCGGCCGGGCCATTCGGGATTGGCGCCCTCCTCATTACCGGCGGCGATGGCGAAGACCACGCCCGCGTTGATCGCGCGCAGCAGGGCCGCTTCGAACTGGGCGCCCAGCGGGCCTTCGCCGCCGAGCGACAGATTGATCACGCGCGCTCCGTTCTGCACCGCGTAATCCAGCGCGCGCGCCAGATCGCCGCTTTTGAAGCAGATCTTGTCTTCGGGTTTGGAGCAGTCGCTGACGTCGGCGCGGATCGACAGGATGGTCGAGTTGAAGGCCACGCCCACGGTGCCGTAGTCGTTGAAGGGCGCCGCGATGATGCTGGACACCCGCGTGCCATGCCCGTCCTGGTCCTCGCGCTCATTGCGTCCGGCGACGATGTCCGTGGACAGGGGCGAGACGTTCACGCCCAGGTCCTGATGGTTCATGCGGATGCCGGAATCGACCACCCCGACCGTGATGCCGCGCCCGGTCGCGCCTGTGCGCCAGGCGGCGAAAGCGTTGGTGTCGCCGACGCCCCAGTTGCGCTGATATTCCCGCGACGCCTCTGACGGAATCGGCGGAGGCGGCGGGGGAGGAGGTGGCGGAGGCGGTGGCGGAGGGGGCGGCGTTGGCGTGACAATGCCGCCTCCGGTCCCCCCTCCGCCTCCGCCACAGGCCGCCAGCGGCGTCGCCAGCAGGCCCAGGACGCTGACCGAGATCGCGATACGGCGCAGTCGATGAACAGCCATGGTTCCCTCTCCCGAAACCCATCCAGCCATTAGGCCTGTTTCAGAGAGATTGACGAGCCTGTTTCGTCTGCGCCTTTTCGCGCTCCCGGCTCAGGATCAGTCGCGCAGCAGTTCGTTCACGCCGGTCTTGGCGCGGGTCTGGGCGTCGACACGCTTGACGATGACGGCGCAATACAGGCTCGGCCCGCCGTTCGGATCGGGCAGGGCGCCCGGCACCACGACGGAATAGGCCGGGACCTCGCCGCGGAAAATCTCGCCGGTCGCCCGGTCGACGATCTTGGTCGAAGCCGACAGATAGACGCCCATGGCCAGGACCGCGCCTTCGCGCACGATGACGCCCTCGGCCACCTCGGCGCGGGCGCCGATGAAGCAGCCGTCTTCGATGATGGTCGGATTGGCCTGCAGCGGCTCCAGCACGCCGCCGATGCCGGCGCCGCCCGACAGGTGGACGTTCCTGCCGATCTGGGCGCACGAGCCGACCGTGGCCCAGGCGTCAACCATCGAGCCCTCATCGACATAGGCGCCGATGTTCACGAAGGACGGCATCAGCACGACATTCTTGCCGACATAGGCGCCGCGGCGGACGATCGCGCCGGGCACCGAGCGGAAGCCCGCGGCCTGATAATCGGCGGCGCCCCAGTCGCCGAACTTGTTGGGCACCTTGTCCCAGAAGGGGCCGACGGCGGCCGGATGATCCGCCGACAGCGGCAGGGTCGGGGCGTGGCCCGCGCGCATGATGACGTTGTCGTTCAGGCGGAAGGACAGCAGCACCGCCTTCTTCAGCCATTGGTGCGTGCTCCAGACTCCGTCCTCGCCGCGCGAAGCGACGCGCGCCTGGCCGGAGTCGAGCAGGGCCAGGGCGGTCTCCACGGCGTCGCGCACCTCGCCGCGCGTAGCGGACGACACTTCGGCGCGATCTTCCCAGGCGGCCTCGATCACGGATTCCAGATGGGTCAGGTCGGTCATTGCGCGTCTCCGTCAAGCACGGCGGTGGTCAGGAAAGGGCCCAGGGAGGCGGCCCGGTGGTGAATATGCTCGCCTTCGGCGATGAAGGCCTTGGGCCCGACCAGCACGGTAGTCATGCCCAGGTCGTGCGCCGGCTCAAGGTTCTTGGGCGTGTCTTCAAAGAAGCAGGCGGTCGTAGGATCGACCCCGAAGCGCGCCAGCATTTTCTGGAAGGTGCGCGGGTCCGGCTTGGGGATCAGATCGGCGTCCTCCAGCGCGAACACCCCGTCGAAAAGGTGCGTCAGCGCCAGCTTCTCCATCACCCGTTCGGCATGACCGGTCGAGCCGTTGGTGAAGACCAGCCGGGGGCCCTGCAACCGCTCCAGCGCCGCGTGCAGGCCCGGATCGGGCGTCAGCGCGTCCAACGGCACGTCGTGGACCTCGGCCAGGAAGTGATGCGGGTCGATCTGATAGTGCATCATCAGACCGGCCAGAGAGGTGCCGTAGTCGTGCAGATAGCCGCGCTGCACCGACAGGGCCTCGGCCGATTCCAGACCCGACGTCCGCACGACATACTGGTTGATGCGCTGCTCCACCTGACGCAGGAACTGCGTCTCGGGCGGATACAGGGTGTTGTCCAGGTCGAAGATCCAGGACCGCACATGACGCAGGTCCGCACCGATCTCGGTCGCTGAGAGAGCGGCTTCAGGCGCCGCCTGCGACGCCGGGCCCGTCACTTCCTTTTGACCAGTGTGCCGGCGCCGTGCTCGGTGAACAGTTCGACCAGCATGGCGTGCGGACGACGCCCGTCCAGGATGACCACAGCCTCGACGCCCGCGCGCACGGCGGCCATCGCCGTCTCCAGCTTGGGGATCATGCCGCCGGTGGCGACGCCCGTGTCGATCAGGCTTTGCGCCTCGTCCAGCGTCATCTGGCGGATGATCTCGCCGTCGGCGCCCTTGACCCCCGGCACGTCGGTCAGCAGCAGCATCCGCTTGGCGTGCAGGGCGCCTGCGACGGCCCCGGCGACGGTGTCGGCGTTGACGTTATAGGTCTGGCCGTCCTCGGCCACGCCGATGGGGGCGATGACCGGCACCCAGTCCTCGGTCTCCGAGGCGATCAGTCCCTTGATCAGCTTGGGGTCCACCTTGGTCGGCTCGCCGACGAAGCCCAGATCGACTTCGTGCTCGATCATGCTGTCGGGGTCGCGCTTGGTGCGGCGCGTCTTCTCGACCGTCAGCAGGCCCGCGTCCTTGCCCGACAGGCCGACGCCGCGCACATCGGCTTCCTTGCCGGCGACGGTGATCCAGTGAGCGATCTCTTTGTTGACGGCGCCGGACAGGACCATTTCGGCCACCGCCATCGTATCCCTGTCCGTCACGCGCAGGCCGTCGACGAAGGCCGACTTGACCCCGGCCTTATCCAGCATGGCGCTGATCTGCGGCCCGCCGCCGTGCACGACCACGGGGTTCACCCCCATCAGTTTCAGCAGCACCACATCGGCGGCGAACTGCCTGGCCACGGCGCTCTCGCCCATGGCGTGGCCGCCGTATTTGATGACCACGGTCTCGCGGTCATACACCTGGATATAGGGCAGGGCCTCAGCGAGCGTCTTCGCCGTCTCCCAGCCGCGTTCCTCGGATTGCCGATCAGTCTCTATCATAGTGCGCGCTCGATAGCGGGCAAGGGCGCGGGAGTCACGGGGGAAGGGGTAGCATTAGGATTCTTCGACGCTGGTGGCGCACATTGGTTTAGCGAGAAGGGTCCACGCGATGAGGCCAAGAGAGATGAGACGTTGCTTCCTGACGCTGTAGTTAGGAAAGTAAAGGGGGCGGTGGGGGGCTAATCAGCACAAGTGAAGCGTTGGGCCGATCTAATCAGATGAGATTATATCAACCAAGCCGATCGACTCTAACGCTGATCGGTGACAGCTTCAGTGAAGGACATCCATAGGGCTGTCTTATCGACGATTTCGGGGACAACGAACTCGGCTAGGCGGTCGTACATGGCTGACGGTCGAACATAATATTCAACCTCACGATAATGCTGTCGATTTTGGTAATCATCGAACAATACCGTTGCCCCAGGACGTCCGAAGATAAGGGTTGCGTAGAAACAAGCCTTACGAAAACGACCGTCAATCAACACCAAGTCTGGATCGAGAGATTCGTCCCGGCAGGTGCGCCATGCCCCAAGGGGGTACTCGTGCCATCTGCGCCACTTTGACTCATTTACGGGGTGTCCCCATTCTCGAGTCGGCCCGATGTCCGCATGGAGAAAAAAGCGCCGGACGTTGGGGGTGATTATAAGACCAGCGCTCAGCGTCTCAAGCCAAGCCTTGTCGCTTTCAACGCTGATCGATACAGGCACGCCAAGACGATTGGCCATGGCGGTTGATCCGCCTGATCCGAACTCCAGATAGCATGCAGACTGAGCAAGTGCACGCTCAAGCCGCTCCACCGCACTGGGGGGCATTACGGGTTTGTCTGGAATAGTGATTGATACGGACAATGGATTCTCGCCTGCTGTTAGTCGAAGTACAGCGGCAACGCTTCGTCGTTGGCAAGTCCTTGTTCGCCGGCGCTTGAAATTGGCGGAATGGCCAGGCGGCTGATGCCGCCTGGCGATCACGTTGGGGCTCCCCGTTCGCACGAGCTCAGGTCCACATCAGATCGAGGTTCTCCGATCGAGAACTAGTCTGGTGAAGAAGCTATCCTGGCGAGCACGGGGAGCAATGAGGCCAATTGCGTCGATCGCGTCGTCGCCTGCTGTTGTCTCTACCCGCAAAGGGAGGCAGAACGACCTAATGGGGATATTGGTCGTGATTCCACTGGACCGTGCCGAGCGCGTGCACTTCGACTAGCGGGCTTTATCTGAATCATGACCGCGGATGCTGGCTCTTGGGTTCAAGAGCAAAGCTGCCTCCAAACGCACAGCCGAGGGCTGCTTCGAGGTCGATCTGCCTTTTTTATTGGGAGGCGACGTGTGAGAGAGTCACTAGCGCGCTGCCAACATTGACGCGCGCCTTGATCAACCATTGGACCAACGTCAAATTAAGAAGCCTCTATGGATAAGATGACTAGCACTCGAGCGAAATCGGTCCAGAAGCCATTCAGCCTAATGGTCCTGGGTCCGCATCGCTCCGGAACTTCAGCGCTCTCGGGCCTGCTCAGCCACCTGGGGGGCGATCTTCCTAAAACGCTGATGCCCGCAGGGGACGACAACGTCCAAGGATATTTCGAATCTCAGCGCGTGATGGCCTTTAACGACAAGCTTCTGAACGCACTTGGGTCTGATTGGAAGAGCCTTACGCCTTTGGATCCAGGATCGACTATCCCCCAGGTGTTCGAGAGCCTCATGACTGAAGCCGTCCAGGTGCTGCAGGAAGAGTTTTCGGCCGCAAATTTTCCTCTCCTAAAGGACCCGCGAATCTGTCGCTTCGTTGGTTTCTGGGATCAGGCCTTCAGCCGCGCCGGCTATGAGCCCTTGTTTGTCCACACCCATCGAAATCCGCTTGAGACTGCTCAGTCCCTGCAGAAGCGAGACGGGATTCCTATCGAGCTCGGGCTGCTGCTCTGGCTTCGCCATGTGCTCGACGCCGAGGCGGCGACACGGGGGCGGGTGCGGGTGTTCACCAATTACAAAGCCTTGCTTGAGGACTGGCGCGTGCAGATCACGCGGATGGAACAGGCGCTAGGTCTGAACTTCTCTCGCAATACGGGGAAGGTTCGGCAGGAGATCGACGACTTCCTGACCGGGAGCCTGCGTCATGAGCAACGAGCGCCCGAAGACGTGCGCAAGTCCGCGCAGGTCGCCGATATCGTGCGCGAGACGTTCCAGATCCTAGAAAGTTGGGCGGGCGGGTCTGGCGCGTCGTCTGACCACGACGCTTTGGACGCACTTCGCGGCAGGATGAATGGAGCTCTGGATCAGGTCACGACCTTGGTGCGTGCATTGGACGCCAAAAAGGACCTGTCGAGTGAGCTAAAGGCTGTCGCGCAGAAGGCCCACTTGCTCGAGAAGGCGAAGGCTGACCTGACCACAGAGCTGGAACGCGACCGCCAGGAGAATGCGGAAAGAGTGATTAGAATCGCCGAGCTTGAGCAAAAAATCGAAGTCTACCAGGGAGAGACGGCCCGTCTGAACGCCGAGCTGGACCGTGAATGCCGGGCGCGGGAGGAGGGAGGGGCCGAACAGGCGGCGAAAATTGCTGATCTTGAGCGGCGTAAGGTGCTGTCTGAGGAAGAAAACGCCCGCCTTGTGGTTGAGTTGGAGCGTCAACGCCAAGTAAACTCGGCGATGGAGGCGGAGAAGGCGAACAAAATCGCTGAACTTGAGCGACGCGCGTTTCTGTCCCATGAAGAGAGCATCCGCCTAACGACTGAGTTGGAGCATCACCGCCAGACGAGCGCGGGCGTGCAGGTCGAGCATGCGGCGCGCGTCGCTGAACTTGAGGCGGCGTTGAGACAGCGAAGCCTCGAGGCTGAGGACGAGTTGGAGCGTCACCGCCAGACGAGCGCGGGCGTGCAGGTCGAGCATGCGGCGCGCGTCGCTGAACTTGAGGCGGCGTTGAGACAGCGAAGCCTCGAGGCTGAGGACGAGTTGGAGCGTCATCGCCAGACGAGCGCGGGCGTGCAGGTCGAGCATGCGGCGCGCGTCGCTGAACTTGAGGCGGCGTTGAGACAGCGAAGCCTCGAGGCTGAGGAGTGGTTTGAGGCGAACTGCAGACTGGCGTCGGCGCAGGCATCCTTGAAGGATGAGATCAAGAAGCTTGAGGGCGAGCAATCCAAAGAATTAGAGCGTTGTAATGAAATCATACGCTCTCGCGATGAGCGGATTCAACTTCTTGAGAGAAGTGTCGAAGAGAGATTCAATGAAATCGCCGATATTACTCGAATATTGCTAAATATTCAGTCGGCTAAAGAGGCGAGGGAGGCTTCATTGATTCGAGCAGAAGCGCGTATCGCGCTGTTAACTGAAAGGAACGATCAGCTAAAGCATGTTAGTATTAAGAAGTTGATGGCGAGATATTCCAAGAATATAAGAATTTACTTGGCGCTATACAGGGGTTAGCTCCGATATTGCTCAGGGTTTAGGTCATTAATGGCGTTGCGCAGGATGTTTTTCGCAAGCCCTATTGAAAAGTTGAAGCGATAATCTATGAAAAAGATCAAGTTAGTGTCGGATTCGGATGTGGCCCTGGTGAAGGCTTCTTCTTTATTTGATGCCGAGTGGTACCAAGAGCGCTATCAGGATGTGAAGACGATCGGGCTGGACCCAGTGGAACATTTCCTCTGGCTCGGTCATCGCCTGGGCCGCAGCCCGTCGCCCGCCTTCAGTGTACCGCAATATCTTAGGTCAAATCGGGATGTTAAGGCAGCGGGCGTAAACCCGCTTCTTCATTATCTGAAAAGCGGCATGAATGAGAATCGGAGGATCTACCCTGTTCAGGAACAGGGCACTTCAGCCGACCGGCAGGAATGCAGACGAATATTAACGCCCCGTAATCGTGAGTGGGCCTGGGGCGCTCACGAAAAAACTATTCATCGCCTTGCAGCGCTTCCTAGTCCGTTCGCGGCCGACAAGGTTTCCATCATCATGCCGACCCACAATCGTGCGGGAATGATTGAAGCCGCTATTCGCTCGGCTCTCGCTCAAACACATGCCAATTTCGAACTGATCATTGTTGACGATGGGAGCACGGACAAGACTGCCGAACTGGTCAAGGCGTTTACGGACCCCCGGATCATCTACACGTCCAATCGTCACAGCAAAGGCGTGTCAGGTGCGCGGAACACTGGCCTTGATATCGCTGCCGGCGAATGGATCTTCTTTCTCGACTCGGACAATGTCTGGAAAGATCGCCTGATCGAATTCCTGCTGAAGCACGCTGCAGCAACACAGTCCTCTGCCGGTTATTGCGCGGCAAACGTACATGATGATGCCCAGCAAACAAAGTGCATCCTTTATGCAGATTTTGACTATGAGACATGCCTGCGGTCGAACTTCATCGACCTCAATTGTTTCTTCATGCGCTGGGTAGGGTCATTCAGAGATTTTCGGTTCGACGAAAATCTGCGACGTCTCGTGGACTGGGATCTTATCTTGCGCGTTGCCGCACGAACTAGAGTTACCGGTCTTCCCTATGTCGGTGTCGACTATTACGATGGCACCAATGAGCGCATTACGAATAAGGAGCACGTCGATCGGGGCGCCGTTATCGCGCTTCAAAACCAGGTACGGTCGAAATCGCGCCCGCTGACTGTCGAATCTGAGAGGATCCGTGACGCGTCGTCATATCGGATCGCCGCCCTGTTGCACGTTTTTCACCCTGAACGCGTGCCGGAGATTATTAAATATCTCAGCAATATTCGAGTTGATTTTGATCTCTTCGTGTCCACATCGCTCGATGGAGAACACGAGGCACTTCAGCTTATACGCCAAGCCTTCCCTAATGTGAGGATTTTCTTTTACCCAAATGTCGGCGCGGACATTGCCCCCTTCTTCGGCCTGATGTCGACCTTCAAAACTTATGAACTGGTTCTGAAGATTCATACCAAACGTGATGTCGAGCCTTGGGGCGATACTTGGCGCAAGGGATTGCTGGAGCCTCTACTAGGATCGGCTGAATTGGTCGACGAGATTATCGAACGATTTAGAGCCGATGAAAAACTAGCTATGGCCTGTAGCGCAGATTTCTACAAACATGGCGGGCGCAATACGATTCCGCCGAGTATGGAACAGCTAGAGCTTCTCGCGCAGAAAGTCGGTCTCTCGCGTTATCTTGACAGGGATTGGGCATTCGTCGCCGGGACTATGTTCTGGATACGCCCACAGCTGCTGCTTAAAGCGGCTCGCATGATGTGCGACGCAGACGGGTATAGCTCGACATTCGTGCGTGATGGGGCGGTTGAGCATGGGCTCGAACGCCTGCTCGGGCTCGCTCTATGGGAGGACGAGGCGAACCGGGTAGCGATAGTGTCGATGGATCGGAGTGTAAGAGAGGTGCAGCTTGGCGAAGGCTTTTCTGCCGAAGGGGTCTCTCAAACTATGAAGCGACTATACGCCCAATGACTCGTATCTCGACCATAGTGCCGACCTATAATCAGGAAGGTTATATCGATGCCGCAATCGGGAGTGTCGTTGAACAGCTCGGCGATTTCTCACACGAAATACTTGTTTCGTCCGATGGGTCGACGGACGGGACGCGCGCCAAAATCCAGGAATGGCGGAAACGCTACCCTATGCTGGTGCGCGACATCAGCGAGGAGCCCAACGTCGGCATTTCCGGCAACTTCCGCCGACTTTTCCAGGCCGCCTCGGGAGACTATATCGCCATTCTCGAGGGCGATGATCTCTGGACCGATCCAACGAAGCTCCAGAGCCAGAAGGACTTCCTCCAGAGGAATCGAGAATGCTCCATGGTGTTCTCGATGATTAAGGTCAGGCAAATACCGGAAGGTGGGGACTCATTCCTCGATCGCCAGATCAAGCTGACGAAGGAGAAACTGAGCGGCGAGGATTTTCTGGCCGATCCGTCGATGAATTTAATCGCCAATTTCTCGTCATGCATGCTGAGAGCCGATTTGGTGCGGCAGTTGCCGGATCGGCTGTTCCGCGAACGGTTCAATGAGATTGCAATGGCGTTCTTCTTTGAAAGGTTCGGTCCGATCGGCTTCATCAAGCAGGCGATGAGCATCTATCACCAACACGCTGGCGGTGTCTGGACCGGCCTTCCCCGTGAGGCGCAGTTGCGTTCTGGCATCGAGTCGCGCCAGATGGTGCTTGAGGTTGCGGATTCGCGACACGCAGACGCGATCCGCCAAATCATCGAAGAGCGCTATCAGAAGCCCCTAAAGGCGCTCTTCGAGTAGCAAAGGCACGCGTGGTCGTTGCGTGTTGGCTAGCGACGATCAGCAGTCCGACTGCTACTTTCGTTGATGTATGGCCCATGGATTGATCAAGGCGCTGCGATCCAGGTGTTGAAGAACCTCGCTCATGCTTAGGTCGCGATAACCGTCATGCGTCCGAGACTCGGCGGCAACCCAGTGTGGGTTGTTGCCGGGCTCTTGCAGCATGGCCTGGCCCCACTTGTCATACATATCTGCAAGTTCAGCATCATCCCACGCAACGCGAGCGGCATCCACGTTGTGACCGCGCGTTTTCGATTCGTGATGAATAGCCTCGAGTCCCGGTTCGTAAAGAACACGGAAACCAGCTTCTCTTACGCGCAGACAGAGATCAATGTCATTGTACGCGATCGCCAGCCTTTCATCAAAGCCTCCAACCGCTTCAAACACCCGCCGCTTTACCGCCATCAATGCTCCGGTAACGGCGGATGTCTGGCGTGAACGGTGCCAACGATTCATGGGGCCCCCGGACGCCATATCCGCACCGACGCCTTCGTGGACCGGCCGGCCGTGGTTAACTCCCATGGCAATGCCCGCATGCTGGATAGTGCGATCCGGATAGAGAAGTCTAGCGCCTATAACACCCACGGCTTCGCCGGCTAAACTGCCGCGAACGACGTCGTCCCACCCATCGGTTAGGAATTCGACATCGTTGTTGGCGAACACAAGTATGTCATGGCCTTGCCCGGTTGCGGCTAGGTTGTTGAACCGTCCCCAGTTAAAGGGTTCATCCACCTGCATAATTTCGATATCGCCGCTCAGCGCGCGCTCCGAAAGAAGATTTAGAGTGTTAGCTTGGGTGCTTCGATGGTCAATCACCATTACATCAACTGAATGCGGGTTTGACAGCTTCTCTTTTAAGCTGTCGAGGCATGACCTGAGGAGGTCAGGCTGGTCACGAGTCGGGATGATGACCAGTAGTCTTTCCTCACCCTCGACCCGGCGTGCCTCGCTACGAGGCAACGGCTCATTGTTCGACATAGCCGCATCGGAAATACGTTTGCTGCTAAGTATGCGAGGCAGGTGGGCGACGGTTAGGCCTGTAGAGAGGGCAGCTAATAGGATGCTCTGGCGCCGTTCCTTCCCGGCGGTTTCAATAGAGGCGGCGGCTATAAGGGGCCGGGCGCCAGCGCGGACGAGCAGGCATAGCGGTGGATCGGGAGTGTTCGCCTGATCGTGGATGTCGGGCATCGCGTGCAAAGCGGGTCTGCTGTAGGTCGCCCCGCGCCGCCAGTCATAGGTGTGATGATCGTGATCCGCATAGATCACGTCGGCGCGCGTTCGCTCCGAAGCGTAGCGCAGCCACCCGACGGCTTCGCGGTCTAGTCTGCAGCCTGCTTCCGTTAACAGGACCAAGTCTGAATCTAGCGCAAGCCAAGGCGCATCCGCCCCGTCGCTAACGAACGAGATCCGGCGATCCTGATAGACATAACTGGCGACAGCGTGTTCGTGCAGGCTCGCCGACGCGCGAACTACTGCCGTCCAATTGCCATCTCTTTGGTCGAGAAGACTGTTGAGCGATAGACGAAGAAGATCGGGATCCACATCTACTGCATCAATAACTACAGCCAGACTGGAACCTACCGCTGCTGGGGGGGGAGGCTGTACGGGGAAGGTGGATCTGAAATTATGGTAGGCCTCTGCTGGATAGGTTGAGACCGTAATCCATTCTCGTATAGCTTCCAGGTTTTGATCCAAGAGGCTGCTGATCCGCGCTAGGCTGGCCGACATGGCCGGCTGCCCATATTGCTCGCTCGGCAGAAAGTCACGCGCGCCCATGGAGATTAGCTCGTTGCGGGCGAGAGTTAGGCCCGGGTCGATGTCGAGGGCGTCCAAGTACGCCTCAATAGCTTCCGCACGACGTTCCTGGATCTTGAGCACGTGCCCAAGGTGCAGTCTTAGTTCGGAGTTCGCTGGGTCGGCCGCGCAGGCGAGGCGATAGGTTGTTTCAGCTTCGGACCAACGCCCGGCTTCTTTCAGGGCATGCCCTAACTGAATGCGAATAGGCAAATTCTCGGGTGCCAGTACTAACGCCAGGCCGTAGTTTGTGATGGCACCCTGCCAGTCTTGCCGGTCCCGCGCAGCGTCGCCCATGCTAGCCGCCATCTTTGCAGCATCCTCCACGGGCAGAAGAGGAGGGCGATGCGGACGCCCTATAGCCTTGCGATACGCGCGCGCTAGCCACCTCGAGATCTTCACAAATCTACCTGCGGGTTAGGGAACTGGATTAGTCAAGCGATAACTTTGGAGGCTACGTGGGTTGAGCTCGCACGCCGAGCAAAAGGCTGGCTCGGAAGCCAGAAGCGCCTCGGCGCTACGCCCTCTCACGCCTATCGATTTGAGATGATGTTGCGGAGATAATCACCATAGGAGCTCTTTCCGAAATCGTGTGAGAGTCGTTCCAGCTGATTGACGTCGATGAAGCCGCGATCGAATGCGATCTCTTCGGGACACGCAATCTTGAAGCCCTGACGTTTTTCAAGTGTACGGACAAATTCGCCCGCCTCTAACAGGCTGTCAGGCGTACCGGTGTCCAGCCAGGCGAAGCCGCGCCCCATGATTTCTACAGAAAGCTTTCCTCGCTCCAGATAAATACGATTGACGTCGGTGATCTCCAACTCGCCGCGAGCTGAAGGCTCCAGGTTGGCTGCAATTTCAACCACGTCCTTGTCGTAGAAATAAAGCCCAGTCACTGCCCAATTGGATCTAGGGGCGGTTGGCTTTTCCTCTATCGACAGGGCCTTCATGGAAGTGTCGAAATCGACCACTCCATATCGCTCGGGATCGTTGACGTGGTACGCAAACACGGTCGCGCCTTCTGATCGCGATATAGCGCTGACGAAAAGGTCGTTAATGCCGTGGCCGTAATAAATATTGTCGCCTAGAATGAGGGCTGATGGCTCGTCGCCGACAAAATCGGCGCCAATGATATAGGCCTG
The DNA here is from genome assembly GCF_047716865.1 of Brevundimonas sp. S1H14. Lineage (NCBI taxonomy): Bacteria > Pseudomonadati > Pseudomonadota > Alphaproteobacteria > Caulobacterales > Caulobacteraceae > Brevundimonas > Brevundimonas sp. S1H14. The sequence continues at coordinate 3,022,268 of NZ_CP136679.1, read as the reverse complement.
CGCCAATCCGTCTGGACTAGGCTGCACAGCATACTGGATGTCCATTCCCCAGCGCGACCCATCACCGAGAAGCGCACGATAGGCTGGCGTATCGCGGGGCGTGGAGATGATCAGGACTTCGCGAATGCCCGCCAGCATCAGTGTAGAGAGCGGATAATAGATCATCGGCTTATCGTAGACGGGCATGAGCTGCTTCGATGTGACCAACGTCATTGGATGCAACCGTGTGCCGGAACCGCCGGCGAGAATAATACCTTTCATGGTCACTCCTTGGCGGACAACTGGTCCACAATTTCATAAACGGCAGACTGCCACGGACGAGGAACAACGCCGTACTCACGCTGGATTCTCTGCGTCGCCAGTCGGGAATTGGCTGGACGGCTTGCGAGAGTAGGAAACTCGGCCCTGGTAATGTTCTCTACTTTGGCTGTAGGGCCGCCGTGGGCTTCGCTGAGGGCTAACACTTCACGCGCCAGTCCTGCCCAGGTTGTAGCGCCGGCGTTGACGAAATGAAAAATGCCTCGCGGGGCAGCCTCGTCTTCAATCATGCGCAGCGTGATCGTCTTCAGAGCTTCGGCGATATCCCTAGCTGAAGTGGGATTGCCGTGTTGATCATTCACGACGCGCAGCGTGTGGCGCTCCGTCGCCAGCCGAAGCATGGTTTTGACAAAATTGGTGCGATGTTGGCTAACGACCCATGCGGTCCTCAACACTGCGGAGCGAGGGTTGCCCCTCAGAACGGCCATCTCGCCAGCCAGTTTAGAAGCTCCATACACGCCAAGGGGTTGTACGGCTTCGTCTTCATTGTACTCACCGACATGCGCACCGTCGAAGACGTAGTCGGTCGAGACCTGGATCAACGGGATGCCCGCTGCACGGGTTGCGTCAGCCAGGAGCGCCGGCCCTAGAGCATTGGCGGAATAGGCGGCGGCCACTTCGTTCTCAGCCTGATCCACGGCGGTATAGGCGCCTGAGTTGATAACCGCAGCATAAGCACGCGACGAGAACAGCCGCTCTATCGCGCTTGGATTACCAAGGTCCAACTCGGAACGGGTGGGGGCGTGAAGTCTGATGTGATCTGGCCATTTGGTCGCCAAGAGCTCCAGCCCGACCTGTCCAGCGCCGCCGGTGACGAGGATGGAAAGCGGTTGCTCAGTCTCAAGCATGGGCTTTGCCCAGGCGCTCGGTGGCATAGCTATTAGCCACAATAGTTTGCCACCACTCTTGGTTGTCGAGGTACCAGCGGACTGTCAGACCGATCCCCTCTTCAAATGTCTTTGTCGGCTCCCACTCCAACTCTCGCCGGATCTTCGACGCATCAATGGCGTAGCGGTGATCGTGGCCCGGTCGGTCTGCGACATGGGTTATCTGATCGGCATACGGACTGCCGTCGGCCCGGGGGCGTTCCCTGTCCAGCACGGCGCAGATGGCACGCACAACCTCGATGTTCTTGCGTTCTGCATTACCACCTACATTATAGGTTTCGCCTGGCGTACCGCGTTCGAACACGGCTTGCAGGGCGCGAGCGTGGTCATCGACAAAGAGCCAGTCGCGCACATTGGTCCCATCGCCGTAAACGGGCAATGGCTCACCATTCAGGGCGCGAATGATGATCAAGGGGATTAGCTTTTCAGGGAAATGATACGGGCCGTAGTTGTTCGAGCAGTTGGTAACCAGGATGGGGAGGCCGTATGTATGCCCCCAGGCGCGAACGAGGTGATCGGATGATGCCTTTGATGCCGAGTAGGGAGACCGGGGGTCGTAGGCGGTAGTTTCCGTAAATAAGCCTTCATCGCCCAGCGATCCGAATACTTCGTCCGTGGAGATATGGTGGAAACGGAAAGCTGCTTTGGCCTGATCGTCCAGGCTGCGATAATAACCTAGTGCCTGTTGTAGCATAACGTAGGTGCCGACGACATTGGTTTGGACAAATTCGCCAGGCCCGTCGATCGAGCGATCAACATGACTTTCAGCCGCCAGGTGAGCGATTATCTGCGGTTTGAAGTCGGTCAGGGCTTGAGCAACGGCTTCTGGGTCGGTGATGTCGGCGCGAACGAAGCTATAGCGTGGATTGGAGACTACAGGTTCAAGAGAGCTGAGGACGCCTGCATAGGTGAGCTTGTCATAGACGAGGACCTCGTGGTCCGTGTGATTCATCAACTGACGAACTAGAGCCGAGCCGATGAAACCAGCTCCGCCCGTAACCAGAATGCGCAAAACAATTTCTCCGTTAGTAACGTCGCCGTATCGGGCCGCGGTGCAGCCTAGTCGGATAGTGCTGTGAGGGGGACCCCGTCATAGTCAAACGGGCTGTCAAACTCGGCTAACGCAGGCAGGGCTGCGTCTTTATCCGATAGGATCGGGCCCGCAGCCGGGAGCGGCCAGTCGATTCCGATCTCGGGGTCGTTCCAGAGCAGCCCGCCATCACAGTCCGGCGCATAAACGGCGGAAACCTTATAAATTACCTCGGTATCGGGCTCGAGGGTAATGAAGGCATGGGCAAAACCAACAGGCACATAGAGCTGGGAGCCGTTATCAGCCGACAGTAGAGCGGCAACCCACTTGCCATAGGTTGGAGAGTCTCGACGAACATCTACAGCATAATCCATTATCGAACCGCGTGCGCAACGAACCAGCTTGGCCTGTGCATACGGAGGCCTCTGAAAGTGCAATCCACGAATGGTCCCGGTTAAGGCCGAATACGAGTGATTGTCTTGAACGAAACTATGGTGGATGCCCGCTTTGGCCAGTGATTGCTCAGAATAAGTTTCTGAAAACCAGCCACGAGTGTCGCCAAATCTTTTGGTTTTTAATAGCTGGACCGTCGCCATATGTTCGTCGCTTCTCTCAACAAGGTCACGCAATCCTAGAGATCATCAGCGTGCGAGTGCATGTAGCCTAAGGGCTCTCGGCAGGGCAATCCATCGCTTCATGTTCCCAGCGTCTCAGGTACTCAGCACCACCGCAGCCCCGTCTCATGATTTCCTGTAGTAGGAACTTCGAAGTTCCGGGATCGCTTCCGGGCGATCTGGAGCGGTTATCCAATCGCGTCAACTTGCCGAAGGTTTGTCGGGTGCAAACGGCAAGTGATGTTCCCACTTGGTCAAGGGTCGCAGACCGCCATATCCTGATGGGATTGCGCAGGGGCTTCCTGCCGGGCCCGGGAACGTCTCGGCAGGTTCTAACCAACCCGGACGATCTCAACGCCAAAGAAAGTCACTTCGCCGTCGAAAGCGCCCTCTAGCAACAGCAATCGAAATTCGGACGCCGAGGGCTTGTCCCATTCGTATTCGATTTCAACCTGGAACACGCCTTCCCGCTCCGGACGAAAGTGATGTGAGGTGTATGTATCCTGAGTCCCCCAATCGGCCCTGTATTGGTGTCTTGCGGTGGGGGCGCTGAAGCCAATACGGGCGACAGCTTTCCAGCGTCCCGCTGGCATGGCGATGTAAGGGCCGAAGATCAGGAAGCGCGGACGGCCGGTCAGGTCGAGAGCGACTTCTTCCTTGTTGTGGCGCACATCCTTTGCGTTGATATCAAAAACCTCACTTCCCCAGAAAGCGTGGTCGGCCGCGTAGATGGAAAGGGCCTCCTTCAGCGCTCTGTTACGATTGGACGTTGAGGTGGATGTTGGGCCAAGCAAGGAGAAGCCGGGAAAGAGTTTGACTGAAGTTCCTGCGAAGTCTTCGGCCTTGAAAACCCGGTCGGGAAAGAAGGCGTATCCGCGTCGGATGAAGTCAGAAGCATTCTTCACCGCATTATGGCGTGGCGCAGGGTCGTTATCTGCGTCCAGCTTGGCGGAGAGGGGACCGCTGGTGCTCAGTAAGACGGCAACGTCCTTTGCGTGAACGCCAGCTTTGCGAGCCTCTTCAGGGTCTAGCGACAGGGTCAATGTCTTGCCCAACGCGACCGTGTTGGCGTCGGCTGCCGAATTGATGACCGTAAAGCCCGCATCCGTCGCCTGTGCTGTGATCGAAGCCACCCAGTCGTCCCGATCGGCGCATGGCGGAATGATCAGCCACAGATGTTGTTTGGTGTTAGGCATGGTCAGGCGGCGCGCAGCCAGGTGTAGACTTCGACGGCTTCCTTGATGTCGTCGAAAATCTTGGCCTTGCCGCTCTCGATGATCAGGGCCCGATCGCAATAGCGGGTGATCAGATTGGTGTCGTGCGACGCCATCAGGAAGGCGCAGTGGCCGCGATCCTCGAACAGGCCTTCCTGACATTTGCGCTGGAAGCGGGCGTCGCCGACCGCCACCAGCTCGTCGATCAGATAGCAGTCGAACTCGATCGCCAGCGACAGGCCGAAGGCCAGGCGGGCGCGCATCCCCGACGAGAAATGCTTGACCGGTTCGCGCAGCGCCTTGCCGAGTTCGGCGAAGTCGTCGACCCGCGCCAGGGTCTCCTTGTAGTCGCGCTTATACAGACGCGAGAGGAAGCGGACATTGTCCAGCCCGGACAGACTGCCCTGGAAGCCGCCTGCAAAGCCGATGGGCCATGACGTCGTCATGTTCCATTCGATCTTGCCCGTGCTGGGGGGCATGATGCCGCCCAACATCTGGATGAGCGTCGACTTGCCCTGGCCGTTGCGGCCTAGTAGGGCGAGCCGACCAGAGCGGCCGAGGTCGAAGTTGACGTCCTTGAACACGGGACGTTTGCTCGACTTGAATTTCTTGCTGACGTCGACGACGCGCAAGCCCGGCTCTTCGAGCGCCATCAGCTCTGCCTGTGTTCCCGAATGCCGGCCCAGACCAGCCATCCGATGGCATAGGCCAGAAGCGACGAGGCGAAGATGGTCAGGATCGCCCGCCAGCGGCGCGGCTCGCTGCCCTTGTCCGGCAGGCTGGGCGATACGATGCGCTCCAGATAGAGCTTTTGGCGGCTGGCGTCCTGTTGAGCCGTCAGGAGGCTGGCTTCGGCCTGGGACACCCGGCGCTCGGCGATCTCGCGCTGCAGGACCAGATCTTCATAGGCGCCCAGCTTGGGCGCCAGGGAGTCGGCGCCGCCTGCGAGGCGGGCGCGGGCGTCCTCCACCTGGCGTTCCAGCCCGGCGATGCGGCGGTTCAGGATCGGCAGTTGCGGGCTGGCCGGCGCCTCGGCGGCCAGCTGGTCGCGTTCGGCTTTCAACTGGGCGATTGAGACCAGTAGGGTGACGCTCACCTGAGTGCTTTCAGCCGCTTCGGCGCGCGGATCGAGGAAGCGTGTCGAGGTGCGGAAGGCGGTCAGCGCCTGTTTGGCGGTTTCGGCGGCGGCCAGGGCGGCCTGGCGGTCGCGTTCGGCATCGCGCAGGGCGTTGGCGGCCGCGCGTTCGTTCAACTGGTTGATCAGGGTCTCGCCGCTGTCCAGCATCGCCAGGTTGAGCGCCTGGGCTTCGCGGGCGGAAAAGGCCTGCACGCGGATGGTGCTGATGCCGGTGCCGGAATCATGGCCGACCGTCAGGAAGCGCTGGAAGGCCTTGTAGAGGCTCTCTTCGCTGTCGCCTTCCCAAGGACGCGGGTAGCGCGACAGGGCGTCTGCTCCGGGGCGGCCCAGAATGGCGCGCAGGTCGAACCGCTTCTGCATTTCCTTCATGCCGTCGCGTGACGTCAGATATTCGTGCACAGCGAAGGCTTCGTTGGCGCTGGTCGAGAAGCCCGCAACGCTCAACGCCATGCCGACCGTCGTGGGTTGGGATACATTCGCTGAACGGACGACGAAGTGCGCTTCTGACACGTATCGCGGCGAGGCGATCAGCAGATAATAGATTGCAGCCAACGCGGTGGGCACGCCCACGACGATCATGAAGGCGATCGGAAGCTTGCGCTTCTTACCGGTCTTGCCTGGCCCCGGAAGCATCTTGGGCAAGGAGCCTAGGTACTGCAGCTTGGAGTCGGCCATGCGTGCCTTTTACCCTTGGGAGTGGTCATAAATGGTAAATAAAGTCAGTCAGACGCCATGTGTTCGCGGGCGCCGGCGATCAGCAGCAGGCCTGCGATATTGAGACACGCGCCCCAGATGATCGGGTACATCGGATCGTAGTGGGTGACCACGAACTCGCCGAACACCGCCGCGCGTATCATTTCCACACAGTGGACGAAGGGCACGCTCAGATAGATCTTCTGGGCGGCTGGCGGCACCCACGCAACCATGAAGAAAACGCCCGACAGCGGGATCATGGCGTAGCTAATCAGGCCGATCATGCGTTCGAACACCTCGAAACGCATGGCCAGACCGGCCAGCACCAGAGCCAGGCCCGAAGCGACCCAGGCCAGGGTGAACCAGCCTTGATACAGCAGCAGGTAGTTGAACGGCAGGCTGACCTGTTCAAGGCTGAGCAGCACCAGATAGACGATCAGGAAGGCGGTCGTGCTGCCGGCGAGTTCCAGGATGATGCGCGCTGACAGTATGTGCATCGGGGTGATGCGGCGATGGTAGAGCAGTCCCAGATTCGATTGCAGCGCGGTGGACAGCAGGCTGATCATGTGCCGGATCATGATCAGGCTCATATAGCCGGTCATCACGAAGGGCGCGAGGCGGATGCCGTGCTCATAAGGCGACTTGGTAAAGCTCCACAGGATCATCACGCCGAAACAGAAAATGAGAGGTTCGCCCACGATCCAGACGAAGCCCAGCCCCTGACGGCCATAGCGGGTCGCCATCTCGCGCAGGATCAGAGCTCCGATGATGCGCAGATGGTGCTCGACGCCGGCGAAGAAGCGGCGCGGAAACGAGGCCGACTTGTCGGGGATTGAGGTATCGGAAGCCATCGAACCTACCTGGATCGAGCGCCAGACGGACGCCCCGATGCGTTCAGGAAAACGTCAAGGATGACGCCTGCCGCTTCTTCTGCCGTATTTTTTTCCGTTTGAACATGGATTTCAGCCCCTTCCGGCGCCTCATACGGGCTGTCGATGCCGGTGAAGTTGACCAACTCGCCGCGCCGGGCCTTGGCGTAGAGGCCTTTGACGTCGCGCGCTTCGACCTTTGCGAGCGGGGCGTCGATGAAGATTTCCAGGAAGGGGACATCGCCCATCATTTCGCGGGCCATCGCCCGTTCGGCGCGGAAAGGCGAGATCAGCGACACCAGGACGATCAGGCCGGCGTCGGCCATCATCCGGGCGGCTTCGGCGGCGCGGCGGATGTTCTCGACCCGGTCGGCCTCGGTGAAGCCCAGGTCGCGGCTGAGGCCGTGGCGCAGATTGTCGCCGTCGATCAGATAGGTGTGACGCCCCTCGGCGGCCAACTGCTCCTCGACCAGGTTGGCGATGGTGGACTTGCCCGCGCCGGACAGGCCGGTGAACCACAGCACGGCTGGTTGCTGGTCTTTCAGGGCGGCGCGTCGGGCGCGGTCGACCTTGATCGGCTGGCGATGGATGTTGTGGGCGCGGCGCAGGGCGAAGCGGATCATCCCGGCCCCGACCGTCGCCTGGCTCATCCGGTCGATCAGGATGAAGCCGCCCATTTCGCGGTCTTCCTCATAGGGGGCGAAAGCGATGTCGGCCCCCAGCGACAGATGGCAGACGCCGATGTCGTTCAGCTCCAGCGTCCGGGCGGCCAGCGGCTCCAGGGTGTTGACGTTGACCTTGTGGCGGATGTCGGTGATCGAGGCGGCGACGGTGCGGGCGCCCAGCTTCAGATCGTACTGGCGGCCGGGCAGCAGCGGCGCCTCGGCCATCCAGATCACGGCGGCCTCGAACTGGTCGGCGGTCTCCAGCGGGGCGTCGGCGGCGCACAGGACGTCGCCGCGCGACAGGTCGATCTCGTCGGTCAGTGTCAGAACGACGGACTGACTGGCGCGGGCCTCTTCGGCGTCCTCGGTCGGGGCCAGGACGCGCGCGACCGTGGTCGTCACCCCTGAAGGCAGAGCGCGCACCCCGTCGCCGGGCCTCACGCGGCCCGCGGCGATCCGGCCCGTATAGCCGCGAAAGTCCAGATGCGGCCGGATCACGCCCTGCACGGCCATGCGGAACGGCATGTCCTGGCCTTCGGATAGCGGCGGCAGCGCCTCCAGCGTCTCCAGCAGGGTCGGGCCGGAATACCAGCCGCCGTCCTCGCCGCGTCGCGCCACATTGGCCCCCGTCGCGCCGGACACCGGAATGGCCGTGACCTCCAGTCCGACCTGTGCGGCGTAGGAGGCGAACTCGGCGGCGATGGACTCGAACGCGGGCTGGCTCCAGTCCGCCAGGTCCATCTTGGTGACGGCCAGAACCACCCGGCGCACGCCCATCAGGGCCAGGATGTGCGCGTGGCGGCGCGTCTGGGTCAGCACCCCCTTGCGCGCGTCGGCCAGGATGATCGCTCCATCGGCGGTCGAGGCGCCGGTGGCCATGTTGCGCGTGTACTGCTCATGACCGGGCGTATCGGCGACGATGAAGCTGCGCCGCTCGGTCGAGAAATAGCGATAGGCCACGTCGATGGTGATGCCCTGTTCGCGCTCGGCCAGCAGGCCGTCGACCAGCAGGGAGAAATCCAGCGCGCCGTCCGCATCGGTCAGGGCGGCGATCTGGTCGTCGGGCACGGCGCCGACGTCATGCAGCAGGCGGCCGATCAGCGTCGACTTGCCGTCGTCCACCGAGCCGCAGGTGATGAAGCGCAGCAGGTCGCGCTGAGGGGAGGGCGCCGACATCAAAAATAGCCCTCCTGCTTCTTGCGCTCCATCGACCCGGCCTGGTCGCGGTCGATCAGGCGACCCTGACGCTCGGAACTGCGCGAGGCGCGCATTTCGGCGATGACGGCGTCCAGCGTCGTCGCTTCGCTTTCGATGGCGCCGGACAGGGGGTAGCAGCCCAGGGTGCGGAAGCGGACGGTGCGGACCTCGGGCGTTTCGCCGGGGCTCAGCCGCATTCGTTCGTCATCTACGACGATCAGGGCGCCTTCGCGCGTCACGACTGGGCGCGGCGCGGCGAAATACAGGTCCACGACGGGAATGTTCTCGGCGGCGATGTAGTCCCACACGTCCAGTTCGGTCCAGTTGGACAGGGGGAAGACCCGCATGGTCTCGCCCGGCGAGACGCGCGGATTGTACAGGCTCCACAGCTCCGGCCGCTGACGGCGCGGATCCCAGCGGTGACCGGGGCCGCGGAAGGAGAAGACCCGCTCCTTGGCTCGGCTGGCCTCCTCGTCGCGGCGCGCTCCGCCGATGGCGGCGTCGAAGCCGTGCAGGTCCAGCGCCTGCCTCAGCCCCTGCGTCTTCCACATATCCGTATGCACGGCCGAGCCGTGATCGAACGGATTGACGCCGCGCTCGACGGCTTCGGGGTTCTTGTAGACGATCAGTTCCATGCCGCTTTCGGCGGCCATGCGGTCGCGCAGGGCGTACATGGCGCGGAACTTCCACGTCGTATCGACGTGCAGCAGGGGGAAGGGCGGCGGGGCCGGATGGAAGGCCTTGCGCGCCAGGTGCAGCAGGGCGGCCGAATCCTTGCCGATCGAATACAGCAGCACCGGGCGCGCGCACTCGGCCGCCACCTCGCGCAGGATGTGGATGCTCTCGCTCTCCAGTCTCTGGAGGTGCGTGAGCCGTTCAGCGGAAAGGGCGGCGGGCACGGCGTCAGGCCAGCGTCAGGCCGACCTTGCCGTACAGGTCGCGCAGTCGAGCCTGATAGGCGGCGGGCGTGAACTGGCCGGCCTGGATCAGGCCGCGCGCCTGCAACTCGTGACGCAGGCTCTCGTCGGCGTCCAGCGCCTGAATGCCGCGCGTCATCGCCTGGACGTCATAGGGATCGACGATCACGGCCGCGTCCCCGGCGACTTCGGGCAGGGAGCCTCCCGTCGAGGTCAGCACTGCCGTCGACAGGGCCATCGACTCCAGCACCGGCAGGCCGAACCCCTCATACAGGGAAGGGAACAGGGTGGCCTTGGCGCCCCGGATCAGGCTGACCAACATGGAGAAGGGCATATACTCATATTGGCGGATGCGGTCGGCGCTGGGGCCGCCGTCGCGCTTGACCTGGTTCAGCAGGGCGGTCTCGCCCTCGTCCAGCCAGGCGCGGCCCCCGATGATGACCAGCGGCGTCTTGCTGCCGGACGCCAGATAGGCCTCGACGATGCGACCCAGGTTCTTCTTCGGCTCGATGGCGCCGAAGTGCAGGAAATAGTCCTTCCAGCCCAGGTTGAAGACGCCCTCCAGCTCCAGCTCCACCTCGGCCTGAGAGCGCGAGGTCAGGCTCTCGGGCAGGTCGACGGCCTGATAGGTGTTGGTGACCCGGTCTTCGGACACGCCCAGCAGACGGATCACGTCCTGACGGGTCGTCTCGGACACCACGGCGATGTGGTCGGCGCGTTTCGCCACGGCCTGACACAGGCGCATATAGACGGCCTTGTCGTCCATTGTCGTGTGCGGCAGGCGCAGCGGGATGAGGTCGTGGATGGTGTATAGGTTCGCCACGCCCTTGGCGTACAGCGGCAGGGTCGCTGTCCAGTGCATGGCGTCGGGCCGAGGCACCTCGGTCGAGGTTTCGAAGCTTACCGGGGTTTCCTTGCCATAGGCCGCGAAGCTGCGGTTGGCGATCTGGAACAGGTTCTGGGCGGCCCAGAAGCTGTCGGCCGCTGGTCGGCCGCCGCCGCGATTGGGCCAGATCACCTCGCCCGAAGGCATAATGGCGTGCGCTTCACGTCCGAAGCGCGACATATAGGTGTCGCGGAAGCGCTGGATCTTCTTCTTTCGGTTCAGCTTCTCGGAAGGGCGCTCGGCGTCGGTCAGAGCCGTTTCGTTGACGACGTTGCTGGCCTTGCGGGCCGCCGCCGGGCCGTAAAGCACCTGCGTGCCCAGACCGATTTCGCGCGCATTGATCAGCAGGTTTCGCCCATAGGTGGCGATCCCCGAGCCCTTTGCGAGCGCCAGGTTGAAGCCGTCGATGCAGATAGAAGACATTGAGATGAGCTGATCCGATGAAGCAGCCGGATGTGGACGACACCCTGAACCTCAGGTCAAGGGGCGCAAGAGGAGCCTTTGTTAACCTGTGCTTCATCCCTGTAGCCCGCAGGCCACGTTTTGGGCTTAAGCTGTGGTTTTGGCGCCTTTCACGCTCGACCCTTCATGGCAACGCTGCTAGGGAAGCTGCAGGTGACTTTTCTCGTCGCCATACTGACAACAGATCTCGGAGGGCCGCATCACATGCGTGTCAAGAGTTTGATCCTGGCGTCGAGCGCGGCGGCTGCCCTGGCCCTGTCGGCCGGCGCAGCATCGGCTGAGCCCGATGGCTGGTACGGCGCGATCGACGCCGGCTACCACATCATCGACGACATCAATACGGAAGCTTCGGCGACCGGCCACAACTGGAACTGGGAAGTCAACGACGGCTGGGCGGCCTTTGCTCGCCTGGGCTACCGTTTCAACCCGAACTGGCGTGTTGAGCTCGAAGGCGGCTACCGCTCGGGCGACATCGGCCGCGTGCGCGCCGTCTCGGGTCCGCAGGGCCTGTGCAACCTGACGCCGGCCACCGGTCCGTGCCACTCGCCGGAAGGCGACATCACGTCGACCACCCTGATGGCCAACGTCATCTATGACTTCGGTTCGCCGGACTGGACCATCCGTCCGTTCGTCGGCCTGGGCGTTGGCGCCAACCGCGTCAACACCGACACCGTCGGCCGCCTGCGTCAGACGCCGGGCGTGGCCTTCGCCGCTGACGACAGCTCGACCAAGTTCGCCGCCCAGGCGATCGCCGGTCTGGCCTGGGCCGTCTCGGACCGCGCCAACATCGACCTGACGTACCGTTATCTGACGGGCGACATGGAGTTCGACACCAACACCTCGGGCACGGGCGCCATTCCGTTCGGTACCCTGGCGGGCGACTATGACCAGTCGCACACCGTGACGCTGGGCCTGCGCTATGCGTTCGGCGCCGAGCCGGTGGCCCCGCCGCCGCCGCCGCCCCCGCCGCCGCCGCCTCCGCCGCCTCCCCCGCCGCCCCCGCCGCCGCCTCCGCCGCCTCCGGCCAAGCCGGCTGCGCGTCAGTTCGTGGTCTACTTCGACTTCGACCGTTCGGACCTGACGGCGGAAGCCCGCTCGGTGGTGACGCAAGCCGCCAACTACGCCAAGTCGGGCGCTCCGACGCGCGTGCTGGTGGTCGGCCACACCGACACCTCGGGCAACGCGGCCTACAACATGGGCCTGTCCAACCGCCGTGCGCGCACCGTGGCTGACGCCCTAGTCGCTCAAGGCGTCAACGGCGGCGTGATCTCGCTGGACGGCAAGGGCGAGACCCAGCCGGCCAAGGCCACCGGCGACGGCGTGCGTGAGCCGCTGAACCGCCGCGCCACCGTCGACATCAACTTCTAAGGCTCAAGGGGGCCGGCTCATCCCGGCCCCCGCGACCGTAGAAGCGTCGATAAGAACAAGGACGGTCGGCCCATGCGGGCTGACCGTCCTTTTTCTATGCCTGAAGGCCGCCCTTGCTGGCGCCTGTCATCATCTGCGGTTATCTGCGGGGGAACGATTTTCTAGAGGAGTGCTTCGATGCGCGTCACCATGATCGGAACGGGCTATGTCGGCCTGGTGTCTGGGGCCTGTTTCGCCGATTTCGGCCACACGGTGACCTGCGTCGACAAGGACGCCTCCAAGATCGACCGCCTGCACCAGAACATCATGCCCATCTATGAGCCGGGCCTGGACGATCTGGTGGAGACCAACGTCAAGGGCGGGCGCCTGTCCTTCGCCACGGACGGGGCCGAGGCCATCCGCTCGGCCGACGCCGTCTTCATCGCCGTCGGCACCCCCTCGCGCCGCGGCGACGGTCATGCGGACCTGTCCTACGTCTATGCGGCGGCCGAGGAGATCGCCGATCTGATGCAGGGCTTCACTGTCGTGGTGACCAAGTCCACCGTCCCGGTCGGCACCGGGGACGAGATCGAGCGCATCATCCGCGAACGCCGCCCCGACGCCGACTTCGCCGTCGTCTCCAACCCCGAATTCCTGCGCGAAGGCGCCGCCATCGGCGATTTCAAGCGCCCTGACCGCGTCGTCGTCGGCACGGATAACGAGCGCGCCCGCGCCGTGATGGCCGAACTCTATCGGCCGCTGAACCTGAACGAGACGCCGATCATGTTCACCGGCCGCCGCACCTCCGAACTGATCAAATATGCGGCCAACGCCTTCCTGGCGATGAAGATCACCTTCATCAATGAGGTCGCCGACCTGTGCGAGGCGGTCGGCGCCGATGTGCAGCAGGTGGCCCGCGGCATCGGCCTGGACAATCGCATCGGCTCGAAGTTCCTGCACGCCGGGCCGGGCTACGGCGGTTCGTGCTTCCCCAAGGACACCCTGGCCCTGGTGCGCACGGCGGCCGACGCCGGCTCGCCGGTTCGTCTCATCGAGACGACGGTGGCCATCAACGACGCCCGCAAGAAGGCGATGGCCGACCGCGTGGCCAAGGCGCTTGGCGGCGATCTGAAGGGCAGGACGGTCGCCCTGCTGGGTCTGACCTTCAAGCCGAACACCGACGACATGCGCGATGCGCCGTCCTTGGATGTCGCGCCGGCCCTGATCGCGCGCGGGGCGACGGTTCACGCCTATGACCCCGAGGGCATGGAGGAAGCCGCCAAGCTTCTGGACGGGGTGGTCTTCAAGAACGGCCCCTATGACGCGGTCGAGGGCGCCGACGTGGTGGTGATCCTGACCGAATGGAACCAGTTCCGCGCCCTGGATCTGGACCGGGTCAAGCTGCTGTTGAAGCAGCCGGTCATGGTCGATCTGCGCAACGTCTATCGCCCGGACGACATGAAGGCGCGGGGCTTCCGCTATACGTCGATCGGTCGTCCCGACCACGCCGCCTGATCAGCGAGTTCTAGAAGAACAGGGCCCGTCCCGCTGCAATGACGACGGCGGCTGTCACCACGGCGGCGAACGCCGCCGTGGCGCCAAGCCTCAACGCCCTGCCCAGCGCCCGACCCGGCGCGTCGTCATCCATGTGAATCTCCCTGATTGCGAACACCAAAGCCGTGCGGGCAGGGAACCGCAAGGGTGTACAGGGCAAAGAAAAAGGGCGGCCCGGTCACGGGCCGCCCTCCATCCTCGACAAGGCGTCGGGATCAGCCGGTGAACGGACGGATCAGGATTTCGACGCGGCGGTTCTGGGCCTTGCCCTCGACCGTATCGTTCGAGGCGATCGGATTGCGCGCGCTCATGCCGGCGACGTAGAGGCGCTCGCGCATCACGCCGCGGTCGATCAGATAGGAGGCGACCGACGACGCCCGGCGTTCCGACAGCGGCTGGTTGATCGCATCGCCGCCCGAGGCGTCGGTATGGCCGATCACGTCGACCATCGAGCGATCATATTCGTTCAGCACCCGTGCGACATCGTCCAGCACCGGCAGGAAGCGGGTGTCCAGCGAGGATTGGTTGGTGGCGAAGGTCACGTCTGACGGCATGCGCAGCACCAGGTTGTCGCCCTGGCGCCCCACGCCCACGCCAGTGCCCGAAAGCTCGGCTTCCAGCGCGCGTTGCTGGCGGTCCATGTACTGGCCGACCCCGGCCCCGGCCAGGGCGCCCACGCCTGCGCCGATGAGGGCGTTCTTGCGGCCCTGCTCGCCGCTGGAGGTGTTGGTCAGATAGCCCAGCAGGGCGCCGCCGACGGCGCCGGCGATCGCGCCCGTGCCGGTGTTGTTGCGACGCGGCGCAGAGCTGTAGGGGTCAGTGGTGGTGCAAGCGGCGGCGCCCAGCAGGGCGGCGATGCTCAGGCCTGTGACGGCAAGCTTGGCGCGCATAGGTGATCCTTTCGATAGTGATCCGGTCGCAGAAACGCAGGCCATATGGTGAAGGTTCCAATCTGTACCCGTCATGAACGGAACCGGCAGGGTTTTCACAGCGGTTGCGACCTCGGCGAGCGTTGACCGCACGGCCCCGGCCCCCCATCTGTAACAGCGGCCGGGCGCTTTGCCGATCGCGGGAGGCGCCGGACGGCCGAGGTCGCTTTTCCATGAGGACCCCATGACCACCCGCGCCGTGCTGTTCGACAGCCCCTTCCTGCTGGGCTTCGACCAAACCCGAGCCCTGATCGACCGCGCCGCCAAGGCGGCGGGCGAGAGCTATCCGCCCTATAACGTCGAACAGATCGGCGATGCGGCCGTCCGCATCACTCTGGCGGTGGCCGGATTCACGCCGGACGACCTTTCCGTCACCGTCGAAGGACGCCAGCTGACCATCACCGGCAAGCGCGAGGACGCAGGCCGCGACCCGCAGGCCTTTCTGCATCGGGGCATCGCCGCGCGCGGCTTCGTGCGCAGCTTCGTTCTGGCCGATGGGCTGGAGATTTCCGGCGCCCGGCTGGAGCACGGCCTGCTGCACGTCGAGCTGATCCGCCCGGAGCAGGAAAAGCTGGTGCGGCGCATCCCTATCACCACGACGGGCTGAATCAGCCGTCGAACCGCTCGGCTTTCCGGGCGTTCAGTCAAGCGTAAGGAGGCGGTCTTATGACGCCCATCATGACTAAAAAGGACTTCGCCGGTTTCGGCGCCCCTGATCTTGTTTACGTCCGCGCCATCCGCGCGTCGGACGTGATGGCCGACGCCCACGTGGAGCCGGCGGCCGATATCGAGATCGATCCCGACCAGATCCTCTACGCGGTGCACGGCGCCGACGGCGAGCGTCTGGCCGTCATGCTGGATCGTGAAACCGCCTTCGCCGCCGCCGTCGCGCACGAGCTGGAGCCGGTCTCGGTCCATTGATTTCTTTGGAAGAATAAAGGCGCGGGCCTGCTGGGCGCCGCGCCTTTTCGTTGGTCAGGCGGCCGTCTTGGACACGTCCTTGACGAACAGGGCGCGGATGGCGTCCACGGTCCGCGCCTGACGCAGTTGCTCGCGCAGTTCCGGCGAGCGCAGGGCGCGCGACACCGCCGCCAGAGCGCGCAGATGCTCGGCCCCGGCGTCCGTCGGCGCGAACAGGGCGAACAGCAGGTCCACCGGACGATCGTCCAGCGATTCATAGGCCACCGGCGTGTCCAGCCGCACGAAGACGGCGCACACCTGCTCCAGACCCTTGATGCGGGCGTGCGGGACGGCGACGCCCGAGCCCAGGCCGGTCGAACCCAGGGCTTCGCGTTCCAGCAGGGCCTCGAAGGTGCGCTCGGCGTCCATGCCGGTCGCGCTGGCGAAAGCTTCGGCGACGGCGTGCAGCGCCTGACGCTTGGATGACGCGCCGCCGCGCAGGACGATCCCGTCCGGCGACAACAAATCAGCAATGTCCATGACTACCCCGAAATCGGTACCCGACATGTGCGGAAGGGCGAGGGCCTTCTAGCGCCTTCGCCCCTCCAGCGGAAGTCTCTCAGCCGACCCGTTTCGCCGCGCCGTTCACCGTGCGCTCCGGGTCGATCCAGCCGACGTTGCCGTCCGGGCGACGATAGACCACGGCCAGGCCGCCGTGGGCGGCGTTGCGGAACATCACCAGCGGATAGCCGGTCATGTCCAGTTCGGCCACGGCGCGACCGACCGTGAGGGTGCGAATTTCGGCCTGGGTCTCGGCGATCACCATGCCCACGGGGGGCGGTTCATCGGGGCGACCCGCATCGCCGAATTCTTCATCCTCGACTGAATCGGGATCGCGGAAGACGGTCATGGCGGCGACTTCACGCGCAGCGTCTTCAGTCTTCTCGGGCGACAGGCCCTTGGGACCGATGTGGTGATCCTTCAGGCGGCGCTTATAGCGGCGGACCCGCTTCTCCAGCTTGTCCAGACTGTCGGCGAAAGCAGCCTGGGCGTCGCCGCCGAACCCGGTCGTCACCAGCGACTGACCCGAGGCGAGACGCACCCAGCAATCGACGCGGAAGCCATGGCGATCCTTGGAGACCACGACCTCGGCGTCCTGGGCGCCGCGGGCGAAATATTTGCCGATGCCCTCTTCGAGTTCCTGGGAGATGCGCGAGCCTAGCGCTTCGCCGACATCCACTTGTTTGCCGCTGACTTGTATCTGCATAGCCATACAACGCGACGGACCGCGTTTGGTGTCAACGTCGATCACCGATTTGTGGTGAAGCTTGGCGGGGGCGTGATCAGGCGGTCTTGAGCAGGCGGCGGCGCTGGACCGACGACGGAATTTTCAAGGCTTCCCGATACTTGGCGACCGTGCGCCGGGCGATGTCGATGCCGGCCTCATTGAGGATTTCGACGATCCGATCGTCGCTCAGCACCTCGCCGTCCGCGTCCTCGCCGTCGATCATGGTCTTTATCCGGCGGCGCACCGCTTCGGCCGAATGCGCGGCGCCGCCGTCGCTGGACTGGATGGCGGCGGTGAAGAAGAATTTCAGCTCGAACACCCCGCGCGGGGTGGAGACGTATTTGTTCGAGGTGACGCGGCTGACGGTGGATTCGTGCATCTCGATGGCTTCCGCCACCGTCTTCAGCGTCAGCGGGCGCAGGAACTCGACGCCGAAGGCCAGGAAGGCGTCCTGCTGGCGCACGATCTCGGACGAGACCTTGAGGATGGTCTTGGCGCGCTGGTCCAGCGACTTGACCAGCCAGCTGGCTTGGGCGGCGCAGTCGGCGACGAAGGTCTTCTCCGTGTCGGACCGGGCGCCCGCCGCGATCACCGAATGATAGCGTTTGTCCATCAGCAGCCGGGGCAGGGTGTCGGCGTTCAGTTCGACCCGCCAGCCGCCCGCCGGATCCGGCCGCACATGGACGTCGGGCACCACGGTCTGCGCCGGTTCGCCGCCGAACCCGGCGCCGGGGCGCGGCGTCAGGCCCTTCAGCTCGGCGATCATCTCGCCCAGGTCCTCGGCGTCGACGCCGCAGGCCTTGCGCAGGGCGGTCAGGTCGCGCCGCGCCAGCAGCTCCAGATTCTCCAACAGGGCGGCCATCGCCGGATCGAAGCGGTTGCGCTCGACCAGTTGCAGCATCAGGCATTCGGCGATCGAACGGGCCATCACCCCCGTCGGCTCGAACCCGTGGCAGACGCTCAGAATCGCCTCAACGCGGCTGATATCCACGCCCAGCCGCTCGGCGATCTCGCCCAGATCGGCGCGCAGATAGCCGCCTTCGTCCGTGGCGTCGATCAGGGTCAGGGCGATGCCGTGGTCGGCCGCCGACAGGCCCGCCGCCGAGGCCTGGGCCTGCAGATGCTCCCACAGGGTCAGGTTGCGATGATCGGGGCGCTCGCGCTCCTCGTCGTCAGCCATGCCGCCGGGGCCTGCGCGGGACCAGTCGTTGAGGCCCGGTTGGGCGGCCGCGCCGTCCTCCTGACGGTCGCTGACCCGTTCGCCGGGAGCGGCGTCGCCGTACAGATCGTCCGATGCGGCGTCCATGTTCTGGGCGTGGGCGTCCGACCCTTCGACGAATCTCAGCTCCGCCTCGCCGCCGTCTCCGGGGGCGGCGTCGTTGGCGGCGTCCGGCGCAGCGTCGCCGCCGGCGTCGGCCTCGTCGCGTTGCAGCAGGGGATTGCGTTCCAGCTCGGCCTCGACGAAGGCCTCCAGCTCCAGGTTCGACAGTTGCAGTAGCTTGATCGCCTGCTGCAGCTGGGGCGTGATGACCAGCCCCTGCCCCTGCCTGACCTCCAGCCTCTGACCGATCACGTCGCTTCAACCCCGCATGCAGGCGCTGTTGGCCCGCTTCTTGCTGGGGATCATGGCGCAGAGCCGTTAACGGGGGATGAGCGGGGCTTTACCTTGGCCCTGCGGCTCGGCCTCAGCCGTACATCTCGCCCAGATAGACGCGGCGCACCTCGGCGTCGGCGACGGCTTCGTCAGCCGTGCCCTCGAACAGCAGAGAGCCGGACGAGATGATTGAGACGCGGTCGATGATGTCCAGCGTCTCGCGCACATTGTGGTCGGTGATCAGCACGCCGATGCCCTGGCTCGACAGATAGCGGATCACCTGGCGAATATCGGCGATGGCCAGCGGGTCGATGCCCGCGAACGGCTCGTCCAGCAGCATGAAGCTGGGTCGCGCGGCCAGGGCGCGGGCGATCTCGACGCGGCGCCGCTCGCCGCCCGACAGGCCGGTGGCCGGGGCGTGGCGCAGGTGGTCGATGCGCAGCTCCTCCAGCAGGCGGGTGGTCTCGTCGCGAACCCCGGCGGCGGTCTTCTCGCGCAGTTCGACCACGGCCTTGACGTTCTGCTCGACCGTCATGCCGCGGAAGATGGAGGCTTCCTGCGCCAGATAGCCCAGGCCCATGCGCGCGCGCTGGTACATGGGCTGCTGGGTGATGTCCTCATTGTCCAGCCAGATCGAGCCGCTGTCGGCGGGGATCAGGCCGGTGATCATGTAGAAGCAGGTCGTCTTGCCCGCCCCGTTCGGCCCCAGCAGGCCGCAGACCTCGCCGCGCTGGACGTTCAGCGAGACGTCGCGCACCACCTGCCGCTGGCCGAAGCTGCGGGCGATGTGTTCGACGCGCAGACCCGTCGGATACGCGTTTTCGACCGCCGGCGCCGTCGGTTCGACGACGGGGCCGTCCAGGTTCAGGGCGGAGAGTTCCTTGCGCGCCACGCCGCCTCAGTTCCCTTGCGGATAGAAGACGCCCTGGACGCGGCCGTTGCCGCCGCCGCCCTCGATGCGCGCCGTCTCGGTGCGGACGTTGTAGACGAGGCGGCTGCCGGTCAGCACGCTCTTTCCCTGGGTCAGGATCACGTCGCCGGTCACCACGACGTTGCCGTCGTTCAGGGTGTAGACGGCGCGGTCGCCTTTCATGCTCTGGTCCGGGGTGACGAAGTAGACGCCGCCGCTGGCCTCGATGCGGTTCAGGTCGCCATTGGACGTAAAGCCCCGGATGGCGTCGGCCCGCAGGCGGTTGCCGCCCTGCGTCACCTCGGCCCGGCCGCGCAGCGAGAAGCCGTCTGGCGTATATTCGCCGCTGTCAGCGCCGTACTGGACCGGCTGGCGGCTGGCGTCGGCGCGGGTGCTGGCGTTCTGGGCCCCCGAAACGGCGGGCAGCATCAGGGCGGTCAGCAGGGCGGCGCCTGCGATCGTCAGCTTGGACTTGGACAGTTTCATCGGTCGGCTCCGGCGGGATTGATCGTCCCGGTTACCTTGTTTTCGCCCTGGCCGTTGAAGACGACCCTCTGGCCCTGATCATAGATCGCATAAGACGAAGCATCGATGCTTCCAAGGGGGCCGCGACCCTGCACCCCCTTGTCGCCGGTGACGACGCCGGTGTCGGTGTCCACCACGGCTTCGGGCGTGGTCAGCTCCCAGCCCGTGCCGCCATCGGAAATCTTCACGTTCGGGCCGATGACGACCTTGCGCTGGGCTTCCAGATAGGTCCCGCCGTCGGCGCTCAGTTCCGTCGTCTTGCGCGCGCCCAGGTTCAGCCTCAGCAACGGGCCGACCAGGCGGAAATGGCCGCTTGCCGGATCGCGCACCGCCCCCTGGGCCCCGATAACGAAGGAGCGCCCCTGCGCGTCCTGGCCGTGGAACATCGGGTTGTCGAGCCGGATCTCGCGGCTTTCGCTGGCCTTGCGCTCGACCCCCGACATGACGGTGCGGAACACGGTCCAGGTCAGGGCGCCGCCCGCCAGCATCAGGATGACGATGGGCAGGACGCGCCGATACAGCTTTACCCGCCGCGAGCGCGTGCGCCAGCGTTCGCCGGCGCGGGCGACGCGCACCTCGTCGGCGCGCTTCTGCTCGTCCTGGGCGTGCTGTTCGCTCATCGGCGTTTCAGGTCCGATCCTTCTAGGCGTGGGCGAAGATGTCGATCTCGTCCCAACCGGCCAGGTCGAGGCGCGAACGCATGGGCAGGAAGTCGAAGCAGGCCTGGGCCAGCTCCATGCGGCCTTCGCGCACCAGCATCTCGTTCAACCGGTTCATGATGACGTGCAGGTAGAGAACGTCTGAGGCGGCGTAGTCCAGCTGCGCCTGGCTCAGTTCGGCCGCGCCCCAGTCCGAGCTCTGCTGCGCCTTGGACATGTCGACCCCGGCCAGTTCGCGCGACACGTCCTTCAGGCCGTGGCGGTCGGTATAGGTACGCGCCAGCTTGGAGGCGATCTTGGTGCAGTAGACCGGCCGCGTCTCGACGCCCAGGTGCAGCTCGAACATGCCGATGTCGAAACGGCCGAAGTGGAAGATCTTCAGCACCTTGGGATCGGTCAGCAGCCGCTTCAGGTTGGGGCAGTCATAGGCCGGGCGGTTCAGGCGCACGACGTGGGCGTTTCCGTCGCCCGACGACAACTGCACCACGCACAGCGGATCGCGGCGGAAGCGCAGGCCCATCGTCTCGGAATCGATCGCCACCTCAGGGCCCAGGTCCAGGCCGTCGGGCAGGTCGCCTTCGTGGAAATAAACCGTCATGCGCGCAAACTCGTTCGTCGTTCAGGCCGCAACATAGACGAACCGCGCGCCACCGCCAGAACACAGGCGCCGGAACTCGGGCTCGACTTCGCCGTCGCGGCCGCAGGGGAGGAGAGATCAGGGCCGAAATGACAAACGGCGCCGCATCCTATCGGATACAGCGCCGCTTGAGAAATGGTGCCCAGGAGAAGACTCGAACTTCCACGACCGTTAAGCCACTGGCACCTGAAGCCAGCGCGTCTACCAATTCCGCCACCTGGGCCCGGTGGGTCGCCCCGCCGAGGGCCGGACTAATAGGGGGGACCCTCGGGGCGGTCAACAGGCTTTTTTCGCTTTCGTGAAAAAACTGCGCCGTTGACCAAAAGCTCCGGGAAATCCGCGCACTATCAGGCCAGCCAGACCATCATCCGCGTATCGGCGCTCTCGCCTCGCGCGCGGCTGAAGGCCGGACGGGTCTCGCCAGTATACAGGAACCCCGCCTTTTCCAGCACCCGGCCCGAGGCGGGGTTGTCCGCAAAGTGGCCCGCCATCAGGGCGCGGCGCTTCCATCGCGTCGAGGCCCAGACCAGAGCGCCTTGCAGCGCCTCGGTCGCATAGCCGCGGCCCCAGAACTCGCGTCCGATCCAATAGCCGGTCTCGGGCACGGTGTCGGCGTCGTGGAACATGCCGACGACGCCGACGGGGCCGTGGTCCTCGTGCTCGATCAGGAAGGTGTTGGCCTTCTTCGGGTCCTGCGACGCCACCTGCAGCACGAAATCCTCGGCATGGTCGACGCCGAAGGGGTGGGGCATCCGCTTGGTCATGCGGGCGATGTCGTGGTCATTGGCCAGGGCCGCGATCCGCGACACGTCCTGGGCGCCGGGGGCGCGCAGCAGCAGGCGCCGCGTCTCGACGACGGGAGAGGTTTCGATCACGCACATGGTTCGGCCTCGATGTCTTCGGCGCCGCCTCCTTGGAGGGCTCGGACGGCTTTCGAGGCGGGGAAACGCAAACGGGGAGCCTGGTGATCCAGACTCCCCGCGGAATATTTTCCCTTGGTCCGGATCGGCTGCTGTCGAGAGCAACGCGATCCGGGGAAATACTGTCCTGGCTTCGCGTTACTCGGCGGCCATCGCCTGGGCGTCGTCGTTGGCCGGGAGAATCGACACGTAACAACGGCCGCCACGTTTGGTCGTGAACTGCACCGAGCCGGTCACAGTGGCGAACAGGGTGTGGTCGCGGCCCAGGCCGACGTTCGTGCCCGGGTGGAATTTGGTGCCGCGCTGACGCACGAGGATGTTGCCGGCCAGCACGTGCTCGCCGCCGAATTTCTTCACGCCAAGGCGCTTCGACTCTGAGTCGCGGCCGTTACGCGACGAACCGCCAGATTTCTTGTGAGCCATCTTGCTGCTCCTCTTCCTTGGTGCGCTACCGCCCGTTCGGGCTGCTTGAGCGCTCCATCTGTCCTGCTAGGCGCTGATCCAGCGCCGGTGAAAATCTTAGGCTTCGGCGCCTTCAGAGGCCTCAGCCTTGGCGGCCTTCTTGGCCGGAGCCTTCTTGGCCTTCGGGGCCTCGGCTTCGACAGCCTCGACGCGCGGGGCCAGGCCGCGGGCGCGGGCGTTGATCTCAGCCTTGGTGATCAGCTCGACCTTGCCGTCCCACTTGGCCTTCTCGCCGGCGCCTTCGATGCCGGTGATGCGCAGGACCGATTCCATCTGGCGATGGCCGTTCGTGCGGCGATAGCCCTGACGACGGATCTTCTTGAAGATCTTGATCTTCTCGCCCTTGCGGGTCTCGATCAGCGTGGCTGCGACAGCGGCGCCGTCGATCAGCGGAGCGCCGACCGTAACACCCTTGTCGCCGCCCAGCATGAGGACTTCACCGAAATTGACGGCAGCGCCAGCGTCGCCGTCGATCTTCTCGACAACAATCACATCGCCCGGTTGAACCCGGTACTGCTTTCCGCCGGTCTTGATCACCGCGTACATTAGGAAGCCTCAGCGTGAACGCAAAAATGGATGCGCCCGCCAGGAGACCCTGCGGGCGAAGAGCGGCGACATATACGGATGGTCACGGAAGAGTCAACGTGAAACGGACGCCCAAGGGGGCAAAACCCGCCTGAAACGGGTTCTGAGCCGACTCTGTGGCCGCGATGCACGGGCGTGCAAGCGCGGGCCGAGTTCGAAGCCCCTTATATATGAAGACGCGACGTGGCGCCGCGGACGAAGATTCTTCGCCGATTCTTCTCGACCGTTATAAGGTAACACTCTAAGGGAGCGGCCATGTCCTCTCCCGATCTCGCCGAGCCGGTGCTGCTGTCGCTTCTGGGCGGCGGCTTCGTCGCGGCCTTCCTGCACGCGGCCCTGCCGACCCACTGGCTGCCGTTCGTCCTGGTCGGACGGGCGCAGCGCTGGAGCGTGGCGCGGGTGATGACGACCGTGGTGACGGCCGGATTGGCCCATATCGCATCCACGGCCCTGGTGGGATCGCTGATCGTGGCGGCGGGCCTGGCGTTGAACCGCTGGGTCGAGGGCCTGCTGCCGCATCTGTCGGCGGGCCTGCTGTTCCTGTTCGGCGCCTTCTATCTGGCCAAGGCGTCGTTGAAGCGTACGGCGACGGCGGGCGGACCAGCGATGGACGCGGGCGAGGGGGCCGGGCCTGCCGTCTCCGACCGGGCGGCCTTTCTGGGGCTGGTGCTGATGATGGCGGTGACGCCGGGCGAAGTGCTTCTGCCTATCTATCTGTCCTCGGCGACCGAAGGCTTCTGGGCTCTGGGCCTTCTGACGCTGGTGTTTGCGGCGGGGACGGTGCTGGGCATGACCCTGCTGGCGGCGCTGGCGACGGCGGGCTACTCCATCCTGCGGCTGGAGCGGTGGGCGCGCTATGAAGGAGCCATTCTGGGCGGGGCCCTGATCCTGATCGGCTTCCTGGTGCTGACGCATCAGCACTGAGTTTCGATAGGTTATATATTTACATTCAAAGACTTGTGTCCTGCGGGGCTTGACCTTGCCGCGTGGGAAGACCTAGCTGGACGGACATGGCGCACGAACACGCACACGGTCATGAAGGCCACGATCATTCCCACAGCCAAGGGCATGGCCAGGGTCATTCGCACAGCCACAGCCACAGCCACAGCCACAGCCACAGCCACAGCCACAGCCACAGCCACGGCATCGGCGGCCATCATCACGGCCCGACCGACACCGGCGACTGGCGCTACGCCGTCGGCCTGATCGTCAACCTGGCCTTCGTCGCGGTTGAGTTCATAGCGGGCTTCATCGCCGACTCCACCGCCCTGATGGCGGATGCGGGGCACAATCTTTCAGACGTTCTCGGCCTGGCGATGGCCGGCGGCGCGGCCTGGCTGGCCCGGCGCGCGGCGGGGGCCAGACGCACCTACGGCTACGGCAAGGCGACGGTGCTGGCGGCGCTGGGCAACGCCCTGCTGTTGATCTTCGCCTGCGGCGCCATCGCCTTCGAGGCGGTGCGTCGTCTGGCCGAGCCCGCGCCGGTGGCCTCGGGCATGATCATCGCCGTGGCGGGGATCGGCTTCATCATCAACCTGGGCACGGCCCTGATGTTCATGAAGGACCAGCACAAGGACCTGAACGTGCGCGGCGCCTATCTGCACATGATGGCCGACGCCGGGGTCTCGCTGGGCGTGGTCATCGCCGGCGTCGTCATTCTGTTCACCGGCTGGGCCATGATCGACGGGATCGTCAGCCTGATCATCGTCGCCGTCATCATGATCGGGACCTGGGGGCTGCTGAAAGATTCGGTGAATCTGGCGCTGGACGCCGCGCCCAACGGCCTCGACGTGGCCGAGATCCGCAGCGCGCTTCTGGCTCTGCCGGGGGTGACGGCGGTGCACGACCTGCACGTGTGGGGCCTGTCGACCACCGACGCCGCCCTGACCGCCCATCTGGTGCATCAGCGCCCCGACCCCGACGCCCTTCTGGCCGAGGCGCAAGGGCTGGCGCGCGGCCGCTTCGACATCAGCCACACGACGCTGCAGCTGGAAACGGGCGTCCTGCCGGATTGTCCGACCTGCTGAGCGGTTTCGCCTCTTCCCAAGGCGGCCCTCAGCCGCCATCTAGCGAGCCATGACCCAGAAGACACCCGTGACCGTCCTCACCGGCTACCTCGGCGCCGGCAAGACCACCCTGCTGAACCGCATCCTCACCGAGGACCACGGCAAGCGCTACGCCGTCATCGTCAATGAGTTCGGCGAGATCGGCATCGACAACGACCTGGTGGTCGGCGCCGACGAGGATGTGTTCGAGATGAACAACGGCTGCGTCTGCTGCACGGTGCGCGGCGACCTGATCCGCGTGGTCAACGGCCTGATGAAGCGCCAGCGTCCCGGCAAGCCCGCCTTCGACGCCATCATCGTAGAGACCACCGGCTTGGCCGACCCCGGCCCGGTGGCCCAGACCTTCTTCGTTGACGACGAGGTCAAGGCCAGGACCCAGCTGGACAGCGTCACGGCCCTGGTCGACGCCAAACACGTCATGGCGCGTCTGGATGACTCG
This sequence comes from Brevundimonas sp. S1H14, assembly GCF_047716865.1. Taxonomy (NCBI): domain Bacteria; kingdom Pseudomonadati; phylum Pseudomonadota; class Alphaproteobacteria; order Caulobacterales; family Caulobacteraceae; genus Brevundimonas; species Brevundimonas sp. S1H14. The sequence continues at coordinate 2,996,563 of NZ_CP136679.1, read as the reverse complement.
AAAGAGGCGCGCGAGCAGGTCGCCTTCGCCGACCGCATCATCCTGAACAAGATCGATCTGGTGGACGAGGCCGCTCTGGCCGAGGTCGAGACCCGTCTGCGCGCGCTGAACCCTCTGGCCCCCATCGTCCGCGCAGAGCGTTCGAACGTGCCGCTGGACCAGGTGCTGGGCCTGCACGCCTTCGATCTGGACCGCATCCTTGAGGTCAAGCCGGACTTCGTGAATCCGCCCCACGGCGCCGAAGGCCACGTTCATGATGAACACTGCGGCCACGGGCATGACCATGCCGAGGACCATGTCCACGACGAGCATTGCGGTCATGACCATGACCACGATCATGCGCGCGGCCCACGCGGCCACGCCCACAACGACGACATCAAGGGCATCTCCCTGACGCTGGACCGCCCGCTGAACGGGGCCAAATTCACCGCCTGGCTGGACCGCCTGCTGGGCGAGCAGGGCCAGAACATCCTGCGCGCCAAGGGCATCATCGACGTTCAGGGCGAGGATCGCCGTCTGGTCTTCCAGGCCGTGCACATGATCCTCGAAGGCGACCTTCAGCAGCCCTGGGGCGAGAAGGAGCGCCGCTGGAGCCGCGCCGTCTTCATCGGCCGCGATCTGAGCGAGGCTGAGCTGAAGGCCGGGTTCGAGGCCTGCGTGGCATGAACCCGCCGCCCCGCCCGCGCGCAGAAGCCAAGCTGATCTACGGCACGCCCGAGTTCGAGATCGTGCAGCACGGCGACCACGTGCGTTGCGCGGTCTCGGGCGCGCCGATCCCGCTGGAGGCCCTGAACTACTGGAGCGTCGAGCTTCAGGAGGCCTACGTGTCCGGCGAACTGATGACGAAGCGCTGGGTCGAAACGCATAAATAAACCCTCTCCCGGCGGGAGAGGGCTTGAGCGCGCGGCGGCGCAGCCGTTGCCCTTGCGCGAAAGGGTGAGGGGCTTGTCCCTTCAGTCGGCGTCAGCCGTCGCGCCACGGCCCTTGGCCGACTTCACCCCCGAACCCTCACCCTTTCGGCTGGCGGATCGCCTTCGGCTCCCCGAGCCTCAAGCCCTCTCCCATCAGGAGAGGGTGTTCAGCCATTCCGTCATCACCCGCGCCAGCGCCTTCGGCTGTTCCAGCGGGATCATGTGGCCGCTGTGCGTCACCGTCTTCAGCGTCGCGCCTGCGATCCCCCGCCGCAGCTCCTCCGCCTCCTCAGCGCTGCGCAGACGATCCGCATCCGCCGCCACGATCAGCGTCGGCTGAGCGATCTCCCCCAGTCGCTCCAGATCGCCTGCCCGCGCCATCGCCGACTGGCGGTGAAACACCTCGCCGCCCAGCCTCAACCCCATGTCGCGCACCCGCGCGATCATCGCCTGGTCGTTCGCCAGATCGGGGTGCAGGGACGAGACGATGGCCGGTCGGCTCAACCCCTTGAAGGCCTTCGGCGGCGCCTTCAGCGACGAGCGCCGCTGGCGGATCAACTCTTCCGTATCCCCGCGCGCCGAGGTGGCGATCAGGATCAGGGCCTCCACCCGCTCCGGCGCGATCCGCGCCAGCTCCCGCGCCACATAGCCGCCCATTGAGAAGCCCACGGCGACGAACCGCTCCGGCGCATCGGCCAGGATCGCCGCCGCCATGCGCTCGATATCCTTGCCCCGGCTGAGGTCGGTGGCGACCAGCGGCCCGAACGGGGCCAGATCGTCGGCCATTTCGTCCCACAGGGTCGCATCGGCCATGAAGCCGGGAATGAGCAGCAGGGTCATGGCCCCCTCATAGACCCGCCACGCGACAGACGCGACGGGGGAGGTTATGAGGCCCCTCTGACTTTCTTTGCGTGTGCGAGCCGACATGACGACCTTCTCCTTCGACGCCCAGGTCACAGCCGCCCTGTTCGACAAGACGGGCGCGATCTTCGCCCTGGGCGACGGCTCGGTGCGGTTCGAGAGCGGCGCCCGCAGCGAGGTCCATGACGGCGCCGTCCTGTGCGCCTGCGTCCATCCCTCGGGCGAGGGGATCGTCACCGGCGGCGACGACGGCAAACTGGTCTGGAGCCGCGAGGGCGAGGCCGTACTGCTGGCCCAGACGAAGGGCCAATGGATCGACGCCGTGGCCGCATCGGCCGAGTCGGGCCTGATCGCCTTCTCCTCGGGCCGCGCGCTGACGGTGCTGGACAGCAAGGACGTGGCTTTCCGCCGCGACTTCCAGCATGAGCGCACCGTCTCGGGCGTGGCCTTCGACCCCAAGGGGCGCCGCATCGCCGCCTCGACCTATGGCGGCGCCTGGCTGTGGTACGCCCGCATCGAGCAGCAGCAGCCGACGAAGCTGGCCTGGGCCGGGTCGCACCTGGCGGTCGGCTTCTCGACCGACGGCGCCTTCGTCGTCACCTCCATGCAGGACAACCAACTGCACGGCTGGCGCCTGAAGGATCAGAAGAACATGCGGATGGGCGGCTATCCGTCTAAGATCAAGAGCTTCGCCTTCATGGCCAAGGGCCAGCTTCTGGCCACCTCGGGCGCGCAGGGCGTGGTGCTGTGGCCCTTCGTCGGCGCCAACGGCCCAATGGGGCGCGAGGCGACCGAGATCGGCTATGACGAGACGACCCTGATCGCCCAGGTCGCCGCCGCCCCCGCCCACGGCCGTCTGGCGGCGGGGCTGGAAGACGGGCGCGTCTGGTGGGCCGATCCGGCCGGGCGCGGCCTTCAGTTCGTCAAACAGGACAAGGGCGCCCCCATCACCGCCCTGGCCATGAGTTCCGGCGCCGCCCGCATCGCCTGGGCGGATGAAGACGGTCACGCGGGCGTGGCCTCGCTCTGATCGCGCTTGCGCTGAAGCTTGGCTGAGGCAGGATGACGGCATGACCCGCGCAAAGGGCCGCAGGCGGCGGCCGATCCTGACCCTGCTCGTGATCCTGGCTCTGTTCCCGTTGGCCGGGGTGGCGGTGCATCGCTTTTTGCCGCCTCTCGCCACGATCCTGATGGTCCAGCAGGCGGCGGCCGGGCGTGGCATGGACTATCGCTGGCGCTCGCTGGACCGCATCTCGCCGCGTCTGGTCGAGGCGGTGATCGCCTCTGAGGACGCCCGTTTCTGCCAGCACCACGGCTTCGACGTCGAAGCCATCCAGAAGGCGCTGGAGGCCAACGAGCGCGCCGAACAGCGCGGCTCGGGCAAGGTGCGCGGCGGCTCGACCATCAGCCAGCAGACCGCCAAGAACGTCTTCCTGTGGCACGGCCGCGACTGGGTCCGCAAGGGGCTGGAGGCGGGCTACACCGGCCTGATCGAGATCGGCTGGGGCAAGCGGCGGATCATGGAGATGTATCTGAACGTCGCCGAATGGGCGCCGGGCGTCTATGGCGCCGAGGCCGCCTCGCGCCACTGGTTCAACAAGAGCGCGGACAAGCTGACCGCGCAGGAGGCCGCCCGTCTGGCCGCCATCCTGCCCAGCCCGCGCCGCTACAACGCCGCGGCGCCCGGCCCCTACGTTCGCCGCCGCGCCGCCCGCATCCAGGCGGCCATGGGCACGGTGCGCCAGCAGGGTCTGGACGCCTGCGTCGACCGCCGCTGAAGCCGGCCGTTTCGCAACCCGCCGTTAACCGTGAACTTGGGGCCAAGCCTTAACGGACCCGCGTCATGCTAAGGCGGACTGCGGACCTGGGCGTCTGCGCGCGAGACGGGATTTCACGGTGAAACACGGTCTGAAACGAGCTGGGCGCGGTCTAAGCCTCTTTGTCCGCCGCCTGATGCGCCAGACCCAGGGCAATGTCGCCCTGATGTTCGCTATCGCCCTGCCGATCCTGATGATGATCACCCTGGGCGCCATCGACCTGCATCAGGCGTCCAAGGTGAAGGCCGAGCTTCAGGACGCGCTGGACGCCGCCGCCCTGGCCGCCGCCCGTTCGATCTATGCTGACGACGCCAACATCAACCGGGTAGGCATGGCCGCGCTGAAGGCCAATATGCCGCGCTATTTCCAGGCTGGTTCGGCGGATACGGCGACCTTTGTCCTGGCGAACAACCGAGTGACTGGCGAGGCGCGCGTCAATGTGAAGGTGCTGGTCGCCAACGTCTTCCTGCCGCCCTACGGCAAGCTTCTGGACGACTATCTGCCGGTCGGCACCCGCTCCGAAGTCCTGCGCGCCTCGCGCAACGTCGAGGTGGCGATGGCGCTGGACATCACGGGGTCGATGGACAACTGCACGCGCAACTGTCCGCCGACGTCCAAGCTTCAGGACCTGCAGGCGGCGGCCAAGGATCTGATCGACATCGTGGTTCAGGACCAGCAGACGCCCTTCTACTCCAAGGTGGCGCTGGTCCCGTATGCGGCGGGGGTGAACGTCGGGTCGCTGGCGGCTCAGGCGCGTGGGCCGCTGGACAGCACGACCCGTTCCGTCACGGCCGCGTCGTGGGTGAGCGGGACCGTGCGCACGATTACGAGCATTTCGCGGGCCTCGCCGACGACCATCACCTCCAACGGCCACGGCTTCGTCAACGGCGATCGGGTGGTGCTGTGGAACGTCCAGGACATCGCGGGCCTGAATGGGGTTCCCTATGAGGTGGTGAGGATCTCCAACAACCAGTTCCAGCTCAGGACGCTGTCGGCGTCGGGCGCGGCCTCCAGCTATCAGGGCTCGTCCACCAGCACGACGAAATCGGCCTATGTCGCCAAATGCGTGCGCAGCGACTGCGGCCTGACGCTCACGGTCGGCAGTCACGGTCTTTCGCTGAACGACCATGTCCGCCTGACCAGCATGGGAGGTCTGGCCCAGTTGAACGAGGCGGGGTTCCGCGTGGCGAGCGTCAACGGATCGCAACTGGTTCTGGATACGACGCGCAGTCTGGGTCTAGTCCGAACCTCAAAGGGCGGCGTCTCCTATTCCAGCGGCGGTCAGCTGATGAACGGGCGCGACGGCGCTGAATGGCGCGTCTTCTCCACGGCGGACGGCTACGTCAACGTGCTCGCCTCCAGCACCTGCGTCAGCGAGCGCGTCGGGGCCGAGCGCTATACAGAGGCGCGGCCGTCCACCGCCTATGTCGGCCGCAGTTATCTGGACTCGGGCAACGCCTGCCCCAGCGCCGCCATCACCCCGCTGACGGCCAGCGCCAGCGCCCTGAAGACCAAGATCGACCAGATGCGCGGCGGCGGCTCGACCGCAGGCCAGATCGGCATCGCCTGGGCCTGGTATATGGTGTCGCCCAACTTCGCCTCCCTGTTCGACGGGGCGGGCAAGCCGGGCGCCTATGCGCCGACGGAGACGCTTAAGGTCGCCATCCTGATGACCGACGGTGAGTTCAACACGCCCTTCCGCGACGGGGTCATCGGCCTGGACGCAGGAACGGGCAGCGGCGCCCTGAACACCCACATCAACCTGAACTCCTCCAACGGCGATCCTTTCGCCCAGTCGGTCGAACTGTGCCGGGCGATGCACGCTCAAGGCGTGGTGGTCTATACGGTCGGCTTCGACCTGGGCAGCGACACCGGCAGGCCGAACGTCATCGACAGCGCCCTGGACGTCATGGAGGCCTGCGCCACCAACAAGAACACCCACTTCTTCCAGGCCAACAGCGGCGCTGATCTGAAGGAAGCCTTCCGCGCCATCGGCCGCGACATCACCCGCCTGCGCATCGCCCGCTGAGGCGGGGTCTCGCCAAGGCAGGGCGAGGGCATGAAAAAGGGCCGGCGGATCGCTCCGTCGGCCCTTTATCGTTGCCATCGTTCCGCCCAATCAGATCAGGCGGATTTCCTTCAGGCGCTCGGTCAGGAAGTCCTCGGCCAGGATGGTCTTGCCCGCATAGCGGTCCGGGTTCTCCGCCGTGACCGTCGAGGGCAGGGTCTCGATCGGGAAGTCCGGGTTGAAGTGCAGGAAGAAAGGCGTCGAATAGCGGGCGAAGCCGCGACGCTCGGGGGCCGGATTGACCACGCGGTGCGTCGTCGACGGCAGCACGTGGTTGACCAGCCGCTGCAGCATATCGCCGATGTTGACCACCAGCGCCCCCGGCGGCGGGGCGATGTCCAGCCACTCTCCATCCGAGTCCTTGAGCTGCAGCCCGGCCTCTTCGGCGCCCAGCAGCAGGGTGATGACGTTGATGTCCTCATGGGCGCCCGCGCGCACGCCCTCGGCGTCGGCCGGGATCGGCGGATAGTGCAGCAGGCGCAGCACGCTGTTGCCCAGCTGGACCTTGTCCTCGAAATAGGCGTCGTCCAGCTTCAGATAGCGGGCGATGGCCTTCAGGATGCGGCGGCCCAGCGTGTCCAGACCGTCGTACAGGCCGTAGACGTGCTGCTGGAAGCCCTCGACCTCGGCCGGCCAGACGTTGTCGCGCATGTATTTGCGATAGGGGTGGCCCTCCGGCAGTTCGCGGCCAGTGTGCCAGAATTCCTTCAGGTCGACCGCCTTGGCGCCCTTGGCCGCCTCGACGCCGAAGGGGGTCAGGCCGCGCGCCCCGCCGGTGCCGGGCTGGTGGTATTGGCGCTTCACGTCTTCCGGCAGGGCGAAGAAGGCCTTGGCGTCGTTGACGGCGGCGTCGATCAGCCCCTGATCCAGACCATGATCGGCGATGACGGCAAAGCCGTAGCGTGAAAAGGAGGCGCCCAGAGCGTCCGAAAAGGCCTGAAAGTCGGCGTCATAGTCCTTCATCGACACCGGGACGATGGCGCGGGTCTTGGCCTGATCTTCGGCGGAGACGGCGGTGAGGGAAGAGGTCACTGTGAAATCAGCCTCTGTGATGGTGAGTATGGCGGCCCTCATACGCCCAAAGACGGCGAAAGGGCAGATGGGGCGACTGGCGCCTTTGGTCCCAGGTCAGTCCTGCGGGATCACCGCCCGGATGACGCGCGCCGAGGACGGCCGTCCGGCGATGCCCCGGCGCGGATCGACCACCACGCGCAGGTCGCCGCCGGAATAGGTCACCGACGAGCGCTGCCCCTCGATGACGGTGATGCTGCGCAGCCGGTCCAGGAAGGGGCGGGCGCTGGGCGAGCGGGCGATGCGGACCACGGCGTCGGTGGTGACGATCAGGGCCTCGATGCACAGGGCCTCGGATTCCTGGCCGTCCACATTGATGCGGACCAGCCGGCCCATCGCCTCGGAGACCAGTCCGCTGCGGCGCGCCATCAGATTGAACATTTGCACCGGCCCCAGCGACGGCGGCGCCAGACTGACCGGCGGCCCGGCCAGCGACACCGGCGAGCCGCCGGGCGTCCGCGTCGTATAGACGGTGATGCCGCCCCCGGCGGTGACGCGCAGCACCTGATCCCCGGCGTCGTTGCGATAGATGGTGTCGCCGCGCGGCGCCGAAGACGGGCGCAGGGCCCAGGTCTCGGTCGAGCGCTCGAACCGCAGCAGGGTCAGCGACCCGGCCTGATCCAGCACAAAGGCCTGCCCCGCCTCGGAGACATAGCGTCCGGGCGGCGGGGTGGTGCGAATGACGGACTGGTCGCGGATCGCCCGGCTCTGCTCGGCCTGGGCGTTGGAACGCGTCTGAGCCTGCGCCTCGGCCGCTGCGATCCCGCAGGCCAGGACGATGGCCAGGGCGATGGCCAGTCCGGCCGTCGCCCCGCTGCGGCGCCAGGCGCGCACGCAGACGCTCCCCGCGACACGAGGCGTCGCGAGGAGGACGGCAGGCGGATTCTCCGCCACGGCTTGGACCGCAGACCTCATGCTTTCAGAGGTGATATGCGCGAACGGCGGATTTTGGGCGAACGCGGCTTATCCAACCAGGTACTGCCCGCCGTTGAGCGACAGGGTGCAGCCTGTGACATATCCGGCACGCTCGCCTGACAGCCAGGACACCATGTCGGCGATCTCCTCGCCCTTGCCCAGGCGACCGACGGGAATCTGGGCGACGATGGCGTCCAGCACCTTCTGGTCCATCGCTCCGACCATTTCGGTGTCGATATACCCTGGGGCGATGCAGTTGACCGTCACGCCCTTGCGCGCGTTCTCCAGCGCCAGCGCCTTGGTGAAGCCGATCATCCCGGCCTTGGCGGCGGAATAGTTGGTCTGGCCGATCTGGCCCTTCTGGCCGTTGATCGAAGAGATGTTGACGATGCGGCCGAAGCCCCGGTCGCGCATGCCGTTGATCACCTGGCGCGTCATGTTGAACACGCTGTCCATGTTGACGCGAATCACGTCGGACCACTGATCGGCGCTCATCTTGTGGAAGAAGCCGTCGCGGGTGATCCCGGCGTTGTTGACCAGCACGTCGATCGGGCCCAGCTGCGCCTCGACCTCCTGCACGGCGCGGGCGCAGTCGTCGAACGAGCCGACGTTGCCCTTCACCACCATGACGCCCAGTTCGCGGGCGGTGGCCTCTGCGGCCTCGGTGTTGCCGGAATAGCCGGCCGCGACCTGAAACCCGTCTTCCTTCAGTCGTTGAACGATCGCCTTGCCGATGCCCCGGGTGCCCCCGGTGACGAATGCGGTACGCGTCATGACGTCTCCCTGTCCTGTGCGGCGGCCGTCGTGGTCGCGACGCCGTCCGCCTCCCTTGGACGCCAGCCTTAGCGCGGCGCGCGTCGAACGAGAAGACGGGGTTACGCCGTCGCGGCCATGCGGCCCATGTCGATGACGAAGCGATAGCGCACGTCCGAACGCTCCATCCGTTCATAAGCTTGGTTGATCTGGTCAGGGGCGATCACTTCAATATCGCACACGATCCCGTGTTCGCCGCAGAAGTCGAGCATCTCCTGAGTCTCGCGGATTCCGCCGATCAGCGAGCCGGCGATGCGGCGGCGGCGCCACAGCAGGGGCATGGCGAAGACCGGCAGCCCCTCTGTCGTCAGCCCCAGCATCACCATGGTCCCGTCACGCGCCAGCAGATTGACGTGGCTGGCGATCTCATGCGTGGCCGAAACGGTGTTGATGATCAGGTCGAACTGCTCGGCCGCCGCCTTCATGGCGTCTGCGTCCGAGTTGATCAGGAAGTGTCGGGCGCCCATCCGCTCGGCGTCGGCCTTCTTGCGGTCCGAGGTCGACAGCACCGTCACCTCGGCGCCCAGGGCGGCGGCGAGCTTGACCGCCATATGGCCCAGCCCGCCCAGGCCGATCACCGCCACCTTCGAGCCCGGCCCCACGCCCCAGGTCTTCAGCGGCGACCAAGTGGTCACGCCCGCGCACAGCAACGGCGCCGCCGCATCCAGCGGCAGGCTGTCGGGTATGTTCAGCACGAAGGCCTGATCGACGGTGATCCGGTCCGAATAACCGCCCTGGGTGATCGTCTGGCCGACGCCTGCGCCCTTCGGATCGCGCGAGCCGTAGGTCTGGGTCATGCCCGGTTCGCAATACTGCTCCAGCCCCTCGCGGCAGGCCGAACAGGTCCGGCAGCTGTCCACCATGCAGCCGACGCCGACGCGGTCGCCTTCCTTGAAGCGCGTGACGTTCGCGCCGACCGCCGTCACCACTCCGGCGATCTCATGACCCGGCACGATGGGATAGCGCGTTCCGCCCAGATCGTTCTTCACCACATGCAGGTCCGAGTGGCAGACGCCGCAGTATTTGATCTCGATCGCCACGTCGTCCGGCCCCGGATCGCGCCGCTCGAAGCTATAGGGGCTCAGCGGCTGGTCGGCGGCGGTCGCGGCGAAGGCGCGTGTGGCGATGGGCATGGATTCAGTCCTTCAGCTTGGCGTCCCGGAGTTGGGCGATCAGCGCCTGGGCCGCCGCCGGGTTCCGCACCTTGGCCCCCGAGATAAAGTAGGCGAAGACATCGCCCCGCCCGGCCCAGCCGCGCGCCTGTGCCGCCACCGCGTCTAGCTCGCCGGAGGTCATGCCCGTCGGCTCGTCCTCGCGGCTGGACATCAGCCGGGCGTAGGTAAAGTCCGCCGTCGCCTCGTCGATCTGCGGCCAGGTCGGCTCTTCGTCGTCGACCGCATAGACGATGGCCGCCCCATACTTCCTCGCCAGATCATAGAACTGTTCGGTGGCGAAGGTCGGGTTGCGCACCTCCAGCGCGTGGCGCAGCCGCACGCCGTCCTTCTCCTTCGGCAACAGCCTCAGAAAGCCCTCGAAGTCCTCGGGATCGAACTTCTTCGTCCCCATGAACTGCCAGTTGATCGGCCCCAGCTTGTCGCCCAGCACCGTCAGCCCCTGCGACAGGAACCGTTCAAAGCTCTCGGCGCCGTCGGCCAACACCTTGCGATTGGTGCAGTAACGGCTGGCCTTGATCGAAAAGACGAAGCCGTCCGGCGTCTCGTCGCGCCACTTCATCCAGCTGTCGGGCTTGAAGGTCGAATAATAGGTGCCGTTGATCTCGATCGAGGTCAGCGCCCGACTGGCGAACTCCAACTCCCGCTTCTGCACCAGCCCCTGCGGATAAAAGACCCCCCGCCACGGCTCGAACGTCCAGCCGCCGACGCCGATATGGATGGATCCTGTCATGGCCGCGCCTCCTGATGCAGGCCGCTTGATCGCAGAAATCAGCGGCGGCGGCTACGGAAAGCGGATGGTGTGAAGGTCTGAAAGTGGTGGGAAGCGGTCTTCTACGGTGTATGCTCAGGCATGACGAAAGCGCATTCAATCAGGCTATTCGCATCGCTCGGAGCAGCGGCTTCAGCAGCCGCCTACGTAGGCTTTGTAATGGTAGGTTTGAACGAAGGCGGCGCGCGAGTAGTAGACCTATGGGAGACTGTGGTCTTCGCTCGTTCACATGTCATTCTCGCGTGGACGATATTTATAGCGTTCGGCGTAGCGGCCTACGTTTTTCGAAAAAAAATCGGCGACAGGCTTTTGATCATGGCCATTGTTCTATTGGGGCCGCCAGTTGCCTGGGCGGCGGGTCTCAGATTTCTATATTACAATCAACCCGATGGTTGGTGGCCAAGTTTCGATAACGAGATTTGGCGTTGGTTGATAAACCACATCTACGCTGAGTTCTCGCTTGGCCTCATGATCGGGTTTCTGGGACTGGCCGCCGTCACTCTGGATATTCGAAGCAAGGGCGAGTGAACGTCCGCAACGGGTCGTGAAGCGAAGTCCGTCTCAATCCAACTCCCGGACATTGAGCGAGCCAGCCAAACGGCCGACCCCCGCCTCAGCCTGAAACGCAATCTCCCGCCCCGCCGAAGACCACCGCGCGCGGGTTGGGCGGGCGCAGGCGGGCCAGCACGTCGCGGCGGCTGGGCGGTCGGCCCCAGCGGGTGAAGTCCAGGCCGTAGCGCCTCAGCGTCGCCTCATGCGGCAGCCACAGCGAATGGCGCGACAGCCAGGCCGCGCGCGGCGTCGTCTCGCCGGGGATGGTCACCTGGGTCTGAATGTCCGACAGGCCGATCTGGGCGGCGGCGCATTCCAGAATGCCGGGATCGACGCCCCGCGCGGCGTAAAGGGCGCGCAGCCGCTGGGCGCCCCGGGCGATCTCTTCAGGCACGGCCTCGTTCAGCTTTTGATAGTTGGCCTCGATCACCGGCGAGGAGTGATGGAAGCTGACGAAGCCTGCCCGCTCTATGGTGCGCGTCGCCCCGGCGGCGAAGACGGCGTTGGCGCAGGCGGACGTGCACTGCCCCCGCACCGTCACCGGCAGGCGCCGCGCCAGGATGACCTCGGCCGCATCCAGCGCGGCGTTCTCGTCGCCGCCGCCGCTGTCGATCACCAGCCCCTCGACGCTCTCGTCCGACAGGGCTAGGGCCAGGGCGGCGCCCGAGGCCGGGTTCAAGGCGCCGCGAAACACCACGCGCAGTCCCTCGCGCGACAGCAGCCACTGGGGCCGCGCCGGGGCGGCGGACATGGGCGCCGATGCAGAGGCGGAGGAGGGCGCGGGCGAGGCCGCCGCTGTCTGGGGCGCGGCTGCGGCGATCAGGGCGAAGGTCACGACGGCGATGAACGACACGGGCCCTCCGGCGCCTTCGTCCCTGCGGGACCGCCACCATGCGCCCGCCGCCCGGCCCATGTCCAAGACATTCGTCAGGACCCCGCCTAATCGCGACGACAGAGGCATGACGGCGCCGTCAGATCATGGCTCAAGGGGGCTTGGCCGCACCGTCAGCCTATGCATAGTGATGCTCGACAAACGGAGGTCGGTCATGTTGTTGGCGGTTCTGTTCTACGGTGTTACGGCGCTCGGCGGCCAGACGCAGGCCAAGCCTGCGCCCCCTTCCAACCATCAGGTCATCCGGCCCAGCGACAGGGGGGCGGACACCACCATGTGGCGCTTTCAGGACATGGATGATCGCCGCATGATCGACGACATGCGCCGTGAGCGCGTCCGCCTGAACTACGAAGCCGCCGTCATCAACCAACGCTGGCTGCTGGCCGACGAGCTCGACAAGCTGATCGCCGCCAACGAATGCGGCCAGGCGACCGAACTGGCCCAGCGCGCCGGCTATCGCGACATCCGCGAAGGCGTCGCCAACGCCTGTCAGGCCAGGGCCGGGGCCAGTTCCTAAGGCTTCATCGCCGATTTAACGCCAGAGCGTGGCGGTTCGCCGCTCGCGGGGCTATAGCGCCAGCCTGACCGGAGTGCTGTGCGCGTGTTCGACCTGACGCCTGAAATCATCGCCCTGTTGGGCGTCGCGTCGGTGATCGCCGGCTTCATCGACGCCATCGCCGGAGGCGGGGGGTTGATCTCGCTGCCGGCCCTGCTGTCGGTGGGGCTGAACCCGGTCGCCGCCATCGCCACCAACAAGGTTCAGGGCAGCGTCGGCACGGCCAGCGCCCTGTGGAACTTCTGGCGCAAGGGCCGGGTAGATTTCCGTCTGATCCGCTGGCCTCTGGCGCTGGTGGCGGTCGGGTCGGGGCTGGGCGCCTTCGCCGTGACCCTGGTGGATACGCGCTGGCTGATGATCCTGCTGCCGGTCCTGCTGATCGGCATCGCGCTTTATTTCCTACTCGGACCCAAGGCGGCGGACGAGGACGCCCACGCCCGGCTGACGCCGCTGGCCTACGCCTTTGTGGCGGGCGGGATCGGCTTTTACGACGGCTTCTTCGGGCCGGGGACGGGGTCGTTCTTTGCGCTGAGCCTCGTCATGCTGCTGGGCATGGGGCTGACGCGGGCGACGGCGCATACCAAGGCGCTGAACCTGATGAGCAACGTCGTCGGCATCGTCGTCCTGGCCGTCGGCGGCCACGTGGTCTGGGCGCTGGCCGGGATCATGGCGGTGGGCCAGTTCATCGGCGGGCGGCTGGGTTCGCACGCGGCCATGCGCTTCGGCCCGCGCCTGATCCGACCCCTGCTGGTGGTGATCTCGCTGGCCATGACGGCGCGGCTGCTGTCCGACCCCGCCAATCCGCTGCGGGCCATGATCGCGGGCTGGCTGGGTCTTTAATAGGCGCAGTCGCGATAGACGCGGCTGATGTCGCCGCCCCATTCGCCGTTGTACAGTTCCAGCAGGCGATCGGCCGAGGTCACGCCGCTGTCGGCGATGTCTTCCAACTCGGTGATGTAGCCCCGCTCGTCCACCATGCCGCCGCTGAAACGAGCCCGGTTCTTCAGGCCCTGTTTGGCGATGTTGACCATGTTGACGGCGATGTCGCGCACGCTGCGGCCGCCCACTTCAGCCTTCAGGCCCAGCCGCGTCACGTCGCGGCGCAGGCGCTCATGGTCGGCGATGTCCCAGTCCTTGCACAGGTCCCACGCCGCCGCCAGCGACGGCGCGTCGTACAGGATCCCGGCCCAAAGGGCGGGCAGGGCGCAGATGCGGCTCCACGGCCCGCCGTCGGCGCCGCGCATCTCGAGATACTGTTTCAGCCGCACTTCGGGGAACAGGGTGGTCAGGTGGTCGGCCCAGTCCTGCGCCGTCGCCCGATCGCCCGGCAGGGCGTCCAGCTTGCCTTCGATGAAGGCGCGGAACGACTGGCCCGACAGGTCGACATAGGTCTCGCCGCGCTTGGCGAAATACATCGGCGCATCCAGCGCATAGTCGGCGTAGCGCTCATAGCCGAAGCCGTCCTCGAACACGAAGCCCAGCATGCCGGTGCGATCCGGGTCGGTGTCGGTCCAGACGTTGGCGCGCGCCGACAGGAAGCCGTTCGGCTGGCCCTCGGTGAAGGGGCTGTTGGCGAACAGGGCGGTGGCGATGGGCTGCAGCGCCAGCGACGTGCGGAACTTCATCACCATGTCGGCTTCGGAATCGAAGTCGAGGTTGGCCTGAATGGTGCAGGTGCGCAGCATCATGTCCAGGCCCAGCTTGCCCTTCCTGGGCATATAGGCGCGCATGACGTCATAGCGGCCTTTGGGCATGACGGGGATGTCCTCGCGCCGCCACAGGGGGTCGAAGCCCAGCCCCAGGAAGCCGAGATTCAGCTGGTCCGCGACCTGCTTGACCTCCATCAGGTGCTGGCCGGTTTCGTTGCAGATGTCGTGAATGTCCTTCAGCGGGGCGCCTGACAGTTCGAACTGCCCGCCCGGCTCCAGGCTGATCGAGGCGCTGAAGCCCTCGGCGTTCTTGCGCTCCAGGGCGATGACGTGGTCGCCCTCCAGCACCGGCGTCCAGCCGAAGCGCGTCAGCCCGTCCAGCATGGCCTTGATGCCGCCGGGGCCGTCATAGGCGGGGCGGCGCAGGGTCGACTTGTCGAAGCCGAACTTCTCGTGCTCCGCGCCGATGCGCCATTGGTCGCGGGGCTTCTCGCCCTTTGACATGGCGTGGATCAGCTGGTCTCTGGAAAGGGGCGCCGTGTCGGACATCTGTAACCTCTGCTGTCGCGGCTAGATGGGCCAGCCAGCGGCCGGGCTCAAGGGGGGCGGCGGAAACTTCTAACGATCCCAGTCGCCGACCGCCGCTTGCCACAGCGTCATGGCGGCGATGGCGGCGGTGTCGGCTCTTAGGATGCGCGGACCCAGCGAGACGGCGGTGGTGAAGGGCAGGGAGCGCAGCCGCTCGCCCTCCTCGGGCGAGAACCCGCCCTCCGGCCCGATCAGTATGGCCCACTTGCCGTCGCCAGCGGCGGTCAGCGCCGACACCGCAGGCGCGCCGCCCGTCTCGTCGCAGAACATCAGCCGACGCCCGTCCTCCCAGCCGTCCAGCAGGGCGTCCAGCTTCACCGGATCATCCACCGCCGGCACGTCCAGACGGCCGGTCTGCTCGGCGGCCTCCTCGGCGATGGCGTCCAGCCGGTCCAGCCGCAGACGGTCGGCGTTGGTGCGGTGGGTCAGCGCCAGCCGCACCCGTTTGGCGCCCAGTTCGGCGGCCTTCTCCACGATGGTTTCGACGCGCGCCTTCTTCACCACGGCCACGATCAGTTCCAGATCGGGGCCATAGGTCTGCGGCCGCGTCTGTTCCTCGGCGCGCAGGATGACGCCCTTCTTCAGCACCTCGGCGACGCTGGCGCGCCACTCGCCGTCGCGACCGTTGAAGACCAGCAGTTCGTCGCCCCCCTTCAACCGCATCACCTGCGTCAGATAGCGCGACTGGTCGAGCGTGGGCGCCACGGCGGCGCCGGGGGCGAGGTCGCCCTGAACATGAAGACGGATCATGGCGTCTGCATATCGCGCTTTCGCAGTCGCGACCAACCTCGGCGATCGACTGAATTTGCCGGGAACGCGGCCGTTCCGCCTGCGTTCGTCTGTCATGTTCACAACCTTGGCCGTTGCGGCGCGCGATCGAAAACGTCTGGTCGAGATTTCCGGCGTCGCCGCCCGCTTCGGGCTTGAGGCCGTGCTGCTGCGCCTCGGCCTCGGCGGCGGAGGCGCGGACGAGACGGACGGGCCTGAGCCCCTGTCCCGCCGCACCCGTCAGGCGCTGGAGGCGCTGGGCCCCACCTTCGTCAAGCTGGGCCAGATTCTGTCCACCCGCTCGGACCTGTTGCCCGCTGACTGGATCGCCGAGTTCGAACAGCTTCAGAGCGCCGGTCCCACCCTCGACTTCGAAACGCTACGGCCCGAGGTCGAGGCCGCTCTGGGCGGGCCGCCGGAACAGGTCTTCGCCCGCTTCGACGCGGCGCCGCTGGCCGCCGCCTCCATCGCCCAGGTGCACCGCGCCGCCCTTCACGACGGGACCGAGGTGGTGGTCAAGATCCGCCGCCCCGGCGTGCGTCCGCGCGTCGAGGCCGACCTGCGCCTGATCGCCGAACTGGCCCGCCGCGCCGAACAGTCCAGCGCCGAGATCGCCCGCTATCGCCCGCGCGCCCTGATCGCCCAACTGACCGAGGCCATGCTGGACGAGCTGGATTTCACCACCGAAGGCCGCAACGTCGACCGCTTCGCCGCCGACTTCGCCCGCAACCGCGATGTGGTCATCCCCGCCGTCTATTGGCAACACACGACCGACAGCGTGCTGGTGCAGGACTATCTCGACGGCGTCCCGCCCATAGACGCCGCACGGCTGAGGGCGGCGGGAATCGATCCGCACCGACTGGCTCGCGTCGGCGCCGAGGCCGTGCTGGACATGGTGCTGGTCAATGGCCGTTTTCACGCCGATCCGCACCCCGGCAACCTGCGCGCCCTGCCCGGCGACCGGGTGGGCCTGCTGGACTTCGGCATGGTGGGGACCGTGACCCCGCGCCGCCGCGCCGAACTGATCAGCTTCGTCCAGTCGCTGGCCGCCGGCGACGGCGCCCGCATGGCCGAGGTGCTGGCCGACTGGACCGAGGGAACGGACGTCTCGCGCACCAGCCTGACCGCCGGGGCCGAACGGCTGATCGCCCGCCACGGTCAGGGCGCGGTCGACCTGCCCGCCATCGTCGCCGACCTGATGGCCCTGATGCGGCAGGAGCGTGTGGCCGCCCCGCCCGATCTGGTGCTGATCCTCAAGGCGCTGGTGACGATCGAGGGCGTGCTGTCGCGCGTCGATCCCGATTTCGATCTGGTCCAGACCATGAAGGGCGCCTGGAGCCGCGCCCTGTTTTCCAGCCGCAGCCCCGAGGCCCTGCGCAACCGCCTGATCGGCGCCCTTCTGGACCTGTCGGCGGCCAGCGACGACCTGCCCCGCCTGATCCGCGCCGCCTCGCGCCGCCTGACGGCCGAGCCCGCCGCGACGGCGACGTCGGACAAGGAAACCGCCCGGTCGATCCTCTCGGCCGGGCGGTGGATCGCCGCTTCGATTGTCATCTCAGGCGCCCTGATCGCGGGCGCCCTGCTGCTGCGCTGATTACAGCGTCCGCGCGATCAGCAGCTTCATGATCTCGTTGGTGCCGCCATAGATGCGCTGGACGCGGGCGTCTTTGTAGAGCTGGGCGATCGGATATTCGGTCATATAGCCGTAGCCGCCGAAGAGCTGGAGCATCTCGTCGATGGTCTCGCCCTGGATGTCCGTCACCCAGTATTTGGCCATCGAGGCCGTGGCGGCGTCCAGCTGGCCCTTCAGGTGCAGAGCAATGCAGTGGTCGACGAAGACCTTGGCGACAGTCAGCTTGGTCTTGATCTCGGCCAGTTTGAACTGGGTGTTCTGGAAGTCGATGACCCGCTTGCCGAAGGCCTTGCGCTCCTTGACGTAGGCCAGCGTCTCCTGAAGCCCGCGCTCGGCGGCGGCCACGCCCTGAACGGCGATGTTCAGACGCTCCTGCGGCAGTTGCTGCATCAGCTGGACGAAACCCTGTCCCTCGGTGTCGCCGATGACGTTGTCCAGCGGGACTTTCACGTCGTTGAAGAACAGCTCGGAGGTGTCGTTCGCCTCCATGCCGATCTTGTGCAGGTTGCGGCCGCGCTCAAAGCCCTCGGCGCCATCGGTTTCGAGGCAGATCAGGCTGGTGCCCTTGGCCCCTTCGGCCGGGTCGGTCTTGGCGACGACGATGATGAAGTTGGCCAGCTGGCCGTTGGTGATGAAGGTCTTGGAGCCGTTCAGGACATAGTGGTCGCCCTGCTTCACGGCGGTGGTCTTCACCCCCTGCAGGTCGGACCCCGCGCCCGGCTCGGTCATGGCGATGGCGCCGACCAG
Organism: Brevundimonas sp. S1H14; assembly: GCF_047716865.1. Classification (NCBI taxonomy): domain Bacteria; kingdom Pseudomonadati; phylum Pseudomonadota; class Alphaproteobacteria; order Caulobacterales; family Caulobacteraceae; genus Brevundimonas; species Brevundimonas sp. S1H14. Next base: position 2,978,778 of record NZ_CP136679.1, on the reverse strand, counting down.
TTCGCCCGACTGCAGGCGCGGCAGCCAGCGCGCCTTCTGCTCGGCCGTGCCGTAGTGCCAGATGTAGGGCATGACGATGGCGTTGTGCAGGCTGATGCCGAAGTGGTCCGCGCCCTTCCAGCCCAACTGGCGCATCAGCACCACCTCATGACGATAGTCGCCGCCGAAGCCGCCGTCCTCTTCCGGTAGAGACAGGCCCAGCAGGCCCGCCTCGCCTGCCGCATTCCACAGCCCGCGCGGCACTGAGGAGGCGGCGATCCACTGCTGGAACTTCTCCTGCGGCGCGTGCTCCTCGATCCATTTGGCGACGGAGTCGGAGAAGAGGACGATCTCCTCCTCGCGCATGAAGTCGGGTTCGGGGCTGCCTAGGACGTTCATGAAAGGCGATCCTGCTTTCTCCCTCCCCTTCATGGGGAGGGTGGCTGAGGCCGTCAGGCCGAAGCCGGGTGGGGGCGGCAAGGCAAGGCAGACTCTCTGTGGCGGAGGGACGGGCGCGGCGTGTGTCTCGCCATGCCCTCCCCACCCGGTCGTCGCTACGCGCCGACCACCCTCCCCATGAAGGGGAGGGAGACGTTCATGCTCAGAACGCCTCGGCGGGCATCTGCATCAGCACCTCCGCGCCGGACTTCAGCTTCTTCAGGTGCGCCCCGGCGTCGGGCAGGATGCGCTCGACGAAGTAGCGGCCGGTCATCAGCTTGTTGGCGTAATAGGGATCGGCGTCCCCGGCCGCGATCTTCTCTTGCGCCGCCTTGGCCATCTGGGCCCACAGGAAGGCGTAGGCCGTCAGGCCGAAGATGTGCAGATAGTCGGTCGAGGCCGCCGCCGCATTGTCCGGGTTCGCCATGCCGTTCTGCATCAGCCACATGGTGGCTTCCTGCAGCTTCTTCTTGGCGTCGGCCAGGCCCTCGACGAAGGGCTTGATCGCCTCGTCATCGCCGTTCTCGCTGACGAAGGCGTCGATGTCGGCGAACCAGCTCATGATGGCGCGGCCGCCGTTGGCGGGCAGCTTGCGACCCACCAGATCCAGCGCCTGAATGCCGTTGGTGCCTTCATAGATCATGGTGATCCGCGCATCGCGCAGATACTGCGAGGCCGGGAAGTGCTCGGTGTAGCCCGAACCGCCGTGGACCTGCATCGTCAGAGAGGCGACGTGGAAGCCCTTGTCGGTCAGATAGGCCTTCAGCACCGGCGTGATCAGGCCCATGTAGTCCTTGGCCTTGGTGGCGACGGCTTCGTCGGCGGCCTTCTGCAGATCGGCCTGCAGCGCGGTCCACAGGATGAAGGCGCGGCCGCCTTCGACGAAGGCCTTGGCTTCCAGAAGCATGCGGCGCACGTCCGGGTGGACCATGATCGGGTCGGCCGGGCCGTCCGGGTTCTTGGCGCCTGTGAGGGCGCGGCCCTGCAGGCGGTCGTTGGCGAACTCGACGGCGGCCTGATAGGCGGCGTCGCCGATAGCCAGCCCTTGCAGGCCGGTGCCCAGGCGGGCCTCGTTCATGACCACGAACATATTGTTCATGCCGCGACCTTCTTCGCCGATCAGCCAGCCCTTGGCGTTCTCATAGGCCATGACGCAGGTGGCGTTGCCGTGGATGCCCATCTTGTGCTCAAGGCCCGCGCAGGCCACGCCGTTGCGCTCGCCCAGCGAGCCGTTCTCATTCACCAGGAACTTCGGCACCACGAACAGGGACAGGCCCTTGATGCCCGGAACCGCGCCTTCGACGCGGGCCAGCACCGTGTGGATGATGTTGTCGGCGAAGTCGTGCTCGCCCGCCGAGATCCAGATCTTCTGGCCGGTGATCGAATAGGAGCCGTCGGCGTTGGGCACAGCCTTGGTGCGGACCATGCCCAGGTCCGTGCCGCACTGCGGCTCGGTCAGGTTCATGGTGCCGGTCCATTCGCCCGACGCCATCTTCGGCAGATACTTCTGCTTGATCTCGTCCGAAGCGCTGGCCTCGATGCCGTGGAAGGCGCCGCTGGTCAGGCCCGGATACATGGAGAAGGCGGCGCTGGCGGCGGCGGTGAACTGGCCCACCGCGCTCGACACGACCGAGGGCATGCCCTGACCGCCGAACTCGGTGCTGAAGCCCAGCGAGGGCCAGCCGGCCTCGACCATCTGATGATAGGCTTCCTTCCACCCCTTGGGCGTCGTCACCGCGTCGCCGTCGATGTGACAGCCTTCCAGATCGCCGGGACGGTTGATCGGGGCGATGACCTCTTCGGCGAACTTGCCGCCTTCCTCGATGATCTGGTCGATCAGGTCGCGCGACAGATCGGCGTCGGGCAGCTGGTTGCCGTAGTTCTCGACCTGCAGAACGTCATGCAGGACGAAGGACAGGTCGCGGACGGGCGCCTTATAGGTCATGGGATCACGCTCTCGCTTTGAAGGTCAGGAAATGGTCGTCGGGGTCGTTGAGACGCTCGCTTAGCAGGCTGGCGTAGGCCTCAGCGCCCGGCAGAAGGTCGGGGCGGTGTTCGCTCAGGGTCTTTTCCATCCAGGCGCAGGCGGCCTCGGCCGTCTCGATGGCGCCTTCGATGTCTTCGAGCTGCTGCTTCAGCGCCTCGATGCGGGCGCGATGGCGGGGCAGGGCGATGGCCATCTGATGGACGTTGTGGTCCTTCTGGTCATACAGATCCAGCATCTCCTGGATCTCGACCAGGGTGAAGCCGATGCGGCGGCCGCGCATGATCAGCTTCAGCCGGGCGCGGTCGCGCGGGCCATAGACCCGAGTCTGCCCCTTGCGCGACGGCGTCAGCAGGCCCTTGTCCTCATAGAAACGAAGGGCGCGCGCGGTCGCGCCGAACTCACGGCATAGCTGCCGTATGGAATAGGTGCGATGTTCGTCTGCGATCGACATGGTCTCGTCATAACTTGACGCGGACGTAAAGGGAAGCTTTTCGCGTGACGGCTACGAACTTGTGAACGGCTCAAAAGAAAAGGCCGCGACCGGGGACGGGTCGCGGCCTTCGTATTCGCAGGCCCTCAGGGGGAGGGGGAGAAGCGGGCCTGCAAATCGGATCGGGAAGGAGCGTCGGCTCAGCGGCGACGCAGCCACAGCACCGGCGCCGTAATGGCGATCAGGAAGACGTTGGTCAGGCTCAGGCCCAGGTCCAGGTTGAAGGCGTGGACGCCCAGGGCGATCGCCTCCAGCACCAGCAGGCCCGCCGCCGCCGTCAGCAGCAGCGGGCGGCCGAACCGCCATGAAACCAGCGGCGCCAGCATCATGACCGCCAGCGCCATCTCGGCGACGCCGACGCCGCGCACGAAGGTTTCGCCGACCAGGGCGGGCCACTGCATCAGGACGATCAGATTCTCCATCGGCTCGGAGAGCTTGGCGTAGCCAGCGGCGAGGAAGAACATGGCGATCCAGCCCTGGAACGTCCAAAGCGCGATGTTCAGATAGTCGTCGCGGGCGCGCGCCTGATGGGGCGTCAAGGTGGTCGTCGTCATTGCCGTAACCGTTAATTTGCAACAGTCACAAGATCAGTTCTTGTAGCCGCTTTTCAAGCGCTGGAAACAATCTGTGATCACGGTGGCGGAAGGTCGTGGCGACAGAGGGGCTGAAACCACAATTCCCCGTAACCCAGCCGGGATCATTCGCCTCTAAGCCGAGCCGTATTTCGAGTCAACGGTCGATGACATCAATTGATGACTTAGAGGCTCCAGGCCGCCTTCGCCGTCTCCAGCCGGGCCAGTTTGCTCTTCAGCGGCGCCCAGTCGTCGGCGGCGTCAATGGCGCTCCACAAGGCCTCGACCTCGTCGATCAACAGCTCTTCAGGTTCGGGCGCGGCGAACATCGGATGCTCCAGCCGCTCAGGCCGGTCGGGCTCATGCTCCATCAGGGCGAAGCGGAAGGCGTCGAAGGCCTCGCCCTGATAGGTCTTGCCGCGCACCCCGCCCAGCGCCCGCGCCGCCGAGCTGAAACCGCCGAACCAGTCGAAGAAGAGCGGCTCCCAGCGTAGGGCCTCCTTCTTCTCGCGCGCCAGCGCCAGGGTCGCGTCCAGCAGCCGCTGGTCCGCCGCCTCGCCCAGGCTCTGCACCCCCAGCCGGTTCAGGAAGGCCGCCCGCAGATGGCGGATATAGGCCGGGCCGAAGGCGTTCAGCGCCGTCGCCAAGGACTCCGGCTCGGCGATCAGTTTCAGACACCCGGCCAACTGGGTCAGGTTCCAGAACACCGCCTCGGGCTGTCGCGCGAAGGCGTAGAGGCCGTTCTGGTCGAAATAGGCGGCGGTGAAGCCCGGCTCATAGTGGGGCAGGAAGCGCCACGGGCCGTAGTCGAAGCTCTCGCCGGCGACGTTCAGATTGTCGGTGTTCAGCACCCCGTGCACGAAGCCGGCCGCGATCCATTTCGCCGTCAGCGCCGCCGAGGCCTGGACCACCGCCCCCAGAAAGCCCGCCGCGTCGCCCGGCGCGACCGCCGGATGATACAGGCTGCGCCCGTGCTCCATCAGCGCCTCGATCTGGTCCTTGCGCCCATAGTATGCGGCGCGCTGGAAGGTCCCGAAGCGGATATGGCTGTGCGACAGCCGCACCATGACGGCCGAGCGCGTCGGTGACGGCTCGTCGTGCCTCTCCAGATCCTCGCCCGTCTCGACCAGCGACAGGATGCGGCAGGTCGGAACGCCAAGGCTCTCCAGCATGGCCGCCGCCAGCGCCTCGCGCACCCCGCCCTTCAGCGTCAGCCGCCCGTCCGCATGACGTGACCACGGCGTCTGGCCTGAGCCTTTGGTGCCCAGGTCGAGAAGGCGGGGATTTTGGTTTTCCCTATCGCCTCCCTCGCGGAGGGAGGCTGCTTGAGGGCGTTTGGCGTCCTTGTCGTCTTGAGGGACTTCTCTCATCTGCGCCGCCAGAAAGCCGCGCCCGTCGCCGATCTCGGGATTGTACACGCGGAACTGGTGGCCGTGGTAGCGCATGGCCACGGGGCCGGGCTGGCCGGGCAGGGGCTCGAAACGGCCGAAATGGGCGATCCATTCGGCGTCGCTCAGCGTCTCCAGCCCCACCGTCGCCGCCGCCCGGTCGTTGCGCAGGCGCAAGATCGTCTGCGGGAAGTCGGCCGACTTCACGGCGTCGCCGTAGTCGGCGCCCAGTTCAAAAAAGCGGGGTTCGGGGCGATAGGCGGGGGAGACGGGCATGGGCCGCAGATGCCCCTTCGCCGCGCATTTCGCAACCGCGAGGCCGATCCGGCGTGGCGGGGTTGAACCTTACGGCCCGATCCGTATTTTCACCGGCAGAGATCAGGCCCCGCGCGACATCGCCTAGGGGTCAGGCTGGCGCCGCCTTGCGTGCGAATCCGGTCCGGCGTCCGTCGATAACCTGACGCCACGATAGACCCTCTCACTGTTTCGGAGACCTTCGTGGCCAGAAAACACACGCTCGCCTTTCTCAAGACCGAGGCCGGTTCCGGCGCCGTCCTCGGCTTCGCGGCTCTTGCGGCGCTGATCGTCGCCAACTCGCCCTGGTCGGCCGATTATTTCGGCTGGCTCAAGAGCGTTCACGCCGTCCAGATCGGGCCTCTGCGGCTGGAGGAGACGGTGTCCGACTGGATCAAGGAAGGCCTGATGGCGGTCTTCTTCCTGATCGTCGGTCTGGAGATCAAATACGAAGTTCTCAAGGGTGAACTCAGCAATCCCAAGAAGCTGGCCCTGCCCATCCTGGCGGCTCTGGGCGGCATGGCGGTTCCAGGTCTGGTCTATCTGGCCGTCGCTGGAACGCTGGGCGGACCGCATCAGGGCTGGCCCATTCCGCTGGCCACCGACATCGCCTTCGCCCTGGCCGTCTTCGCCGTGGTGGGGCGCAGCCTGCCTGCGTCGCTGCGCGTCTTCCTGCTGACCCTGGCCATCGTCGATGATCTGGGCGCCATCGCCCTGATCGCCATCCTGTTCAGTCAGGGCGTTCAGTGGGTTCCGCTGCTGGCGGCGCTGGGCGTCATCGCCGTCTTCGCCGTGCTGGGCCGCCGCCGGATGGCCGCGGCCTTCTGGGTGCTGGGCTTCGCCGCCGTCTGGTATCTGACGGTGCTGTCGGGCCTGTCCACGTCGCTGACGGCCGTGGCCTTCGCCCTGATCGTGCCGGTCGATCCGCGCCGCGAGACGTCCCAGAGTCCGCTGAAGGACGCCATGCACGACCTGCACCCCTATGTGGCCTATCTGGTCCTGCCGCTGTTCGCCTTCGCCAAGGCGGGCGTCTCCTTCGCCGGCCTGTCGCTGGAGCAGGCCTTCGCCCCCCTTGTCATCGCCATCGCGCTTGGTCTCTTCGTCGGCAAGCAGGTCGGCGTCTTCGGCGTGGCCTGGCTGGCGGTTAAGCTGGGCCTGGGCGACAAGCCGTCGGGCGCGGGCTGGATGCAGATCTACGGCGTCAGCCTGCTGTGCGGCATCGGCTTCACCATGAGCCTGTTCATCGGCGTGCTGGCCTTCCCCGGCGCCGTGGACTCCGTCGAGCAGATCGAGGTCAAGCTGGGCGTCATCGGCGGCTCGCTGCTGTCCGGTCTGGCTGCGGCCGTGATTCTGTCGTTGGCCGACGCAGCGCAGAAGAAAAGACGCCATTTGAAATCAGTCGCTTCGGCTGAGTGATCGCTGATAACATTGACCTAACGTCAGTATATTTGTCGCTTTATCGCCACAGGTGAGGCGAGGGTGAGGGAAATTAGCGTTCCTCAGGTGGCCTTTGCTTGTCGGTGACTCGGGCATGGACTACCCCTTTGTGCTGAGAACCCGCGCCGTTCAATGAGCGCGGATCATCAGGGACAGGAATCGCGCGCGGCCGCGAAATGCGGCCGGGCCCACAGAGTCGGGGAGCCGCCTTATGCGTTTGAACCACATCCTTCGCTGCACCGCTTCGGTCGCCGTCGTCGGCGTCGCAGCCTTCGGCTTCGCGGGGGCCGCCGCCGCCCAGGACGGGCCGACCACGGTCGACGACATCATCGTCACCGCCCAGAAGCGTGAGCAGAGCCTGCAGGACGTGCCGATCGTGGTCACCACCCTGTCGCAGGCGGCGCTGGAAGGCGCCGGGGTCCGCGACATCAAGGATCTGCAGATCCTGACGCCGGGCATGACCGTGACCTCGACCCAGTCGGAAACCGCCACAACCGCCCGTATCCGCGGGGTCGGCACCGTGGGCGACAACCCCGGCCTGGAAAGCTCGGTCGGCGTGGTGATCGACGGCGTCTACCGCTCGCGCAACGGCGTCGGCTTCGGCGACCTGGGCGAACTGAGCCGCATCGAGGTGTTGAAGGGGCCGCAGGGCACCCTGTTCGGCAAGAACACCTCGGCGGGCGTCATCAACATCATCTCCGAGGCGCCGTCCTTCACGCCGGGCTTCGAGGCCGAGGCCACCTACGGCAACTTCGGGGCCTGGGGCATCGCCGGCTCGGTCACCGGCCCGCTCAGCGACAAGGTCGCCGGCCGCCTCTACATGGCCAAGCGAGAGCGCGACGGCTTCTATGACGTCGTCACCGGCGCCGGCCCGCGTCAGGAAACGGACGACCAGAACCAGAACTTCTGGACCGCGCGCGGCCAGCTGCTGATCCTGCCGTCGGACGACATCTCGATCCGCCTGATCGCCGACTATTCCAAGCGCGATGAATACTGCTGCGTCTCGACCCAGGTCCGCACCGGCCCGACCGTGGCCTTCATCAATGCGGTCGGCGGTCAACAGGCCGCCCCGGCGCCGGGCTTCGGCGAGCTGCCCTTCTCGCGCACGGCCTACGCCAACCGCGGCACCGGCCAGACCATGGAAGACATGGGCTTCTCGGCCGAAGCCAACATCGACATCCCGTCGTGGAACGCCACCTTCACCTCGCTCAGCTCCTGGCGGAACTGGTCGGGCGTCAACGGCATGGACCTCGACTACACCACCGCCGACCTGCTCTATCGTCCGCACGACGGCGGCTACGGTTTCGAGCTGGACAACCTGACCCAGGAAGTCCGTCTGGCCGGCGCCACGGATCGTATCGACTGGCTGGTCGGCGCCTTCATGACGCGCGAGACCATCAACCGCGACGACAGCTACTGGTACGGCGCGGGCTACACGCCCTTCATGTCGCTGTTGATCTCCAGCCAGCTGAACGCCGGTTCGAGCGCCATCCCGATCAGCCCGAACATCGTCGGCTGCCTGACCCGTCCGGGCACGACGGCGCAGTTCCTGACCGGCTGTCTGGCGACCGGCGGCATGGCGCCTTCCGGCCCGACGGCGCCGACCGGCCCCGGCTTCGGCGCGGGGCATGGCGTTCAGGACCACTACCGTCAGACGACGGAATCCTTCGCCATCTTCACCAACAACACCCTGCATCTGACCGACAAGTTCGATGTCACCCTGGGCCTGCGCTACACGCTGGACGACAAGAGCCTGTCGGGCGTCCAGGACAATCTGGGGACCAACGGCGCGGCCTGCGGCGGCGCTCTGGGCAACATCGCCGCCATGACCGGGGCCCTGATGGGCGCGGGTCTGCCTCAAGCGACCGCTCAGGCTACGGCCGGGCGTCTGGCCTCCAACCTGTGCCTGCCCTGGGCCAACCCGATGTTCGACAACCGTCGCATCGGCGAAGGCCACAGCAACGGCGAGTTCAGCGGCACGGTGAAGGGCAGCTATCGCTTCAACGACAGCGTGATGGCCTACGCCTCTTATGCGCGGGGCTATAAGTCGTTCGGCTATAACATGGACCGGGTGCAGGGACCGACGGCGGCCAATCCGCTGCCGATCAACCCCAGCGACTCCCTGCTGTTCCCGTCAGAGACGGTCGACAGCTTCGAGATCGGGCTGAAGAACACCCTGTTCAACCGCTCGGTGCTGTTCAACATCACCTACTTCAATCAGAAGTTCGAGGACTTCCAGCTCAACACCTTCCTGGGCACGGCCTTTGTGGTCGAATCCATTCCTGAGCTGACCTCCAAGGGCGTCGACGCCGACTTCGTCTGGTTCACGCCGGTCCAGGGTCTGTCGTTCAACGGCGGCGTGACCTACACGGACACCAAGTACGGCGACTTCACCGCCGCCGACCTGGCGAACCCCGGCAACTTCCCGCAGCTGTCGCTGCTGCCGGGCGCCCGCGCTTCCTTTGCGCCGGAATGGTCGGCCACGGCCGCCGTGGCGTTCGACCGTTCGATCGGTTCGGGGATGAAGGTGGGTCTGAACCTGTCGGCGAAGTACTCGACCGAGTTCAACACCGGCTCGGACCTGCTGCCGTACAAGATGCAGGACGCCATGACCCTGCTGAACGGCCGCATCACCCTGGGCGCCGAAGACGACCGCTGGGCGCTGGACCTGTGGGCCCAGAACCTGACGGACGAAGAGTACAAGCAGGTGGCCATCAACGCCCCGCTGCAAGGCTCGGCCTTCCAGACCACGGTCCAGCCGAACGGCACCTACTACAACCCGGCGCTGGACACCCAGACCTACAACGCCTTCATGGGCCAGCCGCGCACTTACGGCGTGACCCTGCGCGTCCGCTACTGATCTAAGCGGAGCGTCTGACAATAGGGGCGGGTCGGAGCGATCCGGCCCGCCCTTTGTCTTACGGCGCGCGCTCGCGCCCACGAAAAAGCCCCCGGCCATGCGACCGGGGGCTTTCCTGTATTCAGCGCTTGAGGCGCGCCTCACTCCGCCGGGGCGTGGCTTTCTCCGGCCATCCGCCGCTGTCCGGCGAACATCCGGTTCAGCATCCGCCGTCCGAAGCCGGCGATGTCGTCGACGATGGTGAACACCGCCGGGATGTAGAGCAGCGACAGGAAGGTCGAGGAGATCAGCCCGCCCAGGACAGCCACGGCCATCGGCGAGCGGAACTCCACGTCGGCGCCCCAGCCGATGGCGATGGGCACCATGCCCGCCCCCATCGCGAAGGTGGTCATCAGGATGGGCCGGGCCCGCTTGTGGGCGGCGTCCATGATGGCGTCGAAACGGTTCAGTCCGCTCTTCTCGGCCATGATGATGTAGTCGACCAGCAGGATGGAGTTCTTGGCCGCGATCCCCATCAGCATCAGCACCCCGATCAGGGCCGACATCGAGAAGCTCTTGCCCGCGATCACCAGGGCGATGAAGGCGCCGCCGATGGCCAGGGGCAGGGCCGCCATGATGGTGACCGGATAGGCGAAGCTTTTGAACAGCAGGGTCAGCACCGCATACATCAGCAGGATGCCGGACAGGAAGGCGATGCCGAAGCCCACCAGCATCTCCTGGATGAACTCGGCGTCCCCGGCCGGGACCTGTCGCACGCCGTTCGGCAGGCTCTTGACCGAGGGCAGGCGGTTGACCGCCTGACCGGCGGCGCCGGTGGTGATGCCGTCCAGCTCGGCCGTGATAGAGGCGATGCGCGACCGATCCTGACGGCTGACCGTGGCCGGCCCGGCGCCGAATTCGATGTCGGCCACCGCGCTCAGCGGCACCGAGGCGCCCGAGGCGGTCGGCACCCGCAGGCTTTCCAGCACGTTCAGGTCCTCGCGCGCCGCCTCGGTCAGTTGCAGGCGAATGGGGATCTGACGGTCGCCCAGATTATACTTCGGCAGGTTCTGATCGATGTCGCCGATGGTGGCGACGCGCACCGCCTGCGAGATGGCCCCCGCCGAAACGCCCAGCAGGGCCGCCTCGTCGGGGCGCGGCGTGACCAGGATTTCCGGGCGGGCGATGGCGGCCGTATTGACCACATTGGCCAGCCCCTTCACGCCGCGCATCTCGTCCTCGACCTTGCGGGCGGCGGCCTCAAGCGTCGCCGGGTCGTCGCCCAGGATGGAGAAGGTGTAGCTGGTGCCGTCGCCGGGGCCGCCGCCCTGCTGGGCGATGCCGGCGCGGATGCGGGCGCCGGGGATCTGCTTCAGCTCATCGACCATGACGCGGGCGAAGGCCTGCTGGCTCAGCTCGCGCTTACCCTTGGCGACCATATCGGCGTAGACGTTGGCCTGATTGACCGACTGGCCGCCGACGGCGGCGTAGACCGAGGTGACCTCGGGCCGGGCGTTCAGCTTCTGGGTCACCTGCTGCACCACGGCGTCGGTCTGGCGCAGGGTGGCGCCCGGCGGCAGTTCGATCTGGAAGGCGGCGCGGCCTTCGTCGGCGGGCGACATGAACTCGAACGACATCTTGGCGACCACGGACAGGCCGATGGAGCCGAATAGGAAGGCCCCGCCCATGACGAAGACGATCCAGCGATGGCGCAGGCACCACTTCAGCGCCCGTAGATAGCCCCCCATCCAGAAGGGGTCCTTGTCCTCATGGTGGGTGTGCTTGAGCATATAGGCCGCCATCAGCGGCGTCAGCAGACGCGCCACCACCAGAGAGAAGAAGACGCTGATGCAGGCGGCCAGCGCAAAGGCCTTGAAGAACTGGCCGATGATGCCGGGCATGAAGCCCACAGGCGCGAACACGGCGATGATGGTGCCGGTCGTGGCCACCACCGCCAGACCGATCTCGTCGGCGGCCTCGAAGGCGGCGTCATAGGGCGGCTTGCCGTCGCGCATGTGGCGGACGATGTTCTCGATCTCCACGATGGCGTCGTCGACCAGAATGCCGATCGTCAGCGAAAGCGCCAGCAGCGTCACCACGTTCAGCGACTGGTCCATCGGCCCCAGGATGGCGAAGGTCGGGATCAGCGACATCGGCATGGCCGTCGCCGCGATCAGGGTCGCCCGCCAGTCGCGCAGGAATATCCACACCACGATGACCGCCAGGACCGCGCCCAGGATCAGCGCCTCCAGCGAAGCGAGGTAGGATTCCTCGATGTATTTCACGCTGGACGTGACCTGCTCGATGGTCAGGTCCGGGTGGGCCTCGTCGATCTTGGCGACCTCGGCGCGGACCTTTTCCGAGACCTTCACCTCGCTGGCCTCGCGCGAGCGCAGGAAGTTGAAGGTCACGGCCTCCTGGCCGTTGTAGCGGGCCAGACGGCGCGGCTCGCTCCACTTGTCGACCACCACGCCCAGATCGCCCAGGCGCACGTTCTTGCCGTCGCCGACCGGCACAAGGGTCTCGCGCAGTTGTTCGACCGAACCGGCGGCGCCCAGCGTTCGCACCGCGCGCTCCGACCCGGCGATGGTGACGCGCCCGCCCGGCAGGTTGTTGTTGACGTTGGTCAGGGCCTGGCTGACCTGAGCCGCCGTGACGCCGTAGGCGCTGAGCCGTTGCGGATCCAGCTCGACGCGGATCTCGCGATCCACGCCGCCCGAGCGGTTGACCTCTCCGACGCCGCCCAGGGCCAGCAGGGCGCGGCTCATCTCATTGTCGATGAACCAGCTGATCTGCTCGGGAGTCATCGTCTCCGAGCGCACGACGTAGGTGATCAGGGCGTCGCCGGTGATGTCGATGCGCTGGACCGTCGGCTCCTGCATGTCCTGGGGCAGGCTGGCGCGCACCCCGCTCATGGCGTTGCGCACGTCGTTGGTGGCGCGCTCGGTGTCGGTGCCCAGTTCGAACTCGATGGTGGTCGAGGACACCCCGTCGGAGACGTTGGAATAGATGTGACGCACGCCTGACAGGCCGGCGATCGAATCCTCGATCACCCGCGTGACCTGCACCTCCATCTCGGTCGGGGCGGCGCCGGGGCGCGCGGCCGTGACCGCGACCAGGGGGAAGTCGATGTCAGGGTTGTTGTTGATCCTCATTCCGGCGAAGCCGGTCACCCCGCCCAACGTCAGCAGTAGGAACAGCAGGATGACGGGGATGGGGTTCTTGATCGCCCAGGCGGAAATCTGGTTCATGGCCGGGCCTTATTTCTTGGCGGGCGCGGAGGCCGGAGCCGGGGCGGTCGCAGCGGCGGGCGCCGCAGCCGGTTTGGGCGCGGCCACCGTCACCTTGTCCCCGTCGTTCAGGAAGCCTGCGCCGGCCACCACGACCCGCATCCCGGCGTCCACCCCCTCGACCGAGGTCTGGTCGTCGTTGCGCGCCAGCACGGTCACCGGGGCGAAGCGCACCGAGGAGTCGGCGTTCAGCACGAACACCCCCGAACGGTTGCTGCGGTACAGAACGGCGTCGGTCGGCACCACGGTCGCCGGGCGGGCGCCCGCTTCGATCGCGGCGCGGGCGAACATGCCGGGCTTCAGCGCGCTGCCGGGGGCCAGGCTGATGCGCGCCAGGCCCAGACGGGTCTGCGGATCGACTTCGGGCGTGACGATGCGCACCGTGCCGGTGGTCGATCCGGCCTGGCTGGAGGTGATGGCCGCGCTCTGACCGGCCTGGATCAGCGGCAGTTCCGTCTCCGGCACCTGCGCGTCCAGCTCCAGACGGCCGTCGCGCACCATGCGGAACAGTTCGGTTCCGGCTTCGATGATCTGGCCCTTGGTGACGCTGCGCCTGATGATGAGGCCGCTGACGGGCGCGCGGATGGTGGCCTGCGACAGCCGGGTCTGGGTCTCTGACAGCGAAGCGCGCGCCGAGGCCAGATTGGCCGCCGAGGCGCGCTGGTTGGCCAGGGCCGTGTCCAGCGCCGCCTGGCTGAGGAAGCCCCGCTCCTTCAGCTCCTGCGCGCGGGAAAGGGCGGCGTCGTCGCGCGCGGCGTTGGCCTCGGCGGTCTGCACCGCCGCCTGCTGCTGACGCACCTGGGCGCGCAGCAGCACGTCGTTCATCTGCACCAGCGGCTGTCCCTGGCGGACATAGGAGCCCTCGTCGACATACAGGGTCGTCGCGGTCAGCCCGCCGGTTTCGGCGCCGACCGGCACCTCTTCCCAGGCGGTGACGGTGCCTGAGGCGACCACGGTGCGGGGCAGGGCGACCGTTGTCGCCGTCGCCGCGCTGACGGTCTGGCGCGAGGCGCCGGCCTCCTTGTCCTTGGGGGCGTCGCCGTGTCCGCCGCAGGCGGCCAGGGTCAGGCTGGCGGTCAGCGCCACGGCCAGGGCGCCGGTCAGTCGGGCCGAAAAGCGTCGAGAGGTCGCCACGTGGGGATATCCTGGGAGATTGAGCGTTCAGTCGGGCGCGCGCCAACCTTCTGTCCGGCGTCGCGGGCATAGCAACGCTGTTTAGCCCTTCGGCGATCCCCGCTCAAACGACTCGATCGCAATTACACAGAAGTAATCTGCGGGCGGCCGGATCGGGAGGCGCTGCGATCAGGGACAAGGGGCAGGGACGGGGGTCAGGGGCGATCCCGCGCCGGCAGGGCGGCGACTTCAGCGTCGGTCAGACCCTTGACCATACGAACGCTGCACGGCGTGTTGTCGAAGTCGCGGGGCGCCGAGACGATGCGGGTCCAGTCGCCCACGCACAGGCTGGTCAGGCCGCCGTTCGGCCTGAAGCCGATGGCCAGCGCATTCTCCAGGTCCGGGCAGGCGCCAAGCGTCTCCAACTGATAGACCGACTTCATTCCCGTGCGCACATAGACGTTGCGCCCGTCGTTCGAGACGCGGAAATTGCGAATGTCGCGCTGGAAGATGCACTGGCGCGCCGTCGTATTCGCGGCGGTCTGGCCGCTGCTGCCGCCGTCGTTGACCGGCGCGCAACTGGCGATGGTGAAGCTGGCGGCCAGAAGGGCCGGAGCCATAGCGAGACGAAGGGTCATGACGCTGCCTCGGTTGAAGTCGATCACGGCGGTGCGCCCGGTCTGAACCAGGCCGGTGGCGTTATGCACGACAACGCCGGGCGCGCCCGCTGGTTTCGCTCAAACCGCGTTATCGCCTTCGGTCAGCCAACGGGTCGCCGACAGCCGACGCGCCGCCTCGGCGCTCAGGGGCGAGGGCCGCCCCATCGCCAGGGCCGCCAGATGCTCGCCCAGCAGCGGCGCGACGCAGAAGCCGCGCGATCCCATCCCGGTCAGGACGAACAGGCCGGGGCGCCATTCGCCGCACAGGGGCAGGCGGTCGGGCGTCGTGGCGCGAACGGCGACGCGGCGTCCCCGCGCCTCGGCAGGCGCGGCGTCCACGCGCGCGGCGCATCGGGGCAGGGCGCTGCCGAGGATCGTCCGGTTGCGGCCGCTGGCCTCGTCGGACGCCTCGGGCGCTTCGACGCCCCGGTCGTGGGTGGCGCCGTACAGCATTCCTCGTCCGGTCGGCGCGGCATAGCCGCCCCAGGCGGCTGGGACGCTCGGGGCAGACAGCGTTTCGTCTTCGATCCAGTCCGCCTGTCCGGCCACGGGCGACAGCGGCAGGTCCGGCTCCAGCCGCGTCGTCCCCCAGCCCGCCGCCAGCACTACGGCGTCCGCTTCGATCAGCACGGCGTCGTCCTCGTCCCAAACACGCCAGCCGTCCGCCAGCGGCTCCAACCGTGTCACGCGGCCCGGCGCCCGTTCTGCGCCCTCCAGCCACGGCTCCAGTATGGCGTCGGAGCGCACCGCCAGCGCCAGCGCCATCATCAGCCCGCCGCGCGCGGTCGGCTCGCCCAGACGCTGCGAACAGGCGGCCGCGTCCAGCCGCTGCATCGCCCCTTCGGGCCACAGGTCCTGAGCGGCGATCTTGTCGAAGCGGAGGGCGTCGCGCGGCGCCTGCTCCAGTTGCAGCACCCCCTCGGCGACCACGGCGCCGGGCAGGGCGCGGTACAGGCTCCCCGCCCGCTCCAGCGCCTGGGCGTGCAGGCCCGCGATCAGGGCGTCGCCCGCATCCAGCCGGGGCGTGACCAGCGACGCCGGAAAGCCCGACGCCTCCGCGCCCGCCCGTTCGGCCTCGATGACGGTGACGCGCGCGCCCTCGGCGATCAGGGCGCGCGCGACAGCCGCCCCGGCGATCCCGGCGCCGACGACGGCGACGTGGACAGGGCGTTCCGGCCGGGGCTCGCCCGCCATCCGCGCCTCCAGCCGCTCGCGCTTGCGCCCGTGGCCGGGCTTTTTCTCGACCGTAAAGCCATGCTCGGCCAGACCGCGACGCACGGCCCCCGCGACGGTGAAGGTGGCCAGCCGCGCGCCCGGCGCCGAGCGCGCCGCGACCAGGGCCAGAATCTCGGGCGACCACATGCCGGGGTTCAGCGCCGGCGAAAATCCATCCAGGAACCAGGCGTCGGCCGCGCCCGACCACTGCTCCAGCGC
The DNA here is from genome assembly GCF_047716865.1 of Brevundimonas sp. S1H14. Taxonomy (NCBI): domain Bacteria; kingdom Pseudomonadati; phylum Pseudomonadota; class Alphaproteobacteria; order Caulobacterales; family Caulobacteraceae; genus Brevundimonas; species Brevundimonas sp. S1H14. The sequence continues at coordinate 2,962,858 of NZ_CP136679.1, read as the reverse complement.
CCACCGCGCGTCGCCGACGGCCAGGTCGATCGTCGCTCCCCACTGCGGCAGGTCCAGCCGGTGAAACCCCGGCGTCCCGGCGGGCCAGACCGCCAGCAGCCCGGCCGCCGTCTCGGCCAGTTCCGGCCAGGCGGCCAGCGCCCGCGCCGCCTCTTCGCGCGTCAGGGGGAAGCCTTCGATGGAGAAGACCTTGAGTCGCCCGTTCTCGGGCCGCGTCCGCCGCCACAGACCCAGCAGGGCGACGATGTTCAGCCCGGTGCCGAAACCCAGTTCGCCTACGGTGAAGGCGGATCGCCCGCTCCACGCCTCCGGCAGTCCGCAGCCCTGCAGGAAGACCGCGCGCGTCTCGGCCAGCCCGTCGTCTTTCGAGAAGTAGACGTCGCCGAATCGGCCCGAGCGGGGCGAGCCGTCCTCGGCCCACACCAGTTGCGGGGAGGCGTCGTCAGGCGCGATGTCGGCGGGATGGGTCATGACGGCCGGTCTATCGACCCGCGCGACCGGGCGAAAGCTGGCCGGAACTATAGGCAAGAAAAAAGGGACCGTCCGAAGACGATCCCTTTCTCCATCACGGTCCGGAGACCGCGATTTAAGACTGTGAAGTCTTAGGCAGCCGGGGCAGCCGGAGCAGCAGCGGCGTCGGCGGCCGGAGCAGCAGCGTCGGCAGCCTTGGCGGCTTCGCCAGCGGCTTCGCCAGCAGCGGCGGCAGCGTCGGTGGCGGCGGCGTCGGCCGTAGCAGCGGCGTCGGCAGCGGTGTCGGCGGCGGCGGTGGCGTCGGCAGCGGCGTCTTCAGCCTTGTCGGTGGCGGCGGGTTGGCAAGCAGCCAGGGCCAGAGCGGCGGCCGAAGCGGCGATCAGAGCGGTGATGCGCATAGTTTTCTTCCTTCAGAAGGTAAATGCGAGACCATGAACCTCGCTGAGGGAGTGATAACGGCTTCGTGAGGATAAGCGCAAGCGATTTCTCACGCGTTCGTGAAGACGTCGCGAGCGCATCTCGATTGTCGATGCGCCGATACTCCTCGCATCAGCCGCTGTGCGGAGGAGGGGGCCTGGTGGGATCCGTCGGATCATTGGGAAGCGGCGTGGGCGCGGCATCCGGATCCTGAGGCAAGGTCGGCGGCGTCGGGGCCGGAACGCCGTCGCCCGGCGGCGGATTGGCGGGCGACATCGTGTCGGGAGACGCCGTCGTCGCGGGCGGCTGTGCGGGCTGGGCGGGCTGCGAGGACTGGGCGGCGGGCGAGGCCACGCCTTCGGCCTTTTCCGGCGCCCGCTCATTGCAGGCGCTCAGCAACAGGACTGCGCCCAGCGCGCTCAGGCTCGGCAGAAAGAAACTTGAGGACGGTCGCATTGGACGGCTCCTTTCAGAAACGGCCGCGCACGCAGCCGTGATCTTCAGAGAACCGTCGTGAACGCTCTGTGTTCCGAAAGTCGCTTCAGGCGCCCATCAGGCGTCCATCGGCGCGGCGGCCAGGGCTTCTTCCATTTCGGTGAAGGACGGCTGGGCGGTCGAGGGAATGTCGCCGCGCCCGATCTCGACCGAGATCTGGGCCGCATTGCCGTGCAGGTGGGCCACCAGCACCGACTGGATGATCTTGTAGTAGGCGCCTTCCTCTTCGACGATGGCGTTCAGGCGCGAGGCGAACGGCCCGACCAGCCCATAGGCCAGGAAGACGCCCAGGAAGGTGCCGACCAGTGCGCCGCCGATCATGCCGCCCAGCACCTCGGGCGGTTCGGTGATCGAGCCCATCGTCTTGATGATGCCCAGCACCGCCGCGACGATGCCCAGCGCCGGCAGGCCGTCGGCCAGGGTCTGCAGGGCATGGGCCGGGGCCAGGGCCTCGTGGTGGTGCTTCTCCAACTGCTTTTCCATGGCGTCCTCGATCTGATGCGGATCTTCGAGGTTCATGGTCATCATCCGCAGGGTGTCGCAGATGAAGTCGGTGGCGAAGTGGTCCTTCAGCACCTTGGGATACTTCTGGAAGATGGTGCTCTCGGCCGGCTTTTCGATGTGGCTTTCCAGGGCGATCACGCCCTTGGACTTCATCGTCTTGGTCAGCTGGAACAGCAGGCTCAGCAGATCCTTGTAGTCCTGCTTCTTCCATTTCGGCCCGGCGAAGCATTTGCCCAGCCCGCCCAGGGTGGCCTTGATCACCGGCAGGCTGTTGGAAATCAGGAAGGCCGCGATGCCCGCCCCGAAGATCGCCATCAGCTCATAGGGCAGCGAATAGAGGATGGTCGCCATCTTGCCGCCGTGCAGCAGGAAGCTGCCGAACACCATGGCGAACAGCATGACGATGCCGATGATCTGGAACATGGGGCGAGCGTGCGTCCTGCAGCCGATGGGTCAGGACGCCCTTATCGCGGTTAATGCTTAAGGGCGCGTTTCGGGAATCCCGGTTCGGCACAAAAAGACGAAGACCCTCTCCCTCCCCTTCATGGGGAGGGTGGTCGCGCAGCGACCGGGTGGGGAGGGCCGGGTGATGCATGGCGTGGCGCGTGAACAGCCAGCCGCCCCACCCGACTTCGCCCTGACGGGCTCAGCCACCCTCCCCATGAAGGGGAGGGAGAAATCTACAGCCGCGTCGCGCCGCTCAGGATCGCTTCCCGCGCCTTGGCGGTCAGCTTCTGATAGCCGGCCTTGCCGCCGCGCACCCAGACGGGGCCGTCGACCTTGTCCGGGTCGAAGCCGTCGGCGACCAGATCGACCTTGCGGTATTTGAACGTCCCGGTGGTGTCGGCCGACTTCAGCATCCGCACGAACACCGGCCGCGCATAGGTCGGTAGTTGCTCGTCGGTCCAGGCGGCGAAGGCGGCGGCGTCGAACTTCTCGTCCAGCACCAGGCCGACCATGCCCGCCTTGCCCTCCTGGCCCGGCACCTCGACGCCATAGGCGATGACCTCCTGCACGCCCGGCGCCTCGGACAGGCGCTGCTCGACCTCGGCGGTCGAGACGTTCTCGCCCTTCCAGCGGTAGGTGTCGCCCAGCCGGTCCATGAAATAGAGGTAGCCCTGCCGGTCCTGGCGCATCAGGTCGCCGGTACGGAACCAGCGGTCGCCCTTCTTGAACACATCGGTCAGGATCTTCTTCTCGGACGCCTTCTTGTCGGCGTAGCCCGAGAAGTCGTGGCGGATGTCGCTGCCGATCTGGCCGATGGCTTCGCCGGTCTCGCCGACGGCGACGGGAACGCACTGGCCGTTCGGTCCGCGCAGGGGCTCGCCCGTCTCGGGGTCCAGGGCGATCAGGCGGATGTTGATCTGCGACTTCAGATAGCTCGGCACACGGCCGATGGCGCCCGCCTTGCCGTCGAAGTTGAACAGGGAGACGTTGCCCTCGGTCGAGCCGTAGAATTCCAGAATATCCTTGATGCGGAACCGGCTCTGGAACTCGGGCCAGACATCGGGGCGCAGGCCGTTGCCGAAGGCCAGCCGCAGCTTGTGGTCCCGCTCGTCGAGGGTCTCGGGGCTGTTGACCAGATAGCGGCACAGCTCGCCGATATAGACGAACATCGTTGCGCCCGTCGCCTTCACGTCGGGCCAGAAATGGGTGGCTGAGAAGCGCCGCCGCGTCACCATCCGCCCGCCGTTCAACAGCACCGAGCCGACCCCGACCAGCCCGCCGGTCGAGTGATACAGCGGCAGGACGTTGAACAGCACGTCCTTGGGCGTCGAGGCCGTGGCCCCCGCGAAGGCGCGCATATAGGTCCGCACCCGCGAATGCGGCATCCGCGCCGCCTTGGGCAGGCCCGTGGTGCCCGAGGTGTAGATGTACAGGGCCGTGTCGCGGTTGGTCATGCCCTGACGCAGCGAGCGGTCGGGTCGCACCGAGGAGGCGCTGCGCACGGCGTTGTCCAGATCGCGGCGGCCGTTGGTCTCGTTCTCCTCGCCCAGGCCGTGGACCCAGATCATCAGGTTGCGGTCGACCAGGCCGCGCGCGTCCTCGACCGCCTGCCAGCAGTCCTCGTCCGTCACCACGTTGAAGGCGGTCGAAATGGTCAGGCAGTGGGCCAGAGCCGCGCCGGTCAGATTGTTGTTGATCAGGGCGGTGGCCACCCCGACCTTGGAGAAGCCGAACCAGGCCGCGACGTATTCCACGCGATTGTGCATCACCAGGGCGATGACGTCGCTGCGCTTCAGATTGCGGCTCTTGGCCCAGTTGGCGTAGCGGTTCGCCAGGGCCTCGAACTCGCGATAGGTCAGTTTGCGGGTCTCGTCCTCGACGGCGATGTTGGGGCCGAACCTGTCGACCGCCTCCTCGATGTCGTCACAGGCCAGGACGTCGCTGTCGAGGGTGATGGGCTTGATGCGCTTCAGAAGCCGGAACAGCCCGCTCGCGAACTTGATGTCACGCCGGATGTTTGCCGCCAGTCCCATGGGTGCGCCGCCTCTTCCCGATTTGCCTTTACCAAGGGTGATGAACGGCGCGGAGCGGCGGGTCAACCGGCGGCGGAGACGCAGGCGGGGCCATTCGACAAAAAGGCAAGCTTTCGCGCCGTTTTCAATGACGTAAGGTCAAGTCGAAGGGCGACGTAACGTCAATCTGATCCATCAATGACGGACGCGTTCACACCGGATCGTCTACAGATGAAATCCGTCGCCGGCCGCCATGACTGACGAAGGTCTGTTTCGCATCTCAGCGTGCGGCAGGGCTCACGCGCCAGACGGCGTCGCCCACGTCGTCGGCGACCAGCAGGGCGCCGCGGCCGTCTACGGCGACCCCCACCGGCCGCCCCATCGCCTCGCCCTGTTGATTGCGGAAGCCGGTCAGCACGTCCTGCGGCGGCCCGTCCGGCCGCCCGTCGCGGAAGGGGACGAAGATGACCTTGTACCCGGACGGCGGGTTGCGGTTCCACGAGCCGTGCTGGCCGATGATCGCCCCATTGCGCCACTGCGGCAGCAGGTCGCCTGTATAGAAGGTCAGGCCCAGCGAGGCTGTGTGCGACCCCAGGGCGTAGTCGGGCCGGATCGCCCTGGCGACCATGTCGGGCCGGGCGGGCGTCACCCTTTCATCGACGATCTGGCCGTAATAGCTCCACGGCCAGCCGTAAAAGCCGCCCGCCGTCACCGAGGTCATATAGTCGGGGACCAGATCGTTCCCCAGGGCGTCGCGCTCATTGACCGAGGTCCACAGCCGCCCGTCCTGCGGGTTCCAGGCCAGGCCGACGGGGTTTCTCAGCCCCGAGGCGAAGACCCGCCGCGCGCCTGTCGCGACGTCGATCTCCAGGATGGCGGCGCGGTCGACCTCCTCGTCCAACCCGTTCTCGCCGATGTTGGAGTTGGAGCCGACCCCGACATAGAGCTTGGTCCCGTCGGCCGAGGCGACCAGACTCTTGGTCCAGTGGTGGTTGCGCCCGGCGGGCAGGTCCGCGACCTTGACCGGCGCCGCCTCGATGCGCGTCTGTCCTGTCCGATAGGGGACTTGGACCACGGAGTCGGCGTTGGCGACGTAGAGCGTCTCTCCGACGAGGGCCATGCCGAAGGGCGAGGTCAGGCCGCTCAGAAAAACCGTCTTCGTCTCCGCCGTCCCGTCGCCGTCGGCGTCGCGCAACAGGCTGATGCGGTCGGCGCTGGGCCGGTCGCCCGACCCGGCGCGCGCCATCACCAGCCCCTCGATCCAGCCGCGCAGGCCGCCCTTCTTCGCCTTCGGCTTGGCGGGCCCCTGGGACTCGGCGACCAGCACGTCGCCGTTGGGCAGGACATAGAGCCAGCGCGGATGATCCAGCCCGGTCGCAAAGGCGTTCACCGCCAGCCCCGCCGCCGCAACGGGCGTGCGTCCCTGCGGCCAGCCGACCGCCGGGGCGATCTTCACCATCGGCACGCTTTGCGGCTGCGGCGCGGGCAGGTTGGGCGCGGCGCCGAACCCGTCCGTTTCCGGCAGCACGCTTTCGGTCTCGCAGGCCGCCAGCCCGAGTGCGGCGACGAGAGGCAGGGCGAGGAAGAGGGGGCGAACAGACATGACGGACATCCTGAACGGTTGCCCTTCATCATACGCCGTTTCGCGCGAGAAAGGGCGTCCCCCTTGAGCGGGCGGGGCGCCCTGCCTATCTGCCATCCCCGAAGCCGGGAGGGGCTCCATGCCAGCCGTCATTTCCATCGAAGGTCTGACCAAGACCTACAAGTCCGGCCATCAGGCCCTCAAGCGTGTCGATCTGGAGATCGAGAAGGGCGAAATCTTCGCTCTTCTGGGGCCGAACGGGGCGGGCAAGACGACGATGATCTCCATCGTCTGCGGCATTGTCACCCCGTCCAGCGGAACCATCATCGCCGACGGCCACGACATCCAGTCCGACTACCGCGCCGCCCGCACCCGCATCGGTTTGGTGCCGCAGGAGCTGACGACCGACGCCTTCGAGACCGTCTGGGCCACCGTCACCTTCAGCCGGGGCCTGTTCGGCAAGGCGCCGAACCCGGCCCATGTCGAACAGATCCTTCGCGACCTTTCCCTTTGGGACAAGAAGGACGCCAAGATCATGACCCTGTCCGGCGGCATGAAGCGCCGCGTCATGATCGCCAAGGCCCTGAGCCACGAACCGGACATCCTCTTCCTGGACGAGCCCACGGCGGGCGTCGACGTCGAGCTGCGCCGCGACATGTGGGCCCTGGTGCGCCGCCTGCGCGATCGCGGCGTGACCATCATCCTGACGACCCACTACATCGAGGAAGCCGAGGAGATGGCCGATCGCGTCGGCGTCATCCTCAAGGGCGAGTTGATCCTGGTCGAGAAGACCGCCGACCTGATGCAGAAGCTGGGTCGCAAGACCCTGACCCTGAACCTGCAGGAGCCGCTGGCCGCCCTGCCGCCCGAATTGGCCGACTGGTCTCTGACGCTCAAGAATGACGGCGGCGAGATCGAATACGTCTTCGACTCCAACGCCGAGCGCACCGGCGTCCCGTCCCTGATGCGCCGCCTGTCGGACCTCGGCATTGGCTTCAAGGATCTCAGCACCCGCCAGAGCTCGCTCGAGGACATCTTCGTCGGCCTGGTCCATCAGGATCGGGAGGCCGCGTGATGAGCTTCAATGGTTACGGAGTCTGGGCCATCTACCGCTTCGAGATGGCGCGGGCCCTGCGCACCCTGTGGCAGTCGCTGGTGACGCCGGTCATCACGACGTCGCTCTATTTCGTCGTCTTCGGCGGCGCCATCGGCAGCCGCATGACCGAGGTGGACGGCGTCCCCTACGGCGCCTTCATCGTGCCGGGGCTGATCATGCTCAGCCTGTTCACCCAGTCGATCTTCAACGCCTCCTTCGGCATCTACTTCCCCAAGTTCACCGGGACGATCTACGAGATTCTGTCCGCGCCCGTCTCGCCGCTGGAGATCGTGCTGGCCTATGTCGGGGCGGCAGCGACCAAATCGGCGATCCTGGGCCTGATCATCCTGGCAACGGCCGCCTTCTTCGTGCCGCTGCAGATATTGCACCCCTTCTGGATGCTGGCTTTCCTGATCCTGATCTCGACCACCTTCGCCCTGTTCGGCTTCATCATCGGGGTCTGGGCGCAGAATTTCGAGCAGCTCCAGTTCATTCCCATGCTGATCGTCACGCCCCTGACCTTCCTGGGCGGCGCCTTCTATTCGATCGAGATGCTGCCCGAGGGCTGGCGCACCCTCGCCCTGTTCAACCCGGTGGTCTATCTGATCTCGGGGTTCCGCTGGGCCTTCTACGGCGTGGGGGACGTCAGCGTTCAGGTCAGCCTTCTGGCCACGCTGGGCTTCTTCTTCGGCTGTCTGGCGGTGGTGGGCTGGATCTTCAAGACCGGCTATCGTCTGAAGAACTGAAGGCCACGAAAGCGCCGAACTCGGCGCTCACCGTCCTGGCCCTCTAACGCCTTTTCGACCTGATGCGCGCTCGCCTGAGCGCCGGAGACCGAATGTCTGACGCCGACGACAAGACCCAGTCCGCGCCCTTCCGCCGGGGCCAGATCACCTGGGGCCGCCCGCCCCAGGCCGCCTTCCACGTCGGCCCCCTGCCGCGCGACGAAGGCCTGGCGCGCCTGACCGCCATGCCGCCGCATCCCAAACCGGCGCAGCCAAGGCCCGCCCAGCCCCAGCCCCAGCCTGCCCAGCAGACGCCGCCCAGGTCTGCGCCAGCAGCACCGCTGTCCGCGCCGCGCCCATCGGGCGTCTTCGGCGGCTCGATGGTGCCGCGCCGCCAGCCTGCCCCGACCCCTTCGGCTCCGCAACCAGCCGCTCCGCCAGCGCCGCAGGCGGCCCCCGCCGCCGCCGCCGCCGTAGACCTGACGCCGCGGCCGCTGCCGGACGCTGTGCCTCAGTCCGCGCCTGTGGTCGCGGCTGCGGCGGCCGCGCCTGTGGCGCAAGCCGCTTCGGCGTCGTTCGCCCAAGCTGAGCCTGCGCCCGTCGTCGCGCCGCCGGCCGCCGTGGCGGCCTCCCCAGCCCCCTCCCTGGCGCCAAGGCCTCGCTCGCGCTGGCCGCTCTACGCCGGGGTAGCGGCCGCCGCCGTTCTGGTTCCTGTGGCGGTGTGGCTGCTGGCCCGTTCGGGCGCGGAAGACGCCGCGCCTCCGCCGCCTGCCGCCATGACGGAACCTGCGGTCGAGACCCCCGCGATCCCTGTCGAAACGTCGGCGCCGACGCCGCAACCCGCCCCGGCCGTCGTCGAGACGCCCGCCGCCGCGCCCGTCGCGCGCGCGCCTTCGCCGCGAACCGCAGCCACGTTGCCTGCGCCCACGCGCCCGACGCCCGCTCCATCCCGACCGGCTCCGGTTCCGGCCCCGACCTCCGCGACTCCGACTTCCGCGACCCAGACCCCCGCCGCTCAGGCCCCGGCCGTTGCGACGCCCGCGCCGGTGGTGGTCGTCACGCCTCCCGCCGCGTCTCAGCCCGACGTCCCGGTCCAGGCTGACGGCCCGCCGCCGACCCAGGCCCGCCCGGCCCAGACCGACCCCAACGCTCCGATCGTCACCCGGCCCCAGAAGCTGGACTGATCCGGGGCGACGCAGCCGGCGTCTATTTCAGCGGAAGATACCCGCGTTCCACCATCCGGCGCAGGCCGTCATAGGCCTCGCTCAGTTCGTCATAGGCGGTGCGGGCGGCGGTCAGGCGGGCGACCTGATCGGGCGTCGCCGGGGCGCCGGATTCGGCCAGTCGTACGGCCTCGGCGCCCCATCGCGCCCGCGCCTGCGCCGTCAGCACGGCCAGCTTCTGGAAGGCGGCGACGTCGACCTGGCTCAGCGCATGACCGATCAGTTCGCGGTTGGCGACATAGGCGGCGTAGTCGATCTGATCCAGCAGGCCGCGCAGGCGGCGTTGCTCCTGCGGCTCCATGTCCTCGGGCATGAAGTGGTCGCTGGAGCGGCGGCGGGACTGGGTCAGCATGGTCGACATGACGGCCTCGGACGAAACAGCGATCCGCAGCCTGACCCTGTTCTGGTTAACCGGTCGTTTGCACGCCCCGTTGCGCGTCCTGCTGAACGCCCTTCGGCGCCAGCTTCAGCCGCTCGCGATCCGGCGCGCCCAGACCGCGCGGGCAGCGCATCGGCCGATAGTCCTTGGAGTAGCAGAGCCGCGCCTCGCGGAACCAGCCGTCGGTGGTGGCGATGAACACGCCCTCGCGCGGGAAGCCCGGATTGGCCGCGACGAAGGCGTCGCGGATGGCCCCGGCGGTCAGGCGCTGGGCCGGAATGGCCTCCAGGTCCGGCTTGTTCAGACCGTCCCACATCTTCGCGGCCTGCGCGAAATAGGCCTCGGGACTGTCCCAGCCGCAGGTGCCATGCGCCGCCCATTCGTGCTGTTGCAGGCTAGGCGAGGGGATCATGCAGAAATGCTGGCGCACCGTTTCGACCGGAATGGCCGGGCCGGGCGCGGCGCAATAGCGCGGGTGTCTGTTGTCCGCGCCGTTGGGCCACAGCCCGTGCAGGGTTAGGCCGAACTGATTGGCCGCGCACTGATAGCGGGCGTCGGGATAGTCCTTGCCGCTGCGGCACGCCTGCGGCGACCAACTGACCGCCAGCATGTTGAAGGCCACGGCCACGTCGGCGGCGACCTCGTCCTGCGGGATGCGATAGGGGCGGGCCGGGCGCAAATCGTCCGGCACGTCGCAGACGGCGCCCGCGACCTGGGTCGGCCCAGGCTCGGCGCCGGTCGAGACGGTGCACGCGCCCAGCAGGAGCGTCAGGGCGGCGAGGGCGAAGGGAATGCGCATGGCCTACCCGTAAACCCTGCGTGATCACCGGCCAAGGCGGAACCCGCGCACGGCCCCGGCCATTGATAAGCGTAAGCATAAGAGGATGAGGCCCATGCCCGATCAAGACGCCTTTGAAGCCGCTCTGGAAGAGGCCATCGCCCTGTTTGAACAAGGCGAAAACATGAATCAGGCGCGGTTCGACGAACTGATCGCCGAACTGGAATCGCGCCGCCCGGCCCTTCACGCCGTGGCCGAGAGCGACCCGCGCGCCGAACGCGCCCGCGAGCTGGAGCGCCGCGCCGCAGAGCTGGAGCATCGCGCCGCCCAGGGCCACGGTCAGATGGACGAGGTCAACAGCCTGCTGTCGCCCCTGATGGGCAAGAAGTCGGAGACCTGATCCCTATCGACAGGCGACGACGCAAGCCTGCGCCAGCACTTCGGCGGAATCGATCAGCGGCGCGCTGATGTCCGCCTGATCCAGCAGCAGCGGCACCTCGGTGCAACCGCCGATCACCGCCTCGGCGCCTGCCGCGATCAGGGCCTGCGCCAGATCACGCATGGCCGCCCGCTGTCCGGGGCCGACGTCGCCCGCCTTCACCGCGAACACGACCTGCATGAACCGCTCCTGTTCGGCGGGGGAGGGGGCAACCATCGCCAGCCCCTCGGCGTCAAGGGCCCCGGCATAGAGCCGCATCCCGCCCGGCGTGGCCAGCACCCCGACCCGCCGCGCCCCGGTCCCGGCCGCCGCCCTGGCCGTTTCCGCCACCATGTCGATGAAGGGCAGGCCCGCCGCGCGGATGGCGTCGGCATGGGCGTGGGCCGTATTGCACGGCATGGCCAGCACCTGCGCCCCGGCCGTTTTCAACGCTCGCGCCATTTCGCCCAGCGCCCGTCCGGCCGCCTCGGGCTGGGTATGGCGATTGGGCACCTGAGGATTGATGTCGGCGATGACCCGCACATGGTCCTCGTCCGCCCTGGCTGGCGTCAGCGCCTGAACCCGCGCCAGAAAAGCCACGCTCGCCGCTGGCCCCATCCCGCCCAGAACACCCAGAATACGACTCATCTCGATCTCCCGGCGGCACGTCCGCTTCAGGCGGCTCTCATGCGGCCGGAGGGCGTTGGAGGTAAAGCCCGTCTGCGCAAACTAAAGCTTCAAAACCCATGGTTCGCAGTTTTACTCATCTTTGATTTTAGTGTTCCACCCCATCACCTTCTTGAAAGTGATGCGATGCTTTTGACAGCCAAGTCACCAATCCCGGCCCGGGCGTAGTTCCCGTTAGATGCGGAGATAAGATTGCCTGCCGGATCAACGGCAGTATCAGCGGGCGGCGCTGTGCTGCACCTGCAGCGCCGTCGTCGCATCGCCTGATCCGCAGGGGGGGCAGGTCGAAGAAGACGCCTGTTCGATAAAGATGGCTAACGCCGTGCGCTGGACGGAACCAACCAGCGGCTTGTTGGTTCTCACAGTCGGACCCGTCGGACGCCCCCCCAATCCCGACGAAGTCTGCGGCGGCCCGGCCTTAACGCCCCCCGACTGAGAAGCCGGGCCGCCCCCTCTCCCTCCTGAAGCCGTCGCGCTTGACCTGCCGCACAGACGGGCTAGGGTCGCCGCGTTCTCCGGGGGGTCGCAATCGAGCGGCTGAGATTGAGGTTTCTCCTCTGACCCGTCGAACCTGATCCGGGTCATGCCGGCGAAGGGACGAGTTCACCGCTTTCGACGCCCGAAGTCCGGCGTAGGGGGCGCTCATACCGCGCCGGCGGACCTCTTAGTCCAAGAGGCCGCCAAATGAATATCCACGTCACCGACGCCCAAGCGCCGACCGAGGCTCAAGCAGCGAGCGACCGCGTCGCGAGCGATAGCCTCGCTCTCAGCGAAGCCCGCAAGGAAGTCGCGTCTGAGCACGGCGCCATCCCCACCGGCCCCCGCGCAGGCAGCCGCAAGGTCTATGTCGCGGGCGAGCTCTTCCCCGACATCCGCGTCCCCTTCCGCGAGGTCGCCGTCCACCCGTCCGCCAATGAGCCGCCGGTGACGATGTACGACTCGTCGGGCCCCTACACCGACCCGTCCGTGACCATCGACATCAAGAAGGGCCTGCCGCGCGTCAAATCCAGCTGGCAGCTGGACCGCGGCGACATCGCCCCCGTCGCCAATCCGCGCGAGGTCAAGCCCGAGGACAACGGCCACGCCAGCGGCAAGCACCTCGCCCCCCGCTTCGACACCTCCAACCATCAGGTGTTCAAGGGCGTCGAGGGCCGCCCCGTCACCCAGTATGAATACGCCCGCGCCGGCATCATCACGCCCGAGATGGAATACGTCGCCATCCGCGAGAACCTGCGCCGCGAACAGACCGCCCCCTGCATCCGCGACGGCGAAGACTTCGGCGCCTCGATCCCCGACTTCGTCACGCCCGAGTTCGTGCGTCAGGAGATCGCCCGCGGCCGCGCCATCATCCCGCACAACATCAACCACCCCGAAGTCGAGCCGATGATCATCGGCCGCAACTTCCTGGTGAAGATCAACGCCAACATCGGCAACTCGGCCGTCCTGTCCAGCGTCGATGACGAGGTGGACAAGCTGGTCTGGGCCACCCGCTGGGGCGCCGACAACGTCATGGACCTGTCGACGGGCCGCAACATCCACAACATCCGCGACTGGATCATCCGCAACTCGTCCGTGCCCATCGGCACCGTGCCCATCTATCAGGCGCTGGAAAAGGTGAACGGCATCGCCGAAGACCTGACCTGGGAAGTCTTCCGCGACACCCTGATCGAACAGGCCGAACAGGGCGTCGACTACTTCACCATCCACGCGGGCGTGCGCCTGCCCTTCGTGCCGATGACGGCCAAGCGGGTGACGGGCATCGTCTCGCGCGGCGGCTCCATCATGGCCAAGTGGTGCCTGTCCCACCACAAGGAGAGCTTCCTCTACGAGCATTTCGAGGACATCTGCGACATCATGCGCGCCTATGATGTCAGCTTCTCCCTCGGCGACGGCCTGCGCCCCGGCTCCATCGCCGACGCCAACGACGAGGCCCAGTTCGCCGAGCTGCGCACCCTCGGCGAACTGACCAAGATCGCCTGGGCCAAGGGCTGTCAGGTCATGATCGAAGGCCCCGGCCACGTGCCGATGCACAAGATCAAGGCCAACATGGACGAGCAGCTCAAGCACTGCCACGAAGCGCCCTTCTATACGCTCGGGCCCCTGACTACCGACATCGCCCCCGGCTATGACCACATCACGTCCGCCATCGGCGCGGCCATGATCGGCTGGTTCGGCACGGCCATGCTCTGCTACGTCACGCCCAAGGAGCACCTGGGCCTGCCCGACCGTCAGGACGTCAAGGACGGCGTCATCACCTACAAGATCGCCGCCCACGCCGCCGACCTGGCTAAGGGCCACCCCGGCGCCCGCGCCCACGACGACGCCCTCTCCAGAGCCCGCTTCGAGTTCCGCTGGGAGGACCAGTTCAACCTCTCCCTGGACCCCGAGACCGCCCGCAAATTCCACGACGAGACCCTGCCGAAGGAGGCGCACAAGACCGCCCACTTCTGCTCCATGTGCGGCCCGAAGTTCTGCAGCATGAAGATCAGCCAGGACATCCGCGACGCCGCCAAGGCCCAGAACGACGCGGGCGCCAGCCTGACGGACGCCGAGGCGGGTATGGCCGAGATGAGCGCGAAGTTCAGGGCCGGAGGCGGGGAGATCGAGGTGAAGGTGTAGACAGCCCCACGCATTCCGGCGCGGGCCGGAATCGGGCCTTTGGACGGGAAGCAGCCTCGGCTAGCCTCGTGTCCGATCCTATGGACGATCCAGCTTGCCACGACTTAGTGGTTCAAGATAGAGCGCAGCTATAAGCTTGGGGGATGAAATGCCTAATTTGGAAGACGTTTTCCGCTTAGCGGGGGTCCCGACCTACACGTTTGTGGAACCGCTCCGATATGGTGCTATCAAAGTAGCAGTTAGAACTCCTGGCCGCTGTGTTGTTCTTGAAGGACCCTCAGGCATTGGAAAGACAACCACGGTTACCCAAATCATTGAGAACTTGGGTAAAGGCGGAGAAATCCTACAGCTAAGCGCAAGGCGACCTCAAGACGTCGAAATGATCTCGGAACTACCCGAGCTGGGAAAAATTGGCACCGTAGTCGTTGACGATTTCCATAGACTTCCTGACGACATTAAAATTCGTCTTTCAGATTACATGAAGCTTCTGGCTGATACCTCGGACGAGTACTCTCAGCTGGTTCTAATTGGAATTAATAAGGCTGGAGATCAGTTAGTTCAGTTTGCACATGATCTCGGATTGCGGATCGACATTTTTAAAATGGAAGCAAACCCTCAGGATAAGATTGAGGAATTGATCACAAAAGGTGCAACTGCGCTAAATGTAAACTTTCTTGACAATACACAGATCGCGGCCGCCGCACAGGGCAGCTTTCATATCACGCAGGTACTTTGTCACTACATTTGCGTAGAGGCCGATATCACCGAAACTCAAGCCGAGCTGACTAAGATCGATGTATCTGTCGATGTCGTTATCGATAGAGTGATGGCCGATCTAGCCCGACAATTCATGAAGCCCGCACTCGTGTTTGCGGGAGGATCAAAGATCCGACGCGAGGGGCGAGCGCCCTACCTTCATATCCTAAAGTGGCTTTCTGAGAGCGAAGATTGGTCTCTCGACCTCGCTGAACTGATCCGCCTTCACCCAGAACACAAAGGTAGCATTGGTCAGGTCATTAAGAAGGGCCACCTAGAGGCTCTCCTGCGTGACAAAGCCGATATTCTGGGGGGGCACTTCCATTACGAACCATCAACGAGAATTCTGAGCGTCGAAGATCCTAAACTCATATTCTTCCTTAGGAATTTGGTGTGGAGAAATTTCACTAGGAAAGCGGGGTTTGCGACGGACTACTTCAAGGGAGCGTACGATTTCGCGCTATCATTCGCCGGACCTCAGCGCAGGATTGCAAAGAGACTCCACGAAATCCTTGAGGAAAGAGAAGTCTCAGTATTTTACGACTACAACGAGCAGCACAGAATTATTGCGAGAAACGTAGAAGATTATTTGGGACCTATTTACAGAACTGAAGCTAGGTACGTAATACCCATTCTTTCTCAAGAATATCCGACGAGAATTTGGACGAAATTCGAAAGCGACCAGTTCCGCGACCGATTTGGCGAAGAAGCCGTTATTCCTATTCGGCTCACCGATGTGAGGGATGGATTCTTCTCCGAAGATCGAAATTACGGCGGGCTTCCGCTGGATCCTGCCGGAGACATGGAAATGCAACTTCAAGAAATTGCAAACATTCTCTGCGACCGCCTTCAGGAGGATCGGGAACAAGTGAGTGCCGAGTCAAAGGAAGCCGAAGCAGTCGAGGCTGAGGCAGCTAGTGACGCCTAATCAAAGGCGCACGTCCTCGCCGTCCGGGTAAATTGAGCCCCGTCCGATCCTGACGCACCCGTCCTCCATCCTCCGCCTTTCAGGCAGGAGGCGGCGCGATGGACGATCAGGCTTCGGGCGGGCGGGAGAAGGACTGGCCGGAAAAGGACTGGCATGAGGAGGCGCCGCGCATCATCGCCTCCGGCCGGTGGGAGCAGGACGAGTACGGCGACACGACCTACATCCCCGACCATGTGCGGCCCTCGACCGCCGAGCGGGCCGAGGCGCCCCCTCTAAACGAGGATGACGCCCCGCGCGGCCATTACTACGAAGACCCGGCGCCGCGGGACGGCTATCGCGTCCGCTCCGAGGCGGTCTGGGCGGCGGCGCGGCGCGACTATCTGGCCGGGGATACGGCCGAGGCCGTCTGCGACCGCTATGGGCTGAAGCTGGGGACGCTGCGGTCCCGCGCCGCGCGCGAGGGCTGGCGCCGCTGCGACGCGGGCGACCCGGACCCCTGGCCTGACGAAGACGATCCGGTCGAGGATGCGGCGGCGGACGCCCCCGATCTGGCCGCGATGGCGGCTCAGGCCCTGATGCGGCTGAACCGGGCGGTGCGGCGCGGCCGGGCGGCCGAGGCGGCGTCGTGGCTGCGCACCTGGCGCGCGCTGACGGATTCAGCTCTGCTGGCCGCCGCCGAGCCGCAAAGCCCGCCGCCCGCGCCTGAACCTGACCCGCTCGATACGCTGGAAGCCGACATGAAGGCGGTCGCCGCCGTCGCCCGCGACGCCGCCCGCCTAGCCCCCGACGACCTGCTGGGCCGTCGCGCCGTCGAGGCGCGCATCGCCGTCCTCAGCGCCCGCCTGACGCCGGAAGGAGAGGGGACGATTTCAGACGATTCAGACGAATTGGACTCTGTTTTTCCCAACCCTTCTCCCCTTGAGGGAGAAGGTGGCCCGTAAGGGCCGGATGAGGGGTGTCGGCGCGACATGAAGCGCTTTCTCTCCCTCGGGCTCATTGGAAAACGGGGCGCTCACACCCCTCATCCGTCAGGCTCCGCCTGCCACCTTCTCCCTCAAGGGGAGAAGGGCCTTATGCCTTGCCCGCGATCTCGCGCAGGGCGTTGACGAAGACGTCCGTCGGCTGGCCGCCGGAGATCAGATATTTGTCCTCCACCACCACGGCGGGGACGGAGGTGACGCCCCGCGCGCGCCACAGGGCCTGCGCCGTGCGAACCTCCTGCATATAGCGGCCGGACGCCAGCACCTCGGCCGCCTCGGCGCGGTCCAGCCCGGCGGCCTGCGCCGCCTCGGTCAGGACGCCCGCGTCCGAGACGTTGCGGCCTTGCGTGAAGTGGGCGCCGAACAGGGCGTGTTTCAGCGCCGCCTGCCTGTCGGGCGCTGTCAGCCCGGCCCAGTGCAGCAGGCGGTGGGCGTCGAAGGTGTTCCACATCCGGCTGTCGTCGCGGAAGTTCATCTCGACCCCGACCTCGGCGGCGCGGGCGGTGATGGCGGCGCGGTTGGCGGCCGACTGTTCGGGGGTGGAGCCGTATTTGCGGGCCAGGTGCTCGCCCATGTTCTCGCCCTCGGGGGCGATGTCGGGGTTCAGCTCGAACGGCTGGAAGGCGATGTCGGCGGCGATCCCTTCGCCCTCCAGTCGCTCCAGAGCCTGTTCGAGCCCGCCCAACCCCACGGCGCACCAGGGACACATGACGTCGGAGACGAAGTCGATCTTCAGCGGCTTGGGGGCGGGCGCGGTCATGGCGGCGGCTTTCGGAAACAGAAGGTGTTGCGAGGATATGGGCGCGGCGAAGAAGGAGGCAAGCGCGCTTCTCGCGCCGGGGCAGAAGGATTACACAGCGCCCATGAGCGAACTCACCCCTCCCGTCGTCGTCCTCGACAAGTCCCAGATGGCCGACAATATCGGCGCGGTCGCCCGCGTCATGGCCAATTTCGGCCTGTCCGAGCTGCGGCTGGTCAGCCCGCGCGACGGCTGGCCCCAGGAGCGCGCCTGGGCCACGGCGTCCGGCGCCGACTGGGTGCTGGACGGGGTGAAGCTGTTCGACAGCGTGGCAGAGGCCATCGCCGACCTGCACACCGTCTTCGCCACCACCGCCCGCCCGCGCGAGACGCGCCAGCCGGTGCGCACCCCGCGTGAGAGCGCCCGCATCCTGTATGACGACACGGCCTCGGGGCTGAGGACGGGCCTGCTGTTCGGCGGCGAACGGGCGGGGCTGGAGACGGGCGACATCGCCCTGTGCGCCGGGATCACCACCATTCCGATCGACCCCAGGCACCACTCGCTGAACCTGGCGCAGGCGGTGGCGATCAACGCCTATGAGTGGCGCACCCTGATTCTGGACGCCCCGCCGCCGCGCTTCCGCGAGGGCGAGCCGCCCGCGTCGAACGACCTTCTGCTGGGCATGTACGAGCATCTGGAGGCGGAACTGGACAACGGCGGCTTCTTCTATCCGCCCGAGAAGAAGCGCTCGATGAGCCAGAACCTGCGCGTCATGCTGGGCCGCGCCGCCTTCACCGAGCAGGAGGTCGCCACCATGCGCGGCGCCATCCACGCCCTTTCGAAGGGGCGGGGGCGGGTGCTGGCCAAGCTGGCGGCGGAACGAGCTGAGGCGGCGAAGAAGGACAAGTGAAACTCGCCCTCGTCTATCCCCTCGCGGCGCTGGCCGAAATCGGCGGCTGTTTCGCCTTCTGGGCGTGGCTGAAGCTGGATCGCTCGCCGTGGTGGCTGGCGCCGGGCGTGCTCAGTTTGATCGCTTTTGCGTGGCTGTTGACCCTGGTTCCGGCCGAGGCGGCGGGGCGGGCCTTCGCCGCCTACGGCGGGGTCTATATCGTGGCGTCGCTGGCGTGGATGGCGCTGGTAGAGAAGACGACGCCGGACCGCTGGGACGTCATCGGCGGCGCGGTCTGCCTGATAGGCGCCGCGATCATCCTGTTCGGGCCGAGGGCTTAGAGCGCGTCGAAGAAGGCGGGCACGGTCTCGCTGGCGGGCCCATAGACGCCCTCGTCGAACAGGTTCGCGCCCTGCGTCGGTTCCAGATTGATCTCCACCGTCCGTGCTCCAGCCATGCGCGCCAGCTGGACGAAGCCCGCCGCCGGATAGACTGCTCCCAAGGTGCCGATGGAGACGAACAGGTCGCACCGCGCCAGCGCCTGCTCGATCCGCTCCATCTCCAGCGGGATTTCCCCGAACCAGACGATGTGCGGGCGCAAGCGTCCGCTCGGATGATGGGGCGAGGCGTGGGCGGGCTCCAGATCATCATGCCAGTCGCAGACGACGCCCGAGGCGGTGCAGCGCGCCTTCTTCAGCTCGCCGTGCATGTGGATCAGCTCGAAGCCCGAGGCGGGCGGCGTCTCCACTTGCGCCCGGTCGTGCAGGTCGTCGACGTTCTGGGTGACCAGCAGGAAGTCGTCCGCCCACCGCGCCGCCAGATCGGCCAGGGCCCGGTGCGCGGCGTTGGGGTGCACGCTCGCCAGTTGCCGCCGCCGCTGGTTGTAGAAGTCCTGCACCAGAGCCGGGTCGGCGGCGAAGCCCTCGGGCGTGGCGACGGCCTCGACGCGATGCCCTTCCCACAGCCCGTCGGACGCGCGGAAGGTCGGCACGCCGCTCTCGGCCGAGACGCCGGCGCCGGTCAGGATGACGAGGTTCATGCAGGGCTCCTTGGCGCGGACAGGCGGTCGTGAAGCCAGTCGATCATGGCGCGGACCTTGGGCGGGACATGGCGGGGATGGGGGTGGACGGCCCAGACGCCTTCGTCGGGCGGGCGTTGGTCATCGAGCAAGGAGACGAGGACGCCCGAGGCCAGGGCCTCGGCGACATAGAAGTCGGGCAGCTGGCACAGGCCGAGGCCTTGCAGGGCGGCGTCCAGCACCGCCGCGCCGGAGTTGCAGCGCCAGCGGCCGGTGGGGCGAAGGCTGACCTCGCGCCCCGCCTCGGTGAAGCGCCAGTGCTCGGCTGAGCCGATCAGGCCGTCGTGGCTGGCGACCTCGGAAAGGTCGCGCGGGGCGCCGCGACGGGCCAGATAGTCGGGGCTGGCGCACAGGATCAGTCGCCGCGAGGCCAGCCGCCGCGCCATCAGGCGGGAGTCGGTCAAGTGGCCGAAGCGCACCGCCAGATCATAGCCGTCGCCGACCAGATCGCGCAGGCGGTTGTCGAGGTCGAGCTCGATCCGCAGCTCGGGATTCTGGCGCGCGAAGGCGTTGACGGCGGGGGCGATGAACCGCTCGCCATAGGAGACGGAGCAGGTCATGCGCAGCAGGCCGCGCGGGGCCTGATCGTCGGGCTGGACGGCGGCCAGGGCCTCGTCGCGTTCGTCGATCAGGCGGCGGCAGCGGGAAAGGAAGTCGCGGCCGGCGTCGGTCAGTTCGACCCGGCGGGTGGTGCGGTGGAGCAGGCGCGTTTGAAGGCGGTCCTCCAGTCGGGCGATCTCGCGGCTGACGGCGGAGGTCGACAGGCCGAGACGCCGGGCGGCGGCCGAGAAGCTGGCCTGTTCGGCGACAGCGGTGAATTCGTCGATCCCGTCCCAGCGGCTCATGGGGACGTTGGATCAGGATTATTGCTCAACGGCAATAATGTTTTGCGGTTGTCGCCGTTTCGACCCAGCCGCATCGGGCGTAGTAAGGTCGCCAAATCACCCGCCCACCTCATGTCCCTGAAGCAGCGAGCGACCGCGTCGCGAGCGTCAGGGACGTCCGAAGGACCAAGACATGAAAACCCGCGCCGCCGTTGCGTTCGAAGCCAAACGTCCGCTCGAGATCGTCGAGGTTGATCTGGAAGGCCCGCGCGCGGGCGAGGTGCTGATCGAGATCAAGGCGACGGGGGTCTGCCACACCGACGCCTATACGCTGGACGGTCTGGACAGCGAGGGTCTCTTCCCCTCCATTCTGGGCCACGAAGGCGCGGGCGTGGTGGTGGAAGTCGGACCGGGCGTGACCAGCCTCGCTGTCGGCGATCACGTCATCCCGCTGTACACGCCGGAATGCCGCCAGTGTAAGTCGTGCCTGAGCCGCAAGACCAACCTGTGCACCTCGATCCGGGGCACGCAGGGCAAGGGCTTGATGCCGGACGGCACCTCGCGCTTTTCCTACAAGGGCCAGACCATTCACCATTATATGGGCTGCTCGACCTTCTCGAACTACACGGTCCTCCCCGAGATCGCGGTGGCCAAGATCCGCAAGGACGCCCCCTTCGACAAGGCCTGCTACGTAGGCTGCGGCGTAACGACAGGCGTCGGCGCGGTGGTCAACACGGCCAAGGTCGAGCCGGGCGCTAACGCCGTGGTCTTCGGCCTCGGCGGCATCGGCCTGAACGTCATTCAGGGGCTGAAGATGGTCGGGGCCGACATGATCATCGGCGTCGACATCAACGGCGACAAGGAGGAGTGGGGCCGTCGCTTCGGCATGACCCACTTCGTCAATCCGAAGGACGTCTCGGACGTGGTGGCCCATCTGGTCGAGCTGACCGGGGGCGGCGCCGACTACACCTTCGACTGCACCGGCAACACCGTGGTCATGCGTCAGGCGCTGGAAGCCTGCCACCGCGGCTGGGGCGAGAGCGTCATCATCGGCGTGGCCGAGGCGGGCAAGGAGATCGCCACCCGTCCGTTCCAACTGGTCACTGGCCGCGTCTGGAAGGGTTCGGCCTTCGGTGGGGCGCGCGGTCGCACCGACACGCCCAAGATCGTCGACTGGTACATGGACGGCAAGATCGAGATCGATCCGATGATCACCCACACCCTGCCGCTGGAACGTATCAATGAAGCCTTCGATCTGATGCATGAAGGCAAGAGCATCCGATCGGTGATCGTGTTCTAAGAGAGGGGTTCAGCCATGGGCGACTGGAAACTGCCGTGGACGGGCGCCTGCCTTTGCGGGCAGGTGCGGATCAAGGTCGCCCAGGCGCCGGTGTTTGCAGCGGCCTGCCATTGCCGCGCCTGTCAGAAGCTGACGGGCGGCGCCTATTCGCTGAGCCTGATGCTGCCCAGCGAAGGGCTGACAATCGAGGGCGAGACGGAGATCGGCGGCTTGCACAATCCCGTGCCGGAGCACCACTTCTGCCCGTCGTGCAAGACGTGGCTGTTCACGCGCGGTATTGCGGGGGGACAGTTCGTCAACCTGAGGCCCAGCCTGCTGGACGACGGGGCGTGGTTCGTTCCCTATGCCGACACCTGGACGACGGAGCGTCTGCCGGGCGTGCAGTCGGGGGCCAGGGTCGGCTATCCTGAGTTTCCGCCGCCCGAAGACTATGGCGAGCTGATGGGCGCCTACGCCCGCGAGGGCGCGCGCCCCGACTGAGGTTGGACTGAGCAGGTGCAGCAAAGTTCGTTGCCAAATGAAACCTGCTCGGTTTAGCTGGCCGCGCCCGGCGAAGGATCGGGCGGATCTGGGAGGATCATCATGTTCACGCACGTCACCGTCGGGGCCAACGACCTCGAAGCCTCGCACAAATTCTATGACGCCGTTATGGGCGCGCTGGGTCATCAGCCGGGCACGCTGAGCGAGGCGCCGATGCCGGGCGTCTGGTATATGACGCCGCGCGGAATGCTGGGCGTGGTCAAACCGCGCGACGGCCAGGCGGCCTGTCACGCCAACGGCGGCACCATCGGCTTTTTCGCCAGAAGCCCCGAGGCGGTGGTCGCCTTCTCCGAAGCCGGGGTTGCGGCGGGCGGCACGGCGATCGAGGATCCGGCCGGGCCGCGCAATTCGCCCTTCGGCGTCATGCATCTGGCCTATCTGCGCGATCCGTCGGGCAACAAGATCTGCGCCGTGCACCGGCCGGGCTGAGGATTGAGACGATGAAGACGAAGGCGGCGATTGCGTCGATCATGGCCGCTGTGGCGGTCGGGGCGCTCGCCGCCTGCACGCCGCGCGGAGCCGATGCGCCCGCGCCCGCCGAGGCGCCTGCAGACGTCTGGGTCCGCAAGAAGGTGGTGCTGTATCTGCCGGATCAGGTGATGAAGGAGCGGGTCGAGATCGCCGATCTGTCGCCCTACCTGACGGCGGTGGATGAGGCGGTCGCCGCCGCCGCCAGGGCGCAGCCGACCCAAGCGGGCGCATCCGGCATGATGCTGCTGATGGTCAAACCGGGCGAGCGGTCCAGGGCCTGGGTCATCACGGGCGAGCCGGCGATGCAGCCGCAGATCATTGAAGCCCTCACCGGCGCCGCCAAAGCTGTTCCGGCGCCATCGGTGCGGCAGGGCCCGATTCTGGTCGGCCTGCAGTTCGACGCCTGGGGCGGCGGCGCCCAGCCCGATGGCGCGGTCGCCCCGATCCCGCGCGACTGGTACGCTCATTTCTCCGAGGACGGCGGCGTCCTCGATGACGACTTCATGGCCAGGGTCTGGCCGGACTGATCTTCAGGAGTTGAGCTTATGGAAACGGTCAAGAGTCACGTCGTGCACGGCGGAACGCTGTGCTATCTGAAGCACGACAGCGCGACGACGGGCACGCCCATGACGCTGTCGGTCTTTGTTCCTGCGGGCGAGGGGCCGTTTCCGGTCCTGATCTGGCTGTCGGGCCTGACCTGCACCGAGGACAACTTCACCACCAAGGCCGGGGCCTATAAGGCCGCCGCCGAGCATGGCGTCATCATCGTCGCGCCTGACACTTCGCCGCGCGGGGAGGGCGTCGCCAATGACGACGCCTATGATCTGGGACAGGGCGCGGGCTTCTACGTCGATGCGACTGAAACGCCGTGGGCGCCGCATTTCCGCATGGAAAGCTATGTCACGAGCGAGCTGATCGATCTGATCGACGCCCAGTTCCCGACGACGAAGACGCGCTCCATCTTCGGCCATTCGATGGGCGGGCACGGGGCGCTGACGCTGGCGCTGCGCCATCCCGAGTTGTTCAAATCGGTGTCGGCCTTTGCGCCGATCTCGTCGCCGACGCGCTGCCCCTGGGGCGAGAAGGCCTTCACCGCCTATCTGGGCGAGGATCGGGCGCAATGGGCCAGGCATGACGCGGCCCTGCTGATCGAGGGCGGGACGGCGAAAGGCGTCTTC
This sequence comes from Brevundimonas sp. S1H14, assembly GCF_047716865.1. NCBI lineage: Bacteria > Pseudomonadati > Pseudomonadota > Alphaproteobacteria > Caulobacterales > Caulobacteraceae > Brevundimonas > Brevundimonas sp. S1H14. The sequence continues at coordinate 2,939,322 of NZ_CP136679.1, read as the reverse complement.
GACGACATTCTGGTGGATCAGGGCGATGCCGACACCTTCCTGACCGATCAGCTGAAGCCGGAACTGCTGACGGCGGCGGCGCAAAAGGCCGGTCAGGGGCTGACCCTGCGGATGCAGCCGGGCTATGACCATTCCTACTTCTTCATGGCCAGCTTCGTGGACGACCATGTGGCCTTCCACGCCAAGCGGCTGAAAGCCTGAGTGAAATGACCGACGCCGCCCCCGATTTCGATTCCATGTTCGCCGACCTGTGCAACCAGGTCGGCTTCTGCCTGCATGAAAAAGGACAGAAGAAGGTGATCGCCGCCCTGCCCAAGGGGCTGGACGCCGCCATGCGCGCTGTCTTCGCCGCCGAGGGCGTGGACGAGCCGAACGCGCCGGGCGACCTGAAACGCGCCGTGCGCGACTGCATCAAGGCCCATGTGAAGCGCTGAGGCCTCAAGGCCCGCCCGCCCTCGCGACGTCGAGGGCGGGAAACTTCCGACCTATGACGATCATGGCTTGCGGGCTTTCATTGCTGAGCTAGCATCCCGGCCCATCGCTTTTTGGGAGGAAAGCCATGATGGATCGTCGCCGTCTTCTGGCAGGGGCCGCAGCGGGGGGAGCGCTGGCGGCGATCGGGCCGGTGCGCGCCCTGGCCCGCACGAGAGGGGCGCAGGACGCCTCGGCCGCCTTCAACGCCCTGATGGACCGGATCGCGCAGGAACTGCTGCTGAGCGATCCGGAAGCCCTGACCATGCTGGGCATGGACCGGGGGCCGATGGCCGACGCCCGCTTCAAGCTGAGCGACCGCAGCCAGGCCAAGGTCGAGGCCGACAAGGCGAAATTCATCGCCGGAATGAAGGATATGGCGGCGATCGACCGCGACGCCCTGCCGGCCAAGGAACAGATCTATCACGACGCCCTGAGCTTCTTCGGCGAGACGGTGATGGAAGGCTACGCCTTCCCCTACGGCGGCGGAATGTACCCCTCGCCCTATACGATCAGCCAATTGGGCGGATCCTATCAGCAGATTCCCGACTTCCTCGACAGCCAGCACCGCATCGAGGCCGCGGACGACGCCGAGGCCTATCTGTCGCGCCTGTCGGACTTCGCCCGCAGTCTGGATGACGAGCGCGAGCGGATGCAGATCGACTACGTCGCCGGGGCCGTGCCGCCGGACTTCGTCATCGACCGCACTCTGACGCAGATGGAGGCCATCACTGGCACGGCGGCCGCCCAGTCGGTCATGACCCAGTCCATCGCCCGCCGCACGGCCGAGAAGAACATCCCCGGCGACTGGGCCGCGCGCGCCGAGGCCATCCTGACCGACGCCGTCTATCCGGCGATCCAGCGTCAGGCCGACGCGCTGAAGGCGGTTCGCGCCGGGGCCACGCATGACGCGGGCGTCTGGCGCCTGCCGGACGGCGAGGCCTATTACCGCTTCGGCCTGAAGAACTACACCACCTCCTCGCTCAGCCCGGACGAGGTGCACCAGATGGGGCTGGAGCAGGTGGCCGAGATTTCCGCCCGCGCAGACGCCCTGTTGAAGGCGCAGGGGATGACGCAGGGAAGCGTGGGGGAACGCATCGCCGCCATCGGCGCGGACCCGCGCTTCGTCTATCCGAACACGGACGAGGCCAAGGAAGAGCTGCTCCAGGAACTGAACGTCCAGATGGCCGCCATGCAGGCGCGCCTGCCGGACTATTTCGGCCGCCTGCCCAAGTCGCCGTGCGAGATCCGGCGCGTGCCCAAGGCCATCGAGGCGGGCGCGCCGGGCGGCTATTATCAGGCCCCGGCGCTGGATGGGTCGCGGCCGGGCGCCTACTACATCAACCTGCGCGACACGGCCGAGTGGCCCAAATGGATGCTGCCGACGCTGACCTATCACGAGGCGACGCCGGGCCATCACCATCAGATCGCCCTGCAGATGGAGCAGCCGGACACGCCGCTGTTGATGAAGGTGATGGGCTTCTCGGCCTATTCGGAAGGCTGGGGCCTGTATTCCGAGCAGCTGGCGGACGAGATGGGGGTCTATGAAAACGATCCCTTCGGCCAGGTGGGCTATCTGCAGTCGCTGATGTTCCGCGCGGCGCGGCTGGTGGCGGACTCCGGCCTGCACCACAAGCGCTGGAGCCGCGAGCAGGGCATCCGCTACATGGTCGATGTGCTGGGGGACAAGGAAAGCACCATCGCCACCGAGATCGAACGCTACTGCGTCTGGCCGGGGCAGGCGTCCAGCTACAAGGTCGGCCATACCACCTGGGTCAGACTGCGCGAAGACGCCAAGAAGCGTCTGGGCAGCCGCTTCGACATCAAGGGCTTCCATGACACGGGTCTGAACCTCGGCGGCGTGCCGCTGACCGTGCTGGAGCGGACCATGAACGCCTGGACGCCGGTCTGACGGCGACCTGATTTCCCGGACGCGCCGGTCCTTCATTGAGCGTGAGTGTGGAGCAACGCCCGGCGCGGCGCGGCTTCTTTGGGGGGAGTACCTGAATGATCAATCGCCGCCATCTTCTGCTGAGCGCCGCTGCGACCGCCGCCGCCGCGCCCATGCTGGCCCAGTGCGCCGCCGCTGCAGCCAGCGATGCCGACGCGCGCCTGAACACCCTGCTGGACGGCTGGTTCGAGGCCGACATCGACGAGGCGCCCGAGCGCGCCACCAACCTGGGTCTGGACAAGGACGCCCGCGCGGGCCTGTCGTCCAAGCTCAGCGAGGCCGGGCCGGACGCCATCCGCAAGGATCGTGAAAAGGCGGTCAAACGCTGGGACGAGCTGAAGGCCTTCGACCAGAAGGGCCTGTCCGAGGCCGGGGCGCTGAACTACGCCATCGCCGCCTTCGGGCGCGAAACGGCGGCCCAGACGGCGCGCTTCGACTATGGCGCGGGGCCGGGCCGTCCGTCGCCCTATGTCGTGACCCAGCTGTCGGGCGCCTATTTCTCCACGCCCGACTTCATGGACAACCAGCACCGCATCGAGGACGCGGCGGGCGCCGACGCGTTCCTGTCGCGTCTGGAGGCTTTTGCCGGCGTGCTGGACGGCGAGACCGACAAGATCAAGGAGGACGCCGGTCTGGGGGTCATCGCGCCGGACTTCATCATCGACCGGATGCTGCCGCAGATCCGCACCCTGCGCGATGCGCCCGCCGCCGACATGGCCATGATCCAGTCGCTGGTCCGCAAGACCGGGGCGCTGAATCTGTCGGGTTATGACGCGCGCGCCGCCGCCCTGGTGAACGAGAAGGTCAAGCCGGCCCTGGCCCGTCAGATCGAGGCGCTGGAAGCCATCCGTCCGAAGGCCGTTCACGACGCGGGCGTGTGGCGCCTGCCGGACGGCGAGGCCTTCTACGCCGCCGGACTGAAGTCCAACACCACGACCACGCTGTCGGCCAAGGAAATCCACGCCATGGGCGTCGAACAGGTGGCCGAAATCACCGCCGAGATCGACGCCATTCTGAAGTCTCAGGGCTATACTCAGGGCACGGTCGGCGAGCGGGTTCAGGCCCTGAACAAGGATCCGGCCCAACTCTTCCCCAATACCGATGCGGGCAAGGAAGAGCTGCTGAAGTGGCTGAACGAACAGGTCGCTGCGCTGGAGCCCAAGCTGCCGACCGTGTTCGGCCGCCTGCCCAAGACCCACGTCGAAATCCGCCGCGTGCCGGTGTCGATCCAGTCGGGCGCGCCCGGTGGCTACTATCAGGGGCCGCCGCTGGATGGTTCGCGTCCGGGCGCCTATTACATCAACCTGCGCGACAGCGGGAACTGGCCGAAGTTCGCCCTGCCGACCCTGACCTATCACGAGGCCTCGCCGGGCCACCACCTGCAGGTCGCGCTGCAACGCGAGTCGGGCGAGCTGCCGCAGTGGCGCCGCGCGGGCGGCTTCTCGGCCTTCAACGAAGGCTGGGCCCTGTACGCCGAGGCGGTGGCGGCCAATGATCTGGACGCCTATGCGGCCGATCCGCTGGGCCGAGTCGGCTTCCTGATGTCCTATCTGTTCCGGGCGGTGCGGCTGGTGGTGGACACCGGCATCCACTCTGAACGCTGGAGCCGTGAACGGGCGGTCGACTACATGGCGGCCTCGGGCGCCAAGCCGCTGGACGCTTCGAACAGCGAGATCAACCGCTACTCGGTCTGGCCGGGTCAGGCCTGCGCCTACAAGGTCGGCCACACGGTCATCGCTCGCCTGCGCGAGGAGGCTCAGGCCAAGGACGGCTTCGACCTACGCGTCTTCCACGACAAGGTGTTGGGCAGCGGCTCCCTGCCTCTGGCGGTGCTGGAAGGGCGGATGCGCGCCTGATGCGCGGCTGAGGCCTGAAACGAAAAACGGCCCGGACGTTTGCGCGTCCGGGCCGTTTCATATGCGCCGACGAACGGGCGTCAGGTCACGGCGCGCCAGGTGCTCGGCCACAGGTCCTGCGGAATGGCGGTGCAACTCGGCATTTCCTTTTCCTCCAGCAGGGCGAAGCGTTCGCCGGTCCAGGCCCAGACGCCCATGCGGCCGCAGTCGCCGATGCCGCGCCCTTTGCCGAAGGCGAACAGGGTCCGAGTTTTCGGATCGTAACGGCTGTTCACCAGTTCGTCGTGGCGGCTCATGGCCGTGGGGAAGTCAATCAGTTGAGGCGCGGTCCCGTCTGCAGGCGTGATGAGATAGACCTGCGTGAAATTATAGGCGCCCTCGCCGCACGGCACGCTCCACAGCAGTTTGTCGGACGCCAGACGGGCGACCTCGACATTCGGCTCGAACCGTTCGCCGATGCGGGTGGCGGCCAGGCATTCCTTGACCTTGGGGTGGGCCAGCAGCGCAGGCGACAGGTCATCCTGAGGCAGGCCGTTCTGGGGAACGGCGGCGGCCAGCGTCACGCGCGGCGCGGCGGCGGCGACGGGCACGCTGGACGCGGACCGGTCGCCGCGTCGGATCAGCGCCGTGGTCGTGCCCAGTCGTCCCTGACGCTCGTCGATCCACAGGAAGGCGGCGGCCGCCCCGCCCAGGCTGACCTTCATCTTCTCGTCGCCGCGCCTCAGCGCCATGAAGGAGCCGGCGCCCAGGTCACGCAACAGCTCGGCCGAGGGCGTGCGGAAGGCGATGACGTCGCCTTCCTCGTCCATCTTGGAGTTCTTGCCGGCATAGCGGCGGCCGTCGATCTCGGCGTAGACGTCGCCCTGTCCGGCCTCCAGCCCCCAGCCCCCCATGTGGACGACCGGCCGCGCGTCAGGGCCCGGCGCCAGGGAGACCATGACGAAGCCCATGTTTTCCTCGGCCGAGCCGAAGGCGACGCAGTGGTTGGTGTTGTCGCAGGTCGCCGTCCAGTCGCGGAACTCACGCGTCACGCTGGGCGGATGGGCGTCGTTCTGAGCGGCGGGCACTACGGCGGAGGCGGCTGCGGCGGGCGGTTGAACCGCCGGGGCCTCAGGCGGGGCGGCGGCCTCCTGTCCCTTGCAGGCGGCCATAGCGAGCGGAAGCAGGGCGAGGGCGACGAACCGGAGGCGGCGAGGCGACATCAGGGATTCCATGCGTTGTGACCGACCGACGGCCTTCAAGCGTAGCCGTGAAGAAGCCAAGCGGCCAAGCCGCCGTTTCGTTCCGGCGCGGGTGTTCGAGCGTTGCGGCTTTCGTCCCCTTTGCGCCCGCGCGCGGGGGTCGCTATATCCCCTGCACTGAATTCCTTCCCTGATTTGAGAGACAGAGGCGTAAGCATGGCCAAGATCAAGGTCGCCAACCCCATCGTGGACATCGACGGCGACGAAATGACCCGGATCATCTGGCAGATGATCAAGGACAAGCTGGTCTTCCCGTATCTGGACCTCGAACTCGACTATTACGACCTCGGCATGGAAAGCCGTGACGCCACCGACGATCAGATCACGATCGACGCGGCCCACGCCATCCAGAAGCACGGCGTCGGCGTGAAGTGCGCCACCATCACCCCGGACGAGGCGCGCGTCGCCGAATTCGGCCTGAAGAAGATGTGGAAGTCGCCGAACGGCACCATCCGCAACATCCTTGGCGGCGTGGTCTTCCGCGAGCCGATCATCTGCTCGAACGTGCCGCGTCTGGTGCCGGGCTGGACCCAGCCGATCGTCGTCGGCCGCCACGCCTTCGGCGACCAGTACAAAGCCACCGACTTCCTGATGCCGGGTGCCGGCACCCTGTCGATCAAGTTCGTCGGCGACGACGGCCAGGTGATCGAGCACGAGGTCTACAAGTCGCCGGGCGCTGGCGTCGCCATGGGCATGTACAACCTGGACTCCTCGATCCGCGAGTTCGCCCATGCCTCGTTCGCCTATGGCCTGCAGCGCAACTACCCGGTCTATCTGTCGACCAAGAACACCATCCTCAAAGCCTATGACGGCCGCTTCAAGGACATCTTCCAGGAAGTCTTCGACGCCGAATACGCCGAGGAATTCAAGAAGCGCGGCCTGACCTATGAGCACCGCCTGATCGATGACATGGTCGCGGCCGCGATCAAGTGGTCGGGCGGCTTCGTCTGGGCGTGCAAGAACTACGACGGCGACGTGCAGTCGGACATCGTGGCGCAGGGCTTCGGCTCGCTGGGCCTGATGACCTCGGTGCTGATGACGCCGGACGGCAAGGTCATGGAAACCGAGGCCGCCCACGGCACCGTGACCCGCCACTACCGCCAGCATCAGAAGGGCGAGGCCACCTCGACCAACTCGATCGCCTCGATCTTCGCCTGGACGCGCGGCTTCAAGCACCGCGCCAAGCTGGACGACAACGCCCAGCTGGCCGAGTTCGCCGATACGTTGGAGCGCGTGGTCGTCGACACCGTCGAGTCGGGCTTCATGACCAAGGATCTGGCCCTGCTGGTCGGCGATCAGCAGTCCTGGCTGACGACCGAAGGCTTCCTGGACAAGGTGTCCGAGAACCTGAAGAAGGCCCTGCCGGGTATCGGCTGAGGCTTTTTTAGTCGGCCGCGGTCAGAAGGCTCCGCCTTGGCTGCTTCGCGCCGCCCTTCGGGTCTCGACCCGACGCGGCCTGGAGCCGCCAAGACATCAAGGCCCGCTGGAGCGATCCGGCGGGCTTTTTTGTTGGGCGGTATCGCTTCCCTATTCCGCTCATCCCGGCGGACGCCGGGATCCAGTGAGAGCGCCACGCTGTGTCCTATCCGCTGATCTGGGGTGCGTGAAGCCAAAGAACTGGGTCCCGGCGTCCGCCGGGACGAGCAGTGATCAATGTTTGCCTCACCCCATCGTCAGGTTCCCCTGGAAACGCGAGCCGGTGAAAACACGCATTGAACCCGCCTGCGATCCATGTCCCTAATCCGCCTGGGGATTTTGGCGCCGTTTCGTCGTTATCGCGTCGCGTTCGTAAGGCAGGGGAGGGCCGATGAACCGCAAACTGATTATTCGTCTGGGGCTGGCGGCGGCAGCCGTCTTCGTGGTCGCCTACGGCGCCTCGCCCCTGCTGGCGGCGCGTTCTCTGGTGCAGGCGGCCCAGGCCGGGGACGCGCAGGGGCTGGAGCGTCAGGTCGATTTCCCCGCGTTCCGCGCCAGCCTGAAGGACGAACTGAACGCCCGCATGATGGTCGAGATGCGCAAGGACAAACGCCTCGGCGACAGCGGCCTGTCGGGCTTGGGCATGCTGCTGGCGCCCGCCCTCGTCAGCGGGGCGGTGGACGCCTTCGTCACCCCTCAGGCCATCGCCCTGATGGTGCAGGAGGGGCGTACGCCTAAGCCGGAGATCAAGCGTCCGGAGCCCGCGGAGCCGAAAGCCGAGAACAAGCGCGTGCGCCAGTCGTGGGGCTATCGCGACCTGGACACCTTCGCGGTCACCCTGACCCGCGACGACCAGCCGGACGAGCAGGTCTCCCTGCTGATGAAGCGCCGCAACCTGTTCGGCTGGAAACTGGCGGCGATTGATCTGGGGACGCCGGAGTAAAAATATCCGCTCATCTCCGCGGGGATGAGCGGGTGGAGGGTTCAGCCCAAGAAAAAGGGCGGCGCATCCGGTGCGCCGCCCTTTCTCGTTTCAGCTTGTCGGGGTGATCAGCCCTTCAGCGCGGCCCGGATGGCGTTCAGGCCGTCCTCGGCTTTCGATCCATCCGGCGCGCCGCCCTGGGCGAAGTCGGGCTTGCCGCCGGCGCCCTTGCCGCCCATGGCGATGACGGCGTCGCGGGCCAGATCGGCCGCATTCACCTTGCCCGCCATGTCCGGGGTCGCGGCGACGGTGATGGCCGCCTTGCCGTCGGTGACGCCGACCAGGGCGACGACGCCCGAGCCGAGCTGTTTCTTGAAGTCCTCCGCCACGCCGCGCAGGCCCTTGCCGTCGACGCCGTCCAGAACGCGGGCGATCAGCTTGATTCCGCCGATCTCTTCCGGCGCGGCGTTGGCGCCCGCGCCGCCGCCCAGCGCCAGCTGCTTCTTCAGGTCGGCGACCTGCTTCTCCAGCGTTTTGACCGAGGCCTGCAGGCCCTCGACGCGGGCCGGAACCTCGGGGGGCTGGATCTTGAAGCCCTGCGCCAGATGACGGGCGACATTGGCCTGATCCAGCAGGAAGCGGCGGGCCGCCTCGCCGGTCAGAGCCTCGACGCGGCGCACGCCGGCGGCCACGCCGCCTTCGGACACGATCTTGAACAGGGCGATGTCGCCGGTGCGGAAGACGTGAGTGCCGCCGCACAGTTCGACCGAATAGGCGCCGGGTCCGTTCAGCGCGCGGCCGATGGTCAGGACGCGGACCTCGTCGCCGTACTTCTCGCCGAACAGGGCCACGGCGCCCGCCGCGATGGCGGCGTCGGGCGTCATCAGTTCGGTCGTGACCGGGACGTTCTGACGGATGACGGCGTTCACCTCATCCTCGACGCGGGCGATCTCCTCGTCCGTCATCGGGGCGTTGTGGCTGAAGTCGAAGCGCATCCGCTCGGCGTCGACCATCTGGCCCTTCTGGGCGACGTGGGCGCCCAGCACGTTCCTGACGGCGGCGTGGAACAGGTGGGCGGCCGAGTGGTTGGCGCGGGTGGTCGGGCGCGAGCCTTCCTCGACCGTGGCGGTTACGATCGCGCCCGTGGACAGCGACCCTTGCGTCACCTCCAGCGTGTGAACGTGCAGGTCGCCGCCGTGCTTTTTGGTGTCCAGAACGCGGCCTTCGCCGCCGCTCCAGACCAAGGCGCCCTTGTCGCCTGCCTGACCGCCGCCCTCGCCGTAGAAGGGGGTCTTGTCCAGCAGGACCTCGACCGTCTCGCCGGTCGCGGCGGACGCGGCCTCGGCGCCGTCCTTGACGACGGCGATGACCTTGCTTTCGCCGGTTTCGGACTCATAGCCGGTGAATTCGGTGCCGCCGTGCTGATCGCGCAGGGTCAGCCAGGCGCCGGCCGAGGCCGTCTGACCCGAGCCCTTCCAGTGCTCGCGCGAGCGGTCGCGCTGCTCGGCCATGGCGGATTCGAAGCCGTCGACGTTGACGCTGAAGCCGCGACGACGCGCCTCGTCCTGCGTCAGGTCCAGCGGGAAGCCGTAGGTGTCGTACAGGGTGAAGGCGGTCTGGCCGTCCAGCATGTCGCCGGCCTTGAAGCCGGTCGTAGCCTGGTCGAACAGGTTCATGCCGCGGCCCAGCGTGGTGCGGAAGCGGATCTCTTCCTGCTTCAGGGTGTCTTCGATGAAGGCCTGGGCGCGGCCGAGTTCCGGATAGGCCTCGCCCATCTCCTCGACCAGGGTCGGCACCAGACGGTGCATCAGCGGGTCCTGGGCGCCCAGCAGGTGGGCGTGGCGCATGGCGCGACGCATGATGCGGCGCAGGACATAACCCCGGCCTTCGTTCGACGGGGTCACGCCGTCGGCGATCAGGAAGGCGGTCGAGCGCAGGTGGTCGGCGATGACCCGATGCGACGGGGCGCGTTCGCCCTCGGCCTTGGTCGAGGTCAGCTCTTCCGAGGCGTGGATCAGGGTCTTGAACAGGTCCACTTCATAGTTGGAGTGGACGCCCTGAAGCACGGCGGCGATGCGCTCCAGACCCATGCCGGTGTCGACCGACTTCTTGGGCAGTTCGCGAACGATCTCGTCGTTCTCCTTCTCGAACTGCATGAAGACGTTGTTCCAGATCTCGACGAAGCGGTCGCCGTCCTCGTCCGGCGAACCGGGAGGGCCGCCGAAGATGTGGTCGCCGTGGTCGTAGAAGATTTCCGTGCACGGGCCGCACGGGCCGCTGTCGCCCATGGCCCAGAAGTTGTCGTTGGTGGGGATGCGGATGATCTTCTCATCGGCGAACCCCGTGACCTTCTTCCAGATGTCGAAGGCTTCGTCGTCCGTGTGATAGACCGTGACCAGCAGGCGGGCGGGATCGAGGCCGAACTCCTTGGTCAGCAGGGTCCAGGCGCGCTCGATGGCGTGGTCCTTGAAGTAGTCGCCGAACGAGAAATTGCCCAGCATTTCAAAGAAGGTGTGGTGGCGCGCGGTATAACCGACGTTATCCAGATCGTTGTGCTTGCCCCCGGCGCGGACGCATTTCTGCGAGCTGGTGGCGCGGTTGTAGGGGGCGGTCGCGGCGCCGGTGAAATAGTCCTTGAACGGCACCATGCCCGCATTGACGAACAGCAGGGTCGGGTCGTTCTGCGGCACGAGCGGAGCCGACTGCACCTTCTCGTGGCCGTCGGCGGCGAAGTAGTCGAGGAAGGTGGAACGGATCTGCTTCAGGCTGGTCATGGGCGTATCGCTCTGGAACTCGGGCGCGCGGAGGAAATATCGGAACCGGCGTCATATAGGGATTTTGCGCCGAACGCATCACTGACGCGTGATCATGCGACGAGGGCCGCGTTTTTGCGTGGCCGGAGCTTTAATCGTGCAGGCGATGCGGCGAGACGATCAGGCCGTCCTCGTCGGCATAGAGCCAGTCGCCGGGGGTGAAGATGACGCCGCCGAAGGCTGTGGGGATGTCGATCTCGCCGATGGCGTCGCGGTCGGCGCGCAGGGGGACGGTCCCCAGGGCTTTGACGCCGATATCCATGGTGTTGATGACGGCGGTGTCGCGCACGGCGCCGTGGACGATGACGCCCGCCCAGCCGTTATCGATCGCCAGTTTGGCCAGGTTGTCGCCGACCAATGCCCGCTTCAGGGAGCCGCCGCCATTGACGACCAGCACGGCGCCCTGACCGGGGCGTTCCAGCGCCTGACGGACCAGGGCGTTGTCGTCCAGCACGCTGAGCGTGCGTACGGGGCCGTGTAAAGCCGTGACCTTGCCGTAGCTGCGGAAGGGAGTCTGGCAGACCTTCACCATGTCGGGGTGGGCGTCGCAAAGGTCGGCGGTGGCGAAGGGCAGGGGCATGGAGATGTCTGTCTGAGTGAGAAGGGAAGCGATCTGGCGAATCGATGTTATGTCTTTGTCTCTGACAATAATGTCAGGTCATGAGTTCAAGGAGATTGGATATGCGTAGCATCGTCAAGCTGGCGGCTGCAGGTCTCTTGTTCGCGATGACGGCTTCGCCAGCCGTGGCGTTCAAAGCACCCGAGTATGTATACTATTACACCTTTTATTCGGATGCTTCGAAGACCACGATCGTGGGCTACGGCCAGGACTACTGTATGGAATATGGTGGTAATGCTTGGGTAGTAACGCCTCTGTTCCCTACGCCATATTATACGGCGGAGCGAGGACACGAGTGCCGTCCTGGTGGGCCGCTCTGATCTAGTTACGAAAAGTCGCCGAACAAAAAAAGGCCCGCCCGAAGCAGGTCGGGCGGGCCGATCTCCGTCCGACCGGCCACGCGGGGTCGGTAGGCGGGTCGCGCGGCGGCGAACGGAGAAGCTGTGTCGGAAGGCGCCTGTCCCGCCGTCATCCTCAGGCTTGCCCGAGGACTGGATCGTCCGCGCGATCCCGGCTGGAACGGAAGGGGGCGCTTCCTGGCGTCATCCTCGGATCAGGCCCGAGGATGACGGCGTTCAAATGATGGGACGGATCAGCCTTCCATGTCCTGGCCCTCGTCGGGTTCGGGCGCGCCCAGCATGTCGTCGGCGATCTTGGCTGTGGACTGGCGCACCGCCTTTTCGATCGAGGCGGCCATGTCGGGGTTGTTCTTGAGGAACTCCTTGGCGTTCTCGCGGCCCTGGCCGATGCGGGTCGAGTCATGAGAGAACCAGGAGCCGGACTTCTCGACGATGCCCGCCTTGACGCCCAGGTCGATGATCTCGCCGATCTTGGAGATGCCTTCGCCGTACATGATGTCGAAGACGACTTCGCGGAACGGCGGGGCGACCTTGTTCTTGACCACCTTGACGCGGGTGGTGTTGCCGACCACCTCGTCGCGGTTCTTGATCGCGCCGATGCGGCGGATGTCCAGGCGCACCGAGGCGTAGAACTTCAGCGCATTGCCGCCCGTCGTCGTTTCCGGCGAGCCGTACATGACGCCGATCTTGTGACGGATCTGGTTGATGAACAGGACGATGCACTTCGACTTGGAGATCGAGGCCGTCAGCTTGCGCAGGGCCTGCGACATCAGACGCGCCTGAAGGCCGGGAAGGCTGTCGCCCATCTCGCCCTCGATTTCGGCGCGCGGCGTCAGGGCGGCGACGGAGTCGACCACCACGATGTCCACGGCGCCCGAACGCACCAGGGTGTCGACGATCTCCAGCGCCTGTTCGCCCGTGTCGGGCTGCGACACCAGCAGGTCGTCCAGATTGACGCCCAGCTTTTGCGCATAGACGGGGTCCAGCGCGTGTTCGGCGTCGACGAAGGCGGCCACGCCGCCCTTCTTCTGGACCTCGGCCACGGTGTGAAGGGCCAGGGTGGTCTTGCCCGAGGATTCGGGACCGAACACCTCGATCACTCGCCCGACCGGCAGGCCGCCGATGCCGAGCGCCATGTCGAGACCGAGCGAGCCGGTCGAGACGCTTTCGATCTCGGCCACCTGTCCGGCCTTGCCCAGTTTCATGACCGAGCCCTTGCCGAAGGCGCGATCGATCTGCGCGATCGCCGCCTCTAGAGCGCGTTGTTTGTCGCTGTCTTCTTTACCCACGAGCTTCAGTGCCGCCTGTGACATTGGTTTTCTCTCCCTTGCCATGATTCCCATCTGACTTCGGGAGAGACCCGCCACGGACCCGCTCCCTTGGTGAAGCCGACTATGGACATGGTTTGTTCTTGTTCGCAAGATGTTCTCGTGAACTTAACAGGAACATCCTTGGGTGACGCGACCGGAATTGACGCATGGTCTCTTTTGTCGGCCGGATTGATCCAACAGCCAAGCTCGCGCGTTAGGGCGGCATGACTGACATTGAGACTTCCCTTCCCGCCGAGCCGGCCAAGCCCGCCGTCCTGACCATCCGCAACGCCCGCATGGGCGACGTCGCCGGCATCAACGCCCTGGTGGCGCGGGTGTATAAGGATATGCCGCCCTATACGGCCGGGATGCTGCGCGGCCAGATCGCCACCTATCCGGACGGCCAGTTCGTGGTTGAGTTCGAGGGCGAGATCGTCGGCTACGCCGCCAGTTTCCGCATCGACGAAAAGTCGGCGATGGGGCCGCACACCTGGGACCAGATCACCGGCGGCGGCTATGGCGCGCGCCACGATCCGGCGGGCGAGTGGCTGTATGGGATGGAGGTCTGCGTCGACCCCGCCCGGCGCCGCCTGCGCATCGGCCAGCGCCTGTACGACGCGCGCCGCGACCTGTGCGAGGCCCAGAACCTGAAGGGCGTCGTCTTCGGCGGCCGGATGCCCGGCCTCGTGCGCCGCCGCTCGGCCTATCCCGACCCGAACGCCTATGTCGAGGCGGTGCGCGACCGCAAGGTGAAGGACCCGATCATGGCCTTTCACCAGCGTTCGGGGTTCGAGCCGGCGGGGGTGCTGCTGAACTATCTGCCGTCAGACAAGGCGTCGCTGGGTCACGCGGCGCGCTGGGTCTGGCGCAACCCCTACTATGTCGAGGCGACGGGCAAGGGGGCGGCCTTTGCGGTGAAGGAAACAGTGCGCGTGGCTACCGTCCAGCTGCAGATGCGCAAGGTCGGCAGTTTTCAGGAGTTCATGGATAACGTCGAATATTTCGTCGACGTGGTGTCGGACTATCGCGCCGACTTCGTGGTCTTCCCCGAGTTGTTCACGCTTCAGCTTCTGTCGCTGGAGACGAAGAAGCTGACCCCGGCGGAATCGATCGAGGCCCTGACCCGCTACACGCCGCGCTTCGTCGAGGCGATGCGTGAACTGGCGGTCGGCTACAACGTCAACATCATCGGCGGCTCGCACCCGACGCGGACCGAGGACGGCGAGATCCAGAATGTCGCCTACGTCTTCCTGCGCGACGGTTCGGTGCATGAGCAGGAGAAGATCCACCCGACGCCGAACGAACGCCACTGGTGGAACATCAAGGGCGGCGACCGCGTCCACGCCATCCCCACCGACTGCGGGCCGATCGGGGTGATGATCTGCTACGATTCCGAGTTCCCCGAACTGGCGCGGCGCCTGGCGGACGAGGGGGCGCGCATCCTGTTCACCCCCTTTTGCACCGACAACCGCCAGGGCTATCTGCGCGTGCGCTATTGCTCGCAGGCGCGGGCCATCGAGAACCAGTGCTACGTCGTGCTGTCGGGCAATGTCGGCAACCTGCCCAACGTCGAGAACATGGACATCCAGTATGCCCAGTCCTGCATCCTGACGCCGTGCGACTTCCCCTTCGCGCGCGACGGGGTGGCGGCCGAGGCGAGCGAGAACGTCGAGACAGTGACGGTGGCGGACCTGGACCTGTCAGACCTGGCCTGGGCGAAGGCGCAGGGGACGGTGCGGAACCTGCGCGACCGGAGGTTCGATCTCTACAAGACGGTGTGGACGGACGGGGGGTGAAGTCCCCCTCTTACCGCTCATCCCGGCGGACGCCGGGACCCAGTGAGAGCCGCGTGCACAGGACTTGCGTAATTCAGGCCGCGCGTTTGAGGCCAAAGCGCTGGGCCCCGGCGTCCGCCGGGGTGAGCGGGATTTTGTGACCTGCCTTCTATTTCGGCCGCTTCGCCGGGCTGTCCCGGAAGCGAGGCGCGGGCGCGGGCTGCACCACGCCCTGTGCGGTGACGAAGGCGTCGCGGGCGCGGTTGTGCGGGTGGTCGGGCGCCTCGGTCATGGACAGGACGGGGGCCACGCAGGCGGCCTGGGCGTCCGGGTCGTTGCACCAGTCGTCGCGGGTGCGGGTGCGGAAAACGGCGGCCAGCTTGTCCTTCAGCCTCGGCCATTGGTCCGGGTCGAACGGCATGGCGAAGTCGGGATCGGCGCCCAGCCCCGTCAGCCGCATCAGGGCGATGTAGAAGGCCGGTTCGATGGCGCCGACGGCGACGTATTTTCCGTCCAGCGTCTCATAGACCTCGTAAAACGGCGCGCCGGTGTCGAGCAGGTTGACGCCGCGCTCGTCGCGCCAGGCGAGACTGGGCGGCAAGGGCGCGGGCATATTCTGGCGGAAGCCCCAGATCATGCTCATCAGCAGGGCGGAGCCGTCGGTCATGGCGCAGTCGATGACGTCGCCGCACCCGGTGCGCTGGGCCTTCAGCAGGCCCGCGACCATGCCGAAGGCCAGCAGCATCCCGCCGCCGCCGAAGTCGCCGACCATGTTGATCGGCGGGGTCGGCTTCTCGCCCGCCCGGCCGAAGGCGTGCAGGGCGCCCGAGACGGCGATGTAGTCGATGTCGTGGCCGGGCGCCGGAGCCAGCGGTCCGTCCTGACCCCAGCCGGTCATGCGGCCGTAGACAAGGCGCGGGTTGTCGGCCAGCAGCGCGTCGGGCCCGAGGCCGAGACGCTCCATGACGCCGGGACGAAAGCCTTCGATCAGGCCGTCGGCGGTGCGGGCCAGATCGCGGATCAGGGCGGCGCCCTCTGGCGTCTTCAGGTCGGCCTCGACCAGACGGGCGCGGCTGCGGTTCAGGGGATCACGCAGGTCGGGTGCGGCGCCGGGGCGGTGGACCAGCACCACCTCCGCTCCGTGATCAGCCAGCATCATTCCGCAGAAGGGGGCCGGGCCGATGCCGCCGATTTCAATGATGGTCAGGCCGTCGAGAGTTCCGCTCATACCCGGCACTGAAGCCGAGGCGGGCGGCCCCGTCCAGCTTGCGCCGTCCGGGGCCGCCTCTTCGGGGAAGCTGAATGATGTGCCCGCTCACCCCGGCGGACGCCGGGGCCCAGTGCTTTGGCCGAGGGGCGCGACCATGCTGGTTGGCGCGGCGCGCGTCGCTCTCACTGGATCCCGGCGTCCGCCGGGATGAGCGGATTTAGGGAGTCTACGCCGCGCGGTTCTTCACCAGATCATCCACCACCGACGGATCGGCCAGGGTCGAGGTGTCGCCCAGGGCGCCCAGTTCGTTCTCGGCGATCTTCCTCAAAATCCGCCGCATGATCTTGCCCGAGCGGGTCTTGGGCAGGCCCGGCGCCCACTGGATCACGTCAGGGGCGGCGATGGGGCCGATCTCCTCGCGGACCTGGGCGACCAGGGCCTTGCGCAGGTCTTCGGTGGCCTCGACCCCCTTGTTCAGGGTGACATAGGCGTAGATGCCCTGCCCCTTGATGTCGTGGGGGAAGCCGACGACGGCGGCCTCGGCCACGTCGTCGTGCAGGACCAGCGCGCTCTCGACCTCGGCCGTGCCCATGCGGTGGCCCGAGACGTTGATGACGTCATCGACCCGCCCGGTGATCCAATAATAGCCGTCCTCGTCGCGGCGGCAGCCGTCACCGGTGAAATACTTGCCCGGATAGGTCGAGAAATAGGTCTCGAAGAAGCGCTGGTCGTCGCCATAGACGGTGCGCATCTGGCCCGGCCAGCTGTCGGTGATGCACAGATTGCCCTCGGTCGCGCCGTCCAGCACTGCGCCCTCGGCGTTGACGATTTCAAGCTCGACGCCGGGCAGGGGCTTGGTCGCCGAGCCGGGCTTCAGGTCGGTCGCGCCGGGCAGGGGCGAGATCAGGGCGCCGCCCGTCTCCGTCTGCCACCAGGTGTCGACGATGGGCAGGCGGCCTTCGCCGACGACCTCGTGATACCAGCGCCACGCCTCGGGGTTGATCGGCTCGCCGACCGTGCCCAGCAGGCGCAGGGACTTGCGGCTGGAGGCCTTCACCGGCGCGTCGCCGTCGCGCATCAGGGCGCGCAGGGCCGTGGGGGCGGTGTAGAAGATGTTGACCTGATGCTTGTCCACCACCTCCCAGAAGCGGCTGACGGTGGGATAGTTGGGCACGCCCTCGAACATCAGGCTGGTCGCCGCATTGGCCAGGGCGCCGTAGACGACATAGGTGTGGCCCGTGACCCAGCCCACGTCGGCGGTGCACCAGAAGACCTCGCCGGGGCGATAGTCGAACACCAGCTCATGCGTATAGCTGGCCCAGAACAGATAGCCGCCGGTCGTGTGCAGCACGCCCTTGGGCTTTCCGGTCGAGCCCGAGGTGTAGAGGATGAACAGCGGATCCTCGGCGTTCATCGGCTCGGGCGCGCAGTCGGGCGAGGCCTTGTCCGTCTCGACGCCCCAGTCCAGATCGCGGCCCGCGACGAAGGGCACTTCCGCGCCGGTGTGGCGCAGGACCACGACGGTCTTCACGCCCGCGACCTTTTCCAGCGCCTTGTCGACATTGGCCTTCAGCGGTACGCGCTTGCCGGCGCGGCAGCCTTCGTCGGCGGTGATGACGAAGGTGGATTCGCAGTCCTCGATCCGCCCGGCGATGCTGTCGGGCGAGAAGCCGCCGAAGATGACCGAGTGCACGGCGCCGATGCGCGCGCAGGCCAGCATGGCGTAGGCCGCCTCGGGGATCATCGGCAGATAGATGGTGACGCGGTCGCCCTTCTTGACGCCGTTGGCCTTCAGCACGTTCGCTAGGCGGCAGACGCGCTCGTGCAACTGGCCGAAGGTGACGGCTTCGCTGTCGGTCGGCTCGTCGCCTTCCCAGAGGATGGCGACCTCGTCCCTGCGGGCGGGCAGGTGGCGGTCGATGCAGTTGACCGAGGCGTTCAGCACCCCGTCCTCGAACCAGCGGATGCGGAAGTCGGCCTTGTTGAAGGAGACGTCCTTGATCTTCGTCGGGAAGGTCATCCAGTCCAGCCGCTCGGCCTGGGTGGCCCAGAAGGCGTCAGGGGTCTCACGCGCCTGAATCCGGGCCGCTTCATAGCCGGCGCGGTCCATGTGGGCGCGGGCGGCCAGTTCGGCGGGGACGGGATAGATTTCCGGATCAGACACGCGATTTTCCTCCAAAGTCTTTTTCTTCTTCGGCTTCAGAAGCCGTATTTCACGAACAGGATCAGACGGGTCATGTCGCCGTCCAGTCCTGACTCGAGTTTGCGGTCAGCGAACATCACCTCGGCGCCGACATCAAAGGCCGCAACCGGCGACCAGATCAGATTGGCGTGAAGGCTCTGGGCCGAGCGGTTGACGGCCGCGCCGGTCAGGGCGACGTCGTTGTCGACCTTCTGCGTGGACCAGATCAGGCTGGAGCGCCAGCCCGGCGCCCAGACGTGGCGATAGGCGGCGAAGCCTGCGACCACGCCGATGGCCTCTAGCTTGCCCGAGGCGTCCAGCACGGCGTCGTTGGAGAAGTTCAGCCCGACATAGCGGCCGATGCCTTCGCCGCCGGTCAGCATCAGGCGGATGTCGTCCTGCGCTCCGACCTTGAAAAGCGCCGAGGCCGACAGACCCCAGCCTGTGGCGGTGGAATCCACGTTGGTCGCCGGGTTCTGGTACTTCAGCTGACGCAGCAGGCCGGACAGCTGGACGGCGCCCCACGGACGGCTGAGGCCATAGCGTGCGGTCAGGTCGGGCAGGCTGTTGTCGTCGGCGATGATCCGCGCGCCGCCGCCGAAGGGGGTGACGGTGGTCTCGGGGTTCTCCAGCGCGATGGAGAAGGGGCCGCGCGTATAACGGACCTGGGCCTGACGGGCGAAGACCGTGCCCTCGGCCGCGCCGACGAAGTCCGCCGATTCCGGCAGGACGGCGGTGTTCTGGAAGTTGGTCCACTCCTGGCCGATCAGCCACTCATCGATGGTGACGAAGGCGCGGCGCAGGGCGGGGTTCGCGCCGCTGGTCGTGCGCTGGTCGCCTGAGCCGGGCAGGGTCTGGAAGTCCATCTCCAACCGCGTGCCGATCTTGCGGCCGCCGACCACGCCGTCGGTGGTCAGCCAGAAGCGGGTCTGGCGAGCGTTGAAGTCGGTGGCCACGTCCTCGCTGTCGCCGCCGACGGGGATGGAGCCGGGCAGGTGATAGTCGCGCAGGGCGTCGCCGTTGGCCGGGTCGCCGCCGGAATATTTCGACGCCATGAAGTCGGTCTTGATGAAGCCGCCGAACTTCACCGTGTGGTCGCCGATGCGGAAGCCTTCTTCGCGCGGGGCGTCGGAGACGGGCGTCGGGGCCAACGCCGGGACGGGCGCAGGGCGCGCTTCGAGGCGGACGATGTCCTGCGCCATGACCTGATTTTGCGAGGCCTGCTGCGTTCTGGCGGCGGCGACTTCGGACTTCAGGCTGTTCAGCTCGGCTTCGAGCTGGGCGATACGGGCTTCCAGTGCGGCGCTGGCCTCTTGAGCCAGAGCCGTGCCGGGGACAAGCAGCAACGCGGCCGCAGCCACGCCGCCGAACAGACGGCAGCTTCCCATGCGAGGTCCTCCCAGACCGTTGTTCCGGGCCCGTCTGTCGCAGGCCTCAGAACGGCAGCATTCCGCGCGGTTCGGGTTTGCGGCCATTAGCCATTCGTCTAGTTTCGACCAAAGTCGAGGCGCGGCATGGTGTCGTCGCGACGCGGCCCGATGAACAAGAACCGCGCGTGGGAAGGACCTTCATGGATCGCATCGTCGTCGCCGACGACCATCCCCTGTTTCGCGCGGCCTTGAGGTCGGCCGTCGAAAAGGCGTCCGAGGGCGCGCAGATCGTCGAGTGCGCCAGTCTGGCAGAGGCGCAGGCCGCCCTGTCCGAGGGGCCGGTCGACCTGTTGCTGCTGGACCTGAAGCTGTCGGATGTGGACGGCATGACGGGCCTGACCCTGATCCGCGCCGATCATCCGGCCGTCCCGGTCGCCGTCGTCTCGGCCAGCGAAGAGGCGCCGACCATCCGCCGCGCCCTGTCGCTGGGTGCGGCGGGCTTCATTCCGAAATCGGCCGCCCTGCCCGAAATGGTCGAGGCCATACAGGCCATCCTCGAGGGAGAGACCTGGGCGCCCGAGGTCGAGGCGGCGGGCGAGGAGGAGGCCGACCTTCAGGCTCGCATCGCCAGCCTGACGCCGTCGCAGCTGCGGATTCTGGAGGGGCTGAAGGTCGGGCGGCTGAACAAGCAGATCGCCTTCGACCTGGGCGTCACCGAGGCCACCATCAAGGCGCACCTGACCAGCGTCTTCCGCAAGCTGGGCGTGCAGAACCGGACCCAGGCGGTGATATTGGCGCAGTCGCTGGATATTTAGCGCCCTTCTCCCCTTGTGGGAGAAGGTGGGCGCCGGAGGCGCTCGGATGAGGGGTGTCAGCGCGACGCTCAAAAGTCATTCAGGCCATGCTGCCCTTATGCGGACGCCGGGACGTTCACACCCCTCATCCGTCAGGCTCCGCCTGCCACCTTCTCCCACAAGGGGAGAAGGGTCAGCTTCTCAGGAACGCCTTCAACGCCGCTGGCTTGACCGGTTTCGGCAACAGCACGGCCCCGGCCGCCGCCGCCTTCTCCTTCAGCCCGTCGCGGGTGTCGGCGGTGACGAGGGCGATGCGTCTGACTCCCTGCGCGCGCAGGCGGTCGATGGCGGTCAGACCGTCCGGCTCGTCGTCGCCCAGATGCAAATCGACCAGGGCCGCGTCGAACGGGCCGACCGCCGCACGGGCTTCGGCGACCGAACGCGCGGTCACGGCCTGCGCGCCCCAGCGGTCCAGCAAGGCCGTCAGGGCGTCGAGGATGGCGGGTTCGTTGTCCACGCACAGCACCCGCAGACCGATCAAGGGCAGGCGCAGGTCGTCGGGCGTGATCTCCGGTTCGGGCGCCGCAGGGACGCGGGGAACGACGACGCGGAAGGTCGTGCCCCGCCCGACGTGCGAGGCCAGCGACAGCGGGTGGCCCAGCAGGTCCGACAGCTTCTGCACGATGGCCAGGCCCAGGCCCGCGCCGGGCTCGTCCACCGGGGCGCCGGGCAGGCGCACGAACTCGCCGAAGACCGCCTGCCGGTCGGCTTCGGCGATTCCGCGCCCGGTGTCGCTGACCAGAATCTGCACCCGTTCGCCGTCGCGTCGTGCGCCGATCAGCACATGCCCCCGGTCGGTGTAGCGGATGGCGTTGGCGATCAGGTTCTGCAGCATGGAGCGCAGCAGGTCGCGGTCCGAGGCGATCCACAGGCTGGACGGCGCCGCCGTCAGGGTCAGCCCCTTGGCGCGGGCGACCGGGGCGAACTCGCGCGCCAGTTCGTCGAACAGGCCGCCCAGGGCCAGCGGCGCCACGGCGGGCCGGACTCCGCCCGCCTCCAGCTTGGACAGGTTCAGCAGGGCGGTCAGCAGGCGGTGGGCGCTGTCGATGGCGCGGTCGGCGTTGGTCGCCAGGCCGCGCGCGGGCGATCCGGCCAGATCCGCATCCTCCCTCAGGGCGGCGATGAACAGGCGCGCGGCGTGCAGCGGCTGCAGCAGGTCATGGCTGGCGGCGGCCAGGAAGCGGGTCTTGGAGGCGGTGGCGTCCTCGGCCGTGCGCCGGGCCTCCTCCAGCCGTTCGGTGCGGTCGGCGACGCGTGCCTCCAGCCGTTCATTGGCCTCCTCCAGCTCGCGCGCGGCGCGGCGCAGGGCGGTGATGTCGGTATAGCTGGTGGCGTAGCCGCCGCCGGGAATGGGCGCGCCGGACGAGCGCAGGATGCGGCCGTCGGGCTGTTCGCGCTCGTGGTCGTGGGGGATGCGACGGGCCAGCGCCTCCAGCCGCCGTTCGACCCAGGCGTCGATCTCATGATCGGGCACGCCCGCCTCGCCGCGCTCGGCGTTCAGGCGATAGACGGCGGCGATAGGCAGGCCGACGTGGACGAAGCCCGCGGGCAGGTCGAACATCTCGACATAGCGGCGGTTCCAGGCGGTCAGGCGCAGGTCTTCGTCGACGACGCTGACGCCCTGATCGATGTTGTCCAGCGTGGTCTGCAACAGGTCGCGGTTGAACTGGACGGCCTGCGACGCCTCGTCGAGCATCCGCACCACGTCCTCGGGCGCGCGGCCTCCGGCGGCCAGGGCGGCGGCCAGGACGCGGCGGGCGGCGGCGGCGCCGACGGCTCCGGCCAGCATCCGCTCGGCCGCGCGGGCCAGGGCGGCGTCGGCGGGGTCGGCGTCCTTGAGGCGGGTGTCAGTCTCTCGCGCCCAGGCGGCGAAGGCGCGCTCGGCCCGCTCGTCGCCGATGAAGCGGGCGACCAGGGCGCGCAGGTCGCCGACCGAGGCCCCTGCCGAGCCGCCGCGTCCCTCCATCCAGTCCGGGCCGAGCCGGTCGACGAAGGCGCGGGCCTGGACCCGATCGATCAGGCGCGGCGGCCGCGCCCGCGACACCAGAACGAAGACGCCGAGGTTCAGCGACAGGCTGAGGAAGACCCCGGCCGCGAACGGGTCTTCCAGCCCCAGCATGGCGGGCACGTTCAGGCCGAAGCCGGGGGCCAGCTGCGGCGCGGCCAGCATGACGGCCCAGACCGCCATCCCCGCCGCCAGCCCGGCCAGGGCGCCGCTGGCCCGCCCGCCGCGCCACAGCACCGCTCCGAACAGCGACGGCGCCAACTGGGCCATGGCGGCGAAGGACACCAGACCGATGGCCGCCAGTCCGCTGGTCCGGTCCATCGCCAGATAATAGAGCCACGCCAACAGCAGCAGGGCGACGATGGCCAGGCGGCGGATGTTCAGCAGGGTGCGCGCCATGTCCGGCTGGCTGGCGCCGCCTCGCCGCCCTGCGCCCAGCAGCGGCAGGATCAGGTTGTTGGACACCATGGCCGACAGGGCCACGGCCTCGACGATGACCATGGCGGTGGCGGCCGAGAAACCGCCGACGAAGACCACGGCGGTCAGCACGCTGTGACCCGCGCCCAGCGGCAGGGCCAGCACCAGCAGGTCGGGATTGGTCTGCGGGGTGAACAATCCCCCCGCCGCCACCAGAGGCAGGACGGCCAGGGTGGTCAGGAGCAGGTACAGGGGGAAGATCCAGCGTGCGCGGCGCACCTGGGCTGGATCGCCGCCCTCGACGAAGGCGACGTGGAACTGACGCGGCAGGCAGAAGATGGCCAGGGTCGCCACCAGGGTGATGGCCATGAAGCGGGCGTCGATGTGCGGCCACGTTCCCAATTGGCCCAGGCTGTCGGTCACGGCCTGCCGCGACGGCGAAGCGGCCAGCAGGAAGACGGCGAAGACGGCGACGGCCAGCAGGGCGGCCAGCTTGACGATGGACTCGATGCCGATGGCCTGGATCAGGCCGCGGTTATGCTCGGTCAGGTCGGGCCGCCGCGCGCCGAACAGGATGGCGAACCCGGCCAGAACCGCCGCCATGACCAGGACGGTCAGGCTCTCGGACCCGGCGACTGGGGTGCCGACCGTGATCATCTCGCCCGCCATCGACAGCGACTTGAGCTGCAGCGCGATGTAGGGGACCGAGCCCAGAATGGCGACGCCCGCCACCGCCGCGCCCAGCGCCGGGCTCTTGCCGTAGCGGGACGAGATGAAGTCGGCCATCGAGCCGACGTTCTCGCGCCGGGCGGCCGAGGCGATGCGCCGCCACAGCGGCAGCAGCAGGGTCAGCCCCAGGATCGGCCCGGCGTAGATGGGCAGATACTCCCACCCGTCGCGCGCCGCCGTGCCCACCGCGCCGTAATAGGTCCACGACGTGCAGTATATGGCCAGCGACAGGGCATAGAGCGAGGGCCCCAGCATGCCTCGCCGCGCCTTGATCTGAGGCCGCTCGTACCACCATGCGATACCGAACAGGGCGGCCATGTAGAAGGCCGTCAGGGCCAGGGTGGCGAGGCTGAACATGGACGTCATCTGGGCCGGGCGCGATCACGCGGGCAAGTGAAAAAGAGGGCGGCCAGGCCGAAGCCGGACCGCCCACAGGTTGGCGAAAGTCAGTTGTTACTTAGTTCCCGATCAGTCGTGGATGTTCACGTCCTTGCCTTCCTTCACGAAGAGGACGCCGACGATCAGGGTCAGCACGGCGATGGCGATGGGGTACCAAAGGCCGTAGTAGATGTTGCCCGTGGCCGCGACCATGGCGAACGCCGTGGTCGGCAGGAAGCCGCCGAACCAGCCGTTGCCGATGTGATAGGGCAGGGACATGGAGGTGTAGCGCACCTTGGTCGGGAACATCTCGACCAAGGCGGCGGCGATCGGGCCGTAGACCATGGTCACATACAGGACCAGCAGGAACAGGATGCCGATCACCAGCGGCTTGTTGACCAGTTCGCTGTCGGCCTTGGCCGGATAGCCGGCTTCGGTCAGGGCGGCGGTCAGGCCGGCGTCCCAGGTCTTCTTCTGCGCGTCGAAGTCCGCCTTGGGCATGATCTTGCCGTTGAAGCTGTCGACCACGCGATCGCCGATGCGCACCTGGGCCACGGTCCCGGCGGGGGCGGCCTCATTGACGTAGGTGACGCCCGCCTTGGCCAGATGGGTTTTGGCGACGTCGCACGAGCTGTTGAAGACGGTCTTGCCGACGGGGTCGAACTGGAAGTGGCAATCGGCCGGGTCGGCGACGACGGTCACCGGCGACGAGGCCGCCGCAGCGGCCAGGCGCGGGTTGGCCGCCTCCGTCAGGGCGCCGAACAGCGGGAAGTAGGTCACGGCGGCCAGCAGGCAGCCCGCCATGATGATGGGCTTGCGGCCGATCTTGTCCGACAGCCAGCCGAAGATGATGAAGAAGGGCGTCGCCAGCGCCAGGGCGGCGGCGATCATGATGTTGGCCAGGGTCGGATCGACCCTCAGCGTCTTCTCCAGGAAGAAGAGGGCGTAGAACTGACCCGTGTACCAGACCACGGCCTGACCAGCCGCCAGGCCGAACAGGGCGATCAGCACCAGCTTCAGGTTCGGCCACTTCATGAAGCTGTCCTTCAGCGGGGTGGTCGAGCCCTTGCCCTCGGCCTTCATGCGCTTGAACGCCGGGCTTTCTGACAGCTTCAGGCGGATCCACAGCGACACGCCCAGCAGCAGGATCGAGACCAGGAAGGGGATGCGCCAACCCCATGCGACGAAGGCTTCCTCGCCGATGGTGAAGCGGACGCCCAGGATCACGGCCAGGCTGAGCAGCAGGCCCACGGTGGCGGTGATCTGGATGAAGGAGGTATAGAAGCCGCGCTTGCCCTCCGGGGCGTGCTCGGCGACGTAGGTGGCGGCGCCGCCGTATTCCCCGCCCAGCGCCAGGCCCTGGATCAGGCGCATCAGCACCAGGATGATCGGGGCGGCGATGCCGATGGCGGCATAGGGCGGCAACAGGCCGACCACGAAGGTCGAGACGCCCATCAGCAGCATGGTCACCAGGAAGGTATTCTTGCGCCCCCACAGATCGCCCATGCGGCCGAAGACGATGGCCCCGAACGGACGCACGGCGAAACCGGCGGCGAAGGCCATCAGGGCGAAGATGAAGCCGGTGGTCTCATTCACGCCCGAGAAGAACTGGGCGGAAATGATCGCGGCCAGCGAGCCGTAGAGATAAAAGTCGTACCATTCGATAACGGTGCCGACGGAGGAGGCGAGAATCACCAGCCGGTCGTTCTTGTCGACCGTGTGCTCGCCGCCGTCCGCCGCACCTATGGCGCGGTCGGTCATGGGCAGTCCCTTCCTGTGCGGCCGCGAAGCGCGGCGCGTTTCCCTCGCGCCCGGCGTGCTTTGCGCCGAGCGTCGGAAGGGAGAGTGACAGCAGGAACGCAGGTTTGCGGAGAGCGACCTTGGTCGAATAATCGCAGTCAGGAACCGCGACCCTCTCTCATCAGGATAGGGGGCTAAATCCCCATGCAGAGGTATTTGATCTCCAGGTAGTCCTCGATGCCGTGGCTGGAGCCTTCGCGGCCGAGGCCGGACTGCTTGATGCCGCCGAAGGGGGCGACCTCGGTGGAGATCAGGCCGGTGTTGATGCCGATCATGCCGGTCTGCATCGCCTCGGCCACGCGCCAGACGCGGCTCAGGTCGCGGGCGTAGAAATAGCCCGCCAGGCCGAAGATGGTGTCGTTGGCCAGAGCAACGCCTTCCTCTTCCGTGTCGAAACAGACGACGCCGGAGACGGGGCCGAACGTCTCTTCGCGGCAAATCTGCATGTCTTGCGTCACGCCCGACAGGACCGTCGGCTGGTAGAAGGTGCGGCCCAGGTCGTGGCGTTCGCCGCCGGTCAAAAGGGTCGCGCCTTTGGCCAGGGCGTCGGCGACGTGTTCCTCGACCTTCTTCACCGCCTTTTCGTCGATCAGGGGGCCGATCTGGACGCCGTCGTCTAGGCCGTTTCCGACCCTCAGCGCCTGCGTCGCCTTCGTCAGCTTGGTGACGAATTCGTCATGGACGGCGGCCTGCACATAGAAGCGGTTGGTGCAGACGCAGGTCTGGCCCGCGTTGCGGTACTTCGAGGCCACTGCGCCCGCCACGGCCGCGTCCACATCGGCGTCGTCGAAGACCAGGAAGGGGGCGTTGCCGCCCAGTTCCAGGCTCATCTTTTTGATGGTGTCCGACGATTGCTTCATCAGCAGGCGGCCGATCTCGGTCGAGCCGGTGAAGCTGATCTTGCGCACCGTCTCATTGGACGTCAGTTCGCCGCCGATGGCCGAGGCCGAGCCGGTGACGACGTTGAACAGGCCGGGCGGCAGGCCCGCTTCTTCCGCCAGAACGGCCAGGGCCAGGGCTGACAGCGGCGTCTGGCTGGCGGGTTTCAGCACCACGGCGCAGCCGGCGGCCAACGCTGGGCCGACCTTGCGGGTGATCATGGCGGCGGGGAAGTTCCACGGCGTGATGGCCCCGACCACCCCGACCGGCTGGCGCAGAGTCACCAGCCGCTTGGACGCTTCGTGGCTGGGGATGACCTCGCCATAGGTGCGTTTGCCCTCTTCGGCGAACCATTCGATGAAGCTGGCGGCGTAGGCGATCTCGCCCTTGGCCTCGGTCAGGCTCTTGCCCTGTTCTCGGGTCAACAGGCGGCCAAGGGCGTCCTGCTCGCTCATCATCAGGTCGAACCAGCGGCGAAGGATGCGGGCGCGCTCGCCCGCCGTCCTGGCGGCCCACGGCTTCATCGCGGCCTCGGCGGCGGCGATGGCGCGGCGGGTCTCAGGGGCGCCCATGTCGGGGACCGTCGCCAGCACCTCGCCCGTGGCCGGGTTGGTCACCTCGAGGGTTCCGCCGCCGTCGGCGTCGATCCAGCGGCCGTCGACATAAGCCTGATGACGCAGCAGACGGGCGGGATCAGACATGGGGCGAACTCCTTGGACGCAAGACGCAGGAACGAGGGCGGGGAGCCGTTATAATGCGTCGGCGCGGACGAGGCTGCACGGCCGCGCGAAAGTCTAGCCGAGCATCAGTCCCATGCGGACCAGTGCCGACAGGCTGTCGGCCTCCATCTTGGCCATGACCTTGGCGCGGAAGACCTCGACCGTGCGCGGGCTGATCTTCAGCTGCAGCGCGATCTCCTTGTTGGACAGGCCCGCGATCAGGGCGTCGAAGACCTGGCGCTCGCGCGGGGTCAGCCGCCCCAGCCGCATCTGCGCCGCCTGACGGGCCTGCTGGCGTTGGTCCAGATCGTCCATCCGGTTCAGACAGGCGCGGACGGCCTCGATCAGGCGCTCAGGGTCGAACGGCTTTTCGATGAAGTCGACGATGCCGGACTTCATCATCTGCACCGCCATCGTCACATCGGCGTGGCCGGTGATGACGATGATGGGCCAGGCGTTTCCGCGCAGCTCGATCAGGCGGCGCACCAGTTCGCCGCCGTCCATGCCGGGCATCCGCACATCGGTGATGACGCAGGCGGCGGCGTCCTGCGGCAGGGCGGCGAAGAAGTCGGCGCCTCCGGCGAAGCCGCGCGCCCGCACGCCGTCGGCGCGCAACAGGGCCAGCAGGGAGTCCCGGACGGCGTGATCGTCATCGATGACGAAGACGGAACGGCTCATCGCGAACCTCCCTCGTGACGGCGCAGGGCGAAGGCGAAGGCGGCGCCGCCCAGCGACGGGCTGCGTTGCGCCGACAGGGCGCCGCCGTGACGTTCCACGATGGTGCGCGTGACCGACAGGCCCAGACCCATCCCGCCCGACTTGGTGGTGGTCAGGGGTTGGAAGATGTGTTCGACGTCCGCCTCGGCGATGCCGCCGCCGTTGTCCTCGACGCTGATGCGATAGACGGGACCTTCCACGCGGCCGGTCACGTGGACGGCGCCGCCGCCCGGACGGTCCGCCGCCGCTTCGACCGCATTGCGCACCAGATTGACCAGAGCCTGCTGGAACTGGATGCGGTCGGCGCGGACGTCGTCGTCCTCGGCCTCGGCGTCGAGGCGGACCTCGACCTTCTTGTCCTGGCCGATCATCTGCAGAATGGGCGCCAGATCTTCGATCATGGAGGAGACGCGCTCGCGCCCCAACACGCTGGTTTCAATGGTCAGAAGCTCGCGCATTCGGTGGATCAGCTTGCCGGCGCGAAGCAACTGGCCCTTGGCCAGATCAAGCGGCGGGCGGGCGGCGTCGGCGGCGGGGCCGGCCTTTAGCATTTCCGCCTGGCTGGCGTGAATATAGGCGGTCGCGGCGCTGAGCGGCTGGTTCAGCTCATGGGCCAGGGTGGCGGCCATCTCGCCCAGGGAATTCAGTCGCCAGACCTTGTTGAGCTGGGCGTGCAGTTCACGCGCCTGCGCCTCGGCCGCATGTGAGTGCGTCAGGTCGGTCAGGGCCACGGCCACGTGCTCCACGCCCGATCCGCCGGGGCCAGGCGTCGAGGGGATCAGACCGAAGCGCAGACTGAGCGGAAAGGTCGAGCCGTCGGCGCGGCGGCCGGTCCAATAGCCGCGGCGGTTTTCCAAGTGGCCCGCCTGGGCGTCGGACCGGAGGACGGCGTCTATGTCGAACTCGGCCGTCAGATCGGAAAAGGCGCGTCCCAGCGCCGCCTCGCGCGGCAGGCCGAACAGGGCCACGGCGGAGCCGTTCATCCGCTGGATCAGACCTTCCCGGCTGAGGGTGAGGGCGGGGGTCGACAGGAAGGCGGCGTGCAGCATGGCGTCGCGCGCTGTCAGTTGGCGCGCCATGTCGCGGTCCTGACGCCAGGCTGCGATCAGGCTCAGGATCGACAGCAGGATGAAGACCAGGGCGATCAGGAGCGCCGGGCGGGTCGCTGCCCACGGAAACGCCAGGGCGAACGCCAGGACGGCGCCCGTCAGCGTCGAGAACGCCAGAGCTGCAGCCCAGGCGTGGGGCTTGCGATGCGAGGCGACGGGGTGGCGACGATCCAATGCGGAATAAATCGAAAGTCCTCCTCGCGCCTGCCCGACCAGGGCCGAGATCTTTCGTAACAGCATCGTCAGAATCAAGACGTTGCGGGGTTCTAAATATTCGCAGTGAAGGTTGCAATCATCGCCAGTGATCAGAGAGATCACAGAAAGCGACATTTCTAAAGATAACGACGATATTCGTTACCTTGTTAACGCTGTTGCTTAACTCTACCGTTTCGACGCTGGAGATTCATGTCGTCAGCAGATGTCGATCTTGTGGTTGTGACGTCCCTCGTCGGGACATGCGGATTTATACGTAGGCGGTAGTTTACGATTCCATACGGATATGCCCGGCAAGAAGGCCTCACTCAAAAGAGGTCCGAATGCCCTTTCATGTTTCAGCCCCCCGCCAGAATGGCGCGCGCGGGCTTTGTACGGCGGCTCTGGTCGCAGTCGCCTGTGCTGCTAACCCGGCGACGGCGCAGTCCGTAGATGGCCGCTGGAGCGGCCAACTGGGCCTCGCCAGCGAATACGTCGGCAAGGGGCTGGGCAAGAGCGCGGGTGATCCCAGCCTGAACGGAACGCTGGAGGCGTCGTACGGCGATCTCTACGGCAGCGTCTTCGCCTCGACCGCCAACCTGTCTCAGGGTTCGGACGCCGAGATCATCACGGCTCTGGGCTGGCGGCCCAGGGCGGCGGGCTTCGCCTTTGATCTGTCGGTGATGAACCGCGACCTGCCTGGGACGCGGCCCGGCGTCGACGCCAACTATTGGGAATATCAGGCGGACGTCTCGCGCAGGTTCGGGCGCGTGTCCGGGCGGCTGCGCGTCAACTACACGCCGGACGGCTTCGCCGCGACGCGACAGGCCTGGTGGATCGAGGCTCAGGCGGCCGCGCCGCTGGGTCCGCGCGCCCGGGCCTCGGCCGCCTTCGCCGTTCGTTCGGCCGACGGCGGGGCCGACTACAACGCCTGGAACCTGGGTGTGAAATACAACCTGAGCGAGCGATGGGCGATCGACGCCCGCTGGTACGACACCGACAGTCGTTCGCTGGGCGATAGCTATGACGGGCGCCTGGTCGGTGCGCTCAGCTTCAACTTCTGATCGAAAGCCGTTTTCGGCTCTCAAGAGAATCTTCACGGGGGAAGAGTTAGATGGACGCCATGTTGAGCGACCTGAAGATCGAAAAGAAACTGATGGCGGCCTTTGCGGTCGTGATTCTGGCCATCGTCGCCATGGGGCTGACGGTGTTTTTGCAGATCAATGCGCTTGATGCGGCGCGGACGGATCGTTCGCGCGCAGGCGTGGTCCAGCGTGAGGCCGAGGCGGCGCAATTCTATCTGGCGCGTCAGGAGGCCAGCTATCGCGGCTTCCTGGTGTCGCGCGACCCCTATTATCTTCAGCGTGTCGAAGAGCATCGCAAGAGCTTCAATCAGAGCCTGGACCGGCTGGTCCAGCTGGACCGCTCCAGCGCCGCTCAGGCGCGGGCGGCCCGCACGGCTGCGGACGAGTGGAACAAGCAGGTGGTTCAGCGCGGCCGGGTCATGGTCGCCGATCAGGCGGGCTGGATGCAGGCCATCGCCATGGTCGGCCGTGAAGGCCAGGCGGACAAATTCATCGATCCGGCTGAAAGCGCGCTGGACGGACTGATCGAGAAGAAGGTTCAGGAAAGCCGCGTCTATGGCGACAAGCAGGTGTTGGCCGCCAAGACGGCCCGCATTGTGCTGATCGGCGGCCTGCTGTTGGCCCTGGCGCTGGCGGGCGGCATGGCGGTGATGCTGACCAATGTTCTGGCCAAGCCGCTGACGGCGATGACGACGGCCATGCGCCGCCTAGCCTCGGGCGACACCTCCGTCCCTGTTCCGGCCGCCGGCCGCAAGGACGAAGTCGGCCAGATGGCCGCCGCCGTCCAGACCTTCAAGGACGCCGCCATCGCCAAGGAAGCCCTTGAGGCCGAGACGGCCGCCCAGCGTCGCGCGGTCGAGGAAGAGCGGGCTCGCGTCGAGGCCGAAAAGGCCAAGGCGGCCGAAGAGGACCGCATCGCCATCACCGCCCTGGCCCAGGGCCTGAATGCGATGGCTCATGGCGACCTGACGCATCGGATGACGGCCAATGTCGCGCCCAAGGCCGAACAGCTGAAGAGCGATTTCAACGCCGCCGTATCCCAACTGGAGCAGGCGGTG
Source organism: Brevundimonas sp. S1H14 (assembly GCF_047716865.1). Lineage (NCBI taxonomy): Bacteria > Pseudomonadati > Pseudomonadota > Alphaproteobacteria > Caulobacterales > Caulobacteraceae > Brevundimonas > Brevundimonas sp. S1H14. Next base: position 2,907,885 of record NZ_CP136679.1, on the reverse strand, counting down.
GCGGCGGTGGTCGGCAACGTCGCCGCCATCCGCTCGGGCTCGGGCGAGATCAGCCAGGCCTCGGACGACCTGTCGCGCCGCACCGAGCAGCAGGCCGCCAGTCTGGAAGAGACAGCCGCGGCTCTGGATGAAATCACCGCCACGGTGAACCGGACCGCCGACGGCGCCCGTCAGGCTTCGCGCGCCGTGCAGACCGCCCGCAATGAGGCCGAGGCCTCGGGCGTGGTGGTCAGCGACGCCGTCGCCGCCATGACCGCCATTGAACAGTCGTCCAATCAGATCAGCGCCATTATCGGCGTGATCGATGAGATCGCCTTCCAGACCAACCTGCTGGCTCTGAACGCAGGCGTCGAGGCGGCGCGGGCGGGCGACGCCGGGCGCGGCTTCGCCGTGGTGGCGTCGGAAGTGCGGGCGCTGGCGCAGCGCTCGGCCGAGGCGGCCAAGGAGATCAAGACCCTGATCACCGCCTCCGGCCGTCAGGTGGAGCAGGGCGTGACCCTGGTCGGTCAGACAGGCCAGGCCCTGGGCCGCATCGTCGCCGGCGTGGCCGAGATCGACGGTCTGATGTCGGAAATCTCGGCCTCCGCTCAGGAGCAGGCGACGGGCCTGCAACAGGTCAACACCGCCGTGAACCAGATGGATCAGGTCACGCAGCAGAACGCCGCGATGGTCGAGGAATCCACCGCCGCCAGCCATTCTCTGGCTCAGGAGGCCGATGTGCTCGCCGCGTCGGTGGCGCATTTCAAGGTCGCGCATCTCAACGCGGCTGCACCTGCGCTCAAACCGGCTGCCCTCAAGCCGTCGGCTTCGAAGCCGACGGCTCCAGAGCCGGTCGCCGTTTTCGGCGCTGTCGAGCCGTCGACGTCACCCCTGCGCACGGCTCAGCCGGTGGCCGAGACGGTCGCCGCCCTGAAGACGATGGGACGCGGCGGCGCGGCCCTGAAAGCTGAAATCATCGAAGACGGGTGGGAGGAGTTCTGATGACGGCCACGGTCGTTCTGGCCCCGGTTCTGGACCTGCGCGCGGCCGAGCCGCTGAAGGGCGAACTGCTGGCGGCGCGCGGTCAGGCCCTGACGCTGGACGGTTCGGCCGTCGAGCGGCTGGGCGGGCTGTGCCTTCAACTGCTGTTGTCGGCGATCCGCACCTGGCGCGCCGACGGCCAGGCTTTGACCTTCGTCAATGCTTCCGAGGCCATGACGACCCAATGGAGCGCCTTCGGCGCTTCGCCCTTCGACCTTTCCACACAGGACGCCCTGCAATGATCAAGACCGTTCTGACCGTCGACGATTCACGCACCATGCGCGACATGCTGATGCTGGCGCTCAAGGACGCAGGCTATCGCGTAGTCCAGGCCGAGGACGGCGTTCACGGTCTGGAGGTGCTTCAGGCCGAGAGCCCCGACATCGTCATCACCGACATCAACATGCCGCGCATGGATGGCTTCGGCTTCATCGAGGGGATGCGGGCGGACCCGGCCTTCAGCGCCGTGCCCGTGCTGGTCCTGACCACCGAGAGCGACGCCGCCAAGAAGCAGCGCGCGCGTGAGGCCGGGGCCACCGGCTGGATCGTCAAGCCGTTCGATCCGGTGCGTCTGGTTGACGCCGTGCGCCGCGTGGCGGCGTAAGAAAAGAGGGGCGTGGGGCGATGAGCGACGATCCGTTCGAGGCGATCAAGGCGACCTTCTTTCAGGAGTGCGAGGAACTGCTCGCCGACCTGGAAGGCAATCTGCTGACGCTGGAGTCCGGTTCGACGGACATTGAGGTCATCAACGCCGTCTTCCGCGCTGTCCATTCGGTCAAGGGCGGGGCGGGGGCCTTCGGGCTGGAAGAACTGGTCCGCTTCGCCCATGTCTTCGAGACGTTGATGGATGAACTGCGCTCGGGCCGGAAGCCGTGTGACGATCCGACGGTGAAGACCCTGCTGCGGGCTGCGGACGTGCTGGCGGATCACGTCTCCGCTGCGCGCGGTGCAGGCGCAGCCGTCGACCCGGTTCGTTCGGCCGGGCTGGTCGCCGAGCTAGAGGCCCTGACCTATGGCGGGGGCGCTCCGGTCGCCTCGATCGAGCCGGAAGAGGATGACTTCGGCTTCACGCCGGTCGCCATGGACCTGGCGGCGTTCGAGGCTCCGGCGGGGCTGCCGGATCTGGCCGACCTGCCGCCGCTGCCGGATCTGGCGACCTTGTCGTCCCTGTCCGCTCCGGCGCCTCTGCCTGACCTGTCGGCGCCGGCCGCTGCGGGCGGCTGGAAGATCGTCTTCCGCCCGCATCCGCGCCTCTACGCCAGCGCCAATGAGACCGGGCTGCTGCTGCGCGAACTGGCCCGCCTGGGGCCGGCGCGGGTGCAACTGGACGACAGCGGCCTGCCGCTCCTTGACGCGCTGGAGCCGACCGACAGCCACCTGATCTGGACCATCGAACTGGGCGGCGCCGTCAGCGAAGCCGAGGTGCGCGAGGTCTTCGACTTCGTGGAGATGGACTGCGATCTCAGCATCTCGCCGCTGGGCGATGCGGCGCCGGTCGAGGCCGCGCTCGCCGCCGTGGCTGACGAGGATGACAGCGACGCTTCGGCCCTGGCCCGTGCGGCGTCTTCGGAACTGGATATCGCCGCCCTGCTGGCCTCGGTCGGCGCCGCGTCGACGGAAGCGCCTGCCCCTGTCGCCGCGCCTGTGATCGCCCCCGCCCCTGAGCCTGTCGCGCCGCCGCTCCCGGTCAAACCTGCGCCTGCGCCGACCGCTGCGGCGCCTGTGCAAATGGCGCCTCCCGCCGCCGCGCCCGTGACCATCCGCGTCGATCTGGAGCGGGTGGACCGCCTGATCAATGCGGTCGGGGAACTGGTCATCCAGCAGGCCATGCTGGCCCAGCGCGTGACCGAGAGCGGTTTGGCCCGATCGTCCGACATCGGCCTGGGTCTTGAAGACCTGGAGCTGCTGACGCGCGAGATTCAGGACAGCGTCATGGCCATTCGCGCCCAGCCGGTGAAGTCGGTGTTCCAGCGCATGCCGCGCCTGGTGCGAGAGGCTGCCGAGGCCACTGGCAAGAAGGTGAAACTGGTCACGTCCGGCGAGGACACCGAGGTCGACAAGACCGTGATCGAACGCCTCTCCGACCCGATCACCCACATGCTGCGCAACGCCATCGACCACGGGCTGGAAGGGCCTGAGGAGCGTCTGGCGGCGGGCAAACCGGCCGAGGGAACGGTGCGTCTGGCGGCCCTGCACCGCTCGGGCCGGATCGTCATCGAGATCTCCGACGACGGCAAGGGCATCAACCGCCCGCGCGTCAAGGGCATCGCCGTCGAGCGCGGCCTGATCGCCGAGGACGCCATCCTGTCGGACGACGAGATCGACAACCTGATCTTCCTGCCCGGTTTCTCGACCGCGACCGAGGTGTCGGACCTGTCGGGCCGGGGCGTCGGCATGGACGTGGTGCGCCGCTCGATCCAGTCGCTGGGCGGGCGTATCTCGATCAGCTCCGTGCCGGGCAAGGGCTCGACATTCACTCTCAGCCTGCCGCTGACGCTGGCCGTGCTGGACGGCATGGTGGTCGGCGCGGCCGATCAGACCCTGGTCGCGCCCCTGGCCGCCATCGTCGAGAGCCTGACGCCGAACGAGGCCGACATCCATTACGTCGGCGGCGTCGATCCGGTGTTGCGCTTCCGCGAGGCCTTCGTGCCGCTGGTGGACGTGGCGCAGGTCATGGGTTTCCGCGACGACCCCACGGTCCTGAAGGGCGGGGTGGTGATGATCGTCGAGACCGAGAGCGGCCAGCGCGCCGCCCTGCTGGTCGACGCCATCCACGGCCAGCGCCAGGTCGTCATCAAGAGCCTGGAATCCAACTACCGCCACGTCGAGGGCGTGGCCGCCGCCACCATCTTGGGCGATGGCCGCGTGGCCCTGATCCTCGATATCGACGCCCTAGTGACCGCCAAGCGTTCCCGAACCCCGTCGCGTTCCGACCTGCAAATGGCGAGCTGAACCATGACCCACATTGACCAAATCCTCACCCCCAACGTCGCCGGGACCGATCGCGAACTGATCGCCTTCCGCATCGGCGAACAGGAATTCTGCGTCGACATCATGAGCGTGCGCGAGATTCGCGGCTGGACCCCGGCCACCCCCCTGCCGCGCTCGCCCGCCTATATGAAGGGCGTCATCAACCTGCGCGGGGTGGTGCTGCCGATCATCGATCTGGGCGCGCGCTTCGGCCTCCAGACCGGCGAGCCGACCGAGCGGCACGTCATCATGGTGGCCCATGTGGGCTCACGTCTGGTGGGCCTGCTGGTCGATGCGGTGTCGGACATCGTGCAACTGTCGGACGCGGCCATCCAGCCGACCCCGGACGTGGCCAGCGATCATGTGAAGTCCTTCGTCAAGGGCATCTTCGCTGTCGAAGGCGGCCGCATGATCAGCCTGATCGATCTGGATCACGTCCTGCCGGAAAGCGAGGCCGAAGCGGCATGACGACCGTCGCCGGGCGGGGAGCCCTGGTCGAAGGCGAGTTCGTCTTCACGGCCGAGGATTTCCGCCACATCGCCCAGACCCTGCACGCCCACGCAGGCATCGCCCTCAGCGAAGGCAAGGCGGCGCTGGTCTATTCGCGCCTGGCCAAGCGCCTGCGCCTGCTGGGCCTGCGCAGCTTCCGCGACTATTGCGCCCTGATCGACGGCGCGCAGGGCGTGGACGAGCGCCAGGCGATGATGGCGGCCCTGACCACCAACGTCACCCGCTTTTACCGCGAGCCGCACCACTTCGATCACCTGCGCGATAAGGTGATGCCGGGCCTGGCCGCCAAGGCGCGGGCGGGCGGGCGGGTGCGCCTGTGGTCGGCCGCCTGCTCGAACGGGCAGGAGCCCTATTCGATGGCGATGACGGTGTTGGACGTTCTGCCCGAGGCGGCCGATCTGGACGTGCGCATCCTGGCCACCGACATCGACCCCAACATGGTCGCCGAGGGCGCGGCGGGGGTCTATTCCGACGACCTGTTGGCCCCGGTCCCGGCCGCGTCGCGGAGGCATTTCGAACCGGTGGCGGGCGCGCCCGGCCGGTTCAGCGCCGATGCAGCCCTGCGCCGTCTGGTGACCTTCAAGGAACTGAACCTGATCGGCGACTGGCCGATGCGCGGCCGGTTCGACGTCATCTTCTGCCGCAACGTGGTCATCTATTTCGACGACGCGACCCAGGAGCGCGTCTGGGGCCGGTTCACGCCGATCCTGAACCCCGGCGGCGTCCTCTACATCGGCCATTCCGAGCGGGTGACGGGTCCGGCGGCGCAACAGCTGCAACCGGCGGGCCTGACCACCTACGTCAAGGGAGCGGGGGCATGAGCGCGGTCTCGGTCCTGGTGGTGGACGACAGCGCCACCATGCGCAGCCTGATCAGCGCCGTCCTGCGCCGCGATCCAGAGATCAACGTGGTCGGCACGGCGGCCGATCCGCTGGAGGCGCGGGCCAAGATCAAGGAGCTGAACCCCGACGTCATCACCCTGGACGTCGAGATGCCCAATATGAACGGGCTGGAGTTCCTGGAGAAGATCATGCGGCTGCGGCCCATGCCGGTGGTCATGGTCTCGACCCTGACGCAGGCGGGGACCGACGTGACCCTGGCCGCTCTGGAGGTCGGAGCGGTGGACGCCGTGGCCAAGCCCGCGCCCGGCGTGCCGGTTCAGGAAGCCTTCGGCGATCTGGCCGAAAAGGTGAAGGTCGCCGCCCGCTCGCGCGTCCGTCCGCTGGAGACCCGCGCGGTTCAGGGCCACGAGGGCGCCTATCACGCCGACCCCAACCATGTGCTGGCGATTGGTTCGTCCACGGGCGGGGTCGAGGCCCTGCTGACCATTCTGTCGGCCTTCCCCGCCGACTGCCCGGCGACGGTCGTCACCCAGCACATGCCCGCCAGCTTCACCAGGAGCTTCGCCGCGCGTCTGAACAAGGTCTCGGCCGCCACGGTCAGCGAGGCCGAGGACGGCGCGCCGCTGAAGCCGGGTCATGTCTACATCGCGCCGGGCGGGGACGCGCACCTGGTCGCCTCGAGCGGGCGCTGCCGCCTGATCGCCGCCGATCCGGTCAACGGCCACCGCCCTTCGGTCGACGTACTGTTCGGTTCGGTCGCCCAGCTGGGCCGCCCGATGACGGGCGTCATCCTGACCGGCATGGGCAAGGACGGCGCCAAGGGGCTGCTGGCCATGCGTCAGGCGGGCGCCCGCACCCTGGGCCAGGACGAGGCGTCCTGCGTTGTCTATGGGATGCCGCGCGCGGCCTTCGAACTGGGCGCCGTCGAGCGCCAGCTGCCCCTGTCCCGCATGGCCCCGGCCATCCTCGAATCCTGCGCCGCCCGTACGGCCGCGCCCCAGACTGTCGCGTAAGGACGTTCATGCCCGCCGCCTCCGCCATCCGCACCCTCGTCGTCGATGATCAGCTGACGATGCGCTCACTTGTCCGCGCCAGTCTGCAGCAGATCGGCGTGCGCGACATCGAGGAAGCGCCCGACGGCGAGGCGGCTCTGCGCTCGCTGTTGGTCCAGCCGGTCCATCTGGTGATCTCGGACTTCAACATGCCGAATCTGGACGGCCTCAGCCTGCTGCGCGCCATCCGGGCGCATCCGCCGATCTCCAAGACGGCCTTCATCATGCTGACCGGCCGGGCCGACCGCGAGCTGGTCCAGCGCGCCGTGCAGTTCGGCGTGAACAACTACCTGGTCAAACCCTTCACCACCGCCCAGCTGAAAGAGAAGCTGGAAGCGGTGTTCGGCCCGCTGACGTGATCGGCGCGGCTGTTCAGGAGCCGGTCGAGCGGCGCGTGCACGTGGGGCAGGGCGATCACTATGTGTCGTCCGATCCCGACGTCGTGCTGACGACGGTTCTGGGCAGCTGCGTGGCCCTGTGCCTGCGCGATCCGGAGGCGGGGGTCGGGGGGATGAACCACTTCCTGCTGCCCGAAGGCGCCGGGGCCGAGAGCGGGGCCAGCCGCCGTTACGGCGCCTATCTGATGGAAGTCCTGATCAACGACGTGCTGAAGGCGGGCGGTCGGCGCGACCGGCTGGAGGCCAAGCTGTTCGGCGGCGGCCGGATGTTCGACGCCCTGACCGACATCGGGTCGGCCAACGCCGACTTCGCCGAGAAATTCCTGGCCGACGAGGGCATTCCCGTCGTCAGCCGCAGTCTGAGGGGCGCCGGCGGGCGTCGTATTCACTATTGGCCGGTCAGCGGTCGGGCGCGTCAGCGCGTGGTGACGGACGGCGCCAGCCTGCCGCCCGCGACGCCGCCGCCGACGCCTGTCGCTGCCGGGGATCTGGAGCTGTTCTGATGGCTGAAACAGACAATCGCGACCTGCTGGCCGCCATGGCGGCGGAGTTGTCGGACATCCGCGCCGAGATCGAGGCGGCGGGCGGGCTGGTGTCCGAGGTGCTGCGCCAACTGCCCGCCGAGACGCGGCTGGGCTATCTGACGCGCAGCCAGAGCTTCGACGTCCTGTCCCAGCGGATCGAGGCCCTGGCCGGACTGGCGCAGGCCGTGGCCGAGGAGCAGCCGATGGACACGGCCCTGGCGGCTCTGCCCCTGGCCGAGATGGCCGAGCGGATGCAGGAAACGGCGCATCGCGCCCGCCCCTCGGCGGCGCCCGCTGACGATCCGGACGAGGCGTCCGGCGCCTCGGCGTCGGGCGTGCTGCAACTGTTCTGAGCGATGGCCGAGGACCGCATCAATCTGGAGCAGTCGACGGTGCTGCTGGTCGACGACACGCCGCAGGCGCTGGACATGCTCGGCTCGATCTTTCAGGGCTTCGGCGTCAAGGAGCAGATCAAACGCCCCTCGGCCGTCGAGGCGGTGAAGGTCCTGCAACAGCGTCCGGTCGATCTGATCGTCATCGACTGCGGCGATCCTGAGATGGACGGCTACGCCTTCACCCGCTGGCTGCGGCGCGAGACGCCCGCGCCGATGCGCTATACGCCCGTCATCCTGGTCACGGGCCACGCCTCCCAGTCCAAGGTGCAGGAAGGCCGCGACTGCGGCGTCAGCTTTGTCATCACCAAGCCCCTGACGCCCGCCGTGCTGTTGAAGCGCATCCTGTGGCTGGCGGGCGATGAGCGCGAGTTCGTCGAGTGCGAGACCTATGTCGGCCCCGACCGGCGCGTCCGTAATTTCGGCCCGCCCGTCGGCATGACCGGGCGCCGCAAGGGCGACCTGTCGGCTCACGTCGGCCACGCCGTCGAAGAGAATATGGATCAGGCCGATATCGACATGCTGCTGAAACCGCAGAGGGTGTCGCTGTGACCGAGCCTGTGATCACCCGGATCAAGACCTCTCTGGCGCAGCAGATGGCTCAGCCGGGCGGCCGGACCCTGACCGACGTCGAGCGCCGCGCCAATGAACGTCTGGGCCGCCACAAGGCCGAGGTCATGGCCGAGATCGAAGCCGCCGTTGCGGGGCTGGAAAGCCTGTGCGCAGCACGGCCGCAGGCGCCCGGCGCCGAAGTCTATCGTCTCGCGTCGCGCGTGGTGGACCTGGCGGGCTTCTTCGATACCGGGCCGCTGTTCGACGCGGGCTACAGCCTGGCCGATACAGCCGACCGCATGACGGCGGCGGACGCCTGGGACTGGCCGCCGGTGCAGGTGCACGTCCAGGCGCTGCGGCTGATCCTCAACGCCGGCTGCGAACGCAATGCGGCGACGGAGCAACTTCTGAGCGGCCTGAAGGCCGTGGCGGCGAAGGCAAGAAGCTAGGCCCTTCTCCCACAGGGAGAGAAGGGTTCAGCGGCCGTATCGCGCAATGCCCAGGTCGGCTGTCTCGATGTCTGGGGTCTGGCCGCTGATCAGGTCGGCGATGACGCGGGCCGAGCCGCAGGCCATGGTCCAGCCCAGCGTGCCGTGACCGGTGTTCAGGAACAGGTTGTCGAGTTTGGTCTTGCCGATGACCGGGGTGCCGTCCGGCGTCATGGGGCGCAGGCCCGACCAGTAGCTGGCCGCCTTCAGGTCGCCCGCGCCGGGGAACAGCGAGCCGACCGAGTGTTCCAGCGTATTGCGGCGGCGCTCGGGCAGGGCGTCCGAGAAGCCGGCGATCTCGGCCATGCCGCCGACGCGGATGCGGTCGCCCAGACGGGTGATCGCCACCTTGTAGCTCTCGTCCATAATGGTCGAGACCGGGGCGGCGGGTTCATTGATGATCGGGGCGGTGATCGAATAGCCCTTCACCGGATAGACCGGCAGGGTCATGCCCAGCGGCTTGACCATCATCGGAGAATAGGACCCCAGCGCCAGCACATAGGCGTCGGCCGTGACCAGCCCCTTGTCGGTCTTGACCCCGGTGATCCGGCCGCCTTCGGCGACAAGGCCCTGAATGGTCGTGCCGTACTGGAAGGTCACGCCCTGCGTCGACGCAGCGTGGTCGGCGAGGGCAGTGGTGAATTTGAAGCAGTCGCCCGTCTCGTCACGCGGCAGGCGCAGACCGCCGACGAACAGGTCGCGCGTGGCCTTCAGGCCCGGCTCGGCGGCGATGCAGCCGTCCTGGTCCAGCACCTCGAACGGCACGCCGCCTTCACGCAGGACCTCGGTGTCCTTGTAGATGCCGTCCAGCTGCTTCTGCGTGCGGAACAGTTGCAGCGTGCCCTGGGTGCGGTGGTCGTATTCAAGACCCAGTTCTTCGTTCAACGCCGTCTGCACCACCTGGCTGTAATCGGCCAGACGCACCATGCGCGCCTTGTTCAGCGCATAGCGGGCCGAGGTGCAGTTGCGCAGCAGCGACAGCAGCCAGCGCACGGTCGGGGCGTTGATCTGGGGGTGCAGGATCAGCGGGGCGTGGCGCATGAACAGCCACTTCACCGCCTTGGCCGGGATGCCGGGCGCGGCCCAGGGCGAGGAGTAGCCGGGCGAAATCTCCCCCGCATTGGCGAAGCTGGTCTCCAGCGCCGGACCGCTCTGGCGGTCGATGACGGTCACCTCATGCCCCTGGCGGGCCAGGTAGTGGGCGGTGGTTACGCCGATCACGCCGGCGCCGAGGATTGCGATCTTCATGGGTCTTGACCTTGCGCGAACCAGACGCGTGGCTCCCTAGACCAGATTTTGCGCCCTTCACGCAAGTCGCAGTTTGTGTGCGCCGCAATATCGACAGGCTTGATAAGGACGACCTGTGTTGGGCCGATCGCGGCTGATTATTTGCTCAACATATCGGGCAGGCGCGGCGGGTCTGGCCTCAGGAGGATCGGGTCGGGTCGGTCAGCGGTTCTCCATAGTGTCGGTCGCCGTGCAGATTGGCGGCCAGGGGGGCGGTGGTGCGCTCGATCATGCGGTGCACGACCGGCTTGTCAGGTCCCTGATGCAGGGCGCGGATGCCTTCGTTGATCGAGGCGTCGGCGTGGGTGATGCGCTGGTTGTGACGGATATAGTCCAGCCAGGTCGGCGTCTGATACTTCTCGACCCAGACCTGGGGTTCGGCCAGGTCGCGCATCAGGCGCCACTGGCGCGCGCCGTCGCGGCGGCGGATGCGGCGTCGTTCGTCCATCAGGGTCAGGAAGGCGTCGATGTCCTCTTCGCGGATGCGATAGGCGATGGAGACGATGACCGGTCCGCTGCGCGGCTCGATGGCCAGGGTGGTCTGCGGCTCGGTCCAGCGGCGCAACAGGTCCATGTTCAGATTGGCGGTCGAGGGCAGGGGCACCCTGAATCCGATCAGGATGCACAGCGCCAGCACGCCCGCGGAGACCGACAGGGCCGTCTCGACCCCATAGGTTTGGGCCAGGGCGCCCCATAACCAGCTGCCGCCCGCCATGCCGCCGAAGGCCGCCATCTGATAGAGCGCCAGCGCCCGCGCCACGACCCAGCGCGGCACCGACATCTGCACCGTGACGTTGAAACTGGACAGCACCAGCACCCAGCCCGCCCCGGCGATCATCAACGCCGGCAGGGTGACGGCCAGCCAGGGCGCATAGGCCAGGCCCAGGGCTGCTGCCGCGAAGGCCAGGGCGGCGACGCGGACGATGGTTTCCGTCTCATATTTCGCTCGCAGCCTGCCGACGAACAGGGCGCCGCCCACCGCGCCCACGCCGAACGAACCCAGCAACAGGCCGAAGACCAGCGGGCCGCCGCCGCTTTCGCGCGCGACCACGGGCATCAGGGCCTGAACCGCGCTGGCTCCGACGCCGAACACCACGGCGCGCAGCAGCACCGCCGTCACGCGCGGCGACAGGAAGGCGTAGCGCACGCCCCCCGCCATCGCCGCCAGCAGGCCCTCGCGCGGCAGGGTCTGCTTGGGCCGGTCGGGCTTCCAGCGGAACAGCACGACCAGCAGGCCCAGATAGCTGACGGCGTTGACGGCGAAGGCGGCCGCCGCCCCCGCCGCCGCCACGATCAGGCCGCCCAGCGCCGGGCCGACGCTGCGCGCCATGTTGAAGCCCATGGAGTTGATGGTTACGGCCCCGGCCAGGTCCTCACGCGGGACCATGTCGCCGACCGACGCCTGCCACGCCGGGCCGTTGAAGGCGACGCCGCAGCCGATCAGGAAGGTGAAGGTCAGCAGCACCCAGGGCGTGATCCAGCCCATCCAGGTCATCGCCGCCAGCCCCGCTGAGACCAGAAGCATGAAGGTCTGCGCCGCCAGCATGATCCTGCGCCGGTCCACCGTGTCGGCCAGCGCCCCGGCCGCCAGCGACAGCAGCATGATCGGCAGGGTGACCGAGGCCTGCACCAGGGCGACCATCTGGGCCGAGGCGATGGAGGTCATCATCCATGCGGCGCCGACCGACTGGATCAGCCCGCCGAAATTGGTGACCAGGCTGGTGATCCACACCGCCCGGAAAACCGGGTGTCGCAGAGGCGCCAGGGCCGACGGGCGGCCGGGCGGGACAGGGGCGGGGGCGGAAGTCGGAGCGTCGGCGGTTGAACTCATGCGGGGCGGCTCCTCGCATGGGCGATACGCGGATGAACCACATGGGACAGGCGGGAACCGACGACGACCATGCGATCAATGCACACGGCTTCGGCGGGGGAAGCAAGCCGGGAAACGGTCACTCTGGGTTCCGGATTATTGGCGTCGCGAGGGCGGCGACGGGACGCTATAGGAAGGCCGTGACCGTCCCAGCCGTTCCCTCCCCGTCGCCTTCGGCCCCCTTCACTGTGGCGGCCCTGTATCGTTTCGCAGCCGTGGCCGACCCGGCGGCGCTGCGCCTGCATCTGCTCGATCTGTGCGGGGATGACGTGCGCGGCACGTTTCTGGTGGCGCATGAAGGGATCAACGGCACCATTGCGGGGCCGCAGGCCGACATCGCTCGCGTTATCGACGGGGTGCGGGCCTTGTCGGGCTTCGACCGGCTGGAGCTGAAGTATTCGATCGCCTCGGCCATGCCCTTCCACCGCATGAAGGTGCGGGTGAAGGCCGAGATCGTCACCATGGGCCAGCCCGACATCGATCCGGTCGAGGGCGTCGGGACCTATGTCTCGGCCCAGGACTGGAACGCCCTGATCGCCGATCCCGACACCGTCGTCATCGACACCCGCAACGACTACGAAGGCGAGATCGGCGCCTTCGAGGGCGCGGTCCAGCCCAACACCCGCACCTTCCGCGAGTTCGCCGACTGGTTCCGCACCGAGGGCCGCGCCCTGCTGGACCGCCCGACGCCGCCGAAGGTGGCCATGTACTGCACCGGCGGCATCCGCTGCGAAAAGGCCACCGCCTTCCTGAAGGCCGAGGGTGTGCGCGACGTGCACCATCTGGAGGGCGGCATCCTGAAGTATCTGGAGACGGTGCCGGAGCCGGAAAGCCTGTGGCGCGGCGAATGCTTCGTCTTCGACGAGCGGGTGTCCGTGGGGCATGGTCTGGTCGAAGGCGCACACAGCCTGTGCCGCGCCTGCCGCATGCCGGTCAGCCCTGAGGGGCGGCTCTCGACGCGCTATGTCGAGGGCGTGTCCTGCGACCGCTGCTGGGACAGCCGCGACGCGACCCAGCGCGAGGGCTACGCCGAACGGCAGAAGCAGATGCAGATCGCCCGCGCCCGGGGCGTGGCGCACGTGGGGGCGACCTTAACCAACCCTCTCCCGGCGGGAGAGGGCTTGAGCGCACGAGAGCGCAGCGATCGTTCTGGCGCGACCCGAAGGGCGGCGCGTAGCAGCCAAAGGGTGAGGGGCTTGTCCTATCAGTCGGCGTAAGCCGTCGCACAACGGCCTTCGGCCGACTTTGATCGCGAACCCTCACCCTTTTGCCTTAGCCAATCGCCTCCGGCTCTTGGAGGCTCAAGCCCTCTCCCATCGGGAGAGGGTCGCCGCTGTCGCCCGGCCGTGCCATCCTCCTCGCCCAAGTCAGGAGGCTCGCCATGTCCGCCTTTCGTCCCGTCGAGCGGCTCGACACCCATGAGGTGTCCAATCAGGTTCCGCCGCTGGAGGATGTCGACCTGTTCACTGGCGACAGGGCTCTGCACGACGCCGTGCGCCATTGGGGCGGGGCGGGGCATGTCGAGCGACTGACCGATCTGGGCCGTCGCTGCGGATCGGCCGAGGTGATCGACTGGGGCGTGCAGGCCAATCGCGTCCCGCCGGTGCTGGACACCCACGACCGCTATGGTCGACGGATCGACGAGGTGACGTTCCACCCGGCCTATCATCAACTGATGGATCTGGGGCTGGGGTCGGGGTTGGCCGCCAGCGCCTGGGACGGGACGCCGAACGGGCATCTGCTGCACGCGGCCATCCTGTTTCTGACCGGCCAGGCGGATTCGGGGACCAGTTGCCCCATGACCATGACCTACGCCTCGGTCGCGGCGCTTCAGGCCGATCCGGCCGTGGGCGAGCCGTGGATCAAAGGCGTGCTGTCCGGCCGCTATGACCCGGCTGTGCGCCCGGCGATCGAGAAGGCGGGCGTGACCCTCGGCATGGCCATGACTGAGAAGCAGGGCGGCTCTGACGTGCGCGCCAACACCACCCGCGCGGAGCCAGTGGGCGAGGATGGCTGGTATTCCCTGACCGGGCACAAGTGGTTTTGCTCCGCGCCGATGTGCGACGCCTTTCTGACGCTGGCTTATGCGCCGGGCGGGCTGACCTGCTTCATCCTGCCGCGCTGGCTGCCGGACGGGACGCGCAATGCGGGCTTCCGCGTCATGCGGCTGAAGGACAAGATGGGCGACCGCTCCAACGCCTCGTCCGAGGTCGAGTATCACGGCGCCCTGGCCCAGCGGCTGGGCGACGAGGGTCGGGGCGTCGCCACCATCATCCGCATGGTCCAGCACACGCGACTGGACTGCGTGGTCGGCTCGGCCCTGCAGATGCGCGGGGCGCTGGCGCAGGCGGTGTGGCACGCCGCCCACCGCACCGCCTTCCAGAAGCGGCTGATCGACCAACCGATGATGGCCGCCGTCCTGACCGATCTGGCGGTGGAGAGCGAGGCGGCGACGGCGCTATCGATGCGGCTGGCGGCCACCTTCGATACGGACGACGCCGTGGGGCGACTGCTGACGCCGGTGGCCAAGTACCAGGTCTGCAAGCGTGCGCCGAACATGATCTATGAGGCGATGGAGGCGCTGGGCGGCGCTGGATACGTCGAGACCGGGCCGATGCCGCGCCTGTTCCGCCAGTCGCCGCTGAACGCCATCTGGGAAGGCTCGGGCAATGTCATCGCCCTGGACGTGCTGCGCGCGGCGGGACGCGAGCCGGAGGCGGTCGAGGCCCTGCGCGACTGGCTGGGATCGCAGGCTGGAAAATCCGCCGACTACGACCGCTTCATCGTCGGGCTGGATCTGACGACGAATGAGGCGGGGGCGCGATTGGCGGTCGAGCGGCTGGCGCTGGCGGCCCAGGCGGCGGCTTTGCTGGAGATGGACAGTCCCTCGGCCGAGGCTTTCATCGCGCTTCGCCTGCGCCCGCGCGGCATGGCCTATGGCGCCTATGAGGCGCAGGTGGATCAGCGGGCGGTGCTGGAGCGGGCGATGCCCGCCTGAATGTCGGAAAAAATCGGGCCAGAAAGGACGAAGGCCTCGCGGGGGCTCCGCGAGGCCTTCGATGGTGGAGCTTAGCGGAGTCGAACCGCTGACCTCTTGCATGCCATGCAAGCGCTCTACCAACTGAGCTAAAGCCCCGTGCCGTATCGGCTGGGTTATGTTTTCGACCGCACCAGACGGAAAGTCTGGAAAGGACGAAGGCCCCGCGGGCGTTCCGCGAGGCCTTCGGTGGTGGAGCTTAGCGGAGTCGAACCGCTGACCTCTTGCATGCCATGCAAGCGCTCTACCAACTGAGCTAAAGCCCCGAACCTTTCGGTCGGTCCCGCCGGGAGAAATGGTCCCTCCCGGCGAGGCGCGGAAACTAGGTCAGGCCGTTTTGAAGATCAAGCGGGTCTGACACATTTTTTTCCGCTTATTTTTCCGAACCTTGACCCTTTAGTCGTCGTCGCGCGACGGCTTGGTCAGCTCTTCGTCGAGATCGTCGTCGTCTTCGTCCTCGATGAAGGGCACGGAATCGTCGTCGTCATCATCCAGGACGTCGTCGTCATCGTCGCCGTCGGCCGAGCCCATGCCGGCGTCGTCTGCGCCGGGCTCGCCGTCGTCGTCGTCCGGCGTCAGGATCGGCTCATGACCTTCCTGGTCGATTTCGGGGGTGGAGCCTTCGGCATCCTCTTCGTCCTCTTCGGCGTCAGCGGACTTGTCGGCGACCTGATCTTCGGCCTCCTCGTCGTCAGCCGCGAAGCCGGCGCCGCGACGCGCGCGACGGCTGCGGACGGCTTCTTCCATCGGGTCGAACTCGGTGTCGCACTTGGGGCAACGAGCCGGGCGACGGTTCAGATCGTAGAATTTGGCCTGGCAGTTCGGGCAGACCTGCTTTTGGCCCAGTTCGGGATTGGCCACGTGATTAGACCTTCGGCGGGTTTAAGGGGAAAATCGGAAATAGGGCGGCTCCCTTGCCACTGGCGGGGGCCGCTGTCAAAAGCCTTCTTTTCCGCGCGTTTCGCGGCCCTCCTGACAACCGGAGCCTGCATCAGGGTGAGCACTCCCCAGACCTTCACCGCGTCCCCCGTTTCCGGCGTCAATTCAGGCCTCAAAGGCGTGGTGCGGGCGCCGGGCGACAAGTCGATGTCGCACCGCGCCCTGATCTTCGGCGGCATGGCCGAGGGCGTGACCGAAATCGAGGGGCTGCTGGAGGGCGACGACATCCTGGCCACCGGCCGCGCCATGCAGGCTTTCGGCGCCTCGGTCGAACGGGTCGGCGAGGGGCGCTGGCGGGTCGAGGGGCGCGGCCCGCTGCGCTCGCCTGAAGGCGTCATCGACTGCGGCAACGCCGGGACGGGCGTGCGCCTGCTGATGGGAGCGGTCGCGGGCTATGCGCTGACGGCGACGTTCGATGGCGACGCGTCATTACGCAAACGGCCGATGAAGCGCGTCACCGGGCCGCTGGCTGACATGGGCGCGCGCTTCGAGTGGAACGCGGCCGAGGACCGGGTGCCGCTGACCCTGCACGGCGGCGGGCTGAAGGGCGTGACCTTCGTTCAGAGCGTCGCCTCGGCGCAGGTGAAGTCGGCCATTCTTCTGGCCGGGTTGAATGCGGACGGCGAGACGGTCGTGGTCGAGCCGGAGAAGAGCCGCGACCACACCGAGCGGATGCTGCGCGCCTTCGGCGCCGAGGTCGAGGTGATCGAAGAGAGCGAGGGCTGGCGCATCCGTCTGCCGGGCGGCCAGCAACTCAAGGGAACCCATGTCGCCGTGCCGGGCGACCCGTCCTCGGCGGCCTTCCCCCTGGCGGCGGCCCTGATCACGCCGGGGTCGGAGGTGACGGTCGAGGCGGTGATGCTGAATCCCTTACGCACCGGCCTGTTCCAGACCTGGATCGACATGGGTGCGGACCTGACCATCGCCAACCGCCGCATGGCCGGGGGCGAAGAGGTCGGCGACATCACCGCCCGCCACTCGGCGCTGAAGGGGATCGTGGTTCCTGAAGACCGCGCCGCCTCCATGATCGACGAATACCCGATCCTGGCGGTGACCGCCGCCTTCGCTGAAGGCGAGACTGTCATGCGCGGCATCGGCGAGATGCGCGTCAAGGAAAGCGACCGCATCGCCCTGATGGCGGCGGGCCTGTCGGCCTGCGGCGTTCAGGTGCAGGAGGAGCCGGAGGGCTTCGTCGTCACCGGCGGCCCGGTAAATGGCGGCGCGACCGTCGACACCGCCCACGACCACCGCATAGCCATGAGCCATCTGGTGCTGGGTCTGGCCGCGCAGCAGCCCGTCTCGGTCCGCGATCCCGAGATGATCGCCACCAGCTTCCCCAGCTTTGTCGAGATGATGAACGGGCTGGGCGGGGCCATTGATGGTTAGCCGACGCTCCAAAACCAGGAAGAGACGGCTGCCGCGCGGTGTGAGAAATACGCTTGGCTTCCTGTTCGTCGGCGGTGCCCTATTACTGTTTGGCGGGAATGTCGTTCGTGCGCTGCTGACTGGCGAGGTGCATGTTCGCTACGGCGGGACTGTATTGCGTAGCGCGAGCCCTGCTGATTTCTGGTTGTCCGTCCTTTGGGATGCGGGCGTTGCGGCGCTTATCTTTGCGTTTGGTGTCCGAGCTGCGCTTCCTGATCTGAAACGATTATGGGTGCGCGCTACCTCCCTCGGTCAGCGACGTTCGTGAATTGAAACAGGAGAGAAAAGCCTGACCCAAGTGCTTGTCATCGCCGTCGATGGCCCCGCCGCATCCGGCAAGGGCACCATCGCCGCGCGTCTGGCCGCCCATTACGGCCTGCCGTATCTGGACACGGGCCTGCTGTATCGCGCCGTGGGGCTGGCTGTGCTGGATGCGGGCGGCGATCTGGACGACGCCGAGGCGGCCGCTAGGGCCGCGCAGGCGCTGGATCTGGCGAGCCTGAGCGACAATGCGCGCCTGACCGATCGCGGGGCGGGCGAGGCGGCCAGCCGCGTGGCCAGCCATCCGGGCGTGCGCGCGGCGCTGCTGAAGCTGCAGCAGGACTTCGCCGCCCAGGCGGGCGGGGCGGTGTTGGACGGGCGCGACATCGGCACGGTGATCGCGCCGGACGCTCCGGCCAAGCTCTATATCGCCGCCAGTCCCGAGGTGCGGGCCGAGCGTCGCTGGAAGCAGTTGACGGCGCGCGGCGAGGTCATCGCCTTTGAAGACATGCTGGAGGATATCCGCCGTCGCGACGCGCGCGACGCGGGCCGTGACGACGCCCCGATGGTTCAGGCGGACGACGCCGTCTTGCTGGACACGACCGATATGGGTATAGAGGCCGCCTTCGATGCGGCCCGCCGTATCGTCGAGGCGGCGCGAGCCAGGGCCGGGATCTGATCCTGCCGGGCAAATCCAACGCACCGATCTCCTCGGCGGCCGCGGGCGTTCTGGCTCTTCGTTTTCGCGCTTTTCAGAGCGTGTGTCGCCTCGCCTCGTGACGACCTGACTTCTCCTTTTCAAACCCCATTCGCGCAGGTCCGCTCGGTCGTGCGCGTTTCGCCTTTCATCAACCTCAAGAGTTTCCATGACTGAAACCCTCAACCCCACTCGCGACGATTTCGCCGCGCTCCTCGACGAACAACTGCAAGGCCGCGACCTTGGCGAAGGCCAGGTCGTTCACGGCCGCGTCGTCGGCATTGAAAAAGACATCGTCATCATCGACGTCGGTCTGAAAACCGAAGGCCGCATCGCCATGCGCGAGTTCGGCCAGGGCGACGGCGCCATCCTGCCCAAGGTCGGCGACAACGTCGAGGTCTACCTGGAGCGCGTCGAGAACGCGATGGGCGAGGCCGTCATCAGCCGCGACAAGGCTCGCCGCGAAGAAGCCTGGACCCGTCTGGAAGCCGTGTTCGCCGAAGGCCAGCCGGTCAACGGCGCCATCGTCGGCCGCGTCAAGGGCGGCTTCACCGTCGACCTGGGCGGCGCCTCGGCTTTCCTGCCGGGCTCGCAGGTCGACATCCGTCCGGTCCGCGACGTCGGCCCGCTGATGGGCAAGGAACAGCCCTTCGCCATCCTGAAAATGGACCGTCCGCGCGGCAACATCGTCGTCTCGCGTCGCGCCATCCTGGAAGAAGCCCGCGCTGAACAGCGCACGGAGCTGGTCGGCCAGCTGCAAGAGGGCGAAGTCCGCGAAGGCGTCGTCAAGAACATCACCGACTACGGCGCGTTCGTCGACCTGGGCGGCATCGACGGCCTGCTGCACGTCACGGACATGTCGTGGAAGCGCGTGTCGCACCCGTCGCAGGTCCTGGCCGTCGGCGACACTGTCAAGGTCCAGATCGTCAAGATCAACCCGGACACCCAGCGCATCTCGCTCGGCATGAAGCAGCTGCAGTCGGATCCGTGGGACGGCGTCGAAGCCAAATACCCGGTCAACGCCAAGTACACCGGCCGCGTCACCAACATCACCGACTACGGCGCCTTCGTGGAGCTGGAGCCGGGTGTCGAAGGCCTGGTCCACGTGTCGGAAATGTCCTGGACCAAGAAGAACGTCCACCCGGGCAAGATCGTCTCCACCTCGCAGGAAGTGGACGTCATCGTCCTGGACGTCGACAGCGCCAAGCGCCGTATCTCGCTGGGCCTGAAGCAGGCTCAGAACAACCCGTGGGAGGCCTTCCTGGAGGCTCACCCGGTCGGTTCGACCGTCGAAGGCGAAGTCAAGAACGCCACCGAGTTCGGCCTGTTCGTCGGCCTGGACAACGACATCGACGGCATGGTCCACCTGTCGGACCTGGACTGGAACGTGTCGGGCGAAGAAGCCATCCAGCGCTACCGCAAGGGCGAGGTCATCAAGGCCAAGGTGCTGGACGTCGACATCGACAAGGAGCGCGTCTCCCTGGGCGTCAAGCAACTCGGCGGCGACCCGATGGAAGGCGACACCTACAAGCGCGGCCAGCAGATCACCGTCACCGTGACGGCGATCGAGACCGGCGGCATCGAGGTCAAGTTCGGTGAAGACGACGCGCCGGTCACGGCCTTCGTCCGCAAGTCGGACCTGTCGCGCGACCGCAACGAACAGCGCACCGAGCGTTTCGCCGTCGGCGACCGCGTCGACGCCATGATCACCGGCGTCGACAAGGCCACGCGCCGCGTCTCCGTCTCGATCAAGGCGCTGGAGATGAAGGACGAACAGGAAGCCATCGAACAGTTCGGGTCGTCGGACTCGGGCGCCTCGCTGGGCGACATCCTGGGCGCCGCGCTCAAGAACGCGGGCAAGGAATAAGTTTCCTCACCCTTCGGGAAACGGGGCGGCCGGAGCGATCCGGCCGCCCTTTTTCTTTGGCCGCGACTCTGGTTCTTTGCGACGTATTTTCTTCCTCACACGGCCCTTCGGCGGCGAAACCTGTCGCCGTGGAATGCAAGAAACCTTCACGACGATGCGTTTTGCCCTTTCTTCCTGTGGCGACAGGCGGTTAGGGTGTCGTCCCGGACGGTGAAACCATGGCGGGGGCCTGAATGATCAAGTCTGAACTGATCGAGAAGTTGGCGGCGGAGAACCTGCACCTCACTCATGCCGAGGTGGAGCGGGTCGTGAATGTGATCCTGGGCCGCATGACCGAGACCCTCTCGGAAGGCGGGCGTGTCGAGCTTCGCGGCTTCGGCGCCTTTTCGGTGCGCAGCCGACCGGCGCGGACGGGGCGCAATCCCCGCACCGGCGAAACGGTCGAGGTCCCGGCCAAGTCCGTGCCCTTCTTCAAGAGCGGCAAGGAACTGAGAGAGCGGCTGAACGCGTCCGGCGACGCCTGACACAATCTGAAAGACTGAAGATCAAATGAGCCTGCTGTCCGAGTTTCGGGAATTCGCCGCGCGCGGCAACGTCGTCGACCTGGCGGTCGGGGTCATCATCGGCGCCTCGTTCGGCAAGATCGTCACCAGTCTGGTGGATCAGGTGGTGATGCCGCCGATCGGTCTGCTGCTGGGCAGGGTGGACTTCTCCAAGCTGGAGTGGGTCCTGGTTCCGGAAGACCCGGCGACCGAGGCGGTCGAGAAGGTGGCCATTCAGTACGGCGCCTTCATCAACACCCTGATCCAGTTCGTCATCGTGGCCTTCGTGGTCTTCCTGATGGTCAAGATGGTCAACAAGCTGCGCCGCGAGCAGCCCGCCGAGCCTGAGGCGCCCGCTGCGCCGACGCCGACCGAGGCCCTGCTGGCCGAAATCCGCGACGAACTGAAGGCGCGCTCCTAAACGGCGGCGCCTGACGAGGGCCGGAAGAGGCCCTCGTTTCCATTCATGCCCGCGCTTCCATCGTTTGAGCGCGCATGGGCGCCGACGCCAGCCGCAGGGCGGCGCTGGCCCGCGCGGGCAGGGGGCGCAGGCAGAAGGAATAGTCGCCGTCATAGGGGGTGGGCCGCCAGCCCGCATCCTGCATCTCGTCGTCGAAGGCGATGTGACAATGGCCCCAGCCGCCCTCGCGCCAGGCCTTCTGGCCCAGTCGGCCCAAGGCGGCGAGCAGGTCAGGCGACACCACCTGCAGCCGCACCTTGGCGGCTCCCAGCGCAGGCGCCATGCGACGCAGACCCTCGACCAGCGCCTGGATCGCCGTTGAATCATTGTCCAGCGCGACCAGGTCGATGATCTCCAGGACCGGCGGCTCCAGCGGCGTCTGCTTGTTCAGCATGGCGACGGCGAAGCCTGTCAGTCGCCCTCCGTCGCGATAGGCCAGACATAGCGGGGGCACCGTCAGATCGGGGTCCGACAGCCGCCAGCGCATGATGTCCGGACTGCGGTCCGCCGTCAGCCGCCCCTCGGCGCGCAGGGCCGTCCAGAAACGGGCGTAGTCCGAGCGTTCCGAGAGGTCGGGGCTGAGGCTTACCCCTCCAGGCAGGCGGCTCTCAGCCTGACGCAGACGGCGCTCGCCGCTCAGCCGGGGCAGGGGCGACAGTTGTTCGCCCAGCAGGCGGGCCAGGGCCGGGGCGCGGTCCACGACCTCTCGCAGGCCCCGTCCGTACAGGCAGGCGACCGGGTCGATCAGCCAGGACAGCTTCAGCGTGTGGGTGTTCGGCGGCCAGGGAACCATGCCGTGCCGCTTGTACAGAGGGCTGGAGCGGGCGTTCGCGTTCAGCGTGTAGCGGGCGAAACAGGCGGGCTGGTCGACGAAGGCGTTGATCAGGGACCGGCTGCGGCCTCGCTGCGCCGGAGGAACGACGATGGAATAGCCCGTCGCAGCGTGCAGGCGTTGATCGTTCCGCCAGAAGCGCTGGATGAAGTTGCCGACGAAGGCCTGAGGCCCGGCGCCATGGTCGATCACCCAGCCGTGCGGAGCCTCGATCTCGGCCGAGGCCGGATTCGCCATCAACCAGCGCCAGCCCGCCGCCGACCGCTCCGGCCACCACACGCTGCGGTGCAGTCGATTGACGGCCTCGAGATCGCTCTCGTTAAACGGGCGCAACGACATGTCTGTTCGAGTCTCCTCAGCCGCATCTCGGCGTTCGGAGAGCATTCGCGAAATATGTGTAGAATGATCTAACTACCCCCAAAACGCGAACCTTGCGACGATCAGGCGCCCCTTGGCGGCCTGGATTTGGCCGTTAACGCTTGTTTGCAATCCGTGACCGTGCTGTTTCTGGTCGCTTCCACGCCCGTCGGGGGCGTCAGACAATGGAGCTTGCCGTTGAGCACGACGGACGGAGGGGGCGCGCGACTTGCGCGCCGGCCCGGCACTCGAGGGGGCTACGCCCTGGCGATGGCCCAGACGGTGACTGTGAATGAAGCGACGTCGATCATGATCTGCGCGGGGGCCCAGGCATGAATATCGTCATCGCCATCGGTCTGATCATCACCTTGGTCACGGGCGTGCCCGTGCTGATGCAGATCCTGAAAAATCACCCGCGCGGACTGATCATCCTGTTCTTCGCGGAGATGTGGGAACGCTTCTCCTACTATGGGATGCGCGGCATCCTGATCTTCTTCCTGACCCAGCACTTCCTGTTCAACGACGCCCAGGCCGGTTCGGCCTATGGCTCGTACACCTCGCTGGTCTACCTGCTGCCGCTGCTGGGCGGGATGATGGCCGACCGCTTCATCGGCACGCGCAAGGCCGTAGCCTTCGGCGCCCTGCTGCTGGTCGCCGGTCACGGCATGATGGCCTTCGAGGGCCGTCCCGCCACCGAAACCCTGACCTATCAGGGCGCGACCTATGAAATCTCGGCCGAGGGCCGCGGCGCCGCCCGCGACGTCGGCCTGATGGTCAACGGACAGAAATACGCCTTCGCTCCGGTCGAGAACGGCCTGGCGATCAGGGACCTGCCGCAGGACGCGCCGATTCCGGCCGTGCTGCCGACCGGCGACTACAAGATCGACGTGACCCGCGACCTGGCGGGCATCAACGTCTTCTACCTGGCGATCGCCCTGATCATCATGGGCGTGGGCTATCTGAAGCCGAACATCTCCACCATCGTGGGGCAACTGTATCCTGACGGCGACCCGCGCCGGGATTCAGGCTTCACCCTCTACTACTACGGCATCAACCTGGGGGCCTTCTGGGCCGCGGTGCTGTGCGGTTATCTGGGCCAGACGGTCGGCTGGTGGGCGGGCTTCGGCCTGGCCGGCGTCGGCATGGCGCTGGGCTGGGTCGTCTTCGTCCTGGGCAAGCCGCTGCTGCAGGGCAAGGGCGAGCCGCCGGTCGAGGGCGAGCTCAAGAAGCCCTTCCTGGGCCCGTTGAACCGCGAGTGGTCGATCTATCTGCTCAGCATTCTGGGCGTCGGCGTGGTGTGGTTCATGGTTCAGCGCAACGCCCTGGTGGGCTGGGTGCTGGGCGCCGCGACCATCGCGTCGCTGGCCTTCATCGCCTACATCATCGTCAAGGTCTGCGAGAACCGCATCCAGCGCGAGCGCATGATGCTGGCGGTGGTGCTGATCTTCGGCTCGGTGGTCTTCTTCACCCTGTTCGAACAGGCCGGCACCTCGCTGAACCTGTTCGCTGACCGTAACGTCGACCTCAGCCTGACGCCGACGGCGGTGCAGTTCCTGGGCGTCACCATCGGCACTCCGGCCCAACTGGCGGCGGCGGGCATCACGCCCACCGGCTTCTGGATCGACGCCACGGTGACGGCGGCGCAGACCCAGTCGTTCAACGCCGGCTTCATCCTGATCTTCGCGCCGATCATGGCGGCCCTGTGGGCCTTCCTGGGCAAGCGCAACATGGATCCGAACCCGGTGCTGAAGTTCGGCCTCGGCCTGCTGCAGGTCGGCCTGGGCTTCATGATCGTGGTGTGGGGCGCCGGGATGGCCGACTCGGCCTTCCAGATGCCGATCCTGCTGCTGGGCCTGCTCTACATGTTCCACACCCTGGGCGAGCTGTTCCTGTCGCCGGTGGGCCTGTCGGAGATCACCAAGCTGTCGCTGCCCAAGGTCGTCAGCTTCATGATGGCCGTGTGGTTCCTGGCCTCGTCCATCGCCCAGTACGTCGGCGGCTGGATCGCCGGTCTGGCCGGGACCGAAACGGTCGGCGGCCAGGTGCTGGACCCCGGCGCCGCCCTGCGCACCTCGCTGGAGGTGTTCGGCATGCTGGGCGTGTGGGGCATGGGCATCGGCGTCGGCTTCATCGTCCTCAGCTTCTTCATCAAGGGCTGGTCGCACGAAAAGGCGCCGCACTAAGCGTCCATGAGAAAGCCGGTCCTGCGTTCGCGCGCCGGACCGGCTGACCATCAAAGGAAAGGGCGGCGTCTCGCAGGAGGCGCCGCCCTTTTCAGTTGTCCGGGGAAAGGCCCCGGCTGGCTCCGGGGCGCGTGGTTTCAGTTCCTCAGAAAGTCTTGCGCAGGCGGATCTGATAGAAGGTGCGCGGGTCGATGAAGCGGTTCTCGACAAAGGCGATCGGCCGCGTCTCGCGATCAGCGAACTGGGTGAGCTGGACGTTGAAGTCGTCCCAGATGTTGATCTGGGCGCGGATCGACAGGGTCGGCGTCGGCTTATACTCGCCCCACAGCTCATAGTAGTCGTGACCGCGCCAGCCCGAAATCTGGTCCGGCCGATAGTTGTTCTGGCCCAGCAGGGGAATCCAGGCGCCGCCCCACTGCACCTTCCACCGCGTGATGTCCTGCTGGAAGGTGATGGTCGCCTGGCTGGCGCGGACGCCGGAAATGGGGCGAATCTCGCCGGTGGTCGGGTCGGTGACTTCGGTGTGGTTCCAGGTGTTGCGGAAGCCGAACTTGCCGCCCGAGACGCCCAGTTTGTCGGTCGGAATGGTGACGTTCAGCACCAGCTGGTCCAGCGTCCCGTCGCCGATATTGCCCACGGCGGCGTAACCGCCTTCCAGGGGGATGACGTCGATGGCGTCGGTGATCTCGTCATGGCGCAGGCCGATGCTGACGACGCCTTCGCCCCAGAAGCGCTTCTCATAGGTCAGTTCGGCGACCCAGCGCGATTCGGGATGCAGGTTCACATTGCCGCCGAAGACATTGCCGTCGGCGAACTCGGCCGAGGCGGCGAAGTCGCTGAAGTCCAGCTGACCGACGGTGCGCTCCAGCCGCAGGCGCAGCTGGTTGTTGGCCGCCGGGGTCCAGGTGGCCAGCAGGCGCGGCTTGGCGAAGAAGAAGCTTTTTTCCTGATCAGCGTCGCCGGACTGGCTGATGGTCGAGGATTCCAGCCGCAGGCCGCTTTCCAGCGTCCATTTCGGGTTGATGCGCCAGGTCGCCTTGCCGAACAGTTCGCCGCGCGTCTCCTCGACCTTGACCGAGGCGGAGGGCAGGGGCTCCTCGACGCCGTCGATGGAATAGGCCTGGTCGCGCTGCATCATGTTGTAGGCGATTTCGCCGCCCGCCTCGAAATCCATCGACGGGGTCCGCTCATAGCGCACCAGGCCGCGCAGGATGGTTTCGGATGACTTGCCGTCAGAACTGAACAGTTGTTCCGGGCTCTGGACGTCAACCACCCGGCCGCGTGAGACCGAGGCCGAGTCATAGTCGCCGAACTCATGGATGAAGCGGGTTTCCAGCTTCAGCTTCTCGGACAGGGGGCGGGTGTAGACGACGCCGAACTCGCCGCTGTGGCTGTCTTCGTCATACAGGCTTTCGCGCAGCACGCCGGGCGCGGTCTGGCGGTTGATGTTGTGCCAGTCGTTGATCCCATAACGCGCCGTCAGGTCGACCTTGCCGCCCAGGAAAGGACTGGAGAAGTTGCCGCGGATCGAGTTCCCGCCGCCGTAGCCGTCGTTGTAGTAATCCTCGGCGCGCAGGGTCTCTCCGTTCGGGCCGACCCGGCGCAGCGGACCGGCGCCGTTGGAGTCGCTCATGGAGATGCCGTCGCTCAGGGTCACGCCCCAGGTGCGGTCGCCCTTGCGCTCGGTGAACTGATAGGAGCCGCCGAACAGGTCCTGGCCGCCCTCGAACAGATTGGCGTTGAAGGTGGCGATGTGCTCGCGGCTGACCGTGTTCTTCAGAATGACGTTGGCGACGACGGAATAGCCCTGCATCTCGATGCCCGGCGCCCCGCCCCGGATCAGTTCGATACGCTCGACCTGGCTGGCCACGGTGCGCGCCAGGACGTTGGAGCCGGTGTCGTTCTTGGAAGCCGGGCGCGCGCCGTTGATCAGAACGTTGCCGACCGCGCCCTCAAAGCCGCGCGCTCCGTCGCCGTCGTTGACCGAGAAACCGGGCACCCGGTTGACCATGTCCAGCGCCGTGTTGGGGCGCGCGTCGACGAAGAAGTCAGGGGTGAAGATCAGCACGGCCTGATCGCCGGCGACGGCCGTCTGGCGGGCGGGGGCGTCGGCCTTCTCGGCGGCCAGGGCGACGGCCGGCGCGGCGGCGCTCAGCAGCAGGGCGGTGGTGGCCAGCAGGGCGCTTTTGGTGTTCATTTTTCCTCTCCCTCGGTGTCGGCAGAGGTGTGGACGGCGCGTGTTACGATCTCCAGTTACAAGCGGGACAGGTGGATTAAATCGTGGACATCATTACGGAATAGTCACGTGCGGCGGCTTTTGAAGACTTTAGAATGACCGGATGAAAGCTCGTCTTGCTCCCATTGTCCTGTCGACTTTTCTGGCGCTGTCCGTCGCGCCGGGTTCAGTTCTGGCCGCCCAGAACCAGAACGAGGCGCCGACCCGTCTGGACGAGGTGGTGGTCACTGCGCGGCGGGCGGGCGCGCCGATGTGGACGGTCAGGCGCAACGGCGAAGGGGTGATGGTTCTGGTCGGCGCGATCGAGGAGGCGCCGCGCGGGTTCGAATGGCGGCCGCAGGCGCTGGAGGAGGCGGCGGCCCGCGCCGACCGCATCCTGTTCCCTCAACGGGGCCGTGCTTCGCCTGCCGACGTGCTGCGGTTGATGTGGCGCATCCGCACTATCGGCTGGCTGCCGGAGGGGACGACGACGGCCGATTACCTGACGCCCGAGGATCAGGAGCGGCTCGAGGCCCTGATGACGGGGGAAAAGACCGACCAGTGGCGGCGGTACAGCCTGTTGCTGCTGGCCATTGATCTGGTCAAGAACAAGGCGGGCGAGACGGACGCCCGGTCCGTCGGCGCCGACGACGCCGTGCGTCGCGCCGCGCGCAAGGCGCGTGTGCCGATCCGTTCGATCGGCGTGGTGCGCGGCGCCGATCTGATCGAGGGCCTGATTTCCGCCCCGCCTGAGACGCACCGCGAATGCCTGCGCGCCGCCCTGTCGGCCGCCGAGCTGGGGCCGGACGCCCTGCGTCTGCGCGCCGAGGCCTGGCGAGCGCTGAGGGTGGCCGAGGTGCTGGCCTCGCCGGTGGATCAGGCGGTGGATCGCTGCTGGCCATGGGGCGACCCGCAGATCGGGTCGCAACTGCGCACGGAATGGACCGAGGCGGTCACCCAGGCGGTCAGCCAGCCGGGCCTGACGCTGGCGGTCGCGCCGCTGCGCCGCCTGGCCGAGCCAGGCGGGGTGCTGGACCTGCTGGAGGCGCAGGGTTTTGAGGTCGACGGGCCCGAATGGAAGCCCGCTGCACCTTAGACAGGAGCGCCCCCTAGACCGCCGTGCCGCCGACCGTCAGGCCGCCGATCTTGAGGCTTGGCTGGCCGATGCCGACGGGGACGCCCTGACCGGCCTTGCCGCAGGTGCCGACGCCGGGGTCGAAGGCGAAGTCGTCGCCGATCATCTGGATCTGGGTCAGGGCCGTGGCGCCGTCGCCGATCAGGGTGGCGCCGCGCACGGGGGCGGTGATCCTGCCGTCCTCGATCAGATAGGCCTCGGTGCACTGGAAGACGAACTTGCCGTTGGTGATGTCCACCTGGCCGCCGCCGAAGTTGGCGGCGTAGAGGCCGCGCTTGGTGCTGGCGATCATGTCGGCCTGGCTGTCCTTGCCGCCTTCCATGAAGGTGTTGGTCATGCGCGGCATGGGCGTGTGGGCGAAGGACTGGCGCCGACCGTTGCCGGTGGCCTTGGCGCCCAGCTGACGCGCCGACAGTCGGTCGTGCATCAGGCCGACCATGATCCCGTCCTCGATCAGCACGGTGCGCGAGGTCGGGGTGCCTTCGTCATCGAACGACAGGGAGCCGCGACGCCCGGCGATGGAGCCGTCGTCCACGACCGTCACGCCCGGCGCGGCGACCCGCTTGCCCATCATGCCGGTAAAGACCGACGAACCCTTGCGGTGGAAGTCGCCCTCGAAGCCGTGCCCCACGGCTTCGTGCAGCAGGACGCCGGGCCAACCCGCGCCCAGCACCACGTCCATCTCGCCCGCCGGGCAGTCGACGGCCTCCAGATTGACCAGGGCCTGACGCAGGGCTTCGTCCACCTGGGCCTGCCAGCGTTCGGGCGCGACCCATTCTTCAAAGCCCGCGCGGCCGCCCGCGCCGGACGAGGCGCTCTCGCGCTTGCCGTCCTTCTCGACGGTGACTGAGACGTTCAACCGGACCAGCGGACGCAGGTCGCTGAGCAGTCGCCCGTCGCCGCGCAGGATATCGATGGCGCGGCGCTCGCCGACCAGAGAGGCCGAGACCTGCACTACGCGCGGATCGCGGGCGCGGGCCCAGGCGTCGATCTCGGCGAGCAGGGCGATCTTGTCCGAGAAGGCCGGGGCCAGCAGCGGGTCGACTGGATCATAGAGGCGCTGGTTGGTGTCGCGCGGCGCCTCGGCGGCGGTTCCGTCATAGCCGCGCTTGGCGAGCGCAGCGCTGTCGGCGGCGCGGCGGATGGCGGCGGAGGAAATCTCATTGGCGTGGGCGTAGCCTGCGGTCTCGCCCGCCACGACGCGCAGGCCGAAGCCTTCCACGGCGTCATAGGAGGCGCCCTTCAGCCGCCCGTCGTCGAAGACCAGGGATTCGCTCTCGGTCTTTTCGAGGAACAGTTCCCCATCGTCGGCGCCCGACAGCGCGGTCTGCAGGATCGACAGGGCCTCGTCAGGAGCTACGCCGGCGGCGTCGAGGATGGGGGAGGGGGAGGCGACAGTGCTCATGGAGGCTAGATAGGGGCTGCGGGGCCTCGCGTCACGGGGGAAGCAAAAACCCTCTCCTGTTGGGAGAGGGCTTGAGCGCACGAGAGCGGAGCGATCGTTCTGGCGCGAAAGGGTGAGGGTTCGCGGTTGATAAGGTCGCGCGGCGGCTTGCGCCGACGGACGGGACAAGCCCCTCACCCTTTCGCGCCAGAACGACGGCTGCGCCGCCGTGCGCTCAAACCCTCTCCCGCCGGGAGAGGGTGAGCGTTTGTCAGTCCTGTCTCACGTCGCCCGTGCCGCTGACCGACTGGCGCAGTTCGGCGGGGCGGCGGGTCAGGCGGACCTCGCCGCTGCCCGAAACATCGACCTCGGCCTTGCCGCTGGGGCCGACGCGGACGTCGCCCGAGCCGCTGACCTGGACCTTGGCGTCCTCGACGATCAGTTCGTCGAGGCGGGCGTCGCTGGCGCCGGAGGCGTCGACCGTAACGGCGCCGGTGCGGCCCTGAACGCGCACGTCGGACGCGCCGGTGAGGGTCAGGTCCAGCGTCGGCTGGTCATAACCGCGGATCTTCAGTTCGGTCGAGCCGGACAGGTCGAAGGTCTTCACCGAGGGCGCCTTGATGATGATCTTCAGGGCGTCGGTCTCGCTCCAGCCGCGAATGCCCGTGCGGGTCCAGCGGACATAGCTGCGGTCGCCGCGCGGGGCTTCCTCCAGCGTCAGGCGTCCGTTGGAGAAGCGGACGCGGTTCACGACCGTCTCGGCGCCCGTGACGGTGATGCCGGGCGCGTCGGCCTGCTGGTCGTAGACGACGTCGGCGGGGACGTTGATGGCCAGACGCTCGTCGCCGGTCCATTCGATGGTGCGCGTGGCGTCGGGCGACACCTGGCCGCGCTCGACGGTGAAGCCGCTGTCGGGACCGTCGTCGTCGGTAATGACCCAGGTCCAGTCGTGGCGGGCCAGGTCGCGGCCGCCCACGGCGAAGGCGCCGCCGATGCCGACGATGGCCAGGATCAGGCCTGCGCCGGAGATGATGAGCAGATTGCGGATCATGACTGTGTTCTCCTCACTCTCTGGCTTCAGGCCTGGGGTTCCAGGGCGGGTTTGACGACGCGGTAGTGCAGGCGGGCGTACCAGACGGTGGCGTCGATCAGCCATTTGGTCAGCAGGGCCATGGTTCCGACCATGAAGATGCCCAGACCCATCAGGCCGACGCCCAGCAGCGCGGCGGCCAGCGCCCCGCCCGGCAGGCCGGTGAAGGCGCCCGCCACCATGACGAAGCCGCCGGCGATGAAGACGCCGACCCCGCCCAGCAGCAGCGACAGCACCGTGCCGAAGACGGGCAGGGCGATCGGCAGCAGGATCAGGATGTCGATCGCGCCCAGACCCAGGATGCCGAACACGGCCCCGGCGGCGGACGAGGCCGACGGCTCCTGACGCCAGCGCTGGGCGCCGGCCTCGGCCTTCAGTTCGCGGGCCAGGCGATCGGGATCGCCCAGGGCCTCGGCCACCTCGGCCTCGCTGCGCCCGGCGGCGGCGCCGTCGGCGAAGTGGGCTTCATAGTCGGCGACGATCTCATTGGCGGCGGCGGCGGGCAGACCCACCAGGCCGCGACGCAGGCGCGCCAGGAATTCCGCGCGGTTCATTGGTCCTCTCCCCTGTCAGCTTGGGCGATCGATTCGGTTTGGGCGCTCTGGTCAAGCAGGGCGGGCGTCTCGGCCGGGGCCTCGGCGACGATGACGGCTTCGCCTTCATCGCCCGCGATCAGGGCCTCGACAGCGCGGGCGAAGGCCCGCCACTCGCCGGTCTGGCCGTCCAGGGCGCGGCGCCCCGCATCGGTCAGGCGGTAATATTTCCGCGATGGGCCGCTGGATGATTCGACCAGATAGGTCTCGACCAGGCCGTCGGTCTGCATCCGCCGCATCAGCGGATAGATGGTGCCTTCGCCCATGCCGATGGCGTCGGACAGGCGGCTGGCGATCTCATAGGCGTAGCTGTCGCGCCGGGCGAGCAGCGCCAGGACGCATAGCCCCAGCACGCCTTTCTTCAGTTGAACGTCGATGGTGTCTCGCATGGTCTCCCTGCGGGCCTCCCTCTTGGGCATCCCTGTCTGGATGACGAAGAGGTATCGCAAGGTATCTTGTGGTGCAAGGTAGCTGCTCAAACATGACAGCGAATTAATCGACCGCATTTTGTCGAGACGGCGCCCTGGGTGCGCTTGATCGCTTGGCAAGGGCGATCCGAGCCGATAAGGACCGGCCCATGACACGCCGAGGTCCTCTGGGCCCGGCGACGCTTGCGAATTGCTCGCAAACGTCTGCTGCTGAACGGTTAATGAGGACTTCTCGAATGGGGATGGGCATGCGAGCCATGGCGCGGTTGGGAGGCGGTATCGCCGCGACCGCCCTTGCCGCCATTTTCGCCGCGCCGGCGATGGCGCAGGATGTGTTGGGTCAGCCGACTCCGGCGGGCCTGGGCCTGCAGACGGCCGCCGCGCCGCTGGCGCATGAGGCTCACTTCTTCCATAACGTCGTGCTGATGCCGATCATCACCGCGATCTGCGTTCTGGTGCTGGTGCTGCTGGTGTGGATCGCGATCCGCTACAACAAGCGCGCCAATCCGACCCCGGCCAAGTGGAGCCACAACACCGTTATCGAGATCATCTGGACCGTGGTGCCGGTGCTGATCCTGGTCGGCATCTCCCTGTTCTCGTTCCGTCTGCTGTTCGCCTATCACGACTATCCGGATGCGGACGTCACGGTGAAGATCACGGGCAACCAGTGGAACTGGGGCTATGAATATCCGGACCAGGGCGTGGCCGAGTACATCTCGAACATGCTGCCGGAGGACAAGGCGCCCAAGCATCTGTACCGCCTGGCCGCCGATGAGCCGATGGTGGTGCCGGTGGGCGAGAACGTCCGCCTGCTGATCACCGCTTCGGACGTGATCCACGCCGTCGCCGTCCCGGCCTTCGCCATCAAGGTCGACGCTGTTCCGGGCCGTATGAACGAGACCTGGTTCCGCGCCGAGAAGGAAGGCGACTACTACGGCCAGTGCTCCGAGCTGTGCGGCGTCGACCACGCCTTCATGCCGATCCACGTCAAGGTGGTCAGCAAGCAGGCCTTCGCCGAATGGGTCGCTTCCAAGGGCGGCTCCATGACCAAGGCGGCTGATGAAGCCGCTGCTGCGGCCGCGCCCGCCGTCGCCGAAGCGCCTGCCGCTCCGGCTGCTGACGCCGCCGCCCCGACCGACGCCGCGCCTGCGGCCCCCGCAACCGCCGCCGCGCCCGCCGCGCCGGCTGCTCAGTAAGAGAGACGCGAGAGCCCAGACCGATGGCCACCGCAGCTGTTCACGATCCGCACGACCACAAGCCGGGTTTCTTCACCCGCTGGTTCCTGTCGACCAACCACAAGGACATCGGGCTTCTGTACCTGATGTTCGCCATCTTCACCGGCCTCATCGGCGGCGCCCTGTCGGGCCTGATCCGCTGGGAACTGGCGGAGCCGGGCATCCAGCTCTTCAAGGAAGGCACCTTCGTCCAGTATCTGGGCCTGGTTGAGGCTTCCAAGCACGGCTACAACGCCACCGTCACGGCGCACGCCCTGATCATGGTGTTCTTCGTCGTCATGCCGGCGACGATGGGCGGCTTCGGCAACTACTTCATCCCGATCATGATCGGGGCGCCGGACATGGCCTTCCCGCGTCTGAACAACATCTCCTTCTGGCTGATCTTCTTCGCCTTCTGCCTGCTGATCCTGTCGATGTTCGTCGACGGCGGGCCGGGGCGCGGGTTCGGCGGGGGCTGGACCTCCTATCCGCCGCTGTCGACCATGGGTCACGCAGGGCCGTCGTTCGACCTGGCGATCTTCTCGCTGCACGTCGCGGGCGCCTCGTCGATCCTGGGCGCGATCAACTTCATCACCACCATCTTCAACATGCGCGCGCCGGGCATGACCCTGCACCGCATGCCGCTGTTCGCCTGGGGCGTGCTCATCACCGCCTTCCTGCTGCTGATCTCGCTGCCGGTTCTGGCGGGCGCCATCACCATGCTGCTGTCGGACCGTAACTTCGGCACGTCGTTCTTCGACCCTGCCGGCGGCGGCGACCCGGTGATGTACCAGCACCTGTTCTGGTTCTTCGGCCACCCCGAAGTGTACATCATGATCCTGCCGGGCTTCGGCATGATCTCGCACATCGTCTCGACCTTCTCGAAGAAGCCGATCTTCGGCTACCTCGCGATGGCCTACGCCATGGTCGCCATCGGCTTCATCGGCTTCATCGTGTGGGCGCACCACATGTATACGGTCGGCATGAGCGTGAACCTGCGCGCCTATTTCGTGGCGGCGACCATGATCATCGCCGTGCCCACGGGCGTGAAGATCTTCAGCTGGATCGCCACCATGTGGGGCGGCTCGATCACCTTCAAGACGCCCATG
The DNA here is from genome assembly GCF_047716865.1 of Brevundimonas sp. S1H14. Taxonomy (NCBI): domain Bacteria; kingdom Pseudomonadati; phylum Pseudomonadota; class Alphaproteobacteria; order Caulobacterales; family Caulobacteraceae; genus Brevundimonas; species Brevundimonas sp. S1H14. The sequence continues at coordinate 2,874,212 of NZ_CP136679.1, read as the reverse complement.
CTGTGGGCGATGGGCTTCATCTTCCTGTTCACCGTCGGCGGCGTGACCGGCGTGGTCCTGTCGAACGCCGGCATCGACTACAGCCTGCACGACACCTACTACGTCGTGGCGCACTTCCACTATGTGCTGTCGCTGGGCGCCATCTTCTCGATCTTCGCCGCCTTCTACTACTGGTACGAGAAGATGTTCGGGGTGAAGTACAACGAGTTCCTGGGCCAGGCGCACTTCTGGATCATGTTCATCGGCGTGAACCTGATCTTCTTCCCGCAGCACTTCCTGGGCCTGCAGGGCATGCCGCGTCGTTACGTCGACTATCCGGAAGCCTTCACCTACTGGAACCACGTTTCCTCGGTGGGCTATGTCATCACCATCGTCGGCGTCGGCGTCTTCATGGTGATGCTGCTGGAGTCGGCCATCCGTCGCCGCAAGGCCGAGGCCAACCCGTGGGGCGAAGGCGCCACCACGCTGGAGTGGACCCTGTCCTCGCCGCCGCCGCACCACCAGTTCAACGAACTGCCGGTGGTCAAGGCGGACAACCACTGATCCTTATCGGATAGACCCGGAGAGGCCGCCCTTCCGCAACCGGAAGGGCGGCCTTTGCTCTTTATGACCATGACCGATCACCCCGCCCGCGAGACCCCGCTCGTCACCAGCGCCCAGCCGGAAGATTTCTTCCAGCTGCTGAAGCCGCGCGTCATGTCGCTGGTGGTGTTCACCGCCGTCACCGGCCTGATCGTGGCTCCGGGGCGGCTGGACTGGATCAACGCCATTGTCGCCATCCTGTGCATCGCCGTGGGCGCAGGCGCGGCCGGCGCGCTCAACATGGCCGTCGAGGGCGAGACCGACGCCCTGATGCGCCGAACGCGCGGCCGTCCGGTCGCCGCCGGACGCGTGCGCAAGAACGACGCCATCGCCTTCGGCATGGTGCTGTCGGTCTTCTCGGTCATGCTGTTGGGCATGACGACCAACTGGCTGGCGGGGGGGCTGCTGGCCCTGACCATCGTCTATTATGCCTGGCTCTACACCCTGGTGCTGAAGCGGCGGACGCCGCAGAATATCGTCATCGGCGGAGCGGCGGGCGCCTTTCCCCCGGTGATCGGCTGGGCGGCCGTGACGGGCGACGCCCCGTGGCAGGCCTGGCTGCTGTTCCTGATCATCTTCACCTGGACGCCGCCGCACACCTGGGCCCTGGCCCTCTATTCGGCCGGGGATTACGCCAAGGCGGGCATTCCGATGATGCCGGTGGCGCGCGGCGCCAAGTCCACCCGCCTGCAGATCCTTCTCTACACCCTGGTCTTCGTGCCGGTGGCGATCGCCCCGGCGCTGACGGGACTGGGCGGGCCGATCTATCTGGTGGTGTCGATCGTCGGCGGCGTGGCCTTCCTGGGCCTGGCGCTGCGGCTTTATCGCTCGCGCGCCGGCGATCAGCCCGACAAGGCCGAGGCCGTGGGACGAGAGGCCGCATTGTATGACGTCAGGGCCGAGGCCAAACCGGCTCGCAACCTGTTCGCCTTTTCCATTCTATATCTTATGGCGCTGTTCTCAGCCCTGCTGGTCGAGCACCTGCCTGGCGTTGGAGGCTAAACCCTTATGTCCCAACTCAAATACGTCAAACTGACCGATGAGCAGGTCCGCGCGCGCAAGCGCCGCAATGTGGCGATCGCCCTGGGCCTGCTGGGCTTCATCGCCCTGGTCTATCTGGTCACCCTGTCGCGGATGAGCGCCAACAACGAGGCGCGCAAGGCGGCCGAGGCCGAGGCTCTGGCGACGCTGGAGCGGGCCGATCCGGCCCTGCCGCCCCCGGTCCAGCCGGCCGCTCCTGTCGCTACGGAGGCAGCCCAGCCGTGACCAAGCAGAACAAGGTCGCGATTCTGTGCGCGGCTCTGGTGCTGGTGATGACCGGCGCGGCCTTCGCGGCGGTGCCTCTCTATCGCATCTTCTGTCAGGTGACGGGCTTCGACGGCACGGTGAAGAGGGCCGAGGCGGCCCCGACGCAGATCCTGGATCAGGAGGTGCTGATTCGGTTCGACACCAATGTGCGCGACCTGCCGATGACCTTCCGCGCCGAAACGCTGAGCCAGAAGGTGCGGATCGGCGAGACCGGCATGGCCTATTTCGAGGTGACCAACACCTCGAACCAGACCCTGCACGCCACGGCGGCCTATAATGTCGTGCCCGAGCGGGCGGGGCCTTATTTCCAGAAACTGCAGTGTTTCTGCTTCGAAGGTCAGGAAATCGGGCCCGGAGAGACCCGTTCCTTCCCCATTCAGTACTTTGTGGCCCCGGAACTGGCGACCGACCCTGAGGTCAAGGGCGTCCGTCAGATCACGCTCAGCTACACCTTCTTCCCGACGAAGGGCTTCCAGCAGGCGGCTGCGAACGACTCTGCTGTTGGCAAAGCCGGATAGCGGGGGCTATAGCCCTCTTCAAACATTCTCGCCTTGATTACAGAGACTCCAGGAATGGCCGACGCGCACGCGAAACCGCAACACGACTACCACCTGGTCGACCCCAGCCCGTGGCCGCTGGTCGGCTCCTTCTCCGCCTGCGTCATGTTCGTCGGCGCCGTCGTGTGGATGAAGGGGCTGTTCGGCCTCGAAGCCGGCACCAAGTGGATGTTCTTCGTCGGCCTGGCCGGCGTCTTGTTCACCATGTTCTCGTGGTGGTCGGATGTCGTGAAGGAAAGCCGCAAGGGCGACCACACCCCCGTCGTGGGCATCGGCCTGCGTTACGGCATGGTGCTGTTCATCGCTTCGGAAGTGATGTTCTTCGTCTCCTTTTTCTGGATGTTCTTCGACATGGCGATCTTCAATGAATCGCGTGCGATCATCCCGGAGGTCGGCAACTGGATGGACACCGCCGCCGCCTGGAAGACCTGGCCCCCGACGGGCGTAGAACTGCTGGATCCGTGGAGCCTGCCGCTCATGAACACGGTCATCCTGCTGCTGTCGGGCACGACCCTGACCTGGGCGCACCACGCCATCATCGTCGGCGACCGCAAGGCCGCCAAGATGGGCCTGCTGATCACCGTCCTGCTGGGCCTGCTGTTCACCGGCGTTCAGGCCTATGAGTATTACCACATCCTGCACGGCCACCTGTTCTTCAGCGAAGACGCGGCCCAGGCCAAGCTGTACGGTTCGATCTTCTTCATGACGACGGGCTTCCACGGCTTCCACGTCGCGGTCGGCACCATCTTCCTGGCCGTCTGTCTGCTGCGCCTGCAAGCCGGTCAGATGTCGCCGCAGAAGCACTTCGGCCTCGAAGCCGCCGCCTGGTACTGGCACTTCGTCGACGTGGTGTGGCTGTTCCTGTTCGTCTTCATGTACGTCGTCTTCGGTTGATCGAACACAACGGACAAGTCGAGCTTTCGTCGGCGCGGGGCCCCAGGTCCCGCGCCGATTTGCTTGTCTGGCCCGCTGTGCGCACAGGGCTGATGGGGCGCTGTCCCGCCTGTGGGCGCGGGCCGCTGTTCGAGGGCTTTCTGAAGCGCCGCACGTCCTGCGAGGCCTGCGGCTTTGATCTGGGCGCGGTCGAGACGGGCGACGGCGCGGCCACCTTCATCATGCAGATCGCCGGCTTTCTGGTCGGGTTTTCAGCCCTGGCGGTCGAGATCGCCTTCAGCCCGCCGATCTGGCTGCACCTGATCATCTGGCTGCCGCTGACGGCGGGTCTGGCCCTGGCCTTGATGCGGCCGGGAAAGGGGTTGATGACGGCGCTTCAGATGCTGCGTCAGCGCAGCGATGATTCACCCCGAGAGACCCGATGACCGACGCCGCCCGGCCTCGTTTTCCCCTTGTGCTGACCGTCGTGGCGGTGCCGGCGCTGGCCCTGCTGCTGACGCTGGGCGTCTGGCAGGCGCAGCGGCTGCAATGGAAGCTGGACCTGATCGCCCGGTCCGAGGCCGCCGCCCGCCAGGCGCCGGTTCCGCTTGCGGAAGCGCTGGCGCTGGAGGACCCCGAGTTCCGTCAGGCGATCGTAACCTGTCGCGGTCTGAACACGGCGCCCTTCGTCGAGCTTCAGAGCATCGAGGACGGCGACGCCGGCGTGCGATTGATCTCGGCCTGTCCGGTCGAGGGGCGCGGGATAGTGCTGATCGATCGCGGCTTCGTGCCCGACGAAGTCTCTGACCGACCCGCGGTTCGCGCCGATGCAGCCATGCCTGTCGTGATCGCGGGCGTGGTGCGCCGGGCGCCGGAGCCCAACGCCCTCACGCCGCCGCCATCGGGCAAGCTCTTCTACGGCCGTGATCGGACGGCCATGGCGCAGGCTTTGGGGGCGACCGGGCCGGTGTCGCCCTACACCGTCTATGCGACCACCTCGGCCAATCCCGAGCTGACGGCGCTGCGGCCCGTGGCGCCGCCCGCCGCCTTCAGCAACAATCACCTGGGCTACGCCCTGACCTGGTTCGGCCTGGCGGCGGTGCTGGTCGGCTTCTATGCGGCCGTGATGGTCCGCCGTTACCGTTCTTCCTGAGGACAATCGATCTGACTGCTCGCCTTCACACCCTGTCCAACGGCGTGCGCGTCGTGTGCGACCCCATGCCCGGCCTGCGCACCATCGCCGTGACCGTGGCCGTCAACGGCGGCGCCCGCATGGAGGACGAAGCCCGGTCCGGTTGGTCGCACCTGCTGGAGCATCTGGTCTTCAAGGGCGCGGGCGACATGGGGGCGCGCGAGATCGTCGAGCGCATCGAGGCCGAGGGCGGCTCGATCAACGCCGCCACCGGCTATGAACGCACCAGTTTCGACATCCGCGCCCTGAAGGGCAGTCTGCCGCTGGCCATGCAGGTGCTGTCCGACCTGGTGTTCCGCCCGACCCTGGCGCCCGAGGAGATCGAGCGCGAGAAGGACGTGGTGGCGCAGGAGATCGCCGAGGCCTTCGACACCCCCGACGACCATGTTTTCGAGATGGCCCAGACGCGGGCCTTCGTGGGGCAGGCGCTGGGGCGGCCGATCCTGGGCTCGATCGCCAGCCTGGCGCCGGTCACGCGTGAGACGATCGGCGACTGGCGCCGACGCCTCTATTCGCCCGACCGCATGGTGGTGGCCGTCTCGGGCGAGGTGGACGAAGACGAGCTTCTGCCGCTGGCCGAGACCTGGTTCGGCCATCAGACGGCGACGCCGACGGAAGCGCTGCCGCCGGCCGTCTTCGTCGGCGGCGAGGCGCGGCTGACGCGCAAGATCGAACAGGCCAATCTGGTGTTCCAACTGCCGACCATCGGCGCGCGCGACGAGCGGCTGCCCGCCCTGCGCCTGTTCACCGAAATCCTCGGCGGGGGCATGGCCTCGCGCCTGTTCCAGAGCGCACGCGAGGATCGGGGTCTGGCCTACGCCATCGACGCCTATCACGAGACCTATGACGATCTGGGCCTGCTGGGCGTCTACGCCGGGGCGGCGGCCGAGCGGTCGACGGAACTGGCCGAAGTCTGCGCCGCCGAAATCCTGGACCTGGCCGAGCGGGGGCCTACGCCGCAGGAACTGGCGCGCGCCAAGGCGGTGCTGAACGCCAGCCTGTGGATGGCGGATGAAAGCCCGGCCAGCCGCGCGGGGCGGAACGCAGGACAGACCCTGGTGTTCGGGGCGCCGGTCTCGTCCGAGACGACGGCGGCCCGCATCGAGGCTCAAGGCGCCGAGGATCTGCGCGCTGTGGGGCGGGAAATGGCGGCGGCGGGACGTTCGGCCAGCGCCGTACTGGGGCCGCGCGCAGCGGGCGGGGCGGGCGCCGCCTTCCGCGCCGCCATGTCCGCAACCGGCGGCTGACGTCATCTTTGTTACCGGCGGCTGACGCCGGGGCCGCGACGCGCTATCCTGATTTCATGGCCCTGTTCGACTGGATGGCCGAGGCGACCGGACCGGTCCTGAACGGGCAGGGTGTCGTGCTGCGCCCGCCGCGCCCCTCTGACTATATGGCGTGGGCCTCCCTGCGCGAGGAGTCGCGCGCCTATCTTCAGGCGTGGGAGCCTGCCTGGCCCGAGGACGACCTGACCCGGGCCGCCTTTCGTCGCCGGCTGGGCGTCTATGCGCGCGAAATGGAGCTGGGCACGGCCTGGCCCCTGTTCATCTTTGATGGCGAGGACGAGGCCCTGTTGGGCGCGGTCACCCTGTCCAACATCCGGCGCGGCGTCGCCGAGACAGGGACGCTGGGCTATTGGGTCGGCCAGCCGCACGCCGGGCGCGGGGTCGGCACGCGGGCCGTGCGCGCCATGCTGACCTACGCCTTCGGGCCTCTGAAGCTGCACCGGGTCGAGGCGGCCTGTTTGCCGACCAACTATCCCTCGCGCCGGGTGCTGGAAAAGGCGGGCTTTCGTCACGAGGGTCTGGCGCGGGCTTATTTGAAAATTAACGGCCGCTGGGCAGATCATCTTCTGTTCGGCGTTTTGAACACCGAGTTCGCGCCGACCCTTCCTCAGCCAGTTTAGCGGGTACGCTTTGAGTGCAAGATCCAGAGCGTTGACGTGGGATCCCACCACGGCCATCGAAGCCTTGGCTGCGGCGGACGCCGCTCTGTGGATATGGACGCCCGCCGAGGATCAGATCCGTTTCACCGGGGCCACCCGGCCGCTGGGGCTGGGGCCGCTGGCGCCGCAGTGTTCGGGCGCGGCCTTCACCGCCCTGACCATGCCGCAGGACCGCGCCCTGGCCGACCGCCTGCTGAAGCCGCAGGCGGAAGGGACCGAGATCGCCGTGCGCCTGCGGATGCGCGGGTGCGAGACCTGTCTGTGGCGCGGCGTCTGGCTGGAGGACGGACTGCGCGCGGCGGGCATCGTCGCCCTGGAAACCAAGTTCGCAGGCGCCGACCGGGATACGCTGACCGGATTGCTGGATCGGCGCACCTTTCTGGTCCGCGTGGCGGAAACCCTGGCGCAGCCGGGTGACTATGAGGTGGTGGTCGGCGATCTGGACCGCCTGCGCCGCCTGAACGAGGCCCTGGGGCACGAGCGGGCCGATCTGGTGTTGTCGGCCCTTGGGTCGCGGTTGTCGGCGGCTTTTTCCGAAGACTGCTCCCCCGCCCGGATCGGCGAGGACGAGTTCGCCGTTCTGGTGAAGCGCGGGGGAACCGGCGGGGGCGAACGGATGCGCGAGGCGCTGGAGCAGCCGCTGCGCATGGCCGGTTTCGACATCTACCCCACCGTCTCCATCGGCGCGGTGACGGCCGAGGGCGGTCCGGACGCTCCGGACCCTGCCGAACTTCTGCGCCGCGCCGAACTGGCGGTCGAACAGGCCAAGACGGCCGGGCGCGGCGGGGCTGCGGCCTATGGCCGGGCGTTGGAAAGCGACAGCCTGTCGCGTCTGGCGCTGGAGGCGGACCTGCGCAACGCCCTCGTACGGGGCGAAATCGAACCCTTCTTCCAGCCGATCGTGAACCTGAACACCGGCGCCGTGGCCGGGTTCGAGGCGCTGGCGCGCTGGCGCCACCCCCGGCGCGGTCTGGTGCCGCCGGACGAGTTCCTGACCCTGGCCGATGAAATGGGCCTGATGAACGAACTGGGCCTGCTGATGATGACCCAGGCGGCGCGTCAGCTGGACGAGTGGCTGACCCGCCATCCGAACGCGGGGCGGCTGTTCTGCAGCGTCAACCTGTCGGTCGGCGAGATCGAGCGCCCCCATCTGGTCGAGGACGTCGCCCGCATCATCAAGGAGACGGGCCTGCCGCGCGGCGCCCTGAAGCTGGAGGTCACCGAGGGCGACATCATGCGCGACACCGCCCGGGCCGCCGAGGTGCTGAAGGCCCTGCGCGAAGCCGGGGCCAGCCTGGCGCTGGACGATTTCGGCACGGGCTTCTCGTCGCTGTCCTACCTGGCCAAGCTGCCGTTCGACACCCTGAAGATCGACCGTTACTTCGTGCTGACGATGGACAAGGACGAAGGCTCGGCCAAGATCGTCAAATCGGTCGTCAACCTGGGCCGCGATCTGGCGCTGGAAGTCGTGGCCGAGGGGGTCGAGAACGCCGGGCTGGCGCAGCTGCTGCTGGCCGACGGCTGCCACTACGGCCAGGGGTTCGGCTATGCGCCCGCCCTGCCGGCGCAGGAGGCCGAGGTCTATCTGAACGAGTCCCTCGCCGACGGCGTCGCTCCGATCAAGGGACGCTCGGCGTGAAGATAGACCCGGCGATGAAGGATCGTCTGATCATGACGGGAGCGGCGGCGCCCGCCGTTCTGGGCGTTGGCGTCGCCCTTCTGTTCACGCACGATCTGGTGGTGGTCGGCGCCGTCGGGGCCGGTCTGGCGCTTGTTTCGGCCGCCCTCAGCCTGACGCCGCCTGTGGCTGCGGCGCGAATCCGACATCTGCGCCGCAGGTATCCGAAAGAAGACTAGGCCCGGCCCCTCTGGCTGGACAGGCGGGCGGCGTCGACGCCGAGGCCCGCCAGGGCGCGGCTCCATTTGGTGTCGTAGTCGGTATCGAAGATCAGGGCGTCGTCGGCTTCTGCGGTCAGCCAGACGTTTTCGTTCAGCTCTTCCTCCAACTGACCCTCGCCCCAGCCCGCATAGCCCAGCAGCAGGATCGACTGGCGCGGGCCTTCGGCGTCGGCCATGGCGGTGAGGGCGTCGCGGGTGCCGGTCAGGGCCAGCCCCTCGCCGAAGCTGAGGCTGGTGTCGTCGCTGATCCAGTCGTCGGTGTGCAGGACGAAGCCGCGCTCGCGCTCGACCGGGCCGCCGATCAGGACATGACGCCCGCGCACGCGGTCGTCGGTCGGCGTATCCAGCGTTTCGAGCACATCGGCCAGGGAAACGCCGGGCGCGGGCTGGTCCAGCCGCACGCCAAGGGCGTGGTCGTCGTCGTGGGCGCAGATCAGGATGACGGCGTGCCGGAAGCGGTCGTCATCGATGCCGGGCATGGCGACCAGCAGACGTCCGGTCAGAGAGGAGGCCGCCGGGGAGGAGGAGGTCTTCATGCCCCTATCATCGGTGTGCGGGCCGCAGTGCGCAAGACGGTCGCCGCCTCGACGCTTGGCGTTCGGGCCGGGGCTCTCTATCTGAACCTCATCGCGCTCCGGATCGTCCGGGCCGACATCCGGAGACCCCGACATGACCCTTTCGATCGGCGACCGCATTCCCGAGGCGACCCTGACCACCATGACCGCCGAGGGCCCCAAGCCGGTCACGACGGCCGAGCTGTTCGGCGGCAAGACCGTCGCCCTGTTCGCCGTGCCGGGCGCCTTCACCCCGACCTGCTCGGCGCGCCACCTCCCGGGTTATGTCGACCACCGCGCCGACCTGGCGGCCAAGGGCGTGGACACCGTCGCCTGCGTCTCGGTCAACGACGCCTTCGTCATGGGCGCCTGGGCCCAGGCCAATGATCTGAACGGCGCCGACGACATCGTCATGCTGGCCGACGGCAACGGCGACTTCACCCGCGCGGTCGGCCTGACGCTGGACGCCAAGGGCTTCGGCATGGGCGAGCGTTCGCAGCGTTACTCCATGCTGGTCAAGGACGGCGTGATCGATCAGTTGAACATCGAGCAGGGCGGCGAGTTCAAGGTGTCCTCGGCCGAGCACCTTCTGGCCCAGCTGTGATCCCCGGCGTCGCCCGCCCCCTCCATCTCGCCCGCCGCGCGCGGGGTTGAGGCCGTGGCGGGCGACGTCTTCACGCACGAACAACGCAGCGCCGTCATGCGGCGCGTGAAGAGCCGCGACACTGGCCCCGAGATCAAGGTCAGACGCGCCTTGCGGGCCGCCGGGATCGGCTATCGTCTGGGCGGTTGCGGCCTGCCGGGGCGGCCGGACGTGGTGATGAAGGGGCGTAGCTCCGTCGTCTTCGTCCACGGCTGTTTCTGGCACGGCCACGACTGTCCGCGCGGCGCCCGCCAGCCCAAGGGCAACGCCGATTACTGGATCGCGAAGATCGACCGCAACCGCACCCGGGACGCTCGCGTGGCCGACGAACTGACGGCGGCGGGCTGGCGCGTCCTGACCCTGTGGGAATGCGACCTCAGACAGCCGGGTTGGGAAGAGCGCCTGATCACGGCGCTGCGCCCGGAAACAGCCTAGGCTGCGGCCTCGGCGTCCGCTTCGGCTTGGGCGGCGTCCAGAGTGTGGGACAGGGCGTCCAGCAGGGCGGCCGGGGTCAGGGGCTTGGATACGAAGGCGTTCATGCCCGAGGCCAGGCAGGCGCTCATGTCTTCCGGCTCGGTGTCGGCGGTTACGGCGATGACGGGAACGCCAGCGTTCGGGCCGCCGCCCTTGCGCAGACGCCGCGTGGTCTCGCGACCGTCCAGTTCCGGCATCCGCACATCCATGAAAACGACGTCGAAGACCTGGCCCTCGCAGGCCTGAAGCGCGGCCAGACCGTTCTCGGCCATGACGATCTCGCAGTCGAAGGCCTGCAGGATCAGCTGGATGGCGCGCCGGTTGATAGCGTGATCGTCGACGACCAGAACACGCAGAGGCCGGGCGTCCGCCGCATCGTCATCGAACGCGGCGTCCTCGAACGCAGGCGGCGAAGCCAGGGGCTGCGAAGGCGGGGCCGCAGGAGCGACGCCCGGCGGGGGAGCGAGCGGGTCGAGGCGGGCGGACGCGGCCAGCGGGGTGATCGGCTCATCGCGGATGTCGTCGGCAGCCGCATCGCGCCGTCCCTGAGGCAGGCTCAGGGCCACGGTGAACTGGGAGCCGCAGCCGGGTTCGCTGCGCACCGTCAGGCGCCCGCCCATCAGTTCGATCAGGTCGCGGCTGATCGCCAGTCCGAGGCCGGAACCGCCGAAGCGGGCGGCGACGCCGTCCCTGGTCTGGTCGAAAGGCGTGAAAAGACGTTGGAGTTGGCCGGGGCTCATGCCGCGCCCCGTATCGGCGACGTCGATCAGCAGGGCGTAGGCGCCCTCGTCGTCCATCCAACTGCGGACCTTCAGCGTCACCGTGCCGACCTCGGTGAACTTCATGGCGTTGGAGATCAGATTGTTCAGCACCTGGCGCAGGCGCATGGCGTCGCCGCGCACCCAGCGGGGCGTCTCGCGCGCGCCCTCCAGCCGCAGTTGAAGACCCTGGGCGCGGGCCTGGCCCTGCCACAGCCTTGCGGTCTGGGCCAGCATCAGGCGCAGGTCGAACTCGTTGCTCTCGACGTGCATACGGCCTGCGTTCAGCCGTGCGTGATCGAGCAGGTCGTCCAGCAGGGCCTTCATCATCAGCCCGGCGTCCTCGATCAGGGCGATGTGCTGTCGCGCGGCGGTCGAAGGCGCGGCGGCGCGCAGATAGTCGGCGCCGGTCAGGATGGCGCTGATGGGCGTGCGCAGGTCATGACCGACGGCGGCCATGAAGGCGCTGCGCTCGGTCATGGCGGTCTCGACCTGGCGACGTTCCCGTTCGGCTTCGGCCAGGGCGTGGCGTTCGGCCAGCATGGCGTTGCGCAGGCGCGCGCGCGTGTTGAAGCAGAACAGGGCGTAGCAGAAGACGCCGATCGCCACGGCGATGATCAGGGACCGCTCGGCCCCCCACAAGGCCATGAACATGGGCGTCAGGGCCATGAAGACGAGCTGGGGCAGCACGGTGAAGCTGAACACACGCATGTTGCCGGCCGACATGATCACGGAGTTGATCGAGCCTGCTGAAAGAAGAACGGAGGCGGCGAAACCGCCCATCGGACCGCCGATCAGCCATAGGGGCACGGATAGGAAACCCAGCCAGCCGGCGTTGAGCGCCAGAACGGCGTCCATCGCCAGCCCGCGCCAGCCCTTTGGCGTCTCCTGACGGCCCTGGAGCACGGGCTCGGCCAGCCAGGCCTCAACACCCTGGATCAGGACATAGACGGCCAGCCATCCCATGGCGGGCGTCAGTCCCAGAATGGGGCTGAAGACAAGCGCCGTCGCGCCGCCCGTGACAAGGCGCTGCATCGTCGCCTTGCGACGTTGGCGAATGGCGGGCGCCCACCCGATGTGGGCGTCGGCGAGAGTGTCGGACATACGACGTTCCAAACGGGCGCTGGGCCCATTGGTTCATCATCGACCGAGGGTTGCTAATGCTCCGTCAACGGCGGGCGGCGGTCGCCTCGGCCATGCTGGCGAAGCCTTCGGCGCGCAGGCGGGCGGCCAGGTCGCGCTTGATGCGGCCGATCAGGCCCGGCCCTTCATAGATCAGGGCCGAATAGACCTGGACCGCCGAGGCGCCGGCCCGAATGCGGGCGAAGGCGTCCTCGCCACTGGCGATTCCGCCCACCGCGACCAGCGGCAGGCGCCCGTCCGCCGCCTCGGCCGCAGCCTCCAGCGCCTTCTGGGCGAAGGGCTTCAGCGGGGCGCCCGACAGGCCGCCGCTCTCGCCTGCGAATGCGGAACGCAGGGAGGCTGGCCGCTCCAGCGTGGTGTTGGACACGATCAGGGCGTCGATGTCGTGGGCGATGGAGGCCTCGACGATCATGCCGATCTCTTCGCCGATCAGATCGGGCGCGATTTTAAGGAAGACCGGAGCGCCGTCGCCGGGGCGGGCCTCATGGATGCGGCTCAGCAGGTCGTCCAGCGCCTCGCGGCCCTGTAGGGCGCGCAGGCCCGGCGTGTTGGGCGATGAGATATTGATCGTGAAATAGTCGGCCAGTCCCGCCAGCCGCTTCAGCCCCGCGACATAGTCGGCGGCCTTATCCTCAGTGTCCTTGTTGGCGCCCAGGTTGGCGCCGATGGCGGTGCGGGTCGGGCGCCGGGCCAGACGGGCGGCGAAGAGCTCCAGCCCCTCGTTGTTGAAGCCCATGCGGTTGATGATCGCCCGGTCTTCCGACAGGCGGAACAGGCGCGGTTTCGGGTTGCCCGCTTGCGCGCGTGGGGTGACCGAGCCGCATTCAACCGCGCCGAATCCCAGCCGCGACAGGCCTTCCAGCGCCTCGCCGTTCTTGTCCAGACCGGCGGCCAGACCGACGGGGTTGGACATCTCCAGCCCCGCGATGACGGTCTTCAGGATCGGGTCGTCGGCGCTGGGGGCGGGCAGGGGCGTCAGCTGCAGGGCGCGGATGGCCAGGCGGTGGGCCGTTTCGGGGTCCATCTGGCGCAGCAGGACAGCGCCCAGGTCGGTCAGGCTCATGCTCATGTTCTGGCTCAGGCGGTCTCTTCGATGATCATGCGGCCGTCGGCGCTGACCGACAGGGCGCGCGCGCCGCGCGTCGCCGCGACGGGCAGGGGGCCGTAGATGTGGGGGAACAGGGCGCCGCCGCGCGATGGCTCCCAGATCAGGGCGTCGCCCAGGGCCGTCAGATCGACCTCAACCAGCATCAGGTCGGTCTGACCGGCGTAATGCTTGGTCGCCGTGGCCTCCAGCTGATCGGCGGCCGACAGGTGGATGTAGCCGTCGGCGAGGTCCACGGCCGAACCGTCATAGCGGCCCTCTGCCAGGGTCGCGCGCCAGTCGGCGCGGCTCAGGATCTTGAAGGCGACGTGGGGCAGGTCGGTCATGGCCTAGAGGGCCTCCGGGGTCAGCCAGCCCTCATAGGAGGGGCGCCCGGCGACATCGACGGTGAAGACAGCCGCCGCCCCGGTGGGAAAGCCGCCGCTCATCTTGTCCAGCACCGACGGGGAGGCGGCGCTCTCGATCAGATATTCGACCGCCAACTGGTGAATGCCGGGGTTATGGGCGATCAGAAGCAGGCAGCCCGCCTCTTCCTCGGACGCCTCGACGGCGCGACGCAGGGTGTCGGCCGAGGCGTTGTAGAGGTTGTCGGACACGCGCAGTTCGACGTCGCCGAAATGCTCGCTGGCCTGATCCCAGGTCTGGCGCGTTCGCCGGGCGCCGGACACCAGGGCCATGTCCGGCTTCAGTCCCCGCTCGGCCAGGGCGCGGCCGACGGCGTCGGCGTCCCGCAGGCCGCGCGGGCTCAGGGCGCGGTCCACGTCGCCGCCGGGCGCCGAGGCTTCGGCCTTGGCGTGACGCATCAGGATCAGTCTTTGCATGAGGCTGGCTTTAAGGCTGTTTGCGCGCGGCGCCCATAGGGTGCGAGGCGGGCGCGTGGTCGCGGGCGGCGGGCGAGGGAGTCAGGGCGGGTCGTCCGGCCAGCACCGTCTGGGCCAGGCCGCGCGGGCGGACGCGGGCGTAGGCCTGACGCGTGGCCTCCAGCATGATCAGGCCCGCCGCGCCGGGAAACAGCTTGGGCCCCACCTGCTCCAGCCCGTCGGCCAGACCCAGCAGCGGTCGCCACGGCGGGACGTACAGGGCCTGGGACCAGGCGACCGGCTCCAGGCCGACCTCGCGCACCAGCCGCTCCAGCTGGCCGCGGGTGAAGGGGCGGCCGTGGCCGAAGGGGGTGGCCTCGGCGCGGGCCCACAGGCCGCCGCGCGCCGCCGCCGCCAGGATGACGCGGCCCGACGGCGCCAGGGCGCGCACCGCCTCGGTCAGCAGGGCCTTGGGATCGTCCGCCTCTTCCAGGGCGTGGACCAGCAGGATGCGGTCGAAGGTCCCGGCGGCGAAGGGCAGGCGGCGCTCGTCGATCAGGGTGGTGCGGTTGCGCCCGGCCGCCGTCCATTGCTCGGCGCCCTGACCGCCCGGCATGGCGGCGATGACGCGTCGGGCTCCGATGAAGGCGTCCAGCCAGGGGGTGGCGTAGCCCAGTCCCAGCACGTCGCAGCCGTTCGCCTCGCCCCAGGCGTCGTCCAGCCGCCGCGCCAGCATGCGCCGCGCCAGCGCCCCGGTCGGTTCGCCGTAGAAGGTGCGGAGCTCGTCGATGCTGCGGCGCATGGGGGGCAGTATGGCGGATTTCGCGGCGGATGTCGGCTTTCCTGCTTAAAGCCGCTCATTCCGGCGTCCGCCGGGATGAGCGGAAAATTGTATATAGGCCTGCTAGGATGCCGCCTGATCGGAGACCTCCTCATGACCCTGACCGTCCGCCAGTTCCCCTGCCTGTCCGACAACTACGGCTTTCTGATCCGCGATGAGGCTACCGGGCTGGTTGCGGCCATCGACACGCCGGACGCCGAGGCGGTCCTGAACGATCTGGAGGCGTCGGGCTGGGGGCGGCTGGACCTGATCCTGAACACCCACTGGCACGCCGACCACACCGGCGGCAACGAACGGCTGCAGGCCGAGACCGGCTGCGAGATCGCCGGGCCGGAGGAGGTGCGCCGCGCGGCGCCGCTGGACCATGTGCTGGTCGATGGCGAGGCGGTGCGGCTGGGCGAGACGGCCTTCGACGTGGTGCTGTCGCCCGGCCATACGCTGGGCCATGTGGTCTATCATGCGGCGGACGACGGTCTGGCCTTCGTCGGCGACGTCATCTTCGCCCTGGGCTGCGGGCGGCTGTTCGAGGGGACGCCGCAACAGATGTGGGAGAGCCTCAACCGCATCGCCGCCTGGCCCGAGGCGACGACCCTGTACTGCGCCCATGAATATACCGCGTCGAACGCCCGCTTCGCCCTGTCGTTGCCGGACGCCGACGCGGCCTTGCAGGCCCATGCCGAGGCCATCTTCTCCGCGCGCGAACGAGGCGAGGCGACGGTGCCGACGACGGTCGGGGTCGAGCGCCGCTTCAACCCCTTCCTGCGCGCCCGCGACGCCGAAGACTTCGCCCAGCGCCGTGCGGCCAAGGACGGGTTCAAAGGCTAGTCGCCGGCGAACCCTCCCCCGCGAAGGGGGAGGGCTTTACGCTTAAGAGGCCGAGTAGCTGGTCTTGATCTGGGTGTAGAAGTCGGCGGCGGCGAAGCCCTGTTCGCGGGGGCCGTAGCTGGACTTCTTCGTGCCGCCGAACGGGACGTGATAGTCGACCCCGGCAGTGGCCAGGTTGACCATGGTCATGCCCGCCCGCGCCCGGCGCTGGAACTCGCGCGCATGTTTTAGCGACTGGGTGACGATGCCCGCGGACAGGCCGAACTCGACGCCGTTGGCGATGGTCATGGCCTCTTCGAAATCGGCCACGCGGATGGTCGAGGCGACGGGGCCGAACACTTCTTCGTTGTTGATGCGGGCGTCGGCCAGGGTGTCGACGATCAGGGTCGGCTGGACGTACCAGCCCGGCTTGTCGAGGTTGAGGCGCTGGCCGCCCGCCACGACGCGGCCGCCGCCGGATGCGGCGATGTCGATGTAGTCGTAGGAGACGTCGCGCTGGGCCTCGGTCACGGCCGGGCCCATCTGGGTGGACGGATCAAGAGCGTCGCCGACGCGCAAGGCGGCGACCTTCTCAGCCAGGGCGGCGACGAAGCGGTCGTGGATGCCGTCCTGAACGATCAGGCGGCTGGAGGCGGTGCAGCGCTGGCCCGTGGCGAAGAAGCTGCCGTCCAGGGCGATGTTCACGGCGCGGTCCAGATCGGCGTCGTCCATCACGATCAGCGGGTTCTTGCCGCCCATTTCCAGTTGGACGCGGGCCTGACGTTTCATCGCCCCTTCGGCCACCCCGGCGCCGACCTTCTGCGAGCCGGTGAAGCTGATGCCGTCCACGTCTGGGTGGGCGACGATGGCGCGGCCGACGTCGCCGTCGCCGATGACCATGTTGACCACGCCCTTGGGCAGGCCCGCCTCATGCAGGATGGCGATCAGGGCCTCGGCCGTGGCCGGGGTCGGGCCGGCGGGCTTGATGACCACGGTGTTGCCGAAGGCGATGGCGGGGGCGATCTTCCAGGCCGGGATGGCGATGGGGAAGTTCCACGGGGTGATCAGGCCGAACACGCCGACCGGCTGGCGGTAGGTTTGGATTTCCACGCCGGGCCGGGTCGAGGCCAGGTTCTGGCCGTGCAGGCGCAGGGCCTCGCCCGCGAAGAACTTCAGGATGCGGGCGGCGCGGGCCGTCTCGCCGATGCCCTCGGCCAGGGTCTTGCCCTCTTCGCGCGACAGCAGGCGGCCGACCGCTTCGCGGCGCTCCATCAGCAGGGTTCCGGCGCGATCCAGCACATCCGAACGGACTTCAGGCGAGGCGTCGGCCCAGGGGCCGAAGGCGGCGCGGGCGGCGGCGACCGCCTGATCGACCTCGGCGGCCCCGCCCTTGGGGGTACGGGCCACGACGTCGCGCGTGTCGGACGGGTTCAGGCTCTCGCCCGTGCGCGTTCCGGCGACCTTCTCGCCGCCGATCCAGTGCGAAAGCTCAAGCGTGTCGGTCATCTGGTCATCCCCTTGGTTCAGCTTCTGGATTGCCTGACGCGACGGCTGGCGACAAGGCGTCGGCGCCGGATGTTTCTGTTGAATTGGCGCGGGTTTGGCGAAGGGATTGCGCTGAGCGCACCAGACATGTCATGAATAACGCTGATTGGCCGGGGGCGGTTTCAGATGATTTTCCAGCGTGCTTTCGCAGTTTTTGCGGCTCTGGCCGTCTGTGCGTCCGCCTGGCCGGCCGCAGCGGTCGCCGCGCCTGGGGCGGTTCAGGCCGAGACGGCGCGGCCGGGTTCAGCGAGGGTGGGGCTGAAGCGTCGGGTGGCGGTCGGGCGCTTCACCAACAGCACGCCCTATGGCCGCCTGCTGCTGTCGCCGGGGCAGGCTGATCCGGTGGCGAGCCAGGCAGGCGACATGCTGGTCAACGCCCTTGTCACGTCCGACCACTTCTTTGTCTTCGAGCGGTCCGATCTGACGGCGCTGAACGCCGAGCGGGTGCTGTCCGAGGCGGACGGTCAGGCGCTGAGCGGGGTCGACGCCTTGCTGCTGGGCTCGATCACCCAGCTGGGCCGCCGCAATGAGGGCAAGCAGGGCTTCCTCAACTCCCAGCGTCGTCAGGCGGTCAACGCCACGGTCGAGATCCGTCTGGTCGACGTGCGCACCGGCCGCGTCTTCTTCACCGCCTCGGGCGCCGGGGAGGCGACGACGGAGACCGGCGAGGTGGCGGGTTTCGGCAGCCGCGCGGGCTATGACTCGACCCTGAATGATCGGGCCATATCGGTGGCCATCGCCGACGCCATGACCAATATCGTCAACCAGTTGCAGCAGCGGGCCTGGTTCACCGACATCCTGCGGGTGTCCGGCCCGACCGTCTATGTCAGCGGCGGTCCCAGCCAGGGTCTGCGCGCCGGCGACCGCTTCCAGGTCGAGACTCCGGGCGAGACGGTGGTCAGCGGCCAGTCGGGCCTGCCGATCACTCTGCCCGGAAGCCGGGTGGCGCAGATCGAGATCACCGGCTTCTTCGGCGACAGCCCTGAGACCGAGGGCGCGACCGCCCGCGTGATCGAGGGCGAACTGCCTGCCGATCCAACCGGCCTGCGGGTCACGGAGATCAGACCATGAAGACGAGCGCGGTCGTGCTGACCGTCCTGTGCGCCGCGCTGGCGACCGGGGGGTGCGTCAAGAACTATCCCACGCGCGAGGCGGTGCAGGGCGCATCCGCAGGCACGCTGAAGCTGAGCAATGCCCCGGCCGACGCCCGCCTGATCGTGGACGGGCGCGATCTGGGATCGGTCGGCGCCCTGGGCGGGGGCGCGGCCCTGACGCCGGGCCGACATGAGGTCGTCGTCCGTCAGGGCGACCGGACCCTTCACGCCCAGACGGTGATCGTCGCCGCCGGGGCGCAGGCTGTAGTGGTGGTGCCGTGAAACGTCTGATCACGATCGTTGCGATGACGGCCCTGACCGGCGTCGCCGCCTGCGCGCCCGCGACGCGGTTCGAGTGGGGCGCCTATGAGCCCGCGCTCTACGCCTATGCCCAGAACCCCGAGAACCGCGAGGCCTATCGCACCGCCCTGGAGCGCGCCATCGAGGCGGGGCGCAAGCGCGACGCCGTTGCTCCGGGGCTGCTGGCCGAGCTGGGCTATCTGCATCTGCAGGCGGGCGAGACGACGCAGGCCCTGACGCTGTTTCAGGAAGAGCGTGCGCGCTTCCCCGAATCCGCCGTTTTCATGGATCGGGTGATCGTCGGCCTCGGCGGTCAGGCCGCCGTCGCCGGGGGAGAGGCGCAATGATCATCCGCAGACCGCTCGCCGTCGCCGCCCTGGCCTGCGCCGCCCTGCTGACGGCCTGCGCCACGGGGCCTGCGCCCAAGAGCTACGCCGCCCTGCGCGCCGAGAATCCGCGCAGCGTCATGGTGGTTCCGGCGCTGAACTCGACCGTCAACGTAGATGCGGCGGACTATTTCGTCTCGACCATTTCCCGGCCGGTCGCCGAGCGGGGCTACTATGTGTTCCCCGCCCATATGGTGAAGGGGGTGCTGGAGGACGAAGGCCTGTCGGATGCTGGTCTGGTGCATCAGGCCGACGCCGCGCGCTTTGGTCACCTGTTCGGCTGCGACGCCGTGCTGTTCGTCGAAATCCAGAAGTGGGAGTCGCAATACGCCATCATTTCCACCTCGACCAATGTGGCGTTTGAATACACGCTGAAGAGCTGTCGCAGTGGTCAGGTGCTGTGGTCGGACCATCAGTCGATGACACATAATCCTCAGGCGTCCAGTTCGGGCAATCCGCTGGCCGATCTGTTGGCCCAGGCCATCGTTTCGGCGCTGGAGAAGGCCAAGCCCAACTATATGCCGCTGACCCAGCAGGCCAATCTGACGGCGACCCATACCTTGGGTCAGGGCCTGCCCGCCGGTCCCTATCTGCCGGCCCAGCACCGGCAGGATCACAAGAGCTTTCCGGACGAATAGGTCCGTCGCGTCAGGGAGCGGCCAGCGCGGCTAAACACCGCGACAGAAAAGCTGCGGAGCGGGGCCTTGCTTCGCGCGTATAAGCCTTATCTGTTACGTCGCCCCCGAACGCACGGAGACCTCGCCATGTCCGACACTGCTCAAACCCAGGCCTATGACGCCAGCCGCCACAGGAAGGCGGGGCGCGGCCGGGTCTATGACAGCATCGTCGACACCATCGGCGATACGCCTCTGGTGCGGCTGCCGAACCTGACGGCGGCGCTGAAGCCCAAGGCCACGGTGCTGGCCAAGCTGGAGTTCTTCAACCCGATCGCCTCGGTCAAGGACCGCATCGGCGTGGCGATGGTCGAGGCGCTGGAGCAACTGGGCAGGATCAAGCCCGGCGCCACCCTGATCGAGCCGACCAGCGGCAACACCGGCATCGCCCTGGCCTTCGTGGCGGCGTCCAAGGGCTACAGGCTGATCCTGGTCATGCCCGAGAGCATGTCGATCGAGCGGCGCAAGATGCTGGCCCTGCTGGGCGCGAAGCTGGAACTGACGCCCGCCGAAAAGGGCATGAAGGGCGCCATCGCCCGCGCCGAGGAACTGCTGGCGGAAATCCCCGGCTCGATCAGCCCGGCCCAGTTCGAGAACCTGGCCAACCCCGCCATCCATGAAGCCACGACGGCCGAGGAAATCTGGAACGACACGGCGGGCGCCGTGGACGTGGTGGTGGCGGGCGTCGGCACCGGCGGCACCATCACCGGCGTCGGCCATGCGCTGAAGGCGAAGAAGCCCTCCGTGAAGATGATCGCGGTGGAGCCGACCGACTCTCCGGTCCTGTCCGGCGGCGCGCCGGGGCCGCACAAGATCCAGGGCATCGGCGCAGGCTTCATCCCCGCCGTGATCGACCGTGATGTCATCGACGGGGTGGAGCAGGTCACCAACGAAGACGCCTTCGACATGGCCCGCCGCGTCGCGCGCGAGGACGGGATACCGGTCGGCATCAGCTCGGGCGCGGCCCTGACGGCGGCCTTCAGGCTGGCGGCGCAGGACGCCTATGCCGGTCAGACGATCGTGACCATCATCCCCAGCTTCGCCGAACGCTATCTGTCGACCGCCCTGTTCGAAGGGCTGTGACAGCCGGTTAACGGGTCGGCGCTAAGGTCGCCCAATGAGTGAAACCGGGGGCAGGGCGGAACAGACCGAGGCGCGACCGATGCGGGCGCGTCGCGCCCTGCTGCGTCGTCTGGCCGATGTGGTCAGCCTGCCCGCCAGCCGGATCAACGTCTTCGAGCGTTCGGTGGTCGGCGACCTGCTGGTCGACGTGTTGCGGACAGCCTCGACGGAAGAGCGCCGCCGGGTGGCCGAGCGGCTGGCGCCGCTGGGCGAACTGCCTGATGCGCTGAAGCGGCTGCTGCTGCGCGACGAGCCCGAGGTGGCGCGCCCGCTGCTGGAGGAGTGCGCCGCCTTGTCGGACGCGGACCTGATCGGCTGCGCGCGCGACGCCGGGCTGGAGCATCGCCTGCTGATGGCGGCGCGGCGCGGCCTGTCCGAGGTCGTGACCGAGGCCCTGTTCAACTGGGCCGAGGAGGCGGTGATCGCCGCCGTCCTGCGCAATGACACGGCGCGCCTGCCGCAATCCGCCGTCGAGAGCGTGATCGCTCTGAGCCGCAACGCGCCGGTTCTGTGCGCCCTGATCCTGCGGCGCCCGGAACTGCGGCCCTCGGGCGCCTATGTCATGTTCTGGTGGTGCGGCGCCGATGAGCGGCGCATCATCCTGCAACGCTTCGCCGTGTCGCGCGAGGTGATGCAGAGCAGCGTCGAGGACGTCTTCGCCCTGGCGGCGGAGGAGGGGTGGAGCGACCCCGTCGCGCGCAAGGCGCTGCAGTTCATCGAGCGGCGCCAGCGCAATCGTGCAGCCGTGGCCAGGAGCCCTTACGCGGATCTGGAAGCGGCCGTGGCGACGGCGGGCGCCGGGGGACTGACGCGCGAACTGGTCGCCGAGATCGGCTATCTGTCGGGGATCAAGCCTTTGACTTCGGCCAAGATCATGGGCGATGCGGGGGGTGAGCCCCTGGCCATACTGTGCAAGGCGACAGGGTTGGCGCGGCGCGACCTGGCGGCCTTGTGGCGGGCCATGCGCCGTCCGGAAACCACCGCTGACGGCGCCGAGCACCCCGATTGGCGCCGGGTGCAGACCATCTATGAAATGCTGGCGGTGGACCGAGCCCAGACGGTGCTGCGTTACTGGAACTGGTCTCTGTCCTCGGCGCTGACGCCAACGCTTCTACGGGCGATCCGCGAGGGGGAGGAGGCGTTGATCGACGAATACTCGGCGCCTGAACGTGCAGCCCTGCTGGCCCTTGCGGAGAACTTCGGTCGATAAAAAATCGGCGTTGTCGTAATTACTGATCAGGGCAGTTGAACTCGCTTATCAAGCGATAAAAGACGGCTGCATTGCTTTCGAACTCGAACATCCGTATGAAACCGACGAGCGGCGGATCCTTTCAGATCAGTCGATTGAATTTGGGACGACAGAAGGCTGATCCGAATGGAAGAAAAACCCGAACTGCTAGAGATGACGGCGGACATCGTGTCGGCCTATGTCAGCAACAACACCGTATCGGCCGACACCGTGCCGGTCCTGATCGCGCAGATCCACGCCGCTCTGTCGGGCGTTTCGGAAGCCCCGGCTGAAGCCGAGCCCGAGCCGCAAGAACCGGCCGTCCCGGTCCGCAAGTCGATCACGCCGGACTTCCTGATCTGCCTGGAAGACGGTCGCAAGTTCAAGTCGCTGAAGCGTCACCTGCGCACCAAATACAATCTGAGCCCGGAAGAATACCGCGCCAAATGGGGTCTGCCGAAAGACTATCCCATGGTCGCCCCGAACTACGCCAAGGCGCGTTCGGAACTGGCCAAGCAGATGGGCCTGGGCCAGGGCGGCCGCAAACCCGCCCGCGCGACCCGCAAGTAAAAGCGGCGCCACGCTAAAGACAGACGCCCGCCTTTCCAGCGAAAGGCGGGCGTTTTGCTGTTCAGGGGCCGGATCGAAAGCCGGATCGAAAGGCGGGGGGGCGTCAGGCCGCTTGCATCGCCTTGCGCGCGCGCCAGAAGCGGATCGTCCGCATGGCGGCTTCACGGGTCAGTTCCTGATACATCCCGGCATAGGCTCGCGCCTTGCCCATCGCGTTGTCGTCGGTGTTCAGCAGGACGACGGCGTAGGTCAGGAACAGGGCGCGATCCAGGTCGGCCGCCTTGCAGATCACCGCCAGGGCGTCCAGCTCGCGCCGCTCGATGATCTGGCGGGCGGTATGGAAGTCGACGTCAGCCAGTTGCGACAGGGCGATCAGGAATGCCGTCTGGCCGCCCGAGCGCAGGAAACGGGCCAGCACCTGAGGCGTCAGCTGATGGGCGGCGCGCAGTTCTTCGACATAGGCCAGGCTCTCAGCGTAGTCGGGCGGCAGGGCGCCGTCTTCGGCGGCGACGCGCGTGCGGCCGGCGGCCAGGGCGCTTTCCAGCAGGGCCGGGTCCATCCGCGCATTCTGTTCCAGAATGCGCTGACGCAGGCGGGCTTCGACCTCGAAATACAGGTCGTTCAGCAGGTCGGGCGGCAGGGCGGAGCGCTCGACCGTCACCGCGTGCAGGGCCGGGTTGGCGCGAGCGCGTTCCACGGCGGTTTCCGAGGCGGCGCGCGACAGGCTGGCGCCTTCATTGCCCAGCAGCACGCCCAGAGTTTCGTCGTCGCCGCGTTCGACAATGGCGTCGGACACGGCCTCGGACACGGCGGCGCGGCGGCTGACGGCGCGCATATGCCCCTGACCGCGCGAGCGCACCACGCCGATCAGGTCCGCCTCGGTCAGCACCGGCGAGGCGCTGAGGACGGGGGCGGCGACGGTCTCGGCTTCGTCATTGGCCAGGCGGCGGATCAGTTGGTGCGGGGCGTCGGGCGCCTCGGCGAACCGCTCGGCCAGTTCGGCGCGTACGGCCGTCTCCATAGCCTCGGTGAGGTCGGACAGGACGGCGCCATAGAGGGCGGTTTCCGCCTCGGTGCGCTCGGCTGCGCCGAAGAAGCAGTCGGTCAACTCACGCAGGAGGGCGCGCCGCTTGGGGCTGGAGCCTTCCTGGGCCAGGGCGATCAACTCAGGCAGGCGCGAGCCGGTCGCGGCGGCGGGGTGCAGGGCGCCGTCGCTCATGGCAGGCCGGGACCGTCAGGCATGGGACCGTCGATCATGGGGGCGGCGCGCAGACGGCCTTGGGCGTCGCGCATGACGGCGGGCGCTTCGGGCGGCTGAGCCAGGTCGTCGGAGGCGATTGGTTGATCCAGTTCGACCGGCAGGGCGTCCAGATAGTTGGGCGCGGGCAGGGGCGTGGCGTCCGGCTGGCGGCCCGCCTGACGGTGAACGGAGTAATAGCGGGCGCTGCTCTGAGCTGGAGCGTCATTGGACGCGGGCTGGGACGCGGGTTGGGGCGCGGGCTGCGGCGCCGTCTGGGGCGGTTGCTGCGCGGGCGCCTCGGGCGAGGCGGGAGGCGAGGCGGCGGGCGCTTGAGGCGCATTCCTTTGCAGTTGGAAGATCAGCGCGTCGCGACGAGGCGCCAGCGGGTCGACGGTCGGCTGGGCCGGTGCGGGCGCGGGCTCTGGCTGAGCTTGGGGCTGAGGCTCGAGCTGGAGCGGGGAGGCAGGCTGGACCGGCGGCGTGGGCGGCGCAGGCTGGGGCTCGGCGATAACGGTCTGCGGCGGCTGTCGCACCGGTTCAGGCGCCGGCTGTGAAGCGGGTTGAGGGGCAGGCTCGACGACGCGCGGGACCGGTTGAACCGGCGGCGGCGTCGGCATCGGCCGCAAAGGCTCGGGCATCGGCGCGGGCGTCGGCTGGGGCAGGGGCGTGTGCTGGACGGGGGGAGCCGGCGCGGGTTGCGGCTGACGCTCTGGCTGGGCGCGCGACCAAGGGGTCTGGCTCGGCGCCGGGGCGCGCTCAATCGGCGCGGGCGAGGCCTGATACGCGGGCTGGGGGGGAATCTGAGGCGGCGCATAGGGCGCAGGCTCAGGCTGACTCTGCGTCGGCTGGCGCGTCCACGGCGGGGGTTGATAGGACGGCTGATAGGGCGGGGGCGGCGTGAAGTCGGGCGCCGGGGTTTCGGCAGGAGGACTCACATACGGACGCCAGACGGCGTCCGGGTGGCTGGTCACCGGACGGAACTCGGGCGCGGGGGCCTGCTGGGGCTCGCCGTAGGTCTGAGCGGAACGCCAGGGGTATCCGCCGTGCGGGATGATCGGCGGGCGAGCGGCATAGGTCGGGCTGTCCGCCACAACCTGCTGCGGCGGGGCGAAGCTGTCAGCCGGGGCGCTGGTCCAGTCCGGCGCAGGCTGGCTGGTTGGATGGGCCGCAGGGCGGCCGGGCCAGGACAGCTGGCGTGCATGAGAGGGCGCCGGATAGGGCGGTTGGCCGGGGCTTTGCTGCGGCGGGACGGGCTGCGCCCAGGCGGCCGTGGCCGCGCCGAGCGCGGGCAGAAGGGCGGCGATGGTCAGGGTGCGCGGCAACGGCGCCTCGTGAAAACTGAAGAGGTTCAGCCGGGCATCCTAGGCGGCGCGACTTAATCCTCGCCTAACGTCGGGCGATTTAGCCGCGCGAGGGCAGATACTGGCCGGTGAAGGCCTCGCGCCAGTCGGGCGCGGCGGGATAGGCGCCTTGCGTCTGATCGGCGAAGGCCTGCCAACGCTCGGGCGTCATGGCCCCGAGGCCGTAGAGAGCCGCGTCGCCGCCGTCGACCATGGCCTGGGCGCGCAGAGCCGCGCGGGCGGCGTCGAGCGCGCGCTGGGGCAGGTCCGGATTGGCGCGGCGGATCAGTGCGTCGCCCTTGGCCCCGTCGCCGTGGACGTAGTCGCGCCAGCCCTCGACCGAGGCGGCGATGAAGTTGCGCAGGGCCTGGGCGTTGTCGCGGGCGAAGGCGTTGGGCGCCAGCACCAGGCCGGAATAGGAGGGGTAGCCGTCCTCGGCCGGGGACAGGATCAGGGGCTGGAAGCCGACCGCGCGCGCGATCATCTCTGGGCCGCCGTCGGTGAGGCGCGCGACAAGCACGCTGTCCGGATCGTCGCGGAAGGCCTTCAGATTATCCTCGGGAGCGCCGGGGCGGGCCTGGTCGGGGGTCAGGTCGAAGCGCGCGCGCAGCCAGGTCCAGAAGCCGCCCTGATCCCTGGGCTCCATCAGGATGCTGCGACCGCGCAGGACGGTGAGATCCTCCAGTTGCTGGTCGGGATGGGCCAGAAGGACGACCGGGTCTTTCTGCAGGAAGGCGGCCACGGCCTTGACCGGGGCGCGCTCGGCGATCAGCCGCAGCGGCAGGAAGCTGTCGCGGCCGATGGCCAGTTCGACCGCGCTGGCGGCCAGAAGGGCGGGGATGTCGGCGCCGGTCGGGCCGGCCAGAATCTCGACGTTGAGGCCGCGCCGCTCATAGGCCCCGGCCGCCAGCGCCTGATAGAAGCCGCCATGCAGGGCGTCGGCCGATCCGCCCGCCGCCACGCGCAGGCGCACGCGGCCGGACTCGTCGGTCGGCGCAGGCGTACGGCCGCACGCCGACAGCGCGCCCACGGCGCTCAGGCCAAGGGCGCCGACCATGAGGCGGCGTCGGTCCAGGTGGGGGCGAGTCATCACCTCTAGGGTGTAGGGGGGCGGGCCGCGCTTGGAAAGGCGGCGGGGCGTCGCCGGGCCGATTTCCGAACCTGAGCCCGCGATCCAGCGCCGGAATTGAGCGAGGGGACGTAACCCTTTGAGCCAGACCGTCGCCGGTCGGATCGCGGATCGCGTCCCCTCGCCAAGTCCGGGTTGGACTTGGCCGCTATAGGGTCGAAACTTCGCCTCAGCGTCGGCGGGCGAACCCGGCGTCGTTCAGCGCCTGTTTCATCGGCTCCTGGTCTTCGGCGTTCCGCAAGGCGAACCTCGCGCCGTCCGTCGATCCCGGCCAGGTTCTCCATGATCCCTGCGCCGAAACGCTAAAGGATCGGGAGCCTTGGCCCTGCGTCGGTGTTTCCGCGTCCTCCGAGGAGGCTTGGAACCCTGGGTCAGAGAGCCGGACTGGTCCGCTTGATTTCCGGGTCTCCCCGGATTTCCGCGCCTCCGTGTCCCTTCGGCCTGTTGACGTTCCCGCGAAATCGGTTATTGGGCAAGCGCCCAAACCGGCGCGTCTGTGCGGAATCGTCCCGGACCCGGTGGGTAAGCCTGTGGATATCTGTGGACGGACGAAATTCGCGCAGGCGGATCAGGGCGTTGCGCTGTCCACAGGAAAAGGCGTCTGACGCCGCGCCTGTCGCGCGTTCTAGAGAATGAGGGCGTAGCCGGCCTGCTGATGGTGAATGAGGGTCATCATGGCGGCGGTATCGACCTGAACGCCGGGCTCCAGATCGGCGGGCGTCAGGCCGTTGGCGACCATCGACTGACCGCACAGGCGCACCTGAACGCCGGCCGCGACAAGGGCGCGGATTAGGGCGCTGTTGGGATTGACCTCGCCCTTGCCGCGCGCAGCCCATGCGGCGTCGGACAGGGTGGCGAGCGTGGCGCCCCCATGCAGGACGGCGACGATCTTGCGGCGCTCGCCCGTCACGCCGCCGGCTTCGAGCAGATTGGCCAGGCGCGCCACGCGGTCGAGCGACCTGAGCGACTTGTCGTCCGGCCCGCCCTGGGCCACGTCGAAGATGACGCGGTAGTCGCGCCCGGCGTCAGGTTGTTCGCCCGCGTCGGGCAGGGCGGTGAAGGCGCCGTAGCCGACGACCGTCTGGGCTTGGGCTTGAGACGGGAGGGCGACGGCTGAGACGCCCAGGGCCCCAAAGGCCAGAACGAGGGCGGAGAGAACAGCTTTCATGCGGGGTCCTGACTCAACTAGGGGTGCAGACGCAGGCGATCACCCTGCCAGCGCGGCCTTCTTCTCTTCAAGCTCCAGCCAGTCGAGTTCGGCGGTTTCCAGTTCGGCGCGGGCTTTTTCGGCGGCCTTCATGGCGCGGTCGAAGGCGGCCGGGTCGCGCGAATAGAGGTCCGGGTCGGCGAGGATGGCGTCCTGTCTGGCGATTTCGACGGGGAGGGTCTCCATCAGCTTTTCGACCTCTTCCAGACGGCGGGCGTCCTTGTAGGACAGCTTGACGGTCTTCTTGGGGGCGCGGTCAGAAGGCTCCGCCTTCTCGACCCGACGCGCCCCTGAGGGCGCGCTGTCGGCGTGGGTCGGGGGCGGGGCGAGGAAGCCGGGGTTCTGGCGCAGGAAGTCCTGCCAGCCGCCGGGGGTCTCGACCACGTCGCCGCGGCCGTTCAGGGCGATGGTCGAGGTGGCCAGACGGTCGACGAAATCGCGGTCGTGCGACACCAGGATCAGGGTGCCGTCGTAGGATTCGAGCAGCTCCTCCAGCTTCTCCAGCGTGTCCATGTCGAGGTCGTTGGTCGGTTCGTCGAGGATCAGCAGATTGGCGGGCTGGGCCAGTGCCCGCGCCAGCAGCAGGCGGTTGCGTTCGCCGCCCGACAGGGTGGAGATGGGCTGTTTCAGCTGGGCCTCCTGGAACAGGAAGTCCTTGGCGTAGGCGGCGACGTGCATGGAGCGGCCGCGCACCAGGATGGAGTCGCCGCCGCCCGGCGTCAGGGCGTCCCACAGGGTCATGTCCGACTTCAGCCCCTCGCGCGACTGGTCGAGGTAGAGGGGTTCCAGGTTGGCGCCCATGCGGACCGTGCCTTCGTCCGGGGCCAGTTCGCCCAGCAGGACCTTGACCAGGGTGGTCTTGCCCGCGCCGTTGGGGCCGACGATGGCCAGCCGGTCGCCGCGGATGATGCGGGTGGTCAGGTTCTTGAAGATGGTGCGGTCGCCGAACGACTTGCTGACGCCCTTGATGTCGGCGACCAGCTTGCCCGAGGCGCCGCCGGAATCGACGCCGAGATTCAGCTCGCGCGGGATGTCCTTGACCCGTTCGGCGCGGTCCAGACGCATCTGTTGCAGGGCGCGGGCGCGACCTTCATTGCGGGTGCGCTGGGCGGTGATGGAGCGGTAGAAGGTATAGGTCTCGGCCTCGATGCGCTTGGTCAGGCGGCGAAGGGACTCGGCCTCTTCCTCCATGACCTTGGCGGCCCAGTCGTCGAACTCGATGAAGCCCTTGTTGAGGGTGCGGACCTTGCGGCCTTCCAGCCAGTGAACGGTGTCGGTGACGCGGTTCAGGAAGGCGCGGTCGTGGCTGACGACCAGAAGGGCGAAACGGGCCTGGATCAGCTCATTTTCCAGCAGTTCGATGGCCAGGATGTCGAGGTGGTTGGTCGGCTCGTCCAGCAGCAGCAGGTCGGGCTCCTCGGCGAAGGCCTTGGCGAGGGCGGCGCGGCGGATCTCGCCGCCCGACAGGCCTTGCGTCGACTTGTTCGGGTTGAGGCCGAAGGTCTCCAGCCAGCTTTCGGCGGTCCAGCGTTCGGCCTCGCCCGAAGCGGCGTAATCGGCCAGGGTTTCGCCGGTGATGACCGGTTCCTGCGGGACATAGGCGAAGCGGGTGCCGGCCTGGAACGAGCGGTCGCCCGAGTCCGGCTCGATCAGGCCCATGACGACCTTCATCAGGGTGGACTTGCCCGCCCCGTTGCGGCCGACCAGGGCGGCGCGGCTGCGCGGCTCCATCGCCATGTCGACGCCGTCGAACAGCGGGCGGGGGCCGTCCTGAAGGCGGACGTCCTTGAGGGCGACGAGAGGGGGGCGAGGGGCCATGAACACCAGTCCGAAAGGGGAGGCGACGCCTATAGCGCGTCGAGGGGGCCGAGGGCCAATATTTCAGGATTTACACAAAACCGTCCAGACGGTATGGCGCTCCGCATGGACGCTCAACCGATACGCCGCACGCCCGAAGACACCCGCCGCCAGATCATCGAGGCGGCCATCGAGCTGGCCGCCGAAGAGGGGGCGATGGCGGTGACGCTGGACGCCGTGGTGGCGCGCCTGCCGTTCAGCAAGGGCGCCCTGCTGCACCATTTTCCGAACAAGCAGGCCCTGCTGGAAGGCGTGCTGGACCATCTGTCGCTGGAGATGACGACAGTGGTGCTGGCCGAGGCGGCGCGTGATCCTAATCCCTATGGCCGCAATGCGCGGGCCTATCTGAGGACGGTGGTCAATGAGCCGGCGACCGAGCGGGACGTGAGCATCGGGCGCGCTGTCCTGGCCGCCTGCGCCATAGAGCCGAGCCTGATCCCGCGCTGGCGCGAGGCGATCCGCAGCCTGACGGTGGGAGACCCCGAAGACCCGATGGGCCGGGACGACGCCCTGATGCTGCGGCTGATCGCCGACGGCCTGTGGATGAGCGACCTGTTCGGCACGCATGAGGTGTCGCTGGAACAGCGCCAGGCCCTGCTGTCGCTGCTGACGCCGGGCAGTCTGCTGACGGATGGCTATTCGGAAGCCGACGCCGATGGGAAGGCCGACGCATGAATCCGGCGACCTGGCTGGCCCTGCTGGGCGCGATCGGCTTTGAGGTGATGGGGACGAGCCTGTTGCAGCAGTCGCAGCAGTTCACCCGGCCGCTGCCGACGGCCGGGCTGGCGGTCTGTTACGGCATCGCCTTCTATCTGCTAACGCTGGCGCTGAAGCAGATGCCGGTGGGGCTGGCCTATGCGATCTGGAGCGGGCTGGGGGTGGTGCTGATCTCGGCGATCGGCGTCTTTCTGTTCAAACAGAAGCTGGACGTTCCGGCGATCATCGGCCTGGTGATGATTGTCGGCGGGGTGGTGGTGATCAACCTGTTCTCGAAGAGCGTGACGCACTGAAGCGCGCCGGCGGTGCGGCTGAATCGCCGAGACCAGGATCGCCTGACCCTCCCCACCCGGTCTTCGCTTCGACCACCCTCCCCATGAAGGGGAGGGAGAAGGCGACAGCGGGGGTTTTGAGGCGTATAGGGCGCGCCCATGAGTTCCGCGCCAGCCAAGCCCTTCTGGGAGACCAAGACGCTCGCCGAGATGAATCCGGGCGAGTGGGAAAGCCTGTGCGACGGCTGCGGCCTGTGCTGCGTCATCCGGTTCGAGGACGAGGACACCGACCAGATCATCCCTACGCGCGTGCATTGCAAGCTGTTCGATACGGACGCCTGCACCTGCACCGATTATGCTGATCGTCAGGCCGAGGTGCCGGACTGCGTGCAGCTGACGCCCGACAATATCGAGCGGCTGAAGTGGATGCCGCTGTCGTGCGCCTATCGTCGGCTGCATGAAGGGCGGCCGCTGGCCGGGTGGCACCCGCTGGTCTCGGGCGACCGGGAGACGGTGCATGCGGCCGGGGTGTCCGTGCGGCGTCAGACCGTGTGCGAGACAGCGCTGAACGAACCCGAGGACGCCCTGGACTTCGAGGCGCCGGAATGGATGGCGGAACGCGGCGTCGCTAACGAATAATTCGTCGACCGGGGGTAAGGGCGTGGTCAGGGGCGAGGGCGGAATGGACATTGTCGCAACACGAAAAGGGTCGGGAAGCGGAGCGCGGGACGCGTTCGACCGACTGACGGCGATCGCGTGCGCGACGTTCCGCACGCCCCACGCCATGATCGCGACGCTGGATGAAGACCGGGCGGTCTTTCTGTCCGGGGTCGGGCTGGACGAGGTGAGCGTGCCGCGCCTGAACAGCGTCAGCCACCAACTGGCGGACATGGGGCCGGACGCCGTGATGGTGATCCAGGATGCGCATGAGCATCCGGTCTATCGCCGCCATCCGATGGTGGTCGGGGCGCCCTATGTCCGCTTCTTCCTCGGCGCCACGGTCTGCGGGGCTGACGGCCGGCCCGCAGGAGCCATCGGCGTCATGGACGTTCAGCCGCGTCCGGCGCCCACGCAGGGGGAGCTGGACCTGATCCGCGAACTGGCCGGTCTGGCGGGACAGTTGATGGAACACGCCGAAGCGATGCGCCAGGAGGCGGCGCGCCTGGAGACTTTGAGGCTGGCCGAGGACATGGTCGGGGTCGGACGCTGGCGTTATGAGGTCGCGACCGGAACGGTGACCTGGTCGGACGAGATTTATCGCATCCACGGGCGGGCGCCGGGCGTCTTCCATCCGAAGCTGGAGGATGTGTTCGACCACTATCACGTCGACGACCGGGGCGAGATTCAACGGCTGGTCGAGCGGGCTCTGAAGACCGGCGAGGGCTATACCTTCAAGCTGAGGCTGGTGGGCGTCGACGAGACCGAGCGGGTGGTCGCCGCCGAGGGCGCCGCCGAGAAGGACGCCACCGGCCGGGTGATCGCCCTGTTCGGCGTGCTGCAGGACGTGACCGAGCGCGAGGCCTTGCTGCGTGCGGCCCAGACCAATGAGCGGCGCTATCGGCTGCTGGCCGAAAACACCGGCGACGTCATCACCCGCGTCAAGATGGACGGGTCGAGCAAATACATTTCGCCGGCGATCCAGCAACTGCTGGGCTGGACCTATGAGGAGATGAGCGGCCAGTCGACCGACTATGTTCACCCCGAGGACCGGCACCTGGTGCTGGGCGCCATCGGCAGGGCGGTGAAGAGCGGCGAGCCGACACGCCTTGAGCACCGGGCGGTGCACAAGAAGGGCCAGACCGTCTGGGTCGAGTGCACCTTCAAGGCCCTGAAGGACGAGCACGGCCATGTCGACGACGTGGTGGTGGTGATCCGCGACATGACACAGCGCAAGGCGCTGGAGGCGGAGGTGCTGGAGGCCAAGGAGACCGCCGTGGCGGCGGCGCGGGTAAAGAGCGAGTTCCTGGCCAATATGAGCCATGAGCTGCGTACGCCGCTGACCAGCGTCATCGGCTTTTCCGGACTGTTGCAGGCGTCGGAGCATCTGCCCGCCGAAGAGCGCGTCTATGTCGAGCGCATCGCCACGGCGTCGGAGGCGCTGCTGGGCGTCATCAACGACATTCTGGACTATTCCAAGCTGGAAGCCGACGCGATCGAGATGGACCCGGAGCCGTTCGATACGCGCGCCCTGGTCGAGGGGGCGGCGGCGATCATCGAGAGCCAGTGCTCGGCCAAGGGGCTGACGCTGAATGTGGTGATGGCGGCGGAAACCCCCGAGCGCCTGACCGGCGACAAGGGGCGGTTGCGGCAGGTGATGCTGAACTTCCTGTCCAATGCGGCCAAGTTCACCGCCAGGGGGGCGGTGACGCTGAAGGTCGGCGGGCGACCGCAGGAGTGCGGCGGCTGGCGGATGCGCGTGGAGGTGACCGACACCGGCATCGGCATCCCGTCCGAAAAGATCGGGGAACTGTTCCGGCGCTTCACCCAGGCCGACGCCTCGACGACGCGGGTCTACGGCGGGACGGGTCTGGGGCTGGCGATCTCGCGGCGGCTGATCGAACTGATGGGCGGCGAGGTCGGGGTGGAGAGCGCGCCGGGCGCAGGCTCGACCTTCTGGTTCGAGGCGCCGCTGGCGGCGGCGACGGAAGAAGGCGTTACGGCGAGGGACGAGACTGATCACGCCCGCAAGGACGCCATGCGCGGCCGGGTGCTGATGGCCGACGACGCGGCCGCCAACCGCGAACTGGTCAGCGCCATACTGAGAAATCTGGGGCTGGAGATCGATACGGTCGCCGACGGCGCCGAGGCGGTGCACGCGGCGCATTCGGGGGTCTATGACCTGGTGCTGATGGATGTGCACATGCCGGTCATGGACGGGCTGACGGCGACGCGGGAAATTCGTCGGATGCAGGCCCAGGGCGAGCGCCGCATTCCGATCCTGGCGCTGACGGCCAACGTCCAGGCCGATCAGGTGACGCGCTGCCTGGAGGCGGGCATGGACGGCCATCTGGCCAAACCGATCCAGATCACGGAACTGGCCGCCGCCCTGTCGTGGTGGCTGAACGAGGCTGAAACGACGCCTGAAGAGACGCGAGCGGGCGCCTGACGCCGACGATCTTTGCGACTGGGCGGGCCAAAGCCGGGAAATCCTTACGTTTGACGCGATCCGGGCGCCCTTTGCGCGCCTGAGGACGCTGCTCGGCTATGGTTCAGTCATGGCGGGAAAAGCGGATCGGGGCGGGGCGGCGGGGGCGACGGCGGCGTGGCTGGGCGAGGTCTTCGCCAGTCTGAGGGCCGCGACGGACCAGGCGATAGCCGTGGTGACGGCGGCCGAGCCGCCCGCCGATGTGGCCGAGGCCGAGAAGCGGGCGCGCGCCATCGGCGTTCTGGCCCGCACGGCCAAGGCGGTGGCGGCGCTGGAGGCCGACCTGATCCGCAAGAGCCGCAGCCCTGAAGAGGATGGAATGAGCGACGACGACCGTGACCTCAGCGACGCCGAACTGGCCGGGCTTCAGGCCGAATTCTTCGCCCGTGTCGATCATCTCGTCGCAGCCATCGAGCGCAAGTCGCTGGCTGCGGGACTGGATCGAGAGCCTGCCGCGCGAACAGCGGGGGCAGGCGCTGCGGGCGGCGGTCAAGGCGACGCCGAGGCTGAACGACGACCAGATCGCGCCGCGTGAGGACTGGCGCACCTGGGTGCTGCTGGGCGGGCGCGGGTCGGGCAAGACCTTCGCCGGCGGTTTCTGGATGAACGAACTGGCGCGGGGCGCGGACCGGACCTTCGCCCTGGTCGGAACGGCGCTGCATGACGTGCGCGAGGTGATGGTCGAGGGGCCGTCGGGGCTGAAGGCTCAGGCGACGGCGGACAACCGGCCGCGCTGGGAGGCGGGGCGGCGCAGGCTGGTCTGGCCCTCGGGCGCGGCGGCCTATGCGTTTTCGGCCGAAGACCCGGACAGCCTGCGCGGACCGCAGTTTCACGCGGCCTGGGCGGATGAGTTCTGCGCCTGGAGGAACATCGAGACCACGCTGTCGAACCTGAGATTCGGCCTGCGGCTGGGGATGGACCCTAAGCTGGCGATCACGACGACGCCGCGCCCGATCCCGGCGCTGAGGCGCCTGTTGGCCGAGCCGGGCGTGGCGACGGCCCGGCTGGCGACCAAGGACAACGAAGCCAATCTGGCGCCGGGGTTCCTGGGCCACCTTCAGAGCCTCTACGCCGGGACGCGGCTGGAGGCGCAGGAGATGGAAGGGCTGGTGGTCGAGGCCGACGGGGCCCTGTTCCGGGCCGAGGATCTGGCGCGGGCGCGCGGGAGTCGTCCGGCGCGGTTCGAGCGGGTGGTGGTGGCGGTCGATCCGCCCGCCAGCGCCCACGGCGACGCCTGCGGGATCGTGGTCGCAGGGCGCTGGGACAAGGCGGCCTATGTGCTGGCCGACCGTTCGGCGCGCGGCCTGTCGCCCGCCGGATGGGCGCGGCGCGTGGCGGAGACGGCGCGCGAGTTCGACGCCGACCTGGTGCTGGCCGAGGCCAATCAGGGCGGGGAGATGGTGCGGACCCTGCTGGGGCAGGCGGACTGTCCGGCGCAGGTGAAGCTGGTTCACGCCAGCCGGTCCAAGAAGGCGCGGGCCGAGCCGGTGGCGGCGCTCTACGAGCAGGGCCGGGTCGTCCACTGCGGGGCGTTTCCGGCGCTGGAAGAAGAGATGATGGCGCTGGGGAGCGAGGCGCCGGGCGCCAAGAGCCCGGACCGGGCGGACGCTCTGGTGTGGGGGCTGACGCACCTGCTGCTGGCCGGGAAGACGCAGCCGAGGCTGCGGGCGCTCTAGCGGACTTCCTTCTCCCCTTGAGGGAGAAGGTGGATTGCGGAGCAAGACGGATGAGGGGTGCGGGGAAGCGGGTTGGCGGCTTCCAGGCAGGCCTCGCGTCGACACCCCTCATCCGGCCCTGACGGGCCACCTTCTCCCTCAAGGGGAGAAGGAAGATGGACATGGAGAACCACATGGATTGGCGACGACCGTTCGGTCGGCGGCGCGTTGCTGCGCCCGAAATCAAGGACAGCCGCACCGGGCCGCTGATCGCTCTGACCGGGGCGGGCCGCGCGCGGTGGACGCCGCGCGATTATACGCATCTGGCGGACGAGGGGTTCGGCAAGAACGCCGTGGCCTATCGCTGCGTGCGGATGATCGCGGAGGCGGCGGCCTCGACCCCGCTGATGGTGATGGTCGGGGGCGTGCGCAGCGCGGACCATCCGCTGGCGCGGCTGATCGACAAACCCAATCCCGAGCAGTCGGGCGGCGAGTTGATGGAGGCGGTTTACGGCGCGCTGCAGACGGCGGGCAACGCCTATGTCGAGGCGACCGGCGACGCCGACGGGGACGGCGCGCCCGATGAACTGTGGGCGTTGAGGCCGGATCGGGTGAAGGTGGTTCCCGGACGGGCGGGCTGGCCGGAAGCCTATGAATATGCGGTCGGCGGGCGCGCGGTGCGGATCGGGCGGCATGGCGACGGCTGGTCGCCGGTCATGCACCTGAAGCTGTTTCATCCGACGGACGATCATTACGGATTTTCGCCGCTGGAGGCGGCGGCCTTCGCCATCGACGTGCACAATGCGTCTGGGGCCTGGAACAAGGCGCTGTTGGACAATGCGGCGCGGCCCTCGGGGGCGCTGGTCTATGGGGCCAAGGATGGGGAGCGGCTGACAGCGGATCAGTTCGAGGCGCTGAAGGCGGAGTTGGGCGAGGCCCATGCCGGGGCGCGGAACGCCGGGCGGCCGCTGCTGCTGGAAGGCGGGCTGGACTGGAAGCCGATGAGCCTGACGCCGCACGACATGGACTTCATCGCCGGGAAGCACGCCGCGGCGCGGGAGATCGCCCTGGCCTTCGGGGTGCCGCCGCAGTTGCTGGGGATACCCGGCGATGCGACCTACGCCAACTATCGCGAGGCGAACGCGGCCTTCTGGCGAGGGACGGTGATCCCGCTGGTGAGGAAGGCGGCCGGGGCGATGACGGGGTGGCTAGGCAGCCGCTTCGTCGATTGCCGGATCGAGCCGGATCTGGATGCGGTTCCGGCCCTTCAGGTCGAGCGGGATGCGCTGTGGGCGCGGCTGAATGCGGCTGGCTTCCTGACCGAGGACGAGCGGCGCCGGATGGCGGGGGTGGGCGAGTGATGGAAGCGATGAAGAAGATGCCCGTCGCCCTGATCGCAGCGCTGCTGGTGCAGACCATCGGCGGCCTGGTGTGGGCCGGCGGGGCGGCGGCGCGGATCGCCACCCTGGAGCAGCGCGTGGATGAACAAAGGCTGGTCGCCGAGCGGTTGGCGCGGCTGGAGGCGCAGGGCGAGGCGACGCGCGCTGCGGTCGAGCGGATCGAGCGGCGACTGGAGGAGAAATGATGGCGCAGGGATTTCTCCCTCCCCTTCATGGGGAGGGTGTCGGCGCAGCCGACGGGTGGGGAGGGGAGAACAAGTCAAGCTTGGACCTGGATGACCTAAGCCGCCCCCACCCGGCTTCGCCTGAAGGCTCAGCCACCCTCCCCATAAAGGGGAGGGAGAAGGGGGCGCTGGCCATCGCCGGCTACGCCTCCTTGTGGGGCGTGGCGGACCTGAACGGGGACATGACGGCGCGCGGCGTTTTCGCCGGGAGCCTGGCGAAGACCGGCGCGGGCGGGGTGCGGATGCTGCACCAGCATGAAAGCCGCGCTGTCGTCGGCGTCTGGGAGCGGATGGTTGAGGACGAGCGGGGCCTGTGGGTCGAGGGGCGGATCGAGGACTGGTCCGCTGAGGCCCGCTACGCCGCCGCCTTGACGCGCGCCGGGGCGCTGGACGGGCTGTCGATAGGCTTTCGGGCGACCAAGGCGCGGCGCGAGGGACGGCTCAGGGTGCTGAGCGCGGTCGAGTTGTGGGAGGTGTCGCTGGTGACGTTTCCGATGCTGCCGGGCGCGCGGTTCAGGCGCGCAAGGCCGGAAAAGGGCGACGGCCGGCATTGAGGCCCTCGGCGACATAATGGTCATGCATGGCGCGCAGCCAATGCCAGGTCACGAGGAGGAAGCCGATCGCAGCGAAGATGGCGTAGGTGCTCCAGTAGCTGAGAGGCCAGGGTCGACCCAGTCCACGCGTCAGTAGAGCGACAGGATCGTCCAGCAGGGCCAGGGCGGCCAGGGCCAGACCAGTTTCAGAAGCCAGGACTGTCGGGCGACGTCCAGCAACTGCGAGGTTGGGCTTGAGACGATGGGCATCAGTCGGTCGTCTGCAATGACGAACGGACGGCGGCCGGGCCGTGCAGGCCGGGCTCTTGCTGACGGTAGGCGCGTAGCAGGCGAGCGCAGGATTCGGGCGTCTGTCGGGCGGCGATAGCGCGGCCGCGGGCATGGGCCTGGCGCAGGGCGTCCTGTCGGTCTGGGGCGGCGTAGGGGGCGTGGCGCCGCAGATGGGCCTCGAAGGTCTGGTCGCCGTCCGGATCAAGGGCCTCGCAGGCACCGAGGATCTCGAACAGGCGGGCGTCGAGGGAGACGTCGGCGGATAGGCGGGGCGGAGCGGCGGGCGCTGTCTGGGGCGAACCCTGGGACGAATTCTGGGACATAGTCGGACGCTCAGGGGTGGAGCAGGCCATGAGGGCGATGGCCGACAGCGGAGCCGAGAGGGCGACGCCTACGAGTTTCAACATCCATCCTCCATGTCCTCCGGTTCGATAACGGGAGGGTCGCACGCTTTTGAAGCGAGGCAAAGGATGGGACGGTTCCGGGCCTGGCCCGGTTTGACGGCGCGCCGCAGGACGGTCGCGCATTTTTCTGGAGACATCATGAAAGAGACCAAGACCGTCTCGGGTCATCCCGAGGCGCGCGCCGCCATGCATGAGATGATGGCAGCGTTCGAGGCGTTCAAAGGGGCGAACGACGCCCGGCTGGACGAGATCGAGAAGAAGGCTTCGGCCGATGCGCTGCTGGAGGAGAAGGTGGCGCGCATTGATCAGGCGGTGGCTCAGGCGCAGGCGCGCATGGACCGTGCGCTGAGCGAGAGCCGCCGACCGATGCTGGGCGCCGAGCCGCCCGCTGTGGTCGCTGCGCCGGAGGCCAAGGCGGCGTGGGACGGCTATATGAAGTCCGGCGCTTCGCATGGTCTGGAGCTGAAGGCGGGGCTGTCGTCGGCGTCGAACTCGGCGGGCTATGTCGTGCCGCCGGAGACGGAGCGCGCTATCGAGCGGCGCCTGATGGCGGGCAGCCCGATGCGCGAGATCGCCACGGTGCGCACGGTGGGCTCGGGCGTGTTCCGAAAGCCGGTCTCGACGGCGGGCGTGCAGGCGGGCTGGGTGGCCGAGACGGCGGCGCGGCCGGAGACGGATCCGGCGACGCTGGCGCTGCTGGAGTTCTCGTCGGCCGATCTCTACGCTTGTCCGGCGGCGACGCAGAGCCTGCTGGACGACGCCCTTATCGACCTGGACGAATGGCTGGCGGCCGAGGTCGAGGACGCCTTTGCCGCGCAGGAGACGGCGGCCTTCGTCAGCGGCGACGGGGTCAACAAGCCCAAGGGCTTTCTGGCCTACGCCAATGCGGCCGAGGGGACGCAGACCTGGGGCCAGATCGGCACGGTGGCGTCGGGGGCGGCGGGCGGTTTCGCCTCGACCAACCCGGCGGACAAGCTGATCGACCTGATCTATGCGCCCAAGGCCCAGTATCGGCCGAATGGGCGTTTCGTGATGAACCGGCGCACGGTCTCGGCGGTGCGCAAGTTCAAGGATGCGGACGGCAACTATGTCTGGTCGCCGGCGACGCGGCCGGGCGAGACGGCCAGTCTGCTGGGCTATCCGGTCACCGAGATCGAGACGATGCCGGATATCGGCGCCAACAGCCTGTCGGTCGCGTTCGGCGACTTTGCGCGCGGCTATCTGATCGTGGATCGCGCGGGGGTGCGGGTGCTGCGCGATCCCTATTCGGCCAAGCCCTATGTGCTGTTCTACACGACCAAGCGCGTGGGCGGCGGAGTGCAGAACTTCGACGCGATCAAGCTGATGAAGTTCGCGGCTTCGTAGGACTGGCGGTGGGTCATCCTTCTCCCCTTCGGGGGAGAAGGTGGCTCGCGAAGCGAGACGGATGAGGGGCACGGGGGCTGCGTGCACCCGGTCGGCCGGTCGTCTGTTGAACCCTTCCCCTCATCCGAGCGCCTGTGGCGCCCGCCTTCTCCCCCAAGGGGAGAAGGCAGCAGAATATTGGAGATTGTAGCATGACCGCACCCGTGAGCCTCACGGAGGCGAAGCTGTTCCTGCGCGTCGAGCATGAGGCGGAGGACGGGCTGATCCAGACGCTGATCGACGCGGCCAGGGCGCGGGTGGAGGGCGAAGTCGGGTTGTGCCTGACCTCGACCTCTGCGGCGCCGCTGAGGCTGGCGGTGATGATGCTGGTGATGCGCGCCCATGAGCGCGGCGATGGCGAGATGACCGCCGCGCCGGTCGAGGGGTGGATCGCGCCCTATCGCGTGGTGCGGCTGTGAGCGCGGGCGCGATGAAGGTGGTGGCGTCTCTGGTGCGGCCGGTGGCGGCGCAGACGCCCTATGGCGGCCAGGTGGTCAACTATGAGCCGATCGGGTCGCTGTGGCTGGCGCTGGGGGCGCGACGGCGGCGCGAGCGGACGGACGCGGGCGTGACGCGCGCGGTAGAGACGCTGAGCGCCACGGTGCGGGCCGATCCGAGGCTGGAGGAAGGATTGGTGGCGCGCTTCGGCGGGGCGGACTGGGCCGTGGTCGGGATCGAGGCCGATCCGAAGGCGGCGGGTCGGGTACGGCTGAATCTGGAGCGGGCGCGATGAAGGATCATGAAGGGGCGCTGGTAAAGGCGCTGATCGCGCATCTGGGCGGCGATGGAGCGCTGAAGGCGCTGTTGGGCGACCCGACGCGGATCTGGGATGAGCCGCCGCAGGGTGCGGGATTTCCGCATCTGCTGATCGGGCGGTGCGAGAGCAGGCCGCTGAATGCGGACGGCGGCGGGGTGGAGCAGCGGCTGACCCTGACCTGCGCCAGTCGGTTCCGGGGGCTGGAGGAGGCGCGGGCCGTGGCGGCGGCGGTGCGGGCGCGGCTCGCCGATGCGCTGCTGGAAGCGGACGGGGTGAAGGCGGTCAGCGTGTCGGTGACGTTTACGGACCTGTTCCGCAGTCCGGACCTGAAGCGGGCGTGGGCGGTGATGCGGCTGAGAGCCGTGACGGAGGAAATCTGAGATGAGCGCGCAACGGGGCAAGGACATCCTGCTGAAGGTCGAGGGCGCGGGCGGCGCCTTCGCAACGGTGGCGGGACTGAGGGCGAGGACGATCTCGCTGAACGCCAAGACGGTGGATGCGACCGACAGCGACAGCGCCGGACGGTGGCGCGAACTGCTGGCGGGGGCGGGCGTGAAGTCGGCGGCGGTGTCGGGGCAGGGGATTTTCCGCGACGCGGCGTCGGACGCCCTGATCCGCGAGGGCTTCTTTGAGCAGGCGGCGAAGACGTGGCGGCTGATCGTGCCGGATTTCGGCGTGCTGGAAGGGCCGTTCCTGGTCGCGGCGTTGGAATATGCTGGCGAGCATGAGGGCGAGGCCAGTTTTGCGCTGAGCCTGGCCAGCGCGGGCGAGATCAGTTTCGAGGCGCTGTGATGGCGAACGGCGTGCGGGGGGAGGTGGTCGCAAACCTGGCGGGGGCGGAGCGGACGCTGTGCCTGACGCTGGGGGCGCTAGCGGAGATCGAGA
The DNA here is from genome assembly GCF_047716865.1 of Brevundimonas sp. S1H14. Lineage (NCBI taxonomy): Bacteria > Pseudomonadati > Pseudomonadota > Alphaproteobacteria > Caulobacterales > Caulobacteraceae > Brevundimonas > Brevundimonas sp. S1H14. Next base: position 2,833,355 of record NZ_CP136679.1, on the reverse strand, counting down.
CCGGGCTGGGCGTCGCCGGGGTGGCGGCGCTGGCCGAGCGGCTGCGTTCGCTGTCGGCGCGCGATCTGATGGTGGTGCTGGCGGCCCTTCTGCGTGGCGGCGGTGAGGCTGTGCTGGCGGATGGACTGGCGGCGGCGTCGGTCGATCCGCGTGAGGCGGCGGAGGCGGTGGCGAAGGCTTTCGCGGCGGCGGCCTGATGACGCCCCAGGACCGTCAATGGGCGGAGATGATGCAGGCGGCGGCGCGGATCGGCGTGGGGCCGGAGGGCTTCTGGCGGCTGTCGCTCAAGGAGTGGCGGATGCTGATGGCGGGGCCGGCGCAGGCGGCGCCCCTGGGGCGCGGCGAACTGGAACGAATGCAGGAGATGTGGCCGGATGACTGATGGTTTCAGGCCGGACGGGATCGACGCCGTGCCGGTGAAGGCGGCTGAGGCGGCGGCGGCGCTGGAGGCGCTGAAGGAGCCGGCGGAGCGGGCGGCGGCCTCGATCGAGGACGCGTTCGGGCGGGCGGGGGCCAGTCTGACCCGGTCGCTGGCGCGGGCGGCGGCGGATGGGCAGGTGACGCTGGCTGAGCTGGCGCGGGCGGTGCTGAACGCCGTCAATGCGGCGGCAGGCGTGCGCGGCGGAGGTCTGTCGGGCGCCATAGCGGCGGCGATGGGCGGCTTCGGCGGCGCGCGAGCGGACGGCGGGCCGGTCATGGGCGGAGGCGCCTATCTGGTCGGCGAGCGCGGGCCGGAGGTGTTTCGCCCGGCCGGCGCCGGGACGGTGGAGCCGATGAACGGTCACTCTGGCTCTGGGCCTGGGGTGACGGTGAACGTCACGGTGGACGGCGGCGCCGAGGGCTTGTTGCGGTCCGAGACGCAGATCGCGCGCATGCTGGCGCGCGCCACGGCGCTGGGAGCGCGCTGACCACCTCAAGCAGCAAGGCGCCGCGCGCCGAGCAGTAGCGACAACAAAAAAGAGCGCTCCGAAGAGCGCTCTTTGGGACTTATTCGCCCTTGGGGTTGGGGCCGTATTTGTTGGGGCCGGGCTGGCTGCCGCCGAAGCCGAGCCACATCCAGAAGCCGAAGCTGACCAGACCGGCCAGGAACATCAGGCCGAAGGCGGCGCCGCCGGTGGCGAAGAGCAGTTCGGGGTTCATCGACTGCATGGCGTTGGGGTCGCTCAGGACCGACAGGCCGAAGGCGCTGACCAACATGGCGAGCGAGGCGTACCAGAGCGCCCAGGGGATGACGACCAGCCATCCCGGCTTGCCCATGTCGTGGAAGCGTTTGAAGCCGACCGCCAGGTGCAGGACCATCAGCACCAGGCCGAGGATGAAGCTGACCTTGGGCACGAAGTTCAGTACCAGGCCGACGACGAACAGGATGGCCCAGCTGATCCAGAAGTCTCGACGGCGCAGGCGGCCCTTGAAGGAGAAAAAGGCGGTCTTGATGTCGTAGCCGGAGCCGGACTCGGCGCTGGCCGAGGAGGCGGCCCCTGCTGCCTGGCCGAAGGCCGCGGCGGCGGTGGCGGACGGCAGGAGCATGATCTGGGTGGCCTCCATGCCTTCGGGCACGAAGTCGACGCGGACGCCGGCGGCGACTGCGCCGTCGCCCTGAACGGCGGTGCGCGCGAAGCCGTAACGGAGGCTGTCGTCGCCGCTGATCAGCCCTGTGCCCGTGGCGTCGTCATAGCTGAGAATTTCGCCGCGCACGCGGATCTCCTGTCGTTGAACGGCTTTGCCGTGGTGTGGCGAAAGCATGGCCGACGCTGGCGGCGCGGACAACCCGCAGCGTGACGTTACGCAAGATTTTTCGCGACGCGTTCGCAATCCGTCCCGTCCGGGACGCAATCCAGACATTGAGACAGGGATGGGGAGAGGACGCATGGCCTTTCATGAGGTGCGCCTGCCGGCGCGGCTGGCGTTCGGCTCGACCGGAGGCGTCGAGCGCAGGACGGAGATCACGACGCTGGCGTCGGGGTTCGAGCGGCGCTCGACGCCGTGGGCCGATGGTCGCAGGCGCTATCTGATCGGGGCGAGACTGCGCTCGCTGGACGACATGGCGGCGCTGACGAGTTTCTTCGAAGCGCGACGCGGGCGGCTGCATGGTTTCCGGTTTCGCGACTTCGCGGACTTCAGGAGCGGGGCGCCGGGGGCGGCCGTGACGCCGCTGGATCAGACGATCGGGACGGGCGACGGCGAAACGCGGACGTTCCAGCTGTGCAAGGCCTATGGCGATCATCGGCGGCTCATCGCCAAACCGGTCGAGGGATCGGTGCGGGTGGCCGTGGCGGGCGTGGAGACGGCGGCCTTCAACCTGGAGGCGACGACAGGGCGGGTGACGCTGGCGACGGCGCCGCTGCAGGGCGTCGCCGTGACGGCGGGCTTCGCCTTTGACGTGCCGGTGCGGTTCGACGCGGACCGGATGGAGGTGACGCTGGAGAGCTTCGGCGCCGGGCGGATGGTCGCCATGCCGCTGATCGAGGTGCGGATCTGAGCCATGCGCAATGTTCCCGATGAACTGGCCGCCCGCATCGAAAGCGGGGCGGCGACGCTTTGCCATGTCTGGCTGCTGAGGCGGGCGGACGGGCGGGCGATGGGCTTCACAGACCATGACCGCGATCTGGAGGTCGAGGGCGTCACGTGCCGGGCGGCCAGCGGCTGGACCGGCGGGGCAGGCGAAGGCGAGGTCGGTCTGGCGGCGGGTGGGCTGTCGGCCTCGGGCGGGCTGGATGACGCGGCGATCACCGAAGAGGACATAGCGGCGGGGCGGTATGACGCCGCCGAGGTCGAGCTGTGGCGCGTGGACTGGATGCGGCCGGACCTGAAGGTGCGGCTGTGGAAGGGGCGGCTGGCGCGGATACGGCGCGAGGACGGACGGTTCATCGCCGACCTGGACGGGCCGATGGCGGCGCTGGAGCGGGTGGTGGGGCGGACCTATGGCCGGGGCTGCGACGCGGTACTGGGCGATGGGCGCTGCGGGCTGGAGGCGGCGGCGATCGCGGGGCGCAGTTGCGACAAGCGGTGGGCGACGTGTGCGGGCGTGTTCGGGAATGGGGTCAATTTTCAGGGCTTTCCGGATGTGCCGGGCGAGGACTTCCTGACCGCGCGGCCGGTAAGCGGGCGCAATGACGGCCGGAGCCGCAGGAGATGAGGAAGGGCGCTCAGATCGTGGCCGCTGCTCGCGGTTGGCTGGGCACGCCGTATCGGCATCAGGCCAGCGTGAAGGGCGAGGGGGCGGACTGCCTGGGCCTGGTGCGCGGGGTCTGGCGGGAGGTGATGGGCGTGGAGCCGGAGGCGCCGCCGCCCTATCGGCCTGACTGGGCCGAGGTCGGGGGAGAGGAGGCGCTGTGGGCGGCGGCGCGGCGCTGGCTGGTGGAGATACCGCCCGGGCGGGCGGGGCTGGGCGACGTGCTGCTGTTCCGCATGGCGGCGGGCGCGCCGGCCAAACACTGCGCGGTGTTGAGCGCGGTGGAGGGGCCCGAGCGGCGGATGATCCACGCCTATTGGGGCCGCTCGGTCGTGGAAAGCTGGATGGGGCCGTGGTGGCGGCGGCGGCTGGTCGCGGTGTTTCGCTGGCCTGAACCCTTGGCGGGAATTTGAAGGAGTAGACGATGGCGCAGGTGCTGTTGGGCGGGCTTGGCGGGATGGCGGGCGTCAGCAGCCTGGGCCTGTTGGCCGGGGGCCTGCTGGGGCGGGCGCTGGACGACCGGCTGGTGGCGGGACCGTCGCCGGCGCGGCAGGTCGGGCCGAGGCTGGAGGGGTTGAAGCTGCAATCCTCGGCCGAGGGGGCGCCGATGGCCTGCGTCTTCGGGCGGGCGCGGGTGACGGGACAGGTGATCTGGGCCGCGCGTTTTCTGGAGCGCAAGGAGAAGCGGTCGGCGGGCAAGGCGGGAAAGACGGTCGACTACGCCTATTCGCTGAGTTTCGCGGTGGCCCTGTGCGAGGGGCCGGTCGACGGGGTGGGGCGCATCTGGGCCGACGGCCAGCCGATGGACATGGCGGGCGTGACCATGCGCCTGCATCGCGGGACCGAGGGCCAACTGCCCGACCCGCTGATCGAGGCGGTGGAGGGGCGGGCGCCCGCCTATCGCGGGACGGCCTATGTGGTGTTCGAGGACCTGCCGCTGGACGCCTATGGCGACCGGGCGCCGCAGCTGTCGTTTGAGGTGTTCCGCCGACCGCAGGGCGCCGAAGCGCAGATGGAGGACCGGCTGGAGGGCGTCTGCCTGATCCCCGGAGCGGGCGAATTCTGTCTGGCGACCGAGCCGGTGATGCGGCGCGAGGGGCTGACGAAATCGACGCCCGAGAATGTGCATCTGACGGTGGGGCAGACGGATCTGGAGGCGTCGCTGGATCAGTTGACGGCCCAGGCGCCGAGGCTGAAACGGGTCAGCCTGGTGGTCGGCTGGTTCGGCGACGACATACGCATGAGCCATTGCCGCATCCGCCCGGGGGTGGAGCGGCGTCAGAAGCCGACCGAGCCGCTGGTCTGGCGTGTGGCCGGGGTCGAGCGGGCGGACGCGCATCTGATCTCTCAGGTCGAGGATGGTCCGGCCTATGGCGGCACGCCCTCGGACGACAGCGTGAGGCAGGCGATCCGGACGCTGAAGGCGCGCGGCCTGGAGGTGACGCTGTATCCCTTCGTCTTCATGGACTGTCCCGGTTATCCGTGGCGGGGGCGGATTACGGGGACGGATGGAGCGGGGGCGACGGCCGAGGTCGCGGCCCTGTTCGGGGCGGCGGACGGCTGGGGCCTGCGTCGGCTGGCGCTGCACTATGCGAAGATCGCGGCCGAGGAGGGGGCGGACGACCTGCTGATCGGTTCGGAGATGCGCGGGCTGACCTGGACGCGCGATGCGGGTGGGGGCTTTCCGGCAGTGGCGCAGTTGCGGGCGCTGGCGGCTGAGTGCCGGGCGCTGGTCGGGACGCGGGTGAAGCTGAGCTACGCCGCTGACTGGTCGGAATATTTCGGCTGGCAGAAGGAGGGAGAGGTAAGGTTTCACCTCGATCCGCTGTGGGCTGATTCGAACATCGATTACGTCGCCATCGACTGGTATCCGCCGATGGGCGACTGGCGCGGCGGCGAGGGCGGGCTGGATGCCGCGGACTTCGCAGGGCCGTCAGACCCGGCCTATCTGGCGGCGCAGGTGGCGGGCGGCGAGGGGTATGACTGGTACTACGCCTCGGACGCGGATCGGGCGGCGCAGCGGCGCACGGCGATCGAGGACGGCGCCCACGGCGAGGACTGGATCTGGCGTTACAAGGACCTGAAGGGCTGGTGGTCGAACGCGCACCATGAGCGCGTAGCCGGGGTGCGGCAGGCGGCGCCGACCGCCTGGGTTCCGCAGATGAAGCCGATTCGGCTGACCGAGTTCGGCTGTGCGGCGGTGGATCGCGGGGGCAATGCGCCGAACCTGTTCCAGGACCCCAAAAGCACTGAGAACGCCCTGCCGCCGTACTCGAGCGGAGCGCGCGACGACCGGATGCAGCGGCGGCTGATCGAGGCGGTGCTGACGCACTATGCGCAGCCGGCGAACAACCCGATCTCGGGCGTCTATGGCGGGCCGATGCTGAAGGGGGCGGATGTCTGGTGCTGGGACGCGCGGCCCTATCCGGCGTTTCCGGCGCTGGGGGAGGTGTGGGCGGATGCAGGCGCCTGGCGCACGGGACACTGGCTGAACGGGCGGATGGGCGGCGATGCGCGGGGGCTGATCGAGGCGATTCTGAAGCGCGGCGGGTTGGCGGAGAGGGACTATACGGTCGAGGCGGTGGACGGCGCGGTGACGGGCTATGTCATCGACCGGCCGATGGCGACGAAGGATGCGCTGGCGCCGCTGGTGCAGGCGCTGGGGGCGACGGCGGCCGAGCGCGACGGCAAGGCAGCGGTGCTGGGCGAGACAGCGCGGGAGATGACGCTGGATCTGGCGGCGCTGGCCCTGCCCGACAAGGGCGGGAGCGCGGCGGCCGAGCGGCGGCTGACGCCTCGGCCCAGCGCCGCGCGGCTGCGCTTTATCGATGAGGCGGCGGACTATCAGCTGGGCGCCGTGACGGTGCGCGGGGACGGCGAGGGCGGCGGTGTGGATGCGGCCCTGCCCGCCGTGGTCGGGGCCGGGCTGGCGACGGCGGCGGCGCAGCGGCTGTTGCAGGGCGAGGCGGCCGAGCGGCTGACGCTCAAGCTGGGGCCGCTGGAGGCGCTGAAGCTGGAGCCGGGTGATGTGGCGGCGGTGGAGGGGCGTGCGGGCGACTGGCGTGTTGAGCGGTTGGATTGGGACGAGACGCCCAGGGCGGTGTTGACGCCCGTGGTCGAGGCCGTCGTCGTGGATGCGCCGGAGGACTGGCGCGGGGAGGGCGGCGGGATCGCAACGCTGGGGGCGCCGTTCCTGATGCTGCTGGACCTGCCGCCGCTGCCGGGAGAGGAGGCCGACGGGCGGCCGGTGGTCGCGGCGGCGGCCGAGCCCTGGACGACGATGGCGCTCCATGGCGGCGCGTCGGTCGACAGTCTGACGCCAAGGGCGGTGGTGGAGTCGGCCGCGACGGTGGGGACGCTGACGGCGCCCCTGCGGCCCGGCGTGGTCGGGCGCTGGGACGAGACGGGCGTGCTGAACGTGCGGATCGAGGGGCGGGCGCCGCAGAGCCAAGCGGCCGAGGCGGTGCTGTCGGGCGCCAATCTGCTGGCGGTGAGCAGCGCGGAAGGATGGGAGATGGTGCAGTTCCGTCGGGCCGAACTGGTCGGCGGGGATGTGTGGCGCTTGAGTGGTCTGTTGCGCGGACAGCAGGGGACGGAAGGCGCAGCGTCGCGCGGGTCGGAAGCGGGGGCGCTGGTCGTGCTGTTGGAACGCGGCATGGCGCGCGCCGAGGTCGATGCGGTCGAGCGAGGGTTGCCTCGAATCTGGCGGGCCGGACCGGCAGGCGCGCCGCCGGGCGGGGCGGGGACGACGGAGGTCGGCTTCATCTGGACGAACCGGAACGCCGCGCCCTGGCTACCGGCGCACCTGCGCGCCACGCCGGAGGACAGCGGATGGCGGCTGAGCTGGACGCCCCGCGTGCGATTGGGCGGCGGCGGATGGGACAGCGAGCCGGTCGAGGTCGATCCGAGGCGTTTCCGAGTGCGGGTGCTGGATGGCGCTGTTGAGCGCCGGGTCTGGGAGGTCGAGGGGCTGGAGACGGTCTATGGAGCCCTGGAGGTTGCGGCGGACTTTCCGAGTGGCTTCGGGGCTGAGGCGAACGTGGCTGTCGCCCAGTGGGGGGATGGCTTCGGCTGGGGGGCGGAGGCGACGGCGCCGTTGTGACAACGGCCTCCCTGTCTGTTGGGATGAGGTGCGCAACATGAGGAAACCATCCTCGCCCCTTTCGGCGGGCGGTTGCATGGCTTAACTGACGCTCTGGTCTGTGTTTATCCGGAGTGGAGCGAAAATTGGCTGGCGATCCCTATCAGGAACTGGGCGTTTCCAAGGGCGCGAGCGCGGACGAGATCAAGAAGGCGTTCCGCAAGCTGGCCAAGGAACTGCACCCCGACAAGAACCCCGGCGACAAGGCGGCCGAAGAGCGGTTCAAGCGCATCACCGCCGCCTTCGACCTGTTGGGCGACGCCGAGAAGCGCGCGAAGTATGATCGCGGCGAGATCGACGCTGACGGACGCGAGCAGTTCCGAGGCTTTGGCGGCGCGCAGGGCGGGCGGCCGGGCGGCGGCGGTTTCGGCGGCTTCGGCTTCGGCGGGCGCGGCGAGGGCGGCCCCGGCGGGCGGGCGAGCTTTGACGATATCGACCTGGAAGAAATCTTCGGCGCCTTCGGAGGCGGCGGACGCAGCGCCGGGCGCGGCTTTAGCGGAGGGCGAGGGCAGGACGTGCGTGCGACCCTCGACATCAGTCTTGAGGACGCCATCGCCGGGACGACGCGGCGCATCCAGTTCTCGGACGGGCGGATGCTCGACGTGGCCATCCCCAAGGGCGCGGCGGACGGCCAGACGATCCGGCTGAAGGGGCAGGGCGCGCCGGGGCGCGGCGGTCAGGCGGGCGACGCGCTGATCGAACTGCGTATCCAGCCGCATCCGGTGTTCAAGCGCGACGGGGCTGACCTGACGATGGATCTGCCGGTGTCGGTTCCGGATGCCGTGCTGGGCGGCAAGATTCAGGTGCCGACGCCCGAGGGCGCGGTGATGATGACCATTCCCAAGGGATCGAACTCGGGCAAGGTGCTGCGGCTGAAGGGGCGCGGCGCCTATGCGAACGGCAAGCGCGGCGATCTGATGGCCAGGCTGGTTGTGACGCTGCCCGAGGCGCCGGATGACGAACTGGTCCGGTTTGCGACAGAATGGCGTGAGCGCCGGCCCTATAAGCCTGGCCGTTGATGGCCTAAGGCGGAAGCTTCCTTCTCCTCCCCCGAGACTTCAGAGACCGATATGACGCCCAAGCCCGCCGCCAAGCCTGCTCGCCCCTGGTTCTCGGCCGGGCCGACGGCCAAGCGTCCGGGCTGGGAGCTGGCGAACCTGCCGACGAACCTGATGGGGCGGGGCATCCGCGCGCCGGAGGTGGTGGAGCGGTTCGCGCATGGGCTGCGGCTGACGCGCGAGGTGCTGAGCCCGCCGGACGACTATGTGATGCTCTATACGCCCGGCTCGGACACCGGGGCGGTCGAGGCGGCGCTGTGGTGCATGCTGGGCGAGCGCCCGGTGCAGGTGATCGCCTATGAGAATTTCGGCCTGACCTGGCTGGCGGATGTAAAGACGCATCTGGGGCTGAAGCCCGAGGCCCTGACGGCGCCGTGGGGCGAACTGCCGGACCTGTCGAAGGTAGATCCGAAGAAGGACGTGGTGTTCCCGTGGAACGGCACGACTTCGGGCGTGCGCGTGCCGGATGGCGACTGGATCGCCGACGACCGCGAGGGGCTGACGATCTGTGATGCGACCTCGGCGGCCTTTGCGATGGATCTGCCGTGGGACAGGCTGGATGTGACGACCTTCAGCTTTCAGAAGGCGCTGGGCGGCGAGGCGGGCGTCGGCGTCATGGTGCTGTCGCCGCGCGCGGTGGCGCGGCTGGACAGCTATCGGCCGGATCGGGCGGTGCCCAAGGTGCTGCGGATCGCCGACAAGACGGGCTTTGATCGGACGCTCGCGGACGGGGTGGTGATGAACACCTTCTCGGTCCTGACCATCGAGGACTGGATCGACGCCCTGGACTGGGCGAAGGCCGAAGGCGGCCTGCCTGCCCTGATCGCGCGCACAGACGCCAACTATGCCGCCCTGGCCGAGTGGGTGGAGCGGACGGACTGGATCGCCTTCCTGCCGGAGCAGCCGGAAATCCGCTCGACGACTTCGGTCTGTCTGAAGTTCGTCGATCCGCGCGTGGCGGCGCTGGATGAGGCGGGACAGAAGGCCTTTGTGAAGCGGTTCAAGGCGCTGCTGGAAGGCGAGGGGGCGGTCTATGACATGGAGCCGCACCGCAACGCCCCGCCGGGCCTGCGTCTGTGGTGCGGCTGTACGGTCGAGACGGCGGACATCGTGGCGGCGACGCCGTGGCTGGAATGGGCGTTTCAGACGGCGGTCAGTGAACTGGCTCAGTCGGCGCACAGATAATTCTGTCGCCCATTAGACGCCCTTGGGGGCGACTCCGGACGATTCAGGGGTTATAGGCTCCCACCGCATTCTGGATTGCGGAGTATAGGTCTTGGCGAACGTCGCAGTGGTCGGCGCCCAGTGGGGCGACGAGGGCAAGGGCAAGATCGTGGACTGGCTGTCCAATCGCGCCGACATGGTGGTGCGGTTCCAGGGCGGCCACAACGCGGGCCACACCCTGGTCGTCGACGGCAAGGTCTATAAACTTGCATTGCTCCCGAGCGGCGTGGTGCAGGGCAAGCCTTCGATCATCGGCAACGGCGTGGTGGTCGATCCCTGGCATCTGGTCGGCGAGATCGAGAAGATCCAGGCTCAGGGCGTGGCGATCACCCCTGACATCCTGACCATCGCCGACAACGCCTGCCTGATTCTGCCGATCCATCCGGCGCTGGATGTGGCGCGCGAGGCCGCCGCCAGCGCGCCGGGCGCAAAGATCGGCACGACCGGACGCGGCATCGGTCCGGCCTATGAGGACAAGGTCGGCCGCCGAGCCATCCGCGCCTGCGATCTGGCGAATGAAGACGATCTGAAGATCAAGATCGACCGCCTGCGTTCGCACCACGATCCGCTGCGCGCGGGTCTGGGGCTGGAGCCGATCGACCCGGAGGCGCTACTGGCGCAACTGCTGGAGATCGCGCCGAAGGTCCTGCCCTACGTCAAACCGGCGTGGCGGGTGCTGGACGAGGCGCAGAAGGCGGGCAAGCGGGTGCTGTTCGAGGGCGCGCAGGGCGCCTTCCTGGACGTGGACCACGGCACCTATCCCTATGTGACCAGCTCCAACACCGTGGCCGGACAGGCGGCGGCCGGGTCGGGCGTCGGGCCGCGCGGCGTCGGCTATGTGCTGGGCATTGTGAAGGCCTATACGACGCGCGTCGGCGAGGGCCCCTTCGCCTGCGAACTGAACGATGAAGTCGGCCAGCACCTGGCGGTCGTGGGGCGCGAGATCGGCGTGAACACGGGCCGGTCGCGCCGTTGCGGCTGGTTCGACGCCGTTCTGGTGCGCCAGTCGGTGGCCATTAATGGCATTGACGGCATCGCCCTGACCAAGCTGGACGTGCTGGACGGACTGAAGACGCTGAAGATCTGCGTCGGCTATCGCATTAACGGCGAGGTGCTGGATTATCTGCCGTCGAGCCTGAAGGATCAGGCCTCGGCCGAGCCGGTGTTCGAGGAACTGGACGGCTGGGACGAAAGCACCGCAGGCGTGCGGACCTTCAAAGACCTGAACGCCCATGCGCTGAAATATGTGCGGCGGATCGAGGAACTGATCGGGGCGCCGGTGGCCCTGCTGTCGACCAGCCCCGAGCGCGACGACACCATTTTGATGCGCGATCCGTTTCAGGGTTGAGTTTACATTTCTGGCCGAGGCAACGACGCTTTAACTGGTAGGGCATAGGGTGGCGCTCTGAAATGGAGCTCGCCCTGTGTTCGCCCTAGACGCCAAGACGATGCAGAGGATCGCGCCGGTGGTTCGGCGCGTGATCATCGTTGATCCCAATCCCGCCGCCGCGCGCCTGTTGCAGGACCTGTTGAAGGGGTTCGGATCGCGCGAGATCGTGGTCGAGGGCGATGAGGCGCGGGTGCTGGATCTGGCGCGCGAAATGGAGCCGGCCCTGATCTTCACCGAGCGGACCGGACCCAAGCTGGACGGCGAGGCGCTGGCGCGGCGTATCCGGCGCTCAAGCCTGTCATGCCGTCGCGCGCCGATCATCATGGTGACGGCCGAGGCCACCGCCAGCGCCATCAAGGGCGCGCGCGATTCCGGCGTGCATGAGTTCCTGAGAAAGCCCTTCACCAGCGGCGATCTGCAGCGGCGGATCGAGAATCTGGCGACCAAGCCGCGCGACTGGGTCGAGGCGGTCGGCTATATCGGGCCGGACCGGCGGCGCTTCAACTCGGACGATTACGCCGGGCCGCAGAAGCGCAAGGCGGACAAGCCGCGCTCCAGCGCCGAGGCCGCCCTGGCGGTCAAGGATCAGGCGATGCGGATCCTGTTTTCGGCCCTGACCCAGTTCGACAGCGATCCCATGCAGGCGGTGCGCGCCATCAAGCAGCAGGCGGAGACGCTGAAAGCGCTGGCCATCAAGACAGGCGACGCGCCGCTGGCGATTGCGGCGGCGGGACTGGACACGGTGCTGGCCGCCGGGGCACCGACCAAGGCCGCATTGACGGCGCCGGTTCAGGCCGTGCTGAAGCTGGCCTCGCCCGAGAGCTTGGCGCGGGCCGGGTAGGGGCGCCCCTTCTCCCGCTACGGAGAAGGGTGACGGGCAAGCGCCCTCAGGCGTCGACCAGATTGCGCTCTTCGGCGGCGGCGCGCATGGCCTTCTGGAGTTTCTCGAAGGCGCGGACTTCGATCTGGCGGACGCGCTCGCGGCTGACGCCGTACTGGCCGGCCAGTTCCTCAAGCGTGACGGGATCGTCCTTGAGGCGACGCTCGGTCAGGATGTGTTTTTCGCGGTCGGTCAGTTCCTGCATGGCTTCTTCGAGCAGGCCCATGCGGATGGACTTTTCCTCGCTCTCGGCCAACTCGGTTTCCTGACTGACGGCGTTGTCGTCGGCCAGCCAGTCCTGCCACTCGCTTTCGCCGTCCGAACGCAGGGGCGCGTTCAGCGAGGCGTCGCCGCCCAGACGGCGGTTCATGTCGATGACGTCCTGATGGGTTACGCCCAGCTTGGTGGCGATGTGTTCGACGTGATCAGGGTGCAGATCGCCTTCCTCGAAGGCCGATATCTGGCTCTTGGCCTTGCGCAGGTTGAAGAACAGCTTCTTCTGCGCCGCTGTGGTGCCCATCTTCACGAGGGACCAGGAGCGCAGGATGTATTCCTGAATGGACGCGCGGATCCACCACATGGCGTAGGTCGCCAGGCGGAAGCCCTTGTCGGGATCGAACTTCTTGACCGCCTGCATCAGGCCGACGTTGCCCTCGGAGATCACCTCGCCGATCGGCAGGCCGTAGCCGCGATAACCCATGGCGATCTTGGCCACGAGGCGCAGGTGAGAGGTCACGAGACGGTGGGCGGCCTCGGTATCCTGGTGTTCGCTCCACCGCTTGGCGAGCATGAACTCCTCGTCCTTGGTGAGCATGGGAAACTTACGGATTTCCGTAAGATAACGGGACAGTCCCTGTTCAGGCGACATCACCGTCAGCGTTTTATTGGCCATATGGTCCCTCCGGCTTCACGAGCTGGCGCTACGGCTCCGACCACATGACGTGCATCATCACCTCGCCCCTCAACTGACAAGATGGGAATCCGTTGCCCGAAACGAAAGGGGCGGATTGTCCCAATTGAACGGCGATGCTGTGTCGCCGCCCGTCTTTATCTAGCACAGATGTTGTTGCGAATAAAGCGGCGGCGTCAGAGGTCCGCCAGCAGCGCTTCCAGCCGCTTCATGTCTTCGGGCGGGGCCGTCTCGAAACGCAGGGGCCGGCCGGTGACGGGGTGGACGAAGCCGAGGATTGCGGCGTGCAGGGCCTGGCGTTTCAGCCCGACCTCGGCGATGGCGGCGCGCACGGGGGCGGCGGGGCTGCCTGAGCCATAGACGGGATCGCCGAGCAGGGGCGAGCCCCTGGACGCCATGTGGACGCGGATCTGGTGGGTGCGGCCGGTCTGCAGGGTGCAGGCGACGCGGGCGGCCAGCGGGGCGTTGGAGGCCTTGGCCGGGCGGCCGAACGTCTGCTGGACGACATAGTCGGTGATGGCCTCTCGCCCGCCGGATTTCAGCACCGCCATCTTCTTGCGGTCGCCGCTGGAGCGACCGATCTGGGTCTGGATGCGGCCCTTCTCGGGCGAGGGCGCGCCGCGCGTCAGGGCGACATAGGTGCGCTCGATGTCGTGGGCGGCGAACAGCGCGGCCAGCCCCGCGTGGGCGCGGTCCGACTTGGCGGCGACCATGACGCCGGAGGTGTCCTTGTCCAGCCGATGGACGATGCCGGGACGGTCGGGGTCGCCAAGGGCCGACAGGGTCGCGCAGTGGTGCAGCAGGGCGTGGACCAGGGTGCCGGTCTCGCAGCCGGGGGCGGGATGGACCGCCATGCCCGGCGCCTTGTCGATGACGATCAGGTCGTCGTCCTCGAACAGGATGGTCAGCGGCAGGGCTTCGGCGCGCAGTTCGACCGGAGCTGCGGGCGGCAAGATGATCTCATAGTCGCCTGGCGCGGGCTTGGCCTTGGACGCCACCACGGCGCCGTTCAGGGATATGGCCCCTGCCTCCAGCAGCGCCTGGATGCGGGCGCGCGACAGTTCGGGCAGGGCGTCGGCCAGGGCGCGGTCCAGCCGCGCGGCGCCGGCCGCGACCTGAGCGTGGAGGACCGTCAGGTCGGATTCGTCGTCAGGCGCGGGCAGGATGTCGGTCACAACGTCCGTTTAGCACGGCTGGCGGACGCCATGAAAAAAGGGCGGCCCGCCGGGATCGCCCTTCAATCGTTTCAGCGCGGCTCAGGCCCGCTTTTGCGTCGATCAGCCGATGCGCGGGTCCAGTTCGCCGGCGGCGTAGCGCTTGGCCATCTGGGCGGTGGACAGCGGCTGGATCTTGGACGCCATGCCTTCGCAGCCGAACTGTTGGTAGCGCTCCATGCACAGCTTGCGCATGGCTTCCTTGGCGGGCTTCAGATACGCGCGAGGGTCGAACTCGCTCGGCTTTTCAGCCAGCACCTTACGGATGGCGCCGGTCATGGCCATGCGGTTGTCGGTGTCGATGTTGATCTTGCGCACGCCGTGCTTGATGCCGCGCTGGATTTCCTCGACCGGCACGCCCCAGGTCTGAGGCATCTGGCCGCCGTACTGGTTGATGATGTCCTGCAGGTCCTGCGGCACCGACGAGGAGCCGTGCATCACCAGGTGGGTGTTGGGCAGGCGCTTATGGATCTCTTCGATCACGTTCATGGCCAGGACTTCGCCGTCCGGCTGACGCGTGAACTTATAGGCGCCGTGCGAGGTGCCCATGGCGATCGCCAGAGCGTCGACCTTGGTGGCCTTGACGAAATCGACGGCCTGATCCGGGTCCGTCAGCAGGGCCGAGTGGTCCAGCTTGCCCTCAAAGCCATGGCCGTCTTCGGCCTCGCCCATGCCGGTTTCCAGCGAGCCGAGAACGCCCAGTTCGCCCTCGACCGAGACGCCGCACGAGTGGGCCATTTCGGTGACGCGGCGCGTGACGTCGACGTTGTACTCGTACGAGGCGGGGGTCTTGGCGTCTTCTTCCAGCGAGCCGTCCATCATCACCGAGGTGAAGCCGTACTGGATGGCGGTGGCGCAGGTGGCCGGGCCGTTGCCGTGGTCCTGGTGCATACAGACCGGGATGTGCGGATACAGTTCGACCAGGGCGTCGATCAGGCGGGCCAGGACGACATCGTTGGCGTAGGAGCGGGCGCCGCGCGAGGCCTGGATGATGACCGGGGCGTTGACGGCGTCGGCGGCCTCCATGATGGCCAGGCCCTGCTCCATGTTGTTGATGTTGTAGGCGGGCAGGCCGTAGTCGTGCTCCGCCGCGTGGTCGAGCAGTTGTCGCAGCGTAATGCGCGCCATGGGTAGTCTCCTGAACCGATAGTGATTTTGCCTGAGGTCTTAGCCGGTCGGGTGCGGGAAGTCACGCCGACGTGACACGGCTTCAGCGTGGTGGACTTTGGACGCGCAGGCCTTAAGTGCTCCGGCGCCTGCGAGGCGTCTGATCAAGGAACGGCGATGAGCCAGAACGACGATGCGCTGGATGAAGACGGCGGTGGTTTCGATGTCGACGACTGGTCGCGGCTGACGCCTTTCGCCGGAGCTGTGGCGACGCTGGACGATGTTCAGGCGGGCAAGGCCGTCTTCGCTCTCGGCGACACCGAAGAGGCGCGCGTCATCGATATGGAGCTGCCTCAGCCCGTCATCTGGTGGGAGGAGGACGGCGAGCAGGCGGCCGTGATCGTGCAGGCCGAGGCCCATGTCGGGCCCGACGGCGAACTGATGGAAGTGCTGGGCCTGATCCTGCCCGACGGCGGCGGGGCGGTGGCCCTGCTGGACGATGTCGATCTGGTGGACGACACCGATCCGACGTGGCGCGATCTGGTCGCGCGCGCTGTCGACATGGACGGCGAAGACTAAGTTTCGAGCGTCAGGGGCGAGAGCTGCGGGCAGCCCTCGCCTTGACGGTTTTAAGCGGCGCGCAGGGCCTCGACGCCCGGCAGCACCTTGCCTTCCATCCACTCCAGGAAGGCGCCGCCCGCGGTGGAGACGAAGGTCATGTCGTCGGCCGTGCCCGCGTGGTTCAGGGCCGCGACCGTGTCGCCGCCGCCGGCCACGGCGACCAGCTTGCCGGCCTTGGCCAGTTCAGCGGCGTGTTTGGCGGCCTCGACCGTGGCCTTGTCGAAGGGCGGCACCTCGAACACGCCCAGCGGGCCGTTCCAGATCAGGGTCTTGGACAGGTCCATGGCGCGGTTCAGGCGGGCGACGGTTTCCGGCCCGGCGTCCAGGATCAGGTCATCGGCGGCGATGCGGTCCAGAGCGCGCACGCCCGACTCGATGCCCGGCTTCACGCCCTTGGCCACCACCACATCGACCGGCAGCAGCAGCTCGCAGCCTTGGCGACGGGCTTCCTCGATGATCTCGCGGGCGGTGTCGGCCAGATCCTTTTCGCACAGCGAGCCGCCGACATCGACGCCCTGGGCGAACAGGAAGGTGTTGGCCATGCCGCCGCCGATGGCCAGATAGTCCAGCTTGGCGACCAGGTTCTTCAGCAGGTCCAGCTTGGTCGAAACCTTGGCGCCGCCGACGATGCCGATGACCGGCTTCTGCGGCTTGCCGAGCGCTGCATCCAGCGCCTCAAGCTCGCGCGCCATGGCGCAACCGGCATAGGCGGGCAGCAGGCGGGCCAGACCTTCGGTCGAGGCGTGGGCGCGGTGCGCGGCCGAGAAGGCGTCATTGACGTAGAGGTCGCCGAGCTCCGCCAGCTGTTGGGCGAAGGCCGGGTCGTTCTTTTCCTCGCCCTTGTGGAAGCGGACGTTCTCCAGCAGCAGCACGCCGCCGGCGTCCAGATCGGCCACGGCGGCCTTGGCGTCATCGCCCACGCAGTCGTCGGCGAAGCGTACGGGGCCGTGCAGCAGCATCTCCAGCGGCTCGACCACAGGCTTCAGGCTCATCGACGGCACGCGCTCGCCCTTGGGACGGTCGAAGTGGGCCAGCAGGACGACCTTGGTGCCGGCTTCGCGCAGGCGGTGGATGGTCGGCAAGGCGGCCTTCAGACGGGTGTCGTCGGTGACTTTCCCGTCCTCCATCGGCACGTTGAAGTCCACGCGGACCAGGGCGGTCTGGCCGGACAGGTCAGCGGCGTCGTCGAGGGTGCGGAAGGTCATGGCTTGAAGGGGCCCTTGTTGGGAGAGAGGCAGATCAGTGAAGCAGCACTGTCAGCGCGTAAAGTAGCGGCCAGAGGATGGGCCCCAAGGTCAGGGACGCGGCGCTGCCAACAATCAATATCCAGTAGGCTCTGCCGCGATGGTGGCTCGCGCACCAGATGACGCCAGCCAGCCAAAGAATGAAAGCAAGAGCCAGAATGGGCGGCGAAAAAATCTCGCCGCCCATCATGAGTAGAAATCCAAGGAGCGTGCCTGCTGCCCAAAGCGCAACAGTGCACGTCCACTTGATCATCAGAGGAACTTCGCCATCACCAGGGCAGTGTCGGCCATGCGGGTCGCGAAGCCCCACTCGTTGTCGTACCAGGTCAGGACGCGGGCCAGCTTGCCGTCGACGACCTGCGTCTGGGGCAGGGCGGCGGTCGAGGAGGCGGCGACGTGGTTCAGGTCGATCGAGACCAGCGGGTCGGTGGTCGTGGCCAGGACGCCGCTCATTGGGCCGTTTGCGGCGGCCAGCAGGGCGGCGTTGATTTCCTCAACCGTGACTTCGCGACCGGCGACGACCTTCAGGTCCACGACCGAGACGTTCGGGGTCGGGACGCGGATCGACGAGCCGTCCAGCTTGCCCTTCAGTTCCGGCAGGACCAGGCCCAGGGCCTTGGCGGCGCCGGTCGAGGTCGGGATCATCGACAGGGCGGCGGCGCGCCCGCGGTACAGGTCCTTGTGCATCGTATCCAGCGTCGGCTGGTCGCCGGTGTAGGCGTGGATGGTGGTCATATAGCCGCGCTCGATGCCGAACAGGTCGTGCAGCACCTTGGCCACTGGGGCCAGGGCGTTGGTCGTGCACGAGCCGTTGGACACGACGATGTCGTCGGCCGTCAGGGTCTCATGGTTGACCTTGAAGACGATGGTCTTGTCGGCGCCGTCGGCCGGGGCCGAGACCAGCACGCGCTTGGCGCCCGCCTTCAGGTGGGCCGAGGCCTTGTCCTTCGACGTGAAGATGCCCGTGCATTCCAGGGCGATGTCCACCTTCAGCTCGGCGTGCGGCAGGTTGGCCGGGTCGCGCTCGGCCGTGACCTTGATCTTGCCCGTGCCGACGTCGATCCAGTCCTCGCCGGTCGTGACCGTGCCGGGGAAGCGGCCGTGCACCGAGTCATAGCGGAACAGGTGGGCGTTGGTCTCGACCGGACCCAGGTCGTTGATCGCCACGACCTCGATGTCCTTGCGGCCGTGCTCGACGATCGAGCGAAGGACGAGGCGGCCGATGCGGCCGAAGCCGTTGATGGCGACGCGAACGGTCATGGGGAGCAGTCTCCTGAACAAGGGGCGATTATGATGGGCGCCTTAGTGGGACGGAGAGCGCCCGGTTGCAACCCCGTCGCCGTAACAAGGTATGATCGGGTGTAACCGTCCGGATACGGTCAGCCTGCCTCAGCAGCAGCGGAAGCCGCCGCCTTCGCCGAACCGCCGCGCTTCATGCAGGCGGAAGAAGGCGGTGCGGTCCAGCGGCGCCTGATCCGGGTGGGTCGCCTTCGCATGGGCGACATAGGCCTCATAGTCCGGCTGGCCGATCATCAGCCCGGCGGTGCGGCGGGCGTCCTTGCCCCACCGCACCAGCGTATCCCGGCAGGCGCAGAACAGGTCCGCGCCGCCGGTGGCCGAGGATGACGACGACCTAAGCACGGGCGATGTCCATGGCTTCGTCGGCCAGGGTCAGCTCGTGCTCCGCGGGCGTCTCGACCACGGTGGGTTGTTCTGACTGCAGCGCCTTGAGGCAGGCGCCGACGCCATAGACCACGA
The DNA here is from genome assembly GCF_047716865.1 of Brevundimonas sp. S1H14. NCBI lineage: Bacteria > Pseudomonadati > Pseudomonadota > Alphaproteobacteria > Caulobacterales > Caulobacteraceae > Brevundimonas > Brevundimonas sp. S1H14. The sequence goes on along the minus strand of NZ_CP136679.1, from coordinate 2,814,636 downwards.
CCGTCAGCACCACGAACAGGAAGCCCGCCGTCAGCGCCGAGTTGACGTAGTCGTTGACGATGACGCGGTGCATGTCGCCGATGGTCTTGGCCGGGGCCAGGATGTCGCCGGCGGTCATGGCGTCCTGATATTTCCGCGCGTGGGCCAGGAAGCCGATCTTCACATCGGGATGGAACAGCTTCTGCAGCCCCGCCGTGACGGTGCAGATCAGCAGCCAGACCGCCGGAACCGCCGTGGCCCAGGCGAACCTCTGCCGTTTCATCTTGAACAGGACGACCGTGCCCAGGATCAGGGCGACCGCCGCCAGCATCTGGTTGGCGATGCCGAACAGAGGCCATAGGCTGTTGATCCCGCCCAGAGGATCGACCACGCCGGTATAGAGGAAATAGCCCCACAGCCCGACCGTCAGGGCCGTGGCCACGACGTTGCCGGTCCAGGACTGGGTCTGGCGCATCTTCGGCACGGCCATGCCCAGCAGGTCCTGGATCATGAAGCGGCAGACGCGCGTGCCGGCGTCGACGGTGGTCAGGATGAACAGGGCCTCGAACAGGATGGCGAAGTGATACCAGAAGGCCATCATCGCCTTGCCGCCGATGACGCCCGACAGGATGTGAGCCATGCCGACGGCCAGGGTCGGCGCCCCGCCCGCGCGCGACAGGATGGAGTGCTCGCCCACGTCCCTGGCCAGTTGTTCCAGTTCGGCCGGAGTGATGTGGAAGCCCCACTGGGCCACGGCGGCGGCGGCCGATGCGGCGTTATCGCCGATGACGGCGACCGGGCTGTTCATGGCGAAATAGACGGCCGGGTCCAGCACGGTGGCGGCGATCAGCGCCATGATCGCCACGAAGCTTTCGCACAGCATGGCGCCATAGCCGATCAGCGGGATTTGGTTCTCGTTCTCCAGCAACTTGGGCGTGGTGCCGGACGAGATCAGGGCGTGGAAGCCCGACACGGCCCCGCAGGCGATGGTGATGAACAGGAAGGGGAACAGGGCGCCCGAGAAGACCGGCCCGGTTCCGTCGATGAAGGGGGTGATGGCGGGCATCTGGATGTGCGGTCGCACGATCAGTATGCCGACGGCCAGGGCGACGATGGCGCCGATCTTCAGGAAGGTGGACAGGTAGTCGCGCGGCGCCAGCAGCAGCCACACCGGAATGACCGAGGCGATGAAGCCATAGGCCATCATGGCCAGAGCCAGAGTGGTGCCCGACAGGGTGAAGGCCGGCCCCCAGAACGGATCAGCCGCAATATGGCCGCCGCCGATGATGGCCAGGACTAACAGAACGACCCCGATGACCGACACCTCGCCCACGCGTCCGGGCCGCAGATAGCGCGTGTACAGCCCCATGAAGATGGCGATGGGAATGGTGGCGGCGACGGTGAAGGTGCCCCACGGGCTCTCGGCCAGCGCCTTGACCACCACCAGCGCCAGCACCGCCAGGATGATGACCATGATCATCAGCACCCCGACCTGGGCGATGACGCCAGGGATCGGACCCATTTCGGTGCGGACCATGTCGCCCAGCGAGCGACCGTCGCGGCGGGTCGACATGAACAGGACGATCATGTCCTGCACCGCCCCCGCCAGCACCGCGCCGACCAGAATCCACAGGACGCCGGGCAGATAGCCCATCTGCGCCGCCAGCACAGGCCCGACCAGAGGGCCTGCGCCCGCGATGGCCGCGAAATGGTGGCCGAACAGGACGTTGCGGGGCGTCGGCACATAGTCGAGGCCGTCGTTGTGTCTGACGGCGGGCGTGGGCCTGCGCGCGTTCAGCCCCAGCACCTTCCCGGCCAGATAGCGGGCGTAGAAGCGGTAGGCGATGGCGTAGACGCACAGCGCCGCAACCACGATCCACACGGCGCTGATGCTCTCGCCCTGATGCAGGGCGATGACGCCGAGGGCTACGGCCCCCAATATGGCGATGGCGCCGAAAATCAGCGCCGTCCTGAACTTGCCCATGGCGAAAGGTCCCTCCGTGGCCGGCTGCCTGCGGCCTTCCGCCTTTTTTGGACCTTAATCGCGCCTGGCGCCAATCGACAAAAGTCGAAGAAGCTTGGCCGCGCGCGAGCGTGGCTAGTGTCTCAACCCTCTGCCGGTGGGAGGGGAGAAGGATCAGGGCTTAATCACTCGCACCTTGCCCGCCGCCTCGGTCGCGCGCTGGCGCGCCTCGTCCGTGTCTGCGCCGCGGGCCAGAGCCACGCCCATGCGGCGGCGCTCGAAGGCCTCGGGCTTGCCAAACAGGCGCAGGTCAGCGGTCGGGACCGATAGGGCCTCGGCTACGCCTTCGAACATCACGCCCTCGGCTTCCATCCCGCCGTAGATGACGGCGCTGGCGCCTGGCTCGCGCAGGGTCACGTCGACCGGCAGGCCCAGAATCGCGCGGGCGTGCAGGGCGAACTCGCTCATGGTCTGGGTGGCCAGCGTCACCAGCCCCGTGTCGTGCGGGCGGGGCGAAACCTCCGAGAACCAGACCTCGTCGCCCTTCACGAACAGTTCGACGCCGAAGACGCCGAGCCCGCCCAGAGCGTCGGTGACTTTGGCCGCAATGGCCTGCGCCGCCTTTAGCGCGGCGGGGCCCATAGCCTGCGGCTGCCAGCTTTCGACATAGTCGCCCTTCTGCTGGCGGTGGCCGATGGGGGCGCAGAAATCGGTGCGGACCGCGCTGTCGCGCAACGACCGCACCGTCAGCAGGGTGATCTCATAGTCGAAGTCGATCCTGCCCTCGACGATGACGACGCCGCCCGCGACCCGGCCCGAGGCTTCGGCATAGGCCCAGGCGTCGGCGACGCCCTCGGGGCCTTCGACATAGGACTGGCCCTTGCCCGAGGACGACATGACCGGCTTGACGAAGCAGGGGAAGCCCACGGCCTCGGCGCCCGCCGCCAGTTCCTCGGCCGAGGCGGCGAAGGCGTAGGGGCTGGTCGGCAGGCCCAGTTCTTCGGCGGCCAGACGGCGGATGCCCTCGCGGTTCATGGTCAGCTGCGTCGCCCGCGCAGTGGGAATGACGCGCGCCATGCCCGCCTCCTCGATCCCGGCCAGCACGTCGGTGGCGATGGCCTCGATCTCGGGCACGATGATGTGCGGCGCCTCGGCCAGGATGACGCCGTTCAGCACCTGGGCGTCGGTCATGGGGATGACGTGGCTGCGGTGCGCCACCTGCATGGCCGGGGCGTTGGGATAGCGGTCGACCGCGATCACCTCGGCGCCGAGGCGTTGCAGTTCGATCGCCACCTCCTTGCCCAGTTCGCCCGAGCCCAGAAGCATGACGCGCGTGGCGTGGTCGGTGAGGGGGGTGCCGATCTTCATGGCGTCAGGCTCCGATAATTCGCTCAGCTTCCGGGCGTGGCCGGAACGGCATAGAGGCGGCGAAAGGCGTCCAGCGCCGCGCCGTGATAGATGGTGGCGTGGCTTTCGGCGGGGCGCGGGGTGAAGTCCCATTTGACGCCGGGCAGGGCGTGATCACGCAGGTTGGCGGTCAGCACGTCCATCGGCGCCTGCATCATTTCGCCCTCGTCGCCGAGCGTCAGGATCAGGGTGGGCGGGTCGTTGGAGTGATCGCGCAGATGGGCGCCCGACTGCCGGGCCAGCCTGCCGCCGTCCCACCACAGGCTGGGGCTGACGGCGACATAGGCGTCGAACATCTGCGGCTCTTTCAGGAAGGTCTCGACCACGAACAGACCCGCGAGAGACTCGCCCATCAGCGCCGTCTCGCCGCTAGTTCGGAACCGGCCAGTGATGAAGGGCTGGACCTCTTCGCCGATGAAGCGGCGGAAGCGGTCGGAATGCCCCTGCGTCGGATAGCGGGCGATCAGTTCGGCGTCTTCGGTCGGCAGGGCCAGTTCGTTGCGACGGTCCACCGAGGCGATACCGACGACGATCACATCGCGCGTCGTGCCGACGATGGTACCCAGTTGGGCGATGCCCGAGATGTGGTGGAAGTCCTGATCCTGACCGCCGTCCAGCACATAGAAAACCGGATAGGTCTGGCCGCTGCGTTCATAGCCGGGCGGCAGCCAGACGTTGATCTCGCGTGTCTGGTCCATGACGGCCGAGGGCAGGGCGTAGGATCGGCCGATGACGATGGGCGTCTCGGCGACGGCGGGCGCGTCCTCGACCGTTGCGGCGAGGGCGGTTGCGCCGCCCGCCATCGACAAGCCGAGGCTCATTGCGAGGGCGAGACGGCGCATGAGGCTTACAGCCGCGCCTTGGCGGCTTCGACCACGGCCTCGGCGGTGATGCCGAACTCGCGGTAGAGGATTTCGGCCGGGGCCGAGGCGCCGAAGCCGGTCATGCCGACGAAGCCGCCGTCCTCGCCGATGAAGCGTTCCCAGCCCTGCTTGACGGCGGCCTCGACGGCGACGCGGACGGTGCCGCGGCCGATGACGGCGTCCTGATAGGCCTTGGGCTGCTGCTCGAACAGGGCGAAGCAGGGGACTGAGACCACGCGGGTCGGCACGCCTTCGGCCTCCAGCGTCTCGGCGGCCATCAGGGCCAGCGCAACTTCGGTGCCGGTGCCGAACAGGGTGACTTTCGCCTCGCCGTTGGCGGCCTTCAGCTCATAGGCGCCCTTCCTGGAGAGATTTTCGCCCGCGTCGGTCACGCGCACGGCCGGGGTCTTCTGGCGCGACAGGCACAGGGCGGTCGGCGTGGTCTTGTGCTGCAGGGCGACCTGCCAGCACTCCAGCGCCTCGACCGTGTCCGCCGGGCGCATGGTCAGCAGGTTCGGAATGGCGCGCAGGGCCGCCAGATGCTCGACCGGCTGGTGCGTCGGGCCGTCTTCGCCCAGGCCGATGCTGTCATGCGTCAGGACGTGGATCGCGCGCACGCCCATCAGGGCGCCCAGACGGATCGCCGGACGGCTGTAGTCCGCGAACGCCATGAAGGTGCCGCCGTAGGGGATAACCCCGCCGTGCAGCGCCAGACCGTTCATCGCGGCGGCCATGCCGAACTCGCGGATGCCGTAGTTCAGGTAGCGCCCGGCATAGTCCGGCGCGTCCATGATCTGAGTGTTCTTGACGAAGGTGTTGTTCGAGCCGGTCAGGTCGGCCGAGCCGCCGACCATTTCGGGGATGGCGGCGAACACCGTCTCCAGCGCCTCGCCCGAGGACTGGCGCGTGGCCATCGCGGGCTGATCGGCGACCAGCTGCTTCAGCTTGGCGTCCAGCGCCTCGAAGGCGCCGGTGGGCAGGTCGCCGGCCATGGCGCGGGTGAAGTCGTCGCGGTGGTCGTGGTTCAGCAGACGGGCTTCCCACGCCTTGCGGGCCTTGCCGCCCTGCTTGCCGACCTTGGCCCAGGCGGCCTTGACGCCTTCGGGCAGTTCAAACGGCTCGAACGGCCAGTTCAGCGCCTGACGGGTAGCGGCGATCTCGATGGCGCCCAGCGCCGCGCCGTGGGTCTTGTGGCTGCCTTCCAGGGTGGCGGCGCCCTTGCCGATCTTGGTCTTGCAGGCGATCAGCGTCGGCTTGTCCTGCTTGGTCGCCCAAGCCAGGGCCTTCTGGATCTGCTTGTGGTCGTGGCCGTCGATGGCCTTGACCGCCCAGCCCGAGGCCTTGAAGCGCGCCAACTGGTCGGTGGCGTCGGACAGCGACAGCTTGCCGTCGATGGTGATCTCATTGTCGTCCCACAGGACGCACAGCTTGTTCAGCTTCAGGCGGCCCGCCAGCGCAATCGCTTCCTGCGACACGCCTTCCATCAGGCAGCCGTCGCCGGCGATGACCCAGGTGCGGTGGTCGACCAGATCCTTGCCGAAGCGCGCGGCCAGATGCCGCTCCGCCAGGGCGAAGCCGACCGAGGTGGCCAGACCCTGACCCAGCGGGCCGGTGGTCGTCTCGATCCCGGCCATGTGGCCGTATTCCGGGTGACCGGCGGTCTTGAAGCCCCACTGGCGGAAGTTTTCCAGCTGTTCCCGCGTCGCGTCCTTGTAGCCCGTCAGGTGCAGCAGGCTGTAGATCAGCATCGAGCCGTGGCCGGCCGACAGGATGAAGCGGTCGCGGTCGGCCCAGTCGGGACGGCTGGCGTCGAACTTCATGAACTTCGAGTAAAGCACGGTGGCGACGTCGGCCATGCCCATCGGCATGCCGGGGTGGCCGCTCTTGGCTTTTTCAACCGCATCCATGGACAGCACCCGGATGGCGTCGGCCATCTGCTTGGGCGAAGGCTTGACGAATGCAGCTTGGGCGTCGGTCACGGCGAGACCTTTCCTCAGGAACAGGATAAAGCGGGGGCGGCGCCGCTTTACCCCGGCGCGCCGGCAGGTTCTACACGGAATCTGGAAGAAAGGACCCCCATGGACGCCGTTACGGCTGCAAAGGCCCGGATTGATCGAGCGCTGGCCGATCTGGAGCGCAAGGTGCTGGAGCTGAAGGCGAGGCCCGCCTCGGCGCCGCCCATCCCTGACGACGACCTGTTTGCGCCGCGTCCCTCGAACGCGGCCGACCTGGCGCGCATCGCCGAGCTTGAAGATGTCGGTCAGGAAACAGCCCAGGCGCTGGCCCGCGCGGCCGACGCCGTGCGCGAGGTGCTGGCGCAACAAGAGGAGGCGAACTGATGGCGACGGTGACGGTAGAGGTCCACGGCCGCCCCTATGCTGTGGGCTGCGCCGACGGTCAGGAAGCCCGAGTGCGCGACCTGGCGGCCCAGTTCAACGAACGGGTGCAGGGCGTGGCCGATCAGGTCGGACAGGTCGGCGACGTGCGCCTGTTCCTGATGGCGGCTCTGATGCTGGCCGACGAGCTTCAGGAGGCCAAACGTCAGGCGGCGGTCCAGAACTCTGGCCGCGCCAAGGCGGCTGCGGCCGCCGTGACGCCGGCCCCGGTCAGCGAAGGCGTGGCCGAGGCTCTGAACGCCGTGGCCGCAAGGATCGAGAAGATCACACAGACGATATAGGCGCGGTTTCTCCCTCTCCTTCATGGGGAGGGTGGTCGCGCACCGACCGGGTGGGGAGAGGCCTGATGATCAGGAGCTGGCGCTTGAATGGTCATGCCGCCCTCACCCGACCTCGGCCTAACGGCCTCAGCCACCCTCCCCATAAAGGGGAGGGAGAGGGATGTTCGCCATTGTTGAAAACCGCTCGAACGCCTATCTTGTGCGCTGGCGGGTCCTGCTGCGGCTCACGTCGAAGACAACATATCCTTCTGACCTTAATTCACTCATAGGGATCTGTCCCTGTCCGGGCTCGAGGGCCTGGGCATACGGAGCCCACCTGGCTACCCAGGTCGAGAGGATTTAAACGTTCTTCACGGCTCACGCGGCGCCGCCAACCTCTTCTTTTTTAGTGCGCTACGCTCGGCCCGCGGGGCCTCGCTGCTTGAGCGTGTTTTGTGCGCTAACGCTCGCCGCGCGGCGGCTTGCTGCTTGAGCGCGCTTCCCGATTTTCCCTCTGCTCCGTCATCCTCGGGCTTGACCCGAGGATCGGGTTGGGCGACGCGCTCTGCCTGTCGGCGTTCAGCGCGCCGTTGGGCTGGATCCTCGGGTCAAGCCCGAGGATGACGGCAGAAACGAGCGTCCCATGACCCCCAAGCAAGAACTGCGCGCGGCCATGCGCGCCCTGCGCAAGCGTTTGGCCGGAGCGGATCCCGAGGCCGCCGAGCGCGCCGCGGGCCATGCCGACGCCCTTCCTCCCGGCGAGATCGTCGCCCTGTATCGCGCCATGGGGTCGGAGCTGGATACGGACGCCCTCGCAAACGTCCTGCATCAGTCGGGTCGCCGCCTGTGCCTGCCGGTGGTGCTGGAGCGCGACGCGGCCATGATATTTCGCGCCTGGGCGCCGGGCGAGCCCCTGGAGCTGGACGCGGCCGGATGTCCGGCGCCTCTGCCGCTCGCTGACGCCGTGACGCCGGACCTGATCCTGACGCCTCTGCTGGCTTTCGACGCCCTCGGCGGACGGTTGGGGCAGGGGGGCGGCTACTACGATCGGACCTTCGCAGTTCTGCCTGATGCCCAGCGCATCGGCTTCGCCTATGCCGGACAGCAGGTCGAGCAGCTTGATCTGGAGCCGCACGATATCCGCCTGCATGGCGTTTTGACCGAGACCGGCTATAGAGCGGTCCCATGAGATTGGCGTTTTTCGGTGACGTGGTCGGCAAGTCCGGGCGCGATGGACTTTCGGACCACCTGCCGGGGCTGAGGCGCGACCTCAAGCTCGACTTCGTGGTGGTCAATGCGGAGAACGCGGCGGGCGGTTTCGGCATCACCGAGAACACCGCCAACGACATCTTCAACGCCGGGGCCGATGTCCTGACGCTGGGCAACCACAGCTGGGATCAGCGCGAGGCCCTGACCTATATCGTGCGCGAGCCGCGCCTGATCCGTCCGGCCAACTATCCGCGCCTGATGGACGCGCCGGGGCGCGGCGCCGACGTCTTCGTCACGCCGGACGGCCGCCGGGTGCTGGTCATCAATGTGCTGGGCCGCGTCCACATGGACCCGATGGACGACCCGTTCAGCGCCGTCGAGTGCGAGCTTGAGGCTGCGCCTCTGGGCGTCGTCGCCGACGCCGTCATCGTCGACATGCACGCCGAGGCGACCAGCGAGAAGATGGGCATGGGCCACTTCTGCGACGGCCGCGCCAGCCTTGTAGTCGGCACCCACACTCACGTCCCGACCGCCGACGCGCAGATCCTGCCCGGCGGCACGGCCTATCAGACCGACGCGGGCGGCTGTTGCGACTATGACTCCGTCATCGGCAACGACAAGGAAGAGCCGCTGCGCCGTTTCACCACCCGGCTGTCGGGCGGGCGCTACACCCCCGCCAGCGGCCCGGCCACCATCTGCGGCGTCTTCGTCGAGACCGACGATCGCACCGGCCTGGCCAAACGGGTCGAGCCGATCCGCGTCGGCGGCCGCCTCAGCCAGGCGATTCCTCAGGCCTGACGGTTACGAGCGCTTGGCCTGAATCAGGCGCCCGCGCAGGCTGTGCAACTGGGCGGCGCGATGTTCGGGGGTGTGGGTCGCGCTCACATAGGCTTGCGCCGCGAGAGCCAGACTGAGGCGACGCGCGGGATCGGCGATCAGATCGTCGATCGCACGGTTCAGGCCGCTGGGCGCCAGATCATCGACATAGACGGCGTGCGGGCCGCTGGCCTCGCGCAGGCCGCCGCGTCCCGATGAGATCAGCGCCGCGCCCGCCGCATGGGCCTCCAGCGCGACCAGGCCCAGAGGCTCGGCCCAGACCGAGGGCGTCAGGGCGATGGCCGCCCGCTGCATCTCGGCGCGCACCTGCGCCAGCGGCGCCGACTTCAGCACCCGGACGCGCTCGCCGAACCGCTCCAGCGGCGCAATGTGAGGCGCGGCCCAGGCGGCGTGTTTGTCCCAGTCGTTCAGCATCAGCACGGCGCGCCAGCCGGGATGGCGCTCCAGCACGGCGGGCAGGGCGGCGCAGATCAGGTCCACGCCCTTTTCCGGCATGGCGCGACCGGCGAAGGCGATCACCGGCTCGCGCTGGTCTGTCGGGCCGCGCCACAGGTCCACGTCGATCGGGTTGGGCACGGCGAAGGCCTTGGCCTCCAGCCGGGGGAAGTCCTTCAGGAAATCCAGCCGCGCCGCCTCGCTGACGAAGATCAGGCCGTCCATCCGGTCATAGCGCCGCTCATAGCGCCATCGGTCGATGACATGGCGCGGCGGTTTCACTGCATTGTGGCGATACAGGGTAATGGCCGCGTCCGGGAAATGCGGGGCCAGGGCGACGGCCTGCTGCGTCTGTTGATGAAACTCGATGACGTCGGGGCGGTAGACGGCCAACGCTTGCCGCAGCGCCTTCAGCCTGTTCGCGGCAGGCAGGGTCTGCACCGGCAGATCGCCGTGATCCTGGGCGCCTTCGCAGCAGAAGATGCGGACCTCGCCGCTGTCGGCCTGCGCCAGGGTGCGCGCCACCGTCTCCATCGAGTTCGGCTGGTGCAGGTCGAAGCGCGCGCCGACAGGCATGACGACGGCGGTTCTCATGCCTGTGCGTTTCCGGTCAGTCGGGGGTTCAGTTGGGCGTTCTGGCGGCGGCGCGGGCTTCCAGCGTGCGCAGACTGGCTTCTTCGGCCTTCAGGTCTTCGGTCAGTTGGGCCTTCAACGTCGGATCGGCGATGGCGGTCAGCGCGACGCGCGTTTCCTGCACCGCCTGACGGCGAGCGGCGATCAGGCGCGACAGCTCGTCCGGCTCATGCAGGGCCGGGCCGGAGGCGGTCGGGCGACGGATCGTCTGAGCCTCTTCTTCTTCGGTGGTCTTCAGCGCGGCGGCCTGCCGGGCGGCGGCCGCATCGCGCAGGGCGTGCTGGACGGGATCGCCGCCCTCGAACTCGCAGGCCGACAGCAGGGCGGCGCCCGCGACGACGAGGATGAGGGCGGCGCTACGCATCAGCCTTCGATCCAGTTCGGCATCCAGCCTTCATGGAACTCCCGCACATGGGCGACTGGGATGCGGAAAAGCTCGCCCTTCGGACCCGAAGAGGCGAAGTCCGTTCCCTTGACCTGACCGACGAGCGAGGCGTGCAGCCCGGCTTCCTGGGCCTTGGCGATCAGGGCGTCGGCGTCCGACACGGCGACCAGATAGCGGGCCTGATCCTCGCCGAACAGAAAGGCGTGAGCGTGGGCGGCGCTGGAGGCGTTCAGCTCAATGCCGACGTCCGAGGCCAGGGCAATGTCCGCCGCCGCACCGACCAGACCGCCGTCCGACAGGTCGTGAACGACGGTCAGTTCGCCCGCCTCGATCAGGCCGCGCACGAAATCGCCGGTCTTGCGTTCCAGCTTCAGATCGACCGGCGGCGGGGCGCCGTCCTCGCGGCCCAGCACCTCGCGCAGATAGATGGAGGCGCCCAGTTCGCCGTGCGTCTGGCCGATCAGCACCAGTTGGTCGCCCTCGGCCGCGCCGCCGAAGCCGGTGGTCACGTCGTAGTTGGTCAGCAGGCCCACGGCGCCGACGGTCGGCGTCGGCGGAATGGCGACGCCGTTGGTCTCGTTATACAGGCTGACGTTGCCGCTCACGACCGGGAAGTCCAGCTCGCGGCAGGCCTCGGCCATGCCGTCGGTGGCGCGCACGATCTGGCCCATGATCTCGGGGCGCTGCGGGTTGCCGAAGTTCAGGTTGTCGGTGATGGCGATGGGACGCGAGCCCACGGCGGTCAGGTTACGCCATGCCTCGGCCACGGCCTGCTTGCCGCCTTCATAGGGGTCGGCCTGGACATAGCGGGGGGTGCAGTCGCTGGTGACGGCCAGACCCTTTTCCGTGCCGTGGACGCGGATCACGCCCGCGTCGGCGCCGGTCGAGGAGTCCTGAAGCGTGTCGGCCATGACGTGACGATCGTACTGCTCCCAGATCCAGCGCTTGGACGCCATGTCGGGGCAGGCGACGACCTTCAGCACGGCGTCGTTCCAGCTCTCGGGGGCCGGAACTTCAGATGGATCGAGACGCGGTTGCAGCTCGGGCTGGACCCACGGACGGTCATACAGCGGCGCGTCGTCGAACAGCGGGGCCAGCGGCACGTCACAGACGACCTCGCCGTGATGCTTCAGCACCAGGTGGCCGGTGTCGGTGGTCTTGCCGATGACGGCGAAGTCCAGACCCCACTTCTGGAAGATGCGATAGCCGACGTCTTCGAAGCCCGGCTTCAGGACCGCGAGCATCCGCTCCTGCGATTCCGACAGCATCATCTCATAGGCGGTCATGCCGGTTTCGCGCTGCGGCACCTTGTCGAGGTCCAGCTCGACGCCGACGCCGCCCTTGCCCGCCATTTCCACTGAGGAAGAGGTCAGGCCCGCCGCGCCCATGTCCTGAATGGCGGCCACGGCGCCCGAGGCCATCAGCTCCAGCGTGGCTTCGATCAGCAGCTTCTCGGCGAAGGGGTCGCCGACCTGAACCGTGGGGCGCTTGGCGTCCGACTCGTCGTCGAACTCGGCCGAGGACATGGTGGCGCCGTGGATGCCGTCGCGGCCGGTCTTGGAGCCGAAATAGACCACGTCGTGGCCCGCTTCCGGCGCGGCCGAATAGTAGATCTCGTCAGCGCGAGCCAGGCCCACGCACATGGCGTTGACCAGGATGTTGCCGTTGTAGCCCTTGTGGAAGTTGGTCTCGCCCGCGACCGTCGGCACGCCGACGCAGTTGCCGTAACCGCCGATGCCCGAGACCACGCCCTTGACCAGATGCTTCGACTTTTCATGCGACGGATCGCCGAAGCGCAGGGCGTTCAGCAGGGCCACCGGGCGCGCGCCCATGGTGAAGACGTCGCGCATGATGCCGCCCACGCCCGTCGCCGCGCCCTGATAGGGCTCGATGTAGGAGGGGTGGTTGTGGCTCTCCATCTTGAAGATGCAGGCGTCGCCATCGTCGATGTCGATCACGCCGGCGTTCTCGCCCGGCCCGCAGATGACGCGCGGTCCCGTGACCGGGAACTTCATCAGCTGGTTCTTGGACGACTTGTAGGAGCAGTGCTCGGACCACATGACCGAGAACACGCCCAACTCGACCTGGTTGGGCTCGCGGCCCAGCCGGTCCAGCAGGACCTGATATTCATTGGGGGCGAGGCCGTACTCTTCGGCCAGTTGGGCGATGGTTTTCTGGGGCGCGCTCATGGGCGGGCCTTCTAGCCCTCTCCGAGGCGTCTGTCAGCCCGTCAACGGCGTTCGACGCCGCGCCTCAGACCGAAGACGATGATGACCCCCGCCACCACCAGCGCGAACGCCGCCGCCAGGGCCGTAAAGGCCAGCACCGGCTTGACCTCCTGCTCGGCCACAAAGGCCCCGACCAGACCCCAGGCGATGGGCAGGGGATAGGCCAGGGTCCGCAGCGCCCAGGTCACGCCGATCCCGACAAGGGTGGTGACGACCACGGCCAACACGGCCCAGCCGGTCGGCGACAGGGCGGCGGGCAGGGCCTCGAACGCGGTGGTCACGGTGATCAGGTTCAGGGGCGCCGCGACGGTCAGCCACCCCGCCAGCGCCGCCAGCGGCCAGATCACGAACCACAGGTCGCGCTCCATCGCCCCGGTCGCGCGGATCGTGCGCGCGCTGGCCAACATCGGCAGCAGCAGGGCCAGGAGCGAGGCGAAGATGACGATGACGCTGGCCGCCTTCAGGTTCAGCGCCGCCATCACGATCCAGAAGCCGATGCCGAAAAACGCCACGACCGAGGGCCAGCCCATGCGGTTGATCAACACGCTCTCGCCCGTCTGGGGCAGGGCCTGACGCCCGGCGTAGATCAGGATTCCCAGATACAACAGGCTCCAGATCGAGAAGGCGTAGCCGGCCACCCGCAGCGTCTGGTTTCCATCGGAGGCGAACTCGGCCTGGCTCAGGCCGAAGCCGCCCAGCATCTGAACCAGCGGAACGATGACGGCGAAGACGGCGGCGGCCAGAACGGCGAGGCGTCGCGTCCGCTGGGCGGGGGTGGGACGTTCGATGGCGGTCATGCGTCTCTCCGGCTGAGCTTCGCCGTATCTACGCGCCGGGACCAAGAAGGTTCATCGGCCGATGGAACCGCGGCCGGGCCTCCCGCCTTGCTTTCAGGCCATTGAGAAGGAGGCCGCCATGACCGACCCGAAACAACCGGACCCTATCGAACAGACGCTCGAGGAGGAGGTCGAGACCAACCGCGCCCTGGAGCAGGGCCTGGGCGTCGGCGCTCGCGAACTGGCCGCCATCCATGAATCCGGCGCCGAGGGCACGCTGGAGCGCCTCGATGAGGACGGCGAACCGGTCGAGGAAGAGGTAGAAGTCGGCGACGCCGGCCGCAGCGCCAGCGTCCTGGATCGCAAGGACGGCTGAGGCGCTTGACCGTCGGGACGCAGGGCGGTTCCATCGGTCCATGACCGACGTTCGCTCCCACGATCCACGACCTCAGATCGACGCCCTCATCCGTGAGGCGCGGCAGGCGCGCGAACGGTCGGATGCAGCCGCTCTGGCGGCGGCGGCCGACGCCGTGCTGCGGATCAACCCGCGCGAGCCCCGCGCCCTGGTGTTCAAGGGGGACGCCCTCAGCGCCCAGGGGGATCATCGCTCGGCCATGACCTTTTACGGCGCCGCCCTGGCTCAGGGTCGGGCGATCGCTGCCCCGCCGCCGGACCTGCGGGCGGAACTGCAACACGCGGCCGCCGCCCAGGCCGAGGGCGCGCGCCTCTTCGAGCAGGGCCTGCGCGACGGGCTGGCCAGGCGCGGCTTCGACCCGGCAACCTCCAGTTCGCGCTTCGCCGCCTCGCTGGACCTGATGACGGGCAGGCGGCGGCTCTATTATCAACAGCCCAAATTCTACATGTTCCCTGGCCTGCCGCAGATCGAGTTCCAGCCGCGCGAGACCGTCGTCTGGCTGGCCGAGATCGAGGCGGCGGCGCCCGCCATCCGCGCCGAACTGGACGCCATCCTGTCCGAACCGGCGCTGTTCGCACCCTATATCGAGGATCGGGCCAACCGTCCCCGCAACGATCAGGCGGGCCTGCTGGGCAATGACGCCTGGAGCGCGGTCTTCCTGTGGAAGGACGGGGTCGAGGTTCCTGAGATCGCGGAGCGCTGTCCGCAGACGATGAAGGCGCTGGCGGCGGCGCCTCTATGCCGCATTCCCGGCCGCTCGCCGTCGATCCTGTTCTCGAAGCTGCAGGCGGGCGCGACGATCCCGCCCCATCACGGCCTGATCAACACGCGGCTGATCTGTCATCTGCCGTTGGTCGTGCCGCCGGATTGCTGGTTCCGCGTGGGCGGCGAGGAACGCCAGTGGAGGGCGGGCGAGGCCTGGGCTTTCGACGACACCATCGAGCACGAGGCCGCCAACGACAGCGACCAGGACCGCACCATCCTGATCTTCGATGTCTGGAAGCCCGAGGTCACCGCCGAGGAACAGGACCTGATCCGCGCCCTGTTCGCCACGATCGACGCCAGCGGCTCAGGCGCGCCCAGGCTGGGCGTTTAAACCGCCGCGTAGATGCTCTGGAACAGGATGGCGCCGTCGGCGCTGCCCAGTTCGGCTTCGAACGCACGGTCCGGGTGGGGCATCATGCCCAACACATTGCCGCGCTCGTTCTGCAGGCCCGCGATGTCGCCGACCGAGCCGTTGGGGTTGTCGACGTAGCGGAAGACGACCTGACCCTCGCCCTCGATGCGCTTCAGCGTTTCTTCGTCGGCGTAATAGTTCCCGTCAGCGTTGCCCTGGGTCATGACGATCTCGCGCTGGCCCTGATAGCCCGAGGTGAAGCGGGTCTGGGCGTTGGCGACGGTGATGCTGATGGGCTTGCAGATGTATTTCAGGCTGCTGTTGCGCATCAGGGCGCCCGGCAGCATCCCGGCTTCGCACAGGACCTGGAAGCCGTTGCAGATGCCGACCACGGTGACGCCGTCGTCGGCGGCCTTCTTGACCGCCTGCATGATCGGGGCCTGGGCCGCCATCGCGCCGCAGCGCAGATAGTCGCCATAGGAGAAGCCGCCCGGCAGCACGATCAGATCGAGGCCCTTGGGCAGTTCGGTCTCGGCGTGCCAGACCATCTGGACCTGTTCGCCAGTGGAACGTTCGACGGCGACCTTGCAGTCGCGATCGCAGTTGGAACCGGGGAATACAATGACGGCTGCGCTCATGGCCGGGCCTCCTAGCACCCTTCGTGACGAATGTCAGGCGTCGCTTTGCGGCGCCTTGCGGCCCGTCGCCCAGGCGACGACCCAGACCGCGAAACCGCCCAACGACAGGGCGACGCCGACCCAGCCGGTCGAGGTCCAGCCCCAGCCCGCCGCTACCGCCATGCCGCCCAGCAGGGGGCCGATGGCGTTGGCGGTGTTGAAGGCTGAGTGGTTCAGGGCGGCGGCCAGAGTCTGGGCGTCGCCGGCCACGTCCATCAGCCGGGTCTGCAGCACCGAGCCCAGCCCGCCGCCGCCGCCGATCAGCAGCACGACGATCATCACCGCCCACAGATGGGGCGCGGCGAAGGGATACAGCGCCAGCGCCGCCGCGCTCCACAGCAACAGGCCGCCCGCCGCCGCCATGCCGAAGCGGTCGGCGGCCCAGGCGCCCAGCAGATTGCCCGCCATCATGCCCAGGCCGAACAGGGCGAAGACCCAGGGCAGGACCTCCGGCCCCACGCCCGTCACCGCCTTCAGCGTCGAGGCCAGATAGGCGTAGACCGCGAACATGCCGCCGAAGCCGACGGCGCCCACGCCCAGCGTCAGCCACACCTGACCGCGCTTCAGGGCCCCCAGTTCGCGCCAGGGGCTGGCGTCAGGGTGGGCCGGATCGCGCGGCGCGAACAGGGCGACCAGCGCCATGGTCAGCACCGCCAGAACGCTGACGATGGCGAAGGTCCAGCGCCAGCCGAAATGGTGGCTGACGGCGTTGGCGACTGGCACTCCGATCACCGTGGCGACGGTCAGGCCCAGCAGGATGGTCGAGACCGCACGGGTCCTCAACCGCAGCGGAACCAGCGACGCCGCCACCAGCGCCGCCACGCCGAAATAGGCGCCGTGCGGAATGCCGCTGAGGAAGCGGAAGGCCAGCATCCACTCATAGGTCGGGGCCAGGGCGCTGAGGGCGTTGCCGACGGCGAACAGGGCCATGAAGCCGATCAGCAGCAGCCAGCGCGGCAGGCGCGCGCCCAACACGGCCAGAATCGGCGCCCCGATCACCACGCCCGCGGCATAGGCGCTGATGACATGACCGGCTTTCGGCTCGCTGACGCCCAGTCCCGCCGCGAAATCGGGCAGGACGCTCATGGCGGCGAACTCGGTCACGCCGATGGCGAAGCCGCCCATGGCCAGCGCCAGCAGCACCAGCGCCGCCTTCCCCGGTTCCGCCACGCGCTCGATCCCACTGTCCGGCGCAGCGCAGGCGGGATTGTCGATGCAGGGAGCGTCGGCAGGGGGCATGGAGTGTCGCGATGCAGCAGGGAGAGGTTGCGCTGCAAAATAGGGACGCCGCCCAGGGCATCAACCGCGGCGGCGTCACAGAGACGATCACGCTTTGTGTCGAGGTCTCATCCGAGGCTCAGCCCCGGTTTTCGTAGGTCGCCGTGATCGACGCCTTGGCCAGGGTGTGGAAGTGCAGATTGAAACCGAAGACGGCGCCCGAGTTGTCCTCGGTCACATCCAGCCGCTCCACGTCGACGGCGAAGACGGTGAAGATGTAGCGATGCGGGCCGTGGCCGGGGGGCGGGGCGGCGCCGCCGAAGCCCGGCTCGCCATAGTCGGTGCGGCCCTGAACGGCGTTTTCAGGCAGCCCGCCGCCGCCGACGGCGCCCGCGCCTGCGGCCAGTTCGGTGACATCGGCGGGCAGGTTGGCAACGGTCCAGTGCCAGAAGCCGGACCCGGTGGGAGCGTCGGGGTCATAGCAGGTGACGGCGAAACTCTTGGTTCCTTCCGGAGCGCCGGACCAAGACAGTTGCGGCGAGGTGTTTCCGAACGCCTTGACCTGGGCGTCGGGCAGGACGCCTCCGTCGGAAAAATCGGTCGAAGTGACGGTGAAGCTCATGGCGGCGCTCTCCCTTTGGCGGCGAATTCGATCTTTGAGCTAACGGAAGACTCGCCACGGACGTTGCGTCGCGACATTCTGTCCCTAGCTAAGGTCAAGCTGTCTTGATGAGCGGAGGAACGGGATGCTGCAAGCCCTGTTGGACCGAACCTTTCAGACGCGGGCGATCCGGGTGCGTCTTCCGGACGGTCGGGAACTGACGGCAGGTCCGGGCGAGCCGGAGCTGACGGCCGTGCTGACGGACATGAAGGCGGCGGTCGCCATCGCCGCCAACCCTGACCTCGCCTTGGGCGAGGCCTTCATGGACGGGACGTTCCGGATCGATGGCGGCGGCGTCTACGACTTCCTGCAATTGACGACTTCGCAGATGGCGCTGCGACCGCGTTCGCCGAAGCTCAACTGGATGCAGCGCATCCGGCGAGGGGCGGAACAGGCCAACGACCGCCTGCATGCGCGCAGCAACGTCCACCACCATTACGATCTGACGGTCGATTTCTATCGCCTGTTTCTGGACGAGGACCTGCAATATTCCTGCGCCTTCTTCGAGACGCCGGACGCCAGTCTGGAACAGGCCCAGGTCGCCAAGAAGCGCCGCCTGATCGACAAGCTGTTGCTGGAGCCTGGCCACACCGCCCTGGACATCGGCGCCGGTTGGGGCGGGCTGGGCTTGTCGATGGTCGAGCGCGGCGCGCACGTGACCGGCGTCACCCTGTCCACCGAACAGCACCGCACGGCCAATGAGCGGGCGACGGCGCTGGGCGTCACGGACCGGGCCGACTTCAGGCTTCAGGATTACCGCGACCTGGACCAGACCTTCGACCGCATTATCTCGGTGGGCATGTTCGAGCATGTCGGCGTGCCGAACTATCAGGAGTATTTCGACACCGTCGCCCGCCTGCTGGATGATGACGGGGTGGCGGTGATCCACGCCATCGGCCGCAACTCGCCGCCGAACCGCACCCAGCCGTGGATCCGCAAATATATCTTCCCCGGCGGCTATATCCCCGCCTTGTCGGAAGTTCTGCCCGCCATCGAGCGCGCGGGGTTGTGGGTCACGGACATGGAAATCTTGCGCCTGCACTACGCCGAAACCCTGCGGCATTGGCGTGAGCGGTTCCTGGCCCGACGCGGCGAGGCGCGGGCCATGTATGACGAGCGCTTCTGCCGGATGTGGGAGTTCTATCTGGCCTGCAGCGAGGTCGCCTTCCGCGAACTGGGCCACATGGTCTTCCAGCTGCAGCTGACGAAGAAGCAGACCGCCGTGCCGCTGAGCCGGGACTATCTGTGCGGCTAAGCCTCAGCCGAAAGCAGGATGATAGCGGACGTGGCCCGACCCTTCGATGAGACCGAAGCCCAGCGCCATGAAGTATTCGGGCGGCGGGCCGGGATAGGTCAGGCGCGGGTCCTGAACGAAGCCGAAGCGGCCGTAATAGGCGGGATCGCCCATGACGACGCAGCCGCGCGCGCAGCCTCGGCGCAGGTCGGCGAGGCCCGCTTCGATCAGTTGACGGCCTATGCCCTGGTTCTGGCGATCGGGCGCGACGGATACCGGGCCGAGGCCGAACCAGTCGCCCTCGCCGGGCCATTGAACAGGGGAAAAGGCGGCGTGTCCGACGACCTGGCCATCGACCTCGGCGACCAGCGACAGCGTCAGCGCGTCGGCCTCGCGCAGGGCGTCGATAATGCGCGGTTCTGAGCCGTCGCTGTGCGGATGGCCGTCGAAGGCCGCCGCCGTCAGTGCGCGGATCGCGGCCGGATCCGTTTCCGTTTCAGGCCGCAGGATCATGTCAGGCGACTTCGATCCGGTAGCTTTCGATGACCGTATTGGCCAGCAGGGTCTCGCACATGCGCTTCACCTCGGCATCCTTGTCGGCGACGGCGTCGTCGAGGTCGAACTCGATCAGCTTGCCGACGCGGGCGTTGGCGACGCCGGCCCAGCCCAGACCCTGCAGGGCGCCTTCGACGGCCTTGCCCTGAACGTCCAGAACGCCGGGCTTGAGGAAGACGTGAACTTTAACCTTGGCCATTAATGCAGCCCTCCCTGAATCACGGTCGGCATGTCCTTCATGATGCCGAGGCGGCGGGCCACCTCGGTGTAGCTTTCGATGACGTCGCCCATGTCGCGGCGGAAGCGGTCCTTGTCCAGCTTCTCGCCCGTGGTCGAATCCCACAGGCGGCACGAGTCGGGGCTGATTTCGTCGGCCAGGATGACGCGGCTGAAGTCGTTCTCCCACACGCGGCCGAACTCGATCTTGAAGTCCACCAGGGTGATGCCGACGGCGCCGAACATGCCGCACAGATAGTCGTTCACCCGCACTGTCATGGCCAGGATGTCGTCCAGTTCCTGCGTCGAGGCCCAGTTGAACGCCGTGATGTGCTCTTCGGTCACCATCGGGTCGTTCAGCTCATCCTTCTTGTAGTAGAATTCGATGATCGAACGGGGCAGGGGCGTGCCCTCTTCCTGGCCCAGGCGCTGGGCCAGCGAACCGGCGACGACGTTGCGGCAGACCACTTCCAGCGGGATGATCTCGACTTCGCGGATCAGCTGCTCGCGCAGGTTCAGACGCTTGATGAAGTGATTGGTCACGCCGATCGAGTTCAGGCGCGACATGATGAATTCGCTGATGCGGTTGTTGATGACGCCCTTGCCTTCAAGCGTCGCCTTTTTCTGGGCGTTGAAGGCGGTCGCATCGTCCTTGAAATACTGGATCAGCGTGCCCGGCTCAGGCCCCTCGTACAGGATCTTGGCCTTGCCCTCGTAGAGCTTCTTGCGCTTGGTGTTCATCATCGGGTCCCGGACGGGAAGAAAAACAGATGGCCGCAAAACGAAAAACGCGCGGCCCGAAGGTCGGGGCGGCGCGATCCTGAATCGACGGCGGCTATAACAGAGCCACGCGCCCTTTAACCGAAGGGCGTCTGTGACACAAATATCCTGAAGCGACCCTGCGTCAGCATCCGCGACCGAAGTCTGGTTGCGTTCGCTCGCGCCGGGGGCCATAGAGCCGTTTGCGGGCGAGACTAGCCCGTGACTGGAGTTACGACGCGCATGACGACCTTCGACGATCGGGAACAGGCCTTCGAGGCCAAGTACGCCCTCGATCAGGAACAGGAATTCAAGGCCATCGCGCGTCGCAACAAGATGCTGGGCCTGTGGGCGGCCGAGAAGATGGGCCTGTCGACCGAAAGCGCCGAGCAGTACGCCGCCGCCGTGGTCCGCGCCGACTTCGAGCAGCCGGGCGAGGAAGACGTCTTCCGCAAGGTCGCCGGCGACTTCAAGGGCTCGGGCCTGACGGTGTCCGAGGGCGAGCTGCGCTCCAAGATGGACGAACTGGCCTCGATCGCCCGCGAACAGATCCGCGCCGGCGAATAATTTTCTTCCCCGCGATGGGAATGCAGAAGGGCCGCGACCGGCAAGGTCGCGGCCCTTCTTTCATTTCGCGGCCTTACTTCGGCATCAGCACCGTGTCGATGACGTGGACCACGCCGTTGGACTGGGCCACATCGGCTTGTGTGATCATGGCCTTGCCGCCCTTGGCGTCGGTGATCTCCCACTTGCCGCCGCCCATGTCCTTGGCGGTCAGCTTCTCGCCCTGGACGGTGGTGAGGGTGGCCGTCCCGCCGTTGGCCTGAGCCTGGGCGGCGAGGTCGGCGGCCGTCACGCGGCCGGGCACGACATGATAGGTCAGCAGCTTGGTCAGGGCCGCCTTCTGCGCCGGCTGCATCAGACCTTCGCGCGTTGCGGCCGGAACCTTCTCGAAGGCGGCGTTATCCGGAGCGAAGACGGTGAAGGGGCCGGGGCCCTGCAGCCGCTCGGTCAGGCCTGCGGCCTGCAAGGCGCTGACCAGGGTGGTCAGGTTCGGCGCCTTGGACGCATTGGCGACCAGATTGTCGGACGGATTCATCGCTACGCCGCCGATCATGGGCTCGGTTGTGGCGGGGGCGACGGTCGGGGCTGGCGTCTCGACCGGGGCGGGCTCCTTCCTGGCGTCGTTCTGGCCGCAGGCGGCTAGCGCCAGCAGGGCGAAGCTCGAAACAGCCGCGAGCGTGGCGGTGCGATAAGTCGTCATGGCTTCTCTCCTTCGGTGAACGGGCGGCGCCCGCGTCGGAAGGGATTACGGTTCAGCGCCCGAAAAGGATGCGCGCGAGATCAAATTTTCCGGCGCGATCCGTGAACGGAGGTCGGGCCGATCACCTGTCGGCGGCGACCAGATAGGGGCTCAAAACCGACCATCGCGCCCGTTTTTCATCAAAGGGCCGGGCGTGGGCGGGGCTGGAGGACGGCAGGTCGATCAGGGCGGCAGTGGTCGCGCCCTCCAGGATGCGTCGCCCCGCGCGCGCCGCCGTTCCGCCATTGAAGGCGACGGCTCTCAAGGCCGGGAGACGCGCCGTGAGGGCGATCAGGTCGGCGGCTTCGGGGTTGCGGATGGCGGCGTCCAGACTACCTCGACGTTCAGCCGAGGCGATCACGTCCCACAGCCCGACGCCATGCGTCAGGAGGGCCTCCAGCCGGGCTGGATAGGGCAGGGTGGCCAACGGTATGCCGAGCAAGGCCTCCATCAGCCGCCAGAAGGCGTTGCGCGGGTGGGCGTAGTATTGACCCGCGCTCAGCGAGGCGTCGCCAGGCAGACTGCCGAGAATGAGAACGCGTGTGCGTTCGTCAACGACAGGCGCAAAACCGACCCGGCGGGGCACGGTCAAGCGATCAGCCCTCGCCGAAAACCCTTGCGAAGATCACGTCCACGTTTTTGGTGTGGTAGCCGAGGTCGAACAGGGCCTCGAGCTGGTCGTGGGGCAGGGTGACGCGCGGGTCGGCCTTGAGGAAGTCGATGAAGACGCCCTCGCCGCGCCAGACCTTCATGGCGTTCTCCTGAACCGCCGCATAGGCGTCTTCGCGTGACACGCCCGCCTGGGTCAGGGCCAGCATGACCCGTTGCGAGAAGACCAGGCCGCCCAGGCGGTCGAGGTTCTTCTGCATGTTCTCAGGGTAGACGTTCAGGCGCTCGATCACGCCGGCCAGACGGTGCAGGGCGAAATCCAGATGGATGGTGGCGTCCGGGCCGATGCCGCGCTCGACCGAGGAATGGCTGATGTCCCGCTCGTGCCACAGGGCGACGTTCTCCATCGCCGGGGTCACGGCCGAGCGGACCAGACGGGCGAGGCCGGTCAGGTTCTCGGTCAGGATCGGGTTGCGCTTGTGCGGCATGGCCGACGAGCCCTTCTGACCCTTGTCGAAGAATTCTTCGGCTTCCAGCACTTCGGTGCGCTGCAGGTGGCGGATTTCGACGGCCAGACGTTCGACCGAGGAGGCGACGACGCCGAGGGCGGCGAAATAGGCGGCGTGACGATCGCGCGGGATGACCTGGGTCGAGACCGGCTCGACGCTGAGGCCCATCTGGTCGGCGACGTATTGTTCGACCGCCGGATCGACGTTGGCGAAGGTGCCGACGGCGCCCGAGATGGCGCAGGTGGCGATCTCTTCACGCGCCGTGATCAGACGACGTTTGGCTCGCTGGAACTCGGCGTGATAGCCGGCCAGCTTCAGGCCGAAGGTGACAGGCTCGGCGTGGATGCCGTGCGAGCGGCCCACGGTCGGGGTGTATTTGTGTTCCTTGGCGCGCTTTTCCAGCGCGGCCAGCACCCGGTCGACGCCGCCCAGCAGCAGGTCGGTCGAGCGCGCCAGCTGCACCGCGAAGCAGGTGTCCAGCACGTCCGAAGACGTCATGCCCTGGTGCAGGAAGCGGGCCTCGTCGCCGACGATCTCGGCCACATGCGTCAGGAAGGCGATGACGTCATGCTTGGTGACGCTTTCGATCTCGTCGATGCGGTCGGCGTCGAAGGTCGCGTCCTTGCCCTTGGCCCAGATGGCCTGCGCAGCCTCGGTCGGGATGACGCCCAACTCGGCCATCTTCGTGGCGGCGTGGGCTTCGATCTCGAACCAGATCTTGTACTTGGTCTCTTGCGACCAGATGGCGACGGCGTCGGGGCGGGAATAGCGCGTGATCATGGACGCGTCGTGTCGTTCGCAAGGGCCCCGGAGTCAAGGTTGGCCGGATCGAAGTGGAGGCTTTTGGGCATCACTTCCGCGCGGATCGGCGTTCTGAGGCGTGGAAATCTTGACTGGCCGACGCCCTGTCCCAGATAGAGCGCGCTCAGAGGACGACCTCTCCCATCATGGGCATGACGCCGGGACGACCCGGCACGCCATGCAAGGGAGACTGTCATGGCCTGGATTTTTCTTCTGCTCGCCGGTCTGTTCGAGATCGTCTGGGCCTTCCTGATGAAGATGTCGGAGGGGTTCACCAGGCCGTGGCCGACCATCGGCACCATCGGCTTCATGATCGTCAGCTTCGGCCTGCTGTCGATCGCGATGAAGACGCTGCCGCTGGGGACGGCCTATGTGATCTGGACCGGCATCGGGGCGGTGGGGGCCTTTGTCGTCGGCATCGCCGTGCTGGGCGAGCCGATCACGCCGATGCGCGTTCTCGGCGCCGTGTTGATCGTCAGCGGCCTGGTCGTGCTGAAGCTCGCCTCCAGCCAATAGGGGGGGCGGCGCGGATGTGTCGAGGCTCGGCTCTAGCGCGAGCCGCCGCCCAGCACGGCCTCGGCCACCTGTAGAGGCGCCGGGGCGGGCGGGACGTAGTCGAGGCGGATCGGCACGGCGCGCGCGCCCGCGGCCAGGGCTTCCAGCGTCTTGACCGGCGCGCCCATCATCCGCTGATAGATCCAATAGGCCGCGACGACCTTTTCGACGTATTCGCGGGCCTGAGGCACGTCGATGGTCTCGATCAGCAGCAGGGGGTCGGCGTCGGCGCCCAGCTTGCGGATCGCCGCCAGCATCGGCCCCGGCCCGGCGTTGTAGGAAGCCACCGTCTTCAGCAGGTCGCCCTGGAAGGACTCGATCTGGAACAGGCGGTTCACATAGTCCTGACCCAGCTTCATGTTCACCGCCGGGTCCAGCAGGCGCTGGGGCGTGCGGACATAGCCCTGATCCCCGGTCATGTGGGCGGCGGTGGTCGGCATCACCTGCATCAGCCCATAGGCCCCAGCGCCTGAGCGGGCGTTGGCGTTGAAGTCTGTCTCTTTGCGCGCAATGGCGTAGACGAGGGCCTTCTCGATGGTGAAACCGCCCATCGGCTGCAGTTCGGGCATCGGGTAGCGGATGGCGTCGATGCGGCTGGCCTCGGACTGGGCGGCGCGGCCTGAGGAAACCAGACGATAGAGACCGGCCCACATCTGGCGGGCCGCGTTGTCGCCGCTGGCGGCGCGCAGACCGTTGCGGGCGGCCAGTTCGGCGTCGCTGCGGCGACCGACCTCGTACAGGGCCACCGTGCGGCGGGCGTCCTCGTCAGACTGGATGAAGGCGTTGAGCGCGCGCGTATCGACGCCGAGGGGCTCCGGCGTCAGGGAGGCGCGTTGCAGCGTCGCCTCATAGGGGCGCGGCCCCATGTTCTCGATCACCGGCTCCTCGCCCAGCTGATGCAGGGCGATCTGGCCATAGAAGGTGGCCGGCCAGCGCGCGGCCTGGCGCAGGTATTCGACCACGCGCTCCTGGCGGCCCGACTGGCCCGCCGCCCGCGCCGCCCAGAAGGCGCCGCCGGAGCGCACCCAGGGATCCTCGGTCGGGTCCTGGGCCACGTGCTCAAAGGCGCGGAAGGCCTCGGCGTGCTGATCCATCCGCCAGGCGGCCAGCCCGGCCGTCCACCAGTCGCCGATCTGCTGGCCCATTTCATAGGCGCCGGGCAGATCGTCGTTGTTCAGGGCCACGCGCGCGGCCTTGGCGGGATCGTTGACGCCGCCGTCGCCGGGGCTGGTCAAGCTGGCCCAGGTGCGGCTGATCAGGCCGCCGGGGCGCTTCGGCTCAGCCGCGCCGTCGGGCAGGCGCCGCATGGCCAGGGTGTAGACCCGGTCGGCCATCGGCAGGTCGGAATAGGTCTCAAGCCAGGCCGCCAGTTCGTCATAGGTGGCGACGTGGCTGGGATGGAACAGACGCTCGAACTCGACCTGACCCAGCAGGACGCGGTCCTTGGCCTGACGCGCCGAGTTGCGGGCCAACTCCAGATCGCCGCGACGCAGGGCGTCGAAGGCGGTGGTGTAGCTGAGGCGGTCCTCGCTGCTCAGCGCCGTGGGCGAGGCCTCGGCGACAGCGGCCGTCGCGACATAGGGGCGGGAAGAATCCGCATCCTCGGCAGACGCGGCGCCTGCAACGACGGCGCACAGGGCGAAGGCGAACAGAGACGCACGACGCGTCCGGCGGAAAGAATACATGACGCGGCGGCCCCCTTCGTCGGCGTCGGCCCCGTCTCGATTCGGGATTCTACGACGCTCTGCGGACTGGTCTCCAAGGGGGCAGGATGCCTGAATCAGGCGCCCGGCTCAACCACTTCGCTTCGCAGACGGACGGACAAATCGAGAATATCCTTCCAAACCAGACCCTTGGCCTGGGGTTGGCGCAACAGGAAGGCGGGATGAAGGGTGGCGATGGCGGGCGCGGCGATTCCGCCCTCGGGCAGCCATTCGCGCCATTGCCCGCGCATCCGCATGATGCCGTCGTCGGTCTTCAGCACGGCCTTGGCCGCTGACGCCCCGACCAGCAGCACCGCCCTGGGCTTCAGCAGGGTCGCGGCGCGCTCGACGAAGGGGGCGCAGGCGGCCTGTTCCTGGGGCGTCGGGGCGCGATTTCCGGGCGTCTTCCAGAAGACGGTGTTGGTGATGAAGGCGTCGTCCAGCAGGCCCGCCGCCGTCAGGATGCGGTCCAGAAGCTGTCCGGCCTGACCGACGAAGGGCTGGCCGCGCACGTCTTCCTCGGCGCCGGGGCCTTCGCCGATGATCATCAGCGAGCCCTGCGGATTGCCGCGCGCAAAGACGGCCTGACGGGCGCCCATGGCGCGCAGGGGGCAGCCCTCGAAGGCGGCGATGGCTTCAGCCAGTTCGTCCAGCGTCGACGCACCCGCCGCCAGACGACGGGCCTCGGCCGCCGCCTCATCGACGGACGGCGCCGCGCCGGGCGCGCGCAGGGGCGTCACTGTGGCGGGGCCCTTGGCCGCGACCGGGGCGACGAAGACGGTCCGGTCGACCGGCTCGTCCTCGAAACAGGCGTCCACGCCCGCATCGCGCCAGAAGGCGAACAGGGCCTCTGCGGCAGCCATGTCGACGTAGGGGGCGTTCATAGGACCCTAGGCAATAGGCCTTGACCGCCCCCGCGTCACCTCCCGATAAGGCGAATAACCACGACGACAATGAGGATTGAGGGGATATGGCCGAGGAAATGATCGAAGGCGGCGCCAAGAACGCATGGCAGGAAGCCGTCATCGACAACCTGCCCCCGCTGGAGGCCCTTGTCGGCGCTGAGCGGGAGGTCATGGAATATGACGTCGTCATCGTCGGCGGCGGCCCTGCCGGCCTGTCCGCCGCCATTCGCCTGAAACAACGGGCTGAGAAAGACGGCAAGGACATCTCCGTCGCCGTTCTGGAGAAGTCGGCTGAGATCGGCGGCCACGTCCTGTCCGGCGCCGTCATCGACCCCAAGGCGCTGAACGAACTCTTCCCTGACTGGAAGGAGCGCGGCGCTCCGCTCGAGACGCCCGTCACCAAGGACAAATTCCTGGTGCTGGGCCCGCAGGGGCAGGCGTCCCTGCCGATGTTCGCCCTGCCGCCCTTCATGCACAACGACGGCTGCTATATCGCCTCGCTCGGCAATGTCGCGCGCTGGCTGGCCGAGCAGGCCGAGGCGCTGGGCGTCGAAGTCTATCCCGGCATGGCCGCCAGCCACGTGGTCTGGGAGGAAGAGACCGGCCGGGTGAAGGGCGTCGTCGCGGGCGTCTTCGGCATCGACCGCGAGGGCAAGCCGACCGGCGACTTCCAGCCCGGCCTCGAACTGCACGGCAAATACGTCTTCATCGCCGAGGGCGTGCGCGGCTCGCTGGCCAAGACCATCATGGCCCGCCACAACCTGTGCGACGCCGCCGATCCCCAGAAGTTCGGCATCGGCCTGAAGGAGCTGTGGCAGATCCCGGCCGAGAAGCACCAGCCGGGCCTGGTGCAGCACACGACCGGCTGGCCGCTGGACGACAAGACAGGTGGCGGCTCGTTCCTGTATCACTTCGGCGACCGCTATGTGTCCGTCGGCTTCGTCGTCCACCTGAACTACAAGAACCCCTTCCTGTCGCCGTTCGACGAGTTCCAGCAGTTCAAGCACCATCCCTCGATCGCCCAGCACCTGGAGGGCGGCACGCGCATCTCCTATGGCGCCCGCGCCATCACCGAGGGCGGCTTCCAGTCGGTGCCCAGGCTGGCCTTCCCCGGGGGCGCCCTGATCGGCTGTTCGGCGGGCTTCGTGAACGTGCCGCGCATCAAGGGCAGTCATAACGCGATGAAGACCGGCATGCTGGCCGCCGACGCCGCGTATGACGCCGTCATGGAGGGCCGCGAGGGGGATGTGCTGAACGCCTATCAGTCCGCCTATCTGCGCTCGTGGGTCTATAAGGAGCTGAAGGTCGTCCGCAACGCCAAGCCGATGCTGTCCAAGCTGGGCACGATGATGGGCGGAGCGGTCGGCATGTTCGACCTGTGGGTCAACCACCTGACGGGCGGCTTCTCCTTCTTCGGCACCATGCGCCACGACAAGACCGATGCGGCCTCGACCGAGCCCGCTTCGCAGCACAAGCCGATCACCTATCCCAAGCCGGACGGAAAGCTGTCGTTCGACAAGCTGTCGAGCGTCTTCATCTCCAACACCAACCACGCCGAAGACCAGCCCGCGCACCTGAAGCTGCTGGACCCGTCGGTGCCGATCAACGTCAACCTGCCCAAGTACGGCGAGCCGGCGCGGCTGTATTGCCCGGCCGGGGTGTACGAAGTCGTCTATGCGGACGAGGCGAACCGCGCTGATCCGCGCTTCGTGATCAACGCCCAGAACTGCGTCCACTGCAAAACCTGCGACATCAAGGACCCGTCGCAGAACATCGTCTGGACCACGCCGGAGGGCGGCGGCGGCCCGAACTATCCGAACATGTAAGCGAGCAACCCTCTCCCGGCGGGAGAGGGCTTGAGCGCACGAGAGCGTCAGCGATCGTTCTGGCGCGAAAGGGTGAGGGGCTTGTACCATCAGTCGGCGTAAGCCGTCGCGCGACGGCCTTCGGCCGATTTCACCCGCGAACCCTCACCCTTTCGCCTTGGCCAATCGCCTTCGGCTCTTGGAGGCTCAAGCCCTCTCCCAACAGGAGAGGGATTTGCATGGCGAACTCTTGCGGGCGAAAGGGAAAGCGTGAAGGGTCCGGCCATGCGTTTCGTCTCTTCTCGCCCTGTCCTGTTTCTGGCGGCCTCCGCCCTTGCGCTGTCGCTGGCCGCACCCGTGCTGGCGCAGGAGGCGGCGCCGGAACCCGCGCCCGACGCCCCCTCTCAGGACGCCCC
Source organism: Brevundimonas sp. S1H14 (assembly GCF_047716865.1). Taxonomy (NCBI): domain Bacteria; kingdom Pseudomonadati; phylum Pseudomonadota; class Alphaproteobacteria; order Caulobacterales; family Caulobacteraceae; genus Brevundimonas; species Brevundimonas sp. S1H14. The sequence goes on along the minus strand of NZ_CP136679.1, from coordinate 2,785,807 downwards.
CTCTCAGGATATAGAGACCCACACCGAGCCGAACGGCGACCCGGTTCCGCACATCATCATCGCCGATGAGCCGGAAACGCCCGAAGAACCCAAGATCACGCCCATTCCCGCCGAATGGTCGCCGATCCCGCTGGACGTCCACAGCAACAGCGCCTTCGGCCTCTATCTGGCGGGCCGCAACGCCCTGACCAGCGGCGAGAGCGCGACCGGCGCCGATTATCTGGCCCGCGTCTTCGCCCTGACGCCCGAGCAGCCACGCGTGCGCGAACAGGCCTTCACCGCCGCCCTTCTGGCGGGCGACCTGAATGAGGCGGGGCGTATCGCGCCGACCGATCCCGAGGTCTCGCCGGTCATCGTTCAGGCCGGGCGACTGGTGCAGGCGGTGCAGGCCTATGCCGGGGGCGACGCGCGCCGGGCCAACGCCCTGTTGATCGCCGCCCCTGTGGGCGAGCCGCACGACCGCGCCGGTTTCTATGTCCAAGCCTGGATCGCCGCCGCAGCCGGGGACTGGGATCGCGCCCTGGCCATGCCGCCGGCCGATTTCGACCCGGTCAGCAATCTGGTCGCGCGGGGCAATCGCGCCCGCCTGCTGGAGCAGCGCCGTCGTTATGCCGAGGCCGACGCCGAATGGCGGGACCTGACCAGCCACGCCCTGGCCGGCGCCCTGTTCCGCCTGCCCTACGGCGAGTTTCTGGAGCGGCGCGGCCGTCGCGACGAGGCTCTGGTTCAGTATGACGCCGCCGTTACCGCCCGCACCGCCGACCGTCGGGTCATGGAGGGGCGCGAACGGGTGTTGTCCAAGGCCCGGCCGCCCGCCTTGCTGAACTACCGGGAGGGCGCCGCCCAGGCGCTGCGCACCGCCGCCGATCAGATGATCGCCCAGCGCGCCCATGAGTTCGGCGCCGTCTATCTGCGTCTGGCCCAGAACCTGGCGCCCAGCGACAACACCCAACTGCTGATCGGCCAGACCCTGATCCAGGGCGGGATCGAGCCTGCGGGCCGGGCAGCTCTGGCCGAGGTCAGCGCGGTGTCGCCCGCGACCTACGCCGCCGCACGTGTGCAGATGGCCATCAGCCTCGCCAAGGCCGACCGTGACGACGAGGCCCTGATCGAGCTGCAGCGCGCGGCTTCGGTGCGGCCCGAAGAGGCGGCGGTGGCCTATATGTTGGCCAGCCAGCTGTTGCAGATGCAGCGGCACGAGGAAGCGCTGGAGCTTCTGAACGGCCCTCTGCTGAATACTGAGGATCAGGGCTTCGAGGTTCATTTCCTGCGCGGCGCCGCCTATGAATCGCTGGATCGGGATACCGAGGCCGAGGCCGAGCTGTGGGCCGCCCTGCAGATGCAGCCCGACAATCCGACCCTGTTGAATTATCTCGGCTATCTGTGGGTCGATACGGGGACGCGGGTGGAGGAGGGCGCCGCCATGATCGCCCGCGCCCATGCCGCTGATCCCAAGGACGGCAACATCCAGGACTCGCTCGGTTGGGCCCAGTTCCGTCAGGGACAGTATGAGACGGCGGTGGTCAATCTTGAGGGCGCCGTCGACAAGGAGCCCGCCAACGCCGAGATCAACGACCATCTCGGCGACGCCTATTGGGCGGTCGGGCGTCAGCGCGAGGCGGGCTTTCAGTGGAACCGCGTCCTGACGCTGGAGGTTGACGACAAGCGTCGCGCCGAGGTCGAGGCCAAGCTGCGCGATCGCCTGGGGCAGGACCCGACCGGGGACAAGGGGCTGGGCTCTGCGGGCGGCGCGGCCGACTGACGCCATGTCGACCCATGACGCCCCGAGCGATGACGCCCTGAGCGGACTGGCGCCCGCCAAGATCAACCTGCTGCTGCACGTTGGGGCGGTGCAGGCCGACGGCTATCATCCGCTGGTCAGTCTGGCCGCCTTCGCCGATATCGGCGACCGGGTGACCGTGCGTCGCGCCGAGGCTCTGTCGCTGACGGTCGAGGGGCCGTTCGCGGGCGGGCTGGAGGCGGACGGCGACAACCTGATCATCAAGGCCTTGCTCGCGCTGGGCGAGGCGGCGGCGATCGGCGCGCCGCCCGTGGCGGTCACGCTGGACAAGCGCCTGCCCATCGCCGCGGGGCTGGGCGGTGGCTCGGCGGATGCAGGGGCGGCGCTGCGGTTGACGGCGCGGCTGCTGGAGCTCGATCTGCCGGAAGACGAACTGGAACGCCTCGCCCTTGCCGCCGGAGCGGACGGACCCATGTGCCTGCGCGCTCGCCCGGCCTGGGCCTCTGGCGTCGGCGAGGCGCTGGAAGACGAGCCGCGTCTGCCGACCCTGCACGGCGTTTTGCTGAACCCCGGCCTGCCGTCGCCGACGGGCGCCGTCTATCGCGCTTATGACGCCGCGCCCGCCGCCGGGGCGGGTCGGCCGCCGTCGCCTGACGACTGGTCGGTCGCCTCTGTCATCGACTGGCTGTCGGCGCAGAGGAACGATCTGGAGGCGCCCGCCCTGTCGGTCACGCCGGGAATCTCAGATGCGCTGGCCGCCATGCGCGCTGCGCCAGACTGTCGCCTGACGCGGATGTCGGGCTCGGGAGCCACGGTCTTCGGCCTGTTCGATGATCGTGCGGCGGCGATCGAGGCGGCCTTCGCGCTTGATCGGCCAGGCTGGTGGTCGCGGCCGGTGGTGTTGGGCGCGCCGGATATCGAGCCGCGTTCGGTAATTTAACCGGATTTACAGCCCCTGCGGTCAAGCTGGCGGCCATGACCCAGCTCACCCTTGAACAGATCGCCGCCTTTGACCGCGCCCTGTCGCGCCTGTCGCCCGCCGACCGCGCCCGTGTCGAAGAGATCAAGGACGCCGCGGCCAGCGCCGCCGCCGAAGTCGCGCCTCACTGGGATTTCGGCCTGCCTGCGCGGACGGTGGACGGGATTCTGGGCGATGGCGCGAACGACGACCAGAGGCGCGGGCTGATCGCCGCCTGGGCGCTGGAGTTGCCGCGTCGCATCGCCGTCGAGCGTCTGCCGCAGGCTGTGCTGGCAGGCTATCCGACATATGTGGACCGTCTGGCGGCGTATCTCGATAGCGGGGCGGACCCGTATGATCCCGACTTCTGGGCCAAGGACGTGCGCGTCTCACTGGCGCTCAGCGTGCCGGGCAGCAACACCCAGATGCTGGACCTGTCTTCGCCCGTCGGGCCCGGTCTGGTGGTGCGGCACATGCTGGGCGGACGCGGACCCGGCCCCCTGATCGCCTGGGTCCAGGCGGGCGGCTGGCGGCCCTGGCTGGAGACCCACACCGAGGCGCGCGACCTGTCGGACTTCAACGAGCCGGGCTGGGAGCGGAACTGGGCCGCCGCCGCCGCCCTGTTGCAGACGCGGCCGGACCTGGCGGGCGTCATCGGCTCCAGCTGGTTTTTCGATCCGCCGCTGGAGACCATCAGTCCCCGCCTGACCTATCTACGGACGACGCCGGTGAACAACGGGGCCTTCATGATCCATCAGGGCGGCGGCGAGATCCACGACGAACGCGCCTCCGCCTCCTCGCCCACGCGCCGCGTCATGATCGAGACGGGCGAATACAGCGCCTGCTCCTGGCTGCTGTGCTGGCCGCGCAGGCCGCTGATCCGCTGGGCGACGCAGCAAGGTCTCATCTGAGGGTGGAGAGGCTGCAAACTCCAACCTATCAGGTGCGACATCTTGGCGCGCCGTGTCCGGATCTCTTGGCTGAGCCGAGGAACGAAATCTCGTGCTCGCTTGCCGGCGGCGCTCGAGAAAGCGGGGTTCGGAGAAAAATTCTAATTTCAAACAGTCGAAGCGTGGCCGTATCGTAAAATCCTCATCGTGAAGAAGAACCTCCGTTCCGTGATTGACAGTAGTCGGAACTTTCCGGCTCAAATGCAGGTGGAGGGAGCGCCGTGAATCGACGGTCAGGGGACTATCGGGACGGACGCGCCTTTTTGTGCAGTCACCATTGCGGGGAACCATGATCAACGCGTTCAAGGCCGGCCTTCTTGTTGCAGTCGCCGGATCGGCCCTTGTCTGGGCCAGCGACGCCTCCGCCCAGGCGCCGGTCACGCCGCCCGCAGGCGGTTTCTATATGGCGGACGGATCGCGCACCGCCGATTATCAGGCGGCGTTGGCCTCCTGGCGCGAAAATGCGCAATTCTCGATCGACTATTCCAAGGCCTATCTGGGTCTGGAGCACGCCTACGCCCTGGGTCTGACGGGCAAGGGCCTGACCGTCGGCGTCAATGACGCGGGCGTCTACATGGATCACCCGCTGTTCGGCGGGGCGGGCAAGGTCAAGGGCCTGAACACCGTCGTGTCCGACGACTACGGCAACGACGGCCGCATCAATCCGCGGCGCGGCTGGGAAGGTCATGGTACCCACGTTGCAGGCACTATCGGCGGCGGCCGCATGGAAGGCGAGCTGATGTTCGGCAACGCCTTCGGCGCCAACATCTATTCGGCCACGACCAACTTCGCCGCCGGCGACTTCCTGTGGTTCCGCGACGTCTATATCAACGGCGACATCGTCAGCACCGCCCAGACCAACATCATTGATCTGGCCGCCACGGGCGAGGTGCGAATCATCAACAACAGCTGGGGCTCGTCCAACAGCCTGCCCTTCGACGCGCCCGAGGCGCTGGTCCGTCAGGCGTTGGCCCGCAACTACGGCGACTTCTACAAGCCGGTTCTCGACAACGACGTCCTGGTCGTCTTCTCGGCGGGCAACGGCTATGGCGCGCACGCCGGCATCGATGCGGCGACGCCGATGTTCGACCCGCGCCTGCGCGCAAACTGGCTGTCCGTCGCCAACTATACCGGCGCCCTGACCCCCAGCCCTTCGACCAGCTTCTGCGGCCAGACCGCGACCTGGTGCGTGGCCGGTCCGGGCCATCAGATCATCTCGGCGGTGCCGGGGTTTGATTTCGACTTCAACGCCATTGTCGCCATGTATCGGCCGACAGATTACATGTCGCTGTATACGCCGACGACGGTTGCGGCGCTTCAGAACGCCGCCATCAACCGTTTCCTGGGAACGCTGAACGCCTATCTGAACGCCAAGTTCGCCGCCGAGGCTGCGGGCCTGCCGTTCGATGAAGCCGCCGCGCGTCGCCAGGTGGCCGAGGACGCGGTCGCCATCACCCTGATCTCGGGCGGCCGGATGGGCGATCCGGACGGCTTCACCGACGTACTCGCCAGCCTGCTGACCTCGACCAACAACATGGCCATCCTGACGCCGGCCTTCTCATCCGACGTTCTGACCCAGGCCAACGCCCTGCTGATGCAGCGGCTGGAGAGCCTGATCACCTACACCGGGCCGGACTATGCGGCCTACACCGGCACCTCGATGGCGGCCCCGAACATCTCGGGCTTCGCGGCCCTGCTGATGGAGCACTTCCCTGAGTACGACACGGCCCTGATCAGCGACATCCTGCTGTCCAGCTCGCTGGACCTGGACGCGCCGGGCGTCGACCTGATGTCGGGGTGGGGGGCGCCGCAGATGGAGGTCGCGCTCAAGGGCCCGACGGCTCTGCGCGACGTTCGGGACGTCGATGTCCACGTCGGCACGGTGGACGTGTGGAGCAACGACATCGGCGATGCGCGCGACCGCTATTCGGCCGAGGTCCTGGCCTCCTTCCCCGACGATATCGGCGGCATCGTCAAGAAGGGCGGCGGCGAGCTGATCCTGACGGGCAATAACGACTACACCGGCGCCACGCGGGTCGAAGGCGGCCTGCTGACGGTCAACGGCAGCCTGATCAACTCGACCTCTACCGTGGCCGAGCTGGGGATGCTGGGCGGCCTGGGCCGTCTGGCCGATGTGGTGGTCGAGAAGGGCGGCGTCCTGTCGCCCGGCGATACCGCCAATCCGTTCGGCGCCCTGACCATCGCCAACGACCTGCTGTTCAAGGACGGCTCCTATCTGTGGATCCGCTCCAGCGTGAACGGGGCCCAGCATTCGCGGGTGGCGGTCGAGGGCGCGACCACGCTGGAAGGCGGCGAGGTCATCCTCAAGGCGGACCAGGGCGAATGGAATCTGCGCACCCGCATGAACATCCTGCAGTCGGCGGGCGGCGTGACCGGGACCTTCACCGGCGCCAAGAGCGATCTGGCCTTCCTGAAGCCGATCCTGACCTATGACGCCAACACCGTGAAGCTGACCCTGGTCCGCAACGATGTGACCATCGCCTCGGCCGGGACCACCCCGAACACGAGGGCTGTCGGCGGGGCCCTGGACGTCATGACGGCGTCGATCATCCCGGACGCGCCCGCAGGCCGCAACACGGCCCTTGAAGACGCTATCCTGGACGGCAGCTTCGACAATGTGCGCGGCGCGCTGAACAGCCTGACCGGCGAGGTCCACGCGACCCTGGCGGGCGTGGCGACGGGCGACTCGCGCTTCATTCGCGACGCCATGCTGACGCGCGGCCGCAACGGCACGACCGAGGCGGTCGACGGTCGCGGCGTCGCCGTCTGGGCCTCGGGCGTCTTCGGCAGCGGGCGTCAGGACAACGGCGAGCTGGCCGGCTTCCGCAGCGAAACCTCGGGCTATCTGGCCGGGGTCGAGAAGACGCTGAACGGCCGAGCCCACATCGGCGTCGCGGTCGGTGAAAGCCAGTCGGAAATCCGCGCCAACCGCCTGAGCTCGACGGGTGAGGTCAAGACCCAGCACATCGGCGTCTACGGCGCCGCCAGCCTGGGCGCCTTCGACTTCCGTCTGGGCGGCGCCTGGATGGACTCGCGCACCCGCACCGACCGGACGGCCTCGCTGAACCGCTTCAACGAGCAACTGACCGGCCGCTACGACGGCGAGGCCTGGCAGGCCTATAGCGAAGTGTCCTGGCGCAAGCCGGTCATGGGCTCGACGGTTCTGGAGCCGTACCTGAACTACACCCGTGTCGAGTATGATGCGGACGTGGTCGAGCGCGGCGGCGATGCGGCCCTGTCGGGCCAGGTCTCCCAGACCTCGGACCTGCTGACGGCCGGTCTGCGCACCGAGACCTATCTGGCGGGCGGCAACGGCCGTCCGGCGCTGTCGGCGGTGGGGCACCTGGCCTGGACCGAAGACCTGAGCGGCGACGGCCCCGTGTTCAACGCGGCCTTCGCGGACGGTCCGGTCTTCCGCATCGAAGGCGCCGATCTGAACTCGGGCGCGCTGCAGGCGGGCCTGGGCTTCAACATCGAGGCCAACAAGTCGACCAATATCGAGGTCGGCTACTCGGGCGTCTTCAACGACGACTATAAGGATCACCGCCTGACCGGCCGCGTCAGCTTCCGGTTCTGATCAGTGCGGACGCCGGGGCTTCGGTCCCGGCGATCCTGACGGACAGACGCCGTCGCCCTCAGCGGGCGGCGGCGTTTTTCTTTAGGCATGATGAGCGGAGTTGGCGCCGCCGCTCACGCGCTCCCACGCCTCGCCGACCGGCAGGATCTCCAGCCCCGCCGCCTTGGCCAGGCGGATCAGGCGGTCCAGGTCTTCGGGCGTGCAGCCGTAGGGGGTCGGGTCGCTCTCGACGTCGTGGCCATAGGCGATCAGCCAGCCGGGCGCTTCAGCCGCACGGGCGACCAGCGCCTCAAGGTCATAGTGGGGCAGGCGGCGGGACTCCAGACCGATGGCCTGAAGGTTGGCCCGGTCGGCGCGTCCGGCGTTGACCCCGTCGCGCACGCCGCGTCCCAGCAGGAAGCGCTCGTCGATCACCGCCTTGGCGCCTAAAGCCACGTCGCCGAAGGGCCAGGCGAAGGTGGTCATGACGTGGCCGTCCAGCCGCTCGGCCACCCATTCGGCGTTGCGCGCCAACTGGTCCGTCAGTTCGGCGGGGCTCAGGCGCAGGGCGCTGACGTGGTCGAAGGTGTGGCAGCCGATCTCATGCCCCGCATCATGCGCGGCCAGCAGGTGCTCGACCTCGAACTGGGCCTTGCCGATGTTCTTGCCGCCGCACAGGCCGCCCGCGACGTAATAGGTCGCCCGGACCCCGTGTTCGGCCAGGATCGGCCCCGCCTCGGTCCAGGCGCTGGCCGGGAAATCATCGAAGCTGAGGCTGAGAATCCCGCGCGCCGGCGCGACCGTCACCGGCCTGACGCCCATGTAGCGCGCCGCCCGGCGGCGCATCTGATCGATCCGTTGCTGCATCATGGGCGCCTTCTAGCGCATCGGCGCTTGCAGAAGGGTGAAGGATTGCGCCGCCTCGCCTTGCTGGCGAAGCGTGGCGGCCCTATGGTCCGCGCCTCCCGAAATCGGACCGAAATGTCGACCGTGGCCGCTGCTGAACCTCTATCGTTTCAGGACCTGATCCTGACCCTGCACCACTATTGGAGCGAGCAGGGCTGCGCCATTTTGCAGCCCTATGACATCGAGGTCGGCGCCGGCACCCTGCACCCGGCCACCGTGCTGCGGGCGCTGGGCAAGAAGCCGTGGAAGGCCGCCTATGTCCAGCCGTCGCGCCGCCCCGGCGACGGCCGCTATGGCGAGAACCCCAACCGGCTGCAGCACTATTACCAGTATCAGGTCATCCTGAAGCCGAACCCCGACAACCTGCAGGAGCTGTATCTCAACAGCCTGCGCGCCATCGGCATCGACCCCAGCCTGCACGACATCCGTTTTGTCGAGGACGACTGGGAGAACCCCACCGTCGGCGCCTGGGGCCTGGGCTGGGAAGTCTGGTGCGACGGTATGGAGGTGACGCAGTTCACCTATTTCCAAGGCGTCGGCGGCATTGAGGTCGACGTCGTCTCGGGCGAGCTGACCTACGGGCTGGAGCGTCTGGCCATGTATGTTCAGGGCGTCGACAACGTCTATGACCTGAAGTTCAACAAGGAGGGCCTGACCTACGGCGAAGTCTTCCTCGAGAACGAGCGCCAGCAGTCGGAAGCCAACTTCCACGGCTATGACGTCGCCGCGCTGAAGCGCCGCTTTGAGGACATGGAGCGCGAGGCCGCCCACTTCCTGACCATGAAGGGGCCGCAGGGGCAGCCGCTGGTGCTGCCCGCCTATGACCAGGTGCTGAAGGCTTCGCATCTGTTCAACCTGATGGACGCCCGCGGCGCCATCGCCGTCGCCGAACGCCAGAGCTACATCGGCCGCATCCGCGACCTGTGCAAAGCCTGCGCCCTCGCTCAAGTCGAACACGAACGGGCGACCGCCTGATGTCCCAGCTTCTCCTCGAAATCTTCTCCGAAGAAATCCCCGCCCGTATGCAGCAGGGCGCCGCGCGTGACCTTGAGCGCCTGGCGTCTGACCGTCTGAAGGCCGCGGGCCTGACCTGGGATGCGCTGACGACCTACGCCGGGCCGCGCCGCCTGACGCTGGTGATCGACGGCCTGCCCGCCGCCACGCCCGACCGCAATGAAGAGCTGAAGGGGCCCAAGACCTCGGCCCCCGCACAGGCGCTGGAAGGCTTCCTGCGCAAGACCGGCCTGACGCAGGACCAACTGGTCGAGCGCGACGGCGTCTGGTTCGCCGAAATCAGCAGTAAGGGCCGCGCGACCACCGAGGTCGTGGCCGAGAGCGTCGACGACATCATCCGCCACTTCCCCTGGCCCAAGTCGATGCGCTGGGGCACGGGAACCCTGCGCTGGGTGCGGCCGATCAAGCGCATCCTGGCCCTGTTCGACGGCGCGGTGATCCCGTTCGAGGTCGACGGCATCCAGAGCGGCGACGTGACCGAGGGCCACCGCTTCATGGGCGCGGGCCAGCCGTTTGCGGTCAAGGACTTCGCCGATTACCGCACCAAGCTGGAGCGCAACTTCGTCCTGCTGGACGCCGCCGACCGCAAGCTGCGCATCCTTGAGGGCGCCCGGGCCGTCTGCGCGGCCAAGGGTCTGGCTCTGGTCGATGACGACGGCCTGCTGGACGAGGTGTCGGGTCTGGCCGAATGGCCGACGCCGATCCTGGGCGACATGGACCCGCAGTTCCTGGCCCTGCCGCCGGAAGTGGTCCAGCTGTCGATGAAGGTGCACCAGAAGTATTTCGCCGTGCGCGAACCGGGCAAGGAGGGGCTGGCGCCCCACTTCGTCGTCGTCGCCAACGTCGAGGCGACCGACGGGGGGCAGGCTCTGGCGGCGGGCAACGCCAAGGTGCTGTCGGCCCGTCTCAGCGACGCGGAGTTCTTCTGGACCGAGGACCAGAAGGTCGGCTTCGACGCCTGGAACGCCAAGCTGAAGGATGTCACCTTCCACGCCAAGCTGGGCACGCTGGCCGAGCGTGTGGACCGCATCGCCGCCCTGGCGCGCGAGATCGCCCCGCTGGTCGGCGCCGACGCGGCTCAGGCCGAACAGGCCGCACGCCTGTCCAAGGCCGACCTGGCCTCGGGCATGGTGGGCGAGTTCCCGGAACTGCAGGGGATCATGGGCGGCTACTACGCCCGTCTGGCCGGTCAGCCCGACGCCGTGGCTGACGCCATCCGCGACCACTACAAGCCGCAGGGACCGGGCGACACCGTCCCGACCGCCCCGGTCACGGTCGCCGTCGCCATGGCCGAAAAGCTGGACACCCTGGTCGGCTTCTTCGCCATCGACGAAAAGCCTACGGGGTCGAAGGACCCCTATGCGCTGCGCCGCGCCGCGCTGGGCGTGATCCGGCTGGTGCTGGAGAATGGGGTGCGGATGCCGTTGCAGGACATAGCGTTCGTCGCTGGCGAATATCTGTCAGGCATGCGCAATCTTGAGAAGCTGCCGAACTATGATCGCGCCTCAGTGGTTCGTAAGGCGGTTCTGGGCAAGGAAGAGGTCGAAGCGGATCGCATCCGTATCGCGGCCATGCTTGACGGGGCTGATGGCGCCGATTGGCGACATGGCGCGCTGGATTATCAGGCTGGCCTCACACAGCTTGGCTGGGATGTTCTCGCCTTCTTCGCCGACCGCCTGACCGTCCTGCTGCGCGACAAGGGCCAGCGTCACGACCTCGTGGCGGCCGTCTTCGCGCTGGGAGACGACGATCTGGTGCGGATCGTGCGTCGGGTGGAGGCGCTGGCCGCCTTCCTGGCGACGGACGACGGGGCGAACCTGCTGGCGGGCTACAAGCGCGCCGCCCAGCTGCTCAAGGCCGAGGAGAAGAAGGGACCGCTGCCTGAGGGCGCCGTCGCCACCGGCCTGCCGAACCAGCCGGTGGAAGAGACCGCCCTGGCCTTCGCCGTCGCCGCCGCCGCCTCGGCCGTGGACGCGGCGCTGGAAGCCGAGGACTTCGCCGCCGCCATGACGGCGCTGGCGCGCCTGCGCGCTCCTGTGGACGCCTTCTTCACCGCGGTCATGGTCAACTCCGACGTGGCCGAAGAGCGCGAAAACCGCCTGAAGCTTCTTGTTCAGGTGCGCGGCGTCATGAACCGCGTCGCCGACTTCGGCCAGATCGCGGGCTGACGCGCTCAAGCAGCCGAAGGCGTTAGCGCACGACAACGCGCTCAAGCAGCCGAAGGCGTTAGCGCATAAAAACCATCCTTTTCCCCTTGTGGGAGAAGGATCAGGCTACGGCATAGCGGGCGGTGATCCCGTCCGGCTGGAAGTCGTGCTGCGCCAGCCGGTCCAGCGAGGCCAGAACGCGGGCGAGGAAATCCTCCGGGTCGCCGTCCTCGATCGCCGGGCGCAGCCAGTCGGTGACGACGGCGCGCGCCGGATAGGTCCCGACCGGGCCGGGGACGCTCAACGCGACCTCTATCCCCTCGGCGATCCAGCCCGCCACAGTGACGAAGAAGTCCATGCCCGCCAGAAAATCCGAGCGGCGCAGCACATACAGGGTGATGACACCGTCCTCGACCCCGTCGGGCCGCACGATCACGCCGCTGCGGTCCGGCCGCCAGTCATCCGACAGCTCGACCACCCGCCACAGACAGAACCAGACGCGACACGTCTGCGGCCGGATGGCGTGAACCGAACATCCGGCCCCATCGACGCAATAGCCGCACAGCTCGCCCGTCGGCTTGGCCAGTTCGGGCAAGTCCAGCGGGATCACGCGGCAGCACTCGACGCAGCCGCCGCAGGTCCGGTTGGGGAGAAGGGGAAGGCTCATGCGCGCCCCTTAGCTGAAAATCCGGCGAAAAGCGCCCGTGTCGACGGAGACGGTCGGCAATCAATTGTACAACAATCTGACCATAAGGTTCGACAAGGGCTTGCTCATTTCGGGGTGTCGCAATAGGAATGTCAGGCGCAGGATGGTGAAACCGCTGGCTGGGCAGCGTGGGGGCCGTGGAGGCTAGGCTTTTGGGAACAACGGACAAAACTGCGAACGCGCCGGATGCAGCCGTATCGGCCGTGTCCACGGCGGACGACCTGGCCCAGGTCCTGCGGATCCGCATCCAGAAAAGCGAGCTGGCCCCCGGCGAATGGCTGCGCGAGGTCAAGCTGTGCAATGAATTCGGGGTCGGGCGCTCCATCGTGCGCCGGGCGCTGCGGACGCTGGCCGACGACGGCCTGATCGAGATCGAGGAAAATCGCGGCGCCTGCGTGTCGGCCACGACGGTTGAAGAGGTGTTTGACCTCTATGAGGTGCGGGCGGCGCTGTACGGTCTGGCGGCGCGTTTCGCCTGTCTGCGCGGTTCGGACGCCGTGATCCGCAGCATCCTTGAAAAGATCGACGCCCTGCTGGCTCAGGCGGCGGAAACCGCGCCGGCTGAGCAGATCATAGAGACCAGCGAGGCCATCTTCAGCCAGATGGCCGACTGCGCCAGCGTCGACGCCCAGCGCATGATCGAGGCGGTGCGGCGCAAGACGCGCTTCCACTTCTCCTATGTGGCCCTGGCGATCAACGCTCAGGGGCCGGGGCCGTTTGAATACTGGCGCAAGGTGCGCGAGGGGCTGGAGGCGCGCGACGCCGAAAAGGCCAGCCAGGGCGCGCGCGACATCCTCTACTACATGCAGGGCGAGGTCGCCCGCATCATGCTGGCGCGCGGACCGCGCCTGAGGACCGAGCCGCCGGCCGCGCAACCGACGGCGTCGAAAAGGGCGTCGACCAGGAAAAGAGGAGGGGGCTGATGCCGCGCATGATCTCGCGCCTGGCCGGGGCGGGCATGGCCGCTGCGGCGCTCCTGTTCACGACGGGTTGCGCGGCAGGCGTCGCGCAGACGCAGGCGGCGTCGACCGTCGCGCCGACCTTAGCGGACGAGGGGCGGACGCAGGCGCTGCTGGACTATCTGCGGTCGCAGAACACGACCGGCTTCCTCGTCATCGAGGACGACCGCACCCTGATCGATCAGGCGTGGAGCCCGCCGGTCGGCGACCGGATGTTCTCGGCCTTTCTGTATGGCCATACCGCCGATGGGGTGCTGCTGGAGGATGTGGCGTCCCAGCAGAAGAGTTTTATCGCGGTTCTGGCGGCGGTCGCGGTCGACAAGGGGCTGCTGGACGTCGATCAGCCGGTCAGCCGCTATCTGGGCGCGGGCTGGTCCAAGGCCACGCCCGAGCAGGAAGGGCGCATCACGGTCCTGCATCTGCTGAACATGACCTCGGGGCTGGACGAGGGCTTCGCCTATACCCATCCCGCAGGCGCTCAGTTTTTCTACAACACGCCGGTCTACGCCGTGACCAAGCGGGTGCTGACGGCCGCGTCGGGTCAGTCGCTGGACGCCATGACCCGCGCCTGGCTGACCGAGCCGCTGGGGATGAAGGACACCGACTGGCGTCAGCGCCCGGCGGCCCTGGCCTCGGCCGGCAACGACACGGCGCTGGTGACCACGCCGCGCGATATCGCCCGCCTGGGCCTGATGGTGTTGAGCGGCGGCCTGGCGCAGGACGGAACGCGGGTGGTGTCGCAGGCTCAACTGGCGGCCATGTTCGAACGCTCCCAGGCCAATCCGGCCTATGGGCGCCTGTGGTGGCTGAACGGCGCCGACTATGCGGTGCGCGGCGTCGATCGCCGGACCGAGGGGCCTCTGATCGCAGCCGCTCCGATGGATCTGGTGGGGGCTTACGGCCTGTTTGAACGGCGCCTTTACATCGTGCCGAGCCGCCATCTGGTGGTGGTCCGCACGGGGGCGGCCGCCATCGACAAGGACTTTGATCAGCAGCTCTGGCTGCGGTTGATGAAGGTGCTGGGCGACCGCCCGGCGTCCGCGCCCGAACCTTAAAACGCCGCGCCTTTTCAGACGAAATCCCGCTCGTGACCTGTCGCGAGCGCCGCCGAAGCCTGTCCGGGACCCGGACCGCTTCTGTTCCGATCTCAAGAGTACAGGATGAAGCCCGTGATTGACGGCAGCATGCAGACCTTCCCGCTAACGCTCGATCAGATCGTGGAGCACGCCGCCAAATGGCATCCGGCGGCCGAGGTGGTCACAGCCCGTCAGGGGCAGGACAACGCCCGCGTCACCTATGCCGACCTGCGCGAGCGCGGCCTGAAGATCTCCAGCATCCTGAAAGGGCTGGGCGTCGACGTCGGCAGCCGCGTGGCGACGCTGGCATGGAACACCCAGGCGCACGTCGAGACCTGGTACGCCGTCATGGGCATTGGGGCGGTGTGCCATACCCTGAACCCCCGCCTGACGGCCGAACAACTGGCCTGGATGCTGGATCAGTCCGAAGCGCGCATCGTCTTCGTCAGCGCCGATCTGATGCCGCTGGCCATGCAAGTGGCGGACCGGGCGCTGGGCGTCGAGCAGGTCTTCGTCATCGACGGCGCGTCGGACCTGGCTCACCCTCGCGCCCGTGTCGAGGCGATCGAGCCCCTGATCGCCGACGCCCCTATGGATGTGCGCTGGGGCGGGTTCGATGAGAACGCGCCGTCGGGCCTGTGCTTCACCTCCGGCTCCACGGGGATGCCCAAGGGGGTGACCTATACCCATCGTTCCAGCTTCCTGCACACCTGGAAGCTGTTGCAGGCCGACGTGCTGGCCCTGCGCAGCGTGGATGTGGTGATGCCGGTCGTGCCCCTGTTCCACGCCAACGCCTGGGGCCTGCCCTTCGCCCTGCCGGCGACGGGGGCCAAGATGGTTCTGCCCGGCCGTCAGATGGACGGCGCCAGCCTGGCCCGGCTGATCGCGTCCGAAGGCGTGACCGTGGCGGTGGGCGTGCCGACGGTCTGGCTGGGCATGTGCGATCATCTGGAGGCGACGGGCGCGCGCCTGCCGTCGCTGGAGCGCATTATCGTCGGCGGGGCGCCCATGCCGCCCGCCCTGATGGAGCGGATCGAGCGCCAGTTGGGCGTCATGGTTCAGACCAGCTGGGGCATGACAGAGATGTCGCCTACCGGCGCCTTCGGCGTCCTCAGCGATACGGAACGGTTCGCCGCCCTGTCGGGCCGACCCGCGCTGGGCGTCGATCTGATGGTGGCTGATCAGGACGGGGCGCCCCTGGCCCAGCAGCGCGATCAGGAGGGCCGCCTCTTCGTGCGCGGCGCCGCCGTCATCGAGCGCTATTTCGGCCAGAGCGAGCCGGTGGTGGACGCCGACGGCTGGTTCGACACCGGGGACCTGGCGAAGATCAGCCTGCGCGGGGATCTGATGATCACCGGCCGCTCCAAGGACCTGATCAAGTCCGGCGGCGAATGGATCAATCCGGCCGACATTGAGGCGATCGTCTCGGCCCGGCCTGAAGTGGCGCTGTCGGCGGTGATCGGCCGCGTCGACCCGAAGTGGAGCGAGCGCCCGATCCTGATTGTGGAGCTGCGTGAAGGCCGCGACATCTCCGACGAGGCCATTCTGGCGGCGCTGAAGGGCAGGATCGCATCGTGGTGGACGCCCGACGTCGTGATCCGTCTTGACGCCATGCCTCTGGCCTCGACCGGCAAGATCGACAAGCTGAAGCTGCGCGCGCTGTACAGTCAGGGCTGAGGGGCTCGGCGTAAAGCCAGAAGGCCGCGTTCTGAGGGGACGCGGCCTTTTTGATGCGTGGCGAACTGCGATCCGATCCAGTATCAACATGAAAAAAGAGCGGGCCGCATGGCGACCCGCTCTTCAGGCGGCGGCGGGGATCAGGCTTCGCCTTCCTCCACCCAGTCCTTGCGCAGGGTGCGAACGGCCAGCAGGGCCAGCACCGCCGAGATCACATAGCAACCCATCAGGGCGACGGCGGAATAGCGCAGGGCCTGGTCGCCGAAGTGCGGGATCATGGCGTCGCTCAGCCCGCCCAGCAGCCACGAGCCGCCGCCGATCCCGATCAGATTATTGATGAACAGGAAGCAGGCCGCCGCCGTCGCCCGCATATGGGACGGCACCAGATGCTGCGTGGCCGTGGTCAGCGGCCCGACGAACAGCACCGTCAGGGCGTTGGGGATCACCAGCAGGAACCAGGCCAGCACCGGCGAGGAGCTCATGAAACCGGCGATGAAGAAGGGCGCTGTGACGGCCCAGGCGATGAAGGACACCTTGGCATAGGCGCCGCGATCCATCTTGCCCAGCTTGTCCGCCAGAACTCCGCCCAGAAACACGCCCGTCACCCCGCCGAAGAACAGCAGGGAGCCGAAATAATAGGAGGTGGTGGTCAGGTCGAAGCCGAACATCTGCATCAGGATGGACGGGCTCCAGAAGGCCAGGGCGTAGCCTGCCAGGCTGCTCATGGCTGAGGCGAAAGCCATCAGCCAGAAGCTGGGCTTCTTCGCCAGGATCGAGAAGACGGCACCGATGGGCTGGCGGGTCTTGGCGGCGGCGGGACGTTTCGGCTCCTTGACCACCAGACGGAAGATCGGCGCGATCACCACCCCCGCGACGCCCAGCACGATGAAGGCTGCGCGCCAGTCCACCGCCCTGGCGATGGCGGCGCCCAGAACGACCCCGGCGGCCAGTCCGACCGGGATGCCCAGCGAATAGATCGACAGGGCGCGGGCCCGACGTTCGGGCGGGAAGTATTCGGAAATGATGGCGTAGCTGGGCGCCACGCCCCCGGCTTCGCCGACGCCGACGCCGACGCGCATGAAGAACAGATTCCAGAAGCCTGTGGCTATGCCGCACAGGGCGGTGAACCCGCTCCATACCGTCAGCGACAGGGTGATGACCCAACTACGGCTGGTCCTGTCGGCGACGACCGCCAGCGGAATGGCCAGCGTCGAATACAGCAGGGCGAAGGCGATGCCGCCCAGCGCGCCCAGCTGCGTATTGGTCAGGCCCAGGTCCGCCTTGATGGCCGGGGCCAGGATCCCAAGAATCTGACGGTCCAGGAAGTTGAAGATGTAGACGATCAGCAGCATGGCCAGCACCAGGCGGGCATAGGCGCGGCTGTGGGTCGGCTGCGACACGGGGGCGGCGGTCATGACGAGGCCTCGCTGGCGCCGGGCGCTGGGGGAATGGGAGAAGGCAGGCCCACGTCCTGCGCCGCCTTGGCGGCCAGGAAGGCCGGGCGGCTGGAAAGGCGCGCCCAGTAGTCCGCGATCTCAGGGCTGAACCGGTGGTCCAGATCCAGCAGCCGCGCGAAGACAAGAGCATAGCCGACGCAGACGTCGGCCATCGTGAAGCGGTCGGCGCATAGCCACTCGCGGTCGCCCAGCGCGCGGGTCAGATGCCGCAGCCGCGACAGGAACCACTGGGTATAGTCGTCGGCCGCCTGTTTCAGCCGCCGCTCCTCGGGTTCGAGGCGGCTGTATCGCAGGACGATCGTCTGGGGAAAGGTCAGGGTCGCCTCGCTGCGATGCAGCCAGTCCAGCCACAGACCGTAGTCCGTTTCGTGCGCCTCGACCGCCAGAGGCGAGGGCCCGTAGCGGGTCGCCAGATACTGCGGAATCGCGGCGGACTCCGTCATCCGCACCTCGCCGTCGATCAGCAGGGGGATGGTGCCGAGCGGGTTCAGCTCCAGATAGTCGGGTCGATGGACGCGAGGCGGGAAGGGCAGCATGTGCAGCCGATACTCCAGCCCCAACTCCTCCAGCGCCCACAGGGCGCGGAACGAGCGGGCGTCGACGCAGTGATAAAGCTCGATCATGGGCGGGGCCCCACGAAAGCCGCGCCCGTGGCACAGGATGCAGCCGCCCGCATCGCCGTAATTCGATCCCTCATACATCCTCCCGATGGCGCTTCTCGGACGGCGCCCTAAGGATCGACTTTGACGCATCATGCGAGGTTGTCAAAGTTTTTGTACGACAATTAAGATGCGATGGTATTACATTATCTGTGTGCCGCAGGGCCTGCGCTCGCGGCTGAAGGGAACGGGCTGAGCGCCCCAGCGGAGGAAGATGAACGATGCAGTTGAAAGCACCTGAAAAGCACGGCTTCGACGCCGGGCGGCTGAACCGCGTCGACGCCTTTGTGAAGGAACGCTACCTGGATTCAGGGCGCCTGCCGCACGCGCAGATCCTGATCAGCCGCGACAATGAGATCATCCATTTCAGCAGTCAGGGCGCGGCGCGGGAGGGGTCGGACAGGCCCATCGACGAAGGCTCGATGTTCCGCATCGCCAGCATGACCAAGCCGGTCACCTCGGTCGCCTTCATGATGCTGGTCGAGGAGGGCAGGGTCGCGGTCGACACGCCGGTCCATGAGGTTCTGCCGCAGTTCAAGGATGTGGGCGTCTATCAAAGCGGCGGGGCCGGGGCGCCGTTCGCCACGCGCCCCCTGGACGAGCCGATGCGGATGCTGGACCTGCTGCGCCACACGGCGGGTCTGACCTACGGTTTCCAGTATCGCAGCAACATCGACGCGGCCTATCGCGCCTGCACCTCCAACGCCGGGCCGGTCGAGAACTGGTATGGCGAGGCCGACATCAACGCCTTCATCGCCGACCTGGCTCGACTGCCGCTGGAGTTCGCGCCGGGCGCCGCCTGGAACTATTCGGTGGCGACCGATGTGCTGGGGGCGGTGATCGAGCGCGTGTCCGGCATGACGCTGGATCGCTTCTTCGAAGAGAAGATCTTCACGCCGCTGAAGATGCACGACACCGGCTTTATGGTCCCGGCCCAGAAGGCCGATCGCCTGACCGACTGCTATGTCTGGGGCGGACCTGCGGCCGGGCGGGTCATGTATGATCGCGGCGAAAGCAGCATGTGGTTGCAGAAGCCCAGGCTGTTGTCGGGCGGCGGCGGCCTGGTTTCGACGGCGCTCGACTATCACCGCTTCTGCCTGATGCTGGCCAATGGCGGCGAACTGGGCGGCGTGCGCCTTCTGGGCCGCAAGACCGTCGACCTGATGACGATGAACCATCTGCCGGGCCGCTCGGACCTGTCCACCCTGTCGCAGTCGCTGTTCAGCGAGACGCAGAACGGCGGCGTCGGCTTCGGCCTTGGCTTTGCGGTGACGCAGGACGTGGCCCGGACGATGATCCCCGGATCGGCCGGAGAATTCTATTGGGGCGGCATGTTCTCGACCAGCTTCTTCATCGACCCTGTCGAGAAGCTGCACCTGGTCTTCATGACCCAGCTCAGCCCGTCGCTGCTGTATCCGATCCGGCGCGAACTGAAGACCCTGATCTATTCGGCCCTGACCTGAGCTGACGCCGAGGCGGCAGTCGCCCTCTCGGCGGCGTTGCGGATCGCCCAATGAAAACCCCGCCGCTGTCGAACAGCGGCGGGGTTTCTGTTTTTCAGGCTCTGTCCTGACTTACCAGCGGTACGACAGGGTGACGCCTGCGGTGCGCGGGCGGCTGTAGCGATAGGCCAGAGGAATATCGCCCTGCTGCAGCTTCAGCACCGGCACGACTTCATTGGTCAGGTTCTTCACGAAGAAGGCCAGTTCGGTGCGCTTGTGCTCGACGCCGAAACGCAGGTCGACATTGTCGATGTCTTCCAGCGGGATGAAGGGCGAAGCCGCCGTGACCGTGTCCTGACCGCCGCCGCGTTGGCCATTATAGGCGACGTTGACGAAGCCGGTCGTGTCGTCGCCCATCGGGTGGCGATAGTTGACGTTGGCGGACATGGTCCAGTCCGGCGTCTGGGCCACGGCGCTGCCCAGCAGGGGCAGGCCGGGGATGCCCGCGGCGACCTTGGTGAACTCGGCGTTCTGATTGGCGCCGTTCAGGCTGACGGCCAGACGGTCCTGACCGATCCAGAACACCGTATCCAGCGAGGCCTCCACGCCCTTCACCTCGACGGTGCCGCCGTTGATGTTGAAGTTGGCGCCCGCCTGTCCGCAGGCGTTGGCCACGGTGCAGCCGTCCAGCACGCTGGCGATCGCGTCGGTGGTGCGCGACGTATAGGCCGACACGCGCAGGAAGACGCCCTTGGCCAAGTCGGACTTCAGGCCGACTTCATAGCTGGTGGTGTTTTCGTTCTCATAGGTCGGCCGCAGGGGATTGGGCGCGTTCTCATTGGTCTGGCCGTTGTTGACGCCGCCGGCGCGATAGCCGGTGCCGGTGCGGGCGTAGACCAGGGTCGGGCGTTCGGTGGCGAAGCGGTAGCTGGCGCTGGCCGCGTAGCTGAGGTTGTCCTGCTTGAAGTTGTACCTAGACGGCGTGCCCGACAGGGTGGTCGTGTACAGCAGATAGTCTTCCTGGCTGACCGTCTTGTCGTCGTGCGAATAACGCAGCTCGCCGCTGAGCGACAGCTGGCCGATGTCGTATTTCAGAGAGCCGTAGACGGCGGCCGAGGCGTATTCCGACGGCGAGATGCGCTTGGCGCCGAACGGGCGCGGGAAGGGCGTCGGACAGGGCAGGGAGTTCGGCGTCAGCTGATAGCAGATCGGCGTCGTCGGCGTGCCGCCGCAGATGCCGGACGTGGCGGTGATCACGCACGGGCTGGTGACCGAGTCGCGAATATACATGTCGTCCTGAAACAGGACCTCGGCGCCCGCCAGCCACTGCAGCTTGCCGTCCAGGGCTTCGCTGGTGATGTGGATGTCCTGATAGAAGGTCTTGTCCGTCACATCGGTCGAGGTCTGGCCCAGAGGGTAGAGCCCGGCCTGGCCCTGGGACTGGAACATCGCCTGGGTGGCCAGGTCGACCGCCGCCGAGAAGTTCTGACGCGAGCGATAGCGCTGGGCCATCGTCGTCGAGGTGATCTCGCCCCAACCCAGATCGTATTTGGCGATCAGCATGGCGCGCTGGACATTCTGGTTCAGGCTGTTGGTGGTGTCCTGCGGAATGTCATAACGCGGGCCGGTATGGCCCAGCGGCAGGTTGGCCAGCTTGCCCGGCGGCACGACCCACTGGTTGGCGAAGGTCGGCAGGTTCATGTCCTGGGCGTCGACCAGGAATTTCACGTCCCACGGGCCGTCGTTGTAGCGGAGTTGGCCGCGCACGATGTAGCCGTCGGTGTGGTCGTAATAGACGTCGCGCTTGGGGTTGTAATAGATGCCGTCGCCCTGCCCGGTGACCTGGGCGCCGACGCGCACGGCGACCTTGTCATTGATCTTCTGGTTGACGACGCCCTCGACGCGCAGTTGGCCCAGATCGTCGGTATAGGTGGCCGAAAGACGCCCAGCGTTGCGGAACGTCGGCTCGGCCAGGACGATGTTGACGGTGCCGAACTCGGAGTTGCGGCCGTAAAGGGCGCCTTGCGGGCCTTCCAGAACCTCGACGCGGGCGATGTCGAAATAGTCCAGCCGCTTGAAGTTGCGTCCGCCCAGGGTGCTGCTGCCGACATAGGCGCCGTTGACGAACAGGCCGACGCCGGAATCGGCGCTGGTGGCGCGCTGGGTGCCTGAGCCGCGCACCGAGATTTCAGAGAGGTTTTCGCTCTGGACGCCGTTGAAGCGAACGCCCGGCACGGTCTGGAGCAGATCGCCGACGCCTTCGATCGGGCTCTTCTTCTCCAGCTGTTCGCCGCTGAGGGCCGTGATCGTCGAGGGCACGTCGCGGACGGCCTCTTCGC
Source organism: Brevundimonas sp. S1H14 (assembly GCF_047716865.1). Classification (NCBI taxonomy): domain Bacteria; kingdom Pseudomonadati; phylum Pseudomonadota; class Alphaproteobacteria; order Caulobacterales; family Caulobacteraceae; genus Brevundimonas; species Brevundimonas sp. S1H14. The sequence continues at coordinate 2,764,199 of NZ_CP136679.1, read as the reverse complement.
GACGGCGCGCCGTGACCACGACGTCGCCGACGTTGGTCGCGGACGCCTGATCCGCCGCTGTCGGCGCCGGGCTGTCCTGACTCTGCGCGACGACGACGGCGGGCGTCATTACCGCCAGCAGCGCCGCTGATGAACATGCAATCCAACGTGCCATGCCCGATTCCTCTCCCTCATATGACGCCGACTTCTTTGCGACGGCTGAGGGGGGACAATCTCCCCGCCTTCCTGGCTTGTCAATATTGTACGACAATAGTGCTTAGATTGGAGAACTTTGTGCTTGGCGGCCACGCCTTCCTAGCGTGACGGGCGGGATTGGAGACGAGGGGGTGAGCCGGGCGCATCGCCAGGTATAATGTCCAACAATAAGATATTTCTTGTCGTGCAATTGCTTGACAGTTCCGGAGGGCTGGCGGACGTTGAGCGGGGAATGTCGTCAGGGGACGCGAGGAGGGCAGGATGGCGGAGATGTCGGCGACGACCCGCAGGCCGGGGCTGAAGGTGGCTGTCATGGCCTCGGCCAGCGCAGCGGTCGAGTGGTATGATTTCTTCATCTACGGCACAGCGGCGGCTCTGATCTTCCCGCACCTGTTCTTTCCGACGGACCTGCCGCTGTTCGTGGCGCAGATCGCCTCCTTCAGCACCTTCGCCGTGGGGTTCATCGCCCGGCCGGTCGGAGGGATGCTGTTCGGGCATATGGGCGACACCCACGGTCGCAAGCGGGCTCTGGTCGCAGCCATGCTCATCATGGGCGTGTCCACCGTGCTGATCGGCCTGCTGCCGACCTATGAACAGGTCGGGGTCTGGGCGCCGCTGATGCTGGTGGCCCTGCGCTTCGTTCAGGGTCTGGCGGTCGGCGGCCAGTGGGGCGGGGCGGCCCTGCTGGCGATTGAAAGCGCACCAGCGAACAGGCGTGGCTTCTACGGCAGTTTCGTTCAGGCGGGCGTGCCGCTGGGCGTGGTTCTGGCCAATACGGTCTTCCTGATCACCAGCGCTTCGGTTTCAGACGCGGCCTTCATGACCTGGGGCTGGCGCATCGGCTTTCTGGTGAGCGTTCTGTTGATCGTCATCGGCCTGCTGATCCACTTCAAGGTGGCCGAGCCGGACGCGCCCCGGAAGGATGCGCCCAAGGCGGAGGTCAGGCGTCGCTCGCCTCTGTTCCAGGCGGTTCGCAGCCATTGGCGTGAGATCCTGCTGGCAGGCGGCACCTTCGTGGCCAACAACACCTGCTTCTATGTCGCCATCACCTATGCGGTCGCCTATGGCGCGACCAGCGTAGGGCTGGACCGTAATCTGCTGCTGGGGGCGGTGATGGTCGGCAGTCTGGTGATGGTTCCCGGATTGATGGCGTGCGGCGCCCTGTCGGATCGCTTCGGTCGCAAGGGGATTTTCCTGATCGGCGCCGTGGTGTCCGGGGGCTGGGCCTTTGCAGTCTTCCCGATGATCGACAGCGGATCGCCGGTTCAGGTCGTCGCCGCCATTACGGTGCAACTGCTGTTCATCAGCCTGATGTACGGCCCGCAGGCAGCCCTCTTCGCCGAGCTGTTTCCCAAGTCGATCCGCTATTCCGGGGCTTCTTTGGGTTATCAGGTCGGGGCGGTCGTGGGGGGCGGCTTTGCGCCCATCATCGCGACGGCCCTGTTCGCGCGCTACGAATCCAGCCTGTCTATTTCCATCTATCTGACCGCCATGTGCGCCGTGTCCTTCCTGAGCGTGATCCTGCTGGGCCAGCGGCTGCGTCAGGGCATGGCCGAGTAATGCGCGTCGACAGCGCCCGCCTGTCAGAGATCAAGGAGACTGTCATGATTGATGCAAGCCGACGTCGTTTTCTGGGAACCAGCGCCCTGCTGTCCGTGGGCGGGGCCGTCAGCCTGGGCGCCTCGTCAGCGACCGCATCGACCCGTTTGCAGGCCCCAACCTCGGCCGGCTTCGACGCCAAGGTCGAGCACGACCTGCGCCGCTACGTCGATTTCGGCATCAAGCAGGCGGGCGGCGAAGGCGACAACGCCTGCGGCGAGTGGATGGCGGCCGAACTGACCGCCGCAGGCTATGCCGTCGAGCGCCAGTATTATGACGTCCCCTATTTCGAGGCGAGGGCGGCGGAACTGACGATGGGAGAGGCGCGCGCCGCCGTCTATCCTCAGCCGATCGTCATCCCGACGGGGCCGCAGGGCGTGTCCGGACCGCTGGTGCGGGTTGATGCGCGCGGCGCCTACGCCGGATCGCTTGAAGGGGCGATCGCCCTGGTGGACCTGCCGTTCGGGCGCTGGTCCACCATGATCATTCCGGCGGCGCGCCGTCCGGTCGAAGCGGCCTTCGCCGCCGGGGCCAGGGCCGTGGTCGCCATCACCAACGGCCCGACCGGCAAGGTGATCGCCCTGAACGCCGATGGGCGCAAACCCATGTTCAGCGGTCCGGTGGCCCTGCTGGCGCCCGAGGACGCCGGGGCGTTCCTGACCGGCGCCGTCACCCGTCAGGAGGCGCGCCTGACCCTCGACGGCGCGGGCGGCCATCGACCGGCCTTCAACTTCGTCGGCCGTGTCGACCGGGGCAACGGGCGTTGGCTGGCCGTATCGACGCCGCGTTCCGGCTGGTTCACCTGCGCGGCCGAGCGCGGCGGCGGGGTGGCGGCCTGGCTGGCGCTGGCGCGCTGGGCGGCGAAGGGCCTGCCGGACCATGACCTCGCCTTCGTCTGCAACACGGGTCATGAGTATGAGTATCTCGGGGCGTCCGAGGCGATGAAGAAGATCGCCCCGCCCCCGGCCGACACCCGGTTCTGGCTGCACCTGGGAGCCAACTTCGCCGCGCGCGACTGGCACGAACTGCCTGGCTATCTGGAGCCCCTGCCCAGCGTGGACAGCCAGCGCTATCTGTCGATCTCGCCCGAGTTCCTGCCTCTGGCCCGCAGCCTTTTCGCCGGACAACCGGGGCATGAGGCGCCGGTCTCCAGCGCCGTGATGACGGCCGGAGAACTCGATGAGGTCGTGCGCGCCGGTTATGCGCCCGCCGCCGGCACCTTCGGCATTCACCGCTACCACCACGTGGCCGAGGACGATGCGCGCTGCATCGACGTGGCGGCGACCCGGACAGGCGCCCAGAGCTTCCGCCGCCTGATCGAGGAGGTTCTGGCGACGTCTGCCTGAGACGCCGCGTCTAGTGTTCCATCATGAGTAGGAGTTTGCAGGGATGTTGCTGAAGGACCGAGTGGCGATCGTGACGGGTTCGGGCGGGGGGCTGGGCCGCTGTCACGCGCTGTATCTGGCCTCGCAGGGCGCGCGGGTCGTGGTCAATGATCTGGCCGAGGCGGCGGCGCAGGGCGTGGTCGACGAGATCGTCGCGGCGGGCGGTCAGGCGAGGGCGGCGGCCGGGTCGGTGACCGACGTGGACGCGGTCCAGGCGATGGTCGATGCGGCGATGCAGGCCTGGGGCCGGATCGACATCCTGGTCAACAACGCCGGCATCCTGCGCGACAAGAGCTTCGCCAAGATGACGATGGACGACTTCCGACTGGTGGTGGACGTGCACCTGATGGGCGCCGCCATCTGCTCCAAGGCGGTGTGGGAGATCATGCGCGCCCAGACCTATGGCCGCATCGTCATGACCACCTCCTCGTCGGGCCTGTACGGCAACTTCGGCCAGGCCAACTACGGCGCGGCCAAGCTGGCCCAGGTCGGGCTGATGCAGACCCTGGCCATCGAAGGCGCCAAATATGACATCAAGGTCAACGCCCTGGCCCCGACGGCGGCGACGCAGATGACGGCGGGCATCCTGTCCGAAGAGGTGCTGAAGGGGCTGGACCCGGCCCTGGTCAGCCCCGGCCTGCTGGCCCTGGTCAGCGAGGACGCCCCGACGCGCGCCATCCTGTGCGCGGGCGCCGGCCACTTCGCCACGTCCAACATCACCCTGACGCAGGGCGTGCGCATCGGCGGGGCCGAGGACGCCGGCGAACAGCTGATCGCGCGCTGGGGCGAGGCGAGCGACCGCGCCGGCGAGGCGGTGCCCGCCTTCGGCTTCCAGCAGGCGGCCCAGGAAATGGCCTCGGCGGGCGTGGAAGGCCCGGTGACGGCATAATTTCGGGCTGACGCCTTCCAGCTTCTAAACGGTGGTGCTTTTTAACGAGCAGAGGTTGGAGCGGCGGCGCTTAGGCTGGTCAAAAAGGGCAGGACCGCTTCGCGCCAGCGTTCGGGGGTTTCCAACGCCGTCGCCGTGCCTGTGACCAGATCTCTTTCGCGCCAGTCGGGTCTGCGTTTCAGCAGACGGGCGCCGTGAGCATGAACGGGATCGCCACGACTGGACAACACCAGCGTCGGGGCGACGATGGCGTCCAGGATGTCGGCCATGTCCCAGGCATAGGCGGCGGCATGGCCGTGATGGCTCGCGTCGTTCACATGATGGGCGATGATGGCCAGGTGCAGTCCGGCGACGGAGAGGTTGGGGTCCGCCATCCCTCGCATGAAACGCCAGCGCGATGTGAAATGGCCGCCGCCCTCTTCGGGCGCATGGGCGTGGTGCGGCAGGGCCAGACGTTGGGCGCGTTCTGCGGCGGTGTAGAAGGGCGGATTGTCGAGGATCAGGCCGCTTGTCCTGTCAGGTCGGGCGGCGGCGAAGGCGGCGGCGATCAGCGCCCCGGTGTGATGTCCCGCGATCACGGCGTCCGGAACGTCGAGGTTGTCGAACACGACGGCCAGGTTGTCGGCGTAGTCGTCGATGGCCGGTGGAGCGGACGGGCGGTCGGAGAGGCCGTAGCCCGGCGTATCGGGCGCGATGATCCGCCAGCCGGTCTGCGCCAGCAAGGGGGCCAGGCGGTGGAACTGAACCCCGCTCCACGGCGTCTGGTGCAGCAGAAACAGGGGGCGGCCGGAACCCCACTCGCGCAGGTGGACCTGCCCCCAGAGGCCGTCGACATAGCGGCGACGCCCGCTGGTCCAGGCGGAGTTCATGTTCGGGAGGTCAACGGGATGAGCCTCTGGCCCAGCAACCGCCCAAACGTCAGGGCGGGCGTCGCCATCATGCCTCCGCAGACGGCGCGTCCCATGGTCTGGCTTGCGCCCAGCAGTTCGCCTGCGGCCCACAGCCCCGGTATGGCCGAGCCGTCCGGGCGGATCACCTGAAGCTGGTCGTTGACGGCCAGGCCGACCGCGCTGCTGACCGCCGCGCCCTGCACCCGTATGGCGTAGAAGGGGCCCTGCGCGATCGGGAGCGGCATATGGCGGCGGCCCAGGAAGTCGTTGCCGGAATGGACGCCGTAATTATAGCCGCGCACGGCGCGCATCAGGCCGTGCGCGTCGACGCCCGCCGCCGAGGCCAGATTCGTCAGATCGTCCGCCTTGTAGAAGAAGGGACGGTCTTCCTCGAACAGGGCGCGGATATCGTCGGCGTCGAAGCCGGCGATGAAGGGCGGCGCTTCCGTCAGGATCCGCTCGTCGAACACGACCCAGTAACGTTGCTCAGGCTGCTCCAGCAGGGCGTTTTCGCGGGCATCGACAGACTCCATGTCCTCGCGCACGAAGCGGTCGCCGTGGGCGTTGACGTAGATCTCCCACGGCGGACGACGCTGGGGATAGGTGTTCAACCGGCCGACCATGCCGGGGCGCGGTCCTTCGCCGTCCAGCAGGAAGCCGAAGTTGATGAAGAAGTTCTCCCGGCCGCGCAGCCATCCGCCGACGCTGCAGCCCAGCCGGTGCCCGACGCCCTGCGAATAGGCGTAGGGCAGATTGGTGTAGAGCGGGACGCCGTTCATGGCCTGATAGATGTCGGGCGAGGCGGAATAGCCGCCCGTCGCCAGCACGGTCTGGGCGGCCTCGAAATGATGTTCGGCGCCGTGGGCGTCGCGGGTCGCAACCCCGGTCACGGCGCCGCCGGGGTTGGTCGTCAGGCTCAGCGCTTCATGGCCCAGGCGCAGGCTGATCCGGCCGTCTGCGACGGCCTGCTCGATGCGCGGGATCATGACGTCGCGCAGCGAGGCGCCGCCGTTTCGGCCCCAGTAGTAGCGGGCTCGCGAATAGGGCTCGTGGCCGACGCCGCCGACCGGACAGGCGGGGTCGACGTCGAAACCCTGTTCCATCAGCCAGTCAAACGTCTCGGCGGCGTTCCATACCGCCAGCCGCACCAGGGCCTCGTTCACCGTGCCTCGGCTCAAGCGCATGATGTCGTCGAAATGCGCCTGGGCGTCGTCTTCGATCCCCTTGTCGCGCTGCAGGCGCGTGCCCGCCGCGCTCAACTGGCCGTTGGCGACCCACAGGGTTCCGCCCAGCACATCGGCATGGTCGATCAACAGGACGCGGGACGCACGTTCCGCCGAGAAGATGGCTGCGGCCATACCGGCGGCGCCGCCGCCGACGATGATGAGGTCCCAGGGAGCGGCGCCTGAGGTCATGTTCAACGCAGGGTCATTTCTTCGTAGACCGGTACGCGGTGGCGGATCTTCACATGGCCGACCCTGGGCGCATAGGCGAACAGGTCCTGGTGCTCGATCAGGAACAGGGAGGGCGCCGCCTCGCGGTACAGACGACCCAGCGCCTGATAGGCCTTCAACCGCTCGTCATCATCCATGATCTCGCGCGCGATCTTCAGCTTGTCGGTGATTTCCGCGTCGCAGAAGAAGGGCGTCGGCCGCATGCAGGAGAAGTCCTCCATCGCGCGAGTGACATCGTAATACTGGAAGCTGTTCCACGACAGGGCCAGCGCCTCGCCCGACCAGCTGTTGGTCTGATACTTCACCAGGAAGTCCGGCATGGTCATGACCTTGAGGCGCGTGTCGACGCCCACTGCGCGCCAGTATTCGGCCACGGCCTGGGACATCATGTCGTCGCCCGGCGCCGCGTCGGTCAGGACCTCCATCGTCAGATTGAAGCCGTTCGGGTAACCGGCCTCGGCCAGCAGACGGCGCGCCTTGGCGGGGTCGTAGGGGTAGGGCGGGATGGTCGGGTCGTAGCCGAACACCCCCTTGGCCGCAGGCTGGCCCGACGGCTTGGCGTTTTCCGGCAGCAGGGAGGCGATCGCCTCCTTGTCGACGGCGTAGTTGAGCGCCTGACGCACGCGAACGTCGCGCAGGGGCGAGGCCGGATCGCCGCCCACATTGCGGAAGGAGTAGGCCTTCACCTGCATGGCGGGGGTGTAGAGGACGTGGAAGCCGTTGCGTTCCAGCCGTTCCGTCTCCTCCAGGTCGACCAGCGACAGGTCCACATCGCCCGACAGCAGGGCCTGTGTCCGCCCCGCCGCGCTCGGCAGTTCATAGAAGACCACGCCGTCGATCGTCGACGGGCGCCATGATTTCGGGTTTCGGGCCAGGGTCAGGCGGCGGGTGCGCTGGTCCCAGCCGGTCATGACGAAGGCGCCGGTGCCGACCGGCTTCTGGGCGTAGGCGTCCATGCCCATATCGGCCAGGGCCTTCGGCTCGATCATCATGATGGCGGCCAGGCGGCGCGGCAGGACCGGATCGGGCCGTTCGGTGCGGATCTCCAGCTCCAGCGGCGCGACGGCGCGCGCTTCGACGATGCCGCGGGCTTCGGAGCCGATCAGGCTGCGCTTGCCCTGATCCGAGCGCAGGAAGGCGAAGACCTCGGCCGCAGCCTCGGCGTCGAACGGGCGATCGTTGGAGTAACGCACGCCTTCGCGCAGCTTGAAGCGCCAGACCGTCGGTTCGACCAGCGTCCATTCGGTCGCCAGACCCGGCCCCAGCTGGTCGTTGTCGTCGATGGCGGTCAGGCCGTCGTAGATGGCCAGCCACAGCAGGGAGCCGGGACGGCTGTTGCCCCGGAACGGATTGCCCAGACTGGAGGGCAGGCTGCCGGCGGCGACGCGCAGCACCTGGCTGCCGGTCGCAGGCGTCGGCTTGTTCGCGCCGCCCTGGCCGCAGGCGGCGACAAGGACGGCGCCCAGACAGGCGGCGATGAAGAGGCGAAGGCGTTTCGGCGTCATGAGGGGGACTGCTCCTGCATGAGGGCGTTCGCGCCGATGATGTCCATCACGCCCGCCAGCGCCTCGTCCGAGATCGGCCCGCCGGCTTCCAAGGCGGCGCTCAGGCGCGGGTCGGCCAGGGCGGCGGCCGGGTTGAGGGCGGCGGCCAGCAACAACTGCGTATAGGCGCTCTTGGGGTGGTAGAGGACCTCTGCGACCGGCCCCTGTTCTACGACCTGACCGCCTTCGATGACGCAGACGTGGTCGGCCATGCGGCGCACGCTGCGCATGTCGTGCGAGACGAACAGCATGGCCAGATTCAGCCGATCCTTCAGCTCCAGCAGCAGGGCGGAGACCTTGTCCTGATTGGCGAAGTCCAGCGCCGAAAGCGCCTCGTCGGCGATCAGCAGGCGCGGCTCCATGGACAGGGCGCGGGCGATGGCGACGCGCTGTTTCTGCCCGCCGGACAGGGCGGAGGGCCGCAGGTCCAGCAGGCGATGGTCCAGATGAACGAGGTCCATCAGTTCTTCGACCCGCCGCCGTCGCGCCGCGCCGTCCAGCCTGCCCACCACGATCAGCGGCTCTTCCAGCACGGTGCGGATCGACTGGCGCGGATTCAGGCTGGCGCCGGGGTCCTGAAAGACCATCTGGATGCCGTGCAGCATAGTCTTGGAGCGTTTGCCCAGAGGCGGCAGGGCGACGCCTTCAAACAGGATTTCTCCCTCGGCGGGCGTCGCCAGCCCGGCGACGGCGCGGACCAGGGTCGACTTGCCCGATCCCGACTCGCCGACGATGGCCATGACCTGACCGGGCGCCAGGTCGAAACCGGCGCCGCGCAGGACGAAGCGGCGGTCACGTCCGCTGCCGTAAGCGACCCCCAGGTTCTGAATCGACAGAAGCGGCGCGGTCATGCCCGTCTCCCCAGGTGGGCGGCGTCCCGCAGGCTGCGGGTGAAGGGATGCCGGGGCTCGTACAGCACCTGCGCCGTGGGGCCTTCCTCGACGATCTCGCCTTCCAGCATGACGGCGATGCGGTCGCAGACGGCGCCGGCGGCGGCGATGTCGTGGGTGATCATCAGGGCGGCCGCCTGCTGGGCCTGACGCCGCAACAGGGCCAGAATCTGCAACTGGACCGTCGGGTCCAGCGCCGTGGTCGGCTCATCGGCCAGGATCAGCGCGGGCTGATTGATCAGCGCCAGGCCGATCATGGCGCGCTGGCGTTGCCCGCCCGACAACTGGTGCGGAAAGGCGTCGACGCAGGCGTCGGCGCCCGGCAGCCGCATGGCGCGCAGGGTTTCGACGGCCAGGGCGCGGGCGGCCGCCTTGTCAAGGCCGCGATGGCGTCGCGCCGACTCGATCAGAATGGAGCCGACCGTCTTCACCGGGTTGAACGAGGACAGGGGGTCCTGGAACACCATGCCGATGCGACCGCCGCGCACGGCGCGCCATTCCGCCTCGGCCAGATTGTCGATGCGGCGGCCTTCCAGATGAATCTCGCCGCCCGCGACGCGCACGCCCGGCGGAACCAGGCCGCCGACGGCGAAGCAGGTCAGGGTCTTGCCCGACCCCGACTGGCCGACCAGGCCGACGATCTCGCCGCGGCGGATCGTCAGGTCGAGGTTGGGGATCAGGACGCGGCGGTCGGCGACGGTCTCCAGCCTCAGCTTGCGGATATCCAGCACCATTTCGTGCGCCGTGTTCAGCTCAGCAACGCTCATCGGGTCAGGTTCCGCAGGTGCTGGCCCACGCTGTGGGCGGCCACGATGATGATGACCATGGCGAAGGCCGGGCCCAGCGTCAGCCACGGGGCCTGCAGCATGAAGGCGCGTCCTTCGCTCAACATGGCGCCCCAGGTTGCGGCCCCCAGCGGCGCGCCGATGCCCAGGAAGGACAGGGCGCTTTCGGCCACGATCATCTCGGCGAAGTGGAAGACCACCAGCACCGACAGCGTCGGGACCAGGGCCAGCAGGACGTGGTGGGCGTAAAGACGCGCGACGCTCATGCCGGTCATTTCGGCGGCCTGGACGTATTCGCGCTGAAACAGGCTGCTGGCCTCGGCGTAGACGACGCGGGAGAAGACCGGCCAGGTCACCAGGCCGAGCGTCAGGGTGACCGCCCAGAAGCCGCTGTCGCCCAGCAGGGCGATCACCGTCACCGCCATGACGAAGGACGGAAAGGACTGGGTGAAGGTGGTCAGCAGCTTCAGGGCGCCGCCCAGCCAGGCGCCCTTGTGCGCCGCCGCCAGGCCGAAGGTCGTGCCGATGCTGAAGGCGATCAGGGTAGCGCACAGGGCCGACCCTACCGACCAGCGCATCCCGTTCAGCAGGCGCGCCAGTACGTCGCGCCCCAGTTCGTCCGTTCCCAACAGATGGCCCGGCGCCAGCGGGGCGGCCAGGCGCATCGACAGATCGATGGCGCGGTGATCATGGCCGGACAGGGCGTCGCCGAAGATCATGACGGCGAGGCAGAACAGGCCCACCACGCCGGCGCCGACAATGGCGGGGGACAGGCTGCGGCTCATGATGCAGCCCGCGCGCGGCTGCGGATGCGCGGGTCCAGCAGGGCCTGCACAGCCTCGGTGACGGCGTTGCTGAGGAAGACGCTGACCACCATGACGAAGACAACGGCCTGCACCACGGGGAAGTCCAGGTTCAGCGTGGACTGCACCAGCAGCCAGCCGATGCCGGGCCAGGCGAAGATGGTCTCGATGACCACCAGACCCGTCAGCATGAAGGCCAGTTCAGCGCCGATCAGGGCGACGGCGCCCAGCAGGGCGTTGGGCAGAACATGGCGCCACAGGATCTGGTTTTCGGACGCCCCGGTCGAGCGCGCGGTGCGCACGAAGTCGGCGGCCAGGGCGGCATGAGTGTTGGCCTCGACCACGCGGATCAGCTTGGGGGCCAGGAAGGAGACGACCGAGATCACCGGCAGCACCCAGGTCGCCGGTCCGCCGTAACCGATCGAGGGCAGCCATTCGAGCCCGGCGGCGAACAGGTTGATCAACAGCAGGGCGATGACGAAACCGGGAAATCCCTGCATCACCGTCAGCACGCCGCGCACTGCACGACGCGCCGCCCCGGTGCGCTTCTGCCCCAGCCAGGCGCCCAGCGGCAGGGAGATCAGCAGGTTCAGACTCAGCGCTATGGCGGCCAGGAACAGGGTGGCGGGCAGGGAGGCCAGCACCTTGCCCAGGGCCGGGCTTCCATCGGTCAGCGACTTGCCGAAGTCGCCCTGAAGCAGCCGCAGCATGGTCTGGCCGTACTGGACGATCAGGCTCCTGTCGAAGCCGTATTCGACGCGGATCGCCTCGATCTGAGCCGGAGAGGCGCCTTCGCCCGCAATGACCAGGGCCGGGTCGCCGGTCAGCCGCAGCAGGAAGAACAGCACTGTCATTGCGGCGATCAGGACAAAGGCGAAGTCCCTCAAGCCGCCAAGCATACGAGAAGAGGAAAACATCAGGGGCGGCGGCTCGCTTTGCTGCGGGCCGAAACGCTCGGTAGAGGCTTGGGCATGTCCTGAACGGTCTCCGCCGCAGAGTCGTATCTAAGTTAAGACATCATCCTTAGGGTAAGCGAAGCGCCTGTCAACGGCGCTCAATCGCCGGACTTGAGATCGCCGAGCACATCTTGCGTATCCTGCCCCAGCCTCGGCGGCGGGGCGTCGTAGCGAACCGGCGTCTTCGACAGGCGGATGGGCGATGCGACCGTGCGGACCGGATCGGCCAGATCGGCCCGCGTCTGTTCGACCGTCAGGCCGCGATGGATCGCCTGAGGCTCGGCGAACACCTGATCGATGGTGTTGACGGGGCCGCAGGGCACGCCCGCCGCCTCCAGCGCCTGCATCAGCTCCTGCATGGTGAAGCCCGCCGTCTTCGCCGCGATCAGCGGACCCAGCGCCTCGCGCTCGGCGACCCGCAGGGCGTTGCTGGCGAAGCGATCCTCGACCTCCAGCCCCAGGGCGCCGCACAGGGCGCGGAACTGGCCGTCGTTGCCCACGGCGATGATCACCATCCCGTCGGAACAGGCGAAGGGCTGATAGGGGGCCAGATTGGGGTGGGCGTTCCCCATCCGCGTCGGCGCCTTGCCGGACACGAACCAGTTGGTCGCCTGATTGGCCAGCATGGCGGCCTGAACGTCGAACAGGGCGATGTCGACGTGCTGGCCCTCGCCGGTCGCGCGCGCGTGCCACAGGGCGGCCAGTATGGCGTTGGAGGCGTAAAGGCCGGTGAACAGATCAACGACCGCCACCCCGACCTTCATCGGCTCGGCGCCCGGCGCGCCGTCGGGCTGGCCGGTGATGGACATCAGCCCGCCCATGGCCTGGATCATGTAGTCGTAGCCCGCCCGATGCGCGTCCGGCCCGTCCTGGCCGAAGCCGGTGATGGAGCAGTAGACCAGCCTCGGATTGATCGCCGCCAGCGAGGCGTAGTCGAGGCCGTACTTCTTCAGCCCGCCGGTCTTGAAGTTCTCGACCACCACGTCGCAGGTCGCGGCCAGACGGCGCACGGCCTCGGCGCCTTCCGGGCTGGCGATGTCCAGCTCGACCGACTTCTTGCCCCGATTGGCGCACAGGAAATAGGCGGCGTCGCCAGGCGCGCCGTCGGCCGTGGTGGTGAAGGGCGGGCCCCAGTGGCGGGTGTCGTCGCCGGCGCCGGGCCGTTCGATCTTGATGACCTCGGCCCCCAGATCGGCCAGCGTCTGCGTCGCCCAAGGCCCCGCCAGCACCCGCGACAGGTCCAGAACCCGCACGCCGTGAAGCGGGCCGCAGGCGGTCTTCGAAATCGCGGGACTGGGGGTCATGACAGTCTCCTGATCAGAAGGCGGCTTCGCCGGTGATGGCGCGGCCCAGGATGAGGGCGTGGACGTCGTGGGCGCCTTCATAGGTGTTGACGGTTTCCAGGTTCATGGCGTGGCGCATGACGTGCAGTTCGCCGGTGATCCCGGCGCCGCCGTGCATGTCGCGGGCCTCGCGCGCGACAGCCAGGGCCTTGCCGCAGTTGTTGCGCTTCATCAGGCTGATGGCCTCGGGAACCCAGGCCCCTGTGTCCAGCAGGCGGCCCAAAGCATAGGCGCCCTCGAAGCCGAGGAAGATCTCGGTCTGCATGTCGGCCAGCTTCTTCTGCACCAGTTGGCGCGCCGACAACGGGCGGCCGAACAGGGTGCGCTCGGCCACATAGTCGCGGCTGGCGTGGAAGCAGAACTCGGCCGCGCCCATCGCCCCCCAGGCGATGCCGAAACGCGCCTTGTTCAGGCACGAGAACGGCCCGCGCAGACCCTGCACGCCCGGCAGGATGTTGGCTTCCGGCACGAAGACGTCGTTCAGGCCGATGTCGCCGGTGATCGAGGCGCGCAAGGACAGCTTGTCGCCGATCTTGCCCGTGGTGAAGCCGTCGAAATCGCGCTCGACGATGAAGCCCCTGATGGTCCCGTCCAGCTTGGCCCAGACGATGGCCAGGTCGCTGATGGGCGAGTTGGTGATCCAGTATTTGCCGCCGTTCAGGCGATAGCCGCCGTCGACCGCCACCGCCGTGGTCTTCATCGACGCCGGGTCCGACCCGCCGTCGGCCTCGGTCAGGCCGAAGCAGCCGACCAGTTCGCCCGCCGCCATCTTCGGCAGGAACTTCGCCTTCTGCTCGTCGGAGCCGAAGGCGAAGATCGGGTACATGGCCAGCGACGACTGCACCGACATGGCCGAGCGATAGCCGCTGTCGATCGCCTCGACCTCGCGCGCGATCAGGCCATAGGCGACGTGCGACGCTTCGGAGCCGCCGTACTGTTCCGGCAGCATGGCGCCGAGGAAGCCCATCTCGCCCATCTCCGTCATGATGGCGCGGTCGAAGACCTCGTCACGGAAGGCGGCGACGATGCGCGGCAACAGGGCCTCGCGCGCATAGGACCGCGCCGCGTCCTGAACCATCCGCTCTTCATCGGTCAGCCGCCCCGTCAGGTCGAACGGATCATCCCAGCGGAACGTCTGGCCCGAGGGTTTTGGGGCGGAAGAAGCGGCGGGGTTCGACATGATGAGCGTTCCTGATGGACTGGAAGATGCGGGAATGCGCTTGCCAAGGCTGCGCGTTTAGATGATATAAAACTATATCATTTGATCCAGCAATGCCCTTGTGCGGCGCATCATCGGGAGAAGGCATGGGCCGGGGCTCCACCCTCGTTGAAAAGATCATCGCCCGGGCGGCCGGCGTGGACCGGGTCGCGCCCGGCCAACTGGTGACGGCTCAGGTCGATCTGGCCTTCGCGCACGACAGTTCGGGACCGCGCCGCTGGGCGCCGATGCTGCGAGAACTGGGCGTGGGCCTTTGGGATCCGCAGAAGGTCGCCATCGTCTCGGATCATTATGTCCCGGCGGTGGACGCTGAATCCGCCCGTATCCTGAAGCTGGCGCGAGAATTTGCGGCCGAACACCAGGTGGGCGCCTTCTTCGACATGGTGGGCATCTGCCATCTGGTCCTGCCCGAGCACGGGCTGATCCGGCCGGGCGCCTTCGTGGCGGGGGGCGACAGTCACTCGCCGACGGCGGGGGCCTTCGGCGCCTATGCGGCAGGCTATGGCGCCACCGACATGGCCGCCATCGTCGCCACCGGCGAAACCTGGCTGGCCGTGCCTGAGACGATCCGCGTCGAGTGGTCGGGCCGGTTCGGCGCGGGCGTTGCGGCCAAGGACATCATGCTGTTCCTGTGCCGCGAACTGGGCATGGACAACGCCTTTAAGGCCATTGAATACGGCGGGGACACGGTCGAGGGCCTGTCGATGGCCGAGCGCATGGTCCTGTGCAACATGGCCGCCGAACTGGGCTGCGAAACCGGGGTCGTGGCGCCGGACCGGACGACGTTTGCCTATCTGCGCGCGGCCGGGCGTCCGGTCGAGGATGAGGCGGCGGCCTTGGCGCTGGCGTCGGACCGCGATGCTGTCTACGCCGCCGTCCACCGCTTCAATGCGGCGACGCTGCAGCCGCAGATCGCCGCGCCGCATGATCCGTCACACACTCAGGACGTGACCGAACACGCCGGGATCAAGGTGGATCAATGCTATATCGGCGCCTGCGTCGGGGCCAAGATCGAAGACCTCCGCATGGCCGCCGCCGTGTTGAAGGGCCGCAAGGTGTCGCCGGACACCCGCCTGCTGATCGCTCCGGCGTCTCAGAAAACCACGACGACAGCGACGCAGGACGGCACCTTGCAGACGCTGATGGAGGCGGGGGCGGTCCTGCTGCCGTCCGGTTGCGGCGCCTGCGCTGGCTATGGCGCCGGGGTGCTGGCGGACGGCGAGGTCTGCATCTCTTCGACCAACCGCAACTTCAAGGGACGCATGGGATCCAAGGAGGCGCAGGTCTATCTCGGCTCGCCCTATTCCGTGGCCGCCGCTGCCGTTGAAGGCCGCATCGCCGATCCGCGTCAGTTCCTGGGAGAGGCGGCATGAGCGGTCGGGCCTTCGTCTTCGGCGACAATATCGACACCGATGTCATGGCGCCGGGCACGCTGATGAAGCTGCCGCCTGAGGAACTGGCGCAGCATTGTCTGGCCGCTGTCGATCCTGACTTCGCCCGTACGGTGGCCAAGGGCGACTTCGTCGTCGGAGGTCGCAGCTTTGGCATCGGCTCGTCGCGCGAACAGGCGGCGGTGTCCTTGAGCCTGCTGGGCGTGCGCGCCGTGATCGCGCGCTCTTTCGCCCGCATCTTCTGGCGCAATGCGATCAATCTGGGGGTGCCGTGCATCACCCTTGAACAAGCGGACGAGATTTCCGCAGGCGACCGGCTGAAGGTCGATCTGGCGGCCGGGCGTCTGACGAATCTGACGACGGGGCGGGGCTATGATTTCACGCCCCTGCCGCCGCACCTTATGGCCATGATGGATGACGGGGGGCTGATGCCGCACCTGAAGAAGAAGCTGGCGGGCGCCGCATGAGCGAGCGTCTGAACCTGCGTCGTCGGCTCAAGCAGTCGCCCGCCCTGCTGGCGCCGGGCTGTTATGACGCCCTGTCCGGCCTGCTGATCCAGCAGGCGGGGTTCGAGGCGGCCTATCTGTCGGGCGCCTCGGTCGCCTATACCCAGCTGGGGCGGCCCGATATCGGCCTGGTCAGTCTGGATCACGTCGTTGACGTGGCGGCGCGCATCACCGAGCGGATCGACATCCCTCTGATCGTCGATGCCGATACCGGCTTCGGCAACGCCCTGAACATGGGCCGGACGGTGCGGCTGTTCGAGCGGGCGGGCGCCCGCGCGATCCAGATCGAGGACCAGACGTTCCCCAAGCGGTGCGGCCATCTGCGCGGCAAGGGGGTGATTTCGGCGCAGGAGATGGCGGGCAAGGTTCGCGCCGCCGTCGATGCGCGCCACGACGACGACACCCTGATCATCGCCCGCACCGACGCTATCGCGGTCGAAGGCTTTGAAGCGGCGATGGATCGCGCCGAACTGTTCCTTGAGGCCGGGGCCGACGTCCTGTTCGTCGAGGCGCCGCGCGATCTGGAGCAGATGCGCGCGGTGGCCGAACGTTTCGCCGCCCGCGTTCCCCTGCTGGCCAATATGGTCGAGGGCGGGGACACGCCGCTGAGTTCGGCCGACAGCCTGTCTGACCTTGGCTATCGTCTGGTCATTGCGCCGGGCGCGATGGTGCGCGCCGTCATTCCGGCTGTCGAAGCCTTCCTGTCGGTGCTGAAGCGCGATGGCGGCACGGCGGCGCACCGGGCGCACATGACCGACCTGATGGGGGTCAACGCCCGCATCGGCCTGGATGAGATGATGGCGCTGGGACAGCGATACGAAGCGCAGGAAGAGGAGAAGGCATGACCGTCGCAGACCCCAACCTCTACGACTACTGGCCCTATCGGGACCGGCCGAAGATCGTCTGGCCCGGCGGCAAGAAACTGGCCTTCTGGGTCGCTCCGAACATCGAGTTCTATGAGTTCGACCCCGCGAAGAACCCCGGCCGCGCCGGTTGGCCCAAGCCTGCGCCCGATGTCGTCGCCTATTCCCAGCGCGACTGGGGCAACCGCGTCGGTCACTGGCGGCTGATGGAGCTGCTGGACAAATACGGCCTGCGCGGCTCGGTGTCGCTGAACGTCGCCCTTTGCGACCACCATCCTGAGATCATCGAGGCCTGCGTCGAGCGGAACTGGGAGTTCTTTTCGCACGGCATCTACAATACCCGCTATTCCTACGGCATGGACGAGGCGCAGGAGCGCGCCATCATCGACGACGCCATCCGCACGGTCGAGAAGGCCAGCGGCCAGCGTATTCGCGGCTATCTGGCTCCGGCTCTGACGCACACCGAACGGACGCTGGACCTGATCGCCGAGAACGACTTCTGGTACACCTGCGACCTGTTCCAGGACGACCAGCCGCAGCCGGTGAAGACGGCGTCAGGCAAGCTGATTTCGCTGCCCTATTCGCTGGAGGTGAACGACGTCATCACCTACGGCGCCCTGGGGATGAGCCCGGCGCGCTATACCGACATCCTGAAGCGGCACTTCAACCAGTTGCTGGAAGAGGGCGAGCAGAGCGGCACGGTCATGTGCATTCCCCTGCACGCCTATCTGGTCAGCCAGCCCCATCGCATCGGCCCGTTCGAAGAGACGCTGAAACACATCATGGGCCACGCCGACGACGTGTGGTTCGCCACCGGCGCCGAAATCGCGGGCTACTATCGCGACCACTGCTGGGACCAGACGCAGGCCGACATCGCGGCCAAGGGCTGCGCGACCGGAGGAAAGGGGTTCGGCCATGGCGCTGCCTGAGGACTATCTGACCTATCCGCACCGCTCCTACGGCATGGATCAGACGCTGTATCCGTGGCGTCCGGCGACCGAGCGCCCGAAGATCGCCTGGCCGGACGGCAAGACGGCCGCCGCCATGATCGTGGTCCCGCTGGAGTTCCATCGCCTGAACCCGCAAGGCAAGCCGTTCAAGCATCCCGGCGCCATGCAGACGACCTATCCGGATCTGCGCCACTTCACGACCCGCGACTACGGCAATCGGGTCGGGGTGTTCCGCATTCTGGATGCGCTGAAGGCGAGAGGGCTGAAGGCAGTGTTTCCGATCAATGCGGTCCTGCTGGAACGTGCTCGACCGCTGGTCGAGGCTATCCTCGCTGACGGGCATGAGATCGCCGCCTATGGCTGGGAAGCGGACTGCATCCACTGGAGCGGGCTTGAGCAAGGCGTCGAAGCGGAATGGATCGCCCGCACGCGCGACGCCTTCGACAGGGCCGGGCTGAAGCCGCGCGCCTGGATGAGCCCGGCGCGGCAGCAGTCGTTCCAGACGCTGGAGTTGATCGCCGAGGCGGGTTTCGACATCTGTCTGGACTGGGAGCAGGACACGGTTCCCGTGCCGATGCAGACCGACAAGGGCGTGGTCTGGGCGGCCCCTTTGTCGAATGAACTGGATGACCGCACCCTGCTGACCGTGCGCCTTCAGACCGAGGACGAATGGGCCGATCAGGTGCTGGAGGTGATCCGCCTGCACCAGGCCGAGGCCGACCGTTTCGGCGGCCAGGTCGTCGGCTTCACCCTGACACCCTATGTCAGCGGCCTGCCGTTCCGGATGAAGTCTGTCCGTCGCGTGCTGGACGGTCTGGCGAAGGACGACGCCGTATGGACCGCCGGCGTCTCAGAGATTGTCGAGGCGGCGCGCGGCTGAGGCCGCCGTCGTCCCGGCTCCAGGCTCGGCCGTCGCCCCCAACCTTCGGCCGGGAAGCGTAAAAGCGTAAAAAGAAGGGCGGCGGATTTCGGTCCGCCGCCCTTCGATTTTTCAGGCTGCCGTCAGCTCAGCGCGCGGCCAGCCAGTCCAGCACTTCCTGCGCCGACACCACGTCGGCGTACTTCAGCTGAAGGTCGGTCAGATTGGCGTAGTGGTAGCTCTCGTGCTTGTCCGCCACGCACTCCTCGGCGACGATGGTGCGGAAACCATAGGACAGGCTGTCCACCGCGGTGGCGCGCACGCAGCCCGAGGTCGAGCCGCCCGTCACCAGCACCGTATCCACCTTGTGCCAGCGCAGGTAGGAGTTCAGCGGCGTCTCGAAGAAGGCCGAGGGCATCCGCTTGGTGTAGATCAGGTCCACAGCCTCATCGATCCGGCAGCGCGGATCGAGGGCGTGGCGTTCGGACCCGTATTTGATGTTCTGCAGGCTGTCAGGCGTATCGGTGCGCGTGCCCCAGACCCCGGCGTCGCCCGCGTCGGCCTTGTAGGCGACATGGCTCCAGATCACCGGCATCCCCTTGGCGCGCGCGGCGGCCGAGATGCGATTGGTGAAGCCGATCTGGTCAGGGTGGGTCACATAGGCCGTCTTCGGAAACAGATCGGGGCGGGTGTAGGATTGCTGGAAATCGACGTTCACCACGGCCAGTTTCTCGCCAAAGCCGAAACGGGCGCGGGCGGGGTTGGCCTTGACCGCCTCGAACAACTCGCGCGCCGTCTTGTTCTCGCAGATCATGGTCGGTTCGAAGACAAGGTCGTTCACGGTCGGTCCGTCCTTAATGGTATAAAGATAGGCCAACTATAGACCGTCCTGCGGCGGGCGCCAGCCGATCCTGAGACGGCGCAGCGGAAATCAGGCGCCGTCCTGCCAGTTTCCTTCTTCGCGGCGGCTGAGCAGATGATAGCGGAAGCGGTCGGCGTGATAATGGGCGTGAATATACTGAACGGGTTCGCCGTCGGCCCGGCGCATGATCCGCTCGATCCGGAGCAGGGGCGACCCGATCGCCACCTGGAGCGCCGAGGCCGCAGCGGTGTCTGCTCCGACTGACGATATCCACAGTTCAGCCTCATGCGGCGTCGCCCCGGCTCGCTCCAGCAGGTCCAGCATGGACTGTTCAGCGAAGGCGGCGTCGTCACATCCGCTGGCGACGAACTCCGGCAACCACGACACAAGATAGGAAAACGGCGTCTCGCCCAACCGACGCAGGCGGGTGATGCGCCGCACAGGGGCGCCGGGGATGACCGCCAGCGCGTGCGCGACGTCGCTATCGGCTGCGACAGACCGGCTTTCCAGCAACTCGACCTGGGTTTCGTGCCCCATGGTCTTGAGCGAATCCATCAGGGTGGAGAAGGACCCTGTCACCACAGGCAGTTCGACCTGCGGCGCCACCACCGTGCCGCGCCCCCGATGGCGCGTGACCAGGCCCGCATCGGCCAGTTCATTCATGGCGCGCTTGATCGTTATTCGCGACGCGCCCAGCAGTTCTGCAATCTGATGCTCGCCAGGCAACAGGGAGCCGGGCGGAAACACGCCGCGCCGGATCCGCTCGGCGAGCAGCAGCCGAACCTGATGATACAGGGGGATCGGCAGCCGGTCGTCCAGAAGCTCGGGATGGAGGTCCAGGGCGTCGTCTGTCGGCGGAGATGATGTCATACCGCCTTGTGTGGCTTGCGGCGGCGACGGAGACAAGCCGGAGTGGTCAAGCCGCTAAGGTCTGATAATAAGCACAAGTTCGCTAATTGACGACGCAGGCCCTGACGCCAGCGTGTGGAGGATGAGCTTGGCCAGACAGGGCGCTGAGGCAGGGACCGATATCGGTCGGCGCAGCCTCAAGGCGGACGGCGGTTCCAGCAGCCTGCCGATCTATCACCAGCTGACCACCATTCTGCGTCAGCAGATCAAGGACAGCGCCTTTGCGCCGGCGCAGCCGCTGCCGTCCGAAATGCAGCTGGCGGCGGCCTATGACGTGTCGCGCGTGACGGTGCGGCGCGCGCTGGATCTGCTGGAACGCGAAGGCTGGATTCGACGCAAGCATGGCGTCGGCACTTTCGTCGCCCCGCGCGCCGATGAGGCGCAACGAGAGGAAAGCCGGGTGTCGGGCCTGGTCGAGAACCTCATCACCCTGGGGCTTGAGACGACGGCGCGGCTGTTGGCCTACGAACCCGAGGCGGCGACGCCGGCCGCCGTGCTTCAGGCGTTGGGCCTTCCCGCCGACGAGCGAGCGCTGCGGATCGAGCGCCTGCGTTTCTTCAAGGACAAGCCCTTGTCGGTGACGACGGTGTGGCTGCCTCGTTCCGTCGCCTCCCTGGCGCCTCGGAGCGTCATCGACGACCGGCCGATCATGCGTATCCTGGAAAGCGGCGGGATACGCGCTCAGCGCGCTGAACAGACTATCAGCGCCATTCCAGCCGACGACGCGGCGGCCAATAAGCTGAATGTGGCCATCGGGGCTCCGCTGCTGCGCCTGCGCCGGACGGTGTTCGACGGCGACGGCCGCCCGTTCGAGCACCAGGTCGGCCTCTATAATCCCGATCAGTATGAGTACCACATGCTGCTGACGCGCGATAACAGCTCGGCCCGTCCGCAGTGGCGTCACATCGGTTGAGGCGAAGCGCGGCGGGACAGGCCCGCCGCGCCCCAGTCGGGATCAGACGCCGAACTTGCGCAGCGGCACGTCGGCCAGAGGAATGGTCGTCGTCTTCTCTTCGGTGAAGAAGGCCATGGAGGCGGCGGCGCCGTCGCGGCCCAGACCCGAATCCTTCACCCCGCCGAACGGCGCGCGCAGTTCACGCACCATCGGGGTGTTGACCCACATAAGACCCGTGCGAACGGCTTGACTGACCCGCAGGGCCTTGTCCACGTTCTGCGTCCAGCAATAGCCGACCAGACCGAACTGGCTTTCATTGGCCATGCGGACGGCGTCCTCCATGTCGCTGAACTTCACGAAGGCGGCGAAGGGGCCGAAGATTTCCTCCTGACAGACGCGGTCGCTGTTGCTGGGCGCCAGGACGGCGGTCGGCTCGATGAAATAGCCCGGTCGGTCCAGCGCCTTGCCCCCGGTCAACAGGGTCGCGCCCTGACTTTTGGCGATGTCGACATAGGACAGGATGTGCTGACGGTGGCGGGCCGAGGCGATGGGGCCGATCTCGGTGGCGTCGTCCAGCGGGTCGCCGACGCGGATCTTTCGCGCCCGCTCGACGAAGCGATCGACGAACTCGTCGAAGATGGAATCCTGGACCAGGATGCGCGACCCGGCCAGGCACTGTTGCCCGTTGTTCGAGAAGATGGAGATCAGGGCGCCGTCCAGGGCTCGCTCCTGATCGGCGTCGGCGAAGATGATGTTGGCCGACTTGCCGCCCAGCTCCATCGCCGCCGGTTTCAGCCGTCGCCCGGCCGCCTGCATGATGTGGCGGCCCGTCTCGGTCCCGCCGGTGAAGGAGATCAGATCGACTTCAGGATGATCCACCAGGGCGGCACCCGTCACCGTCCCGCGCCCGTTCACCAGGTTGACCACGCCCGGCGGGGTGATGGTGTTGATGATCTCGACCATGCGGGCCAGCGACAGCGGAGTTTGCTCGGACGGCTTCAGCACGCAGGTGTTGCCGAAGGCGATGGCCGAGGCGACCTTCATCGACGCCAGCGCTAGGGGCGAATTCCACGGCGCGATCAGGGCGGCCACGCCGACGGGATGGCGGGTGACGAAGGTGAGGTGATCCTTGATCTGCTGCCAGACCTGGCCGGGCTGCTGGCTGATCGCCTCGGCGAAGAAGCGGAAATTATAGCCTGCGCGCACGACCTGGCGGCTGAGAACGTCGCGCAGGACGATGCCGGCGTTCAGCGTTTCCAGCGTCGCCAGTTCCACGGCGTGGGCGTCGATCGCGTCCGCGATCCGATAAAGGATGGCCTGTCGGGCCTCTACCGACATTTCGCGCCATGCGGGATCGTTGAAGGCCCGGCGGGCTGACCGGACCGCACGATCGACTTCCTCGGCGTCGGCTTCCTGCAGTTCGGAGATGACTTCGCCGTTGCCCGGATAATAGGCGGGCAGGCGATGGCCGCCGCGCTCTGCGACATAGGCGCCGTCAATCAGGCTGGTGACCGTTTTGGGAGCCCAGTCGAACGGGGAGGCGGGGAGGGACATGAGCGGTCATCCTGATACTGTGGCGACTTGTGTTGTGTTTAAGCTAATACGTGATCGATGCGGATCGCAAGGCGAGAGGGCGCGGTGAGGCAAAAGCTGCTTCATTGGCCCTTTGAGGCGTCGAAGTTTCCTTAAATGCGCGAGGCTGCAGGGAAGTCTGCGACTCTTCCCTTGCCGGAATGCCGAACAAATGTATTAAGTCAGATACAAGTAGGCATGAGGTCGCCAATATGCAGCAATGGGACGCCCAAGTGGTCATCGTCGGCGCCGGCCCGGTCGGGTTGAGCGCGGCCTTGAGGCTGGAAGCTTTCGGGATTTCAGCCATTGTGCTTGAGGCCGAAACGGAGTTGCCTGAAGACCTGCGGGCGTCGACTTTTCATCCCCCGACGCTGGACATGCTGGCGCAGTACGGACTGGCCGAGCCGCTGATCGCTCAGGGGCTGAAGTGCGAACAGTGGCAGATCCGTCATCATGAAACCGGCGAACGCGCCGTATTCGACCTGTCCTATCTTGAGGGCGAGACCCAGCATCCCTTCCGACTGCAGTGCGAGCAATTTCGTCTGTGCCGTATCCTGGCCGACCACCTGTCGGATGCGCGTCATGTCGAAATCCGCATGGGCGCAACGGTGTGCGCCGTGGATCAGGACGGAGACGGCGTCAACGTCACTTATGAGCAGGGCGGTCAGGCGCAGACTCTGCGCTGTCGCTATCTGATCGGGGCGGACGGCGCCCGTAGCGCGGTGCGGACCCTGCTGGGGTGGGAGCTTGACGGCAAGACCTATCCTGAGACGACCATCCTCGCGATCACGGACTTCCCCTTTGAAGACCATCTGGAGGGGCTGTCGAACGTCAACTACTGCTGGACGGACGGCGGCACCTTCTCCCTGCTCAAGCTGAAGGATTTCTGGCGCTGCAGCCTCTATCCGCGCGGCGAAGAGTCCATCGAGGACGCGCTGGATCCCGCCAGCATCGAGCGCAAGCTTCAGGCCATCGTCGCAAGGGACGAACCATACAAGGTGCTGGAGATTCGACCCTATCGCGTGCACATGCGGATCGCGCCTGATTACCGCAGCGGACGGGTCGTGCTGGCGGGCGACGCCGCCCACATCAACAGCCCGTCCGGCGGGATGGGCATGAACGGCGGCGTCCATGACGCCTTCAACCTGACCGAGAAGCTGAAGGCCGTGCTGGAAGGCGCCGACGAGAGGCTGCTGGATCTCTACACCCGCCAGCGCCGCCCTATCGCCGAGCAGGAGATCCTGGCTCAGGCGGATCGCAACCGTGGGCGGATGCAGGAGCGCGACCCGGAACGCCGCAAGGTCATGATGGCCGAGATGCAGGCCATGCTGGCCGATCCTGTGCGGCACAAGGACTATGTGATGCGGTCATCCATGATCGACGGCCTGCGCAAGGCGGCGACGCTGGCCTGAGGCGAGCTCCTCCGCACGTCGCTGCTTGAGGGAGCATCGGCGAAAGCGGAGCGGGGCGAGGGGCGACGGGCCGGGCGCAGGGCGTCCCGGCCCGTTTTCGCATCAGGCGCCCAACTGTCCCTTGAGGGCGTCGACCTCTTCCTGAAGTACGTAGAACACGCGGTCGGTCAGCGCCGCGTGGCGCGCGCGGCGCGCGGCCTGTTCCTGCTCGGTCAGGACATGATGATCGACCGCGTCCGGCGACAGCACGCCCTGGGCGGCCAGCAGATTTTCCAACGTCGCCACCCGGTCGCTCAACCCGGCCACCTCAGTCACCAGGGCGGTGATGATGGCGGTCAGCCGGTCGTTGGCGGTATCCTCGAAGAAGGTCGGGCGGGGCGGCTTGGGCGTAGACATCAGGAAACTCCTCGAAACGAAATCAGAATAGGGCGTCAGGTGCTCTTCAGACGGGCGCGAACGGCGGGGAAACGGCTCCATAACCGTTCGCGCCAGGGGGCGTCGGGCGCCAGCCATTCCGTGATCAGCGGCCGCTCTTCCAGTCCCAGTTGATGCGCGACGGACCAGGCTGTGGCCAGGTTGGAGGACAGGATCGGAATATCCGTTTCCTCGCTGGCGACGGCCAGGGCGGCCAGGCTTGGCGCGCCCGTTCCCATGACGATCACGGCGTCGGCGACGCCCGCCTTCAGGCCCTGGCGCAGCCCTGTCAGCAGGGTGGCGGCCGTCTGGCCGTAAATCGGGTGGGCCGCGCCATGCGCGAGGGGCGATTGGATGACAGCGGCCACATCATATCCCGCCCCGCGCCAGTGGTCCTGAGCGGCCTCGGTCAAGGCTGAAGGGTAAGGGCTGACCAGGGTGATGCGCTGCGCCCTCAGCGATTGCAGGCCATCCTTCAGCGCATCGGCGGCGCAGACGACGGGGCAGGGCCCGTGGCGGCGCTTCAGCGCTTCCGGCCGACGCCGCGAAGGGCCCAGCAGATAGGTCGAGCCGGTGCAGGCGAACGCAACGGCGTCCAGCGGCGCGTCGCCGAAAGGGGCCAGCCACTCCTCAAGCCGCGTCTCATAGGCCTTGAGTCTGGCGCTCATCTCGGAAGCGGGCGCATACATGCGCGCGGTCAGCAGGTTCACGTCCGGCGGCATCAGCAGCGACAGCTCAGGCTCGGCGGTCGGATTTTCGGCCGGGGTCAGCAGGGCGACCACGCCGCGCGCGCCCAGATCGGGCCGGTCGCGCTCCACACCGGATGCAGGGCGAAGAGGGGGCGGCGAGATTGAAGGCATGGTCCGATCCGACGAAGACACTTCCGCATAAGAGGTATTTGAGATAATACATCATGAAAGACTGAACGCCAGTCGAACATGGAGCAGAGCGCATGATCATCGACCGTACGGCCACCCATGAACTTCTGGCCCGGCCGCTTCACGATGAGGCGGCGCGCACCCAGTACATCGTGCAGTTGAAGAACCGGCTCCGCCGCTATGAGGACGCCAACAAGGTCGCCCTGGACGCCCGCGCGGGGCCGGCCTTCGAAGCCGCGTCGGGCAAGACGCCCGAAACCGTCGAGGACATCACGGCGGCCATGGTCCGTGATCCCTTCTATCAGATATGGAGCGCCTTCAGCCGCAGCGCTCAGGACGTCATGTGGAACTCGGTGGGCGAGACCATTCATCGCGAACTGCCGCGCATGAAGGAGGTCGCCGCCGGTCTGGCTCAGGCGCCGGCGGGCGGCAGCTGCGAAACCAGCCCCGACTTTGCGGCCCCGGCCGACGCCTATGCCGGCCACATCCACGGCCAGCCCGGCGGCTATATGCTGGGCGAGGGTTCGGCCGACGACTTCACGGCCGGGGCCTTCTATGAGAGCGGCGGAAACGCCTACTCTCTGGGCGTCGGCATCGGCACGCGCGACTCCAAGTCTGCGGCCGTCATCGAATTCCTGGCTGAGCGCTATCCCGGCTTCAAGCCGCGTCGCATTCTGGATCTGGCCTGTTCCTCGGGCGGCGCCACGGTCGGCTATGCGGCCGCCTTTCCCGAGGCCGAGGTCTATGGCGTCGACGTGGCGCCGGGCCTGCTGCGCTACGCCCATATCCGGGCCGAGGCGATGGGGCTGAAGGCGCACTTCCGTCAGATGGATGCGGGCGCCATGCCGTTCGAGGACGAAAGCTTTGATCTGGTCGTGTCGCACAACATGATGCACGAGGTCTCGCGCGCTTCGCTCGGCCGCATTTTCAGCGAGGCGCGCCGCGTCCTGCGCCCCGGCGGCGTGGTCGTGCACCAGGACGTGCCGATGAAGGGCGCCGATTTCAGCGCCTTCGAGAAGTTCATCTTCGCCTGGCAGACCAAGAACAACGATGAACCCTTCTGGGACGAGTTCCTGGCGACACAGGCGCCGGACGTCATGCTTGAAGCGGGTTTCGCGGCTGACGAAGTTCTGGAGACGACGGTGCGGATGCGGGACGGCCCGCGCGCCTGGTATATCGTGCTGGGCGAGAAGCCCGACGCTGAGGGGCGTCGCGGCACGGTTCTCACCGGCTGATCGACCCGGCGATCAAATGATGGAAAAGGCCCCGGACGCATCGCCGTCCGGGGCCTTTTTGCCTTCTGGAGCAGAGGCTGGCCGAGGCCGGGGCCTCAAAGAAAAAAGGGCCCGCAGCGTGAACTGCGGGCCAACCAGCTTCCGGGAGGCAGGTCAGAAGTTGGCTTCGTAGGTCAGGCCGATCTGACGACCGCGCGGCAGGGAGCCCACAAAGCCGCGACGGTTGGTGGTGAAGTCCGAGTAGCGGACGATGCCGACAGGATCGATGTTGTCGAAGATGTTGCGACCGAACAGGATCACCCGGTGCGGGCCGCGTTCCCATCCCAGTTGCACGTTGGCGGTATCGCGGCCGTCCACCCAGGCCAGGTTGGCGACCTGATCATACTTCTTGGAGCGGAAGGAATAGGTGCCGTCGACGAAGAAGCGGTTCTCGCCGACGTACCAGGCGTAGTTGCTGCCCAGGGAGTACTGGATCTTGGGCGCGTTGGGGATCGCCTTGCCGCTGACGTCGCCGTCGCCGCCGGTCAGGGTGGCGAAGTCCGGGTCGGTCGCGTTGGTGTATTCGGAATCCGCATAGGCGAAGGTGCCGCGCACGGACCAGTCGGAGGTGATCTTGGCCTGGGCCTCGACCTCGACGCCCTTGACCTCGACCTCGCCGACGTTGCGGATGAACGAGACGGTTTCGGTCGAGGACAGGTTGGCCACCTGGGTCATCTGCTGGTTCGACCAGTCGATATAGTAGCCGGCGACGTTCAGGCGGACGCGGCGGTCGAACAGGTCGCTCTTGAAGCCCAGTTCATAGTTCCAGGCTGTCTCTTCGCCGTAGGAGCGATCGGCGGGGCTCAGGCGCACGTCGGTGTTGAAGCCGCCCGGCTTGTTGCCGCGCGCCACCAGCCCATAGAACATCAGGTCGTCAGTGGCCTTGTACGACATGGTGAAACGCGGGTTGGTCGAGCGATAGGTCGCTTCGTAATCGAAGTTGGAATCCCCGCCGGTCAGGTGCAGCTTTTCTTCGGCGACGCGCACTTCGGCCGTGCCCGACAGCTTGTCGGTGAAGTCGAAGCCGACCAGGCCGAAGGCGGCCAGGTTTTCCGTCTCGATCGTGCCGTTGTCCTGCAGGGCGCGTGAGACATAGCGATAACGCCCGTCCCAGCGGTCGCTGTTGAAATAATAGGCCCCGGCCATCCAGTGCAGGCGTTCGCCGCGCGGCGAAGCGATGCGGAATTCCTGGCTGAAGCCCTTGATGTTCACCCGGTCGTCGACATGCAGCGAACCGCCCAGCAGGCGCTGGGGCAGGTAATCAAGGTCGGCCTTTCGGTGCTCTTCGGAGTCGTTATAGGCGCTGATCGAGGTCAGGGTGTAGCCGCCGTGATCGTATTCGGCGGTCAGGCTCAGACGGCCTGTCTTGCGTTCAACGCCGCCGCCGCCGATTTCATCCAGATTCAGGCCAATCATGTCAGGCGTGACGTTGATGGCGCCGCAATAATATTGGGTGCGGGTGTCCAGATAGCAGTTGTTGGCGGTCGAGCGTTGGATCGCCATCGGCTCGTGGCCGTCGTTGTTGTGAGCGTATGAGCCGCGCAGGATGAAGCTGAGTTCCGACGTCGGCGTGTACATCAGCGCCAGGGTGCCGCCGACAGTCTTTTCCTGACCGATGGTCTTGCCGTCGCTGGGCGTGCCGGGCGCGTTGTTCCGGTACTCGCCGCCATAGGTGTAGTAGTTGACGGACGCCTGGGCCGACAGCACGTCCTTCACCAGCGGCCCGCTGAGGCCCATCAGGAAGTTGTATTCGTCATGCTCGGCCGCGGTGGCGCGGATCAGCGCCTCGACGTTCTGCGACGGCTTGCGTGTCGTATAGCTGATCGCGCCCGAGAAGGTCTGGCGGCCGTACAGGGCCGACTGGGGTCCCTTGATCACCTCGACCTGGTCGACGAAGGCCATTTCGGTGGCGAACAGGCTGTCCGGGATATAGACGCCGTCGATGAAGGAGGCGGCGTTGGGCGCGCCGAAGACGTTGGCCTGGCCGCGAATGACCGGGCGCTCGAAGCGGCGGCCCTGGTCCTTCTCGATGTTGAGGCCCGGGGCGATCGAGGAAAGGTCCGTGACTTCGCGGATGCCGCGACGCTGCATGTCCTCGGCGTTCAGCGCTGTGATCGACAGCGGCACCTCTTGCAGGCGCTCGCTTGTCTTACGGGCCGTGACGATGATCTCATCGACCTGGACGGCGTCCTGAGCGGCGGCGGCGCCCGCCAGGACGGAAAAGCCGGCCGCGATCGCGGTCATGGCCAAGGCATGGGTACGATGTCTCACTGTCACTCCCCTTTCATGTTCTTATCGCTGAACATGTATCTTTATGAATACGAGCGATGTCGCCATAACTCGAGCGCTGTGTCAATCACTCCGAATTCGCACCTGAAACTTGGCGTGTGGAGCGGGGGTGCGCCTTTAGTGGGCGTGCGTGATGTATTTAAACGAAGGCGTCCATAGCGTTGAAGGCCTGTGGGCTTAGCTGATAAAGCGGCGCTTTATCCATTCATGTGGCAGGGCTTTTCAATGAAAGGGGAGGCAATTCTCCCATCCTCAACAGGCCCGTCCCTGCTCCTGGCGACAGGAAGGCAGCGGAAAGGGTTAAGGCCGAAAGACGGACAGCAAGCACAGACGCCGTTCACACCGGATTCTGCCGGGGAGCTGTTCGACGCGTGCCGGACCGCCTGGTCGACCCCAGCCGATCGAGCAAGCCTCGGGAGATTTCCTTTGGAATGCTGCGACCATCTCCGGTTCCACGGGCGCGTCAGGTCTGGAACCCCCTGATTTCAAGCGCACTGGTCGTCGCTATCGGGGCGTCTGACTTTCGAGCGGCTCCTCTATATCGCGCTGCGATCGGGATGTTTGGAGGACGGGCGAGTCGTCGCTGCGCGACACTTCTGGAAGTGCCGATTCAACACGGCTCAAGAACCCGCTCGAAACGGTTCCGTCGGTGCAGATGCTGTCGCCATGATCGGTGGGGCGCAAGGGGAAGAAGCTTGGCCAACCTGGCGAGGGAATGATCAGATAAGACAATAACTAATTGAAAATAAAGAAATTATTGTGGTGTTGGCGGTGGGCCCAATATTATGGGGCTTATGTGATTTTAGTCGTCGCTTTCGTCTTTTCAGGAGGATGCGATGGCCTGACAAGAACCCGATCTATCTCGGGTTGATCTGCCACAAAAGCGTGACCTACCAAGGCCGACATGAGGCCATTGTGGATAGACAGATATTTGACACCGTCCGGGCGCTGCTTCTCCAGAGAAGCACAACGTGGAAGTCTCGCAAGCCCGACCTTGAGCGCGCGCCTCTTAGGAGGAAGGTTTTCGATGAATTCGGACAATTGATGCGGCCGACGTTCGTCCGGCCAAAGGAGCGGCGATACAACTATTACATTGGGCCGCTGCTGGGCATGGTCGGTGCAAATCGCAAGGGCCCAATTCGTCGTTGTTCTAAGCGGCATGCTTGGGCTGACAAACTCATTAGCTCAACGTCAGCGTGTTGTACTGTTCAACCGGGCCAGGGTATTCGCCGCCGCGATCCTCGCCGACCTCACGGGCGATCAGGGCGTTGGTCATGGCGTTCAGGCGCAGGATCAGGTCCTTGTGGCGCTCGGGTTGCGTGGCCAGATTGATGATCTCGTCTGGGTCGGTGCGCGTGTCGTAGAGCTCCAGGTCGTTGTAGGCGATCAACTGTTCCCAGGTGGTCGGCGTGTGGTGCTGGCTGGGCGCGAAATAGCGGGCGAACTTATAGCGGCCGTCGAACACGCCGCGGTGCACGCGGCGCTTCGACAGATCGAAGACCGGGCGGTCCAGATAGTTCTTGTTTGTCCGCTCCCACGACAGCAGCACGCCGTAGTTGAACAGATGCCCTTCCTCGTCGCGCCGGGTGCGGGCGTCGGGCGTGCGCGTCAGGCCTGACAGGTCGTGGCCCACCAGTTGGGGGAAGCTGGCCTTGGCCCAGGCCTCGTCCTTGCCGGCGAAGCCCAGCAGGGTCGGGGCGATGTCGACCGAGCTCATCACCGCCTGGCTGGTCACGCCGCGCGCGCCGTCCGGGTGGGCGATGAGCATCGGGACGTTGGTCTCTTCCTTGTAGATGGTGCCGCCCTTCTGGCGCATGCCGTGGGCGGCGGCCCGCTCGCCGTGGTCCGAGGTGTAGACGATGATGGTGTCATCCATCTGGCCCGACTTCTCGAGCGCCCACAGCAGGGTCAGGATGTTCTGATCCACGTCGCGGATGCAGTTGCAGTAGTAGTTGACGAAGCGCAGCCAGGCGGCCTCGTCATCGCGCGGCATGGCCCCATAGGTCTTGACGTCCAGCGCCGCGATGCCGCTGTGCGCCTCGGGCTTGGTCGACAGGTCGTCCAGATAGAAGCTGCGCGGCAGGGGGAAGCCCAGGTCGGTCTGATACAGTTCGTCGCCTGGCTCGGCGCGCATGACCCCGGCCAGGTTCCACACGGCGCGCGTCTCGGCCTGTTCGCCGGTGGCGTCGTAGAACATGATGTCGTGCGGATTGACCAGGTTCACGGCCATGAACCAGGGCTTGCCCTCGCGCTTCTTCGGGTCCCTGGCCAGGTCCTGGATCAGCATGGCGGCGTCGCCGGTCACGGCGCGGTCGGTGCGATAGCCGGCCCAGGTCAGGCCGATCTCTTCACCGTAGAAATTGTAGTCGGAGAAGCCGAACGGCTCCATGGCGTCGGTGGTGTCGGGGAACTCGCGCTGGAAGCCCGGCGCGGCGGTCGGCAGCTTCGACAGGTGCCACTTGCCCTTGTAGGTCGAATAGTAGCCGGCGGCCCGCATCATGTCGCCCAGGGTGTCGATCTCGGGCGTCAGGACGGCGCCCTGTTCGGCGTTGGAATAGACCTTGGTCTTCTGGGTGTGCTGTCCGGTGTAGATGACGGCGCGCGACGGCGTGCAGGGCGTGGTGTGCACATGATAGTTGGGCAGGTGCAGGCTGCGTTCCAGCAGCGCCTTGTGCCCGGGCAAATAGTCCAGCAGGCCGTCGGGATAGGACTGCAGGCCGAACTCTTGATCGGTGACGATGAAGAGGACGTTCAGCGGCTGGTTCGGGTCACGCGGGGCGCGGGGCCGGGCGCGCACCGGCGGAGCGACGCCTGCGGCGCTGACGCCGGCCATACCGGCCAGAAGGGAACGACGGTCGATCCTGGGCATGTCTCACTCCACTATAAAGCCCAGCCGTCTGCGCGGCCTTGGGGCGAAGATGGTTCAGGCGGCCGCCACCTGTACATAGCGGCCGGCGAAATAGGCGAGGGGAGGCGTAGGCGACGGCAGGTCCACCCGCAGAACGTCGCCGATGACGATGCGGTGGCTGCCGTGGTCGACCACATGGGCCTGTTTCAGGTGAATGACGGCGCAGGCGTCGCGAAGCGCCGGCGGGCGGCCGTCCTCGCCGTCATCCCAGGCGCCGATGGCGAAGCGTTCGCCGCCGCGCACCCCGCCGCCGCAGGCGCGCGAGACCGCTTCATGGTCCGAGCCGAGCACGTTGAGCACCAGGTCCGACCCGGCGTCGATGGCCTGGAAGATGGCGGCGTTGCGGTTGATGCAGACCAGCATGGACGGCGGGTCCATGCTGACCTCGCTGACGGCCGTGGCCGCCATGGCGTAGGGGCGGCCCTCGTGCTGGGCGGTGACCACCACGACCGAGCGGACCAGATTACGCAAGGCGCTCTTCAGCGCCGGAGCCAGCATGTCGTCGTCCATGGCGATGTCCTCCCTACGTCTGGTCCGTTGCCGAACATGACGAGGTTGATAGTGCGACGGCAGAATAATATGTCAAGTTACTTTACTATCTAGGCCGCAACCGCTTCCGATCCCGCCGACGGAAGGGCCAGCATCACGCTCTGAGCCACGCACAGGGGCTTCTCCAGGCCTTCGCCCTCGATCACGCAGTCGCTGACGATCTGCCAGCCGCCGGCGCGCGCTTCGACCGCCGCCACCGTCTGACGCAGACGCAGGCGGGCGCCGCTGGGGGCGGGGCTGACGAAGCGCACCTTGTTGACGCCGACGTTCAGCACCTTGTCCGCGCCCTCGATGCGCAGCAGGTCGTCCTGCAGGCGCGGCAGCAGCGACAGGGTCAGGAAGCCGTGGGCGATGGGGCCGCCCATCTCGCGCGAGGCCCGCTCGACGTCGACGTGGATCCACTGATGGTCGTCGGTGGCGTCGGCGAAACGGGCGATGCGGGCCTGGTCGAGGCTCAGCCAGTCGGACACGCCGAGGTCGCGTCCCGCCAGACCGGGCAGGTCGGCGTAGGCGACAATCAGCGGCTTGCTCATGCCTTGGCGCCAGATGAGGCGTCCGGCTTCGGCGCGCGGGCGACCTTGTTCGGCCCGGCGAAGCCGAACATCCAGGCGGCGATCTTGCGCATCTGGATCTCTTCGGCGCCCTCGGTGATGCGATAGCGGCGGTGGTGACGATAGATGTGCTCGAACGGCTTGTGACGCGAATAGCCCATGCCGCCGTGCACCTGCATGGCCGTGTCGGCGGCCTGGCAGACCAGGCGGTTCGCCCAGTAGTTGCACATGGAGACGCGGTCCGAGAGCTTGGAGGCCACCTCGGGCTTGGACATGCGGTCCATCTCCCACGCCGTCTTGCGGATCATCAGGCGCAGCATCTCGACCTGGGTGGCCAGTTCGACCAGCGGGAACTGGATCGCCTGGTTGACCGCCAGCGGCTTGCCGAAGGGCTTGCGTTCACGCGCATATTTCACCGCCTCGCGCACGCAGAAATCGGCGGCGCCCAGCGAGGAGGCGGCCTGGCGGATGCGGTTCTCGTGGACGAAATGCTGGGCCAGCTCCAACCCTCCGCCCAAGGGGCCGAACAGGGCGTCCTCGGCGACCCAGACGTCGGTGAAGCTGACGCGCGGGTGGTCGGTCGGCATGTTGAAGGTCCAGAGGTATTCCTCGACCTTGACCCCCGGCGCCTCGGCCGGGACCAGGAAGCAGCTGATGCCGCGCGCGTCGCCCGCCTCGCCCGAGGTGCGGGCGAAGACCATGACGTGGGTCGCCACGTGCATGCCCGTGGTCCACATCTTCTCGCCGTGGATGCGCCAGCCCGGCTGGCCGTCGCGGGTCTGGGGCTCGGCGATGGTGTCCATGTGGGTGGCGTCCGAGCCGTGCTCGGGTTCGGTCAGGCCGAAGCAGACCGAGCGGCCGCCGTCCAGCATCCCGGCGATGAACTCGTCCTTCTGCGCCTGCGTGCCGAAGTCGCGGAACATCAGCACCTGCGGATAGTTGGCGACGATCGAATGCTCGTTCTGCAGGTCGTTGTGCAGGCCCAGGCCCTTGGCCGCGAAATGCTCGCGGATCACGGCCATGGCCAGGTTCGACCCGTCCTTGCCGCCGAACTCGGCCGGCAGGGCGAAGCGCAGGTGGCCGGCCTTGTCGGCGCGGCGCTTGGCCTCGCCCAGCAGGGCCTCCCACTCGTGGCGCGGCAGGCCGCCGTTGTCGAAGTCGGTGCGGGCCCATTCACGGCGGTGGTCGAAGAAGCGCTCGTTGTCGTCCTGCGCCTGCAGCGGGACGATCTCGGCTGCGATGAAGGCGTCCAATTCCGCCAGATAGTCGGTGATCTCGGCGGGCAGTTCGAAGTCCATGCGCGCTCCTCCTTCTGTTTGAAGCGAGCCTAGGCCGGAGGGTGAATAACGTAAAGCAATTTGACAAATATCGACGGCGGGTATGGAGTCGATCCCACACAGGAAACGACAGGAAGGTTCAGTCTCATGACCACGCCGATCACCACCGAAAGCGGGCTGCGCTCGCTGCACCACGCGGCGTTCCGCTGCCGCGACGCCGAACAGACGCGCTGGTTCTACGAGGATGTGCTGGGCATGAAGGCCTCGGCGGGCATCGTGCTGGACGAGGTGCCGGGTACGAACGATCCCGTGCCCTACATGCATATCTTCTTCGAGATGGGCGACACCAACTTCGTCGCCTTCTTCGATGCGCCTTCGACCGCCGATCCGGCCTGGTTCAAGCGCAAGGACAGTTTCGACATGCATATCGCCATCCAGGCGCGCGACGAGGCGCACATGCTGGAGATGCAGCAGCGCATCCGCTCGCACGGCGTCAGCTGCCTCGGCCCGGTCGAGCACCACTTCGTCCGCTCGGTCTACATGTACGACCCCAACGGCATCCAGGTGGAGATCACCACCCGCACCGCCGACCACGACCGCATCCTGGCCGAAGAGGGCGCAGCCCTGCCGCAGGTGCTGAAGGCCTGGACCGCCCAGACGCGCGCCGAGAAGGAAGCCAAGTTCGGCGCCGAGGTCCTGGACCGTCGCGGCAAACCGCAGTCGGAGCTCAAGGGATGAGCGGCGCCTCCACGAAGAAGAAGTACCAGCGCACCCCCTATCTGATCGTCTTCCAGGAGCAGGCGGCGTTCAAGGACACCTATGGCGGCGCCGAGGGTTCGGTGGTGCTGGAGGCCCACCTGCTGAAGCCGGACACGCCGTCCGACACCGTCGTCATCATGATGCACCCGATCGGCGGGGGCGCCTGGCTGCCCCTGCCGGCGGCCCTGGCCAAGCAGGGCGTCCACGTCATCTATTGCAACAGCCGCTATCGGGGCATCGACAACGCCCTGATCATGGAGAAGTGCGCCCTGGACCTGGGCGTCTGCGTCCGCGATGCGAAGGAGCGGCTGGGCTATGAGAAGGTGATTCTGGGCGGCTGGTCCGGCGGCGGCGCCCTGTCGCTCTTCTATCAGGCGGAAGCCGAGAAC
This sequence comes from Brevundimonas sp. S1H14, assembly GCF_047716865.1. Taxonomy (NCBI): domain Bacteria; kingdom Pseudomonadati; phylum Pseudomonadota; class Alphaproteobacteria; order Caulobacterales; family Caulobacteraceae; genus Brevundimonas; species Brevundimonas sp. S1H14. The sequence goes on along the minus strand of NZ_CP136679.1, from coordinate 2,728,740 downwards.
CCGACCGTGACACAGACCCCGGCGGGCGATCCGATCGACCTGACGAAGGCGAACCTGATCCCGGCGGACGGCATCGCCCTGCTGGCGGCGCACCTGTCGCGCAACCTGACCCTGACCGAATGGATCGACCCCTCGATCACCGACGAGAGCCGTCCGTTCGACCGCGATCCCGAACTGAACATCTACGACCCGGCCAACCCGAACCAGGCGCCCTATTCGCCGGAGTACGTAGCCCGCTATCGCGACGCCCAGATCGCCCGCAACCGCCGCATCACCGCCTGGGTGAAGGCCCAGCTGGCGGAGTTGAAGGCGCAGGGCCTGCACAATCACGAGCGCGGCTTCGTCGTGCAGGGGACGATGGCTGACCCGCGCTTCATCGACGCGACCCTGGAGCCCAGCGACCGTCGTCCCAACTACTGCATGTTGGGCGACCCCGTCGTGGTCAACGACGGCCCGGTCGGCCTGGCGCGCTTCTCGACCCTGCGGTCGTGGCTGTCGCAGTGGTCCTATGACGACTCCAACGCCGACGGCCTGAAATGCGCGGCGCGGATCAGCGTGCCCATGCTGGTCATCGAGAACAGCGCCGATGACGCCTGCACCCCCAGCCACGCCGCCCGCCTGATGGCGGCGGCGGTCAACGCGCCGCAGACCCACGCGGTGATTAAGGGCGCCAACCACTACTACTCGGGCCAGCCCGACAAGGCGGCCGAGGGGGCGGCGGTCTTCGTGGAGTGGATAAAGACGACGTTCTGATGCCCGTAGAGGAAGAGGCTCCGGCCTGAAAAAACGGCCGATCCTTCGCAGGGTCGGCCGTTTCTGTTTGGAGTGTCTCCCCGGCGGGACGAGGTTCAGTCCTGCGCGGCAGCGATCAGATGCTCGGCGATCGCCTGATAGGCGGGCAGGGACAAGGGGTCGAGCAGGGCGTTGCTCGCTAGGGGGCTTGAGGCGAACCGCACGATGGTCATCTCGGCCTTGGGGTCGACGTAGCAGGCCTGACCGTGGACCCCGCGCGCCATATAGGCCCCATGGTCATTGTGCGACACCCACCACTGGTTGTGGTAGCTCCAGCTCGGCAGAGTGGCGTAGCCGGCGCTGGCGAAGGCGGTCGGGCTGGCGCCGGCCGCGATGTCGCGAACCACGGCGGACGGCACGATCTGACGGCCATTGAAGACCCCCTCGTTGCGCATCATTTCGCAGAAGCGGCCGAGGTCGCGCAACTGCATGTTGAGCCCGCCTGCGGCGAAGCCGGCGCCGGAGGAATCGACCTGGATATAGGCGTCGCGCTCCATCCCCATCGGCTTCCAGAAACGCTCGCTGAACACCTGGGCCAGGGTCTGGCCGCTGACGCGCGCGACCAGCCAGCCCACGACCTCGGTGTTGACCGACTTATAGGCGAAGGCCTGTCCGTGCTCGCCGGCCTTGGTCAGGGTCCTGAGGTAGTCGAAGGTGGTCCGGGGGCCGTCGTAGTCCGCCGCACGCGGCACCGTGCCTCCGGCGCGCAGGAAGGCGATGACGTCGGAGTTCGGATCGGTATAGACCTCGGAATAGGCTAGGCCCGTGGTCATATCCATCACCTGGCCCACGGTGGCGTCGCCAAAGGCGCTGTCGGCCAGTTCGGGGATGTAGCGCGCCACCGGCGCGTCGCGGTCGAGCTTGCCCTCGGCGATCAGCATGGCCGCCGCCGTACCGGTGAAGGACTTGCTCACCGAATGGACGATATGCTGGCCATTCGGCGTAAGGGCGCCGAAATAGCGCTCATAGACGATCTCGCCCCTGTGCATGACGATGACGCCGTCGGTGTAGTTGGCGTCCAGCGACTGGGCCCAGGTCATCGGGGCGTCGCCGCCCAGGGGTGTGAACCGGACCTCATCCAGATCGTCCCGAAGGCGCCGCGGCAGGACGCTAGCCGCTTCGTCGCCGCGAGAAATCTCGGCGGTCGGCATGAAGTGGCGCCAGTGCGAGAAGCTCCACCGAAGCTGGGGGAAACTCATGAAGCTCATGTCATCGCGCTGGATCAGCCGTTCGGGCGGGGCGCCGACCATCCAGCCCATGACGATGGGATCGGACGCCTGGGCGTCGGGATAGGCGGTCTGGTCTGGGGCCTGGGCGGCGGCGGACGCGGGTGCGATCGCCGTGGCCAGAAGGAAGGTCAGCAAGCGTTTCATGCGAGAGGCGCCTCGAGCGGGGGGAGGAAGTGAAGACCGGACCGTCTTGCGACGGCCCGGTCTGGTCAGGACGACGAAGCGGCGGCCTTCGCCTAGTAGCGCAGGCCCAGCTGGATCGAGACGACCCGGCCGGGATCGACCACATAGGTCTGGGAGCCGGCCACGAAGGGCGTGCCGAAGGCGTGGGACGCCGTCCATTCGTTGGTCAGGTTGCGGCCGATCACAGCCAGGGTCCAGCGGTCGTCGGCCGAGGCGACGCCCAGGCGCAGGTCCACCTTCGAGAAGCCTTCCTGATAGGAGTTGGGGCTGAGGTTCTCTTCCAGGTAGGTTCCGCTGCGGCCGCGCACGGTGGCGTCGGCCAGCAGGCGCATGCCGTTGTCCAGCGGATGGTCGACGTTCAGCGTCATCGCCCCCGACCATTTCGGCGCGCGCGGCAGGCGGGTGCCGCCGATGTCCTCCACACAGCCCGCCACCGGGGCGACGCCGTTGTGATAAATGCACGGCGCGGTCGGGTAGGAGTCGTATTTGGCGTCGTTATAGGCCAACGAGCCCGACAGGCTGACGGACGGCGTCAGGCGCAACGTGCCTTCGGCCTCGACGCCCTGGCTCTTGGCGTTGGCGGCGTTGGTGGTGATGAAGGCGTCGATCGCGGCATTGTAGCCCGACACCTGCAGGTCGTCGAACTTGGACGTATAGGCCGCCAGGTTCAGCGTCGCCCGGCCATCCAGCAGCGTCAGCTTGGTGCCGATCTCGACCGACTGCGAGGTTTCGCCCTCGAACTCGAAGGTGTCCTGGCCGCCGGTCGACTGGGCGCCGACGAAGCCGCCGGCCTTCGAGCCCTTGGCGTAGGAGGCGTAGAACATCAGGTCGCGATCGACCACGTACTGGACCTGCACCGACGGATCGAGCTGGCTTTCGCTACGCTGGCCGCTCAGCGGGGTGTTCAGCCAGGTCGGCGGCACCGCCCCCATGACGGCGCGGGTCTGGTCGGCGGACTTGTCCTCCCAGGTCTGGCGCAGGCCGGCGGTCAGTTTCCATTGGTCGTTGAAGGCGTAGGTGGCCTGGCCGTAGAGGGAGTAGCTCTCGTTGGTCTGCTCGAACCGGCGATCGGTGCCGCCGTCGAACGGCCCCATCAGGATGTAGGACCTCTGGTCCATGTCGATCTCGTTCCTGTGCGCATAGGCGCCGACAATCCAGGTCAGGGCGCCTTCGTTGGACGAGGTCAGGCGCACTTCCTGCGAGATCTGGTTGAACTCCTCCTGGAAGATGGAGCGCAGCAGCGGCGTGGTGGTGAAGTCGCTGTCGATCTGCTTGTCGTAGTCGAAGGCCGAATAGGCGGTGATCGAGGTCAGGGTCACGCCGTTGGCGAAATCCTTGTTGATCGTCAGCACGCCGTTGAAGCTGTTGGTGTCGTCATAGTCCGGCGCGCCCTGTGTGGTCGTGCGCGTGAAGGACTTGGAGCCGCCGGGGGCGACGGTGCTCATCGGCTGGCCGGTCAACTCCTGGCGGGCGCCTTCCAGCTTCAGCCGGAAGGAGAGGGTGTCGCTGGCCAGATAGTCGATGACGGCGCGGCCGATCAGATCCTCGCGGCCCGGATTGTGGTCGCCGGTGGTCGTGTTCTCGAGCCAGCCCTCGTTGTCGCTGTATTTGCCGGCCAGGCGGACCAGCAGTTTGTCCGTGATCGGGCCGGAGACGATCTGGGTGATCTCGAAGCCGTTGTCGCCGTCGACCGTGCCGGTGATAGTGGTCGCGAGCTCACGCTCGGCGCGCGGGCCGTTGGAGGTGATGTTGATGGCGCCGGCGGCGGTGTTCTTGCCGAACAGGGCGCCTTGTGCGCCGCGCAGTACTTCGACGCTGGCCACGTCCAGGAAGGGGGCGGCGAACTGGCGGCCGCGACCGGCGTAGGCGCCGTCGACGAACAAGCCGACCGACTGCTCAAAGGCCAGGTTGCCCGGCGAAGAGCCGATGCCGCGGATGTAGATGGCGTTGTTGCCCGGCGTGGCCTGGATGTGCAGGTTCGGCACCGAGCCCGACAGGGCTTCCAGGTTGCGCATGTCCTGGCTGGCCAGTTCCTCGCCGCTGGTGACGTTGACCGAGATCGGCACGTCCTGCAGGCGTTCGGTGCGCTTGCGCGCCGTGACCAGGATATCGGCGACGGTGGTGGCGTTGGCTTGGTCCGTCGGCGCCACGGGCGCTTCGGATTGCGCCATGGCGGCCGAGCTGAGAACGAGGCTGCTCGATGCGAGCAGCATGACGTAACGGTAGCGCATGCGTTTCCTCCCCATGCGGCTCCTGCCTGAAAAGGCCGGAGCGATATTTGTGACGAGGAGGCGTGCGGCCGCGATCCGACCGTGGTTTCCTTCCTCCTGACTGCGGCCTCTTGGTGAGCCGCTTGTCAAGAAATTAGACAAACTCGATCTGGGTTGATCGTCAAGCTACTTTACTAATCTTTATTGGCGTCCTTAAGAAAATCGGCGCCGCGCTGGCCCGGTTCGCCCAGGCTGCACAGGTAGGGCGCGCCCCAGTCAGAGGCGAATGCCTCGCGCAGGGCCTTGACCTGTTTGGGTCCGATGCGCCGCCCCAGTTCGCCGGACAACTGATCGACGATCTTCTGGGCGTCCTGGCGCATGGCTCGACCCATGGCGGTCAGCTGGACGATGCGGATGCGGCCGTCGGTGGGATCGTCCACCAGTTCGAAGACGCCGCGCTCGACCAGGGAGTTGATGGTCGAATGCACCGCCTGACGGGTCAGGCGCAGGCTGCGGGCGATGTCGGCCGGGCGCACGATGTTCAGCTGGACGTGCATCATCACCATGGACTCCGGCCGGGTCAGGTGCGGCCAGCCAGCCTCGCGTAGGCTCATCTGCAGGCTTTCGTCGAACCACTCGAATCCTGCCAGCAGCGGCACGATCAGATAGTCGGAGTTCAAGATCATCGCATTCTCCCAGGATCGACTTATGCCGCTGCTCCGGCTGAGCCGCCAAGTGTAAACTGACGCTTGGCGGCCCGTCTGTTCAGAGCGTGCGGGCGATCAGCAGCTTCATGACCTCGGAGGTGCCGCCGTGAATGGTGTCGATTCGGGCGTCCTTGTAGAGCTGGGCGATGGGATATTCGTTCATGTAGCCATAGCCGCCGAACAATTGCAGGCATTTGTTGACGCCCTCCAGCTCGGTCTCGGTGATCCACAGTTTGGCGATGGAGGCGGTGGCCGCGTCCAGTTCGCCCCGGATCAGTTTTTCGGTGCAGGTGTCGATGAAGCTGCGGGCGATCACCGCCTTGGCCTTGATGTCGGCCAGGGTGAACTGGGTGTTCTGGAACTCCATCAGCGCCTTGCCGAAGGCGTGGCGCTCGCGCGTGTAGTCGACCGTCAGCCTCAGCGCCCGTTCCAGGATGGCCAGCCCCATGGCGGCGATGCCCAGACGCTCTTGCGGCAGCATGGCCATCAACTGGCCGAAGCCCTTGCCCTCGGCTCCGCCGATCAGGTTCGACGCCGGGACGCGCACGTCCTCGAAGAACAGCTCGGAGGTGTCCTGCGCGTCGCGGCCCATCTTGTCGAGGTTGCGGCCCCGGGTGAACCCGGCGCGGTCGCCTTCCACCGCGATCAGGGAGATGCCGCGCGAGCCGTTGTCCGAGGTCCGGCACACCACCAGGATCAGGTCCGCCGTCTGGCCGTTGGAGATGAAGGTCTTCTGGCCGTTCAGCACCCATTCGTCGTCTTCAAGCCGGGCGCGGGTGCGGATGCCCTGCAGGTCTGATCCCGTCCCCGGCTCGGTCATGGCGATGGCCAGGACGATCTCGCCCGAGACCACTTTGGGCAGCCAGGCCTGCTTCTGCTCCTCGGTGCCGAAGGCGATGATGTAGGGGGCCACGATCATGTTGTGCAGCGGCACGCCCCAGCCCTCCATGCCGCGCGCGCCGAACTCCTCGATCAGCACGCGCTCGTGGCGGAAGTCAGCGCCCATGCCGCCGTATTCTTCAGGAACCGACAGGCCCAACAGGCCGAACTCGGCGCCCTTGGTCCACATCTCGCGCTCGACGATCTTGTTGCGGTTCCAGGCTTCGATCTTCTCCGGCGCGCATTCAGCGTCGAGGAATTTGCAAAGGCCCTCGCGGAACAGGTCGATGTCTTCCTGGGTGTAGGCGGCGGGGCCGGGGTGGACGCTCATCGGAGGCTCTCAAACTAGGGAAGGTCGTTTGACGCATCCTGTGCCGGGTGTGCAATAAACGTCAATCTATTTGACAAAGATCAGCCTGTGCGGCCATCAATCGAGCCATGTCCGCATCCGATCCTTCCAGCGCCGCCGACGCGACCGATTTCGTCCTGGCGCGGCTGAACGCCCTGGCTCCCTTGCTGGCTCCTGGCGGCGAACGCGCCACAGGCCTGCGCCGCCTGACCGGGGGCGCCAGCCTCGAAACCTGGGCCTTCGACGTGCGGGGCGCCGGGGAAGGCGAGGGGGCTGGCCGTCCGCTGATCCTGCGCCGTCGCGGCGGGGGCCGCGAGGCCGAGGTGTTCGAGACCTCCCTGCCGCTGCCTATCGAGGCGAAGTTGCTGCAGGCCGCCGAGGCCGCCGGAGCGCCCGTCGCCCGGCTGGTGCGCGATTGCATCGAGGCCGACGGGCTGGGCGAGGCCTATGTGGTCGAACGGGTGGCGGGCGAGACGCTGGGTCGCCGTATCGCCGCCGATCCCGCCTTCGCCCCGGCGCGCGCGGTCCTGGGCCGCCAGTGCGGCGAGACCCTGGCCCGCATCCACGCCATCGACCTGTCCGCCCTGCCGCCGTTGGAGACGCAGGACGCGCGGGCCGTTCTGGCGCGCTACGCCGACATCTATCGCAAGAGCAGCGGCCCGCGTCCGGTCATGGAGGCGGCGCTGCGCTGGATGGAGGCGCGCCTGCCCGAGCCCATCGCGCCGCGTCTGGTGCACGGCGACTTCCGCAACGGCAATCTGATGGTCGATCCCGAGACCGGCCTGACCGCCGTTCTGGACTGGGAGCTGGCCCACCTGGGCGATCCGGCCGAGGACCTGGGCTGGCTGTGCGTCAACAGTTGGCGCTTCGGCGTGACGCATCGCGCGGTCGGCGGCTTCGCCGATCTGGAGACCCTGCTCCAGGCCTATCGTGTGGCGGGGGGCGAACCGCTGTCGGTCGAGCGTGTGCGCTTCTGGCAGGCGGTGGGCACGTTCAAATGGGCGGTGGTGACGATGATGATGTACCGCACCTTCGCCACCGGCGCCTCGCGCTCGGTCGAGCGGGCCGTGATCGGGCGCCGCCTCAGCGAATGCGAAGTCGACCTTCTGGCCCTGATGGAGGCCTCGCGATGATCGAAGGACCGCGCAAGGACGAACTGCTGGAGGCGACGGCCGCCTGGCTGAACGACGCCGCCTCTCCGGCCGAGGGCTTTCACCGCAAGGTGGCGGCCAATGCGCTGGGCATCGTCACCCGCGAACTGACGCAATGGCCCGCCGCCGAGGCCGCCGCCGTGGCCCGGATGCAGGCCATCCTGGGCCGCGACGGCGATTACGCCGCGTTGAACCTCGCCTTGGCCGAGGCGCTGCGCGACGGGACGGTCAGCGCCGACGATGCGGTGGTGTTCGACCATCTGCGCCGCACGGCGCTGGACATGCTGGCGGTCGACCAGCCGCGCTATCGTCACGAACTGGCGGCGCCGAAGGAGACCGGAGCATGATCGAACTGGTCGAGGTCTCGGCCCGCGACGGCCTTCAGAACGAAAAGACCATCCTGTCCACGGCGGACAAGGTGCAGTTGATCGAGAAGGCCATCGCGGCTGGCGCGCGGCGGCTGGAGGTCGCCAGCTTCGTCAATCCCAGGCTGGTGCCGCAGATGGCCGACGCCGAGGCGGTGATCGCCGCCTTGCCGCGTCGCGACGACGTGCGGACGATCGGCCTGGTGCTGAACGAGCGCGGAGCCGGGCGCGCCCTGGCGACGAGCGTGGATGAGCTGGGGATCGTGGTCGCCGCCTCGGATGTGTTCGGGACGGCCAATCAGGGCTTGGACGTGGACGCGAGCCTCGCCATGGCTGGGCGTGTGATCGAACAGGCGCGCGCCGCAGGGCGCGACGCCCAGGTCACGATTTCGGTCGCCTTCGGCTGCCCCCTGTCGGGCGCGGTCGATCCGGCGCGGGTCGTGGACATGGCGCGGCGCCTGGCCGCCTTCGGTCCGCTGGAGATCGCTTTGGCCGACACCATCGGCGTGGCGCGGCCGGACGAGGTGTCGCGCCTGGTCGCTGCGGTGGTCGAGACCGTGCGGCCCCTGCCGGTGCGCGTGCATTTTCATGACACGCGCGGCACCGGCGTCGCCAACGCCGTTGCGGCCGTGGCGGCGGGCGCCGTGACGGTGGACGCCTCCATCGGCGGCACGGGCGGCTGCCCCTTCGCGCCTGGCGCGGCGGGCAATGTCGCCTCCGAGGACGTGGCCTACGCCCTGAACGGCCAGATAGCGGTCGATGTCGACGCCCTGTGCGCGGCGGCAGTCTGGCTTAACGAGAAGCTGCAGCGGACCCGGACCAGCGCCATGACGCGCGCCTGGCTGTCCGCCACCCAAAAAGAACAAGGCGAGAGGAAACAAGCATGACCCAACTGAGCCATGACGGTCGCGTGGCCCTGATCACCGGCGCCTCTTCGGGCATCGGCGCCGAGTTCGCTCGCGTCCTGTCTAGGGGCGGGGCCAAGGTGGTTCTGGCCGCACGTCGCGCCGACCGCCTGGCCGCTCTGGTCGCCGAGATCGAGGCGGCGGGCGGCAAGGCCCTGGCAGTGTCCATGGACGTGTCCGACGAGGCCTCGGTCATCGCCGGCTATGACGCGGCTGAGGCGCGCTTCGGCCTAGTCGACACCGTCATCGCCAACGCCGGCGTCAACGCCGACGGCCCGGCCACGGACCTGTCCATCGAAGAGTTCGACCAGATCCAGGCGGTCAACAGCCGGGGCGTCTTCCTGACCGCGCGTGAAGGCGGGCGCCGCCTGCTGGCCAGCGGCCAGTCCGAGCGTGGCCGCGTCGTCATCCTGGCCTCGATGGGCGGCCTGCACGCCCTGACCGGCCTGGTCGCCTACTGCGCCTCCAAGGCGTCGGCGGTCATGCTGGGCCGCGCCCTGGCCAATGAGTGGTCGCGCGCGCGCATCAGCGTCAACGTCGTCTGCCCCGGCTATATGCTGACCGACATCAACGAAGAGTGGTTCACCAGCGAGGCGGGCCAGAAGATGATCTCCAAACTGCCGCGCAAGCGCCTGATGCCCATCGACGCCCTGTCGCCGGTGATCGGCTTCCTGACCTCGGACGCGGCCGCCTACACTACCGGCGCGGTCATCAAGATCGACGACGCCCAACACGTGGATTGATGGTCCCAGCCCCTCTTCCGCCGGGCGAGGGGCAGCGGATCTCGGCCCAAAAAAAGGGGGGCCGCGAACGGCCCCCGAGTGAGGGATCAGATAATCGCTCAGGTCAGGAGCGAGTTCGGCGCCAGGCCGACCATCGACCGGCCGTGCAGTTCGGTGGACACGTCCATGTCGTAGACGATGTGGCTGGCCATAACCTCGATGTCGCGCAGGATGCGCTGCATCGGATTGTCGAGCGCATAGAGGCCCGAGCCCGAGGAATCGCAGCAGGTGCGGACCGCCTCCAGACACTGACTGACGGCATAGGCGATCTGGGCGCGCAGCCGCAGGCGGTGCGGCAGTTGCTCCTCGTCGCTGAGAGTAGAGAGCGTCAGGTTCTCGTCGGCCGCTTGGCGGATCGACAGTTCGGCCGAGCGCACCATCAGGTCGGCGCGGGCCAGGCGCATCTGGGCGGCGGGCTTGTCCACCTGGGTCGATTGGCCGCCCATCTTGGTGTGCACTGTCAGCCGCTGGCGGCTCAGTTCGACCGCCGCCCGAGCGGCGCCGACCGACGGCAGGGCCGCCGTGACGCAGAGTTGTGGCAGCATCGGCGCGCTATAGAGCGGGTTGTCATGGATGCGCGAGCCGTTGCCGCGTCCGGTGCGGACCTCGGACACCACGAAGGTGTAGGCCTCAGGCACGAACAGGTCCTCGGCCACGATGTCGTTGGACCCGGTGGCGGCCATGCCGCTCATGAACCAGGTGTCGAGCACCTTCACGTCCTCGGCGCGGACCAGCACCATGCGCACGACGGGCGGCTTGCCTTCGCCCATGCTTTCCATGGCGTTCAGCATGACCCAGTCGGCGTGCATGACCACGGTGCCGAACTTCCAGCGGCCGCTGATGCGGAAACCTCCATCGACGCGCACCGCCTTGCCCGGAGGGGCGGCGACGCTGGGCGCGATGACATAGGGGGTGCGGCCCCAGACCTCGGCCTGGGTCTGCTCGGGGAACTGGGCGATCAGCCAGTTGTGCTCGGCGGCGAAGCTGGCGGTCCAGCCGGTGGAGGGGCAGGCCTCGCAGATGGCCAGGGTGGCGTCGATATAGGTCTGGGGATCGAACTCCAGCCCGCCGAATTTGCGCGGCACATACATGTAGAAATAGCCGGTGGCGCGTAGGGCGTCCCACACGGCGTCGACCGGGCGGCGCAGGCGCTCGGCCTCTTGCGAGGCGGCGGCGATCATGGGTTTCAGCGCCGTGACCCGCGCGACCAGTTCGGTCGGGCTCATCGCAGCGACGGCCTCGGGGGCCAGAAAATCATTGCCGGCTGGAATGCGCCGGTCCGCGAGCTTATCGCCCGTCATGTTCATACTCCTCCCTTTCTGGGACGGGCAGGTTCGCGTCGGACCGATCTGAATGTCAAGTAAGTTGACTAAAAATCGACATGACGATGTTTTGGGCTTCCCCGACGGTCGGGGGACGGCGAGACTGAGGCATGAATCGTTCCTTGCTCATGCTCGACCTTGTGCGGACCCTCTATTGGTTCGACGAGCAGCTTCAGGCCCGCCTCGACGCGCGGGGTTGGAGTCGGCTGGGCCGGTCCCAGTCGCTGATCCTGGTCAATGTCGCCAACGGCGAGACGCGGGCCGCGCGCATGGCCGAAAACCTGGGCGTGTCGCGCCAGGCGATGAGCCAGTTCCTGACCGAAATGGTCGACCGCAAGCTGCTGGAGCTGGCGCCTGACCCGCACGACAAGCGGGCGCGCATCGTCCGCTTCGCGCCGGAATCCCAAGCCATTCGCGACGACGCCCAAAAGGTGCTGCGCGAACTGGAGAGCGAGCTGGAAAACGCCGTGGGAAGTGAGAATTTGGAGGCCTTGCGCCAGGGCCTGCGTAATTTTCTGGGCGGTTCGGAGCCCTCTAACGAGCCGCGATCGAAAATCTCTTAAGTCAAATTTCTTGACAAGATTGGTCGCCCGTCCGATCACCGCATGAAGCTCTGAACAGGGGATCAGCGGGAGGAATGGTCATGGCGGATCACATCGGCGGGGCGACGCCCCGATGAGCGCGGCGGCCCAAACCCGCGTCGGCCATTCCAGTGGGGCCTTGGCCGGCGTGAAGATCATCGAGATGGAGGGCATCGGCCCTGGCCCGTTCGCCGGTATGATGTTGGCCGACCACGGCGCCGAGGTCATCCGCATCGCTCGTCCCGGCGTCCGCATTGATCCGTCGGACGTGCTGGCGCGCTCGCGCCGCAGGGTCGAACTGGACCTAAAGTCGGACGAGGACCGAGCGGCGGCGCGTGAGCTAATCCGCACGGCGGACGGCCTGATCGAGGGTTATCGCCCCGGCGTCATGGAGCGGCTGGGCCTTGGGCCGGACCTGCTGCTGGTCGACAATCCGCGCCTAGTTTACGGCCGCATGACGGGCTGGGGCCAGGAAGGGCCGCTGGCTCACGCCGCCGGCCACGACATCAACTATATCGCCATCACCGGCGCACTGAACGCTTTCGGCCGCAAGGGCGAAAAGCCGACGCCGCCGATCAACATGGTAGGCGACTTCGGCGGCGGCGGCATGATGCTGGCCTTTGGCATGTTGGCGGGGATTCTGTCGGCGCGCACGACGGGGCAGGGCCAGGTCATCGACTGCGCCATGACGGACGGCGCCTCCCTGCTGATGGGCATGATCTGGGGCTTTCGCGGCCAGGGAATCTGGAGCGATGAGCGGGGCACCAACTATCTCGACACCGGCGCGCCCTATTACGACACCTATGAGACCGCCGATGGCGAGTTTATCGCCATCGGCTCGATCGAGCCGCCGTTCTACGCGCGGATGCTGCAGGCGACGGGGCTATCGGACGACCCCCTGTTCCTGGACCAGAACGAGCCGGACGGCATCGAGACGCGCCGCGCCCGCCTGACGGACATTTTCCGGCGCAAGACCCGCGAGGAATGGTGCGCCCTGATGGAGGGAACGGACGCCTGCTTCGCCCCGGTCCTGTCCTTCGTCGAGGCGCCCGACCATCCGCACAACAAGGTCCGGGAAGCCTTCATCACCCTGAACGGGGTGGTGCAGCCGGCCCCGGCCCCCCGCTTCTCCCTGACGCCTGCGCCGCAGCCGCGCGCGCCGGGCGACGCCTGATCCCTGCACGAGGAACCGACCTGTGAGACAAGCCTACATCTATGACGCCGTACGCACGCCGCGCGGCCGGGGCAACGCCAAGGGCAGCCTGCATGAAGTGACCGCCATCTCCCTGGCGACCCAGGTGCTTCAGGCCCTGCGCGACCGCAATGCGCTCGACACCAGCCTGATCGACGACGTGATCCTGGGCTGCGTGGCGCCGATCGGCGAGCAGGGCGCCAACATCGCCCGCGTCGCCGCCCTCAACGCCGGCCTGGCCCAGACGGTGGCGGGCGTGCAGATGAACCGCTTCTGCGCCTCGGGGCTGGAAGCCGTGAATACGGCGGCGGCCAAGGTCGTCTTCGGCGAGGCCGACGCGGCCATCGGCGGCGGCGTCGAGAGCATGAGCCGGGTCAAGATGGGCTCGGACGGCGGCGCCTGGTCGGCGGACCCGGACGTGGCCTTCACCACCGGCTTTGCGCCCCAGGGCGTCGGCGCCGACGCCATCGCGACCCTGGCCGGCTTCAGCCGCACTGACGTCGACGCCTTCGCCGCCGAGAGCCAGAAGCGCGCCGCCGCCGCCTGGGCCGCCAGCCGCTTCAAGACCTCGATCGTCCCGGTCAAGCACGCGGGCGTGACGGTGCTGAACCACGACGAATTCATCCGCCCGGAAACCACAGTCGAGACGCTGAGCGCCCTGAAGCCCTCGTTCGCGGGTCTGGGCGCGGCGGGCTTCGACTCGGTGATGCGTCAGCGCTATCCTGAGATCGAGGCGATCGACCACGTGCACCACGCGGGCAACTCCTCCGGCATCGTCGACGGCGCCTCCGGCGTCCTGATCGGCACCAGGGAGATGGGCGAGAAGATGGGGCTGAAGCCCCGCGCCCGCATCGTCGGTTCGGCCTCGATCGGTTCGGAGCCGACCATCATGCTGACCGGCCCGGTCGCCGTGACGCAGAAGGCCCTGGCCCGCGCGGGCATGAGCATCGGCGATATCGACCTGTTCGAACTGAACGAGGCCTTCGCCTCGGTGGTCATGTACTTCATGCAGCAGCTGAAGGTGTCGCACGACCGGATGAACGTGAACGGCGGCGCCATCGCCATGGGCCACCCGCTGGGCGCCACCGGCGGCATGATCCTGGGCACCCTGCTGGACGAGCTGGAGCGCACCGACAAGGCGACCGGCCTGGCCACCCTCTGCGTCGGCGCCGGCATGGGCACCGCTACCATCATCGAGCGCGTCTGATCGCGATCTGACAATCAGGACAACGACATGAACAACTTCACCGTTTCGGTGGACGCCGATGGCGTCGCCACCTTCCTGTTCGACGTGCCGGGCCGCACGATGAACACCTTCACCGACAGCGCCGTGGCCGACATCGACGCCATCATCGCCAGGATTCGCGACGATGCTTCAATCAAGGGAGCCATCCTGGCCTCGGGCAAGTCGAACGGCTTCTGCGCCGGCGCCGACCTGGGCGAGCTGGGGGAAACCGCCGGCGGTCAGGCCGAGGGCCCGGCGCGCGAAGCCGCGCTGCCCGCCACCTCTCGCATGAGCCGCGCGCTTCGGGCGCTGGAGACCGTCGGCAAGCCGGTCGCGGCGGCCATCGAGGGCATCGCGCTCGGCGGCGGTTTCGAGTTCACGCTGGCGGCCCACTACCGCGTCGCCTCGACCAGGGCCAAGGTCGGCCTGCCGGAAGTGACCATCGGCCTGCTGCCGGGCGCCGGCGGCACCCAGCGCGTGCCGCGTCTGGCGGGCGTGCAGGCCGCGCTCGACCTGATGCTGACCGGCGCGCCGGTGGATGCGGAGAAGGCCAAGGCCATCGGCATCGTCGATGAGGTGGTTGAGCCGGGCCAGGCTCTGGCCGCCGCCAAGGCCTGGATCATGGCCGGCGGCGAGGGCGTCCAGCCTTGGGACCGCAAGGGCTACGTCATGCCCGACGGCCCCTATAGTGAGGCTGGCTCGCCGGGCTTCATCCTGGCGCCGGCCAAGATCATGGCCAAGAGCTACGGCAACTACCCGGCCCAGAAGAACATCGCCCGCTGCGTCTATGAAGGCTTCAACCTGCCGATGGATTCCGCCCTGCGGGTCGAGGCGCGCCTGTTCCTGGACACTCAGCAGTCGCCCCAGGCGCGGGCCATGATCCGCTCGCTGTTCCTGTCGAAACAGGCCCTGGCCAAGGGCGGCGCCCGTCCCAAGGACGTGCCGACCTACACCGTCAAGAAGGCCGCGGTTCTCGGCGCCGGCATGATGGGCGCGGGCATCGCCTATGCCCAGGCGCGCGTCGGCATCGACACCGTCCTGATCGACGTGGCCCAGGCCGGCGCCGACAAGGGCAAGGGCTATTCCGAAACCCTGGTCGCCAAGGCCGTGGCCAAGGGCGCGATGAGCCAGGCCGCCGCCGACGAACTGGTCGGCCGCATCACCGCCACTACCGACTATGACGCCATCAAGGGCGCCGACCTGGTGGTCGAGGCCGTGTTCGAGGACCGCGCCCTCAAGGCCGACGTCACCAAGCGCGCCGAGGCCCAGATCGGGCCGGACGCCGTGTTCGCCTCGAACACCTCGACTCTGCCGATCACCGGCCTGTCGGAAGCCGCCGAGCGCCCGGCCAACTTCATCGGCATCCACTTCTTCTCGCCGGTCGACCGGATGGAGCTGGTCGAGATCATCGTCGGCAAGACTACCTCGCAGGAGACCCTGGCCAAGGCGCTGGACTACTGCAAGCAACTGAAGAAGGTGCCGATCGTCGTCAACGACAGTCGTGGCTTCTTCACCAGCCGCGTGTTCGACACCTACATCCGCGAAGGTCTGGAGATGCTGATCGAGGGCATCGCGCCCGCCATCATCGACAACGTCGGCCGCATGACCGGCATGCCGCGCGGCCCGCTGGAGCTGCTGGACGACGTGGCCATCGATCTGGTGAACCGGGTGGCGGGCCAGCGCCGCATCGACCTGAACCTGCCCGACCCCGTGGCGGGCGACACCGACAAATTCCTGATCGACATGGTCGGGCAGGAGCGCTGGGGCCGTAAGAACGGCAAGGGCGTCTATGACTATCCGCAAGGCGAGCCCAAGCGCCTGTGGGCCGGTCTGGCCGAGATGTATCCGGTCAAGATCAGCCAGTCTTCGCCGGAACTGGTCGAGCATCTGAAGCAGCGTCTGCTGTATCGTCAGGCCGTCGAGGCCGCGCGCTGCATGGACGAAAACGTCGTCACCGCCGCCCGCGACGCCGATGTCGGCGCCATCCTGGGCTGGGGTTTCGCGCCCTGGACGGGCGGCCCGATCAGCCTGATCGACAGCGTCGGCGTGGCTGAGTTCACCGCCGCCTGCGAGGCTCTGGCGGCGCAATATGGCGAGCGGTTCGCGCCGCCGGTCCTGCTGAAGACCATGGCCGGGAAGGGCGAACGCTTCTATCCGGCGCCCAAGCCGCTGGCGGCCTGATCGCCTTGGCGGATACGTGAACAGGAAAGGCGGGGCGCAAGCGTCCCGCCTTTTTCATGTCGGACGAACGATCTCTGGATTTCAGAATAAAGAAAAAAGGCGGACAACCCCTCGTCCGCCTCTTCCCTCTTCGCTGACGCTGATTTCAGGTCAGGTTCAGATCCTTCAGCACCGCTTCGCGCACCGGGTTTTTCTGGATCTTGCCGGCCGCGCTGCGGGGAAGGCGGGTTTCGCTGAAGCTGACGCTCTTGGGCGTCTTGTAGCCGGCGATGCGCTGGCGGCAGAAGGCGGACAACTCCTCGAAGCTGGGCTGGGAGGCGCCGACCTTGCACACCACCACGGCGTGAACCCGCTCGCCCCAGGCCGGATCGGGGATGCCGATGACGGCGCTTTCCTCGACCGCCGGGTGCCAGGACAGGGCGTTCTCGACCTCGATCGAATAGACGTTCTCGGCCCCGGACACGATCATGTCCTTCAGCCGGTCGGTGATGTAGATATAGCCGTCCTCGTCCATCCACCCTGCGTCGCGGGTGTGCAGCCAGCCGTCGCGCATGACCTCGGCGGTTTCTTCGGGGCGGTTCCAGTATCCCATCATGACATTGTCGCCGCGGCCGACGATCTCGCCGATTTGGCCGCGCGGGACCTCGTTTCCGGCTTCGTCAACGATGCGGATTTCAAAGCCCGGCGCCACCTTGCCGCAGGAGCGCAGGCGCGGGTGGTCGTCGGCGCACTGGTGGTCCTGGGGCGTCAGCACTGTGACGGAGGCCATTTCGGTCTGGCCGAAGCCCTGGATGAAGCCGACGTGCGGAAACTTCTCGCGCGCCAGGGCCAGGGTGGCGGCGGGCAGGGACGAGCCGCCGTAGCCCAGCATCTTCAGTTGCGACAAATCCAGTTGATCCAGCCGATCATACTTGGCCATGCGGTCGATGACGGCGGGCACGGTGAAGCAGTGCGTCACGCCGTGCTCGGCGATGGCCTCCAGCATGGTCTCGGCGTTGTAGCTGCGGCGAAAGACGTGGGTCGCCCCGGTCATGGTGGCGAACAGGATGCCGATGTCCGCCAGATGGAACATGGGCGCGGCGTGGAAATTGACCCCCGTCTCGTCGAACGGGATGGTCATCAGCAGGTTCGAGGCGATGGCGTGCAGATTGCCGTGGCTGAGCATCACCCCCTTGGGCAGGCCGGTGGTGCCGCCGGTGTAGAAAATGCCCGCCAGGTCGCCGTCGGCGGCCAGGTGCTCCTCGGCCGGTTCGGAAGTCTGGATCAGGCCTTCATGCGTCAGGTGCGGGGACGCGCCCGGCGTCCCGTCCAGGGCGATCAGGCGCTGGACCGCGCCCTCGGCCAGAAGCTGTTCGGCGACGGCGGCGAACTCCTCGCCGAAGCACAGGGTCTCGACCCCGGCGTCCCTCAACTGGAAGGCCAGTTCGGGCGTGGCCAGGCGGGTGTTCAGCGGCGTCAGTACGCCGCCGGCCCACAGCACGCCGAAATAGGTCTCGAAATAGAGGTCGCAGTTGTGGGCCAAGATGGCGACCCGGTCGCGGGTCCTCAGCCCGGCCTGTTCGTGCAGGCCGCCAGCCAGGCGGGCGACGCGATCGCCGACCTGGCGCCAGGTGCGGCGACGCTCGCCGTCGATGGTGGCGGTGCGGCCCGCGGCCGTGACGACGGCGCGGACGAGGCCCTGGGTGACTCGCATCGAAAGGGGTGCTCCGGTCGCCCCGAGAGGCGGAAAGAATGTCAAATCTATTGACATCTAATCCCGCCCCGCACCATGTCTGTCAACTCATGTTCAGGCGTTTTTCCGTCATCCGTCCGCTGGTTGCGCGGATGGGGCGGCGCTGGCGAGGTGTGCGATGATCGGTTTTGAATGCAGGGGCGCGGGAGCGGTGATCCAGCTGGACCAGCCCCAGCGGATGAATTCCCTGAACGAGCCGATGATCGAGGCTCTGGACGCCGCTGTGGACGCCGCCGTCGCCTCCGGCGCGCGCGCCTTGATGATCACCGGAACGGGCCGGGCCTTCTGCGCCGGCGGAACCTTGTCTGAGCCTTTGCCCGAGGACGCCGGGGCGATCCTGGAGAGCCATATCAACCCCCTGCTGCTCAAGCTGGCGGACCTGCCGATCCCCATCGTCGCGGCGGTGAACGGGCCGGCGATCGGGGCGGGGGCGTCGATCGCCCTGGCCGCCGACATGATCGTCATGTCGCGCTCGGCCTTCCTGGCCTATGCCTTTGCGCAGGTGGGGCTGGCCCCCGACGGCGGGGCCAGCTGGCTGTTGCCGCGCACCCTGGGCTGGCACCGGGCGATGAGCCTGATGATGACGGGCGAGCGCATCACGGCGGATCAGGCCGTTGACTGGGGTCTGGCCTGGAAGGCGGTTGAGCCTGAGGCGCTGGAGGGCGAGGCCGAGGCCCTGCTGGAACGGCTGGCGGCTGGACCGACCCTGGCCTACGCCGCCGTGCGCCGCACCGCGCGGGCGGCGCTGGATCTCGGCTTCGCCCAGGCGCTCGACGTCGAACGCGAGGCGCAAGGCGAGGCGGGCCGCACCGCTGATTTCCGCGAAGGCGCCGCCGCCTTCCTCGCCCGCCGCCCGGCCCAGTTCACCGGCCGCTGAGGAGATCGCGATGACCCAGCCCCGCACCCTGCTGGACAAGATATACGACCGGCACCAGGTCGCCGACCTCGGCGGCGGCGACATGCTGATGTATGTCGACTTCCATCTGGTCCACGAAGTCACCAGCCCCCAGGCCTTCGAGGGCCTGCGTCAGCGCGGCATCGGCGTTCATGCGCCATACCAAACCCTGACCATGGCCGACCACAATGTTCCGACCCTGAACCGGGCTGCCGGAATCCTCGATCCCGAAAGCCGGGCGCAGATCGAGCAGTTGCAGACCAACGCCGCCGAGTTCGGCCTGCCGTGGATTCCGTTGGACAGCATCGACCAGGGCATCGTTCACGTCGTCGGGCCGGAACAGGGGCTGACCCTGCCGGGCATGACCATCGTCTGCGGCGACAGCCACACCGCCACCCACGGAGCCTTCGGCGCCCTGGCCTTCGGCATCGGCACCTCCGAGGTCGAACATGTTCTGGCGACCCAGACCCTGGTGCAGAAGCGCGCCAGATCGATGCTGATCGAGGTGGAGGGGGCGCTCGGTTTCGGGGTCACGTCCAAGGATCTGGTTCTGGCGATCATCGGCCGGATCGGCGCCAATGGGGCGACCGGCTTCATCATCGAATACGCCGGTCAGGCCATCCGCGACCTGGACATGGCGGGGCGGATGACCGTCTGCAACATGTCGATCGAGGCGGGCGCCCGCGCCGGCCTGATCGCCCCGGACGAGACGACCTTCGCCTGGCTGAACGGCCGCCCCCATGCGCCGCGAGGCGCGGCCTTCGAGGCGGCGGTCGCCGACTGGCGTACCCTGGCCAGCGATCCGGGCGCGACCTACGACCAGGTGGTGCGCATCGACGCCGCCGCCGTCGAGCCGATGGTCACATGGGGCAGCAGTCCCGAGGCGGTGACGACCATTGGCGGCCGGACCCCCGACCTGAGCGCCCTGAGCGACGTCGGACGGCGCGCCCAGGTCGAACAGATGCTGGCCTATATGGGGCTGTCGCCGGATCAGCCTCTGGACGGCCTGCCCGTCGACACCGTCTTCATCGGCAGCTGCACCAACGGCCGGCTTGAGGATCTGCGCGCCGCCGCCGCCGTCGCGCGCGGCCGTCATGTCGCCGAGGGCGTGCGCGCCCTGGTCGTGCCGGGCTCCGGTCACGTCAAGGCTGCGGCCGAGGCCGAGGGGCTGGATCGGGTGTTCATCGATGCAGGTTTCGAGTGGCGCGAACCGGGTTGCTCCATGTGCCTGGGCATGAACCCCGACAGGCTGTCGCCGGGCGAGCGTTGCGCCTCGACCTCCAACCGCAATTTCGAGGGCCGTCAGGGACCGGGCGGCCGCACCCATCTGGTGTCGCCGTCGATGGCCGCCGCTGCGGCCGTGGCGGGACGGCTGGTCGATGTCCGGAGCCTTGTCTGATGCAGCCTTTTGTCACCCTCGACGCCGTCGCGGCGGCCCTGCCCATCGCCAATATCGACACCGATAAACTGGTCCCCGGCCGCTTTCTGAAGGGCGTGACGCGGGCCGGGCTGGGGCGCATCCTGCTGCATCCCTTGCGGTTCGACGCGGATGATCGGCCGCGTTCGGACTTCGTTCTGAATCAGTCGCCGTGGGACCGGGCGGGGGTGCTGATCGCGCTGGATAATTTCGGCTGCGGCTCCAGCCGCGAGCACGCGCCCTGGGCCTTGGCGGATTTCGGCATCCGCTGCGTCATCGCCCCCAGCTTCGCCGACATCTTCCGCAACAACTGCCTGAAGAACGGCATTCTGCCGCTGATCCTGCCGGAGGCCGACTGCCTGGCGCTGATGGACCTGGCGCGCCATCCGGCGACGGCGCTTTTCAGCATCAGCCTGCCGGATCAGACGGTGACGGCGGGCGGGCGAGTCTGGTCGTTCGACATCGGCGCGGCCGACAAGGTCAAGCTGCTGGAAGGCAAGGACGAGATCGATGTCGCCCTGGCGCGGATGGCTGAGATCGAGCGCTTTGAGGCGCGCATCGGCTATGCGGCGCCGCATCTGGGCGCTGTCTAGAACTATCCGCCGGACCGGCGCTGCGTGTCAGACGCCGAGCCAGCGTTGCAGGACGTCCGCCGTGTCCTGACCGACCTCCAGCGGGGCGGGGCGGCGCACGGAGCCCGGCGTGGCCGACAGCTTGGGGAAGACGCCCTGCATCGGCACCTTGCCCAGGACGGGGTCCTCGACCTCGATGATGGCTTCGCGAGCCGCGAAATGCGGATCGGCCATCATGTCCTCGGCGTCGAAGACGCGGCCGGCCGGAACGGCGTGTTCGATCATCAGGTCTTCCAGGGCCTGCACCGTCAGGGTCGCGGTCCATTCGCCGATCAGCGCGTCCAACTCGCTCTGATGCTCGCCGCGCGCCAGATGGGTGGCGTAGCGCGCATCGGTCGCCAGTTCGGGGCGGCCCATGGCGGTGCACAGCCGGGCGAAGACCGCGTCCTGATTGGCGCCGATCAGATATTCGCCGTCGGCGCAGGGATAGACGTTCGACGGCGCGATCTTGGGCAGGACCGAGCCGGTGCGGCCGCGCTTGTGGCCGTTGATCGCATATTCGGGGATCAGGCTTTCCATGACCTGCAGCACGCTTTCATACAGGGAACTGTCGACCACCTGACCCTGGCCGGTGCGCTCGCGGTGTTGCAGCGCCGCCAGGGCGCCCATGCAGCCGTAGGTGGCGGCCAGAGTGTCGCCGATCGACACCCCCATGCGCGACGGGGCGCGATCTGGTTCGCCGACGATGCCGCGCCAGCCGCCCATGGCCTCGCCGATGCCGCCGAAGCCGGCGCGCGAGGAATAGGGACCAGACTGGCCATAGCCGGAGACCCGCACCACGATCAGACGCGGGTTGGCCTCCATCAGATCGGCCGGGGCCAGGCCCCATTTCTCCAGCGTGCCGGGACGGAAGTTCTCGATCAGGATATCGGCCTGGGCGATCAGGTCGCGCGCCGTCTGCTGGCCCTCGGCCGCACGCAGGTCGACCGCAACGGAGTATTTGTTGCGAGCGATGACGCGCCACCAGGTCGGCGTCTCCCCCTGGCCCCAGTGCCGCATCGGGTCGCCGACGCCCGGCGCTTCCAGCTTGATCACCTCGGCGCCCATGTCGCCCAGCAACTGGCCGCAGAAGGGACCGGCGATCAGTTGGCCCATCTCGACGACCTTCAGCCCGTGCAGAGGGCCGTTCACCGGTTGGCTGGTCACGAGGGCATTCTCCATAACGTCAATTAATCTTACAATCACTGGCGAGGTGACGGTCGAAAGTCAACGGCGGCTTCAGGGCTTGTGATCGCCAAATAAATTGACAAAACTCTTCGCCAGATCAGCGAGAGATCAGCTGCAGCCGACGCATCGGGAGACATCATGCTGCTTCATATCGTGGCCAGCCCGAAGGGGGAAAGGTCGGCGTCGCGTTCGCTGGCGGATCGCTTCATCGCGACCTGGCGGGAACAGAACCCGGATGAGGAGATCGACACCCTGGCCCTGTTCGAAGAGGACCTGCCGCGCTTCGAGGCCGAGCACGCCTTCCGCAAATTCGCGCCCATCTTCGGCGAGGAGGTCTCGTCCGAGGCCGAAGACGCCTGGCGCATCGTCACCGATTCCGTGGCGCGGCTGGATCGCGCCGACCGCATCCTGCTGTCCTGCCCCATGTGGAATTACAGCATCCCCTGGGCGTTGAAGCTTTACCTCGACATCATCGTCCAGCCGCGCGTGACCTTTGGCTACAACGTCGAGGAGATGCGCCACGTCGGCCTGCTGCGTAACCGGCCCATGCAGATGATCCTGACGCGATCGTCGACGATGGCCGGCGACTATGTCGATTTCCAGCTGCCCTATCTGAAGCACATCTTCGAGACCATCGGCATCCGCGACATCCGCGCCCTGGTCGTTCCCGCGACGACCCGGCCGGGCGCCGAGGCGCGCGAAGCCTACGTTCGCAGCTTCGACGCCCAGGCGGACGCGGCGGCCCGGATTTTCTGACCGCCGCCATCGCGCAGCCCTGGGGAGGGAGCCGCATGATCGAGACGATCCAGACCGAGACAGTTCAGCGGCGAGCGCCGCCCCATTTCGACACCCTGGACCAGATGCTGACGCATCACGCGGCGGCGCGTCCCGACCGCATCGCCCTGAGCTTCGAGGGGCGGGACCAGACCTTTGCCGAACTGGAGCACCGCGCCGGCGCGGTTGCGGCGGGCCTGTTCGCCTGGGGGTTGAAGGCCGGCGACCGCATCGCCTGGCTGGGCCGCAACAGCGATCGCTTCTACGAGATTTTGCTGGGCGCGGCGCGGCTGGGCGTGGTCATGACGCCGATCGGTTGGCGGCTCAGCCCTGACGAAGTCGGCTTCATCCTGAACCACGCAGGAGTGCAAGCGGTCTTCGTCGGGCCGGAGGAGGCGGCGCTGCTGGCCGCGGCGCTGGCCGCGTCGCCCGACGTCCGCCATGTCGTCGCCGTCGAGGGCGGCGCGCCGGGCCGTCTGGCCTATGACCTGTGGCGCGACGGGGCGGGCGATCTGACCTGCGGGGAAGCGGTCGATGCGACGGCGGCGGTGCTTCAGGTCTATACCTCGGGCACGACCGGGCGGCCCAAGGGCGTGCTGGTCAGCCATCGCAACATCCTGGCCCAGCGCCGGATCAACGCCGAGGCGGGCGCGGCCTGGGACATCTTCACCCCCGACGATGTCAACCTGGCGGCCATGCCGGTGGGCCATGTCGGCGGGGCGGTTGGCCCGCTGAACGCCATGGTTTGGGGCGCGCGCAACGCCATCCTGAAAGAGTTCGATCCCGCCGCCCTGCTGCGTGACATCGAGCAGCAGCAGGCGACGATCTTGTTCGTCGTGCCCGCCGCCCTGCAGATCCTGCTGAACGATCCGCGCGTGCACGAGGTCGACTTCTCGCGCGTGCGCCAGATCATCTACGGCGCCTCGCCCATCCCCGCGCCGCTGTTGCGCGAGGCCGCCCGCGTCATCGGCTGCGACTTCATGCAGGTCTATGGATTGACCGAGACGACGGGCGCCGTGGTCGGCCTGACGCCGGCGGACCACGCCGATCCTGACCATCCGCGCCTGGCCTCCACTGGGCGGGCCTTTCCTGGCGTCGAACTGGCCATCCTGTCGCCGGAGGGCGAGCGTCTGGCGCCCGGCGAGACGGGCGAGATCGCCATTCGCGCGGCGGGGACCATGCTGGGCTATTGGCGCGCCGAGGACGAAACGCGGGCGGCGCTGGACGCCGACGGCTGGTTCCGCAGCGGCGACGCAGGCTGCCTGGACGCCGAGGGCTATCTCTATATTCGCGACCGCATCAAGGACATGATCGTGACCGGCGGCGAGAACGTCTATGCCGCTGAGGTCGAGCGCGCCTTGCTCGAGCATCCGGCCGTGGCCGAGGCCGCCGTGATCGGCGTGCCCGACGACCGCTGGGGCGAGGCGGTCAAGGCGCTGGTGGTGCTGCGCCCCGGCCAGACGACCAGCGAAGACGCCTTGCGCGACGCCTGCCGCCAAACCCTCGCCGGCTTCAAGGTCCCGCGCTCGGTCGAGGTCGTCGCGACCCTGCCGCGCAACGCCACGGGCAAGGTCCTGAAACACATCCTGCGCCAGCCCTACTGGGTCGGGCGCGCGCGCAACGTCAACTGAGCAGTTCCATGCATCCCAGCCACTTCGCCGCCGTCACCCCGGACAAGCCCGCCCTGATCATGGCCCGGACGGGCGCGGTCACGACCTTCCGCGAACTGGAAGAGGCGTCCAACCGGGCGGCCCACCTGCTGCGGTCCCTCGGCCTGAAGCCTGGCGACGCCGTCGCCGTGTGCCTGAACAATACGCCGGACTATTTCACCCTGGCCTGGGCGGCGCAGCGGTCGGGGCTGTACTTCGTCGCCCTGTCGTCGCGGCTGACGCTGGCCGAGGTCGACTACATTGCCCGAGACTGCGGGGCCAAGGTGCTGATCGCCGGCGCGGATCTGCCCCACACGGCGGCGCTGCCGGCGGGGCTGTCGGATCTGATGCTGTTCTCGCTGGGCGGCGTCGTGCCCGGTTATCGCGTCTGGGAGGACGCGGTCGCGGATCACCCCGCGACCCGCATCGCCGATGAGGTGGCGGGCGGCGAGATGCTCTATTCCTCGGGCACGACGGGACGGCCCAAGGGCATCCGGCCGGAACTGCCCGCCGACGGCGACATCACCGCCATGCCCATGACGACCGTGGTGGCCAGGACCCGGTTCGGTGTGGACGAGGCCAGCGTCTATCTGTGCCCGGCGCCCCTGTATCACGCCGCGCCGCTGCGTTGGTCGATGGGAGTGCAGCACCTGGGCGGCACGGTGGTGCTGATGGATAGGTTCGACGCTGAACTGGCCCTGGCGGCCATCGATCGCTACGGCGTGACCCATAGCCAATGGGTGCCGACCCACTTCATCCGTATTCTGAAACTGCCGGATGAGGTGCGCGCGAAATATGACGTCTCGACGCTGAAGCTGGCCATCCACGCCTCGGCCCCGTGCCCCGTGCCGGTCAAGCAGGCGATGATCGACTGGTGGGGGCCGATCCTGGTCGAATACTACGCCGGGACCGAGGGCAACGGCATGACCATCATCAACTCGCACGAGTGGCTGCAGAAGCCCGGCTCGGTAGGCAAGGCCAATTTCTGCGTGGTCCATATCTGCGACGATGAAGGGAATGAGCTGCCGCCGGGCGAGGTCGGCAACATCTATTTCCAGGGCGACCACCCGTTCGAATACCACAACGACCCGGACAAGACGGCGACCGCCTATGACGCGCGCGGCTGGACGACCCTGGGCGATGTCGGGCGGCTGGACGAGGACGGCTATCTGTTCCTGACCGACCGCAAGAGCTTCATGATCATCTCGGGCGGGGTGAATATCTATCCGCAGGAGATTGAGAACCTGCTGATCCAGCATCCTAGGGTGGCCGACGCCGCCGTCATCGGCGCGCCTTGTCCCGAGATGGGCGAACGAGTGGTGGCGGTGATCCAGCCCGCCGACTGGGCGGACGCCACGCCTGAGTTCGCCGCCGAGCTGTCGGCCTGGGCGCGCCAGTCGCTGTCGGGCATCAAGCTGCCGCGTCAGTTCGACTTCATGCGCGAACTGCCCCGTCATGACACGGGCAAGCTCTACAAACGCTTGATCCGGGACGAATACTGGAAGGGCGCGACGTCAGGCTGACGGGCGGCGCCGTCCTCTCCCTAAACTCACGGAGGCTGGTCTTGATCGATCTGCACGGCTGCGACACGCCCAATGGGCACAAGGTGGCGATCATGCTCGCCGAGACGGGGCTTGAGCACCGCGTCGTACAATACAATCTGTTCGAAGGACGGCACCTGACTTCCGAGTTCGGCGCCATCAACCCCAACCGTCGCCTGCCGGCCCTAGTGGATCACATGCCGATCGGAGGCGGAGAGCCGCTGGCGCTGTTCGAGTCGGGCGCCATCCTGCTGTATCTCGCCGAGAAGGCCGGGCGGTTTCTGCCTGACGCGCCGCGTCTGCGGCATACGGCGGTCACATGGTTGATGTGGCAGATGGCCAGCCTGGGGCCGCAGCATGGCCAGGCGCACCACTTCCTGCGCTATTGCCCCGAGCCGGACGCCTATCCGGTCCAGCGGTACACGCGCGAGGCGCGACGCCTGTTCGACGTGCTGGAGACGCGGCTGTCGCAGGCGGACTATCTGGCCGAGGAATATTCGATCGCCGACATGGCCTGCTGGCCCTGGGTGCGCGCCAGCCGCGCCATCGACATGGACATCGCCGAATGGCCCCGTCTCAAGGCCTGGTTCGACCGGGTCGGCGCCCGTGACGCCGTGAAGACCGCAGGCGCGGTCGCCGCCGATCATCCCGCTGCGGCGCGTCACATGACGCTGACGGCCGAGCAGTGGTCCGTGTTGTTCGGAGACAGGATGCTGTCGGCGGTGCGCCAAGGCAACGATCGGCCTTGAGCCGGTTCCCGGCGCTTGAAGACGAAACCCCTGCCGGGACGACCCGGCGGGGGTTTTTCTGTCGGCGCGGAGCGTATCGGATCAGGCGGGGGCCTGAGCCGCCTCGGCCTCGGCGCGGTCGTTGTCCTGCACGGCGGCGATGATGGCCTTGCGGGCCAGCAGCAGCAGGCAGATCCCGATCGTCAGCGACAGGGCCGTCACCAAGGCCAGGGCCTTGCCCAGGCTGGTCGGGCCGTCGAACAGGTGCTCGCTGACGAAGCCGGTGAGCAGCGGGCCTAGACCCATGCCGGCCATGTTGGCCGCCAGCAGATAGATGGCGGTCATTCGCCCGCGCATGGTGGCGGGCGTCAGGATCTGCAGCGTGCCGGCCTGCAGCCCGCCGATGGTCGAGACCGTGGCCATGCCGGCCGCGGCCAGGATCAGGGCGACGGTCGTGTCGCCGACCAGATAGGCCCCCATCATCAACGGGAACTGGATCACGGCCGCCGCTAGGACCACCCGCACCGGGGCGTCGACGTGGCCGCGCTTGGCTAGGCGGTCGGACAGAAGGCCGCCCACCGCCAGGCCGATGGTGCCGAACAGGCCGATGATGACGCCGAAGGCCAGGCCGAGTTGGGCCGGGCTCATGCCATGGGCGCGGGCGAAGTGGACGGGCGCCCACAGCATGGCGCCATAGGCTGCGATGACGATGATGGAGTAGCCGATGACCACCGCGCCGAAAGCGGCCTTGTGCCTCATCGCCAGGGCCCACAGGGCGCTCAGCGGCGGAGCCTTGGCGGCGCCCTGACGGCGCGGCGCCTCCCGCACGGTCAGCAGCATGACGACGGCGAGGGGAACGCCCAGCAGGCCCACGGCGACGAAGGCCAGGCGCCAGCCTGTCAGTTCGCCCCAGGGCATGGGGATGACCGTGGCCATCGCCCAGGCGACCAGCACGCCCCCGAACAGCATGGCCGCGCCTCCGCCCAGCGAGACCCCCATGTTGTAGAGGCTGACGGCGAAGCCCAGCTTTCGCTTCTCGAAACGGTCGGCGATGGTGGAATAGGCGGCGGGAGACAGGGTGGCTTCGCCGATGCCGACCATGGCGCGGGCGGCCAGAAGGCTGAGAAAGCCGCCGGCGAAGCCGCTGAGGGCGGTGGCCGCGCTCCAGCCCAGGACGCCGCCGACCATCAGGTTGCGACGGTTGCCGTTGTCGGCGATCGAGCCGAACGGCACGCCCATGATCGAATACAGCAGCACGAAGCCGAAACCGACCAGCAGGCCGACCTGGGTGTCGCCCAGGCCCAGTTCGCTGCGGATCGGGTCGATCATCAGGCTGATCAGCACCCGGTCCATGAAGGACAGCATGTAGGCGACCATCAGCACGAGGACGACATAGATGGCGTAACGCGGACGCGCGGGCACGGCGGGCGACGCGGCGGAAGGGGGCGGGACGGTGGTCATCCGCGAACTCCTGGATACTGGGGCGGGAAGGGGGGCGGGCGCATCAGGCGGCGGCCGCGTCGGCCTGGGCGCGCCAGGCGATAAGCGGGGCTGAGTCGAAATACTCCTCCAGCCGGATGATGCGGTCGTCTTGAATCTGGCAGACCAGAACGGCGGGCAGGATGAGAACCGGTCCAGCCTTGTGCGTGGCGTGCAGCACGTGCTGCTGCACATAACCGCCTGGGCGGTTCGGGCCGCCGGGCAGGATGCGGATGCGGCGGTCCTCATAACGACGCTCTGAAGTCTTGGCGGAGAAGGCGGCGAGGACGGCCAGATTGGCCTCGCGGTTCACAGCGACGCCTGCGGTGTTCAGCCAGACTTCGGCTTCGGAATGATAGCAGGCCTTCACCGCCTCGATATCGCCAGCCTGGATGGCCGCGATGAAACGATCGGCCAGGGCGAAGATGCGGTCATCGTCGGGTGCGGTCATCGGGGGCGGCTCCGGGTCAGACGATGGGGTTGTTGATGGGCAGGCCGAAATGGCGTCGGCCGACCTGTTCGCGGGAGATGTCCCAGTCCCAGAAGGCGTGGGACGTGACGGTCGCGAGATCTCTCCAGAAGCGCTGGATCGGCTGGTCGTGGTGATAGTTGGACGAGCCGGCGGCGGCCATCATCGCCTGCATGACCTCCCGACCCGTACGCGCCAGATAGGCGGCCGATCCCTTGAGGGCGATGCGGTCCTCGGTGGTGAATCCGGTCTGCACCAGGGCCTCGGTGCGGTCGATGTGGGCGCGGCCCAGAACATCGACGGCGCGCGTTGCGATCTGCATCTCGCCCATGACGATGTGGGCGTGCTGCTGATCCTTGACCACGTCGCCAGAGAAGTTGCGCACGCGCCGGTCGACGATGGCTTCAAAGGCGCTCAGGGCGCCTTTCAGCCCGCCGGTCAGCACCGGAACGATCGTCGTGTAGGACATGGGCACCAGGGGGATGGCGTACAGCGGATTGTCGTAAAGCGCCGTGCCGTCCGTCGCCCCCTTGCGCAGGGCGACGCCGTCGATGGAGCGGTGGTCGGGCACGAAGACATTTTCGGCGACGATGTCGTTGGAGCCCGTCCCGGCCATGCCCGTGAAGCGCCAGGTGTCCACGACGGTGACGTCCGCGACCGGCATGACGAAGCTGCGCGGCGTCTTCTCGTGCGTCATGCCCGAGACCATGACCCAGTCGGCGTGCATCACGCCCGAGCCCCAGGGCGCGCGGCCGGAGATGATCCAACCGCCCTTGACGGGTTCGGCCTTCATGGTCGGAGCGGTGGCGGCCGGCAGCAGGACGAAGCCGCGCGGACCGAACAACTCATCCTGCGCCTGGGGCGTCAGCTTGGCGGCGTAAAGGTTGTGGCCGATGTAGAAGGAGGCGATCCAGGCGGTCGAGATGCAGCCCTGCGCCAGGACGTCGACGACTTCATAGACCGTCTTCAGATCGGATTCGGCGCCGCCCCAACGCTTGGGGACCAGCATCTGCACGATGCCTGCATCGATTAGGTCGCGAATGGTGTCGTCGTGCGGACGGCGCAGGACCTCGGTCTCGGCCGCGCGGGCCTTGAGCGTGGGCAGCAGATCGTGCGCCCGTCCGATCAGTTCGGAGGAGGAAGTCATGGCGGCTCGAAGGACGAAGTTGAGGTCGAAGGGGCCGACGCCTTGGCGACGTCGGCCCCCGATGATCAGAACGTCAGGCTGAGATCGACGCCGATCTCGCGCGGCGGCTGATAGACTCGCGAGGCCAGCAGGTTGCCGACGCCGAAGGTGTTGTTGATCACCAGTTCGTCCGTCAGGTTCTTGCCCCACAGGCTGACGCGCCAGCGGCCGTCCGGCAGTTCCAGCGACAGGCTGCCGTCCACCACGGTGTTCGACTGACGCATGGTCAGGTCAGTGGTGGCGTTCAGGGTGCTGAAGCTGGTGTACATGTCGGTCATGTGCCGCACGCTGGCCTGAGCCGTGACCCGGCCGAAGTCGAAGTCGTCCTTGTAGTTGAAGGTGACGCTGTTGCTCCATTTGGGAGCGTAGGGCATCGGCAGATAGGTGCGGTCGATGACGCCCAGACCGTCGCCCAGATCGGCCATGAACTCATCATAGCTGGCGTCCAGATAGCCGACGCTGGCCGAGATGGTGAAGACGTCGGTCAGCAGCGCCGTGGCCTCGGCCTCGAAGCCCGAGATGGTGGCCGCGCCCACGTTGGAGACCAGCGTCTGGTTGATCAGCGTGCCGGGGATCAACTGCTGCACGCTTTGCTGCATGTCCTGATAGTCGCTGGTGAAGACGGCGGCGTTCAGGCGCAGACGGCGGTCGAACAGGTCGCTCTTCACGCCGACTTCGTAGGAGTCGACCGTTTCGGAGTCATAGGGACCGACCGCCAGGAAGGACCCGGCGCGACCGTTGAAGCCCCCTGCGCGGAAGCCGCGCGAGTACTGGGCGTAGGTCATCAGGGTGTCCGACCACTTGTAGCTGACCCCGACCTTGGGCGAGAAATCGTCGAAGCTGGCCTCGAACGTCTCCGCGTTCGGATAGAACAGCGGCTGGGTGGTGAAGGTCTTCTCTTCCTTGCTGTAGCGGCCGCCGGCCGTCACGGTCAGGCCGGGCAGCACCTCATAGTCGGCCTGGCCGAACACGGCCCAGGAATCGGCCTTCTGCTGGGTGTAGATGGTCGATCCGGCGGTCGGCGAACCGAACACCGTGCCGAACTGACCCGTGGCGATGTCGTATTCCTGGGTCATGTAATAGGCGCCGACCACATAGGTCAGGGGACCGTCGGTGTTGGACGCGAGGCGCAGTTCCTGGCTGAACTGGTCGTGCGTCTCGTCACGGTGGACGGTCATGAACGGCGTAGGCGTGCCGTCGAAGTCGCTCAGCACCTCGGTGTCGGTCTTGCGGTAGCCGGTGATGGAGGTCAGCTTGACCGGGCCGAGATCCCAATTGGCGTTCAGGGTGACGCCCAGGGCCTCCAGGTCCGAGAAGATGTCGTCGCCGACGTGGCTGAGGAAGGGATCGCCGTCCGTATCGGCCGGCTCGCCGAACCCCGGCAGGACCATGGACGGCAGACTGGCGTTCTCGAACGCCGTGCCGGTGCCCTTGTCCTTGGTGTAGTCGACAATCAGGGTGGCGTCGAAACTCGCCGTCGGGGTCCACAAGAGGGCGCCGCGCATCGAGGTGACGTCCTGGGCGCCCATGTCGCGGCCGTCGTAATTCTTGATGTAGCCGTCGTAGGTCTTGGTCAGGAACGAGAATTTCCCGGCCAGCCTGTCCTCGACCAGGGCGCCTTCCACGCCGGCGCGCAGTTCCTGGCGGCCGTTGGAGCCGAACGTCGCCTGGGCGCGGGCGCCGAAGTCGAAGGAGGGGCGTCGCGACTGGACGCTGACCACGCCGCCGATGGTGTTGCGGCCGTACAGGGTTCCCTGCGGCCCGCGCAGGATGGTCACGCCGCCGATGTCGAAGAAGTCCTGCACCGCGCCGACGTTGCGCGACAGATAGACGCCATCCAACTCCACGCCGACCGACGGCTCGAAGCTGGATTCGACGTCGGCGTAGCCGAGGCCGCGGATGTAGAAGGCGCTGGCGAAGGGATAGGCGCCGACCGGGGCCAGGACCACGTTGGGCACCTTGCCGTCCAGGTTCAGCAGGCTCTCGACCTTGCCGTCCTCAAGCGATTCCATGCTGAAGGCGCTGACCGCCAGGGGCACGTCCTGCAGCCGCTGTTCCCGGCGCTGAGCCGTGACGACGATGTCGGCGACGGCGGCGGCCTGGGGTTCGAAGGCCGGGGCCTCCTGCGCCATGACGGGCGATGCGCCGACGATGGCCAGGGCCGCGCCGCACTTGAGCCAGTGTGAGAATTTCATCCTATCCCTCCGTTGTTCTCGTTCTGAATGCGAGATGAGGGGATTGGCGCAGTAGTTGGATATTTTGTCAAACTATCTGACGAGATAGGGTAGTTAATTTGACGTTCTCAGCGACGGCCTACATTGAGGCTAGCCTCGTCCGAGGCCGTTCGTTTGATTGATAATCATCAACCTGTCCCGTATGTGCGCGGTCGTTGCCTTTCTGTGAGGAGGAGGCATTGGAACCCCCGAGGCGCTTCTGGAAATGGCGCCTAAGGCGCAAACGTGGACAAAGGCGGCAGGCGAATAAGGTAATCGGCTTTCCGCATGAGAGCGCCTTTCGCGACCGGCATGGGTACTCTCAGATATGATATCGCAAGGCCGGTCGGCGCCCGGTCTATCTTCACGGCTTGCTGGGCTCCGCGCAGTTCGCCGCGGAGTATGAGGCGGCGGCGAACGGCGTGACGACCAAGGCCGAGATCGGCGCCTCCCGCACTGTGCCTGGGTCTGCTGGCGACAGCGGCTTTCGCCATGATCGGCGGTACACAAGGCGAACAAAACTTGGCTAACCCGAACGGGAAAATAGCCAAATCAACGCGTAACTGATTGAAAGTAAAGAAAATTGTGATGGTGGTGGCGGGCCGAAGACGAAGAAACGGAGAACTACACCTACGCTATAGCCCTCTAAATTGAGGCGCTAGCGAATGGCAAAGTTGGGAGTGGGAAGCGGCATCGCGGCTCACCAAAAGCCGTGTAAGCGGGCTTTCGTCGGCTGTATCTGTCCAACAACAACGCTAGCGCCGTGATGCGAAGATCAGGGCCCGCTGAGAGAAGTCCGTCAGTTCAGCATCGTTGATCGCAGCCGTCTGCCACGCTGGATTGGTGTCGTGGTGAAATCTATTGGCGTAGTTAAGCAGCAATCTGAGTTCGGTGATATCAGCTGCGGAGAGTATTTCTGCCGGGCCACCAACGCGTTGGTCGCACAGCCCAATGAAAGGCCCAAGGAGCGTTCCCGGCGGAAAGTGCTCGGGGTAAGCTACACGCATAAATGACTCTAGTATCGGCCTTAAAGCCTGCGCGACCTCCCGTTCCCTAGCGGGATTGGCAACCTGCATATAGGCTCTGACAAGCTCATGCCGCTTGTCGTGCTCAGAAATGCTGTCGCTACGTACATCCCAGACCGTAATTTCTGATCCGACTGCCGCCCTGTTGATTCTCAGGGCAACTGAAGCGTTCCTATCAGCCTGCTCCCAAAGGCTGCACAAGAATGGCTTGGAGTGTGAGAGTACGATTACCTGACGAACCTTTGCGGCTAACGCCATGATTTCCTCGCGGGTTCGCAGCGTGCGATGATCGTCAAGGCTTGTCATTGGATCGTCGATTACGACTATCTTGTTTGCCAGATTCGGGTCTTGTTCAAGCGATGCGAAAAAGAAAGCGAGGGCGAGTGTATTTCGATCTCCTGCGCTAAGGGTATTTCTGAAGGATGGGCCAGCATCAGCTGCGACATCCACGTTTTGCTGATTTATCACAACGACGTACGATGCTGACGACCCTGATCTATTGTTGACCGATTGCACTTCCCCAAGGCGAAACGATGCGCCAAAGCGGCGCAGATAGTCATTGATTGCTGCCTCAAACACAGGAAAAATCTGCTGGCGATATTGGTCAAGGTCCGAACGGGCCTGTGTTCGAAGCGCCTCCGTTGCCGTTTTAGCTGCCTTCTCTGCTATGTAGTTCGCGCAGTGAGGCAAGACTTCCGGCTCGTATCGCGCTTTCTGCGCATTCAGTTTGGCTAGGTCGGTGCGCAAAGCGGAAAGGTCATCTGCGGCAGCTTGCTCTTTAACGACTTCCAGCCGGGCATTAGTACCAACTAGGCGCTCGGAAAGTGCCGCCACTTCGGCTACACGCGCGCGATAGTCTTGGATCGATAGTCTTGTCTCCTGTGTTAGCGCCATCGCTTCCAATGGCGAAGCGGCCTTTGCGCGAAGCTGTTGCAGGACGAACTCACGTGCGGAGTTCCATTGCCGGGCTACGGCCGCAGTATCGAGGTCGATCGCCGGCAGCTCCGCGAAGTCTTTCCAGAACTCATGAGCCTGCGCGGCCGTGCGAACGTCGCGCTCGAAGGCGGAAGGTATGTCACCGGCATGAGTATCGCGCACCCCGATCCCGGTCTGCCGTATGGCAGCTTTTAGATCTTCATATGCTTGGCTGAAATATGCACGGTAGTGGGCAATTAAGTCGGAGCCCGCGAGGCCTTGCGCGCAGAACGGGCAAATTTCTCCATCGTTCCCCTCAGAGGCAGGCGAGATGAGTGCCATGCCCTCGGATATCCAGTTTTCACCGCCGCGACCCAGTTTGGCGATGTGGCTCCGCACACGCTCGGCGGCAGCGGCTTCAAGATCGGCAAGAGTGCGGGTGAGGACACCATCAATCTCATCTATGTCGAAATCTGGGAGGTTAAGCGGTAGAAATCCGGGTCTTTGCCGTATCGCATCGGCCGACCTCGCGGCTGCCAGCCGTCTCTCCGCTTCCTGGATTTTCCGGTCGATGTCCGCATCCGATTCGAGATCGCAAAACGCGTCAACCTTGTAGGGTCCAAGGGCTCCCCCAGGTATTGCTTCAGCCAGCTGGCGCAACGCCGTGTTGTGTTCTTCAATACGGGCAACATGCCCCTGAAGTGCCCCGCTGAGTGCAACGCCCTGTGCACCAAGGATCAGCTCATGCAGTTTTTGACGGTGGGCTGTTTGCACTTCGATACCCGAACATACATTCGCTGAGACAAATGCATCATCGAAGATTGCAGCATCCGGCAGCGATTGTGACCACGAGCCGTTCTGAAAAACGGCGGCCCCTCCAGCGTGGCGAACAACAACATGGGGCGGATGCTGTGCACCGAGCCGGTGGCGGTCGACGACAAGCTGTGGGTTGTTGGTCGCTAAAGAACGCAGCACTGCCGCCAGTGTTGTCTTTCCGCGAGCATTTTCAGCATAAATCAGAGTGAAAGGCGTGAGAGCAGACTGCGCCGGAGGGCTAATATTGTCGAACTGTCCGACATTTCGCAGTAGTTGAAAATGTTCGATCATAGCGCCCCCCAAATCGCCCTTGCTAAGCCGTTAGCTCGAACGGCCCGTCCGTGCTTTTCGCAACGGTGTAGGCATTTAACTCCTCAGCGACACGGCCCGGATCGGTTACAAACAAGTAGGCCCATTCGCCATAGTCCCCGAGCCGGTTCACACCGCCGACCCAGCGGATAGCCGCTTTCGCTTTGGCGTCGGCGCTGTCCGTAACCTGCCCCTTGATTTCAACAATGACGTTCAAGCCCTTGTCGGTAACAACGATGAAATCGGGGATGTAGCGGGCTGAAACGCCGCGATTGCGATAGGGGATGAAGAAGCCGAGGCGGTCGTTCTTGACCCAGCGGCGAACGCCGGGATGGCTGTCGAGCAAGAAGGCGGCACTCTGCTCCCATTTCTTGGTATCCGCGACCATAGCATTGAGATGGCACCGCGTTACCGGGTAAATCGGCTTGGTGGTATGGAAGTCCACGTAAAGCGTGCTACCGCGTCCGGCTGCGCCCTGTGGGATGACAGCCACTTCCGCGTCCGATGTCGATGCTCCTTTCTTGATCGCTTCCAACAGCGCACCAACGGCGGCTTGCATGTATTCGCCGACCAGCAGCACGTCGCATGGCTGGCTGTCGCCCTTGCGGTCCAGCTTTTCTGAGAGAAAGCGTTTGGCGGCGAAGGCGACCCTGGGAAACAAGACCTGCATCGGCACTGCCGCAGCTCCGTTATCGGCGGCCCAGCGGGTGCAAATTTCCTTCGCTAGCCGAAAAGCGACCTGCTGCTCGCGGAACATCGCCCGCCAGTCCTTTAAGGACAGGATGGGCTTTTCGCCGGGGCCGTAGGCGGCAAGTGTGCCGTCTGGAGTGGTGAGCGGGGTTAACTCCACGGTCTGCGGAATCTTCATCGGGTCGATGGTGACTTTCGCCACCTGTTCCCAATCCACGAAAACATCGAACTGGCCGGATTGGTGATAGCCGGTGACAACCGGGAACGTGATCTCGAACTCGGCCTTTTCCGGCACGGAATAGATATGGTTGGGATCAGTCTGCGGCGGCGTCTCGCCGGATGGTGAGACCTTGAATGGAATCAGCTCGAACGGCACGCCAAAAACCTTGGCGGTTTCCTCGGCGAACATCTGCGTTTCCTCGTTGAGTGCATAGCTCTTACGCCGCAACGCACGCCCGACCACCTGCTCGCAAAGAAGCTGCGAACCGAACGGTCGCAAACCAACAATATGCGTGACTGTATTGGCATCCCAGCCTTCAGCCAGCATGGCGACTGAGACAATGCACCGCACATCACGGCCCGGCGGAATTCGCTCGTCGATCCATTTGAGCGAACCATCATTGTCTTCGCTCGCCGCCTTGTCATTGTGCTTGCGGACAAGCTCTGCCCATTCGTCGGGCACCTTGCGGCCCGGCCATTCGGCCTTACCGATGGTGTCGAGAATGAAGCGGAGGCGACGCGTTTCATCCTTCGTGCCGCCTTCCTCGATGTCCTCGATCACCTTGGAGTCAATTCGCACCGTCACTTCTTGGCCAGGTGCATTGCGGAACCATGCGGGAGCTTCGCCATACCCGCCTTCGCCTGTTGCGAGCCAGCCATGCACTTCCCGCGCAACGGCAGTATCGCGGCAGACGACAATGAATACCGGCGGAACCGGATGTTTGTGCTGGGTCTTGGCAAACTGCTCCCATTCGAGAAACCTTTGGTGCCATTCGGTCGCCAGAAGATTGATGGGCGCGCTGGCGTAATTCATGACAATCTGCGGCGTGACGTTGGTGCCGAAACCGTCTTCCTTCGCTTTGGCTTGCACCCAACGCCAGATATTGAAGTATGCGGCTTCCTCCGCGCCGCTTACGTCACGGGAGGGTAGTTGAGGAATCTTCACAAGCCCGGACTCGATGGCATCTAGCAATCCGAAGTCGGACACGACCCACGGGAAGGGTTTCCCTACCTCGTTTCCCGAACCTTGGATGTAGAAAGGCGTGGCGGACAAATCCACGCAAAGGTTGATGCCGCGCCGGCGGCTGCCGCCCGCCAGCTTGTGGATGCGGTCGAGTCCCTCGATCCAAATGGTAGCCTCGCGAGCGTTCTTCTTGGCGAGGTCCTTATCCTCGTCGAGCGTCTGTTCGTCGCCTTCGGCGACATCGCCGCGCCGGTAAGCGTGGTGGGCTTCGTCGTTGAAAATCAGCCAATGCGGACTGCGGCCCTTGCCGCTGCCAAGCTCGCGGCGGATGCGCTTGAACCATGCCGCGTCGGATTCAAAATACTTGGTTTCGACAGTTTCGTTGGCCTTGCCAGCGTTCTTCACCACTTCGACCGGCTCGCCCGCCTTCACCACCTTGGCGGAATCGCCGTTGACGGTGTTGGTTTCCTTCTTGGCTAGGCGGTGCCAGTTCGCAATCATCACCTCGCCTCGCCGCAATTCCTCCATGCGATGCGGCGGCACAAGCTGACGGGTCCGGTAGAGGCTAAGGTCGCCAAGGGCCGGGTCCAGTTCCTGAAGGCGCTCCCGAATGGTGACGTTGGGGCAGACGATCAGGATGGTATCGGAAAAGCGATCATCCCTTGGTGCTGCGATGCGATTGAGGATGGACCATGACGCCAGCATCCCCATGACGGTCGTTTTGCCGGAGCCGGTTGCCATCTTGCAGGCGTAGCGGAGGAAGGTACGCAAGCCTTCCGCCTTCGCCGCCAAGCCCGGTTCGTCCTTCGGGATTTCCGGGATGCCCTTGCGGTAGCTGTCGGCGGCTTCGACCAGAAAGATGATCGTCTCGGCGGCTTCGATCTGCGCGAAGAACAGGCGCTGCATCCGCTCGTCGCTGCGCCAGAGGTCCAGCAATTCCTTCGTCACCGGCGATGCGCCGTCATAGGCGACGCCGCCGGAGCGCGCGCCTTCGCGCCATTCCTTTACGCGCTCCCGAATGAGGTTGACGATCTCAAGCTCGACTTCTTCGCCGCGCTCGCTCTCGAACATTTCGGCTTGTGCACGATTGCGTCGGCCCCGGCCCGAATGTTCGGGAACGCGGTAGAAGTAACTGGCCCGCCGCCGCCCTTCGGCTTTCACCGGCACCTTGCCGCGCTCGATCTGCCAATGGCATTGTGGCTCGATGAAGGGCGAATTGATGATCGGGGATTCAACCTCCGCAACGGTGATCGGTGGCTCCTGCTGTTGTGCGGCTGGCATTAGTTACCGCTCCCCGCAGATTTGACGACCATCAGCTCGTTGCCGCGCTCGTCTATGGCCTTCACCGCGATGCGCTTCTTGTCGCCCAAGGCGAAAGGTTCGCTGGCGGTCCCGGCAAGATGCTCCCATACGCTGTCGGCGAATTGGCCTTTCAAGGATTTTTGCAGGTTATCCCACGCGCTTGTCTTAGGGAAAAACACCTGTGAGGCGAAAAACGCCATACCGTTGTAGTTGGTGTCGAGCATCCAGCATGGCAGGTTCTCAGCTCGAATTTCGTCGGTTTCCATCGTATCGGGCCTGAAGATGTCCAAACCTTTGATGACTACGCGGTGGAGCGGTATGCCGTCCTTGCCCTTGCCGACTTCCTCTAGCTTCACGTCCGGCAGGCCGGTGATCGAGAAAATCTCGCTCGATTTGCTGGTTTTGAGCAAGTCGGACATCACCACATCCGGCGTGACGGCAACGTAGGCGGTGGGCAGTTTCAGCTTTTCCAACATCTCCCGCGCCTTTGCGTCGATTGCAAAGCCGAACAGAAAAAGCTGGCTATATCCCTGCTGCAACGCTTCGGTATGGGCGTTGAACACATATTCGGAACCGATAGCGCCATCCTCGGGGCCGAACACGATAGCGATGCGCTTCTCAGTGCCGTTACGGGCGACTCCTTCGGCGTGGAGGTATTCACGGTCGGCAAGCGGACTGACGGTTTCCAGTTCTACTGAGATATTGCCGGGCAAGTTGAGCGTTTTGCTCTGGCGCAATACCTCGATCATGCGATCAAGGTAGGCGCGTGGGCTGCTGGTTGTCGGTTGCGGCGACGGGGAATCTTCCTCCATATTCATCGCCGCCTGAATGGTGGATTCGACCGTGAAGGGACCGCAAACGCGGGTGATCTTGTCGTTCACCACGGCGCGGTCGATGATCGTTTCCAGCTTCGGGTCTTCATCGTTGGCGATGGATTTGAGCGTGATACGAGGAACAAGGCCGCCGACTTCCTCGCCGTTGTTGTTCCGCTTACGCTCGTAGATGAAGCCCCCTAATGGGCCTTGTGCCGGGTTCTTGAGCCTATACCACGGGAAAGTGCTGGTCAGGAGCCGCTGCCGCGCCAGCGCAATCGGCACACGCGACGTATCGACGGTGATCCAACGGCGCCCCCATTGTTCGGCGGTGTAGGCGGTGGTCCCGGAGCCGCAAGTGATGTCCAGCACAAGGTCGCCCGGTTCGGTCGTCATGTGAATGCACCGCTCGACTACCTTTACACCGGTCTGGACGACATACACCTTATCATCGGTGAAATTGCCGGTGATGGTGTCGGTCCAGATATTGCCCAACTGCTGGAAGGGAAAATCGTCTGCGTAACGGCGATAGCGGATACTGTTCTTGGCGATATGGATGCGCCCAGCCTTAGCCAGTCTATTCATTCCCTCGGGGTAGTTGGCTTTCCAGTGGGAATTGCCGCCGGGCAGATATGTTTTGCCTTCAAACTCGAAGGGCTGTGGTTCGGATGCGGCTCCCTGCGATTGCAGATCACCCGGATTATACAACTTCACATCGGCAGGGAGCGGCACTTCGCCACGCGCTTCTGCCGCCGTCACTCCGCGATACGTTCCATCGGGAAGCAAAACCCAACGAGCATTGCCAGAGCCAAGTTCAATGGGCTGAGGCTGAAAAATCTTATTGTAGCGAACGGTGTTTTTATCCTTGGAATACCAGAGCAGGAAGTCACCTACCGTTGGCAGCGTGGAAGATTCAAACCCGGAAGTCGTCTGAAAACTAATCTGCGAGACAAATCCGCCGGGGAAAACCTCGTCCAGCACCTCCCGGACATGATGCACATTGTCATCGGAAATCTGAACGAAGATAGAACCGGAAGGGGTCAGTAGTTCGCGCGCCAACGTCAGTCGGTCGCGTAGATAAGTCAGATAGGAATGAAGCCCTAGTTCCCATGTGTCGCGGTAGGCTTTCACCATTTCCGGTTCACGGATCATTTCGTCGTCGGAGCCGTGATTGACCCGGTTCTTGCGAACGAAGGGCTGAAAGTTCGATCCATATTTCACGCCGTAGGGCGGATCGAAATAGAGCATCTGCACCTGACCGCCCAACCCTTCGTATTCGAGCAGGGAGTTCATCACCTGCAAAGAATCTCCGAGGACAAGGCGGTTGGTCCACGGCCCCTTATGCTCGTAGGCATCTAGTTTGTCGGCAACGTCCAAGCCCGTGTCGCCGAACAGATCGAGATTAGTGCCGGTCGCCTTGTGGGATTGGAGGGTATCGAGAATGGCTTGAGTGGAATGGCGCTCGTGAACGAAGAGCGGGAGCGTCGGCACTGTGATCTGCTGGCGCTCGGCCTTGCCCGCCCAATTTAAGAAGGGCTTGGTCAAACTGCGGAGCCGCGCCGCGCATTGCGACAGGGACGTAAAGCGTTCCTCCGTTCCCTGCCATACCTGCGGCTGGGCGAATACGGTGGCTTCGCCCTTGTCGGCGGCGTCGGCGATCAGCGCCAGCAACCACTCCGCAAAGTCACGCTCGCCATTCTCATCCCATGCCAGTTCAGGGGCGAGGCTGGAATCGTAACGGTAGGTTTTCGGGGTTTTCTTGTTCGCGAACTGCGCTTCGACACCGACATCGGGACGCTGAACAGCCTCGGTTTCATGTTTGTAAACGGACGCCGTCCCTGAGCCTTCAGCCGCCATGCATTCCCCCCCGGTAGGTCGCGATTCATTCCACTGGTGGTAGCGTAGCATCTGAAGCGAAGGTTCGGTAGGCCAGAGCAATTCGGAAATATTCTTTTCCGGCATGCCACATAGAGACTTGGCATTACTTCGACAGATCATGCGTACTGAATGATTGTGAGGTGCTGCGGCAGGACATCAATGCAGCAGCTTGCCGGCGCAATGTGGAGGCTCGATCCGTTCCGGGTCGGCACGGCCGCGTCTCATCAGATAGCTACGCGACAGGATGCTAAGGGCCTTGCCCTCGCGCCAGCAAGGTAAGTGGAACCGTCCGGGGCGGTATCCCCAGTCTTCCGCGCTTCGCTTGTGCAGGCCGGGTGATCCCCCTCCACCCCGGCCGCCCTTGCTCGTTGCTACCCCAGTCTCGGCGACGGCCAGAAGGTCAGGCGCGGCGTTCCGCTTCGCTGACCTTCAGACCCGAGGATCAGAGACATGTCTAACGTATCCGACAACACCCCCCGCATCTATGTTGCCTGCCTTGCTGCCTACAACAACGGCTATCTGCATGGCGATTGGATCGACGCGGATCAGGACGCCGACCAGATCAGGGACGAGATTGCGGCGATGCTTGCCCGTTCTCCCGTCGAGGATGCGGAGGAATACGCCATTCACGACTATGGGGGCTTCGAGGGCGTCACGATCAGTGAATATGCCAGCATCGACAGCGTGGCGCGGATGGCCGCTTTCATCTCAGA
The DNA here is from genome assembly GCF_047716865.1 of Brevundimonas sp. S1H14. NCBI lineage: Bacteria > Pseudomonadati > Pseudomonadota > Alphaproteobacteria > Caulobacterales > Caulobacteraceae > Brevundimonas > Brevundimonas sp. S1H14. Next base: position 2,687,162 of record NZ_CP136679.1, on the reverse strand, counting down.
GCATGGCGCACTTGGCGCGGGCCTGCTGAAGCAGTTCAGCGGCGACATGGACCAAGCGGAATCTACGTTGGAGGATTGCTATCATGGTCAGTTCGCCAGCCTCGCAGACTACATGGAGGAATTGACGACCGAGAGCGTCACGATCCCCGAGGCGCTGCGCTATTATGTCGATTGGGAGGGGATGGCGCGCGACGCCGAGATGGGCGGCGACCTGTTCACCATCGAAACCGCTTACGGCGAAGTGCATGTGTTTTCCAACAGATGAAAACATGAATGCCTGTCCGTGCTCATACGGGCAGGCATCTCGAAAGCACCGGCTGTCACCAAGCTAAAAACACCAAAGAATGATCGGGTTAGCCGCTCAAGGTATCTGGTTAGAGCGGCTTCTATATTTTCGGTGATCCTTGAACCTCTTTTTGCCGGGCGCTGCCCAGCATCCCGGCTTGGGGAGGTGACGCCATGCTCAGCATCGATTGGCGATCTCCGGCGGCATACGGGCACACAAAGCACATCCCTGCCGCTGGCTTCGCTTGGGAATATTTGCGCCGCAACGACGAATATCGTCAGGACTGCCAGACAATCGCATTAACCGGACAGCCGGGCAGCCGCGAGCTTGAAGCGTTCGCGCATCGCTGGGGGTTGCGATTTCCCGTGCGATCCCGACGCGCCGCATGACGGGCAATCGCCGATCTGGTGTCCGCGCCTTCAACCGCAAGCCGTGATGTTGTCGCCGGTCGATCGCAAGGATGACGACACCGAACCGATAGTGACATTGGCGCATCTCGACTGCCTTGACCTGCGCCGCGCTGCCGATGGCTGGCACGGTATCTGGCTGGTCGATGGCGTCGCGCATCAATTCTGGCTGCCCGAGGCGGTGCCGGACGCAGCCGCGTTTTACGCCGTCACGTTGCCGATGGATGCTTTTCTAGAGCTACGCGCTCACGCTGTCCGCCGTTTCTGGCGATCCCTCAACGGTCGCGCGCCCGGTCCTGATTTCCGGGCCGTTCCCGCCCAACTCCGGCAATGGCATATCCTGTCGCTGCGCGCGCTCGACGCCCGGCTGCGCGGCGAGAGCTATCGCACCATCGCCGAAGTCCTGCTCGGCTTTCGCGGCACCAAGGAGGATTTCGAGACCGACCCCCGCAAGAACAAAGCCCGCCGCCTGGTCGCGCACGGTATCAAGATGATGCGGGGCGGCTATCGCCTGCTGCTTCACTACCCGATCAAGCCCGACAAGCGTTGATCGTGCGAGCGTGGTCCTCACGCCTTGTTGGCTGCCGCCTGCTCCAGAATCTTGCGATAGCCTTCACGCGATAGCCATTGCGCGCGTTCGAGATGGTTTTGCCAGCAACGATAAGTCCGAAGTTCCTCGGCAGCCGGATCGCGGTGCAGCACGATCCGCGCGACTTCCTTCCAGTCCGCGCCCTCGGCCTTCGCGTCCAGCAAGCGCAGGTAGGTCACAAAATGCTGTTCGTCATAGATGGTTATGGTGTCGCCGGTCGGCGCTTCATCATCCACATCGGGATCGAGTTCGACGGGAACCCGCATAGTCATTCCCCGTATCCGGGAGAGCTTGTCTGCGGTGCGCCCCCGCAAACGATTCTCTCTGACTCTTGGTGATCGGGGAGTTCGAAACCGCTGTTACACGGCCCCATGGCCTTTAGCTCGGAAAGCCTGTTGTATACGCCACAGGCTCCCCGACCATAAGGTCAAGGAGTTTGGTACCGTCACGGCCGGCACCAACCGGTAACAGAGGGGTTTCGACGCCCCAGAGCAGCGCGTCTGCTCCATCCACATTCTTAGCCGAACCGCGTGCGAATGTCTTCGCCTATTCAGCGCGGCAGGCGATGAGCCGCTGAAAACCCTCACCTATTGGCCGTTTGATGCCACGAAGGGGGGTGCCGCCAGCGCACAGGCGCAAATGCGGCACGCTACGCGCCGCCGATCACTCGCCATGGTTCGCCACAGTCCGCTGCCGCCCCCGGCAGCCCATTCCCGACTGGAGGTGATCCATGCCCAACCCGCTTGCGGGCCTGCCGCCGCGTCTGTTGCGCACCAAGGAAGCCGCGCGCTTCCTCGGCATATCCATCAGAACCCTTGAGAAGCATCGCACCTATGGCACCGGGCCGACCTATCGCAAGGTCGGCGGGCGCGTCCTCTACACCGTCCGCGATCTGGAAGACTGGAGCGCGACCGGCGAGCGCAAATCCACCCGCGACAAGACCGCCGGCACTGTTTTTCCCGCGCGTCCACTCACCCCCGAAGAACGGGGCGACTGCTAATGCTGCGCGAGGACGATCACACGCCCGCGCAGCCGACCGAGGATAGCGAGCGCAGCCGCCTAGACCCCTTCGTGGTTGCAACGGGCGACGCGCCGCCGCGCGACCAGCGCGACTTGATGGAACGGCCGTTTTTCTCGCTGGCGAAGACCCCGCGCACGAAGCCGATACTCTACAAAGCCGCCGACATAGAGGTGCAGGTGTTCGGGATGCCCGAACACGGCATGGCGACCATATGGGACGCCGATGTGCTCATATGGGCGGCCTCGCAGATCGTCGCGGCCGAGAATGACGGCCTCGCTACATCGCGCTTTGTCCGGTTCACACCCTACCACCTGTTGCGCGCCATCGGGCGGCCCACCGGCAATCACCAATACCGGCTTCTGAAAGCCGCGCTGGCGCGGCTGCAATCGACCGTCATCGCCACCACGATCCGCAACGGCCCGCATTGGCGTCGCCGGCAATTCTCATGGATCAACGAGTGGGAGGAAATGACGACGCGCGCCGGCCGCGTCGAGGGCATGGAGTTCGTCCTGCCCGAATGGTTCTACAACAGCGTCATCGACCGTTCGCTGGTCCTGACCATCGACCCGGCCTACTTCCGGCTGACTGGCGGCATCGAGCGATGGCTTTACCGCGTCGCCAGAAAGCACGCCGGGCACCAGCGCCACGGCTGGATTTTCGAGGTCGCGCACCTTCACCAGAAATCCGGCAGCCTCGCGCGGCCGTCCGACTTCGCGCTCGACCTGCGCCGGATAGCAGCCCGCCAGCAGCTCCCCGGCTACCTGCTCCAGATCGAGCGGGAAGACGGCCGCGAGCTGCTGCGCATCCGCCCCGAAAACCTGTCAACAGGCACTGTTGATAACCCTGTTAATGCCATCGGCAGATCAGGCGCACGGGGTATCGGCACATCAGGCGCACCACTATCGGCAGATCAGGCGCACGAACCACAGCTAACGCTTTGGCCTGAAACGCGGAATCCCACCGCTAACTTATCTAATAGAGAATCTAACTCTTTTTCTTTGACGCGCGCGCAGGCGAAGCGCGGTGCCGGTTCTGCCCGAAGGGGCGAGCCATGACGGCCGCGCTTGACACGCTGCGCCCGCGCAGCCCCCAGCACATCCCCGGAGACGAACAATGACCCGTCGCGCCCACCGCAGCGCGCACGGCCGTCCGCTGCCGGACGGGCCTGCGCCCTTCACCACATTGGTCGAGCTGACCTTCGAGAAACGCAAGGTCGAGCACTGGATACGCTTCGGCCGCAAGAGCTACGAGCAGATCATCGACCGCCGCCGCAGCGTCGTCGGCTTCGCGCCGGGCAGCGTCTTCGCCTTCGTCCGTTGGGCATCTGGCGAGCACGGCACTGTCGTTTCGCGCATCGACATTGTGCGGGCCATCGGTCGGGGCGAGCCGTTCCAGACATTGCCCTTCGTGCGCCCCGGTGGCGAAATCCTGTTGCGCCTCGACGGCTGGCCCAAGGTGCAGCGCGCGCTTGCCGCCATCGACGCCGTGGAATCCCTCGGCCTCGATCCGGCCGACGCCTCGCCGGAGCACTGGCGGCACGTCCACAACCGTTTGACCGCCAATCTGGAGCCGCACGCCTACACGCCCGAGCGACATGCCGCATGGCTTCATCGCCGGAGGATCGACCCATGACGCGCCGCCGCACCCTCACGGTGACGGCGCTCGCCATCATCGGCATCGCCGCTGCCAGCGCCGTCGATTGGCCCGCGAAACTCATCTGGAACGCGACGGCCAGCGCACCCATCGGCTTCTACACCGTCGAGCCGGCCGAGCGGATCGAGGTGCCCGAGCTGGTCGCCATCATGCCGCCCGAACCGCTCGCCGCCTTCATGATCGAGCGCGGCTATATCGCGCGAGGCGTCCCGCTCTTGAAGCGCGTCTTGGGCCTGCCCGGACAGCGGGTTTGCCGAGCCGGCCGCACGATCACGGTTGACGGGATCGAGATGGGCGAGGCGCTGGAGCGCGACAGCCTCGGCCACGATCTGCCCATCTGGCAGGGCTGCCGCGTTATCGGCGGCGACCAGCTTTTTCTCATGAATTGGGAAGTCCGCGACAGCCTCGACGGCCGTTATTTCGGACCCATCCCCGCAGATTCCGTCATCGGCCGAGCGGTTCCGCTCTGGACCGATGAGGAAGGCGTCGGCCGCTACGAGTGGCGCGCGCCGACGCACTGAAACCACCCCCCGAAAACCAACCGCAGGAGATTTCCATGGCAGAGCTAGGCACCTTCACCCGCACCGAAACCGGCTATGCGGGAGAGCTTCATTCGTTCGGCCTCCACGAAAAGCTGTTCATCGTCCCGGCCAAGCCGAGCGACGTAAAAAACGCACCCGACTATCGCGTGCGCCTCAATAGCGAGGACGGCCCGGACACCGGCCCCGCATGGAAAGACTCCAGCGAAAACGCTGGCGAGTTCGTGTCGATGCGATTGGAGGGACCGATCTTCCCGTTCCCGATCCGCGCCAAACTGTTCCAGTCGAACGACGATCCATCGGTCTGGACCCTGCGTTGGAAGCACCCCCGGAAGATCGAGGACGACGAATGACGGCCGCGCGCACGCTGGCAGGCTGGCGTCGTTGCGGAGACAGGCCGGCATGGCATTATGCCGTCCTGCTGCTGGCCGGCGCGCTTTCCGTCTGCATCGGATCGGGCGTAGCTGTCGCGCAATCAGCGCCCGTCGAGCGTCCGGCCGCAGCCCATCCCTATGCGGCCCACATCGCCGAGGCGTCGCAGCGTTTCGGCATCCCAGAGCACTGGATTCGCGCGGTGCTGCGCGCCGAAAGCGCGGGCGACATGCGCGCCGTATCGTCGGCCGGGGCGATGGGATTGATGCAGGTGATGCCCGACACATGGGCGGGTCTGCGCGTCCGCTACGGCCTCGACCGCGATCCCTACGACCCGCGCGACAACATCATGGCGGGCACGGCCTATCTGCGCGAAATGTTCGACCGCTACGGCAATGTCGCGGCGATGCTGGCGGCCTACAATGCCGGTCCCGGCCGCTATGACGAGCACCGCGCGACCGGCCGCCAGCTTCCCGCCGAGACACGCGCCTATGTCGCCGCTCTCGCCCCGATCCTTGGCGGCGCGGCTCCATCGGGTGCGCCGTTGCAACCACCGGCACCCCTGCCAGATTGGCGCGAGGCTCCGCTGTTCGTCATGCGCCCGGACGACACGCGAGCTGCCGCCGCACCGCCGTCCGTGGTGCAAACAGGCGACGGCCGCGCTGCCGTTCCGGCGCGCGACCCCGCCCGTGCGGAGCCGCAGGACGGCAGCATTTTCGTGGCGAGCGCCAGCGATGGGAGAATGCCATGAGGGCGGCGTTCCCGCGCTCGGCGGCTTTGGTTTCGGCATCCGGTCGGGCAGGTTTGCGCCCGGCAGGATTCCCGGCGGGAGGGGCAGAAAAGACAGAAAGGGCGGAGGGCAAGATTAAAGAAGACGGCACTATATCGGGCCGCTTCTGGAAATTATTGTTGTCTGCACACTGGTTAGGTGGCCGGTTCCGGCACCATGGTTTTGAGGGGTCGCGTGCCGCGATTTTTCGCAAAGCCTTGGCTTTGCAGGATTTCGAGCGGCACCATAGGCGCAGATCGGCCGTTTTCCGGTGGTTTGGGCTGGAGTCGCGCCCTTGAGCGCCGACGACGAAAACCGCTTCCGTCCGAAGCCCGGCCGCATCCGATCCGACACGCCGAAGGCTGGCAAGACCAAGAGCTTTTTCACGCAGGTCAAGAAGATCACCCGGCAGCATCGGGCAGCGGCCTCCCGCGATCCTTCCATGCCATCATCGGCCCGCCCGTCATCGCCGGGCCGGTCCCGTGCCGTGGTCGCCAGCGGCAAGGGCGTGAAGCGCGGCCGGGGCGCGAGCTTCGTGCGCGCCCGCAATATCTCCGGCCATTGGCATCATCGCCAGCCCGGCAGCCGCCGCGTCATCGTCAAGCAGCGCAGCGTCAGGGCCGCATGGAAGGGCGGCCGTGCCCGCGCGCATCTGCGCTATGTCCAGCGTGACGGAACCTCACGCGACGGCGAGCGGGGCCGGCTCTATTCGGCGACCGAGGACCGCGCCGATGGCGACGCCTTCCTTGATCGCGGCAAGGACGACCGCCACCAATTCAGATTCATCGTCTCGCCCGAGGATGGCGCGGAGTTGTCGGACCTCACGGCCTACACCCGCGATTTCATGAAGCAGGTGGAAGCCGACCTCGGCACCAAACTCGATTGGGTTGCGGTGAACCACTACAACACCGGCCATCCCCATGTGCATATCATCGTCAACGGCCGCGACGACACGGGCGGGGATCTAGTCATCAACGGCGACTATCTTTCCGCCGGCCTGCGCGAGCGCGCCAGCGAGCTTGCCAGTCTTGAACTCGGCCCCGTGACCGAGATCGAGCAGACCCGCAAGCTGTCTGCCGAAATCGACCAAGACCGCTTGACCCGGATCGACCGCGCCATGTCCGAAGAAGCCGATGCCCGTTTCCTCGACTTGCGCCATGAACCGGCAGCGCCGAGGCGGCAGTTCGAGCGCACCCTACGCCTGCGCCGTCTAGCCAAGCTGGAGAAGATGGGGCTTGCGACCGAGCACGCGCCCGCCGTTTGGGAATTGAGCAAGGACATGGAACCGGCCCTGCGCGAGCTAGGCGAGCGTGGCGACATTATCCGCACCATGCAGAAGGCGCTCGGCCCGCAGGGAGGCGAACGCGATCCCATGAGCTTTCAAATCCATGACGGAGCGCCCGAGACGCCCATTTTCGGCCGCGTCGTGGACAAGCATCTGTCCGACGAGTTGGGGGAGAACCTGACAATCGTGGTGGACGGGATCGACGGCAGGACGCACCACATCGCCGGTATCGCCCCAGAGCGGCTGGAGGACGCCCGCATCGGCAGCGTCATCCAGATCGGCCTGGCCGAGGCGGCACCCCGGCCGTCCGACCGCACCATCACATCCATCGCCGAGAACGGCATCTACCGGCCGAGCCGTCATCTGGAGCAGGCGAAATTCGAGGGTCGCGTTCCGGGCGGCGACTATGAGGGCTATGTCGATGCCCATGTCCGGCGACTGGAGGCATTGCGCCGCGCCGGGATCGTCGAGAGGATCGACGCCGACCAATGGCGCATCCCCGATGATCTGGTCAGCCGCGCCGCCGCCTATGACGCCGGCCGTGACCGGCAGGCCAGCGTTCGCGTCCTGTCCCCGGTCGATCTAGGCAAGCAGATCGGATCGGACGGCGCGACATGGCTGGACCGGCGATTGGTCCATGGCGAAACGGCCGACCTTGCCCCGACCGGCTTCGGCCAGCAGGTGCGCGAGGCCATGGACCGGCGCCGCGAGCATCATATCGAGCAGGGCGACGCCACCCGCAGCCGGGACAGCCGCGTCTTCTACCGGCGCAACCTTCTCGCCATCCTGCGGGAGCGCGAGGTAGCCGGCGTCGGATCGGATATGGCTTTGAGTAAGGGCCTGCCGTTCCGCGCCGCCACGGACGGCGAGAGCGTCAGCGGCAAGTTTACCGGAACCGTGCATCTATCGAGCGGCAAGTTCGCCGTGGTCGAGAAATCCCATGAGTTCACCCTTGTCCCGTGGCGGCCGATCATCGACCGCCAACTCGGCCGCGAGGTTATGGGCATCGTGCAGGGCGGGTCGGTGTCGTGGCAGTTAGGGCGGCAGAGGGGGCTGGAACGCTGAGTGCGCCCATGCCGCATTGCGAAGCAAAAGATAATCGGATAAAAGGTAGCAATTCATATTCGTAAGCGTGGAGTAATCAGATGGGAAATTCCAAGTCAGCAGACAAGTAAGCCGCAACAACCAGTATTGTTGTTGCGGCGCTCTGTAAGGCTAGTCTCATCTGATTGCTGACGAGCAGACGTCGCCCGGTATTCCTTAATCGAGCGGTTGATTCGTCATGACCACCACACGCCCCGCGTGGGCCTATACGCTGCCGGCAGCACTGCTGCTGATGGCTCCTTTCGACATCCTCGCTTCACTGGCGATGGATATTTATCTCCCTGTCGTTCTAGCGATGCCCGGCATCCTGAACACGACGCCCGCTATGATCCAACTCACGTTGAGCCTCTATATGGTGATGCTCGGCGTGGGCCAGGTGATTTTTGGTCCGCTCTCAGACAGAATCGGGCGACGGCCAATTCTACTTGCGGGCGCAACGGCTTTCGTCATTGCGTCTCTGGGAGCAGCTTGGTCTTCAACTGCACCGGCCTTTGTCGCTTTCCGTCTACTTCAAGCAGTGGGCGCGTCGGCCATGCTGGTGGCGACGTTCGCGACGGTTCGCGACGTTTATGCCAACCGTCCTGAGGGTGTCGTCATCTACGGCCTTTTCAGTTCGATGCTGGCGTTCGTGCCTGCGCTCGGCCCTATCGCCGGAGCATTGATCGGCGAGTTCTTGGGATGGCAGGCGATATTCATTACTTTGGCTATACTGGCGATGCTCGCACTCCTAAATGCGGGTTTCAGGTGGCACGAAACCCGCCCTCTGGATCAAGTCAAGACGCGCCGATCTGTCTTGCCGATCTTCGCGAGTCCGGCTTTTTGGGTTTACACTGTCGGCTTTAGCGCCGGTATGGGCACCTTCTTCGTCTTCTTCTCGACGGCTCCCCGTGTGCTCATAGGCCAAGCGGAATATTCCGAGATCGGATTCAGCTTTGCCTTCGCCACTGTCGCGCTTGTAATGATCGTGACAACCCGTTTCGCGAAGTCCTTTGTCGCCAGATGGGGCATCGCAGGATGCGTGGCGCGTGGGATGGCGTTGCTTGTTTGCGGAGCGGTCCTGTTGGGGATCGGCGAACTTTACGGCTCGCCGTCATTCCTCACCTTCATCCTACCGATGTGGGTTGTCGCGGTCGGTATTGTCTTCACGGTGTCCGTTACCGCGAACGGCGCTTTGGCAGAGTTCGACGACATCGCGGGATCAGCGGTCGCGTTCTACTTCTGCGTTCAAAGCCTGATAGTCAGCATTGTCGGGACATTGGCGGTGGCACTTTTAAACGGTGACACAGCGTGGCCCGTGATCTGTTACGCCACGGCGATGGCGGTACTGGTTTCGTTGGGGCTGGTGCTCCTTCGGCTCCGTGGGGCTGCCACCGAGAAGTCGCCAGTCGTCTAACCGACGACTGGTAGCAGGCCCGCTCCGATGCGGCGCACTAACCATCGAAACCTCGTGAATGTCGGTATCCTGTCTGGCAGGATACCGCTCATTTCCCTTGTTCAGTTCATCGCCGTCGCCGAGCATCTGAATTTTCGGCATGCGGCCAAGGCACTTGGTATCAGCCAGTCGAGCGTCAGCGCGCGTGTGAAAGCGCTGGAGGATAACCTTGGTGTCCTGCTATTTGAGCGCCATGCGCGGGGCGTTCGGCTAACAGACGCAGGCAGGCACTTCATGGAGCGTGTCACGGCGGGTGTCGATCAACTCGATCACGCAGTGAAGACCGCAGGCATGACAGCTCAAGGAGAATACGGCCGGCTTCGCATCGGCATCCATGCCTTAATCCCACGCAGCTTTCTCACGGAGCTGATCCGTCATTATCGGGAAGAACATACGGGCATTGAGGTTGAGATCACCGAAGGCACAGCCCGCGATGCGGTGATGCAGCTTCGTGCTGACCAGCTCGACGTGGTGTTCGTCGCGGGCAAGCCCGAGATGCCCGACTGCCATACCCGACCGATCTGGACCGAACCGCTGGTGGCCGTGCTATCGGATGGGCATCGCCTCGCCGGGCAGTCCGCAATCACTTGGTCCGATCTGGTCGGCGAGACTTTCATTGTTCGCTATGGTGGCACCGGCCCGCAGGTCCATGACCATATCGTGCTGCGCCTTGCCGGGCGTTGGCCCGCACCGTCGATCCGGCGCTTTGATGTGGGGCGCGACACGCTGCTATCTATGGTCGGACAAGGCTTCGGCATCACTATCGTCGGCGAGGCAACGTCATTGTTGCCGACGACCGGCATCGTCTTCCTGCCCTTCCTCGATGAACCGGAGCCGGTTGCCTTTACAGCCGTCTGGTCGCCGTTCAATCGCAACTCCGCACTGAAAAATCTACTCAACCTCGCAGGCAAAATGAAGCGTGACGGCGATTCGCCCAATCGTTTCCTGGATGGCACTCGACCGGCACGATAACGGCACAGGCGATCCATCCTATTTGCCGCCGATAGTATCCGGCAGCCCTCCGGCATCCTCTTTCCTGTTGCCCGTCCCGATTTTGCCTACTCTCTGATCGGCTCCGTCTCTTTTGCCGACTGGAGCCTGCATTGCGCGGAGGCCGAATCCTTTGGGGTCAGATCGCCGTAGTCATCACCATCGTTCTGGTGATGACGTGGGCGGCGACGCAATGGGTTGCCTTTCGCCTCGGCTTCCAGCCCCAGCTTGGAGCGCCATGGTTCGATCTGGCGGGCCTGCCGGTCTATTATCCGCCGGCCTTCTTCTGGTGGTGGTTTTCCTTCGACGCCTACGCGCCCGCTATCTTCGTCGAGGGCGGCACCATCGCGGTATCGGGCGGCTTCATCGCCATCGCCGCCGCCATCCTCATGTCGATCATTCGAGCGCGGGAAGCCCGCAACATCGCCACCTACGGATCGGCGCGATGGGCGGAAGACAAGGAAATCCGTGCGGCCGGATTGCTCGGCCCCGATGGCGTAGTGCTCGGCCGGCATACGCAAGACTATCTGCGCCATGACGGTCCCGAGCATGTCTTATGCTTCGCGCCGACCCGCAGCGGTAAGGGCGTCGGGTTGGTGGTGCCGACGCTGCTGACATGGCCGGGAAGCTGCATCGTCCACGACATCAAGGGCGAGAACTGGACGCTGACGGCCGGCTTTCGCGCGAAGCACGGCCGCGTCCTGCTGTTCGATCCCACGAACGCCAGATCGTCGGCCTACAATCCGTTGCTGGAGGTGCGGCAGGGGGAGTGGGAAGTCCGCGACGTGCAGAACATCGCGGATATTCTGGTCGATCCCGAAGGCAGCTTCGACAAGCGTAATCATTGGGAAAAGACCAGCCATAGCCTGCTGGTCGGCGCGATCCTGCATGTTCTCTATGCGGAGAAGGACAAGACGCTGGCGGGCGTCGCCAATTTCCTGTCCGATCCCCGCCGCCCGGTCGAGGCGACCTTGCGCGCCATGATGGACACGCCGCATCTCGGCGAGGCTGGCGTTCATCCCGTCATCGCGTCGTCGGCGCGCGAGCTGTTGAACAAGAGCGAGAACGAACGAAGCGGGGTGCTCTCCACCGCCATGTCGTTTCTCGGCCTCTACCGCGATCCCGTGGTGGCGCGCGTGACGGCGCGTTGCGACTGGCGCATTGCCGATCTTGTCGGCAGCCGCCAGCCCGTCACGCTCTATCTGGTCGTGCCGCCGTCCGACATAAACCGCACCAAGCCGCTCATCCGCCTGATCCTCAACCAGATCGGCAGGCGGTTGACCGAGGAACTGACCACCTCTGGCAAGCGGCATCGGCTGCTGTTGATGCTGGACGAGTTTCCAGCACTCGGCCGCCTCGATTTTTTTGAGTCCGCGTTGGCCTTCATGGCGGGCTACGGCCTCAAAGGCTTCCTGATCGCGCAGAGCCTCAATCAGATCGAGCGCGCCTATGGGCCGAACAACGCGATCCTCGACAACTGCCATGTCCGCGTCAGCTTCGCCACCAACGACGAGCGCACCGCCAAGCGGGTGAGCGACGCACTTGGCACCGCGACCGAGCTGCGCGATTCCACCAATTACGCCGGCCATCGCCTCGCGCCATGGCTGGGGCATTTGATGGTTTCCCGGCAGGAGACTGCCCGGCCGCTGCTCACGCCGGGCGAGATCATGCAGCTCCCGCCCACCGATGAAATTGTCATGGTCGCGGGAACGCCGCCGATCCGCGCGACCAAGGCCCGCTATTTCGAGGATGCGCGGTTTCAGGAACGCATCCTGACCCCGCCCGATCTGGTCGCCGTTCCGCTGGCGCCCAGCCCATCCGCCGATGATTGGTCCGGCCGCGTGGTCGCGGCGGAAAGCCGTTCCGCTCCGAGCGGAAACGCGGCCGATGGCGATCCGGCCAATGCAGGCATCCGCCGTGAGCCGGAATTGCCGGAGCATGAGGAAATCGTCGCCCCGCCGCCGTCGCCCGAACAGGAGTTCGAGTTTCTGGACGACGAGCCGGACGTTGACGCGGCCAAGGCCCGCGCCATGCGCCAGCGCATGAGGATGGTGGCGCGGCAGGTAGCGATGCACCCCGATGATGGAATCGACCTTTGAGGACACGCCCATGACCACGCGCACCCGCATGAACATCTATTTCGACCCCGCGCTCATCCCGCAGATCGAGGCGATGGCGCTACGCCGCTCGGTGGCGCTGCGCCGCAATGTCTCGAAATCCGCCATCGTGGAAGCGGCTGTCATGTCCTACCTGTCCGGCGATGCCGACGACCAGCTTGAAGCCGCCATGTCGCGCCGCTTGGATAAACTCGGCCGCCAGATCGACACGCTCGACCTAGATCTCGCCGCCCTCGGCGAGACGGTCGCGCAATTCATTCATTTCTGGATGACCATCACGCCGCCGCTTACGGGAGCCGCACAATCCGCTGCCCGCGCCAAAGGCGCGGAACGGTTCGAGGGCTTCATGCAGACCCTCGGCAAGCGGCTGGCGACGGGCGACAGATTCCTAAAGGAACTGTCGCGCGATATTGACGCCGCCGCCGATACAACATCCGAAAAAAGCTAACTTCGGAGATCGAGACGGAATGTCCCAAGCGCGTCCATCACTTCCTCTTTCGTTGCCTCGGTAATCTCTCTGCCAATTCGCGCACCCGTTTGAAGGACATCCATCAGATAGTCCCGGTCTTGAGCGAGCGTCAATCGACGCTCTCGAATTGGAGCAAGCAACGTCTGTAGGCTCCAGACTCATTAACTTTAGAGCCAGAAGAGGACGGTTGCGGCGAGTGCTATGGCCGAGAGGAAGACGATGGGGCACCTGTCGTATCTGGTCGCAACCCGCCGCCAGTCTTTGAGCCTGCCGAACATGATCTCAATACGGTTGCGGCGCTTGTAGCGGCGTTTGTCGTGCCTGATGACTTTCTTCCTGCCCTTCCGACCGGGGATGCATGCCCTTATCCCCTTGTCTTTCAACGCATCTCTGAACCAGTCGGCATCATAGCCCCGGTCGGCCAGCATCCATTCTGCCTGCGGCAGGCTGCTCAGCATGGCGGCAGCGCCGGTGTAATCGCTGACAGGACCAGCCGTGACAAACATGCGGATCGGACGGCCCTGGGCATCGGCAACTGCGTGAAGCTTCGTGTTCATCCCACCCTTCGTGCGACCGATCAGCCTGCCACGCCCCCCTTTTTCACCCGCAGGCTGGAGGCCGTGCGATGGGCTTTCAGATAGGTTGCATCAATCATGATCGTCTTCTCGTCAGCCGTCTCGGCGGCCAGGCCGGTCATGATGCGGGTGAACACACCCATCCGGCTCCAGCGCTTCCATCGGTTGTAGAGGGTCTTGGGCGGCCCGTATTCCCGGGGCGCGTCACACCAGCGCAAGCCATTGCGATTGATGAAGATTATGCCGCTCAGCACCCGGCGATCATCGACACGCGGCTTGCCATGGCTCTTGGGAAAGAAGGGCTCAAGCCGCGCCATCTGCGCGTCAGTCAGCCAGAATAGATTGCTCATCAGAAGGGCCTCCTGGCGCCTCCTGAATCACCGAACAAGCCGATAATCAATGGGTCCTGACCCTAGCACGGAAATCAGGCGGCGCTTCAACACCATGTCCCCAAGACCACCCCGACGATAGTGGGCTTTCAGCTCCGCGATAGCCTCGCGGTCTTCGTCGAATGCGTCGAGATAGGTGAAGACGACATTTCCCTCGACGCGGCCGGGATCGGAAATCCGCAGATGATCGGGGTCAGTATACATCTGGTTGACGGCTTCCTTGATTTCTTCATCACTCGCCGACAGCAGAATTGCATTGCCTTGAGACTTACTCATTTTGGCTTTGCCATCCACACCGGGCAATCGCCCGATAGCGGGAATAAGCGCGCGAGCCTCTGGAAGAACCGATTTACTTGTTTGACGATTAAGACGGCGCACGATCTCGTTTGTCTGTTCGATCAACGGTGCCTGATCTTCGCCGACCGGGACAATGGTTGCCTTAAACCCCGTAATATCGGCGGCCTGCCCAACTGGATAGCACAGGAAGCCGGCAGGTATGTCGCGGCCGAAACCGCGAGCCTGAATTTCATCCTTAATCGTTGGATTCCGTTCGAGCCGGGCTACCGTGACAAAATTTAGGTAGAGCATCGTCAATTCAGCCAGCGCGGGCAACGCCGACTGGACGCAGATTGTTGAAATCGTCGGGTCTATGCCAACGCCCAAATAGTCCAACGTCACTTCCATGACGTTGCGCCGCACCTTCTCGGGATCATGGGCATTATCAGTCAGTGCTTGGGTATCAGCGAGCAGAAGATATTGCTTGTGCTGATACTGGAGCGCGACTCGATTGCGGAGCGATCCCACATAGTGCCCCAAATGCAAGGGGCCGGTAGTGCGGTCGCCAGTCAAGATTACAGAGCGGAGGTCAGTTTCCGAGGGCATTGTCGAAGCTCTTTCGTAAAGAGCCGCTGCCTCGGTCGGATGGAAAGTGATCGGATAGACCAAGCCGCCAAAGCAGCGGCCAAGGTCAAGATGATATGACGGGGCCGCGCTTAGAAAGCGCGCCACCAGCGTTGCGAGAGAACTGTAGGCCGGTTCGTCATAACCGCTACCAATATAGCGTGGTCTACGGTCTGCCAAGCTCCGATTGCGCGGGATCGGCCTTCTGGCGGTTGCTGTTCCGAGTCCAAATCGGTTCAGGGATGGTAGGAGCCGAGCAGCTTACCCATCCTATTTGCCGCCGTTCGCCGCCGATCACCGCACGCAGCTAGATACTTGTTGAACCGGCCAGATTTCGGCCTCTCTTAATCGACCCCGATCCGGGGATCGCCTGTCGCGTCCCCGCAAGAAGCCGGGGCCGACATGACCACCAACCACCAAAGACCGGAAGCCATTGCGCGCGGCGCGCGCATGTTGCGTACCGCGCTCGGCCCCGCCATTGCCCGGCTGCTCGAAGACCCGGCCGTGGTCGAGGTGATGCTGAACCCGGACGGGCGGTTGTGGATCGACCGCCTGTCCGAAGGGCTTTCCGACACGGGCGAGCGCCTGTCCGCCGCCGATGGCGAACGCATCGTGCGGCTGGTCGCGCATCATGTCGGCGCGGAGGTTCACGCCCGCAGCCCCCGCGTCTCGGCCGAACTGCCGGAGTCGGGCGAAAGATTCGAGGGCCTGCTGCCGCCCGTGGTCGCCGCCCCGACCTTCGCCATCCGCAAGCCCGCCGTCGCCGTGTTCAGCCTCGACGATTATGTGGCGGCGGGCATCATGTCCGCCGATCAGGCTGCGACGCTACGCGCGGCCGTTTCTTCCCGCGCCAACATCCTCGTGGCGGGCGGCACCAGCACCGGCAAGACCACGCTGACCAACGCTCTGCTCGCCGAGGTAGCGAAGACGGCGGATCGCGTCGTCATCATCGAGGACACGCGCGAGCTGCAATGCGCCGCGCCCAACCTTGTCGCCATGCGGACGAAAGACGGCGTGGCGACGCTTTCCGATCTGGTGCGTTCCTCGCTGCGCCTGCGCCCCGACCGCATCCCCATCGGCGAGGTGCGCGGGTCGGAAGCCCTCGACCTTCTGAAAGCGTGGGGCACCGGCCATCCGGGCGGGATCGGCACCATCCATGCAGGCACCGGCATCGGTGCGCTGCGTCGCCTTGAACAACTCATCCAGGAGGCTGTCATCACGGTCCCGCGCGCCCTGATCGCGGAAACCATCGACCTTGTTGCCGTCCTTTCCGGGCGCGGTTCCGCGCGCCGGCTTGCCGAGCTTGCCCGCGTCGAAGGGCTGGGGCCGGACGGCGACTACCGCCTCACCCCCGCCATCCAAACCAGCACAGGAGAACCGCAATGATCCGCACGCTTTCGCGCGGCTATCGCCGCATGGCGACCGCCGCATCCGCCCTCGCCATCAGTCTCATGCTCGCCCCGGCCGCCCATGCGTCCGGTTCGTCGATGCCTTGGGAACAGCCTTTGCAGCAAATCCTCCAGTCCATTGAGGGGCCGGTCGCCAAGATCATCGCCGTCATCATCATCATCGTGACCGGCTTGACGCTCGCCTTTGGCGATACCAGCGGCGGTTTCCGTCGCCTGATCCAGATCGTGTTCGGCCTTTCCATCGCGTTCGCCGCATCGAGCTTCTTCCTGTCTTTCTTCTCCTTCGGCGGCGGGGCGCTCGTTTGATGGCGGGCGGACTCGAACAACTCGACGCGGTGCCGGGATTCTCGATTCCGGTCCACCGGGCGTTGACCGAGCATATCCTGCTCGGCGGCGCACCGAGAAGCATTGCCATCATGAACGGGACGCTTGCCGGGGCCGTGGGCCTCGGCTTGCGCCTCTGGCTGGTCGGCATCGCCATTTGGGCAATCGGCCATTTCGCGGCCGTGTGGGCGGCGAAGCGTGATCCCCAATTCGTCGAGGTCGGGCGGCGGCATCTGCGCATCCCCGGCCATCTGGCGGTGTGAGGACACAGCTATGATGAACCTTGCCGAATACCGCCGCACCGCCACCTGGCTCGCCGACTATCTGCCGTGGGCCGCACTGGTCGGCTCCGGCGTCGTCTTGAACAAGGACGGCTCGTTCCAGCGCACCGCGAAGTTTCGCGGTCCCGATCTGGATTCCGCCGTCGCGCCCGAGCTGGTCGCCGTCGCCGGCCGCATCAACAATGCCGTGCGCCGCCTCGGCTCCGGCTGGAGCATCTTCGTCGAAGCGCAGCGCAGCGACGCCGCGACCTATCCCGACAGCACCTTTCCCGATGCCGCATCGGCGCTGGTTGATGCCGAGCGGAAGGCCGGTTTCGAGGAAGCGGGCACGCATTTCGTGTCCGGCTACTTCCTCACCTTCCTCTGGCTGCCCCCGGCCGAGGAAGCCGCCCGCGCCGAAACATGGCTCTACGAGGGCCGCGAGAAAACAGGCGTGGACCCGTGGGAGCTGCTGCGCGGCTTCATCGACCGCACCGACCGCGTGCTGGCGCTGCTCGACGGCTTCATGCCCGAGTGCCGTTGGATGGATGACGGCGCGACGCTGACCTATCTCCATTCCACCATCTCGACCAACCGCCATCGCGTGCGCGTGCCCGAGGTGCCCATGCACCTCGACGCGCTGCTCGCCGACCAGCCGTTGACCGGCGGGCTGGAGCCGCGCCTTGGCGACGCGCATCTGCGCGTGCTGACCATCGTGGGATTCCCGACCGCGACGACGCCGGGCCTGCTGGACGACATGAACCGGCTGCCGTTCCCCTACAGGTGGAGCACGCGCGCGATCCTGCTCGACAAGACCGATGCGACGCGGCTGCTGACCCGCATCCGTCGCCAATGGTTCGCCAAGCGCAAGAGCGTCGCCGCGATTCTGAAAGAGGTCATGACGAACGAGGCGTCCGCCCTTGTGGACACCGACGCCGCGAACAAGGCGCTCGACGCCGACATGGCGTTGCAGGAGCTTGGGGCGGACGTGGCGGGCATGGCCTACGTCACGGCGACCGTCACCGTTTGGGATGCCGACCCGCGCCTTGCCGACGAGAAGCTGCGCCTGGTCGAGAAGATCGTTCAGGGCCGCGACTTCACCGCCATGCCCGAGAGCGTCAACGCGGTTGACGCATGGCTCGGCAGCCTGCCCGGACACGCCTACGCGAATGTCCGCCAGCCGCCTATCAGCACTTTGAATCTCGCCCACATGATCCCGCTTTCAGCGGTGTGGGCGGGGCCGGAACGGGACGAGCATTTCGGTGCGCCCCCTTTGCTCTTTGGAAAGACCGAAGGCTCAACCCCGTTCCGGCTAAGTCTCCATGTCGGCGACGTAGGCCACACCCTTGTCGTCGGCCCGACCGGCGCGGGCAAATCCGTGCTGCTGGCGCTCATGGCCTTGCAGTTCCGGCGCTATGCGGGATCGCAGGTTTTCGCCTTCGACTTCGGCGGCAGCATCAGGGCGGCCGCGCTCGCCATGGGCGGCGACTGGCACGACCTTGGCGGCGGATTGACCGATGGGGCCGAGGCGTCCGTCTCGCTCCAGCCGCTCGCCCGCATCCACGATACCTATGAACGCGCATGGGCAGCGGACTGGATCGCCGCCATCCTCATGCGCGAAGGCATCGCCATCACGCCCGAGGTGAAGGAATATCTTTGGACGGCGCTGACTTCGCTGGCCTCGGCCCCGGTCGAGGAACGCACGATCACCGGCCTTGCGGTGCTGTTGCAATCCAACGATCTGAAACAGGCGCTCAGGCCGTTCTGCGTCGGCGGTGCCTATGGCCGGCTGCTCGACGCCGAAGCCGAACATATCGGCTCGGCGGACGTGCAGGCGTTCGAGATCGAGGGCCTTGTCGGGACCGGCGCGGCCCCGGCCGTCCTGTCCTACCTGTTCCACCGCATCGGCGAGCGGCTCGACGGGCGGCCGACGCTGCTCATCATAGATGAAGGCTGGCTTGCGCTGGACGACGAGGGTTTCGCCGGCCAGCTCCGCGAGTGGCTGAAAACGCTGCGCAAGAAAAACGCCAGCGTCATCTTCGCCACGCAAAGCCTGTCCGACATTGACGGCAGCAACATCGCGCCCGCGATTATCGAGAGCTGCCCGACGCGGCTCTTGCTGCCGAACGAGCGGGCCATCGAACCGCAGATCACGGCCATTTATCGCCGCTTCGGCCTCAATGACCGCCAGATCGAAATCCTCGCAAAGGCCACGCCCAAACGGGATTACTACTGCCAAAGCCGCAGGGGCAATCGCCTGTTCGAGCTTGGCCTGTCCGAAGTCGGCCTCGCGCTCTGCGCCGCATCCGCCAAATCCGACCAGACGCTCATTGCGCAGATCGTCACTGAGGCCGGCCGCGACGGCTTCCTTGCTGCTTGGCTGCGTGAGCGCGGCGTCGAGTGGGCGGCCGAGTTGATCCCCAACCTCACCAATCTTGCCGACCGACCGGAATCCGCCGCGCCGGCTCGGCTCGATACCCAACCCACACAGGAGATTCTTCCATGACCTATCCCAAGATCGTCGGGGCGTCGGCCCTCGCGCTGGCGCTCGCCGTGCCCGTCGCGCTTTCGCCCATGCTGGCAAGTCCGGCCCATGCGCAATTCGGCTTCGGTCGCATCGTCTATGACCCGAGCAACTATGCGCAGAACGTGCTTACGGCAGCGCGCACGCTCGAACAGATCAATAACCAGATCACCAGCCTCCAGAACGAGGCGCAGATGCTCATCAATCAGGCCCGCAACCTTGCGAGCCTGCCGTATTCCTCGCTCCAGCAGCTCCAGCAGAACGTCCGGCGCACGCAGCAGCTTCTCGGCCAAGCGCAGAACATCGCTTTCGAGGTCGGCCAGATCGACCAAGCGTTCCAGCAGCAATATGGCAACGTCTCGCTTTCGACGACCGACGCCCAGCTTGTCGCCGATGCACGTAGCCGCTGGGAGAACACGGTCGGCGGCTTGCAGGACGCGATGCGCGTTCAGGCGGGCGCGGTCGGCAATATCGACGGCAACCGTGCCGAAATGGCCGCGCTGGTCGGCCAGAGTCAGGGCGCGACCGGCGCGCTGCAAGCCACGCAGGCCGGCAACCAGCTCCTTGCCCTCCAGTCGCAACAGCTTTCCGACCTGATCGCCGTCATCTCGGCGAACGGCCGGGCCGACGCGCTGACCGAAGCGGAACGCGCCGCCGCCGCCGAACAGGGCCGCGAGCAGCGCCGCCGCTTCCTGACGCCGGGCAGCGGCTATCAGCCGGGCAACGCGCAGATGTTCAACGGCAACAACTGACGGGAGGCTCGCCATGGACGGCAAGATGCTGGCCCGCCTCGGGGCCGTGGTGTTCGTCGCCATCGCCGTTACGGCGACCGCAATCGACATGGCGCGGAAGGACGAACCTCCCGCGCCACGGCCCGCATCGGCCCTCCAGCCCCCGGCCGATCCCCTGCGCGAACGCCTGCGCCGCTGCCAGCAGCTCGGCGAGGCAGCCGCCAGCGATGCCGACTGCCTCGCCGCATGGGCTGAATCCCGCGACCGCTTCCTCGGTCGCACGCCAGCGCCTGCCGCACCGCAATCCAGCGAAGGGCGCTGACCATGGGCAACACGGGCGTCATCGACTCGTTTCTAGGCGTATTCACCTCCTACATCGACAGCGGGTTCGGCCTGCTCGGCGGCGAGGTGGCGTTTATTGCGACCACCCTGATCGTGATCGACGTGACGCTCGCCGCGCTCTTTTGGGCATGGGGCGCAGATGACGACATCATCGCGCGCTTGGTGAAAAAGACGCTGTTCGTCGGCGTCTTCGCCTACATCATTTCAAACTGGAACAACCTGGCCCGGATCGTCTTCGAGAGCTTCGCCGGCCTTGGCCTCATGGCGTCGGGCACCGGCTTTTCTGTCACCGATCTGATGCGGCCGGGCCGCGTCGCGCAGACCGGCCTCGACGCCGGCCGTCCGCTGCTCGATTCCATTTCCGACCTGATGGGCTGGATCGCGTTTTTTGAAAATTTCATCCAGATCGCGTGCCTGCTGTTCGCATGGGCGCTGGTCGTGCTGGCTTTCTTCATCCTCGCCATCCAGCTTTTCGTGACACTGATCGAATTCAAGCTGACCACGCTCGCCGGCTTCGTGCTGATCCCCTTCGGCCTGTTCGGCAAGACCGCCTTCATGGCCGAGCGCGTGCTTGGCAACGTGGTGTCCTCCGGCATCAAGGTTCTGGTCCTCGCCGTCATTATCGGCATCGGCTCGACGCTGTTCTCACAGTTCACGGCCGGTTTCGGCGGGGCAACCCCGAGCATCGACGAGGCCATGGCGATTGTGCTCGCCGCGCTATCGCTGCTCGGCCTCGGCATCTTCGGTCCCGGCATCGCCAACGGCATCGTATCAGGCGGCCCGCAGCTCGGCGCGGGCGCGGCCGTGGGAACCGGCCTTGCAGTCGGCGGTGCAGCCGTCGCCGCTGGCGGCGCGACGATGCTTGCTGCGAAGGGCGGTGCTGCTGCCCTGTCCGGCGGGGCCGCGGCCGTCCGCGGCGGCGCGGCCACCGCGGGCGCGGCGACCGCCGCCTATAGCGTCGGATCGCTCGGCCAGTCCGGCGCGGCAAGTGTCGCCTCCGGCCTTGGCGGTGTTGCACGCGCCGCTGGATCGGCGGCTATCTCGCCCCTCAAACGCGCCGCCGCGCGCGCCAGTGAATCCGTCAAGTCCAGTTTCACCGATGGCGCGCGCGCAGGCTTCGCCGCTGGCGGCGGCACATCGTCGATGGGCACGGTCGGCGGCGCGAGCGCCGCCCCGGCCGCACCATCCGCATCGGGCGGCAGCCCGCCCGCGTGGGCGCAGCGGATGCAGCGTTCGCAGGCCCTCAACCACGGCACGACCATGGCCGCCCATGCGGTGCGCTCCGGCGACAGCCACGGCTCCGGTTCCTCCGTCAACCTTTCCGAAAGTGACCGCTCATGAGCATCTTCAAACGACCATCGACCCACTACGGCAAATCGCCGGAACCCGAGACGCCCTATCAGAAGGCCGCGCAGGCATGGGACGAGCGTATCGGCTCGGCCCGTGTTCAGGCGAAGAACTGGCGCTGCATGGCCTTCGGCTCGCTGATCCTGTCGGCTGGCTTCGCCTCCGCCCTTGTCTGGCAATCGGTGCGCGGGACCGTGGTGCCGTGGGTGGTGCAGGTCGATAATCTCGGCCAGGCGCAGATCGTCGCGCCCGCGAGTGCCGACTATCGCCCGACCGATCCGCAGATCGCGTTCCATCTCGGCCGGTTCATCGAGCAGGTGCGCGCGATCCCGGCCGACGCCATCATTGTCCGCCAGAACTGGCTTCGGGCCTATGAGTGGACCACGGATCGCGGCGCGGCGGCGCTTAATGACTATGCCCGCGCCAATGACCCGTTCAGCAAGGTGGGGCGGCAACAGATCGCCGTCGAGGTGTCCAGCGTCATCCGGGCATCCCCCAACTCGTTCCGCGTGGCGTGGACGGAGAGGCACTTCGAGAACGGCCAGCTTTCCACAACCGAGCGATGGACGGCCATCCTCACCATCGTCATCCAGCCGCCGCGCGACGCCGAACGGCTGCGCGCCAATCCGCTCGGCATCTACGTCAACGCAATTTCGTGGTCGCGGGAGATGAGCCAATGAGGACGATCACCCGCACCCACACAATCGCGGCCGTGCTGCTTTCGGCCACCATGCTCGCAGGCTGCGCGACCAACCGGACGCCGCAATTCAGCTACGATACCAACGTGCCGCCGCTGCCGACCGTGCAGGCGATAGCAACCGACAACACGCCCCGGCCTTTGCATGTGCCCCCGGCATGGACCGTGGCGCGTGGCGGAACCGTCGCCGACACGCCGACCGGCCGTGTTGAGAACGCCAATGCCGCCGCCCGCGTCGAGCCGCGCCGGGAAGGCTACTACAACGCGATCCAGATTTATCCGTGGTCCGAAGGCGCGCTCTATCAGGTCTATGCCGCAGTCGGACAGATCACGACGATCGCGCTGGAGCCGGGCGAGAGCCTGACCGGCGCGGGGCCGATTGCGGCGGGCGACACCGCCCGCTGGATCATCGGCGACACGGAATCCGGTTCGGGCGCGAACCGCCGTGTCCATATCCTCGTGAAGCCGACACGGGAGGACATTTCCACCAACCTTGTCGTCACCACCGACCGGCGCATCTACATGATCGAGCTGCACGCGCGGGCATCGCTCTACATGCCCGCCGTGGCATGGGCCTATCCCGCGCCGCCGCCCGGCCAGCGCCAGACCGTCCCGGCCGCGCCCGTCATCCCGGCCGAGGCTGCGAGGAACTACCGCTATGGCTTGCAGGTGCAGGGCGACAGCCCGCCATGGCGGCCCGTTTCCGTCTTCGACGATGGACGGCGCGTCTATGTCGTCTTCCCGGCCGGCATCGTGCAGGGCGAGATGCCGCCGATCTTCGTGCTTGGCGCGGACGGCGAGCCGCAGATCGTCAACAGCCGCGTCCACCAGAACGTCCTGATCGTGGACCGCCTGTTCGGCGCGGCCGAGCTGCGCCTTGGCAGCGGCAACCGCCAGCAGGTCGTCAGGATCGTCCGCACCAACCCGACGCAGACCGCAGCAGAATCGGCCAGCACGACCATGGGAGGATCGTCCTCATGAGCGATACTGATACCGCCGCGCCCATGCGCCTGCGCGCCGAACCGCCCCGTGTCACGCGCCTGTCCCGCAAGATGCTGGCAGGCGTCGGCGCTGTCGCCTTGCTCGGCATCGGCGGCGCGCTGATCTATGCCCTCCAGACCCGCGATGCAGGGCCGGGAGGCGAAGAACTCTATTCGACCGAGAACCGGCCCACGGCGGACGGCCTTGCCGGTTTGCCGCGCGACTATACGGGGCCGGTGCTCGGCCCGGCGCTGCCCGGCGACCTCGGCCGTCCGATCCTCGACGCGCAGAACAGGGGACAGCCGGTCGCGCCGCCCGCGATAGTGACGCCCGCCGTCGATCCCGAGGAAGAACGCCGCCGCGCCGAGGAAGAAGCCGCGCGGTTGAGCAACGTATTCTTCCAGTCCGGCCCGCGCACGGGAGCGGCAGGGACGGCCATGCCCGGCCTTGCCGGTCTTGGCCTTGGTGGACAGCCCGCGATGCAGGACCGGCACGCGGCTTTCCTCAATGGCCCCGTGGACCGGCAGACCGTCGCGCCGGATCGCGTCGCGCCGCCGGCATCGCCCTGGATATTGCAGGCTGGGGCCGTGATCCCGGCTGCGCTCATCACCGGCATCCGTTCCGACCTTCCGGGCCAGATCACCGCGCAGGTGACGGAGAACGTCTATGATAGTCCCACCGGCAGCCTGCTCCTGATCCCGCAGGGCACGCGCATCATCGGTCAATACGATGATGGCGTGACCTTCGGCCAGCGCAGGGTGCTCTTGGTGTGGAACCGCCTGATCCTGCCGGGCGGCCGTTCCATCGTCCTTGAGCGCCTGCCCGGCGCGGACGCATCGGGCTACGCTGGGCTGGAAGACGGAGTTGATTACCATTGGTGGGATCTGATGAAGGCCGCAGGGCTGTCCACGCTGCTCGCAGTCGGCACGGAGCTGGCGACGAGCGACGAGGACCGGCTGATACGCGCCATCCGCGACGGGGCGCAGGATACCGTCAATCAGGCGGGCCAGCAGATCGTCCAGCGCCAGTTGCAGGTCGCGCGCACGCTCACCATCCGGCCCGGCTTCCCGGTCAGGATCATCGTGACCCGCGACCTTGTGTTCGAGCCGGCAGGAGGTTGACCATGACCAAGCTGAAACTCGGCCCGCTGCCTGACGACAAGCCCGTCAAGGTGACGGTGGAGCTGCCCGCGCCGCTTCACCGTGATCTGATCGCCTATGCCGAGGTGCTGGCCCGCGAGAGCGGCCGGCCCGCCGCCGATCCCGCCAGGCTGATCGTGCCCATGCTGGAGCGTTTCATCGCCACGGATCGCGGTTTCGCAAAGGCACGGCGGGAAGCAGGACAGACCATAAAAACATGAGCTTGAGTTGGCATATGTGCGTGGCAAGAGCAAAAAATTCTACGCAGCTATCTGTTTTCCATGACGGGGATATGCTAACCGTTAAGCATCCTGCGACGCGGCATGTGCTTCGTCATGCGTCCTTGAAACCATCCGCTACGAAGCATACGTAACACCCATGATGTTCATTTCCACATTCTTCCCGCTGATCTGAACGACTGAAAGTCGTGCCGGCGCACGTGCGCCGTTCAGATTAAGACGGCCCTGCTGATGCGGAGGCCGAACGGAGAATGTGTTTGTAAGGCTCTGTTGCAAAGATTGGCGGCAGTCAGAGGTAGGCTGTCGCTCTGCGCCGATCAGGCGGCTGCTGCGAAATGGTGGTTGAGCATGCCCATGGCCTCCGTCAGCGCCGAGGGCCCAATGCCAAAAGCTCTCTCCACAAGGCGCACCTCGCCCCTGATGCCGGGCTGCAGGCACCAGGGGCGAGCCTGTCCTTTGCGCAGGGCTCGCATGACTTCGAATCCCTTGATCGTGGCATAGGCCGTGGGGATCGATTTGAAACCGCGCACCGGCTTGATCAGTATCTTGAGCTTTCCGTGATCGGCCTCGATCACGTTATTGAGATACTTCACCTGCCGGTGGGCCGTCTCCCGGTCCAGCTTTCCTTCGCGCTTCAATTCGGTGATCGCTGCACCATAGCTCGGCGCTTTGTCGGTATTGAGCGTGGCAGGCTTTTCCCAGTGCTTCAGGCCTCGCAGGGCCTTGCCCAGGAACCGCTTCGCTGCCTTGGCGCTGCGGGTCGGCGACAGGTAGAAATCGATCGTGTCGCCCCGCTTGTCGACTGCCCGGTACAGGTAGGTCCACTTGCCCCGCACCTTGACGTAGGTTTCATCCAGGCGCCAGCTCGGATCAAAGCCACGCCGCCAGAACCAGCGCAGCCGCTTCTCCATCTCCGGGGCGTAGCACTGGACCCAGCGATAGATCGTCGTATGGTCGACCGAAATGCCGCGTTCCGCCAGCATTTCCTCAAGGTCGCGATAGCTGATCGGATAGCGACAATACCAGCGCACCGCCCACAGGATCACATCACCCTGGAAATGGCGCCACTTGAAATCCGTCATCGTTCCGTCCGTCCAATCTCCGCCAAGCATGCTCAAGCTTCACGATTTTTGCAACAGAGCCCACACGAGTATTGAGCATAGTCGAGATTGGTGCAGATCACTTCTGATATTGAACTGTCAGGAGCTGGCTGCACAACAGCCATTACGCCCAATCAACTGGTGCAGTCGTCTTCTGAAAATGACATTTGGTATCTCTCATAAACGGATGTTTTTGAGAGAACTATCTTCGGCCTTCACACGCACGAAAGGCGGCGAAGCTCCGCCGTTAATCCGTCCGCCGGAGATCTCGCCCAGGCAGGCTGAAGGCCGAGCAAGCCTGACAGGCCCGAAAAGCCCGGCACGGGCGTCGGCGGCGATGACGGCGGCGGCATTATCCAGGGTTGATGATGGAAGTGGAGGATATCGACAACCTCTCGCGCAACCAAGACATCGCGGTCGGACTGCAAGTGATCTTGAAGCCACGGGCCCGTCCCACCCCGACATGGACCTCGATGCCCGAACGGACGTTAGATTTCGAGTTCTAGGCGTTCTGCGATGAAGGTTGGATCCCAGCCGGGATTGAAAGTGTCGACGTGGGTGAATCCGAGCCGCTCGTATAGGCCACGCAGGTTCGGGTGGCAGTCGAGCCGCAGCTTGGCGCACCCCTGCGTTCGCGCGGCATGGCGGCAAGCCTCGATCAGCGCGGAGCTGACACCCCGGCCCGCATGTGTCCGTCGCACCGCGAGCTTGTGCAGATATGCGGCCTCCCCCTTGAGGGCGTCGGGCCAGAACTCGGGATCCTCGGCCGACAAGGTGCAACAGCCGACGATGCCGTCGCTGCAACTCGCGACTAGGAGCTCGGATCTCAGGACGAAGGTCTCCGCGAATGTCCGGTCGATCCGCGCGACGTCCCAGGCGGGCGTTCCCTTGGCGGACATCCACGCCGCAGCGTCGTGCATCAGCCGCACAACCTCGTCGATATCACCCGAGCAGGCGACCCGAACGTTCGGAGGCTCCTCGCTGTCCATTCGCTCCCCTGGCGCGGTATGAACCGCCGCCTCATAGTGCAGTTTGATCCTGACGAGCCCAGCATGTCTGCGCCCACCTTCGCGGAACCTGACCAGGGTCCGCTAGCGGGCGGCCGGAAGGTGAATGCTAGGCATGATCTAACCCTCGGTCTCTGGCGTCGCGACTGCGAAATTTCGCGAGGGTTTCCGAGAAGGTGATTGCGCTTCGCAGATCTCCAGGCGCGTGGGTGCGGACGTAGTCAGCGCCATTGCCGATCGCGTGAAGTTCCGCCGCAAGGCTCGCTGGACCCAGATCCTTTACAGGAAGGCCAACGGTGGCGCCCAAGAAGGATTTCCGCGACACCGAGACCAATAGCGGAAGCCCCAACGCCGACTTCAGCTTTTGAAGGTTCGACAGCACGTGCAGCGATGTTTCCGGTGCGGGGCTCAAGAAAAATCCCATCCCCGGATCGAGGATGAGCCGGTCGGCAGCGACCCCGCTCCGTCGCAAGGCGGAAACCCGCGCCTCGAAGAACCGCACAATCTCGTCGAGCGCGTCTTCGGGTCGAAGGTGACCGGTGCGGGTGGCGATGCCATCCCGCTGCGCTGAGTGCATAACCACCAGCCTGCAGTCCGCCTCAGCAATATCGGGATAGAGCGCAGGGTCAGGAAATCCTTGGATATCGTTCAGGTAGCCCACGCCGCGCTTGAGCGCATAGCGCTGGGTTTCCGGTTGGAAGCTGTCGATTGAAACACGGTGCATCTGATCGGACAGGGCGTCTAAGAGCGGCGCAATACGTCTGATCTCATCGGCCGGCGATACAGGCCTCGCGTCCGGATGGCTGGCGGCCGGTCCGACATCCACGACGTCTGATCCGACTCGCAGCATTTCGATCGCCGCGGTGACAGCGCCGGCGGGGTCTAGCCGCCGGCTCTCATCGAAGAAGGAGTCCTCGGTGAGATTCAGAATGCCGAACACCGTCACCATGGCGTCGGCCTCCGCAGCGACTTCCACGATGGGGATCGGGCGAGCAAAAAGGCAGCAATTATGAGCCCCATACCTACAAAGCCCCACGCATCAAGCTTTTGCCCATGAAGCAACCAGGCAATGGCTGTAATTATGACGACGCCGAGTCCCGACCAGACTGCATAAGCAACACCGACAGGGATGGATTTCAGAACCAGAGAAAGAAAATAAAATGCGATGCCATAACCGATTATGACAACGGCGGAAGGGGCAAGCTTAGTAAAGCCCTCGCTAGATTTTAATGCGGATGTTGCGATTACTTCGCCAACTATTGCGATAACAAGAAAAAGCCAGCCTTTCATGATATATCTCCCAATTTGTGTAGGGCTTATTATGCACGCTTAAAAATAATAAAAGCAGACTTGACCTGATAGTTTGGCTGTGAGCAATTATGTGCTTAGTGCATCTAACGCCGGAGTTAAGCCGCCGCGCGTAGCGCGGTCGGCTTGAACGAATTGTTAGACATCATTTACCAACTGACTTGATGATCTCGCCTTTCACAAAGCGAATAAATTCTTCCAAGTGATCTGCGCGTGAGGCCAAGTGATCTTCTTTTTGTCCCAGATAAGCTTGCTTAGCTTCAAGTAAGACGGGCTGATACTGGGCAGGTAGGCGTTTTATTGCCCAGTCGGCAGCGACATCCTTCGGCGCGATTTTGCCGGTTATTGCGCTGTACCAAATGCGGGACAACGTAAGCACTACATTTCGCTCATCGCCGGCCCAGTCGGGCTGCGAGTTCCATAGCTTCAAGGTTTCCCTCAGCGCCTCGAATAGATCCTGTTCAGGAACCGGGTCAAAGAATTCCTCCGCTGCCGGACCTACCAAGGCAACGCTATGTTCTCTTGCTTTTGTAAGCAGGATAGCTAGATCAATGTCGATCATGGCTGGCTCGAAGATACCCGCAAGAATGTCATTGCGCTGCCATTCTCCAAATTGCAGCTCGCGCTTAGCCGGATAACGCCACGGGATGATGTCGTCATGCACGACAAGGGTGACTTCTATAGCGCGGAGCGTCTCGCTCTCGCCAGGGAAAGCCGAAGCCTCCATAAGATCATTGAGCAATGCTCGCCGCGTCGTTTCATCAAGCTTTACGGCCACAGTAACCAACAAATCAATATCGCTGTATGGCTTCAGGCCGCCATCCACTGCGGAGCCGTACAAATGCACGGCCAGCAACGTTGATTCCAGATGGCGCTCAATGACGCTTAGCACCTCTGATAGTTGGTTCGAAATTTCGATGGTCACCGCTTCCCTCATGATGTCTAACGTTTGACATGAGGGGCGGCCAAGGGCGCCAGCCCTTGGACGTCCCCCTCGATGGAAGGGTTAGGCATCACTGCGTGTTCGCTCGAATGCCTGGCGTGTTTGAACCATGTACACGGCTGGACCATCTGGGGTGGTTACGGTACCTTGCCTCTCAAACCCCGCTTTCTCGTAGCATCGGATCGCTCGCAAGTTGCTCGGCGACGGGTCCGTTTGGATCTTGGTGACC
The DNA here is from genome assembly GCF_047716865.1 of Brevundimonas sp. S1H14. Classification (NCBI taxonomy): domain Bacteria; kingdom Pseudomonadati; phylum Pseudomonadota; class Alphaproteobacteria; order Caulobacterales; family Caulobacteraceae; genus Brevundimonas; species Brevundimonas sp. S1H14. The sequence continues at coordinate 2,657,685 of NZ_CP136679.1, read as the reverse complement.
TCGGGATCATTGAACAGCAACTCAACCAGAGCTCGAACCAGCTTGGTTCCCAAGCCTTTGCCCAGTTGTGATGCATTCGCCAGTGACTGGTCTATTCCGCGTACTCCTGGATCGGTTTCTTCTTCCCACCATCCGTCCCCGCTTCCAAGAGCAACGTACGACTGGGCATACCCAATCGGCTCTCCATTCAGCATTGCAATGTATGGAGTGACGGACTCTTGCGCTAAAACGCTTGGCAAGTACTGTTCCTGTACGTCAGCAAGTGTCGGGCGTGCTTCTTCTCCGCCCCACCACTCGACGATATGAGATCGATTTAGCCACTCATAGAGCATCGCAAGGTCATGCTCAGTCATGAGGCGCAGTGTGACGGAATCGTTGCTGTTGGTCACGATGCTGTACTTTGTGATGCCTAACTTTGTTTTAGGGCGACTGCCCTGCTGCGTAACATCGTTGCTGCTCCATAACATCAAACATCGACCCACGGCGTAACGCGCTTGCTGCTTGGATGCCCGAGGCATAGACTGTACAAAAAAACAGTCATAACAAGCCATGAAAACCGCCACTGCGCCGTTACCACCGCTGCGTTCGGTCAAGGTTCTGGACCAGTTGCGTGAGCGCATACGCTACTTGCATTACAGCTTACGAACCGAACAGGCTTATGTCCACTGGGTTCGTGCCTTCATCCGTTTCCACGGTGTGCGTCACCCGGCAACCTTGGGCAGCAGCGAAGTCGAGGCATTTCTGTCCTGGCTGGCGAACGAGCGCAAGGTTTCGGTCTCCACGCATCGTCAGGCATTGGCGGCCTTGCTGTTCTTCTACGGCAAGGTGCTGTGCACGGATCTGCCCTGGCTTCAGGAGATCGGAAGACCTCGGCCGTCGCGGCGCTTGCCGGTGGTGCTGACCCCGGATGAAGTGGTTCGCATCCTCGGTTTTCTGGAAGGCGAGCATCGTTTGTTCGCCCAGCTTCTGTATGGAACGGGCATGCGGATCAGTGAGCGTTTGCAACTGCGGGTCAAGGATCTGGATTTCGATCACGGCACGATCATCGTGCGGGAGGGCAAGGGCTCCAAGGATCGGGCCTTGATGTTACCCGAGAGCTTGGCACCCAGCCTGCGCGAGCAGCTGTCGCGTGCACGGGCATGGTGGCTGAAGGACCAGGCCGAGGGCCGCAGCGGCGTTGCGCTTCCCGACGCCCTTGAGCGGAAGTATCCGCGCGCCGGGCATTCCTGGCCGTGGTTCTGGGTTTTTGCGCAGCACACGCATTCGACCGATCCACGGAGCGGTGTCGTGCGTCGCCATCACATGTATGACCAGACCTTTCAGCGCGCCTTCAAACGTGCCGTAGAACAAGCAGGCATCACGAAGCCCGCCACACCGCACACCCTCCGCCACTCGTTCGCGACGGCCTTGCTCCGCAGCGGTTACGACATTCGAACCGTGCAGGATCTGCTCGGCCATTCCGACGTCTCTACGACGATGATTTACACGCATGTGCTGAAAGTTGGCGGTGCCGGAGTGCGCTCACCGCTTGATGCGCTGCCGCCCCTCACTAGTGAGAGGTAGGGCAGCGGGCTCTGTTGCAAAGATTGGCGGCAGTCAGAGGTAGGCTGTCGCTCTGCGCCGATCAGGCGGCTGCTGCGAAATGGTGGTTGAGCATGCCCATGGCCTCCGTCAGCGCCGAGGGCCCAATGCCAAAAGCTCTCTCCACAAGGCGCACCTCGCCCCTGATGCCGGGCTGCAGGCACCAGGGGCGAGCCTGTCCTTTGCGCAGGGCTCGCATGACTTCGAATCCCTTGATCGTGGCATAGGCCGTGGGGATCGATTTGAAACCGCGCACCGGCTTGATCAGTATCTTGAGCTTTCCGTGATCGGCCTCGATCACGTTATTGAGATACTTCACCTGCCGGTGGGCCGTCTCCCGGTCCAGCTTTCCTTCGCGCTTCAATTCGGTGATCGCTGCACCATAGCTCGGCGCTTTGTCGGTATTGAGCGTGGCAGGCTTTTCCCAGTGCTTCAGGCCTCGCAGGGCCTTGCCCAGGAACCGCTTCGCTGCCTTGGCGCTGCGGGTCGGCGACAGGTAGAAATCGATCGTGTCGCCCCGCTTGTCGACTGCCCGGTACAGGTAGGTCCACTTGCCCCGCACCTTGACGTAGGTTTCATCCAGGCGCCAGCTCGGATCAAAGCCACGCCGCCAGAACCAGCGCAGCCGCTTCTCCATCTCCGGGGCGTAGCACTGGACCCAGCGATAGATCGTCGTATGGTCGACCGAAATGCCGCGTTCCGCCAGCATTTCCTCAAGGTCGCGATAGCTGATCGGATAGCGACAATACCAGCGCACCGCCCACAGGATCACATCACCCTGGAAATGGCGCCACTTGAAATCCGTCATCGTTCCGTCCGTCCAATCTCCGCCAAGCATGCTCAAGCTTCACGATTTTTGCAACAGAGCCGTTTGTAATGCCTAAATCTAAGCATGTCGGCCTGACTTCTGGTCAGGTCCAGAGCTTCATTGACGATGGGTTCGTCAAAATCGAAAATGCCTTCAGCGCCAACCTTGCAAAGCAAGGGAGGGACGAGTTGTGGGCGGATATAGGTCTGTCACCGGACGAACCTGAAAACTGGACTCAACCCGTTGTTCGAGTGGGGTTCAAGTCGTCGCCCCCCTTCATCGAAGCTGCTAACACGCCGCAACTGCACAAAGCCTACGACCAACTCGTTGGGGAAGGCCGATGGCTTGCCCCCAAAGGGGTTGGAACCTTTCCCATCCGCTTTCCGTCACCAGAATCTCCCGGTGACGATGGCTGGCATGTGGACGTGAGCTTTGGCACCGACAATCCAGATTTCATGGAGTGGCGGGCCAACGTTAAGAGTAGCGGACGCGCCTTGTTGATGCTGTTTCTGTTTTCGGATGTTGGTCCCAATGACGCGCCTACGAAAATACGAAAAGGGTCACATGCGTCGATTGCGCGTGAGTTGCTGCCCTACGGCGATGCAGGCGCGACACTCAGGCAACTTTCCGAGAATGGCTACGCCTCTACGGAAGGTTGCGATGTTGCGTTGGCAACAGGTGCGGCGGGCACCGTCTACCTATGCCATCCATTCATCGTCCATGCGGCGCAACCTCATCGAGGGGAGCAACCGCGTTTCATGGCACAGCCGCCGCTGCTGCCGAAGGGCGAGTTTGATCCGGCGCTACCTCCATCGCCGGTCCAGATCGCCATCCGTCAGGCATGTAGGCTGACGTTCTAAGCCAAGAGGCATCCGGGGCCGCAACGCGGCCCCGGATGTTGCTGGTTATCCCTTAGTGTCTCTGCAACAGGCGCAGGGGTGCCGCCAGCGCATGGATGAAAATACGGCACGCTACAGGCCGCCGACTGCCCTCCATGGTTCGCTTGATTCCGGGGCCTTGAGCGCCCCGGATTCCACATCGAACCAAGGAGGATTCCATGTGTGCAGAGCGCCACCGCGCCCGCAAAGGGCGACCGCGACACCCGGTCCCCGAAGCACTTCCCGACGATCTTTTCGACTATGCCGACGACCCCACGCCAGACGGCCGGGAGCGCCGCAGGTCGCCGCTTCGCATCGTCGATGTGGACTCGTTACCTGTCTTTGACGACTGGCCCGAGAAGGTGCCGATCACCGAAGCCGAGCTAGAAATCTTCGAGCGGTATTTCGGCGACGTGCTCGACCGGCTGTTCGGCCCAATCGACGATCCTGACAATCAGGGCTTGCCGCCATTAACATCAGATGATAACAGTAAGCCATGAGCGAGGATCGTGACCCGAGCCTCGACACGCTTCTGGACCTCGACGGACAGGTGCTCGTTGTCGATCCCGAGGGCGGCCATTGGGTGAAGTTCATCGTCACCCGCGTTCCGGCATCGCCGGAAAAGCCGCACGGCCTCGATTACTCGCTCACGCTGCACGGGCCTTCGGGCGAACGGCTGGTCGGCTTCGATAACGCCCATCCGGTCAGCCGGGGCAGGAGGGGCGAGCCGATGGACCATCGGCACCGCATCCAGACCGTGAAGCCTTACGCCTACGAGGATGCGGCCACGCTGCTGGCCGACTTCTGGCAGGCGGTGGATGCAGTGTTGAAGGAGCGAGGCGTAACATGACCACATTGAAAGTCGGGATTGCCGACTATGACGAGATGAAGGCCCGCGCCATGCGGATCGCCAAGGGCGAGGAAAAGCCTGCGCCCGGCGACCCAAAGGTGTGGTTCACGTCCACAGAATCCTTTGCGCAAATCCTATCCAGCGGGAACCGCGAGTTGCTGCGTGTCATCGACGAGCAGTCTCCCGGCTCTCTGGAGGAATTGTCGCGGATCACCGGGCGGTCGAAGCCCAGCCTGTCCCGAACCCTCAAGACGATGGCGAACTACGGCCTTATCCGCATGGACCCCGGCGAGGGCCAGAAGGTCGTTCCCAAGGTGCTGCATGACCGCGTGGCGCTGGAGCTGCCGCTGATCGAACGCCGGGCCGCGAAAGGAGGCGCGCTATGAATATGCAGAGTCCCCATGTCTCGCTACGCGCCGCGCTCTACCTGCGCGTTTCGACGGCACGGCAGGCCGAGCATGACGTGTCGATCCCCGACCAGCGCAAGCAGGGCGAAGCCTATTGCGCCTCACGCGGCTACCAGCTTGTCGAAACCTATGTGGAAGCCGGCGCTTCGGCCACCAATGACCGCCGCCCCGAGTTCCAGCGGATGATCGAGGCAGGCACCAGCAAGCCCGCACCGTTCGATGTTGTCGTGGTCCATTCGTTCAGCCGGTTCTTCCGCGATCACTTCGAGCTGGAGTTCAACGTCAGGAAGCTCGCCAAGAACGGCGTCAAGCTGGTCTCCATCACGCAGGAAATGGGCGACGACCCCATGCACGTCATGATGCGGCAGATCATGGCGCTGTTCGACGAATACCAGTCGAAGGAGAACGGCAAGCACGTCATGCGGGCCTTGAAGGAGAACGCCCGGCAGGGCTTCTGGAACGGCTCGCTGCCGCCCATCGGCTACCGTGTCGTCGATGCCGAGCAGCGCGGCGCGAAGATGAAGAAGAAGCTGGAGATCGACCCGCTCCATGCCGACACCGTGCGGCTGATTTTCCGCCTCGCATCCGAGGGCGACGGCATGTCCGGCCCCATGGGCGTAAAGAACATCGTCAACTATCTGAACAAGCACCGCATGTTCACCCGCAACGGCGGGCGTTGGGGCATCGGCCAGCTTCACCGTGTCCTGACCCGGCGCACCTATATCGGCGAGCATCGCTTCAATCGTCGCTCCAACAAGGGCGTAGTGAAGCCCGAGGATGAAATCGTCACCGTCGCGGTGCCGCCGCTGATCGACCTTGAGATATTCGAGGCCGTGCAGCATCGCTTGAAGGTCAACAATCCGAAGGTCACGCCGCCGCGCGTCGTCAGCGGCCCGAACCTGCTGACCGGCATTTGCCATTGCGGCAATTGCGGAGGCGCGATGACGCTGCGCACCGGCAAGAACGGTCGCTATCGCTACTATGCCTGCTCGACACGAGCGCGGCAGGGCGACACGGGCTGCAAGGGCCGCGCAATCCCCATGGATAAGCTCGACCGTATCGTGGTCAGCCATATAGAGGAAAGGCTGCTCGACCCCGAGCGGATCGAAGACGTTCTCGCCTCGCTTCTGGATCGACGTCAGGAGAGTGTAGAGCGGCGCAGCCAGCATATCGCCGAGTTGAACCATCGCGCGGCCGAAGCCGATAACCGCCTCAAGCGCCTCTACGACGCCATTGAAGCCGGTTCGCTCGACCCGGCCGAATCCTCCCTTGGCGAGCGCATCGCGGGCCTCACGGCGCTTCGGGATCAGGCGCGGGCCGACGCCACGCGGATCGAAGCTATGCTCGCAAGCTCCACCCACCAGCGTCTCACAGGAGCGGCCGTGCGAGAATTAGCAAGCGAAGCACGCACCCGGCTCCGGCTTGGAAAGGGCGGATATCGGCGGGAACACGTCCGAGCCTTCGCCCAGCACGTCGAGGTCGCAGACGATGCGATCTACATCAAAGGAAACAAAAACGTCCTGTTGAGGACGCTGGCAGCCACCAAAGGAGGGAAAACGGCGGGAATCGGCGTTCCCGGTTTTATACCGAAGTGGCGGACAGAGAGGGATTCGAACCCTCGATAGAGTTGCCCCTATACACGCGTTCCAGGCGTGCGCCTTCAACCACTCGGCCACCTGTCCATTCCACCTGAAGCCCGGATGCGTCCGGGGCGGAACCGCCGGGAGCGGACCGACGGGAGGGGCTGATTAGAGCATGATCTCCCCATGGGCAAGCGCTCTTGAAGCCTCCATATAGGCGCAGACGATGTTTTCGCGGAGTTCTCGCCATGTTGTTGAAGAAGAATGCTGAACTGCCCACGCCTGAGACCGCTTTGCCGGGCCGGGCTGAGGCGCTGACGACGGATGAGACTCACTTCGTTCTCGGCCATGCGTTGAAGGGGCCGCACCCCGCGGGGATGCAGACGGCCGTGTTCGGCATGGGCTGTTTCTGGGGCGTGGAGCGGGTGTTCTGGCAGTTACCGGGCGTATGGGTCACGTCGGCGGGTTATGCGGGCGGCATCACGCCCAATCCGACCTATGAAGAGGTCTGTTCGGGCCGCACCGGCCATACGGAGGTGGTGCAGGTGGTCTTCGATCCGACCAAGATCACCTACGGCGATCTGCTGAAGTCCTTCTGGGAGAACCACGACCCGACGCAGGGCATGCGTCAGGGCAATGACCTGGGCACCCAGTATCGCTCGGCCATCTATACGCTGAATGATGAGCAGCAGGCGGAGGCGGAAGCTTCGCGCGACGCCTATCAGGCGGCGCTCAGCGCGGCGGGGCGAGGGGCCATCACGACCGAGATCGAACCGGCGGGGCCGTATTATTTCGCCGAGGATTATCATCAGGGTTATCTGGCCAAGAACCCGGCGGGCTATTGCGGCATCGGCGGGACGGGCGTGGTTTGTCCCATCGGTCTGGGTGTCGGCGCCTGATGGATCGGGCGGGCGTCGGCAAGGTCTGCCTGGCGATGCCGGGGGCGACGATGGATCATCCGTTCGGGCCGGGTCATGACGCCTATAAGGTCGGCGGCAAGATGTTCGCCCTGATCGGGGCCGAAGGCGGGCTGTCGTTCAAGGTCTCCGACATCGCCTATGAGGTGTTGACCGAGGAGGGGCGGGCGGCGCCGGCGCCCTATCTGGCGCGGGCGAAATGGGTGCATCTGGCCGATCCGGGCGACTGGCCGGACGACGAGCTTGCCGACCATCTGAAATCGGCCCACGCCCTGATCGCCGCCAGGCTGACGAAGAAGGCCCGGGCAGAGTTGGGTCTTCTCCTCCCCATGTGATGGGGAGGAGAGGCGGGCGTTACTTCGCCTTCTGTTCGGCGATCCAGCGGTCCATGCGGGCGTCCAGCAGGGCCAGCGGCAGGGCGCCGTCGACCAGCAGGGCGTCGTGGAAGGTCCGCACGTCGAAGCGGTCGCCCAATTCGCGCTCGGCCCGGCTGCGGATCTCGCGCAGGCGAATCTCGCCGATTTTATAGGCCGTGGCCTGACCGGGATCGCCGATGTAGCGCTGCAGTTCGGTTTCGATGTTGTGCGGCGACAGGGCGGAGTTGTCGCGGAAGCAGGCGCGGGCCTGTTCCTCGGTCCAGCCCAGCCAGTGCAGGCCGGTGTCGGCCACCAGGCGGCAGGCGCGCCACATCTCATAGCTGAGGCGGCCGAACCGCTCATAGGGCGTGCGATAGATGCCCATTTCCTCGCCCAGGAATTCGGAATACAGGCCCCATCCTTCGCTGAAGGCGATGACCGAGGCGTCGCGGCGGTAATAGGGCTGGTCGGCGGCTTCCTGCTGCAGGGCGATCTGCAGGTGATGGCCCGGCACGGCCTCGTGCACCGTCAGGGCGGGCAGTTCATACAGGGGCCGCTGGTCCAGCTTGCCGGTGTTGACGATGTAGCCGCCCGCAACGCCCATCGCCATCGAACCGGCGTTGTAGCGGCCGGTGGTGTAGGTCTCCTCCATCTCGATCGGAACCGGACGCACGCCGTAAGGCAGGCGCGGCAGGGTCGCGAACAGGGACGGCAGGCGGTCGTCCGAGCGTTTGGCGATCTCCGACGCCTTCTCCAGCAGTTCCTCGCGCGACTGGGCGTAGAATTGCGGGTCAGTGCGCAGGAAGTTCAGGAAACCGGCGAAGTCGCCGGTCCAACCCGCGGCGCGCATCTCAGTCTCCATGCGGGCGCGGATGCGGGCGACTTCCTCAACGCCGATCTGGTGCACCTGATCGGGCGTCAGGTCGGTGGTCGTATTGCTGCGTACCAGGAAGGCGTAGATGTCTCGGCCGCCGGGGCGGTGGACCAGACCCGGCTCTTGCGGGGCCTTCGGCGCATACTCGTCGCGCAGCAGGTCGCGCCAGGCGGTGCGGCGGGCGGTGATCGGCCCCTCGACAATGGCGCGGGCGCGGGCGCGGAACTGTTCCTGCTGCGCGGCGGGGATGGAGGCGGGCAGGGCGTCGAACGGGCGCAGCAGGACGTCGCCCGTCTCGCCCGGCGTCAGGTCGCGCTCGGCCTGGGCCAGGGCGCTGTCGACGACCGAACGGGCCTGGATCAGGCCGGTCTCCAGCCCGCGTCGGGTGTTGGCGATCCCGGCGTCGTAATAGGCGGGCGCTGCTTCAAGACGCTTCAGCCAGGCCTCGGCGTCGGCGGCCGTGGCGATGCGCGCAGCGGGGGCCAGATAGGCCATGAGCTGGCCGGGGCCGCCTTCGGAATCGAAGGCAAGACGGTGCAGATCCAGTTCGATCTGTTCCAGCTCGCGGCCGATCAGATAGCCTACGAAGGCGTGGTTCAGGCGGTGGGCTTCGTCCAGCGAGGCGGGGTCGATGGCGTCCAGCCGCGCCTTCAGGGCGTTCAGCGGGGCGCGGCGGGCCAGTTCGCCCGCGCGGCTGGCGTCGGGCAGGCGCGACAGGGCGGCGCGGTCGCCGTCCATGCCCGAGCCGATCGGGTCGTTCTGGCGCAGGTAGGCCTCGTAATCGACCAGCAGGGCGTCGAGCGCGGCGGCGCTGGATTGGCTTTGAACAACGGCCGCCTGCGCAGGCAGGGCGGTTGCGGCTGCAAGGCCGGACAGGCCGATACCGGCGACGAGAAGAAGATGACGCATGACTTGAAGCCCTCCCACGAGCAGGCGGGGAAGGGAGCGGACGACGCCGCTGCGGTCAAGTCTTTAGCGGCACCGCTCCAGAAAGCGGGCGGCGCGTCCTTCCGACCCCGGCTGGGCGGCCATCATCGACCGCTGGTCGCCGTTCCATACGGCCAGCCATCCGAGGCGATAAAAGCGCTGAAACACCGGATGGGATGCGGGCGCCGTAGCGACCAGATGAACGCCGTCGTGGATAACCGCTTCTTCGACGCGGGCGGGGAAGGTCTCGGTGTCGCCGCCCGATTCCAGCGTCACGGCGAGGCGCTGCGGCGTCCGGTCGGCGGCCAGCGACAGGCCGATCTTGCCCGATCCGGGGGCGCACATGAGGCTGAGCGGCACGTCGTCGGACTGGGCCAGTCCATAGGACAGGCGCGGTTCGTCCGGATCCTCGTTCAGGAACCAGTCGTACCCGGCCACAGGCAGAGGTGCGGCGCTGGTCGCCATAGGCGCGACTGTGGGCGCGCAGGCGCCGAGGGCGGACACGGCGGCGACGGCTGCGGCGGTCAGCCAGAAAGAGAGGCGCATCCTGATCCCTATCCGGTGCACAGTTCGGCGAAGCGGCGCAGTTTGGGCAGATTCGCCCGATCGATCTCTATGGCCTCGGCCTGATCGCCCAGCGTGAGCGTCAGCCGCCCGGAGGCCAGGAAGGCGGCGAAGACCGGGTGATCGGCGCGCAGCACCGCCTCCAGTCGGCCGCGTCGCGCGCGGGCCTCGACCTCGGCCGAAGCGGCGCCCGAGCGGATGACCGCGAAACCGTCGGCTCCCGGCGCGTCATGGAAGGCCAGCCGCACGATGCTTGTGCCCGGCGCGCATTCCAGCGTCGTGCGCAGACGCGGCGTATCCGGGATCTCATTGGCCAGGACCAGAGGGCCGTCGCCGCTGTAGAGGGTCCAGGTCCACCCCTCCGACGGGCGCGGCGTTCGCGCGGGCGTCGCTGCCTGAGGCCGTTCGGCCGGCGGCTGGACTCCGCTCTGAGGCGCCGTCTGCACGGCCAGGGCGAAGAGCATGGCCTGGGACAGGCCGAGCAGTGAGGTCATGTTTCAGCCCCCGCTGAGGAAAACCGGGGGACTGTGATCACGCGTGTCCCGAAGCGCAATAGCTAAGAAACCCCTGAACCAGACGCCGCTCGGCGCGAGTGGCGGTCAGCTGACGGTCGCCGGCCTCGGTCTGCACGGTCATGCGCCCGCCGCGCGCCAGTCCCGTCAGGGCAGCATCGCCCAGCGGCAGGCGCGCTTCAAAGGCCTCTCCGTTCGACAGGGGATCGACGGGCTGAGGCCCGTGCGACGCCAGGATCAGGCCTGCGCTTCGCGGCTGAACGTCGCCGTAGACCACGGCCGAGTTCTCGCCCGGCGCACAGGTCAGCATCAGGGCCAGCTGGTCCGAATCCGGCAGGCCATAGGCCAGTTTCGCCATCGCGCCCTCGCGCAGCATATGCCAGCCGGCCGCGGGCTCGGTTCCGCCGCGCGGCGCCGAAGGCGCATGGGTCGCCGCATGGGCCGCAACGGCGGCCAGGCCCACGGCGGCCAGGATCGGAAAGAGGCTCTTACGCATGACAAGCTCACTCGCGTTCGACAGAGCAAACGCGGGTCGCTTGTTAAGAGTTCACGGCTCCGCTGGGCCGCGCGCGATTCAGTGATGCGGTGCGGCTGGAATCACACGTTTCGGTGAACGCAGGTCAGAACGGGCTGAAACGCTCGACCAGGGACTGGGCGGCGGGCGTCGCCTGCATCCGGCTGATGTCGCCGCGCCCGCCATAGCTGATGCGCGCCTCGGCGATCTGGCTGTGGCGGATGGTGTTGGCGCTGGAGATGTCCTCGGGCCGGACGATGCCGGCGACGGTCAGTTCGCGCACTTCACGGTTGGTGCGCACTTCTTGCCGACCCTGGATGACCAGATTGCCGTTCGGCATGACGGCGGTGACCACGGCGGCCACCGTCAGGTTGACCCGCTCCGAGCGGTTGACGCTGCCCGAGCCGTTGGCGTTCGCCGCGCCCTGCGTGCCGATCATGTTGGCGGCGTCGAAGCCGCCGGGGAAGGCGCGGCCCAGGCTGTTCTCCAGCCCGAAGAAGTTGGTGACGCCGCCCGAGGCGCTGTTGGTGCGGTTGCGCTGGGTCGAATTCTGGGTCTGGGCGCGGTCGTTGATGTCGATGGCGACGGTCAGGATGTCGCCGACGCGGCGGGCCCGCTGGTCGCCGAAGAAGCTGCGCGCGCCGGTGCGCCACAGGCTGTTGGCGCTGGCCGAGGTCGGCTCGGGCAGATAGGCCTGCTCGACCGGAACCAGGGCGGCCGGATAGCCGATGGGCGCCAGTTCCGGGCCCTTCACCGCCTCGATGGCGGTGGAGCAGGCGGCCAGCGAAAGGGCCGACACGGACAGGGCGATGAGGGGCAGGGTGCGCATGATGTCTCTCTCGCTCAACGGGAGGCGAACTGTTGCGGGTTGCGGCGAGCCATCTGGGCGGCGGGACCGGCGACGGCCCGGCCGGGCGCTACGGCCACGGCGTCGATGGTGCGGTTGGACTGGACGTTCAGGATCGGCACGGCCTCGCCCGCCGAGGCGTTGCGCGTCGCCTTGCCGGTGACGGTCAGTTCGACGCCGTCGCTCAGATAGGCCACTTCGACCATGTCGTTGCGCGCGATGACCTGGGGCGAGGCCAGGTCGCGCTGGGCCACGGGCGAACCGGCGCGCAGGGCGCGTTTGGTCTGAAGCCCGATCACGACTTCGGCGTCCTGGGGCGCGCCCGTCGGGGCCAGGTGCGACTGGACCGAGGCCCAGATCACGTCTTCGGGCTGCACCACCTCGCCGGCGGCCAGACTGCGGGCGTAGGTCAGGACCTCGACGCTGGCGCTCGCTCGCGAGGACGCGCCCACGCTGGCGGCGGCGGGACGGGCAGAGGTTTCGGCCGCAGCGGCGCCGCCTTCACGCACCACGATGCGACGCAGGCCGTTGGGGTTGTTCCATTCCAGCCCGGCGCGGCGCGCCGCGATCTGCACCTGAGAGGCTTCCAGCACGGCGGTGGGGCCGACGCGGCGGCCGACCACGACACTGGCCGCCTCGCCCGCGTTGTCGAACAACTCGCCCAGGGTGATGCGGCCGTCATCGTCGACCGGATCGGGCAGAAGGCTGACCGGCCCGGCCCATGCGGGGGCAGCCAGTGCGGCGACGGCGATTGTCAGGACGGGGGCGAGGATCAGGGCGCGCTTCATGACTTAGCTCTTCACCTGGGCTGTGACGGCCAGCATGTCATCGGCGGTGGTGATGACCTTGGAGTTCATCTCATAGGCCCGCTGGGCCACGATCAGGGCGGTGATTTCGCTGACCGCGTCGACGTTGGAGGCTTCGGTATAGTGCTGCAGCAGATTGCCGTAGCCGACCTCTCCCGGTACGCCGACCGTGGCGGGGCCCGAGGCCGCCGTCTCCAGCAGCAGGTTGTCGCCGATGGCTTCCAGACCCGCTTCGTTGAAGAAGGTCGCCAGCTCCAGCTGGCCCACGACCTGCGGCTCAGGCTCGCCCTGGGTGGTCACCTGGACCTGGCCCGACTTGGAGATGGTGACGTCCAGCGCATCCTGCGGAATGGCGATGGCGGGCTCGACCGCATAGCCGTCGTCCGTCACCAGCTGGCCTTCGCCGTTGATGGTGAAGTTCCCCGCGCGGGTATAGGCCAGCTCGCCTGAGGGCAGGGTGATCTGGAAGTAGCCCTTGCCCTGAATGGCGATGTCGTAGGTGTTGCCGGTGCGGTTGGGGCTGCCCTGTTCGGTGATGCGGTAGACGCTGCCCGCCTTCACGCCCGAACCGATCTGGATGCCGGTCGGCACCACGGTTCCCTGCGACGAGGACTGGGCCCCCATGCGCTCGACGTTCTGGTACAGCAGGTCCTGGAACTCGGCCCGCTGACGCTTGAAGCCGACCGTGTTCATGTTGGCGATGTTGTTGGAGATGACCTCCACGTTCAGCTGCTGGGCGGCCATGCCGGTGGCGGCGGTGCGAAGCGCGCGCATGTCTCAGCTCTCCCTTACGAAACCCGGCCCAGCCGCTCGATCGAGCGGCGCGACAGGTCGTTGGTGTTTTCGATCATCTTGGTCACGCGCTCATAGGCGCGGTTGATCTCGATGAGGTTGGTGATTTCCATCAGGGTGTTGACGTTCGACCCTTCCAGCGTTCCCTGACGAACCTGGGCGTCGGTCGCCTCCATCGGCTCGGCGCCGGACGTGTTGCGGTAAAGACCGTCGCCCGATTTCTGCAGCACCGACAGGTCGTCGAAACGCACCACGGTCAGGCGGCCCAGCGGCTGGCCCATCTGGCTGACCGTGCCGTCGTGGGCGACGCTGACGGGGCCGCGCTGCGGGTCCAGGTCCAGCTCGGCGCCGTCGGCCATGACCAACAGGCCCTGTTTGGTCGTCAGCCGTCCCTCGGGATCGGTGACGAAGGAGCCGTCGCGGGTATAGGCGGGGCCGGTCGGAGTCTGCACCGTGAAGAAGGCGCCTTCGCCCTCGATGGCGAAGTCCAGGTCGCGGCCGGTCTGCTTCAGTGCGCCCTGGCCGAAGTCGCGGCCGACGCCCTTGTCCAGGACGAAGCTGGCTGAGGGGCGGATGGCGTCGTTGCGGGCGCGCTCGCCGATCTCGGTCCCGACCATCAGCTGCTCGACCTTGAAGCCGGTGGTGTCGGCGTTGGCGACGTTGTTGGCCACGATGTCCAGCTCGCGGCGAAGCGTCATCTGGCGTGACAATCCGATATAGGCGGCGTTTTCCACGAGCGGGCTCCTTTCGCCCTTTCCCGTCGCAACGACCGTGCCAACAGGGTTAACGCCCGTAGAATGGGGGTTTGAGGGGTTTCAGGCCCTGCGGCGCCCGGCAGGATTTGCCGATCGTAAACGCCTCGTTAACCAAAACAGGCCACACCCGGCATGTGAGGATCGGGGCGGCTTGGGCATGCTGAAACTGAAGCTGGGCAAGAAGAAGAGCGAGGCGCCGGTCGGCGACGACGCCAACCTGCCCGCCGTAAGCGAGGCTGCGCCCGGCGCCGAGGGCGAAGACGGCGCCGCCGAGGCCTCGGGCAAGAAGAAGATCCCGCTGCTGTTCATCATCATTCCTGCCGCGCTGGTGGTGCTGGGCGGGGGCGGCGCGACCGCCTTCATGCTGATGAAGCCCAAGTCCGCCGAGGCGGCGGGCGGGCACGCGGCTCCGGCCAAGGAAGAGAAGAAGGGCGGCGGTCACGGCGGCGGCAAGGAGGGCGAGGCGCCCGCCGGCGCAGGCAAGGTGGCGGCCGGTCCTGACGGCGTGACCTTCTACACCCTGCCGGACATGATCGTGAACATTCAGTCCGTGGACGGGCGCCCGACCTATCTGAAGCTGCGGCTGACGCTCGAGATGAAGGAAGCCTCGGTCGCCTCGCATCTTCAGGCCGAGGCGCCGCGGATGCAGGACATGTTCCAGGGCTTCCTGCGCGAACTGCGCCCCGAGGATCTGGCCGGGTCGGCCGGGTCGTATCAGCTGCGCGCCGAGATCCTGCGCCGGGTCAACCTGATCGCCGCTCCCGGCAAGGTCGACGCCGTGCTGATCGAAGAAATGCTCGTGCAGTAATGAGCGACACCCTGGCCCCCGACAACGAACTGGATCCCTTCGGCGGCGAAGCCGACTTGGGCGCGGACTTGGGCGCCGACCTGGGCGCGGGTCTGTCCGAGCGTGTGCTGAACCAGGATGAGATCGACAGCCTGCTGGGCTTCGACATGGGCGGCGGCGACGATGATGAGCGCAGCGGCATCCGCGCCATCATCAACTCGGCCCTGGTCTCCTATGAGCGCCTGCCGATGCTCGAAATCGTCTTCGACCGCCTGGTGCGGCTGATGACGACCAGCCTTCGCAACTTCACCTCCGACAACGTCGAGGTCAGCCTCGACACCATCAGCTCCATCCGCTTCGGCGACTATCTGAACTCCATCCCGCTTCCGGCCATTCTGGCGGTGTTCCGGGCGGAGGAACTGGACAACTACGGCCTGCTGACGGTCGACTCCAACCTGATCTACTCCATCGTCGACGTCCTGCTGGGCGGGCGTCGCGGCACGGCGGCCCTGCGCATCGAGGGACGGCCCTACACCACCATCGAACGGGTGCTGGTGCAGCGGATGGTCGAGGTCATCCTCAACGACGCGCGCCAGGCGTTCGAACCCCTGACTCCCGTCCACTTCAATCTGGACCGGCTGGAAACCAACCCCCGTTTCGCCGCCATCGCGCGCCCCGCCAACGCCGCCATTCTGGTCAAGCTGCGCATCGACATGGAAGATCGCGGCGGCCGGGTCGAGCTGCTGCTGCCCTATTCGACGCTGGAGCCGATCCGCAAGATGCTGCTGCAGCAGTTCATGGGCGAGAAGTTCGGCCGCGACAACATCTGGGAAGGCCACCTGGCCACCGAACTCTGGACCACCGAAACCGAGGTGCGCTGCGTGCTGGACGAGCAGCAGATGCCCCTGTCCAAGGTGCTGGATCTGAAGGTCGGCGACACCCTGATGCTGAACGTGACGCCTGAGTCCGAAGTCTCGGTGCGCGCAGGATCCATCCCGCTGACGACAGGCAAGATGGGCCGCAAGGGCCAGCACATCGCCGTCCGCGTCGAAGGCCCCATCAGCACCGACGCCGCCGCCCGCCTCGCCAGGGAGAACAGCTGACATGACCGGCATCATCCTCGACTCCATCCTCATGCTGCTGTTGGTTGCGGCCATCGGCTACGGCATCAAGCTGGAGCGCAAGCTGAAGACGCTGCGCGAGGGCCAGCTGGCCTTCGCCTCCGCCGTGACCGAGCTGAACAGCGCCGCCGGACGCGCCGAACAGGCCCTGGCCACCCTGCGCGCCTCGGGCCAGGAGACGGACCTGCTGCACGACCGCATCATCAAGGCCCGCGCCGTGAAGCAGGAACTGGAGGTGCTGATCGCCCGCGCCCCGGCCCGCCCGGCCGACAGCCGCATCGAAACGCGCGAGGACGAGCGCCGCGCCTCCGCCAGGGCTCTGGCCGAGATCGAGGCGACGGCCGAGGCTGAACCAGCCCGCGCCTCTGCGGTCTCGCCCCTGCTGGATGACGAGACCCGCGCCCGTCGAATGGCCGCCCTGATGGAACGCATCGAAGGCGCTCGCGCGGTCATGAAGGCCCCATCGCCCAAGTCGTCCCCCAAGCCCGCGCCTGCGCCTGAGCGCGCCTCGCCGATGATGCAGGCCCTGGCCGCTAACCATGCTGCGCAACAGAGCCTAAACCGCGCCCGCCGTAGTCTGGATGACGACCTGTTCGCTGCTTGATTCTAAGAGCCCCTATGCCTGACGCGCGGCGTCAGGCGACTTGAGGGGCGATGATGTTACGCCGCTTTTTTCCTGAGTTTGACCGATGAGCAAGCTGCCCCGCCTTCTGCCCCTGATCGCCGTCGCCATCGGCGGCGTCGTGGCCGTGCGCGCTGCGGGCGTGGCGCCGGATCTGTTTCAGGGCGCGACCGCATGGGCTCAGGAAGCCGTCGTCAAGGAAGGCGAGGGGGCCAAGCCCGAGCCCAAGCCCGCCGCTGTCTGCGCTCTGACGCCCGAACAACTGGCCCAGCAGGCGGGGATTTCTCCGGCCGAGCTGCGCATCATCCAGTCCCTGTCCAAACGCCGCGACGCCCTGGATGCGCGCGACGCCGACTTCGCCACCACCCTGCCGCTGATGGTGGCCGCAGAGCAGAAGCTGGACGCCAAACTGCAGGCTCTGGAGGCCCTCAAGAGCGAGATCGGCGCCCTGGTCGGTCAGGTCGACGAAAAGGAAAAGGCGGAAGAGGACCGCCTGGTCGCCGTCTACTCCGCCATGCGGCCCAAGGAGGCGGCGGCGGTCTTCGCCACCCTGGACGACGGGGTGCGCCTGCCGGTCGCCTCGGCCATGCGCCCCCGGACCCTGGCCGCCATCATGGCTCAGATGCCGCCCGCCGCCGCGCGTGAATTGACCGAGAAGCTGGCCAAACGCTTCCAGGCCGAGCAGTACGCCGCCCGCGCCGCCGCCGTGGCCGCGCCCGCCGCTGCCGCTCCGGCTCCGACCCCAGCCGCTCAACCCGCCGCAGCCGCGCCTGCGCCCGCTCAGGCTGCCCAAACGACGCCGCGCCGTCCGGCGGCCCGCCCCGCCGCCCAGCCTGCCCAAAAGGCGGCTGCGCCCGCCGAAACCGGCCCGCGCCCCTATGCGGCGGCGGCTGACGCCCCGACCGGTCCGCGCCAGTCGGTGCAGTAAGCGCCCTGGCTCCTCCGCTATTGAGGGGAGGGGGGAGAATGGTTGTCGCGATCCGTCCGCGCGGCTATTCAGCCCGCTTCGCCTTTTCATGAGACCTGCCATGTCCGACGCCCTGCCTGACCGCCTTTCGGTCGATCCCGACAGCCCCTTCCACGACGCCGACCTGCTGGCGCGCGGCGTGGGCATTCGCTTCAAGGGCGAGGAAAAAACCAATGTCGAGGAATACTGCGTCTCGGAAGGCTGGGTCCGTCTGGCCGTCGGCAACCGCGTCGACCGCCGCGGCAAGGCCCTGACCGTCAAACTGCAGGGCCCGGTCGAGCCCTTCATCAAGGGCGAGTGATCGAGAGCCTTCGATTTCCGCTCTGGCGGCGAAGCTGAGACTTTCGGTCGCAGGCTTCGCCCGCTAGGGTCCGCGCCTGTCATTGAGTCTGGGAGGCGCTCTTGTCGTTCAATATCCGTCTGATGGCGGCCAGCGCCGTGGCGCTCGGCCTGATCGCCACGCCGGTTCTGGCGCAGGACGCCCGCACCATCCGCGCCGCTGAGCAGGTGCGCGACCAGGCGCTGAAGGGCAATATCGCCCTCGACTACGTCACCCAGATCACCACCCGTTTCGGCCCGCGCCCGGCGGGCTCGCGCGCCGAGCAGGACGCCGCCGCCTGGGCCGCCGACTACATGCGGGCCCACGGCTTCCAGAACGTCCGCATCGAGACCTTCCCCCTGATCGGCTGGGAGCGGGGCGAGGAAAGCGCCGAGATTCTGGGCGCCCGTCCGCAGAAGCTGGTCGTGGCGGCGCTCGGCCACTCCATCGCCACCCCCGCCGAGGGCGTCGAAGCGGACATCGTCTTCTTCGACGGCCTGGACGCGTTGGCGGCCGCGCCCGCCGGGTCGCTGACCGGCAAGATCGCCGTGGTCGACGGCGGCCAGATGGTGCGGATGCAGGACGGCTCGGGCTATGGCCCCCTGTCGCGGCTGCGCAGCCAAGGGCCGACCGAGGCGGCCAAGCGCGGCGCTGTCGCCTTCGTCATGCGCTCGGCCGGGTCGGATGAACACCGGATGCCGCACACCGGCACCACCCGCTATGTCGACGGCAAGGTGCCGCTGCCGTCCTTCGCCCTCAGCGCGCCGGACGCCGATCAGGTGGCGCGTCTGGTCGGCATGGGCGAGACGTTGCGTCTGCGCCTGAAATCCACCGCCCATACCTATGAGACGGTCAGCCAGAACGTCATCGGCGACATCGTCGGCGCCTCGCGTCCGAACGAGATCATCGTCCTGGGTTCGCACATGGACAGCTGGGACCTGGGCACCGGGGCCATCGACGACGCGGCGGGCGGCGCCATCACTCTGGCGGCGGCCAAGCTGATCGCCGAGCAGGCCCGTCCGGAGCGCACCGTCCGCGTGGTCCTGTACGGCTCTGAAGAGGTCGCCCAGCCGACCGATCACGGCAACGGCGGCGGCGCCTATGTCCGCAACATCGGCGCGGGCGTCGAGAAGCACGTCATCGCCGGCGAAAGCGACTTCGGCGCCGACCGCGTCTACGCCCTGGGTCTGCCGCCCGGCTCGCAGGGATCCGACTTCGCCCGCATCGCCGAGCGAATCCTGCGCCCGCTGGGCGTGCTGCCGGGCGAGCCGGAACTGTATGGCGGCGTCGATATCGGCCCGTTGGCCAAGGCGGGCGTTCCGGTCTTCGGCCTGCGCCAGGACGGCACGCGCTATTTCGACCTGCACCACACCGCCGACGATACGCTGGACAAGATCGACCCGGCCCAGATGACCCAGAACGTCGCCGCCTGGGCGGCGCTGGTGCGCCTGATCGCTGATTCAGATGTGGACTTCCGGGCCGCTCGTGCGGCACAGGAGGCGAAGCGCTGAGGCGCGCCCTGCGAGCGTGGCGGAACTGGTAGACGCAAGCGACTTAAAACCCACTACCGTAGATTTACGTATATAAATCAACGAATTAGCGGAGTTACAGACTTACACATGCCTTACACAGTTGCCGTTCGCGGCAAGGAGGTCATGTGGCGGAGTCTCACACGCTCATGGACGGCCGGCTCCACGTCTATCGACGGGAGAACAGCCGGTACTGGCAGTGCGCGACCTATCTGAGCGGTCGCAATCATCGTCAGTCGACCAAGGAAACCAACGTCGCCTACGCACGCGAGTTCGCGCAGGATTGGTATCTGGACCGCGTCGCAGAGGACCGGTTGAGGCGGCGGGGCGCGCTGCCATCGGCGCCCGATGCGCCGGTTGTCATCCCCGAGCGAACCAAGCCGAAGAAGCCGGGAGAGAAGACCTTCCGCGAAGCCGCCGCCGCGTTCGTGAAAGAGTTCGAGGCGATGACGCTCGGAGAGCGGAACGCCCACTACGTCGCCGGCAAGGGGAGGGTGATCCGTCTCTACCTCGACCCCTTTTTCGGCGACCTGCCGGTTTCCGAGGTCACGGCCGGGCGCATCCAGGACTATCGCCTTCACCGGGTCACTCCGCCCGACGAGCCGGAGCGGGTGCGCTACGTTGCTGACGGGCGGGAACGCATAGGCAAGGCCAAAGCGTGGAAACGGCCCAGCCGCCAAACCCTGCACAACGAGATGGTCTGCCTGCGCCAAATCCTGAAGGCGGCGAACCGGAAGGGCTGGATTTCGGCGCTCCCGGATATGAGCAATCCCTATCGTGCGTCGGGGAAGGTGAGCCACCGCGCGTGGTTTTCGCCGGAGGAGTACAAGTGCCTTTACGAGGCGACGCGCGAGCGTGCGAAAAACCCGAAGAAGGAGCGCTGGCGGGAGGAGTGCGAGCAGTTCCACGACTTCGTGCTGTTCATGGTCAACACGGGTCTACGCCCCGACGAGGCTCAGCGCCTGGAGTTCCGGGACGTATCGATCGTCGAGGACGACGCGACCGGGGAACGCATCCTGGAGATCGAGGTGCGCGGCAAACGCGGGGTCGGCTACTGCAAGAGCATGCCCGGCGCGGTGCGGCCGTTCGAACGGGTGCTCAAGCGGAAGAATGGTCAGCCCACCGATCTGGTCTTCGGGCTCGTGCAGCGCGAGCTGTTGAATGCCGTTCTCGACGAACTGGGACTCAAGAAGGATCGAGATGGTCGACCGAGGACCGCCTACAGCCTGCGCCACACCTACATCTCGATGCGTTTGATGGAAGGGGCCGACATCTATCAGGTCGCCAAGAACTGTCGGACCAGCGTGGAGATGATCGAGAAATACTACGCCTCACACATCAAGAATGTGCTGGACGCCTCGGCGATCAACGTCCGCAAGCCAAAGCCCGCGAAACGGCGGGCGAAGAAGGCGGAGGCGACGGACGTCGCGTGAGCCTGCTTGGCTCTATGGCACGAACACGGCTATAGAGCTGGCTCGGCTCGCGGGCGTGGCGAAACTGGTAGACGCAACGGACTTAAGCTGAGGATTGAGTGCGCTGGGGGAAATCCCGGACGTAGAACCGCTCAAAGTCGGGGAACCCTGTCAGATGGCGATCCCGAGCCAAGCCCGTCTCCGGACGGGAAGGTGTAGAGACTAGACGGGCGGCGTCTAAGGCCTTCGGGCTATGACGAAGGGATAGTCCAGACCACGAACGTCCTCGCTCTCCGGAGCGGGGCGGCGGCGAAAGTCGAAGTGGTATGAAAATCCGTCGGGCATTGCCCATGCCGGTTCGACCCCGGCCGCCCGCACCAATCCAGCCGCCTCACTCAGAAGGGCGTGTCCGAGTCGCTGTCGTCGTGCGTGAAGCGATGGATCGAGAGCGTATCCGTATCGACGCAGATCTCTTTCACGAGGTGAAGGCGCAGGCTGTCGCGATCCAGCACCAGCGTCTCCGGGCGCAGGTCGGACGTCGCCGGGTCCGGGGGAACGTACTCGAAGATTATGCCCCGCTTTGTGGTCTTCGGCGGTTCCGGCGGCGATGGGGTGATTGTGGTCGTGACCACGCAGGCGTCGATCTCTTCATCGTTCCCGGAGAACCGCACCTCGTAGGACGCGTTCTTCACCACCTCGGCTGCACGCACCCGTGAGGACGCGTTGAACAGGGCGACGTTGAACGCGTCCGCCGTGCCCTGCGCCGAGCCGTAGATCACTCCGTGAATCTCGGGGGCCAGCCGCATCGCGAGGAAGTCCGCCATCACCTGGGTGATCAGGTAGTCGGTCGCCTCGTCGTCGGGCAGGACGGGCATCCGAATCCGACGCGCCAGACGGCCGAGGAATTTTGCCCGTGCGAGGCGCTGGCTGAACCCGGGATCGAACAGACTGCCGCGCTCCAGGACATTCTCCAGCGCCTCGACGTCCAGCACACGGAGTTCGTGCTGCAGATCGAACCGTCCCACCAGTACCTTGCTGGCGACCGGTGGGCGAACTTCCGTGAGCGCCAACTTCTCCTTCGTCGCGCCGTAGAAGAACGGCACGCCCTTGGGATTCATTCGGCCGCCCTGGGCATAGATGGTCGCCGGCGTGCCGACGTACTGCTCCGGATCAATCATGGCCTCGTCGAACCGGGCTTCGGACTGGAACGCCCGCGCACGGTACAGGGCCGTGATGTCGGTCCCCGGTCCAATCGTTCTGATGACCGGGCGTCCTTCCCAGGTCTTCTGGGTGCGCAGGTCCGCGAACACCCGGGAGAACACTTCCTCGGCCTCTCGACTGAAGAAGCGATGGCGGGTCCGCAGATCGGCTTCCAGGTGTTCCCAGGCCTCCTCGAATTCCCGGATGTCGACGTTGCTCTCCACATAGGTCAGCTCGGCGTCGTAGGGGCTCTTGTCGCCCATCTCCGAGAGTTCCCGGTCTTCGTGCCGATCGGCCATGACCTCCTGGATATCGCTGGCGGCGGTCTCCGGCAGACGTCCGATGTCCGCGACCAGATAGTCGACAGGGTCGCCCCGCTCGTTTTCCCAGCCCACTTCGCCGGCGCGCTCGTAGTGCTCTTCGAAGACGTCGTGGAACCGATCTGCCAGCTCGCTGATGGTCTCGGTCTTGTCGGTCTTGCCGCAATAGCCGCAGACGGCGGTCTGCCCGGTTTTCAGGATCTCGGCGGTTAGAAATTCGTCGCCGATGCACTGGACGCACAGGCGCTTGTCGTCCGTATCCTCGGGGTCGTCCGCGTCGGTCATGATCCGGACATAGGCGCTGTAACGCGGGTTCGCGAGGGTGTCAGAGGTTGACGCGCAAGCTGGGGTCGATCGAGGCGCGCATGGCCTCATCGACCTCGGCGGCCTCCGCGAAGCCCGGCCAGTCGGTCACGGTCGCCACCACCTCGTCGATGATGGCGCGGGCGCGGGCCGCGTTGATCGACGCCGTGGCCGCGCAGGCCTCGAGGTCGGCGCGGGTGAAGTCGTCGCGGCGGCCATTGACCGACATCTGGTGCTGCCGGAGCCACTTGTTCGTCGGATCCATCGCCCAGGTCACGTCATAGGCGGGGGCGAGCGACCAGACGCCTTCGCGATCCATCAGGAAGGCGATGTTCTTGACATGGTCGTCCTGGTTCCGGGCTACGACGTTGAACGTCATGCGTCGGAACAGCTCCTCCATCTGGTCCATCGGCAGACCCAGCCGCCGCATGACCTGGAAGGCCTGCTCATAGGTGTAGCTGTCGGGGCTGCAGTAGTCGTAGTGGGCAAGGGCCGCGAGCGATTGCATGTGCAGCTTGCCGCCGGCCTCCGTGCGGTCGAACCGTCGGGTCATGAAGTGACGGCGTCCGCCCTCGGGAAGGAGCCGGCAGTCCGTCATCGAGATCCCGGCCGCCTTGGCCATCTCGGAATAGGCGAACTCCACGGCGCCGTAGCCCTGGGGGTCGGCCAATCCCCGGTCCTTGTTGTTGCTGACCCCGTCGAACTTGAGGAGCCAGTAGCCGAAACCATCTCCGGCCTCGACCTGGCCGGAGCGGACCTCGTTCGTCTCCGGGTTCCAGGCGATCACCGCCTTGGCGCGGGCGCCGCCGGCCGAGGTGCCGACCTGCAGGATTTCATGCAGGGCGGCGGCCTTGTCTGGGTCGGCGAAGGACACCTGCAGGGTGTTGCGATTGCTGAGCACTTCCGAGGCCAACTGAACAAGGCTCTCGATATGGATCCGTTCCGACTTGCGGGTCCGCGGCCCCGCCGCCGGTGTGAACTCCAGTGCGCCCATGCCGCGCGCGCCCATGTAGCAGAGCCGCTCCACGGCATCGAAGCTGTCTGGCGTCCGGCCCTGGGTCGCCAGCCAGGCGTCGATCAGGGTGTGGCCGTAGCGGTCGGGCAGGGCGTCGGCGAGCAGGCCCGGCAGGCCGTAGAAGCTCTCGGGGTTCAGGCCCGGAAAGCTGTAGATGCGGTCGCCGAGCGGCATGAACAGCGGCGCCACCTCGATCTGGGAGCGCACGAAAGCCGGTTCATAGGCGAAGGTCGCGACGTCGGCGCCCTCGGCCAGCGAGACGGCGCCGATGCGGCGCCCCCACAGATTGACGGCGGCGAGGGTCATGCGTCGTCTCCCCAACGCCAGGGCTGACCGACGTCTTCGTCCGGTCGGGCGTCCGGCCGGGCGCGCTGTCGGGTCTTGCCGTGGCGCTCCAGAAGATCGACGGGATTGGCCGGAGCCTCCGGCAGGAAGCGATCGAAGGCCTCAAGCTTGTCGAGGACGCGCAGGGCCCGGATGAGATTGATGAGCTGGACGGACTCGCCCGCTTCGAGACGCTCAACGGTGCTCTTGGAAACGCCCGCGGCTTCGGCGAACTGCGATTGGGTCATATGACGTTGCAGTCGATAGTCGGCCGTTCTTCGGCCGAGTTCGGCCAGAACCGTCTGATCCGTGGTGAGATTGGTGATCTTCATAATTCGTCACTTTCGACGAGTTATCTACCACTCTGAGGGTTAATTCGTCAACAATGACGAATTATGAGCGGGTAGGTTTAGCGTGATAATTCGTCATAGGTGACGAGTTATCGCGAATTTCTCGACTAAGTCGTCAACTTTGACGACTTATGGGGGTGCGGCTTCCTATCGTTTGGACCGACTTCCGAGAAGGCTCATCGCCTCCCGCAGGCTGCGCTCATCGACACAGTACGCCAGCGGGGTCGCCATGCCGAGTTCGGGGCGGCGGTTGTTGAGGAAGAACTCGGCGCGGGCGGGCTCGAAGCTTGCCCCGGCGGCCTGCCGAAGCCGAGCCTGAAAGCCCTCGATGACCACGGCCTTGCGGGCGGCCTCCTCCAGTTCCGCGACATGGCGCCTGAGGGCGCCCAGCGCGGCGCCCAGGCCCTCGTCGGATTGCTCGGACGTCCTGATCGCGCAGGCGGCACCCGGCGCCAAAGGGGATGAGAGCCAGTATTCGGCCTCGCCGTTCAGGGCGGCCCAGGCCGCCTCTCGAATAGCGACCATCCGCCCAGCTCTGGCGCGACGTTCGGCCTCTTCCTGGGCCGCCCGTTCCTGGGCCACGATCCACGCTGCCTGCCGCCGGGCCTCCTCGAGCCGCTCCTCGAACGGCAGGCCGAGGAGCTCATCCGTCAGCGCCCCCCCCTCCAGCATCCGCTCGATGGCCGAGAGGCCGGAGAGAAGCGCCCGCCAGTCGGCGTCGCCGGCCATCACAAGATCGGCCAGACTCCGTCCGGGGGCGACCGGCGAATTGCGAGTCCACGCCGCCAGGGAGAAGGCGTCGTCCTCCGTCGGCCGCTCAGCCAGAGCGAACAGGCGTTCCAATCCGGCCTGGACATCCATCTCCCGCCGCAGCCGCGCCGCCTCGGCCGCTGCGGCGGCGCGGCGAGCTTCCCGGTCGGATCGAACCCGTTCGATGAGCGCGGGCGACAGGCGATGATCGCCCTTGCGATACAACAGGAGCCCTTCGCTCTGCAGGTCGTCCATAAAGGCCTGCATCGCTTCGCTGGGCGGTCGGAAGCCGGGCACAGCTGACCTCAGCGCGTCCAGGCTCGCTCTTTGCCGGGGCGGACGATCATCGCTCCAGAGGCAGTCCCGGATCAGACCCAGAAGCATTTCCGGGGTCACCTGATCGACCGGCCGGCCATCGAGCGCGCGCGCGACGAGCCGGGACAGGGCGGCGGCCTTCCACAGATGCGCCGGCACGACGAAGCCGTCGCCGGGCCTGGCGCCGCCGACCAGCCGCCCATAGCCCAGACGGACCAGCTCGGCGCGCATCGGCTCCAGCTCACGCGGCCGGCGGACGGGGGCTTTGCGGATGCGGGCGACCAGCCGTCGGCCGGCCTCCTTTTGCCGTGCCGCCTCCGCTCGCACCCGCGCTTCGGCTTCGCTGGCGAGCAGGGCCCCGACCTCGTCGAGCTTGGGATTGAAGAGCCAGACTCGCGGCGCCTTGGTCAGCAAGGCCTGGGCGACCTCTTCGGCGTCGTCGCAATCCTTCCAGGCCGACAGGTCCACCTCGATCGCGGAAACGCCTCCGGCGCGGATCCGTGCGATCTTCTCCGGTCCGCAGGCGTGGGTCACCAACACCTCGACGATCAGACGCCTTCCATCCCGCGCCGTAAGCTCGACGTCGGGGACGATCTCGCCGGCACGCTTCTCCAGCTCGGCCTTGAGGAAGGTGAAGTCCTGACCTCTGTGGACCTGTCTGGCGAGGCCGCCGCCCTGGGCCACCAACGGCGGCAGCCGTATCCAGAGATGGGCGCCCAGGGCCTGTTTGGCCCAGAGGTGCGCGTTGGTCTCCAGACCGGTTCCGCAGCTTTCGCCGGAGCCGGCGTGAGCGAAGTGGTGGACGAGGATGTCCCCCTTGTGCGCTACGAGTTCGCCGCCACAGGCCGGGCAGATACAACGGCAAGCCGCGCCGCGCTCGACATCGCGGATGGACACCTGGACGCCATCGCGCAGGCCATAGGCCAGCTCCTTGCGGAACCCCAGAAACTCGCTGTGATCCTTTCGCCGCGACATCACGCCGAACCTGACGCCGCTTCGCCTCCGGCGACAAGGTGGGCCTGGACGGGGTGCGACCAAAACTGACGTATCTCGCGGCCGGGCTCGAGGTGGATGACCGTGACCGACTCCGCTTATGGCCGTCGCATGACCCGTGACGATCTCGATCAGACGCTCGACCGGATGGCCGCCGAAGCCACGGCGCCAGAGTTGCAGCCTGGCCTCGTCACGGTCCAGACGGACGACTGGCTCGGCAGCCTGTCGGGGGTAAAGGTGAAATGCGCCTCCCTTCAGGACGGGATGCGCTACCGGGAGGTCCAGGTTCAGGTCTCTTCGCAGTTCGAGACCCGGGTGCTGTCACGGGCGGAGGCCGGCGGACGCGGCGAACCCTATCGCGAGCTGCTGTCGAAATCGACGGACGCCTGACGAACGACGATGTTCAGTGCAGCGCCACGCCCTCGGGCTTGGCCGGGGTCATGATCAGGCTCTCGACCATGGCGTCGATCTCCTCGTGCAGCTCGGCGATGTCCTGACCGGGTAAGCGGTCTTCGGCGGCGCAGCGCCAGGCCGTCCTCAGAACCTCACGAGCCGCTTCAGGATCGAGATCGTCGAGATAGACGAGGCCGCGTTCCGCGAGGATGCGGCGGGCCACGACGCCGGCCCGTTCGGCTAGGTCGGCATAGACCTCCGCTTCCTCGCTGGAGAACTCTTCGGCCACAACAATCCTCGTGCAGGATGAATGGGGGACGGGCCTGGAACTTCTGTGAAGAAGCCCGGTGTTTCGGAACCGGCCGCCGCCGACGTCTGGACGTCCCCCGGCTCCAGATCGGCTCCTATCATCCCGGAACCCGTCGCCCCCTAGCCTACAGTCTCGCCGACCGGGCGCAATGTGACGACGCGGATGGGCCTGCGAGATCGCGAGAATCGGTCTGATGCTCTACGCGGGATCGCCGGTTGGCGACCGACCTCGCCGCCGGCTGCGGCCCTGCGCCGACCCGCCGTCGGCCGGGCCGCACCCTTTCCAGAAAGGATCCCGGCGATGAAATCCTTGATCGCGCTCTCTCTTTCAGCCGCCCTACTGGCGGGCTGCGCTGGTTGGACGCCGTCGCGCGGGAGCGACGCGCTGAAGGTCGCGAGCTGGAACCTGGAGCATCTGGCCGAACGGGATGGGGAAGGGTGCGCACCGCGCACTGAGGCTGATTACGCCCGTCTTCGTGAGCACGCGATCGCGCTGGGCGCCGATGTCGTCGCCTTCCAGGAGGTCCAGAACCGCGCCGCAGCCGAGCGGGTCTTCGATCCCGCGCTCTACGACGTGGTGATGTCTGGTCGGTCACCGAGTACGCGCAGCGGCGAATGCCGGGGACGGCCCGGTCTCTTCATCCAGAACCAGGCCGTGGGCTTCGCCATCCGCAAGGGCATCCCCTGGACACGCAACCCGGACCTTAGCGCCCTGGCGCTGGGCAATCCGGACTTGCGGTGGGGCGTGGACATCACCGTCTCGAGGGGACGGCCGGTCCGCCTCTTGGCCGTGCATCTGAAATCAGGATGCAACGCCGGTCGCGATCCCGCCGACCCGGACTGCCCGGTGCTCTTCGACCAACTCCCTATCCTGGAAGGCTGGACCGAGGCGCGGGCTCGCGAAGGCGCGGCCTTCGTCGTCCTCGGCGACTGGAACCGCCGTCTGGCCGGAGCCGGAGACGCTTTCCTCGCGGACCTGAACGACGGCGAGCCTGCGGGCTCGATGTTGACGCTGACATCCGGAAATCGACCGGCGGGCTGCAAGGTGCGCTATCGCGAGTATATCGACTTCATCGCTACCGGCGTTCGCGCGTCCGCGCGGGTCGCGCCGGGATCGTTTCATGAGTACCGGTACGGCGGCCTGCCAGAAGACGAACACCCGTCGGATCACTGTCCGATCTCGGTGCTGATCGCCGGGTAATCACGACCGAGAGCCGCGCGTCAGTTTTCCTGGTGGTGGTTGTGGCCATCGGCGGCTTCTCAACTTGCGCCTGTCCCGTAGAAACGCATTAGATTGAGGAAAACACAGCTGGAGGGGCAATGCTGGGTCGGGGTTCGGAATGGCGGCGATGGGAGCCGCATATCCACGCGCCGGGGACGGTGCTCAACAATCAGTTCAGTGGGCCAACCGCTTGGGAGGACTATCTCACGGCGCTGGAAGCGGCCACGCCTCTCATCGAAGCTGTGGCCGTTACGGACTACTACGTCACGGACACGTATGAGGAAGTGCTTCGCAGGCGTCGGGACGAGGGGCGTCTGCCAAACGTCCAGCTTGTTTTTCCGAACGTCGAGTTGCGTCTGCACGTCGCGGCGAAGACCGGCTTCGTCAACATGCATCTGCTCGTCAGTCCCGAGGACGACGATCACGTAGAGCGTATCCAGCGCTTCCTGGCCCGGCTGGAGTTCAGAGCGTTCGATGACCGCTTCGACTGCACCCGGTCAGAGCTCATTCGACTGGGGCGTCGGGACAAGGGCCCGCAGTTGGAGGAGCGCGCAGCTCTCGAGCATGGAGCGACACAGTTCAAGGTCAGTTTCGACCAGCTTCGCACGGTCTGGGACGAGGACGCCTGGGCTCGGGCCAATGTTCTCATCGCCGTCGCCGGCGGCTCCGGGGACGGCACTGCGGGCGTTCGGGAAGCGGCCGATCAGGTCACCCGCCAGGAGATCGAACGCTTCGCCCATGTGATCTTCGCCAGCAGTGACGCTCAGCGCGACTTCTGGCTGGGACGAAAGGCGTTGGACGAAGCGGCGCTCCGATCTCGCTACAATGGCCTCAAACCCTGTCTCCACGGCAGTGACGCGCACAAGGCCGATGACGTGGGAGCCCCCTTCGGAGATCGCTTCTCCTGGATCAAGGGCGGCCTTGAATTCGACGCGCTTCGCCAGGCGTGCATCGACCCAGGTGGTCGCGCCCATGTCGGCGCCGAACCACCAGCCGCCGCGACGCCGTCACAGGTCATCTCGTCGGTGCGAACGGCGGGTGCGGACTGGATTGTCACCCCCGAGATCCAGTTGAACCCCGGATTGGTCGCCATCATCGGTGCGCGAGGCTCCGGCAAGACGGCCTTGGCGGACATGATCGCTGCAGGATGCGACGCGGTCTCCCCAGTCGTCTGGCAGGACCAGAAAGGCGTGAGTGCCTCCTTCCTTGCCCGAGCACGGCCGCTGATCGGCGAGGAGACGATCACCGTTGAATGGGCGGGCGGCGACAGCGCAAACCGTTTCCTCGACGGGCGAGACGCGAACGATCCCCTGAACTATCCGCGCGCACGCTACCTGTCGCAGCAGTTCGTCGAGGAGCTCTGCTCGTCGAGCGGGATGACGGACGCCCTCCTGCGAGAGATCGAACGGGTTATCTTCGAGGCGCACCCGTATTCAACACGCGAAGGCGCGGTCGATTTCGCTGAGCTGCGGGAGGGGCGGACCAGGCTCCACAGCCTCGCAAGAGCGAGAGAGGTGGAGGCCATCGCCGCCATGTCCGAGCGCATCGGCCTCGAGCATGAGAAGGACAAGCTCCGGGGCGCGTATGAAGCCCATATCCTCCAGAAGACCAACCTCATTAACGCCTACACGACCGATCGCGCCAAGCTGGTCGCCAAGGACAGTGAGACCAACGTCGCGCGGCACACCGCACTGTTCGGCGCGGCTGAGGCGCTGCGGACGAAGAACCGGACCCTGGTCGCCCAGCGCCAGGCCTTCCTGGCGGTGCAGTCCGAGGTGGGCGCAATGCGGGCGACGGGCGCGCCGGAAGCGCTGAGGGCGATGATGGCGCGCCACCGCGAAGGCTTCATGACCCCCGACCAATGGGCCGCCTTCCTGCTCGACTACAAGGGCAAGGTCGATGACAATCTGGTCGGCTATGTGAAGTGGGCCGATGCCGAGATCGCCCGGCTGCGTGGCGCCCCGCCGCCCCCTCAACAGGATCCGGGGACCCCCTTGATCGCGGCGGATGCAGACCTCTCTGCCTTGCCGCTGCTTCTGCTCGAGGCCGAGATGACCCGGCTCGAGGGCCTGATCAGCGCAGACCGCGACATCCAGCGGCGCTATAGCGAGCTCACGCAGAAGATCACGATCGAGACCGCAGCGCTCGAGGCGGCGAAAGAACGGCTCAAGGAAGCGCAAGGCGCAGCCGACCGGATCAAGGCCCTCGACCTTGAACGGGACGCCGCCTACCAACGCGCTTTTGCCGCGCTCGTCGCCGAACAGACGGTGCTCGAAGACCTCTATCGCCCGCTGATGGAGCGTCTGGCGAGCTCGCCCGGCACCCTGAAGAAGCTCACCTTCTCCGTCTCGCGGGTCGCCGACGTCGAGCGTTGGGCCAGTGCCGCCGAAGAGGGGCTTCTCGACCTCCGCAAACAGGGGCCGTTCCGCGGCCGCGGCGCCCTGATCGACGCCGCCAAGGCTCAGCTGGGGCCTGCCTGGGAGAGTGGAAGCGCCGAGGACGTGGCGGCGGCGATGATCACGTTCCGCGACGCCTACCAGAAGGATTTGCTCCAGCATTCGCCGGTGCCGACCAACGATCCCGTCGAGATGCGTGCGTGGTTGAAGCGGTTCGCCCTCTGGCTCTTCAGCACCGACCACCTCGAGATCCGCTACGGCATCGCCTACGACGGAATCGACATCCGGAAACTGTCTCCGGGAACGCGCGGTATCGTCCTTCTGCTGCTCTATCTGGCGCTCGACGAAGGGGATGATCGTCCCTTGATCATCGATCAGCCCGAGGAAAACCTGGATCCCAAGTCGGTGTTCGAGGAGCTCGTCGGACTCTTCATTTCCGCCAAACGGAAACGGCAGGTCATCATGGTCACGCACAACGCGAACCTGGTGATCAACACCGATGCGGATCAGATCATCGTCGCGGAGTCGGGACCTCATCCGGCCGGGAGCCTTCCCCCGATCACCTACATGAGCGGCGGCCTCGAGAACCAGACAATCCGCAAGACGGTCTGTGACATCCTCGAAGGCGGCGAGTTCGCTTTCAAGGAGCGCGCCCGTCGCCTCCGCGTGAGGCTCCGGCGATAGGGCAGCCGCTCAAGTCACGACAGTCCAGCCGCTAAGGGCTCCGCCCTCGCGCGGGCCAGGGTAAAGCGGCTTCGCCGCCGGATCGGCCGGTCTCCCCGGCCTTCCGCGCCGGCGACTGGCGACCGTCACTGATGACCTTGAGGCTTGTGCAGGCCGGGCGATCCCCCTCCGGCCGATCCGCCCTGGCCCTTGCTACCCCGGTCTCGCCGACGGGCAGGCTTTCAGGCGCGCCTTCCGCGTGCCTGCAACCCTTGCCCAAAGGAGGCAGACATGACTGCTCAATCCACCCAAGCCCGTATCCCGGCGGCGGCTGACGCCGCCGCGACCGGAGCGGCGGAGCCGAAACACGGCGCGGAAATCTTCGTGCCGCTCAATCTGTTGAAGCCGTCCCCGAAGAACGCGCGGAAGGTGAAGCATTCCGAGGCCACCCTTGAGGGGCTGGCGGCGTCGATAAAGGCGAAGGGGGTGTTGCAGCCGCCCGTCGTCGAGATCGAGCGCGGCGAGGACGGCGCCCCCACCGGCGCCTATCTCGTAACCATCGGGGAGGGGCGGCGGCTGGCCCTTCGGATGCTGGTCAAGCGCAAGGCCATCAAGCGGAACCATCCGGTCAAGGTGACGGTCGATACCGAGAACGACGCGCACGAGATCAGTCTGGACGAGAACATCACCCGTGAAGCCATGCACCCCGCCGACCAGTTCGAGGCGTTCAAGCGGCTCGCGGACGAGCGTGGCTACGGCCCCGAGGAGATCGGCGCCCGATTCGGGGTTTCGGCCCAGACTGTGCGCCAGCGGCTTCGGCTCGGCGCGGCGGCGCCGGAGTTGATGTCCGCCTATCGGGAGGGGGCGTTGGCGCTGGACCAGCTGATGGCCTTCTGCGTCAGCGACGATCAGGACCGCCAGCGTCAGGTGTTCGAGCAGATGGGCCAGCACATGCCGGTCTATGCGATCCGGCGCGCCATGACCGAATCCAAGGTCGCCGCTGGTGACAAGCGGGTCCGCTTCGTCGGCGTCGAGGTCTATGAGGCCGAGGGCGGGACGGTGCTGTGCGACCTGTTCACCGAGGACGGCGGCGGCTGGCTGGACGATCCGGCGCTGCTGGATCGTCTGGTCAGCGAGAAGCTGGCGGGGCTGGCCGAAGATGCGCGCCAGCGCGAGGGCTGGAAATGGGCCGAGGCCGGGTCGGACTATCAGGACGCCGCCGCCCTGGGCCGGGTCTATCCGGTCGAGGTGGTCCGCTCCGAGGCCGACGCCGCCCAGATCGCGGCGCTGTCCGACGAATACGACCGCCTCGTTTCAGAAACGGACGCGGCGGACACCCTGCCGCCCGAGGTGGACGCCCGGCTGGAGGAGATCGACAAGGCCCTCCAAGCCTTCGGGCCGGACTTCGACTACACAGCCGCGGTCAAGGCGCGGGCAGGGGTCATGGTCCTTCTGGGCCACGACGGTCTGGCCCGGTTCGAGCGCGGACTGGTTCGGGCCGAGGATGCGGTGGAAGACCGTCGCCCCGATCCCGAGGCGCCGGAAAGCTGGACGGAGTCCGAGCGGGAAGACGAGACGCCCCCCGTACAGGACGCCGAGGCGGACGAAGGGCTGGCGCCTCTGTCCGAGCGGTTGGTGATCGACCTCACGGCCCACCGGACCATGGGCCTCCGCGACGCGGTTCAGGCCGACGAGACCATCGCCCTGACCGTCGTGGTCCATGCGCTGGCCTTGCAGGTCTTCTACCCGGCGTGGGGGACATGGACGCCGCTGCAACTGCGGCTGAGCGTGACCGGGCTGGAGCGTCTGGCCCCCGGCGTCAGCGACGGCCCGGCGGGGCGGCGGGTGGCCGACCGGCTGGAGGCGTGGGGCGCGCGGCTTCCGGAGGAAGCCCGCGACCTGTGGGCCGCGCTGGCGGTCATGCCGCCGTCCGACCTGCTGGACCTGATGGCCTGTTGCGCGGGCGTCGGCCTCTATGCCGTGCGCGATCCGCACGACCGGAAGCCCGATGCGCTGGCGCATGCCGAGACGCTGGCGACGGCGACCGGTCTGGACATGACCGGGACGTGGTCCGCGACCGCGTCGTCGTATTTCTCGCGGGTGTCCAAGGTGCGGGTTCTGGAGGCCGTGACCGAGGCGACCACCTCCGAGGAAGCCGGGCGGATCGCCGGGTTCAAGAAGGGCGACATGGCCGAGGCCGCCGAACGGCTGGTCGAGGGCAAGGGCTGGTTGCCGGTGGTGCTGCGCACGGCCCCGGCGGTCGATCCGGGCGCTCCGGAGCCGGAAGGCGAGGCGACGGAGCCGCCGCCGTCCGATGACGACGCCTACCGGTTCGCCGCCGAATAGACGGCGTCAGGTGTGAAAACTCGCCGCGCGCCCTTTGGGGGCGCGCGGCTTTTTTGTTGTGAGCGCCGGCTAGCCGGCGAAAGTGAAGTAGATGGTGGCCACGAGGGCGAGCACCACCACCACGGCGAGTCCGAGGCCGCTGGCGGAAAGTCGCCAACCAGGGGCTTCGAAGTCGAAGCGGTGCTTTTCAGGATCGTTGGTCGTCATTCGAACTCTAGCCTTTCTAAAAAGGCCTCGGCTCTGTCGCGTGTTGCAGGTGCAGCAGCAGGCAGAGATCCGAGACCGGTTGGGGTCTCTGCCGTTCCAACCGATCTGCACCGGGGACGAACGGATATCTCGCGGAACCCGTTACTGGAGAGGGTTCCATTACCTGCCGCGGTAGTCACGCTCAGACGTTCTTGTGCGGCGTCACCAGATGATTTCAAGGTGAGAGCGTTGATATCGAAACGCGCTTCTACCGCGCGAGTTGCATGACGCGAGCGACTGCCTATTCCCAGAGGATCGGTCATGCAAAGAGGGATTCGTGAGCGCGATATCGGAACGCACCAAGCACAAGGCGCAAGTCTACGACGTGGCCTTGAACGCCTTCTTCCGCACCCGCGATTTCGACGCTGAAAGCCTTGGAACGCCGAAGGCTGATATTGGCTGGGATATTGCCGAGGCTATGATCGCGGCGGCTATCAGCGGCGTCACCTACAAGACGCGCAGCCAGGCTACGCTCACCGACGCCGCGATGCTGCTGCGGGGTCTTGCCGACAAGGTCGAGCGGGATGGACTCGCCGGTCTGGAATGGGGCTACAAGGGCGACATGCTCTCCCGCCACGCTTGGCGGCCGGACATCCGGACGTCCGACGGTCGCGATCAGCTCGACAAGCGCACGGCCGCGCTCATCGACGGATTAATGGGCACGACTCGGTCGCGCACGGTCGCGGACAAGCGCGCTATCGTCTGCCTGTCCTTCGCCCGCATGGCGCTCGATCAGGTGTGCGACCTCATCGATCAGGAACCGGAGAGCGCGGAGGGCATCCGGAGCGCGGCCGTCGCCATTGTCGAGAACCGGCTCGACGACCTGAAGACCACCTCGGCCCAATAAGGCTGAGGGTTGGCAACCAGACCCCGCCGACCTGTGCAGAAGATACAATCATGCCTTGCCCGGACGCAGGTCATCGGGGAGACTCCCGCCGTGAAGAAAACCCTCGATCATCTGCCGCTCACCAAGCAGTCCGAGCTGCGTCACGTCGTCGATGTGATCCGCGCCTCCTTCGAGGAAGCGATCGCCACGCGGCGCGCCGAGCGCCTGAAGAACGGCAAGATACTGAAGGTCATCCTGTATGGGTCATATGCGCGCGGCGATTGGGTTCACGACCCTGTCGGGCGTTACTTCTCGGACTTCGACTTGTTAGTCATCGTCGACCA
The DNA here is from genome assembly GCF_047716865.1 of Brevundimonas sp. S1H14. NCBI lineage: Bacteria > Pseudomonadati > Pseudomonadota > Alphaproteobacteria > Caulobacterales > Caulobacteraceae > Brevundimonas > Brevundimonas sp. S1H14. The sequence continues at coordinate 2,622,645 of NZ_CP136679.1, read as the reverse complement.
TGAGGATCTGACCGACGGCGAGTTCTGGTTCGACGCCAACAACCGGACCATGCCGGGCGAGGGCGAGATCCGCACGCCCGTCAGCATCATCGTTCACAGTCTGGACGACGTGAACGACCAGCTGGATCGCGGCCGCTACTTCTTCGCCGACATCCTGCGCGACGGCGTCATCCTCTACGACACTCCCGGCGCGAAGCTGCAAAAGCCGGCGACCATCAAGGCCAAGGCTGCGCTAGCAGAGGCGGGGGACTTTTTCGCCGAATGGATGGCCAGCTCAGCGAGCTTCGCTCGGGGTGCCAAGTTCTACATGGGCGAGGGAGATGACCCGAAACTCGCGGCGTTCAGCCTGCATCAAGCGACTGAACACCTCTACCACTGCGTCCTCCTCGTGGTGGCGCTCTACAGCGGGAAGGCTCATAATATCGCTTTCCTCCGCAAGAAGGCGGAGGCGATCGACGCGCGCCTCGCTGACGCTTGGCCTCGTGAGACCAAGTTCGAGCGCCGCTGCTTCGAGCTTCTCCGCGAAGCGTACGTGAAGGCCCGCTACTCCAAGCACTACAAGATCAGCGGCGAGGAGCTGGCCTGGCTGACGGAGCGGGTCGAAGTCCTGCGCGGGCTGACCACGACAGTGTGCCAAGAGCGTTTGGCGCAGCTGCGGTTGGAGGCCGCTGACGATGTCTGAGGCGCCCGGCTTCTTCATTCCCTTCGCGGAGACGCCCGAGATGGGCGAAGAGGTCTACGCCACGATCCGGGCGACCATGGCGCAAGAAGCTTTCCAGCCCACAGACCGTCGGATCTATCGCGTCGCCTATCAACACAATGGACGCGACCATGTCGCGACCGTCGGCGAACGCGACATCGATGGCGAGACGGTGATCGCCATCCTCGAGACCTACAACCCCGGGCCGGTTTACATGATCTGCACGCCGAACCGAGGCGTGATCCGGGGTGATCCGATCCTCGCGGGCGACGCGTCGGCGATTGTGGATTTCACTCGGAAGGGAGCGGCATGAGCGTCAAGGATGAGGTGGATCGCGCCATCTTCGGCTACCACGGAGACGATCTGCACGGCGTCACGGTGGGCTTCGAGCTCTGGGACGACTTCTGCCGGGAGACCGGACTGACGCCGCAGCCGGCTGAGGCCGGCGGCGACGATGTGGAAGTCATCTACCAGGGGCTGAGCATCAAGCCCGGCGTCACCCCCGACGCGATCAAGCTCGTGACCGGCTTCTAGGCAGCGGTCGCGATGAGCGCGCCTGATCCGGACATGGATGGTTTCATGCGCCGGCTCGAACTCGTCCAGGCCTTCCGCGCCAAGGAGCCGGTCGTCATCGACGGAGTGACCTTCGACCTTCGGGCGGACCTTGACACGGACCACTGGCGTCCCGTGGTCGCCATCGGAACCTACAGTCGGCAGGCCTACCGGTTCGGGCCACGGATCGTCTTCTCCTGGACACCGGCCGAGTGGATTGAGCACTGGAGTGAGAACGGGGGTTACGTCGAAGCGCCGGCGGGCAGCATCATCAAGAGGGCGCTCGTCCGTCCCCATCCGCTTGAAGGCTCCTACGAGGGGCTTGAGGTCGACGAGAACCGCGAGTGCCAGCTGATGCACCTGTTTGTCGTCACTCCAGACGGCGAGGTGAAAGCCGTCGAACCGCCGCTTGCCCTCTTCCCGCGCACCGCCACCGCCACACAGATCGATCTCGGAGAGTTCGACGTCGCCTACCAGGGCTTGGTGGCGCGGCTCGAGCGGTTGCTAGGCTGCACGGATCTCGAAGATCGGCTGGACAAGCTGGAGCCCGACTTTCCCCGTCCCGCCACAGAGATGCCGCTGACCTACAGACGGGCGGTGCTCACCCTGCATGAGGCCATTCACGAGAACGACGAGAAGGCTTACGTCGCCTTCGGCTACCTGATGGGCCGAGCGGAAGCCGAGCAGCAGCTGCTCGACCTGGCGCTTCGCGAGCAGAAGGCGACCGACCATCGCGCCCGGGGAGGCCGGACACGCCACGAGACCAGCGTTCGCGATACAGAGCCACTTCGCGATCTTGCGAAGGCTATCGTCAAGGGCAATGCCGCGATGTCCCTCGGCCGCTGCGCCCGGATGATCTCAGACAGGCTTCCAAACGACTGGCCGTTCGGTCGGGAGCCGGAATGGATCAAGGGCCATATCCGCGAGCTATTCTACCAAGTCGAGGGTCGGGTCGAGTACCGGCCCAAGCCCGAATGGGTCCATCCGGGCGAAGGGGGAGGGGGATGATCTCAGATCAGGGGGGGACGATCAGTGGGTCGCACCTGTCACAGGCTGCGGATTGGTCGATGACCGGGGCTCCAAGCAAGGAAGACGCCCATGGACCCCAACTGGCTGACCGGGATCGCCGCCCTCGTCGCGGCTGTCGCGACCTTCATTACCGCCGTTCGCAAGAGGTGAGCCGTGCGCGCGCGCGAGGCCTGGCGCAGAGATGACCCGAGCCGACCCTGACGTCCCCTCGCGCTACTTTTTCGATGAAAGCGGTACGAGCGGGGACCTGTCGAGGACTGGGCCCGGCTTGGATTTCAAGCGCCAACCCATCTTCGTACTCGCTGCCGTGGGCCTCGATGACGAGGACGGGCTCGGTGCGCGTTTGGCCGCCATTCGTGAACGCCGCTTCCCTCAAAGTTCGGAATTGAAAGCGAGCAAGGGCCATGCGACGCCAGCTGTCGTTTCGGAGCTGTTGGACTCGATAGATGCGTTGGGCGGCGGTGTGCTTCTTGAGGTGATGGACAAGCGCTTCACCCTGGCGGCGACGATGATCAACACCCTCCTGCTGCGCCCCTTGTCAGCGGCTGATCACGAACCGAAGGCGCTATGGTTCAGGGCTCAGCTGGCCGAGCAGTTGCACGAGAGCTCGCCGGCAGACGTCTTCGACGCCTTCATCGCGGCGTGTCGCGAGCCTGGGGAGACGACTCTGAAACGAGCTTACCGCGCGGTGTTGGACGCGTTCCCCCCGGGGGTGCCGCGCGACGCGCCGGCCGGCGCCATTCGCTTCTTCGCACTCGATAGTCTGAAGGACTTTCGGAAGGCGGGCGCGAGGCGGCCGGAGGTCCAGCGCCGCTTCCTGCCGCTTCCCGACCCGGGCCACACTGGCAAGGACGTCTGGATTCTGCCGCACCTGTCGGCCTTCACCAATCTCTATGCCCGCATCAACAAACTGAGGGGCGGGCGTATGGCGGAGGTCCAGATCGTTCACGACGACCAACCCTACTTCGCTGAAATCCTCCGCTCATCAAAACACGCCGCCGAGGGCCTGGCTGACACCGACGACGTGATTAAACTCGCTCGGGCGGACTATCGGTTCGTTGAATCAGGCGACCTGACCTTTACGCCATCAACGGCTTCGACGGGCGTGCAGGCCGCCGACCTGATCGCCGGTTTTGCCATGCGATACGCACGTGAGGCCTTGGCTGGGCACCCGACAGACGACGAAAGCCGGGCGGTGTTCCGTCGTCTGGCGCACTGCCTCGATGTGGCTCCGGGCTTCGGTATGAACCTCATGATGTCGAACCGGGATGTCCTTCGGTGCGGTCTGTTGCCCAGCCGTGACCCGCTCGTGCGGCCTTCCGGTCCTGCTGACGTGCCCCTGAGAATTTCCTCCACGTGGAGCTAGAGTCCGGCCCTTGAAAGGACGGACGGAATGAAACGAGCGAGATTCACGGAAGAGCAGATCATCGGGATCCTGCGGGAGAACGAGGCCGGCGCCAAAGCGGGCGAGCTGGCGCGCAAGCACGGCGTGTCGGAGGGCACGATCTACGCCTGGAAGGCCAAGTTCGGCGGGATGAGCGTGTCGGACGCCCAGCGCCTCCGGGCCCTGGAAGACGAGAACGGAAAGCTGAAGCGCCTGCTGGCCGACGCCATGCTCGACAAAGCCGCGTTGAACGATCTGCTGTCAAAAAAGTGGTAGGGCCCGCGGCGCTGCGCCAGGCCGTCGCCCATCTGAAGGCGGCGTTCGGCGTCAGCGAGCGACGGGCCTGCTCCATCATCAAGGCGGACCGTAAGTCGGTGCGCTATCGCTCCTGCCGACAGCCGGACACGGCGCTGCGGGAGCGGCTGCGCGCCCTGGCTGTCGAGCGGCGACGGTTCGGCTATCGGCGGCTGTTCGTGCTGCTGCGGCGTGAGGGAGAGCCCTCGGGCAAGAACCGGATCTACCGGCTCTATCGCGAGGAAGGCCTGACGGTGCGCAAGCGCCGCTCACGTCGTCGCGCCATGGGCACGCGCGCGCCGATCCTGGTCGAGGCCAGGCCGAACGCCCGCTGGTCGCTGGACTTTGTGCACGACCAGTTCGCCACGGGCCGCCGCTTCCGCATTCTCAACGTGGTCGACGACGTCACCCGCGAGTGCCTGGCGGCGATCCCCGACACCTCGATCTCGGGACGCCGCGTCGCGCGAGAGCTGACAGCGCTGATCGCTCGGCGGGGCCGTCCCGCCATGATCGTCAGCGACAACGGCACGGAGTTCACGTCCACCGCCATCCTGGCCTGGGCGCAGGATCATGGCGTCGACTGGCACTACATCGCGCCGGGCAAGCCGACCCAGAACGGGTTTGTGGAATCCTTCAACGGCCGGATGCGCGACGAACTGCTCAACGAGAGCCTGTTCTTCAGCCTGGATCACGCCCGCCAGAAGGTCGCCGCCTGGGCGCTGGACTACAACACCCGCCGGCCGCACTCGTCGATCGGCTACCTCACCCCGGAGGCTTTTGCCGCCAGTCTGACCGCAACAGGCCGACCCGCTGCGCAGGATGAAAGCTGCGCGGCCCGGCCTGTTGCTCACCCCACGCTGCGAGGCGTAACTAACCCAAGGACTCTGGTCGCCGCTGGATGAAAACTCAGGGGCACGTCACCGACGATCAGGCGGACGCCTGTCGCCTTGGCGGCCTCGTGCGCTCGCACGATGCCGGCGACGCTGTTGAGGTCTGTGATGGCGAGCGCCTCGAGGCCGCAGACAGCGGCCTGAGAAAAAAGTTCGTCACAGCCGCTGGCGCCACGCAGGAAGGAGAAGTGGGAAGAACACTGCAATTCGGCATATCTGCGAGACATATGTTCATGATATGTTCCATCTTACATGGAGGCCAGATTGCCTTCAGCAATTGGGAGTGCTGCGCTCAAAATAGCCCTTCGCGTTGGCCATCAGAGTCGGGGCCGGCGAAGACGGCTATGGTGTCTGGTGTGGCTCCGCTCGGGGCATCGTTCTCAATTACGATAAACTGAGCGTCGCCCTTGTGAGACGCCAAATAGGCGTAGAATCGGTCTTTCAGCCCGCTTGCCTTCACAACAGCTTCGTCTGCGCCGAGCGCTCCGTGACGGCTTCTGTGCGGTTCGCGGTAACTGACAAGAGGGCTATCCAAAACAATGAAACCCGGGTGAGGCAGGCCTTCCGCGCGGCAGAACTTCAAAATCCCGATCTTAAATGCCGAGTGCATGAGCGCCCTGACGCCTTTGCCGTTAGCCGATCGGCTCTTTCCATCGATCTGGATCTCGTGGCTTGCAGGGTCGAACGTAACTTTGGGATTTCCCGGGAAGCCCCAAGCGTCCAGCACGCCTTGGACGTGCGTTGCGAGCGCCAGACCCGCTCCCCCCGAAAGTCCGACGACCGCTCCCGTTTGGTTCCGCGTCGCCTTAAAGCGATCAAGCACGCGCCGATGTTCCTCAAGCTCTCTCACACGCTCAACGAGGCGAGCACGGGTCCGCAGCGTTTCGCGGGCATCGGAGATGAACTCAAACCGCTGCCGCGTCTCGGCTTCTGCGGGAAGGCCGACCTCGATTTCCTTCTTCAGTTCACCGATACTCGCGAGCAGGCCGTCGCGCACATCGTCAGCGGTAGAAACCTGCTGCGACAGCTCAGCCAAGGTCGCTTGGAGTTCGCCTTGCTCCCTGTCGATCTTGGCTAGCTCGGCAGCGATGGCTCGGCGACTGCCTTGCACATCCTCCCGCCCTTGCCCGTGATGCTGGTGTTCTTCAGCGGCCCCGCACAGCGGACAATGACTGTCTCCTCCCGCAAGCAGCGCATCGCTCCCCTCCAAGAGCGACGTCAGTCGCTCGCGGTCACTTCGGAAAACGCGATCAAGCAAGCCGAACCGTTCGATCGTCAGGGCGAGTTCTTCGAGTGAGGCGTCGATTGACGCCAGATCTCCCTGAGCGGTCGAAAGCGTCATACGCGCCTTGTCGAGCTGGGCCTGGGCCTCGGACGCTTCGGCTTGGATGCTACGGATCTGTTCCGTATGCGCCTCGATGGCCTCGTCGAGGTCCTCGGTCGCGTCGTCGCCCAGCTCTGCACGAGCAATTCGCAGCATGTCATCGAGAAGCTCGATTTTGCCTCGGTTCCCTGTCCGCTGCTCTTTGACCCCTGGGGCCTTGATCTGTGCGGCGTCATCCACCCCCGTTAAAATGAACTTTAGGGTGTTCTTGTCTTGGGTGACGCTCCGCCCATCTGAGACATCGATCATGCTGAGGTCGCCGAGCATCGGCGTTTCCTCGATGAAGACGTATGGCGCAAAGGACCGGAACGAGAAGGTGACTTTCTCTCCCGAAAGCGTTCTGGCGATCTTCAAATCTGGCTTCAGGCCGATGGCAGCCAAAAGATAGGCGGACCAGCTTTCCGCGCTTCGATGCTCGCCTTGGAGCGTGCGGTCTGCGGGAATGCCGGCATCAGGTGATGGCCGTCCCGCCCGATACTCGAAGTCTCCGCCACGGAGGCTTCGAGCTACCTGGACGTCGTTTCCAGCCCCCAACTCGACATCAAGCCAGGCTTTTTCGTACCCGTCTCTTTCTGTGATACCCGGTATACCCTCGACGCCCGCGCCGGTCATGTAGTCCAGCGATTTCACAAGAAACGACTTCCCCGTGTTCGAGGCACCCCAGACCACGTTGAGGCCATCGGCGAAGGCGATGTCGACCAAGGGTACGTTCGGCCCGGTGAACGCCAACCCACGTATGATGATACGAGAGGTCAAAGCAGCAGCATTCCTTGCTCGTTGTGCCCGATGAAAGCCGTGGTCCAGGTGTCAAGCTTCAGTCGGAGCTCGCTCAGGAACTCCGACTTTCCCTTCGAAGCGACTTCACGGGCGATCCAATCAGCTGCCGTTTTCAGCCGCATCGAGTAGCCGCTCTCCAGCAGCTCAACATAGGCGGCAGCCTCATCAGACGCGCGATATTCTATCCCATCGTCCGATGCGCAGATCAGCACCATGTGAAATCTCCGCATCAATCCCAAACTGTCCTCGACGAGCGCGCGCCTCACGAGCAACTCACCCTTGCGACCTGGAACGGCGGGGTGAAGGCTGGGCGGACCCCCGAGATCGCCAGAATGCACAACGGCATGGTCCAAAACGACGAGGTCGGCCAAATCAAGAGTCAGCGGTCGAACCGCCTCAAGAACCGTGACGGCCCTTATCCCCGCCTCAAGGGGCGAGTTAAATAGCGGTGGCGCATCAGACGTTACTTGGTCCATTTCAATCGCCGATCATTCGCCAGATGGTGGCAAATCCCCTGCACGACGGGAATTCGCGCGACGCGTCCAGCAATCGCGGCGTTCAAACCCGCAGCGTGCTTCATCACGTTTCCCAGTCGATCGAGAAGCGTGTCGGTCGTCTGTCGATGAACGTCGATCACCCCGTGATAGACGTCATTCTGAAACTGAACGACTAAGCTTTTGTCTGTGTTGTCGCGGTGAAATCGCTTGAACGCCTCGGCCTCGAAGTAGCGCGTGCGCTGGTCCCTGAGTTGGTCGCCATAGGTGGCGTCAGCCAGGACCGCAGCATTGTCTGTGAAATCGGTTCCAGCAGCCTCACCATAAACAACCCGAAGCTGGCCAAGATACTCCGTCTCTCCATACTCAATGATGTCTGGTGCTTGGCCTTGCGGGGCGTGGCCAGGCATTTCCTTGAGTATCTGCACCAAGGCGGGTTTCGCATGTTCGTCTTTGACGATGAGCGGCGCCGTCAGGCCTGTGACCTTGGAAAAGTCGTATCCTGTGATCGCGGCGCGCAACTCCGCCGTGAGCGGGGTCTCTTTGCCTGCGGTGATCTTGGCTTTGCAGGCGGTATCCCAATCGGCCAGCAGAGCGGCCTTGAGAGTGGTGGGATTGTTGAGCAGGTCCATTAGAGGACCGACAATCCCTCGCGGAGACACAAACGTGAAATTCACGGGCAAGGTCGTGTAGGCGCCCTGAGTGTGGTGGTGGAACATCTTCCCGAGTTCGAGAAGGGCTTCGTTCCGGCCGAGCTTCGATCCCAGGGTCTTCCTCTTGCATTGAAAGAGGTCCCAATCACCTTCGTGCCTGTCAGCCGTGTAGAACCCGATGACGTCCCGTGCCTTGTCGTTGGGGCCGCCAATCCGTTCAACCTGAGTGTACTTCGACTCTCGTCGCTCGACCCAAACTTCGACGAACTCTTCGAGTTGCCCGTCGTCGAGCTCGCTGAGGCGAATGGCCAGACTGGTCACCGACGCCCCATGTAATATGTGCTCCCCCGGAAAGCATCACGGTAACAACCGGATATCGCTTGAGCAATCTTTGCGCGAGTCGGCGTTTTACTGATACTGCCGTTAGCGCTGAGTGCTCATCCGAACTTTCCGTGGATGAACCAGGCTTGGGAGCCGGTCGTGGCGTCCTCGCCGTCGCCGGCGCGAAACAGCCAGAACCGTTCACCGACGTCGTCCTCGACCTGGAAATAGTCCCGGACCGCCCACATCTCGGCATCCCGGCGGCCCCACTCGCCGAAGATCCGTTCCGGGCCGTCGGCCCTGCGGATCCGGCGTCGGACGCTGCGCCAGGTGAAGTGGGTCGGGGGATTGTCCGGCAGCAAGGCCATGGTCTCTATCGGTTCGGGTCGGTGGAACAGGCGGGTGGGGCGCGGCCAGTCCGGCGCCCATGCCAGCCCAGTCGGCGCCGCAAGCGGTGCGATCTTCCGGATCGACCGCTCGGGCACATCGCTCTCGACCGGCGCCAGCCGGTACAGCCGTTCGGCTCCGATCCGGTTGGCTAGGGTGTCGATCAGAATGGAGACGTCCGGTTCCGCCTCCGCGCCGAGGCGCGCGGCGGCTGGCCGCCAGTCCAGCGGTTCGGCCGAACTGGCCGCGAGCGTCATCCGCTCGATGCCGAACCCCGGCTCGATGGTCTCGATCCTGTCCGTCAGCAGTCGAGTCAACCGGCGGATGTCCCGCACCGGCTGCGCCAGGCCGACGCGGACCGACTCGATCCGGTTATCGACCCGAAAACACAGCCAATCGAGCCGACGCGCGCCCAGGCCGCGCGCCTCCAGAACGCCGCACAAGGACTCGACGAGCGCCCCGGCATAGCGGGCCAGGGTTTCCGGCGCGCCGATCGGTTCGGCGAAGACCCGTTCGACCCGGGGCGTCTCGGGAACCTCGACCGGGATCAGGGGCTCGGCCGACCGGCCATAGGCCTGGTCGAGCCGTCGCCCGAGTTCGGCGCCGAAGCGCAGTTGCAGCGGCGCCCGCGGTCGGTGGGCGATGTCGCCGATGCGTTCGAACCCCATTCGCCTCAGCCCCGCCGGCAGATCCACCGGAAGGCGCAGCGCTTCCAGCGGCAGCGGAGCGAGGGCCGCATCGATCCCTTCATCGTGGATGATCTGCGACTCGGCGCGGAACCGGGCGGCCGCATGGGCGGCGCCGTAGGTTGGAGCGACCACGCCTCGGCCGCTCAGGCCGACGCGTTGCAGACGCGCCGTCAGATCGCTGAGCAGAGCCGCTTCGCCGCCCTTCAGATGGGCGGCGCCGGTGATGTCGATCGCCAGACCGTCCGGCGGATCGGCCTGGCAAACCGGGGCGTAGAGATGCATCGCCCAGAGGGCGAGGCGATCAAGGGCGTCGGCGTCTCCGGCCGGATCGGCGTCCCTGACGTCAAGATCGGGAATGAGGGCCTGAGCCTGGGTCGCGACCATGCCGACGCGCGCGCCGCAAGCGGCGGCGGCGGCGTTGCAGGCCGTGACGACCCGCTTGCGGCCGACTCGACCGGTCAGGACAAGGGCGCGATCAGGCGGCGGCGCGTCTGCGCCCAGCCGTCGGCGCAACCGTTCGACGGGCCAGTTCGGCAGGAAGAGCGAGACGACCCGTCTCATCGCAAGCGTCCAGAATGAAGTCCGCCGCGTCGGCGCCGCGGCAACGCATGAGTTCGATCCGCCACCGCGCCCGTCCGATGCCGGGGACCGGCAGGGGCGCCGATGGCTCCGCGCTGACCCGCCAGCGCGTCACGGCGGCGGTCGGCTGGCCGAAATCGGCCGCCTCGGCGGCACGCCGCCATCGTCGGACCGCCACGCCGATCACGCCCGACGCCTCGGCGGCGAGCTGCAGCCGGCGCGAGGCGGTCATGGTCAAACGCGATGTCTCGCAGACGACCCCGGCCAGACCGCCATGGCGAAGGCCTTCCTCGAAGCACGCCATCAAGGCCTTCTCGTCGCCGGCCTCGACATAGATGACACGATCCGGCTCGAGCCCGGCGTGGCAGAGCGCCGGGGCGAACAGGTCCGGCCGCGTGACACACCAGAGCACTGGGCCGGGCAGGCGAGCGACGATCCCGGCCGCGAACAGGGCGGCGGCCGCGCCGCCCACGGCGTCGTCGCCGCCGCCGGCCACCTCGTGAAGCGCGCCCAAGGCCAGGCCTCCGCCGGGGAGGGCGGCGTCCAAGGCCTCCACCTCGAACGGAAGCACGCCGACCGATCTACGGTAGGCCTGCTCCAGTGCGCGAACCTGAGCGTGCAAATCCTCGAGTTGGGCCGAACCGGCGGCCGGCATGGACGAGCTCCTCCTGACGTCTATAATGTTCCTGAAATGTTCTGGTTCGAAGCGAGCGGCGGAGTCAATCCAATCGACGCCTTATCCCCCTTCGATTTGCAGCGGCGCCGGACCCGTGAAATCCTCCGCCCGAGGCCACAGGAGATCGCGCGATGTGCAATGAGTACCAGCTCATCCTGCCGTTCGACGACATCATCGAGGCGTTCAACCTCAGTGGAAACCGACTGGTGTTCCCCGGGGGCATGCCAAACTTCGGTCCGATTGCGTCCATCCGCATCGGAGATCGGGCGCCCGTCATCCATATGGGGCCTGGAGGGCCTGAAGCGGTGATGGTGCCCTGGGCGTGGAAGGGGCCGGGCGGGCGCCCGGTCTTCAACTTCCGATCCGACGGCCGATCCTTCGAAGGCTCGAACCGGTGCCTGATCCCGGCGGACGGCTTCTTCGAGTTCACAGACCCCGAACCGGGCCAGAAGCGAAAGACCAAATGGCGCTTCACCCTGACCGGTCAGCGGCTCTTCTGGGTCGCGGGCCTGATCAAGGACGGCGCCTTCGCCATGCTGACCACCGAGCCGGGGGCGGATATCGCCCCCTATCACGACCGGCAGATCGTGCTTCTGCGTCCCGAGGACGGTGCGGCCTGGCTCAATCTTCAGAAGCCGCAGGCCGAACTGTTGCGGGCGTTGCCCGCCGGGAGCCTGGACGTCGAGAAGGTCTTCCCGGTCGCGGTCTGAGCCTCTGGACATCAGCGCGGTTTTGAGGGCCGTGGGGGCGTCGGCTGCGGTGTCGGAGAGGGAGGCGGCCCTGTCTCGCACTGTTCTCGCGCCAGCCAGCGCGGCCTCTCGATGAGGCGGATCTGACCGAAACCCGGTCGGCTGGCGCAACCGCTGCCGCGACTTTCATCCCCGACCTGACGGCCTTCCTCGCGAAACAAGAAAGTCTCTCATCGCGGTCCTCCGCTTCGCTGCGGGGGCTCGCTCCGCTCTCCCTGCGCGCCGCCCGGTCCCCGGTCTCCCGATCGCCATCGAGGCCGCGGCAGGCGTGGCCCGAAGCAAAGGAGAGACTGACATGGCCACCATCGGCACCTTCACCGCTCAAGGCGACGGCTACACCGGTTCGATCAAGACCCTGACCCTGAACGTCAAGTCGGCGGTTCTGCGTCCCAACGAAAAGACCGACGACAAGGCCCCCGATTTCCGGATCTTCGCCGGCCAGACCGAGTTCGGCGCAGCCTGGAAGAAGACGAGCCAGCAGAACCGCGAATACCTCTCGGTCAAGCTCGACGATCCCAGCTTCCCGGCGCCGATCTACGCCTCCCTGGTAGAGGTCGAGGGCGGACACAGCCTAATCTGGTCCCGCTGACCCAAGAGCCGCGGCGGCGCGGGGACCGCGCCGCCGCTCCTTCTTCCCACAATCCAGTTCGAGGAGGCCGCCATGACGCGCCCCGCCGATCCTGCACGCCCGGACATCCACACCCGGATAACCCAACAGATCCTCGCCCAGCTCGAAGCTGGGGTCCGCCCCTGGACCCAGCCCTGGAAGAGCGCCGCATCCGTAAGCCGGCCCCTGCGCCACGACGGCACGCCCTACAACGGCATCAACGTCGTCCTGCTCTGGGGAGAGGCCGTCAGTCGGGGTTTTTCTCGTCCAACCTGGATGACGTTCCGGCAAGCGCTGGCCCTCGGCGCTCATGTCCGAAAAGGAGAACGGGGCGCGACCGTGGTCTACGCCAACCAGATCATCCGCGAGGCTGCCGACGAGGCCGGGGAGGGCATTGAGCAGCGCATTCCGTTCCTGAAGGCCTACAGCGTCTTCAATCTGGATCAGATCGAGGGGCTACCCGATCGCTACGGCGCGCCCGAGGTCCAGCATATCAATCCGGACGAACGGATTGCGCGCATCGACGCCTTCTTCCGGAACTGCGGCGCCGACATCCGCCACGGCGGCGGGAGCGCCTATTACGCACCCGGTCCCGATCACGTGCAGATGCCGCCCTTCGAATGCTTCGAGCATGCCGACGCCTACTACAGCACCCTGGGGCATGAGATGACGCACTGGACGCGCCATCCCTCGCGCCTGGACCGGGACTTCGGCCGTCAGTGTTTCGGGGATGCCGGCTATGCTCGCGAAGAACTGGTCGCAGAGCTCGGCGCCGCCTTCCTCTGCGCGGACCTCGGTCTGGCCCTCGAGCCGCGCGAGGATCACGCCGCCTACATCGCGAGCTGGCTGCAGGTCCTGAAGGACGACCAGCGGTTCATCGTCTCCGCCGCCTCCCACGCGCAGAAGGCCGTCGATCATCTCCACGGCCTGCAGCCGCCGGTGTGAGTGTCAACGCATCCGGTTGAGCTGTTCCGCGACATAGGCCTCCACTACGGGGCTGCGAACGGTGGGCGGTGGCGGGAAAGCGACCGCCGCCGCCTCGCGTCGCATGTCATCGAAGATCGACAGCGTGAGTGGGGTCCCGATGCCGTGGCTCGTCTTCTGCATTTCGGCGAGCAGTGCGCGCTGACGCGCGGCGGGTATCGCTCGCCAGACAGAGGGTTTGATGAACCAGTGGTCCGTGCCCCGGATCATCCAGCGCTCGATCATGTCGATAAGCGGAAGCCGGGCGGTCTTGTGTTCAAGATGGCCGTTGATCCGGTCTTGGGACCCGGGCGGCCCAACCATGAAGATGAGGGTCCCGGTGTCTTGGGGGATGACGCCGAGCAGGCACATGACGGTGCGATCCGGCAGATGCAGATCGGTCATTCCTGACAACGCCACCGGAAACGGGAGTTCGATCTCGAAAGCGGTACCCTCCAGAGCGGTCGGGCCGGATTGCTCGACCGCCGGGTAGTGGGCGGCATGGAGCGCTTGAAGTTCCGCAAGAGTCCCAGCCGCCTCTTCGATGTAGTCCTCCGCGAGATTGAGGTTCATCCCCTGGTAGGTGAAGGTGCTGAACTCCACCCCCAGACGGCGCGCCTCGTGCTCTACGTCTCGAGACAGGCGCGCATGGAGATCGGCGACGCGCGTCTCCAGGCGGGCCAGGTCGAACTCCTTGCGGCGGATCTCCCGGCAGAGGCTGCGGAAAACCTGGAGGGCGAGATCGGTTTCGCTCCTGATCCTGCGCGCCCTTTCGAACGACGAGAAGGCGCTCTCATGGCCGGCGCAGTACCCCGGAAATGTGGACGCTTCCGCGCCGCCGATTTTCACCATCGACAAACGCCCCTTGTAGGACCGCGGCGTGAGGACGTGATCATCTTCCAGCAACGGGGAGATCGGCCCGGCCCGCTGCAGCGTGTGCGAGGCGGTGATCGTTCGTTGGTCGCAGCCCGGAAACATGCAGACCGAAGAACGACGCCAATCCCGGACAGCTTGGGCAGCCTCGCCATGAAAGGTTTTCTTGTGTTCGGCGTCCGAGGCGAACAGCAGGCGCGTCTGTGTCAGACGGTCGGAGATGTACTCTATGAGCTGAAGCGCCGCGCGGGCCTTGGCTGGATCCATCATGCCGTTGGATCATGGCGCACAGCCCTGCTGAAGCAAATCGTCCGCCTGGCTGGGGCGCCCTTCAGGGCGGCGGGCGAGCGGCCGGTTTCGGCCGCCGAGGGGAGGGCGGGCAGACCCGTAGGCCTACGGGGCGAAGGGGGGGAGGGTCTAGGGCAGGATAGGCTTTGCGCCGGCAATGTCTGACAGACCGACCCCCCTCATGGACCGCCTCACGCTTCGCGCTACGCCCGATCTGATCCGCCGGTTCGACGCCGCCGCGGCATCCCGAGGCGGTCGTTCGCGCCTGCTACGACAGCTGATGGAGGGGGCCGCGCATGCGGCTTTGCCCGAGGGTCCGGATGCCTCGCCGGCGCGCCTGACCGGCAAGCTGGGGCTCAGGCTCGTGCCGGCGGACCTCGCTGTCCTGGAGGCCGAGGCGGCGCGCAGGGGCATGACCCGCACCCAGTGGACCGTCGCCCTGATCCGGGCACGACTGTATCGTCGACCGCAGCTCAACCGCGCCGAGGCACTGGTCCTGATCGAGGTGCAGCGCGAACTCCGGCGCATCGGGGTCAACGTCAACCAGATCGCCCGGGCCCTGAACACGGCGGTGATGGAAGGCACCGTGCTGGACCTCGAGGTGGCGCAACTCGCCGCCTTCTCCGAGGAAATCCGGGGACACCTGTCCGGCGTTCGGGCCGCTTTCGAGGAGAACCTCGCCTACTGGTCGGTCGAGGCGTGAACGACTTCCGTATCCCCTCCGGATTTGAGGAAGCCCTGCGTCCACCCGTCCGCATGCGACGGGCGCGGCTCGCTCACGCGGTGCTGCGCGTCGGTCGATCGGGGGATGACGATGCGGGCCGGGCCCAGCTCCAGCGTGTCGTGCGCGGGGCGCCCGAGGTGATGGTCAAGATCACCGGGCGGACCCGGGACGGCGGCCATCTGCAACGCCACCTGGACTACATCACCCGCAACGGAAAGCTGATCCTGGAGGGGCCGGACGGCGAGCGTCTGATCGGGCGGGCGGACGTCCGGGCGCTGGCCGAGGACTGGCGGTCCGAGTTGTCGGTGGTGGCGCAACGACGAGACGCGCCAGTGTCCCTGTCGATCGTTCTGAGCATGCCGGCAGGCACGGACGAGGGCCGGGTCCATGATGCGTCGCGCGCCTTCGCGTCGCGCCTGTTCGCGGACCGGCATCCCTATGTTTTCGCCCTGCACACCGACGATCGGCACCCTCATGTTCATCTGACGGTCCGCGCGCTTGGGCGGAACGGCGAACGCCTCAATCCCCGAAAAGCCGACCTGCAGCTGTGGCGGGAAACCTTCGCGGCCGCTCTCCGGGATCGGGGCGTCGAGGCCGAAGCGACGCCCCGTCGTGCCCGCGGCGTCGTGCGCAAGGCCGAACGCACGCCTGTACGCAAGCTGCGCGAACGCTTCGAGCGCGGTGAAGGACCGATGCCGACGACGCTGGAAGGCGCGCTGAAATCGGCCGCGACCCCTTCGGCCGCCGAGCCGGTCTGGGAGACGCGTCTTCGTCAGCGTCAGGCCGCCATCCGACGCACGCTCGTGGTCGAGGCGTTGCGACTTCAAACATCGACGGCCGAGGGAGATCGGCGCCTCGGCCAGGATCTTGAACAGTTCATCCGCACGCTGCCGCCGGTCCTGACACGACGGGAAATCCTCGCCCGAGCGCTGGGGCCAGAACCGGGGAGGACGTCGCCGACCCGGCAGCGATCGCGCTAGCGTCGACGCCGCGCGATTTCGGCGGCCATCTCGTCCCACCCGCCGATGTCCACGTCGGTATAGCGCGCGGGGAAGTCTCTCCCGAGGCGCGAGAACGACGGCTCAGCCTCTGTGTGGACAGCCAGCACCGCAGAGGCCGGCAGGGGTTCGGTCACATACAGATCAAAGGCATTGGAGGCGGGGCGAGATCCGAGTGATCGGCTGTAGGTCGCCATGACGGCCTTCGCCGCGAGGTCGGCGTGCTGGGTCGCCGCCAGAGGCGCTGCGATCTCGATAACGCGTGCTCTGCCAAGCGAGGCGACCAGGGCCTTATGGGCGGGGTCGGCGAGCCAGAAGTAGACGCCTTCTCCGCCCCAGCTTCCCAGCAACAGGTTGACGTCGGGGGACTCGACGTCTCGGGGATGCGACACCATCCAGAACTGGCCAGAACGATTCCGATTCTGCCCGCGCAAGAACGGGCTGGCGGCGTGCAGGGCGTCGGCCGTCTCTGCGGTGAATGCGCCCGCCTCGACTTGGGCGTCCAAGCGTGCGCGGATGGCAGCGATGGAAGACAGGCCGACGCCTCTCTCGCGCAGACGGTCTACCTCTGCGTCTGTCAGTCGGGTGTAGTGCCAGCCTCTGATTGTCCGATCGGCCATCGCCGAGGCCACGATGTCCGTCAGGTCGGAGTAAGGTTCGGCGAACGGGTTGGTGGGGTAGGGGCTCGTGCGGTCCGACAACTCGCGCAGGATCAGATTTTCACGCGCGGTCGCGTGATAGGCGCTGAGGAGGTCTGTATGGCCCGCCAGGAGCTCGCGCATCGGGGGATCGAAGGTTTCGATGTCCCAGACATCAATCAGGGGGTCGGTCACGTGGGCTCCGGCGCTGGATCGGACGATCCTAGCGTTCTCGCCGCCGTTCCGCGCGCGGCTTCGCATCGGCATCGCGACCGCGCGTCTGTTCCGTTCCTGATCTTGCCCGGGACCATGCCCGCTCCATCAGCCGCGCCTGGACCGCCGGATCGGCGATCAGGGTGCGGACGACGATGGCCGCCATGTCCAGCCGCCGTTTGACGGTCTGCGTGGTGGGCTTGGCTTCGGCATCCCTGGAGGGGCGCCCGCCCGCGACGCGGTCCGGTTGATCGTTAGCGGCCTGGCGGTCGCGTTCCGTGGGCTTGTGGCCGGCCACCTCCAGGCCAAGGCTACGACCCTGGACCCAGACCTCGCGGCGGAAGGCCTCGTCTCCCGACACCTTGACGTGCGTCCATCCCCGGTGCTGCGCGATCCGCAGCATGGAGGCGACCGAGTCCGGATAGGCCTGGAGCGATGACAACGCACGGCCGTGGTCGCGGAAGACGGGATCGGCGCTCTTGTGGTCGCGGTAGTAGCGTTCCGGCCGGCCCTGGCGATCGCGCTCGATCAGATAGCGATCCAGCAACTGGGCGGGCACGTCGCCCTTGTCGAGCGAGCGGCGCTCCGGGGCAGCGCCGGGCTGCGGCGCCAGCCGGTTGCCTGGAGCCGACCGAGGGGCGGACTGGCTCATGGCCTACGCTCGAGAGGGGCGCGCGCGGTGGCGGGGGCCGCCACGACGCGGTCGAGCCAGGCCTGGACCTCGGCTTCGCTGGCTCCCGGAGCCGGAGGTCTGAGCCCTTCCGCGGCGAAGCGGCGGACGATGCTGTCGAAGTCCATGTCAGGCTCCTCGATCACTGGTGATTTGGGAATGACAGCCGCCAACGGCGGAGGCGGCGCGGGCGCGGTTTCCGGCGGCGGCCGCAATCGGGCGGTAAAGCGGCGGTCACGGTAGAAGACAAGTTTGCGTCCACGGGTCGGCGACAGCCCCGCCTTGAGGACGATCAGCGCCTTTCCGGAGAGCTGCATAAGCTCCTGCGGGAGCATCAGCGCCCGCTTCTGATCGGAGTCGGTCAGGCTGCGTCGGCCCTGTCCCAGGCCAATCGGACGGCTGCGGCTGCGGGCCCGATAGGTGTAGTAGCCGAGCCGCTCGCTCAGCTCCTGGGCCACCTTCAACTCCTTCGGTGCGAAGACGATCTCCAGGCCGCAGTTGGTCAGAATGTCCTCGGTCACGTCCGGGCCGTAAAGGGCGCGGAGCTGGGACGGGCTCTGCACGACCGGCAGCAGCCGCAGGCCGTAGCCGGCGACCCAGGCGAAGGCGTGGGCCAGCACCGGCGCGCGGCCGAGACGGGCGAACTCGTCGAGCAGCACCAGGGTCCGGGGGGCGTCTGGCGCGGGCAGGTCCCGGCTGTTGAGATCGACCAGTTGCTGAAAAAGGAGGGCGTAGAGCGGTGCGACCCGATCCATATTCTCAGGCGAGGCTGCCAGATAGAGCGACAGGCGGCCGTTCCGGATCGTCCGCAGATCGAAGTCGCTGGCGCTGGTCGCGGCATCCACCAGGGGGTTGAGCCACAGGCCCATCCGGGTGGTGATCGACTGACGGATCGAGGCGAAGGTGTTCTCGCCGGAGCTGCAGAAATCGGTCAGGGCCGTCGTCGCGCCTCGGGGGAGGGGATCGCCGTCGAGGCGACGTTGTTCGATCAGCCTGGGGAAGCGATCACGCGGATCGCCCTCGGTCAGCTGGCGGTAGATCTCGCCAAGGGTGAACGGCAGATCGGGGGTTGTGGCCACATAGGCGCCCACCCCGATGAAGCCGGTCCGGGCCGCTTCCGACCAGAAGGGGTCGGCATGGCTATGGGCGGGGAACAGCATGCCCGCGATCCGCTGAAGTTCATCGAGGACGACGACCGGCTTTGTGCGGTCGATGTGATCGAGCGGGTTGAACCTCGCCGTTCGGCCGTCGCCGGCGAGCGGGTCGAACAGGTGGACGGTCTGCCCCGCTTCGGCGCGGAAGCCGGCGGTGGCGTTGAAATTCTCCCGCTTGATGTCGAGGACCACAACCGAGTCCGGCCAGGCCAGCAGGTTCGGGATCACCACCCCGACGCCCTTGCCGGTGCGGGTCGGCGCGTAGAGCAGCACATGCTCGGGACCGTCGCTGACGAGAAGCTCGCCGGTCGCTTCGCCCAGCAGAAGTCCGCTGCGCGCCCGCAGGCCGTGCCGGCGCTGCTCACCCGCCGTCGACCAGCGTGCGGCACCGTGCAGCGGGCGTCGTATGCCCAGGGCTATGGCGGCCGCGAGCACGACAAGCACCAGGCCCATGACGGCGCCGCCGATCGTCAGCCAACGGCGGACCTCGGGGTCCTGTCGGTAGTAGAGGAACCAGCCCGGAACCCGGGCAGGATCGATGTCGCCGGAGAAGCGACCCAGCCCGATCAGCGCGAGGGACAGGGTCCCGATCGTGAACAGGGCGAGGGCGGCCAGGACGGCGACCGCGATCAGGCCCGCCCTAGTCGCCGGCGCGGCGCTTGCGAAGCGGCTCATGCCAGACCTCCGTCATCAGGAACCGGCCGTCGATCTTCTTCATCTGCACCACCACATCGACCATCAGGTGCAGCATCGTGCGGATGTCGTCGCGCGGCAGGTCGCGACCGCCCTCGGACTCCCGGACCAGCAGCGTGAGCTGTTCGAAGGCCAGGGTGGCGGAATCGGCATGGACCGTCGTGATCGATCCGGGATGGCCGGAGTTGACGTTACGCAGGAAGAAGAAGGCCGTTCCGTCACGGAGTTCCTGCAGCAGGATCCGGTCCGGGCGCATCCGCAGCGCGCTCTCCAGAAGGGCTTTCGGGCCCACCTTTGCCAGGCCCTGGCCGTCCTTGGAATAGAGCAGATGGACGACATTGCGCTGAGGCAGGACCAGTTCGCGCGTGTCCTCGATCGTCAGCAGCCGCTCATGCTCGGGAATGAGTTCGACCAGGCCCTTGGCGAAGGTCGTCTTGCCGGAGCCCGTTGCACCCGAGATGAGGATGTTGCGGCGGCGCTCGACCGCCAGCCGGAAGAAACCCACCCAGTCGCCCGCCTCGCGCAGGCCGACCAGCTCTGTGTCGGTCTCATCGAGCCCGCCGTGCACGGTCCTGGCTGCAGCGAACAGGCCGGCGGCGTGAAAGTCCTCGAGACCCATGCGCGCGCCGGAGGGTTTGCGAATGGTCAGGGAGACGGCGCCGGCGGGGACGACCGGCGGCAGCACGATCTGACACCGCGCGTCGCCGGGAAGGACCGTCGAACAGATCGGCCGCTCGGCATCGACATCCTGCCCGGTGTAGGCGGCGGCCGCGACGGCGAGGGTGCGCAACCAGGTTTCCGTCAGCTCGGGCACCTCATGCCAGCGCCAGCCGTCAGGATGCTCCACCCCGACCTCGCCCGGCCGGTTGACCACGACCTCGGTCACCGACTGCGGCGCCAGGAAGGGACGGAGCGGGGCAAGGTAGTGGTCGATGACGGAGGTGTCGCGCATCACCTCGGCCGCAGGCGATAGACGTCCGCGAAGTCGAGGTCCTGAGCCACGAAGATCGAGACCTCCGCTCCCTGGGCCTTCCGCAGGGTGGGCCGAATGCCGACCGAGCCCTGCAGGGCGACTGAGGCGGCGTCCGACGGCACGCGCGCGGTGGATTGAAGGGACTGGCCGCCGCCGGCCGCCGCGTAGGCGGCGTCATCGACGATCGACAACAGCAGCGCCCCGCCGAACCGGTCCCAGAACCGGGTGTCGATGGCGCCGTCGAAACCCGCCCGCCCGAGCGAATCCGCGGCGGGCGAGGCCAGGGCGACGGCGACGCCGGTCGGAGTGACGGCGCGGGTCCACAGAACGAACAGGCGGCCTCGACCCGGCTCCACGGCGCCGCGGTACTCGCCAAGCACCCGGGTCCCTCGTTCCAACAGCACGACCGCGCCGTTGTCCGAATAGACGTCCCGCGAGATCAGGCAGCTGACGTAGCCCGGCGTCGAGCTGTCCATCGCGGTCTGCAGGACACAGGGCACGCTGGACCCCGCCGTGATCAGAAGGTTGCGATCCGGCAGACGGCCGGCGCGGGCCGAGGCGATCGGACTGACCCGTCTCAGGGTGTCGAGCTCATGACCGGGCGGGTCGGACCGGTCCGAGGCGAGCAGGGGGGCGGCGGCCGCGGCGGCTCGATCCGGGCCGCCGGGGCGGCTGTAGGCGAGCACCGGCGACCGCTGGGCGCTATCCGCGAGCGCGCGCCTTTGCTCGCCTGGCGTCGGTCCAGATGTCGAGCCGGCGGAAGACCTCTGTTCGATTGCGGGGATCCGCTCGTCGTCATCGACAAGGGTGGGCGCAAACGGGTCTGTCTCCGCCGTTTCCAGAATCGGCGGCTCGGCCCGTCGCGCCGGCTCGAACGGCGCCAGCTGGCGCGGGGGCGTATCGTCCGTCGCCCGATCGCGGTCGCGGTCGTCGCCCCGGTCCCATGTCGCGAACAGAAAGACCCCGCATCCGGCGGCGAGGGCCGCGAGGGTGATCATCCGGCCCTGACGGCCGCCGAGCCGGCCCGCGATCGGTGAAACGCCCCGGTCCTGTCCTGTCGTCGGCGTCTCCGGGGTCTCGGTCGGTGGGGGCGGGGCTGCGGTGGTCATGGCCGGTCTCCCGTCACGGTCCGATCGACGGCCGGAGACGCCGTTCCGGTCCCGGTGGCGCGCCCGCGCGGATCGAAGGCCTCGTTGAAGATGCAGAGGACCGACCCGCCGTGGCGCAGGCGCAGGCCGGCGACCACGCCGTGGATCACCACGAATTCGCCGCGGACATCGTAGGGCACGAGCTTTTCGGATCCGTCTCCGGCGACCTCGAAGATGGCGGGCGCGGGCTGGTTACCGGGGAAGCGGAGCACCGTGAATCGGCCGTTGTCCGTCACCTCGCTTGGCTGGAGGCCGGGGTCCCCTTGGACGGAATAGGCGAGGTTGCGCCGGCCCTCGATGGCGCCGGCCTGAAGCTCCAGGCCTATCAGGCGTTCCTCCGCGGCCTGCGCCGAGACGGCAAGGGCGGCGGCCGCTCG
The DNA here is from genome assembly GCF_047716865.1 of Brevundimonas sp. S1H14. Lineage (NCBI taxonomy): Bacteria > Pseudomonadati > Pseudomonadota > Alphaproteobacteria > Caulobacterales > Caulobacteraceae > Brevundimonas > Brevundimonas sp. S1H14. Next base: position 2,600,768 of record NZ_CP136679.1, on the reverse strand, counting down.
CGCCTGATCGTCATCGGGATACCGGAAGCGGACCTGATAGGCCGCCGTCCTTGCGGACCGGTCCTGAGCCAGGAGTTCGAAGACGTAGTGCCGGGCGACGCCGGCCCGCTCGGTGACGACCAGAAGATTGGTGGACTGGTGGCGCTCGCGTGGTTTCAGGAACAGGACGGACCCCTCCGCCGCGACCTCCCACGCCACGCTGTCGCCGATGGCGGCGTGTCGGATCGTCTCTTCGGGCGAGAAGATGATCTGCGTCGCCGTGCGGAAGGCGCCGGAGATCGGATAGACGCCGTTCGGCGCATAGGTCAGCTCCTGGATCCGGCCGCCCGGATCGGTCTGGGCCAGGGTGGGACTCGCCGTCGCCACCAGAGCAACGGCCAGAACAAGCGCGGGGGTTTTCATCGAATGACCTCCGGGTCGGCGCGGTAGGATGTCACCTGGAAGCCGAGCGGATTGCGCAGACGATCCGCCTCCGACATCGGGGCCCGGGTGTAGGCGAAGGCGATCGTGGCGATCCAGTCGCTCTCGGTGATCTGCTGGGCCTGCCGCACCGTCCGGCGAAACCGCACATTGGCCACACTGTCATTGATGAAGCCGATCGCCCGGATCGACACCACGGCCTCTCCGTCGCGCCCGTAGAGGTTCTGGGGGCTTTCGGGATTGGAGCCGCGGTAGAGGTCGGCCCAGCGGCGTTGCTCGGAGGGCGCGGACAGGATCGAGACCTGGCGGAACGCGTCTTCGGCGGCGGGGTCAAGATAGCCTTCGCGACCCCGGACGTACTGGCCGAGGAAGTATTTGCTGACCGCCTCGTCATATCGGATCGGTCCGTCCTCGTCCGAGAGGCCGCGCACGACATCGACCGATCCGGTCGTCCGGTCGACGCGAATGACGAAGGGTTCGCTCGTCTTGAGGGGCGTGAGGAAGGTCACGGCCGCGGTCGCCGAGATCGCCAGCGCCGCCGCCACGCCCGCCGCCGCCCACGCCAATCGCCGGGACTGCAGGGCGCTGGCCAGTCGGTCCTGGTCCCACCGCCGCGCCTCGGTGAAATAGCGCTTCAGCTCCTCGGAAGGGACGCCGCTCATGCGCAGCCTCCCGCCGACGGCTCGCCTTCGACCGGTTCGACCGGGGGCGCGGACGGCGTCGCGGACGGCGACGGGACGAGGATCGACCCGTAGGGATTGGCGGGACGCCGCTCGCGACCGTCGCAGATCGGCGGCGTCTCCGTCCGTCCGGTGGCGCAGCCGCCGAGGAGGACGCACAGGGTCAACAGCAGGCGAAGGCTCATGTCAGGCTCCGTTCGGTCGGATGGTTCCACCGCCCTTCGGCGGCTGGCGGCTGGCCTCCTGCGGACCTCTGGCGCGTCCCGAAGGACTCGACCCGAGGGCGGCGGCATTGGCGAAGTCGGCGAGGCCCGCGCTGGCGCCGCCGGCGATGCCTGCGGCGATGGCCGGCGTCTGCAGGAAGAAGATCGCGCCCAGCAGGCAAAGGGCGATGAAGATCAGGCCGCCGATCATGGGATCGGAGCCCTGGATCGAGCCCCATTGGTCGCGCACCAGCGACAGCACGAGCTGGAAGATGACGATGATCAGGGCGAACAGGACGAGATAGTTCACGGCCTGGCTCAGCCACCCGAAGAAGTAGCGGCGTGTCGCGTCGAACAGGGCGCAGGCGATAAAGATCGGGCCGAGGGTGACGAGAAGCGCGAGCGCCAGCTTGGCGACCAGCACCACGCCGAAACCGAGGGCGGCGGCCAGAGCCCCGATGATGAAGACCCCGGCGGCGACGATGTAGGGGGCCGGATTGAAGGCCGAGGCGTCCCGGGAAATGTCCTCGCCCAGCCAGGCGGCATAGGCGAAGAACTGGTCGAACGCGGCCCCCACGCTCGGCGTCTCCGAGCCGCTGACCGCCCGGGTCAGGGCATTCGGCATGTCGCTGAACAGCGGACCGGTGACGAAGGTGGAATAGGCGGGGGTTGTCGCCAGCGCATAGAGGAGGGCGAGCTTGATGGAGCGGACCGCGAAGTCCCGCATGGGCTCGGTGATGGAGCCGCGCAGGATCGCGTACCCGTACAGGACCACATAGAGGAGCAGGGCGACGCGTAGCGGCCCGTCCACCTGGGCGATGACCGACGACAACCGTTCGCCAAGGAACACATTGAGGCGCTCGTCGATGAAGTCGTAGCTGGGCTCGAAGACGCGGAACGACATGGTCAGGGCTCGCGGAACGTCCGGGCGTAGGCGTCCATCCGATCGCGCCGGCGGGCGTCCGCCAGCCCCTCTCGCGCCGCCGCGCAGTCGGACCTGCGGGCGCCGGCGTCGCAGTCGGCGACCACCCGGAGAGCCGTCTCAGGCTCCGCCGCGAAGGCCGCGGCGTCCCGCTCCGGGGGCGAACAGGCCGCCAGGGCCAGAACGCCGAGAAGACACCCGAGCCTCACCGGAAGGTCCGTTCGTAGGTCGCCTGACGCGCGGCCCGCGCGGCCTCGGCGCGTTCGCGGCTTCTCTGCTCCTCCAGCCGCGCTTCTGCGGCCTGGGTGACGGCCAGGCCCTGAAGGCGCAACTGCTCGTTCTGGATCAGCGCCTGTTCGGCGGCGAGGCGGGCTTCCAGGTCCATCACCGCCCGCGCATTGGGTGCGGTGTCCAGGGCGCGGCGCAGCGTCTCCAGCCCCTCCAGTCGGCGGTCGGACGCTTCGCCGACGGCCTCTCCGATGGCCAGATCACGGGCCGTGCGCGCGCCGGCCCGCTCCAGGCTGTCGCGGTAATAGGCATCGGCCTCGGACAGCTCGCCGGCAGACGGCGTGAACAGCCGTGTTTCGCGACGGATCGCATCGGCCCGGTCGGCCAGGGCCCCCAGAGCCGACAGGTCGCCTTCGGCGGCGGCGCGCAGTGAGCGCGCATCCGGCATCGGATTGCGCACCTCGGGCAGGCCCAGAGCCTGAGCCAGGCCGTTGACGTCGGACAGATCGTTCAGGCTGTCGAAGAGGGCGCGTTGTTCCTCGATCTGCGCCTGCAGGGCCTGCAACTGCTGCAGGCTGGTGCGGGCGTCCTCGATCATCTGCACCAGGGCGCGAGGATCGTGCACGACATACTGGGCCTGGGCGGCGGGGGCGGCGAGCAGCAGGGCGCCGGCCAAGGCGGCCGACGCCAGATGACGAAGGGTCATGACGTTCTCCTTTGGGCATGGAAGGGGGCGCGCCAGTGCGCGTAGTCGTCGCCGACCTCGGCGCGGATGCGGTCCAGAAGGGCGACCGTGGAGGCGCGACCGGACAGGATCGCCAGGGCGTCGTCCATGCCGCCGAGATCGAGCTCCACCACCACGCTGTCGTGGCCCTGCTTGACCAGAAAGCGGTGGGACTCCGGCGTAAGCTCCTCGCGCACGAGGCGGAACTCCTCCTGCGTCAGGCCGAAGCCGTCGACATAGTCCCGCGCCTGCCCGTGGGCGTTCGGCAGGAAGATCTGGGTGGCGCACTGCTCCAGGATGGCGTGGGCGATCGGCGAGCGAAGGACATCGGCCGGCGACTGGGTGCCGAACACCATGAAGGCGTTCTGCTTTCGCCAGGTCTTCAGACCGTCCTGGGCCAGATCGGTGAAAGCCGGGTCGCCCAGAACCTTCCAGAACTCGTCGATATCGAGGACCAACCGTTGACCATCGACACGCTCGGTGATGCGATGGAACAGATAGAGCATCGCCGGGGTCCGGACCTCGTCGTGATCCAGAACGTGGGTCATGTCGAAACCGGCGAAGCGAGCGTCCAGACGGAGCGCGTCCTCGTCGTTGTCGAGCACCCAGCCGAGTGGACCGCCCTTCTGCCAGCGCTCCAGCCGCGCGCCGATCCCGCCGGCGTCGGCCTGGCCCAATAGGCTGCGGAGGGCGGCGATGGAGCGCCGCTCGCGCGGCAGGGCCTCGAGCGCCGAAACGCCCTCGTCGATCGCCCGGGCCTGGGCGACCGAGAGGCTGTCGTCGCCGCGGGCGACCAGCGTCCGAACCAATCGGACGAGGAAGGCGCGGTTGGCGGGTGAGGGAGACAGCGCCTTGAAGGGCGCGAAACCCGTCGGCTCTCCGTTGCGCAGGGCGAGGTAGGTTCCGCCGCTGGCCCGCACGAAGATCTCGGCGCCGCGATCCTTGTCGATGAAGATCTGCTGGGCGCCGAAGCGTTCCAGCTGAGCCAGCATGAAGTTCTGGACGACGGTCTTGCCGGATCCCGACGGGCCGCAGATGAAGGTGTGGCCCAGGTCGCCGACGTGGAAGTTGAAGTGGAACGGCGAGCCCGCCGTCGTTCGCAGAAGCGCGACCGCCGGACCCCAGTGATTGCCGTCCGCCTTGCCGACGGGATAGGCGTGCAGGGGCGCCAACGCCGCGAAATTGCGCGAGGTGATCGCCGCCGGCCGGGTTCGCCGCGAGAAGACCCCCGGGAACTGAGACCAGAACGCCGCCTCAAGCCCCAGGTCCTCGCGCGCCACCACCAGTCCGGAATCGGCCAGTATGGCGCGCGCCTTCGACAGATGGTCCGCCAGGGCCGCGGGGGTGTCGCCGTGAACCAGCACCGACGCCTGATGCTCGCCCATCACGAACCGGTTGCTCACCAGATCGTCCAGGGCGTCCGACAGGCCGACGATCTGGGATCCGGCCTTGTCACGGGCCGAGACCATTTGGTTCTGCTTGCGCTCCATCACCGCACGGGCGGAGGCCTTCGACAGGAAGGCGAACGACTGGGACATCACGAAGCCGAAGCGGGCGTTGAGCAGCCCGTCCCAGAGGCCTGGACGCGTCGTCGCCGGATACTCCTTGATCGCGAGGACGCCGCCGAAACGCTCCCCGGACGCCCCGCGCAGCTCCAGGGTCTCACGGCCGAAGATCGCTCTCACGGAATAGGCGGCCGCGCCGAGGTGCCCGTAGACGAGGGGCGCGGGCGAGCGCCGTCCGGTCAGGATCAGGCCCATGACCTCGAGCGGTTCCGAAAACCAGAGACCGTCCCGTTCAAACAGGCCGAGGCGGCGCGGGTCGTAGCGCTCCAGATACTGGGTGAGGTCACGGCCGGCCTCCTCAAGCCGCCGGACCTGCGCGACCATCACCTCGCCGTCGTCGCGACGCGCCTGGCGCAGGCGGCGCATCAGGGCGGCGGCGCGATCGCCCGCATCCCGGCCGGGATGCAGCACCAGTGTGACGAACAGCTCGTTCACCCAGAGGCGGCGGCCGGACATCTGGGCGTCGTAGTCCGCAGCCAGGCCGGCGGCGAAGTCCGACCGGTAGCCGTCACACGACGATGGAGCGACTTCGCGGCGGACGACATGATGCCAGACCGCCAGCCGGTCGTCGGCGAGGTTGCGCCAGGCCTGGTTGAGCTTGACGTGCCAGTCGTTGAGGTCGCGAACATCGGCCGTTTCGAAGCTCGCGCCCGCGACCTGGAAGACCATCATGAGCGCGCCGCTGTCGAGGGCGACGATGTGGTCGTTCACATGGCGTGCGTAGGGGAGGTGGGACCGAACCTCGGTCTCGCGACGCAGGCGCGACGGGGAGGCGGCGCCGTCAGCCACGGCGGAGCTCCTCGACGACGTAGCGACGCACCACGGGCAGGGGCGAGACGGAACTGCCGCCCCACAGCGCGCCGTTGCGGCAGCGGCCCTTGGTGTCGACGTAGACGAAGAGCAGACGGAAGGCGTTGTGGTCGGCGCGGCAGATCGCACGAAAGACCAGGTGAAGGGCCGGGGCGACGAGCAGGTAAAGCAGGCTGCCTCCCACGAGGAAGACGACGCCCGAGAGGATGACGTTGACGCCCATCGCCTCCATCGGCACCCCCATGATCATGGCCGGGCGGGTGCAGGCCAGGAACAGCGGATCCTCGGTCAGGCGTTCCTCACCCATGTCCGCCTCCGTCGATGAGCCAGACGCCGGCGCAAACCAGCGCGATCCCGCCGGCACCCCCGCCCGCGAGCTGGGCGAACCTCTTCGGGGAGATCAGACCGAGGCCCTGGGCGAGACAGAGCGACAGGAGGCCGGCGGTCGCGCCGATCAGCAGGACGGATCCGGGAAAGGGCATCACGAGCCCCCGGTGATCAGGTTGACGATTTCGGCCGCCCCGAAGACCACCACGATGCCGAGCACCACGATGGCTGCCCGTCGCAGGTCGAACAGGCCGAACATCCAGAGGATGCCGACGACCACGACAGCCAGCACCGCAAGAAGCCGCGCGGTATTGCCCGTGAGCATGTCGACCACGTTCTGCAGCAGTCCCTCGACGTTCGCGGACGCCAAGGCAGGCTGGGCCGTCAGGGCGGTCGCGGCCAAAGCGATACAGAACAGGGCGCCGAGATGACGGGTGGGGCGGCGCGAAGGCGCGATTGAAAGCATCGGGGTCACCGTTCGGGGAAGGTTGAAAAGACGATCAGCTTCGACTCCGGCCGACCGAAGACGTCCCAGGCGGGGGCGGGCGTTGGAGGCGGGGACGGCTGAAGCGGCGTCGGGGTGATGGGCATCGTGGGGAGCGCCGAGGATGGCGGGGCAGACAGCCGGAGCGTGACCGCGGCGTTCTCCACACGGCCGACGTAGCCGTTGCGGAATCCCCTCGACGCGTCCCCCGTGTTGTAGCGGGACAGGGCGACGCGCAGCGCTGTCTGCGCGTCCTCGGCTGTCGGGCCGGACAGCTGATAGCCGGCGCGCAGGACGGTCGCGGCCGCCGCCAGATTGCGGCAGGGGTCGAAGGCCTGTTCCACGGTCAGTCCGAGCCAGGTCAGATTGCTGCTGTTGATCTGGGCGAGGCCGAGGTCGAGGTTCGCGCCAGTCGCCAGCAGACTCCTCGCCATCCGCGCGGCGTCGGCGGCATCGCGGGCGGGAGGGGGACGACGGCCGCCCCGATTGACTCCGATCGCCAACGGATCGAAGCGACTCTCGACGTGTGCGATCGCCGCCAGGGTCTCCGGTGCGACAGATGGCGCACAGGCCTGGGAGAGGGCGAGAACCGCGACGAGATCGAGCATGGAGGGCTCCTAGCGAACGCCGATCACCTCACCCGATCCATTTTCCGCAAACGACCCGCGACCTTCCCGCCGGAAATTTCCGGGCGGAAGCTGCGCCCCTCCGCAGGCCGTTCGCTCCTGACCAGTTTCGCGACGGCCTGTATTCGGGTTCGGACCCCCAGAACCACGCACGCCGACGTCAGGTGCTCATCAACTGTTCGTGGTGAGACCCCGAGACGGTCGCCGATCGCGGCGGAAGTCAGGCCCTCCGCCGCCAGGGTCAGACATTCGCGCTGGCGCGACGTGAGGTCGTCCACGCACGCGGTCGCGCTGGTCGGAGTATGGGACGTTTCGGGGCGCACATCACCATTGAGCCCCGAGCGCTCCGCACCGTCGAGACGGAAGGTCCCCGGCGTGAATCTGCGGTGGGGTTCAGCTCTCGCCGTTTCCGTCCTGACGCGCCGGCGTCCTCAGTCGGCCCCGGCGCTGCTCCAGCCAGGCCTCCGCCTCTGCATCCTTGCTGACGGACTGGTCGGCGAGATCCTTCAGCGTCTTGGTGAAGGCGTTGATGATCGTTCGCGCGTCGAGATCGATGATGGCGTCACCAGCCTCTTCGTCGAATTCCTGAAGCACGACGGCGATGATGGTCGCCAATTTGTTGTCGGCGCACCGCAGAGCGAAGGCCGGAGAGCCGAGCGCCAAAGCCGCCAGGATCGCATGCGGATCGCTGTTCGTGACCTCGGCGAACCGGTGGATCCGCTCCAGGTTGATGCGTCCGGCCCCGGACTCGAAATGTTCGTAGGAGCGGAGGGCCATGTTCATCCCGGCGGCCACGTCGACCGTGCGCATCCGCCGGTGAGACCGGATGAGGCGCAGGCTGGAGGAGAGCACCGCGTTGGATGACTGGGTCTGCCGATTGTCCATGTTCCGGTTCACCGCCCCGCCATCGACATCACGCAACCAACACTCCCGTCACCTCTGCAGGTTGAAAAATGCCTCAGGCTTGCGTCAAATGAAAGCCTATTAAGATCAACAGCATAAAAGCTGCGGTTATGGCGCAAGTTTCTTGCGGATGTGAGTATAGACGCTACCTCGCCGCGTGCGCGCCCCGCAGATGGAGGGTCGATGAACTACGGGCGAAGGCGGTTTCTTGCGGGGATGGCCCGTGAGACAGCGTGATCCCTTCGGCGACGCGACGGCTAGTCTGCGGAGGGCGCTCGAGCAGGGGCTCGCGCCGGGCCAGCACCTGTCAGTAGCGGATATCGCCGCATCGCTGAAGCTCAGCACCAGTCCCGTTCGGGAGGCTCTGTCCCGGCTCTGCGGCGAAGGTCTCGTCGAAGACCGGCGGGGGCTGGGTTACTTTACGCGATCCGCGCCGGTCGAAGACATCGTGGGATTGCTGGACCTCGAGGCCGCCCACGTCCGGCTGGCAGCGACCTGTTCGATGAACGTGCCGCCGCTGGATGATGGCTCCGACGAAGCGGTAGAGGCCTGGATCGTCACATTGGTGGAACACTGCGACAACCAGCCCCTGGTCGAGAGCCTGTTACGGGTCAGGCGTCGGCTCGCCCCACTCCGCCGTCTGAATGGGTCGACATGTCCTTCGGAAGGATCGGATCTGGACCACCTGAACGCCTACTACGCGCGGTGGCGGACCGCCGCCGGCGGCCTGGCCGCGCGGGTCAGGCGGCTTGATCCAGACGGCGCCGAATACATCCGCAATATCGTTTGAATCGATTTGAACCCGGGTGCTGATGGTGCGTCGTCGACCTTCTGTCGACCTTCAGAAAGAGGAGACGACCATGACCACCAAGAGCATCTCGCGCCTCGTTCGCCTGGGCGCCGCCCGCAAGCTCACCCGGGCCGGCGTCCTCGGCGAGTTCATCGAGCTGAACCCGGCCGAGCGCTACGACATCACTGTCGGCGCCTGACCGAATGGGCCGCCCCCACAGGGGCGGCCCACACGCCCGGGATGTCCCGACCGTGGCGTCGTTCGTCTAGGGGCATCACGACGAAACGGAGAATGGTGATGAAAGCCACCACCCGAGTCCTGCGGTTGGGTCAGGCGCGATGCCTGACCCGCGCTGCCATGGACGGCGAGCTCGTCGAGCTCAACTCCCACCTCAAGTGGGATATGCCGGTCGGCTGAAGACGGACGGGCCGTCACAGCTGACGGCCCGATCTGCCGCCCCAGGAAAGCCAAGCGACAACCGCATTCAGCTCTAAGGACCTTCATGCAGCCCGCCGTCTCGCCCTCGTTCGGAGACCATCTCGAGTGCGGCCGACTCGCCGACACGGTGTATGCCGCCAAGGCGGGCTCCGATCTCGTTCTGCTGGATCTCTCGACGGACGGCTATCTGCTGGTTCCGGATTGCAGCCAGGTCCAGGTAGACGGCGGATCATTGCTGGCCCCGATGGATCTCATGCTCGATCTGGCGGCGAACGAGCTGCTCCACGCGGATGGGCCAGCGGGTCCTCGCCGCTCACCGCCGCCGATCCCGCTGCATCGTCTCCCGGATGTCGAGGCCGGAAAGCCTTCCACCGCAGACATGGCGACGTTCGCGCTGCTCTGGGCCGATACGGCACGGCGCAAGCCAACCCTGCAGGCGCTGTCGCAGAATGTCTCCGGACGTGGCGGACGTCGTGACGACCTGGCTGCAATCGCGGCGAGGGTCGGCGTGTTTCGCCAGATGCTTCCTTATGGGCCGGTCGTCGGCGCCTGTCTGTTCCAGGCCGAGCTCCTGCTCCGGTTCCTGAACGCCGCCGACCTCGACGCCGACTGGGTCTTCGGCGTGCGGCTGTGGCCGTTCCTCGCGCACTGCTGGCTCCAAGTGGGGGACCATTGCGTCAGCCAGGCCCCGGACACGTTGAACATCTACCGGCCGATCATGGTGATGTGACCATGAGCGCGGATGCCTACGTCGTTCTGATGGGAGACGATGCGGCGGCGCTGGAGGCGCTGAGCCAGAAGGTGGCTCGACGCCTCGCCGGAGCCGGCTGGAGTCGCCGCGTCTTTCACCCCTTCATCGCCGTCTACGCGCCCGCGACATCCCGGGTCGAGATCGTAGCCGCTCTCGACGGCCACGGCGCCGTGATCGGAGAGATGTTCGACCAGACTGGTTGTCCGTTATCGGCGGCCGAACGCGGCGTGCTGGCCTGCCGTGTGCTCGACGCGAAGCAAGCAGCGACAGTCGTGTCCGCCCACTGGGGACGCTACGTCCTGATCCGGCGGACCCCCGGTGGCGCGGCGATTCTGCGAGACCCCTCTGGAGCCGTCGAGGCCGTAGTGTGGCGCAAGGGCGGTGTGAGCGTCGTGGCGCCGACCGCGCCGCCCGCCCTGGACGGCCTGCTGCCCGATGAGCTCGCCATCGATTGGCAATCGATGCGGGGGCTGCTCGCAAGAGGTGGCGGCTATCGCCACGAACTGGCGTTGTCCGGACTCACACCGGTCGCGGCAGGCGGCCTCACGGTCGCTGGCCGGGACGGCGTCGCGTCCCGGCAAATCTGGAGCCCCGCGGACATCTATCGGAACGCCAGGGAGAAGGCGCGACCTGACCTCCGTGAAGTGGTCGATCGGACGGTCCAGGCACTGGCCGGAGAGCGGGTGTGGATCGCTGAGGTCAGCGGAGGTCTGGATTCGGCGATCGTGGCCGGCGCGCTCACGGATCAACAGCGTGCCCGCGTCGCCCAATGGGTCAATCACTACGTTGGCGATCCGGAAGGCGACGAGCGGGCGTTCGCGCGGCCCGTCGTGGAACGGCACGGATACGACCTGACGGAAGTGAGGCGCAGCGGCCTGACCCTGTCTCCAGCGCGTCTGGCTCGATCAACAGACGCCTTTCGGCCAGCAACCAACGATATCGATACCGACTACAATGACGACATCGCGGGGCGTGTGGAAAGTTCGGGCGCCTGGGGCTCTTTGACCGGCCAGGGCGGTGACGTGGTGTTCTTCCAGATGCCGACGTTCCTGATCGCCTTCGACGAGGTGCTGGAACGGCGCATGCGCGCGCGGGCACAGGTTCTCCATGATGCTGCGCGATGGACCGGTCAGTCGCTCTGGCCCAGAACCTGGTTGCAGACGCGACGCGCTCATTCCCTTGCGTTGCGTGAGCGGCGGCATCCCTGGCTCGAAGCGCTCAAGGGCGTTCCTCCAGGGAAGGTGATGCAGATTCTTGGACTGGTGAATTCCCAGGCCTTCCAGGGGCACGCGGTTCGGAGTCGAAATGGGCCCTGCGTGAACCCGCTTCTCAGCCAGCCTGTTGTGGAAGCGGGGCTCGCCTGGTCCTCCGTCGATTTGACGTGGGGGGGACGCGACCGCTTTGCGGCGCGGGCCGCCTATGCCGACGCCATCCCTGCCGCCATCTTCCATCGACGTTCCAAGGGAGAGCTGGGCGCGTTCTACGGTGAAGCCGTCGCCGGCAAGCTCGATTTCCTTCGAGACTATCTCCTCGAAGGGGAACTGGCCGCAGCGGAGCTCCTGCCTCAGGGTCTCGCGGACGAAATGACCCGCGAGGCCCTGGTCTGGCGGGGTGGCTTCTCCCGATTGCTCACCCTGGCGCTGACCGAAGCCTGGCTTCGGCGGTGGAAGGCCCGGATCGCCTCTCGTCGGGCCTGAGATACTGGTCGAACCAGGCCGTCAGCTGATCGTAGTAGACTCGGGCGTTACCCGGGTTGTGAACGCTGTGGTCCTCGCCGAACAGATAGGTCAACGCGACCGGTCGGTGGAGACGAACGAGTGCGGCGTACATCTGCTCGGTGTGAAACCCGAGGAAGTCCAGCTCGCCGTGGAAAAGAAGGATCGGGGTCCTGATCCGGTCGGCTTGCTCGAAGGGGCTGCCTCGCCGATATCGCTCGGGATCAGTCCAATACGGTCTGAGCATCCCTGCTTGCCCGGTTTCGAGCCATCGCGCGCCACTTACGGCGTCGATGGTGTTTCCGCCGAGGATGCGCTGGCTCTGGGCCATGTCGGCGAGAGACAGTTGCAGATTGTAGGGCCCGTTGAGGGCTACGACTGCGCTGAAACGGGGCGATTGGGCGGCGCTCATCATGACCGACCAACCTCCGAAACTATGACCCCAGAGTCCGATCCGACGGGCATCGATCGAACCGTCGGCGGCGGCGGCGTCGACAACGGCCAGAATCCTGTCCGCTATGCCAACCGACGGCTCGGCGTTCGTCGGTAGATCGGGGTAGATGACCGCATAGCCCGCTGCGACAAGCAGCCCCCCGTTCTGCGTCATCTGCACCATCTCCGGGCGCATCTTTACCGGCGCGGTGGGATAGGTCGCTCCGGGGTAGGGAATGACGATCACCGGTGGCGGTTGACCGGAGTTGGCCTCGGGCAGGAACAGCCAGCCCCGGGCGCCGTCTGGACCTGTGATCAGGCGGGCCTCCGGAACAAAGACCGTGTCGAGCTCCGGATTGAGACGCCTTACGACCTCGGAACCCGCGTCACTGCGGACCTCGAGCTGGTTGAGCTGACGACCTTCGCTTCCGATCCCGACGCTGACCCTGCGCTCCCAACTGACGCTGGCGCCGGGTCTCGCAGCCACGCATGCCGGCGGCTGGGCCTGGACATCGGCGAAGACCCGGCACAACCGGCCGCCGTCTCCCACCACCTCCGTCGCACTCTCGCCCATCGGGTCGGTCTGGCGTCTGTACCCGAAGATGCCGAGAGAGCGTGAGGTCCTGCCGGTCTGGCCGAGATCCTCGGACGACAGGTCGGAGCTGAGGCGAAGGACGCGCCCTCGATCCTCGAAAAGTGCGGACTGTCGTCCACGAGCGACCACGCGCGCTGTGTTGCTCAGGCTGTTCACAGCGACGACCTCGGTCCCGCGTCCGGACCACCATGCCATTTGCCCGTCGCGGGCGCCGCGAACGACGACTTCGCCGCCAAGCCAGGCCGCGTGTGCCGTCGGGCTTCCGAAGACGTCGGGCTCTTTGTCCGGCGACACGCCGGTCGGAGTTCGATCCTGAACCTGGCCAGTCGGCGAGATCGAGAGGAGACGGGCAGGATCGGCACCGACGACGCTCACCAGTAACGCCGAGGAATCCGGTGACCAGCCGAGAAGGCTGGTGGAGATGTCCACGGCCTCGGGCGGGTCTACCCACGAACCCGTCCGCGTGTTCACCAGACGCAACGACCGCGCCCGGCGAAACTCGGTCGAGGCGTCCAGGCCCGGGGGAGCGGCCAGAGGGCCGTCCTTGAGCACGGCGACATGGCTCCCGTCCGGGGAGGCTTCGAAGTCAAGGAAGTCGCCGTCGGTCAGGACCGTGGCGGCGCCCGTATCGGCATTCACGCGCCAGAGGGTGCGGGACTCGCGGATTTCCTCGGGCGCCCCGTGGCCGGCGGACACGAAGGCCGACTGACCCCGTGCGGCCCGGGCCCAGAGATCGGGGAGGCGGGTCTGGGTGACGATCTGGATCGCCAGGCGCGGCGGCAGATCGCCGTCAGGCATACCGAGCACCAGCAGCTCGTTGTCCGAGATCCACTGCACGGAGCGCCCCCAGGCGCCGCTCTCGGGAGAGAGGTCGCTCCAGGCGACGACTCCGGTCCTCAGATCGACGATGCCGAGCCGGAACACGTGCCCCTGGAGACGATACACGACGAGCTGAGAGCCGTCGGGCGAGAAGGGCCCCATGGTGTAGCCCGCGTCCTCTTCCATCGGCAGCAGCGGCTTGATTCCGGAGGGTCCGTCGAGGTCAAGGCGGTAAAGATTTGCGTACCGGAGAAAGCCTTCGGGCTGCAGATCATACTGCGGAAGATTTCCACGCGCGCGCCGCTCCTCGAAGACGGCGACAGAGCCCGAGGGATCGATCTCTATCCGTCCGAAAGTCTCCAGGCCGAGCAGCGTGTCGAGGGTGAGGGGCTCCGTATCAGCGCGCGATGGGCATGCGAGCACGAGCGCGCCGAGCGCGCACAACACAGTGATGCGCATGTCGGATCACCAGCGCTTGACGAGCTGGAGGGAGACCTGGCGTCCGAGCGCATTGGTATTGGCGCCGTCGAAACCAAGACCGTTGGGGGAGTCGTAGAAGGGCGGCGTCGCATTGGAGAGGTTCAGCACATTGAGGCTGAGCGAAAGATCTTCCCCCCAACCCGCCGCGAAATCGTATCGCACCTGACCGTCGAAGGTGGTCCAGTCGTCGATCCCGCGATTGGTCAACGGGTCGGTGCCGCCGCTGACATAATTCGCGGCCAGTCCCAGAGTGACCGGACCGCGGATCCACTGCGTTCCGGCACGCCCCCGCCATCTGGCCGGGAAGTTCGGATCCCCGAGCAGGCGCTCGGTGGGGGAGGCCGCGGTGATCTGCCGATTATTGGTCAACAGATGGGTGATGGTCGTGTCGATCATCGCCTGACCGGCGGCGAGATCGAACTGGTAGCGCGCGGACAAGTCCAGTCCCTCGACTTCGACGCTCGCCGCATTGACGAAACGATTGTCCACGATGACGCCGTAGGAGGTCGCCGGGAAGACCGTCGGATTGAAGTTGCCGGGGTGGTCCAGAAGCGACTGGACCAGGGCTCGGTCATCCGAAGACGTGGTCGGGGTGACATAGCGAACGAAGGGGGCCAGTGCCGGGTCGTTCAGCGCGTTGACGAGGTTCTGAAGAACCGGATTGCCGATGCGGTCGTTAAACTGCGTGCGGAACCAGCTCCCTTCGAGGCGGAGACCGTCGTAGGCGGCCGGCGTCCAGACGAAGCCCGCTGTGATCGACTCGGCGGTTTCCGGTCTGAGGTCGGGGTTTCCGCCGTACTGGATGAGGGTCAGGACGTTGCCGCCGCCGCGGTTCAGGAACGACGGGCCGATCTGATAGGCGCTCTGCAACTCCCTGAGGGATGGCGCGCGAAAAGACGTCCCCCAGGAGGCTCGCAACACCAGATCGGGTGTCGGGCCGTAGAGCACGCCGAGCTTGGGATTGCGCGTCCTCCCCACACCCTCGTGGTCTTCCACTCTCCCCGCCAGCGACAGTTCCAGCCGTTCCAGGCCGGGGCGGGCGTTCGCTGAGCCGAAAATCGGAACGCGCACTTCGGCGAAAGCAGAGGAAACGTCTCGTTCGAATGAGATCGGGGCGGTCACGCGTGGAGCGGTTCCGGACAGAAAACTCTCGCCACCCGACTCGAACCGCTCGGCGCGGAAGTCCAGGCCAAACGCAGCCTGCAACGGACCACCGGGCAGCTCGAAGACGGTCCCATCCGTCTTGACGTTGAAGGACGACACCGTGCTGACGTAGTCGGTATCGGTGTAGCCCGAGCCGATGTGCGCCAGGATCGTGGCGGAGTTCGCGGCCGGGCCGCCAAACGGGTTGAAGAAGCCGTCCGTCGCTGTCCTGAATGTCGTGGTCGGTAGATCCGCTCGTGCGCCCAGTGCTTCCTGCAGGAAGGTTGTCTGCACACGATTGGACAGACGCCGGTCGGTGGTCTCCTGTGCGCCGCTGGCATAGGCGGAGACATTCCAGCCGAGCAGTTCGCCCGATACACCGATCGCACCGCCGACGCTCTCGGAGCTCCCTTCGGACACGCCCGGTCCCAGATCGTTGACCCACGAGAAGGCGATGTCATGGGAGGTCGAGCCGTTCGGCGACACGAAGTAGGGATTGGCGGCGGTGACGGTGAAGGTCCCCGCGTCCGCGCTGGTCTTCAGGAAGAAGTCTCGCTCGGTGTATCGGACATCGCCGTCCAGACTGAACCCGGCCGGGAGGTTCTGCCTCGCCGCCAGAAAGACGCTCTGACGCTTCTGATCCGGCAGGAACCACTGACCTTCGAGTTGATTCGTCCTGTTGATCCGCCCGGCTAGGAATTCGCCGGGCGCGAGACCAATGCCATTCTGGCCGGAAGGGATCGCGAAGAGCGGAATGTAGGTCGCGGTGGCGGCGTCGAGGCGGACGATGTTTCCGGGTGAAGCCGTGAGGAGCCGGCGATCTGTTCCTCCAAACCGGCGCAGGTCGGCGTCCGCGGTAGCGTCGCGGTCTGCCCCCTGGAGCTCGCTGCGATCGTGATACTCGTAGGCGGCGACGATGCTGCCGCTTCCCCAGCTTAGACCTCCACCATGGGAGAAGAGGAACTCCTCGGAGCCGCCGTCGCTCGTTCCGCCGACGCGGACCCGGGTCTCTGCGCCTTCGAAACGAGACCTGAGAATGATATTGACCACGCCGCCGACCGCGTCCGCGCCATAGAGGGCTGAGGCGCCGTCGAGCAGGACATCGGCCCGCGAAATGGCGCTGGACGGGATGTTGGAGATGTCCGCGAAGTCCCCGGCGCTGCCCGTTCCGGCGACCCGTCGCCCGTTGACCAGCACCAGAGTCGCGTCGGCCCCGAGGCCACGGAGATTGACGCCGGTCGCGGATCCGATGTTGCGTCCAGAGCGGTCGGCCCCGGTATTGGCGGAGCCTTCGTAGGCCGCGCCGGTGAAGTTCTGCGGCATCGCCGCCAAGGTCTCCGCGACGGTCGCCCGGCCTTGTCGCGCGACGTCAGCTTGAGTGATGACGGTCACCGGGGACGGGCTATCGGCGCCGCGCAGATAGGTGCCGGTGACGACGACCTCGTCGAGCTCGACCGCCTCGACCCCGGACACTTCGGCGCGGGCCGAGGGATCGACGAGGACGAACACGGTCGGGCGGCTCTGGCGATAGGTCAGTCCGGAATCGCGAAGGAGCAGCGTGAGCGCCACCTCTGACGTCAGGTCGCCGTTGACGGCGGGCGACTGCCGCCCCGCCACGAGCGCGCTGGGATAGAGAATCTGCAGCCCGCTCTGGCGAGCGAACTCAGGAAGGCTGCGGTCCAGCGGGCCAGCCGCGATCTCGAAGCGGCGCGCGACATCGCTCGACTGTGCGATGACCGGCGTGGCGACGCCTATCATCAGTGCGGCAAGCGCGGTTGACGTGAATCCTTGGCCCATGACCATCCCCCGTTTTTCTACCCGCGGATGTGCGGGGCGGGGAGGAGACGTTGGGTCGCGGGGTTTCCTCTAAGTCGGGTACGGATAAATTTTCAGGCGGGGCCTCTGAGGACGATGCGGCCATCCTCGGCCTTGGTGGCCTGGAGGGCGTAAAGGTCACTCAGTGCGGCCACGAAGCCGTCGATGTCCCCGGCATTGAAAACTCCGCTGACCTGCACCGAGGAAATCCGGTTGTCGCGGAGCTCTATCGGCTCGCGGCTGTAGCGGTTCACCTCCGCCACGGCCTCGGCGATGGGCGTGTTCTCGAACGTCAGCCGCCCGCTGGTCCAACTGGTGGAGGCCGGTACGTTGGCCGTGGCGATCGTCGGGCGGGGCGCCGAGGTCGTGACCTCCTGACCGGGCGATAAGGCCCAGCGGCCGTCCGCCGCGGCATCTCGTCTAACGTCGACCCGACCCTCGACGAGAATGACGCGGGCGCCTGTCCCCGATCGGCGCACGTCGAACCGGGTACCGATCGCCGTCACCCGGGTGTCTCCGGCGTCCACGATGAAGGGTCGAGCCGGATCACCCTCGACGTCAAACATCGCCTGGCCGTTGTTGAGCGTCACCGAGCGACGCCCCCCGGTAAACCGCACCGCGACCTCGGAGCCGGTGTCCAGGATGATGCGCGATCCGTCTTCAAGCTGGATCGTGCGTTGCTCGCCGACCGCGATCGCGTAGCGCGTCGGCTGCTGCGACATCCACAGGACGCCGCCCGCACCCAGCGCCAGGGTCAGCGCGCCGACGACCCCGATCGGGATCAGACGGCCCGTCGCCAGCTTCGGCTTCCGGGCGGGCTTGGCCGCCGCTGCAGCGTCCCGCGTCAGGTTGGCCATATCGGGATTTTTCGCCAGGGTCCCGGCGGCCTCCCACATCGCCTCGACGCGGCTGAATGCGCGCGCGTTCTCAGGATCGCGACGCCAGTCGCTGAAACCTCTCACATCCGCAGTCGTGACCGTGCGCTGGTTGAGCCGCGCGAACCAGTCAGCCGCTTCCTTCCGTCTCGTGTCGACGTTACCCTCGATCGTCATCCGTCTTGCCTAAAGGTCCAGCCGAGACGCGCAGTATTCGATCGCCCTGGCCATTCGCCATTGCACCGTCTGCACACTGATCTCGAGCGTCCGGGCGATCTCTGGATAAGTCATACCGCCAAAGCGGTTGAGAACGAAGACGTTCCGGTAGAGCGGAGGCATCGAATGGATGACCTGCGATAGAAGAAGCTCGTCGAACTGGGTGGCGGCCTCGCCTTGCGGAGGCGCTTCAGCCTCGTTCTGCTGCGGCTGGCGCGACTGTCGCCGGCGCTCGTCCCGCAGAAGGTTCATGGCGATCCGCAGAAGGAAGGCCTTTGGATGCCGGATGTCCGCCAGGGCGTAGGGCGCGGCGCGGATGTAGGTCTCCTGAACCACGTCGGCGGCGTCGTCCGGCCCGATGCGCGACCGCAGCCGACGGCTCAGCCAGGGGGCGTATTGCCGGTAGAGGCGGTTCAAGCCGTCCCGTCCATCCACGCCGAGCTGTTTCGCCTCTGTCACAATGCCTCTCCGGCCTATCTGCGAGAGGTCCGGAATCCCGGCGCGGCCGCGCGGGCGGGCGCACACACGCAAGCGCATGGCTCCGGAGCCGTCGGCAACCGACATCCGCGATATGCGCGGGGCCGTCGATGATCAGATATCGCACAGGGGATTCCAAGCCCCACCAGCGCAGGCGCCAGCAGACCAACCATGAATCAAAGGCGGCGGGCGCGCAAGTCGGGCCCGTGCGAAGCCGTCCGAACTCCCGTTCCGCAAAATTCTTGCGGACAGCCCGCAATTCACTGTCGTTGCCTGAAATGCCGGTTCCCGCGCAACGTGCATCAAACACGTCAAGGAGCCCCCATGGACTGCGCACCCTCGTCCGAACCTGCCCCCTTCACGCCGTTGAGCGCTCGTGAAGCCGAATGCCTGCTCTGGGTCAGTCGCGGCAAAAGCTCCGTCGATATCGGCCAGATCGTCGGACTCTCTCATCGGACGGTCGACAGCTATCTGGAGAAGACCTGCGCCAAGCTGAAGGTCCGCACCCGGATCGAGGCCGTCGCCGTCGCCGTACGGGCGGGCATCATCGATCCCGAGGACGATTGAGGCGTCCTCGCACAGGCCGGACCGGGGGGAGGGGGCGGGTCTGGAACTTCTGTGCAGAAGCCGGAGGTTTCGGCGCCGGTCGCCGCCGACGCATGCGTCCCCTGGCTCCAGGCCGGCGCCTCTCCGCTCCGGGACCCGCCAACACGACCATGGCCGGAAGCGACCGTCCTGTCGAGGCCGGGCCGGCGTCGGTCCAGGGCCCCCGGCGCGGCCCAGGACGAGGGGAGGTCGGCTCCCTCGCGTAGTTCTACAGGTGTGCTGTGCGACGCGATGCGGCCGCAGCTTCGGTTTGGGGAAGGGGAGCCCGTGGAGACGATCGTTATCCTGCTGCGGTTCGGTCAATACGCCGCCGCCGCGCTGCTGTTCGGCGTCCCGGTCTTCTACGCCCTGCGCATGCCGGTATCCGCGCTGTCGGTTGCCTTATGGCCGCGCGCGCTGCTGGCCGGAACCGCCGCCTTCATGGCGATGGCGGCGCTTGCGGCATTGGTGGCCCAGACCGCCATGATGGCGGGCTCGCTTACGGAGGCTCTCAGGGCGGAGGCCTTGTCCTATGTCGCCCTGGATACCGGCCTGGGGCTCGCAATTCTGGTCCGCGCGGGGGGGGCGGCCCTGCTGTCGGCCCTGTTTCTCATCGTCCGGCCGACGCGCGGCGGCTGGAGTCTGCTGGCGGCGGTCGGCGCGGTCGTCGTGGCCACCCTGGCCTGGCTGGGGCATGGGGCGGCGACCGAAGGTCCCGGGCGCTGGCTTCACCTCGTCGCGGATATCGTTCACGTCCTCGCGGCGGCCCTGTGGCTGGGAGCCCTGGCGGCGTTCTGGCTCATGCTGTCGCGCAGGTCGGCCCGCGCCACCGATGCAGCCATGTTCCATCAGGCGCTGAAAGGGTTTTCCGGCCTCGGCACGCTGGCTGTGGGTCTTCTCACGGCTTCGGGTCTCGTCAACACCACCTTCACAGTCGGAATGGCCAATCTGCGTCTGGCGCCGGACACCGCTTATGGACAACTGCTGATCGTCAAGCTGGTCCTGTTCGGTCTGATGTTGGTCCTGGCCGCATCCAACCGTTTCGCCCTGACGCCGGCGCTGGGTCGGTCCCTGCAAACGGTCGACGCGCGCATGGCGTCCCTGGGACGTCTGAAGCGCAGCGTCATTCTGGAGAGCGTGGTCGGCGCGGCGCTTGTGGCGGTCGTGGCGATCCTCGGCATTCAGCCTCCACCGGGTTCGGGGTTCTGAAGGAGTAGGATCTCGCCGGGCTCCCGCCCGTCGCGGTATCCGTGATGCGGAGGGTGTCAGGGCGCGATGTCGCGCGTAAGGTCGCAAGGCGGGCGGATTTCAAGGGGATTGGCGCGGCGCCGCGTAAATCAGTGGCGAGGGGCGTGGAAAGGCAAGGCAAATGGACGATCTGGATCGACTGTTGCGTATGGACGGCGGCGGGGCCTCGCTGGAGGACCTGGAAGGACAGGTCTGGCGACGCGTGCGAAGTCTTGAGACCAGCCGGGCCGGCGGACGGCTGCGCGGCGTCGCCGTGGCGCTTGCGCTCGGCCTGGGGCTCGTCAACGGCGGCGTCGGCGCCAGTCTGGCGCACGCGGAGCCCTCGGAGATGGCGGTGTTCGGCATGGGGGCGGCATCGCCTCTCGCGCGGCTGGAGGGCCGGTGATGTCGATGGGCTGGAAGTCGGTCGCCATCACCGTGGTCCTGGCGCTGATTGCCAGCGGCGCGGGGGCCTGGGGCGGCGCGACCTGGGTTCTGAAGCGGGAGGCGCCGCCGTCCCTGCATGCGATCGTTCACCGCGATCTGGCGCTCGACGCCGATCAGCGCGTCCGCATAGAAGCCATAGAGACGCGCTTCGCGCCCCGGCGCGTCGAGCTCGAGGCGCGCGTCCAGGCCGCCAACCGGGAACTGGCGGCCGCCATTTCCGCCAGCGATGGCGATGCGAGCGTCGTGCAGCCGGCCGTCGATCATTTCCATGACGCCATGGGCGAGCTGCAGCAGGCGACCATCGCGCACATCTTCGAGATGAGGACGGTGATGACGCCGGCCCAGGCGGACCGGTTCGACGAGAAGCTGGTCGCCGCGCTTCTCGCCGAGGGCGCGTGAGCCTCGGTGACCCCTGAGAGCCTCGAAACCCGCGCCGCCACCGGCGATCCGGAAGCATTCGGGCGTCTCATGCAGACGACAAAGGACGACCTTTACCGCTTCGTGCGCCGCTATGTTGGCGATGCTGAAGAGGCCTACGACCTGATCCAGGACGCCTATGCGGCGGCGTGGCTGGCGATTCGGCGCTACGATCCCTCACGCCCCTTCGCGGCCTGGCTGCGGACCATCGCCATCAACAAATGCCGGGACTGGAGCCGACGCCGTCAGGTTCGGCGTTGGCTGGTGAACGCCACGCCGCTCGATGGCCTCGAGGCCATGCGGGTCGAGGGAAAGGACCCGGCGCCGGACGATCAGGTCGCGGCGCAAGCGCTCCTGCGGGCGCTGGACCGCGCGGTCGTCGACCTGCCGACGAAGCTGAAGGAGCCGCTTCTGCTGACGACGATGGAGGACCTCAGTCAGGCTGAGGTCGCGGCGATTTTGGGCGTTTCGGTCAAGACGGTGGAAACCCGGGTGGCGAGGGCGCGGCGGTCGCTCGCAAACACCCTGGCCCCGCTTCGGGAGGCCTGAGCGCGGGCGCGCGCGTCGGGGCGGCAGGGTCCGATAGCGGATGTGAGAGCTGCGGCGCCCTGTCGCGAGGGGGAGCGCCGTCCCGTGCGTAAATCCCTGAGAAGGCCCGCGCGGCGGGCACACCCTGGCGGAGTAGAGCATGAGGCTTCATCGACGAGCCCTTTTCGGCGGCGCAGCGGGCGCCGCGGGTCTGTGGGCGGCGCAGGGGTTGCTCCCCGCATGGGCCCAGACGGGCTCGCGCGGACTGGCGCCCGCCTTGCCTACTGTGGAGGGGCCCGAAGTTCGTCTGAGCGTCGGACACTCGCCGTTCACCGTCGGCGGCCGGACCGGCCATGCCGTCACGGTCAACGGGACCCTTCCGGCGCCTCTGGTGCGCCTTCGCGAAGGGCAGAACGTTCGTCTCATGGTGACCAACACCCTGGATGAAGATACGTCCATCCATTGGCACGGCCTCCTCCTGCCGTTCCAGATGGACGGCGTGCCGGGTATCAGTTTCCCCGGGATCCGCCCTCGGGAAACCTTCGTCTACGAATTCCCGGTGATCCAGTCGGGGACCTACTGGTACCATTCGCACTCCGGCCTTCAGGAAGCGATGGGTCACTACGGGCCTCTGATCATCGATCCCGCCGGCGGCGACCCGGTCGCCTATGACCGCGAACATGTGCTGGTCCTGTCGGACTGGAGCTTCATGCACCCGCACGAGATTCTGGAGAAGCTGAAGAAGAGTCCCGGCTACTTCAACCAGCAACGCACCACGCTTTCGGGTCTGCTGTCGGGAGCGGATGGCGTGAGCCTCGCGGACCGCAGGATGTGGGGCTCCATGCGAATGGACCCCAGAGACATCTCCGATGTGACCGGAACAACCTATACCTATCTGGTCAACGGCCATGGCCCGCAGGAGAACTGGACCGGCCTGTTCCAACCTGGCGAGCGGGTCCGCCTTCGCGTCATCAACGCTTCGGCCATGACCATCTTCAACGTCCGCATTCCAGGGCTGGCCATGACCGTGGTCAATGCCGACGGCGAGAATGTGCGGCCGGTCGAGACCGACGAGTTCCAGATCTCCGTGGCTGAAACCTATGATGTCATCGTCCAGCCGACCGAGGATCGCGCCTACACCATCGTCTCCGAGGCGGTGGATCGCTCTGGCATGGGGCGTGCGACCCTGGCGCCCAGGATGGGCATGACGGCGGAGGTTCCGCCGCTACGGCAGGTCCCGACCCTGACCATGCGCGACATGGGCATGGGGGGCATGGCCGGAATGGATCATGGCGGGATGGCCGGGATGGACCACAGCGGGATGGACATGAGTGGGATGGACCATTCCGCCATGGCGCCGGGCGCACAGGCCGCGCCCATGGATCACGGCGGCATGAGCCATGACATGCGCAACCCGGACAACGCGCCGGCCAACATGGCGGTCGGCGTCGGGGTGGACATGGTCGCGCCCTCGCCGGCCAACCGGCTGGGCGAACGCCCCATGGGGCTCGAGAATGAACCACACCGAGTGCTGGTCTACACCGACCTGGTGTCGTTGACGCCGAACAAGGACCAGCGCCCCCCGGCGCGTGCGATGGAGATCCACCTGACGGGCAACATGGAGCGGTTTATGTGGGGCTTCGACGGTCGCAAGTTCTCAGAACTGGTCGAGCCCATCCGCTTCGAGCGCGACGAGCGCGTCCGGGTGACCCTGGTGAACGACACCATGATGTCCCACCCGATTCACCTGCATGGCCACTTCTTCGAACTGGTGACGGGCGGTCCGGACGGGCACCAGCCGCTGAAGCACACCGTCAATGTGGCGCCCGGTTCCAAGGTCACCTTCGACCTGACCGCCGATGCGCCAGGAGACTGGGCCTTCCACTGCCACATGCTGATGCACATGCATGCCGGCATGTTCAACGTCGTCACCGTGCGGCCCCTCGATGGAGACGCCGCATGATCCGGCTCGCGATCTGCCTTCTGCCGCTGATGGCCGCCGCCGGAACCGCGACGGCCCAGGACCACGGCCAGCATCGTCCCGCGCAGGCGCCGGCCCGGGCATCGGCCCCGACACCCGTTCAGACATCCGGTCCGACCACCGCGCCGTCCGCAGACGATCCGCACGCCGGCCATGACATGGGGCGCGGCATGCCTCCGTCGTCGCAATCGCCCGACGTCGATCCGCACGCGGGTCACGACATGGGAACGACGCCCGTGCAGGCGGAGGATCCGCATGCGGGCCATGACATGGGTTCGGGCCAGGACCCTGCCGATCCCTATGCCGGCCATGACATGGGCGCGATGCCGTCGCAGCCCGGCGATCCGCACGCGGGTCATGACATGAGCGGAATGGGCGCCATGGGGCCGCCGGACGTGCCGACCAGCGCGAACGACGCCGGCCGTCCTCCTGTCCCGCCGCCGCCGCCCGCAGCGCTGTCTGGCCCGCGACATGCGGCAGACGCCATCTTCGGCGAAGCCGCGATGGCGAGCGCCCGGGAGATCCTCGTGCGGGAGAACGGCGACATGCGCACCACGGCCGTTATCATCGACCGGCTCGAGGCGGGCTTCGGTGACGGGGCGGACACCTGGGTCTGGGACGTGGGCGGCTGGTCCGGCGGGGACATCAACCGGTTCTGGTGGAAGTCAGAGGGCGGCGGCGACTTCGATGGTCAGGTCGAAGGGGAGGTGCAGGCGCTGTACAGCCGCGCCTTCGCGCCGTTCTGGGACGTTCAGGCCGGCGTGCGCCAGGATTTCGGCGAGGACGGAGCGGACAGGACCCATCTGGTGCTCGGCGTGCAGGGATTGGCGCCCTACTGGTTCGAGGTCGACGGCGCCGCCTTTCTCTCCACGGAGGGCGACCTGACCGCGCGGCTCGAGGCTGAGTACGACCAGCGCATCACCCAGAAGCTGATCCTGCAGCCGCGTCTGGAGATCGAGGCTTCGGCCTCGGATATCCCGGAGCTGAGGCTGGCGTCGGGCCTGACCCATGTCTCGGCCGGGATGCGCCTTCGCTATGAGTTCAAAAAGGAATTCGCCCCCTATGTCGGGGTCGAATGGAGCAGCGATCTGGGCGGCACCGCCGACCTGACTCGCGCTCTGGGCGGGGAGCCCGAGCACACCCGGGTCGTCGTCGGTGTGCGTGCGTGGTTCTAAGGAGATAAAAGACATGCGCAAATCCATCCTGCTCGCCGCTGCTGCGGCCGCACTCGTCGCCTCGCCGGCTCTGGCCCAGCAACAGGGTCACGCCGGCCATGGCGCCCACGCTCCGGCCGCCGGGGCCCAGGCCCAGACCGGCGTGGTCACCGCCCCGTCGGACGGCGCGATGCTGAACGGGTCTCCGGAGCGGTTTTCGGCGACCTTCCCGCATCCCATGACCTTGCGGACCGTCACGATCACGCCGCAGGGGCGACCGGCGATCCAGGCCCCCGTAGCCGCGGCGGCCGCCACCACCCGTGTGTCGACGGCCCTGCCGCGTCTCGCGCCGGGTAACTACACTCTCGCCTGGACCGCCCAGGGCGCCGATGGACACAGCATGAGCGGAACAGTCCGCTTCATGGTCCACTGACCGCCGGGGCGAGCGATGACGCCGGACGCCCCGGCGTCATCGCCGCTGTTCGAAACCTTTCCCGAGTGGAGACTGCCTTGATGCGCGCCCCTTTCACCGTCGCCGCCCTGAGCGTGGCGATCCTTTCAGTCTCGGCCGTCACCGCCGAGGCCCACGCCCGCCTGATGCGATCCGATCCCGCCGCAAACGCCGTAGTCGCCGCGCCGCGCGCGATCTCACTAACCTTCAGCGAGCGGGTGGCTCCGGCCTTCTCCGGGTTCGATCTGACGAACGCCGCAGGGGAGGTGATCCCGGTGCGCACGCGCGTGTCGGAGGACGGCAAGACCGTCTCGGGCGCGCCCGGGCGCACGCTGGGGGCGGGCGCCTACACCATCAACTGGCGCATCGCGTCCTCGGACGGTCACCGGATGACCGGCGCCGTCGCCTTTACGGTTCGCTGAGCCGGCCGCGCGCCCGACGCGGCTTCGCGCCGCGGCGGGCGCGCCACTGTATCAGATCCCGTTCCAGCCGGATCCAGAGCAGGACGACGCCGGACAGAACCACTACGAGAGAGAGGCCGCTGGCGACGATGAGCAGCGGGTGATTGAAGTTCTCGCCCGTCTTGAAATCCAGGATGTGCAGGCGCCAGAAGAAGTCGTAGAGCCGCCAGATTCCGGACCGGCGCGTGACAACCTCTCCGGTGTCTGGCGAGACATAGAAGCGGGTTCTTTCGCGGTCTTCGAACTCGACCCGCCAAAGCGGACCTTCTCGGCCGGTCTCGGCGCTGGCGTCGTCCAGACGTCTGGCGGCGCCGGCCCTGGCCTCGCCGCGATAGAGCGTCGCCGCCAGTCGGCGGGCTTCGTCCGCCTCCAGCGGCGCGAAGGGTCGGCCCGTGCGAGCCTCCAGAATGACCGGCGCGCCTGCGGGAAGCGTCAGCACCCAGGCCTGACCGCGGGGGGTCGACTTCAGTTCGGCTCGCGTCGGTGTCAGCCTGCGCTCGGCGACGATCTCATCAAGCGCCCGCACACGGGTCAGGTCCAGCGCCTGGGGCGGTGCGGTCCGGACCCTGTGCTCGCCGCGGACGGTCTCGATCGGAATAGCGGTCATGACCAGACCGCCGCCGACCCAGAACAGGATCTGCAGTCCTACCAGGAGCGCGATCCATTTGTGAAGCTGGGTGGAAAGACGCAGCAGTTTCATTCGGTGGGAACGGCGAAGGCCGTCGTCGTGCAGGTGTCGCCGAGCAAGATCGATTCCCCTTTTGGAGACGCGGTCTCAGGACGGCGCCGCGCCTCACTCTAGCGTGGAGCAGGGCGGCGGCAACCCGCGGACCCGCCGCCGGCCAGGATGATCAGGCGGAGCCTAGCGACGAAGGTTTGTGCGGGCCAGTTCGACCACCTCGTCGCCGCGGCCGTTGATGATCGCCTTGAGCATGTAGAGGCTGAAGCCCTTGGCCTGTTCGAGCTGGATTTTCGGCGGCATCACCAGTTCCTGCCTGGCCGTCACCACATCGACCAGCGCCGGGCCGGGGTGGGCGAAGGCTTCCCTGAGCGCGGCATCGACGTCGTCCGACGCCTCTACACGCACGCCCTTCACCCCCATGGCGCGAGCCATGGCGGCGAAGTCCGGGTTCTCCAGATCGGTGCCGGTGTCCAGATAGCCGCCGGCCTTCATCTCCATGGCCACGAAGCCCAGGGAACTGTTGTTGTAGATGACCACCTTTACCGGCAGGTCCAGCTGGGACAGGGTGATGAAATCCCCCATCATCATGGTGAAGCCGCCGTCTCCGGACAGGGAGACCACCTGACGTCCGGGCGCCGCCGCCTGGGCGCCGATACCCTGAAGCATGGCGTTGGCCATGGAGCCATGGTTGAAGGAGCCGAGCAGGCGTCGCTGTCCATTCATGGTCAGATAGCGCGCCGCCCAGACGGTCGGGGTGCCGACATCGGCGGTGAAGATGGCGTCGCCGGCGGCGATCTCGTCGATGCGGCGGGTCAGATACTGGGGATGGATCGGGCGTCCCCGGGCGGACGGGGTCGCAAGGTCGTCGAGCGCCTGACGCGCAGAGGCGTAGTGCTTCAGGGCCCGGTCGAGGAAGTCGCGGTCAGGTCTCGCCTTCAGCCGGGGCAGGAGCGCCGTGAGCGTCTCGCCGACGTCGCCGACGAGACCCAGTGTGAGGGGCGCTCGCCGGCCCAGGGCGCCCGGATCGCGATCAACCTGAAGGATTCGCGCCTCCTTCGGATAGAAGGCGCGATACGGGAAATCGGAGCCGAGCATCAGGACGGTGTCGCTGGACATCAGGGCGTGATAGCCGGACGAGAAGCCGATCAGACCGGTCATGCCCACGTCGAAGGGGTTGTCCCATTCGACGTGCTCCTTGCCGCGCAAGGCGTGGACGATCGGCGCTTTCAGCCGATCGGCCAGTTCGACCAGGGCGTCATGATGACCGGCGCAGCCGCTGCCTGCCAGAATGGTGACGGCCTGGCCTTCGTCCAGCAGGGCGGCCAGGCGATCCATCTCGTCCTCGGGGGGTAGGATCCGGGGCGGGCGAGGGGCCGTATAGCGGGGCGTCGCGGATACCGGCGAGGGGGCCAGCGCCACATCGCCCGGCAGCACGAGAACGGCGACGCCCTTCTGTCCGATCGCCACGTTCAGGGCGCGGTGAAGCATTTCGGGAAGCTGGGCCGGATTCGAAATCAGTTCGACGAAATCCGCGCACTCCCGGAACAGCTCCTGGGGATGGGTCTCCTGAAAATAATTCAGGCCGATCTCGGAGGAAGGAATGTGGGCGGCGATGGCGAGCACCGGCACATGGTTGCGTTTGCAATCGAACAGGCCGTTGATCAGGTGCAGGTTTCCAGGGCCGCAACTGCCGGCGCAGACGGCCAGTTCCCCGGTGATCGCCGCTTCCGCTCCTGCGGCGAAGGCGGCGGTTTCCTCATGGCGCACCGACATCCAGTCGATCCGGCCCATGCGGCGGAGGCTGTCATTCAGTCCGTTCAGACTGTCGCCGGTCACGCCCCATATGCGGGTCACGCCCGCGTCGGCGAGGGTTTCGGCGATCAGGTCGGCGACGGTTCCGGTCATTTCGAACTCCTCTGGCTGGCGATCCTGGCCAAACCTTGTGACGATCCCGCGACCGGATCGGACGGGGGGCTTACGCCGCCTCCCGGAAGGCGGGATCTCTTCACTTGCGGAGGAGATCCTGCCCGATCCGGCTCAGGCGACAGGTGTGGAAGGGTAGCCGGCTTCGGCGAGCGCGGCCTGGACCTGGGCTTCGTCAGAAACGGTGTCGACCGTGACCTCGCGCCGCTCGGTGGAGGTGTCCACGCGGGCTTCGGGGTCCAGGGCCAGGATGGCTTTCGTGACGCCGCTGGCGCAGCCTCCGCAGGCCATTTTCGGAATGCTGAGATGGATCATGGCGATCTCCTTGGGTTTGCAGGAAAGCCACGATCCGGCTTCCAACAGTGGCAAGGTCAAGCCGCCGCAGGAGTGATAATTCCGGACTTGACCTTGCCACTGTTGGAAGGGCCATCCTGCCTGCGGAGGACGGGTCCGCCGAGGCGTTCCTGGGCGCGGCGCCAGGATCGGTCCATCCGCTCACTGAAGGGAGGCTTCGATGCCCAAAGGGTCCGACATTCTGGTCCGCGCACTCGAGAACGAGGGCGTCGAACGCATCTTCGGTGTGCCTGGCGAAGAGAATCTCGACCTGGTCGAGTCGCTGCGGAACTCGAAGATCGAACTGGTGCTGACACGGCATGAGCAGGCCGCCGCCTTCATGGCCGCCACCTACGGTCGGTTGACCGGCAAGCCCGGAGTGTGTCTGGCGACCCTCGGGCCGGGCGCCCTGAATTTCTCGACCGGCGCCGCCTACGCCCACCTGGGCGCCATGCCGATGATCATGATCACCGGCCAGAAGGCGATCATGACGGCGAAACAGGCGCGCTTCCAGATCGTGGACGTGATCGCCTCCATGCGTCCCCTGACCAAGATGACCCGGCAGATCCTCAGCGCCGCGAGCATTCCGGCCGTGGTCCGCGACGCCTTCCGCGTGGCCATGGAAGAGCGACCCGGCCCGGTCCATCTGGAGCTTCCCGAGGACGTGGCCGCCGAAACGGCCGACGTCGCGCCGATTCCCGTCCATCCCCTGGATCGGCCCGTCGCGACCGAAGCGGCCCTGGACCGCGCCGCCGAGATGGTTCTGGCGGCGCAGCGTCCGCTGGTCATGGTCGGGGCGGGCGGCAACCGCCCGCGTCTGGTCGAGCCCCTGTCCGCCTTCATCCGTGAAACCGGGCTCCCGTTCTTCAACACCCAGATGGGCAAGGGCGCCGTCGATGGCGGGTCCAACCTCTACATGGGCACGGCGGCCCTGTCGGAGGGCGACTACGTGCACGAGGCGGCCGCCCAGGCCGATCTGATCATCGCCATCGGACACGACACGGTGGAGAAGCCGCCCTTCCTCATGCGTGACGCCGGTGGACCGAAGGTGCTGCACATCGGCGTCCAGTCGGCGACCGTGGAACAGGTCTACCATCCGGACGCGGAGGTCATCGGCGATATCGGGGCGACGGCCTCGGGGCTGGCGCGTCGGCTGTCGAGACGTCTGGGGCGGCAGTCGCATATGCTGGAGATGCGTCAGACGATCCTGTCGAGGATCGCCGACCGGGCGGACGAGGATCGTTTCCCGGTCACGCCACAGCGCCTGGTGCGCGATGTCCGCGCTGTCATGCCGGAAGACGGGATCGTCTGTCTGGACAACGGCATGTACAAGATCTGGTTCGCCCGGAACTATCGCACCCATGTGGCCAACACCCTCCTGCTCGACAATGCGCTGGCGACCATGGGGGCGGGTCTGCCATCGGCGATGATGGCGGCGATGTTGCATCCCGACCGGCGGGTCATGGCGGTGTGCGGCGACGGCGGGTTCATGATGAACTCCCAGGAGATGGAGACGGCCGTCCGCCTGGGCCTCAATCTCGTCGTCCTGGTCCTCAACGACGGGGCCTATGGCATGATCCGCTGGAAGCAGGCGGTTGATCAGTTTCCGGATTTCGGCATGACCTTCGGAAATCCGGACTTCGTGCGCTACGCCGAGGCCTACGGCGCCAGGGGCTCCCGCGTGACGGCGGCGGCGGATCTTGGCCCTGTGCTCGAGGCTGCGTTCGCCGGCGGCGGCGTTCACCTGGTGGACTGCGCCATCGACTACTCCGAGAACACCCGGGTGCTGGTCGACGAGTTGAAGACCCGGGCGTCGGCGATCGACCTGTCCTGAGCGTGCCAGAGAACGTCATGCTGCAAATCGTACAACCCTACGACCAGACCCCCATCGCCGGGATCGAGACCGACGACGCGGCGGCGCTGGAGCGAAAGTTGCGGACCGCGCGTGATCTCTTCGCGAACCGGGACCGGTGGCTGAAACCGCATGAGCGGGTGGCCGTCCTTCGGCGACTGGCCGAGCTGATGGAGGGGCGGCGGGAGCATTTCGCGATGCAGATCGCGCGCGAGGGCGGAAAGCCGCTGGCCGATGCCCGGATCGAGGCCGTCCGCGCCATCGACGGGGTCCGCAACGCCGCCGACGAGCTCAGGACCTTCTCCGGTCGCGAGATCCCCATGGGCCTGTCGCCCGCATCGGACGGCCGCTGGGCCTTCACGACCCGGGAGCCGATCGGGGTCGTGGCCGCGATCTCGGCCTTCAACCATCCCCTGAACCTCATCGTTCACCAGATCGTTCCCGCCATCGCCGCAGGCTGTCCGGTCATCGTGAAACCGGCCGAGGCGACGCCCCTGTCCTGCCTGGACCTTGTCGCCCTCGTCCGGGAGGCGGGCCTGCCGGAGGCCTGGTGCCAGACCCTGATCACAGCGGACACCGCGCTTGCCGAAAGGCTCGCCACCGACCCGCGCATCGCCTTTCTCAGCTTCATCGGCTCGGCCCGCGTGGGATGGTATCTGCATTCACGCTTGGCGCCCGGCGTGCGTTCCGCGCTGGAACACGGTGGCGCGGCGCCGGCCATCGTCGATCGCAGCGCGGATCTGGACGCCCTGATCGAGCCTGTCGTGAAAGGCGCCTTCTATCATGCCGGACAGGTCTGCGTGTCGACCCAGCGGCTCTATGTGCATGATGCGGTCTTCGATGTCGTGACGGAGCGGCTGGTCGCTCGTGTGGCGGCTTTGCGCACGGGCGATCCGACCCGGGAGGACACTGAGGTCGGCCCGCTGATCCGGGGGCGTGAGGCTGACAGGGTAGAGGCCTGGATCGGGGAGGCGGTCGCAGGCGGCGCCCGTCTGGCCATCGGCGGAGGTCGTCTGTCGTCGACGATCCTGGAGCCCACGGTGCTGCTCGACCCGCCCGCCGAGGCCCGGATCTCGCGCGAGGAGGTGTTCGGACCTGTGCTGGCCCTTTACCGCTACCAGAACCTCGATGATGCGATCGCCCGCGCCAACGCCCTGCCGACGGCCTTCCAGGCCAGTGTCTTCGCGGGAGACATCGATGTGGCGCTGCGGGCGGCGGATCGGCTGGACGCCTCGGCGGTCATGGTCAACGATCCGACGACATTCCGGACCGACTGGATGCCGTTCGCGGGGAGGCGGACCTCCGGCTACGGGACGGGCGGGATCGGCTACACCCTGCGGGACATGACGCAGGAGAAGATGGTCGTGCTCCGCCGGGGCTGAGACCCTGACGGGCGTTGCGGGCGAGGGCGGCCTTGACGGATGAGGCCGGAAGGATTGTCGATGCGGGCGCGCCCGCATCCAGATAGATCGGACACGAGAATGGCGTCGACGCAGCATGATGAGAGCGACGGGCACGACCACGGCGAGGTGGTGACGGGGGATAACGAGCGGCGTATCCGCTTCGTGCTGATCTTCACGGCCGGCTATGCCGCGGTCCAGGCCATCGGCGGGTGGATGTCCGGCTCTCTCGCCCTGATCGCGGATTCCGGTCACATGGTGTCGGACGCCGCCGCCCTTCTGCTGGCCCTGATCGCCTACCGGGTGGCGCGCCGCCCCGTCGACGGCGTTCGGACCTATGGTTATCACCGAGTGCGCGTGCTGGCGGCGCTGGCCAACGGCGCGTCCCTGCTGCTCCTTGTGGCCTGGATCATCTGGGAGGCGATCAACCGGATCAACCAGCCGGTCGAGGTTCTGGCCGGACCCATGCTGATCGTGGCGACCATTGGTCTGGCCGTAAATCTGATCGGCGCCTGGATCCTGTCGCGCGGTCGCAAGGGTGACAGCAACCTGCGCGGAGCCTTCCTGCACGTGGTCGGCGACCTGCTTGGATCTGTCGGGGCGATCGCGGCGGCGATCGGCATCATGCTGACCGGCTGGACCCTGCTGGACCCCCTTCTGTCGGTGCTGGTCGCGTTGCTGGTCGTGCGCTCGGCCTGGTCGCTGGTGAAGGAGTCGCTGCGCGTCCTGCTCCAGGCCGTGCCGCGCGGGCTCGACGCGCGGCAGGCCGAGGCGGATCTGGCGACCCTGCCGGAAATCGAGGAGGCCGGCCATTTCCATGCCTGGACCCTGACCGACGAAACCGTCGTGGCCACCGTCCATGTCACCCCTGCGCCAGGAACGGACCCGCTGGTCCTGCCGGCCCTGGTGGCGGCATGGCTGAAAACGCGCCATGCCATCGACCACGTCACTGTCCAGGTCGATGCGCCGGGGGCTCTGCGTCGCGCCGGACCGATCTGACCGCCTGTGCGGTCCTGATCGCCGTTTCGATTTTTCTCGTCGACCTCCTTGAAACCTGCAGGCGGCATCCAATCTTGTGACAAATAAAGCGTGATACGCGCATTCTATGTCATAGAAATGGATCGAACGTCATGAGCCTGTCTTCCCTGAGTCCCGGCGCCCCGACAGGGAGGTCTGGCCCGCCGATCAAGAAGAAATCCGTGGGGCTGGTCATCGCCCTGGCCTTCCTGGCCCTGGTGTTCGATGGTTATGACCTGGTGGTCTACGGGACGATCGTCGACTCCATCCTCGCCTACGAGAAATGGGGACTGACGACCGCCGAAACCGGTGCGATGAATAGCCTGGCGCTGCTCGGCATGGCGCTGGGTTCGCTGATGGTGGGGTATCTCACGGATCTGGTCGGGCGGCGCAGGGTGCTGATCGGCGCCGTGGCCTTTTTCTCCATCCTGATGCTCGCGACAGCCGCCGCGCCGACCCCCGAACTGTTCGGCCTGTTCCGCTTCCTGTCGGGCATCGGCCTGGGCGGCGTCATCCCGACCGCCGTGGCGACCACAGTCGAGTTCTCGCGGGCGGGTCGCAAGAATTTCAACAACGCCCTGATGTTCTCCGGCTACTCGTTCGGCGGGATTCTGGCGGCGCTGCTGGCCATCGGCTTCGTGGACGCCTTCGGCTTCCGCGGCATGCTGTCGATCGGCGGCCTGCCCCTGGTCACCATCGTGCCGTTGCTGATGCTCTATCTGCCCGAATCGCCGGCCTATCTGCGCGCCCGCGGCCGGGTCGAGGACGCCGACCGCATCGTGGAGGCCTACGGACTGGAGCCGCAGGCGGTGCCGGGCGCGGCGTCCCCGACAAGGAATGGGGTCAAACCGCGCAATCCGCTGCTGGCGATCTTCTCGGGCCGCTGGGCTGTCGTCACCGCTGTCTTCCTGCTGGCCGCGATCGCCGGACAGATACTGATCTATGGCCTCAACACCTGGATGCCCAAACTGCTGACCCTGGCGGGCTATTCCCTGACGTCGTCGCTGAGCTTCCTGCTCACTGTGAACGCCGGCGCCGTGATCGGTTCGCTGGTCGCTTCGCCCCTGGCGGACCGGTTTGGGGCCAGGCGCGTGGTCTCGGCTGCCTTCGCCATGGCCGGCGCGGCGCTGTTCGTCATGGCGCTTGGCTTCCTGTCGGGCGACGGACACGCCCTGGCCGTGATGTATCCGCTGGTGGCCCTCGTCGGCTTCGGTTCGATCGGCGCGCAAATCCTGTTGAACGGGTTCATCGCGACCTCCTACCCCGACGCCATGCGCGGCACGGCCCTGGGCACGATCCTGGCGGTCGGCCGCACGGGGGCTGCGGTCGCCATCGTCCTGGGCGGCGCGCTCATCGGCGCGGGCCTCTCGGACTTCGTCAACTTCGCGGTCTGGGTCGTTCCGGCCGTCCTCGGGGTGATCATGGTCATGAGCGTGCCCCGGTTGCGCGCCTGACGGGATGCCATGCGGACGTCCGCTTCGGCGGGCGTCCGCGGTGCGCCGGTCCTTAGGATGCGCGAAGGCCAGCCAGATAGGATAGCGCGGGCTTTTCCAGGACGCCGGCGAGACGCTGAAACAGGGCGAAGGCGTCCTGACCCGCCCAGCCCCGCGGCTGCAGGGGCAGGGGAAGGCGAGGGTCATGGCGGGGCAGGTGGAACCAGTCGCTCATGAGCAGGGTGCGCAGGCGAAAGGCTTCGCTCGGGGACGCGAGACGCCCGGTGAGAACGGGGCTCCACTCCGTCGTGAAGCCCCGATAGTGCCCGGCGATTTCATCGAGATCCCAGGCCCTCGTCACGAGGTCGCGGTCACGCTCGAGGCTTCCCGTCCGGCTGGTGAGGATGACCACCGAGAGATCGCCATCGCAGCACAGGTCGCAGCGGAGAGTGTCGCGCTCGTCACGGGGGCTGATCCAGGTCGTCGGGTTAAGTTGGCCGAACCCGCGATCGATGAGGCGCCGCTTGAGCTTTTCGCGCCGGGATCGGTCGCTTTCGGGAATCTGGTAGAGTACCGTGGTCCAGTCGCCCGACCAGGCCGCTGAAGGCGCTGTAAGGCTGCGATCCCGTTCGGCCTTCAGCCGACGCCGCATCTCGTCGGTCAACGTATACTCGACCTCGCGTCCGATCTTTTCCGTATGCAGGAGCCCCTCGCGCCGCATACGCGACAGGGTCGCCCGCACAGCGTCCGGGTTGATGTCGAACAGGCCGAGCAGGGCGATGAACTGCGCCAGCTTCAGTCCCCCGCCGAGGGCCTCCAGCGGATCCAGAACCGCCGTGACGATGTCTCGCGAATGCACGGATGCACGTCTCCTGACAGGCGTCTGGGCCGGCCGGATCCGGCGGGCCCTTCCCGTCGCCATGTTGGCGGGTGATCTTGCGTCTCGAGGCCCGGCGCCGCAAGCCCGCGTCGAGCCCGGACGGCGGTCGACGGTCCGGTAGCGGGCGCGCCCTTCGCAGTTGGCGACTGCATCCAATCTCAACAGCCGATCCTGCGGGACGACGGCGATGCCATGGAGACGAGAATGAAGACGGTTCAGGTGGGACAGGCCTCCTTCTCCAACAACCGGCCGATGGTGCTGATCGGCGGCGTGAACGTGCTGGAGAGCCGGGACCTGGCGATGACCGTCGCTGAGGCGATGAAGACGGAGACCGGGCGGCTGGGCATGCCGTTTGTCTTCAAGGGATCGTTCGACAAGGCCAACCGGTCGTCGAACCGGTCCTATCGCGGACCCGGCCTGGACGCGGGCCTGCGCATCCTCGAGGAGGTTCGCCGCGCGTTCGACGTCCCGGTGCTGACGGACGTTCATTGGCCGGAGCAGGCGGCTGCCGTCGCCGAGGTCTGCGACATTCTCCAGCTCCCGGCCTTCCTCGCGCGCCAGACGGATCTGATCGCGGCGCTGGCGAGCACCGGCCGGGCCATCAACGTGAAGAAACCCCAGTTCATGAGCCCGCACCAGATCGCCCATGTGGTCGAGAAGTTCAAAGACTTCGGGGCCCCGGATGTCATCCTGTGCGAGCGAGGCAGTTCCTTCGGCTATGACAATCTCGTCGTGGATATGCTCGGTTTCGGTGTGATGAAGACCGTGAGCGACGGCGCGCCGATCGTGTTTGACGCCACCCATGCCCTGCAGACGCGCGATCCCGGCGCCGCCCGATCGGGAGGGCGGCGCGGACAGGTGCTGGAGCTCGCCCGTTCAGGCCTCGCCCTGGGCCTGGCCGGGCTGTTTCTGGAAGCCCACCCGGACCCGGATCAGGCGCTGTGCGACGGGCCCAGCGCCCTGCCGCTGGACAGACTGGCCGTCATGCTCGAGCAGGTGAAGGCGGTAGATGATCTGGTGAAGAGCTTCGCGCCGGTCGATCTGGGCGGATGACGAGATGCAAGCCGGCCTGCGAGGGCGCCCCCGAGCGGTTGACAGATAACATATGAATACGTATTCATATGTTATCTGTTCTCCAGCGGGCGCCGCTCCATGTCTCATTCCCATCACGACCACTCCCATGACCATGACCATTCCCACGCACCCACGGTGACGCGGGACAATGAACGCAAGGTCCTGCTCTCCTTCAGCCTGATCTTCACCTTCATGGTCGTCGAGGTGGTCGGCGGCCTGATGTCGGGCTCGCTCGCCCTGCTGGCGGATGCGGGCCATATGCTCACCGACGCCATCGCCCTGGCGCTCGCCTATCTGGCGTTCCGGTTCGGACGGCGCATGGCGGACTCCCGGCGGACGTTTGGCTACCTCCGCTTCGAGGTCATCGCCGGCTTCATCAACGCCGTGACCCTGTTCGCGATCGTCGGCTGGATTCTCTACGAGGCCTGGGAGCGGTTCCAGCAGCCTCACGCCGTCCTGGCCGGGCCGATGTTCTGGGTGGCCGTGGCCGGACTGCTGATCAACATCCTCGTCTTCTGGATTCTGACCCGCGGCGACACCGAACATGTGAACATCAAGGGCGCCGCCCTGCATGTGATGGGCGACCTTCTGGGTTCGGTCGGCGCGGTCGGTGCGGCCATCATCATCTATCTGACGGGCTGGACCCCGATCGATCCGATCCTTTCGGTCCTGGTTTCCCTCCTGATCCTGCGCAGCGCCTGGAAGCTGCTGGGCAAGTCGCTTCACATCCTGCTCGAGGGCGCGCCGGACAACGCCGCGCCGGACATGGTCACGGCCCACCTCAAGGAAACGGTCGCGGGACTGGCCGAGGTCAGCCATATCCACGTCTGGCAGATCACCTCGGGGCGGACCCTGGCCACACTCCACGTCCGCCCTGTCTCGGACGGTCAGGCACGGACGGTGGTCGGCGCCGTCGAGCGCGAGCTGAAGTCGAGGTTCAGCATCGAGCATCCGACCGTCGCCGTGGACTGGAACGACGGTTCCGCGGTGTGCAGCCTGTCGGCCGCCGCACCGGCGAACGATCACGCGCACGACGAAGGGGGGCATGATCATTCTGGCCACGACCACGATCATGACCATGCGCCGGGGCGTGCGCACGCCCACTGATCACGATGTCCGGCGCCGGCTTTCCGGCGCCGGACGGTCGGGTGCCGGTCCGCTCCCCGGGAGGCGCTAGCGCAGCCGGTCCGCGATCCGGCTCATCTGGTCGATCTCGCGACGCTGGGCCTGAACGATCTCGCCGCACAGCGTCACCAGTTCCGGATCGGACAGGTCCGCCTCGCGGCACATCAGGATGGCGCCGGAGTGATGTGGGATCATTGATTCCACGAACTGGCGGTCGTCGATGAGCGTCTGGGTTCGCGTGGCCCAGAAGGAGCCTGCGGTCAGGAGCACGAACAGGATGTACATCGCCAGGTTCAGCCGCCGGTTCGGATACATGCCCGGCATAGTGGCCAGCATGAAGATCCCCATCGGTGCCCACATGGTGACCGCCATATAGACCATATTCAGGTTGTTCCGGAAGTCGATCCAGCCGTCGATCATGGAGAACATGACGACGTACATGACCACCAGGCCGAGAGCCATGTTGATCCAGAACATCAGATAGGGACGGCCGTGCGATCCGGACGCCCTGCCGACCGCCGCAGCAGGTCCGCCGTGATCGGTGTGGGACATGACTGACGATCCTTCCGGTCTAGTGGCCCATGCCCATCGGCTTGACCAGCATCCAGATCGCCATGCCGACCATCATCAGATTCTCTGACAACGAGACGAAGCCCAGCGGCACCTTGCTGTCGCCGCCGACGCAGGCGCACTTCAGTTCGCGCTTGTCGATATAGACGGCCTTGAACACCGAGGCCGCGCCCACGCCGCCGATGAACAGGGCGACCGGGACCGAGACCCACATCAGGGCGCCGGCCAGCATCAGAAGACCCGCCAGGCCTTCGGCATAGGGGTAGACGGTTCCGTACGGCACCCACCGCTTGGCCAGAAGGTCGTAGTTCAGGAACATGGTGGCGAAGGCGTCAACGTCCTTCAGCTTCTGCAGCGCCAGAAGGCACATGGCGATGGCGATGAACCATTCCACGACCCGCACCGAGATCAGTTCGCCATAGGCCGCCCAGCCGGCGGCCATGGCCATCAGCGCGGCCATGGCGAACAGGGCGATGACCGGCGTATAGGTGACTTCATCCTTGTCGCGCACGCGCATGCCGAAGAAGCGGCGCAGGTCATCGAAACCGCCGATGCGCTTGCCGTCGATAAAGGTCTGGGGCGTTGTCTGGACGCCATGTTCGGCCTTGAAGGCGTCGGTCTGCTCGCGCGAGGCGAGGTGATGGTCCTCCACCGTATAGCCCCGGCTCTTCAGCAGGTGCAGCGCCTTCAGGCCATAGGGGCAGGTGTGGCCGGGCATGACCATTCGGTAGATTTGAGCGCGTTTGGCTGGGGACGTCACGACGGGTTTCCTCCGGTTTCTAGAGTTTCGCCTTGGCGAACAGCTCCGCCAGTTCAGTGAATTTCTCGCGCTGCTGAGCGGCGTCGCCAGACGCGATCGCCTCCTCGACGCAGGACGCGGCGTGAGATTTCAGGATCTGGGTCTCGACCCGAGCCAGGGCCGCGCGGGCGGCGTGAACCTGATGAAGGATGTCGATGCAATAGCGGCCGTCCTCGACCATCTGGCTGACTCCGCGAACCTGCCCGGAAATCCGGTTCAGCGCGGTGCGGATCGATTTGACGTCTCTGGCCTGCATGTGTCTACCATACCCCGGCTAGGTATCGTGCACAGCGCGAATTTGTTCCCGTCTTGCGTCTCTTATCCCGAAGGTCACGATGACTGATCAGCCGATCGCTCGCCGCAACATCGCCGTGCTGACCGCAGCCCAGGCGTTGGGCGGCGCCAGTCCCCCGATCGTGATGTCCCTGGGCGGCCTGGTGGGCCAGCAACTGGCTGCGGATCCTGCCTGGGTTACTTTTCCCGTCAGTCTGTTCGGCGTGGGGCTCGCCCTCGGCGCGCCGCCCGCAGCCTTCGTCATGCGACGTCACGGCCGCCGCAACGGCTATCTTCTGGGCGCCCTGTTTGGCGTGGCTTCAGGTCTCGTCGCAGCCTTCGGAATCTTCACCGCGTCCTTCTGGATCTTTTGTCTCGGAGCCTTCACGGCCGGCCTCTACGGCGCCTACGTCCAGAGCTATCGATTCGCAGCCGCCGATGGGGCGGACGGGGATCTGAAGGCCCAGGCGATCTCCTGGGTAATGGTCGGCGGCCTGGTCGCCGCTGTTGTCGGCCCCCAACTGGTCATCTGGACCCGGGACACTGTGCCTGGCACGCCGTATGTCGGCAGCTTCATCAGCCAGGCGGCCCTGGCTCTTCTGGTCATCCCGGTGTTGCTGCTGCTGCGCTCGCCGCCGGCGATCGGTCAGGCCGGTCCCAGCGGCGGCCGCTCGCTGGGACAGATTCTCCGAGCGCCGCGTTTCATGCTGGCGGTAGCGACGGGCGTGGTCTCCTACGGCCTGATGGCCTTCGTCATGACCGCCGCTCCGGTGGCGATGGTTAACATCGGCCATTCGGTGAACAGCGCGGCTCTGGCCATCCAGTGGCATCTGCTCGCCATGTTCGCGCCAAGCTTCTTCACCGGCCGCCTGATGGCGCGGTTCGGAAAGGAACGCGTCGCGGCGGTCGGCATGGTTCTCATCGCGGTTGCGGCGGTGGTTGCCCTGTCGGGCGTGGCGGTGGAAAACTTCTGGCTGTCGCTGATGATCATGGGTCTTGGGTGGAATTTCAGCTTCATCGGCGCCACGGCCATGGTGACGGACTGTCATTCGGTCGAGGAGCGGAGCAAGGCCCAAGGCGCAAATGACTTCTTCGTCTTCGGCGCCACCGCCGTCGTCTCCTTCATGGCCGGCGCGATACTCAACACCGCCGGCTGGCAAGCGATCAACTGGCTCCTGTTCCCGCCTGTCGCCCTGATCCTCGCGCCCCTGCTTTGGCAGGCGGCCCGGCGGCCGCCGACGACGGTCCACTGACGGTTTACCTCGACAAGTCGGTCGCGCCTCAGCGACAGGGCGAGGAGGGTGTGGCCTCTTGATCGGAGGGGCGCGGTGTTTCACCCTGTCTGCACATATGAACACATCGTCATGTGTTGAGTGAAACAGGGGGCGAACTTATGTCGGACAGGGCCGACGACGAAAAAGTGCCGGCGCTTGACACACGCCAGCTGTCGGCTCTGGCGGAGACTTTTCGCCTGCTCGGCGATCCGACCCGCCTGCGCATCCTCATGTTCTGTCTGGACGGCCCCAGGCCGGTCAAGGAGATCGCCGACGGTCTGGAGCTGTCACAGACCCTGGTCAGCCACCACCTCAGGCTTTTGCGCGGGGCGCGTCTGGTCCGGGGAGACCGGGCCTCGCGGCAGGTCTTCTATGAGGTGGCCGATCATCATGTCAGCCATGTGCTGATCGACATGCTCCACCACATCAATGAGGATGCGGAGGCCTGACGTCGCCCGAAAAGGCGTCAGGCGCACCAGGGACTGGTGCGCCTGACATGGCGCCCTCGAGGGTTCCGTTCCGATGACGCCATCTCCGCCGCCACGTCGGGGGGAAGGGGCGGGCGGCGAACGAGCGGCCTTACCGGCTCCGGGCGTCGAGCCAGGATTTCATCATGGCGATCTCCGCCTCCTGGGCGGTGATCACAGCTTCGGCGAGGCGGCGAACTTCGGGATCCTGACCATGTTCCAGCACAACGCGGGCCATGTCGATGGCTCCCTGATGGTGCGGGATCATACCCTTCATGAAGTCGACGTCGGCGTCGCCGCTGAATTCGATGGTCATGTCAGCATGCATCCGGTCGTTGGCGTCCTGATAGGCGCGCACCGCGGGATTGCCGGAAGGGGCGGAGGCGGGGTGATTGGCGTGGCTGTTCTGGGTCATGGCGGGTTCCGGATCTCCTTTGACGATCTGGGATTGGGCATAGGCGAGACCGCCGGCGGCCAGGGCGGCGCCGGCGATGAAGATGAGGGTGAGCGCCTTCACTTGCATGTTGGACGAGCTCAGATCGGCCGGGCGGTGTAACCGTCGTCCGCAAGGGCCTTCTGGATGGCGTCGGCGTCGGCAACGGTGGTCACCGAGATGGTGCGCGACACCGTGTCGGCCTCGAGCCGGGCGTCCGGATCCACCGTGGCGATGGCCTGGGTGATGTGCTTCACGCACGAGCCGCAAGTCATGTTTTCGACGTGGAACTGCATGGGAAAACTCCTTTCGTTTCCGCTTGTGAGCCAAGAGATGCCCCTTCCCATCGTTGGAAGGTCAAGGGCAGGGTCGAGATTTTTTTCGGACTTGACCTTCCAACGATGGGAAACTTCATCTTCACCGACAACTCTGGTCACCCGTGTGAGGATCGCGCGATGAATGCTCCCTATGCGCCGACGAAAAGCGTCGGCTCTCCCTTGAGTCTTCCTATTGAGGGCATGACCTGCGCTTCCTGCGTCGGTCGCGTTGAACGCGCCATCAGCAAGGTCCCCGGCGTGGCCGCGGTCAGCGTCAACCTGGCCACCGAGCGGGCCGACATTCAGGCCGGCGGTCCCATCGAGATGGCGGATATGGTCCAGGCAGTCGCCTCGGCCGGTTACGCCGTACGGACCGCTGGCATCGAGTTGGCCATCGA
The DNA here is from genome assembly GCF_047716865.1 of Brevundimonas sp. S1H14. Taxonomy (NCBI): domain Bacteria; kingdom Pseudomonadati; phylum Pseudomonadota; class Alphaproteobacteria; order Caulobacterales; family Caulobacteraceae; genus Brevundimonas; species Brevundimonas sp. S1H14. The sequence goes on along the minus strand of NZ_CP136679.1, from coordinate 2,558,829 downwards.
AGGCATGACCTGCGCCTCCTGCGTCGGGCGGGTCGAAAAGGCGCTCAGGGCGACGCCCGGTGTCGTGAGCGCCAGTGTGAACCTGGCGACCGAACGCGCCACCGTCGAAGGCTTCGCCGAGCTCGGCGCCCTGATCGCAGCGGTGGCCGGCGCCGGCTACACGGCGCATGCCGCCGCACCGGCCGAGGCGGGTGGCGAGGCCGACGAGCGCAAGGACATCGAACGCGCCGCGCTAAAGCGCGACCTGATCATCGCGGCCGCACTGACCCTGCCGGTCTTTCTCCTGGAAATGGGCTCGCACCTCATTCCCGGCGTCCATGCGCTGATCGCGCAGACCATCGGCATGCAGGCCAACTGGTACTTGCAGTTCGTGCTGACCACCGTGGTCCTGGCCGTGCCGGGGATCCGCTTCTACGAGAAGGGGCTGCCGGCTCTGCGCCGCCTAGCGCCGGACATGAACTCCCTGGTGGCGGTGGGGACCCTGGCGGCCTATGCCTATTCCCTGGTGGCGACCTTCGCCCCGGCGCTGCTGCCGGCGGGAACGGTCAATGTCTATTACGAGGCGGCCGCCGTCATCGTCACCCTGGTCCTGCTGGGGCGCTTCCTTGAGGCCCAGGCCAAGGGCCGCACCTCCGAGGCCATCAAGCGTCTGGTCGGGCTTCAGGCCAAGACCGCGCGCGTGCGCCGCGACGGCGTGATGGTTGAAATCGCCATCGCCGAGGTGGCGGCTGGCGATCTGGTCGAGGTCCGTCCCGGCGAGCGCGTTCCGGTCGATGGCGAGGTCGTCGAGGGCGAAAGCTATGTCGATGAATCCATGATCACCGGCGAGCCGGTCCCTGTGGCCAAGGCTTCGGGCGCGGCTCTGGTGGGCGGCACCGTCAATCAGAAGGGCGCCCTTGTGTTCCGCGCCACGGCGGTCGGCGACGGCACCATGCTGTCCCAGATCATTCGCATGGTCGAACAGGCCCAGGGCTCCAAGCTGCCGATCCAGGCGCTGGTCGACAAGGTGACGATGTGGTTCGTGCCGGCGGTCATGGCGGTTGCGGCCCTGACCTTCCTGGTCTGGCTGGTGTTCGGCCCGTCGCCTGCGCTCACCTTCGCCCTGGTCAATGCGGTGGCTGTGCTGATCATCGCCTGCCCGTGCGCCATGGGTCTGGCGACGCCGACCTCGATCATGGTCGGCACCGGTCGCGGCGCCGAACTGGGCGTGCTGTTCCGCAAGGGCGAGGCGCTGCAACTGCTCAAGGACGCCAAGGTCGTGGCCGTCGACAAGACCGGCACCCTGACGGAAGGTCGTCCCGCCCTGACGGACCTGCAGATCGAACCCGGCATGGAGCGCGCCCGCGTTCTGGCTCTGGTGGCGGCGGTCGAGGCCAAGTCCGAACACCCCATCGCCCGCGCCATCGTCGAGGCCGCCGAGGCCGAGGGTCTGACGCTGCCGCTGGTTTCCGCCTTTGAGTCCGTCACCGGACGTGGCGTGACCGCGACGGTGGACGGCGAGGCCGTGCAGATCGGTTCGGACCGCTACATGGGCGAACTGGGACTGGACGTGGGCGTCTTCGCCGATACGGCGGGCCGCATGGGCGATGAGGGCAAGAGCCCGCTCTACGCCGCCATCGGCGGACGTCTGGCGGCGATCATCGCCGTGGCCGACCCGATCAAGGCCAGCACCCCGGCGGCCATCGCCGCCCTGCACGGACTGGGCCTGAAGGTGGCGATGATCACCGGCGACAACCGCCGCACCGCGGCCGCCATCGCCCGCCAGTTGGGCATTGACGAAGTGGTGGCCGAGGTGTTGCCCGACGGCAAGGTCGAGGCGGTGCGCCGTCTCAAGGACGAGCATGGCCGGGTCGCCTTCGTCGGCGACGGCATCAATGACGCCCCGGCGCTGGCGGAATCGGATGTGGGCCTGGCGGTCGGCACCGGCACGGACATCGCCATCGAGGCGGCGGACGTGGTGCTGATGTCCGGCAGTCTGAAAGGGGTGGCGACGGCCATCGCCCTGTCCCGCGCCACCATCGGAAACATCCGGCAGAACCTGTTCTGGGCCTTCGCCTATAATGCGGCCCTCATTCCCGTCGCCGCCGGAGCGTTGTATCCGGTGTGGGGTGTGCTGTTGTCGCCGGTGTTCGCGGCGGGGGCCATGGCCATGTCCAGCGTCTTCGTGCTTGGCAATGCGTTGCGTCTGCGCGGCTTCAGGCCGCCGCAGGGCGTCGATGTCGACGTCGCGGCGCGGCTGGGGTGAACAGGAGAGACCCGTATGAACATCGGTCAGGCCGCCAGGGCCTCCGGCGTGTCCGCCAAGATGATCCGCTACTATGAGCAGACCGGCCTCATCCCGGCGGCGGACCGGAAGGAGTCCGGCTATCGCGACTACTCGGACGCGGACGTACACCGGTTCCGGTTCATCCGACGCGCCCGCGACCTCGGGTTTTCCGTCGCTGAGATTCAGGACCTGCTGAGCCTGTGGAACGACCGGTCGCGTCAGAGCGCCGACGTCAAACGCATCGCCAGCGCGCACATCGCGGAGCTGAATACGCGGATCGCCAGCCTCAGGCAGATGTCGGACACCCTGCAAACGCTGATCGCCTGCTGCGCGGGTGACGATCGCCCCGACTGTCCGATCCTGGCGGATCTGGAAGAAACCTCGGAAGCGCCGCCGGCCGGCGTCCGGCCGGCCGGCGGGGTCGGTCATCTGAAGTCGCGCGTCTGACCGATGGCGGGGCGGATGAGGTTCATCCGCCCCGTGCCGGGTCAGCCCTCGACCTTGATGACGCCGCGCCGAATCTGGTCGAGTTCGATCGATTCGAACAGGGCCTGGAAATTGCCGTTGCCAAAGCCCTCGTTGCCCTTGCGCTGGATGATCTCGAAGAAGATCGGTCCGAACAGGTTCTCGGTGAAGATCTGCAGCAGGATGCCTTCCTCGCCGATGTTCCCGTCGATCAGAATGCGGTTCGCCTTGAGCCGCTCCAGATCCTCGCCATGGCCTGGCACCCGCTTGTCGACCAGCTCGTAGTAGGTCTCGATGGTGTCCTGAAGCCGCACGCCACGGGCGCGCAGGGCCTCCACGGTCTCGTAGATGTTGTCCGTGGTCATGGCCAGGTGCTGGATGCCCTCGCCGTTATACTCGCGGATGAACTCCTCGATCTGGGACTGGTCGTCCTCGCTCTCGTTGAGGGGGATGCGAATCGCCTTGTCCGGCGCGATCATCGCCTGGGAGATCAGGCTGGTGGCCTGGCCCTTGATGTTGAAATACTTCTGCTCCTCGAAGCCGAAGATTTGGTTGTAGAAGCCGGACCAGGTCCGCATCTGGCCCCGACGGACGTTGTGGGTGAGGTGATCCAGAATGTCGAGGCCGACGCTGTTTGCGGCCTCGGCCTCGCGCCACCCGTCGATCTCGGTCCAGTCGTCGTACAGCGACCCGGCCGCACCGTGGCGGTCGACGAGATAGAGGTAGGAGCCGCCGATGCCTTCCAGCACCATGGCGTCAGCGCCGAGCGCGCCTGCGGCGGCGTCGGCGGCGCGCGCACCGCGCGACAGGGCCAGATCATAGGCCTGGCGAGCGTCGGCCACCCGGAAGGCCATGCCGCTGGCTGAAGGTCCGTGCAGCGCCCGGAACGCAGCCGCCTGTCCGGTCGCTTCGCTGTTGACGAGCAGATTGGTGCGGCCCTGCTTGTAGCGAACCACCGCTTTCGTCGGATGACGATGTGTGGCCACAAAGCCGAGGCGTTCGATCAGGGCGGCCATCGCCTCGGGATCGGGACTGGTGAATTCCACGAACTCGAAGCCGTCCAGACCAATGGGGTTTTCGGGGGTGATGCTCATGAGGGTGTCTCCGGTCTTCTTGACGGCGCGCCTGTGACAGATGGCGCAGGCGAGCGGGGGAGGTGAGGCCAGAGCTCGCGGGGAGGGTGCGCCATCGTGGTCATTGTAGACCGGACAAGCGAGGATCGCCTTTCAAAGCGGCTCGGATTACAGCTCGATATGAAATCAAATTTCAGGATGAGAGAATTTGTGAAAGAGAGAGTGTTGGATGATGTTGATCGCCGGCTGTTGCGCGCCTTGCAGGACGACGCCGGCCTGAGCCACGTGGCCCTGGCGGAACTCGCCGGATCGTCTCCGGCGTCGTGCTGGCGCCGGATCCGGGCGCTGGAAGAGGCGGGAATTCTGAAGGGAGCCGTGCGACTGGTCGATGCCGAACGGGTCGGCCGGGGCGTGAACGTGATGTGCCAGGTCAGGATGCGGTCGCATGCCCCGGCGGACCGGACCGCCTTCGAGGCCTATCTCGCCACCCGGCCGGATGTCATGGAGGCCCATTCCATGTCCGGGGAATGGGATTATCTCCTGCGGATCGTGGCCGCAGATGTCGCCGGCTACGAACGCTTCCTCATGCGCGACCTGCTGAACCATTCGAACGTGGCCACCGCCGCCTCCCACTTCGCGCTCAGCCAGGTGAAATACACCACCGCCGTGCCGCTCTAGGCGGATTGCGTTGATGGATACGGCCGGAATGCCGCGATCCGGGCTTGAAACATGATATATGAATAGGTATTCAAGTGTTGACTTATTGCCTTGGGCGGTTGGGTTTCCGGATCGGGCCTGGCCAGCGGAGCGTGGATGATGAAAGACGACTATTACGACCTTGGCGACTTCCGTCGCGATGTGACGACCACCTCACCCCAGGCGCAGCTCTGGTTCGATCGCGGGCTGGCCTGGGCGTACTGCTTCAATCCCGAGGAAGCGGTCCGCTGCTTTGAAAAGGCGCTCGACTACGATCCCGACTGCGCCATGGCGCACTGGGGCGTCGCCTTTGGTACGGGGCCGAACTACAACAAGGCTTGGCGGCTTTTCGACGCCGAGGACATGCAGAAGGCCGTGACGATCGGCCGTGCCGCGCTTGAACGCGCACGCGAAGCGGTCGGCCGCAACGGCACCGCCTTCGAAAAGGCCCTGATCGCGGCGCTTGGACCACGCTTCCCCGAGCAGACGACCCGCGACCCTGACGAATTCGATCGTCTGAACCGGACCTATGCGGACGCCATGCGGGTTTTCTATCAGCAGTTTTCGGACGACATCGACGCGGCGGCGCTGTTCGGGGACGCCTTGATCTGTCTCAGTCCGCGGGCTCTGTGGGATCTCGATACGGGAGAACCGATCGGACCGGGCACGCTGGAGGCCCGGGCGGTGATCGAGGACGCCCTGCCGCGTCCGGGGGGCGACCGGCATCCGGTTCTCAACCATCTCTATATCCACCTGATGGAGATGTCGCCGTGGCCCGAGATCGCGCTTCCGGCCGCCGACCGTCTGCGTCGCCTGTCGCGGGACGGCGCCCATCTGGCGCATATGTCCACCCACATCGACAACGCCTGCGGCGACTGGCGCCGGGTGATCGATTCCAACCTCGATGCGGTCGAGGCGGATGAACGCTATTTCGGTCACGAGACCGAAGTCGGCGCCTGGTACAACGTCTATCGCGTCCACAACCTGATGGTCGGAGCCTACGGCGCGATGATGGCGGGCCGTTCGCGTGAGGCGCTGTTCATGGCGAACCGGCTGAAGGAAGTCCTTACCCCGCAGTTGCTCGGCATCCAGAGCCCGCCGATGGCGGATTTGCTCGAGGCGCACGGCACCACGCTTCCGCATGTTCTCATTCGCTTCGGCCGTTGGCAGGAAATCCTCGACCTGGAATTCCCGACGGACCGCAAACTCTATTGTTCGACCACGGCGATGATCCACTATGCGCGCGGCATCGCCTTCGCCGCCCTGCGGCGCGTGCCGGAAGCCGAGGCGGAGCGGGAGAAATTCATCGACGCCGTCGCCGCGGTGCCAGACAGCCGTTTCAACTCCATCCCCGTGCCGGAGCTCCAGGCGCTCGCCATCGCGCGCAAGATGCTCGACGGGGAACTGGAATACAGGAAGGGAAATATCGAGGAGGCGTTCTCGCTGTTGCGCGAGGCGATCGCCCTCGAGGACACGCTGCCCTACAGCGACCCTCCGGCCTGGCTGCAGCCCGTCCGCCACGCCTATTGCGCCCTGCTGACCGAGCAGGGGCGGCACGCCGAAGCTGCAGAACAGCACAGGATCGACCTCGGGCTGGAGCGCAAACTGGGCAGGCGGCGGATCCGACCGAACAACGTCTGGAGCCTGCACGGCCTCTACGAGTGTCTGACGAAACTCGGCCGGCACGACGAGGCCCGGGAGATCGTCCTCCAGCGCGACATCGCCGTGGCTTCGGCCGACATCAAGATCGCCGCAGCCTGTTTCTGTCGCTTGAGCGCCTTTGAGAACGAGGCCGCCTGACCCGGCCGGACCGGGCCTCGTCCTGTAGGAGAAACAGCGGGATAGGATGCTCGACCGGCCTGGCCGTGCCGGCGCCGTCCGAGCCTGGCGCGGTGCGTGCGACGTCCGGATCAACTGCGTCTTCCTCTGATCCTTCACAGGCTTGCCGGACGCCGCCGGCGGGCTGGGGAGCCTTGCTCGTCGGCGATCGGAGGAAGCGATGAAGGGAAGCAGGATGTGGAACCGGCCTCGCCCGGCCGCCACCTCGCGCACCGCGCTGACGACGTCGGTGCTCTCGGTCACCCTCGTCCTGCTGCTGTCGGCGAGCTGGCTGCTCGTCGGCTACCTCGTTTCGGGCGTGTCGCCGCTGCTGGTGGCCGCCGGCCGCACAGGGGCCAGCTTCATCGTCTTTGCCGCGATCGTGCTGCTTTCCGCTCGGAGTCGTTCCGAAGCGCGGATTGCGGCGCGACGCGGCGGAACAGTCGCTCTGCTCGGATTGCTGGGCTTTTTCCTTTACTACGCCGGAACCATGCTCGGCGCGGCGTTCATCGGCCCCTCCCGCACCGGTCTGATCATCTCGCTTCTGCCAAGCCTCACTTTCGTGATCGGCGCCGTCGCCTTTGGCGAACGGGTCACCCGCAACAAGGTGCTGGGCGCCTGTCTCGCCCTGGGCGGTGCGCTGGCCTATGCGATTGCCGACAAGCCCGCAAGCGAGGGTCATGCCGGGGCGGAGGGGCTGTACCTCGTCGGCGGCGCCCTGCTCGTGTTCGGTGGAACGGCGTCCTACGCCCTGTATGGCTACGTCTTCCGCGCGCGCATGGCGGACCTGTCCGCCCTCTCGGCCTTGCCGGCCATTACCGGGGCCGGCGCCGCCATGCTCGCCGTGACGGTCGTTCTCTTCGTTCCGCTCGTCGGCGTCGCGCCTTCCGACTGGGCCGCCATCGCAGGTCTGGGCGCGGGGCTGACGGCGCCGGTCTTTCTCATCCTGCACAGGCTCATCCTGCTGAAGGGGGCGCTCTTCACAGCCTCGCTGATGCTGGCGGTGCCGTTCCTGGTCCGCCTGGGGGAGTGGGGGCTCGGCTGGGAAGCCGCACCGGGCGCATTCAGTCTGCTGTTGCTGCTGATCTGCGCCGGCGGCGTCTGGCTGACCCTTCGTGGCGGACCGGCAGAGACCGAGGCGGCCACCTGATGCGGAGCCGACGACGTGTCGCTTGACCCTGCCGCGGCGGAACACTGTAGGCTGGGCCGCATCATCCCAAGCGGCCCGCGCTGATTGGATTTATCAATGGAGAGCATGCGAATGAGCGGAGACAAGGAGTTCGAGTTCGGGCTTGCGGACGGGCGCAGGATCGTCGGCGTGATCGAGCGGCCGCAGGCGACGCCGCGAGGCTGGGCCATCGTCGCGCACTGCTTCAGCTGCGGTCAGGATGGCCTGGCCGCGGTGCGGCTGTCGCGTGCGCTGGCGCGAAGCGGGGTAGGCGTCCTGCGCTTCGACTTCGCCGGGGCGGGCGATCGGGACGCCCAAGTCGCTGACGCGAGCTTCGCCGCCGACGTGCAGGATTTGATCGCGGCCAGCGGGGCCATGGAAGCGGCCGGCATGACGCCGAATCTTCTGGTCGGTCACAGCCTGGGCGGGTTGGCGGTGCTGGCCGCCGCCGAACATCTGCCCCAGGTGCGGGCCATCGCCACCATAGGAGCGCCCGCCGACGCGGCCCATGTGCTGACCCATGTGTCAGAAGAGGATCTGAAGCGGATCGAAAGCGAAGGAGAGGCCGAGGTGACGCTCGGCGGTCGACCGTACCGGATCGGTCAGAGCTTCGTCGACGACGTCAGGACCCGCTCGCCTCTGGATGCCGTCAGCCGCCTGAAACGCGCGCTGCTGGTGATGCATGCGCCGCTGGACGAGGTCGTCAGCATCGACAACGCTTCCGCCATCTTCGTGGCGGCCAGACATCCCAAGAGCTTCATCTCCCTGGACGACGCCGATCACCTGCTCACCCGCCAGTCGGACGCCGACTATGTCGCCGGCGTCATCGCCTGCTGGGCGTCGCGCTACCTTCCGGCGCTCGAGCCCGACCTGACGGGAGACGAGGGCAACCTGGCCGGCGTCCTCGTCGAGGAGACGGGCGGCGGCGCCTATCAGGCCCGGGTTCGTGTCGGGGCTCATACCTTCCTCGCCGACGAACCGGCGAGCCTGGGCGGTCTGGGCAGTGGTCCGTCGCCGTTCGAACTCGTGTCGGCCGGGTTGGGCGCCTGCAGCGTGATGACCATGCGGATGTACGCCGAACGCAAGGGGTGGCCCCTGGAGCGGGCCACTGTCCGCGTCGTGCATGCGAAACGGCGGGACCAGACGCCCGCCGATGTCTTCAAGCGCGCCATCACTCTGGAGGGGCCGCTGGATGAGGCGCAGCGTGCTCGATTGCTGGAGATGGCCGACCGCTGCCCCGTCGATCTGATGCTCGTCCGGGGCGCGGAGGTCGAGACCGAACTGCTCCCCGCCGCTTGAACGGTTTCGGCCGGGGTGTGCGCCGGGCGTCGGTCGCCCGGCGCACACCTGCCGAAAGTCACGCCCCGTTATGGCGTCCGTACACCCGGGTCCGGCCATCGGCGAGCAGCAGCAGGGAGACATAGGGTTCACGCCCGGCGGATTCCATTCCGGGGGAACCGGCAGGCATTCCCGGAACGACAAGGGCGCGCGCCGCCGGCGCCTCCCGGATCAGCCGGTCGATATCGGCGGCGGGCACATGGCCCTCGACGGCATAGCGACCGACGACGCCGGTATGGCAGGAGGCGAGCCTGTCCGGCACCCCGTGGCGCGCCCGGACAGGGGCGAGATCCTCGACGTCGATCACACGGGCTGTCCAGCCGGCCTGACGCAGATGATCGACCCAAAGGCCGCAGCAACCGCACCAGGGCGTCTTGTAGACCGTGATGGATCGTCGCGTCTGGGCCGTCGCTTCCGATCCGGCAATGACGCCACAAAGCACCAGCCCGCCGGACAGAATGCTGCGACGACTGGGAGAGGATGAAAACATGCGGGGTCCTTCACAGATACTTCGTAATGTCGCGAAACTCGGCCGTGGCGGCCCGCGACTGTTCAGCCGTGCCCGCCGCTGCCTGCGCCAGGCAATGATCCACATGGTCATGGATCAGGGTCTTCTTGGCCGCCGCGATAGCCTTTTCGATCGCATGAAGCTGCTGCGCGACTTCGACGCAGGCGCGCTCACCCTCGATCATGCGGATCACGGTGCGCAGATGGCCTTCGGCGCGGCGCAGGCGGGCGAGGACAGCAGGATGCGAAGCGTGGAGCGAACTCATGCGCTTTGACCTATCCCCGGGGAGAGGATATGTCAAAGCGGAAGACTGGCTGGATTCCCATGTTCTCCCCTCTCGCCCATCGCGGCTATCGTCACCTCTTCATCGCGCAGGTCGCCGCCCTTCTCGGTACGGGCCTGGCGACGATAGCCCTGGGGCTGCTCGCCCACCGGCTGGCCGGAGCGAATGCTGGCGAAGTTCTCGCCATGGTGCTGTCGATCAAGATGGTCGCCTATATCGGCGTGGCGCCCTTCGCCAGCGCCATCGCCGCCCGGCTGCCGCGAAAGACCCTGCTTGTCCTGCTGGATCTGGTCCGGGCAGGGGTCGCGGTCGCCCTGCCTTTCGTCGGCGCGGCCTGGCAGGTCTATGCCTTGATGACGATGCTCTATGTCGCGTCGGCGGCCTTCACACCCGCCTTCCAGGCCATGATCCCCGATCTTCTGGAAGATGAGGCCGAATACACCCGGGCGCTGTCGCTGTCGCGTCTCGCGGCGGATATGGAGAGCGTCGTCAGCCCCGTGGCGGCCGCTCTGCTTCTGACCGTGATGGGCTTCTCCGACCTCTTTCTCGGTACGGCGGCGGGCTTTCTGCTGTCCGCCGGTTTCGTCGTCAGCGCAGGGCTCCCGACCCGGACACCAGCCCGACCGCTTCCCTTTCTGCGTCGGCTGACCGGAGGCCTCCGGCTTTTCGCCTTCACGCCCCGTCTGCGGGGGCTGCTCGCCGTCAGCCTGGCCACAGCGGCCGGCGGGGCGATGGTGTTCGTCAATACCGTCGTGCTGGTGCAGTCCCGGTTCGGACTGTCACAGCAGGCTACGGCCTGGGCGCTCGCGGCTTTTGGACTGGGCTCGATGACGGCGGCCGTGGCGCTGGGGCGGTTGCTTGATCGGCTGGACGATCGCCGTGTCATGGTCTCCGGCGGCATGGTGATGACAGCCGTTCTTGTCGTCGGCGGCTTTCTGGCGGACCGGTACTGGGTGCTGCTGATCCTGTGGGTGTTGATGGGCTTCGGCTACTCCCTGACCATCACTCCGGCGGGGCGTGCGCTGCGACGCTCCTCGACGGCCGAGGATCGACCCGCCCTGTTCGCCGCCCAGTTCGCCCTGTCGCACGCCTGTTGGCTGATCGCCTATCCCGTCGCCGGACTTGTCTCGGCCGAGGCGGACCCGTCAGCCGCCTTCTTCGTTCTGGCGACGCTCTGCGGTGCGGGCGCGTTCCTGGCGCTGATGATCTGGCCTGCACGCGATCCCCTCGACCTGCTGCATCGCCACCCCGACCTTCCGGAAGACCATCCTCATCTGCAGGAACACATCGAGCTCCACGACGGGGCCGGCCACGCCCATCCTGTCGTGATAGACGAACTCCATCGGCGCTGGCCGAGGCCCTGACGCCGACATGGCGGAGCGCCCCGGGGGAAGGCGCTCCACCATCGCGGCGGGCTCGGCAGCACCGCCGCCCGACCGAGGTCAGACGACCCGTTTGATCCCGGAGTAGGCGCCTTGCGTACGCACGGTGATCGTCACGGTTTCGCCGGTGCGGTTGCGCCAGAACCAGCCATGGCTGCCGGTGAAGGCGGCCGTCAGATCGCCGGTCTGGGTCTGCAACGATCCCTTTCCATAGCCATGATAGCGAAGGCCGGGGCGATCAGCGTGGGTGTCGTAGTTCACCCGGCCACCACTGCTCGTCCAGGTGAACCGCACCGTGTCGCCTTCCTGCATGTCCATCTTCAACTCGGCGCCCTGATTGGGCGCCAGCTCGATGGTGGTGACGTCCGACCGGGCACCGGCGGCGTCCGGTGGCGTGGGCGTAGCGGTCGCCTCGGCGGCGCCGGTGACCGGCGTGGCCGGAGCACCGGGAACGACGGCCACAGGGGGCGCGGCAGCGGCGGCGTCAGCTGCCGCGTCGGCCTCGGTTTCTTCGGCAAGCTGACGCTTGATCTGGCCCATGTCGGTCAGGCCCAGCAGCGAGCCGACCCGGGTGGGATCGACGCCGTATTCCGCGGGCAGCACGACGGTAACCAGGATGACACCGGCGACCGCTGCAGCGATGCCGGTAGACTTGAGAAGCTTCCCGGTGGTCGGAAGCTCCGAACGGGCGGGGCGGTTTGCATTGAACATGGCGGTTGCTCCGATCACATGACGAAGAAGCCGACGAGCTGGTAGCCCGTCAGAATGAAGCCGAGGCACATCAGCACGACGTTGGTCAGGTAGGCGTGGTTCCAGAAGCTGTTCGACCGCCGCCAGAAGCCCATGACGATTAGGATGCCGCCAAGCGCCAGCAACTGGCCGGCCTCGACCCCGATGTTGAAAGCGATCAGGTTGCCGATCAGCCCGTCGGGGGACATCTGGAAGTCTTGCAGCTTGGTGGCCAGGCCGAAGCCGTGGAACAGGCCGAAGATCAGCGTCGCCGCCTTGGTGGACGGCTGGAAGCCGAACCAGCGCTGGAAGGCGCCCATGTTGTCCAGAGCCTTGTAGACCACCGACAGGCCGATGATCGCATCGACGATGTAGCTCGAGACGCTGACGTCGGTCAGCACGCCCAGCAGCAGGGTGGACGAATGACCGATCGCGAACAGGGTCACATAGATGCTGATGTCCTTCATCCGGTAGAGGAAGAAGATCACCCCGAACAGGAACAGCAGGTGGTCGTATCCGGTGACCATGTGCTTGGCGCCCAGATAGACGAACGGCCAGAACAGGAAACCAGAAGTTTCCTGGATGTAGCCCTTGTCGCCCTCGGCGACGCCGTGGGCCAGGGCGGGGTTCAGCGCGCCTTGCAGCAGCAGGAACGCCAGCGTCAGGACCAGGGCGGTCCACGGCGAGCGAAGCCACGACCAGGAGTCGCGGCGCCGGGAAGGTGTCATGACAGACCTTTCTGTGAGGGGAGGTTCGCGGAGGGAAAAAGGAAGCGACGCCGTGCCCAGCGACGCGCGGGACGCTCCCACAAGGCATGCAGCGCGAAGGCGCCCGCCAGGGTCAGGCAAAGCAGCACTGCGGCTTCGCCGAGGCTCAAACGGTAGGCGCTGTCCAAGCCGGTCAGCATGGCCATACCGTTCTTCCAGATGATCAGGAGCGGCAGGTGGACCAGGTAGAGAGCGTAGGACGCCTCTCCCGCCTCGATCAGCGCGGGGTGGGCGAACACCTTGTCGTCGCCGGTCTTTGACAGCATCGCCAGGCTGAGGATGACCAGGCCGGACACAGCCACGATCAGCCGTTCGTCGGCGCTGATCGCCATCAGGACGACGAGCGCCAACAGGGATCCCGAAGTCGCCGTCACGGTGACGGCACGCCCCCATTCCAGCCGGGCGCCGAGCTGGTAGAGCCCGATACCGAGCAGGAACTCCGGGATGATGCGCAGCACGCCGAGAACCAGCTCGGCGTGGGTGAGCATGTCGTCGAACAGCCGCCGATAGACGGCGTCGATCCCGAGGAACAGCACCACCGCAAGGCCCAGGGTCACCCACGGATTGCGACCGCGCCGAAGGCCGATAGAGGCGAAGATCGGGAAGACCAGATAGGCCGCCCATTCCGCCGACAGCGACCACGACGGGCCGTTCCACTCATTGGCCACCGTCGCCGGAAACCAGGCGTGGACCAGCGCCAGGGCCGACAGGAATCCCGGCAGCGAGTAGCTTTCGACATTGAACCGCTGGCCCAGAACAAGGGCCAGGATCACGATAAGGCCCATCACCACCAGCATCGCCAGATGCGCCGGATAGATCCGGGCCAGGCGCGCGATCAGGAAGCGGCGGTGGTCGTACGACCCGTCGCGCACCTGGCGGCCATAGGCGTGGGCCAGGACAAAGCCTGACAGGATGAAGAAGAAGTCGACCGCCAGCCGGGCGCGCTCGATGAACGCGATCCCCGTCCCGCCTTCGGGCAGGATATTGAGCTGGTAGTGAAACAGGACGACGCCGAGGGCGAGCCAGAAGCGGATGCTGGTCAAGGCCGGCAATCGCTCCGGGAATGCTGGCGCCGACGCGAGGGGATCCACGTCGGCGCCTCCTCCGCCGTCCTTCCGGAGAAAAGCGGCGGTCATCGGGTTTCACCTTTCCGCTTGCGGATCGGCAGATGGTCGAGCCAGGCCGGGCGCCTGGGCCAATCCTGGGGACGTTCCCGGCCATGCACGAGACTGTACAGGGCCGGCAGCACCAGTAGGGTCAGAGCCGTCGAGGAGACGATGCCGCCGATGACCACGGTGGCCAGCGGACGCTGCACCTCGGCGCCGGCCCCGACGTTGACGGCCATGGGCACGAAGCCGAGGCTGGCGACCAGGGCGGTCATCAGCACGGGCCGAAGACGGGTCAGGGCGCCTTCCCGGATCGCCTCGGCGACGGGTTTGCCTTCCTCGATCAGGCCTCGAATGAAGCTGACCATGACCACGCCGTTCAGCACCGCCACGCCGGACAGGGCGATGAAGCCCACGCCGGCCGAGATCGAGAGCGGCAGATCCCGCATCGCCAGCGCCGCCACCCCGCCGGTCAGGGCCAGGGGCACGCCGGAGAAGACGATGGCGCTGTCCTTCACCGACCGAAACAGGGCGAACAGCAGGCCGAAGATCAGCAGCAGGACCGCCGGAACGACCAGTTGCAGGCGCTGTGCCGCTGAGATCAGTTGCTCGAACGTGCCGCCGTAGGTGACCCAGTAGCCAGCGGGAAGATCGACCTCGCGTTCGATGCGCTCGCGCGCCTCGGCGACGAACGAGCCCAGGTCGCGGTCCCGCACGTTGGCGGTCACGACGATCCGGCGCTTGCCGTCCTCGCGGCTGATCTGGTTCGGCCCGGTCTCCAGTGCGATCGTGGCGATCTCGCTCAAGGGGACGAACCTGCGCGGCGCCCCGTCGCCCGAAGGCAGGGGCACCTGTATCCGGCCGATCGCGTCGGTGTTGCGGCGCAGATCCTCGGGCAGGCGGACGACGATGTCGAAGCGCCGGTCTCCCTCGAAAATCTGCCCCGCCGTCGCGCCGCCCATGGAGGTGGCGATGACCGACTGAACGTCCTCGACGCTCAGGCCCAGCCGGGCGATGGCGGCCCGGTTGGGCGTGATCTGCAGCATCGGCAGGCCTGTGACCTGTTCGGCCTGGGGATCCGCTGCGCCGGGAATGGCGCCGATGATCTCCTCGATCTGCGAGCCGAGCGCGACCAGTTGCTCCAGGTCGTCGCCGTGAACCTTGATGGCCACGTCGGCGCGGACCCCCGAAAGCAGTTCGTTGAACCGCATCTGGATCGGCTGGGTGAACTCGTACTTGCTGCCCGGAATCGCGTTGACCGCCTCTTCCATCTCGCGGACGAGCTGAAGCTTCGGCTTGCGGGGATCGGGCCAGTCCTCGCGGTCCCTCAGAAGAATGAAGGTGTCCGCGACCGAGGGCGGCACGGGGTCGGTGGCTACCTCTGCGGTGCCGATCTTGGCCACCACCCGCTCCACTTCGGGGAACCGCGCCAGACGGGCCTCAAGGGCGGTCTGCATGGCGATGGCCTGGCTCAGGCTGGTGCCGGGGATGCGCAGGGCGTGCATCGCGATGTCGCCCTCGTCCAGGTTCGGCACAAACTCCGAACCCATGCGCGAGGCCCCGAAGGCGGCGATGGCGACCAGGCCGATCGCCAGCCCCACCATCAGCCGACGGGTCCGCAGGGCGAAGTCCAGGGCGGGCTGATAGCCGACCCGCGCCCAGCGCATCAGGAAGCTGTCCTTCTCATGGACCTTGCCGGTGACGAACATCGCCACCGCCGCCGGGACGAAGGTGAGGGACAGCACAAGGGCGCAGGTCAGGGCGATGACCACGGTGATGGCCATCGGATGGAACATCTTCCCTTCGACCCCGTCGAGGGCGAAGATCGGGATGTAGACCAGGGTGATGATCAGCACCCCGAACAGCGACGGCCTGATGACCTCGCTGGACGCTTCGGCCGCCAGCGAGAACCGCTCCTGACGGGTCAGCAGACGACCGTTCCGGTGCTGGGCCTCGGCGAACCGCCGCAGACAGTTCTCGACGATGATGACGGCCCCATCGACGATCAGCCCGAAGTCCAGGGCGCCCAGGCTCATGAGGTTGCCCGAGACATCCGCCCGCACCATGCCGGTGATGGTCATCAGCATGGTGATAGGGATCACCGCTGCCGTGATGATGGCTGCGCGGAAGTTCCCCAGCAGCAGGAACAGGACCACGATGACCAGCAGCGCGCCCTCGGCCAGGTTCTTCTCCACCGTATGGATGGCGCGCTCGACCAGATCGGTCCGGTCATAGACCGGCGAGGCCACCACGCCGTCGGGCAAGGCCCTGGCGGCTTCCTCCAGACGCGCGGCCGCCGCCTGGGCGACGACGCGGCTGTTCTCGCCCGCCAGCATCAGCACCGTCGCCAGAACGGTCTCCTTGCCGTTCTCGGTCGCGGCGCCGGTGCGAAGTTCTTCGCCCAGCCCGACCTCGGCGACTTCGGCGATCCGGATGGGGACGCCGCCCCGCGTGGTGATCACCACATTGGACAGGTCTTGCGCGTTGGACGCCTGACCCGGCACGCGGATCAGCCATTGTTCGCCGTAGCGCTCGACGTAGCCGGCGCCGACGTTGGCGTTGTTCCGCTCCAGCGCCTGCACCACCTCGGCCATGGTCACGCCATAGGCGGCCAGGCGTTCGGGGCGCGGGGTCACATGGTACTGCCGCTCGAAGCCGCCGATGGTGTTGACCTCGGTGACGCCGGGCGTGTTGCGCATCTGGGGACGGATCACCCAGTCCTGCAGGGTCCGCAGATCTTCCGACGTATAGGGCGTGCCATCGGCCTTGCGGGCGTCGGGGCGCGCCTCGATCGTGTACATGAAGATCTCGCCCAGCCCGGTGGCGATCGGGCCAAGCTCCGGCGACAGTCCCGGCGGCAGCTGGCCCAAGGCGCTTTGCAGGCGCTCGTTGACCAGTTGCCGGGCGCGATAGATGTCGGCGCCGTCCTCGAAGACCACCGTCACCTGGCTCAGGCCGTAGCGAGAGACCGACCGGGTGTAGGACAGGCCCGGCACGCCCGCGATGGCGGTCTCGACCGGGAAGGTGATGCGTTGTTCGGCTTCAAGGGGCGAATAGCCCGGCGCCTCCGTGTTGATCTGGATCTGGATGTTGGTGATGTCCGGCGTGGCGTCGATCGGCAGGCGCTGGAAGCTCCAGACGCCGATCGCACAGGCCAGAAGGACGAGCGCCATGACGATCCACCGGAAGCGGATCGACAGCGCGATGATGCGTTCAAGCATGTTGGCGCATCCCCCTAGTGGTCGTGGCTCGCGCCGGACTTGTCGATGTCCGCGCGAATGAGGAAGGCGCCGTCCACCACATAGGTGACGCCGGGGTCGATGCCGCCCAGGACTTCGGTCCACTCGTCGGTGCGCCGGCCCAGTTCGAGCATTCGCACCTCGTAGGTGTCGCCGACCCGGGCATAGACGACCGTGAAGTCGCGGAAGGGCTGGAGCGCGCGCGTGCGGACAGCCAGGGGAACTTCCCCCGCACCGACCTGAACCACGCCCTCGACGCCCAGACCGGGCCGCCAAACGCCACCCTGGTAGGGCAGCGCCACGTGGGCGACCAAGGTCTGACTCAGCACATCGTCAGCCGGCAGGATGGCCGCGATCGTCCCGACGGCGGTGTTCTCCCCGGCCGTGCTGCGGACCTGCACCCGCTGGCCGACCCGGACGCGTTCGGCGTCGCGGGGGTAGAGGAAGAACTCGGCGTGCAGCCGGGTCGGATCGCCGATCGTCAGCATCGGCGCGCCGTTGCCGGTGATCGCGCCCGGGTTGACGGCCTTGGCCGTGATGACCCCCGAGATCGGAGCCGTGACCGAATAGGTCTGCAGGCTCTCGCTTGATTCCACCCGCGCCACGACCTGTCCGCGCGAGACCCGCTGTCCCAACTGGACGCTCATGGAGACCACGCGCCCCGGATAGCGAGCATGAACCTCGGCCTGGCCTTCTGGCGTGATCTCGACACGTCCGGACAGCGGCAGGGTGTCGGCGAGCAGGGCGGGGCCGGTCTGCTCGGTGGTGATTCCCCCGTCCCGGGCCGCCTCGGCCGTGATCGTCGTGCGCCCTTCATAGGACGGGTAGGTCCAGTTGGAGCGCTTGCCTGAATGGACGGCGTTGACCGCCACGTCGAAAGAGTGGGGCTCGGACACCACGCCGGGACTGGTCAGGTAGTCGGCCTCGGCTGCGAAGCTGAACCGGTCCACGCTCGGCCCCAGTCGGGTCAGGGCTATGGAGGCCTGGACCTGACGCGGATCCAGCGGGCGGTCGCGCAGATAGGGATAGAGGCGGAAGATCGGCTCCGGCCCTTCCTCGAAGATGGTCACTTCAAGCGCGAAGTCGCCATCCCTGAGCATGCGGCCATTGTGCGGGCCGCGTTCATAGTCCGCCGCTGCTGCGGCCTCCGCGCCCTCGGCCTTTTCGGCGTTCTCCGGGCGTCCCCCGCAGGCCGCCAGGGCCAGGACGAGGGCGGTCATCGCCGCGCCGGAAGCGAGGCGGTAAGCGTGTGTCCGCTTCATCGTGAGATCTCCAGGCCGATCAGGTCGGCATGCGCGCCCGTCAGCCTGTCGAGGCGGGCGCGATCGTTGTGGAAAGCTTGAAGGACGGCGACCTGTCTGGCCCGTGCTTGCAGCAGGGCCGCCTGGGCGCTCATCACATCGTTGTAGGTGAAGCCGCCGCGGGCGAACCCTTCGCGGACCAGAACGACGGCGCGTTCGGCCTGGGGAATGGTGTCCTCGCCGATCCGGCGCGCCTCGCTGGCCTTGGCGGCCAGTTGAACCTGGAGCCGCAGGATTTCGCGCTCCCGCTCGATCTCGAAAGCTCTCCGGTCGGCGCGGGCGGCCAGTCCTTCGGCGCGGGCGCGGTCGATGGCACCCCGGTTCTGGTCATAGCGCTGCAAGGGCATGGAGCCGCCGAACACCAGAGCCACCTCGTTGTCCCAGATGTGCCGCACCCCCAGGGTGACGGTGGGATCTGCGATGGCCCGCGCCTGCTCGACGCGGACCTGGGCCTCGGCGATGTCTCGGCGGACGTTGAACACGGCCAGATCGGCCTGTGAGACGGCACCGGGGGCCATTCGCGACGAGGACGTGTCCTCGAAGGCGTCGTCGCCCAGCACGAAGGCGGGTTGCCCGTCCCAGAACTTGGCCAGATTGATCCGCGCGATCCGGAGCGCGATTTCGGCCTGATCGAAGTCGATCTGGGCCTGGGCTAGGTCCGCCTCGGCGCGGGCACCCGCGAACAGCGGATCGCGCGCCGCATCGACACGCCGTTGCACCTCTGTCGAGAAGCTCTCGGCCAGCTCCAGCCGCTCTCGAGCGATGTCGAGCACCGCTTCGGCGGCCAGAGCTTCGGCCCAGGCCCGCTGAACCAGCTCCAGGCGGTCCAGAAGCGCGGTGCGCGCCTCGGCCGCCACCAAACCGCCTTCACTGCGGGCCAGCGCCGCGCGTGCGGCGCGGTCGCCGCCCCGTTCCAGCCTTTGCTCTATGGTCAGAGTGGTTTCGGTACGGTCGAGGAAGTCACCTCCGCCCAGGGTGGGCAGATTCTCGACCATGACGCCGACAGACGGATTCGGGCGCACATCGGCCTGGCGGACGCCGGCCTCTGCGGCCGCCAGTCGCGCCTCGACGCCGGCGCGGGCCGGATCGAAACCTGTCGCCCGCAAGAGAGCTTCCCGCAGCGACAGCACGGGCAGGGTATCCCCGGACGAGACGGGGGGCGGCGACGCCTGGGCGTACGCCGGGGGAGACGCCAGGGGCGCTCCAAGGGCGAGCGCGAGCGCAGACAAGGCTGCGGCGCGCACCCGCCGTCCGGCAAGGCCGGACATGGGGTATTTCAATGGAGATTCTCCAGAACAGGACGCGCACGGCCGGAAGGCCGCGCAGGATCAGCTTTTCAGTCGATCAGGCGTGCTGTTTGGGAGGGTGTAGAGGGCCGTCGCCGTGCGCGCCTGGCGGCAGGATGCCGGCCCCGGGTCCCGCGTTGACGGGACGGGCGTGCAGGGCGTCGGCCGGGTGCGGCGGTGACGTCAGGGCGACATGGATGTCGCCGCCGCTATGGTGATGATGTGTCAGGGGGGCGTCGGAATCCTCCCCGGCCGCTGCGTCCAGGGAATCGGCCGTATCCGGCGCGGAATCGTGATCATGACCATGATCTTCATGAGCGTGATCTTCGGGAGCGTTGGCGTAACTGACGCCCGGGAACTCCAGGGCATGCGACACGCGGTGCTGCGCCTGGCTGACGCCAGCGCCCTGCATCGCGACCACCAGGGTCACGGCAAGGCCGACGCAGACAAGACGAAGCAGGCGGTGCACGGGTCAGACTCCCTCCGGCGCGAACCCTATGCTGATCCCGCCCCCCGGCACAACGCCCGAAACGCCGCAAGCCCCACATCCTCGCTCGATTCGGCTGATGGCGACGCCCAGCGGATATTGTAACGCATTGCCAAGTCGTCGGGATTGGAAGTATCGAGCGCGAGATGACCTGGTCGATGGCGACATGGGCGAAGCTTTTGGTGGCGATGACGCTTGTCTTCGCTGCGTTCTTCTTTGCGCCCGCCGTCGACGCTGCGACCTGCCTGCCGGAGCCGCCCGCAGCTCATGCGGCCGTCGATCACGGCCAGAATGACGGCGACCACAGCGGCAAGTCCGGTGGTCACGGGATCTGCTCCCACGGACACTGCCACCACACCTCCACGGCCCGTCACGGTGCTGTGGACTCCATCGCTCCGTCGTTCGGCGAGCCTCCGCTGCAATCCGGCGGGCAGGACGATTTCGTGGCGTCGTTCAATCCCGACGGCCTGAAGCGACCGCCCAGAGTTTGACCGAAGTCCTGCGCCCGAGCGGGCGCGCCTTCGTGATCAGAAATCTGGAAATGGAACATGTCTCCCACATTTCGCCGGCGACCGCGTCTCGCGGTCGGCTGCGCGCTCGTCGCCCTCACGGCGACCCTGGCCAGTCCCGCTTGGGCTGACCCTGCCCCGACGTATGGCCAGTTGCTCGCGCAGCTGGACCAGACCCCCGCCACGCTGGAAGCGGGCGCCAATTCCGACGCCGCCGAAGCCCGCGTGCGTCAGGCCCGCGTGCGTCCTAACCCTGTGCTCGGGCTCGATCTCGAGAATGCGTTCGGCACAGGCCCATTCTCGGGGATCGACAACGCCGACGCGACGCTGGCGCTGAGCCAGGATCTCGAACTCTGGGGACGTCGCTCGTCGAGGATCGCCGCCGCGCGCGCTGAAGCCGGCGCCGTCGGTCTTCAGCGCGACCTCGCGGTCGTCGATGCAGCGGGACGCCTGGCGCTCGTCTATGCCGAAGCCGAGGTCGCGCAACGTCGCGCGACCCTGGCTGAGGAGACGCTGAGCCTCACCGTTGCGGACGCCCGAGCCGCGCTCGCCCTCGTCGAGGAAGGTCGCGAACCTCTGTTGCGGGGGATCCAGGGAGAGGCCGAAGCCGCCAGCGCACGAGCGGCGCTGGACGAGGCCCAGGCCGAGCGTGACGCGGCCTACGCCCGCCTCACGGCGGTAGCCATGATCCCGGTACCCGTCACCAGCATCGAAGCGAGCCTGCTAGATGCGGCGCCGACGACTGTCGCGTCCGCAGCCAGCGACGCGCCGACCGTTCGTGTCGCCGAAGCGCAACGGACAGCTGCGGAGCGACGGATCGATGTCCAGCGCGCCGAGGCCCGGCCAGACATCAACGCGAGTGTGGGCATTCGCCGCTTCGAGGCGGAGGATGCGACAGCGCTGACCTTCGGTATCAGCATGCCGCTGCCACTGTTCGACCGGAACCGGGGGAACATTGAGGCGGCGCAAGCCGAATTCCGCGCTGCGGACGCCCGGCTGCTCACTGCACGGCAGGAGGCCCAGGCCGACCGCGCCGCCGCCGTGGCCCGGCTCGCCGCGTCCGTCAGCCGTGTCCGCGCCGCCGATGGCGGCGTGACGGCCGCCGAGGAAGCCTACCGCCTATCGCGGATCGGCTTCGAGGCCGGGCGCATCTCCCAGATCGAGCTGCGCGTCACCCGAACCGCCCTCGTCAACGCGCGGTCTGCCGCCGTCGACGCTCGCCTTGCGCGTGTCCGCGCCGAGATCGACCTCGCGCGCCTGGACGGTCGCGCCCCCTTCCAAGGAGCCCAGTGATGCGCAAGCGCACATCCAACAAGACCCTGTTGATTGGCGGCGTCGCCGCCCTGGTCATTCTCGGCGGCGGCGGCCTCTGGCTGGCGACCCGGGGCTCCGATCCGGCGACGCCCGCCGCAGCGGAGGGCGAAGCTGGCCACGCCGAGGGCGAGGCGGGCCACGCGGAAGGTGAGGCTGGTCACGCCGAGGAAGCCGAAGCGCCCGAGGGGCGGGTCGAACTGTCGGCGGCGCAGGTCCAGGCTGCCGGCATCACGGTTGTGAGTGTCGGTTCGGGCGGCGGCGCGGAGACCCGCCTCGCCGGTCGCGTCGAGCCCATGGTCGACTCCCGTGCCGCTGTCGCCGCGGCGGTCGGTGGTCGCGTCGAACGCGTGCTCGTCGCTCCAGGCCAGTCGGTTCGAGTCGGACAGCCGCTCGTCAGCCTCGTTAGCGGGGAGGCGGCCACATTCCGGGCCGACGCCGATGCCGCTGCAGCCTCCGCCGAGGCCGCGCGTCAGGCCTATCAGCGGAATCGCAACCTGTCCGAACAGGGGGTGGTCGCCCGCCAGGAGGTCGAGGCCTCCCGGGCGCAGCTTCTCAGCGCAGAGGCGGCGACCCGCGCCGCGCGGGCGCGCTCTGCGGCCGCAGGATCGCCCAATGCGTCAGGACGGCTCAGCGTGACCAGCCCGATCTCGGGCGTGGTCAGCAATGTGCAGGTCGGACCGGGCGGCTTCGTCGCCCAGGGCGGCGTGGTCGCCGAAGTGTCCAACCCGGCCCGCGTCGAGATGGTGTTCAACGCACCGCCGGCCCTGGCCGCCAACGTCCGTCCTGGCGCGGCGATGCGGGTGACCGGGCCGTCCGGCGAGTTCGACGCCGTCGTCACCGGGGTCGCCGCGGACGCGGGTCTGAACGAGAGCGGAGCGACGGTCATCCGCGCGCGGCCAACCTCCGGGACCCTGCCGCCGGCGGGCTCTGCCGTGTCCGGCTCGGTCGTCACCGGTCAAGCGACCGCAGGCGGCATGACCGTGCCGTCCGAGGCGGTCCAGACCGTCGACGGAAACACTGTCGTCTTCGTCCAGGTCGAGGGCGGCTTCCAGGCCACCCAAGTGCTCGCCGGCCGTCAGGCCGCCGGGCGCACCGAGATCCTTCGCGGCCTCACGGGCTCGGAGCGTATCGCCTCCACCAACGCCTTCCTGCTCAAGGCCGAACTGGCCAAGGGCGAGGCCGAGCACGGTCACTAAGGGGGCGATCGCATGTTCAAATTCATCATCGAGGCCTCGGTCAAGTTCCGATGGTTCGTGGTTCTCGCCACGGCCCTCGTCTCGGCCTGGGGTCTGTTCCAGCTGACCAAGCTGCCCATCGACGCCGTGCCGGACATCACCAACCGGCAAGTCCAGATCAACACCATCGCCCCGGCGCTCGCGCCGGAGCAGATGGAACGACAGGTCACCTATCCACTCGAAACCGCCATGGCCGGCATTCCCGGCCTCCAGAGCACCCGCTCCCTGAGCCGCAACGGCTTCAGCCAGGTCACGGTCATCTTCACCGACCAGACCGACATCTACTTCGCCCGCCAGCAGGTGGCCGAACGGATGGCCCAGGCCCGGGAGAACCTGCCCGAAGGCGTCGAGCCGGGCCTGGCTCCGATCACCACGGGCCTCGGCGAAGTGCTGATGTGGACGGTCGACTACAAGCCGTTCAACTCCCAGAACCTCGCCAAACCGGGTGAGCCCGGCTGGCAGGCCGGCGGCGCCTATCTGACCCCGGAAGGGGAGCTTCTGACCACGCCGCAGGCGCGGGCGACCTATCTGCGCACCGTTCAGGACTGGATCATCGCCCCGCGCATGCGCACGGCGGCTGGTCTGGCCGGCGTGGACGTCAACGGCGGCTATGTGAAGGAGTTCGCGGTCCGTCCCGACGCGGCGAAGCTGGCCAGCTATGGTCTGGGGCTCAGCGATCTGATCCTGGCGCTGGAGAACGCCAACACCCAGGCGGGCGCCGGCTATGTCCAGCGCTCGGGTGAAGCCCTGACCGTCCGCACCGACGCCCTGGCACAGACCATTCCGGATCTGGCCCAGGCCCCTGTCGTCAACCGTAACGGTCTGGTCGTCCGCGTCGCCGATGTCGCCACCGTCGAGGTGGGGCAGGCGCCGCGTCTCGGCGGCGCAAGCCGCGACGGCCACGAAGCCGTCATCGGCACGGCCCTGATGCTGGCGGGCGGCAACAGCCGCACCGTCGCCCAAGCTGCGGCCGAACGTCTTGAGGAAGTCGGCGCCAGCCTGCCGCCGAGCATCGTCGCCGAGCCGGTCCTGAACCGCAGCGCGCTGGTCAACAAGACCATCGCGACCGTGGCTCGGAACCTGACCGAGGGCGCGCTGCTGGTGATCGTAGTGCTTTTCCTGCTGCTCGGGAATATTCGCGCCGCCAGCATCACCGCGCTGATGATCCCGATCAGCTTCCTGTTCGCCATTATCGGCATGAACCGGTTCGGGATCAGCGGTAACCTGATGAGCCTGGGCGCGCTGGACTTCGGCCTTCTGGTCGATGGCGCGGTCATCGTCGTCGAGAGCACTTTGCTGATGCTGTCGCAGAAGCGGATCGAGGTCGGTCGGGCGCTGACGCGCAAAGAGCGCCTGAGCGTCGCTGCGGCCGCAGCGATGAAGATGGTCAAGCCGGCGGCGTTCGGTCAGCTGATCATCCTGCTCGTCTTCACACCCCTGCTGATGCTCGAGGGGGTGGAGGGCAAGACCTTCATTCCGATGGGCGCCACCGTCATGCTGGCCCTCGTCGGGGCTTTCATCTTCTCCTTCACCTTCGTGCCGGCGATGACGGCGCTGCTGGTGCGCGAGCCGAAGAAGATCGATGTGGACGAGCACGGTCACGCGCACGAGCACGAGACCTTCATCATCCGTTGGGTCCGCCGCTGGGCCGAACCGGCGATCCGGGCGGCCGTCAGCCGTCCCAAGATCGTTCTGATCGCGGCGCTGGGCGCGCTGGCGGTGGGCGGCGTGGCTTTCACCACCCTCGGCCGGGAGTTCATCCCGACGCTGGACGAGGGCGACATCGCCATGCAGGCGCTGCGCGTTCCGTCGGCCTCGCTCGAACAGTCCCTCGCCATGCAGATGGCGATCGAGCGGGCCATCGCGGCCCAGCCGGAAGTGAAGACGATCTTCGCCCGGACCGGCACCGCCGAGGCGGCCGTTGACCCTATGCCGCCGAACATCTCCGACGCGGTCATCATCCTGAAGGACCGCAAGGAATGGCCGGATCCGCGGTTGGAGAAGGAGGAGCTGATCGCGCGGTTCGAGGAACTGGCCTCGGCCCAACTCGGCAACAGCTTCGAGTTCAGCCAGCCGATCGAACTCCGGTTCAACGAACTTATCTCGGGCGTGCGGACCGACCTGGCGGTCATGGTCTATGGCGATGACTTCACCCAGTTGCAGGCCTCGGCCGACCAAGTGGCGAATGTCCTGCGAAGCACCCCGGGATCGGCAGACGTGCGGGTCGAACAGGCCTCCGGCCTGCCGACCCTGACGGTCAGCGTCGATCGTTTCGCGGCGGCCAACTACGGCCTGTCCGCAGCGGAGGTCTCCAACGCCGTCTCCGCGGCCATCGGCGGCGCCGAGGCGGGGCAAATTTTCGAAGGCGACCGTCGCTTTGACGTGGTGGTTCGTCTGGCGGATGAGGCCCGCAACGACCCGGCGGCGCTCGCTGCGCTTCCGATCACGACGACGACCGGCGTTACGGTGCCCCTGTCCTCGGTCGCCCGCATCCAGATCGCGGAAGGCCAGAACCAGATCAGCCGTAACGACGGTAGCCGGCGCATGGTGGTCCAGGCCAATGTGCGCGGGCGCGATCTGGGCGGCTTCGTCACGGACGCCCAGGCGCGCGTGCAGGAACAGGTTCAACTCCCGGCGGGCTACTCCCTGACCTGGGGCGGCCAGTTCGAGAACCTGAAGCGGGCCGAGCAGCGGCTGGGTCTGGTTATTCCGGTCGTCTTCATCCTGATCGGCATCCTGCTGTTCATGGCCCTGGGCTCGTTCGCGGAGGCCGGTCTGGTCTTCGCCTGCGTGCCTCTGGCCCTGGTCGGCGGGGCGTTGGCCTTGCTGTTGAGGGGCATGCCCTTCTCGGTGTCCGCAGCAGTCGGCTTCATCGCCGTCTCCGGCGTGGCGACGTTGAACGGCTTGGTCCTGATGCAGGCGATTCGCGAACGGCTCCAGGCCGGGGCGGAACCCATGGTCGCGGCCATTGAAGGGGCCTCCAGCCGTCTGCGGGCGGTCCTGACCACGGCCCTGGTAGCGATCGTCGGTTTCATTCCGATGGCGATCGCCCACGGAGCCGGCGCCGAGGTGCAGAAGCCTCTGGCGACCGTGGTCATCGGCGGTCTTCTGACCGCCACGGCCCTCACCCTCCTGGTCCTGCCCACCTTCGCGGCCAAGGCTGTGAAGCACCGCGCCGCGGAAGGACTGGAGGAATGAACGGGGGCCACGACACGGAGCAGGTCCAGCGCCGTATCCTGCTGGCGGTTCTGGCCCTAAACGCTCTGCTGTTCGTGGGCCTGGGAGTCGGCGGCCTCGCCGCCGACTCCAGCGCCCTGCTGGCCAACGCCGTGGACAACGGATCCGACGCGGCCGTCTATCTGATCAGCTTCCTCGCCGTAGGCCGGGCGCTGATTTGGAAGACCCGTGCCGCCCAGGCTTCCGGCGTGATGCTGCTGATCTTCTCGGTGCTGGTTCTGCTCGACGCCCTGCGTCGGTCACTGACCGGGACCGAGCCGGTCGGTCCCACGATGATGGTCCTCGCCGTCGTGGCGGCGGTCATCAACCTGATATGTCTTCTGCTCATTCGTCGCCAGCACAGCGGCGACGTCAACATGAAGGCCGCCGAGACCTTCAGCCTGAACGACTTCGCCTCCAACGGCGGCATCCTTGTCGCCGGAGGTCTCGTGATGTGGCTGAACCAGTCATGGCCCGACCTGCTGGTCGGCGTGCTGGTGGCCGCCATCGCCGCCAAGGGCGGCATCGATATTCTCCGCGACGCCCGCACGGCGAGCCGCGAGCCCGAGGATCCAATCCCATGAGCCCGACCCTGATCGACATCGCTGCCGTGCAGCGGTGGCGGAAGCTCTTCATCGCCGCCGCGCTGTTCGCCCTTCTGACTTGGACCGCGCTGGTGAAGGCCCAGCCGGCGCTCGAACACCCCGTCGAACATCTGGGTCTGATCGCGATCATGGCGTGCGTGATCGGTCGGGCCTGGTGTTCCCTCTATATCGGCGGCCGCAAGAAGCAGGAGATCGTGTCGAGCGGTCCCTACTCGCTGTGCCGCAATCCGCTCTACGTCTTCAGCTTCGTCGGCGCCTTCGGCGTGGGGGCGCAGACCGGAAGCCTCAGCGTCGGCGTGACCTTCGCCGTGGCGTGCTGGGCCGTCTTCCGCATCGTCGCCGCCCGAGAGGAGACGTTCCTCAAGACCGCCTTCGGCGATGAATATCGGGCCTATTGCGCGCGGACGCCCCGGTTCATGCCGGACCTGCGGCTCTGGCGCGACGAGACCGAACTGGCCGTTCGCCCGGCCTTCTTCCTCAGGACGGTCCGGGACGGCTTGGTCTTCCTGCTGGCGCTGCCGGTGTTCGAGGGCCTGGAGCACCTCCAGAATCTCGGGTGGCTCGACGCCATGATCTCGCTGCCTTGATCGGAAGGGGCGGCGATGAACCGGAAACGATGGGTCACTCTCCTAAGCGCCGTCCTCGCCTTGGGCGCCTTCGCCGCAGGGGCAGCGGCCCAGCGCGCCGGTCTTCTCCTGCCCGATCGCTCGTCCTTCACCCGTGACGCCTCCTGAGGAGCCCGATCATGTCCAAGACGCTTCGTCTCAACATCCCTGTTCTGCTTCCCGACGCCCCCGACAGCCAGGATGGTTGTGTGGGACGGCTGATCGCTCTCGTCCGAGCCGAACCCGGCATCTTGGAGGCGCACCTCGTCGAAGGCGCCGAAGGCGCGGAGCTGTGCATCCACTATGATCCGGACCAGCTGTCGCTCGCCCAGGTCCGCCGGCGCGCCCGGCAAGCCGGGGCGGAGGTCAGCGAGCACTTCGGCCATCTCTCGGGACGGGTGGACGGTGTTCGGCATGCGCGACACGCCCGCACGCTCGCGGCCGCGCTCGCCGACGAACCCGGAGTGATCGAAGCCGCCCTGGATGCCGCCGGCGCGATCCGCCTCGAATTCGATCTCGAGAAGACCAACCGGGACGCGCTGATCGCCCGGCTCGCCTCGCACGGGCTGAGCCTCCAGGGCGAGGCCGGGAGCGTCGCACTCCCGGATGGGGAAGGGGAGGCGAAACCTCCGATCGCCGCCTCGACCCGTGATCCGGACCACGGTCACGATCACAGTCATAGCCCGGACGACGGACACGATCACGGCCACGCCGAAGGCGACGGTCACGGCCACGGCCACGGTGGTTTTCTCGGGCCGAATACGGAGCTGATCTTCGCCCTCGGGAGCGGCGTGACTCTCGGGCTAGGCTGGATCATCGAGACCTTCATCCCCGCCTTGCCCGAATGGCTACCGTTCGGCCTTTTCCTCGTCGCCTACGCCCTCGGGGGCTGGTTCACGGTCGGGGAGGCGATCGGCAACCTGCGGCGCAAGCGGTTCGAGATCGACACCCTGATGCTCGTGGCGGCGGCGGGCGCGGCGGCACTCGGCGCCTGGGCGGAAGGCGCGCTGCTTCTCTTCCTGTTCAGCCTCGGTCACGCGCTCGAACACTACGCCATGGGCCGCGCCAAGAAGGCGATCGAGGCGCTGGCGGCGCTCGCTCCACGCACCGCCCATGTGCGGCGAGGCGACGAGGTCGTCGAGATTCCCGTCGAGCAGCTGGAGGTCGGCGACGTCGTTGTGGTCCGGCCCAACGAGCGGCTGCCGGCCGACGGCTTCGTCGTGAAGGGAACCACAAGCGTCAACCAGGCCCCCGTCACCGGCGAAAGCATTCCCGTCGACAAACAGCCTGTCGAGAGCCCCGAGGCGGCGCGGGCGAGGCCGTCGGCGGTGTCGTCGGCCTCGGTCGTCTTCGCGGGCACGATCAACGGCGGCGGCGCCATCGAGATCGAGGCGACCCGACGCTCCAATGACACCACCCTCGCCAAGGTGGTGCGGATGGTCAGCGAGGCCGAGACCCAGAAGTCGCCGACGCAGCGCTTCACCGATCGGTTCGAGCGGGTCTTCGTGCCGCTGGTTCTCGGCCTGGCCTTCGTCCTGTTGTTCGCCTGGGTCGTCGTAGACGAGCCGTTCCGCGACAGCTTCTATCGGGCGATGGCCGTCCTGGTGGCCGCGAGCCCGTGCGCCCTGGCCATTGCCACGCCCAGCGCGGTTCTGTCCGGGGTGGCGCGCGCGGCTCGGGCCGGCGTTCTGGTCAAGGGCGGCGCGCCGCTCGAGAATCTCGGCGCGCTCGACGCGATCGCCTTCGACAAGACCGGCACCCTGACCGAAGGTCGGCCGCGGATCACTGACGTGGTTCCGTTCGGACAGACCTCTGAAAGCGAGCTCCTGGAGATCGCGGTCGCCGTCGAACGGCTCAGCGACCATCCCCTAGCCGAGGCGATCGTCCGGGATGGCAGCCAGCGCCTCGTCGCAGCGCCGGTGCGCACCGCCTCCGATCTGCGCAGTCTGACCGGCAAGGGCGTCACCGCGCGTCTCGATGATCAGGACATCTGGATCGGCAAGCCCGAGATGTTCGGCGAAGACGCAATCGCGCCGCTGGGGCCCGATGCGGAGATCGCCGTCGCGGCGCTGCGCGATCAAGGACGAACCTTGATGGTGATCCGGCGCGGGACGCGGGACCTCGGCGTGATCGGCCTGCTGGATACTCCGAGGGCGAAGGCCCGCGAAACGCTGACGGCGCTGCGAGCGCTGGGCATCCGCCGGATGATCATGATCTCGGGCGATCACCAGAAGGCCGCCCAGGCCGTCGCCGGACAGGTCGGTCTGACCGAGGCCTGGGGCGATCTGATGCCCGAGGACAAGGTTGACGCGATCAAGAAACTGCGGGGCGAAACCAGGGTCGCCATGGTCGGGGACGGGGTCAACGATGCGCCGGCCATGGCCACGGCCACCGTCGGGATCGCCATGGGTGCGGCCGGGTCGGACGTGGCCCTGGAGACGGCCGACGTCGCCTTGATGGCGGACGACCTCTCCAAGCTTCCCTTCACCATCGGGCTCAGCCGCCAGACCCGCCGCATCATCCGCCAGAACCTGTTCGTGAGCCTGGGCGTCGTCGCCTTCCTCGTGCCGGCGACGATCTTCGGACTCGGCATCGGACCGGCGGTCGCCCTGCACGAGGGCTCGACCCTGCTGGTCGTCTTCAACGCGCTGCGTCTGCTGGCTTGGCGCGATCCCCGCGGCGCCGACTGAAGCGCCCTGAACCGAAAGGAAATCCCATGAAACGTCTTGGATGGGTCGGCGTCATCGCCGGCTTCCTGCTGGTCTCGGCCTTCGCCTTCGGTGTGCTCTCCCGCCAGGGTCGGCCGACCTCGGAAGCCGTCGCGGTGGATGCGCGGCCGATCGATCAGCACGCGGGCCACACGGATGCCCCCGCGGACAGTCCCTCGACCCGCTCGTTCAAGGAGGCGAACGAGCGAATGCACGCCGCCATGAACATCGACTACAGCGGCGACGCCGATGTCGATTTCATGCGCGGGATGATCGCCCACCACGAGGGCGCGGTCGCCATGGCCCGGATCGCGCTGGATCAAGGCAGCGACCCTGAGGTGAGGGGACTGGCGCAGGAGATCGTTCGCACCCAGGAGGCGGAGATTGTCCGCATGCGGGTGTGGCTCGCCAACAGGGCGGCACAGCCGGCCGGTTCCGCAGGTTGAGCGATGGGGGGGAAGCGATCGCCCATTCGAAGCGTGGCACCGCGTTGGCGCCCGGGCCGGTACAAGCCGCGTATGCGCTCAAACCGGCGGAAGGAAGAGCCGTTCCGACCCGTCAGGGACAGCCTGATCGCCCTGGGTGCGAGCCTCGTCGCGGCCCTCATCGTCTTCTGCCTCGCCGTGCCCGTCGCAGCGGTCTATCGTATCCCGGTCTTCCTCTCCTTCGGGGGCATCATGCTGTTCCTTACAGCCGCGACCTACCGGCTCGGGAGAAAAGGGCAGGCTGGCCGGGTCATGGCCGGGATTATGGCGGGGGTTTGCGTGCTGGTGAGCGGCGTCCTCTTTCTGGCCCGTGATCAACTGAACTTCAGCACTCACAACCACTCGCATCCGGCCGCTTCGGCGAGCGCGGCGGAGCGGTGACGGGCGCAGGGGGAGGGGAGCCGCCACGACCGGCGCGGATCTATGGCAAGGGTTTCGCGGCTAGGCTCAGGACCCACTGATGTGATGCGCGCGATCTGATTCAGGCTCCTGATGAGTGACCTGTATTGGCTGACGGACGAGCAGATGGCTCGGCTGGAGCCCTTCTTCCCCAAGAGCCACGGAAAGCCCGGGGTTGATGATTGGCGGGTGTTGAGCGGGCTGATTTTCGTTAATCGCAACGGGTTGCGCTGGCGGGATGCGCCGGTGGTCTATGGACCCCACAAGACGCTGTACAATCCCTGGAAGTGGTGGAGCGAGGCTGGCGTCTTCGTTCTGATTATGGAGGGCTTGTCGGGCACCCAGACCGAGCGCCGCACCGTGATGATCGACGCGACCTATCTGAAGGCGCACCGCACGGCTTCGAGGCTCGCGGTAAAAAGGGCGGCTCGGGCGGTTCATCGGACGCACCAAAGGCTGCATGAACACCAAGCTTCACGCCATCATCGTTGCTAACGAACGCCCGATCGGCCTGTTCATGGCGGCGGGCCAGGTCAGCGACTACACCGGCGCTGCGGCCCTGCTGGACAGCCCGCCCAAGGCGCAGTGGCTGCTGGGCGAGCGGGGCTATGATGTGGACTGGTTCAGGGACGCCTTGCAGGCCAAGGGCATCAGGCCCTGCATCCCCGGTCGGAAATCCAGGACTGAGCCCGTCCGATACGACAAGCGCCGCTACAAAAGCCGCAACCAAATTGAGATCATGTTCGGGCGGCTCAAAGACTGACGTCGTGTCGCCACCCGCTACGATCGATGCCCGAGCGTCTTCCTGTCCGCCATCGCGCTCGCCGCTACCGTGCTCTTCTGGCTGTGAGTCCTGATCTCAGACTTGCACATTCCCTTACACAGCTGTCGTCGTCGTGCTACGAAAGGTATAAACATCAAGTGGTTGATGCTGGTGTGTGTGACTTAAAATCGCTCGACCTCGGTCGTGCGGGTTCGATTCCCGCCGCTCGCACCATGAATGGCCGGTCCTGATCCGGCGACCCCGGGATTGGGGTCTCTGGACGGCTGCAGCGCCTGCGTTTCCAAACGCAGGCGTTTTTTGTTTGGGCGGCCGCTTCCTCACGTTCTGTTCGAGAACGAAAGATTTCGATTGCAATGAATACATGAATGTTGAGGCGTCAGTTCGGGCAAACTTAAAGCTAATGCTGTCTTTTTCTTTATAAGTTTCACGATAGTAAGTCTTGTAAATCCGGTTCTAATTCGCAAATCGACTTGCTCATTCGTGTTTCAAAGAATCCTTGCGGCTGGCTTCATTTCGGCCGAAATCCTGTCAAGTCTACCGCATTGCACAAAAACTTTATCTCGGCTTAGCTGTTAATGTACTATGGTCGTTTGATCGTGGTTCGGAGCATCGAGCCGCGCTAGCGCGTTGGACGCGCTGAACATTGCGCCTGGCGTTCCGTCGGGCGCGAACGCAACCGTGACATCCCGTCTGCCTGCGCCTGGAGCGCGGCGGCGTCTTTGCGGCTGCGCGTAAGGCGGGCCGGGGGCTCGCCGGAAGCGAAAAGAGACAGGAGCGCTGGCGCGCGTGGACGACTTACAACTTCAACAATTGGGCGGGCCGCTGACGATCGGCCTGCTGGTGCTGTTCTTCGGCCTGACCATGCTGATCTCCTTACGGATCAGCCGACGCAAGGAAAACGCCGACGCCTATATGACGGCCGGGAACGGCATCGGTCTGGGCGTCTCGGCGGCCTCGATGACGGCGACATGGATATGGGCCGCGTCGATGTACGCCTCGGCCACCTCGGGTTACGTCTACGGCATATCGGGGCCGATCCATTATGGGCTGTGGGGGGCGCTGATGATCCTGTTCATCTACCCCTACGGCCGCCGCATCCGCGCTGTGGCGCCGCGCGCCCATACGCTTGCTGAGGTCATGTACGCCCGGCACGGCCGCTCCAGCCAGCTGATGCTGGCGGGGTCCAACGTCCTGGGCAGCGTCATCAGTCTGACCTCCAACTTCATCGCCGGGGGCGCCCTGATTTCCATGCTGTCGCCCTTCAGCTTCAGCCAGGGCATCGTCGTCATCGCCGGCGGGGTGCTGCTTTACACGCTGTGGTCAGGGTTCCGCGCTTCGGTGCTGACTGACTTCATTCAGGTCTGCGCCATGCTCGGCGCCGTGGTTGTGGTCATTCCGGCCATCTTCTTCGCCATGGGCGGGCCGAGCGTCTTCATCGAAGGCGCGTCCAACCTGACGCCGCAGCAGACCAGCTTCTTCTCGTCCGACGCCTTCCTGAACCAGGGCGCGCCCTATATCGCCGCCGTTCTGGCCTACGCCATCGGCAACCAGACCATCGCCCAGCGCCTTTTCGCCGTGCGCGAGGACCTGATCAAGCCGACCTTCATCACCGCCACGGTCGGTTACGGCGCGACCATCATCGGCATCGGCATGCTGGGCGTCGTGGCCCTCTACGCCGGGATCAACCCCATGGAGGGGGACCTCAACAACCTGATCCCGCAACTGGCCGGGACCTATTTCGGGCCGGTGCTGCTCAGCGTCTTCTTCATCATGATCATCGGCTCGTTGGCCTCGACGGCGGATTCCGATCTGTCGGCCCTGTCGTCGATCATGATGGCCGACATTTACGGCCGTGCGGGCAAGCGCAAGGCGGATCCGCGCCTGATGCTGACCATCGGCCGCGCGACGATGGTCATCGCCACCGGCGCGGCCCTGTATTTCGCCGGAGCGCGGATGAACATCCTGGACCTGCTGGTCTTGGTCGGCGCCATCTGGGGCGCGCTGGTCTTCCCCGTCATCGCCAGCTTCTATTGGGAAAAGGTGACCAACAAGGCTTTCACCGTCTCGGTGCTGGCGGCGCTGGCGATCTTCTTCCCGGTGCGGTTCGGCTGGATCCCGATGGACGGCGCTGTCGGCTATGTCTTCGACGTCATCGCCGTGGTCGGGGTCGGCGTGGTCGCGGGTCTGATGACCTTCGGCTTCTTCGGCGCGCGCGCGGCGCGGATCGTGGGCTTCATCGCCGCCGTGGCCGTGGCGCCCTTCGCCATCGGCTTCCTGCATGACTACGCCGTGCTGAGCGGCTCGCTGATCGCCTATGCCGTCAGCACCGTGGTCTGCACCGCCATGTCGCTGTCCAATCAAGACGGCTTCGACTTCTCGCGCATCGCCCGAATGACCGGCGACTTCGATGTGGAGGAAGCCGAACCCGCCGCCGCTTCTGCGGCCGCCCCCGCCCGCTCGGGCTCGCAAATCCCTCAAACCCGCTAACAGGAGATCGCAATGACCCCTTTCTGGCTGACGGCCTATGTCCTGATGTGGCCCGTCATCGTCGCGGGCGTGCTGGCCTTCATCGCCCGCGCCTTCTTCAAGGAATGGCTGGACGCGCACCGGCGCGGCGAGCCGATGATCTGATGTCGAAGGGGGCTGCGGCCCCCTTTTTCATGCCCTGGCTGTCTTGGACCCGTCATTGCAGACGGCTAGGGGTGGAAGACATTCTGCTTCGCCTGGAGTTCCTGATGATCCGCCGCCGCCTTCTCGCCTCCGCCCTTGGCCTGACTCTCGGGCTTGTCGCCATGAGCGGAACTGCACAGGCGGCCGAGGCGACGCCCCAGCCGACGCCACCTCAGGCGGCGGCCCCCGCTGGCGAGCGGGCCTCGCCCTCGTTGATCGTCACCATCGTCGTGGACCAGCTCAGCGCCAATCTGTTCAACCAGTATCGCAGCCAGTTCACCGGCGGGCTCAAGACCCTGGCCGATCAGGGCATGGTCTCGATCAACGGCTATCAGACCCACGGCGTGACGGTGACCTGCGCCGGTCACTCGACCGTCCTGACCGGGATGCATCCGACGCACAGCGGCATTCCGGCCAACGACTGGATCGACACCACCACGGGGCAGGAGACCTACTGCCTCGCCGCGCCGCAGAACACCCTGGCTCACGGCAAGAACACCGACAACGGCCCGGTCGGCCCGGCGCAGTTGAGCGCCTCAACCTTGGGCGACTGGCTCAAGGCCGTCAGCCCGGAAAGCCGCGTCTATGGCGTGTCGGGCAAGGATCGCGGCGCCATCAACCTGGCGGGTCACAAGGGCGACGGCGCCTTTTGGCTGACCGATGGCTTCGGCTTCACCACCTATGTCGAGCCGGGCCAGTCGGCGCAGGCGCGGTTGGCGCCTGTGGCGCCTGTCAATGCACGGATGATCGATCGTTTCACCCGCGACATGCCGACGTGGACCTATACCAATGAAGCTTGCCGCCGTCTGGAAGGGCGCTGGACCATTGCAGGCCAGACCTTTGACTCCAAACTGCCGCCGGTAAACGACCGTTTCGACAACTCGCCGGTGCTGGACGAGCTGACGCTGGAAGGCGCGATCGAACTGCTGGAGACGCAGCAACTGGGCCGTCGCGGCGTCACCGACATGCTGGGCGTCAGCCTGTCTGGCACCGACCGCATCGGCCACGCCTTCGGAACGCAAGGGCCTGAGATGTGCGAGCAGATGCTGCGTCTGGACGCCGCGCTGGGCGCCTTCCTCGACCGGCTGTCGACCATCCCCGGCGGGGTGATCGTGGCGCTGACGGCTGACCACGGCGGTTCGGACTTCCCCGAACGGTCGGCGGTCGAGGGCTATCCCAATGCGGGCCGGGTCGACCGCGCCCTGCAACCGCGCGTCAATGCGGCGCTGAAGGCCCGTTTCGGTCTGGACGCGGACCCGGTCGTGTCCTCGGCGGGGGGCTTCGTCATCGTCGACAAGGATCGCAGGTCGCTGGCCGAGCCGCTGCGTTCGCAGGTGCTGGCCGCCGCGATCGAACTGCTGAACGCCGAGCCGCAGGTGGCGATGGCGGTCTCGCGCGACGAACTTCTGGCCGAGCCGATCCCCGCCTCCGACAACCCCGAAGAGCTGACGGTGCGTGAGCGCCTGCGCCTGTCGGCCGTAGCGGGCCGTTCGCCCGACATCCTGCGCGCCTGGCAGCCGGGCCTGACCGGCCAGGGCCGCGTCGGCGGGGCCATCTCCAGCCACGGTTCGCCCTGGGACTACGACCGCCGCGTGCCGATTGTCTTCTGGTGGCCGGGCGCGGAAGGACAGGAGCGTTTTCTGCCCATGCGCACCATCGACATCGCCCCGACCCTGGCCAATCTGATCGGCGTCCAGCCCGACGCCCCGATCGACGGCCGCTGCATGGACCTGCCCCAGTTCGCCAAGGGCCGCTGCGAGACGAAATAGACCGCGCGGGTCGACATAAACTCGTGTTTCCACGGCGGGAGGCGCTCTTACGCCTCTCGCGTTTCATTGGCACAAGGGCTTGAGAAGCGCTTCTGAGGGGAGGCGTCGGCCGTCAGAGCCATACGAGGAAACCCGTTCATGCAAAGAGCCCGCCGCGCGCGCATCGTCGCGACACTCGGACCCGCCAGCCGCGCGCCGGGAACCGTCAAGGCGCTGGCCCAGGCCGGGGTGGACGTCTTTCGCCTGAACTTCAGCCACGGCTCGCACGACGACCACGCGGCCGCCCTGAAGGCCGTGCGGGGGGCCGAGATGGCGCTGAAGCGGCCGCTGGGCGTGCTGGCCGACCTGCAGGGTCCCAAGCTGCGGCTGGGCCGTTTCGCCGACGTCGAGATCGAGGTGAGGCCGGGGCACAGGATGCGTTTCGACCTGAACCCGGCGCTGGGCGACGAGACGCGGGTGCAGATGCCGCATCCGGAGATCTTCCGCGCCCTGCGCCCCGGCATGCTGTTGCTGATCGACGACGGCCGGGTGCGCCTGCGCGTGGGCGAGCGCACAGACGAATGGTGCGACGTCACGGTCGAGAGCGGATCCAAACTGTCGGACCGCAAGGGGGTGGCCGTGCCCGAGGCGGTGGTGCCGGTCTCGGCCCTGACGCCCAAGGACCGCGAAGACCTGGCCTTTGCGCTACGTCTCGGCGTCGACTGGGTGGCCCTCAGCTTCGTGCAGAAGGCCGAGGACATGGCCGAGCTGAAGAGCATCGTGAACGGTCAGGCCGCCTGTCTGGCCAAGATCGAGAAGCCTCAGGCTCTGAACGATCTGGAGAGCATCCTCGACTACTGCGACGGCGTCATGGTCGCGCGCGGCGATCTGGGCGTCGAGATGGAGCCGGAAGAGGTGCCGGTCGCCCAGAAGAAGATCCTGCGCGCCGCCCGTCAGCGCGGCGTGCCCGCCATCGTCGCCACCCAGATGCTGGAATCGATGACCAGTTCGCCCGCCCCGACGCGGGCCGAGGCGTCCGACGTGGCCAACGCCGTCTATGAGGGCGCCGACGCCTTGATGCTGTCGGCCGAAACGGCGGCGGGCGACTATCCGCTGGAAGCGGTGACCATCATGAACCGCATCATGGAGCGGGTGGAGCGCGACCCCCTGTGGCCGGGACTGATGGACGCCGATCACGCGGGCATGGACATTGACGATGTCGACGCCCTGGTCGCGGCGGCGAGGAAGGCGGCCGAGGCGTCCTCGACCGCCTGTATGGTGGTGTTCACGACGCTGGGCGGCACGGCGCGGCGCATGTCGCGCGAGCGCCCGCTGCAACCGGTGCTGGCCCTGACGCCCAAGCCCGAGACCGCGCGCAGGCTGGCCCTGGTCTGGGGGCTGGAGCCGCGGCTGGGCGATCAGCCGATTTCTCTGGAAGGCCTGACAGATGACGCGGTCGAAGCCGCCATGCTCTACGGTCTGGCCGAGCCGGGTCAGCGCATCCTGATCCTGGCGGGAACCCCCTTTGGCGCGCCGGGCGCGGCGAATCTGTTGCGTCTGGCCCATGCTCCGGCCCATTCTGCCCCTCGCGGCGTAAAAGGGGCGAGGCGCGCCCGCGGAACCTGACGGGACGGAATGATCAAATACATCGGCTCAAAGCGGGCGCTTCTGGGCCATGTGGCGGGGGCGGTGAGGGCCGCCCTGCCTGATGGGGGCATGGTCTGCGACCTGTTCTCGGGCACGGCGCGCGTCGGGCACCGGCTGAAGCGCGACGGTTTCCGCGTCTGGTCGAACGACCACAACGCCTATGCCCACGCCCTGGCCACAGCCTATGTGCAGGCCGACCGCGAGATCTGGGCTGAGCGTGCCGAGGCCGTGCTGGCCGAACTGCGCACGGTGAAACCCGAGGCCGGCTGGTTCACCCGCACCTTCTGCGAAGAGGCCCGCTTCTTCCATCCCGACAACGGCGCCCGCATTGACGCCATGCGCGAGCGCATCGAGACGATGGAACTGGAGCCGGCCCTGAAGGCCGTCGTCCTGGTCGCCCTGATGGAGGCGGCCGACCGCGTGGATTCCACGGCGGGCCTGCAGATGGCCTATATGAAGCAATGGGCGCCGCGCGCGCTGAAGCCGCTTGAGCTGCGTCTGCCGGACCTTTTACAGGGCGTGGCGGCGGGGCCGTGCGTGGCGACGCGCGGCGACGCGGTGGAGGTCGCGGCCGAGGTTGAGGCCGATCTGGTTTATCTGGACCCGCCGTACAATCAGCACTCCTATCTGGCCAACTACCATTGCTGGGAAAGCCTGGTCCTGTGGGATAAGCCCGAGACCTATGGCGTGGCCCGCAAGCGGGTCGACGTGAAGACCCGCAAGAGCGCCTTCAACAGCCGCCCCGGCATCGGCCCGGCCATGCAGGCGGTGATCGAGCGGCTGAAGGCGCCGAACCTGATCGTCAGCTTCAACGACGAGGGCTATCTGAGCCGCGAGAATCTGGTGGCCATGCTGGCCTCGCGCGGGCACGTTCAGGTGGTCGACATCCCCTATCCCCGCTATGTCGGCGCCCGCATCGGCATTCATAATCTGAAGGGCGAGAAGGTCGGGGCGGTCGGGCGGCTGCAGAACGTCGAACACCTGTTCGTCGTCACCGACCGGCCGGTGGTTCTGCCGGTCGCAGCGTAGCCTGAAGCCGGATAGATTCTTCAGTCGAGGCCCAAGGAACGAAGGCGGCGGCTTGTCGTTCTGGCTGTCATGCGTTCGTTTGCTTCTCCCCGTGCCCAGAGCGATTTCGACATCTCTCGCCGCCCTGTTGAAGAACAGGAAGCCGTCGCCAGGTTCGGCCGAAGGACGCCTGTCTCCAGGATTACGCCTGCGGTTCAGGCTCCGCGGACCAACAGTGTCGATCGCGGGCTCGATGGATGGACCATCTTCCTGCTCGGCGCCCTTGTGGCGGGGCTCATGGGGATGATGCTGGGCGGCGCCCTGTCGGTCTAGAGCGGCAAGCGAAGCTCGATCAGGCGGCTTCCAGCAAGGCCCGGATCGGCGCCCAGCTGCGTCGGTGCGCGGGGCAGGGGCCCAGCGTCTGCAGAGCCTTCTGATGGATGGGCGCGTTGTAGCCCTTGTGGCTGGCGAAGCCGTAGCCCGGATAGGTCGCATCCATCTCGATCATCAGCCGATCCCGCGCCGTCTTGGCCAGGATCGAGGCCGCTGCGATCGACAGGGACAGGCTGTCGCCCTTGACCACCGGGGTCACCGCACAGGGCAGCGGAAAGCGGTAGTTGCCGTCCACCAGGGCGTGGACCGGCGGATGGGCCAGGGCCTCGACCGCCCGTCGCATGGCCAGCCCCGTCGCGTGCAGGATGTTCAGTTCGTCGATCTCCTCGACCGAGGCGAAGCCGACGCCCCAGGCCAGGGCGCGCGCCTTGATGTCGATCTCCAGCACCGTGCGGCGCTTTTCGGTCAGGGCCTTGGAATCGTCGATGCCTGGCGGCAGGTCGTCGGGGTTCAGGATCACCGCCGCCGCCGACACCGGCCCGGCCCACGGTCCGCGACCCGCTTCATCAACCCCGCAGACATGACCGTCCCAGGTCGCCCGCGCCTCCAGCTCCAGCAACAGGGTGGGGAAGGGGCGATCAGGCTTGCAGGGAGCTTTTGAGGCAGGGGCTTTAGGCGACGTCATCACGCCCCCACTGCCATGAACCCCGGCCGGACGGAAGGCCTGTGAAACAGAGGGCCGGTCGCGGCGGCGCCTCATGGAGAATGGTGGGCGTGGAGGGACTCGAACCCCCAACCAGACCGTTATGAGCGGTCGGCTCTAACCATTGAGCTACACGCCCCCGAAACGCGCGCAAGCCGTGCCTAGCAGGCGGCGCGTCGGCTGCAAAGCCGCCTTGGACCTGTCACGCTTTTCACGCCGATGAATGGAACCTGCACAGGGGCCTTTTGCGTTTGTTCAGCTTGAAACGGCTAAGTTGGGCCGTGGCTGGCGAACACGCCCGCCCGAACGATTTCGACGGAGACCTCCCCATGACCCGCACCGCACGCGCCCTGATGTTGGGCACGGCCCTGATGACCTTGGCGGCGCCGGCCGTCGTATCTGCTCAATCCCAGCCCGGCGGCGCTTCTCCGATCCAGGTGCACGCCATGGCTCAACAACCCGCCCTGAACCTTTCGGCCTATGGCGAGGTCAAGGTCGCGCCGGATCAGGCCACGATCAACTTCGGCGTGGTGACCGAGGCCCCGACGGCCCAGGAGGCCATGAGTCAGAACGCTCAGCAGATGACGCGCGTCATCGCCGCCCTGCGCCGCGCGGGGATCGCCGAGCGCGACATCCAGACCTCGGGCCTGAACCTGTCGGCGCAATATGATTATCAGCAGAACGAATCGCCCAAACTGCGCGGCTATCAGGCCTCGAACCGCGTCACCGTGGTCATCAACGACCTGACCAAGGTCGGCGCGACCGCCGACGCCGTGGTCGGCGCGGGCGTCAACCAGATCGACGGCATCAGCTTCGGCCTGAAGGATCCTAAGGCGGCCGAGGATCAGGCCCGCGTGCTGGCCGTGCGCGCCCTGCAGGACAAGGCGCGTCTGTACGCCGACGCCATGGGCGTGCAACTGGGTCAGGTGCGCTCCCTGACCGAAGGCGGCGGCTATGTGCCCGAAGTGCGCCCGCAGGCCATGTACGCCCGCGCCGCCTCGATGGACGCCGGCGCCTCGACCCCGGTTTCGGCCGGAGAACTGTCGGTCCGCATCGACATCAGCGGGACCTATGATATCGGGCGGTGATGTCACTTCGATATGACTTGAACCCTCTCCCGGCGGGAGAGGGCTTGAGCCTCCAGGAGCCGAAGGCGATTGGAGCAGGCGAAAGGGTGAGGGGCTTGTCACATCAGTCGGCGTGAGCCGTCGCGCCACGGCTGACGCCGACTTCACCCGCGAACCCTCACCCTTTCGCGCAAGAACGATCGCTGACGCTCTCGTGCGCTCAAGCCATCTCCCAACAGGAGAGGGTTTTTGTTTGGCTTCATTACCGTCCGTTCATTTGACGCGGCGGGCGCGACCTCTATCCTCACGCTTGGCCGCCTCTGGCCGCGATCCTGGACGCCCGCCTTCCCATGAAGCAGTTCTTCCTCACCATGCTGGGCGTCTTCGCCGGGCTTGTGGCCTTCTTCGTCGTTCTGCCCGTGGTGGCGCTGATCTTCTTCGCCATGGCGGCCGGCGCGTCCAAGCCTTCGACGCCCGCGCACACGGTACTGGAACTGGACCTGCGCAGCGGCCTGACCGACCAGACGCCGACCAACCCCTTCGCGGCCTTCAGCGGCCCTAGCCTGTCGGTGGTTCAGGTCGTGGACGTGCTGGCTCAGGCGGCGGCCGACGACAACGTCAAGGTGCTGCTGCTGCGCGCGCCCGAAGCCGGCATGACGCCCGCCTCGGCCGATGAGGTGCGTCAGGCGATCGCCCGCTTCCGCGCTTCGGGCAAGACGGTGATCGCACACAGCCAGGGCTTCATGCCGGTGGGCGCGGTCATGTCCAGCTATATGGTCGCCTCCAGCGCCGATCAGCTGTGGTTGCAGAACACGGCGAACTTCCAGGCCGTGGGTCTGGCGGCGGACAGCGTCTTCCTGGGCCGCGCCTTCCAGAAGTACGGCGTCAAGGCCGATTTCGAACAGCGCTATGAGTATAAGAACGCCGTCAACGAATATACGCAGAGCGACTTCACCGCCCCGCACCGCGAGGCCATGCTGGCCTGGATGGGCTCCATCTACGACAGCGCCGTCGCCAATGTCGCCCGCGACCGCAAGACCACGCCTGAGGCCCTGAAGGCCGTTATTGAGGCCGGTCCCTATTCGGCCGATCAGGCCCTGTCGCTGAAGCTGGTCGACAAGATCGGCCAGGTCGAGGAAGCCGAGGCCGCCGCCAAGGAAAAGGCGGGCAAGAACGCCAAGATCGTCAAATTCGGCGAATACGCCTCGATGAAGGGCGCGCGCACGACTTCGGGCTCGGGCTCGGGCAAGTCGGCCATCGCCATCGTCGGCGGCGAAGGCGCCATCATGACCGGTCGCGGCTCCAACGATTCGCCCTTCGGCGGCGGGACCAGCATCCGCTCGGACGACACCGCCAAGGCCATCTATCAGGCGATCGAGGACAAGGACGTGAAGGCCATCGTCTTCCGCGTCTCTTCACCGGGCGGCTCGCCGGAAGCGTCGGAGCAGGTTCTGGCCGCCGTGCGCGCGGCCAAGGCGGCGGGCAAGCCGGTGGTGGTGTCGATGGGCGCCTATGCGGCGTCCGGCGGCTACTGGATCAGCTCCGAGGCCGACTGGATCGTGGCCCAGCCCTCGACCCTGACCGGCTCGATCGGCGTCTTCGGCGGCAAGTTCGTGCTGGCCGATGCGCTGGGCCGTTTCGGCGTCGACATGCGCGGCCTGTCGGTCGGCGGCGACTACGCCGACGCCTTCTCGCCGACGCAGGGTTTCGATCAGGGCCAGCGCGCGGCCTTCGCCGCCTCGATGGACCGCATCTACGAAGAGTTCGTCGCTCGCGTGGCCAAGGGCCGCAAACTGCCGGTCGAGCGGGTGCGCGAGATCGCCAAGGGCCGCGTCTGGACCGGCGCCCAGGCGCACGGCCTGGGTCTGGTCGATCAACTCGGCGGTCTGGAAGAGGCTGTGGCCAAGGCGCGTGAACTGGCCAAGATTCCGGCAGCTGAAAGCGTCCGCTTCAAGCGCTTCCCGCAGCCCCAGTCGCCGTGGGAGGCCATCGCCACGGCCTTCGGCGCCTCGGGCCAGGCGGCAGACGCCATGGTCAAGGTCGGTCAGGTGATGGGCGATCCGGCCGCCCAGGCCATGCTGAACCGCGTCGAGGTCGACCGGATGCGCAGCCGCGGCGCCGTGGTTCTGGCGGACCAACCGGCCTTCTGACGGCCTGGCGATCGCGAATGTGACTGACGCGTGATGTCGCAGTGCATTGACCGTTCAGGTCGATGGACCGACATTGCGCTTCAGGCGTTCATCAGGACGCTGAGAGAGGCTTTGAGTTCATGATCAACTCCGACCCGATGGGCCCGCTGGGTTTCAACGCGCGCCGTCGGCCCGGTTCCGGCCTGCTGGCGCCCTTCGTTTGGGCGGCGGGGCTGATCGCCACGGCATTGGCCGTGACCGTGGGCGCCCTGCTGGCCGTCTTCACCGCCGCCGCCGTCGCCATGATCGCCATTGTCGGCGGGGTTCTGGTCTTCTTCGCCGGTTTCGCCCTGCGCGCCCGCCGCGCCATGACCGCTCGTCGCCGTCGCGACGATGGCGTCATCGACGCGCGTAAAGTCGGCGACACCTGGGTGACCTACGGCTGGGAAAAGGAAGGGCGCTGATCGGCCCCTCATGACCGCCTACACCGACGCGCCTTCTCCAAACTTCGACGCCCGGCGCGGCCCGCCGGACATGCTGGTGCTGCACTATACCGGCATGCAGACCGCCGAGGCGGCGATCGCCCGCCTGCGTGACCCGGAGGCCAAGGTCTCGGCCCACTACGTCGTCGATGAGGACGGCTCCATCCTGCGTCTGGTGGCCGAAGAGCGCCGGGCCTGGCACGCCGGGCGAGGCGCCTGGCAGGGCGAGACCGACGTCAACGCCGCCTCCATCGGCATCGAGATCGTCAATCCGGGCCATGAGTTCGGCTATCGTCTGTTCCCCGAGCCGCAGATCGAGGCGGTGATCGCCCTCGCGGCGGACATCCGCACCCGCTGGTCCATCCCCGACGCCCGCATCATCGGCCATTCCGACATGGCGCCCGAGCGCAAACAGGATCCCGGCGAGCTCTTCCCGTGGAAGCGTCTGGCCGAGGCCGGGCACGGCCTGTGGTTCGACCCGGCGCCCGAGCGTATCGGCGCCCTGGGCGCGCCCCTGTCGCCGGGCGACGAGGGGCTGGGCGTCATCGTCCTGCGTTCAGGCCTGCACCGGCTGGGCTATGCGGTGCAGTCTGGCGGCGCCTATGACGACGAGACTCGCCTGACGGTCGAAGCCTTCCAGCGCCACTGGCGGCCCGACCGGGTGGACGGCGTGGCTGACGGCGAGACGCGCGCGCGGCTGGTGGGGTTGCTGCAACTGGCCTCGGTCGAGAGCGTGACGGGCGTGCTGGATTAGGGAATATGACCCTCTCCCGGCGGGAGAGGGCTTGAGCGCACGAGAGCGAAGCGATCGTTCT
The DNA here is from genome assembly GCF_047716865.1 of Brevundimonas sp. S1H14. Taxonomy (NCBI): domain Bacteria; kingdom Pseudomonadati; phylum Pseudomonadota; class Alphaproteobacteria; order Caulobacterales; family Caulobacteraceae; genus Brevundimonas; species Brevundimonas sp. S1H14. Next base: position 2,514,455 of record NZ_CP136679.1, on the reverse strand, counting down.
TTGCGCGAAAGGGTGAGGGGCTTGTCCTGTCAGTCGGCGTAAGCCGTGGCGCGACGGCCCGTAGGCCGACTCCACCCGCGAACCCTCACCCTTTCGCCTTCGCCAATCGCTGACGCTCTTGGAGGCTCAAGCCCTCTCCCATCGGGAGAGGGACTGTTCGTCTCACATTGACCTTGCGCCCATTCGCGCGCATCTAGCGCTCGCCAGACGGCCGGGCGGTCGCGGCGGGGGCTTGCCCCTGTCGAGGAAAGTCCGGGCTCCACGGTGAAAAGGCGGCGGGTAACGCCCGCCCGGGGTGACCCGAGGGATAGCGCCACAGAAAGCAAACCGCCTGGGCTTCGGCTCAGGGAAGGGTGAAAGGGTGGGGTAAGAGCCCACCGCGTCGGCGGCAACGTCGACGGCATGGCAAGCCCCGCCTGGAGCAAGACCAAATAGGGACATCGCGCGGGGCTCGCTCCGCAGGGTTCACCGCCCCAGATGTCCGGGTAGGTCGCGAGAGCTGTCCAGCAATGGGCGGCCCAGAGGAATGATCGTCGCCGCTTTCGGGCGGAACAGAACCCGGCTTACAGGCCGTCTGGCTTTATACTTGCCCTAACGCGCTTCGCGCTGCTTGAGGGCATTAACGCCGACCCTCTCCCGGCGGGAGAGGTCTTGGCCGTTAACCATTCCGTTGAAATCAAGGCGTTAGAACCTGTCCACAGGCTGTGAATACTCATTTTGTTCTGTGTATGTTCCGATTTTACAGTCCTCGACACGCCGAACGAACCGCAAATTAGGTTAAAGGGCGTCAACTAATCCCATTGAGACCCATTCTGTCCCATGCTATCCCAATGGCTCATGAGTAGGGGCCGAACGCCCGACGCGTGGGTTTTCTTCAACGGATTTCAGGGACGGGCCGCAGGGTTCGATTGGGCAGGGCGTGTTTCTCTCGACCTACGAGAAGCAGCTGGACGGCAAGCGCCGTCTCCTGATCCCTCAGGAATTCCGCACGGCTGAGAACGGCGCCGAGCATGGCGTCTTCTGCTTCCCCTCCATCGAAGCCGACTGTCTGGAAGCGGGCGGGGACAAGCTGTTCGCCGAGTACCGCGCAGTGATCGAAAGCCTGCCTTTCGGCGATCCCTACCGCTCGGCGCTGGAAGCCTCGATCTTCGGCGAGCAAAAGCCGCTGGCCTATGACTCTGGCGGGCGCATCACCCTGCCGGAACATCTGTGCGCCGAGGTCGATCTGTCCGACACGGTCGTCATCTACGGTGTCGGCGAGCGCTTCCAGATCTGGAACAAGGACAAGTGGGCCGCGCACCGCGCCGAGCAGCGACGCATGGCGCGCGAGGGCCTGAAGCAGTTCGGCGAGATGCGCCGTCAGGCGGCTGCGGCGAAGACGGGAGGGGCGGCATGACCTCTCCGCACGCGCCTGTCCTGCTGGCTGAAGTGATCGAGGCGCTGGCGCCCAAGGCGGGCGATGTCGTGATCGACGCCACCTTCGGCGCGGGCGGCTATACGCGCGCCATTCTGGAGCGCGGCGCGGATGTGGTGGCGCTGGATCGCGACCCGACGGTGCAGCCTTTCGCCGAGGCTGTGGCGCGCGACTTCCCCGATCGTTTCCAACTGATCCGCACGCCGTTCTCCGGTCTGGCCGAGGCGTTCGAGGAGAGCGGCAAGGCGAAGCTGGACGGCGCCGTCTTCGATATCGGCGTCTCGTCCATGCAACTGGATCAGGCCGAGCGCGGCTTTTCCTTCATGCGCGACGGGCCGCTGGACATGCGGATGTCGGATGAGGGCGAAACCGCCGCCGACATCGTCAACACCTGGGACCACGGGCCGCTGGCCCATATCTTCAAGCTGTACGGCGACGAGCGCCAGTCGGGCCGGGTCGCCACCGCCATCCTGCGTCGCCGGGTCGAACAGCCCTTCACCCGCACGCTCGATCTGGCCGAGGTGGTGGAGAAGGCTCTGGGCGGGCGTCGCGGCGCCGCCATCCATCCGGCGACCCGCGTGTTTCAGGCCCTGCGCATCGCCGTCAACGATGAGTTGGGCGAGCTGGAGCGCGGGCTGGAGGCGGCCGAGGCGACGCTGGCGCCGGGCGGGCGGCTGGTCGTCGTCACCTTCCACTCGCTGGAAGACCGCATCGTAAAGGCCTTCCTGACCGAGCGCACCGGCAATGCGCCGGGCGGATCGCGCCATGCGCCGGTGGCGGTCGAGACGCGCAAGCCCAGCTTCGACCTGCTGTTCAAGGGCGCGCGCGAGGCGGGCGAGGCCGAACTGGCCGCCAACCCCCGCGCCCGCTCGGCCAAGCTGCGCGTAGGCGTTCGCACCACCGCCCCGGCCTGGGGCGCGGTGAAGGGGAGGAGCGCATGATCGCCATGCCCGCCCCCGTCAAGCGCCTGTTCGAGTGGAAGGTGCGCGGCGTACGCTGTGTCGAGATCATCGGCGTGGCCTGCGTGCTGGCGCTGGTCTTCTCGGTCTATATCGCCAAGGCGGCCGCCGCCCGCGAGAGCGCCGAGATCAGCCGCATCGAGCGCGACATCCGCGAAAACCGCGAGCGGGTCCGCCTGCTGCGCGCCGAAGTCACGCGGCTGGAGCAGCCCGCCCGTCTGGAGGCCCTGTCGCGCGAAATCGGTCTGGGGCCCGTCGATGTGAAGAAGCAGGCGGGCGAGGCGACCCTGCCCGAAATCGCGCCGCCGCCGGCCGAGAAGCCGGTCGAACCGGCGCCTGCCGCGCCCGCCGCCGCTGTGGAGGCCGTGCAATGAGCGTGCATGACCATCACGGCATGGGCTATCGCGGCCGTCCGCAGGCGACCTTCGGCGGGGCCGTCTCGGCCTGGGGGCGCTGGGTCGCCTCCCTGGTGTGGAATCTGGAGCATTCGTTCGAGCGCGCCCGCGCCGACGCCCGCCCGGAAGAGGACACCCGCGTCCGCATCTTCCTGATCATGGCGGCCTTCTGCGGCGTGTTCGCCTGTCTGGCCGTGGGCGCTGCGCACGCGGCGCTGCTGACGCCGCGCGGCGGGGCGGGGGCGGGTTTCCATCCCGGCGCCCTGACGCGCGCCGATCTGGTGGACCGCAACGGCCAGCTGCTGGCGACCAACATCACCCACTACGGCCTCTATATCGACCCGCGCGAGGTCTGGGACATTCCGGCCGCCAAGGCGCAGCTGCGCCGCGCCCTGCCGCGCATCCCGGCCAAGCGTCTGGACAAGGTGATGAGCGGCGAGCGCCGCCTGATCGTGGTGACCGGCCTGACGCCGTCGGAGCGCCGCGCGGTCCATGCGCTGGCGCTGGGCGGAGTGACGTTCGAGCCGGAGGATCGCCGCGTCTATCCGCTGGGCAGCTCGGCCGTGCATCTGATCGGTCGTTCGGATACGGGCGGCGAGGGCGTTGCGGGCGCCGAACTGGCCTTCAATCAGGAAATCCGCGCGGCGGGCGTCGCGGGCGAGGACTTCCCCCTGTCGATCGACCTGCGGGTTCAGGGCGTGGTTGAGAACGAGCTGGCGATCGCCGCCGAGGAACATAAGGTCAAGGGCGCCGTCGCCGTCGTCGCCGACGTGCAGACGGGCGAGATTCTGGCGATGGCCTCGTGGCCGACCTATGACGCCAACCGTCGCAACGCCGCGCCGGAAGAGGCCACGCTGAACCGCGTCGTCTCGGCCCACTATGAGATGGGTTCGGTGTTCAAGAGCTTCACCGTCGCCGCCGGGATCGACACCGGCCGGGCCGACATGAACACCCTGTTCGACGCCTCTCAGGCGCTGCAGATCGGCAAGCGCCGCATCACCGACTTCCACGCCACCAACAAGGTGCTGACGCTGGAGGAGGTCTATCTGCATTCGTCCAACATCGGCACCTCGCGACTGGCGGTCGAGATGGGCGGCGATGTGATGCGCGACTATTTCCGCCGTCTGGGCCTGCTGGACGCCGCGCCGATCGAACTGAAGGAATCGGCCGCCCCGCCCAAGGTGCGCAAGTGGGACGACAGCACGCTGGCGTCGCTGTCCTTCGGCTATGGCGTCATGGTCACGCCGATCCAGTATGTCGCGGCCTATGGGGCGCTGAGCAACGGCGGGCGCTATGTGGCGCCGACCCTGCGCAAGGGCGGCCGTCCGAACGCCCAGACGCATCAGGTCGTCTCGCCCGAGACCTCGGCGACCATGCTGGACCTGATGCGCCGCAACGTCACGCGCGGTTCCGGCCGGTTCGCCGATGCGCCGGGCCTGCGCATGGGCGGCAAGACGGGCTCGGCCAACAAACTGGTCAACGGCCGCTATAATCCGGCGGTGGCCGTCGGCTCCTTCGCCGGGGTCTTCCCCGCCGACGGGCCGGTGGACGCCAAGCGGTACACCGTCTTCGTCCTGATGGATGAGCCGGGCGTCTATCCGCGCACCGGCGGCTATGTCGCCGCGCCCGCCGTGGGCCGCATCGCCAACCGCATCGCGGGCTTCCTGGGCGTCGAGCGCAAGGCCGACCGCTGGTCCACCGCGCTCGGCGAAAAGATTCCCGAGTTCCAGGACGTGGAGGGCGACGGCCGATGAGCCTTCCCAGCGCCCACCTGCGCCTTTCCGAACTGCTGCGCCGCGACGTGGCCTCGGACCCCGAGATCACCGCCGTCACCGCTGACAGCCGTCAGGTCGTGCCCGGCGCCCTGTTCGTCGCCCTGCCGGGGACGCAGGCCGACGGCCGCGCCTTCATCCCGCAGGCCTTGGCGAAGGGCGCGGCGGCCGTTCTGGCGCCGTCCGACACGCCTGCGGGCGCGGCGCCGGTTCTGGTCGGATCGGGCGATGTGCATCGGGCCTACGCCATCGCCGCGCGCGCCTTCTACGGCGCCCAGCCGCGCACCTGCGTCGCCGTGACCGGCACTAACGGCAAGACCTCGGTCGCCAACTTCTGCCGTCAGATCTGGGCGGGCATGGGCCTGAAGTCGGCCAGCATGGGAACCCTGGGCGTCGTCGGCCAGAAGGGCGACAAAACCTACGCCCTGACCGGCCCCGGCCTGACCAGCCCCGACGCCGCCGAGGCCGCCCGTCTGCTGGCCGAACTGGCCCGCAAGGAAGTCACGCACCTGGCGCTGGAGGCCTCGTCCCACGGCATCGACCAGCGACGTCTGGACGGGGTGGCGATCAAGGCGGCGGGCTTCACCAATCTTACGCAGGATCACCTCGACTATCACGGCACGATGGACGAGTACCGCGCCGCCAAGATGCGCCTGTTCGAGGCCCTGCTGCCGCGCGGGCGAACCGCCGTTCTGAACGCCGACTCGGACGCCTATTCGGCCTTCGCCTCGGCCTCGATCATGGCGGGGCTGGGCGTGATGGGCGTGGGCGAGCGCGGGCGCGACCTGACCCTGCTGGCGCGCCGGGCGACGCCGGAAGGTCAGCGCCTGACCCTCGACGTGCGCGGCCGGGTGCATGACGTCCTGCTGCCGCTGGCGGGCGCGTTCCAGGCGTCCAACGCTCTGGTGGCGGCGGGACTGTGCATCGCCGGCGGCGAAGACCCTGATCGCGTCATCCCCGCGCTGGAGCTGATCCAGGGCGCGCAGGGCCGCCTGCAACGCATCTCCGGCGGCGTGCGCGGCGGCGAGGTCTATGTCGACTACGCCCACACCCCTGATGGGCTGGAGACGGTGCTGAACGCCCTGCGTCCGCACGCGACGGGCAAGCTGATCGTCGTCTTCGGCGCGGGCGGCGACCGCGACCGGGCCAAGCGTCCGCTGATGGGCGAGATCGCCGGGCGTCTGGCCGATACGGCCATTGTCACCGACGACAACCCGCGCTCCGAAGACCCCGCCGCCATCCGCGCCCAGGTCCGTGCCGGCTGCCCCGATGCGCTGGAGATCGGCGACCGCCGCGAGGCCATCCGCCACGCCGTCTCCCTGATGCGCGAAGGAGATGTGGTCGTGATCGCCGGAAAAGGGCATGAACAGGGTCAGATCGTCGGCGGGGTCGTGCATCCCTTCGACGACGCCGCCGAAGCGACCGAAGCCCTGAAAGACCATGCCTGACGTACGCACGCCGCTCTGGACCGCCGAAGCCATCGCCTCGGCGACCGGGGGACGGCTTCATGGACCCGACGCCTCGGTCTCGGGCCTGACCTACAACAGCCGCGAGATCGCGCCGGGCGACCTGTTCCTGGCCCTGCACGGCGCGCGCGACGGGCATGAGTTCGCCGCCGCCGCCTTTGCCGCGGGCGCTACGGTGGCGCTGGTCGACCGGCCGGTCGAGAGCGGGCCTTATGTTCTGGTGTCGGACACCCTGAAAGGGCTGGAGGCGCTGGGCGTCGCCGCGCGCGACCGCGCCCGTCTGCGCGGCGCCGTCACCGGCAGCGTCGGCAAGACCAGCGTGACCCAGGCGATCAAGGCGGGCCTCGATCTGGCAGGATCAAGCCACGCCTCGATCAAGAGCTACAACAACCATATCGGCGTGCCGCTGACGCTGGCGCGGATGCCGCAGGGCACGGATCGGGCCGTGTTCGAAATCGGCATGAACCATCCGGGCGAGATCGGGCCGCTGTCGCAGTTCGTTCGCCCCCACGCGGCCTGCGTCACCACGGTCGGGCCGGTGCATATCGAAGCCTTCGCCGACGGCGAGGCGGGCGTGGCGCGCGAGAAGGCCGCCATCTTCGAGGGGTTGGCGCCGGGCGGGATCGCCGTGGTCAACGCCGCCGACGCCCATGCTGACATCGTGCGTCAGGGCGCGGAAAAGGCCGGGGCCGTGGTGCGGACCTTCGGCCATGATGCAGGCTGCGACGCGCGCCTGCTGGAGTTTGTGGCTGATAGCGAGGGCGCGACCGTCACGGCTGAGCTGGACGGACGGCGCATCGAATATCGCCTCGCGCAGTCGGGCGTGCACTGGGGGCTGAACAGCCTGTGCGTCATCCTGATGCTGCAGGCGCTGGACGTGTCGCTGGAGACGGCGTTGCAAGCCTTGGCGGGGTTCCAGCCTCTGGCCGGGCGCGGGCAGATGAGGGCTGTCAAAGTCCATGGCGGGACGTTCACCCTGATCGACGAGAGCTACAACGCCAATCCGCTATCGATGAAGGCGGGCTTCGTCAGTCTGGGCGCCAAGCCGGTGGGGCAGGGCGGCCGCCGCGTCGTCGTGCTGACCGACATGCTGGAGCTGGGCGAGCACAGCCGGGCCCTGCACGAAGGGCTGGCCCCCGCCATCGTCGCCGCTGGTCTGAACGTGGTGCATACGGCCGGGCCGCAGATGCGCCTGCTGCATGAGGCGCTGCCGCCTGCGTTGCGGGGGCAATGGCGCGAGACCGCCGCCGAACTGGCCGCCGAGGCTGCGACGCTGATCCAGCCCGGCGACGTGGTCATGGTCAAGGGATCGAACGGGTCGAAGGCCTCGCTGGTTGCGGCAGCGCTTGCAAATCTCGGCATGACCGAACAAGGCAACAACCCCTCAGGCAGCGGCGCGCCGCACGCGACGCGATAGGGTCACCCAAGAATGTTCTATCTGCTCTATCTCTATTACGCGGACGTCGCTCAGGAATATCCGCTGCTGCACCTGATCCAGTATCAGACGGTGCGCGTGGCGCTGGCGATGGCGACCTCGATGATCGTGGCGGTCGCGATGGGCAGCCGCTTCATCAACTGGATCCGCGCCAAGCAGGGCCGGGGCCAGCCGATCCGCGATGACGGCCCCGTCTCGCACCTGTCTAAGGTCGGCACCCCGACCATGGGTGGGCTGATGATCCTGGCGGGCATCGGCGTGGCCGTGCTGCTGTGGGGCGACCTGACCAACCCCTATATCTGGATCGTCTCGGGCGTGACGGCGGCCTTCGGCGTGCTGGGCTTCATCGACGACTACGCCAAGGTGACGAAACAGACGTCGGCCGGGCTGACGTCCAAGCAGAAGCTGGCGGCCCAGACGGTCGTGGCGGTGATCGCCGGCGTGCTGACCGTGCTGTGGATGACCCAGTCGCCGACCTCGCCGGGGCTTGAGACCTCGATCGCCTTCCCCTTCCTGAAGGCGGTGCTGCTGAACATAGGCTGGTTCTATGTGGCGTTTGCGGCCTTCACCATCATCGGCTTCTCGAACGCGGTGAACCTGACGGACGGGCTGGACGGCCTGGCCATCGTGCCGGTGATGATGGCGGCGGGCGCTTTCGGCATCATCTCCTATCTGGTCGGCAACTTCCTGTTCGCCGATTATCTGCAGGTCCACCATGTGCCCGGCGCGGGCGAGCTGGCCATCTTCTGCGCGGCCATCATCGGCGGGGGCATGGGCTTCCTGTGGTACAATGCGCCGCCGGCCAAGATCTTCATGGGCGACACCGGCTCCCTGGCCCTGGGCGGCGCGCTGGGCTCGATGGCCGTGGCGACCAAGCACGAGCTGGTGCTGGGCATCGTCGGCGGCCTGTTCGTGGTCGAGGCGGCCTCGGTCATGATCCAGGTCGGCTACTTCAAGCTGACGGGCAAGCGCATCTTCCTGATGGCGCCGATCCACCACCATTTCGAGAAGATGGGCTGGCCGGAATCCACCGTGGTCATCCGCTTCTGGATCGTCGCCGCCATGCTGGCCCTGGCCGGTCTGGCCACGCTGAAGCTGCGTTGATCCGATGATCCCCGTTCCCGGCTTCGAGGGGCGTCGCGTTGCGGTCTTCGGCCTGGGGCGGTCGGGGATCACGGCGGCGCGCGCGCTTCAGGCCGGGGGCGCGATCCCCGTGCTGTGGGACGACGGCGTCTCAGGCCGGATGCAGGCCGAAGCCGAGGGCTTTCTGGTCGAGGATCTGACGCGCGCTGACTGGTCCGGGTTCGCCGCCCTGGTGCTGTCGCCCGGCGCGCCGCTGACCCATCCCAAGCCGCACTGGAGCGTCGAACGCGCCCATGAGGCGAGCGTGCCGGTCATCGGCGATGTGGAGCTGTTCGCGCGGGCGCTGGCCGCCCTGCCGCAGGGGCAGCGGCCGCGCGTGGTCGCCATCACCGGCACCAACGGCAAGTCGACGACCACGGCCCTGATCGGCTGGGTGCTGAAGCAGGCGGGCCTCCGCGTCCACATCGGCGGCAATATCGGCATCGGGGTTCTGGCTCTACCGGAGCCGACGGCGGATGCGGTCTATGTGATCGAGGTGTCGTCCTATCAGCTGGACCTGACGACGGGCTTCGCGCCGGACGTGGCGATCCTGACCAATGTGTCGCCGGACCATCTGGACCGTCACGGCGGTATGGAAGGCTACGTCGCCGCCAAGCGCCGGATATTCCAGGCGCAGGATGGAGAAGCGCTGGCGCTGGTCGGCGTGGACGAGGAGTGGGGCCGGAAGGCTGCGGCGGACCTGCGGGCGCAGGGGCGGCGCGTAGAGACGGTCGTGTCCCTTCCTTCTCCCCTCGGGGGAGAAGGTGGCTTGCAGAGCAAGACGGATGAGGGGGACGTATCCCCTGTCGCATCTCATGCCGAAGAGGCGCCGTCGTATCTGACATCCCCCTCATCCGAGCCGCTTCGCGGCCCACCTTCTCCCCCGAGGGGAGAAGGGTATTCGGCGGCGGCGGGCGTGTTGATGGCTGGTAGCGAAATGCTGGCCGACCTCTCCGCCGCCCGGTCCTTGCCCGGCCGCCACAACGCCCAGAACGCGGCCTTCGCCTATGCCACGGCGCGGGCGCTGGGCGTGTCGCACGAAGCGGCGGTCGAGGGCCTGCTGACCTTCCCCGGCCTGTCGCACCGGATGGAGGCCGTGGGCCGTCTCGGCACGGTGCGCTTCATCAATGATTCCAAGGCGACGAATGCGGATGCGGCGCGGCAGGCGCTGGCCTCCTATCCGTCGGTCTTCTGGATCGCGGGGGGGCGGGCCAAGGACGGCGGCATCGACGATCTGAGCGACCTCTTCCCGCGCGTGACGCGGGCCTATCTGATCGGGGAGGCGGCGGACGCCTTCGCCACGACGCTGGGCGACACGCCGCACGTCGTGGCCGGGACGATGGAGCGCGCGGTGCAGATGGCCGCCGCAGATGCGGCCGAGGCCGGGAGCGAGCAGGTCGTCCTGCTGTCGCCCGCCTGCGCCAGCTTTGATCAGTTCCCTGATTTCGAGGTCCGGGGCGAGGCGTTCCGCGCCGCCGTCCTGGCCCTGGGCGCACGGCCGGAGCCTGCCGCATGACCCATAACAGCTACAGCCACCCCTTCTCGCGCAACGACCAGAGCATGGTGGCGCGCTGGTTCTGGACGGTCGATCGCGGCCTGCTGGGCGCCGCGCTGACGCTGATGGCGCTGGGGGTCGCGCTGAGTTTCGCCTCAAGCCCGGCGGCCATTCTGGCTGATGAATCGATCCGCGATCCCTTCCATTACTCGTGGCGGATGATGGTCTTTTCGACCATGGGGCTGTGCGTGATGCTGGGCGCGTCGCTGCTGTCGCCGCGCGGCGTGCGGCGGATCGCGGTGCTGGCCCTGTTCTGCGCCATCGTGGTCATGGCGGCCTTGCCGTTCATCGGCGACACGGTGAAGGGGGCGGCGCGCTGGATCAATCTGGGGCCGTTCAGCCTGCAGCCGTCCGAGTTCGCCAAGCCCGGCCTGATCGTCTTCGCCGCCTGGATGTTCGCCGAGGCTCAGAAGGGCGAGGGCGTGCCGGGCGTCAGCATCGCCTTCGGCATGTGGGCGTTGACGGTGGGCCTGCTGCTGATCCAGCCGGACATCGGCCAGACCCTGCTGGTCACCACCACCTTCATGGCCGTCTTCTTCATGGCCGGGGTGCCGCTGAAGTGGGTGGCGGCGCTGGCGGCGGTTGGCGCCGGCGGGGTGGTGTCGCTGTATTTCATGTTCAGCCACATGCGTGACCGCCTGAGCCGCTTCCTGTCGCCCGAGACGACCGATACCCACCAGATCGACCGCGCCTCCGAGGCGATCCGCGCCGGGGGCCTGGTCGGGCGCGGCATTGGCGAGGGGGTGATGAAGCGCCACGTTCCCGACCTGCACACCGACTTCATCTATTCGGTGGGGGCTGAGGAGTTCGGCCTGGTGCTGTCGCTGATCATGATCGGCCTATACGCCTTCATCGTCATTCGCGGGATGCGCAAGGCGATGAAGCTGAACGATTCCTTCGAACAGACAGCGGCGGCGGGGCTGTTCATGCTGATCGGGCTTCAGGCCTGCATCAATGTGGCGGTGAACCTGAACCTGATCCCGACAAAGGGGATGACACTGCCCTTCATCAGCTATGGCGGGTCGTCCATGATGGCCATGGGGCTGACGATGGGGTTTGCGCTGGCCCTGACCCGGCGTCGTCCGGGCGCATATGAACTGGGGTCGAACGTGACCCCGCGCCGTCGCCTGCTGCCGTAAGAGAGTATCGCTCATGACCAAGGTCTGCGTCGTCGCCGCCGGGGGCACCGGCGGCCATATGTTCCCCGCAGAGGCCCTGGCCCGCGAGATGGCGGCGCGCGGCTGGCGCGTGTTGCTGGCCACCGACAAGCGCGGCGAGCAGTACGCCCACGCCTTTCCGGCTGAAGAGCGTCTGGCGCTGGACGCGGCGACGGGCTCCGGCCCCATCGGCCTGATGAAGGCCGGTCTGGCGATCATGAAGGGCGTGGGCCAGGCGAAGGCCGCGTTCCAGCGCACAGGCGCAGACGTGGTGGTGGGCTTTGGCGGCTATCCGTCGGCGCCGGCCCTGCTGGCGGCGGTGACGACGAGCCGCCCGACCGTGATCCATGAGCAGAACGCCGTGCTGGGCCGCACCAACCGCTATCTGGCGCCCAGCGTGGGCGTGATCGCAGCGGCCTTCCCGACATTGGGCCGGGCGCCGGACAAGGTGAAGAGCCGCGTCCAACTGGTCGGCAATCCGGTGCGGCCGGACATCCACGCCCTGTTCGACCGGGCCTACGCCGCGCCGGTCGAGGGCGGGCCGATCCATGTGCTGGTGACAGGCGGCAGCCAGGGCGCCCGCATCCTGTCAGAGACAACGCCGCGCGCGCTGGCGGCCCTGCCCGAGGCCATCCGCAACCGGCTGAAGGTGCAGCAGCAGTCGCGGCCCGAGACGCTGGAGGCCGCACGCCAGATCTACCTCGACGCCGGGATCGAGGCCGAGGTCGCCCCCTTCTTCCGCGACATGGCCGACCGGCTGTCCAAGGCGCATCTGGTGATCGGGCGGGCAGGGGCCTCGACCTGTTCGGAACTGGCCGTGGCGGCCCTGCCGTCGGTGCTCATCCCGCTGAAGATCGCGATGGACGACCATCAGACGCTGAATGCGCGCGCGTTGGCCGAGGCGGGCGCGGCGAAGGTGATCGCCGAGGACGACCTGACCGTCGATGGTCTGACGGCGGCGCTGACCGCCATCCTGTCCGATCCTGCGGCGCTGGCGGCCATGTCGGCTGCGGCTCGTTCGGTGGCTATCCCCGACGCCGCGCAGCGGCTGGCCGATCTGGTGGAGCAGGCGGCCCGATAGGGCCCTTCTCCCCGCCGGGGGAGAGGCAGGCGGCGAAGCCGCTCGGATGAGGGGGACGCTTCCCTCGTAGAGACGGGTTGATGGGGATGTGCGTCATTTGGCGTCCCCCTCATCCGTCTCGCTGCGCGAGCCACCTTCTCCCCCGGCGGGGAGAAGGGCTATGGTCGAGCCATGCCCCAGTTCGTCATCGACCTGACCAACACCGTCTTCGCCCTCTGGCGTCAGTTTCACTGGCTGCCGAAGTGGGCGGTGATTTCGATCATCACGGTCGCCTTCGTCTTCATCGGCTGGGCCGCCAATCAGGTTGTCTTCGCCCTGCTGAGGCTGGCGGTGCGCAACCGCGACGCCTTCTGGAAGGGGATGCTGAAGCGCGCTCGGCTGAAGGTGCGGCTGGCGGTGATGATCATCGCCCTGGCGCTGGCGGTCACGGTGTCGCCCCTGGCGCCCGAACCGTCGCTGTTCATACGGCGAACACTGCTGTTCTGCTTCATCCTGGTGTCCGGGTGGATGCTGGCCGGCGCCGTGGACATGGGCGCCATCGTCCACCTGAAGAAGTTCAACATGGAGGCGGAGGACAACCTCTACGCCCGCAAGCACGTCACCCAGACGCGCATTCTGCAGCGCGTCGCCGCCATCCTGATCGGCCTGATCACTCTGGGGCTGGCGCTGCTGACCATTCCGGGGGTCAAGCAGTGGGGGCTGTCGCTGCTGGCCTCGGCCGGGGTGGTCGGCATCGTCGCCGGTCTGGCGCTGCAGCCCTTCCTGACCAATCTGATCGCGGGGATCCAGATCGCCACCTCCCAGCCGATCCGGCTGGACGACGCCGTGATCGTCGAGGGCGAGTGGGGCCGGGTCGAGGAAATCACCTCGACCTATGTGGTGGTCAAGCTTTGGGACTGGCGGCGCATGGTGCTGCCGCTGACCTATTTCATCCAGAAGCCGTTCCAGAACTGGACGCGCGAGGATTCGCGCCTCATCGGCGTGGTCTTCCTCTACGTCGACTATGAGGCGCCGATCGAGCGGCTGCGCGTCAAACTGGAGCAGATCGCCCACGCCTCACCGCATTGGGACGGCGACGTCGTGGCCCTTCAGGTGACGGACATCACCGAACGCACGGCCCAGGTCCGCTGCCTGACCAGCGCGCGCAACGCGTCGGTCGCCTTCGATCTGCGCGCCGAGGTGCGTGAGAAGATGCTGGCCTTCATGCGCGACGAATGCCGCGAGGCCCTGCCGCGCGACCGCGTCGATCTGGATCGCGAGGAGCGCGGCGCCCTGCGCCTGAAGCCGGAAGCGCCATGACGATCAGGGGGCGGTCTTAGGGCGCCAGCCGGGCACGGCCGATCCACACCGCCGCCGCTGTCGATGTCGCTTCCACCGCCGGAACAGCCTTTCCGCACGCCGCAGCGGCCAGCGCCGCAGCGTCCTGACCCGGCGTGATGGGGGCCGGGGGCGCGTTCTCGGGCGTGACAGGGCCTTCGGTCCCGTCCGCGCGCAGCGACGCGAAATCCAGCCGGTCGGCCGTCCAGGCGGCGCAGTCGAACCGCCACCACGACCAGCCGCCGACATAGGCGACGCCGCCGATCAGCATGTCTTCGCGGCTGATCTGCAGCGACCGCATCCGCACGACAGAGGCTCCCTCGTCGGGCTCCGGCATGGTCGACGCCAGATCAGCGAAGACGGCGAACCGGTTGCTGCTGGTAAAGGCCAACAGCGGCGGCGGCGCGGCTTCGACGGCGGGCGGCGGCGGGGGGATGGTCAGCATGCTTGCTCCGAGGTGCGCCGGTGTTCGGTTTGGATTAACCCTGTCCGCATACCCGATGTTGAAACGGCCAGGCTAGACAGCCGTCATGTATCACGCGCCGCATGGTTTTGACCCCTCCGGTCCCCCGCCTGACCGCCGTCGTCGGCAGCGGGCGCCGTTTCGCCAGTCGCGGCGTCCGGACGAGCGGATCATCCTGCTGGGCGAGCCGGTCGATCTGGTCCGTCCCGAAGAGGTGCTGCTGCATCTGGAACGCAGCGTGGACGCGGGCGTGCAGACCATCGTCGCCAACCACAATCTGCACAGTCTCTATCTGATCCGGCGCACGCCGGGGATGCGGCGTCTGTACGAGGCGGCCGATCTGATCGAGCTGGACTCGACGCCCCTGATCCACTTCGCGCGTCTGCTGGGCTATCCGGCGCGGCCGCACCATCGCTGCACCTATCTGGACTGGCGCGACCATTTCTGGAGCCTGGCCGACCGCAGGGGCTGGCGCGTCCTCTATGTCGGCGGCGCCGACGGCGTGGCCGATGAGGCGGCGCGCCGCCTGACGGCTCGCTACCCGCGCGCGACGGTGAAGGGGCTCAGCGGCTATTTCGACGCCACTCCGGGGTCTCTGGGCAATACGGCGGTTCTGGCGGCGATCAGGGATTTTGCCCCCCACGTGCTGTTCGTCGGCATGGGGATGCCGCGTCAGGAGCTGTGGATCGCGGACAATCTGGCCTCCCTGCCAGCGGTTCCGATCCTGCCGGTGGGCGCCGCCTTCGACTATGAGGCCGGGGTGCAGAGGGCCGCGCCGCGCTGGATGGGGCGGCTGGGCGTCGAATGGCTGTTCCGCCTGTTCGCTGATCCGAAGCGGCTGTTCACGCGCTACTGCATCGAGCCGTGGTTCCTGATCGGACCCGCCTTGAGCGACGTGCGCGCAGCCATGCGGCGCCGAAAGCGCTGAACTCTTCCTCCCCATGAAATGGGGAGGGGGGACCGCGAAGCGGTGGAGGGGCTTTGCGACAGCGAACCAAGCGGCCCCTCCGTCTCGT
Source organism: Brevundimonas sp. S1H14 (assembly GCF_047716865.1). Lineage (NCBI taxonomy): Bacteria > Pseudomonadati > Pseudomonadota > Alphaproteobacteria > Caulobacterales > Caulobacteraceae > Brevundimonas > Brevundimonas sp. S1H14. Next base: position 2,499,303 of record NZ_CP136679.1, on the reverse strand, counting down.
CGGCTGCGCCGTCGATCCACCTCCCCATTTCATAGGGAGGAGAGGCGCCCTTACCTTACGCAGTCACGATCTCTTCGGCCTGTTGCAGGTCGACGCTGACCAGCTGGCTCATGCCGCGTTCGGGCATGGTGACGCCGTAGAGGCGGTCCATCCGGCTCATGGTGACGGGGTTGTGGGTGATGACGATGAAGCGGGTGTCGGTGCGGCTGCGCATCTCGTGCAGCATCCGGCAGAAACGGTCGACGTTGGCGTCGTCCAGCGGCGCGTCCACCTCGTCCAGCACGCAGACCGGCGCCGGATTGGCCAGGAAGACGCCGAAAATCAGGGCCGCCGCCGTCAGGGCCTGCTCGCCGCCGCTCATCAGGCTCATGACCGACAGCCGCTTGCCGGGCGGGCAGGCGTAGATCTCCAGCCCCGCCTCCAGCGGATCGTCGCTCTCGACCAGTTTCAGCTCGGCCTGACCGCCGCCGAACAGGGCCTCGAACAGGGTCTTGAAGTTGGTGTTGATGACGTCGAAGGCGGCGATCAGCCGCTCGCGCCCCTCGGCGTTCAGTTCGTCGATGCCGTCGCGCAGTTTGGCGATCGCCTGCGTCAGGTCGATGCGCTCGGTCTTCATGGCGCTGAGCCGGTCGCCGTATTCGGCTGCCTCTTCCTCGGCGCGCAGGTTGACGGCGCCCAGGGCCTCGCGCTCGCGCTCAAGGCCGTAAAGCAGGCTCTCAGCCCCCGCCGCGTCGGGCGGACGAGCTATGGCGTCGTCGGTCAGTTTCCGGCCCAGTTCCTCGGGCGACATCTGCGCCGTCTCGCGGATGTTGGCCGCGCTCTCGGCCAGCTTTTCGGCCGCCGCCTCGGCGCGAGCGGAAAGGCCCGCCCGGCTTTCGCGGGCCTGAGACGCGCCCGTTTCGGCGGCGCGGGCGGCGCGGTCGGCTTCCTGAGCGCCCGCCTCGGCGACAGCCACGGCGTCGGTCGCCGCCTGCTTGCGCTTCTCGGCCTCGGCCAGAGTGTCCATCAGGGCGTTGCGCTGTTCAGCGAAACCGGCGGGCGCGGCCTCGGCCTTCGTCAGGGCCGTTTGCGCCTTCTCCGCATCGCGCTCCAGCGTCTTGAGGCGGGCGGCGCTGTCGCCGGATCGCGTGACCCAGCCTTCGCGGGCGCGGGTCAGACTGCCCAGTCTTTGCTCGCGCATGGCGCGGTCGCGGGCTTCCTCATCGCGGGTCGAGCGGGCGGCCTGCGCCGCCAGCCGGGCGCGCTCGGCTCCGCCGCGCGCCTCGGTCAATTCCTGTCGCAGGCCGACCACCACGTCGGACGACGACTCCACCGAACTGGCCTCGGTGAAGGCGGCCTCGGCCTCCTGCACTTCGCCTTCAAGCCGGGCGACGCTTTCGTCCAGCGACTGGGCGCGAGCCTCCTTGCGGGCCTGATCGCGCATCAGGGATTCCAGCCGGTCACGCGCCGAGACCACCTGTTTGTCTAGGGTGAAGGGGCGCAGGCGCGCGGCCTTCACTTCCTCCTCGGCGGCGCGGAAGGCTTCGCCTGCGGCCTTCAGCGCCCCTTGCGCCGTCTCCAGCGCGGGCTTGCCTGTGTCGATCTCGGCTTCCAGTTCCGAAAGACGGGTGCGCTGGGCCAGACGCACGGCGGCGGGGCGGGGCGCCTCGGTGCGGCTGACGAAGCCGTCCCAGCGATAGAGGTCGCCCTCGACCGTGGTCAGGCGCGCGCCGCGCGGCAGGGCGCGGGCCAGTTCAGCGATCCGCGCGCGCGGGGCCACGCCGCAGAAGGCCAGACGCGCCGCCAGCTGATCCGGCGCCGTCACATGGGCGGACAGGGGCTCGACGCCTTGCGGCCAGTCCGGCGGCGTCGCGTCTGCGCCTGCCCAGTGCGCCGGGGCGCGGGCGTCCAGCGCGGCGTCCAGATCATCGCCCAGCGCCGCCGCCAGCGCGGCCTCATACCCCTTGGCCGCCGACACCTGATCCAGCGCCGGAGGGTGCTCGCGCTTGCCCGTGACCAGCAGTTGCGCCAGCCCGCGCGCCTCGGTCTGCAGACGGCCCAGCCGGTCCTCGGCGGCGCGGGCGGCGGTGCGCGCTTCCTGCTCGGCGCGAGCGATGTCGCTGCGTTTCGCCTCGGCGGCCTCGACGGCCTCGCGCGCTGAGGCCAGTTCAGCCTGCGCTGTCTCCAGCGCCGCCTTGGCCGTCTCGATCTCGGGCGTCTCCAGCGGACCGAGGGCCTCGCGTTCACGGCGGGCCTGTTCGTGCTGGCCCTTCACCCGCGCCAGTCGGGCCTCGGCGTCGCGCTTCCTCGCGCTTTCGGCATTCGCGCGGGCCTCGACGGCGGCCAGCGTCCCGGCCAGCCGCTCGACCTCGGCGTCGGCGGCCTTGCGCGCGTCTTCGGCCTCCAAGAGGGCGCGTTCCAGCTCCGGCCCGCGTTCGGGGGCGGCGGCGATCTCGGCCTTCAGCTTCTCCAGTTCGCGGTCCAGCCGTTCCAGTTCGCGCCCGGCGTCGGCGGCCATGCCGTCCTCGCGCGCGCGGTCGGCCTCGATGCGGGCGACCTCGGCCTTGAGGCGGTCGACCTCGGCGCGGGCGGCCTGTTCGGCCATGTCCAGCCGGTCGCGCTCGATGATGGCGCGGTTCAGCAGGGCGGTGGCCACCGCGTCTTCCTCGCGCGCAGGCTTCAGCCCTTCCTGCGCGTTCAGGGCCGCCGTCTGGGCCGCCGCCGCCGCCGTGGTCGTTTCGGCCGCCAGCCGGTCGGCCTCGCGCAGTTCGGCCGCCGCCGTTTCGGCCGCCGTCTTGGCGTCGGTCCAGCGGACGTAGAGCAGGGCCGCTTGAAGCGCGCGGATCTCGGCCGAGATCTTCTTGTACTTCTCCGCCTGGCGCGCCTCGCGCTTCAGCCGGTTCAGCGTCGACTCCAGCTCCTTGCCGATGTCGTCCAGCCGGTCGAGGTTGGTCTCGGCGGCCCGTAGCCGCAGTTCGGCCTCGTGACGCCGGGTGTGCAGGCCCGCCACGCCCCCGGCTTCTTCGAGGATGCGGCGGCGGTTTTGCGGCTTGGCGGCGATCAGTTCGCTGATCTGGCCCTGACGCACCAGAGCCGGGCTGTTGGCGCCGGTCGAGGCGTCGGCGAACAGCAGTTGCACGTCGCGCGCCCGCACCTCCTTGCCGTTGATGCGATAGGTCGAGCCGCGACCGCGCTCGATTCGGCGCGAGACCTCCAGCATGGGGCTGTCGGTAAAGGGTTGGGGCGCCCGCTTGCTGGCATTGTCGATGGTCAGCTGGACTTCGGCGTGGTTGCGCGGCGGACGGCCTGCGGCGCCGGCGAAGATCACGTCCTCCATGCCCTGGCCGCGCATGGCCTTGGCCGAGTTGGCGCCCATGACCCAGCGCAGGCTTTCCAGCACGTTCGACTTGCCGCAGCCGTTCGGCCCGACGATGCCGGTCAGCCCGGCCTCGATCTGCACCTCGGCCGGGTCGACGAAGGATTTGAAGCCGACGAGCCGGAGGCGCTGGAACTGCATCGCGTCGGCGTCAGCGCGCCCGGATCAACGGGTCGATGGCCGCTGACAGGGCCTCCAGCGAATGGTCTTCGACCCGCTTGCCGTTGACGAAGAAGGAGGGGGTGCCCGTAACGCCTGCGGCCACGGCGCCCTCTACCTCGGCCTGCAGGGCCTGGCTGGTGGCGGGGGCCTTCAGACAGGTCTCGATCTGTTCCTGCGTGCGGCCGCTGGCGGCGATGGCGTTCATGAACCATTCGCGGGCGTCGCCTTTTTCGAAGGCGGCGGCCTGACCGCTCATGAAGGCGCGGGCCACGTCGAAAAAGCGGTCCGGCGCAGCGCATCGCCCGATGCCCGCCGCTGTCGAGGCGATCTGGGCCGGGGCCGTGGGCATGTCGCGGAACACCAGCCTTGCCTTGCCGGTGTCGATATAGCGGGCCTTGAACTGGGGCAGCACCTCATTGGTCCAGTCGGCGCAATGGTTGCAGGTGAAGGAGGCGTACTCGATCACTGTCACGGGGGCGTCGGCGCGGCCCATCACCCGGTCGGCCGTCGTCACGGCCGGGACCGCCGCCTGCGCGGAGGACGAGGATGCGGCGGACTTGCGGACCAGGTCCAGCGCGGCGGCCGGAGCGGCGCTCAGGCCGACAATCGCCAAGGCCGAAATGAGAGGCAGGATGTGACGGGTCATAAGCGGTTTATAGCAGGGGATCGATGTGGGCTGACAGGCCCGACAGTGATTTGTCATTCACGATCTGGCCGTTGACCATGAAGGTCGGCGTGCCGGTCACGCCGGCCGCTGACGCCTGTCTGATCCGCTGCTCAAGGGCGGCGATGGCGGCCTTGTCAGAGGTGCAGGTCTTGAACTCAGCCTCGCTGAGACCGGCGGCCTGCGCCGTGCGCAGAAGGACGTCGCGCGGGGCGGCGCCGCTGTGCATATCGGCCTGTGATCGCATCAGGTGGTCGATCACCTCGAAATATTTGTCCTCACCGGCGCAGCGGGCGATCAGGAAGCCCGCGACGGCCACGTCCTGAGGGGGTGTCGGGAACTCGCGGAAGACGAAGCGGACTTTTTGATTATCGACGTATTTGGCCTTGAAACCAGGCCAGACCTGTTCGTTCCAGGCGGCGCAACCGGCGCAGGTGGTCGAGGCGTATTCGACCACCGTGACCTTGGCCCCTTCGGCGGCGCCGATCGCCATGTCGCCTTCGGCCGCCGCCTTGCCGCCGCCGCCCTGGCCGCAGGCGGACAGGATCAGGGCCATGACCGCCATGCCGACGATCGTTGAACGCTTCATCATGTCCGCCCCCCTCCGTTTGGACGTTTACTTCGCCAGCGCCGTGTCGATGGCCTCGGATAGGCCGGACAGGGAGCTGTCGGCCACGTTCACGCCGTTGACCGTGAAGTAAGGCGTGCCGGTCACGCCGGCGCTGATGCCGGCCTGAATGCGCTTCTCCATCGCATCGATGGCGGCCTTGTCGCGGATGCAGTCGTTGATCTGCTGCTCGCTGAGGCCCGCCGCCTGACCGGCGCGGAACAGGGTGGTGCGCGGCGCCACGCCCGCCAGCCATTCCTTCTGGCTGGCCATGATGTCGTGAACGACGTCGAAATACTTGTCCGGACCGGCGCAGCGGGCGATCAGGAAGCCGGCGACGGCGATGTCCTGCGGCGGCGTCGGGAATTCGCGGAAGACGTAGCGGACCTTCTTGGTGTCGATGTATTTGGTCTTGAACTCGGGATAGACCTCCTCATTCCAGACGGCGCAATGACCGCAGGTGATCGAGGCGTATTCCACGACGGTGACCTTGGCGCCTTCCGGCGCGCCCTGGGCCATGTCGCCTGCGACTTCGCCCCCGGCGCCGCCGCCCGAACAACCGGCCAGCACGGCCATCGAGGCCAGGGCGGCGGCGGACAGGGCGGCGCGGCGGCTCATGGCGGCGTATTTGAAGGTCGGGGCCATTGGAGGTCCTTGTCAGAAATGAGATGCGGAACCGTCGCGCGATTCTCGCGCGCGAGCGAAAACGTCTGAATGTCGAGAACGCCGGTGGCGAAGGTTTGTCAACGTCACTCTTTGCGCGGGGGCTGCGACAGCACGGCGCGCCCCAGCTTGCCCAGCGCCGCCTTCAGCCCGTCAGGGGCCGCCTCGACCGAGGCGTTCAGCTCCGCTTCCATCGCGGCGGGCAGGGGCGGCATGACCGCGCGGCCGCGCGGGCGGGGCCTGGCGCCCTCGGCAGGCAGGGGCTTCACCGGCCCTTGGGCGATGCGCAGTTTCTCGACCGAACCTGCGCCCAGAAACAGGTTCACCCGCTGGATGATATCAGCCGACTGGTGCTGGACCAGCAGGGCGGCGGGGCCTGCGACGCGCAACTCCAGCGTTCCGCCCGCATTGCCGCGTCCCTTGGTCAGCTTCTGCGGGCGAGTGACGCGGGCCAGACGTTCGCCGACGATCTCGACCCAGCGCGGCTCCAGCGCCGAGGCGCCGCGCCCGAACTGGGCGTCCAGCTTCTTGATCAGCGGCGCCAGCGACCGGCCCGCAGGGGGCGGCGGGCGCAACGGCGGGCGCGTCCGGCGTCGAGCCAGGATTTCGCGCGCTTCGCTTTCGGTGGGCAGGGGACGACGCATTCGTCCTATATAGCCTGACCGATGACCGACGTCCCCTCTCTCCGCGCCGCCCTGCTTGATTGGTACGACGCCCATGCGCGCAGCCTGCCGTGGCGCGCGCCGCCGGGGGCGAAGACGAAGACCGATCCCTATCGCGTCTGGCTGTCCGAGGTGATGCTGCAGCAGACGACGGTGCCGCACGCCGCGCCGTATTTCGAGCGGTTCACGACGCGCTGGCCGACGGTGGCCGACCTGGCGGCTGTCGAGGACGCGGAGTTGATGGCCGCCTGGGCGGGGCTGGGCTACTACGCCCGGGCGCGAAACCTTCTGGCCTGCGCCCGCGCCGTGGCGGCCGAATACGGCGGCGTCTTTCCCCAGACCGAGGCCGAGCTTCTGGCCCTGCCGGGAGTCGGCGCCTATACCGCCGCCGCCGTGGCCGCCATCGCCTTCGACCAGCCCGCCAATGTCGTCGACGGCAATGTCGAGCGGGTGATGAGCCGCCTGTTCGCAGTCGAGACCCCTTTGCCCGCCGCGCGGCCCGAACTGCGGCGGCTGGCGGCCCTGTTTGTGGACGAGCACCGGCCGGGCGACTGGGCGCAGGCGCTGATGGATCTGGGCTCGGGCGTCTGTCGGCCCCGGTCGCCGCTGTGCGATCAGTGTCCGCTCGCCTTCGGCTGCGAGGCGCTGAAGACGGGGACGCCTGAACGCTATCCCCTGAAGACGAAGAAGGCCGAGCGGCCGCATCGGCGCGGCCACGCCTATGTGCTGACGGATGGCGCGGGTCGAGTCGCCCTGGTGCGGCGGCCGGACAGGGGGTTGCTGGGCGGCATGGCGGGCCTGCCGACCTCGGACTGGAGCGCGGCGCCGGATTTCGCCCCGCCGACCGGGGGCGACTGGCGCGCGGCCGGATCGGTCGAGCACGTCTTCACTCACTTCAGCCTGACGCTGGAGGTGCATGTGGCGACGGGCGAGGGCGATTTCTCATGGACCCCGGCGGACGAGGCGGCCAAAGCCCTGCCGACCGTGTTCAGGAAGGCGCTGGAGCGGGCTCTGGGCGCCGCCTAGCCCGTCGCCCTTAGGTTCACCGTCCCGCTGCGTTCGCGTGGCATGACCACCACATGACCGTTCAGGCGTTGGAAGTGCAGGTCGATCACCCCGTCGCCGACCTTCAGCCGCGTGATCGACAGTCGATCCAGCCCGGCGGGCAGGGCGGGATTGTTGACCTCGACCAGACCCTCGGCGGCGTCGATGCTCAGGCCCAGCACCGACTGCATCATCAGAAAGACCGACCCGGCCGCCCAGGCCTGCGGCAGGCAGGCGACCGGATAGGCGATGGGCGGTTCGCCCGTTTCGCGCACGAAGCCGCAGAACAGTTCGGGCAGGCGCATCTGGAAATGGGCGGCCGAGCCGTAGATCTCGCCCAGCAGCATGGCCACGGCATGCCGCTCGCCGTAACGCGCCATGCCGGCCGCAGCCAGCGCCGTGTCGTGCGGCCAGACCGAGCCGTTGTGATAGCTCATCGGGTTGAAGCGGGCCTGCCCCTTGGCCAGGGTCCGCAGGCCCCAGCCTGAGCGGAACTCGGCCGTCAGCATCCGCCGCGTCACCCGCCGCGCCCGCTCGTGCGAGGGCAGGCCCGTGAACAGCAGGTGCCCGGCGTTGGAGCCTATGGCCCGGCATTGCTCGCCGTCGCCGTCCAGGGCGATGGCGTAGAAGCCCTCGTCCTCCATCCAGTAGCGCTCCTCGACCAGGGCGCGCAGCGCCTCGGCCCGGTTCGCCCATTCGTCGGCGCGGCCGTCGCCGAGGACGGCGCCCATTTCGGCCAGAGCCTTCCAGGCGGCGAAGGCGTAGCCCTGGACTTCCAGCAAGGCGATCGGCCCCTTGGGAAAGCGGCCGTCGACGTGGAAGATGGAGTCTTCAGAATCCTTCCAGCCCTGGTTCGACAGGCCGGTGTCGGCCGCGCGGGCGTAGTCGATCAACCCGTCGCCGTTGCTGTCGCCGTAGTCGTTCATCCAGCCCGCCGCCGCGATCAGATTGGGCCACAGGACGCGGATCGTCTCATAGTCGTTGGTGCGTCTGGCATAGGCGCCGGCCAGGGCGATGAACAGGCAGGTGGTGTCGACCCCGCCGTAGTAGAGGCCGAAGGGGACCTCTCCCAGCACGCTCATCTCGCCGCCGCGCGTCTCGTGCATGATCTTGCCGGGGGCGGAGTCCATGAAGGCGTTGGTCTCGGTCGCCTGACGCGAGGCCAGATAGGTCAGCACCCCCTTGGCCAGGCCGGGGTCGATCCACAGCATCTGCCAGGCGGTGATGATGCCGTCGCGGCCGAACGGGGTCGAGAACCACGGCGTCCCGGCGTAAGGATAGGGGCCGGTCGGCAGGTCGGTGACCAGAAGGGCGATATCGGCGCGCGACTGCCGCAGCCAGTCGTTGAAGCCCTGGTTGCGTCCGCCCTCGACGATCGCGCCCCTGCGCAGCCGCCGCCGCATGGCCAGTCGCGCCAGAATGCCGTGCCAACGCCAGCGCGTCTCGTCCGGCTGGTCGCAGGCGTCCAGACCGCATTCGATGAACAGGTCCAGGCTGCGCCCGCGCGGCAGGCTGAACATGAACTCGGCCCGATTGGCGCTGAGGCGGGCGGGCGGCTCGGAAAAGGCCAGGCAGCTGGTGCGTTTCACCCCGTCCAGCCCCGTATAGCTGAAGGTGACGCGCCGGCCGTCGATCACCGGCGGATGGATTTCGCCGCGCTTGCTTCTCGGCGTGCCGCGCACCTGAAAGATGTCGACGAAGTCGGCGTCGAACTCGAACGTCAGCGGCAGCAGGATATCCTCGACGCCGTGGTTGACCATCCGCACCCGTTCGAACAGCCTCCGGTCCCATATGAAGCGCCGCCGCTCCAGATGCAGCACCCCCGCCGGGGCCGAGCGCCCGCCCATCGGCGGCAGGGGCCGGTTGGTCGAGTGGCAGGTGAAGAAGACATTGTCCTTGGTCACGCCTGAACTGAGCCGCGACGGCCGCGTCCGTCCGACCGTCAGGACGAAGCGCGACAGCAGCCGCGTGTCCCGCTCGAACAGGCCGTCGGCGCCCGCCTTCACATCCCCCCAGTGATCGGCGACCAGGAAGGCGTCGCCGTCCTTCAGGGCCATCAGGGTCTCAAGCCCGTCCTGATCATTGGTGTCGGCGGCCGTGGCCTGGACCGAATAGGCGTCGTCCATAAGCGTCTCCGCTTGCGGTTCAGCTCCCCCGCCTGGTTCGAAGCGAACGGTCGGGGTCGCAATTCAGTTCAGATGAAAACGGCGAGGCTCGTCAGGCCAGGGCGGCGAAGGTCTTCTCTTCCTCCAGAACCCGCATAGGCGCAGCAAAGGGTCGCCGCGCCAGAATCCCGCCGTAGACGTCCAGATAGCGACGCGCCATCGCCGTAGCCGAGAACCGCAGGTCGAAACGGCTGCGGATATCCTCGCGGTTCAGTTCAAACGCCTTGGCGGTTGCAGCGACCGCCTCCTCCATTGTCGAGACCAGAAAGCCGGTGACGCCGTCCTCGATGATTTCAGGCGTTGAACCACAAGCGAAGGCCACGACTGGCGTGCCGCAGGCCATGGCCTCGATCATCACCAGGCCGAAGGGCTCGGGCCAGTCGATGGGGAACAGCAGGGCCTCGGCGCCGCCGAGGAAGGCCGATTTGTCCGCATCGCCGATCTCGCCGACGAACTCGACCAGAGGATTGTCTCGCACCAGCGGCTCGATCACCGTCTCCCAATAGACGCGGTCGGCCGCGTCGACCTTGGCTGCGATCTTCAGCGGTTTGTTCATCCGGGTCGCGATCTCGATGGCGCGGTCCGGGCGCTTTTCCGGCGAGATGCGGCCCAGGAAGGCCAGATAGCCCTGCGAACGGGGCGAGAATCGATAGAGGTCGCCGGGCATGCCGTGATGCACGGTGGCGCGCCAGTTCACATGGGGCAGGGGGCGACGTTGATCGTCGGAAATGGACACCAGGCCGAACTCCGACCAGCGCTCATAGACAGGCGCCAGGTCTTTCAGGTCCAGCCGTCCGTGCAGGGTTGTCACCGTCTTGTCAGCCCAGCCCTCGAAGAAGGGAAAGTGGATCATGTCGGTGTGGAAGTGGATGATGTCGAAGTTGTCGGCGCGGTCCAGCACTTCGGCCAACTGACCCATATGCGCCGCGAGATCTGACTTCAGCGGCGCAGGGTCAAGACGGATGGCCTGATCGCGGACAGGGACGAGGCGGGCGCGGGTGCGGGCATCGGCGCTGGCGAACAGGGTGACGTCGTGGCCAAGATCGACAAGGGCGTCGGTCAGGTGGGCCACCACCCGCTCCGTGCCCCCGTAAAGCCGGGGCGGCACGGCCTCATACAAAGGCGTGACTTGAGCAATTTTCATGACTGGCTCCTGCGCCGCGTTGATACGCGGCGCCGAAACCTCAATCCGCCCAGGTTCTCACGGGTTCCAGCGTTGCTGGAACGATAGTCCCCAATCCCGCCTACTGCATCCCGGCCCGGATCTCGGCGCGCAGAGCGTCAATGGGGCGCAGGCCAGTGTCCGTCTTGAAGCGCCAGTAGGTCCAGCCGTTGCACGCCGGAGCGTTTTCCAGGAGGGCGCCCAACTTGTGGATCGAGCCGGTCAGGGCGCCGGACACCAGCGAACCATCGGCCCGCACTCGCGCCTCGCGTTCGCCCTTGGGGCAGTACAGCTTGTCGCCCGGCGCCAGCAGCCCGGCCTCGACAAGAGCGCCGAACGGCACCTTGGGCTCGGCCTTCTTGGAGCCGGTGACGACCAGGTCTTCCGGCGCGGCGGGGATGACCGCCTTGATGCGCTTTTCAGCCAGCCTGGCGTAGGTCTCGTCGCGCTCGATGCCGATGAAATGACGACCCAGACGCTTGGCCGCCGCGCCCGTCGTGCCGGTGCCGAAGAAGGGGTCCAGCACCACGTCGCCGACGCGGCTGGCCGACAGCAGCACGCGGTGCAGCAGGGCTTCGGGCTTCTGGGTCGGATGGGCCTTGTTTCCGTCGTCGTCCTTCAGCCGCTCGTGGCCGGTGCACAGGGCCAGCGTCCAGTCCGAGCGCATCTGGGTGTCTTCATTGAAGGCCTTCAGCGCGTCGTAGTTGAAGGTGTAGCGCTTCTGATCGCGCGACTTGGCGGCCCAGATCAGGGTCTCATGGGCGTTGGTGAAGCGCGTGCCCTTGAAGTTCGGCATCGGGTTCGACTTGCGCCAGATAATGTCGTTCAGCACCCAGAAGCCCAGGTCCTGCATCGCCGCGCCCAGGCGGAAGATGTTGTGATAGCTGCCGATGACCCAGAGCGAGCCCTCGTCCTTCAGCACGCGGCGGCACTCGCCCAGCCAGGCGCGGGTGAAGGCGTCATAGGCGGCGAAGCTGTCGAACTTGTCCCAGTCGTCGTCGACCGCGTCGACCTTGGAGTTGTCGGGACGCAGCAGGTCGCCGCCCAGCTGCAGATTATAGGGCGGGTCGGCGAAGACCATGTCCACCGACTTGTCCGGCAGGCCTTTCAGCACCTCGATGCAGTTGCCACGCAGGATGACGTCGGTCTTCAACTCGGACATGGATAAGCGGCCCCGGACAGATGAGGCGCTTATGGTGAATCCTTACGGTTAAGGCAGAGTAACCAAGATTCAGAAGAGGCGAAGGAAATGGGGCGGCGCGCGGCGGCCGCCCCATTTCATGGCGTCAAGCCAGGGTGCGGACCTTGGGCTCACGGTCCCACTGGCGTGTGGCTGCGGGCTTGATGAAGGCGTCGGCGCTGGTCGAGAGGTCGATCACGCCGGCATCCCCCTCGACTCCGGCCTTGTCGAGCAGGGGTTGGGCTTCGGGCGTATGACCGATGGCCTTCAAGTGGCCGAAGGCGTCCTTGGCGAAGTCGATGGCTGCGCCTTCGGTCAGCAACTGCTTGCAGCCGTCGGCCGACAGCACCAGGGCCACCGCGTCGAACAGCACCGAGGGCGCGCCCGCCAGCTGATGATCCGCCTTCAGCGTAGAGCCGTCCTTCAGCTTGGCCCCTCCGCGCTTGGGCGCGATGATCTCCACCGCTGCGCCGGCCGCTTTGGCCGCGTCCTGCACCGCCTTGACCACGGCGCCGTCGGCGCCGTCGGTGACCAGGACGCCGACCTTCCGCCCCTTCAGGCTGTCCGGGTATTTGCCGATCAGACGCACGGCGGGCGACGGGTCCAGGTCGATCGGCTCGGCCGCCGCTGGAGTCTTTTCGGGCAGGGCCATGCCCAGGCCGTCGGCGACTCGTTTGGCGAGGTCTTCATCGACGTTGCGCAGATTGCCCATCACGCGGTTCCGCACGTGTTTCAGCGAGACCTTCGACAGTTCGAACACGATGGCCGAAGCCAGGTGGGCCTGTTCCGGCGCCGCCAAGCTGGCGAAGAACAGCCGAGGCTGGCTGTAGTGGTCGGCGAAGGTCTCGGAGCGCAGTCGCACCTTCTCCTTCTCCACCGGCTCGCGGAAGCTGGTGAAGCCGCCCTCGGCGTCGGCGCGGGGGCCGCCGTCCTCTCCCGCCTCAGCCAGGCTGTTGGGCTCATAGTTGGCGCGGCCGGTCGGGACCTGGGTCTGCATATGGCCGTCGCGCTGGAAGTTCTGGAAGGGGCAGCCCTTGGCCTGATTGATCGGAATCTGGTGGAAATTCACCGTGCCCAGCCGCGACAGCTGGGTGTCCTGATAGGAGAACAGCCGCCCCTGCAGCAGCGGGTCGTCCGAGAAGTCGATGCCCGGAACGATGTTGGTCGGCAGGAAGGCGGCCTGCTCCGTTTCAGCAAAGAAGTTGTCGGGGTTCCGGTTCAACGTCATGCGCCCGATGACTTTGAGCGGATGGATTTCCTCCGGGATGATCTTGGTCGCATCCAGGATGTCGAAGGGCAGGGCGTCGGCTTCGGCCTGTGTCAGCACCTGCACCGCGAAGTCCCACTCGGGGAAGTCGCCCTGGTCGATGGCGTCGAACAGGTCGCGGCGGTGGAAGTCGGGATCCGCCCCGGCGATCTTCACCGCCTCGTCCCAGCAGGTCGCCTGCGTTCCCAGCTTGGGCCGCCAGTGGAATTTGACGAAGTGCGACTCGCCCTTGGCGTTGACCAGGCGGAAGGTGTTGACGCCGAAACCTTCCATCATGCGCAAGGAGCGCGGGATGGCCCTGTCCGACATGGCCCACATCACCGTGTGGGTGGTCTCGGGCATCAGGCCGACGAAGTCCCAGAAGGTGTCGTGGGCGGACGCAGCCTGCGGATAGCCGCGGTCCGCCTCCATCTTCACGGCGTGGATCAGGTCGGGGAACTTGATCGCGTCCTGGATGAAGAAGACCGGGATGTTGTTGCCCACCAGGTCCCAGTTCCCCTCCTTGGTGTAGAACTTCACCGCAAAGCCGCGCACGTCGCGCGGCGTGTCGATCGAACCCGCGCCGCCCGCCACGGTCGAGAAGCGGGCGAACAGTTCGGTTTTCTCGCCGACCTCGGTGAGGATCCTGGCTGTGGTGTATTGTTCGAGGCTCTCGGTCAGCTCGAACACGCCGTGTGCGGCCGAGCCGCGCGCGTGGACGATGCGCTCGGGAATGCGCTCGTGGTCGAAATGCTGGATCTTCTCGCGCAGGATGAAGTCTTCGAGCAGTGTCGGCCCGCGCGGCCCGGCCTTCAGCGAGTTCTGGTTGTCGCTGATCGGCGTCCCGTGGTTGGTGGTCAGCCGCGTCTGGGGCGTCGAGGCCTGCTGATGCAGCTCCCCGCCTTGGCCGATGATGTCCTGCTTTGTCGATTTTTCGGGCACCGCGTCGCTCCTCCTAGCCGTCAGTGGCGAGCAACGAACGTTCGGTCTGCGCAATTGGGTGCCGGGTCTAGCCGATTTTACATATAATGCCGCGCAGGCGTCCTGGGCGTCTTCGCAGTCGGCGACGGTGCGGCTATGAGGCGTGCATGATCCGTCGTCTTCGCCCCGTTCCGTTCGCCCTTGGGCCCGTCCACTTCGTCGGCATCGGCGGCATCGGCATGAGCGGCATCGCCGAGATCATGCTGAAGATCGGCTATCAGGTGCAGGGCTCGGACGCCAAGGCCAGCGCCAACACCGAGCGGCTCGAGAAACTGGGCGCCCGCATCTACATCGGCCACGACGCGGCCCATGTGACCGAGGGCGTCTCGGCGGTGGTCTATTCCACGGCGGTCAAGGCGACGAACCCCGAGCTGATGGTGGCGCGCGAACGCCGCATCCCTCTGGTGCGCCGGGCCGAGATGCTGGCCGAGCTGATGCGGCTGCAGTTCTCGATCGGCGTCGGCGGCACCCACGGCAAGACGACGACGACCTCCATGGTGGCGGCCCTGCTGGACGCGGGTTCGCTGGACCCGACGGTGGTCAACGGCGGCATCATCAACGCCTATGGCACCAACGCCAAGGTCGGCGACGGCGACTGGATGGTGGTCGAGGCGGACGAGAGCGACGGCTCCTTCCTGCGCCTGAAATGTACGGTCGCGATCATCACCAACATCGACCCGGAGCACCTTGACCACTACGGGGACTTCGATGCGGTGAAGAAGGCCTTCTGCGACTTCATCGAGGACATTCCCTTCTATGGCTTCGGCGTGGTCTGCCTCGATCACCCCGAGGTGCAGAAGCTGGCGGCCCAGATCGACAATCGCCGTCTGGTCACCTACGGCCTCAATCCGCAGGCCATGGTCCGCGCCGACAATGTGCGGATGGACCCGGACGGGTCGCGCTTCGACGTGGTGATCCAGCGTCAGGGCATGGATGCTCTGGAAGAGCCTGCGCGCATCGAGGACCTGCATCTCCCCATGGCGGGCTGGCACAATGTCTCCAACGCCCTGGCCGCCATCGCCGTGGCGCGCGAGATCGGGGTGGACGAGGACGCCATCCGCTCAGGACTCGCCGGCTTCGGCGGGGTCAAGCGCCGCTTCACCACCACGGGCGTGGCCCATGGCGTGCGGGTCATCGACGACTACGGCCACCACCCGGTTGAGATCGCCGCCGTGCTGAAGGCCGCACGTCAGGTGGTCCACAACGCGGACAATCCCGGCCGCGTCATCGCCGTGGTCCAGCCGCACCGCTACACCCGCCTGCGCGACCTGATGCAGGACTTCTCGACCTGTTTTTCGGACGCCGACAGCGTGCTGGTCGCCGACGTCTATCCGGCGGGCGAACAGCCGATCGAGGGCGTCGACAAGCACGCCCTGGTCGAGGGCGTCCGCCGCTACGGCCACCGCCACGTCGCCGCGCTGGAGAACGCCGCCGCCCTGCCGCGCGTCATCCGTGAAGAGGCGAAGCCGGGCGATCTGGTCGTGCTGCTGGGCGCGGGCGACATCACCAGCTGGGCCTACGCCCTGCCGGCGCAGCTGGAGGCGCTGGGCTGAGCCTTCCCACCACCCGCTCATCCCCGCGGAGGCGGGGACCCAGTGCTTTGGCTTCAGGCTGCGACGCTCGGGGTCTTGCGCGGGTTGTCATGAGCGGGCATCGCAGTAGCTCTTACTGGGTCCCCGCCTCCGCGGGGATGAGCGGAAATAATGATGCCTTGGCGCGATAATCTCCCCGCCGTGCGCGGCAAGCTGCTGCTGAACGAGCCGCTGGGGCCTTACACCTGGTTCCGTGTCGGCGGGGCGGCGGACGCCCTGTTCATCCCGGCGGACGCCGAAGATCTGGCCGACTTCCTGAAGGCTTTGCCCGAGGGCGTGCCGGTGACGGCGATTGGCGTCGGCTCCAACCTGATCGTGCGCGACGGCGGGGTCGAGGGCGTGGTGATCCGTCTGGCGGGCCGCGCCTGGGGCCAGGTGACAGCCGAGGGCGACACGGTCACGGCGGGCGCGGGCGCGCTGGACAGCATGGTGGCGCGCGCCTCGGCCAAGGCGGGCATCGCCGGGCTGGAGTTCTATGCGGGCATCCCCGGCTCCATCGGCGGCGCCCTGACGATGAACGCGGGCTGCTACGGCGCGGAGACGAAGGACGTGCTGGTGTCCGCCTGGGGCCTGAACCGCAGGGGCGAGCGGGTCGAGCTGGCCCTGGCCGAGTTCGGCTACACTTACCGGCACTCCAACGCCCCCGCCGACATCATCTGGATCGAGGCGACCTATCGCGGCACGCCCGACGCGCCCGAGGCGGTCGCCGCCCGCATCAGCGAGATCAGCGAGCGTCGCGAGAAGACCCAGCCGATCCGCGAAAAGACCGGCGGCTCGACCTTCAAGAACCCCGAGGGTCATTCCTCGTGGAAGCTGGTCGATGACGCGGGCTGGCGCGGCAAGCTGCACGCCGTCACCGGAGGCGGCGCCAAGTTCAGCGAGCTTCATTCCAACTTCATGATCAACCCCGGTGAGGCGACGGCCGCCGACATCGAGGGGTTGGGCGAAGCCGTCCGCGCCGATGTGCTGGCGAAGACGGGCGTGCAGTTGAACTGGGAAATCCGTCGGATCGGGCGCAAATAACCCTCTCCCGGCGGGAGAGGGCTTGAGCGCACGAGAGCCGAAGGCGATCGTTCTTGCGCGAAAGGGTGAGGGGTTTGTCCCGTCAGTCGGCGTAAGCCGCCGCGTTTCTTTCTGTCGCCGCGAACCCTCACCCTTTCGCCTTTTCCAATCGCTGCGCTCTTGGAGGCTCAAGCCCTCTCCCATAGGGAGAGGGTGGAAATCTTGCGAATTTCCTTCCAGCGACCCGTATCGTTTCCAACCGGTTAACCGTATTCAGGGCATAGGGACGGGCTAGTCTTCGGATGTTGCCATGCGTGCGCCCCTGAACACCCTCCATGTCGCCGTCCTGATGGGCGGCCTGTCGTCGGAACGCGAGGTCTCGCTGTCCTCGGGCCGCGGCTGCGCGGATGCTCTGGAAGGGCAGGCGGCCAAGGTCACGCGCGTCGATGCCGGGCGCGATCTGGCCCAGGTGCTGACGGCGCTGAAGCCCGACGTCGTCTTCAACGCCCTGCACGGCAAATGGGGCGAGGACGGCTGCGTCCAGGGCATCCTCGAGACGCTGAGACTGCCCTATACCCATTCCGGCGTGCTGGCCTCCGCCCTGGCGATGGACAAGGACAAGTCCAAGGCCGTTCTGCACGCGGCGGGCGTCATCGTGCCCGGCGGCGGCCTGTTCGACCGGCACGAGGTGGCGTCGCGTCACGTCATTGACCCGCCCTATGTGGTCAAGCCGAACGCCGAAGGCTCGTCCGTCGGCGTCTTCCTGGTGCGTGAAGGCGCCAACCGTCCGGTGGCTGAGGTCGGCGCCGACGACTGGGCCTATGGCGATCTGGTGATGGTCGAGCCCTTCATCCCCGGCAAGGAACTGGCGGTCAGCGTGATCGGCGAGGCGACCGGCCCGCGCGCCCTGACCATCACCGACATCACCCCGACCAAGGGCTTTTACGACTATGAGGCCAAATACGCGCCCGGCGGCTCTCGCCATGTCCTGCCCGCCGAGCTGCCGCCGCACGTTTTTGACAAGGCTTTACGTCAGGCCGAGCTGGCCCACGCGGCCATGGGTTGCCGAGGCGTTTCCAGAGCCGACTTCCGTTATGACGATGTTAACGACGTTCTCGTTCTGTTGGAGGTGAACACCCAGCCCGGCATGACCCCGACCTCGCTCGTCCCTGAGCAGGCGGCCTTTGTCGGTATGGATTATCGCGAACTGGTACGTTGGATGGTGGAGGACGCCTCATGCCCGCGGTAGTACGCGGCGGTCGGCGACAGTCTTCGGGCAAGGGCGGCGCTCGTGGCGCTCCGTCCGGCCGCGCGGCCGAGATCGGCCGTCTGGACATGTCGCCGCGCGTCGTGGCGGCGACCCTGGTGGTCGGCGTCGGCATACTGGCGGCCGTGCTGGCGACCGGCGCGCGCGCCGAGCGTATCTCGACCGCCGTCAGCGAACGCTTTGACGCCGTGACGACCGGCATGGGTCTGAAGGTGCGTCAGGTCCATGTCACCGGCGCCTCGCCCGAGGCCGCCGCCGCCGTGCGCGCCGCCGTCGGCGTCCATGCGGATCAGCCCATCGTCAGCCTGGACCTGGCCGCCGTGCGCGACCGGGTGCAGTCGGTCGGCTGGGTCAAGGAAGCGCGCGTTGTGCGCCTGCTGCCGGACACCCTGATCGTCGACGTCAAGGAACACGACCGCCTCGCCGTCTGGCAGGTGGGCGGCAAGGCCCACGTCATCGACGCGCAGGGACTCGTCATTTCCGGCGCCGACGCGGGCAGATATCCGCGCCTGCCGCTGGTGGTGGGCAAGGGCGCCGATCAGGCCGCCTCCGACGTCCTGCCCCTGCTGGCCCAGCGCCCGCGCCTGATGGCCAAGATCGACGCCCTGGTCCGCGTGGACGAGCGCCGCTGGGATCTGCGCCTCAAGGACGGCGCCCTGATCCAGCTGCCCGCCGTGGATCAGGAATCCGCCCTCATCCGCCTCGACGCCCTCGACCAGCGCGAACGCCTGCTGGACCTGGGTTTCGCCCGCATCGACCTTCGCACGCCGGAAGAAGTGGCCGTCCGCCCTTCCGAAGGCGCCGTTTAACTCTCTGACCTCTTAGGACACGACCCCATGGTTGGACGCAGCCGAGACATGAAGCCGGAACAGGGCAGGGGCGCGCCGCGCGCGCCGGTCGTGGCCGCGCTCGATCTCGGTCAGTCCAAGGTCGCCTGCTTCATCATGAAGCCCGACGGCGTGCGCCACGCCGACCGCACCATCCGCGTCGCCGGGGCCGGCCACGTCCAGTCGCGCGGCGTCAAGGGCGGGGCCATCGTCAACATGGACGAAACCGCGCAGGCCATCGGCCACGCCGTCGAACGCGCCGAGCGCGCGGCCGGAGCGCCAGTCTCCGGCGTCGTCGTCACCACGGCCATTGGCCAGATGGCCAGCCACCGGGTGCAGGCGCGTGTCTCTCTCGGCTCCCACCCGATCAGCGACGCCGATCTGGCGCGCGCCATCGGAATGGCCCTGGCCCAGATTCGCCTGCCGAACCGGCGTCCGATCCACGTCCTGCCCATCGCCTGGTCTGTGGACGGGGCGCGCGGCGTCCACGATCCGCGCTCAATGCGCGGCGGCTCGCTGGGGCTGGATCTGCTGGTTGTCTCCATGTCCGAGGGATCGTTCAACGCCCTCAGCCACTGCCTCGAACTGGCCCATCTCGACCTTCAGGGCGTGGCCGCCGCGCCCGTCGTCTCATCCCTCGCCGCGCTGGAAGAAGATGAGATGGAGCTGGGCGCCCTGTGCATCGACATGGGCGGCGGCTCGACCTCGGCGGCGGTCTGGGGCGGACGCTCCCTGCTGCACATCGAAAGCCTGAACGTCGGCGGCGACCATGTGACCGCCGACATCGCGCGCGGCCTTTCGACCTCGCGCGTCGGCGCCGAACGGCTGAAAACCCTGCACGGCTCGGCCATGGCGTCGGCCAATGAAGACCGCGAAATGCTGGAGGCCCCGCCGCGCGGCGAGGACGCCTCGGCCGGTCCCGTCATCGTCCCGCGCGCCATGCTCAAGACCGTCATCGCTCCACGCGTGGAAGAGACGCTGGAGCTGCTGCGCGACCGTTTGAAACACGCAGGCATGGGCCTGGAGCCCGGCGCAGGCCTCGTCCTGACCGGCGGCGCCAGCCAGTTGAACGGCGTGCGCGAACTGGCCGTGCGCGTCTTCGACCGCCCGGTGCGCCTGGGCCGCCCGCAACGCGCGCCTCACCTGGCCGACGCCGCCGCCGGCCCGGCCTTCTGCTCAGCCGCCGGCGTCCTGCTTCGCGCCGCCTACGGCCCGCGCGAGGCGGTCTCCGCTCGCAAACTGATGTCCCGCCAGATCACCGCCGCTGACGCCCCCAAGGTGCATCGCGGGGGCATGGTGGCCCGCGCGGCCGGGTGGCTGCGGGATAATTTGTAAGCGTTGTACTCCGCAGCGGGGCTTACGCAACTCCGGCGCTTCGGGCGACGAGCCTGTCATACCGTAGGTGCGGAATTAATACGAGCCGGGGTCCCCCGCTTGCTGTCATGCAAGCGCGAATCTGCTCATGCGCGCCTCGCGCAATTTCGAAAATTATAATTCACCGACCTTCGTTTTAGATGCCTTGTTCAGGCCCCAACTGAGGCAGGGTTGTGGCCGTATTGTTACACGAACGACGTTTATTGGCCCCATTCACGACACAAAGCTTGCTTGCCGGCCGCTATTGGTTAGACCCAAGCTAACAAGGGTCCTTCAATTCCCTGGGCGCTTTGAGTTTAACAAGGTTGGGGCACATCCAATGAAAATGAACCGCAGTTATCTTTTTGGGACGACGGTCCTCGCTGGCGTAATGGCGATCTCGGCGCCGGCGCTGGCGCAGTCGACGCAACCTGAGGAGCAGGTGTCCCAGGTCGAAGAGATTGTCGTCACGGGTTCGCGTATTCGCCGTGACCCAACCACGTCTCCGACGCCGCTGATCCAAGTTCAACGCGAACAGCTGCTGGAAAGTGGCCAGTCGACCATGATCGACTACCTAGCCACTATTCCTGCTCTGTCGAACTCGGTGGTGCCGTCTGACACGACGGGCTCTGGTCTGGGCGATGGCGGCCTGTCGCTCGCCAACCTGCGCTCGCTGGGATCCAATCGCACCCTGACGCTGGTCGATGGTCGTCGCCATGTCGGCTCCAACGGCGGGTCGCTGTCTGTGGACGTGGACACCATCCCGCGCCTGCTGATTCAGAACGTGGAAATCGTGACCGGCGGCGCGTCTTCGGTTTACGGCGCCGATGCCGTGTCGGGCGTTCTGAACTTCGTCCTGCGTAAGGATTTCGAAGGCGTTGAAATCGACGCCAACTACGCTCGCATCAACGAAGACGGTCAGAGTGCTCGCCGTATCTCGGCGCTGGCGGGCAAGAACTTCTTCAACGACCGCCTGAACGTCTACGGCCACGCTGAATACGAAGTGTCCGACGCGGTCACCTCGATGGACATCGACTGGCTGCGTCGCGCGCCGGTTATCATCGGCATGGACGCCGATCCTACGTCGACGGATATTGGTCCGAACTATGACGGTATCCTCGACAACCTTCTGTACACGGGTGTGGTCCGTTTAGATCGCCCGCGTTGGGGATCGCTGACGATCGCGAACGCACAGCAGCCTAGTGCTTCGACCAATCCGAACGTGCCGGTAGCGAATTGTACGGCTGTGAATAGCGCGAACTGCTATTCGGTTGATCCGGCCAAGACCTATTGGTTCGATGGCGGCACGGCTCGCTTGGCCAACTTTGGTTCGCGTGTTGGCGTGGTCGGTAATAACCGCCCCTACAACATCGGCGGCGACGGCGAGAACCCGTCGATGTTCTCGACCGACAGCCGTGTTCCGGAATCGGAATCGCAACGCTATCAGACGGGCGCAACCTTCCATCTGAATGACAGCATTAAGGCTTACGCCGAAGCGAAATATATCAAGGAAAACACCTTTGATATTTCGCAGCCTACATTCTTCGATGTCTATCTCGCTGATGGTTATACTGGTAGTAATGAGACTAACTACATAATCGGAACTTCGGCCTTTATCCTAAATTGGTCGGATAACGCCTATCTTCCGTCGAATATCAAGGACGCTATTCGCGCCAACATGGTGACGAACTATGCGAACCCGACGACGACTGCGCCGGGTGCGGCTTTGGCCCCTGTCAGCCGTCAATGGGCGCGTCACGCCATGTTCGGCCCGGATCGCAGCCAGGATAATGATCGTGAACTGCAACGCTATGTCGTGGGGCTGACCGGCGACCATGACGCGTTTGGTCCGATCAAGAACCTGAGCTGGGATATCGGCTACACCTATGGCCAGGCGAAGATGCAGAACACCGAACGTGGTGTTGACGTCCTGCGCTTCAACCTTGCCGCCGATGCCGTCGTGGACACCGCCGGCGTCGTCAACGGCAAGGCAGGCGAGATCGTCTGTCGTGCCAAGCTGATCCAGGCCAACGGCGGGTTCGTCGAAGACTGGAACGTTGGCGGCGACCTGCGTGACACGCCGGGCGGCAAGGCCGCTCTGGATCAATGTACGCCGCTGAACATCTTCGGTGCCGGCAACCAGAGCGCTGAGGCGTTGAAGTATGTTGACGCGTCGATCACTGTCCATGAGCTGAACCGTCAACACGACGCCGTGGCGTCTGTGTCGGGGCAACTGTGGGATATGTGGGGCGCTGGCGCCATCGGGGTCGCGGTCGGCGCCGAATACCGCAAGGAATATACCGAGGCGGTCGGGCGTGATCAGGACACTGCAGGCCGTTGGCTGTTCCTGAATACGGGCCCGGACTTCGAGGGCGCTTCTTACGAATCGCGTGAGCTGTTTGGGGAAATCTCGATCCCCTTGTTCCGTGACAGCTTCCTTGGGGAGTATGCTGAGCTAAGCGGCAGCTATCGTTACTCGGACTATTCGACGATCGGCGGCCAGGACGTCTATGGGGTCAACTTCGTCTATCGCCCGATCCGCGATATTGCATTCAAGACCAGCTTCAACACGTCTATACGCGTTCCGAACCTGGGTGAAAACTTCAGCCCCTTCACCGAGACGTTCGGTAACAGCTTCGCAGATCCTTGCGCCACGGCTATTATTTCCCGCCTGGTTGATCAGGATATCAAGTCATACCGGATCGCCAACTGTACGGCGCTGGCCGCTCAGAAAGGCCTAACCTTCGACTTTGCTGGTACGACCGCCGATCCGGACGATGACTTCGTTCCGGGCAACCCCTCGACCGGCGTCTACGCTTCTGGCGTGGCCGGCGTTTCTGGCGGGAACACCAACCTGCGCCCGGAAACTTCGGAATCCTTCACCTTCTCGATGGTCTGGCAGCCGAGCTTCATCCCGAATTTCTCGACGGTGCTCGACTATTATGAGATTCGGATTGAGGACGTCATCGCCACGCCTTCGGCTCAGGGCCTGGCGGAATCCTGCGTCAGCAGCGGTCCTAACTTGAACCCGGATGCCTGCTCGCTGGTCTACCGCAACGTCGCGGCCGTGGCCGGCAGCTCTGCAGCCGAGCGCTCGGTGGCCTTCCGCGTTGGCGCTCCGAACGGGGATCCGGTCGGCGGCTTCCGTCAGCAGCCGATTAACTACGCCAAGATGGAAACGCGCGGCCTCGATTTCACGGCTCGCTATTCCTTCGACTCGGAGGAAATGATCGGCCGGAACTGGGGTCGGTTCGATTACAGCATCGGCGGTCTGTGGCTGATCCAGCAGGACAACTTCCTGTCCACAGCCAACCCGAATGCCTATACTCCGCTTGCTTCGCGGCCGTTCTACCCGCGCGTGCGTTTCACGTCTCGCTTGGCCTGGTCGCCGAACCAAGACTGGACCGTCACTTGGGTAGCTGACTGGCAAACCTCACAAGACATCGTGAATTATCGCGATTTCGTGAATAACCCTGACAGCCAGCCGGTCGAATATCTGCGTACGGGTAACTTCGTGCGCAACGACCTGACGGTGCGTTGGAATGTTCGTGACGACCTGACCCTGCGGGCCGGTGTCACCAACATCTTCGACGCCGAACAGGCGCCGTGGTTGGGCACCACTCTCTACTCGAACTTCGACCCCTATGGTCGTCGTTTCAACATCGGCCTGAACTACCGCCCGTGGTAAAACTGGGCTGAGTAGCCAAGATGAAAGGGCGGCTTTTCGGGGCCGCCCTTTTTTCATGCCAAGGGCCTCTAAGGGAGCGATCTAAAGAATATTTGCGGTCCAGCTAGCTTGCCAGGCTCCCAATCCATCCGACTCACGCTACCGAGGGTAACTCTTCGTTAACTCAGACAGGGTTTTCCTTAACGCGCTCATAACCAATGCGATTCGGCGGGGATTTCGCGTTGGGGACGAAGGGCAGGGTCCTTAGGTCGGAATTACACAATGTCTCTCTCGCTGGTCAGGCCGGAAGCCACGGAATTGAAGCCCCGCATCGTCGTGTTCGGCGTAGGCGGAGCGGGCGGAAACGCCGTCAACAACATGATCGACTCCGGCCTTGAGGGGGTGGAGTTCGTCGTCGCCAATACTGACGCCCAACATCTGAGTTTCGCCAAGACCGACCGTCGCATCCAACTGGGCGAGACCATCACGCAAGGCCTGGGCGCGGGCGCCCACCCCGAGGTCGGCATGAACGCCGCCGAGGAAAGCGCCGACGAGATTCACGCGCACCTGGAAGGCGCGCACATGGTCTTCATCACCTGCGGCATGGGCGGCGGCACCGGCACCGGCGCAGCGCCGGTCATCGCCAAATGCGCCCGTGATCGCGGCATCCTGACCGTCGGCGTCGTGACCAAGCCCTTCACCTTCGAAGGCCGCCACCGGATGCGCCTGGCCGACGCGGGCGTGGCCGAACTGCAGCGTTACGTCGACACCCTGATCGTCATTCCGAACCAGAACCTGTTCCGCGTCGCCAATGAGCGGACCACTTTCTCGGACGCCTTCGGCATGGCCGATCAGGTCCTGCACTCGGGCGTGCGCTCGATCACCGACCTGATGATCCTGCCGGGCCTGATCAACCTCGACTTCGCCGACGTCCGCGCCGTGATGAGCGAGATGGGCAAGGCCATGATGGGCACGGGCGAGGCCACGGGCGACGACCGCGCCCTGCTGGCGGCCCAGAACGCCATCGCCAACCCGCTGCTGGACGAAACCAGCCTGAAGGGCGCCAAGGCCGTGCTGGTGAACATCACCGGCGGCATGGACATGACGCTGCTGGAAGTCGACGAGGCCGCCAACGCCATCGCCGGCGAAGTGGACGGCGACGCCAACATCATCTTCGGCGCCGCCTTCGACCCGGCCCTGGACGGCAAGATCCGCGTCTCGGTCGTCGCGACCGGCATGGACGAGGCCGTCATCCAGCAGATCGAGCCGCAGGGTCAGACCTTCAGCCGAACGGGCGCTCCGTCGGCTTCTGCGCCGCGTCAGCCGGAAGTCCGCATCGACCCCGTGCGCGAGGCGCCGTCGCAACCGGCCCCGGCCCCGACCTATGAAGCCCCGGCCGCCCGCGCGCCGGAACCGAAGTTTGAAGCCAAGCCTGAGCCTGTCATCCGTGACGCGCCGCGCAATCTGGAGCCGATCGTCGATCCGTGGGTCGAGGAATATGAGCAGGGCGCCAGCCGGACTCAGCCTGCGGCCTCGACTGAGCAGGGCGACCTCTATTTCGATCGCGCCCCGCAGCGTCAGCAGCCTGCGCCGCAGCAACCGGCCCAGCGTCCGGCCGCCCGTCATGAAGAGCCCGCCGAAGAGCCCTTCTATGACGAACGCGATCACCGCCGCAGCGGCTGGAGCCTGTTCGGCCGCAAGCGTCAGCAGCCGCAGCAGCAACAATCCTATGCGCCGCCGCCGTCGTCGAACCGCACGACCCAGCAGTTGCGCCAGACCCAGTCGATGCAGCCCCAACAGCAAGACCCGCAGGTGGGCCAGTCCGACGATGACGACCTGGAGATCCCTTCCTTTCTTCGCCGCCTCGCGAACTGATCGACCCAAAAAGCCCTGATATTGAACGCCCCGGAGCCGACCTCCGGGGCGTTTTCTTTTGGCGTTCATCACGGCCGATGTTGGATGGCTGCCCGGCGACAGGCTGTTTCAAGCCTTGCCGTAACCGAACCGAAACAATCCGAAACTGGACTTGGCTTTCGACCTGGCGGCGGCGTGGTTAAACGTCGGGTGAGGCGAAGACCGTCCTGCCTGGGGCGGATCGCGCAACAGAGAGTATCCGAGTGACGGTCCGCAACGACCAGTACGAACAGACCATCGTCGCCCCGGCCATCTGCGCCGGCGTCGGCGTGCACACCGGCCGCCGCGTGCGTCTGGTGGTGCGGCCGGCTGCGCCCGGCCACGGCATCGTCTTCGTGCGCACCGACGTCACCGACCGCGACAACCGCATCCCCGTTTCGGGCGAGGCGGTCGTGGACGCGCGCCTGAACACCATGATCGAGAATGCGGCGGGCGTGCGCCTGTCGACCATCGAGCACCTGATGGCGGCCCTGTCGGCGCTGGGCGTCTCCAACGCCGTGATCGAGGTGGATGGGCCGGAACTGCCGATCCTGGACGGCTCGGCGCTGCAGTTCGTGCAACTGCTGGACCGCGCGGGCTTCCGTCGTCAGGAAGCGCCCCAGACCTTTATCGAAATCCTGAAGCCGATCCGGGTGGAGGAGGGCGACAAGTCCGCTGTCCTTCTGCCCTGCGACCGCTATGAGATGCGCTTCGAGATCGACTTCCCCACGCCGGTCATCGGCAATCAGGTGGTGGATTTCGTGGTGGACGAGGCGACCTTCCGTTCGGACATCATGGCCGCGCGCACCTTTGGCTTCGCCCATGAGGTCGAGGCCCTGCGTCAGGCCGGTCTGGCCCGCGGCGGCTCGCTGGAGAACGCCGTGGTCATCGACGGCGACCAGATCCTGAACCCCGGCGGCCTGCGCATGGAACGCGAGTTTGTGCGCCACAAGGCGCTGGACGCCATCGGCGACCTGTATGTCCTCGGCGCGCCGCTGCTGGGCCGCTACGAAGGCGTCAAGGCGGGCCACGCCCTGAACAACAAGCTGGTCCGCGCCCTGCTGGCCCAGCCGGACGCGTGGCGCGAAACAGTGCGCGTGCCTGACATGGCGATGGCGGGCTGAGGCCTTCCTTCTCCTCTTGAGGGAGAAGGGTCAGCTTAGCGTGATTGCGCTGATCAACCGGCCGAAGTCCGATTCGGCCGCCAGATAGGCCCGGCGGTTGGAGTAGAAGCGCTCTGCATCAGCGCGGGTATCGTCGCCGGTCCATGCCGCTTCGCTAACGCCTGCCTGTTCCAGACGCCATAGGACGAAGCCGGGCAGGTCGAACTGACGTTTGTCGTCGGTCGCGCCGGGAGCGAAGAAGCGTTCGCTGCCGGGGTCGTGGTGGGCGAAGCGGTCCTGATAATCGGCGCCGACTTCGTATGAGCCTTGCGCGATGCAGGGGCCGACGACGGCGACGATGCGCCCCGGTTCGGCGCCCAGGCTCTGCATGGCGGCGACGGTCGAGTGTATGATCCCGCCAAGGGCTCCCTTCCAGCCTGCGTGGGCGGCGCCGACCACGCCCGCCTCGGCGTCGGCGAACAGGACGGGGGCGCAGTCGGCGGTCAGGACGGTCAGGACCGGTCCCGTCACGCCCGCGACCACGGCGTCGCCTTCGGGACGCTCTCCGGCCCAGCCGCTTTCGGCCACGCGAGCGACGGCGGAGTGGATCTGATAACAGCCGCACAGGTCGTCAGCGGCGCCGCCCATCCATTCGGCCACGCGGCGGCGGTTCTCGGCGACGTGGGCTGGGTCGTCCCTGGACCCCACGCCTGCGTTCAGCCCGGCGTAGACGCCCTCGGATACGCCGCCCGCGCGGGTGAAGAAGCCGTGGCGCACCCCGGCCCTGTCGAGCAACGGGTGGGTGATGGGGGCCAAACTCATACTTCAAATCCCGGCAGGGCCAGCGAGCGCGGCGAGAAGATCGCCGCCGCCTTGAACAGTTCGCCCATCTGGTCCGGTGCGGTCAGGCGATCCAGCTGACGCTGGATGACCGGAGCGGCTTCGGGGCGTCCCTGCATCAACCGCTGGGCGCGGGCTTCGATCCCCAGCGCCTTGAGGAAGGCGCCCTGACCGACGCAGCCGGTGACGTCGGCGCCGCCGCGCACGGCGGCCTCCAGAACCAGGGGGAAATCGGCCCATTGCGTCAGGTCGGCTTCTCCCGGCGTCGATAGGGGATCGACCTTTTGATGTCGCCGCAGGGCCTGAAGGGTGTCGCCTGCCTCGGGCCTGCTGCGGCCGTAGTCGATCAGCAGGGCGGCGCCCGAGGCGGCCCGGATCAGGCTGGCCAGATCGCGGCCGAAGGCGGCCTGCTGTTCGGAAATCTCGATGATCTGGCCCGGTTCGACGTCGAAGCCGGGCGCCTCGAAGCCGTCGGCGATGGCGGTCAGGCCGAAGGTCAGCTCATTGTCGTCGGTGACGCCGATGCGGCGCTCGGCCCAGCCGCCTTCGGTCTTGATGAATTGGCGCGCGGGCAGGCAGTCCAGCACCTCATTGGCGATCAGGAGGACCGGGGCGTCGGTCTCGACCTTGTGCAGGGCGCTGAGCCAGCGCGGATGCACGTCGGCGTCGGTCAGGCGCCGGGCCTGTTCGGCGCGTAAGGGGGCGCTGGGCTCGATCAGGATCAGGTCGATCGCCTCTAGGAAGGCCGGAACCAGCCGCGCGGCGCGCAGCACGTCGGACATCAGCGTGCCGTCGCCGGGGCCGACCTCGACCAGCCGCACCCGCTCGGGCGCGCCGAGGCGGCTCCACGTCTCGACGGCCCACAGGCCGATCAGTTCGCCGAACATCTGGCTGACCATGGGGGCGGTGATGAAGTCGCCTCGTTCCCCCAGCGCCGGGCGCGTGGCGTAATAGCCGCCCCTGGGGTCGTGTAGGCAGCGGGTGACGTAGTCCGCCACCGTCATCGGCCCGGTCAGCACGATCTCGCGGACCAGTCGGTCGTTGAGCGTCTCCGCCATAGTAGTCTTACGCCTCCGCGACTTCCGGCTTCTTCAGCGCCCGCCAGATCAGCCAGGCGCCGACCAGCATCATCGGGATCGACAGGATCATGCCCATGGTCAGGCCCAGCGGCAGGTTCTCCAGCCCGGCGTCGGGCTGGCGCACGTTCTCCAGCGCGGCGCGACAGACGCCGTAGCCCAGCAGGAACAGGCCGGTGACGAAGCCGGGGCGCTTGAACATGCGCCACTTCCAGATCGCCAGCGACAGGACGATGAACAGCAGCAGGCCCTCAAGCCCGGCCTCATAAAGCTGGCTGGGGTGGCGCGGCTCGTTGCCGGCGGGGCAGAAACCGTACATCTGCTGGATGCGCTCGTTGCAGAAGCGGATAGCCCACGGGACCGTCGTCTCACGGCCCCACAGCTCGCCGTTGATGAAGTTGGCGATGCGGCCGAAAAACAGGCCCAGCGGCGCGACCGGGGCGATCAGGTCGCCCAGGCTCAGCGGGTTCACCTTCTGGCGACGGGCGTACAGGGCGAGGGCCACGACCACGCCCAGGAAGCCGCCGTGGAAGCTCATGCCCCCGGTCCACAATTGCAGCAATTCCAGCCGCTCGCCCCAGCTGTCGCCGGTGAACAGTTGGGTGAACATCGCCGGCTTGTAGAAGAGGGCGTAGCCGAAACGGCCGCCCAGGATGACGCCCAGCGTGATCCACAGCACCAGATCGTCCAGTTGCGGTCCCGTCACCGGCGGCTTGCCGGGCGCCCACAGCCGCTTGGTCTTGGCCAGGCGAGAAGCATACCACCAGCCCAGGACGATGCCGGCCACATAGGCCAGGGCGTACCAGCGGATGGGCAGGGGGCCGAGATGGATCAGGACGGGGTCGAATTCGGGAAAGGGCACGGGGCCTCCGTCTGCGCCTTCAGAAGTTGCCCATGGTCTAGCAAGCGGGACTGCATTCGTCGCGCGCTTTTCCCGCGAAGCAGTCTATAGGCCGCTGGCAGGTAAGGTTTGGTTTACCCAAATCAATGCACCGTTAACCATGTCCGGGCCCGATGGTCCGGGAGTTCTCAAGAGGCCCCCATGCAGACGCGCAATCCCCTCCTTGATGAGTTCGCCAAGCTGACCACCGGCGCCATGGGCCTGGCCCAGGCCGCGGGCGAAGAGGCCAAGGCCGCCTGGCGCGCCCAGGCCGACCGCTTCGTCGCCGAGATGGATCTGGTGCGCCGCGACGAGTTCGACGTGCTGAAAGACGAGATCGCCGCCCTGCGGGCTGAGATCGCGGCGCTGAAGGCCGCCGCCGTCGCCCCGAAGAAGGCCGCCAAGGGATCGTCCACAGACGCAGCCTCGACCCCGGATTCAGCCGGTTGAGCCGAATCTGCGAACACGCCTACCGTCCTCGAAAGCGCTCACTTGAGTCGCTGTCGTTGCTGAAGAAGTTGAACGCCTGATGGATGCTGTGAGACCCGAAGAGGTCGACCTGCCCTTTGATCCGCTGGATGTGGTCGAACACGTCCTGACGGCGGAGAATCTGCCGTTCGACCGCACGGACGAGGGCGATCTGGCCTTCGCCCTGGCCGGCGACTGGAAGGACTATGAGCTGTGGTTCGCCTGGCGGCCCGAAGGCGACTGCCTTCAGCTGTGCCTGGCGCTGGACCTTCGCGTGGCCAAGACGCGCCGCGCGGCGGCCTATGAACTGGTCTCCATGATCAATCAGCGCACCTGGCTGGGCCATTTCGAGATTTGGCCGGACGAGGGCGAGATCGTCTTCCGCCACGCCCTGGCCCTCCCGCACACCGAACGCCCGACGCTCGCGCAGGCCGCGTCCATGATCGACGCGGCGGTCGAGGCGGCGGACCGCTATTATCCAGCCTTCGATTTCATGGTGCGCGGCTCCAAGAAGCCGCAGGAGGCGATCGACGCCTGCCTGTTCGAGACGGTGGGCAATGCCTGATGGCTAGTGTGGGACGTCCGGTCGTTCTTCAGGGCGTGGGACGCCTGGGCTCGGCCATTCTGGAAGGCTGGCTGGCGACGGGCGCCGTCGACCCGGCCGATCTGATCATTCTGACGCCGTCCGAAAAGCCGGTCGCCGAGGCGGCGCGGGCCAGGGGCGCCCGGATCAATCCGCCGCTGGAAGAACTGGTGAACGCCCGCGCCTTCGTTATCGGCGTCAAGCCCGCCAAATGGCTGGAAGCCGCGCAGGCGGTGCTGCCGCATCTCGCCTCTGACGCCGTGATCGTCTCGGTCATGGCCGGGGTGCGCGGCGAGACGATCTCTGACGGTTACAACGGCCGCCCGGTCGTGCGCGTCATGCCGACGACCGGCGTGGCGCAGGCGCGCGGCGTGGCGACGCTGTGGTCGGCCGACGCGGACGCCCTGAAAGCCGGACAGTCGCTGTTCGAGCCGATCGCCGAAACGGTCCTGCTGGACGACGAGGCGCTGATGCACGCTGCGACGGCGGTGTCCGGCTGTGGCCCTGCCTATTTCTTCGCCTTTACGCGAGCTCTTGCTGAAGCGGGCGAAGCCGAGGGCCTGTCGCCCGAGGCCGCCGCGCGTCTGGCGCGCGCCACCCTGCGTTCTGCTGCGGCGGGCGTAGAGGGCGATGAGGCGCTGAACGCCCTGATCGACCGTGTGGCCTCGCCGGGCGGCGTGACGCAGGCCGGTCTGGTCGCCCTCAATGAAAACGGCGCTCTCGACCATTCTGTCGAAAGCGCCGTGAAGGCGGCGGTCGCCAAGTCCACTGAACTCAGCGGCTGATCGTCAGGCGCTTCAGCGCTTGACGTAACGTCCGTCGGCCAGGTTGCGGGCCAGTCGGTCATAGGCGCGTTGGGCGTCGGTCCAGGTGGTGGCGCCGCGCGCGTCGGCCAGGGTCGGGGTGTAGTAGTCGAACTTGACCGGCTGAACCTCGCCGGAAGCTGTCGTCACCGTGCCTTCGACCGCGGCGCCGCCGATCGACAGGCTGCGCATGGCGTCCAGACCCGGCTTGTCGGATAACTGCTGCATGGTGGGACGGTTGGGCTTGAGGTCGGTGATGACCAGTTCAAGCCGGGCGCCGTCCAGCGCATGACGATCCGTCAGCACGCGCTCGACCGTGCGGGTCAGGTCGCTGACCTGCTGTTGAACGTCGCGCTCGCCCAGCTCCGCCGCCGTCTTGGCGAAGTCGGGGCTGACCGTCACGACGACGGCTGAAGGTTGAGCCGCAGCGGCGCCGGAAAGGGCGAGAACGGCGGCGATCGGTGCAAGAAAAGCAATAGGACGCATAGTCAGGCTCCAGAATTCCAGGCCCCCCTGGAACACTGAACAAGATGGCGATGATTTTACGGTTC
This sequence comes from Brevundimonas sp. S1H14, assembly GCF_047716865.1. Taxonomy (NCBI): domain Bacteria; kingdom Pseudomonadati; phylum Pseudomonadota; class Alphaproteobacteria; order Caulobacterales; family Caulobacteraceae; genus Brevundimonas; species Brevundimonas sp. S1H14. The sequence continues at coordinate 2,467,507 of NZ_CP136679.1, read as the reverse complement.
TGCTAGGGGCGCCGCTCAAAGATCTAGGGGGCGCGACGATCCGCCGGCAGCCGGATCGCGGCCTTGAGCCCGCCCAGCTCGCTGCGGCCCAGGGCGATGTCGCCGCCGTGGCTGCGCGCCACGTCCCGAGCCACGGCCAGGCCCAGGCCCACGCCCTTGCGGTTCTGGTTGCGCGAGGCGTCCAGCCGCGAGAAGGGACGGAACGCTTCCTCGTGCATGTCTTCGGGAATGCCGGGGCCGTCGTCCTCGACCGTGATCTCCAGCCCGCCGGAGGGCAGGGCGCGCGCCGACAGCCGCACATGCTCGCCATGCGAAGCGGCGTTGCCGACCAGGTTGTTGATCGCCCGGCGGAAGGCCAGCGGTCGGGCCAGCATGTTCAGGTCGTCGGGCGTCTCGACCTCGGCGGCGGCCCCGGCGCGGCGGGCGTCGTCGGCGGCGCGGCGCAGCATTTCGGGCACGGAAATGGTCTGGGCGGCTTCCCCGGCCTCGCCGCGCGCGAAGGCCAGGTATTCGTCGATCATATGCTCCATCTCGTCCAGATCGCCCTTCATCGCCTCGGCGCGCTTGAAGGGCGGCGCCAGCGCCAGTTCGAGCCGCAGACGGGTCAGGGGCGTGCGCAGGTCATGGCTGACCGAGGCCAGCAGAGCCGTGCGCTGGTCGATGTGGCGCTGGATGCGCGAGCGCATGTCCAGGAAGGCGCTGGCGGCGGCCCGCACCTCACGCGCGCCGTGCGGCTTGAAACGCGGCACGCTTTCGCCCCGGCCGAAAGCTTCGGCGGCGTGGGCCAGACGTTCGATGGCGCGCACCTGATTGCGGATGAACAGCACCGCCACGGCCAGCAGCAGCACGGTGGCGATCATCAGCCACAGGACGAAGATGTGGGCCTGCGTCGCCACGGCCCGCTCGCGCGGGGCGATGACGCGCAGGACGCCGTCCGCCTCCTGCACGCGGATATCGACATAGGCTGGGTAGCGGGTGGTGTCGAACCAGAAGGGCTGGTCCAGCCGCGAGGCGAGGGCCTTTTCCAGCGTCCTGTCGACCAGTCCCAGGGCGCCGCGCCGTTCTTCGGCGGGCAGGGAGGCTTCGGGCTGGAAGGCGATGGACAACTGCATCGACCGCTCGGCGCGTTCCGAGATCAGAGCCAGATTCCGGGCCGAGGGGTCGTCGCGATAGCTCTCGGCCGCCCAGGCCACGTCACCCGCCAGGCCTTCGGACAGGCGCGCCGTTACCGCCTGCCAGTGGGCGTCGAAGAAGGCCCAGGTCACCGCCGCCTGCATGATCAGGACAGGCAGGACGATGATCAGCAGCGAGCGGCCCCACAGGGAGGTCGGCACCCGGCGCTTGATCCAGCGCGTCCAGACGTTGAACGGCATCAGCCGCATCGGCGTCGCCTCAGTCCGGGGCCAGCATATAGCCGATGCCGCGCACGGTCTGGAGGTAGCGCGGGTTCTTGGGATCCGCCTCCAGCTTGCGGCGCAGGCGGGTGACCTGCACGTCGACGGCGCGGCCTGTCACATCGGCGGTGTCGGGCGACAGGGTCATGCGCTCGACCGGCGAATGGGCGTGGATGGCCAGGGTCTTGAGCAGTTGCGCCTCGGCCTCGGTCAGGCGCTGCAGGGCGCCGTCACGCGTCAGTTCCAGACGCTCCATGTCGAAGACGGCGGGGCCCATGTGGATCTCTCTGGGCGTCATCAGCTTGCCGCCGGTGCGGCGCAGGATGGCCTCGATCCGCAGCGCCAGTTCGCGCGGATCGAAGGGCTTGGACATATAGTCGTCGGCCCCGCGCGACAGGCCTTCGATCCGGTCGTCTGGGTCGCCCTTGGCCGTCAGCAGCAGCACCGGCGTCTTGGACAGGGCCGCCTGACTGCGGATCCAGGTCGTCAGGTCGAAGCCGCTCTCGCCCGGCATCATCACGTCCAGCACGATCAGGTCGAACTCGATCAGTTCGACCATCCGGCGTGCGGCGCCTGCGTGGGCGGCGCCGGTGACGCGATAGCCCTCGCGGCTCAGGAACTCCTTGAGCAGTTCGCGGATGCGGTCGTCGTCATCGACGACAAGGATGTGCCGTCCGCTGCCGGCCGGGGCGACGGGACCGGAACGGCCGTTGGCGCGCGGCTCAACCATGCTCATCGCCATTCTCCCTGCGAGGCGCCGTTGACGCTGGGTTGCGGCAGGCGTCTAACCGAGATCGTTGCGCAGGAGACGTACTTCAATGGCCTTCGTTCCTTTCGACGATCGTGACGGCTGGATCTGGTTTGACGGCGACTTCGTCCCCTGGCGGGAAGCGAAAACGCACGTCCTGACCCATGGCCTTCACTACGGCTCGTCGGTGTTCGAGGGTGAGCGTATGTATGGCGGTGAAATCTTCAAGCTCACAGCCCACAGCCAGCGCCTGAAGCGCTCCGCCGAACTGCTCGACTTCGAGATTCCCTATAGCGTGGCCGAGATCGACGCCGCCTGCAAGGAAACCTGCGCCCGTAACGGCCTGATCGACTGCTATATCCGGCCTGTCGCCTATCTGGGGCCTGAGCAACTGAGCGTCTCGTCGCTCAACAGCAAGGTTCACCTGGCCATCGCCGCCTGGGAATGGCCCAGCTATTTCGACCCCGAGGTCAAGAAGAAGGGCATCGCGCTGGAGTGGGCCAAATGGCGTCGCCCCGACCCCGCGACGGCCCCGTCCACGGCCAAGGCCGCGGGCCTGTACATGATCTGCACCATGTCCAAGACGGCGGCGGAAAAGCGCGGCTTCAACGACGCCCTGATGCTGGACTGGCGCGGCTATGTCGCCGAGGCGACCGGCGCCAACGTCTTCTTCGTCAGGGACGGCGTCCTGCACACCCCGCGCGTGGAACACATCCTGGACGGCATCACCCGGCAGACGGTCATTGAGATGGCCCAGGCGCGGGGTGTTGAAGTCGTCGTGCGCGACATTCTGCCGGAAGAGCTGGCCGACTTCTCCGAATGCTTCCTGACCGGCTCGGCCGCAGAGGTGACGCCGGTGGGCCAGGTCGGCGACCATCGCTTCACGCCGGGCGACCTGTCGCTCAGCCTGATGGACGATTACGGCAAGCTGGTGCGCGGCCAGTTGTGATTAGCGTCCCTCTCCCGATGGGAGAGGGCTTGAGCCTCCAGGAGCCGAAGGCGATTGGTTAAGGCGAAAGGGTGAGGGTTCTCGGGTGAAGTCGGCCGAAGGCCGCCCGCGCGACGGCTCACGCCGACTGATGCCGCGAACCCTCACCCTTTCGCGCAAGGACGATCGCTGCGCTCTCGTGCGCTCAAGCCCTCTCCCATCGGGAGAGGGTTTTCCATTGTGCCCCTTGCCAGCCGCGCGCGGCTGTCGTTCAAGCACAGCTGACAAGCCGGCTCCCGTAGCGCCGGTCGCGGAGCCTCCATCTTCATGTTCAGCCTTCTGAACCTCCAGAGCCTGTTCGGGCTGGTCGTCATTGTCGCCGTGTGTTGGGCGATCTCCGAGAACCGCCGCGCCTTTCCGTGGCGGCTGGCGATCGGGGCGGTGCTGGTGCAGGCGGCTCTGGTGCTGGCGACTTTCGCCATTCCCGGCTCGCAGGTGGTGCTGGACGGCATCAACAATGCCGTAAAGGGGCTGGAGCTGGCGACTGAAGAAGGGACGCGCTTCATCTTCGGCTTCCTGGCGGGCGGGGATCAGCCCTATGCGGTCCAGAACGACGCGGCCCTGTTCACCTTCGCCTTCAAGGTGCTGCCGCTGATCCTGGTGATCTCGGCCCTGTCGGCCTTGCTGTGGCACTGGCGCATCCTGAAGTGGATCACGCTGGGCTTCGGCTTCCTGTTCCAGCGGACCATGGGCCTGGGCGGCGCCTCGGCGCTGGCGGTGGCGGCCAACATCTTCCTGGGCATGATAGAGAGCCCCATCGTCATCCGCGCCTATCTGGACAAGCTGACGCGATCGGAACTGTATCTGATGATGGTGGTCGGCCTGGCCACCGTCGCCGGCTCGACCATGGTGGCCTATGCGACCATCCTGGGCCCCGTGCTGTCGAATGCGGCCGGCCATGTGCTGGTCGCCTCCATCGTCTCGGCTCCGGCCGGGGTCATGCTGGCCCGCGTCATCATCCCGGAGAAGCCCGGTGAGGGCGGGGCGGTGGCCGACTACAACTCGGCGCTGAAGTACGACAGCGCCGTCGACGCCATCGTCAAGGGCACGTCCGACGGCCTGATGGTGGTGCTGAACATCTCGGCCGTGCTGATCGTCTTCGTGGCCCTGGTGGCGCTGGCCAACATCATTCTGGGCGGCTTCGTCATCGCCGGAGATCCGCTGACGGTCGAGCGCATCCTGGGCTGGCTGTTCGCTCCGGTAGCTTGGCTGACCGGCGTGGAATGGGCCGACGCCCAGAAGGCGGGCTGGCTGCTGGGCGTCAAGCTGACCCTGACCGAGTTCGTCGCCTTCATCGAGCTGGGCAAGGTCCCGGCCGCCGAGATGAGTGAGCGCACCCGGATGCTGATGACCTATGCCCTGTGCGGTTTCGCCAACATCGGCTCGGTCGGCATCACCGTCACTGGCCTGTCGGTGCTTATGCCCGAGCGTCGCGAGGAGGTGCTGGGCCTGGTGTGGAAGGCGCTGTTCGCCGGCTTCCTGGCGACCTTGATGACCGCCTGCATCGTCGGGGCCTTGCCCGCCGCCGTCTTCGCCTAGTAGCGTTTCCGAGGGCAGCCGAAGGGACCCTCTGATGAAGCTCTATGAAAGCCGCCGCGCGCCCAATCCGCGCCGCGTCCGTTGGGTCATGGCCGAGAAGGGCGTGACCGACGTCGAACTCGTCGAGATCGAGCTTCTGGCGGGCGAGCACCGCACCCCGGCCTATCGCGCCAAGTTCGGCGTGCCGCACGTTCCGGCGCTGGAACTGGACGACGGGACCTGCCTGACTGAATCCATCGCCATTTGCCGCTATCTGGAGGCGCTGCACACCGAGCCGAACCTGTTCGGGCGCGACGCCAGGGAGCAGGCTATCATCGAGATGTGGATGCGCCGGTGCGAGATGTATCTGGCCAATCCGATGATGCTGAACGTGCGCTTCACCCATCCGGCCCTGGCCGCGCTTGAGGCGCCCCAGCCCCAGGTCGCCGAATACAACCGCCTGGGCGCCGAACGCTTCATGAAGACGCTGGACCGGCATCTGGCGGATCATGAGTTCATCGCCGCCGACCGCTTCACCATCGCCGACATCGTCGGGGCCGTGGGCCTGGATTTCGCACGGCTGGTCAAATACCGCCCGCCCGAGGAACTGATCCATCTGGCCCGCTGGCTGGAGGCCTGCCGCGCCCGTCCGGCGGCGGCGGCGGGGATGTGATCCGACCTTGCGCACTCTGACTGCGCCGGACCGCTGGCTGGCCCTGCTGCTGGCCGCCCTGGCGGGCTATGTCGACAGCTTGGGCTTCCTGCACCTGGGCGGGGTGTTCGTCTCCTTCATGAGCGGCAACAGCACCCGCTTGGCCGTCAGCCTGGCTGAGGGGCGGTGGCAGGCGACGGGCGCGGTGGCCGGGGTGCTGGCGCTGTTCGTGCTGGGCGCCATGCTCGGCGCCTTGGTCGCGGGCGGCGAGGGCGCGCGGTCGCGCAGCCGGGTGCTGGCGGTCGAGGCCCTGTTGCTGGGCGGAGCCGCCGTGGCGGCGGGGGCGGGGATAGCGCCTGTGGCCATCGGCCTGATGGTCATGGCGATGGCCGTCGAGAACTCGGTCTTCCTGCGCGACGGCGAGGTCGGGGTCAGCCTGACCTATATGACGGGAACGCTCGTCAAGACCGGCCACGCCCTGGCGGCGGCGGTCCGGGGCGGCGATCCGTGGGCGTTCCGGCCCTATATGGTGCTGTGGGCCGGGCTGGTCGGCGGCGCGCTGCTAGGCGCCGTGGTCTATGGCCGCCTGGGACTGGACGCCCTATGGCCGGCGGCGGCCGCCGCGATGGGGCTGGCGCTGGGCGTGCGGTTCAGTCGCGCGGCGTGAACTTCCGGATCACGCCCGAGAAGGTCATCAGCAGCCTCTCGCCCGTGACGATCTGGCCGCGCACGAAGATCAGGCTCTTGCCCGCCTTGGTCACCTGTCCCGTCGCCTCGATCAGTTCGCCGACATAGGCGCCGTCGATAAAGGTGGAATCCAGCTGCACCGTCACGCCCGAGGCGCCTTCCATCTCCTGATAGGCGATCTGGAACATGGCGATGTCGGCGAAGGTCATCAGGCAGCCGCCGTGCATCCGCCCGCCGAAATTCATGTGCTTCTGCTCGGCCCGGAAGGCGCAGCGCATCGAGCCGTCAGGGTCGGGCCGGCGATAGAAGGGGCCGACGGTCGAATCAAAGGTGCTGTGCGTCACCTCATAGGTTTCCCAGCCGGCGAATTCGCCTTCGGTGATGGTGATCCTGCCGACCATGCGATTACGCCTTCTTTCTGAACTCGGGCTGCCGCATATAGCGCTTATGAGCGATCCAATCGAAGCAGCCATTTTTGAAAAACTGGCCAAGGCCGATCCGAAAAACGTCGGCGGCAAGAGCATTGAACCGGCCGATGTGGCCAAGGAACTGCAGCCCGAACAGTGGCAGCGGATGCTGCCCAAGGTGAAGGCCACGGCGCTGGGCCTGATGCGTCAGGGCAGGCTGACCATCACCAAGAAGGGCAAGGTCGTCGACCCCAACAACTTCCGCGGCGTGATCCGTCTGCGCCTGCCGACGGAAGCCGAGACGGCCGCGGCCCTCGCCGCCCTGCCGCCGGTCGAAGCCTCGGATGACGACCTCGATTGATCCGGAAAACGGCCCGGAGCCTGCGCTCGACGCGGTCCTGGCCGAAATCCGCGCCTGTCGGGCGTGCCTGGGCCTGTTGCCGCACACGCCGCGCCCGGTGGTCATGGTCGCGCCGGAAACCCGCCTGCTGATCTGCGGCCAGGCGCCGGGGCGGCGGGTGCATGAAAGCGGCCTGCCGTTCACCGACCCGTCCGGCGTTCGCCTGCGCGACTGGATGGGGGTGGATGAGACGACCTTCTACGGCGACCCGCGCCTCGGCGTCGCGGCCCAGGCCTTCTGCTTTCCCGGCACCGATCCGAAAGGCGGCGACTATCCCCCGCCACGCCGCTGCGCCGAGCTGTGGCGGCCGCGCCTGCTGGCCGAACTGCCCAAGGTCGAGCTGACCCTCCTGGTCGGCGGTTATGCGCAGGCCTGGGCGCTGGGCGACAGGGTCAAGGCCAATATGACCGAGACGGTGCGCGCCTGGCGCGACTATGCGCCGGATATCCTGCCCCTGCCGCACCCGTCCTGGCGCAATACGGCCTGGTTGAAGAAGAATCCCTGGTTCGAGGCCGAGGTTCTGCCCTACCTTCGCCAGAGGACAGCGGAGATATTGGCGTGACACATCGGTCTTTCCTTCTCCCCTTGGGGGAGAAGGCGGCTCGCGGAGCGAGACGGATGAGGGGGCGGTCTGCTTCGCCCTCATCATCGGCCGCCGCGCATGGTGACACAGCCCCCCCATCCGAGCGCCTCCGGCGCCCACCGTCTCCCCCGAGGGGAGAAGGACGATGGATCGCCGCCGTGCTTCTCTCCCTCGCCCTGGCCGCCTGCGCCACGCCTTACGTCCAGCCGCCCCTGACGCCGCCCTCAGGCTTCACCGGTCCGCGCGTCGAGGAAGGAACCCTGGGGCGCGGCGCCTTTGTGGTGCAGGACGGGGCGCGGCTGCCCTATCTGCGCTGGAGCCCGCAGGGGCAGGCGCCGTGGGCCGTCATCGTCGCCTTGCACGGGTTCAATGACCACTACGCCTCCTTCCGCTTCGCCGGACCGTGGTGGGCGCAGCGGGGCATCGAGACCTGGGCCTATGACCAGCGCGGCTTCGGCCTGGCGCCCGGACGGGGCGAGTTTGCGGCCGAGAGCCTGACCAGCCAGGACCTGCGCACCATCGTCGCCCTGGTCCGCGCGCAAAGGCCTGACGCCCTGATCGTGGTGGCGGGCGAGAGCATGGGCGGATCGTCCGCCATCGCCGCCTTCGGCTCGGACACTCCCCCTGACGCCGACCGGGTGGTGCTGCTGGCGCCCGGCGTCTGGGGCTGGTCCAGCCAGAGCGCCTTCAATCGCGCCGGGCTGTGGGCCGCCGCTCGCCTGATGGGGGCCAAGCGGGTCGAGCCGCCGTCGTTCGCCGTGCGCGACATCCGCGCCTCGGACAATACGCTGGAGCTGATCCGCAACGGCCGCGATCCCTTATCGATCCTGTCGACCCGGTTCGATTCCCTGTACGGCCTGGTCGACTTGATGGAGACGGCGACCCTGCGCCTCGGCCGCGTCGAAAAGCCGACCCTGCTGCTGTACGGCGCCCACGACCAGATCATCACCAAGCGGCCGATGCGCCGCGCCCTGGAGCAGGCGGGCGAGCGGCCGAATCTGACCACGGGCTATTATGCGGACGGCTGGCACATCCTGAACCGGGACCTGCAGGCTGAAACCGTCTTCGCCGACGTCGAGGCCTGGTTGCGTGATCCGGCGCGGTCCCTGCCGTCCGGGGCGCCCGCAGTCCTGCCGGCGCTGCAGGCCGATCCAAAGGCGCGCTGAACGCAAAATCTGCGGTAAATCAGGCCTCAAGCCGCAGTCGGCCCGGAACCAGCGGCGGCTGCACGGTGATGCTTGCCGTTTGGGCAGGGGGCGCGTATGTCCATGCGCACAAAAAATACCCCAGGAAAGGCCTGTCATGGGCACGACGCTGTTTGAATCTCCCTCGTTTGCGAACCATGAAGGCGTGCACGCCTTCTATGATGAGAAAACCGGCCTAAAGGCTATTGTTGCGGTGCACTCCACCGCGCGCGGTCCGGCCGTGGGCGGCACCCGCATGTGGAACTACGCTTCCTCGGCCGAGGCTCTGGAAGACGTGCTGCGCCTGTCCAAGGGCATGAGCTACAAGAACGCCATCGCCGATCTGGAGATGGGCGGCGGCAAGTCGGTCATCATCGGCGACAGCCGCACCCAGAAGTCGCCTGAGCTGTTCCATGCCTTCGGCCGCTATCTGAACGGTCTGGGCGGCCACTACTACGCCGCCGAAGACGTCGGCACCTCGGTCGAGGACATCGCCGAAGCACGCAAGGTCACCGAATTCGTTCTGGGCCTGAAGGACGGCCCGGAAGCCTCGGGCGATCCCAGCCCGGTCACCGCCGAGGGCGTGTTCCGCTCGAACCTGGTCGTCGCGCGTCGCCTGTTCAAGCAGGACGACATGACCGGCCTGACCGTCGCCATTCAGGGCGTGGGCCACGTCGGCGCCTATCTGGCCGAGAAGCTGCACAAGGCCGGCGCCAAGCTGATCATCACCGACGTCAACCAGGCCAACCTGGAAGCCGTGGCCGCCAAGACCGGCGCCGAGATCGTCGCCCCGGAAGCCATCTATGACGTCGCCGCCGACATCTACGCTCCGTGCGCGCTCGGTGCGACGCTGAACCCGCAAACGCTGGACCGCCTGAAGGTCAAGGCCGTCTGCGGCGCCGCCAACAACCAGCTGGCCACCGCCGATATCGGCGACGAACTGTTCAAGCGCGGCGTCCTGTATTCGCCCGACTACGTCATCAACGGCGGCGGCATCATCAACGTCGCTTCGGAGATGAACGCCCGTCAGACCGGCGGCGCCTATGACGCCTCGTGGGTCGAAGGCAAGCTGTCGCGCCTGATGGAGACCTTCGAGGAGATCCTCGAGCGTTCGGTTTCCGAGAACAAGCCGACCCACCTGATCGCCGACGCCATCGCCGAGGCCCGCATCAAGGTCGCCGCCGACAAGAAGGCCGAGGCCCAGAAGGTCTAAGGCTTTCGACCAGATAGCCTGCCTCCGTTTAGGAAGCGGGCGGGCGCCGGGGGGCGCCGAAGGGGGTGCGGGGCGTGATGGTCCCGCAGCCCCTTTTTCTTTTGTGCGCGAGTTATCCCTCTCGCATCGGGGAGCGGGGCGCGCGGATTCCCATCTCTTTAACGCCTCTTAACGCCGCATTTACCATCCAGGCGGCAGTTTCTGCCTAGCGGGTTCGGTTCGTCCCGCGTGTGCAGGGGCGGTTGCGCGTGGGCGGCTTCACGGAAGCTTTGAAGAAGTTCGGCATCGGACGCCTGGCCGCCATCCTTGGGGTGGCCGCCGGGGTGGCCGCCGTCCTGGTCGCAGTCATGCTGCGCGTGGGGCAGGCGCCGGACGCCTTGCTCTATTCCAACCTCGACCTGCGCGAAGCCTCGGAGATCAGCGCCGCCCTGAGCCAGGCGGGCATCAAATATTCCTCCAAGGGCGACGGCTCGACCCTCTTCGTCAGCCGCGACGAAGTCGGCACGGCGCGCCTGATGCTGGCGGGCAAGGGGCTCGTGACCTCGGGCAGCGTCGGCTACGAACTCTTCGACAATCAGTCGGTGCTGGGCCAGACCGAGTTCCAGCAGAACCTGAACGAACAGCGCGCGCTTCAGGGCGAACTGGCGCGCACCATCATGTCGATGCGCGGCATCGCCTCGGCCCGCGTCCACATCACCATGCCCCGGCGCGAGATGTTCCAGGCGGCCGCCATCGATCCGACCGCCGCCGTGGTCGTGGGTCTGTCGGGCCGCGACCTGACGACCGATCAGGTGCGCGCCATCCGCAACGTCGTGGCGTCGTCCGTGCCCAATCTGAAGCCGGACAAGGTCACGGTGACGGATCAGGCCAACCGCACCCTGGCTGCGGGCTCCGAAGAGACCGGCTTCACCTCCGCCACCGCCGACGCCGCCAAGGCCTCGACCGAGGCGCAGATGCAGGCCCGCATCAAGGATATCGTCGAGGGCGTCGTCGGCGCCGGCGCCGCGCGCGTCCAGGTCACGGCGGACATCGACCACAGCCGCTCGACCACTCAGGAGCAGAAGTTCGACCCTGACGGTCAGGTCGTCCGCTCGACCTCGACGAACGGTAGCCAGTCGCAGGAAACGACAGGTCAGGGCGATGGCGCGACCGCCACGGCCAACATTCCCGGCGACGACGCTCCGGTCGCCAACCCGATCGGCTCGACCCGCGCCGAGAATACCGAGACGACCAACTACGAAATCTCCAACACCACCACCACGACGGTGAAGGAGCCGGGCGAGGTCAAGAAACTGTCCGTCTCGGTCGCGGTCGACGGCAAATACACTCCCGCCGCCGACGGCAAAGGCGAGCCGACCTACGCCGCCCGTACCGCCGAGGAAGTTCAGCAGATCAAGGCCCTGGTCGCCGCCGCCGTCGGCATCGACGAGGCGCGGGGCGACAAGCTGGAAGTCGTCAACGTCCGCTTCAACCGCGAACCCTCGGCCGCGCCGGGCGAGGAACAGGGATCGTCGCTGTTCGCCTTCGACAAGAACGACATCATGCGCGGGGTCGAACTGCTGGTCCTGCTGGTCACCGGCCTTCTGCTGATCTTCTTCGTCCTGCGTCCGCTGCTGAAGACCGCATCGGGTCAGGGGCGTGCGGGCGTGCCCGCCCTGGCCGGCGCCGGCGGCATTCCCGTCACGGCGTTGGACACCCAGCTTGTCGGCGGAACCCTGCCGGGCGGCGCGCCCATGCTGGCCGGTCCCAGCGACATGGAGCAACGCATCGACATCGCCCGCATCGAGGGTCAGGTGAAGGCCTCGTCCATCAAGAAGGTCGCCGATTTCGTCGACAGCCACCCAGAGGAATCCACGGCGATCCTGCGCGCCTGGATGCATGAAACCTGATGGCGGCGCGGCTGGTTTCAAAAGGCGCGGCGGTCGATGACGCCAAGAAGCTGACGGGGCCTGAAAAGGCGGCCGTCGTTCTTCTGTCTCTGGGCGAAGAGCATACGGCCCTGTGGCAGCAACTCGACGACGAGGAGATCAAGGAGGTCTCCCAGGCCATGGCGGGGCTGGGCAGCGTCACCGCCGCCGTGGTCGAAGAGGTGCTGGTCGAGTTCGTCTCCGGTATCGGCGGCTCGGGCTCGCTGATGGGCTCCTACGAGCAGACGCAGCGTCTGCTGGCCTCCTTCATGCCTTCCGACCGGGTCGAGGCCCTGATGGAGGAGATCCGCGGTCCCGCCGGCCGCACCATGTGGGACAAGCTCGGCAATGTGAACGAGGCCGTGCTCGCCAACTATCTGAAGAACGAATACCCGCAGACGGTCGCGGTGGTCCTGTCGAAGATCAAGCCGGACCACGCCTCGCGCGTGCTGACGGCCCTGCCCGAGGACTTCGCCCTGGAATGCGTCCAGCGGATGCTGCGCATGGAGCCGGTGCAGCGCGACATCCTCGACAAGATCGAACAGACCCTGCGCAGCGAGTTCATGTCCAATCTGGCGCGCACGTCCAAGCGCGACAGCCATGAACTGATGGCCGACATTTTCAACAGCTTCGACCGCCAGACCGAGGCCCGCTTCATCGGCGCGCTGGAGGAACGCAACCGCGACGCGGCCGAGCGTATCCGCGCCCTGATGTTCGTGTTCGAGGACCTGTCGCGCCTTGATCCGGGCGGGGTGCAGACCCTGCTGCGCTCGGTCGAGAAGGACCAACTGGGGCTGGCGCTGAAGGGCGCCTCGGATTCCCTGCGCGAAATGTTCTTCTCCAACATGTCCGAGCGCGCCTCGAAGATCATGCGCGAAGACATGGATTCGATGGGGCCTGTCCGCCTCAAGGACGTCGATAACGCCCAGATGGCGATGGTCCAGGTGGCCAAGGATCTGGCGGCGCGCGGCGACATCATGCTGGCCGGCCAGGGCGGCGACGACGAGTTGATCTACTGACATGAGCGCCCTCCCTTCCAACGCCGTCCCCTTCGCCTTCGACACCGAGTTCGGGGCCGACGGCGCCGTGCTGCGCGCCTCGACCTGGCAGCCGACCAAGCGCGCCTTCGCCCCGGCCGAGGTCGAGGCCCTGGTCGCCCAGGCGCGGCTGGAAGCCCGCCAGCAGGCGCTGAACGAGGTCGACGCCCTGCGCGCCGACGCCCTGTCCATCGTGGCGCAGACGGTGTCCCAGGCGGCGACCGCCCTGCGCGGCGTGGCCGAGGCGCACCGCCGCGAGTCCGCCGAACTGGCGCTGGCCGCCGCGCGTGTGATCGGTTCGGCCGCCTTCGAACGCTTCCCGCGTCGTCCGCTGGAGGCCGCCATCGAGTCTCTCGGGCAGGAGATGGACGCCACGCCGCGCCTTGTCGTCCGCGCCTCGGGGCTGGACGAGGACGGCCGCGCCCAGATCGAGGCCCTGTGCGCTCAGGCGGGTTTTTCAGGGCTGGTGGTGTTTCGCGACGAAGCTCACCTGCCCGCCGCCGCCTTCGCCCTGGAATGGGCTGACGGGCGCGCCGAGTTCGACCCGGCCGAAGCCGAGGCGCGCGTCGCCGCCGCGCTCAACGCCGCATTGGCCGCCGAAGCCGGCCACGCTGAGCCGCCCCTTGAAGGCGGCGCCCATGACAGGAGGGGCTTCTGATGGCCACCGACGATCTCTCGCTTGAGGAATTCGGCGATTCCACCGCCCTGAATCTGGCCGATGACGGCGGCGAGAAGTCCGCTGTCGATCTGGCGCCTGTCTTCGACGTGCCGGTCAACATCTCGGCCGTATTGGGCAAGGCGCACATGTCGGTCGCCCAACTGCTGAAGCTGAACAAGGGCTCTGTGCTGGAGCTGGACCGCAAGGTCGGCGAGGCGATCGACATCTTCGTCAACAACCGTCTGGTGGCGCGCGGCGAGGTCGTCGTCGTCGAGGATCGTCTGGGCGTGACCATGACGGAAATCATCAAGACCGAGGACAAAGGCGCCTGATCGGCCGCCTCGTCACGGACAGGATTTGAAGGAGTAGGGCGATGCGTCTTCTGGTGGTGGGTCGTTTAAGCGGCCAACTGGCGACGGCGGTGAAGATGGCCATGGCGCACGGCGCCAAGGTCCAGCACGTCGAGCGCGCCGATCAGGCGACCGAGCAACTGCGCCGGGGGCAGGGCGCGGACCTGCTGATGGTCGACTACCGCATCGACATCGCCGCCCTGATCGCCGCCAACGACGCCGAGCGCATTCATGTGCCGGTCGTGGCCTGCGGCGTCGACGCTGACGCCAAGGAAGCGGCCGACGCCATCCGCGCCGGGGCCAAGGAGTTCATCCCCCTGCCGCCCGAGGCGGACCTGATCGCCGCCGTCCTGTCGGCGGTGGCGGATGACGAGCGGCCGATGATCTCGGCTGATCCGGCGATGAAGTCGGTCATCCAGCTGGCCGATCAGGTGGCGCGTTCGGAAGCCTCCATCCTGATCACCGGCGAGAGCGGCGTCGGTAAAGAGGTGATGGCCCGCTATCTGCACAGCAGCTCGCGCCGTGCGGACAAGGCCTTCATCAGCGTCAACTGCGCCGCCATCCCGGATAACCTGCTGGAATCCGAGCTGTTCGGTCACGAGAAGGGGGCCTTTACCGGCGCCGTGGCGCGCCGGATCGGCAAGTTCGAGGAGGCCGACGGCGGCACGCTTCTGCTGGACGAAATCAGCGAGATGGACGCCCGCCTTCAGGCCAAGCTGCTGCGCGCCATTCAGGAGCGGGTGATCGACCGCGTCGGCGGCTCCAAGCCGGTGCCCGTCAACATCCGCATCATCGCCACCTCCAACCGCGACCTGGCCAAGTCGGTGGCCGAGGGGACGTTCCGCGAAGACCTGCTGTATCGCCTCAACGTGGTGAACCTGCGCCTGCCGTCTTTGCGCGAACGCCCCGGCGACATCGCCGTGCTGGCCGACCACTTCGTCAAGAAATACGCCGCCGCCAACGGCGTGCCGCCGCGCGCCATCGGCCCTGAGGCCAGACGCGCCCTGGTCGCTCACCGCTGGCCCGGCAACGTGCGCGAGCTGGAAAACGCCATGCACCGCGCGGTGTTGTTGGCGTCCGGGTCCGAGATCGACGTCGACGCCATCCGCCTGCCGGACGGACGCCCGTTGCTGGGCGGGGAGGGAGCCTCCACTCCCGCCGCCTCGACCTATGACGCCGGCGTGGCCGGTCAGGCGGCTCAGGCCGCCGACGCCGTGACCCGCAGCTTCGTCGGCCAGACCGTGGCCGAGATGGAGAAGACCCTGATTCTGGACACGCTCAGCCACTGCCTGGGCAACCGCACCCATGCGGCGACCATCCTGGGCATCTCCATCCGCACCCTGCGCAACAAGCTCAACGAATACGCCGATCAGGGCACGCCGATCCCGGCGCCCCAGTCGGGCGTGGCGGCCGCCTACGGCGCGGCGGGCTGATCCGGTGCGCGCCGACCGTCGCACCCTGCTGATCGGCGCGGGCGCCCTGACGCTTGGGGGCATGGCCTTGGGCGCCTGTGCGCGAGCGACGGAGCCTGCGACGGCCGAGCCCGTCGTTCTGGACCTCGACCTGTCGGCGCTGGAAGCCCGCCACGGCGGCCGTCTGGGCGTCTCGGTCCTGACCCAAGGCAAGCGCGCCGACTGGCGCGGCGACGAGCGGTTTGTCTATTGCTCGACCTTCAAGATGTATCTGGCCGCCGCCACCCTGTTGCGCGTTCAGGCGGGGCAGGAGCGGCTGGACCGGGCGATCCAGGTGACGCAGGCCGATATGATCAGCCACGCCCCGGTGACGGAGCCGGCCGTCGGTTCGACCCTGACCATCGAGCAACTGATGAAGGGCGCGGTCGAAGTCAGCGACAACCCCGCCGCCAACATCCTGATCCGCGAAATGGGCGGGCTGGAGCCCTTGCGCGCCTTCTATCGCGGCATCGGCGATGAGACGACCCGCGTGGATCGGCTGGAGCCGGAACTGAACCGGGCGGACGGCGACAAGGACACCATCCAGCCTGCGCAGTCGGTCCGCAATATCGAGCGGCTGATCCTGTCGGAGGACTCGCCGCTCGAGTCGGCTTTCAAGCGGTTGCTTCTGGAATGGATGGTGGCGTCGCCGACGGGGCAGGCGCGCCTGAAGGCGGGCGTTCCTTCCGGTTGGACCGTCGCGCACAAGACCGGCACGGGCGGCGACGGTCCGGTGAACGACATCGGCGTGCTGTATCCGACCGACGGCGCGCCCATCGCCATCGCCGTCTATTTCCACGCCACGAAGGATTCGACCGACGCCCAGCGCGAGGCGGTGGTCGCCGATGCGACGCGGCAGGCGCTCAAGGCGCTGGGGCATGGCTGACATGGATGAGATCTGCCGAATCCTGTCATCAGGCGACATGATCTTCGCACGTCGTCATGGCTGACGCGCCGTTCCTGATGAAGGACGGCATGGCGCGCCCCACGGGGCGTGATGCGCTCGGCTGGTTGATGCGTGGCGAAGTCGGCATGGCGGTCGGCGTCATCGGCGTCATCATGCTGCTGATCCTGCCGGTCCCGAAGATGCTTCTGGACCTGCTGCTGGCGATTTCGCTGGTCTCGAGCGTGCTGATCCTGATGACGGCCGTGATGATGAAGCGGCCGCTGGACTTCGCCATCTTTCCCACGGTGCTGCTGGTCTCGACCCTTTACCGCCTGGGGCTGAACCTGGCCTCGACGCGGCTGATCCTCAGCAACGGCCAGGAAGGCCACGACAGCGCGGGCAAGATCATCCAGGCCTTCGGCGAACTGATGATGGGGGGCAACTTCATCATCGGGGTGATCATCTTCGCCATCCTGCTGGTGGTGAACTTCGTCGTCATCACCAAGGGCGCGACCCGCATCGCCGAGGTGTCGGCCCGCTTCACCCTGGACTCCATGCCGGGCAAGCAGATGGCCATCGACGCCGACCTGTCGTCCGGCCTGATCAATGAGGAACAGGCCAAGCTGCGTCGCAAGGAGCTGGAGCAGGAATCCACTTTCTTCGGCGCCATGGACGGCGCCTCGAAGTTCGTGCGCGGCGATGCGGTCGCGGGCCTGATCATCACCTTCATCAACGTCATCGGCGGCCTGCTGATCGGGGTGCTGCAGCACGGCATGCCGGCCATGGAGGCCGCCAACACCTATGTGCAGCTGACGGTCGGCGACGGTCTGGTGACGCAGATTCCGGCCATTATCGTTTCGGTCGCGGCGGGCTTCCTAGTGACCAAGGCCGGGGTCGAGGGTTCGGCCGACAAGGCCTTCGCGGCCCAGTTGGCGACCAATCCGGTATCGCTGGGGGTGGTGTCCGGCACGGCGGGCCTGATCGGCCTGATCCCGGGGATGCCGCTGCTGCCGTTCGCGGGACTGGCGCTGGCGACGGGCTTCATGGCGTGGAAACTCGGCCGCGACCGGTTGAAGCCGCCGCCCGCGGAGCCGGTGGACCTCAAGCCCAGGGAGGATGTGGAGGAGCCGATCTCCACCGCCCTGACCATCGACGAGGTGAAGATCGAACTGGGCTACGCTCTGCTGGCTCTGATCAATGATCTGGAGGGGCGGCGCCTGACGGACCAGATCCGCGCCCTGCGCCGATCGCTGGCCCAGGAATACGGCTTCGTCATGCCCAGCGTGCGCATCCTCGACAACATGCGTCTGCCCAATCAGGGCTATGCCATCCGCATCAAGGAGATGGACGCCGGATCGGGCGAGGTGCGTCTGTCCTCCCTGATGGCGATGGACCCTGCGGGACGTCAGGTCGAACTGCCCGGCGAACACACGCGCGAGCCCGCCTTCGGCCTTCCCGCCACCTGGATCGACGAGTCCCTGCGCGAGGAGGCGACCTTCCGCGGCTACACCATCGTCGACCCCTCGACAGTGCTGACCACGCACCTGACCGAAATCCTCAAGGAGAACATGGCCGAGCTGCTGTCCTACGCCGAGGTGCAGAAGCTGCTGAAGGAGTTGAAGGGCGAGGAGCAGAAGCTGGTCGAGGAGCTGATCCCCTCGGTCGTCACCGTGACGACGCTTCAGCGCGTCTTGCAGGCCCTGCTGCGCGAGAAGGTGTCGATCCGCGACCTGCCCGCCATTCTTGAAGGCCTGGCCGAGGCCGCGCCGCACACCACCAGCGTCTCCACCCTGGTCGAGCACGTCCGCAGCCGTCTGGCGCGTCAGCTGTGCTGGCAGCATAAGGCCGATGACGGCGCCCTGCCCATCGTCACCCTGTCGCCCGAGTGGGAGCAGGCCTTCGCCGACAGTCTGGTCGGTCCCGGCGAAGACAAGCAGCTGGCGATGGCGCCCAGCAAACTTCAGGACTTCATCCGCGCCGTGCGCGACGTGTTCGAGCGCGCCGCCATGACGGGCGAGAACCCGGTCCTGCTGACCGGGCCGCAGGTGCGCCCCTACGTCCGCTCCATCATCGAACGCTTCCGGGGCCAGACGGTGGTGATGAGCCAGAATGAGATTCACCCCAAGGCCCGCCTGCGCACCGTCGGCTCGGTTTAGGCGACTTCACGGTTAATCGCTGGACACCGCGCAGGCGGCGAATATGGTTCCGGCCATGAAACGCATTCGGCCGGCCCTGCGCACCTTCGGAACCTTCCTGCGCACCCCGACCCTCAGTCGCTCCATCATCGCGCTTCTGGCGCTGGCCATCCTGTTGCTGATGGCGGTGAACGCCGCGACCTTCGTCATGATCCAGCGGACGGCGACCTATAACGATACGGTCGACCACAGCCAGCAGGTGCGTCTGGCGGCCAAGGACATGCTGATGCTGCTGACCGAGGCCGAGACGGGTCAGAGAGGCTTCATGCTGACGGCTCGGACCGAATATCTGGGGCTGCACGAGAACGCGGTGGCCAAGCTGCCGGGCGTGGTAGAGCGGATGGAGCAACTGGCGGTCGGCGATCAGGATCAGGCCCGCCGCGTGGCCAAGGTGAAGGGGCTCTATCGCGAGCGTCTGAAACTGATGGCGGACACGATCGAGCTGACGCGAACGGGGCGCATCGGCGAAGCGGTGTCCTTGATCCGTAACGGTCGCGGCAAGTTTCTGATGGACCAGATCCGCGTCGAGCTGTCTGCAGTGGATGCGGTCGAGGCGCGGCGTCTGACGGAAAGGACGCGTCAGTCCGAGCGGGCGCAGACGGTCACGGTCGCCGTCAACGCCCTGGCGGCGGTTCTGGTGCTGATCCTGGCGGGCATCAGCGTCTGGATGGTGCGACGCTATGTGGCCGAGATCGAGGAGGCGCATTTCGAACTCGACCGCGTCAACGCCGGGCTTGAAAACGAGGTCCGTGACCGCACCGCTGAACTGACCCGCGCCAATGAGGAAATCCAGCGGTTCGCCTATATCGTCAGCCACGATCTGCGCGCGCCCCTTGTCAATGTCATGGGCTACACGTCCGAGCTGGAGCAGGTCAGCAAGGCTCTGGAACAGCAGCTGACCTCGCTGGAGGCGACCCACCCGCAGCTTGTGGACGCTGAGGCGCTGCGTTCAGTGCGCGAGGATGCGCCCGAAGCGGTGGGCTTTATCCGCACCTCGACGGCCAAGATGGACCGGCTGATCAACGCCATCCTGCGCCTGTCGCGCGAGGGGCGTCGCGCCCTTCAGCCCGAGACGCTCGATATGACGGCCATGGTCCGCGCTATCGCTGACACCGTCAGCCACCAGGTCGCCGAAACGGGCGGCGAGATCACGATCAGCGACCTGCCTGCGATGGAGAACGACCGTCTGTCGATCGAGCAGGTCTTCAGCAATCTGATCGACAACGCCGTCAAGTATCAGCAGCCGGGCCGACCGATCCATATCGAGGTCAGCGGCCGGCAGGAGCCGGACGGCTGGGTCTCTTATGCTGTGCGAGATAACGGCCGGGGCGTCTCGCCTCGGGATCATGAACGGATATTTGAGCTGTTCCGGCGCTCGGGCAAGCAGGACACGCCGGGGGAAGGCCTGGGTCTGGCGTTCGTACGCAACATCGTTCGCCGGATGGGCGGCGTGATCGACGTCGAATCCGAACTGGGCGAAGGCTCGACTTTTTACCTAAAATTTCCGAAGCGTCTGATTATGCTGGGTGACTATCAAGGAGATCGCCTGTGAGCCACTCGGTGAAGATCGTCATGGTCGAGGACGACCATGGCCACGCCAAGCTCATTGAGAAGAACATCCGGCGGGCGAATATCGCCAACGACATCGTTCATTTCGACCATGGCGATGCGGCGCTGGATTATCTCTTTCAGGAAGAGGTTCGCCGCAGCGGCCCTCTGCTGATCCTTCTGGACCTCAATCTGCCGGACATGTCGGGCACGGATATCCTTGAGCGGGTCAAGGCGGACGAGCGCCTGCGACGCGCCCCGGTGGTGGTGCTGACCACCACGGACGACAAGGGCGAGATCCAGCGCTGCTACGACCTGGGCTGCAACGTCTACATCACCAAGCCGGTCGACTATGAGGCCTTCGCGGGCGCGATCCGTCAGCTGGGCCTGTTCCTTTCCGTCATGCAAGCCCCCGAGATCTGACACGTGGATCAGGTCCAGCCTCCCATACGGCTTCTATACATCGACGATGATCGCGGCCTATCGCGCCTGGTCCAGAAGGAACTGGAGCGCCACGGTTATCAGGTCGTCTGCGCGCCCGACGCCGATGCGGGCTATGAGGCGCTCAAGGCGGAAGCCTTCGATGTCTGCGCCCTGGATCACTATATGCCGGGCCGCGAAGGACTGGACGTTCTGCCGGACATCCTGGCCCTGCCGACTCCGCCGCCGGTGGTTTATGTCACCGGTGCGCAGGACGGGCGGATCGCCGTGGCCGCCCTGCGCGCGGGCGCTGCCGACTACGTCATCAAGGACGTGTCCGAGGACTTCACCGCCCTGTTGCGTTCGGCGGTCGAGGACGCCCTGCTGCGTCGCCGTCTGGAGCATGAGAACCAGCGAGCGAACGATGAAGTGCGGCAAGAGCGCGACCGCGCCGAGGCTCTGCTGCGCGAGGTCAATCACCGCGTGGGCAACTCGCTGCAACTGGTCTCCAGCTTCATCTCCCTGCAACTGCGCCAGCTCGCCGACGAAGGCGCGCGGGCCGCCCTGCGCGAGGCTCAGGTCCGCATTGAGGCCGTCGCCCATGTCCACCGCCGCCTCTACACCTCGGCCGATGTCGAACGGGTGCAGATGGATGAATATCTGGCTGGGCTGGTCGAGGAACTGAGCAAGTCGATCGGGCCGGATGGCGACGGGTCGCGCCTGACCCTGCGCGCCGAACCCCTGAGGGTGACGACGGATCAGGCCGTGTCTCTGGGCGTCATCGTGACCGAACTGGTCACCAACGCCGTCAAATACGCCTATGAGCCCGGCGCGGCAGGCGAAATCCGCATCATCCTGGAACAGGCGGAGGGCGGCGGGCGAGCCCTGCTGACTGTCGAGGACGACGGGCCGGGTCTTGGCGACGGCGCGCCCAAGGGCACCGGCCTGGGCTCCAAGATCATCTCGGCGATGGCCAGCGGCCTGCGCTCGGCCATTGAGGTGGACCCGGCGCATCATGGCGTGCGCGCACGACTGGCGTTCGACCTCTGAGCGTGCATTTGGGCTTTCGCCCGGCGGCGCGGCGGGTTTAAGCTCGGTGAAATGAAGCTTCAGTTCGGCACGGCCCGCCCGGGCCTCGACTACATCCACCGCCCCGCTGTTTTCGGCATCGCCGAGCGTGAAGGCCGTCTGGCCTGCGTCCGCGTGGATCGCGGCGAAGGGGTCGTCTATTACGATCTGCCCGGCGGCGCCCTGGATGGCGAGGAGACCGAACAGCAGGCCCTGGTCCGCGAGTTCGCTGAAGAGACCGGCCTGATCATCCAGCCGGTCGACCGCCTGACGGAGGCGGGGCAGTATTTCCTCAAGTCTGACGGCACGCCGGTGAACAACGTCGGCGGCGTCTGGGTGGTCAGCGTGACCGGCGCCGACCCCTCGACCAAACAGGAAGCCGACCACGAACTGGTCTGGATGGAGCCGATGCGCGTCCTGTTCAGCCTGCGCCATGAGGCCCACAGCTGGGCCGTAGCCCGCTGGCTGCGCGACCGTCATGCCGCAGCCTCGGAACCGGGTTGAGCAGAAAGGGTTGTTTTCCCTGAGAGGCCGCCAGTCCCGGCGGCCGTCAGACAGGAAGCTCCCCATGGCCGATCACGACCGCATCGAAGGCGCCGCCAAGAACATCGGCGGCAAGATCAAGGAAGCCGCCGGCAAGGTCACCGGCGATGAAAAGCTGAAAGCCGAAGGCCGCGCCGATCAGGTCGCGGGCAAGGTCCAGAACGCCGTCGGCGGCGTCAAGGACGCCCTGAAGGGCGACAAGGACTGATTTCGTCTCGACCGCCGCCCTTGCTGGGCGGCGGTCGCGGCCACAGTGCTGCCGAAATCTGTTTTAAGTATCGTCGTCATGTCAGTCGCTGCTGGGGGGAAGCAAGCGGATGTGGTCGCGTCGATCGATCTTGTTAGGGGCTGCAGGGGCGGGCGTAGCGCGTGCGACTCCTGTTTGGCCGCAGGAGGCGCTGTCGAATGACGAGCTCTTCTTCACCGAAGGTCGCTATCTGCCGACCTATCTGGACCTGAAGGCCAGGTCCGAAGCTGGCGACGAGGCCGCGCGCCAGATGCTCAGCCAGTTCGCGTCCTTTCTGGGCGATGAGGAGACCGCCGTCGGTCTGGACGAACGGCCGCCTCGGCCGACAGTCGTTCCGCCGGATCTTGACCGCGCCGTGGCCCGCGATGCGATCGAGGCCATTACCGAGGCGGCGCGCAACACCCGCATCGTCATCCTGAATGAAGCGCACAATATTTCCGGGCACAGGGCATTCGCCGCGCGGGTCATGCGGGCGCTGCGCCCGCTGGGCTATGACTGGTTCGCCGCCGAGACCTTCACCCCGCCTCAGCCTGACCCCCTTGTCCGGATCGGCGCCTATGCGAGGGGCGCGCCCTTCCTGGCCAGCTACGGCTACTACACCCACGATCCGGTTTTCGCCGAGATGGTGCGCGAGGCGGCCCGGCTCGGTTACCGCTTCTCGGACTATGAACAGCGCTTCGACCAAAGGGCGCCCGAGGGCGCGGACAGCGCAGCGCAGATCGCGGCGCGTGAAGAGGCGCAGGCCGACAACCTGATCGCCAACATCCTGTCGGCCCACCCCGAGGCGCGCGTTTTCGTCTTCGTCGGCTACAGTCACGCGATGGAGACCGAAGGACGGGGCGGCCTATGGTTCGCCGCGCGTCTCAAGGCCAAGACGGGCATCGATCCGCTGACCATTGAGCAGTCGATGAACTGGCCCGCGCTCGCGCCTCAGAACGATGCCCCCCACGTGGCCGCCGTCCTGGCCCGTTTTGCGCCCGATGCCCCGATCGTGGCGTCAAAGGATGACGAGAGCATCGCCACGCCCAACTATGCCGGAAAGATGGATATGTCGGTCTTCCATCCGCGCATGGCGTCCGTGGCGGGCCGCCCTGGGTGGCTGGCGGCGGATCCCGAGCGGCGGCGCGTGACGGTCAAGGTTCCGCCGCTGGACGAGCAGGTGCTCATTCAGGCCCTGTCGATGGCGGAAGCCGCCGCCGGTCCGCCGTCGGATCACTATCTGCTGCCGCCCGGCGCGTCGGAGGCGACCTTCTTCCTCCACCCCGGCCGCTATTTCTTCCGTCAGGAGACTGCAACGGGCATCCAGCCCGCCTTCGGCGCGCTGAGCGTCGATTAGCGCGCCAGCGTCCGCATCGCCCGTTCCAGCCCCTCCAGCGTCAGGGGGAACATGCGGTGCTCCATAACCTCGCCGATCAGGTTCACCGAAGGCGTGTAGGACCAGTGGCGCTCAGGCACGGGGTTCAGCCAGACCGACTTGTCCCACTGTTCGCGGGCGCGTTTCAGCCAGACGGCGCCCGCCTCCTCGTTCCAGTGCTCGACCGAGCCGCCGGGCATGGTCACTTCATAGGGCGACATGGTCGCGTCGCCGACGAAGATGGCGCGCCAGTCGCCGGGATATTTATGGATCAGGTCCCAGGTCGGGATGCGCTCGCTGTGGCGGCGCCGGTTGTCCTTCCACACCCCTTCGTAGAGGCAGTTGTGGAAGTAGAAGAACTCCAGGTTCTTGAACTCGGTCCGCGCGGCTGAGAACAGCTCTTCACATAGCTGGATATGGCCGTCCATCGAGCCGCCGACGTCGAGGAACAGCAGCACCTTGATCGTATTGCGCCGCTCAGGCCGCATCTGGATGTCCAGCCAGCCCTGACGCGCCGTGCCGTCGACGGTGCCGTCGATGTCCAGTTCTTCGGCCGCGCCTTCGCGGGCGAAACGGCGCAGGCGGCGCAGGGCGACCTTGATGTTGCGCGTGCCCAGTTCGACCGTGTCGTCCAGGTTCCTGTATTCGCGCTTTTCCCAGACCTTGACCGCGCGGCCGTGCCGCCCCGGGCCGCCGATGCGCACGCCTTCGGGGTTATAGCCGCCGTGGCCGAAGGGGCTGGTTCCGCCCGTGCCGATCCACTTGTTGCCGCCCTGGTGGCGCTCCTTCTGCTCCTCCAGCCGCTGCTTCAGCGTCTCCATCAGCTTGTCGAAACCGCCGAGCGCCTCAATTTGCGCCTTCTCCTCGTCGGTCAGGTATTTTTCGGTCAGCAGCCGCAGCCAGTCCTCGGGGATGTCGGCGGTGATCTCTTCGCCGGGACTGACGCCTTCCAGCCCCTTGAACACCTTGCCGAAGACCTGATCGAAGCGGTCGTAATGCTTCTCGTCCTTGACCAGGACGGCGCGCGACAGGTGGTAGAAGGCCTCGATGTCGCGGCCGCCGACGCCCTTGTCCATGGCCTCCATCAGATGGAGCCATTCCTTGAGCGACACAGGCACTTTGGCCTCGCGCAGGGCGGTGAAGAAGGGCAGCAGCATGGGTTTAAGACTGGCCCCGGCCTAGCCGCGCCGCAAGATGAACTCGTCGTCCATCCAGGCGCCGACCGGATACTGGTACTCGCCGGCCTTCTCGAAACCGTAGGCGGCGTACAGCTTTTGCGCCTTGTGGTTGCCGCTCCAGACGCCGATCCACAGGGGGCCGTCGGTATTGGCCTCCATCCAGTCCAGCGAGATTTTCAGCAGCTTCGTGCCGAGGCCCAGCCCCTGCGCCTGTTTGCTGACGTAGAGGCGGCGCAGCTCGGCGTGGCTGGCGCGACCGTCGGGGTGGGGCAGGGTGTTCGGCCCTGCGTTGGCGAAGGCCAGCAGTTCGCCGTCGCGCTCCGCGACCCACCAGGCGGCGCCCGGGTCGGCCAGCTTGGTGGTGATGGCCTCGGCGTTGAAGCTGGCGTCCAGAAAGGCGGTCAGGTCGGCGACCGGATAGGGAATGCCGAAGCCGGTGACGAAGGTGTCGATGAAGGTCTGGCGTCCCAGCACGGCCAGGGCGGCGGCGTCGTCAGGACGGGCGGGGCGGATCACAGGGTCGCTCATGATCGACGCAATAGCGCCGGGCGGGCGTCGGGTGAAGGCGTGTCGAGACCCGCGTGGCGACATCATCGCAGCCTCGTCACCTTTGCGTGGTTGCAGGGGCGGGCGACGAGGGCTACCACCTTTGTCCAAGGTGCGTCGTCCGCGGCGCACGCCAATGCTCGGATGGGGAGGTTAAGGGACGCCAAGGCCTTGGTTTCACAGGCCGATCCCCGTGCTATGACTTCTCCTGCGCTCATGACTCATTCCGAATCCGCAACTCAGACGCCGGTCGCGGCCGCCCGCTCCGCCGGGGCTGAAGTCGCCTATGGGGCCATTACGCTGGCGCGCCACGGCGAACCGGCCCTGTCGCGCAAATGCATGATCACCTCGGATCAATATCGCGACTGGTGGGGCCGCTATGAGATCGGCGGCCTGCGCGCAGGCCAGACGCCGCCTCAGGCGCTGTTGACGGCGGCCGAAGGAGCGGGGGCCATCTACGCTTCGACACGGCCGCGCGCGCAGGAAACCGCCAGAGCGGTGGCGCCGGATCGCGACGTGCTGGTCGACGCCCTGTTCATCGAAGCGCCCCTGCCGCCGCCGCGTTTTCCCGCCTGGATCAAGCTGTCGCCGCGCTATTGGGGCGTGATTTCGCGCATCTGGTGGCACGCCTTCAATCATCATGAGGGTCAGGAAACCCGCGCCGAGGCCGAGGTCCGCGCCGATCAGGCCGCGCGCGTGTTGATCGCCCGCGCCTCTGAAGGTCATGACGTGCTGGTGCTGGCGCACGGCTATTTCAACCATATGGTCGGCCAGCGGCTGAAGGCGCATGGCTGGCGACTGGCCCACAATCAGGGCTTCAAATACTGGTCCCAGCGCCGTTTCGTGAAGCGCTGACGTCGCGGCCTCAGGAAGGCCGTTGAAGCGGCGCGCGCGCCTCTCTAGGTTGCGCCCATCATGACCGACGCATCCGTTTCCCCCGCCGTGCCCGCCGATCTCAGCTTCGAGGACGCCCTGTCGCGTCTGGAGGGCATCGTTTCGCGCCTGGAATCGGGTCAGGCGCCGCTCGAAGAGTCCATCGCCCTGTACGAAGAGGGCGCGCGGCTGAAGGCTCACTGCGAGGCGCGGCTGAAGGCCGCCCAGCTGCGGGTCGAGAAGATCGTCGTCGGCGCCGACGGCCAGGCCAAGGGCGTCGAACCGGCCGAGTTCGGCTGATGTCCGCGACCGACCTCGCGCCGCAGATCGGCTTCGACGACTTCATGAAGGTCGACGTGCGCGTCGGCCGGATCATCAAGGCCGAACCTTTCCCCGAGGCGCGCAAGCCCGCCTATAAGCTGACCATCGACTTCGGCGACGCCATCGGCGTCAAGAAGTCCTCGGCCCAGATCACCCATCATTACACCCTGGACCAGTTGGACGGCCGCAAGGTCGCCGCCGTCGTCAACTTCCCGCCGCGCCAGATCGGCCCGGTGATGTCCGAGGTGCTGACCCTCGGCTTCCCGGATGCGGAGGGGAACGTCGTCCTGGTCGGCGTCGATCGCGACCTGCCGCTGGGCGGGAGGCTGTTTTGAAGGTGCTGGCCGCCAACTCGCCGGAGCAGGCCGTCATCGACCGCGTCGCTGAGGTCGCCGATGTCGTCACCGTGGCGCTGGATGAACTGTTGCCGCGCGCCGATGGACCGGAAGTGCGCCTGACCGAGGCCATGCGTTACGCCGCCCTGGGGCCGGGCAAGCGCCTGCGTCCCTTCTTCGCCATTGAGGCGGGCCGGATGCTTGAGGCGGACGACCGCGCCGTCCTGCGCGCCGCCTGCGCGCTGGAATGCGTCCACGCCTATTCGCTGGTGCATGACGATCTGCCGGCGATGGACGACGACGACGTGCGGCGCGGCCGCCCGACCCTGCACATCGCCTATGACGAAGCGACGGCCATTCTGGCGGGCGACGCGCTGCAGACGGCGGCCTTCGATATCATTTTGGATGAGGACACCCACGACGAGGCGGCGGTGCGCTGCGAACTGGCGCGGCGTCTGTCCTTCGCTTCGGGTGCGCGCGGCATGGCGGGCGGCCAGATGATCGACCTGATGGGGGTGCGCGATGATCTGGGCGGAGTGGCCCGGATGCAGCGGCTGAAGACCGGCGCCCTGTTCGCCTATGCCTTCGAGATTCCCCTGATCGTCGCCGACGCCAACGAAGCCGCCTGGCACGCCCTGACAAGCTTCGCCCACGACATCGGCCTGGCCTATCAGATCGTCGACGATGTTCTGGATGCGGAAGGCTCCGCCGAAGAGATGGGCAAGGCCGCAGGCGGCAAGGATGCGGCCCTGGGCAAGACCAACTTCGTCACCCTGCTGGGCGTCGATGCGGCGCGACAGAGGGTCGCGCATCTGGCCGATCAGGCCCGCTCGCACCTTGACCTGTTCGGTCATGAGGCCGAAATCCTCAAGGCCAGCGTGGACTTTGTGCTTAAACGCCGGTCCTGATAGGAAACGCGCCCGCCCTCAGCGGGTTACTGTTTGACGCTCCGTCGTCTGAAGGCCCCCGATCCCTATGCCCAACACCCCGCTTCTCGACACCGTCAAGTTTCCTGCTGACACGCGGGGCTTCGACATTCCCCAGCTGAAACAGCTGGCGGAGGAGGTGCGGGCCGAGACCATCGACGCCGTGTCGGTGACCGGCGGGCACCTGGGCGCGGGTCTGGGCGTGGTCGAACTGACGGTCGCCCTGCATCACGTCTTCGAGACGCCGCAGGACATTCTGATCTGGGACGTCGGCCACCAGTGCTATCCGCACAAGATCCTGACCGGGCGGCGCGACCGGATTCGCACATTGAGACAGGGCGGCGGCCTGTCGGGCTTCACCAAGCGGTCCGAGAGCGAATACGACCCCTTCGGCGCGGCCCACGCCTCGACCTCCATCTCAGCGGCGCTGGGCTTCGCCGCCGCGCGCGACGCCAAGGGCGGGAACAACCGCGTCGTGGCCGTCATCGGCGACGGCTCCATGTCGGCGGGCATGGCCTATGAGGCGATGAACAACGCCGCCGAGGCCACCAGCGGCCAGCTGATGGTCATCCTGAACGACAACGACATGTCGATCGCTCCGCCCGTCGGCGGCATGAGCGCCTATCTGGCCAAACAGGTTTCGGGCGGCGCCTATCAGAATATCCGCAAGGTCGGGAAGAAGTTCGTCGACCATATGCCGCGTCCCTTCCGCGACGCCGCGCGCAAGGCCGAGGAATACGCTCGCGGCATGATCGTCGGCGGCACCCTGTTCGAGGAGCTGGGCTTCTACTACGTCGGGCCGATCGACGGTCACGACATGGAGAATCTGGTCCCCATTCTGAAGAATGCGGCGGCCATCACCGACCGCCCGGTGCTGGTCCACGTCGTCACCCAGAAGGGCAAGGGCTACGCTCCGGCCGAGAGCAGCGCCGACAAGCTGCACGCCGTGGTCAAGTTCGACGTGGTGTCGGGCAAGCAGGCCAAGGCCATCTCCAACGCGCCCAGCTACACCAAGGTGTTCGGGACCGAGCTGATCAAGCACGCGCAGGTCGATCCGACTGTCATGGCCGTGACCGCCGCCATGCCGTCGGGCACCGGGCTGGACCTGTTCGGCCAGGCCTTCCCGGATCGCACCTTCGACGTCGGCATCGCCGAACAGCACGCCGTGACCTTCGCCGCCGGTCTGGCCGCTGATGGGATGAAGCCGGTCTGCGCCATCTATTCGACCTTCCTGCAGCGCGGCTACGATCAGGTCGTGCACGACGTGGCGATCCAGTCCCTGCCGGTGCGCTTCGCCATGGATCGCGCCGGTCTGGTGGGCGCGGACGGCGCGACCCACGCCGGGTCGTTCGATATCGGCTATATGGGCGCCCTGCCGGGCATGGTGCTGATGGCGGCGGCCGACGAGGCCGAACTGGCGTCCATGATCTCGACCTCGCTCGCCATTGACGACCGCCCCAGCGCCTTCCGCTATCCGCGCGGCGAGGGCGTGGGCGTCGACATCCCCGAACTGGCCGCCCCGCTGGAGATCGGCAAGGGCCGCATCGTGCGCGAAGGCACGTCGGTCGCCATCCTGTCGCTGGGCACCCGCCTGCAGGAATCGTTGAAGGCGGCCGATATGCTGGCCGCGCGCGGCGTCTCGGCCACCGTCGCCGACGCCCGCTTCGCCAAGCCGCTGGACGCCGATCTGATCCTGCGTCTGGCGCGCGAACATGAGGCGCTGATCACGGTGGAAGAAGGCGCCATGGGCGGCTTCGGCGCCTTCGTGCTGCAACTGCTGGCCGAGAAGGGCGCGCTGGACGGCGGGCTGAAGGTCCGCACCCTTCACCTGCCCGACATCTTCCAGGATCAGGACAAGCCCGAGGTCATGTACGCCCAGGCCGGCCTCAGCGCCGAACACATCGCCGCCGCTGCCGTGACGGCGTTGGGCGTCGACGCCAGCCGGGCGGTACGCGCCTGACATAGGCGCAACGCCTCTCCCTCCCCTTCATGGGGAGGGTGGCGGAGCCCGTAGGGCGAAGCCGGGTGGGGGCGGCTTCGCTATTCAGGCGTTGAGCCGTGACCGCTTGGATTCAGGACCGCCTGAGTTCCGTATCACCAAGCCCTCCCCACCCGGTCGCTGCGCGACCACCCTCCCCATGAAGGGGAGGGAGAAGGTGCGCGAAAGGATCGCAACATTCCGACTATGTCCGTCACAAGCAGATGGTGAACGACGGCGATCACGCGCGAGCCTAAATCGCAATCGGCCATCCCCCCTCGGCGCCTGTGCTAGACTGTATCCGGGCCGAGGGGAGATTTCAGACGATTCAGACGAATTGGACTCTATTTTTTCCTTCTCTCATCAGAGTCGGGCGAGGGTCACAGCACCCCGATCATGCTGGCGACCAGCGGATGGCGCACGATGTCGCGCTCGGCCAGTCGGACGACGGCGATTTCGGGCACGGCCTCCAGTCTGTCGGCGATGTCGGACAGGCCCGACACGCCGGGCAGCAGGTCCGACTGGTGCGGGTCGCCGGTGACCACCATGGTCGAGTGCCAGCCCAGCCGGGTCAGCAGCATCTTCAACTGGACGTAGGTGCAGTTCTGCGCCTCATCCACGACGATGAAGGCGTTGTTCAGCGTGCGACCGCGCATATAGCCGATGGGGGCGATCTCGATCAGGCCCTCGGCCATCAGGGCCTTGACCCGCTTCATCGACAGACGGTCCGACAGGGCGTCGTAGAGCGGGCGCAGATAGGGGGCCAGCTTGTCCTCCATGTCGCCGGGCAGGAAGCCGATCGATTCCCCGGCCTCGACTGCGGGACGGCTCAGGACGATGCGGCCGACCTTGCCCGCCTCCAGCGCCTCGACCGCCTTGGCGACGGCCAGATAGGTCTTGCCCGTGCCTGCCGGGCCCAGCGCCAGCACCAGATTGGCGTGGTCGACGGCGTCCATCAGTTCGGCCTGGCCGTCGGACTTGGGCTTCAGCGTCTTCATATAGGCCTGGTCCCGCTCATCATTCGAAGGCAGGGGCGACCAGCCGCCAACGCGGGCGGGCAATCGCCGTACCTTGGCGTCCTGAATGAATTCGGGCGAATCCAGCACGCCTTCGCGCAGCTGACGCTTGATGGCCGATCGTTTGCTCATGGACGCCTCCAGGGCATGAAAAAAGGCGAGCCCGGCTGGGTCTCGCCTTGGTCGTCGGTGGGGGAGGTGGGGGCCGAAGTCGCGCAGCCGTCCCGAACGGTCGCAGGGTCTTCGCCGCAGCAGGTGCGTCGCCGTCCCCGAACTGGTCGCGAACACGCCAAGCGCATTCTCCAGCATCTGACCGGACCGGGCTTGATCCGGCTTCGGATCCGGGGGCGAATGGGGCCTGCCGAATCGCATCAACAGACTGATGCTAACGTGGTTTCTGAAGGGTTAAAGCCTTCATTTTAAGAAGAATAGGCGGTGTGCGGATGAGTGTTTACAGTCTGGGCGACAGCAAGCCTCAGCTTCCAGCGGAAGGCGAATACTGGATTGCTCCCAGTGCGACCGTCCTAGGAAATGTGATTCTGCATCCGGGCGCCAGCATCTGGTTCAACGCCGTGCTGCGCGGCGACAACGACCCCATCGTCATCGGAGCCGACAGCAATATTCAGGACGGCAGCATCCTGCATACCGACCTCGGATCGCCCCTGACGATCGGCGCCGGGGTTACGGTGGGGCATAAGGTGATGCTGCACGGCTGCGAAATCGGCGACAACAGCCTGATCGGCATCGGCGCGGTCGTCCTGAACGGCGCGCGCATAGGTAAGAACTGCCTGATCGGCGCCAACGCCCTGATCACCGAGGGTAAGGTCATTCCCGACAACAGTCTGGTCATGGGCCAGCCCGGCAAGGTGGTGCGGGAATTGGAAGAGGGTCAGATCGAGGGTCTGCGCATGTCGGCGCAGCACTATGTCCAGAACTGGCGGCGCTATGTGACAGACCTGAAGCGGATCGACTGACCGTCGCCCCACAATGGCACGGATCACAATGGGACAGGCGCTGCGACTAACGGGCCGGAACGGCGCAAACTCGCGCATGAGGGGATGAAACAGCCCATTGGCGGACACTCGAAACGGCCCGGCGCTTGCATTGCCTCTGCTGACGATCAATGCAGGAGTCCGATCCCATGCGGATAGGGATTACGAAAATGCTGGCCGGCGCTGTGGCCTTTGTGGGGCTGATGGCGGTTGCTGATGCGGCTGCGGCGCAGTGCGGGCCGTCCAGTTGCCTGCCGCCGCCGCCGCCCACGCCGATTTTGCCTCCGCCGACGCCGATCACCCCGCCGGTGACGCCGCCGGGCGGCGGTTGCGGCCCCACCGGCTGTCTGCCCCCGCGCCCGCCGGTGACGCCGCCCTGCGGCGGCGGAGGATGCCTGCCGCCTCCGCCCCCTCCGTGCTGCGGCTCTGGCGGCGGCAATGTGAACGTCAACGTCAACGTCAATGCGAACGCCAGCGCCAACGCCTCGGCGCGCGCCTCGGCCGGATCGCGCGCGGCGTCCACGGTGATCGTGGCGGGCGGCGGCGGGGCCTATTTCAACGTCGATCAGCCCTATCCCACCACCATTCAGGGACTGAACGTCCAGGGCGGGATGCAGATGGTGCGGGTGCCCTTCACCGCGTCGCGCCGTATCGAGAAACAGGTCGTGCTGCAGGCCGTCTGCATCGACGACCGCAATGTGCCGCACCCGGCGTCCCAGGTCGTTCCGGGCCGCGACGTCGCGGACAGCTACGACGGCGAACTGTACCGCTGCCTGGCGGGGACAAAGCTGCAGTGGACCGTCAGCGAGGCGGAAGGCGCGGCCGGCGAAACCACGGCCTGCAACAAGGGCGACGCCCTGTGGCACGGCGCCGGCGGCCGTCTGGAATGCCGTCCTGAAAAGCAGGCGCGTCAGTGTAATGAGCGCTCGCTGCTGCGCCGTTACGGCGCCGGCGTGAAGGTTCTGACCATGATCCGCGAAGAGACCTACACCGAGTATCGCGAGGAGATGGTCGAGGGCGCCGCCTCTACCGGCATGATCATGATGGACGGCGGGGTCGGCGGCCGGGTTTTCTGAACCCGCTGTTCAGCCTGGCGACAGACGCCGGCGTCTAGTCTCAGCCATCGACTCTCCGTCGATAGGCCTAAACGACTGGGCCCCGTTCCTTGCAGAACGGGGCCCTTTCTTCGTTATTGAGTGGCGTTGACCGAGACCACCTCGGCCTTCCACGCCGCATCCGGTTTCAGGTACTGGCGCGCGGCCGCCTGAATGTCGGCGGCGGTGAAAGATTCCAGATCGCTGATGTGCGTCTGGATCTGTTCCAGCGTAGCGGGCCTGGCGGCCAGATCCTCCAGTTGGCCGAGCCAGTATTCATTG
This sequence comes from Brevundimonas sp. S1H14, assembly GCF_047716865.1. Taxonomy (NCBI): domain Bacteria; kingdom Pseudomonadati; phylum Pseudomonadota; class Alphaproteobacteria; order Caulobacterales; family Caulobacteraceae; genus Brevundimonas; species Brevundimonas sp. S1H14. The sequence goes on along the minus strand of NZ_CP136679.1, from coordinate 2,434,528 downwards.
CCCGCCTGGCTGCGGCGCAGGCTTTCGATCACCGGCAGGCGCGCGCGATTCAACTCGTCCTCGCTGACCGGCTTGTCGCGCAGGTCGGCGATGATGGCGTCGACGGCGGCGAAGAAGGCGTCGAACTTCTCGGGCGCCGTGTCGGCGGTGATCGAGATGGAGCCGTAGCCCGTGAACACGTCGGACGACGAGGCGCGGACGCCGGGCGAGTAGGCCAGGGCCTGCTTCTCGCGGATCTCCTCCATGACACGCAGTTTCAGGACTTCGGCCAGGATGGAGGCCTTGCGCGCTTCGGTCCGGTCGTTGACGGCGTCGGTGGTCGGCCAGGCGACATAGGCCAGGCCCTGCTCGGCCGGACCGGCGTGGGTCAGGCGGATCGGCTGGGCCGTCGGCGCGGGGAAGCGGCGCTGGTCCGAACCGGCCAGAGGCTGGGCGGCCGGGGCGCGAGCAGGCAGGGCGGCGAAGGTCGAGGCGACGGAGGCGACTGCGTCCTCGATCTTGACGTCTCCGACCATGACGATGTCGATGGGACCGGTCGCCAGGCCCTGAACCACGCCCTGCTTTAGTTCATCCAGGGTGAAGGCGGCGATTTCCGCAGGCGAAGGCATGGATTCGCGCTTGTCGCCGCTGGCCAGCAGGCCCGAGGCTTGAAGGCCGAAGGCGCCGCTGGGGGTCGCCATCTGCTGCGCCATGAACTGCGGCAGGACGGCCTTGATCTGTTCGAACGGCGCCGGACGCAGGCCCGGATCGGTCAGATAGGCGGCCAGCACCTGCATCTGCAGTTGCAGATCGGCCGGACGGGTGGCGCCCGACAACTGATAGGCGTCGCTGTCGATGTTGAAACCAGCGCCATAGATCTTGCCGGTCAGGACCCGATTCAGCTCATCGGCCGTCAGCTTGCCGAGGCCGCCCGCCGTGAAGACCATCGGGGCCAGGGACTGAGCGGTGAAGCGATCGGTCGGCAGGCCCATCTCGCCGATGCCGGTGCGGACCGAAATCAGGATCTGCTGGTCCTTGAAGGTCGTCGGCTTGACGGTCAGGCGCACGCCGTTGGGGAAGGTGACGACCGTGGCGCCGACGGCGGCGACTTCGGTGGTCGAGGCGGGCGTGGCGACGGCGCCGAAGTCGGCGTAGGGCCAATCCAGAGCCGCCTGTTCCGCCGGGGCGGCGACCGGCGTGGCGCGGCTGGCTTCCAGCAGGGTGGTGACGCCGGCCTCGCCGCCTTCGATCGGCTCGGGCGTGACGACCAGCGCCAGGGGCCCCTGACCTTCAAAGGCGCGCTTGACGGCCTCACTGACCTGGGCCGCCTGCAGGTCTTTCACCGTGGCTTCAAACAAGGCGAGGTTGGTGGCGGGCGAGGAGAAGACCTTGTCGTCGTTGACGGCGCCCAGCAGGGCGTTCGCCAGGGCGGGGGTGCTGCGTGTGGCTGCGGCTTGCACCGCCGTTTCGAGTGCGGCGCGGCTGTTGGCTATCTCGCGATCCAGTTCGATCTGGGACACGCCGAACTGCACCAGGCGGCGTTGTTCCTGTTCGATGGTTTCCAGCGCGCGCTGGATGCCGCCGGGATTGAAGGCGGCCGAGACGCTGGCCAGGTCGAGGGTCTTGAACAGGGTGCCCTGTCCGCCGCCGGCGCCGATGAAGGGCGGGTTGTCCGCGCGGGCCAGTTCGCCCAGACGGCGGTTCAGCACGGCCATGCCCAGATTCTGCAACAGGGCGTCGCGGCGTTCGGACGCCGTATCGGGATCGAGGTCGGGGTTGCGGATCCAGTTCAGCTGAACCGACGACTGCACGCCCGGCTCGACCAGGATGCGGGTCTCGGGCTGACGCGGGGCGACCTGTCCCAGATCGGGCTCGGGGCCGTCGGCGGCCTTGGGCGTCCAGTCCGAGAAGGTCGCCTTGATCTTGGCTTCCATCTGATCGACGTCGAAGTCGCCGACCGCGATCATGGTGGCGCGCTCGGGGCGGTAATAGGCCTCATAGAACTCGACGAAGCGTTCGCGAGGGGCGCTGCGGATGATGCTGAGGTCGCCGATCGGCAGGCGGTTTGACAGGCGCTGGCCCGGCGCCAGCAATGCGATCTGGGCTTTCAGCGAGCGTAGGGCCGGGGTGTTGCGCAGGCGCTCTTCACCCTCGATCACGCCGCGTTCGGAATCGATGTCTTCGGCCTTCATCAGGGCCTCGGAGACCTGTTCACGCATGATCCGCAGCGAGGTGTCGACCGTCTCGTCGTTGGTGCGCGGCAGCTCCAGCGTATAGGCGGTCTGGTCGAAGCTGGTGAAGGCGTTGGTGTCGGCGCCGAAGGCCAGGCCGAGACGCTCCAGAATCCGCAGCAGCTCGTTCTCGGGCACATTCGTCGTGCCGTTGAAAGCCATGTGCTCCATGAAGTGGGCCAGACCCAACTGGTCTTCGTTCTCCATCAGGGAACCGGCCGCGATCCGCAGGCGCAGCGACGCCTGACCCGGCGGGGTGGCGTTCTTCATGATGGCGTAGCGCATGCCGTTGGGCAGGACGCCGAAACGTACGGCCGCGTCAGCCGGGATGTCGCTGGCCGCCTGAGCCCAGGGCTTGGATGGTTGAGCGTTCTGCGTCGCGACGGCCGAAGGCGGCGTCAAAGCGACGGCAGGGAGGGCCGCGCCGCCCATCAGGGCGAGGCTGGACGCGGCGAGCAGAAGCAGGCGGCGAGGGCGAGGGGATCGCATTCGGTGGTCTCCGCGACGTGCGAGCGGGCGGCCCCCGGGACTGATTGCGGCCCTGCACGTAAGACAGGCGCGAAGCTTCTTCAGCCTCGCGCCTGTTTACGGTGACAAACGAGCTTGACTAGCTCAAGTTACCGAAAGTTAATTTCCCGGTCGTGCGACATAGAAGGTCGCCGTGTTGCCGACGGCGTTGGCGCCGGCGACGACATTGCGGCCCCAACCGTTGACGGTGGCGGTCGCCGTAGCGCGCACGTCGCCTGCGTTGGTCTGGCTGTTGCGGACGTTCAGGTCGCCGCCGCAGGTCGAACAGGCGAAGCCGGTGACGGCGTTGCCCGCCGCATTGGCCCCGACATAGGCGTCGTAGCCGTTCTGGCCGGTGAACCCGGCGCTGGCGGTGACGCCGCCGGTGTTCATCTGGGTGTTGTCGATGCTGACATAGATGTCGTTGTTGCCCGCATGAACCTCATTGCCGACAGCCTCGGCGGTCGAATAGGCGGCGCCGAAGTCGTAGGAACTGAGCTCGGTGCGCGACAGAACCTCGGCCGAGTTCTGCTGGTCCACGTCGACCAGCAAAGCGCCGCCCTGGTTGTAGAAGGCGGCCTGGTTGGAGGCGGCGCGGCTGCGCGCGGCGATGTCCCAGGCGTTGCCCGCCCACACGCCGGTCCAGGCGGTGACCCCGGCGCCGGAGGCGTTCTGGCTGACTGACAGATCCTGGTGCGAGTTAGGGGTCGAAGTCGCCTGCACGGCATTGGCCGAAGCATGGCTGGTGAAGACCGCCGGGGCCGGGGCATAGGTGAAGCGGGCTTCGTTCTCGGCGTAGATCTGACCGGTCGAGTTCTGATCGGCGCGGCCGGTGATGGCGCCGCGCTGGTCGCCCGTGCCGCTGGCGCCCAGGGCGACGGTGTTTCCGATCGCGTCGGCTGAGACGTGGCCGCCGTAGTTCAGGCGGGCGCCGGTCTCCTCGACCCGAGTGCGCGCGGTGACGTCGCCATCCAGATTCTGACCGGCGTCGACGTCGATGCCGGTGTTGACGGCGGTCGCGGCCAGATAGTTGCCGCGCGCCTGGGTGACGCTGTTCACATAGCCCGTATCGCCGCGCAGGGTCAGGGAGGTGTCCGCTATCGCGGAGCCCTGCATGTCCTGGGTCGAACGGATGTCGGCGGCGCGGCCTTCGGCGCCGCCGGACAGGGCGTTGCCCATGGCGGCGTTCGACACGGCGACGTTGTCGCTGACGTTGACGACGTTCAGGCGTTGACCGCTGATGACGTCGCCAAGGTTGAGCTGCTCATTCAGGACCAGCCCGCGATCTTGAGCGGAAGCCTCAGCGGCCGCCGCTACGCACAGCGCTGTCGCGGCGATCGTGCCAGCGAGACGGGTCGGCGCGAGTTTGGCCATTGTTCGTGTCCGTGTTTGCGTAAGCGGGATAGTAGCCGCCGGTGGCGCCGACAGGGCTGTCGGCCAGCGGGTCGTTGGCGGGGTTGAGGCAGATTTCCGGGCCGGGGGCGCCGTAGAGATTGGCCATGAACTCGACCGTGGCGCGTTCGACCAGGGCGCGGACGGCCAGTTGAACAGGCTCAAGGCCGCTGGACCCGGCGGAAATGTCGAAGACGTTGCCGTTCAGGAAGTCGAACACGCCTGCCGACACTTCGCGGCCGACGATCTGCTTCTGATAGGAGACGACATCCACAACCTCGAGGGTGGTGGTCTGCACCAGACGCAGGTCGATCGCGACGTTCATCACGAACACCTTGCCGGTGATCAGGCCCGAGCCGCCGTTCTGTTTCACCTCGCCGCCGGCGACGTCGAAGCCGCCCGAGCGGATGTTGTAGTTCACCTCGGTGATGCCGCCGACCACATAGAAGTCCGAGCCCGGCACCTGACCGGCCAGGATGCGGCGGAAGGCGGCGTCCTGGGCTCCGCCGTTCGGCACGTCGTCGCCGATCAGCTTGTTGTTGGCGTAGCGCAGCTCCAGCTCCGACACCGAGGTGTCGTAGCGCTCGACGATGCGGGCGCCGGCCTTGGCCAGGGCGGTGTTGGCCATCAGGGACGCGCCCTGGGTGATCTGACGCCCGCCGTCCGAAGAGATGGAGCCGGTGTAGTCGCTGATCCGACCCACGGCCATGCGCGGCGAGGGCAGGTTATAGCGGCGCGCATAGTCGGCCAGGCAGTAGAGCGCGGTCGAATAGGGCGTCGGGTTCGACGTCACCGGGGCGTTGCCGATCGGCTTGGCGTATTGGCCCGACGGTCCGGCGGAGGTGCTGACGCAACCGCCCAGCAGGGCGGCGGCGGCGGCGACGCAGCCGAGGGCGCGCACAGGCGAGCGACGGATGGCTGAGATTTTCATGGACGCGGCCCGTTCAGGGTGGTGCCGGCGTTGATGTCGCCGGTGTTGGTCTGGTTGGAGTTGACGACGACCGTGTTGCGGTTGCCCTGGACCACCACATTCAGGTTGTTGCCGATGGCGGTCGAGCCGCCGATGCTGGTCCCGCCGCTCGAGCCGACGCCGCCGTTGAAAATGCTGGACGACGCACTGCTGTCGCTTCGCGAATAGGCGCTGCCGTTCTGCTGGATGATGCCGTCGACGACCAGGCGGTTGCCGTTGGCGTCGCGGGTCGTGCCGCGGCTGGCCTGGGCGGTGGTGTAGCGCGAGGCGCCGTAGCCGGCCTGGAACTGGCCCGCTCCAGCTGAGCCGGTCGACTGCGCGACGGCCGAACCGGCAGGCAGGCTCGCCAGCACGGCGGCGGCGGCCGCAACGGTCATGAGTGTCAGTCTATGAGACGGCATCAGGCGCTCCCGAGAACTTCTGGAAGGGCCCTCGCAATGACCGTGCCAGACCGTATCAGTCTCGGAATGGCGCAAAACGACGCCTTGAGCTGGAATGCGACTGGCCTCATCAAGGACGAATGTCCCAATCTGACGCCCGTTCGCCGCGGCCGCCGCGCGAAAAGATGTTCAACGCGCCCTTCCTGCCTCTGCTGATCGCAGCATCCATGCCGGTGCTCTATTATCTGCAGGAGCGGCTTCCTGATCTGGGAGTGTCGATGGCTTTCGTTCCGGCAAGGCTGTGGGCGGGCGACTGGCAGGGCCTGTTCACCTCCATGCTGCTGCACGGGGGCTGGGCTCATGTGACGATGAATGCGGTGGGCGCGCTGGCCTTCGGCGCACCCGTCGCCCGTCTGATGGAACGCGGACCGGGACCGCTGGTCTTCATCCTCTTCTATATAGCGGCCGGCGTCGTGGCGGCCCTGGGCTATGGCCTGGTGCATCCGCACAGCATGGGGCCGCTGGTCGGCGCCTCGGGCGCGGTCTTCGGCCTGATCGGAGCCGCCACCAGGCTGATGGGCGGGCATGGGCGCGTCCTTCCGCTGTTCCATCCGATGGTGTTGCGCGCTTCGGCGGCCTGGATGGCGGTGAATCTCATTGTGGGTCTGATCGGTCTGGCGCCGGGAGCGGACGGCGCCCGCATCGCCTGGGAGGCGCACGCCATCGGCTTCGTGTTCGGCATTCTCGCCATCGGGCCGATCGGGGGCTGGTTCGCCGCGCGCCGTGATTTGCCTATCGGCGGCGTCTGAGCCAACCTGTTGGTCTTGCGGCCCGCCCGCGACGCGCGGACGACGGCCTGCCCATCAGGAGGAAGTCGCCATGCTGGTCGCCGAGATTCTCAAGGGCAAGGGAGGCGCAGTGTTCACACTGGCGCCGGACGCCAATCTGAATGAAGCCTGCGCCGAGCTCGAGCGCCGTCAGGTGGGGGCTTTGATCGTCTGCGAAGGCGACGGCGTGGTGGGCGTCCTGTCCGAGCGCGACATTGTGCGCGCGATTTCTCGAGACGGGACGCAGGCCCTGGAGCGCCCTGTCTCCCATTATATGACCAGCGAGGTGGTCTTCGCCGATCCGGCCGAGACCGTTGAAGCGTTGATGGCCCGAATGACGGACCGCCGCATCCGCCACCTGCCTGTCCTGCTGGACAAGCGTCTGGCCGGCGTCGTCTCGATCGGCGACGTGGTCAAATGCCAGATCGCCCAGGCCACGCATGAGGCCGAAAGCCTGCGTACCTATATAGCGGCGGGGTAGGGGGCGGCTAAGGCGCTGGGCGACCTGTGCATAAAGGCTCGATCTGTGGATAGATCGGAAAAGCTGGTTTTGCCTATTGCCCTCGAGAAAAGCGCCTCGTATATCGCCGCCTCGCTCGGAGACGGGCTGGCCCGACGGGGCTTCGGAGACTGAGTTTTCGGGGTTTTGGACGGGGCGGGGGTTTGAAAAAGCTCCTTGCTTCGGACGGTTGGATCGGTTAGGTTCCGCGCTTCAATCGAATCGCTGGATTGAGTTGAGGGA
>NZ_CP136679.1:380000-2425000 GCF_047716865.1 Brevundimonas sp. S1H14 | reverse complement strand
AAAGTAAAAATCAGACGTAGGTCCGGCGGATACCTCTTTCCATCCCCCGGATAAGCCTGCGTATGAGTTTTGCTGAGAAACGATCAAGCGTTGAAGGGCTTCTGACGGATGCCTTGGCGTAGAGAGGCGATGAAGGACGTGGCAAGCTGCGATAAGAACCGGGGAGGCGCTAGCACCCTTTGATCCGGTTATTTCCGAATGGGGAAACCCACCTTTGCGGTCTTCCAACTCTGCTTTTCGGAGCAGCGATTGGTGGATCGCTAAAAGGTACAATGACCTGAATACATAGGGTTCATTGAGCGAACCCGGGGAACTGAAACATCTCAGTACCCGGAGGAAAGGACATCAACCGAGACTCCCGTAGTAGTGGCGAGCGAACCGGGACCAGGCCAGTGCTCTTGTGAAATAAAGTCGAACGGAATGGAAAGTCCGGCCATAGCGGGTGACAGCCCCGTAGACGTCAAACAGCAAGAGACTCGAGTAGGGCGGGACACGTGAAATCCTGTCTGAACATGGGGGGACCACCCTCCAAGCCTAAGTACTCCTCTACGACCGATAGTGAACAAGTACCGTGAGGGAAAGGTGAAAAGCACCCCGACAAGGGGAGTGAAACAGATCCTGAAATCGGAAGCCTACAAGCAGTCGGAGCCGCCAAGCGCGGTGACGGCGTACCTTTTGTATAATGGGTCAGCGACTTCATATGTCGAGCAAGCTTAAGTCGTTAGGTGTAGGCGCAGCGAAAGCGAGTCTGAATAGGGCGCTAAGTTCGACGTATGACGACCCGAAACCAGGTGATCTATCCATGAGCAGGATGAAGGTAAGGTAACACTTACTGGAGGTCCGAACCCGTGAATGTTGAAAAATTCTGGGATGACTTGTGGATAGGGGTGAAAGGCCAATCAAACCTGGACATAGCTGGTTCTCCGCGAAATCTATTTAGGTAGAGCGTCCGACGAATACCTTGGGGGGTAGAGCACTGGATGGTTGCGGGCTGCGCGAGCGGTACCAATACTAACCAAACTCCGAATACCCAAGAGTACTATCGGGCAGACACACGGCGGGTGCTAACGTCCGTCGTGAAAAGGGAAACAACCCTAACCATCATCTAAGGCCCCCAAGTCATGGCTAAGTGGGAAACGATGTGGGATTGCTTTGACAATCAGGAGGTTGGCTTAGAAGCAGCCATCCTTTAAAGAAAGCGTAACAGCTCACTGATCAAGCGATCCTGCGCGGAAAATGTAACGGGGCTAAAGCCATGCGCCGAAGATATGGGTTTGCAGTTTACTGCAAGCGGTAGCGGAGCGTTCCGTAAGCCTGTGAAGGTCAACCGTGAGGTTGGCTGGAGGTATCGGAAGTGAGAATGCTGACATGAGTAACGATAAACAGTGTGAGAAACACTGTCGCCGAAAGACCAAGGGTTCCTGCGTAAAGCTAATCTGCGCAGGGTTAGTCGGCCCCTAAGGCGAGGCTGAAAAGCGTAGTCGATGGGAAGCAGGTAAATATTCCTGCACCAGCTGGAAGTGACGGATGGCATAAGTCGTCGGGGCTTATTGGATTGTTCCCGGCGGTGGCGTTGTCCCTGGAAATAACTCCAGCAGAGACCGTACCCGAAACCGACACAGGTGGTCAGGTAGAGTATACCAAGGCGCTTGAGAGAACTGTGCTGAAGGAACTCGGCAAATTGCACGCGTAACTTCGGAATAAGCGTGACTCACCCTGGGCAACCAGGACTGAGTGGCACAAGCCAGGGGGTAGCGACTGTTTAGCAAAAACATAGGGCTCTGCGAAGCATCAATGCGACGTATAGGGTCTGACGCCTGCCCGGTGCCTGAAGGTTAAAGGGAGGAGTGAAAGCTCCGAACTGAAGCCCAGGTAAACGGCGGCCGTAACTATAACGGTCCTAAGGTAGCGAAATTCCTTGTCGGGTAAGTTCCGACCTGCACGAATGGCGTAACGACTTCCCCACTGTCTCCAGCACAGGCTCAGTGAAATTGAATTCCCCGTGAAGATGCGGGGTTCCCGCGGTCAGACGGAAAGACCCTATGAACCTTTACTATAGCTTCGCCTTGGCGTTAGCGACCGTATGTGTAGGATAGGTGGGAGGCTATGAAACCGGGGCGCCAGCTCTGGTGGAGCCATCCTTGAAATACCACCCTTACTGTCGTTGACGTCTAACCGAGGGCCGTTATCCGGTCCCGGGACATGGCGTGGTGGGTAGTTTGACTGGGGCGGTCGCCTCCCAAAGTGTAACGGAGGCGCGCGATGGTTAGCTCAGACCGGTCGGAAATCGGTCGTCGAGTGCAATGGCATAAGCTAGCCTGACTGCGAGACTGACAAGTCGAGCAGAGACGAAAGTCGGCCATAGTGATCCGGTGGTCCCGCGTGGAAGGGCCATCGCTCAACGGATAAAAGGTACTCTAGGGATAACAGGCTGATTTTGCCCAAGAGTCCATATCGACGGCAAAGTTTGGCACCTCGATGTCGGCTCATCACATCCTGGGGCTGGAGCAGGTCCCAAGGGTACGGCTGTTCGCCGTTTAAAGTGGTACGTGAGCTGGGTTCAGAACGTCGTGAGACAGTTTGGTCCCTATCTGCCGTGGGTGTTCGAAGCTTGAGAGGATCTGTCCCTAGTACGAGAGGACCGGGATGGACATACCTCTGGTGGACCTGTCATGGCGCCAGCCGTGCAGCAGGGTAGCTAAGTATGGAATAGATAACCGCTGAAAGCATCTAAGCGGGAAACTAACCTCAAAACAAGGCTTCGCTGAGGATCGTGGAAGACTACCACGTTGATAGGCCAGGTGTGGAAGCGCGGTGACGTGTGAAGCTTACTGGTACTAATAATCCGATCGGCTTGATCGTTTCTCAGCAAAACTCATTCGGTTTTTACTTGCCGAAATCAAAGACAATATCTTCTCATTCATGTGTGTCGGGTTGACCCGGTGGCTCTGTCGGAGGTTCCCCACCCGATCCCATTCCGAACTCGGTCGTTAAGCCCTCCAGAGCCGATGGTACTTCGTCTTAAGGCGCGGGAGAGTAGGTCGTCGCCGGGTCTACCCGACACACATGAATGATATCTCGAACCCTTCTTCCTTTACTCACCGCCTTGCCGCGGGATGGAGCAGCCCGGTAGCTCGTCAGGCTCATAACCTGAAGGTCGCAGGTTCAAATCCTGCTCCCGCACCCAAACATTTAAGCCGCTAGATCAATCGTCTAGCGGCTTTTTGCTGCCCGAAATCCAACGCCGCAAATCCGACCGTGGAAGCCACGTGGAAGCGCTTGGCGCGCAAATCCAGGCGGGGAGGGATGGCGCATCACGTCTTCGAGAGACGGCAAATACGCGCGCGCCCGCCGCCGTGCTGACGCCAGCAGAGGTCTAGCAGCGCAAAGTCTCAACCGCCTAGCTCCGGAATTCCTCCTCCGGGACGGCAAGATTGGGTGACTTCGACATTTAATCGTCGCCGCCGGTCGAGTCGGCGCGTCCCGCACGCAAGCGCAGTCCGTCTCTGAGTACCTTGATCTTGACCGCATCCTCTGCGGCCACGGCGGTATCATCGGCGTAGGCTTCGCTCGCCCTAAGAAGCCGCTCCAGATCGTACAACCCGTCATCGGCAGGACGGCTGTGGAACGAATATACTAAACCCGTCTCACCGTTTGAGACGGCCAGGAACCCGCTTGCGATCTTGGCCAAGGCTTTAGGATCGGCTTCGGCTTGGTCCATCAACCATTCCCGAACCACTACGGCGTCCTCAAGGAGCGCCCAAGCCGAAGTAATCTCGAAATATGAGGGCGCATTGGCTAGTGCGCCGCTTTCGGCCTCTGCCTGGATGAGGCTCAAGGCACGCCGACCCAACACGTCCAGCGCCTCGGAGGTGATCAGCGGGCCCGTTCGCATGCCTTCGGCCGGAAGCTGGCCGGCCTCGCGCGCACGCCAAACGAACAGACCAGCGATGGTGGCGGCCGACTCGGTGGCCATCATCGCCTGGGTCATAGCGCGGCTAGCCTCCTCGACGCCCCAAATCTCCAACATCCGGCGGACCAAGAAATGGTACTGGGCGTGAGGATGAACGACCATCATCGCGGGTCTCTCCGCGCGGTCGTGACGATGGATGGCGTCGGCGCTTTGCACTAGGGCAAGTAGCATCGCCAACTCCGGACTAAATGCCTCTTGTCCGGACAGTCGAAACTGGAGAGCATTGAGATAGTCTCCGACGAGGGAGGCACCAGTTTCGTCTACCGACGCAAGGGCATCGCGGATCGCGCGGTTCTGCACCTCCTGATCGCCGGGCGCGCTGACGGCCGCATCGACGACAGCGCGGGGAAGCTCGTGCGGAGAGGGAAAGAGAGAAAAGTAGGCGTTCAAACCGCGCGGCTCGGCGACGCCTTTGCGATTGACGGTCTCGGCCCAGCTTTCCGAAAAGCCGTAGTGCGCCCGATCACGGAGTATCGTGCTTCGCTGCGGAAAAAGCGTGCACATCAGATCAACTACGGCATCGCGACGGGCAGCCGGAACGCTCTCCCTAAAGCGTGCTGCCCACGCCTTTTTTTCATCGTCAGAGATATAGCCTCGTTCGTCGACAATCATCGATTGATTGGCGCGAATCCAGTCGAAAACACCGGGTTCGAAGAGCCTCAATCCCTCGAGAGCAAGGACGTCCGCTGGATCTATCTCACCCTCCAACGGCGGCCATGCGAACCGCAAAGCGTTACTGAAGCGGATAACGTCGCGGGGGTGCTGAATCCATCGTTGAAGTCCCGACTCGATGATCGCATTCCAACGATAGCCTGGCCGGATTGACTGTAGGATAAACTGCGTCTCGCGTTCCAGCTTGCGCAGAAGCGCTCTACCTGTGGCGTGAGGCAACTCGACCTCATGTTGAACGATCTTTTCCGCAAACGTCGGCTCGCCGTCGCGCTTCGCGTCGGCCTCTTCTAAGGCCCGCCAGACGATCCGACGGTCGTAGGCCAGAAAGTGGATGACGTTCGGTAGTTGGCCGACCGATTTCACCATCTGCATAATGGTCCGGATCTCAGAACTCTCCAGCCGGTCAATGTCGTCGATAAAGATCAAAAACCGGCGACGGCTCTTGAAAATACGTCGGACCAAATCGGCGTGAGCGGCTTGAAGAGTTGGCTCCTTGAGCCAGGCGTTGACGGTCTGGTTCATCGCCTGCTTTGCAATCTCTCCGCCGGCGTCGATGGCGATCCTGTCCCCGGGGTTGGACGCGACCGCGACCGTGACGGCGGCTTTAACCAGTGGGTCGACGACCATTTTTGCGGCCCTGCCAGAAAACCTCTTGGCGCGCTTCAACTGGTCGGCGGGTTCCTTTATTTTATCTGCTAGGACCCGAAAGAAAGTGGCGATCAGATCGTCGTGACCGGAGACCATCCAGGGCTGGAAATCGACAAGCTCCAGGGGCGTGTCGGTGTCCTTGTTCGCCTCCCGTACAAAATGCCGAACGAAATTAAGGGCAGTGGTTTTTCCTGATCCCCACGAGCCGTGGAGCCCCAAAACATAGCCCCGGGGTGCCTCCAGTTGCAGAAGCACTTCGGCTAGATGCTTTGCGAAGGGCCGGTAGCCATAGGCGTCGTCAGACCAAGGATCAGTCCCGGGCCAATCATCTGAAAACTGAAATTTCGACATGCGGCGGTTGGCTCGGCTCGATTGTTTGGAGCTTATAACGCCGCTCCCCAAGAAGTAGAGTGCGGCTCAGCTTGCGGAAAACGCAAGTTGCCTTCGGACGCAGGCGTGACGCTCTTGGGTGACGAGCGCGACCATGGCGCATTCGAGCACCGCTAAGACGGTGCGAGGTGTTTGGAGAGCCCCGGTGCGTCACCGATTAGGAGGGCTTCCCTGTAATCGGGCCAGCCGCCATGCCCCTGTTCGCCTTCTGGAGCGTCTTGCGCGACAGTGGCTGACGCGGGCCACGACCGCGCCCGTGAACGCGCACGGGAGAGCATGATGGCGGAGTACCACGTTGGGCTTGACGTCTCGCTGGACGAGACGAGCGTCTGTGTCGTCGATCAGGACGGCAAGGTTCTGAAGGAATGCAAGGCGGCCACCGAGCCGACGGACATCGCCCAGGCGATCTCCATCTACGCCGACGACGTCGCCCGCGTGGGGCTCGAAGCTCAGTCCTTGTCACCCTGGCTCTACACCGAACTGCGGGCGCTGGGCCTTCCGGTGATCGTCGTTGAGACGCAGCATATGAAGGCGGCGCTGCGGGCTCAGCGCAACAAGACCGACAAGAACGACGCACGCGGAATCGCCCAGATGATGCGTATGGGCTGGTTCCGCCGGGTGCACGTGAAGAGCCACGACAGCATGCAGCTGCGTGTTCTGCTGTCGAACCGGCGTCTGTTGAAGCGCAAGTTCCTGGACGTCGAGAACGAGCTGCGCGGCACCCTGAAGGCCTTCGGGATCAGGATCGGCAAGGTCAGTCGGGGACGCTTCGAAGCCCGTACCACTGAGCTCCTCGACGGCGCCGACCCAACGTTGCGAGGCATGGTGATCAGCATGCTGAGGGTCCGCCGGATGCTCTGGGACGAGTGCCTGAAGCTGCACGCATTGCTCGTCCGGACGGTGCGCGATGACCCTGTCTGCCGACGCTTCATGACAGTCCCTGGTGTCGGTCCGGTTGTCGCGCTGACCTTCCGGACCGCCGTCGATGACCCGCACCGGTTCAGTCGATCCCGCACCGTCGGCGCCCACTTCGGTCTCACACCGCGCAAGTTCCAGTCCGGCACGATCGACTACGACGGGCGCATCTCCAAGTGCGGAGACGGCGAGGTCCGAACAGCTCTCTACGAGGCCGCCAGCAGCCTGCTCGTGCGCTGTAAGACGTCCTCGGAACTGCGGAGCTGGGGGCTCAGCCTGGTGAAACGGCGGGGCCACAACAAGGCTCTAGTCGCCGTCGCCCGCAAGCTCGCCACCCTTCTTCATCGCATGTGGCTGGACGGGACCGACTTCCGCCCGGCCGCCGTCTGACCCGCAAAAGGATGTGCGCATGACCCTCTGAACCAGTTCACCCGGATCCGCTTCGGCGGAACAACGCCCGTGACGGGGCCGCGGGTCGGGGACGACGATCGCTATCTTGCCTGTGCCGCCCAGCGAGCACGCGTAGAGTGCTTGGCCGTCCCCAGATCCCTCTGAGACCAGCCTGAGCCGACCTCTGTGCCGAGCTCGTAGTATTGCATGGACCGTCACGCAGCGCTGTCGAGCATCAGGATAGATACGCGCGTATTTTGCGCAGAAAGGAGTAGTGCTATGATGTCAGGAATACACCACCCTGGAAGCCTACGATTAGTATGGCAGGATAAAAGCCGCAAGGTGCGGTTGGGGGTGGGGTGAATATTATTCGTTACATTACAAGATGATAAGATAAGGTGTGCGCCGAGCGCGCACCTTGAATCGGCACCCATCTCTTTGAAACGACGCGGTAAATCGCGCCTTTTCTTTGCGTCGCGGCTATCGGAGAGGGCCGGACCGCTTTCGGCCGGTCAAGGGCGGCTGCGCCGTCGCGGGGCGATGAGCGCGTGCCGCGCTCACCCCTGACAGTCCTCCCACGGCCCGGCGTTGGTCCGCCATGGCGACGTTGGTGAGGTCAGGCTTTCATCCGAACGCCAGGCCCGCCTGAGGCGTCTGCGGGTATGAAGATCACGCCGGATTCTTCGAGGGCCTGCTGCACCTTATCCAGAGTGCGAGATTGCATGTCGCCGCGTCCGGACTCGAATCTCTGGATCGTTGAGGGAGCAACGCCAGCTTCCTGTGCCAGTTCTCTTACGCCCAGCCCTACAGCGGTGCGCGCCAGTTTGACCTGAAGAGGTGTGATAGTCGGCACGGTGTGCTCCTATGTGAATACACCGTATTGACAATGTCGGGTCGGTGTGATCATCTTCGCGTACATCGTGCTGAAATACTAGCGGGCGGCCGCCGCTCGCTTGCCGTGCCGTCTTCACGGAAGGACCCCGCATGTCTGCCGATCAGGTTCCATCCTGGCATCAGCAATGGCTGGCGCTCAACGACGCCTACGTCCGACAGCTAGACACTTGGGCGGTGGCCTTGGCGCGCCTTGAGCGCGAGCCGGGTTGGTTTGCCAAGTCAGACGCGGATCGCGACGAGGCGGAACGGGCCAGCGGGCTTACTGACCTCAGCACTCGTCTACGGCTGATAGACCGCCGCTTGCGTCGCTGGTTGCGCTTCCTGCCCAAGACACCGGCTCGGGATGTCGAGGGTGTCGTTGCGAATCTCCAGGTCGCCGAACGCCTGCTGGCGCCGGAGGAAAATCGCATCGTGCATGGGCTGATCGTCCGCGCTGCCCGCGACCTCTCACGCCTGAAGCATACGTCGTGACCCGCGCTCGTCGGCGCCCCGATAGACGTTTGGCCCAGGTGCTTGCGGGGAACGCCCGGGCTTTCAGGGAAATAGCGCAAGCCGGAAACTCGGAGATCGACGGGTTCCGCGCCTACTATCTGGCTATCGCCATTGAGCTGGCTCTGAAGGCCTATCTTCTCCAGTGCGGGATCACGGACGACTGGAACCGCATTCATCTGCGACATGATCTACACAAGGCGATGAGATGCGCTCGTATGGCAGGCCTGCGCCATCTGCCGGATGCACTTCCTCACCTGATCACCGCCCTCAGCCCGCTGTATGCTTCTGGGGCGTTGTCATTTGGCCAAGGCAGGCCCGTGCTCCTGATGACGCCGGAAGCCGCCGATGAGGTTGTCGGCGGCCTTCTATCGGCTGTTGCAACCGCCATGGATGACAACGAGCAGGCAGACACATGAACCGCCAGAAGGCCTCGTCACGATGCTGTTTAAAGCGCTCGGCAGTCCCTGATCAGAAGCGCGCCCTCGCCAGGGCGATCCTGGAACTCCCGGCCGATCTGCGGGACGTATTCCTGCTGTACCGGATCGCGGGACTGTCCTTTGAAGCGATCGGCCAACAACTCGGCATCGAGCGCACCGTGGTTCAGGCCTATCTGGCGGAAGCCTTGGCGCGGATAGTTCGCGCGGCACCCGCTGATGATGTCTGACGTTGGGCAGGGGCTAGCCGATCCTTGCTGGCAGCCTGTCCGCTAAATCACCGACGTCAATGTATGGCAAAGGACGTTCTTTGACTCAAAGCGGCGGTTCGAACCGTCTGCTTGTCGGGACGCGCTGATCGACAATCATTGGCGTCGTCCATTCTCCGGCCGGTTATTCAAATGCGCTGTCAGTTCCTATCCTTCAGTCCGGCCTAGTTGACCTCTCGGCCGGACCGGCGACGGGCGGCAAACTCGATCCGGCTGGCCTGTATTGGCGCTGTCGGTGTGCGACAGATCCCGGTAGTGGCCGGCCGCTTTGGCGGCAAAGCCCTAAAATCGACCAAGCCCGCCTGGCTGGCGAAGGCCCTCTAGCTTTCGTCGAGCGGCCGGCACGCTCACCGAGCGTGGGACCGCCATTCCAAAATCAAGCCAGTGGATGACCGAATAGTAGCGGCTCTCCGCATTGGCCTGGAAGTGGTCGAACACCGCCTTGATCCTTTTCACGGGAAGATCCCGAACACATCTCAAGGCCGTTGCCTCCCTGACGCTGTCATCCGCACTGGCGAACAGTTGCAAGAGCAGGGTGTTGCCGACCTTTGCCCACGTCTTTTGCGGCGTCTCCAAGATTAACCGAGTTTGGACAGCCGGAGCTGGCTCGATCGCCAAGAGCTGGAGCCAAGCCCCTTTGGCCAAGGCGATTAAAGCCTCGGCCGCCCAACTATACTCTGCACGGCGGTCGTTGATCGAAAGAAGGGTGGGGGGCGGTGCGCCGCGACGTTCTTGGGTCGCCTGGACTATCCGAGCAGCGTCGCTCCAGTCGCCGACCACGCCGAGATAAGCATAAGCGGCTTCAGGGAGTTCGACCCTCGCGTCTGCAAAAGCAGCCCGAATACGGTCAAGGTCTTCGGGCTCTCGTCGCGCCGCGAGGGAGGCGAGCGCCTGCACATACATTGCAAGCGCGTCATCTTCCGTCCTCGGTTCAGAATGTTGTTCGTAATCGGGCTGTAAGACCTTCAAATCGATGTGGCCCTTAAGATCGACCACCGCTCGCAGAAGTCCTGGTTTCTCGACCACACCACTTAGTGTGAGGACAGCCGCCGCGTCCTTATCGCGCTCGACCGCAAGACGTTGTTGCTCCTCTGTCCATTTCTGAAGCGAGCGTCGACGATAAAAGGCCCACTGCGCCGAGCCCGATAGACTGACCGGCATACCCAGTCCGAAAAGGGCATTCCTGGCAGGGCGCACCAAGATGTTCCTGACGTCGTCTGGTGAGAGCGTTTCACCGGCGCTTTCTAGCGCGGAGATCGCGGCTGCTCGGACGTCTGGATCTGCATCCCGGGTCAGGGCGCGCGCCCAGTCTAGACCGCTCTCCGGCAGACGGGTCAATTCCCCGAGCGCCGCAAGCCGCACGGCCGGCGCGCGATGGCCGAGGGCTTCGACAATCCAGTCCGGATCGACCGCGCCGGAGACCGTGAAGATTTGAGAGACGAGAGCTCCAGGGGGTGCGGAAGGAGCGAGGTCGATCAGGGCCCTGAATGCCTTCACCCGGTCCACCCGGGCGAGAATGGCTAAGATCGCCGCCCCTGCCTCATCGATCTGGCCGGCGGCCGTGTTGGCTTGGGCGGCCCAAAGGGCGGGCAGATCGACCGCCAAGCCATGCTCCGTCAAATAGCGAAACATCGCCGTTCGGACGTCGCGGGCCTCAGAGCCGTCAAGGAGATTCTCGACCACCGCGTCGCGCGAAAACAACGGGCTCTCCAGGTCACCGCCAATGAGCTGGAGAGCGGAAATCGCTCCGACTTGTTCGGTCGAACGGGACCTGAGCACCGCTGCGTTCGTTAGTTGGCTAGCGGGTGCCTCAGCGCCGCGCATCAGCCAGGTCCAGAGCGGAGCCGTCTTCGATCCGTAGTGATCCAGACCGGCCGCAATCAAGCCGTCGATCTCATCCTCGCCGAAGAGGGAAGTCGGGCAGTCGCTGTACAGGACATTGGCGTCGTGCACGCCGAGTGCCCGCGCATCGTTACTACTGGTGTGAGAGAGAAGACCCAGCAAGCGAAGGCGCGCTACCTCCGCAGCAGACAGTCTGCCATTCTCTCGGGTGGCGCTGGCGACGGCGGCCAAAAACGCAGCGCCGGGCTCCGAGAAGACACGCTGGTGGCCTTCGTGGGCCGGGGATGGCGTAGTGACGGGCTCTGCCACGTCTTCACGGGTCGTGCGGTTGTCCGCCTCCGCGACACCGTGAATCCATGCCGCGAGGTAGGCGCGCAGCTGCTGCTGTAGATCGCCGACGCCGTCGAAGATCTTATAGAAGACGGGCTTCTCGCTATCGAGTTCTTGGCGGAATGCGACGACCTTCTGCAGGTCCGGCCCGGCGTCTCGGAGGATGTCGTCCGGGACGGTTTGGAAGAAAACCATCATCTCCGGGGCACCTGAAGCCTGACGACGCTTCAGGGATCGACGGTATTCTTCCTCGAAGCCGGAGGTGGCGTTGCTGGCCCCTGCCGGCGGCGAGCCCCACGACCGGTTCAACATGCCGATGAACAGGTCCGATCGATCCAGCTCCTGATTGAGCCTCTCCTGGGGGTTGCCGAACCCAGGAACGCTGTCTTCGTAGCGCACTACGTCTAAGTGATAGCCAGCCCGATGAGCGAAGAGCCGATTCATCTCCTCGACAGTCGCTTGGACGGCGTTTCGCTCCTCAGCGAGTCCGCCAGGGGAGCCAATGAAGACCGTCAATGTCCGTCTGAACTTCAAGCGTCTCGCCACCCAGCCGCCCCACGGCGCGCAGCATGGAGGATGAGCTGAGTCTCATAGCCCACAAAGCCCCAACGGGTGGCGACGGTAACGGTGCCGGCGGGTTGTTTCAGACCATGTGACGTGCCCCTGAGTTTTCATCCAGCGGCGACCAGAGTCCTTGGGTTAGTTACGCCTCGCAGCGTGGGGTGAGCAACAGGCCGGGCCGCGCAGCTTTCATCCTGCGCAGCGGGTCGGCCTGTTGCGGTCAGACTGGCGGCAAAAGCCTCCGGGGTGAGGTAGCCGATCGACGAGTGCGGCCGGCGGGTGTTGTAGTCCAGCGCCCAGGCGGCGACCTTCTGGCGGGCGTGATCCAGGCTGAAGAACAGGCTCTCGTTGAGCAGTTCGTCGCGCATCCGGCCGTTGAAGGATTCCACAAACCCGTTCTGGGTCGGCTTGCCCGGCGCGATGTAGTGCCAGTCGACGCCATGATCCTGCGCCCAGGCCAGGATGGCGGTGGACGTGAACTCCGTGCCGTTGTCGCTGACGATCATGGCGGGACGGCCCCGCCGAGCGATCAGCGCTGTCAGCTCTCGCGCGACGCGGCGTCCCGAGATCGAGGTGTCGGGGATCGCCGCCAGGCACTCGCGGGTGACGTCGTCGACCACGTTGAGAATGCGGAAGCGGCGGCCCGTGGCGAACTGGTCGTGCACAAAGTCCAGCGACCAGCGGGCGTTCGGCCTGGCCTCGACCAGGATCGGCGCGCGCGTGCCCATGGCGCGACGACGTGAGCGGCGCTTGCGCACCGTCAGGCCTTCCTCGCGATAGAGCCGGTAGATCCGGTTCTTGCCCGAGGGCTCTCCCTCACGCCGCAGCAGCACGAACAGCCGCCGATAGCCGAACCGTCGCCGCTCGACAGCCAGGGCGCGCAGCCGCTCCCGCAGCGCCGTGTCCGGCTGTCGGCAGGAGCGATAGCGCACCGACTTACGGTCCGCCTTGATGATGGAGCAGGCCCGTCGCTCGCTGACGCCGAACGCCGCCTTCAGATGGGCGACGGCCTGGCGCAGCGCCGCGGGCCCTACCACTTTTTTGACAGCAGATCGTTCAACGCGGCTTTGTCGAGCATGGCGTCGGCCAGCAGGCGCTTCAGCTTTCCGTTCTCGTCTTCCAGGGCCCGGAGGCGCTGGGCGTCCGACACGCTCATCCCGCCGAACTTGGCCTTCCAGGCGTAGATCGTGCCCTCCGACACGCCGTGCTTGCGCGCCAGCTCGCCCGCTTTGGCGCCGGCCTCGTTCTCCCGCAGGATCCCGATGATCTGCTCTTCCGTGAATCTCGCTCGTTTCATTCCGTCCGTCCTTTCAAGGGCCGGACTCTAGCTCCACGTGGAGGAAATTCTCAGGGGCACGTCACATGCGAGTGAAACGCCTGAAGGGCGCTCAAATGTCCACTTCCGAACAGGTCCGAATCTCTGCATCTGGCGCCAAGCGGCATCACCGTGATTGTCTCCTAGGCGACTTGTGGTGTGTGAATCGCTTGGGCTGTCACGGCGCTAGGGCAGCGGCTACTCGGTCAGAACGCGCGGGGCGTTAGCGGCGTGAACTCCGCGCGCTCGCAGCGACCGTCTATTTCACGGTATCCTTCCCCTGGCGCTGGAGAAATACTGCGAAACTGGCCTGTCACTCGATTTACAGAGGTCACGCCGGCTGCGTTTTCAAAGATGATCTCGCCCTCGGTGACTTTGTAGATTTCTGACCGAACGGTGCAGTTCTTCCAGCAATAGACGTTCGCTCCAAGGTCCACCCTGATCCTATCCTCCCAACGGCGAGATGGGGTGGTGGTCGTTTTCTGTGTTCCTACGCACACCAGATCGAACCTACCGGCTGACTGTTGTGGCACAGTCAACGCGATCATCATGATACCGACGACGAATTTCATGCCATCCCCCCAAAGACCACCGTCGTTTATCCAGTGTGAGGGATCAAGTGGCGCTGGCCAAAGGTCAACCTTCTGGCGATGTAGGGATGTCCGCTTGTGGCGCTCGCCGGCCGATCATTTCAGCCCTGTCGAGGCCAGTTTCCCCGATATGAAATACCCCCTAATCGGCTTCATTGAAGCCTCCGGCCCTGCTGCCAACTACCGCACCGTCCTAGATCGAGAGGCTCCAGCGTTCGGCCAGGAACGTCGCGGTGTAGCGCCGCTCATCGACCTTGGATTTCTTCAGGGCTTTCAAACCTGCAGTCAGGTCCTCGAGGGCGGCTAGACTAGCGCGGGCGACCCAGCTTGCGGCATGGTCCTGATTGTCCCTGAGCCAGTCCCGACCGGTCTTCTGATCGAGCAGTGGTAGGATCAGAGTACGGACGGCGCGATCGGGCGCCTTGGAAAAACCGGCCGCCTTTAGGAAGTCCCTGCCGCCGCGCATGACAATCTTGATAACCTGTTTGGGATCTTTGCCTTCCAAAGCTTCTCCCAATTCGACCTGGAGCGCCTTCGATTGCCGAGACCCGAGCAAGCCAAGCAGGTCGAACCAGTGGTTCCGCATCTCGCGCCCCCCCTCTTGGGCGAGAAGCAGGGTCGTAATCTTCAGCGCCTCCTGAAGCGGCGACTTGCCGTCGAAGCGGAAGCTCGGGTCGTCGATCAACTTGCGGCCGAGGTCGAGAGGTTCACGGCCGAGCCGGATAGCTTCGGTCCATTGTTCCGTCGTCGCCTTCCGGACCCGCTCCCGCATCATTTGGGCGGCCTTCACGGCGTCGTCGCCGCCGCGCCGGGTCAGATAGGCGACCGCTTCCGCCATGGGTTCGCCGAGCGGCGCGCTTTCGATCGACGCCAAGAGGTCGGCCCGCTTGTGGAGCTGGTCGAGGAAGGTCTCGCGCAGCTTGTATGGAACGGCGAGCTTGTACTGGAGCAGCCGCGCGAACACCGGCTCCGGGTCAAATTCCCCTAGCATGTCAGCCTCGACCGCGCTGGCAATCAGGGGCTCGACGAAGGTCTGGTTCGAATAGGCGGCACCGTGCGAGCCCCACAGTAGGGGCACGAGATCGTCAGCGAAATAGTATCTCAGGGCCGCCACGACTCGGCGCGGATGGGAGGGATCACGCCTCGCATACTCCCGCCAGCCTATACTTGGTGTCTTTATCACCTCGCCCCGCTGTACCAGCAGGGCGGCCACGAGCGCCGCATTGTCCCAAGCCTCTGCAGAGATGGCCTCGTCCAGCCGAGCGTTGAGCACACCCTCGTCGGCGAGCGCCATTAGGCGCGCCTCACCCTGGGTGAAGCCGCCGAAGGACAGGTCCGCCAGCACCCTTAGACCCGACATCATGTCCCCGCCCATGGAGCCCGGGTCCCGAACCAGACGCTCAGCGGTCTCGGCGATCACGTCGAAGTCGATCTCCCCCTCGTATAAATCCGCGCCGCCGGTCAGGGTGAAGAGTCGTACCACCGGCGGGATCAGCTCTTGGGCGTCGTTCGTGGCCAGCATGGTGACGATCGCCGGGCCCAGCGCGGCACCCTCGATCTCGGTCCGCAATCGACGCCAGACCCGGCTGCCAGACAGGGCGCTCAGACGTTTTAGGAAGGGTTCAGGGTCCAAGGCGAGGGCGAAAGTTGGAAGGGGCACCTTGTTGCGCTCGGCGAAGCCTATGAGTGCCTCCGCCCCGGTCCGGATGAGGGTCGCCTCGGCGGCAGTGGTCGGGGTTTGCGTCAGTTGCCGCTCGAACAGGGACGTCGCGGCGTCCATGAAGGCCTGTCTCGCCTCCGCCTCGACATGGGAGCTCAGCAGGTCAACCGCTGGCAGCAGCTTGGCCGGCGGGTTCGCCGATGGAGCAAGAACGATGAACCGAGCAATAAGATTTCGCCAGGCATTGACCGCCCACTGCTGTTCGCCCGGCTTCGCGGCGGCAAGAATGAAGACGGCATGGCTGAGAACAGTGAAGGGCGTTCCCGTCGTCGTCGGTTCGGGCAGGGCACCCGTGATGAACTCCAAAGTCTCGCCGAACCCGGGCACGGCTGCGAGGCCGGTCACGACGGCCTCATCGCGACGCAGGATCGCCTTCCTGATCGGCTCGCCCAGCAAGACCTGGCCCGCCACCTCCGGCTCGACGCCGTAGTAGAGAGCCGCCAACTGGCGCGCCCAGTCCGGGGCCACGTCCTCGATTTCGGCGTCGGCCGATTGAAGGAACTCCAGAAGCCCTCCGTCGATCTCGTCACGCCGGATCACATAGAGGGCCATGACCTCGACGGGGATGCTGGAGTGTGACCACTGGAGATAGAGGGCACCGACCCGGTTAAGTAGTTTGTTGATCTCTCTCGGAGTAACCGCCGACGGTCTGAGTGCCGTCTCGCCAGCCGCGGCCTGGAGGCGCTCCAGCCGGCTCTCGAACAGACGGCGCGTCCAGAAGCCCCAACTGTCCTGATAAGCCTCCTTGAACATCCATTTCATCTGGGCCTGCAGGAAATCCCGCCAGTCGGAACGGACCGGTTCCGTCACCTCGAAGGTGACGTCGAAGGTCTTGTCCATAAAGGATCGCGCCCGTTCCTTGCCCAAGGCTTTGCTGGCCTCGTCGGTCCCACTGAACAGCGCCTCGACGGCGTGCCGGTCGATCGGAAGGATGACGGTCGGGTGGACCGGCTCATGCCGCCCGTGCTCGGTATCGTCCGCTGTGTGGAAGAAGCTGCGGATGGTGGCCCACATGGCCAAGGCTTCGTCCTCGGCGACGCGATCGAGGTTGTCGATGACAATGACGAGGCGATGCCCGGCTTCCTGGACCGCGCGCATAGCCCGCTGGAACTCCCGACCGAACTCCAGCGAGGTTGGTTCGACCGACCGGAATGTCTGAGTTCGGCTCGAGCGCGACTGGGCGTTGGTGAAGAGCTGGAAAGTCTCGCGAGGCTCCCCGTCCTCATCGAGATCTCGCCAGAACTCCCAACGTAACAGGCCCGGCGCGAACGCCGTCCGCCAAGGGCGGCGCCATAGATAAACGCAGACAGCGGAGAGCGCCGGCATGGCCGTCAGGAAAACGCCGAGACCGAGGCTCCAGCGCCCGAGTGGCGACGCCTCCATCCCAAATGCGGCTTCCAGGGTGTCATAGCCGATCAGGCCGAGGCCGATCGGCACGGGCAGGAGAGAAAGGCCGACCCATTTGGCGTCCTTAGACAGTTCCGGCGTCTCGATCGTGCGGGTGTCCTCGATTGGTGTGCTGAGCCTCTTGAGGCGGCGAACCCATCGTTGTGTCAGCACGCCCCGCCGCCAAAGCCGAAGGATCATCTCTTCGAGGAAGGAACGTCGCAGCGGATCGCTTTGGTGCATCCAGGCGTCGTAGAGAAACACCCTGAAGACCTCGCCTTCTCGGGTCTCTAGGGTCTCGATCACCTTCTCCGCGACGGTCGACTTGCCGCTACCCCAGCGACCGAGCAGGCCGATGACCTTAATCTCCGGATTATCCTCGATCGCCGAGACGATGGCCTGTGCAATGCGGGTGTGGCTGCGGAAAAAGTCGTCTTCCGCCGGAACGTCCGGAATGAAGCGCAACCGCGCCGCGGGCGTGCCCGCCTTTTCGTTGCCCCTCACGTTTCCCCCGAAACGTTGCCAAGCCGCCCGTCCTGACCTTCGCCGGCTAGCTGAAACTGAGTTGGTCAGTTCGACGAAGCTACGGGCGTCCGGGCGGTTCGACAACCCCGGGTAGGCGGCGACGAGCGGGCCGCTCGGCGTCCTTAGTCCTGAGCGCGGGCTAGAGGCCGAGTCGCCGATCAGGCGATCCGTGCGTTTCCGCTATGGACGGGTTCAGAGCTGCCGCGACCGAGCATCGAGCTCCGTCGGCGGTCTCTAGCGAGACTCAATCTGTTCGCCCGTTCACATAATCAGTGCCAGGCCAAGTTGGGCCGCACTGGGGAATGTCTGCTTTCCGCATCAGCGCCAAGGTCTGCAGTTGGCGCGTCGCCGACATCAGCGCGAATAGGCGAGGACACCTGACCATAAGCCGACGAAGCCCCTCCGGTGGGGCAAGAATGACGAACCCTCTTGGGAGGACTCATCAATGCGACCGCCCGACGGGAAGATGGCTCTTGTCATGATACCCCATCGGCATCCATGCCGCTACGAGCACTCGGAGTGCAAGGTCTGCCTTGTTCACCATGCAGGAGTCCTGGATACATCGCGACGGGCGCGGGCTCGGCTCAGATCAGTGCGAAGGCGACCCCGCTTGCGGCGGTCAGGGCAACGACTATCCATGGTGTGCACTTCCACACCGTCAACAGAACGAAGCCGGCCAGCGCCACGAGGAAGTCGATCGGACTCAGGATCGCGCTGGTTCCTACAGGGGTATAGAGGGCGAAAGCGAGAATGCCGACGACCGCCGCGTTCGCACCGCGCATCGCCGCCTGGGCCGCCGGTCGGGCGCGCAGCAGGCTCCAGAACGGCAGCACGCCTGTCACCAGCAGCAATCCCGGCGCGAAGATCGCCACGAGACAAAGGGCGGCCCCAGCGAGTCCATTCGGAGAAGGCTCCATCACGGCGCCCAGATAGGCGGCGAAGGTGAAAAGCGGCCCCGGGACGGCTTGGGCTGCGCCATAGCCCGCAAGAAAGCCATTGGAATCGATCCAGCCGGGCTGCACCACGCCTTCTTCGAGCAGGGGCAGAACGACGTGACCGCCTCCGAAAACGAAGGCGCCGGCTCGATAGAAGACGTCCAGCAAGGCGACGCCGTGGAACCCTGTCGCCATGGAGGCGAGCGGTAGGCCCGCCAGAAGCAGAAGGAACAGGACCAGGGCCCCTGCGCCGGCGCGCCGTGAAATCGGGAAGCTTGCAGTCGCCCCTGGCGCGGCGGTCGTCGTGCGGCAAAGGCGCAGCCCCGCCAGACCGCCGAGGACGATAGCGACGATCTGGCCTGTCGCTCCGCCGAGCAACATCAGGATTACAACAGCGGCTAGGCCGATGACTGCTCTTTGCCAATCAGGGGTCAGGGTGCGGGCCATCCCCCAGACCGCCTGAGCGACCACAGCCACGGCCACCAGCTTCAGTCCATGAAGCAGGCCCATTCCAACTGGCCCGTGGAGCGAGGCTGCGCCCATGGCGAACAAGACCAGAAGCGCGGCGGACGGCAGCGTGAAGGCGCACCATGCCGCAACGCCACCCAATGGGCCGGCGCGCCACAAGCCCAAGGCGTAGCCCACTTGGCTGGAGGCCGGCCCTGGCAGGAATTGGCACATGGCGACCAGGTCGGCGTATCCGGCTTCATCGATCCAACGGCGTCGAGCGACCAACTCGTTCCGGAAATAGCCGAGGTGCGCGACGGGGCCGCCGAACGACGTGAGGCCGAGTTTGAGGAAGACCGCGAAGACCTCTGCCGGCGAGCCGGTCAGGGGCGCGCTCAGGCGTCTGTGGGCTGCTTTGGATTCGCCGCTGATTTCCGTGGCCATTCTCCAGCAATCCAGTCTGATGCTACGCAGACCTGATCGCGATCGCTGACAGGTCATTGGCCGCATCGATCGGCACGCCCGACGCCTTTCGCTCGGAATAGCGATCCACCAACTGACCTGCGTGCCACCGCGTCAAGACGGTGAAGCGCACCAGTTCCTCCATCACATCGACGATGCGATCGTAGTAGCTGGACGGCTTCATGCGGCCGTCGTCGTCGAACTCCAGGAAGGCCTTGGCGACGCTGGACTGGTTGGGGATGGTGATCATCCGCATCCAGCGGCCGAGCAGGCGCAGGGTGTTGACCGCGTTGAAACTCTGCGAGCCGCCGGAGACCTGCATGACGGCAAGGGTGCGGCCCTGAGTCGGGCGCATACCGCCCATGCTCAGCGGCAGGTGATCGATCTGAAGCTTCATGATCCCCGAAATCTGGCCGTGGCGTTCGGGGCTGCTCCAGACCATGCCCTCCGACCACAGGGCATGCTCGCGCAGTTCGTGGACGGCGGGATGATCGTCGTAGTCGACCTGATCGGTCAGCGGCAGGTCGGACGGATCGAAGATGCGCGTTTCGCAGCCCATGAAGCGCAGCAGGCGAGCGGCCTCCTCGACGCATAGCCGGGAATAGGAGCGGTCGCGCAGTGAGCCGTAGAGCAGCAGGATGCGGGGCGGATGATCGTGCGGGCCGAGGCCGAGCGCGGGGCGGCTGGACAGATAAGCTGGGTCGAGCGCGGGCAGGTGGTCGGGATCAGGCAGGTCGCGAAGGCGGGTCATCGGGCGCGCAGTTCCTTGAACATGAAGGCCGCCGAGGCCGGGCACAGGCCGCTGAACTGCCGGGAGGCGGCGACTGAGGGCGGCGCGGCTGACCGAAGGGCGACCGAATAGCCGTGTCGCTGGAAGAAGGCGGCGGCCGAGGTCGTGAGCAGATAGAGACCGTCGGCCCCTTGTCCGGCGGCTTCGGCTTCGAGCCAGCACAGGATCGCCCCGCCGTGACCGCCGCCGCGACGGCTGTCAGGGACGACGATGGAGCGGATCAAGACGTCGGGCCCGACCTGCTCCAGCCCGCCGTAGCCGATCAGTCCGGCATCGTCCCCGAAGCGGTAGAAGCGCCGACCGGGCTCGTGGAGATCGTCCGTCGGCAGCCCGGCGGCCTCCAGCGCGGCGATGAGGTCGGGAGTGGGCTCGGGCAACTCCACGGCGTTGAAGGCCATCAGCAGGCGCCCTTCTTCGGGGCGGTCGCGGGGAAGCAGCGGCGGCCCAGCCACAGGGCGACCGACACCAGCAGGATCAGCACAGGGACCTCGACCAGCGGACCGATGACGGCGGCGAAGGCTACCGGCGAGGCCAATCCGAACGCCGCGATGGCGACGGCGATCGCCAGTTCGAAGTTGTTGGAGGCAGCGGTGAAGGCCAGGGCCGTGGTGCGCGGATAGTCCGCCTCGATCAGCCGTCCCATCAGGAAGCTGACCACGAACATGACCAGGAAGTAGATCGTCAGCGGAATGGCGATGCGCAGGGCGTCCAGCGGCAGGGCGACGACCTCGCCGCCCTTCAGGCTGAACATGGCGACGATGGTGAACAGCAGGGCGATCAGGGTGATCGGCGCGATGCGCGGCAGGAAGCGCGCCTCGTACCAGTCGTTCCCCTTGCGCGTGACCAGCGCGCGCCGGGTCAGGAAACCGCCGAGAAAGGGCAGGCCCAGATAGACCAGGACGGCGCTTGCGATGGTCCAGACGCTGACGTCAACCACGCTGCCCTCCAGCCCGAACAGGGGCGGCAGTACGGTCAGGAACAGCCAGGCGTAGAGGCTGAAGAAGGCGATCTGGAAGATCGAATTGAAGGCGACCAGGCCCGCCACATATTGGTTGTCGCCGCGCGCCAACTGGTTCCAGACCAGCACCATGGCGATGCAGCGGGCTAGTCCGATCAGGATGACGCCGGTCATGTGTTCCGGCTGGTCGCGCAGGAAGATCACCGCCAGCGCGAACATCAGCACCGGCCCCAACACCCAGTTCTGGAACAGGGACAGAAGCAGCACGCGCTTGTCGGCGAAGACGCGGGGAAGTTCCTCGTACGTCACCCGCGCTAGCGGCGGATACATCATCAGGATCAGGCCGATGGCTATGGGGATGTTGGTCGTCCCGACCGACAGGCCGTCGATCCAGGCGGGAAGCCCGGGCGCGACTGTGCCCAGCAGCACGCCCAGCGCCATTGCGGCGAAAATCCACAATGTCAGCCAGCGATCGAGGAAGGACAGGTGGCGCCTTGGTTGTTCAGCAATCACGGCATTGACCATCAGCGGACCCTCCGGCCCCCGGCGTCGATGACGACTTCGCCGTCCTCCTTGGTGAAGGGCTTGAGTCCTTCTGAAGGCAGAAGGTCGAGGACCGCTTCGGACGGGCGACATAGCTTCACGCCTAGCGGCGCGACCACGATCGGACGGTTCAGCAGAATCGGGTGTGCTTCGATGGCGTCCAGAATCTGGTCATCGGTCAAATCAGGGTCTCCGAGGACCAGTTCGGTGAAGGGGGTGCCCTTCTCGCGCAGAAGGCCGCGCAGGGGGACGCCCATCCGTTCGACCAGCGCCTGGATCATGGCGCGGTTGGGCGGCGTCTTCAGATACTCGATGACTTGCGGCTCGATCCCGACGTGTCGGATCAGGGCCAGGGCGTTGCGCGACGTGCCGCAGGCAGGGTTGTGATAGATGACGACGTCCATGGTGTCCTCATGCGCGGCAGAGCGAGAGTTCGGCCAGTAGCGGCTCGCACAGTTCGGCGCGGCCCTGGCAGCAGTCCTTCAGCAGGAACAGGACCAGCGCCTGGAGGCGATCCAGGTCCGCCCGGTAGATGATCGACCGGCTGTGGCGCTCCGAATTGACCAGGCCGGCGCGGGACAGAACCCCGAGGTGCGCCGACATGGTGTTGGCGGGCACCGCCAGGGCATCCGCGATCTCGCCGGCGGGTAGGCCTTCGGGTTCGTGCCGCACCAGCAGACGGAAGGCCTCAAGGCGTGTCGGTTGGGCTAGGGCGGCAAGAGCGAGGATGGCGGCTTCGGATTCCATGATTCCAAAATAATGGAATTAATGGTGTCGTCAACCAAGCCGGGAACGCTAAGCAAGGATGGAATGTCAGCTGTCCGTCGAGAAGCCAATGACTGCTCCTGGCGCAGAGCGCCCTCCGAGTTCGTCCGTTCCCGCTGCCTTCGCGGAAACGCGCATGCGATGCCTCCCGCGAAGGGCGCGACGGTCAGCGGCTCAGGTTGAGGCACCACGAATCTTCAACACCATTCGCTGTGGCATCGGCGCATATATGAACATTTCAGCTAAGCGCTTCCACTTCCCCTGTAGATGCTCAACATCTTCGTCCAGCAATGCGTCCTTGGCGCGCTCTTTTGTTCGAAGCGGATCATCCAGGTGAAATAGTTCGATGGTCTTAGCGCCCTTCTGGGATCCATTTACCGGGTGGACGAGGACTGAAATCCTGTAACCCGTAAATGCCAAATGATCGCTCGGCTCATCTAGGTAGGGGTGTACGATGTTGAACTTTATCTGTCTGTAAAAGGAGGATTTCGTAACTACGGTATCAAACTCGCCTTTCCGATCAGAATTGCAGTCGTAGCAGGCCAGGACCAAATTCCTGCAATGAAACGTCCATTCGGGGTGTAACGTTACCCCCTTTGGCGCAATATGGTCTCTATGGGGCTTTGATCCATGAAATCTAGTACCGCAATATGCGCATCTGTTGTTCTGTGATTTTTTTAGATGCTTTGAAATCTCTGCCTTAAACTTTTTGGCCCCGTGCCCTCCAGTCGCCCACGCAGCTGCCTGGTCCGCTGGGGTTAGCTTCCTCAACTTCCTTGAGACAGCAAATGATACCGCCGCCGGCTTGAGCTTCCTCATTGAATTCGCTGCCGATATTTTCTTATTTCCGAAACAACTTTTCCCAGAGGTTCGCTATCGCTGAATATCAACCTTTCGGTCTTTCCGAGAAACGCGTCAATCAACCCTATGTCGCGTGTGTTGTTCTGAATTTCCGTGAGAATGTTGACGACCTCTCTGTTGAAGGCAAAGCTGGATGCAGACGGGACGTCCAAGACATCATACAGCACAGCCTCGGAGCCCCAGGCTTCATAAGCAGCCGAGCGGGTCTCGTACACAAGCCGTTGGCCTTCTTTCTTCACCAGCAAAATGGAGCCCTGACCTTCGCCTAGACCTGAGACAAAGTGGGGGGAATGCGTAGCTATCAAGACATGACAGCCTGGGGCGTCTGTCAAAGATTCGCGGATCAAATCAACGTACCTCTGCTGCCAGGACACGTTTAAACTTACCTCAGGTTCGTCAATAAGGATGAAGGACTGAGGAACTGCGTGCGCTATTAGCTTTGCCCCGACGGAAAACAGGTTTTGCTCACCTGAGCTCAGTTGGTCGAATCCCATCCATCGGTCTTGATATATGTAAAGCGATGGCCGGATGCCTAATCGCGCAGCCTCGCTGTATCGTACTCCATCATAGATTCTCGTAAGCTCGGCCAGCGGCTTGGAGCCCTCCAGGCTGACCAATGCTACTTCGCGACCAGCGGCGTCTGACACCGTTTCGGCATTCGGGTGGTCCAGCATGAGCCTGAAGAGCGACTGCGCACGATCCGCGAGCGCCGCTAGGCCGCCCGGGATATCGTCGAACAGTGGAGGTCTGAATGGTCGTCCCGCCCCGGCAAGCCTGCGCTCTAGCCGCATGCGCCCATCGTCTGCTGAGGCATAAGATTTCATCTGAGCTAAGGTAATCCGCGGGAACGCTATGCCGATTTCGGCTCCAGGAAAAAATATGTGGAGCCATCGTCGCAATCGGGCCAGCTTTGAGCTGTCACCCACGGTTGAGATAACAGCTTCGCCCACACTTTGGTCGAGCGCGCCGGTCGTCGTGAGATTGGTTCCTTGCCGAACCCCTAGGTAGCTGTAGAATTCGTCTGCTTCATCATTGCGAAAATATGGGAACCGATCTCGCACGAGGTTGGACAGCGCGAGCATTTTCGCAGGACCTCCGTCCGTGCCGGGGCCCACCGAGCGAAGCGTCGCGCAGGAGAACGTCGAGCCGGATCGCTTCCTACTCGAGGGCCCCTCGTAGGTGCCCAAGAAGTGATCGATACAGGCTGCCAGCAAGCGGCTTTTGCTGGTCCCGTTACCGCCCATCAGGAGTGTAATGTGCGTCGCCTTGAGATCGTCGTCCGCAACGAAAGTGATGGGAACGTTGGTTTGGTCGTCAGCTTGCAGCGTGCATTCCAACAGTCGGAATGCCGGCTTCCCGTCAGTGGCCTGCCTACTCATTTCTTGGTCATGCTTCGGGAGTTGAGAATCTGACAGAGAACAGCGTGGGCTTCGCTCCCCAGTCGCCCACGGCCAGCTTGGCAGCGGGATCTTGGACCAGTTGCACTCTCGCCTTCTCGCTTTCGCAGCGGGCCACCAGGCACAGCCAGTAGTTCGGTCCGTGAGCGCTGGCCGCCCGCATCTCATTGGCGGTCAGCTCGATGCCCGTGAACGCGGCCGCGATAGTGCCTTTGACCTCAATCCGCTGCAGGTCGCCCCGAGCGTCGCGGTAGTCGATGTCCCAGCCTGGCGCTTCGCCGATGCCCGCGCGATGCACGCAGTCGGAGCAGCCGGCGATCTGCTCTTTGATGTACTTCAGCGCCGCCTGTTCGGCCCAATCGCCGATTGCCTTCGCCCGACGGCTGCGACCGTGGCCGCTCTTCGGCACCTGGTGTTTAGCTAGCTCGGGCGGCAGGACAAGATCGTCCGCCGCAACGACCTTCGCCTGGTCGGCCTTTGGCGTGGGAGTCGCGGTCGAGACGCTTCCTCCACCCTCCGCCATGATCTGCGCGTAGACCTGCGGGTCGAGCGCCCGCACGCCGTCGCGCCACATGTTTGAGGGAATGTCTTCGCGGTTCTGCCCGTTCACTTTGGCCGCCACCGGCGCGAGAAAGCGCACGTAGTCTACGACGGCGCAATACCAGGCATTCTTGCGCGCGGGATCCGGCCAGATCTTCCCGATGCGCCCCGAGCCCACATATTCGGCCGGCCCACGCTTGCCGCCCATTCGGTGCACGCCGCGGTAGTAGACGAACGGCTCGCCCGTTTGGACCTTGCCACGATACTTTGCTGGGTAGTGGTAGTGTACCCCCTCGACGTCGTCCCACTGATGATCGGGATTGGCGACCACCTCATTGTGTACGAGCACCAGCGGCATGCGCGCCTTTCGCGGCGCCTTGCGCCGATTGCGGCGCTTGAGCGCCCTCCCCAACCGTGACCGTATCACAACCTTCGCCTGCGTCCACGGAGAGCTTAGATGCCGCGCCACGTCTTCGCTCGTCAGGCGCTCTATGAGCGCGTCAGGTCCGAGCCGATGCGGACCATCGCCGCCGAACTCGGCGTCTCCGGCGTGGGCCTGGCCAAAGCCTGCCGCGCCGCGGGCGTGCCGACGCCTCCGCGGGGTTATTGGGCCGAGAAGCGGCACGGCAAACCTGTCCCCGCTCGGCCACCCCCGCCTGCATAAGGCCGTGCCCCCGCATGGGCTTGTGCACGTACATGGTATTCACGCACGGCGCGTCGAAGCCGGTCAGCCACATGTCGCCGACGATGACGAGCTTCAGAGGGTCTGCCGGATCGCGCGTCCGCTTGGCCAGCAGGTCCCGACGCCGCTTGTTGCCGATGTGCTTCAGCCATGAGAGCGGGTCGGACGCTGCTCCTGTTATGACGATCTTGATCGCGCCCTCGGCATCGTCGTCGGCATGCCAGTCCGGGCGCAGAGCGACGACCGCCTCATCATGCTCGACGCAGATGCGGCGGCTCATGAAGACGACCATGACCTCGCCGTCCAGGGCTTCAGGACGTGCTTCGAGATGCTGGACAAGGTCTGGCGACGCCAACCAAATGTCTACTTCCCGGAAGCCAGCCAAAGACCGCTTCTGGCGTACCTGTGACATGCCGCGCCATAAGCCGATGCAGACTCAATGTTCGCTCGAAGGCGTTTCCGAATTTGAGTCGGCTACGTGAGAGCGCTGACGGGATCAGGGTTGGCCCGTCGCATCGATGTTGCAGTCTGCCTGTCCAGGTTTTCGCTTTCTGGTTTCTCTAGGAGGCACCTCAATCCGAAGGGGTAGAACCGTTACCGAAGCGACTGTGGGTCGGGTCAGGAGGTCCGGGATCCGCGCGTTCATTCGGGTGATCAGACCTTCGAAGGTTTCGATCGTTCCGTCGGTCATCTCCCACGATTTTTGGGTCCCGAGATTGACCACGAGATAGATGCCGTGTCGGACCCGGCGGGAGATCAGATACTGGTCGACGAGCTGGGTCTCAAGATGATCGACCAACTGGTCGCCACGCCAGCTTCCACCGGCGAGCTTCAGCTCGACAATTACGATCTCCCCCGCCTGGGACCGCCCCTCGATCCGCAGGTCCGTCCGCTTCTCGCCGGAGGTCACCGTTTCCTGGGTCACGCTGAACCAACCCTGAGACCGGCTTTGAAGCGCATCGGCGAAGAAGGCCCTGACGTCGCGCTCGATCACATCGCGCAGAAGGCCGCGCCGGTCGAACTCCGAGCTCGCTAAGTCGATCACGATCGCTTCGATCTGGCGCTCGATCAGGCGGCGGAACTCCTCGGCGTTCGCGGGACGCTTCAGGAAGGTCGCCATAAATTCGGCGGTGCTCGACGCTGACCAGGGACGCGGCGTCGCCGCCACGAGCGCCTGTTCCCTCAACATCCGTGCGATCCAAGATGGATAGGCGGCAAACACCGGATGCTGACCAAGGTCTAACAGGGTCTGGTGCGCTTCGGTGCTGGGCTGTTCGGCGATCAGACCGGGGATGCGACCCCGCATCCTCTCGGCGGTGTGCCTGCGCGTGATGTCCCCGCTCTCGTCATCATCCAGTTCGGGTGGCAACAATTCGAGATAGCGCACCGCGGCGGTGGCCAGGACGTCGGGCGGGGCGTTCTTGAAAGGCGCGCCCTCGCCCATGTAGCCGAGAATCTCGCGAATCAGTCCGTCGCTTCGCGGGCAATAGGCCCGATCGTGGGCGTGAAGAGCCTCCCAGGCTGCACGCGGCTCGAGATCGAGCCAGGCTGCCAGCCATGCGGCGGCGGGCTCAGCATGTCCTTCCGCTATATGAGAGCGGAAGCGGCGGGCGGCGAGGCTAACGAGCTCTGGACGCGTCTGGTCGTCCGAGCGGGTGATCGTGGTCGCCGGAAGGATCACTGCTAGGTCGGGCTCACCCGCCCGCAGGCCGTCCAGGACCTCTCTCGCCATCCGGCGCTGTAGCGCCGCCGATTGGCGTGAGACCAGAGACAGCGCGGCCGCATAACGAAGCTCGCCGCCTTTCCAGGACAGCTCCATCGCGACGGAAGGAGCCATGAGAGCCTGGAAGACCTCGGGATGCCGATCGGCGAGCGCGGCGCCCCAGTCCGGGAAGCTGTTGCTGTTGACCGCTGCCTGGAGGGCGCGACGGGCTTCGGCAGGAGAGAGGGCGAGGAGCGCTGCCGGATCGTCCGTGGCGATCTGCACCCAGCCTGTGATGGCGACATGGCTGCGCGCCGAGCGGCGCCGGAAGTCGGGGGTGTCGTCGAAGGTCCGGGCGAAGGCCTTGATGCCCGAGGCCAGGTCCTCGGCCGCGCGGGCGCCGTATCGCTTGGCGGCCTCAGCGAGGGGTTCATCGGGAAAGCTTGGGCCGAAGGCTGCTTTCCAGATGAGACCGATCTGTTCGCCCGATCGGACCTGGCGGCGACGCCAGAGCAGTTCGATCGCGATCTTCCATTCCGACACTGCTGTGGAGGGGCGCCGTCCCTTGCGCTTCCACCGCCGGCGCTTCCAGGCGCGCTCCATCGACCACTGCAGATTTCTGACGGGACGATTGCGGGCCTTGTCGAACTCCCCGGCCGCTTCGAGATCGCCGCGCGCGTTCGCAAGCCGTTTGAAACGTTTGACCTGACGCGCCCGGTCTTGGCCCCTCAGGACGTGAAGGCGGTATCGGATGGCGTCGATGAGCGCCTTTCGCTGCCTCTCATCCGGGCCATTGGCGAAGGCCTCCGCCATCCAGTCGAGATCCTCCGGCGCGACCTCACCGTCGGACAATAGCCCGTTGGTCGCGAGCCGATCGAGCACCGCGCCCGGTTCATCGGCGCGACGACCCGAGGGTATGGCGGCCGCCGTAGAGAAGACGGCCTGGCGAAGCGCCGCTGCGCCCTGAACCGCGACAAGCAGAGCGTCGGGCTCGTCTTCGTCGTCGCTGTCGCTTCGAAGCGGGCCGAAGGGCACTGATCGAGTGGCGAACAACCTGTCTATCTGATCGACCAGCAGGGCCGATCCATGCAGGTCCGGCCGCTCGTTGATCACGCGGGCGACAACGGCCTGCAGAACGGGGAGGAGATAGTATCCGGCGTCCGTCCATCGTGGCGCGTCGTAGTCGCCGAAGGTGCGCGGCCTATCGGCCCAGCACATGCGGCTGAGCCAGCGCAGAAGGAAGGGCAGGCGCTCCCTCGGACAGGGAAGCGCCAACGCCTCGACCAGGCCATAGTCGCGGGAAGAGGAATACTGCCGGTGCCGCGGTTCGATCCGCATCAGGACGCCGAGCGCCTGGGACAGGCTCATGGCGTCGGGCCGACACGTTCCAACGCCATAAAGGCGCAGTCGGTTGTTCGCGTGACGTTGATGGCCGTCCTTGGAAACAGGCGGGCGGAAACGGCGCACTGCCCGCGCCGCCTGCGCCAGCTCTACGGGGCGGCCGATCGAGGCGAGGGTGGTCAGGGCGCGCGTCCGTAGGTCCACCTCGGCCGAGGTGTCCTCCACGATGCGCAGGGCTTCGGGCGCGCAACCGTGGAATCGGCCGAGCTCGGCGAGGTCGAGCATGAGGCGGCGCGGGTCGTCGCCGGGGGCGGAAGCCATCAGCTCGCGAACGACGACCTCGAGCGAAGGGTCGAGGAAGCGCTTCAGAAGGGCGTAGTCGAACCATTCACTGAGCGAGATTCCGCCCGCGTAGCGCGCGGCATTACCCCGAAGCGCCTGTTCGCGGACGTTCAGTGGATGGCTGGCGGGATCTCCGGTGTCGAGCAAATGCTGGGGGGCGTGGAGCACGAGGTGGTGGCGGAAAGCCGGGTTCAGGCTCGCCAGCCACCCCAGGGTCTGAACGAACGGCGTGGGCGTGGTCACCTGGTCGAACGCCTTTGGGGTCAGGACCTCCACAATGCTTTCGAGCGCCATGCCGGCGTGGTGGAGGGCGTCGAAGGCTTCGGCCGCCAGCCGCTCCATGGTGCGACGGTGATGGAAGCGGACCGTTCCTTCCCAGGCCGCCGTGAAGAGGCCGCACGCGAGGAGCTGGTCGATTTCCGGACGGGACCAGGCCTCGCCCGCACCTTCCAGGGCGGCGATCGCATCGATGCCCTGACCGCGGCTTCCCGGGAGCCGCACCGTTAGCTGCTGTCCGAGGACGCAGGCCGCGGCGATCCGACGGGCCCCTTCGCGGGTTCGCGCAAAGGGGAGATGGTTGCGTGGCCGCTCCGCGCCGATCTCGTTGATGCGCCGTGCGATGGCGCGATCCGTCATGGTGGTCAGGCTGCTGAAGACGGCCTCGCCCGGACGACCGGCGTCGATCTCCTCTGCATAGGCCTCCACGAAATCCAGCAGGTCCAGAGGCGTGCTGGCGAAGTCGGCGCTGCCCGAGCTGTAGAGTGCGTCAAGAAAGCCCTCCGGCGCCTCAGCCCAGGCGGCGAGGGTCTGGCGTTGGTCCGCGTCGAGCGGGGCGAGGGTGACGAACCGCGTCAGAGGGGCCTCGCCGTCGCCGGTGGTCACGCCTCGGGTCCGGAAGGTCTCGGCCAGCCGGTTCACTTCGGCGAGTTCCATCTCCGGGGTCCAGGCCGACGGGCGGGAGGAGATGACGAAGCGCGCCCGGCGCGTCAGTCCTGTCAGGGCCTGTTCGACACGCTGGATCGCCACGCTCAACGGGTTGCCGATCAGATCCCGGGGAAGCTTGGCTTCATCGACCGAGTCGAGGAAGAAGACGCCCTCGCGCGGCGACCGGCACCAGCGTTCGAATCGCAGGTAGTCGTCGGCGGACTCGAACGCTGTCTTGAATTCCTGACCGCACAAGCGCTCGATCCGGAGAAAGAAGCCTTCTCGGTCGCCTCGAAGTCGCTGCGCCTGGTCCATCAGTTCGATGGTCTTGCCGGCGCCAGCTTCGTTCAGCACGACGGCGATCCGAGATGCGAGCAACCAGTCCCAGTTATCCACCTTGCCCGTCCGCCGACGCAAGGCGCGCAGGAGCTCGTGGCTCTCTTCACCATCGGGCGAGGCCTCGATGAAGCTGCGATGCAGGTCGGGTCTGGGTGCGGTGGTCATGGGCAGTCCTGGGTCGCGAGGCCTGATTCTCACCTCTTTTCGAGTTTCGGTTGTTGTAGGGGCGAACGCCCACCGGTGGTATGAAAACTGAGCCGTATGACGGCAGAATCGCGCCGCCGCCGGACGAACATCGATGACGCCTATCGTGGACCAGTTGAGGGTCATTATCGCCGCGCCGGCCGCCGCTGCGCCTGCCGGCGGATTGAGCCCGGCGACGGCGGCTCTCTGGTCCGCATCCATCGCGGCCGTCGTCGCCCTGGCTCTCTTCGTCCTGAAGGACGTGGTGCTGGCGCGATTGAATGAATCGCGGGCCACGAAGCGGTCGGAGGCCCTGATCTACAGGCGATACCTCGCGCCTCTGGCGGATGCCTGCACCAAGCTCGTTTGGCGCGCCAACGAGATCTTCGTCGACGAACGGCATGCCTACCTCAAGACGACGACACGGCCGCTCGACTTCAATGCCTACAAGAGGCGCAGCACCCTCTACAGGGTCGCCGCTCTGATCGGCTGGGTTCGCGCTATGAACATCGAGCTGGCGGCCCTGACCCGGACCGGCGCGGCGTTCGCCTCACCGATCGCCGAGGACATCAAGGCGTTCCAGTCGGCCCTCGCGGACGGGCCGCACGTCGAGATCCATCGTCTAAAAAGCATCAGCGCCCTGTGGGGGCTCGATCTCACACCCCTGTCAGATACCGACGTCAAAACAACGGC
Source organism: Brevundimonas sp. S1H14 (assembly GCF_047716865.1). Lineage (NCBI taxonomy): Bacteria > Pseudomonadati > Pseudomonadota > Alphaproteobacteria > Caulobacterales > Caulobacteraceae > Brevundimonas > Brevundimonas sp. S1H14. The sequence goes on along the minus strand of NZ_CP136679.1, from coordinate 2,393,750 downwards.
GATGAGGTTCGAGGTCGCAATGCATCGGGCCCTGACTGCGGAGGCCGGGTCCGACGACATCGCCCTGGACGCCTTGACGCCGGCGCGCAAGGTCAAGGTCTGCGCGGTGTTGGCGGCGTTCCTGACAGACCGCCTCGGCGGGACGGCGCTGACCCAGACGCGACTGAAGGCGACGGTTGCGCAGGCGGTGCGGTGTCTGACCTTCCGGGAGGCCCTCGTCTACCGTGACTGGCAGGACGCCCTAGGCGACGCCATGCTCACGCCGGATCCGGACGCCGAGCGCCGATACAAGCTCATCGGCTATCAGGCGTTCGAGACGCTCCTGGATGAGGCGAAGACGCCGTGGCTCCGGATCTTCGCCGCCAGCATTGACGACATCGACTTTGAGGATGTCGATCCGAACGACTTCCGCGCTCATCAGCTGGCCAGAACCATGGACGCGGCGGCCCGCCTTCTGGTCAGCCTCTCCACCACGGAGAACAAGGACCTCGTGGACGGCAAGACCCTCGAGACGGCCTCGGCTCTCAGGGCGGCGCTCGCGGCGCGGGGCGAGATCTGAATGCCGGGAGAGGACGATGAAGTCGGGGCGCGGCCCCTCTGTTGCGCGTGTGTCGGAGAGGCCTATCTCAGCGAGGCCATCGCGTCCGTTGGTGAGACGCGGACCTGCGCCTACTGCGACACGTCCGGGCCCACGCTTCTGATCGAGGAAGTTGCCGACCACGTCGAGCGGGCCTTCGAGGAGCATTTCGTCAGAACCGCCGACAGTGCCGACGGGTGGCAGATCACCCTGCTGAACGACCGCGAGTCCGAATACGTCTGGGAGCGTGAGGGGGAGCCCACGGCCCAGGTCATCATGAATGCGGCCGATATCCCCGAAGAGGCGGCGGACGACATTCAAGAGGTGCTCTCCGGCCGACACGCGGCTGTGGGATCCGACTACGTCGGCGAGGAGGACGAATTCGACGCCGAGGTGCACTATGAGGAGCGGGACGCCAGCGACGCCGCATGGCAGGTGACCTGGTCCGAGTTCGAGACCGGGCTGAAGCGGCAAGCTCGATACTTCAGTCGTGAAGCCCTCGCCATCCTGGCGTCGATTTTCGACGGCCTGGGCACGCTTCAGACCCGGGATGGCCGCGACATCATCGTCACCGCGGGGCCGGGCCAGCCGATCGCACGCTTGTTCCGCGGACGCGCCTTCCAGGCCGAAGCGAAGCTGCATGAGGCGATGGGGCGTCCGGATCTCCACCTCGGTCCGCCTCCCATGGCCTTGGCGACCCCCGGCCGGATGAACGCGCTCGGCGTTTCCGTCTTCTACGGCGCCAGCGAAGCTCGCGCCGCCGTCGCGGAGGTTCAGCCTCCTGTCGGCGCCTGGGTTCTCGTCGGGCAATTCGAGATCATTCGACCGCTCCGCCTGCTGGATCTGACAACCCTGGCGGCGGTGGCCGCCTCGGGCAGCGTGTTCGATCCCGGCACCGCCGAGCGCATGTCCAGGGCCATGTTCCTGGCGTCCTTGAGCACGCGCATCGCGCGGCCGGTGATGCCGGACGACGAGCCTTTCGACTATCTGGCGACGCAGGCCATCGCCGATTATCTGGCCACCGATCCGGACCTCGATCTGGATGGCATCATCTTCCCGTCGGTGCAGACGGCGGGGACGGTGATGAACGTCGTCCTCTTCCACAAGGCGGCCGGGCTCGAACCGATCGACCTGCCGAAGGGTACGCGGATCTCGGCGCGATCCGGCCGGTGGGAGGACGAAGGCTTCGAGGCGGACTTCGAGGTTCTGGAGATGACGCCGCCGCCGGAAGACAAGGCCGACAGGCCGCCTTGGCCGATGGACCTGGAGATCGACGAGCCGCCCGACCGCGATCCGGCCTTGCGGATCGTCAAGGGAAGTCTGCAAGTTCACGCGATCAAAGCCGTCAACTACACCGCCGACATCCACACAGTCAGCCGGTTCCGGTTCCAATCCTACGGTCCCGACGAGCCGTTCTGAGCTGGCCGCCCCACCACATCTGACCATGAGCGGAAGATCGCTGTCCGTGAAACCGTCGATTTCGATGATGAAGGTCAGGACCCGACAACCATCCCAGGTTTTTGCCGAGGTAGAATGTCAGCTCGCGGGTGGGGAGGAGATGTCGGCTCTTGGCGCATCTACGACGTGAGCGGGCCGTGCATTGCGCTCGCTGCCCACAATCACCCAAGCGCCGAAGCCAACCGTCCAGCGATCCGCGTCGCCGCCTCTCTGACGGGATGATCTGCCAAGTGCGCGTATCGGGCGGTGGTCTGAACCTGCGTATGCCCCAGCAGCTTGCCGATCATTGGCAAGCCTTCACCTGCCAAGACGCCGTCCGATGCATAGGTGTGGCGCAAATCATGGATGCGGACATCGTCCAGGCGAGCGGTCTTCCGGATGCGCCGCCATGGATGCTGGAGATCGGTGAGGTGACTGCCTTCCAGCTTGCCGACGATGACATAGGGGTTGCCATCCACTTCCGGCAGCTTGCGCAACAGATCGACCACGGCATCGCCCAGGTAGACCGTCTTCGGCCCGGTCTTGCTGTCCGGCAGCCGGAAGCGGCCAGCCCTGAAGTCGATGTAGCTCCATTTCAAAGTCTGGATTTCGCGCAGGCGGCAGCCGGTGAGCAGCAGCAGCCTGAAGGCAGCAACGGCGAAGCGGCTTTCCGCGCCTGTGCGCTCGGCCTCCTGGAGGGCCGCGCCCAGGCGCTCGATCTCGTCGGGCGACAGGAATCGCTCACGCTTGCGTTCGGGGAAGGCCTTCACGTCGTCGCAAGGGTTGGTGCGCTTGTCCCTCATGCCCCAGACCTCGGCCAGGTTCATCATCTTGGAGAGCACACCCAGGACCCGGTTCGATTGATAGGGCGTATGCGCATACTTCCCATGCAACTCCGCTACGTCGGCCGGGGTCACTGTCCGCACTCGCTGCTTCCCGAAGAACGGATTGATAAAGAACTGAACGGCGCGCTTGTACTCGTACTCGGTGGTCGGCTTGCAGCGGACAGCGACGTGCTCCTTTAAGAACCGCGCACCTAGTTCCTGCACCGTCGCCGCCTGGCGCTCCATGTCGCGCAGCGTCGCCGGGTCATCTCCGCCGCCACGCACGGCTCCCAACATACGATTGGCCTCGCGTCGCGCGATCTCGGGCGTCACCACACCGTGCTGACCGAGCGCCATGCGACGGGTGCGGCCATGCCTTCGATACTGGATCAGATAGAATCGTTTGCCGTTCGGCATCACGCGGACGCCGAACCCCGGCAGTTCGCCATCGAATACGATGTAGTCTTTGGCGCGCACCTCAAGCCGCTCCACAACGCGCTTGCTCAACTTCTCGCCAGCCATCTCCAAGTCCTTTCCCAGCGAAATCGCCGCCGTTCGAGCCGCTCGATCCGTGGAAGCAAGACGGAAGCGTTTGGCGGAAAAGCAGGGCGAAATAGATCGCAGAAACGGTGATTCAGAATGGCCGGATCGTCAACAGAAAGTCAGGCGTAGTAGGGAGTTAGGGTTCAATAAGATGCGCAATCGATAAATACGAAAACAGTATAAATCGTTCTCATAACCTGAAGGTCGCAGGTTCAAATCCTGCTCCCGCACCCAGTGATACCCCACAGGTTCCCCCTGTGGGGTTTCCGCTTTTGATGTGCCGCCCAGGCCCAACAAGACGGCTAGGTCGCCGTGGACCCTCAGGTCGAACTTTCCAAGCCTTCCTATGGGATGAAGTCCACGCGTTCAGCCGGCCGACTGATTGGCTCCAAGACGCCGCCCAAGCCAAAGCGCATCTGAGCTATTCGACAGCAGTTGAAGGTCGCAAGGACGGGGCGCGACCTTGACCTTCAACTGCGCCCTGGACTCCAAGCTGCGGGCCTGTGGCCTGATTCGGCTCCGGGTTAGCGATGTGGCGCCTAGCGGCGTGCTTCGCCAGCGCTCGATTGTCATCCAGTAGAAGACCGGAAGGCCTGTTCCCTTCGAGATCACGGAGCCTGCGCGCGACGCCATCGCCACTTGTCTGGCGCGGCTAAGGAAAGCGCGACGATGACTGGCTGTTTCCGAGCCGCAGCCGGCCAGGTCAGCACATTGGGCCTCGTCAGTACGCGCGGCCCGTTGAGATTTGTGACTCGTGACCGGGCCTGAACGTGGGCCCGGTCACAGCAGTTGATTGTCTCCTATGGGTGGGAAACGTACTTTAGTGCGCTTTCCGATCGCGCAGCACTGGCATACCAAGGGTGCATGAGTGATGCGCGTTTTCGTCTTGCTGAATGGTTCGAGGAGTACTGGGGCGAGAAGCTCCCCGCTAGCCGTGATACCGATCTGTTTGAGCGGTTCGGCATCGAGGGAGACGATGCATCCGATTTCATGGACAGCTTCGGGGCGCGGTTTGGGATCGATGGCGAAAACTATCGCTGGTACTTCCACCATCGCGAGGAGGGCACGAACTTCGGCGGACTTTTCTTCGCGCCCCCCTACAGGCGTGTGCAGCGCATACCGATCAGCCCAGATATTTTGGTCGAGGCCATCGAAAAAAGGCTGTGGCCGCTTCAATATCCTCCCCATCAGGTGCCGACCGTGCGCTGGGACATCCGAGTGAACCGATTGTTATTTGTGGTTCCTGTCGTCCTGCTAGCGATGTGGCTCTGGCAGCGTTTTGTCGGCTAAGGGTCAGTTCAGGACTTTGTCGCCGCCACTGGCGCATTTTTGACCTGCAATGCGAGGGCTCGTGAGGGAGCGTGGGCCAGCAAGGACTTTGAACCAGTGACTCGAAATCCTTGCTGGCCTACGCAGTTCAGCGGCGGCCCGCTGGGGCTAGGTGATTGGACAGGAACAGGGCGTTGATCAGCAGACGCTCCGTGCCGAGCCAATATTTGCGGTGAGCCGGATCGTCCGCGAACAGGACGACATTGCCCGCGCCGACCGGGTTCACCTGAGCCCAGACCGAACCGGCCGAGCGGGCGCGCAGGGCTTCGGGCAGGTAGCCGTTGACCTGCGGGTCGGTCTCGATCCGCACGACGTTGGCGAAGGGATCGGCCACGGGGGCCAGGACGACGTCGGTCTCCTTGTTCACGAACAGGTCGCGGCGCGACAGGCCGAAGGCGAGGGGATGGCTGATGTCGGCGTCGGCCGACAGGGCGTTGCCCGCCGTCCGTTGTTCGCCCTGGATGGCGCCGCGGTCGGCGTAGTCGCGACGCTCGACCTCAGCCTTTTTCTCGTCTTCTGAGGCGGCCTGCGGGGCTAGGTCGTTGGCGGCGACCCAGCGCGCGGCGTTGCCGAACACCACCAGGGACCCGCCCGCGCGCACCCAAGCCTTCAGGGCGTCGACTGTCGGCTGGCCCAGGTTGTCGTACCGCCCGCCGGACAGGACGATGCTGTCATAGCTTCCCAACGGCACGCGGCCCAATTGGGACGGGTCCAGCCGCGTCGCCGGATAGTTCAGCCGCTCGCTGAGGGCGAACCAGGTCGAACCGATCTCGGTGGCGTTGACGCCCTCGCCCATGACCAGGGCGATGCGCGGCGCACGCACCACTTTCACATTGTCGCTGCCCAGATCGACGCCCGCGACGCTCTGACCGGTCGAGACGGCGTGGGCGACCACGCCCGCCTCGCGTGCGGCCGTGTCGACGGCGGCGCGCAGGGCGGCGGCGTCCAGCGATTGTCCCGCCGTGGTCACGACCAGGGAGCCGCGCCCGAAGGCGCTGTCGCCCGCCGCCGTTCGCGCGGTCAGCGGCTCGAACGCGGCGCGGACGCGCACGTCCTGACGCAGCAGGGCCGCCAGAACGCGCGGGGCGTTCAGATCACGCCAGTCGACGACATAGGCGTAGGCGTCCTGAGGCCCGCTGACGCCGCCGGTAGCGACGGGCGCTTCGGTCACGGCGGACCCGTGGGCGGGGACGCGGCGCAGGCCGTCGCTCTTCAACCCATAGGCCAGGGCGACGGCGTAGGAGGTGCTGCCGTAGACGCTGCCCTTGGTCGGCGGCGTCCGGTCGAAGATGGAGTGGACCAGGCGGAACTGCGGCTGGGCCGAGGGCACGACATAGGCGCTGCCCGGCTCATACACGCGGCCGTTCTGCGTCACCCGCTCGGTCAGCGGGTGGACCTGGATGCGGTGGGTCAGCAGCAGGTCCAGCGTCTGGCGCGTCAGGCCCGGATCGGCCGCGTCGCCGAAGACGAAGGCCTGGCTGGAATGGCGCCGCCCCTGTTCGACGGCCGAACGGAAGAAGTCGCGCTGGAAGGCTTGCAGCCCGGCGCGCTCGGCGACGGCGCCGCGGATGGTGGCGAGGCCGACATTGGTCTGGTTGCGGATGGTGAAGGGGAAGGTCAGCGGGCCGTTGGCCGTGTCCTGCACCAGGCCGCGGGAACTGGCCTGTTCGACCGTCACCCCGACCCCGCCGTGGAAGTCGGGATAGGTCGAGCCGTAGACCGGCGAGAAGTTGTCGAAGACTTCGCGCGTGTAATAGAGCGAGCCGAGGCTATCCAGCGCCTGGGCATGATACTTGGCCAGCGTCACGTTCCACTCATAGCTGGCGCGCGGCAGCAGCGGACTTTCCATGCTGGCGGGCGAGGGCTCGAAATAATAGGTGCTGCCCGCGCCCATCTCGTGGAAGTCGATCTGGATGTTGGGGCGCCAACGATGGAAGGCCTCCAGCTTGGCGCGCGTCTCTTTCTGCGTCACCGCCAGCCAGTCGCGGTTCAGGTCGGTGAAATAGTGGTTGGTGCGTCCCGCGGGCCAGGCCTCGACGTGCTCCTTGTCCAGAGGGTCCGAGACGGCGGGCTGGTTCTTCCAGGCGTTGTGCCAGTTGGCGGCGCGGTCGCGGCCGTCGGGATTCTGGGCTGGGTCGATGACGATCACGGCCTTGTCCAGCCAGTCCAGCACCTCGGGCGAGCGCCCGGCGGCCAGATAATAGGCGGTCAGCAGGGCCGCCTCGCCGCTGGACGTCTCATTGCCGTGGACGCTGTAGAACAGGCCGACGACGACCGGGGCGTCGGCGCCCGCCGCCGGGCCGCCGGGATCGCCCGCCGCGATATGGGCGCGCTGGATCTGGTCGATCCGACCCTGATTGGCGCCCGAGGTGATGACCACGGACAGCAGGGGCCGTTCTTCGTAGCTGCGGCCGATCTCCTCGACCGTCACCCGGTCCGACAGGCGGGCCAGTTCGCGCAGATAGTCCACGATGCGGTCGTGGCGAGTGTAGTGGGTTCCGATCGGATAGCCGAGGAAGGTTTCGGGCGTTGGGATGGCGGGGTCGAAATCCCCCGCCGCCGCCTGAGGGAAGAAATAGGCGCTCTGGGCCAGGGCCGGGGCGGGCGCCGTCAGGGCGACGCCGCCCAGCAGGACCGCCGCCGCTGCGCCGCCGGTCAGGATGCGACGGAGGGATGAACGGGCGTGTTGAACGCTCATGGTGTCAGGTCTCGATGCGAAAAGGGATCAGAAGCGGACGTCGAAGCCGACGCGGAAATAGCGCCCGCGCAGATCGTATTGGCCGAAGTCGTAGGGGGCGCGCACGCCGGGGAAGGAGGCGTCGTGCGGCGGCGCTTCGTCCAGCAGGTTCTCGATCTTGGCGTAGAGCGTCACGCGCTCCAGCCCGGACCACGCCGCATACAGATCGAACTGGTGATAGGCGTCCACGCGCGATTGTCCCCCGACTTCCGGCACCTGATCATAACCCGAGGTGTAGTACCAGGTCAGGTTGGCGTCGAAGACGTCGCGGTTCCAGGCCAGCCGCGTCGTCGCCTTGTGCGCCGGCAGGGTCGCGCCCCGGTTCGACCCCGCATAGTCCAGCAGCGGCCCGCCCGCCGCGTTCGGTCGCTTGTATTCCAGCAGGTGCGTATAGGCGCTGGAGACGGTGAACGTCCCCCATCCCTCGGTGCGCCAGCGCTGGCTGAAGTCCACGTCGAAGCCCGACGTCTCCAGCGCTGTCAGGTTGCGGTAGCGATTATAGACCGCCTGCAGTTTGCCGCGTTCGTCGCGGACGACGTCGGCGGGGTCGTTGCTCTGGACGATGGCGGTGGTGTTGCCCGTGCCGATCAGGTTGTCGAGCTTGATCTGATACCAGTCGATGCTCAGCGCCGTGTCGCGTGTCGGGGTGAAGACGACGCCCAGATTGTAGGAACGGGTCTTTTCCGGCTCCAGATCGGTGTTGCCGACGGTGAAGAAGGTCGGGCTCTGGCGCGAGTTGGGCAGGTCAGGATCATAGGGGTCGATGACCGAGCCGTAGGAGATCATGGTCGAGGCCGAGTTCTCCGACAGCGACGGCGCCCGGAACCCGCGTGAGGCCGAGGCGCGCAGCGCCAGCCAGTCCAGCGGCTTCCACCGCACGCCCGCCTTGGGCGAGAAGGCGCTGCCGAAGTCGCTGTATTCGTCCGCCCGCGCCGCGACCTGGATGTCCAGATTGCTCAGGACGGGGATGTTGAATTCGGCATAGGCGGCCCAGACGTCGCGCTCGCCGTCGACTGCGGCGATGGCGGGGCGGATCTGAAGCCCGGCGTCGATCTGCCACGGATTGCTGGAGACCAGGCTCTCATGCCGGAACTCGACCCCGGCGGCGTAGCCGATCTGACCGGCGGGAAGGTTGAACAGCTCGCCCGAAATCTTGAAGTCGGCCCCATAGAGACGCGACTCCGCCGGACGCAGGGTCGACAGACGGATGCCGTCCAGCACGGCCTGCGGCGTGGCGCCCGGCTCGTGCAGGTTCAGCGTGCCGTCAGCCAGGGCGTCGGCCAGGTTCCAGCGATGAGCGAAGCCGCCCGACACCGTCTCGCGCTCGTCGCTGCCTGAGGCGAAGACGGCGGCTTCCCAGTCGAAGCGGTCATGACGACCGCGCACCCCGGCGAGGGCGCGATAGGACTTGGACTCATTGGTCTTCAGCGTCCGGCCCAGGTCGAAGAAGGTGTATTCGATCGGCGTGGCGACGCCGTAAGGATTGTAGGGATTATTGGCGGGCAGCAGGTTCGACACCGGCTCGGCCAGCCCGGTTTGGGCGTTCAGCGCGAACCGCCCGCCCTCCAGCGTGAAGAAGGGGCTGGAGCCGAACAGCGAGGCCCCCTCGACATAGGAATAGAGCACCTCGCCGAAGGCCTCGATCTGCGGCGTCAGGCGCTTCGTGCCGAACAGATAGGCCTGATAGCGGTCGGTCGAGGGGATCAGCGTCGTGTGCGGCGCCAGGTTGATGGCGCAGGTGTCGCCGGCCAGGCCGTCGATCGGGGCGCTGGCGGTCAGCACCATGCCTTCGGGGCACTGGCCCTGGGCATTGAGGAAGGGCACGGACTTGCCGTCGACCAGGAAGCGCGCCCCCTTGGCCGACCAGCCGTTCCAGCGGCCGCCGGGCAGGTCGGTGTAGATGCCCGACCTGGTCAGGTCGCGCTGGTCCTGATCCAGCCGATTGCGGGTATAGGCCTCCAGCGACAGCAGGATGTTGTAGCCGTCCGTCTCCAGATCGCCGTGGCCCGCGACCAGTTTGGCGGTCGAGGTCTCCAGCCCGCCCTGATCGGCGAGACCGTAGCTGGCGCCGAACTCAAGACCCTGGAAATTCTGGCGGGTGATGATGTTGGTCACGCCCGCCACCGCATCCGAGCCGTAGACGGCCGAGGCGCCGTCCTTCAGCACCTCTAGCCGCTGGGTCGCCACCATCGGCAGGGCGTTCAGGTTGACGAAGGTGTCCGACAGCCCGCCGCCGGGGAAGCCGTAGTTGGCTACGCGGCGTCCGTTCAGCAGCACCAGGGTGTTTTTCTGCGACAGACCGCGCAGGCCGATGCCCGCCGCGCCGGACGACCAGCCGCTGTTCTGCGTCTCGTTCGAGCCGTTGCCGGTATTGGCCGAGATCGAGCGCAGCAGGTCCGCCGTCGTCGACTTGCCCGAGCTTTCCAGCTCCTCGCGCCCGATCACCTGCACCGGGTTGAAGCCTTCGGTGTTGGCGCGGCGGATGTTGGACCCGGTCACCACGACGTCCGCGACCGAATGAGCCGCCGCAACCTGGGCCTGATCTGTTAGATTTTCATCGCTTCGGGCTTGTGCGGCGCCGCACGCGCCTGAGGCCGAAAGAAAGGCGAGAACGGTCAGGGAGGGCCTGATCATGGGGATGCTGCACCGCAATAAATGTCACAATTGGGCGCGCAATAAGGCATGGAGGAGCAGCGGCTCTAATGTAGAAATACTAAATCGACGTATAGAAAGCTTGGCAGGGTCATGAAAACGAATGACGTCGCGAAGGCGAGGTCATTGCGCCCGGCGACATCGCCGTCGACCTGGCGGCTTTCCCACAGGCGGCGCCGGGCCCGTCCATCGGCTACAGCGGCGACTGGGGCGGCAAGGCAGCGCTGCTGGCCAGCGCCGACTGCAGGTACAGCGTGGCAGACGGGCTATTTCCAGAACAGGCCGCTGCGCTCGCGGCAGCGGCTGTCAGAGGCAATCGCGAGGAAGCGGACCGATGCGACCCGCCTTCGTCGGTTTGTGGGATCTGTTCCGCGTGCACGGAAGTTTTCGACTTATGTATGCTGCGGCGAACATGCTGGGTTTGACCGAGGCGTCGCCACCGAAACCGCTTCTGGGACCCGATGAAGGGCTGACGGTCAGTCTCAGAAAGGCTTTGCCGCCCTGAGACGCAGAGGGGCGCCCAGCGTCGGGTTTGGGCCATGAAGCCAAGGGCCTCCACTGGCGCTTCCGCGACATAGGAAACCGGTCTCTGATCTGAAGGTCAGCATTCTACAGCGTCGCACATCGTCCGGTGCTGGCGGGCGATGTGGCAAGCCCTTGCACTGGCCCAGCTTGACGTCTATCGATTGCAAATCATTCGCAATTGTGGCGGGTGTCGGTTTAGGCGTCGCCCTGGAGAAGGGCGCCGCACGCAAGGCGATTCAGGTGGGGCGGACCAAGCTTCAATACGCAGAGTTTGAAGAGCAGCGCCGCAACCTTATTCGCTATGCGAGTCGGATCACGGGTAACCGGGATCATGCGGAAGACGTGGTGCAGGAAGCCTATCTGCGCCTTGGCGAGATGGCCAGGAAGCAGCATCTGGCGAGCCCGGGCGGCTATCTTTCGCGGATCGTCCGCAATCTGGCGATAGATCGGCTATGGCGGTCGCGCCGGGACGGCGAGGTTTTTGCTCCGGATGGTCAGGCCGCTCTGGACGAAATGGCCGCCGTCCAGCCCACGCCGGAACAGGTCGTCCTTTCGCGAAATGAATTGATGCGGCTGGAGGCCGCCCTTGCCGAGTTGCCCGAACGCGTCCGGATCGCGGTTGAAATGCACCGGTTCGGGGGAGCGAAACTGCGGGAGATCGCCGTCGAACTGGGCGTGTCCGTTACGGTCGCGCATGAACTGGTCGTGACAGGCATCGCCCACTGCCGTTCGCGGCTGCGGTGACCCGTATTGATGTCTGGGCGGATTATCCGAAAAAAGCGACGGCTAGACAGTCAATATCAAGGGGCGCCCGTGAAGTCCGGGCGACAGGGATATCTGTTTTGACGCGAGCCGGGGGAGGAGACTGGGATGACTGAAGCTTCTGACTCGGACCGGATGCGCGCCGACGCTGAAGCTCTGGACTGGATCATTGCCCTGCGGGAGGCGCCGGAGGATCTGGAGACGCGGGCGCGTTTCGATCAATGGCGCGCTACGGAGCCGATCAGGGCCGTGGCCTGGGAAGAGAGCGCCAGGATTTATGCCGGGATAGGCCAGGCAGACCCGCTCCATTCCGAGTATTGGGCGAGGTTAGGCGAAAGGCTCGAAGCCGCTCCGATCTCTTCGATCCCTGGCGCACGTAGACCCCGGCCGGCGTATGGAATGAGAGCCAAGGCGCGCCGAGCCCCAGGCAAGGGCCGGGCGCCTGTCGCGGCGGCCCTGTCTGCGGTCGCGGCGGCGCTCGTCGTTGTCCTCGCCGCGCCCGAAGCCGTTCTGCGTTGGCAGGCCGACGCGATCGCCGGGACCGGCGAACTGCGTACGATGACGCTGGCGGATGGAAGCCACATCAGCCTGTCGCCAGGCTCTGCCGTCAGCATCGACTATTCCTCGGCGGAGCGGCGGATAGGCCTGCTTCGAGGTCAGGCATGGTTCGATGTGCAGGATGACCCAAGGCCATTTCGGGTCATCGCACGCAATGTCGAGACGACCGACATCGGAACGGCTTTCGAGGTCGGGCTGACCGACGGCGCCACCCGCGTCGCGGTCGGACACGGGATTGTCCGGGTCGACGACGCAAGGACCGGCCGCACCATCTCGGAACGGCTCGTCGCCGGTCAGAATGTCTCAGTCGATCCAGCAGGGAGGGCCTTGCGCGGGACGGCGCCGCCCGAACTGATCGGGGCCTGGCGCGACGGACGGCTTGCGGTCCAGGATCGGTCAGTGAGCGAAGTCGTGGACGCGTTGCGTCCCTGGCATCGCGGCATAATTCTGGTGCGCCCCGGCGCGCTTGCCGGGCGGCGCGTCACGGGCATCTATGATTTGCAGGATACGGCCGGGGCCATGGGCGCCTTGACCAAGGCCCATGGCGGCCGCGTCACTCAGATCACGCCCTGGTTGCTGATTCTGTCGGACGGCTGAGTGGCCCCGAAAAATTTTCTTCCATCAACGCTCTGTAAAATATGACAAATATGGCTGTCGCTCTGAGCGGGGTTCATTATTTGGCGAAAAAATCCTCGCTCCGCCTGTCGATATGAGGTGAGGGCATCTGCATTTGCATCGCGTTTGCAAATCGGTCGATCGCGCCCTCATCGAGTGATTTTGACGGAAGGACGATTGATGATGACCGATGGGGGCCAAGCCAAGCGGCGCGCGCTGTGGGTGAGCGCATTGCTGGCGACGACGACGATCTCCGGCGTGGCCTGGACCGATCCTGTTGCGGCCCAAGCGCGCGATGAACAGCGCAGCTTCGATATTCCGGCCCAGTCGCTGTCCTCTGCGTTGGCGGTCTTCGGCCGTCAGGCGAACCTGCAGGTCAGCGTGCCTGCAACCCTGGCGAGCGGTCGTGCTTCTGCATCGGCGGCAGGCGTCATGACCCCCCGAGAGGCCCTTGGCCGTTTGCTGGTCGGCACAGGTCTGACCTATCGCATCAGCGGGAACGTCGTCACCCTCGAGCGCGCGCCACAGGCGCAGCCGGGCATAATCCAGCTGGGCGCGGTGCGGGTCGAGGGCGGAGGCGCCGACACCGGATCTGGAGCCGGCAACGGGCGCGCTGCGGGCTGGGATGGAGCGGGCGATTCCGTCTATGTGACGCCGGGATCGGTCAGCGTGATCAACCGCGACCAGCTGGAAGCCTATCCGGCGCAGGCTCCGGCCGACATGCTGCGCGGGGCCACCGGCATTATTTCAGGCGAGGCGCGCAGCAGCGGCGGCCTGGACGTCAATATTCGCGGCATGCAGGGCCAGGGCCGGGTGCCGGTGACGGTTGATGGGGCGATCAACGGAACGACCGTCTATCGCGGCTATCAGGGGACCAGCAACCGCAGCTTCGTCGACCCGGATTTCATCAGCCATATCGCCATCGAAAAGGGCCCGTCGATGGGCAATGCGATCGCGGGCGGGATCGGCGGATCGGTTTCGATGAAGACCCTCGGCGTCGATGACATCGTGCCCGAGGGCGACGTCATGGGTATCCGGTTGATGGCGTCCCTCTCGGGCAACAACACGACGCCCAACTCGAACATGACGCGCAATATTCTTGAGCCGCTCAGCTTCTACGGCGATCCGCTTGCCGCGACGCGCGGCCGTGAAAGGCCCGGCTTCCTGCTGCCCGGCGGCGGTTCGGCCAGCCTGGTGTTGGCGCGCAAGAGCGACAGGGTGGACCTGCTTGCAGGCTATTCCTACCGCAACACCGGCAACTATTTTGCCGGCGCGAGCGGCAAATACGCGCCCAAGGCGACCGGGACGCCTTCGCCTTTCTGCGCGGCAGGCACGAACGAGACAGTGCTGCGCCAGCTCTGCGAACGCGCGGTCGCCTTCTACGACATGCACGGCTCGACGCCGTTCGTAGGCGGCGAAGAAGTCTACAACACCTCCAGCGAGACAGAGTCCGTGCTGCTGAAGGCGGTGATCCGTCCGGCTCCGGACCATGTGCTGGAACTGGGCTATGGCGGCTATCGCAGCACCTTCGGCGAAAACTATCCGGGGACGCTCGCCAGCACGACGGGGGCGGTGTTCCAGAACACGATCTTCTCCAAGACGGACCTGGATCGCTTCACAGCGAGGCACCGCTGGAACCCGGACAGCGACCTGATTGATCTGAAGCTGAACGGCTGGGTATCCAGGCTGAAGGAAAGCGCGCCTTCATTCTACAACTCCGATCCGGCGCGCCGTTATGTCGACAGCTGGGGCGCGGACATTGGCAATGCCTCCAGATTGACGACGCCCATCGGCCAGCTCTCTGCGGACTACGGCGTCTCCTACCTGCATGAGAAGGCGGGGCCTGACGGGGAATGGGCTGCCGGAACGGCCATTCCGCCGGGGCGCGAAGGCGTCCGCAGCGAGTACAGCCTGTTCGCGGATACGGCGCTGGATCCGACGTCATGGCTGCGCCTGACCGCAGGCATGCGATATCAGAACTACACGCTGGAAGATCGCCAGTCCGGCACGGTCCACCACGGCGCCCGCCTGAAGCGCGACGAGGACGCCTTCAACTGGTCGCTCGGCGCGGTGGCGACGCCGTTGGACGGTCTGCAGTTGTTCGCCAACTACAAGCACGCGGCCCGTCTGCCCTCGCTGCTGGAGGCGACCACCAACTTCTTCATGGTGGCCAATCCCGACCTGCATAAGGAAACGGCGAGCAATTGGGAGATCGGCGCCAACTACATCCGTTATGATGTTCTGAAGCCTGACGACGAGCTGGGGCTGAAGCTGGTCTGGTTCGACAACGACATCGACAGCTATATTTCGCGTCGCTACATCCTGCAGCTCGGCTCGATGCAGATGTACAACATCGACCGGGCGCAGTTCCGGGGGTTGGAAGGCAATCTCAGCTACAAGTCGGGCGGTTTCAGCCTGGAGGCCGGGGTCACCTATTACGACAGCATCCGCTTCTGTCGTCCGGGCGAAAGCTGCATCGCCAGTTCGCTGGCCTCGGACTACGCCACCAACTACATCCCGCCCGACTGGTCGGCCAATCTGTCGGTCAATCAGAAGTTCTTGAATGATCGGGCGACGATCGGCGCGCGCGTGACCTACATGGGCGAACGCTCCATCGGCGCCGAGAAGCCGACAACCGGCTATCTGCCCCTGATCACCGCTGTCGAATGGCATCCCTATACGCTGGTCGACCTGACCGGCAGCTTCAAGGTGGATGACGGCCTGTCGATCAACTGGAGCGTCGATAATCTGACGGACCGTTATTATACGGAGCCGATGAGTCTGGGCTTCATTCCGGCGCCCGGCCGCACATTCCGCATCGGCCTGTCCCAGACCTTCGGCTCGCGTGGCGGCCTGTCGATCAGCGACTGGTTCAGCGATGCAGGCGATGCCGAGACTGTCGACTGGACCGGCCCCTATGTCGGACTGGACTTCGGCTACGGCTCCGGCCGCACCCAGGGCAGCGTGACCGATACGGCCGGCAAGCCCGCTGATATCGACAACGGCAGCCGCGTTGACGAGAAGATCCGTAACTTCATCGGCGGCGTGCGCGCGGGCTATAACTACCAGTTGGCCAACAATATCGTCGTGGGTGTGGGTAGCGACATATCGACGGGCGATCTGGCGGCCTGGTCCGGGGTGGTTGTCTCATCCACTTCGGGCGAAAGCCCCAGCGTGGCGTCCCTTCGTGCGGCGGGCATCCTGGAATCGGACACCCGATACAAGTGGGATCGGCTGGTCACGCTGCACGGCAAGCTGGGCTACGCGTTCGGGCAGAACCTGGTCTACGGGACCGCAGGCGTGGGCTGGATGAACGAAACCCAGACTCGTCGCCAGTACCGCTCGACGCCGCCCACAAGCCGAACTGATTTCGGCATCAGCAGCTATTCGCCCGGCGGCCTGCCACTCGAACACTATTTCACCGAGCAGGACCGCCATGTCCGAACCGGCGCCGTGCTTGGCGTTGGGGCCGAGCGGGCCCTCAACGACCGCTGGTCGCTGCGCGCCGAATACAACTACGCCAACTTCGGGCGCGAGACGTTTGAATATGAGGATGCACGCGCTGGCGTGGGTCTGGCCTATTCGTTCGATGGCTTTGTCCGCGACCCTGTGACCGGAGAGCGCGTGCGCGTTTCAAAATCCGGTCCCGGCACAATCAACATCGTCGAGGGCCGCAAGGTCCGTTCGGACGCGGATCTGCACACGGTCCGCATCGGCCTCAGCTACCGCTTCTGACCCGCACCCCAGTAGGAGTTTAATCCATGACCGATACGATTGATCTGCCCCGGTCCAAGCGGCTGAAGGCCCTGACTCATGAGGTTCATGACCGGCTGGACAAGTCGATCATGGAGGCGTCGTCTTTCGACAGCCTTGAGGGGTATGGCCGGTTCGCCGGGGTGCAGTGGACGTTTCACCGCGACATCGACGCCCTCTATGACGACGCAGGCCTGATTGCATTGTTGCCGGGCCTGCCCGAGCGTCGGCGTCTGGCGCTGATCGCGGCCGACCTGGCGGATCTGGGACGGGACACGCCGCCGGTCGTGACGCCGCCGGTGTTCCAGCCCGGTCAGCCGGTGGACGCAGCCACGGCGCTGGGCTGGCTCTACGTGGCAGAAGGTTCGAACCTCGGCGCGGCGCTGCTGCGCAAGGAGGCCGCCAAGCTGGGGCTGTCCGACGACCACGGCGCCCGGCATCTGGCGCCGTCCGGCGATGGCCCGGCGGCTCACTGGCGCGCCTTCACCGCAGCGCTGGACGCCGCCAAACTGTCTGCGCAAGAGGAGGATCGCGCCGTCGCCGGCGCCAACGCCGCTTTCGCGCGCGTTCAGTCCCTGGCCAATGCCGCGCTTAGCTGAGGTCACGACCATGCCGGGGCGCTGGCGACCCATGCGAGCGGGGTGGCTGGCCCTTGGTCTGTTGTTTGTCGGGCTGGGCTTCATCGGAGCTTTCGTTCCGCTGATGCCGACGACCATCTTCCTGATCCTGGCCGCCGCCTGCTTTACGCGATCGTCGCCACGGCTGGAGGCCTGGCTTCTGAACCACCCTCGGTTCGGGCCGACCCTGCGCGCATGGCGAGCCGAGGGCGCTGTGCCGCGCCGGGCCAAGATCGCCGCCTGTCTGGGCATGGCGGTGGGTTTTGGTCTGTTCTGGCTGGTGGTTCGACCCGGTCTCTGGCTGGGTCTGACGGTGGCGGTCGCTATGACGGCCTGCGCGGTCTTCGTGGCTTCACGCCCGTCGCCGGGAGGCCAGGATGGCGTTTGACCTGACGACTGCTGCAGCGCCCTGCGGCGCCGAGGTTCGAAGCGGCGCCCGATCTCGTCGCCGGCGGCGGTGGGGCGTGGGCGTTGCGGCCTCGGTCTTGCTGCACGTTACGCCTCTGGTCGTGGCGGGCGGGCTATGGGCTGCGCGTCCGCCCGTGGTCCTGCCGCCTGAGCAGGTGTTTGAGGTTGAGCTGGTGCGCTTCCAGGCGCCGCCGCGCCCGCTGTCCGAGCGCCCGCCCGGTCCGATGCAGGCCGAGGCGGCTGCCCAGCAGTCTTCTCCCAAGCCTCGGATACAACCTCGCCTTCAGGTCGCCGCCGCAGTTGACGTCGAACCGCTGACGGCGCCCCAAACGACGCCTCGCATTGAGAGCGCGGCCCAGACCCAACCGTCAACAGAAGCCATGGCGCCGCCCAGCCGTGACGCTCCGCCCGCCGCCTCTGCATCCTCTGCCGCCCAGACATGGGAAGGCCGAATTCTGGCTCATCTGGAAAGTCGCAAACGCTATCCGGCCGAAGCGCGTGCACGGCGCCTTCAGGGGGTGGCCTATGTCAATTTCATCATGGACCGTCAGGGTAGGGTGCTTTCCTCCAAACTGGAACGCAGTTCGGGTCATCCCGCCCTGGATCGCGAAGCCCTGGCCTTGCTACAGCGCGCCCAACCCCTGCCCACACCGCCCGCCGAGACGCCGGGCGAACGCATCACCCTGACCGTCCCTGTCGACTTCTTCACGCGAGGGCGATGATGGCTTGAAACGCAGAATGTGAGCTTTCGGCGATGAGGCCAATGACCGTTCCTGGCGCGTTGCGGGCTTTGAGCGCCGTCGAGACAGCTGCGTCATGAAGCGTATTGTAGGTGAGAAGTAGCGCCAAATCCTGCTCCTACACCCAATACTGCAGTATCATCGCCGTCCTGGTTCACCAGGGCGGCGATTTTGCCTTTCACCATCAGCGCAAACTTGCCGCGTTCCGACAGCGGCGACACCGCGACGGTTTCGGTCAGCCGGCGCACAAGGTTCCTGATTTCAGCCGACGCCTCGCTGTCGCTACGATGCAGGGCGTCCTCCAGCGAGGCGACGACCTGTCGATACTGATCCGCCAGTCGCGGATGAAGGGCGATCACAGGCTTTTTGTCTGTCTGCGCGAGCTGAGTCTCAAGCGCTGCTCGCTCCTCCTCCAGGGCGGTCAGCCTTTCCTTTACGGCTGCGCCGCTCAGAACGCCGTCGGCCACCTGATCGATGAGCCGGTTGGCCTGTCGCTTAACTTCCGCCAGGCGGCTTTCCTGGTTTGAGCGCTCCTGTGTCGTTCGTTGCGATTCGTGCTCCAGGGCCTTGCGCGCTTCGTCGACGGCCAGGGCGACGCGTTCGGGCGACAGAAGTCGCGTCTTGATCGCTGCCAGCACCCTCTTCTCGATCTCTGCGCCTTTTGCGCCGCGGCCATTGCTGCAGATCGACGCGCCGCGCTCCCTCCGCCAGGAGCAAACGAAGCGTTGGTCCGCCCCGCTGCGGATCATGGGCTCGCCGCAGACGCCGCAGGACATCTTGCCGCTCAGGAGGTGCCTGGGGCGGACGGAAGCGAGGGAGGAGGGCTTGTTGGGTCCCAATTTGTTCTCGGCGTAGCGTTCTCGCACCTGAATCCACAGCGCCTCTGGCACTATCCGCAGGTGGGGCGCCTCAGTGCGGATGATGTTCGCCGCTTCGCCGGTGCGAGCGCGACGCGTGCCGGTCTGCCGGTCCTTTATCCTCGAACTTCTGTCTCATGACAGCAAACCGCAGGAGAAGGCCATCGGGGAGTTTCCTGGCCTCGATGTCTGCTCGTCCGTCGTGCGAACCGCGCCTGCCTAATGATCAGTTTGAAAGCATCATCGGGGGATTTGCAGGCGCTATGGGTTGAATATTGATCAATTCCAAATGGTTCGCTCCGCCGGGCAGGACGGAGTGGTCCCTACTGTTGAAGTCCGGGGAGAGTTGTCGTTGTGAACCATCCGAACAACCAGCCCGGATGCGTCCTAGCTAGACATCTATGGTATATCGTATACGGTATATCTCTTACTAAAGCCCAACGGAGGGATAATCATGAGGCTGAGGAGAAAAGGGGAGATGCAGCGCGGGCTGCGTAGGGGTCTTCTGACCGCAGGGGTGAGCTTGGGGGCGCTGGCTGCGCCGTTGGCGGCCAACGCCCAGACGACAACGGCGCCTGAGGGCGAGGCCTCACGGGTCGATGAGGTCGTGGTGACCGGCTCGCGTTTGCAACGCAGCGGATTGGATGCGCCGACGCCGACCATGGCCATGACGGCCGAAACGATCGAGGCCAAGGGGATCACCAACATCGCCGATATCCTCAATGAGATGCCGCAGGTAGCCACCGGCCTGTCGAACGCCAACACCAGCTATAGTTTCGGCAACATCGGTCTGAACCAGGTTAATCTGCGCAACCTGGGCGTCCGCCGCACGCTGACGATGGTGAACGGCCGTCGCAGGGCCGGCACGCCCGACGATTCCAACTTTCTGGCGTTCGATCTGAGCAATATTCCCGCCGCCCTGGTGAAGCGCGTGGAGGTCCAGACCGGCGGCACCTCGGCCGTGTACGGCGCCGACGCCGTGGCAGGCGTGGTCAATCTGATCCTCAAGGATGATTTCGACGGCCTTGAAGCCAACGTCCAATATGGATCGGACGAAGGGGGCGATTACGACACGCTGACCTACGGCCTGACCGCTGGGGTAAACTATGATCGGGGCAACGCGGTTCTGCATGTCAGCCGTACCGAAAGCGGCGGTCTGACGCGCGGCGACCGAGACCTTGGCACGGCCTACAGCTTCGTATCAAACCCGGCCAACAAAACGGGCGACGACGGCATCCCGGCGCGGATCCCGATGCGGGACCTACGTTACGCCTATTTCGCCCTGGGCACGCCGACGGGTTATCTGCCGTTCGGCGAGAACGGCGCCTGGACGGATGTTATCTTCGATTCCGCCACCGAGACCTTCCGCCCGCTGAGGGCCGGAGAGCGCGGAGTGATCGACGGCTCCTACTCCACGGACGAGGGCGGTAATCAGGACGCCGACACCCTGGTCGCGCCGCTGGAACGCACCAATCTCTACGCCAAGGCCGACTATCGCCTGTCCGACAAACTGAAGGTCTTCACCGAAGCCGTCTTCGCCGACATCACCGCCCGCGACCGCATCAGCGCGGTGTTCGATTCCTGGAGCGGGGCGGTCTCGATCGACAATCCCTTCATGCCGACGGCTGTGCGCGACGGTCTGATCGCAGCGGGCGAGAATTCGATGCAGTACGCCCGCTCGCACGACGAGTTCGGTATGCGTGGCACCGACATGAACCGCAAATACTACAGCCTTGCCGCGGGCCTGGAGGGCGAATTCGGAGAAACCTGGAAGTGGTCGACCGTCTTTGAGTACGGCAAGTCGCAGACGACCAACCGCAACCTGAATGATCGCATCGACGAGCGTTGGTTCGAGGCCTTGGACGCCATTCGCGATCCGTCCACCGGCGATGCGGTCTGCCGCAGCGTCGAGGCGCGGGCACGGGGCTGTGTGCCGGTGAACATCTTCGGCCAGGGTACGATCTCACCCGAGGCGGTGGACTATGTCCGCGCTGACCACTCCTCGACCACGGACACCAGCCAGACCCTGATCCAGGGGCTGATCGCGGGCGATCTGTTCCAACTGCCCGCCGGGGCGGTGAAGGTGTCGGCGGGCGCTGAATACCGCAAGGATGAGATCGACTTCCGCCCCTCCTATGTCTGGGAGCACGCGCTCGGCTTCTTCGCCAGCCAGTTCTCGCCGATCAAGGAGAGCAACGACGTTCGCGAGGCTTTCGCCGAGATTCTGGTCCCGCTGGTCCGCGACAAACCGTTCGTTCATTCGTTGGAGATCGAAGGCGCCTATCGCGTGTCGGATTATGAGCGCGCTGGCAGCGTCAATTCCTGGAAGCTGGCGGGGTCATGGGCGCCGATCCCGGACATCCGTTTCCGCCTGACCAAGGCAACCGCCGTGCGCGCGCCGTCGCTGGGCGAGATGTTCAATCCCGGCAGCCGGGGCGCCGCGGGCCTGAGCGACCCCTGCGATCCCAACATGCTGGATAGCGGCACGGAAAACCGCCGCAAGAACTGCCTGGCCCTGGGCTTCGATCCGGTGACGTGGGATCCGAACACTCGTCGCATGACCACCCTGGTCTTCAGCACGGGCAACCCCGACCTGGGCGTCGAGGAAGCCGACACCATGACGGTCGGGGCGGTGGTGCGCCCGCGCTTCCTGCCGGGTTTCGCCTTCTCGACCGACTACTACAAGATCAAGCTGGACGGCGGCATTTCTCGGATCGGCGCGCAGCAGACGGTCGACAACTGCGTCGACCTGCCGTCGCTGGACAATCAGTTCTGCGGCATGCTGACCCGCAGGTCGGACGGCAATCTGTATGAGGTGCTCGACAGCTACATCAACGTCGCCTCATTCGAGGTCGAGGGAGTCGATTTCGAGGCCACCTACCACGCCGAGGTGTCGGACCTGTTGCGACGCGACGGCGACTTCGGTCGGATCAGCCTGCAGGGCGTGGCCTCCTATCTGAAGCACAACATCTTCATCGACCGAGATGTGGCGACGGGCGATGAGACCGCCTTCGACTATGCCGGGGAGGCGGCCAATCCTCAGTGGCGCGCCATGCTGAACGCCACCTATTATCGCGGACCGATCCAGGTGAACTGGTCCAGCCGCTTCGTCGATGAGACGGTGACCAACAATCGGCTGCCGAACCCGGCTGAGGACATCGGCAGCTACTACAATATCCCATCGGTCTGGTATCACGACCTATCCGTCGCAGTGGACACGCCGATGGACGTCCGCTTTACCGCCGGGATCCGTAATCTGTTCGACGAAGGGCCGCGCGATCACCCCTCGACGGCGCGCGGCAACCTGGGGATGGACGACCTGATCGGTCGCTTCTTCTTCCTGGGCGCCAAATGGCGTTTCGGCGGACAGTAGGCGCAACCCAGGCGCCGGGAAAGGGGCGAGTCGTCAGCCGCCCCTTTCTCTATGCTTCAAGGGCTCCAGACATGAAAAAGGCGGGTCGATCGACCCGCCTTTGCTATTCATCGGCGCGCGAATTCCTCAGTCGAAGGCGCGCATCTGATAGGCCGGAGGCGGGGTCTCGTGCAGCAGTTCGCGCACGAAAAAGTCCCATCGACGGCGCTGGTAGTAGGGCACGGCGTCCAGAAAGTGGTCGGCGTTCGGCACCATCAGGAAATCGAAGTCCTTGTTGGCCTTGATCAGGGCGTCGACCAGGCGCAGCGAGGCGAGCGGCGGCACGTTCTCGTCCAGTTCGCCGTGGGCGATCAGCAGGCGGCCCTTCAGCTTGGGAGCCCAGGTGATGTTGGAGTTCTCGTCGTAGAGCGGGCCCAGTTCGCTGCCCATCCACTGTTCGTTCCAGGTCGCCTTGTCGAGCCGGTTGTCGTGGTTGCCTGAGGCGGTGACGCCGACCTTGTAGAACTCCGGGTGGCGGGTCATGGCCCGCACCACGTCATAGCCCCCGGCCGAGAAGCCGTAGATTCCGACCCGCTCCGGATCCATCCAGGGGTTGCGGGCCGCGACGGCGCGGATGCCGGCGATGTGGTCCTCGAGTCCCACGGCGTGCAGGTTCTTGTAGGCGACCTGCTGGAAGGCGCGCGAACGACCCCAGGTGCCGCGACCGTCGATGGTCACGGCAATGACCCCCAGTTGGGCGATGGAATTGGCGTTGCGCCCGGTCATCGCCGCCTCGAAGGACTTGGGCGTCATCACATAATGCGGTCCGGTGTAGATGTCCTCGATGATGGGATAGCGCTTGGCCGGGTCGAAGTCGGCGGGCTTGAACAGGGCGCCGTAGATAGGGGTCACGCCGTCGGCGGCGACGGTCTGGAACGGCTCGGGCAGACGATAGCCCGCCGCCAGATAGGCGCTGATGTCCGCGCGCCCCAACTCCATGACGATGCGGCCGTCGCTGGAGCGACGCAGGACAGAGCGGGTCGGCTGATCGATGGTCGACATGTTGTCGACGAAGAAGCGGCCGTCGGGAGAGACCGAGACGTCGTGATCCATGACCTCGGGCGTCAGCAGGCGCGGCGGCCCGCCGGTCGAGGGCACCGAATAAAGGTGACGCAGATAAGGATCCCGGCCCGCCTCGCGGCCCGAGCCGACCACCAGGATGCGCTTCGCCTTGTGGTCTTGTCCCGCCACGGTCCGGGCGCGCCAATCGCCCGAGGTCAGCTGACGCCGCGCGCCCGTCATGGCGTCGACGGCGTAGAGATGGGCGTAGCCGTCAGGGTCGGCGGTCCAGAAGTGGGTGTTCGTCTTCTCGTCGTAGGACCAGAAGTGGCCGTAGAAGTCGACATAGGTGTCGGACTTGTCCTCGGTCAGCAGCCGGGCCTCGCCGGTCGCCGCCTCGATGCGGTTCAACTGCAGGGCGCCGTAGCCGCGCGTCGGGACGCGTTCGAACACCGCGCGGCTGTCGGCGCTCCATTCGTACCAGGGGCCGCCGTAGTAGAGGACCGGCCTAGCCGGGGTCGCCATGGGGATGCGCCGCCCGCTCTCGACCTCGAAGAAGACGCCCTCGGCGGTCGGGACATCGGCGTCGCCGGTCAGGGGATAGAGATAGTCCAGCACCCGCGGAGGGCCGCCGTCCTTGGGCACGGACTGGACCAGCGACAACCGTCGGGCGCCGTCGCGATTGATGCGATAGGTGGCGATGTAGCGGGAATCCGGCGACCAGCGGATCGTCGGAGCCGTGGTCGGCTGCGACGTGCCTTGAGCGGCCATGTCCTTCAGGTTGATCAGCGGCGTGGCGTAGGGCGAAGCCGCGCCGTCCTGGGTCAGCCGCCGCTCGGCTCCGTCGGCCGTCGAGACGATGACCAGGTCTCCGTCCTTCACTTCGGCGCGCCAGCGACCGTCGGGCGAGACCACGCCCTTGGCCGCCTCGGCCGCCGCCTCGACCGCGCCGGTCGTGGGGTCGAAGCGCCAGCTGCGGCCGTCGTAGGCGAACGTCAGCTTTCGGGTCTTGTCGTCGAGCTTCAGCCCCCTGAGCCGCAGGTCCTTACGCGCCAGAGGCTTGCCCGAGGCGGCGGCCAGGGCCGCTGTCAGGGCATCGTGATCGAACAGGGGGCGGGTCCGGCCCGAGGTCGGGTCGACCAGCACATAGTCGCGGCCTTCCGGCGTCCGGCGCTCGAACCAGAATTCGGCGCCCTCGCCGATCCATTGCGGCCGCACGTTGAGGCCGTAGATCAGATCGTCGACGTGCTGAGGCAGCACCGCCTCGGCGCGGGCGTAGACGGCGGGCGACATGGCGGCGGGCGCGGCTGCTTCGACGCCGGCGAGAGCCGGGGTGGCGAAGACCGGGGCGACGGCCAGCGGCGCGGCGCTGCTCATCAGCAGCACGGCTAGGGCGGGTAGGCGCTTCATAAAGTTCCCCCAATATCGGATATAGTATTCGATTTTAGCATTTGTGAAGCTGATCTCCGTCGACGTCAAGCGCCGCGATCGGTCGGCGTCGGGCCTCCAGTGTGAGCGTTTTTCAAAGCCCGAAAACGGTCGCGCTGTTGATCACCGAGGAGGCAATGCCGTCATTTCTCCAGGCCGAGCTAGTGACGGCCTCGACATCGCGGGCTCAGACAGATGCCTTCGAGCGAGCTTCAAGGTCATCTGACGGACTTGCGCGTCGTAATTGCGTTCTGCGCGCAGTAGGCTGGGATGGGCGACCAGCCCGGCTTTTCGACTCGATCAACCGCATGGCCGTATCTCCGCTTGAAGTCCGCACCCTGTCCGACCGCCTGATGGAGGTGGTGCGGGACATGATACTGTCCGGCGCGATCGCGCCGGACGTGCCGATCCGGCAGGACGCGTTGGCGGCGCGCCTGAACGTTTCCAAGATTCCCCTGCGAGAAGCGCTGGTGCGGCTGGAGCAAGACGGGCTGGTAGTGTCGCAAGCCAACCGGGGCTACTTCGTGCGCGGCATGAGCGCGACCGAGGCCGAGGAGATCTTCAAACTGCGTCTCAAGCTCGAGCCGGAGGCGGCTGCTCAGGCCTGTCTCGCTGCCAACGACGAGCAGCGCGCCGCGGCCCGGTGCGTGCTGGCCGAATTGGACGCCGCAGCGGCCGCCCATCTGCCGAGCGTCGGCCAGTTGAATCGCGCCTTCCATATGGCGCTGACCCAGCCCGGCGGGCTGGTGCTGACCGTTGAAATCACCGCACGTCTGCACGTTATGGGCGACCGCTATGTGCGCAAGCATCTGGAACATGGCGATCGTCACGTGACGGCCGAGGCCGAGCACCATCACATCTTTCAGGCCTGGCTGGCCCGCGACGCGAAGACTGTCAGCCGACTGGTGGAAGCCCACTTGGAACACACGCTGCGCGACCTGCGCGACGAGTTCACGAGCGCCGCCGGAACGGTCGAACAACTGGAGCGTCAATCCGCAAACGCGCCTATCTGTTCAGCCTCGCTGTAAAATGGACTAAGTTCAACTGCGACCGCAGCAGGCGCGGGGCTCCCTGCGGTTGGGGCCCGCGGAGCCGCTGACTAATATAGGGGGCTGGCCCGGCGCGCCCAGCGCCTGACGGGCGCGCTGACGGCCCGCCTATGCCCTGGGCGGCGGTCAGCCTTTCCGAAGGCGGCGCGTCCGCCGATGTGGCTCTGATCGATACCGGGATCATTTTCGAGGACCGGGCTCCAGCCCGGCCGATCCGCGAAGGCGGGGCAACATAGATGCGCATCTGCGCGACCTAGGCGCGGTCTTCTGGGCGCGGTGGGACCCGGGGGGGCGGGCCCAGCCGACGGTGGCGCACTAACTTCAGCCATGGGCGGCTGCAGTTGCGCGTTCGGCCACCAGCGGCTGGGGCTGATGCTCGAAGCCGGACGGCGCGGAATGGCTAAGATGGCGCTGGGACGACCGGCGCAGACCTGGATGACGCTCATGGGAGCGTACGATTGCGCTGAAGTCCAGGCGCCCGACGCCGTTCCGAGAACATGAGCAGGAGCGTGGCGTCAGCCGACCAAAGGCTCCGTATTGGCGATCAGCCAGCCGAGATCGAATGGATGCGCGATCAGGTCGCGCAGTTCGTCTCGAACGCGAGCGTGATAGGCGTCGACCCAGGCGCGTTCTTGCTCGGACAACAGGTCCAGGTCGATCAGCCGGCGATCCAGCGGGACCAGCGTCATGTCACGCAGGCGAATGAAGCCGGGGCCGTCCTCGACGACCTCGCACAGGTTCTCGATGCGGATGCCGTAGCGTCCGGCTTCGTAATATCCCGGCTCATTTGTCATGGTCATGCCAGCTGTGATCGGGGCCATGACCGGGTCTTTACCGATCCGCTGCGGGTGTTCGTGCACCGACAGGAAGTGGCCGACGCCGTGGCCCGTGCCGTGGTCATAGTCGAGGCCGTAGGCCCACAAGGCTTCGCGGGCGAAAGCGTCGATCTGATATCCGCGCGTGCCGTCCGGGAACCTTAAGGTCGCCAGACGGATATGGCCCTTCAGGACCAGTGTGTAGTGTTTGCGCCAGACGGCGGGCGGTTCGCTGAAGCAGACGGTGCGGGTCGTGTCGGTGGTGCCGTCCAGATATTGTCCTCCTGAATCGATCAGGAAAAGACTGTCGCGCCCGATCAAAGCGCCCCCTTCAGGGGGCGCGTTATAGTGGCACATGGCCCCGTTGGCGTCGGCGCCGGCGATGGTGCGGAAGCTGGGGCTGAAGTAGTGCTCCTGTTCTTGGCGATAGGCGCTGATCTGTGCCTCGGTCTCCATTTCCGACACTTGCCGAACGGCCACCTCGGCTTCAAGCCAGGCGAGGAATCGGACCCAGGCCACGCTGTCGCGCCGTGACGCCGCGCGCAGCCCGGCCAGTTCGACCGGATTCTTGACCGCCTTCAGCGCCGTCAGGGGGTTGGCTTCGATCTGGACAGTCGCCCTTGCGTCGCGCGCCGCCATCGCCGCCCCGACCGGCGAAAACCTGGGGTCCATAGAGACCCTCTCGCCGCCTTGGAGACGTTGGCTCAGTCGCTCGAGGAAGGCCGAAGGCGGGTGCAGGGTCACGCCGTCCAACTCGAAGTCCGCAACGGCGTCGCCCAGTTTGCGCGGGTCGACAAACAGGTCGACGCCCCCTGTCGCGTCGACTAGCATGAAGGCCTGGACGACGGGGTTGTCGGGAACGTCGTCCCCGCGCCAGTTGAGCAGCCAGGCGATATTATCGGTCTGGGTCTCGACTAGCAGGTCAGCGCCCGCGCCGCGCAGCCGTTCGGCCAGTCGGCGCCGCTTCGACGCGGAGGTTTCTCCCGAGCACGCAACGGGGAAGGGGAAAGCCGGCTTGATCGGATTCACAGGGCGATCGCTCCAAGCCCGATCGATCGGGTTTGGCGAAACGGCGCGCAGCGACGCCCCCTGCTGGATGACCGTCGGCTCAATCTGGGCGTAAAGGGCCGGGTTGAGGATCAGTGGGTCGTAGCCGTACACCTCGCCTTTTTCAGCGTGTTCGGCGAGCCAGCGGTCCAACGGCTCTTCATAGAGGTGGCGCTGTTCGAAATGTGCGCCCGAGACCTCGGTTCGGGCCTGCACCGTGTAGCGGCCGTCGACGAGAATGGCGGCGCGATCCCGTGTGACGATCGCCAAGCCCCAAGTGCCGGAAAAACCTGTGGCCCAGGCCAGTCGTTCGTCGGCGACCAAGACGTATTCCGACTGATGGGCGTCCCAGCGCGGAATGATGAAGCCGTCCAGTCCGCTACGCGCCATTTCAGCGCGAAGGCTAGCAAGCCGTGCCGGCGTCCAGCGCGCGGCGATCTGCAGTCTGTCCATCAGGGCATTATCGGGATTGGAATGGGAGATCACGGCAGCAAGTCGCCGAATCGATTGGGCAGGGCAAAGCCGTGTGCGAAGGGGTCCTGATCCTCCAGAATCAGCTCTGAACGCGCCGTGTAATAGGCGCGGCCCGAGACGGCCGCGATGATACCGCGAGCGGTGGGTCGGGCGACGCCGCCGTCGAAGATCTGCCCTGACGGTCCGGCGAAGGGCAAGGCGCTCCCCGGGAAGACCTCGCCCCTAGCGTGGGCGATGGCCAGGCGCGCCGAGACGCCGCTTCCGGTGGGGCTGCGATCGATCTGCGCCTCGCCGAACCAGCAGAGATTGTGCGTGAGTTTGCCCGGAATTAGACGCTCGCCGCTGGTCAGGATGGCCCCGTAGAGGAAGGACAGATCCGGCTCCTCGGGGTGGCGGAAGCTGCGCGTGGCGCGCAATTGGGCGACCAACTCGCCGGCCGCTCCGATCAACTGGTCCAGCGGCGTCTGGTAGAAGTCGAGACCCAGGCGGCTGCTGGGCAGGATCGCGTAGAAGGCGCCGCCATAGCCGATGTCGAACGAGACCCGGCCGAAGCCGTTCAACTCGATGCTGTCGTCCAACTCGAGGGCGAAAGACTCAACATTCTCGAACTGTACTACGGGCGCTGCGTTGTGATCGCGGTCCGGCGATACCTCGATGACGACCGGGCCGCAGGGGCATTCCAGGCTGAAGCGGGTCTGCGTTCCGCCCTGCCGGCGCGCGCAGTCATAGAGGAAACGGCCTACGGCGACAGTGGCGTGGCCGCACATCGTCGAATAGCCGGAGTTGTGGGTGAACAGAACAGCCGCATCACAGCTCGGATCGCTGGGTGGTACCAGGATCGCCCCATACATGTCGGCGTGGCCACGCGGTTCCAGCATCATGGCGCGGCGCAGGTGATCAAACCGATCGCTCATCGCGCGGCGCTTCTGCAGGATGGTCTCGCCGGCGACGCCAAGTTCCGTCGCGTCGAAAATGCGCACCGGTTCGCCTGCTGTATGCATGTCGATGACGGCGAGGCGATCACCCTTCAGTCCCAAATCTCTCATCCTCACCAATGCAACTCCCTCACACACGGCGTTGTAGGTCGTAATATCGTATACTATATGCTCGCGCAAAGTGTTTTCACGGGGCTGTCGCGTCGACGGGAGGCGGCTTGGAGCCCGTCAGTCTGAGTTATTCTGGAGGGGATAATGAAGCATCAGAATGTCCACGCCGGAGTTGCGCCCGCGGTCGCATCATGACCGACGACGTCGACATGCGTCTTGCGGCCGAGTCGGCGGCGGCGCCGGTTTCATCGCCTGCGATCGTCGGAGGATCCGGGCGGCGCTTGTTCGGCCATCCGGCGGGACTTTGGTATTTGGCTTTCACTGAGGCGTGGGAGCGCTTTTCCTATTACGGCATGCAGACGCTGCTGGTTCTCTATATGGTCGACCAGCTGCTCCAGCCGGGCCATATCGAGCATGTCGCCGGTTTCGCCGGATTCCGTGCTGCGTTGGAGGCCGTGTACGGCCCCCTGTCTATCCAGGCTCTCGCTTCGGCGGTCTTCGGCATCTACACGGGGCTTGTCTATCTGACTCCGGTGTTGGGTGGACTGATCGCCGATCGCCGGCTGGGCCGAACCAAAACGATCCTATTGGGCGGGACGCTGATGACCGTCGGCCATTTCCTGATGGCTTTCGACGTGTCCTTCTTGGGGGCGTTGCTGTGCCTGGCGATCGGCACCGGCTGTTTCAAGGGCAACATCGCGGTTCAGGTCGGCGCCCTCTACGCGCCTGAAGATAACGCCCGCGCCGACGCCTTTCAGATCTTCTACCTCGGCATCAGCGCAGGCGTGATCGTCTCGCCTCTTATTTGCGGCACCTTAGGGGAGGTCTTCGGCTGGCATTACGGGTTCGCGGCGGCGGGGGTCGGCATGACTGTGGGTCTCGCCATTTACCTGGCGGGTGGGCGTCATCTTCCGGCCGAGCCGAAGATCGCCGTGCTCAAGAAGGAACAACGTAAGCGCTTGTCGGCGGCAGACCGGCGGGTAATGGCGCTATTGCTGGTGCTGCTGCCGGTGCTGGCCCTAGCCTTGCTGGGCAACCAGCAGATTTTCAATGCTTATATGGTCTGGGCTCAGGCTAGTTACGACTTCACCCTGTTCGGCCGGACCATGCCGACCAGCTGGCTGATCACCTTCGACGCCGCAGCCTCGGTGATCATGCTGGCCCTGTCGGTTTTGTTCTGGAGGCTATGGTCGCGCCGTTTCGCTGAGCCGGTGGAGATCACTAAGTTGGTCATCGGCGCCGTGGTGACCGGGTTCGCCTTCATGCTGCTGGCGGCGGCGGCGCAATCGGCCGGCGCAGGCAAGGTCAGCCTATGGTGGGCGGTTGCCTTCCACCTGATCAACAGCATCGGCTTCGCGCACCTCGTCCCGGTCGCGCTGGCCCTCTATGTCCGTATAGCGCCACAAGCCATCGGAGCGACCATCGTCGGCATCTTCTATCTCCACCTGTTTGTGGCGAACAATTTGGTGGGTTGGATCGGCACGCGACTGGAGACCATGAGCGCGGAGCGCTTCTGGCTGCTGCACGCTCTCGTCGTGGGCTTCAGCGCCCTGATTCTGCTCGCGCTACGGGGCCCAATCAAACGTGTATTGGAAGAATCTGCCAGGCAGCCTCCGCGCAAGTCCTCGTAGAACAGCAATTGAACAAGATGCCGGTTCGTTATCCGAGGGAGGCTGCCCCCTTGTCATGGCCTGCGCGTACCGGCCGTCTTGGGCGTACGTCAGTATGATGTAGAGCTGAACCGGCTAACGCACGCCCGACCAGAGGTGGGCGACGAAATCCCGCAGAAGCTGGAGGGTTTGTTGATCGCGATAGGATGCGCCAGCTCCGAGACCGAAGCGGGCCCCCGCCTTTCTGATCCAGAATTCGCAGGGGAACCGCACCTGCCGTGGAGTGGAAACTGAAGGCCTCACCGTCCTTCCCGAAGGAGCCGTGGGCGACGAAGTTGCGGACTTGCCGCCGTACCTCAAGCAGCTTGTCGAAATACGCTTTGTCCGCAGGAACATTGATGTCGAGCGCGGCCTTGAATTTCGTTTTCCAGTCTGCCCGCGCCAGATCCCGGACCGCCTCTCCCGTTGTGTAGGCACCCCGCAGGATCGCGATCAGGATGAAGACGTGTTCCGTCCAGCTGAAAAAGCTTTCGATCGCGGACAGGGCATAGTGCCCTGCCTCCTCTCGCAACTCGCGTGCCGGCCGATGGACGGTCCACGAATTCGGACCCGTGTCAGTACGGATGCTCTCCTTCTTGCGCGCCTCGGCCTCCGATGACCTGGCGTCGTACAGGTCCGCGAAGAACATGAACCCCCCGAACAGTGATGGCGCCCGATTGACGCATTCAGTGCTGAGGCCTTGCCGGCCTCTTCGGCCAACCAGGTGAAGTAGGCCTTTGAGGCCTTGACCCCTCGATGGAGCAGGCGCGCCACCGCCTTCGCCCCCTCAAGGTCTTCCGGCGTGCTGCCGCCGAAGACTCCGAGTCCGAACTTGCGGTGCTCGATTAGGAAGGCCCGGCCGTCGAGATCAATCGGCACCGACCAAGCGACCTTGTCGAACCGGCCACTGTCCCGAAAGCCCAGCAGGTCGATCAGCAAAAAAGCGCACGAGGTAGTACGGCGGCAGCGCGTCCGACGAAGCAAGGCGTTTGGCGCTGAAGAAGAAATTTCTCGGCGCCGTTGTCTGGGCGTTTGTCGGCTGCAGGGGAACGAGCGCGCGTCGCGCCGCAGCCCGCACTCGCTCCAGATCGAACCCTGCGGCGTTTGAGCGGGCTTCAATCATCGCGTCGAAAGTTCAAGGCAAGTGAGCTGCATATTTCGAATTAGTGGCGAGATCGCCGCTAGTAGCGGACGCTGCGGTTTGCTCCCGCCTCACGCGGTCGCCGGCGACGGAGGGCCGCGCGCTCCGTCGAGTCTGACGTTGAACGACGCTTGCGGGAGGCTTCGGACGCGTCGAAATCCCGGTAAAGAATGCTCTTTAGATAACTTGACTCGACGAGCGGCGTTTGTTTTTTGGGGCGCAGATTTAGCTGCAGGAAAATAGGAGGTTGTAATGCGTAAGGCCAGTGTCGGTGCTGCATTCTCTGTTTTAGTGTTAATTGGTTCTGGTGTTGCAGCGCAGCAGCAGGAGTAGGTTGAATGTAGTCCTGCAGAATGCTGGCTACCTTGTGCAGAAAAGCACCCCAGCGACTTTGGGAAACGTTTCCAGTGCGTGTCCGCCTGCTGCGGCTGCTAAAATAGGGAGGTTCCGATGGGTAATGTCTTCTTACGTCCGGCCGCTCTTGTGGTGACTTTATTTGTGGCCGGGTGTCACCAATCGGAGCCTGAAAAGGCCGATGCGGAGTTGGCTGCTATCACGAAGAGTGAGCAGCCCGCTTCCGCGTCGGCATTCTACCGCGCTGAGCCATGCGATGAAGTTGTCGCCAGCAGTCCTCCTATAATAGGGCGCGTTTTTAAGTATGCTATGGCCGATAAAGACAGCAACCAGCCTCTCATGACGCGGATCCAGACTGTCCGCAGCGTTTCTGGGGACCTAGTGAGTTATGACGAGGTGCTGGGTATGGGCGAGATGTCATCGCCGCCCGAAGCGCGCCAGGCGCGTTTCGGCCTGCTTCTGACAGCCTCTACGGGTCGGTCTGTCCATTATGAAGGCGCTGAGGCCGCCATCAAGGCGTTGCAACCAGGCCAGACGGCTAGAATTCCGATGACCGAGACGCTTTCACCATCTGATAAGATGCCCGCCAAAGGCGAGGCTGTTGTAGAGTTTGTGGGTTGCGGCGTAACGCAGCCGACTGTCACCGGCGCACCCGACGAGGCTGTGCGAGTGTATCGCCTGACGATGCCGCATTCCACGGCCCAGACTCCTGGGCAAATGACCGAGGTCACTCGCCTAGAGATCTTACTGTCTCAACGCTACGGCTGGCCGGCCGTGGAAAGCTTACCGAGCGGCACGATGGTGCTGACATCCGTAACGAGCTAACGCCATGCTTTCGGAAGGCTTGCGCTTTCTAATAGGGTTAGGGGCATTGCTGGCGGCTTCCTGTTCAGGGCCGGCCAAGGAAAGCGCTTATCAGACAGCGACTGCCGAAATAGGCGATGTTCGCGACATCGTGCCGGCGACCGGAACGCTTCTCGCCGCAGGCATGGCTGAGATCAGGGCGCCGCGAGCGGGCGTGGTGAGTGCAGTGAATGTCAAGGAAGGCGACAGGGTGCGCGCGGGTCAGGTTCTGGCTACGCTGGCGGCGCCCATGCGTGCGCCGTCTAGAGACGTGGCTGGTGCGGGGGCCGCGGCATCAGACGCGGCTATTCGCGAAGCCCAAATCGCCGTTCGACAGGCGCAGGAGCAATTGTCGCGCAGCCGTACCTTGCAGGAGCGGGGATTTGTAAGTGCGGCGGCTACGGCTCAGGCTCAAGCCCAGGTGGATCGCGCAAGCGCTACAGTGGACCGCCTGACTGCTGAACGGACGGCGGCGCTTGCGCGGGTCAGGCTGGTGCAGGCTGAGGGCTCGGATTCAGATATCCTAGCGCCTCTGGACGGAATTGTGACCTTGGTCGATGTCCGTGTCGGGCAGCGGGTCACGCCGGAAGATGCACGCCCTCTGTTTCAATCTGTGCGTGATGAAGGGGCCATGATGCTGGAAATCATGGTATCAGAAGCAGATTTGAACCGAGTTAGTCTAGAAAGTCAGGTTCTTTTTACCGTTGATTCTTCGCCGAGTGTATTGGAGCAGGCGCGCCTTGTTAATATTGGTCGCTCTCCGATTCGTGAGGGGCGTTTCGTGTCCTATCGGGCGCTTGCAGAATATGACAATTCGTTCGGTGTTCTGCGCCCCGGTCTTTCCGCATCAGTACAGCTTATTCGCGCTAACGCTAGAAACGTCTTGCGGATACCGGCGCGGGCAACCTTTTATACGCCAGACGGTTACGTTCCCCCTCTCCCCCCAGGCAAGTTTGAGGAATTGCTGGCCCAGCACAGAGGTGACATGGGTATGGCTCGAGCGGCCGCCGATGGACTGGAAATCGGTCGACTGCTGCGCACCGGCAAGCGCGTGGTTTTCGTACTGGCCAATGGGACGCCCGAACGTCGCGAGGTGCTTATCGGCGGCGAGACGGATGATTTTATAGAGATCATCGAAGGCCTGAAGGAAGGCGAACAGGTCATTCTCAAGAACCGTGCAGACGCACGGGGCGCCGTATGAAGGACGGCGTCCAGGCCTGGGGGGTGGGCCGAAATTTTTCTTCTCGCGAAGAAGATGTAGTGGCCTTGGTCGATGTAAGCCTGAGCCTGACATGGGGGCAGTTCGTGGTGGTTCAGGGGCCGTCGGGGTGCGGCAAGTCTACCTTGCTCAACCTGTTGGGGCTGCTGGATAGACCATCGGTCGGCCGGCTGAATATCGCCGGCGTGCCTGTTCAAGAACTGAGCGAAGGCGGGCGCGCCAGATTGCGTCGCGCCGAAATTGGTTATCTGTTTCAGGATGCGGGCCTGATCGAAAGGATGCGGGCCATTGATAATGTGGAGGCGCCGCTGGCTTATCGCGGCGTACCACGCGGCCAGAGGCGCGCCACGGCGGAGGCCGCTCTTCGTGAGCTTGGTTTGTCTCATCGGTTGAGGGCGTTGACGGACACCTTGTCCGGGGGGGAACGCCAGAGAGTCGGGTTGGCGCGGATCCTGGCGCAACGCCCGCGCCTGATCATCTGTGATGAGCCGACTGCTTCCCTTGACGAAGCCAATAGCCGTCTTGTCGCCGCCAGGTTGATGCAACTCGCTGAGGAAGGCGCGCTGGTGGTCTGCGCCAGCCATGATCCGATTGTCATTGAGCTGGCGCAAAGGCGAATAGAGCTGTCTCACGGACGACTAAAGACCATCGCGGATGGGCCGCCATGAGCATGCTGCGCTTCGCCTTGTGGGGCGCGACCGCTTACCCGTTGCGTACTCTCGCGCTGATCCTGTCCCTGGCTTCAGCTGTGGCTTGTGTTGTGTTTTCGGCTTCGGTATTGGGCGGTTTTTCTGAACGATTGGAGCGTTTGGCCTTTGGAGGCTACGCCACGACCCTGGTGATCCGCGCCAACGGTCTGGTCCCTTCGCGTCGTGGTCCACCGTCACTCGACGATCAGGCGCGCCTTTTACAGGAACTGGAGAATGTCGAGAACTCGGCCGCCTGGGTCGAAACATCAGCGCCGTTGCAGGGACGAAGCGAAACCCGCGCTGTTCGTATCTTCGGCGCCTATGGCGACTACAGACGGGAGTTGGACGCTGATCTGGCCGCTGGTCGCTGGCTGACGCAGGAAGAACTGGGAGGGTTGACGCGGGTGTGTCTGGTCGGCGCGACTTTGGCCGACTTTCTCGATGAGGAGGAGGGACGAGGCGCAGGCCTTATAGGCAAGGAACTCTCGCTAGGGGGGCCTCGGTGTGAAGTGGTCGGTGTTCTGAATTATGCCAACACGCGACCTGCAGGACGTTTCAACGACGCCATCGTCGCCCCGTTTCTCTCAGCCCGCCGCTTCTTCGATGCGCGTCCTGAGTCTGAAACCCAAACGGCCGGTCCGCGAGAGGCGAGTTGGCTCAGTTTCTTCATGGCGCCGGAGGTGGATATGCAGGATGTCCGGTTCCAGGCGGATCGGCTGATGCGACGCATGGCCGGCGTGCCGATGTCGCGGGCGAGCCCCTACAGCTATGACGACCCGGACGCTGATATTCTGGAACAGGTCAGGCAGCGGCGCGCCCTTTCTCGTCTGCTGTGGACGATCACCGGTGCGGCGTTGGTGGCCAGCCTGATCGGATATGGCGGGATCGCCCTGGCGGCGACGGTTCAGCGGCGTCGGGAGATTGCGCTGCGGCTTGCGATGGGGGCGGATATGCGCGGTATCCTGGCCCAGATCACCGTCGAGCATGTCTTGGTTGGGGCCGTCGCCTCGGCCGTCGGATTCTCCGTCGGCCTCGGCGCTGCGTCGCTTGCGTCCCGGCTCTGGGACTGGCCGGTCAGGCTTGACCTGTCGGTAGGCTTGTTGGCTGTGAGTACGGGGTGGGGCCTTGGGATCGCGATTGGGGTGCTCGCAGCATGGCGCGCAGCCAACACGCCGCCCTCTATCGCGGCCAAAGGCTAGGCGCCAATGCGACGCCGCCCCGCAAGCCCTTTCAACCGACCTGCGGCATGCCCTGAGGGACGACGGTCTTGATGATGCTGGCGTCTAGTTCCTCGAAGTCGTGCAGGCCGATGACGTCGTAGAGTTCCTGACGGGTCTGCATCCGGTCGACGTATTTGTGCGTGCCGCCGTTGTCGGCGATCGAGGCGTAGAGTTCGGCCTGCGCCTTGTTGGCGGCGCGCAGCGAAGACACCGGCCAGATCACCATCTTGTAGCCCATCTCCTCGAATTCCTTCGCGGTGTAGAAGGGCGTCTTGCCGAACTCGGTCATGTTGGCCAGCAGCGGCACATTCGGCAGGACCCTGGCGAACTTCTCGAACATCTCGCGGGTGTTCAGGGCTTCGGGGAAGATGGCGTCGGCCCCGGCGTCTACATACATCTTGGCCCGGTCGACGGCGGCGTCGAAGCCCTCGACCCCGGCGGCGTCGGTGCGCGCCATGATGACGATGTCGCGGCTGGCCTTTTTCGCGGCGGCGACCTTGGCGGCCATGTCCAGCGCCGGGACCAGGTTCTTGCCGTTTAGATGCCCGCACTTCTTGGGCAGGATCTGGTCTTCCAGATGGACCGCGCCCGCACCCGCGTCCTCGAAGGTGCGGACCATGTGCATGACGTTCAGCACCTCGCCATAGCCCGTGTCGCCGTCCACCAGCAGGGGCAGGCCGCTGGAGCGCGCGATCTGGCGGATGAAGAAGGCGACCTCGTCCACAGTGATGATACCGAGATCGGGCAGGCCCATGGAGGCGGTCATCGCCGCGCCCGACAGATACAGGCCGTCAAAGCCCGCCAGCTTGGCCTGCTTCGCCGCCTGACCGTTGTGGGCGCCCGGCAGTTGCCAGATGCCGGGGCGAGCCAGCGCCGCGCGGAAGCGCTTCCCGGCGGATTCGGTCGGCAGGTCGTCGGCGACGAGATAGGGCATGGGGACTCTCTTCAGAATTCGGGATTCAGGCGCGTTCGGCCAGGGGCGCGAACTTCAGGTTCTCGGGGCCGTCATAGTTGGCCGAAGGGCGGATGATTTTGTTGTCGATGCGCTGTTCGATCACGTGGGCGGACCAGCCGGTGGTGCGCGAGATCACGAACAGGGGGGTGAACATGGCCGTGGGCACGCCCATCATGTGATAGGAGACGGCCGAGAACCAATCGAGGTTCGGGAACATCTTCTTGGCGTCCATCATGACGGTCTCGATGCGTTCGGCGATGTCGTACATCTTCATCGAACCGGCTTCTTCCGACAGCTGTTTCGCCACGCGCTTGATGACCACGTTGCGCGGGTCCGAGATCGTATAGACCGGGTGGCCGAAGCCGATGATGACCTCCTTGGCCTCCATGCGGCGACGGATGTCGGCCTCGGCCGCGTCGGCGTCGGCGTAGCGCTTCTGGATCTCGAAGGCGACCTCATTGGCGCCGCCGTGCTTGGGTCCGCGCAGGGCGCCGATGGCCCCGGCGATGCAGGAGAACATGTCCGACCCGGTCCCGGCGATGACGCGCGCGGTGAAGGTCGAGGCGTTGAACTCATGCTCGGCATAGAGGATTAGCGAAGTGTGCATGGCCTGCACCCAGCCGTCGGATGGCGGCGTTCCGTGCAGCAGGTGCAGGAAGTGGCCGCCGATGGAATCGTCGTCCGTCTCGACCTCGATGCGGCGGCCGTTCTGGCTGAAGTGGTGCCAGTACAGCAGCATGGAGCCCAGCGAGGCCAGCAGGCGATCGGCGATGTCGCGCGCGGCCGGGTGGTTGTGGTCGTGGGCCTCGGGCAGGGCGCAGCCCAGCGCCGAGACGCCGGTGCGCATGACGTCCATCGGGTGGGCGGCGGCGGGCACCGTCTCCAGCGCCGACTTCACCGCCGCAGGCAGGCCGCGCAGGGCCTTCAGCTTGGCCTTGTAGGCCTTCAACTGGGCCGCGTTCGGCAGAGATCCGTGGATCAGCAGGTGGGCGATTTCCTCGAACTCGCTGGTCTCGGCGAAGTCCATGATGTCATAGCCGCGATAGTGCAGGTCGTTGCCCGAGCGACCGACGGTGCACAGGCTGGTGTTGCCCGCCAGCACGCCGGACAGGGCGACGGACTTCTTCGGCTTCACGCCTTGTGCGAGAACGGGTTCGGTCATGGGATGCCTCTTCAGCAGTGAAGATCGGAACGGGATGCGATGGGGACAGGACGGCCGTCGGCGTCGACGGCGACCATTTCAAAGCGGCCGCTGAGGGCCGGGCGCCGGACGCCGGTGGACAGCGTCTCGGCGACCCCCTCGACCAGCACGGTTAGGGACGAGCGGCCGACCCGGACGACGCGCGCCGACAGGTCCAGCAGTTCGCCGACGCGGACCGGGGTGTGGAAGTCGGTCGCCTCGGAGCGGGCCATGACGACGTCGCCGCGCGCCCTGCGGCTGGCGGCGACGAAGGCGGCCTTGGACAGCAGGGCCAGCCCTGCGCCTGCGAACAGGGCGCCGTAGTGGTTGGCCTGGTCCGGGAAGACCATCTCCGCAAAGCGGGTCTCTTCATTGGGCAGCAGAGTCGGCGGCGACATGGGGCCTCAGGGCGGCGGTGGATCCGCGTCGCCCTGAAATATTCACGCTTTCGCTCGATGCTTAAGGACTGAAAAAGCGGAAAACAGCCAAGCGGAAGATGCAAACCTGTAAAAGCTGCAAAACGCGGTCGGGTGTCGTGAGCAACAAGTGACAGGCAGCCTTGATCTGCTGGCCGGTAGTTTTGCAGCATTTGCAGATTTACATGGCGGCATTCACAAGTCTCCGCCTTTTCAGCCGTTCACCTGAAGGCGGCAGGGTCGGATAAGGGACGCACGTCTGCGCATGGGATGCGGCTGCCGGTTTGATCCGGCGCCGAACGCCGCCCGGCGCGGCCTCATGCAAGCAGGGACATCCGCGCTGATGAATACCGATTACCGCAGGCGGCTGCTGGGCACGCCCTTCGACTATTTCGACACGCGCGCCGCCGTCCACGCCATCCAGCCGGGCGCCTATGACCGACTGCCCTATGTGTCGCGGGTGCTGGCCGAGCAGCTGGTGCGCCGCTGCGATCCCGAGCAACTGACCGACGCCCTGACCCAGATCGTTGAAGGGCGTCGGGATCTGGACTTTCCCTGGTATCCGGCGCGCGTGGTCTGTCACGACATTCTGGGCCAGACGGCGCTGGTCGATCTGGCGGGTCTGCGCGACGCCATCGCGGCGCAGGGCGGCGATCCGGCCAAGGTAAATCCGGTGGTGCCGACCCAGTTGATCGTCGACCACTCGCTGGCGGTCGAACATGGCGGCTTCGACCCTGACGCCTTTGAAAAGAACCGCGCGGTCGAGGATCGCCGCAACGAGGACCGCTTCCACTTCATCGAATGGAGCAAGCGCGCCTTCGAGAACGTCGACGTTATCCCGGCGGGCAACGGCATCATGCACCAGATCAATCTGGAGAAGATGTCGCCGGTGGTTCAGGTGCGCGACGGCGTGGCCTTTCCTGACACCTGCGTGGGCACCGACAGCCACACGCCGCACGTCGACGCCCTGGGCGTCATCGCCGTCGGCGTCGGCGGGCTGGAGGCCGAGACGGTCATGCTGGGCCGCGCTTCGATGATGCGGCTGCCGGACATCGTTGGCGTCAAGCTGACCGGGCGGCGCGCGCCGGGGATTACGGCGACCGACATCGTCCTGGCCCTGACCGAGTTCCTGCGCGGGCAGAAGGTGGTCGGCGCATGGCTGGAGTTCTTCGGCGAGGGCGCCGACAGCCTGTCGATCGGCGACCGGGCGACCATCTCCAACATGTGCCCGGAATACGGGGCCACGGCGGCGATGTTCTACATCGACCAGCAGACGCTCGATTATCTGAAGCTGACGGGGCGCGAGCCGGATCAGGTGGCGCTGGTCGAGACTTACGCCCGCACCACCGGCCTGTGGGGCGAGGCGCTGAAAACCGCCGAATATGAGCGGGTGCTGACGTTCGACCTGTCCAGCGTCGAGCGCAATCTGGCCGGGCCATCCAACCCGCACCGGCGCCTGCCCACATCCGCCCTGAAAGAGCGCGGCGTCGCCGTGGGCCTGGCCGAGGCGCAGGCCGAAGAGCGCGATGGCCTGCTGCCCGACGGCGCTGTCATCATCGCCGCCATCACCAGTTGCACCAACACCTCCAATCCGCGCAACGTCGTGGCGGCGGGCCTGCTGGCCCAGAAGGCCAACGCGCTGGGCCTGACGCGCAAGCCGTGGGTCAAGTCATCCTTCGCGCCGGGGTCGAAGGTGGCGCGGCTGTATCTGGAAGAGGCTGGCCTGTTGTCGGAGCTGGAGGCGCTGGGATTCGGCATCGTCGCCTTCGCCTGCACCACCTGCAACGGCATGTCCGGCGCTCTTGATCCGGTCATCCAGCAGGAGATCATCGACCGCGACCTCTATTCCACCGCCGTCCTGTCGGGGAACCGCAATTTCGACGGCCGCATCCACCCCTATGCCAAACAGGCCTTCCTCGCCTCGCCGCCGCTGGTGGTGGCCTATGCGCTGGCCGGGACGGTGCGCTTCGATATCGAGCAGGACGTGCTGGGCGTGGTCGGCGGCCGCGAAATCCGCCTGAAGGACCTGTGGCCCTCGGACGAGGAAATCGACGCCGTGGTCGCCGCTTCGGTCAAGCCGGAGCAGTTCCGCGCGGTCTATGAGCCGATGTTCGGGGCGCGCCGCGGCGGCGGGGTCAGCGCCAGCCCCCTGTATGACTGGCGCCCCCAGTCGACCTATATCCGCCGCCCGCCCTATTGGGACACCGAAGGGGTCGGCGCCCTGGCCGCCAATCCGCGCACACTGACGGGGATGCGGCCGCTGGCGATCCTGCCGGACAACATCACTACCGACCACCTGTCGCCGTCCAACGCCATCCTGCCTGCGTCGGCGGCGGGGGAATACCTGACGCGGATGGGCGTGCCGGAGGAGGACTACAACTCCTACGCCACCCACCGGGGCGACCACCTGACCGCCATGCGCGCCACCTTCGCCAATCCGCAACTGGTCAATGAGATGGCCGTTGTGGACGGGGCGGTGAAGAAGGGCTCCCTGACACGCGTCGAACCGGACGGAAAGGTCATGCGGATGTGGGAGGCGATCGAGACCTATCTGGACCGCCGCCAGCCGTTGATCATCGTCGCGGGCGCCGATTATGGGCAGGGTTCGTCGCGCGACTGGGCGGCCAAGGGCGTACGTCTGGCCGGGGTTGAGGTCATTGTCGCGGAGGGGTTCGAGCGCATCCACCGCACCAATCTGATCGGCATGGGCGTGCTGCCGCTGGAGTTCAAATCGGGCGTGACGCGCCTGACGCTGGGGCTGGACGGGACGGAGGCCTTCGATGTCACGGGCGAGCGCCGCCCCGGCGCCGACCTGATGCTGAGGATCCATCGCGCGACCGGCGAGACGGTCGAACTGCCCGTCACCTGTCGTCTGGACACGGCCGAAGAGGTACTGATCTATGAGGCGGGCGGCGTGCTGCAGCGGTTCGCGCAGGACTTCCTCGCCGCAAAGTCGGAGGCCGCCTGAATGTCGCGCCTGGCCCAGATCGCCATCCCCGCCACCTATATGCGCGGCGGCACGTCCAAGGGGGTCTTCTTCCGGCTGGAAGACCTGCCTGAGGCGTGTCGCGTTCCGGGCCGCGACCGCGACCGCCTGTTCCAGCGCGTGATCGGCAGCCCCGATCCCTATGGCAAGCACACCGACGGCATGGGCGGGGCCACGTCCAGCACCAGCAAATGCGTGATCATCTCGCCCAGCGCGCGGCCCGATCACGACGTCGACTATCTGTATGGGCAGGTGTCGATCGACACGGACTTCGTCGACTGGTCAGGCAACTGCGGCAACCTGTCGACGGCGGCGGGAGCCTTCGCCATCCACGCGGGCTATGTCCCGGTCGGGCCGGACGGGGTGCGCGCCGTGCGCATCTGGCAGGCCAATATCGGCAAGACCATCATCGCCCATGTGCCGGTCGCGGACGGCCGGGTGCAGGAGACGGGCGACTTTGAACTGGACGGCGTGACCTTCCCCGCGGCCGAGATCGTGCTGGAGTTCCCCGACCCCGCTGATGAGGGCGAGGATGGCGGCGCCATGTTCCCGACCGGCAATCTGATCGACGAACTGGACGTGCCGGAGGCGCTGGTCGCCGGCGGCAAGCTGAAGGTCACCCTGATCAACGCCGGCATTCCGACGATCTTCATCAATGCGGCGGACCTCGGCTATTCGGGGGCGGAGTTGCAGGGGGCGATCAACGACGATCCGGCGGCTTTGAAGCGGCTTGAGGACCTGCGCGCCATCGGCGCCGTGCGCATGGGGTTGATCGGTTCCGTCGGTGAGGCGGCGCGGCGCCAGCACACGCCCAAGATCGCCTTTGTCGCTCCGCCGGCGGATCATGTGACGTCCAGCGGCAAGGTGATTGCAGCGGACCAGATCGACCTGCTGGTCCGCGCCCTGTCGATGGGCAGGCTTCATCACGCCATGATGGGGACGGCGGCGGTGGCCATCGGCGCGGCGGCGGCCGTGCCGGGCACTCTGGTCAATCTGGCGGCCGGGGGCGGCGAGCGTCGCTCGGTTCGCTTCGGCCATCCGTCGGGCGCACTGACGGTCGGGGCCGAGGCGCGTCAGACCGAGGGCGTCTGGACTGTGGAAAGGGCGATCATGAGCCGCAGCGCACGTCGCCTGATGGAGGGGCGCATTCTGGTCCCGGCCGGGTCGTTCGACGCGGGGAACTGAGCCGTTCTTGCGCGGCCAGGATATTTGCAATATTCACATAAAGTGCTGATTGTTCGCGATTTATCGCGCAAATATTGTCAATATCGCCAGCTCGATCTGTAAAAGTTGCAAAATACATGAGCAAGACCTTCATGGGGGTACGGCTGCGTCGGCTGCGCGAGGAGCGCGGCCTGACCCAGACGGCGGTCGCGCGGGCGTTGGATATCTCCAACTCCTATCTGAGCCAGATCGAGCAGAACCAGCGCCCCCTGACGGTGCCTCTGCTGCTGAAGCTGAACGCCGTCTTCGGCGTCGACGTGCAGTTCTTTTCGGAGGATGAAGAGGGGCGGCTGATCTCGGATGTGCGCGACGCGCTGGCGGACGGCGGCGATGAGCCGATCTCGACCGTCGAGCTAAGAGAACTGGCGCTCAACATGCCCGCCGTGGGGCGCGCCCTCGTCGCCCTGCACCGCAAGACGCGTCAGAGCGCTGAACGCGCCGAGGCCATGGCTTTGAGGCTGGGTGAAGACGTGGCGGGAGAGGCCCCCGCGCGGATGCCGTTCGAGCAGGTGCGCGACTTCTTCTATTCGCGCCGCAATCATGTCGCTGA
Organism: Brevundimonas sp. S1H14; assembly: GCF_047716865.1. Taxonomy (NCBI): domain Bacteria; kingdom Pseudomonadati; phylum Pseudomonadota; class Alphaproteobacteria; order Caulobacterales; family Caulobacteraceae; genus Brevundimonas; species Brevundimonas sp. S1H14. Next base: position 2,350,120 of record NZ_CP136679.1, on the reverse strand, counting down.
ATTGGATGAGGCGGCCGAGCGTCTTTATGCGGCGGCGGGGCTGTCGCCGCGCCAGGTGCGGCCCGGACTGATCGCATGGCTGGCCGAGAAGCACGGCGTCCGCGTCGTCTTCGACGAGACGGACGAGGCCCAGCGCCGCTACGACGGGCCGAGCCGGACGCTGTATGTCTCGGCCTTTATCAAGCAGGGTCAGCAGGCCTTTCAGATGGCGCTGCAACTGGCCTTTCTGGAGGCGGGCGACCTGATCGAAAGCCTGATCGACGCCGCTGTGCTGGAAGAGCGCGAAACCCGCGACCTGTTGCGCATCGGCCTGGCCCAGTACTTCGCCGGGGCGCTGCTCCTGCCCTATGGCGACTTCCTGCGGCAGGCCGAGGTTTACGGTTATGACATCGACCGGCTGGGGCGGCATTTCGGCGTCGGGTTCGAGACGGTCTGCCACCGCCTGTCGACCCTGCAGAGACCCGGCGCCCTTGGCGTGCCCTTCTTCTTCATCCGCGTGGACCGCGCCGGGAACATCTCCAAGCGCCAGTCGGCCACGGACTTTCACTTCTCGCGCGTCGGCGGCTCGTGCCCGCTGTGGAACGTCTATGAGGCCTTCGTCCAGCCGGGGCGGGTGCTGACCCAGATGGCTCAGATGCCGGACGGCCGCACCTACCTGTGGATCGCCCGCACAGTCGGCAGTCCGGGGCCAGTGTACGGCGCGCCGGGCAAGACGTTCGCGATTGGACTGGGCTGCGACATCCGTCACGCAGAGCGGCTGGTCTATTCGCAGGGGTTGAACCTGTCCGATCAGGCCGCCGCCACCCCCATCGGCGCCGGGTGCAAGATCTGCGAGCGCCCGACATGCCCGCAGCGCGCCTTCCCCTTCATCGGTCGCGCTCTGCAGATCGACATGGATCGCAGCGTCTCTACGCCCTATCCGACGGCGGCGGCGACCTGAAACAGGCAACAATAACGATATAAAGATATCCTTATATCGTTATTGACTTTGGCGACGGCCGTGGCATTTTCGCGTCGTCGTGGTTCTGCGCGCGGTCTTCGGATTGTGCGGAGCTAAGAGGGAAGCCGGTGAGACTGCGGTCGATGCCGGCGCTGCCCCCGCAACTGTGAGCGGCGAGTCGAAGGTCCATTTCGCGTCACTGGAGGTTCGCCTTCGGGAAGGCCGGACCGGAGGCGATGACCCGTGAGCCAGGAGACCTGCCGCGACAGATAACGTCCTCCGACGGGGTGTCGGTCAGGCCGCATGAGCGCCGCGACGGGGCGATTCCGCGCGGGCGGTCGCGCGTCCCTGTCCGCTGTCCCGTCACAGCATAACGGCAGAGACCATGCTCAGCAGCGAATTCACTTTCAGCATCAAGCGGACCCCGCTCGACGAGGACTATGTTCCTGCCGAAAACACGCGCATCACCACCAACTTCGCGAATCTGGCGCGAGGGGAGAGCCGTCAGGAGAATCTGCGCAACACGCTGAGGATGATCGACAACCGGTTCAACTCGCTGGCGCACACGGACAATCCGAAGGGCGATCGCTACGCGGTTGAACTCCAGATCGTCTCCGTCGAGATGAGCGTCGCCCCGGGTGAGGGGGCGGACAGTTTCCCGCTGATCGAAATTCTTCAGACGACGATTGTCGATCAGCAGACCGGCGAGCGGATCGACGGGATCGTGGGGAACAACTTCTCCTCCTACGTCCGCGACTACGACTTCAGCGTGGTTCTGCCGGAGCATATGAAGAGCCACCCTGGCGCCGGGGTTCCGGAAGGGTTCGGCGATCTGCATGGAAAGCTGTTCAGGCACTTCCTGACGTCAAGCGCCTATAGGGAAAATTTCCGAAAGCCGCCGGTCATCTGCCTGAGCGTGTCGAGCAACAAGACCTATCATCGGAACGGGAATGAGCATCCCGTGCTCGGCTTCGAATATGAGAATGACGAGTTCTCGCCGACCGACCAGTATTTTGCGAAGATGGGGATGAAGGTCCGTTACTTCATGCCCAAGGGCAGCGTGGCGCCGTTCGCCTTCTATCACGTGGGCGACCTGACGGCGGACTACACCGACCTGGAGCTGGTCAGCACGATCAGCACCATGGAGACCTTCCAGAAGATCTACCGTCCCGAGATCTACAACGCCAACTCGCCGGCGACCGAACACTATCAGCCCAGCCTGAAATATCAGGACTATTCCCTGACCCGCATCGTCTACGACCGTGACGAGCGCAGCCGGCTGGCCGTCGAACAGGGCAGGTTCGTGGAAGAACGCTTCATCAAGCCGTACCGCGACGTCCTCGACCAATGGTCCGCCAGCTTCGCCGTTTGATCCAGCCCAGCATTCCAAAGTCATCCATCATGAAAACCCTGTTGCCCACCTCGACCGCCGGCAGTCTGCCCAAACCTGTCTGGCTGGCCGAACCTGAAACCCTCTGGTCGCCCTGGAAACTGGAAGGGGAGGACCTGATCGAAGCCAAGCGGGACGCGCTGCGGCTGTCGCTGGATGATCAGCGCCGCGCCGGCATCGACATCGTCAGCGACGGCGAACAGACCCGCCAGCATTTCGTCACCACCTTCATCGAACACCTGGACGGCGTAGACTTCGCGAACCGCAAGACCATGCGTATCCGCAATCGTTATGACGCCAGCGTGCCGGTGGTCGTGGGCGCCGTCAGCCGACCGAAGTCGGTCTTCGTCGAGGATGCCAGATACCTTCGCGGGTTAACCGACCAGCCGATCAAATGGGCCCTGCCGGGGCCGATGACGATGATCGACACCCTCTATGACGACCACTACGGCAGCCGTGAAAAACTGGCCTGGGAATTCGCAAAAATCCTCAATGAGGAGGCCAGAGAGCTGGAGGCGGCGGGCGTCCACATCGTGCAGTTCGACGAGCCGGCCTTCAACGTCTTCTTCGACGAGGTCAACGACTGGGGCGTGGCGACGCTGGAGAAGGCGGCCGAGGGGCTTCGTTGCGAGACCGCCGTCCACATCTGCTACGGCTACGGCATCAAAGCCAATACCGAGTGGAAGAAGACGCTTGGTTCCGAATGGCGGCAGTATGAGGAGGCCTTCCCCAAGCTGCGGACGTCCAGCATCGATATCATTTCGCTTGAGGCCCAGAACGCGCGCGTGCCGATGGATCTGATCGAACTGATCCGGGGCAAGAAGGTGATGGTCGGGGCCATCGATGTGGCGACCGACGCGATCGAGACGCCGGAGGAGGTCGCCGACACCCTGCGCAAGGCGCTTCAGTTCGTGGACGCCGACAAACTCTATCCCGCCACCAATTGCGGCATGGCGCCCCTGTCTCGCCGTGTGGCCCAAGGCAAACTGGAAGCCCTGAGCGCCGGGGCCGAGATCATCCGGAAAGAACTGTCGGCCTAGCGCCGTGAATGCTCGACGCGCCCGTCGCCTGAAGGCGGGCGCCGGCAGGCTTAGCGGACATGCGGTCTGCGTCGCCAGTTCATCACATGAGCTGCGCTGAGCATCAGGCCGCCGATGACTGTGATCGGCGTCTCCATTTCGTGGGATGGCCACTCGGCGGCCGCTAGGAACAGCATGGCGACGCCGAGGGCTCCCAGGCTGATCAGCGGCCAGGCGCGGCGTCCGCTGGCGTCCGGTCGCGTCAGGCTCCAGGCTGCGATGGGAGCCGCCGTCGCGGCGAAGGCCCAATGCACCCAGGGCGCCTCGACGAACAAACCCAGCATCGGCAGCATTCCTGCAGCGAGCGGCAGGGCGAAGCAGTGGATCATGCACAGGCAGGACAGGCCGACGGCGGCGGCGTCGCCCCAGGTCTGGACACGAGCGTTCATGGCGATCCTTTCAGGGAAAAGTCGGCCGCGACGTCATGGGACGCCGCGGTCAGGCGGGGGGAGGAGGGGAAGGATCAGAAGCGGGCGCGGAAGCCGAGCACGAAATTGCGGCCGCGCAGCGGAGCCAGATGGCTGATGAAGGAGGCGTGATTCAGCGCCTTCTCGTCGAAAAGATTGGTCCCGCGCACGAAGATCTGGCCGTTGATGTCGGCGATCGTCGGGACGTCATAGGCCAAGGTGGCGTTGATCATGTCGTAGCCGGGCGTCTTGCGCTCGAAGGCTGCGATACGATCCTGCTCGAAGACGTGGACATATTCCATGTTGCCGGACCAGGCGCCCTGATAGAAGTCGCCGCGCGCGCCCAGACGACCGGCGGGAATGCGCGGCAGGTCGCCGCCTCCGCCTTTCAATTCTGCGCGGACATAGTCGCCGAACACCGTGGCCGAAAGGCCGGGACGGAAATCGTGGGTGATCTGCCCCTCGATGCCGGTGAAACGGGCATCGTTTTGACTGTAACGGATCAGGCGGAAGTCCTCGAACTGATCCAGCGTCCGCGCATAGACATAGCCGTCGTAGTCGTAGTGATACAGGCTGGCGGCGAAGATGGTGGCGCCCTCCGTCTTCTTCAGGCCCAGCTCGACCGACACGGCCGTCTCGACGTCCAGGTCGGCGTCGCCGATCTCATAGGTGTTGGTGGCCAGGTGAACGCCGCGGGCATACAGTTCCTGCGCGGTCGGCGCGCGTTGCGATCGGGCCAGGGTCAGGCTGATCATATAGCCGGGCGTGAAGGTCCAACTGGCGGCGCCGGAGATAGAGAAGGGCTTGTGGTCGACGTCGGGGCGTCCCTGTGCGCGGGCCTCCTGCCACTCCTGCCGCAGGGCGCCTTCGAAGCGCCAGTCGCCCGCGACGTATTCCTCGACCAGGAACAGGGCGTGGTTCTCGGTGCGGCTTTCGGGAATGAAGGATTCGGCGCCGACGGCGGCGAAATCGCTGCGCGAGGTCTGGGCGCCGACCACGCCGCGCACCCCGCCGATGGCGGCGTGCTGCACCTCGACGCGGGCGTCATAGCCTTCATTGGTGAAGGTGGTGGCGATCTCGCCGTCGTCGATCTCGTCATGGCGATAGTCGGTGTAGCCGCCGCGGAAGCGGATGCGTTCGATCCCGGCGAACGGATTCTCGATCTCGCCGCGCACGTCCACCCGCTTGCTGATCAGGTCGACGATCGGGACATGGTCATGATCGTGGTCGTGATCATGATCGTGGTCATGGTCGTCATCGCCGTGGTCATGACCGCCGCAATGCAGACTGGATCCGTGCGGGTGGCAGGATTCATACTCATGCGTATGCCCTGGCAGTCCGTATTCGCTGCGTTGCTCCGTATAGGCGGCGCCCAGATAGCCGCGCGAACCGATCCAGGACAGGCCCAGGGTTGCGGTCGAACTGCGGTTGAACGATCCGTCCAGCGTGGCTTCATCGAAATCGGGGACTTCGTAGTCGTCGGTGCGGCGCCCGGCGGCCTCGACCCGGATGGCGAAGGCCCCTGCGCCGGCGGTCAGGCCGACCACGCCCGCCTGTTCATTGTCCGCAGTGCCCAGCCGGAACTCGGCGACGCCTTCGCCGCCGTTCTCAGGGATGCGCGTCGGAATCTTCTTGTCGATCAGATTGACCGCTCCGCCGATGGCGCCTCCGCCGTAGAGCAGGGCGGACGGCCCGCGCAGGATCTCGACGCCTTCCAGCAGCAGAGGCTCGCCGGACACGGCGTGGTCGGGCGAGACTTCGGAAGCGTCCATCAGGGCCGAGCCGTCGGTCAGCACCTTCACGCGCGGCGCGGTCTGACCTCTGATGACAGGACGGCTGGCCCCGCCGCCGAAGGTGTCCGAGTTGACGCCCGGCAAGCCCGTCAACGTCTCGCCCAGCGTTGATTGCCGACGCTGGATCAACTCGTCGCCGCGCAGAACCGCCACACTCGAGACGACCTCGCTGCCCGAGCGCCCCAAGGCGTCAGCAGTGACCACTACGTCATCGACGCGCGTGGTCGCTGGGCCGGACTGGGGCAGGGCGTCAGCCCAGGCAGCCGTCGAAATTGCTGAAAAACTCGCGGCGGCGAGAAGGATTGATCTTGAGTGCATGGCGTTCCCCGTTCATGAAGAAAGTCGCTATTATGTTATATCATAACATTCATCAAGCGGACCTGAGCGGAGATGGAAATGAGGGGCGTGGGAGCGGCTGAAAAAGCGGAGCGGGTGCAGCGCCAACTATGGCGTTTGATCGGTCAGGTTTACGAGAAGCGCCGGAAGGACGGTCTCAACCAATCCCGGCTGGCGAGGAGGCTGGGCGTTCCCCGAGGCCAGGTCTGTCTGTGGCTGCGTGATCGGGAACGGATGACGCTGAAGGCTGCGGTGCGTCTGGCGGATGCAATGGACTATGATGTCGATGTGCGACTGGTGCGCCGTGCGACCGGGGTCGTTGAGCCGGCGATTGTGCAATGAGCCTGTTCGATCATGTGGAAATGCTGCAGCGCGATAGGCCGTGGGGACGATTCCTGGACGCCGGCACAGGCGTGAACTCAAGTCTCTGGAGCACCGGCCTGACCACCGAATCCTGGACGGGGGTGACGGCCGCTCCGGGGCATGCGGATCAGGTGCGAAAGGTTGTGGGCTCGCGTTTTCGGCCGCAGGATCGTCTGGTCCTCGGCAACTGGACGGACCCGAACCTTCTGCAGGGCGAGGTTCACGATACAGTCGTGGCCGATTATCTGATCGGCGCCGTGGAAGGCTTTGCACCCTATTTCCAGCAGTCGCTGCTACGCCGCCTGCGCCCCATGACGGGACGCCGCCTCTATGTCATCGGCCTGGATCCGTACGTGGTAGGGCCTGCTGAGACTGATGAAGCGCGGATGGTCAGACGGATCGGCAGATTTCGCGACGCCGTGCTGATGCTGGCGGACGAAACGCCTTACCGTGAATATCCGGCGGAATGGGCGCTGAATGCGCTGGCCGGCGGTGGCTTCAAAATTCTCTCGGCACGTAGATTTCCCAATCGCTACAAGGCGAAATGGGTGAATGGACAGTTGGACATGACGTTGCGGCGTTTACCCCATCTGGCCGATCAAACCCTGGCGCAGAATTTTCGAGAGACGGCAGAAGTCATCCGCAAGCAGGCGCTGGAGCTTTGCGAAGCGCGACGCGGGCTGAGGCATGGAGCAGATTATGTCATCGCCTGCGAGCCGGTGACCTAGCCTGCCACAGCATTTTCGGAGTTCGTGCCAGGCCAATGCTCCGTTTGTAAGCCCATCAGAAGCGGAAGGCGGCCTTGACCCAGAGCTTGTCGCCTTGCGGGCGGTTCTCGGCGTGGAACTCATGCTGCCACTGGGCGGTGATCGGCACCTGACCGACGACGTAGCGGACAAGGGGACCAATGGCGAAGGCCTCTCCGCGCACGCCGTCGGGGCCGACGCGGGCGCCGGCGATCTTGTCGTCGGTGGTCTGGCGGTAATAGTAGCCGGTCAGGCCCAGCGTCAGCTTGCCGGTGGTGTAGGCCACGGCCGCGTCGGTGTGCAGGCTTTGACCCGACTTGTAATCGGTGTCGTCGTTGGTGGTGTTGAAGTCGTACATCATCTTGGCGGACGCTTCCCATCCGCCGCCTGGCTGGACGTAGGTGGCGGCGAAGACCGGCTCGAAGGTCCAGTAGTTGCGGCCGATGTTGGCCAGGTCGCCCGCCTTGTAGTCCCCGGTCGGGATGAAGGTGTCGACGGTGGCCACCAGGTTCCAGTCGCCTTTCTTCCAGCCCAGCACCAGGGGGCTGACGATGATGTCGCCCAGGCCGAAGCTGCTCTGGCTCTGACCGCCCGCCTTCACGTCCAGATTGACGATCGGGATCAGGGCGTGGGCGGCGACCGTGGCGCCCAGAAAGGTCTTGTCGCTGACGTGAACCACGCGGGCGATGTTGGCGAAGGCGTTGAGCGAGAAGTCGGGGACCAGACTGTCGCCGTTGCCGTCGTTCAGGCGGTCGGCAGCGTAGTAGTTGGTGTAGGTCAGCAGATAGGTTCCCGGCGGCGGCAGTTGCGCCACGCCGATGGATTCCGCGCCGTCGGCATAGGCCGTGCCGCGCGTTTCCCCTGCATGGGCTGCGCCCGCCATACCGGCAGCCAGCGCAGCCGTGGCGATCAGCAGTCTTTTCATGGTCGTCTCTCCCTGAGTTTCGGGCGCAGGCCGCCGTCCGGCGCGAAAGCGCCGACGGCAAGCCTCACTCGTTGTTGTTGAGCCCCGGTTCGGGGCGACCGGTCAGATCTTGCGGAATAGGGGCGAGCGGGCGGTGGCCTCGGCGTCGCCGGCTGTCAGGAACCGCTCCATGAAGATGTCCCGCTCGAACAGGCGGCCCTTCATCAGGGCGACGACGCCCGCCTCGATCATCGGCGGCGGCCCGCACAGATAGGCCTGACAACCGCTGAACCGCCCCTCGAACAGGCGTTCGGCCGCTTCGTGAACATAGCCGGTTTCGCCGTCCCAGACGTCGTCGGCCTCGGGTTGGGAGACGGCGGGGACGTAGCGGAAGTTGTCGTGCTCGGCCTCCAGTTGGCGGAACAGGTCGCCGAAGTGCAGGTCGCAGGGGCGACGCCCGCCGTGCAGCAGGGTGATCGGCTCGGAATAGCCCTGTTCCAGCAGGTCCAGGATCATGCCCTTGGGACTGGACAGGCCCGAGCCGCCCGCCAGGAAGATCAGCGGCTTTTCGGCCGAACGCCGGACGTAGAAGCGACCCAGCGGGCCGGTGAAGTCGAGGCTGTCGCCCTCCTTCAACTCGTCATGCAGCCAGGCGGTGCCGACGCCGCCGGGAACGCGACGGACGTGCAACTCGATCAGGTTCGGTTCGGTCGGACTGCTGGCGATGGAGAAGGCGCGGGTGCCTTCGATGCCGGGCAGGCGCAGGTTGACGTACTGGCCAGCCTGAAAATCCAGCCCCGCGCCGTCCAGCCGCAGCCACAGGCCCAGGATGTCCGGCGTGATCATTTCGCGGCGCTCGACCCGGCCGACATAATCGTCGACGGCGATGCGGCGGGCGTCTTCGTCCTCATCGACGTCGGCCTCGATGACCGTGTCGCTCAGCAGCATGGCGCTGCAGGCCAGGATCTTGCCGTCGTCGCGTTCGAAATCCATCAGGGCGAAGGGGGAGGCGCCGCCGTGATCGACTTCGCCTTCCAGCACCTCGACCTTACAGGTGCCGCACAGGCCGTGGCCGCAGGCGTGGGGCAGCCAGACGCCAGCCCGAAGGCAGGCGTCCAGCAGGGTCTGACCGGGCGCGACCTCGATGGTCTCGCCGATCGGTTCGATGGTCAGGGTCGGCATCGGCTTATCCTCAGGCCGTGGCGGACGGGCCGGTCCAGAAGCGGATCAGCGACTTGTGGCCGACGCCCTGATCGGCCAGCGACCGGGCCGGATCGGGCGTCCAGTCGGCGCCGTCCAGCATCCAGCGGGCCTTGGACAGGTCGACCTCGGCCCATTCCGGATCCACCGCATAGAGGGACGGCAGGATCTCGCCGGTCAGGGCGGCGAAGGGCGTCTGCGGCGGCAGCGGCAGGGTGATTGCCGAGCAGAAGTTCAGATGCTCCTCCCAGTGGACATAGACCAGCTGGGCGCCGTTGAAATTCTCGACCCGGTCGCGGACGGGGCCGGTATAGCCGGGGTGCAGGCTTGCGGTGGCCATGGTCTGTCCTCCTATTCCGCGGCGACCGGGACGACAGGGCGACGCCCCTCCATCCAGCGGTTCCACTGCTCTTCTTCGGGGGACCCGGCGTAGTCCATGTTATCGGCCCCCTGGTGGATGTGATACCAGTCCAACACCTCTGGCAGGGTCGCGCCACCGCAGTTGCCCTGGAAGATCTGGTGCACCGGCAGCCAGGCCTGGGCGTACTTCTCCGGCTCGTGGTCGAAGATGTCCTTGCAGCCGTCCGAGCAGGTGTGGAACCGGTCGCCGCCGTGTTCGGAGACGCGGAAGCTGATGGTGTTCGGATCGCCGACCTCGGTGAAGGCCATCGGGATTTGGCAGACCTGACAGAGCTGCGGCAGGCCGTTGTTGTAGAAGCGTTTTCCTTCCTCGGCCTGTTCACGCCACTTGCGATAGCGCGGCTCATAGTGCTGGGCGAAGGTGTCGGGATATTTCTCGCGCAGCCAGGCCATGTGGGCCTCGTCGATGTCCCAGGTGTGCATGGCGGCGGCGTGGGTGTAGTTGTAGAAGATGCCCCACGCCTGGTGCGTCATGTGGCCCTTCTCGGCCTTGGCGACGTCGGCGTATTTCGGTTCGCGGATGCCATAGCGGGCCAGGTCGGCGAACAGGGCGCCGCCCGCCTGCTCATAATAGGTCTCCCACGCCTCGCCCCAGGACATGACCTTCTTGGGCAGCATGTAGTCCATCATCATGCCGACCAGCGACAGCAGGCGGTATCCGCGCCAGAACCACTTGTCGATCCAGCCCTGGACGATCGGCACATTGGCCTCGTCCTGCTCCAGCAGGAAGCGGACGGCCTCGAGGCCCAGCGTCATGTGGCGGCTCTCGTCCGACTGGGCCGAGAAGCCGAACGTCACCGTCGCCATGTCGCCGTTGTAGGCCGCGCCCGACATGAAGGGCACGAACAGCAGATTGGTCAGGACATATTCGAAGGCGAAGCTGATCGAGGTCAGGAACTCGAACGGCCCGGCGCTGGTCGCGTCGTCGAAGAAGGACTTGGGCACCGACAGATACCACAGGCGGTCATGCATGTGGGTGAAGTCGTGGATGCCGTCGAAATACTTGTTGTAGTGGCTGATGGTGTGGATCTGCGTCTGGCAGTGACGCAGTTCATCGATCGACTGCATCTGGGCCGCCACGCGCAGGCCGGCGCCCGGCAGGTGGCGGGCCAGGTGGGCGAAGTGCCGGTGGGCCTGATACTCCAGCGGCGTCACCCCCTGGATGAACAGCTTGACCGCATTCAGATAGCGGGCGTCGGTGATGCCCAACTGGCCGTTGTTCTGCGCCATGGAGTCGATGACGGCGTAGAGCTTGCGCTCCTTCTCTGCCTGGAACTTCCAATAGGCGTCCATGGTCAGCTTGAAGGGATCTTCCCAGGCGTCCCAGTCGTGGATCTTGATCCCTTCATATGTGGCGAAGGGGAAGACGTCGTCTTCGCGTTGATAGGTCGGCTTCCAGTCCAGACCTCGCGTATAGGCACCGTATTTCTGCTTCAGGCTCATTTTGCGCGGGGTCATGCCTATCTCCAGAAGATGATCAGAGAGCCGTCGTCTTCGTCCACAGAGCCGGACAGGGAGATGACGCTGAGGTGGATTTCCTGAGGGTCCCATTCACGGCCGAGGCGCTCGGAAACGCTATCGGCGCGGATGACCAGACGACCGGGACAGTCGACCTTGGTCATGGCGGGCAGGGGGTTGCTGGTGGCCTCGGGGTTGTCGGCTAGTATGGCCTCGACGATGGCGAAGCCGTCCTGGGTGTTCTGAATGCTGATGGAAACGGGCTTGATCATGCCGCCATCTCCCGGGCTTCGAGGGCGTTCAGGGCGATCATCCGTTCGCGCAGACGCGCGCCTGCTGCATCGACGGCGGCGTCGCCCTCGGCGCCCAGCACCATTGCTCCGATGGGACGGACGGCGTCTTCGGCGCGGGCGGACCAGCGCTCGAACCACTCGCCCAGAACGATGCGGTTGGCGTCGGATTCAGCCGCTGCGGCCTTGATGATGGCGTCGGTCCAGCGGCTGTTGTCGGCGTACCAGTCGCCCAGGAAGCCGGTCATCATCGACAGAGGCGCCCCATTGTGCGCCGCGCCCGCCCGGTCGAAGGCGCCCGTCGCCAGCGGATAGATGTAGCCGTCCAGTACGATCAACTGGGCGACATAGAGTTCGAACCAGTCATGGACGACCAGCTGGTCCTCGACCAGACGACGCAGGGGCTGCCAGACGTCGGCCTCCAGCCATTGGGTCTTGGCGTCCTTCAGAGCGCTTTCCGTACCCTGACCCAGCAGCAGGCCGATGCGCGAAATGACCTGAGCGATGCCCAGACGGTCGGCCCCGCAGAAGGCCGCCGCCGAGGTGATCTGCGTTCCGAAGCCCCAGTCGGCGATCAACTGACAGTTCATGTTCGCCGCCCATTCGACATGGCGCAGCGGCAGCAGCCAGGCGGCGAACAGGTCGCGCCAGACCGGATCGACGCTGGCGATCAGGTCGCGCTTCTCGACGAAGTTCACGGCGTCGTCGAACGACTGCTGCATGGCCGCGCGGCTGATGTTGTAGGAGGCGTAGTAGAACTGGCGCGGGTCGCGGAAGACGTACCAGTCGTTCATCACGATGCGGGTGCGACGCGCATCATACAGCTCGAACTCGGGCGAATAGGTCGGCCGATAGTGGAAGTTGACCATCGGCTGCACGTCATAGGTCGCCTCGTCATAACGCGAGGCGGGCTTGTCGACGCCGAAGCGCCGGGCAATGTGCGAGAAGGTGTGGCGCCGCGGCGTGATCGCCTCGGCTTTCAGGTCGATGTTCATTGTGACGCTCCAACAGGTTCGAGGGCGGCGCCGTTTTTGACGAGGCGCAGCACGGCGTGGCTGGCGGCGGGATCGGCGGCGGTCACCAGACAGCCGTTCTCCAGGCAGAACTCCCGGAAGGCGGCGACCGGCAGGACCAGTTCGACGCTCAGGTCGGGGTCGCCGTAGATGAAGTCGAACTCCACGATGCCGTTGTCCGTCACGTTGCGGACGACGGTCTGGAGCTTGGGGCGATCGCCCGGAACCGGGCAGGGTCGCGTGATCGGGCTGGGCGCCGCTGTCATGGTCGTTTCCTGGGTTGGGCCGTTTTTACGGCTCGTTGTTTGGTCCCTGGAACGAAGACTGTCCGAGGGTCTGATAATGGGCCAATACAAAAAGGGCAGGGCCTGATGCCTTTTGGTTATTGCCATGCGGGCCAGCGTCAGGCTCTGATGTTGGAATGAAACGCTCGCCCAAGCCGGAACCTTTGCCGCGCGCCGTCCTTTCGGGCGTCGATGTGCGGCGTTTGCGCTATTTTCTTGCCGTGGCCGAGGAACTCCATTTCGGCCGGGCGGCCGAGCGGCTCTACATCGCCCAGCCGGCCCTCAGCCGTCAGATCGCCAGTCTTGAGAACGCCATCGGCGCCCAATTGTTCGACCGGAGCCGCAGCGCCATTCAACTGACCCCGGCGGGCGAGGCCCTGTTGCCGCGCGCTCGCGACATTCAGGCGCGCGTGGCCGACGCCGTGCGCGTGGCGCGCCGTGCGGCCGAGGGACTGGTCGGGGTGATCCAGGTGGGCTTCGTCGGCTCAGCGACCTTTTCGATCCTGCCGGGCGTCTTCAACGCCTATCGCGAACAGTACCCCGAGGTCGAACTGGTGCTGCACGCCATGAACACGGCGGAGCTGAGGGTGGCGCTGCGCGACCGCTCTATCGACGTGGCCTTCGCCCGGCCGGGCATTCAGGATCCCGACATCGTCAGTGAGGTGGTCCAGCGCGAGCCGCTGATCGTGGCCCTGCCGGACACCGACATCCTGGCCGAACAGAGCCATATCGCCTTGGCCGATCTGGCGGTGCGGCCCTTCATCCTCTACCCGCGCCAGCCTCGGCCCAGCTTCGCCGACCATGTGCTGGACCTGTGCCGCGCGGAGGGCTTCACCCCCGAGATTGCCCAGGAGACGCTGGAGATTCAGACCGCCCTGTCGCTAGTGTCGGTGGGGGCGGGGGTGTCGCTCGTTCCGGAATCGACCTCGGAAGCCCAACTGCACGGCGTCGCCTATCGCCCCCTGCTGGGCGAGGAGCGGGAGACGCAACTGAGCCTGGCCTATCTGCGCGACAATCGGTCCTCGGTGCTGGGCGGCTTCTGCGCCCTGGTGCGCGAGCGCACCCGCAGCCAGATCAGGCCGCGAGGAAGCTGAGCACGGCCCCTGCGAAAGCCTCGGGCTGTTCGACGTTCGACAGGTGGGCGCCGTCCAGCACCTTCAACTGGGCCTCGGGGATAGCCTTCACCAGGGCGGCGGCGTGGTCGGGCGGGGTGGCCGGATCGGCGTCGCCCGAGATGACCAGCGTCGGCGTCGTAATCAGTCCGCCCAGTCGCCGCAGGTCCATGTCGCGAATGGCGGCGCAGCATCCGGCGTAGCCCTGCGGCGAGGTCGCCAGCAGTCCGGCCTCGATGACAGCGACCGGATCGGGCGCGCGGGCGGCGAAGACCGGCGTGAACCAGCGGGCGACCGAGGCTGCCGCCAGCGGCGCCATCCCTTGCGACAGTGCGCTGGCGATGCGCGCATCCCACGCCGAGGGCGGTCCCATGAAGGCCGAGGTGTTGGCCAGCACCAGCCGCTCCAGCCGTTCGGGCGCACGCACCCCCATCCACTGGCCGACCATGCCGCCCAGCGACAGGCCGCAGAAGGCGACGCGCTCAAGTCCCAGCGCGTCCAGCAGCTCGACCACATCGCGGCCCAGCCGGTCGAGACCATAGGCGCCCGTAGGCGCGTCCGAGGCCCCGTGCCCCCGGCTGTCATAGCGCAGCACCCGGTATTGCGCGGAGAAGGCGGCCATCTGAGCGTCCCACATCTCCATGCGGGTGCCCAGCGAGTTGGACAGTAGCAGCACCGGCGCGTCTTTCGGCCCGTCGAAGCGCCAGGCCAGACGGCAGCCGTCGCCGGTGGTGATGTGTTGCACGCTCATACCCGCTCCACGATCATGCCGATGCCCTGACCGACGCCGATGCACATGGTGCAAAGGGCGTAGCGGCCGCCGGTGCGGTGAAGCTGCTCCACCGCTGTCATGACGATGCGGGCGCCCGACATCCCCAAGGGATGGCCCAGGGCGATGGCGCCGCCGTTGGGGTTCAGACGCGGATCGCGCGGATCGACCTGAAGGTCCTGCAGCACGGCCAGCGCCTGCGCGGCGAAGGCCTCGTTCAGTTCGATGACGTCCATGTCGGCCATGCCGAGGCCAGTGCGGGCGAACAGCTTGCGCGTCGTCTCGACCGGGCCGACGCCCATGATGCGCGGCGCCACGCCGGACGCGGCCATGGCGACCACGCGGCCGCGGGGCGTCAGGCCATGGGCGCGGGCGGCGGCCTCGGAGGCGACGATCATCGCCGCCGCGCCGTCATTGAGGCCCGAGGCGTTGCCCGCCGTCACCGTGCCGTCCGGCCGCACGACCGGCTTCAGCCTGGCGAGGGCGTCGAGGGAGGTGGCGCGCGGATGTTCGTCCACGGCGAAGACGACGGGGTCGCCGCGCCGTTGCGGCACGGAGACGGGAACGATCTCGGCGTCGAACCGGCCCGAGGCGAGAGCGGCGGCGGCCTTGGTCTGGCTGTCCAGGGCGAAGGCGTCCTGCGCCTCGCGGGTGATGGCCCACTGTTCGGCGACGTTCTCGGCTGTCTGGGGCATGGTGTCCACGCCATAGGCGGCGCGCAGGGCCGGGTTGATGAAGCGCCAGCCCATCGTCGTGTCTTCGATCGTCTGGGCGCGGTCGAAGGCGGTCGCGGCCTTGCCCATCACATAAGGGGCGCGGGTCATGCTCTCGGCGCCGCCGGCGATCATCAGCTCAGCCTCGCCCGCGCGGATGGCCTGAGCCGCCAGACCCACGGCGTTGAGGCCGGACCCGCACAGGCGGTTGATGGTCGAGCCGGGCACGGTCTCGGGCAGGCCCGCCAGCAGCACGGCCATGCGCGCCACGTTGCGGTTGTCCTCGCCCGACTGGTTGGCGCAGCCCAGGATGACGTCCTCCACGGCGCCCCAGTCCAGCGCAGGGTTGCGTTCGGCCAGCGCCCGCAACGGGATCGCCGCCAGATCGTCGGCGCGCACCGCCGACAGCCCGCTGTTCAGCCGCCCGACAGGCGTGCGGATGGCGTCGCAGATGAAGGCTTGGGTCATTGGGCTTGCCCTATCGCTCGCCGCGCGGCGGCTCTCTTCTTGAGGGCGCTCATGCCGTCGCCGCGATGGCCAGCGGCGCGCCGGTCTTGGCCGTGATCTCCTCGACGGTGACGCCGGGGGCGGTCTCGATCAGCGTCAGCCCGCCCTGTTTCCGATCCACGGCGATAACGCCCAAATCGGTGATGATCAGGTCCACGACCTTCTGCCCGGTCAGGGGCAGGGCGCATTGCTCCAGAATCTTGGGCGAGCCGTCCTTAGCGACGTGATCCATCACCACGACGATGCGCTTGACCCCGGCGACCAGATCCATGGCGCCGCCCATGCCCTTCACCATCTTGCCGGGGATGGTCCAGTTGGCCAGATCGCCGTTGGCGGCGACCTCCATCGCCCCCAGCACGGCCATGTCGATATGGCCGCCCCGGATCATGGCGAAGCTGTCGGCCGAGGAGAAGAAGCTGGAGGTCGGCAGCACGGTCACGGTCTGCTTTCCGGCGTTGATCAGGTCGGGGTCCGCCTCGCCCTCGAAGGGGAAGGGGCCGATGCCGAGTAGGCCGTTTTCGCTTTGCAGCGTGACGCGGACGCCCTCCGGCACATGGTTGGCGACCAGCGTCGGTATGCCGATGCCCAGATTCACATAGTAGCCGTCGCGAAGTTCCTGCCCGGCGCGGGCGGCCATCTCGTCACGGGTCCAGCTCATGCCGACGCCTCCTCGCGCGGACGCGTCGTCAGCTTCTCGATGCGCTTTTCATTGATGGTCGAGAGGACGATGCGGTCGACATAGATGCCCGGCGTGTGGATGGCGTCGGGATCGAGGGCGCCTTCGGGGACGATCTCCTCGACCTCGACCACGGTGGTCTTTCCGGCCGTCGCCATGTTCGGATTGAAGTTGCGCGCCGTCTTGCGGAACATCAGGTTCCCGGCCGGATCGGCCCGCCAGGCCTTGATGATCGACAGGTCGGCGCGCAGCCAGGTCTCGCGCACATAATCATCGCCCTCGAAGGTCTCGACGGGCTTGCCCTCGGCGACGACGGTGCCGACGCCAGTGCGGGTATAGAAGGCGGGGATGCCTGCGCCCCCCGCCCGGATGCGTTCGGCCAGGGTGCCCTGAGGGTTCAGTTCCAGTTCCAGTTCGCCGGACAGATACTGCTGCTCGAACAGCTTGTTCTCGCCGACGTAGCTGGAGATCATCTTCTTCACCTGACGGCTCTCCAGCAGCATCCACAGGCCGAAGCCGTCGGCGCCTGCATTGTTGGAGATTACGGTCAGCCCGCCGACCCCGGAAGCCCGGATCTCGGGGATCAGGCTCTCGGGGTTGCCCGAGAGCCCGAAGCCGCCGGACATGATGGTCATGCCGTCAAACAACAGGCCCTCAAGCGCGGCTCGGGGAGAGGCGAAAATCTTGGACACGAACCTCAGGTCTCTCGATCAGGCCGCCGCGCGGGCGCGGCCGGACAGGTGCTGGTCGCCTTCGTCCGCAGCGCGCTGCAGGGTGAAGTCGAAGGCGACATAGGCGCTGTCGCCCTGACGTTGCGGCACCGGCAGCAGGCCGTCGCGGGTGGCGAAGGCGAAGTCGTCGGCCGCGAACGGATCATCGCCGAAGTTGATCTGGGTCGTCAGCGAACGATAGCCGGGCGCCTCGACGAAGAAGTGGACGTGGGCCGGGCGGTTGCCGTGGCGGCCGATGGCCTTCAGCATCCGGTCGGTCGCGCCGTTCGGCGGCACCGAATAGCCGCTGGGGATCTTGGAGCTGAAATAGTAGCGGCCGTCCGCGCCGACCTTGATGCGGCGACGGTTGTTGAACGGCGTCTGTTCGCCGGTCGGGTCGAAGTGGGAATAGAATCCCTTCGAATTGGCGTGCCAGACGTGAAGGATGGCGTCGGCGGGCGCCTCGCCGTCCGGGCCGACGATGTTCCCGGTCATATAGAGGGTGTCGGTGTCGTCGGCGTCGTCGGTCAGGTTGATGTTTTCGCCTTCGACCAGCGGCGCGCCCTCGACATAGAGGGGGCCTTCGATGGTGCGCGGGGTGCCGCCGGTGCGGCCCGCCTCGGCGTCCTTGGCGTCCAGGAACAGATCCATGAAGTGCTCAAGACCCGAACCCGGCACGATCAGGCCGAACTCCTGGGCGCCGTCCTGGAAGAATTTGATCGCGCCCCAGAACTCGTCCTCGCTGACGTCATGCTTGACGATGACGCGCATCAGGGCCTCGACCACGTCTCGCGTAATGGATTTCAGACGGGGATCGCCGCCCTCGACGGTCAGGCCGCTGGCGCGGTCCAGAAGCTGTTGAATCTCGGGTGTGGCGACGAAATCTTCGGTCATGGTCTTCCTCTCCAGTATGTTCGGCCCTGATGGGCTCTTTAACGATCGTCCTCGTGGATCGACGACGGATGGCGGCACAGGGCGGTGACCTGGACGTCCATGTAGGGAAACAGCGGCAGGGTGCTGAGAAGGTCGTGCAGCGTCTGGGCGTCGGCGACGTCGAAGACGCTGACGTTGCTGTAACGGCCGGCGACACGCCACAGATGACGCCAGATTCCCTGACGCTGCAGATCCTGGGCGCGGGCCTTTTCCTCGGCCTTCAGCCGGTCGATTTTGGCCGGATCGGCGTCGTGCGGAATGCGCACATCCATCGTGACATGAAACAGCATCGGCTTACCCCGCTACCAGTTTGGGCGTGACGACCGAGGTTCGGGCGCCTCGGTCCCGACGAAGCGCCGCGACGGCGTCCTCGTTCAGTTGAAGGCCGAGGCCCGGCCCGTCCGGCACCGTCAGGCAGCCGTCGGCGTAGTGCAGCGGCTCAGCCAGCAGTTCTTCGGTCAGCAGCAGGGGGGCGAACAGTTCGGTGCCGAACTCGATCTCGGGCAGGGTGGCGAAAAGCTGGGCTGAGGCGATGGTGCCGACCGGGCCTTCGAGCATGGTGCCGCCGTAAAGGGCCACTCCCGCCGACTGGGCGACGCCCGCCAGCCGTTTGCACTCGGTCAGGCCGCCCGCCTGGGCGATCTTGAGCGCAAAGACATCAGCCGACTGGCTGCATGCAAGGGCGTAGCCGCTCTCGGGTCCGTGCAAGGCTTCGTCGGCCATGATGGGGACCAGGCCCATCGCCGTCAGCCGGGCCATGCCCGCTGTCGCATGGGCGCGGACTGGCTGTTCGACCAGATCGACGCCCGCCTCGGCCAGCAGGGGCAGGGCGCGTTTGGCGGCGGCCTCGCTCCAGGCCTGATTGACGTCGACGCGGATGCTGGCGCGGTCGCCCAGGGCGCGTTTGATGGCTGCGACGTGGGCCACGTCTTCCTGCACCGGCCGCTTGCCGATCTTCAGCTTGAAGGCGGTGTGGCGACCCGAGGCCACCATGCTTTCAGCCTCGGCGATGTCCTGAGCGGTGTCGCCGCTGGCCAGGGTCCACAGCACCGGCAGGCGGTCGCGGACGCGTCCGCCCAGAAGCTCGCTGACCGGCACGCCCAGACGCTTGCCCTGAATGTCCAGCAGGGCGGTCTCGACGGCGTTTTTGGCGAAGCGGTTGTCGATGATCGAGCGGCGCAGGCGCTCCATGATCACCGCCGGGCGGGTGGAATCGGCGCCGACCAGCAGGGGGGCGAAATAGGCGTCGATCGCCAGCTTGATGCCTTCAGGACTCTCGCCGCCGTAGTTCAGGCCGCCGATGGTGGTGCCTTCGCCGACGCCCTCGATCCCATCGGCGCAGCGCAGGCGAACCAGAACGATCGTCTGCGACTGCATGGTCGCTACGGAGAGGACATGCGGTCGGATCGTGGGCACGTCGAGGATGATTGTCTCCACGACCTGAATGGCTGATCCCTGCACCTGTCGTCTCCGCATCCTTCAGTGGAGGTCAGCCTAGGGCGCGTCTGTGATGATCTAAAATGCCGTTTTGTTCGTATTTGATATCAAATCGGCATCAAGTCGAATGCGAGGCGCCACGCGGCGCCGACCCATGCGCGAGGTTGATATCGCGATGGGCCGACGTGCGGGCCGCGTGGCGGAGCTCCTTGATCAGTGTTCGACATCCTCCGGCTGACGACGTTTCACGGCCCTGGCCGCGAAAGTCGGCAGCACAAGCAATGTCAGGGCGGTGGCGCTCAACAGGCCGCCGATGACCACGGTGGCCAGCGGCTTCTGAACCTCAGCCCCGGCCCCGGTGGCGATGGCCATGGGAATGAAGCCGACGATGGCGACCAGGGCCGTGGTCAGCACCGCCCTCAGACGACTGAAGGCGCCGAACAGGGCGGCGTCGCGCGGCGTCTGCCCTGTCTGCAACCGCTCTCGGATGGCCTGCATCAGCACCAGTCCGTTCAGGGTGGCGACGCCGGACACGGCGATGAAGCCGACCGCCGCCGAGACGGAGAAGGGCATCCCCCTCAGCAACAGCGACAGCGCCCCGCCGACCAGCGCCAGCGGCACGCAGGCGAACACCAGCCCCGCCTCCGCGAACGACCCCAGCGCCATGAACAACAGGATGCCGATCAGGACGAAGACGACCGGAATGACCAGTCCCAGTCGCTGTTCGGCCCGCTTCAGGTTCTCGAACTGGCCGCCCCATTTGAGCGAATAGCCTGCGGGCAGGCTGACCTGCTGGTCGACCTGCTTCTGGGCGTCGGCGACGAAGCCGCCCAGATCGCGGCCGCGCACATTGGCCTGAACCACCATGCGGCGGCTGCCGTCGTTGCGGCTGATCTGGTTCTGGCCCTCCTTCACCTGAATGCGGGCGACCGAGGACAGGGGGATGGCTGCGCCGCTGGCCGTGGTGACGGGCAGGGCGTTCAGGGCGGCGGGGTCGTTGCGCTCGGCGTCGGACAGGCGGACCACCACGTCGAAGCGGCGGTCGCCCTCGAAGATCTGACCGGCCTCCGCGCCGCCGATGGCCGCCGAGACGGCTTCGGACACATCCGCCGCCGACAGGCCGTAGTTGGCGGCGGCGAAGCGGTCGACGCTGACCGTCAGGGTCGGCAGGCCGGACGCCTGCTCCACCCGCACGTCGGCCGAACCGGGCGTGTCGCGCAGAGCGTTGGCGACCTGATCCGCCGTCTTCTGAAGCTGGGCGAAGTCGTCGCCATAGACCATGACCGCCAGATCGGTGCGGACGCCCGAGATCAACTCGTTGAAGCGCAGTTCAATGGGCTGGCTGAACTCGAAGGCGTTGCCCAGCTGGCTTGAGGCGGCCTTCTCGATGCGGTCGATCAGCTCTTCCTTCGACAGGCGCGGATCGGGCCATTCCTTGCGTTTCTTCAGCACGATGACGGCGTCGGAGATGTTGGGCGGCATGGGGTCCACCGCCGCCTCGGCCGTGCCGGTGCGCGAGAAGACGGTCTTCACCTCGGGCTGGGCCTTGATGGTCCGTTCCAGCGCCATCTGCATGGCGAGGGACTGCTCCAGCGAGGCCGAGGGCACGCGCAGCGCCTGCATGGCGATGTCGCCTTCGTCCAGCGTGGGGATGAACTCGCGCCCCAGCAGGGTGAAGGCCAGGGCGCCGATCAGCAGGGCGCCGAAGGCCGAGGCCAGCACCGTTTTGGGATGCGAGACGGCGGCGCGGATGGCCGGTTCGATCCAGCGGCGCGCGTGGCGCAGCAGGAAGGTCTCATGCTCCTCGGCCTCGCCGTTCTCGTCGACGTGGACCGTCTTGGGCTCCTTGACCAGCAGGGCGGCCATGGCCGGGACGAAGGTGAAGGAGAAGATGAAGGCGCCGACCAGGGCCAGCATGACCGTGGCGCCCATGGGGATAAAGGTCTTGCCCTCGACGCCTTCCAGCATCAGCAGGGGCGTGAAGACCAGAAGGATTATAAGCTGGCCGAAGGCGGCGGGCTTGACCATCTGGCGGGCGGCGGAGGCGGCGACGCCAAGGCGTTCATTGCGGGTCAGGGCGCGGCCCAGATCGGCGCGCTTCTGGCCCAGACGCAGCAGGGTGTTCTCGACCACCACCACGGCGCCGTCGACCAGCAGGCCGAAGTCCAGCGCCCCCAGACTCATCAGGTTTCCGCTGATGCCGAAGCGGTTCATGCCGATGACCGCGAACAGGAAGCTGATCGGGATCATCAGGGCCGTGATCGTCGCAGCGCGGATGTTCCCCAGCAACAGGAACAGCACGACGATGACCAGCAGGGCGCCTTCGGTCAGGTTCTTGGCCACCGTCTTGATGGTGGAGTTGACCAGGGCGCTGCGGTTCAGCACCGGCTCGGCGACGATGTCGGGCGGCAGGCTGGCGCTGATCTGCTCCAGCCGTTCGGCGGCGGCCTGGGCCACGGTGCGGCTGTTCTCGCCCGCCAGCATCAGAGCGGTGCCGATCACCGCCTCGTGGCCGTCGCGGCTGGCCCCGCCCAGACGCGGCGCCTGGCCGATCTCGACCACGGCCACATCGGCGACCCGAACGACCAGGCCGTTGCGGTTGACCACGGGCGCCTGGGCCAGATCCTCGACCGTCTGGGCCAGGGCGTCGGTGCGCACGGTCAGGGCCTCGCCCGCACGCTGGATATAGCCCGCGCCCGCTTGCGTGTTGGCGCGGTCCAGCGCCTGGATCAGATCGTTCAGGCTGAGGCCGTAACCCGCCAGCCGCGCCGGATCGGGCCGGACGGCGTATTCCTTCACATAGCCGCCGTTGACATCGACGCCCGCCAGACCGGGCGCCGTCCGCATCCGGGGCGCGATGATCCAGTCCTGAACGGTGCGCAGGTAGGTGGCTCGCGCCTGCGGCGTATCCAACCGCTCGCCTTCGGGCGTCAGATAGGCGCCGTCGGGTTGCCAGCCGGGACGGCCCGCGCGCGCCGTCCTGGCGTCGAAAGGCGTCAGATCGACCGTCCACATCAGGACTTCGCCCAGGCCGGTGGTGATGGGCGACAGGGCCGGTTCGACGCCCTCGGGCAGATTCTCGCGCGCCTGCGCCATCCGTTCGGCCACCTGCTGACGGGCGAAGTAGATGTCGGTGGCGTCGCTGAAGATGACCGTCACCTGGCTGAAGCCGTTGCGGGTCAGGGAGCGGGTGCTCTGTATCCCCGGAATGCCCGCCATCGCTGTTTCCAGCGGGTAGGTGACCTGACGCTCCATCTGTTCGGGGGCCAGGGCCGGGGCCACGGTGTTGATCTGCACCTGTCGGTTGGTGATGTCCGGAACGGCGTCGATCGGCAGCTTGGTCAGCTGGAACAGGCCCCAGGCCGCGACCAGCGTCGTGGCCAGGATGACGAACCAGCGGAAACGGACGGACGCCTCGATGATCGCTTTGAACATGATCGCCCTCCCTTAATGGCCGTGCTCGGCTTCGCCCTTGGCCAGTTCGGCCTTGAGCAGGAAGGCGTTGGCCGCCGCGACCTTTTCGGTCCCGGTCAGGCCGCGCAGGATTTCGGTAGAGCCCCCGGCCTGCCGGCCGGCCAGCACGGGCTGGGCGCGGAAGCCTTGGCCGGTCTGAACGAAGACCACCGTGGCGCCGTCGACCGTCTGCACCGCCTCGGACGGCACGGTCAGGGCGCCGCCGGACTGGCCTTCGGTGACGACAGCTCCGGTGACGGGCGATCCGGCGGGGGGCAGGCGGCCGCTTTCGGGCCGGGCGCGGATCACGGTCGCGCCGCTGTCCTGTAATCCGGCGTCGGCGGCGACGCCGGTGACGAGGGCGTCGAACTCGCCTTGCGGTCCCGTGACGCGCACGTGCGAGCCGAGGCGCACCTGGGCCGCCAGCTGCGGCGGAGCGTTGAAGACCAGCTCGACCCGCGCCGGATTGGTCACTTCGGCCACGACCGCGCCCTGACCGACGAAGCCGCCGGGGCCGACCTGAACATTGGTGACGACGCCCGCGATGGGGCTGACGATGCTCATCCGGCCCGAGGCGTTGGGCGAGCCCGCCGCCGTCGCCCGCGCCCGCGCGGCGCGGGCCATGGCCTCGGCGCTGGCGGCCTGAGCCTGCGAGGCCTCGACCTCCTGACGGGCGACGACGCCCTGATCGGCCAGATTGCGGTTGCGCTGATGCGCCTGACGCGCGGCGGTGGCGGCGGCCGAGGCCGCGTCGATCTCTGCGCGTAAGGCAGCGCCGTCGCCGCTGATCAGACTGACCAGAGGCTGGCCTGCGCGGACCGCCTGGCCCGGCGCGACCAGCACCCGTTCGACCGTGCCGCCAACCACGGCGCCGACGGCGGCGCGCGCGTCCACCATGGCCTCAACCCGACCGGACAGGCGCGTTTCGCCGCCCCCGCCGCGCGAGACGGAGACGACGGAAATGCCCGCCGCCTGAAGCTGTTCGGCGGTCAGTTCAATCACGCCCTTGGGCGTTTCGGCGGTTTCGCCCGTGGTTTCGCCTTCGGGCCCGGCTTCCTTGACAGCCGCGACGGCGCTGGGCGGGTCATGCCGGACGAGAGACAGCGTCAGCCCGCCGATCCCCAGCATGAGAACAGCGGCGACGCCGACGAGCAGGGCTTCTTTCTTCGACAAGGTATTGCGCATCAGCGACTTCCTTCAAAGGGGAGGCGGCCTTCCAGGCGCGCCAGGTCGATCTCGGCGCGGACACGCGCCATGCGGGCGTCGACAGCGGCGGATCGGGCGTTGATCAGAGCCGCGCGTCCGGTGCGCAGCTCCAGTTGCGAGATGCGTCCCGCCTCTGCGCCGATGCGCGACAGGCGATAGGCCTCCTCGGCCGCGCTCACGCCTGCATCGGCGGCTGACACGCGGCTGGCGGACGACGCCAGACGCGCCACCGCGGCGGCCCGGTCGGCTCCGGCGTCCTGACGCGCCTGCATGACGCGGGCCTCGGCGGCCCGGTGTTCGGCGCGGGCCGCGTCGATGTTCCCCCGGTTCCGGTCGAATAGCGGCAAGGGCAGGCTGAGGCCGAAGGTCAGGGCCGTCTGGTCCTCGGCGCCGAAGCGGGTCACGCCCACGCGGGCGGTGACATCGGGGCGGCCGTTGATACGCTCGATGTCGATGCGGCGCTCGGCCGCCGTCGCCTCGGCCTCAGCCACGCGCACCGTGGGCGCTTCGCGGTCGGAGAGGGACAACCGGGTCGCCGATGCATCCAGCAGTCCGGCATTGATCGAGGTCGCGGGGGTCGGCAGCATGGCGACGGCGCTCAGCCGGGCGAAGGCGGCGTCACGCTCGGCTTTGGCCTCGTCCAACGCGGCGCGGGCGGCGGCGGCCTCGCTCTCGGCCTGTATGCCGCGCAGAAGAGGCTCTCGCCCTTCCTCGACCAGGGCCAGCGCCGCGCGGGCGTCGGCCACGGACAGGCTCAGCGCCTCTTCGGCCAGGGCCGCGCGACGCTGGGCCGCTTCGGCTTCGGCATAAATCAGGGCCAGCCGGCCGGCCGTATCGATCAGGGCGAGGTCGCGTCTCAGAGACGCCGCGCCCGCATCGGCGCGGGCGGCGTTCACCCTGGCCGGACGTCGACCCCACAGTTCAAGATCCTGGCTGAAGGACAGGCTGAAATCGCCGCCTCCAAAGCCGTTATAAGGGCCGGACCCGGCGACGTTCTCGGCGCTCAGGTCCAGACTGGGGTTGGGGCGGACGCGGGCCTGGCGGACACGCGCCTCGGCGGCGTCGACAAGGGCGGCGGCTTCTGCGGAAGCGGGCGTCTGGTCGAGGCGAGCGACAAGCTCGGCATAGGTCGGAGCGGGGTCGGCCCACGACGGGGCGGCCGACGCCGCGCCCAGCAAGACGAGCGCGCAGCCGAGCGCGCAGCCGATCGCGAGGCGCGATCGACGACGATGCAGCGATAACATGTTTGATTTCCAGAATTACTGAACAGGAGCGCGCACGACTGCGCGAATCTCAGCTCAGGCTCTGGGAGGGCGCTTCAGGCCTTCGGGCGCGCAGGAAGCCAGACGATCGTTCAGCGGGCGGCCATGTTCGACATGGGCCGGCAGACCGATGAGAACGAAATCGCGCGAGGGATGCCGTTCGCTGGCGGTGTGATGGCAATGGCCGTGGGCGCACAGGCCGGGTTCGCCGCCTGAGCCGTCATGATCCCCGGCCGAAGGGTCGTGGTCGATCACCTGGTGGGCGGCCAGCGGTTCGGGCCCGCAGGCGGCGGCGTCGGCGATGGGCGCAATGGCGAACGCCGCGACGACCAGAGTCAGCGCGGCCAACAGTCTCGCCAATGTCGTCATCGACCAAGCCATTGCAGGTTTAGGTAGGGGCGGCCGAAATCGAAAGCAATCTGTTATAAGGTTCGGGTTGTTGCGATGCGATCGTCAGTCACCAGATCCACGGTCACGTCCTGCCGATTGATGTTTTTGTCCGTGTGCGTCGTTGATCTGTGCGTGTCGGAAGCAGGTGGTCTGGTGATCGTTCACCATACCGACCGCCTGCTGAAAGGCGTAGACGATGACCGGGCCGCAGAACTTGAAACCACGCGCCTTCAAGGCTTTGGCCATGGCGACGCTTTCTGGCGTCTGGGTCGGGGCGTCGCGGAAATCTCTCCACTGATTCACCCGCGGCCGGCCGCCGACGAAGGACCACAGCCAGGCCGAAAAGTCCTCGCCGTTGTCGCGCATGTCCAGCCAGATGCGGGCGCCGTTGATGGCGGCGTCGACCTTGGCGCCTGAGCGGATGATGCGGGGGTCGGCCAGCAGGCGCGCGCGGTCGGCCTCTCCATAGCGGGCGATGATCTCGGGATCGAACCCGTCGAAGGCGTCGCGCATTCCCTCGCGCTTTCTCAGGATGGTGATCCAGGCCAGCCCGGCCTGAAAGCCGTCCAGAACCAGCTTTTCCCACAGGGCGCAAGGGTCGTATTCGGGCACGCCCCATTCGGTGTCGTGATAGGCGATGTAGAGCGGGTCCGTTGTCCCGCACCAGCCGCAGCGGCCTTCAGCCTTTTCGGATTCGGTCATGGTGCGAGGTTGCGGGAATGTTCTGACGGCGCAAGTGAACAATCATCCCCGTTATCCTGCGGTCTCGCTCCGCTTCGAGGCTTGCCGGAGGATGACGGGGATGGGAGCGGGCCTGCAAAAAGGCCCGGCGACGACGCCGGGCCCCTCAATGCGCCGAACGCGAAGCTTACAGCCGCTCGACCGTGAAGCCCTTCGCCGTCAGCATGTCGATCACGCTGTCCTGATCCATCAGGTGGGCGGCGCCGACGGCGACGAAGGCGGTGCCTGCGCCCTGCATCATCGTCTCGATCTGGTTGGTCCAGTCGGCGTTGCGCTCGATCAGGGCGGCGCGGTGGATGTCTTCATGAATGTCGCGGGTGTTGACGCGGTTCAGGCGGCCCGCCTCGGCGGCGTCGCCCTTCAGCCAGGCGGCGACGGTATCATCCAGATTGGTGACGATGCCGTCTGCGTTGCGGACATAGTTGTTCAGATAGGCGACCTGAGCCTCTTCGCTCATGCCCGCGATCAGGCGGACCTGGATGTCGGCGGTTTCAAAGCCGTGCAGCGCCTTGCCCTGCGCCCTGGCGCGATCCATCAACGTCTTGTCGACGCCCGCCTCGGACCGATAGCCCGCGTTGGTCGGGCCCGACATGGAGATCATGAAGGCCGCCAGCCACGGACGATAGGCGTCCAGCGCCGCGCCTGACGCGCCATTGGCCTGAGCGACCTTGTCGAAGGCGGCGAAGTCTGCGGCCGACAGGATGGACGACAGGGGGCGGGACGGATCGACGCCATGCTGCTGGATCACCGGCATGACCACGGCCTGATCGTCCTGATCGGCGATCTCGACCCAGATGTCGGACGCGCTGGCGAAGGCGGCGTCGACCTTGTCTGAGCCCCAGGCCGTGCCGGGACGCAGCACATGGACCGTGCCGAACAGATAGACGGTGGAGTCCGCGTCTCTGACCACCCACAGTGGCGGGCCGGCGCCCTCGGCGCGGGGGATGGGCGCCGCGGAAACCGAGCCGGGGGCTTCGGCGTGGGCGACGCCGGGGGCGGCGGCGAGGGCGGCGGAGGCGGCCAGGGCGGCCAGCAGTCCGGCGGCGAAGCGCGAGACACAGTTGGCCGTTTGGCCCATGCGGTGTGCGATGGTCATTGAGAAGTCCTTGAATTTTAGAAATTTTGTTTAAGGCGAGATCAGATCAGGCGATGAAGATGGCTTCGATCGGCTGGCCGAAGAGGCGGGAAATGCGGAAGGCGAGGGGCAGGGAAGGGTCGTAGCGGCCCTTCTCCAGCGCCTGGATGGTCTGGCGCGAGACGCCCAGGCGCTCGGCCAGATCGGCCCGGGTCCAGTCGCGTTCTGCGCGGAAGACCTTCAGGCGATTGACGAAGGCGCTGGTCATCGACGGGCGATCCACCAGCCGCACCAGGCGAGGCCATAGCCGACGGCCTGGGCCGCGAAGACGGCGAAGACGCCCAGGGCGATCAGGGCAGCATCGGTGTGCGGCACGGCGGCGGGCAGCAAATTCACGCCTGCGAGGGCGGCGATGACGATGGCCGCGCCGCCGACGACCAGGCCCAGATTGCCGCCCCACCACCAGGCCCATTTGTGCGCCTCTTTGGCGGCCTCATCCAGGGCGCGCCACCAATAGAGAGTGTGCAGGGCGGTGAAGACGGCCAGTCCGGCGGCCAGGACGACAACGCCGATCGACGGCGCGCGGCCCCAGGCGTCGGGCCAGAAGGGCGTGGCGGCGGTGGCGCTGACTCCGACCACGGTCAGGGCGCACAGAACGACGGTCAGGTCGTCTATCTTCTTCTTGTTACGGGCGGCGGCTTCGCCTGCGGTGGTGATCTGGGTATTCATGACAAGCTCCCCTGTCGTGTTGACAAGTGAGCTTTACCAACGGGGTCGCGCTTACGTCAAGCGACTTTTACATCGCGACAAGCAGATTTTCCGTTCTTTCGAATTCAGCCTTGAAAATCAGGGATCCAGTCGGGCTTCGCGACCCGCACGGAGCGGCCCTCGACGGTCAGGTCGCCTTCCATGCGGTCCAAGCGCATCAGGGCGATGGCGCGCCCCTCGGCGCCGGTCATGACTTCGCCCGCCCGCAGGTCGCCGTTCAGCACCTCGGCGCCGCGTTCGGGGGCGGGGCCGTCGAAGGTGATGGCCATCATGCGGTTTTTGATCGTGCCGCGCCGCTTCATCCGCGAGGTCGTCTCCTGACCGATGAAGCAGCCCTTGTGAAAGTCGATGCCGTTCAGCAGGTCGAAGTCCGCCTCGATCGGATAGGTCTTGTCCTGCAGCGTGTCGGCTGTGGGATCGGGCACGCCCAGCGTCAGGCGGTGCGCCTGCCAGTCGGCCTCTGTCGCGTCGGTCTCGCTCTGATCTCCCCAGCGGCGGCCGCCCAGCGCCGGCAAGCGAGGATCATCGACAAAGCCGTCCGGCCTGTCGGCGCCCCAGGCGACGAAGACAGCGTCGGGAATCGCCATCACATTTACGCTGGAGCGCAGCCTGTACATCGACAGACGCTGGAGCAGGGCGTCGCGCCGGTCGGCCGCCACATCCAGAATGACGCCATCCTCCTCGCCCCAGATGAACAGGTCGAACATCAGGCGTCCCGGCGGCGAAAGCAGGGCGCCGAAGCGCAGTTCGCCGGGCTGCAGCGTCTCCACGTTCTGGGTGAGCAGGTTATGCAGGAAAGGGCGGGCGTCGGGGCCGTTGATGCGGATCAGGGCGCGACTGTCGAGGCGGGCGATAGGCATAAGGCCTAGATAGGCGGCCTCGACCGCTTCCTCCAGTGCGTCACGCTGCGCCCCGGTTCTGCCGGACGAAACATCCCCTCACGGATTGTTGCAACTGCAGCCTCGCCTTCGCAGGTGCAGCGCGCTAGTGAGGGCGTCCGTAAGGCGGGACTCAGAATATACCCGCACCCTTCTACATATGCGGGGCTGGGACCCGCAGTCAGACCACGGTTCAGGAACTGCGAAATGACCAAGTGGGTGTACGGCTTTGGCGGCGGATCCGCTGACGGCGACGCTTCGATGAAGAATCTTCTCGGCGGCAAGGGGGCGAACCTGGCCGAGATGTCGTCCCTCGGCCTGCCGGTGCCGCCGGGGTTCACCATCACGACCGAGGTCTGCACCTGGTATTACGCCAATGAAGAGACCTATCCGACCGACCTGACCGATCAGGTCAAGGCGGCCCTGGCCCACGTCGAGGGCGTGGTGGGCAAGACCTTCGGCGACGCCGCCAACCCCCTGCTGGTCTCGGTGCGCTCGGGCGCCCGCGCCTCCATGCCGGGCATGATGGACACGGTGCTGAACCTGGGCCTGAACGACCAGACGGTCGAGGGTCTGGCCAAGCTGTCGGGCGACCGCCGCTTCGCCTTCGATTCCTACCGCCGCTTCATCACCATGTACTCCAATGTGGTGCTGGGTCTGGGCCACGACTATTTCGAAGAGGTGCTGGACGACCACAAGGATCGTCTGGGCGTCTCGGTCGACACTGAACTGACCGCCGAGAACTGGGAAAAGGTGGTCGCGGACTACAAGGCCCTGGTCGAGCGTGAGTTGGGCAAGCCCTTCCCGCAGGATCCCCAGGCCCAGCTGTGGGGCGCCGTCGGCGCCGTGTTCGAAAGCTGGATGAACGACCGGGCGAAATTCTATCGCCGCATGCACGACATCCCCGAAAGCTGGGGCACGGCCGTCAACGTCCAGTCGATGGTGTTCGGCAATATGGGCGAGACCTCGGCCACCGGCGTCGCCTTCACCCGCAACCCCTCGACGGGCGAGAACAAGCTGTACGGCGAGTTCCTGATCAACGCCCAGGGCGAGGACGTGGTGGCCGGCATCCGCACGCCGCAGTCGCTGACCAAGGCGGGCCGCGAGGAGATGGGCGAAACGGCTCCTTCGATGGAAGAGGCCATGCCTGAGGTCTTCGCCCAGTTCGTCGACGTGGTGGGGCGGCTGGAAAGCCACTACCGCGACATGCAGGACATCGAGTTCACTGTCGAACAGGGCCGTCTGTGGATGCTGCAGACCCGCAACGGCAAGCGCACGGCCAAGTCGGCGCTGAAGATCGCCGTGGATCTGGCTTCGGAAGGCGTCATCTCTCAGGACGAGGCGGTCAGCCGCGTCGAACCGGCGGCGCTGGACCAACTGCTGCACCCGACGCTGGACCCCAAGGCGGCGCGCACCGTGGTGGCGGCGGGCCTGCCCGCCTCGCCGGGGGCAGCGACCGGCAAGATCGTCTTCGACGCCGACGAGGCCGAACGTCTGGGCCAGCAGGGCGACGCCGTCATCCTGGTCCGCGACGAGACCAGCCCTGAAGACATCCACGGCATGCACGCGGCGCGCGGCATCGTCACGGCGCGCGGCGGCATGACCAGCCACGCGGCGGTGGTGGCGCGCGGCATGGGGCGCCCCTGCGTCTCGGGCGCGGGCGAAATCTCGATCGATGAGAAGGCGGGGACCTTCACCGCGCGCGGCCGTACCTTCAAGGCCGGCGAGGTCATCACCATCGACGGCGGCAAGGGCGAGGTGCTGGACGGCGCCGTGGCCATGATCGAGCCGGAGCTGACGGGCGATTTCCAGACGCTGATGGGCTGGGCCGACGGCATCCGGCGCCTGAAGGTCCGCGCCAACGCCGAGACCGCCCTGGACGCCAAGACCGCGCGCGGCTTCGGCGCCGAGGGCATCGGCCTGTCGCGCACCGAGCACATGTTCTTTGACGACGACCGCATTGCGGCGGTGCGCGAGATGATCCTGGCCGATGATGAGGCGGGCCGTCGCGCCGCCCTGGCCAAGATCGCGCCGTTCCAGAAGGCCGATTTTATCGAACTCTTCGCGATCATGAGCGGTCTGCCGGTGACCGTGCGTCTGCTGGACCCGCCGCTGCACGAGTTCATCCCGCACACCGAGGCTGAAATCGACGCCCTGGCCGCGCATCAGGGGCTGGACGCGGCCAAGCTGAAGCGTCGGGCCAGGGAGCTTCAGGAAACCAACCCCATGCTGGGCCATCGCGGCTGTCGCCTGGGCGTGGCCTATCCGGAAATCTATGAAATGCAGGTCCGCGCCATCCTTGAGGCGGCGCTGCAGGTGAAGGCGTCCACCGGCGTCGCCCCGATCCCGGAGATCATGCACCCGCTGGTCGCCCTGGGCCTGGAGATGAAATATCTGCGCGAGCTGACCGACCGCACGGCCAAGGCCGTCTTTGTCAAGGCGGGCGACAGCGTGGACTATCTGGTCGGCACCATGGTCGAACTGCCGCGCGCCGCTCTGCGCGCCGCCGATCTGGCCGAGCACGCCGAGTTCTTCAGCTTCGGCACCAACGACCTGACCCAGACGACTTTCGGCATCAGCCGCGACGATTCCGGCCGCTTCCTGCAGGTCTATCTGGACAAGGGCATCTTCGAGAACGACCCCTTCGTTCGTTTGGACCAGAACGGCGTAGGCGACCTGATCCGCATCGCCGAGGAGCGCGGTCGCGCGGCCAAGCCGGGCATGAAGATGGGCATCTGCGGCGAGCATGGCGGCGACCCGTCGTCTATCGCCTTCTGCGAAGAGGTGGGGCTGGACTACGTCTCCTGCTCGCCCTACCGCGTGCCGATCGCCCGTCTGGCGGCGGCGCAGGCGGCGCTGGCCGCCCGCTCGGGCGTAGAGCGCGAGAAGGACCGTTAAGGTCGGCTCTCAAAATCGATAAGGAAAGGGCGATCCGAAAGGGTCGCCTTTTTCTTGTCTTATAATAGTCGCTCTTGAAGGAACGTCGTGTGTGCTTCCGATTGCACAGTCATCGACTTCTTCATGAAGCATAAGGAACGTCTGCGGGCGTGCGAGCTTTGTTTCTCCGCAAGGTGGTCAGGCCAGTCCTGCTCATCGCAATAAGGAGTGATTGAAGCTCATGCGTAATGTTATTCTCGCCGCCGCCGCGCTGTCTGTATTCGCCCTGCCGGCTGCGGCCCAGGTCGTGCAGCCGGGCGGCCCCACCTATTATGGTACGCTCGGCTATTCGCAACTGGACCATTCAGATGGGGACCTGGGCGCGGTGACCGGTCGTCTGGGCGCCAAGTTCAACCCTTATTTCGGCGTTGAGGGCGAGGGCTCGATCGGGGTGAAGGACGACGACTTCACCGTCGCCGGCGCCAAGGGCAAGATCAAGCACGACTACGATCTGGCCGCCTATGGGGTCGGGACGCTGCCGGTTACGCCCAACTTTGAACTGTTTGCGCGCGGCGGTTACGGCACGACCCGCATCAAGGGCGAACTGGCCGGTTTTGAGAGCAAGGCCGACGGTGAAAGCTGGAATTACGGCGTCGGCGCCAACTACTACTTCGACGCTCAGAACGGCCTGCGCGGCGATTGGACCCGCCGTGAATTCACCGACGATGGCGGCGAGGTGGATGTTTATTCGGTCAACTACGTCCGTCGCTTCTAAGCCGACTTAGGCGAACGGATCGGGCGCGCTTCTCGGCGGAGCGCGCCCTTCTTTTTTTGAGATCTAGATGTAACACTGTATGTGTCGTTATTGCATCACAGGGCTATGTCTTTGATATTCGGCATGGAACTATAGGTCCTGCCTACCCATTTATCCCTGTGTTGGATGGGGCATGTGATCACAGAAGTCACATCATCTAAGGAGTATGAAATAATGCGTAACGTTCTTCTCGCCGCCGCTGCTATGTCTGTTCTTGCCGTTCCGGCGTTTGCTCAATCGAATCCTGAGCCGCGCGGTTATGGATCGCTGGGTTACACGCATATGGAAGGCGACGCAGCCCAGACCGGCGCCGTCAGCGGGCGCCTGGGCGTCGACCTGAACCGCTACCTCGCCGTCGAGACGGAAGTCGGGGTAGGGGTCAAGGATAAGGACATCACCGTCGCCGGCGTCGATGGCCAGATCAAGCATGAGTGGGACGCCGCCGGTTATGTCGTCGGCAAGTACCCGATCGGCGACAAGCTGGAGCTGTTCGCTCGCGGCGGCTACGGCCACACTGAGCTGAAGCAGGAACTGGCGGGCGCCGAGACCAAGGTCGGCGGCGACAGCTGGAACTATGGCGTCGGCGCCAACTACTATCTGGACGGCGTGAACGGCGTCCGTGCCGACTGGACCCGTCGTGACTTCCGCGACGACCGCGGCGAGGCTGACGCCTATTCGGTCAGCTACATCCGTCGCTTCTAAACGCGGATAGTCTGAAATGACGAAGGCCCGCTCCATCGGAGCGGGCCTTTTTCGTTGACTGAAACCTTATGGGTCAGGCGACGTCGGGCGCCAGAGCCCAGCGCAGGGACCCTTCGCCGAAGGGACGGATGAAGAAGTCGCGATAACGTTCAAACACCTCGATGATCTTCATCTTGAGGTCCTGAGTCACCGACTCGCCGCGTTGGCGCTTCAACGCCGCGACGCAGTTGATGACTATATCCTGATGGGCGGAACCGCCCATGCGTTGCAACACCGTGGCCACGTCGTGCGCCAGCGGATCACTGAGTTTTTCAGCCCAAGGCAAAGCTGTCTGAGTCATTCGGGCATCGTCCCCCCTGTTTCTCGACGCGTTACGGTTTGCAAAATTTTCCGAACAGTGCAAGCGCCGCCGGAAATAATGATTCCCGAACGACTGAATCAGGGGCGCTTTTGCACAAAAACCGTGCCCGCCGAATAACCTGCGCCGAAGCTGCAGATCAGACCCGTTTCGCCCGGCGCGAAGCCCTCGTGGTGCAGATGGAAGGCGATGATCGATCCGGCCGAGGAGGTGTTGGCGTAGTCGTCCAGGATGATGACGTTCTCGCCAGGCTCAGGCTCGCGACCCAGCACCTTCCTGCCGATCAGGGTGTTCATGTTGATGTTGGCCTGGTGCAGCCACAGACGCTTCAGTCCGTGCGGGTCCAGGCTCAGTTCGGCGGCGTGGTCCAGGATCATCTCCGACACCATCGGCACCACCTCCTTGAACACCTTGCGACCCTGCTGGACGAACATCTTGTCGCTCAGGCCGTCGGACGAGACGGGCTCATGCCCGTCGGTCGGCAGGGCGGCGCGGTTCAGAAAGCCGAAATTGTTGCGGATGTTGTTCGAGAAGCTGGTCTGCAGCTTCGTGCCCAGAATGTCCCAGCCGCCCGGCCCGGCCTGATCCTCGGCCTCGATGATGACGGCCGTGGCGACGTCGCCGAAGATGAAGTGGCTGTCGCGATCCTTGAAGTTCAGGTGCGCCGAGCAGATTTCCGGGTTCACCATCAGCACGGCCTTGACCGAGCCCGAGGCCACGAAGTCCGCTGCCGTCTTGATGCCGAAGGTAGCCGAGCTGCACGCAACGTTCATGTCGAAGGCGAAGCCCTCGATCCCCAGCGCCTGCTGCACCTCAATGGCCATGGCGGGGTAGGGACGCTGCATGTTCGACGCGGCGCAGATGACGGCGCCGATCTCGCTGACCGGCTTGCCCCAGGCCTTGATGGCGTCTTGCGCGGCCTTCACCGCCATTTCGGCCAGGATCGACAGTTCGTCGTCGCCGCGCGCGGGCAGGTGCGGCAGCATCCGCTCGGGGTCGATGATGCCTGACTTGTCCATGACGTAGCGCGCCTTGATGCCCGAGGCCTTTTCGATGAAGGCTTCGGACGAGGGCGTCTTGGCCTCGATCTCTCCGGCGGCGATGGCTTGCGCGTTGGCGGCGTTCCAACCTTCCGCCCACGCGTTGTAGGCGCCGACCAGCTCCTCGTTCGAGATCGACTGTTCCGGCGTGAACAGGCCGGTGGCGGAGATGACGGCTTTTTGCACTGTATGGTTCCCTGACGCTCGGCGCGCGGCGCCTCGCTGCATGAGGGAACATGGAGTCCCCGGCGCTCGACAAGCCTTATGTCGGCGCCTCGCGGCGAAGTTCGGGCGCCTCGCGGGCCGGACTCAGTCCGTTGCGATGACGAACTTCCTCAATAAGCCGGGGGAAGGCTGCGGTCGAGACTGGCCTTTATGCCCCGCCACCAGCGATTGATCCGGCCGCGCGGCGGGGCGGGCAGGGGATGGTCGCGCGCAGCGATCAGGGCCTCGACCAGATCCTCGGCCTCGCACGGCCAGCCGTCCGGCGTGACATAGACCGGATAGCCGATCAGGGCGGCGTGGATGACGCTCTGCAGACTGGCGCGGCGGGTGCGGCGCTCAAACGTCAGGCGATCGTCGGTCAGGCCCCATCCGGCATAGAAGGGGCGACCATAGACGCTGACCGACTTGCCTCGCATCAGGGCCTCGAATCCGGTCAGGGAGGTCAGGGTCGCCAATCGGTCGCAGGCGTTCAGACAGTCCACGATGTCCAGATCGTCGGCCGAGGCGTCGACCTCCTCCATCGCCGCATGGTCCAGCAGGCCGGGTCGGTTGCCCGCAGTCACGTCCGGGTGGTTGCGATAGATCAGGAAGGCGTCGGGATGATCAGCCCGCGCCGCCTTCACCAGACCCGAGTTGGTGCGAAGGTCCGGCCCGCAGCCCATCATGATCGAGCGGTCGTTCTCGACCTGGCCCACGACCAGCAGGATGGGCTTGTCTGTCGGCCAGTGCGCCGGGACGCCCGCGCCTTTCAGATTGTATTTCGACAGGCCCGCCTCGACTACGCGGGCGCGAAGCGCCTCGGCCCGCGCCGCCTGATCGGGCGACGGCTCGCCCGCCTCGATCAGGCTTTCCAGACGGCTGGGGCGGGTCGGGTCGTAATAGACGCCCTGATCATCCAGCGCGACCGACAGGGCGCCGAAGAAGTCGGACCCCAGCCCGCGCGAACGGATGAAGCCGTCCTCCATGCGCACGACGGGCCCTTCGAAGGCGTCGGCGGCGGCGCGAATCTGCGGCGTCTCCTTGCCGGCCCACCAGATCAGCTTGCCGTCCGTCGCCCGTGCATGGGCGACGGCGGCGGATGAGCGCCAGAAATAACGGACGCGGCCCTTGGGCGAGTTCAGCAGGCGGCGCACCGGCGGCCGCTTGGCCGGGGCGAAGCCGACGGCGGCCCAGTCGCCCGCAAGCCGGTCGGCCCGGTCGCGCAGGGCGATCAGCCGCTCCAGCGCCTGTTCCGCCTCGCATCGCTGGCCGGTGACGGGATCGACATAGCGGGTGTAGGCGATCAGCGCCGCCGCCGCGACCTGCTCCAGATCACGCGCCACGCCGCGTCGTCCGGTCTGAACCGCATCCGTCGTCAGCCCCCAGCCGGAATAGAAGGGCGCGCCGAAGCAGCGCACAGGCAGACCCCTCAACAGCGCCTCGAACCCCAGCGCCGAAGTCACGACATAGACCGCGTCTACTGCCGCTAGCAGGTCGGCAGGCCACACGTCGGTGTCGATCAGGGTGACGCCCTGAAGCTGGTCCGCCGGGATGCAGCCCTGCTTGCGTCCCGCCGCCACGGCGGGGTGGCGCTTGACGATCAACTGGGCGTCCGGCTCGTCGCGCCGGGCGGTCGCCAGCATCTCCGAGAAGCTGGTCTCGGTCGCCAGTCCATAGGCGATGGAGGCGTCACCGAAGGTCTGGTCCACGATCAGCACCCGGCGGCCCGGTTTCAGCAGGTCTGCATCCAGCGGCCCGCCCATATTGGTCTTGGACACGCCCGAGGCGACGATGCGGTCGATCAGGCCGCGCGCCCGGGTCCGCATGGCGGCGTCGCACCAGTCTGGGGCTGTGTCGATCAGATGCTCCAGCCGACTGGGCCGGGTCGCGTCGTAATAGACGCCCAGATCGTCGACGATCAGGCTGAGGCTGGTCGCTCCGCTCTCGCCGATCCCGACCGAGCGCAGGAAGCCGTCCTCCAGCGCCACATAGGGTTTGCCGTGCTTCGCCGCCCAGCGTCGGCCCGCTTCCGCCGTCGGCTTCATGCCCCAGCCGAGGACGGCCTCGATCGACGATCCGGGCAGGGCGGACAGGTCGTGATCGGGCAGAAAGGCGGACAGGAACGGCGCCTTCAACACCCCCGGCGCACAGACCCAGGCGCGGGTTTTCGACAGGGGCGGCAGCGGTGCGGTCATGGGGGTTGTCTACGGTTTGTCGAGTCAGGGCGCCACCCCATGCTTCCTTCTCCCCTTGTGGGAGAAGGTGGCAGGCGGAGCCTGACGGATGAGGGGTGTCAGCGAGCCCTATCCGAAATGTGCTCAGCGCGGACTGCCAATCATCCGCCGTCGCGCCGACACCCCTCATCCGAGCGCCTCCGGCGCCCACCTTCTCCCACAAGGGGAGAAGGGTCAGTGGTCGGCCAGCAAATCCTGCGCCTGTTGCAGGTGCAGCCGCTCCACCATCTCGCCCTCGACGCGGAGGACGCCCAGCCCCTCGGCCTCGGGCGCGGCGAAGGCGGCGACGACCTTGCGGGCCCATTTGATCTCATCCGCCGATGGGCCGAACGCGGCGTTCGCCCTCTCGATCTGGGAGGGATGGATCAGGCTCTTGCCGTCGAAGCCATACAGCCTGCCTTGCGCGCATTCGGCGGCGAATCCGGCCTCGTCCTTGATGCGGTTGAACACGCCGTCGATGACGCTCAGGCCGTTGGCGCGGGCGTGGGCCACGACCGCCGCCAGCCACGGCTTCAGCGGTTCTCGGTCGGGCGCGGGGCCGGTCTTCAGATCCTTGGCCAGGTCGTTGACGCCCAGCATCAGGCCGCTCAAGGCCCCGCCCGCCTCGGCGATGGCGCGCAGGTGCGCCAGGGCGCGCGGCGTCTCGATCATGGCCCACAGGGTGACGCCGGGGCGCATGCCCTCCGACAGGGCGCGGACGGTCGCGGCGCTCTCGACCTTGGGCGCGACGATCAGGCCGACGGGGGTGTCGTGCAGGGCTTTCAGGTCGTCGGCGCCCCAGGGCGTGTCCAAAGCGTTGATCCGCACGCCCAGGCGCGGGCCGAAGCCGCCTTCATGCGCCGCCGCGACGGCGGCTGCACGGGCGTCCGCCTTCATCTCGGGCGCGACGGCGTCCTCCAGGTCCAGCACCGCCACGTCGCAGGGCAGGGTGCGGGCCTTCTCGACCGCCCGCGCATTCGAGGCGGGCAGGTAGAGGACGCTGCGCGCGCGCATCAGACCTTGCCCGTGACTGGGATCAGGGCGCCCGTCATCGCCCGCGCCTCGGGCGAGGCGAGGAACAGGATGACGGCGGCCAGATCGGCGGGCGCGACCCACGTCTTCGGGTCGGCGTCGGGCATATCGGCGCGGTTGGCGGCGGTGTCGATGATGGAGGGCAGGACAGCATTGACCGTCACCGAGGTCGACTTCAGCTCTTCGGCCAGAGCCTCAGTCAGGCGGTGGACCCCGGCTTTCGATGCCGCATAGGCGCCCATGCCGTGCCCGGCCTTGATCGCGCCGTTGGCGCCGATGTTGACGATACGGCCCTCGAGCGAAGCCTTCAGATGGGACAGGGCGGCGCGGCTGGCGTTCAGCGTCGTCTTCACGTTGAGGGCGTGCATCCGGTCGAACTCGTCGTCGTCGCCCTCGATAGGGCTCCACACGAAGCCGCCCGCGATGTTCAGCAGGGCGTCCAGACGGCCGTAATGGGCGGCGACGGCATCGATTGCGTTCCTGGCCTGGGCCGCGTCGGTCAGGTCGACGCCGTCGATCTCGAACACATCGGGGTTCGGCTCGCGCGGCGGGGTGCGGCCGATGACGGCGACCGACAGGCCGCGCGCCTGCGCCGCCTCGACGACTGCCCGGCCAAGGGCGCCGTATCCGCCGGTGATCACCACGACTCTCTGGCTCATGCTTCCTGCTCCTGTCGGTTCGTCGCGGACCATAGCGGGGCGCGTGCCCCGATCAATTGGAGATCAGGCGTCCCACAGTCGCGCGGCGCCGCGCACGCCCGAGGAATCGCCCCACTTGGCCGGGACGATCCGCCCGTCCCGATGGTCGGAGAAGACATGGCGCGCCACGACCTGCGGCAGGCGGTCGTAAAGCTCGTCCACGTTCGACATTCCGCCGCCCAGCACAAAGACCTCCGGGTCGGCCAGGTTGACGACCATCGCCAGCGCGCGCCCCAGTCGGTCGATGTAGCGATCCAGCGCGGCCACCGCCTGCACATCGCCAGCGCGTGCGACATCCACGATGGCCTGCGCCGTCCGCGCCCGACCGGTCGCGGCTTCATGATCGCGCTGGAAGCCGGTGCCGGACACCCAGGTCTCGAGACAGCCATGCAGGCCGCACCAGCAGGCAGGGCCGGGCGCCTCGTCCGCCGAGGGCCAGGGCAGGGAGATGTGGCCTATCTCGGCGGCGACGCCGTGCGCGCCCTCGACGAGCTTGCCGTCGATGACCAGTCCGCCGCCGCAGCCGGTGCCCAGGATGACGCCGAACAGGCTGGCGGCGCCCGCGCCCGCGCCGTCGGCGGATTCTGACAGGGCCAGGCAGTTGGCGTCGTTCGCCAGCCGCACTGGGCGGCCCAGCGTGGCCTCCAGATCATCGCCGAAGCAGCGGCCGTTCAGATATATTGAGTTGGCGTTGCGGATCAGGCCGGTGCGCGGTGAGAGCGAGCCGGGAATGGCCAGTCCGACCGATTGTGCAGGGCCGACCTCGGCCTCGACCCGTGCGATCAGGTCGGCGACGAGGCTGATCGCGGCGTCATAGGTTCCGGGGTTCGGCTCGCGTATGCGCGCGATGAAGGCGCCGGATGCATCCAGCGCCGCCGCCTCGATCTTGGTGCCGCCGAAGTCGATTCCTATACGCATGGTTTTGAGGTCTCACCCCGCGCCGAACACCTTGGCCATCAGCCGTTCCAACGCCGCCGCATCCACGGCGTCGAAGGCGGCCTTTTCTGTTGCGTCCACGTCCAGCACGGCGATCAGGTCGCCTGCCGCGTCCAGCACCGGAACCACGATCTCGCTGGCCGAGCGGCTGTCGCAGGCGATATGGCCGGGGAAGGCGTGGACGTCCTCGACCACCTGCGTCTCGCGCGTCTTCGCCGCCGCGCCGCAGACGCCGCGTCCGAACGGAATGCGCAGGCAGCCCAGCGTGCCCTGATAGGGGCCGACCACCAGTTCATCGCCCTTGGCCGCATCAACGACGTAGAAGCCGGTCCAGAAGAAGGCGGGGAAGGCGTCGGCCAGCATGGAGGCGACGGTGGCCATGCGCGCCGTCAGGTTGGGCTCGCCCTCCAGCACGGCCAGAATCTCGGCCCCGACCT
The DNA here is from genome assembly GCF_047716865.1 of Brevundimonas sp. S1H14. Taxonomy (NCBI): domain Bacteria; kingdom Pseudomonadati; phylum Pseudomonadota; class Alphaproteobacteria; order Caulobacterales; family Caulobacteraceae; genus Brevundimonas; species Brevundimonas sp. S1H14. The sequence goes on along the minus strand of NZ_CP136679.1, from coordinate 2,309,556 downwards.
CGGCATAGCGTTCGGCCTTGTCGGCGGGGCGGTCGTCACGGGCGACGTAGGACATGAAGCGGGCTCAGCGAAATCGGGACAGGTTTAACGCGCCGCGATAGAGCCGCAGCGTGTCGGCAACATAGTCCTTTGTCGCCGGATCGAAAGGTGGGGCGTCAGTCTTCTGGCGGGCCGTCGGGTTCGCCGTCCTGATCCTTGTCCGCAGCGCGCCGGGGGCCGGTGATGGCGCGATCCAGCCCGGTCAGAAGAACCGCCAGCATCAGGACGCCGAAGAAGAAAAGGCCAAGGTTCATGCTTTAGGGAACGGCGCTGTGCTTACTGAGGTTCCGCTGACCGCAGCGGAGCGGGGATCGGCGAGACACATAGCGTCGTCCGCGCCGCGCCGACCTTTAGCCTTTTCTAGAGACGCTCACCTGCTGAATCAGCGCAGCGGCTGACCGGAGCGAATGCGGGCGATCACGGCCTCCAGCTGGGCCTGTGGCATTCCGCCGGGGATCAGATTGCCGTTGATGACGAAGGCCGGCGTGCCGTTGAGGGCGAGGGCGGCGGCCTCTCGGCTGTTGAGCAGCAGGACGGCGTCGATGTCCTCGCGATGGGCCGCCAGGTCGCGGTCCAACTGCTCAATGTCGACACCGGCTTCGGTCGCCAGTTGACGCGCCTTCTGATTGGTCTGGATGCGATCCGGCGCGCTCATGAAGGCGTTGTGCACTGCGTGGTATTTGTCCTGATAGCCGGCGGCCAAGGCGATGCGCGCCAGGTTCTCGGACACCGGGCCGAAGATAGGCCATTCCTTGTACAGCACCCGCACCTTCGGATCGGCTTCCATCAGGCCGTTGAGCTCCGGGATCATCATTTTGCAGTAGGGGCAGTTGTAATCCATGAAGCCGATGATGGTGATGTCGGCCTGTTCGGCGCCGATGAAGGGCGTCGCCGGATTCTTCAGCAGGTCGCTGAAGCCGACCTCTGCGATCATGGGCATGTCCTGCGCGGCGTCGGCCGGACCGCAGGCCGCCAGGCTCATCGTTGCGGCCAGCATCAGGGCGAGCGCGGGCTTGTTCATGATCAGACTTCTCCGGGTGTTATGACGGCCATCTACGGCCATGATCTCGGCGAGGCGCGCGCCTCAAAGGTGTGAGCTTCGTCCACGCCCGGTCTTAAGTCAGGCTTAAGACGCAGACGGGGCGGGGATTTTCCGTTTCAGTCCAGCCGCGCGATTTCGGCGGCGATACGCTCAGGCCCGATTTCGCCCAGATGCGCCTTGGCCAGCCGCCCGTCGCTTCCAAGGAAGAAGGTGATGGGCAGACCGACCGTGCCGTAGTGGCGCGGCAGGTCCATGTGCGGGTCAAGCAGGACGTGCTCCAGCGTCAGGCCCTCGCGCGCCAGATAGGTCCGTACGGTTGCTTCGCCCTCGCCCTGATTGACGAACAGGAAGCGCACGTCGGGATTGGCCTTCTGGGCGGAGGCCAGGGCGGGCATCTCGCGGCGGCAGGGCGGGCACCAGCTGGCCCAGACGTTGATCACGGTCGGGCGATCGGATGGCGCTGCCATGTCGAGGGGAGCGCCGTCCAGCTGCGCCAGGGTGATTTCGGCGGGGGGCAGGGGCTCGGTCGCGGACGCCAGCTGATGCGCTGCGATCCAGGCCAGGGCGCTGACGGCGACGGGCGCCAGAGCCCAGGCGCGTTCCTTGGCGGTTTTGAGCAGCACTGCGGTCGCCAGCGCGACGACCGGGATGACCCAGAGCCAGGCGAAACCGCCCTGCCAGACGGCGACGGCGCGCAACGGGTCAGCCTGAAAGTGCGGCCAGTTGGCGACGACATAGCCCAGACGGGCGACCAGAACGCCGCCGAAGACGACGAAGGTGCTCCACGCGTTGAAGCGGATGCTCACCCGGCTGGCCAGAAAGCCCGAGCCGACGACGAAGACGAAGATGCCGATGATGATGGAAAGTCGCTCGCCGGACAGGACGAGGGGGCCAAGCTCAAGCGCGTTCATCGGGCGGTCTGTGCGCTGTCGAGCGAGGCCAGCACCTTGCTCACAGTGGTCTTGCCGACCAGGCGGGTGGACGCAGGCTCCTGTGATGCAGGGGACAGGAAGATCAGCGTCGGCGGGCCGACCACGCCATAGGTTTCCATCAGCTGGCGGGTTTCCGGCGTGTTGTTCGTCACATCGACCTTGATCAGATCGGCGTTCTGCAGGGCGGCGACGACCCGGCCGTCGGCGAAGACTTCCCGGTCCATCTGCCGACAGATGACGCACCAGTCGGCTGTGAAATAGATCATCGTCGGGCGTGAGCGGGCGGCTGCGTCGCCGATGGCGCGCTCCAGCCCGGCGGGGTCAATGACCACGGCAGCGGGGACAGGCGCCGCGCCCGGCCCGGCGACGCCGGGCGCCGAGGGGGATGCGAGCGGGGCCAGCGGACGCCAGGGATCGGCGGCGCCCATGCCGAGGCCGATCAGAAGCAGGATCCCCCAGGCGGCGACGGCCAGTCCGGCGGCGCGGGCGAGGCTGGCCATACGGCTGGTCGCGGGGCCGCTGAACAGGCCAAGGGCGGCGGCGGCGGCCAGAGCCAGGATCGCGCCCAGCGCCAGCACGACGGTCGGCGGCAGAATACGGCTCGCCAGCCACCAGGCCATGCCCAGGAAGATGAAGCCGAACAAAGTCTTCACCCGATCCATCCACGCCCCGGCCTTGGGCAGGAAGCGGGCGCCGGCCGTGCCGAAGATGATCAGGGGCACGCCCTTGCCCAGCCCCAGGGCGAACAGAGCCGCCGCGCCAAGGCCGACGTCGCCGGTCTGGGCGATGTAGAGCAGGGCGCCCGCCAGCGGCGCGGTCACGCATGGGCCGACGATCAGGGCCGAGGCGAAGCCCAGCCCGGCGGCCGAGCCGACGGAGCGCCGCCCGGTCCCGTTGTCGCGCGAAAGACGGCTGGTCCAGGCGGACGGCAACTGCAGTTCGAAGCCGCCGAACATGGAAGCGGCCAACACCAGGAAGATGATCGACAGGGCGCCGACGGCCCACACGGACTGAAGCGCCATCTGCAGGTTCTGACCCGACCAGGCGGCGGCGACGCCCAGCAGGCCGAAGGCCGTGGCCAGTCCCAGGACATAGGCCGTGGAAAGCACCAGCCCGCGCCGGGTCCCGCGTCCATCGACGCCCCTTCCGATCACGCCGGCCAGGATCGGATACATGGGGAAGACGCAAGGGGTGAAGGCCAGCAGCACGCCGAAACCGAAGAAGGCCAGCAGGACCCAGGCGAAGCCCCCCTGATCCGCCAGCCGGTCGACGAAGCCTGCGTTCTGGTCCAGTCGAACGGCGGGGGGGATCGACGAAGCGTCGGAAGCTGAGGCGGCTGCATCCGTGGCGTCGACGGCTTCAGATTCAGGCAGGGCTTCAGGCTCAGGCGCCGGTTGAGGTTCAGGCGCTGACAGGGTTTCAGATGCTGACAGGCTTTCAGGCGCGGGCGGCGCCTTCAGGGTCGGCGCGACGGCGGCTAGCGCGGCACGGGGCAGGGCTGGAACCGCGACGGTCCGCGTGGTCGGCGGATAGCAGATCGAGTCTTCCTTGCACCCTTGATAGGTGATGTTGATCGATCCAGGGGCGCCAGCGCGCTCCAGCGTCGCCGCCGACAGGCGCGCCTGTCCGGCTGTGCGCCAGATGTCGACGACGCCGAAGCCGGGGTCGTCCTTCTTCTCGCCGGGCTGCAGTTGCAGGCTGAGGGTGTCCTCGGCGCCTGGCGCGGCAGCGACGGTGTGATCCCGATAGAGGTAATGCCCCGGCGCGATGGTCCAGCGGAAGGCCAGGTCGCCGTTGGTCTCGCGCGCGACCTTGAGCGTGAAGGCCTGGTCCGGAGACAGGAAGGACTGGTCCAGCGCCGGGAAGGACTGGGCGCGGCCGACGGCGGGGACGGCCAGCATCAGGGCGAACAGGATCGCCAGAAGGCGCCAGGAAATGATCTTCATGCTTCCGGGGTCGGCGTAAGAGCTTAAGTCAGGCTTAAGCCGGGCGGCGGAAGGCATAAGGCATGAGACTGCTCATTGTGGAAGATGATCCGGTGCTTTCGGACGGCCTTCAGGTCGGCCTGACGGCGTGCGGCTGGACGGTCGAGGCCATGACCCGCATCGAGGACGCCCTGGCCGCCCTTGAAAGCTCGGCGTTCGACGCCGTCGTCCTGGACCTCAATCTGCCCGATGGCGACGGCCTTCAGGTGCTGCGTTTCGTGCGGGAGCGCGACATGGACGTCGGGGTGGTCATTCTGTCGGCTCGCGACGAAAGCCGGGACCGGATCGGCGGTCTGGACGCGGGCGCCGACGACTATGTGGGCAAGCCGTTCGATCTTGATGAACTGGCGGCGCGGCTGCGGGCGGTGCGGCGTCGGCTGCTCGGGCGGTCTCGCCCGGCCCTGACGCATAAGGACATTACTCTGGACCCGAAGGCGCGGCTGGCCTGGCGCGGCGAACAGGATCTGCCGCTGTCGCGTCGCGAGTTCGCCATCCTGGAGGCCCTGATGGAACGGCCGTCGGCCGTGCAATCGCGTAACCAGCTGGAAGAGCGTCTCTATGGCTGGCAGGAGGAGATAGGCTCCAACGCGGTCGAGGTTCACGTCCACCACCTGCGGGCCAAACTGGGTTCCGCCTTCATCCGCACGGTGCGCGGCGTGGGATACACCCTGCAATGACCTCCATTCGGATCAGGCTGTTCGGCATTCTGGCCCTTGTGACCGCTCTGGTGTGGGGCGCAGCGGTGGTCTGGGTGGAGATCCATACCCGGCATGAGGTCCAGCGCGTGCTGGACCGGCGGCTGATGGAATCGGCGCGCATGGTGTCGTCCCTGATGCGCACGGGCGAGATGACGCCGGTGGTGAATCCGGTCCTGCCGGGGCCTGTTCCGGCCTATGAGCGTCAGCTGTCGTGTCAGATATGGACGGTGAACGGCGAACTCATCGCGCGTTCACAGAACGCTCCGGCCGAGAGTCTGGCGCCGGACGAAGACGGCTTTTCAGAGCGGGTTATCGAAGGCGAGCGGTGGCGCGTCTACACCGTGCACATGCCTGACGACGGCTATCGCGTGATGGTCGGAGACAGTCTGACGATCCGCGAACATCTGATCAGCAGCGTCGTCACAGGCCTGCTCGGTCCGGCGGTTTTGGGGCTGGCTGCATTGGGCGTGCTGATCTGGTGGTCGGTGGGGGCCGGGCTGCGGCCAATTCGTCAGATGACCCGCATTCTGACCGAACGGGACGCCGACGACCTGTCGCCGATCGGCGTGGCGCCCGGCGGGTCTGATCTCCAGCCCTTTGTGCAGTCTCTGGACGCCTTGATGGACAGGGTGCGCGCGGCCCGGTTGCGGGAGACGGAGTTCACCGCCGCCGCCGCGCACGAACTGCGCACGCCGTTGGCGGGGCTGCGTATCCAGGCCCAGATCGCCGCCGCGACCGGCGACGAACAGACGCGCCGACATGCGCTGGAGCAGATACAGGTCTCGGTCGACCGAACCGCGCGTCTGGTCACCGGACTGCTGGCCCTCGCACGCGAAGACGTAACCGCCATCGATGATCGTGAAAAGCGGTGGACGGGTCTCGCCGCTCACTTTGAGGCTCTTGGGGCGGAGCCGCGGCTTCAGTTGCCGGACGCTGACGTCGAGGTCTTCGCTGATCCTGATCGCTTCAGCCTTGTGGCGGCCAATCTGCTGGCCAATGCGCGGCAGTTCGCCCGCAGCCGCATCAGCCTGTCGGTACAGGGCGAGGGACCGTTCGCCGTCATCGCCGTCGATGATGACGGGCCGGGCGTCACCACAGCCGATCTGGAACGGTTGGGACAGCGATTCTTCCGGCCGTCGGGCAGCCCCGGCGGCGGCAGCGGCCTGGGGCTGTCGATCGTGGTCTCCGCGGTGAAGGCGCATGGAGGCGCTGTCCGGTTCGCGCCGTCTGCGATGGGCGGACTGCGGGTGGAGTTGCATGGGCTGGCCGTAAGGCGGCGCCTGTCAGGGAGCGTATCCGACGATAGTTGAGCGGATGCGGCCGCCCTGTTCAGCGAACAGGGCGGCGCAGGTTCGCTTTAGGTGACCTTCTTCGCCACCGTGAAGCCGAGCACCAGAAAGATCGCGAAGATGATCAGCGCCAGAACAGCCAGGAATTTGGCGATGCCCGCTGCGGCGCCCGCAATCCCGCCGAAGCCGAGCAGGCCGGCGACAACGGCGATGATGGCGAAAATGATAGCCCATTTAATCATGTCGTTCTCCTTCGTACCCAGGCGCAACGACAGGCGTGGCTGACGGTTCCGCGCGCCTTTGCCGTTCGGCGGAAAGAGCCGGAATATCGAGCGAACGGAAGGCTGAGCCTCCGACTTCGCAAAGCGGCCTGCATGTGAAATGTTCAGATACATTATTCGATCATAAGGTCTGGCCGGCTTGCGCTTGCAGGCGTTCAGTGTTCTGAACGCGGCAGTTCAAGCGGTCGGAGGGGGAAATGTTACGCAAGGTTCTGCTGGCGAGCGTCGCCGGTCTGGTGATGCTCGGGGCGTCGGCTCAGGCGACAGCGCAGTCTGCGCCCGCGACGGCGGCGGCCACAGCCGCCTGGCAGGACGGACTGTTCGGCGTGCGGCTGGATCGCGAGAAGGGGCGGGTTCTGGCGCGTCTGTCGCCACCGGACGCCGAGGGCGTGATCGGCCGCTACCTGTATCAGCCGGGCCTGTCGGCGGGGCTGGGCATGGATAACGCCGGGCTGGACCGATCCGGTCTGGGCCAGACGCAGATCGTAGCCTTTCACAAGGTCGGCGGCCGGGTGTTCGCCCGGTTCGAGAATCACCGCTTCCGCGCCTTTGACGCCAGCGACGACGAGCAGAGGGCGGTCGCCGCCTCCTTCGCCCCCTCGACCGTCTGGGCGACGGATGTGATCGAGACGGGCGCAGACGGCTCGGTGGTCGTCGATCTGTCCGGCTTCTTGACCCGCGATGCGGTCAATATCGCCGGGCGACTGAAGCGGGCCAGCCTCGGTTCGTTCAAGCCGGCGCAGGATCTGGGGCATCTGGCGCTGGATCAGACCCTGGTCTTCCCCGACAACGTCGAACTTCAGACGGTCCAGACCTTCATCAGCGACGAGCCGGGCGGCGAGCTGTCGCGCATCGCGCCGGATTCGCGCGCCGTCACCCTGACGGTCCAGCACTCCTTCATCCGCCTGCCGGACGACGGCTTCCAGACTGTGCCGCACGATCCGCGCGGCGGCAGCATCAGCCAGGCGATGGCGGTGGATTTCGCCGCGCCTCTGGATCAGCCGGTGATGAAGCGGATGGCGCGCCGCTTCCGGCTGGAGAAGACCGATCCGTCGGCCGCCCGCTCGCCGGTCAAGAAGCCGATCGTCTTCTACGTCGACCGGGCCGCGCCGGTCGCCATCCGCGAAGCCCTGATCGAGGGCGGCAACTGGTGGGCGCAGGCCTTTGAAGAGGCGGGGTATCAGAACGCCTTCCGGGTCGAGCTGCTGCCCGAGGGCGCGCATCCGATGGACGCCCGCTACAGCATCATCGCCTGGGTCCACCGCGAGACGCGCGGCTGGTCGACCGGCAGCACGGTCAGCGATCCGCGCACTGGCGAGATCGTGCGCGGCGTGGTGCAACTGGGCTCGCTGCGCGACCGCCAGGACAAGATGATCATCGAGGGGCTGGTCGGCGCCGCCCGCGCCGGGACGGGCGCCGAGGACGACCCGGACCGCCTAGCCTATCACCGCCTGCGTCACCTGTCGGCGCATGAAATCGGCCACTCCATCGGCCTGGCCCACAACTTCGCCGCCTCGACCTATGAAGGGCGGGCCTCGGTCATGGACTATCCCGCGCCCTGGGTGATCGCCGACGGCGACCGGATGGACTTCAGCCAGGCCTATACGACCGGCGTCGGCGCCTGGGACCGCTACGCCATCGACTGGCTGTATGGCGATACGCCGGGTCAGGACCCGCAGGCGCGTCGTCTGGCTCTGGCGGCAGAGGCGCAAGGAAAGGGCTATCGTTTCGTCGGCGACAACGACACCCGACCTCTGGGCAGCCTTCAGCCCTATGGCGCCATGTGGGACAACGGCGAAGATCCGGTGGCGGAGTTCGCCAACACTCTGGCGGTTCGCCGCATCGCCCTGTCGCGTTTCGGCCTGGGCAATCTGCCGGCGGGCGCGCCGGCGGCGGACCTGCGCCGGGTCATTGTGCCGATCTATCTGTATCACCGCTATCAGACCACGGCGGTCGGGCGTCAGATCGGCGGCGTCGACTACAGCTACGCCGTCAGCGGAGCCGGGCATGAGCGGGCCGAGGTCGTGCCCGCCGACAAGCAGCGCGCGGCGCTGGAGGCCCTGATGCAGGCGCTGTCTCCGGCCGAACTGGACCTCAGGGACGACCTGATCGACCTGCTGTCCTCGGTCCAGTCGGGCAATCCGGACCGCCAGACCCAGATCGAACTGTTCGAGGGCAAGACCGACGCTGTGTTCGACCCGTCCTCGGCGGCGGCTGCGGCGACCGAGGTGGTGTTCGAGACCCTGCTGGCGCCCGAGCGGCTGAATCGTCTGATCGAACAGCAGCGCCGCGATCCGGGCCAGCTGGGCCTGGTCGAGACGCTGGATCGGGTGGCGTCGGCCGTCGGTCCGGGCGCCGTTCTCAGCCCGCGACAGGCCGAACTGCGCCGCGTGGCCCGGGCCCGCTACGCCGCCCATCTGTCGGCCCTTATGCAGGGCAAGGACCTGTCATCGACCGCTCAGGGCGTGGTGCGCGACAGCGCCCGCCGCTTCGGCGAACAGTTGAAACGCTGCCGTGGCGATCGGCTGGAGACGGCGCAATGCGCCTATCTGGCCGAAGCCCTGACAGGGCCGGTCGAGGGGCTGAAGGCGCTCAGCGCGACCCTTCCGGTCGCCCAGCCGGTTCCGCCGGGCGCGCCGATCGGCGGCGGCGAGTGGCATTGACGCTGGCTTAGGCTTCGGCCGACGCCCGTGCTGGTAAGAATAGGAACAGTATCATGAGAACCCTGCTGCTGACGGCCTGCGCCGTTTCGTCTCTTTTGGTCGCGTCGGTCCCGGCGGCGGCGTTCGCCGCCGAGGCGTCTCCGTCCGTGGCGCAGATGCAGCAGGCCGGGGCGCGGCTGAAGGCGCTCTATGAGGCGGAAACCGAGGCCGGCATGGCCCGCACCGGCCGGGTCAAAGGCGCCGACGGCGAATACGGCCCGGCGGATCGTCTGGCGGACGTCAGCCCGGCCGCCCAGCAGCAGCGTCTGGCCTATGTGCGCGGACTGTTGCAGCAACTGGACGGCATTTCGCTGGATGAGCTGTCGGACGAGGACCGCATCAACGCCGCCGTCTTCCGCACCAATCTGGAGCATGCCCTGATCGACGGTCAGGCCCGCCAGTGGGAGATGCCGTTCAACAGCGACAGCTCCTTCTGGACCTATCTGGATCAGGCCCGCAGCCTGCGCACCGCCGAGGACTACAGCGCCTTTATCTCGAGGATGCGCGACATCCCGCGCTATTTCGATCAGCAGAAGGCCAATATGCGCGATGGCCTGGCGCGCGGTTTCAGCGTGCCGCGCGTGACGCTGGAAGGCCGTGAGGCCTCGATCACCAACTTCATCACCGACACAGCCGAGGCCAACGCCTTCTACGCGGCCTTCCGCCAGATGCCTTCGACCGTTTCGGCGTCCGACCAGGCGCGCCTGCGCGCCGAGGCCGCGACTGTCATCAATGAGGCGGTGATCCCGGCCTATCGGTCGCTGCTGGACTTCTATCTGAAGGAATACCAGCCGCGCGCCCGCACCACGCTGGCGGCCCGCGACATGCCTGACGGCGTCGCCTTCTACGAATCCCAGGTCCGCAAATATACGACGCTGGATCTGAGCGGCGAGGAGATCCACCAGATCGGCCTGGCCGAGGTCGCCCGCATCCAGGCCGAGATGCGCCAGACGATGGCCGACGCGGGCTTCACCGGCTCGTTCGACGAGTTCCTGCATTTCCTGCGCACCGATCCGCAGTTCTACGCCAAGACGCCGGACGAGCTGATGATGGTGTCGGCCTGGGTCGCGGTGCGGGCCGATGGCGAGATCGGCAAGCTGATCGGCAAGCTGCCGCGCCGTCGCTACACCATCATTCAGGTGCCTGAGGCGCTGGCCCCCTTTTACACGGCGGGACGCGGCGGGCTGGAAGCCTGCCAGATGAACACCCACAACCTGCCGAGCCGTCCCCTGTACAACATCCCGGCCCTGACCCTGCATGAATGCGCGCCGGGCCACAGCTTCCAGATGGCGCTGGCCGAGGAGCAGGACGCGGGGCCGACCTTTCGTCGCCACACCTACTTCTCAGGCTATGGCGAGGGCTGGGGCCTCTATACGGAATGGCTGGGCGTCGAGATGGGCATCTATCGCACGCCCTATGAGAACTTCGGCCGCCTCAGCTATGAGATGTGGCGCGCGGCGCGTCTGGTGATCGACACCGGCGTGCACCTGAAGGGCTGGTCGCGCGAACAGGCCATCGACTATCTGGCGGGTCACACCGCCCTGTCGCGCCACGAGGTCGAGACCGAGGTGGACCGCTACATCAGCTGGCCTGGTCAGGCCCTGTCCTACAAGCTGGGCGAGCTGACCATCCGCCGTCTGCGCGGCGAGGCCGAGGCCGCCCTGGGCGAGCGTTTCGATCCGCGCCCGTTCCACGACGAAATCCTGGCTTTGGGCTCGGTGCCGCTGAACACGCTGGAGGAGCATATGCGCGCCTTCATCGCGCGCGGCGGCAAACCCGCTGAGACGGCCAAGGCGGGCGGCGCTCAATAAATACGGGCGACAGATGAGAGCAGGCGAGGGCGCGTCAGGGCTTGGACGCGCCCTTGCTTTTTTGGTCGATCAGGACGGCCTGTTGCCATCGGCTCGGCGCCTTGTCGGTGCGATGGATGCAGCCCGCCCAGCAGCAGGGGCGGCGCTTGCCTTCCCGCAGTTCCTCTACGGTCCGCCCGATGCGTCGCTGGCGCGTCGCCGGTTGTTTGGCGTCATCAACCCAGCAGATGAACTCATTGCGACCCAGCGGCGTCAGGTTTCGCCACAGGTCGAAAATCTCGGCGTCCATCTTCAGGGCGTCCTGAAGATCCGCAGCCGCCTGATGCACGGTTCCGTGCGGAAAGCCGTCTGACATGGGGCCTCCTGAGTTCGGCTGATCTGTCAGCATCCTCGGAATATAAGAGGCAAACCGATCCCGGCGACAATATTCGGCGTCAGACCTCGTGGACCTTGAGGCGGGTCGCAGGCCAGAGGGCGGCGATGAGGATCAGACCGGCCGATACGGCGTAAGGCGCGCCGTGCGCCGCCTGATAGGCCAGGGTTCCCGCCAGCGGGCCCAGGACGGCGCCCAGACCCTGCGCAGCGCCCACGGCTCCGGCGGCGGCGCCTTGCTCATGGGCTTCGACGGCGTTGGCGGCGAGGGCCGACTGCGAGGGATAGACCCAGCCCATACCCGCCGCGATGACGCCATAGGCGATCCATAGCTGCACCGGCGTAGCGGCGAAGACGGCGCCGATGAAGCCGACAGCGGCGATGCCTGCGCCGATACGAATGAAGCGCGAAGGCGCCCAGCTTAACCGGCGCAGCACTATCTGCGAGGCGAACAGAACCACGCCGACCACGGCCAGGGCGACGCCCGCCGTGCGCGCCGCTTCATTGGGCGACAGGCCGAAGCGGTCCAGCGCCAGGAAGCCGACCACCACCTGACACACGACCACGCCGCACATGGCGCAGAATGCGGTGACGACGGCGCGGCGGATGCGAACGTCGGAGAGCTTCAGCATCGACTTCTTGCGCGTCTCATGCGGCGCGTCGGCCGGCAGGAAGCGCCACACGGCGATGAAGGCCAGAACGGGCAGGGCGGAGATGATCATCAGGGCGGCGCTGAGGCTCCATCCGGCCAGCAGGCCCGCGGCGCCCGGCCCGACGACCATGCCCAGGGCGCTGGCGGCGCCGACGGCGCCCATCGCGCGGGCGCGCTCGGCCGGGGGCGTATGGTCGGCCACCACGGCGGCGCAGACCGGAGGCACGGCGGCGTAGAAGGCTCCGGCGGCGGTGCGCGCCGCCGTCATGCCCAGAAAGCTGACGATCGCTGCCGGGATCAGCGCCAGGGCCGCGTTCATGAACAGGCCCAGCGCCGCATAGCTGACGGCGAATCCGGCCAGGGCGATCAGCAGAACCTTGCGCCGTCCGATCTGATCGCTGCGCACGCCCCAGAAACGGGCCATCAGCATCCAGGCCACGCCCGCCGCCGTCACCGCCGCCCCGACGTGCCAGGGCTGAAGCCCCAACAACCGCGCCATCGGCCCGACCACGGCGACGAAGGCCATCATCGACAGGCTGCCGACGCCCGCCGTGAACAGCAGCGGCTTCAGGCTGAAGGCGCCGCCGGGGGCTGCGACGGTCGTGGTGGCGGAAGTCATGAGACGCTCCTGAACGGGATGGAGCGGCTTGATCGGCTAATTGAGAACCAATTGCAACTAGGGCTTGGCCATTGTGGCGGGCAGGGCCAGCTCCACCGCCAGACCCGGCTGATTGTCCTCCAGCCGCAGGTCGCCGCCGTGCGCCCGCGCGACAGCGGCCACCATCGCCAGACCCAGCCCTGCGCCCGAGGCGTGGCTGCTCTCGCCCTGATCCAGGCGATAGAAGCGGCGCAGCACCTTTTCGCGCTCGGCGTCCGGCACGCCGGGGCCGTGGTCGGCGACGCGGACGACCGCCCTGCCGTCTGCGCTGGACGTTGAGACCGCGACCTGGCCGCCGCCGTGGAAGACGGCGTTCTCGATCAGATTGGCCAGGGCCTGTTGCAGCAGAGCGGGGTCGGCCTCGACCGTTCCGGCCGGGGCGAGGGTGGCGGCCAGACGCCCGCCCGCTTCTTCGACAAAGGGGCTGTAGATGTCTGCCACGGCGCCGGTCAGGACGGCGAGGTCCAGCGGTTCGGTCTTCAGGGCGGCGTCGCCGCTTTCGATCCGCGCCAGCGTCAGCAGGGCCTCGAACAGGGCGCTGACCTGATCCGTTTCCTCAAGCGCGCGTTCGACGGCGGCTTCACGCGCTTGGGCGTCATTCAGATTGGCGGCCAGATCCTCCAGCCGGTTGCGGACCCGGTTCAGAGGCGCGCGCAGTTCGTGGGCCACGCCCTCGGACAGGGTCTTCAGCGTCGTCAGCGCCGCCTCCTGCCGGTCCAGCATCCGGTTGAGGTTGGCTGATAGTTCGTTGAACTCCCGCCCCAGGCCGACAGCGGGCAGGCGGGCCGAATCCTGACCGGCGATGATGCGGCCGACCGCCTGGTTGACGTCCTCCAGCCGCCGCAGGAACAGCCGTCCGGCGAACCAGCCGCCAGCCAGCGCCAGCAGGATCAGGGCGATCCCGCTCATCAGAGCATAGCGGCGGATGCCGCCGCGCAGTTCGTCCAGATGCTGGATGTCGCGTCCGACCGCCAGCAGGCCGCCGTCGGACGCCCGCGCGCTCAGCGCCAGCATGTTAGGCGTCTGGTCGGGCCAGCGGGCCGGGCGCGCCTTATTGGGCAGGTTGCGGCGGAAGCCGGTCTCATTGACCGCCAGCCGCGTCAGGCCGTTGGAGAAGGTGCTGCCGTCCGGCGCCTCGACCAGCAGCAGATAGCGCCGGGCGTCGCGGTTGCGGGCTTCAGCGTTCAACTCCTGCACCAGCTGGGCCGTGCCGTGCCGGTTGGCGTCGGCGCGCATGACGTCCATCTGATGGTTCAGCCCGTCGCGGACCTCGGCCTCGGCGAAGCGCATCAGGCCGTAGTCCACGCCCGCGATCATCACCGCCGCGCCCAGGCCGAACAGGACCGAGAAGGCGGCGGCGTAGCGCAGGCTGGCCGTGGACCAGACCGACGGACGTTTCGGCTCAGTCCGGAGCCTTGAGGACATAGCCCACCCCCCGGATGGTGTGGATCAGCTCCTGATCGAAGCCACGATCGACCTTGGCCCGCAGGCGGCTGATGTGGGCGTCGATCAGATTGGCGCGCGGGTCGAAGTGGAAGCCCCACAGGCTTTCCAGCAGCATGGTGCGCGTCACGGCGTGCCCGGCGTTGCGGGCCAGCCGCTCCAGCAGTTTGAACTCGTGCGGGGTCAGGTCCAGCGGCTTGCCCGCGCGGGTCGCCCGGTGGGCGGCCACGTCGACCTCCAGGTCGGCCACCCGATGCCGCGTCGTCGCCTCGGCCAGCGGCGGGCGGCGGACCAGCGCCTGAAGGCGCGCGCTCAGTTCGCTGAAGGCGAAGGGCTTGACCAGATAGTCGTCGGCGCCCGCGTTCAGCCCCGCCACCCGGTCGTCGACCGAGCCCAGCGCCGTCAGCATCAGCACAGGCGTTTTCAGGCCGCTCGCGCGCATGGCCTGCACCGCTTCCAGGCCGGGCAGGCCGGGCATCATGCGGTCGGCGACGATGGCGTCGTACTCGCCCTCCATCGCCATGTGCAGACCCGTCTCGCCGTCGTTCGCCTCATCGACCGTATGCCCTTGCTGGCGCAGGCCTTCGGCCACGAAGGCGCGGGTTCGGGCATCATCGTCAATGACAAGCATTCGCATGAGCGCCCTTCTAAACCTCTGCAGCGAAACGACCAGACCGGCTTGGAATTAATCTCGCCGCAAGACAACGCGAAGGTTGCTCCGCTATAGGCCGGTTGTTGCGAATGATATGCAACAGCTTGAGTGCGGCAGGGACCAGCATGGAGTCGAGAGTAGCGGAATTCTGGGGCGCGCCCGATCTGTCGGTTCAGATCGGCGGCGGCGCATCCGAACGGCAAGAGGTCGCCGCGCCGAAGGACGACATGGACTGGGCTTTTGGACTGACCACGCCGGAGCTGCGGCTCTTCACCACGGGTCTGAAGCAGCGCCTGACGCCGGGACCGGCGGCGACGCTGGGCGCGCGGGTGCGCCGCTTCTTCGCTGACCTGCCCGTCGCGCCGGAAACCGATGAGCCGTCACCGCGCCTGCTGGTCGGCGCCTTGCCGTTCGACCGCAAAGCCGACGACTGCCTGTTCCTGCCCGAGCGCGCGGCCAACCGCATCTGGGATATGCCTTCAAGCGCGTCTCATCCGTCGATCCGCGCCCTGACGCCCGAGCCGTCGCGCGCGGCCTATGAGGCGGCTGTGACGCAGGCGCTTGAGGCCATGCGCGCCTCGCAAGGCGGCGCCGAGCCGGTCGACAAGGTGGTGCTGTCGCGCAGCCTGAAGGTTCAGGGCGACGGCGCGATCGACCCCTTCGCCCTGTGGCGCGACCTGAAAGCCGACCCGACCGCCGCACGCTTCCTGACACCGCTTGGTGAAGGCCAAAAAACAGGGCAGGGCGGGGCCATGCGCCGTCTGGTCGGCGCCACGCCCGAACTGCTGGCGTCCAAGCGCGGCCCGGTCGTCTTCTCTCACCCTCTGGCCGGATCAGCTCGCCGCAGCACCGACGTGGTGCAGGACGAGGCGGCGGCGCAGAGTCTGCTGGCGTCCGACAAGGACCGCCGCGAGCACGCCCTGGTGGTCGAGGCCATCATGGACCTGCTGGCGCCCTACTGCAGCGACCTGCGCGCGCCGCCGGGACCGGCGCTCGTGTCGACGCGGACCATGTGGCACCTGGGCACCCGTATCGAGGGGCGGCTGCATCGCCCTGATGAAACCTCCGCCGCCGAACTTGCCGCCCTGCTGCATCCGACGCCCGCCGTTTGCGGCTCCCCGCGCGATCAGGCGGCTAAGATAATCCACGCGCTTGAAGGCTATGACCGGGGCTTCTATGCCGGGGCCGTGGGCTGGACCAACGCTTTCGGCGATGGCGCGTGGTACGTCTCGCTGCGCTGCGCCGAGACGTGCGGCGATCAGGCGCGTCTCTATGCCGGGGCGGGCATTGTCGAAGGCTCCGACCCCGCCGCCGAGGCGGACGAGACGTCAGGTAAGTTCCAGGCCGTCCTGCGCGCACTGGGCGTGGATGAGGCAAGCGTATGATTCCCCTGCAACAGATCTGGCCGGACGACATGGCGGCGCGTTATCGGGCCAAGGGCTATTGGCGCGGCGAGACCTTCTCTCAACTGCTGCGCAGCCGCGCCGAGGCGCAGGGCGACGCTGTCGCCGTGGTCGGCTTGGACAAGCGCTGGACCTATGGCGAACTGCTGGAAAAGGCCGAGACGGCCGCCGCCGGTTTCCTGGCGCTGGGGCTGAAGCCGGGCGACCGGGTGGTGGTGCAACTGCCGAACCTGCCCGAGTTCCTCAGCGTGATCTTCGGCCTGTTCCGGGCGAAGCTGATCCCCGTCTATGCGCTGCCCGCGCACCGCTCGACCGAGATCGTTCACTTCCTGAAACGTTCGGAAGCCGCCGCCTATGTCGTGGCCGACCGGCATGAAGGCTTCGACTACCGCGCCCTGGCCCGCGCCGTTCAGGCCGAGGTTCCGGACCTGCGCCATGTGGTCGTGGTGGGCGAGGCCGAGGAGTTCGCATCCTTCGATGGTTTCCGCGCCGATCCGGCGTCTCTGCCGACGCAGGACGCCGATCCGTCCGATGTGGCCTTCCTGCAGATTTCGGGCGGCTCGACCGGCCTGTCCAAGCTGATCCCGCGCACCCACGACGACTATCTCTACAGCGTGCGCGAAAGCGCCGACATCTCGGCGCTGGAGCCGGAGAGCGTCTATCTGACGGCCCTGCCGGCGGCGCATAACTTCCCGATGAGCTCGCCCGGCTATCTGGGCGCTCTCTATGTCGGGGCGACGGTGGTGATGGCGCCATCGCCGTCGCCGGACGTCTGCTTCCCTCTGATCGCGCGCGAGGGGGTGACGATCACCGGACTGGTGCCTCCTCTGGCCCTGTTGTGGATGCAGGCGGCGGCGAAGAAGACCTACGACCTGTCCAGCCTTCAGGTGCTGCTGGTCGGCGGGGCGAAATTCCTGCCCGAGGCCGCGCGGCGCGTGCGCACCGAACTGGGCTGCACCCTGCAACAGGTGTTCGGCATGGCCGAGGGTCTGGTCAACTACACCCGGCTGGACGACCCCGAGAGCCTGATCGTCGAGACGCAAGGGCGACCCATCAGCCCCGACGACGAAATCCTGATCGTCGACGACGCGGGCGCGCCCGTGGCCGAGGGCGAACCGGGCAATCTGCTGACGCGCGGGCCCTATACGATCCGCGCCTATCACAACGAACCGGCGGCCAATGAGCGGTCCTTCACCGACGACGGCTTCTACCGCACCGGCGACGTGGTGCGGCGCACGCCCGAGGGCTACCTCGTGGTCATGGGCCGGGCCACCGACCACATCAACCGCGCGGGCGAAAAGATTTCGGCCGAGGAGGTCGAGGATCACCTGCTGGCCCACCCATCCGTGTTCGACGCGGCCGTGGTGTCGGTGCCCGACGACTATCTGGGCGAACGTATCTGCGCCTTCATCATCCCCAACGGCGCACCGCCCCGCGGCGTCGAGCTGAAGGCCTGGATGCGCAAGCGCGACATCGCCGACTTCAAGGTGCCGGACCAGATCGTCTTCGTCGACGACTTCGCCGTCACCGCCGTGGGCAAGGTCAGCCGCCGCGAACTGCGCGCGGCGCTTCGCCAGCGCATTCTGGAAGAAGAGGGCAAGGCGTGAGCGTCTCCAAAGGCCTGCCCACCGTCCCGGCCTACGCCCTGCCGACCGAGGCGGAGATCCCCGCCTCGCGCGCCCAGTGGACGTTGCAGCGTGATCGCGCCGCCCTGCTGGTTCACGATATGCAGCGCTATTTCATGCGCCCCTATGCGCCGGGCGCCGAGCCTCTGCCGGGCCTGATCGCCAACATCGCCGGGCTGATCGCGGCGGCGCGGGCGGCGGGCGTTCCCGTCTTCTACACCGCCCAGCACGGCGATCAGGATCGCCGCGACCGGGGCCTGCAGGCCGACCTGTGGGGACCGGGCATGGGCAGCGCGCCCGAGCATGAAGAGATCCTGCCCGAACTGGCCCCGGCGCCGGGCGACTTCCCTCTGGTCAAGCACCGCTACAGCGCCTTCCAGCGCAGCAACCTCGAGACGCTGATGCGCGTGCGCGGGCGGGATCAGCTGATCGTCTGCGGCGTCTACGCCCACATCGGCTGCCAGCTGACGGCGGCCGAGGCGTTTCAGCGGGACATCGAACCCTTCTTCGTCGCCGATGCGCTTGGCGACTTCTCGCGCGACAAGCATATGGGCGCGGTGGCCTGGGCCGCCGACACCTGCGCCGTGGCACTTTCGACGGCGCGCGTTCTGGAACGACTGAAATGACCAAGCTGACCCCGCAGGATCTGACGCTGGAACGGATGCGCGCCGATGTCGCCGCCGTGCTGCACGAAACGCCGGACTCCATTCTGGACGACGACAATCTGATGGATCTGGGCGTCGACTCCTTGCGCGCCCTCAACCTGTCTCTGGCGTGGAGCGAGGCTGTGCCGCTGGAGTTCAGCGAACTGGCCGAACACACGACGCTCGCAGGCTGGTGGAGCGTGGTTCAGGCGCGCCTGCGCGCCGCCGGTCACGACGCCTGACGCCAGTATCATGGACGACGGACGCATGGCGGCGGCGCTGGAATACCCGCTGACGGAAGCCCAATCCGGCCTGTGGTTCGCCCAGAGGCTGGACCCGGCCAACCCGATCTTCAACACGGCCCACTATCTCGACATCCGGGGCGATCTGGACGTCGAGGCCTTCCGCGCCGCTGTCGATCGGACCGCCGCCGAGGCCGAGGCCCTGTCGCTGCGTTTTGTCGAGCGAGGCGGCGAGGTGTTCCAGACCCTCGACCCGACCCATCAGCCTTTGCTTCAGATCGTCGACGTGTCCGCCGCCGGCGACCCGGTCGCCGAGGCCATGGCCGCCATGCGCCGCGATCACGAGACGCCGCTGGACCCGACCCGCGACCCGCTGGCCGCCAACATCCTGTTCTTGATGGGGCCGCAACGCTTCCTGTGGAGCCTGCGCGTTCACCACTTGGCCACCGACGGCTTCGGCATGGCCCTGCTGACCAGCCGCACAGCCGAACTTTACAACGCCGCGCGCGGCGGCCCGGCGCCCGGTCCGGTCTTCAACCCCATCGCCAAGGTGTGGGAAGAAGACGCCGCCTATCGCGCCTCGGACAAGCGCACGGCCGACGCCGCCTGGTGGCGCGAGATCATGGGCGACGCG
Organism: Brevundimonas sp. S1H14; assembly: GCF_047716865.1. NCBI lineage: Bacteria > Pseudomonadati > Pseudomonadota > Alphaproteobacteria > Caulobacterales > Caulobacteraceae > Brevundimonas > Brevundimonas sp. S1H14. The sequence goes on along the minus strand of NZ_CP136679.1, from coordinate 2,290,452 downwards.
CCCGAGGTCGCCTCCCTGGCGCCCGGCAAGGCGACGACCGCACACCGCTTCCACCGCATCGAACGCGCCCTGACGTCTGAGGTCACGGCCCGCCTGCGCGCCCGCGCCGACGCCGGGCGCCTGTCATGGCCCGACGTGCTGACCGCCATCGGCGCCGCCTATGTCCGCCGTTTCTCGGGCGCCGAAGAGGCGGTGATCGGCGTGCCGTGGATGGGCCGCATGGGCAGCGCCTCGGCGCGCACGCCCGCCATGATCATGAATGTTCCGCCGCTGCGCCTGACGCTGGACGAGGACGCACCGCTGGACGAGCAGTTGATCCTGGCCTCCAAGGCCCTGATCAAGACCCGCCGCCATGGCCGTTACCGCAGCGAGCAGCTGCGGCGCGACCTGGGCCTGATCGGCGGGGCGCGGCGTCTGTATGGGCCGCTGGTCAACGTCCTGCCGTTCGACCTGCCGCCGCGCTTCGCGGGGCTGGACACGACGCTGAAGGTGCTGGGCACCGGCCCAGTGGACGACATCAGCTTCACCTTCCGCGGCGACGCGGCCCCGGCCCTGACGCTGGAAGTCGACGCCAACCCCGACCTCTACACGCTGGAAGAGGCCGCCGCCCACGCAGAGCGTCTGGCCGCCTTTCTGACGAACGCGCTGGACGCCGAAACGCTGGGCGAGGTTCCCATCGCCACGCCGAGCGAGGCCGCGCGCGAACTCGAAGCCTTCAACGACACCGCCCACCCGGTCCCCGACACGACGCTGACCGCCCTGCTGGAGGCGGCGATGAAGGCGACGCCGGACGCCCCGGCGCTGACCTTCGGCGAGCAGACCCTGACCTACGCCGAGCTGGACCGCCGCACGGCGGCGCTGGCCTCGGCGCTGGCGGCGCGCGGCGTGGGGCGCGAGAGCCTCGTGGCCGTGGCCCTGCGGCGCTCGCTTGAGTTGGTGATCGCCCTCGTCGCGACGCTGCGCGCAGGCGGCGCCTATCTGCCGCTCGATCTGGAGCATCCGGCCGAGCGCATCGCCGCCATCGTCCGCGCCGCCGGGCCGAGCGTCGTTCTGGCCCATGAAGACATCGGCGGCGCCTTCGGCGAGGCGCTGCTGGCGCCCGCCGACTGGCCGCTGGACGGGGCTGCGCCTGCGGTGGCGCAAGCGGGCGAGGACGCCGCCTATGTCATCTATACCTCGGGGTCGACCGGCGATCCCAAGGGGGTGCTGGTCGAGCATCGCGCCATCGTCAATCGCCTGCTGTGGATGCAGGCCGAGTACGGCATCGGCGCCCAGACCCGCATCCTGCAGAAGACGCCCGCCACCTTCGACGTGTCGGTGTGGGAGTTCTTCCTGGCGCTGATCTCGGGCGGCGAACTGGTCGTGGCCCCGCCCGGCGCGCACCGCGATCCGGCCGCCATCGCCGGGCTGATCCGCCGCCATGCGGTCACCGACCTGCACTTCGTCCCCTCCATGCTGTCGGCCTTTCTGGCCGATCCGGCGGCGAAGGGCATCGCGGTCGCCCACGTCTTCTGCAGCGGCGAGGAGTTGCCCGCCGAACTGCGCGACCGTTTCCACCAGACGGTGAGCGCCGAACTGCACAACCTCTACGGCCCGACCGAGGCGGCGGTGGATGTCAGCTATTGGGCCGCCGGGCCGGAAGATACGTCCCGCCCCATGCCGATCGGCTGGCCGGTGTGGAACACGCGGCTGGTCATTCTGGACGAGCGGCTGCGCCCCGTGGCGCCCGGCATGGGCGGCCATCTGCATCTGGGCGGGGTCCAACTGGCGCGCGGCTATCTGAACCGGCCCGACCTGACCGAGGACCGCTTCATCCCCGATCCGCACCATCCGGGTCAGCGCCTGTATCGCACCGGCGACGTGGCGCGCAGGCGGGCGGACGGGGCGGTAGTCTATCTGGGCCGCAGCGACCATCAGGTGAAGATCCGCGGCCTGCGCATCGAACTGGGCGAGATCGAAGCCGCCGTCATCGCCAGCGGTCTGGCGCGTGAGACGGTGGTGCTGGCGCGCGAAGACCGTCCCGGCGAGCGCCGTCTGGTCGCCTATCTGGTTCCGGCCGAGGGTTATGATCCCGCCGCTCTGAAGGCCAAGCTGGCCGCGCGCCTGCCCGACTATATGGTGCCCGCCGCCATCGTGGCGCTGGACGCCCTGCCCACGACCTCCAACGGCAAGCTGGACCGCAAGGCGCTGCCCGCCCCGGTGTTCGAGGCCGCTGCGGGCCGGGCGGCCGAGACGCCGACCGAGACAATCATCGCCGAACTGTTCGCCGAGACGCTGGGCAGGGCCGAACCGGCGGGCGCCGATGACGACTTCTTCACGCTGGGCGGCGACTCCCTGCTGGCGGTGCATCTGATGATGCTCATCCGCGAGCGGCTGGGGCGCGATCCGGGGCTGGGCGCTCTGTTCGACCGGCCGCGCGTGGCCGAACTGGCCGCCCTGATCGACGCTGAGGCGCTGGACTTCGACAACGGGCTGGGCGTGCTGATCCGACTGGCCGAGGGCGATGCGGCCCTGCCGCCGCTGTTCCTGATCCACCCGGCGGGGGGGCTGTCGTGGGGCTATCGCACCCTGGCGCGCGCCCTGTCGCCGCGCCGCACGGTGTGGGGCGTGCAGTCGCCCGCGCTGGACCCGCAGAACGCCCTGCCGGACGGCATCGAGGCGCTGGCGTCCGTCTATGTCGATCATATTCTGGCCTTGGGCGCGCCCGGCCCGGTCCACATCGCAGGCTGGTCCGTCGGCGGCATCATTGCACAGGCGGCGGCGGTCGAGCTGGAGCGGCGCGGCGTCAAGGTCGGGTTGATGGCCATGCTGGACTCCTATCCGGCCGAGTGCTGGCGCGCCGAACCTGAGCCCGACCCCATCGACGCCATGCGCGCGCTTCTGGCCATCGCCGGATACGACCCGACCCAGTATCCCGAACTGCGCAGCCGTGCGGCCATCCTCGCCTTCCTGAAGGCGGGCGACAGCGCGCTGGGCGGTCTGCCCGAGGCGGCGCTGGACGGGGTGATCCGCGTGGTGCTGGACACCAACCGTCTGGTGCGGGAGCATCATCACAAGCCGTTCGGCCGCCGCACCACCCACGTCCGCGCGGCGCTGGATCACAAGGATCGCGACCTGACGCCGGGCCTGTGGCGGCCTTACTCGCCCGATCTGGACGTGGTCGAGGTTCCCTTCCTGCACCCGCAACTGACCGGCCCGGCGGCGACGGCCTTGATCGCCCCTGCGCTCGACGCCCGCATGACCGCCTTCGAGGAGATCGCACGATGAGAGACAGCGGACTGTCCGGCCGTCTGGCCCTGGTCACGGGCGCGGGCGGCGGCATTGGCGCCGCCGTGGTGCGCTTGCTGGTCGAGGAGGGCGCGCGCGTGGTCGCCACCGACCTGCCGTCCACGGCCCTGTCGGGTCTGGCCTTCCTGAACGGCGTGCGGGTCGAGTCGCTCGACGTGTCCGACGGCGCGGCGGTCGAGGCCCTGTTCGCCCGCATCGAGGCCGAGGACGGCCCGATCGACTTCGTGGCCAGCGTGGCGGGCGTCCTGTCCAATGTGACGGTGGATCAGACCTCCGACGCCGAGTGGCGCCGTGTGTTCGCGGTCAATACGGATGGGCCTTTCCACCTGGGTCGTGAAGTGTCGCGCCGGATGGGCGAAAGAGGCAAGGGCGCCTTCGTCACCGTCAGCTCCAACGCGGCGGGCGTGCCGCGTCATGCGATGGCGGCCTATGCCGCGTCCAAGGCGGCGGCGACCATGTTCACCCGCTGTCTGGGGCTCGAACTGGGGCCCAAGGGTGTCCGCTGCAACATCGTCGCCCCCGGCTCGACCCTGACGCCGATGCAGACCGGCATGTGGGCCGATGAGGACGGCGCCGCCCGCGTCATCGCCGGTTCGCCGGAAACCTTTAAGGCCGGGATTCCGTTGCAGAAGCTGGCGACGCCGGAAGACATCGCCGAGGCCGTGGTCTTCCTGTTGTCGGATCGTGCGGCGCACATCACCATGACGGACCTCTACGTCGACGGCGGAGCGACCCTGCGCGCCTGACGCCGAGGCCGGTTTTTTACGGGGGCGTTTGGGTTTTGGACATACAGCCGACGGTCGTTGACGAAGTCGTGGTCACAGCGGCGCGTCTGCCGCCGGCGGCGGGGGAGGCGGCCTTTTCGGTCGTGCGGCTGGATGGGCTTGCGCTCGATCGGTCGATGCGGCTGGACGAGGCGCTGGCCAGCGTGCCTGCAGTCTCCCTGTTCAGACGCACCACCAGCCTGTCCGCCAATCCGACGACGCAGGGGATATCCCTGCGCGCCATCGCGCCGTCAGGGGCGGGGCGGACGTTGGTGACTCTGGACGGCGTGCCGCTGAATGATCCGTTCGGCGGCTGGGTCCTGTGGTCGCAACTGCCGACTGAGGCTCTGGAAAGCCTCGATATCGTGCGCGGCGCGGGGGCCGGTCCCTATGGCGCGGGCGCCTTGACCGGGGTCATCCAACTGCGCGAGCGAGAACGCGGCGGGGTGCTGGACGCCTCGATCGCCGAAAGGGGCGGGGCGCGGCTGGCCGGGGCGGGCGGGCTCGACGCCGGCCCTCTGCGCCTGACGGGCTCGGCCCTTTATGAGACCAGCGACGGCTATACGCCCGTACGCGGCGCGGCGGCCGGGACGGCGGATACTCCGCTGGATCTGACGAGCAAGGCGGCTGCGCTGCGGCTGGACGCGCCGCTGGGCGAGGCCAGTCTGTCGCTGCGCGCCTCGGCCTATGACGAAGAGCGCGGCTCGGGCCTCATGGGGGCGCGGTCCAGCGCCAGCGGCCACCTGCTGTCGGCCACGGCGGCGAAGCGGCCGCAGGACGGCGACTATGGCTGGCGACTGCAGGCCTGGCGACGCGAAAGCGATTTCGCCAATACCTCCGTCGCGGTGGCGGCGGACCGCAACGCGACCACGCCCGCCAATGATCAGTATGAGACGCCCGCAACCGGCTGGGGCGTCAACGCCGCGCTGCGCCGCGCCTCGCGCGACGTGGCGGGCGGACGGCTGGAATGGGAGCTGGGCGCCGACGCCCGCTTCAACGAGGGCGAGACCCGCGAACGCTTCCGCTTCATGGACGGCGCCTTCACCCGCGACCGCATCGCGGGCGGCGAGACTGCAGTGGCGGGCCTCTACGGCGAGGCATCGTGGCGCAACGACCTGTGGCTGGTGGCCGGGGGCCTGCGTCTGGACAGCTGGAAGAATGAGAACGGCCGCCGTCTGGAGCGTGATCGGGCCAATGGAACGGCGACCCTGGACGAGGCCGATCCCGACCGCTCGGGCGAGGTGGTCAGCGCGCGTCTGGCGGCGCGGCGCTTCCTCGGCGGCGGCTGGGCGGGGCGGGCGGCGGCCTATTCCGGCTTCCGCCCGGCGACGCTGAACGAACTGCACCGCCCGTTCCGGGTCGGCAACGACCTGACCGAGGCCAACGCCGCCCTGGTTCCCGAGACCCTTCAGGGCGTGGAGGCGGGGCTGGCCTATGAGGGGCCGATCGCGGCCTTCGGCGCGACCCTGTTCTGGAACCGGATCGAGGACGCCATAGTCAATGTGACCATCGGTGAGGGGCCGGGAACCTTCCCGCGCGCAGGCTTTGTTCCGGCCGGCGGCGTGCTGCGTCAGCGTCACAACGCCGGGACCATCGAAGCGACAGGGATCGAACTCACGGCGCGCCGCAGCCTGCCCGGCGGTCTGAGTCTGGACGGCGCCGTTTCCGTCACCGACGCCCGCATGGACGGCGGTTCGGCGGCGCCGCAGCTGACGGGCCTGCGTCCGGCCCAGGCGCCGATCTGGAGCGCCACGGCCGGGCTGGACTGGCGCGCCGGCGAACGCCTGACCCTGGCGGCCCAGGCCCGCTATGAGAGCAAGCGATTTGAAGACGACCTGAACAGCCGCGTTCTGGGCGCTGCGGTAGTGGTGGACGCCCGCGCCGAATGGCGGATGACCCCCGCCGCCATGATCTGGGCAGCCGCCGACAACCTGTTCGACGAAGCGGTCGAGGTGTCCGAGACTGGAACCGGCGTCGAGGGCTACGGCCCGCCGCGCACGCTGCGGCTGGGCGTCCGCTGGACTTACTGAGGGCGCAGGGTCCAGCGGCGGTGGGGCCTTACGCCAGCCTTGTATTGACCGGGACGCCGTTCTTGATCGCCAGGGTCACCGGCGTGCGCTCGGCCACATCGGCCAGGCGCGCGCGCTGGGCGTCATCCAGCGGACCGACAGGCGTCAGGACTCGCTCGATCCGGGGCGGATTTTCGCCGCCGAGATATTCCAGCTGAACGTCGAGCGCTTCCAGCGGCCAGTCCTTCCGCTCGGCGTACATCTTCAGCGTGATGGCCGTGCAGGCCCCCAACGCCGAGATCAGCAGGTCGAAAGGCGCAGGTCCCTGATCGTCTCCGTTCAGCCTTTGCGGCTCGTCGGCGATCAACTGGTGTTGCAGGTCGCCGCCCGTCCGGATGGCGGTCCGATAGCGGGCGGCGCCGATGTTGGCGTGTGCGATAGCCATGATGACGACTCCGATCAGGACATGGGCGGGGGAGGCGGCGTGCGGTCCGGCGGCAGGGGGATGAACTCCTGATCGTCCATGTCGGGCAGCTTCATGCGCCCGGCGCGCCAGTCGGCCTTGGCCTGTTCGATCCGGTCCTGCGACGAGGAAACGAAGTTCCACTCGATGAAACGCTCGCCTACCGGCTCGCCGCCCAGCACCATGACGGTGGTCGGCTGCAGGGCGTGGATGACCGATGGCGATCCCTTGGACAGCACCGCCATCTGGCCGTGGCCTACGGGCCTGCTGTCGTCGATCTCGACCAGCCCCTGAACGACGTAGACGGCGCTTTCGGCATGGTCGCTCGGGGTCTGGAACCGGGCGCCGGGCTCAAGCTCCAGATGCATATAGTGCAGGGGAGAGAAGGTGCTGACGCCGGCCTTCATGCCCATCGTTTCACCCGCGACCAGACGGCCTTTGACGCCGTTCTCGATCCAGGTCGGCAGGTCGCCGGGCACGACGTGCTGGAAGGACGGATCGATCTCTTCCTGCCCATTGGGCAGGGCGATCCAGGCCTGGATGCCTTCAAGACGCAGGCCCTCCATCCGCGCCCGCTCGAAGCGTTCGGAGTGGGTGACGCCGCTGCCGGCGGTCATCCAGTTGACCTCGGCCGGGCGGATGTCCTGTTGGACGCCCAGACTGTCGCGGTGGGTGATCTCGCCGTCGAACAGATAGGTCAGCGTCGAGATGCCGATGTGCGGGTGCGGGCGCACGTCGACCGTCTTGGGAATACCGGCGGGCATGTCGACCGGGCCCATGTGGTCGAAGAAGACGAACGGGCCGACCATGCGGCGCTTGGCGTAGGGCAGGACGCGGCCGACTTCAAAGCCGCCGAGGTCCTTGCGGCGCTGGTCGATGATGAGTTCGATCATGGGGGCCTCCTTGAAAGGGCGGCGGCCCGGCGATGGCCGGGCCGCCTGTTGCTCAGTGTGTCACGCTGCGGCGGGGATGTCGCCGAAGCGGCCGCTGTTGAAGTCCGTGATGGCGGTGCGGATTTCGTCCTCGCTGTTCATCACGAAGGGGCCGTAGCCGACGATGGGCTCGTCGATCGGCTCTCCGGTCAGGATCAGCAGGGTCGTGTCCGCATCGGCGCTCAGGGTCACGCCGGCGCCCTGACGGTCCAGCAGCAGGGCCTCGGCGGCGCCCGCGGGCTGGTCGCCGTTGACGGTGACATGACCCGACAGAACCACCACCATGGCCGTGTGGCCTTCGGGCAGATCCAGCGTCGTCTCGGCGTCCCGGTTCAGCCGCACGTCCCACACATTGATGGGAGTGAAGGTCGTGGCCGGGCCTTTCGAGCCCTCCATCGCGCCGGCGATGATCCGCGCGGTCCCCGCATTGTCGGGCAGGGAAACGGTCGGAATGTCGGCGTTCAGGATCGATTGGTAGCCGGGACGGGTCATCTTGTCCTTGGCGGGCAGGTTGACCCACAGCTGAACCATGCGGAAGGGGCCGCCGGTGCGCGAGAAGGCCGGAGAATGGAACTCCTCGTGCAGGATGCCGCCGCCCGCCGTCATCCACTGGACGTCGCCGGGGCCGATGATTCCGCCCTGGCCGGTCGAGTCGCGATGCTCGACCTCGCCATCATAGACGATGGTCACGGTCTCGAAGCCGCGGTGCGGATGCTGGCCCACGCCGCGCCGCTCGGTCGTCGGCTCGAAGTTGTAGGGACCGGCGTAGTCGAGCAGCAGGAAGGGGCTGACCTGTTTGCCCACGGCGTTGTAGGAAAACAGCGAACGGACGGGGAAGCCGTCGCCGACCCAATGGCCGCGGTCGTTGCCGTAACGGCCCAGAACCTTCTTCATGGTCTTGTCTCCATTCGTTGGATCGGCCGCTGGGGGCAGGGCCGATCGCGTTGAAGACTTTATGACGCTGGAACGCCGACAGGGACAGATTGCGAAATCGCCTCGCTGCGTCCTATCAATAGGACGATGAGAGACCTCAACGACCTTTATTACTTCGTGCAGGTGGTGGATCACCTCGGCTTCGCCCCGGCGGCGCGGGCGCTGGGGATGCAGAAATCCAAGCTGAGCCGCCGCATCGCCGCGCTGGAAGACCAACTGGGCACGCGGCTGATCCAGCGCTCGTCGCGCAAGTTTTCCGTCACCGAGATCGGTCAGGCCTATTACCAGCACTGCCTCGCCATGCTGGTCGAGGCCGAGGCGGCGCAGGCCCTGATCGACGGCGCCCGGTCCGAGCCGTGCGGCACGATCCGCGTCGCCTGCGCGCCGGGCTTGCTGACCTATCAGATGAGCGGGCTGATCGTGCGCTTCATGGCCCTGTATCCCGAGCTGGAGGTGCAGCTTCACAGCACCAGCCGTCGGGTGGACGTCATCGGCGAAGGGTTTGATCTGGCCATCCGCGTGCGCGAGCCGCCGCTGGAGCAGACCGATCTGGTCATGCGTAAACTGGACGAAAGCGTGCATCGCCTGGTCGCCAGCCCGGACCTGATCGCCCGCATGGGAGCGCCGACCGGTCCGGCCGATCTGGCAGGCTGGCCCAGCGTGGATTTCGGCCCGGCGCATCGCGATCATGTTTGGGCCCTGCATCATAAGGAAGGCATGACGGCGTCAGTGCGTCATGCGCCGCGTCTGGTCACCGACGACCTGCACATGCTGCACGAAGGCGCCTTGAACGGCCTGGGCGTGGGTCTGCTGCCCAGCGTGGCGGTGATGCGCGACCTGGAGGCGGGGCGGCTGATCGACCTCTTGCCGGACTGGCGGCCGAAGAAGTGGATCGTTCACGCGGTCTTCCCGTCGCGGCGGGGGCTGCTGCCTTCGGTGCGCATGCTGCTGGATTTTCTGGTCGAGGGTTGCGCCGAGCAGCAAATTCACGGCGAAAGGCTGTCGTCGCCCGATACGGCGACGCTAGCGGAGACGAAGGACTGAAATGCGTCTGGTCGGACTGTCGGGCAGCCTGCGGGCGGCCTCTTACAACAGCGCCCTGCTGCGCGCGGCGCAGGAGACGGCGCCCGCAGATGTGGAGCTGATCGCCGCGACCATCCACGGCATCCCTCTTTATGACGGCGACCTGGAGGCCGAGCAGGGCCTGCCCGAGGCCGTGGTGGCGCTGAAGGATCTGATCGCCGGTTGCGACGGGTTGATGCTGTTCACGCCGGAATACAACAACTCCATCCCCGGACCGTTCAAGAACGCCATCGACTGGCTGAGTCGGCCCAGTTCAGACATCGGTCGGGTGTTCGGCGGGCGGCCGGTGGCGGTGCTGGGCGCCTCGCCCGGACCGTTCGGGACGCTGATGAGCCAGGCCGCCTGGCTGCCGGTGTTGCGCACCCTGGGCGCGGCGCCGTGGTTCGGGGCAAGGGTGATGGTCACACGCGCGGGCGACGCCTTTGACGCCGAGGGCCGTCTGATCGACGCGGATACGCGCCGACGGTTGACTGCCTTCGTCGCCGGTTTTGCGGACCACTGTCGGGGGGCTTCGGCATGAGCGGGGAAGCCTTCGTCATTGTCGCCTATCGCCCGGACCATCGCGACGCCTGGCGCACCCTGAACGAAGCCTGGCTGGCCGAGGGCGGCTTCGCGATCGAAGCCAAGGACCGCAAGGTGCTGGGCGATCCTGAAGGCCAGATCCTGAGGCCGGGCGGGCGCATCTTCTTTGTCGAGCAGGCGGGGCAGGCCGTCGGCTGCTGCGCCCTGATGGCGATGGACGACGGCGGCTATGAGGTCGCCAAGATGACCATTGCGCCGTCCGCGCGGGGTCAGGGGCTGTCGCGGCGCCTGCTGGACGCCTGCGAGGCGGCGGCCCGCGAGGCGGGGGCGCATCGCCTCTATCTGGAGACCAGTTCGACGCTCGGCCCGGCTCTGGCGCTCTATGACAGCGTCGGCTTCGTCCGCCTGCCGCCACGCGACACGCCCTATGTCCGGGCTGACGTCTTCATGGAGAAGGGGCTGGCCTGAACCAGCGCTCATCCTTGGCGCCTACTCCTTCGACAGGTCCTGTCGCTGGAACCACGCCAGGGCCAGAAGGAAGGGGCCGAAGCTCCATAGCGCCAGTCCCGTGATGGCGCGCCAGACGGCGCCTGTGGGGACAAGGGCCGCTTCCATGCCGCCCTTGATCAGAACCTTCAGCACTTCGAAGGCGTCGCCGGGCAACAGCAGCATCGTCGCCCAGTCGCCCATCTGCCAGCCGAACAGGGGGCTCAGCTTGGCCAGGAAGAACTGGCCGACGCCGATGACCAGAGGCACGAACAGCGCCGCCAGCAGGGATCGCGTCACTGTCGCCGCCAGCAGGCCAAGCAACAGGAACTGCACCACCCGCACATAGGACAGCAGCGCCAGCAGGCCGAACGCCTGCGCCTGTTCGCCGCCGAAGCCGAAGGCGAAGCTGCGCCCGAAGATCACGCCCTTGGCGACTTCGGCGCCCATGCCGGCGATCAACAGCAGGATCAACCCGGTCAGGGTCATCAGCTTGACCGCGCCTACCTTGCCCATGATCAGGTTCGGCCGGGTGTTGCGCGCCGTGATCAACCGCCAGGTCTCCCAGCGGTAGTCGCCGGCGAAGACGGTAGCCGCGCCGATCAACAGGAAGGCCAGCACGCCGGGGTTGGCCAGACCGCCCGCCGCATCGACCAGCGACTGGCCCAGATCGACGGCGCTGGCGGTCAGTTTCAGTTCAACCGGCAGGGTCTGCATCGCCCCGTCCATCTTGGACCGAATGAACAGGAAGCTTGCGGTCGCCAGCGCCAGCGAGATCAGAGGCACGAAAACGACGCTCCAGAACACCGCCGTGCGGTTCTGCAGCAGGCGCCAGGTTTCGGCGCGGATGGCGTCGGCCAGCATCATGGGCGGCCTCCCTCGGCGGAAGAGGTTTCGGTCATGAAGACGCTTTCCAGATCGGCGCCGACCCAGCGGGCCTCGTCGATGTCCACGCCCTGTTCGATCAGGGCGCGCAGCAGGGCAGGGGCCTCGGCGCGGGGAACGGCGGCCATGACGGCGTCGTCCTGAACGCTGCCCCGCTCGCCCAGCACGGCCATGACCTTGGCCAGGGGCGTGGCGGAAAGGCGCAGACGCTCGCCCGACGCGGTCAGGTCGCTGACCCTGCCCTCGGCCGCCAGCTTGCCCCGGTTCAGGATGGCGACGCGGTCGCACACGCGCTGGACCTCCAGAAGCTGGTGGCTGGCCAGGATGATGGTCACTCCGTCGTCGTCGGCCAGACTGCGGATCAGGGCGCGCATTTCCTGGATGCCGGGCGGGTCCATGCCGCTGGTCGGTTCGTCGAGGATGACCAGATCGGGCCGGGTCATCAGGGCGGCGGCGACGCCCAGCCGTTGCATCATGCCGACCGAGAAGCCGCGCACCTTGCGGTCGGCCGCCTCGGACAGGCCGACCCGATCCAGCCAGCGGTCGGTCTCTGCGTCAGCGCCCATTCCGTGCGCCAGCGCCAGCCAGCGCAGGGCCTGGCGCGCGGTAAGATAGGGCGGATAGCGCGGCGTCTCGATCATCGAGCCCATGCGACGGGTCACAGCCGGATCGCCGGTCGGCTGGCCCATGACCCGCACCTCGCCCGCCGTGGGCCGGATCAGGCCCAGCAGGATGCGAAATAGCGTCGACTTTCCAGCGCCGTTCGGCCCCAGCACGCCATAGACCCCGCCGCGCGGTATGCTGAGACTGAGGCCGTCAAGGGCGCGCACCGCGCCATAGGTCTTGGTCAGGCCGTTCGTTTCGATAACGCTGGTCATGGATGGGAGCGTGGCCCGGAGTTGAAAAACCGGCAAGCCGTCTTCTGTCTGTTGTGGATTAAGCTTAGGCAATATTCGCGAGAAAGTCGGTTTCCGGGAGTTCCTCATGTTTGATCGTCTGTTCGGCCTGGCGCGCGCCGCCGTCCTGACGCTGGCCGTCGCTGCCTGCGCCACTACGCCGCCCCCGTCGCCGGTCGAAACGGCTCAGGCGCCGAACGTCATCCTGATCTCCATCGACGGTTTCCGCGCGGACTATCTGGAGCGCGGGGCGACGCCGGTGCTGGCGCAGCTGGCGGCCGAGGGGGCGTCGGGGCCGATGAAGCCGTCCTTCCCCAGCGTGACCTTCCCTAATCACTACACACTCGTCACCGGCCTGCATCCCGATCATCACGGCATCGTCGGCAACAATATGGTCGACGCCGAACTGGGCCGCTTCTCGCTTAGCAACAAGCAGGCGGTCACCGACCGCCGCTGGTGGGATCAGGGCGAGCCGATCTGGGTCTCGGCCGAGCGGCAGGGCGTGAAGACGGCCACCATGTTCTGGCCGGGCTCCGAAGCTGACATTCGCGGGGTGCGTCCCAGCTATTGGATGCCTTTCGACCAGTCGATGCCGGGCGACATCCGCGTCGATCAGGTGCTGGCCTGGATGGACCTGCCCGCCGCCCAGCGCCCGGTCCTGACCACCCTCTATTTCGATATCGTCGACACCATGGGTCACAACCACGGCCCGGATGCGCCGCAGACGCTGGAAGCGATGCGCTCGGTCGACGCCTCCATCGGGCGTCTGGTGGAGGGACTGAAGGCGCGGGGTCTGTATGACAACACCGTGCTGGTGGTGGTGTCGGATCACGGCATGGCGGCGACCTCGCCGGACCGCGTCACCGTGCTGGACGACATCATTGATCCGGCTGCCGTGCAGATCGTCTATTCGGGCGCAGTCGCCTTCCTCAATCCGGTCGAGGGCCGTGAGGCCGAGGTGGAGCAGGCGCTGCTGGGCTCGCGCCCTCATCTGGACTGCTGGCGCAAGAGCGAGATTCCGGCGCGGCTGGCGCTGGGCTCGAACCCGCGCGTCTCGGCCATCGTCTGCGCGTCCGAGCCGGGCTGGCTGCTGGCGACTAAGGCGCGCCCGGTCACCCGGTCCGGCGGCGCCCACGGCTATGACAACGCCGCCCCCGAGATGCAGGCGATCTTCATCGCCCACGGTCCGGGCGTGATTGCAGGGCGGCGGCTGCAGAACCTGGACAGCGTCGACGTCCAGCCTTTCCTGGCCCGCCTGCTGGGCGTGACGGCACCGCGGGGCGACGGTGACCCGAACGATACGCTTCCGGTGACGCAGCGCTGAGCGACTGATCGAGGTATGGGCTGGAAAAGGGCAGCAGAGTAGAACGGCGCTCCACCTCCGCGAGCATCCATGTCCCTGCATATCCCCAAGGTCCGCCGTGCGGCGATCGCCTTCATCCTTGTGACGGCGGTGCTGGACATCGTGGCGATGGGGATCGTCATTCCGGTCCTGCCGCATCTGATCGAGGAGTTTGTCGGGTCGAACGCGCGGGCAGGCCTGCTGAATGGCGTGTTTGTGGCCCTGTGGGCGGGGATGCAGTTCCTGGCCTCGCCGGTGATCGGCTCGCTGTCGGATCAGTACGGGCGCCGCCCGGTCATCCTGATCAGCTGCGCCGGGCTGGCGGCGGATTATGTCTTGATGGCGCTGGCGCCGAACTTGTGGTGGCTGGCGGTCGGGCGACTCGTGGCGGGCGTCACCTCGTCCAGCTTCACCACCATCTACGCCTATATGGCCGACATCACCGAGCCGGAAAAACGCGCCCGCGCCTATGGGCTGATCGGCGCGGCCTTCTCGGGCGGATTCGTGCTGGGGCCGGTGCTGGGCGGCTTCCTGGGCGAGTTCGGACCGCGCGTGCCCTTCTGGGTGGCAGGGGCCCTATCGGGCTTGGCCTTCCTGTACGGCCTGTTCATCCTGCCGGAGAGCCTGGCGCCCGAGAAGCGGATGCCTTTCAGCTGGCGCCGCGCCAATCCGATCGGCGCCATGATCCTGCTGAAGCGTCACGCCGAGCTGGCGGGCCTCGCGGTCGTGAACTTCCTGCTCTATTTCGCCCACCACGTGTTTTCGGCGGTCTTCGTCCTTTACGCCGGGCTGCGTTACGGCTGGGGGCCGTGGCAGGTCGGGGCCTTGCTGGCCATGGTCGGGGTGCTGGACATGATCGTTCAGGGCGTGCTGGTCGGCCCGGCGTCCAAGCGGTTCGGGGACCGAGCGACCATGATCTTCGGCCTGTGCGGCGGGGCTGTGGGCATCGCACTGATGGGCTGGGCGCCGACGGGCGTCGCCTTCATCGTCGCCATGTTCCCCAACGCCCTGTGGGGCCTCGCCATGCCGACGCTTCAGTCCCTGATGACCCGCCGCGTCGGCGAGAGCGAACAGGGCCAGCTGCAGGGCGCCAACATGAGCGTCGCCTCCATCGCCGGCGTGGCCTCGCCCCTGTTCTTCGGCTGGATCTATTCGGTGTCGGTGGGCGAGGGGATGTTGGGGCCCAATCCGGGGCTGGCCTTCTATCTGGCCTCCGTCGTGCTGGCGCTCGGGGCGTTGATCGGCTTCCTGACCGCGCGCCGGGCGGAACGGGACGAGGTCACGTCCGTTTGATCGCCGCCGCGCCCCGGATCGAACGACGGCCTTGATCCTGTCGAAAAGCCGAGGCGGAATGGATGCAACGCCCAAGCTTGTAGAACCGGGACGAGATGAAGACTTCCAGACTGGCCATCGCCGCCGCCCTGATCCTGTCCGCCTGCGGCCAGCCGCAGCCCACCAAGGCGCAGGAAGGCGTCTTCGCCGAACAGCCCCGCGTCGCCCCGCGCGACGCCGGTTCGCTGAAGACCAGCTTCGCCCCCGTGGTGCGCGAGGCCGCCCCCGCCGTGGTGAATATTTCGGCGCGAGGCGTCCAGCGCGTGCGCGATCCCTTCTTTGAACTGTTCGGGGGCGGGCCGCAGTCGCGCGTGACCGGCTCCATCGGTTCGGGCGTGATCGTGCGTCCGGACGGGATCGTCGTGACCAACAATCACGTCATCCAGAACATGCAGGAGATCCGCGTCACCCTGAACGACCGGCGCGAATATCCGGCCAAGGTGCTGCTGGCGGACGAGCGGTCCGACATCGCCGTGCTGCAACTCGAGAACCTGGACGGCGACCTGCCGGTCCTGCGGATCGACGATCAGGAACAGCAGCAGGTCGGCGATCTCGTGCTGGCCATCGGCAACCCGTTCGGCGTCGGCCAGACGGTGACCAACGGCATCATCTCGGCCCTGAACCGCACCGAGACGGGCATCAGCGATTCCGGCTCCTTCATCCAGACTGACGCGCCGATCAATCCGGGCAACTCGGGCGGCGCCCTGGTCGATATGGACGGCGAACTGATCGGCATCAATACGGCCATCTTCTCGCGCTCGGGCTCGTCCAGCGGCGTCGGCTTCGCCGTGCCTGCGGCCATGGTCAAGCGGGTGGTGGATTCGGCTGTCGGCGGCGCCAAAGCGGTCGAGCGCGCCTGGTTGGGGGTCAAGGGCGATACGGTCAGCGCCGACATCGCCCGCAGTCTGGGCCTTGAGCGGCCGCAAGGGTTGATGGTCACCGACGTCTACGCCGGCGGGCCGGGCGCGCGCGCAGGTATCCAGCAGGGCGATGTGATCACCGCCATCGACGGCGCAGAGGTCAATGACCAGGGCGGCCTGAACTTCCGTGTCGGCACCAAGTCGCCCAACGCTTCCGTCGCCGTCACGGTGCTGCGCGACGGCCGGACCCAGACGCTGAACGCCCGCGTCTCGACCCTGCCGGGCGATGCTGATCCGGGACAGGGTACGGTCGTGGGGCAGGGGGCGCTGGCCGGACTTCAGGGCGTGGCGCTGAACCCTGCGCTGGCCGACCGTCTGGGCGGCGATCCCTTTACCAGCGGCGTGGTGGTGACGGGCTTGCAGCGTAACAGCGTCCCGGCCCGCATCGGTCTGCGTCCCAACGATCTGGTGGTGCAGGTGGACGGCCGTGCCGTGACCTCGGTCTCGGCCCTCGGCCGCGCGCAGCGGGGCTCGGAATTGACCATCGTTCGCGGCGGCCGCCGTTTGACGGGCCGCTTGCCGTAAGGAAACCGACACCGCGTTTCTCCCTCCCCTTCATGGGGAGGGTGGTCGCGAAGCGACCGGGTGGGGAGGGCTCGGTGATGAGGGCGCGGCGCTTGATTAGCCTAGCCGCCCCCACCCGTCTTCGGCCTGCGGCCTCAGCCTCCCTCCCCATGAAGGGGAGGGAGAGGCGCGCGCGTGTTCTGACGCTGACGGCGGCGGGGTCTTACCCCTTCTGCGGTCCGCCGATGCTCCACAGGTGTCCGAACGGATCGCGGACCTGGCCGTAGCGGTCGCCCCAGAACTGGTCCTCCAGCGGCATGACCGGAATCGCGCCGTTGACCAGGGCGCGGCCCCACCATTCGTCGGCGTCGTCGACCTGAAGATGCAGGCTGACGCCGACCGGCTTGATGTCGGCCTCGCCGGTCCATTCTGGGAATTCGTCAGCCAGCATGAGGCTGCCGCCATTGATGCGCAGATGGGCGTGCAGCAGACGTTCGCCGTCCTCGGCGGGCATCCGCATGACTTCCTCGGCCCCGAAGGCGCGGGCGTAGAATTCGATCGCTGCGGCGGCGCCACGCGAGGGAATGGTCAGATGGGGCGTCACCCCGCCGCGCGGTCCCTGTTCAGCCTTGGGTTCTGTCATGCGATTCCTCCTTGGAGGCGTTGTAGCGGGTGCAGTCGCCCGAACGAACGCCTATCTAGAGCGTTCCATGACTGATTTGTTCGAAGCTTCCGGCATTCATCCTCCCGACGCGCCGCTCGCCGACCGTCTGCGCCCGCAGGCGCTCGATCAGGTGGTGGGTCAGGACCACCTGTTGGGCGAAGGCGGGCCGATCCGTCGCATGATCGAGGCCGGGCGCCTCGGCTCCATGATCCTGTGGGGTCCGCCGGGCACGGGCAAGACGACGATCGCCCGCCTGTTGGCGAAGGCGGCGGGCTATGAATACCAGTCGATCAGCGCCGTCTTCTCAGGCGTCGCCGACCTGAAAAAAGCATTTGAAGCCGCGCGGATGCGTCGGGCGGCGGGGCAGCAGACCCTGCTGTTCGTGGACGAGATCCACCGCTTCAACCGCGCCCAGCAGGACGGTTTTCTGCCCTTCGTGGAGGAGGGGATCGTCACCCTGGTCGGCGCCACGACCGAGAACCCCAGCTTCGAGCTGAACGGCGCCCTGCTGTCGCGCAGCCAGGTCTATGTGCTGAAGCGGCTGGACGACGCCTCGCTGGATCTGTTGCTGGACCGGGCCGAGGCGCTGATGGGCAAGTCCCTGCCGCTGACGCCAGAGGCGCGGCAGGCCATGCTGGCGCTGGCGGACGGCGATGGCCGCTATCTGCTGACCATGTCCGAGGTGCTGTTCGATCTGACGGACGTCGAGCCGCTGGACGTGCAGGCCCTGGCGGGCGTGCTGCAGAAACGCGCACCCGCCTACGACAAGTCGCGCGAAGAGCACTACAACCTCATCTCCGCCCTGCATAAGTCGGTGCGCGGGTCGGACCCGGACGCGGCGCTCTACTGGCTGGCGCGGATGCTGAACGGGGGCGAGGACCCCCTGTATCTGGCGCGGCGGATCGTGCGCATGGCGGTCGAGGACATCGGTCAGGCCGACCCCCTGTCCATCCTGGTCGCCAATGCGGCCAAGGATACCTACGACTTCCTCGGCTCGCCCGAGGGGGAGCTGGCTCTGGCCCAGGCGGTCGTCCACCTGGCCACGGCGCCGAAGTCGGTCGGGGTCTATGAAGCCTTTAAGGCGGCCAAGCGCGCCGCTCACGAGACCGGCTCCCTGATGCCGCCCGCCCATATCCGCAACGCCCCGACCAGGCTGATGAAGTCGCTGGGCTACGGCAAGGGCTACCAATACGACCCCGACACGCCCGAGGGCTTCTCCGGCGCCGACTTCTTCCCTGACGAGATGGAGCGCCGCACCTTTTACAAACCCAAAGGGGAGGGCCACGAAGAGAAGGTCAAGGCGCGCCTGGAACGCTGGGCGGCGATGCGGGCGCGGATGCAGGCGGACAAGGCATAGGCGTCTACCGCCCGCGCAATGCCTTCGGCGGTCGGTGAACAGCGTTCATTGTTGTGCGTATCTTAGGAGCGTAAGCTGAACCTCCCAACTGCGGAGGCGGCTATGGTCGATGTTGTGCGACGTATGTCGACGCCCTGGCATGTGTGGCTGGTCGGCGTGCTGTCCTTCCTGTGGAATGCGCTTTTCGTCTGGCAGTGGATGCTGCAGGTGACGGGTGATCCAGCCTATTGGGCCGGCATGACCCCGGCCGAGGCCGCCTATCTGCGCGCCGTGCCTCTGTGGACCGATGTCGCGGTCGGGATCGCCTTCTGGGGCGGGCTGCTGGCGGCGGTGCTGCTGCTGTTGCGACGGCGACAGGCGACGCTGGTGTTCGCCGTGGCGCTCATCGCCATGCTGGCGGACACGGCCTACATCCATTTCATGAGCAATGGGCGCGAGATCATGGGGCCGGTCGGCGTGGCGTTCGGCCTGGTCATCATCGCTGTCCTGATCGCCCAGACCGCCTATTGCGCCTGGATGGGTCGGTGCCGCGTGATCGTCTGAGGCGCGGCCGAAGCCCTTGTTGCGGCGGCCTATTTCGGCGTAGTTTTCGGCGCTCAAGGCTCTGGGGGAAGAATGATGGTCGATATTTCAAAGCGCTCGACGGCGCCGTGGCACCTGTGGGCCATCGCTGTGGCCTCGGTGCTCTGGAACGGCGTCGGTGTCTGGCAATGGTACCAGAAGGTGACCGGCGCGCAGGCCTATTGGAGCGCTCTGACAATGGAGCAGGTCTTCTATCTGCGCTCGGCGCCGATGTGGACGGACGTGGCCTTCGGCGTGGCGGTGTGGTGCGGTCTGCTGGGGGCGCTGATGCTGTTGCTGCGGCGCAAGCTGGCGTTCAACGCCTTCGTCGCGGGCCTGATCGCCATGCTGGCGCACTCGGTCTATGTGCTGGCGCTGAGCAATGGGCGCGAGGTGTTGGGTGCTGCGGGGCTGGCCTCTGTCGTGGCGGTCGCCGCCGTCTTCGTCATCCAGATCGCCTATGCCCACTGGGCGCGCCGCAAGGGTCTGATCCGCTGAGGGGCCTGATCTCCTGAGAGGCATGGCGAAGCGCCGTCTGCTCCGCTAAAGGCTCGGCGGGTGAAGACCCGCCAGCCTGTTTCCCTGACCGAAGAAGAGATCGCCGCCGTCCGTTCCTGGGTGGTGCATGAAGACGCGCATCTGATCGCCTTCAACAAGCCCTCGGGCCTGTCCAGTCAGGGCGGCCGCATTCAGGCGCATACGCTGGACGACTTGCTGTGGGCTTTCGCCCGATCCAACGGCAAGCGGCCCGAGCTGGTGCATCGGCTGGATCGCGACACGTCTGGCGTCATTCTGGCCGCCAAGACCAAGCCCGCCGCCGGTTTCTTCGGCAAGGCGATGCAGATGCGCAAGTTCCAGAAGACCTATCTGGCGCTGGTCGCGGCCGCCCCGGAGCCCAAGTCCGGTCGCATCACCTCTGCCCTGCGTCGCGAGGAGATCGGCCGTGAAAGCTATATGCGGGTCGTGGATTTCGATGCGCCGGGCGCGCAGGGGGCCGCCAGCGGCTATCGCACCCTGGCCTCCAGTCAGGACGGGGCGGTGGTCGAACTGTCGCCGGAGACGGGACGGATGCACCAGCTTCGGGTCCACATGGCCTCCATCGGGCGTCCTCTGGTCGGCGACGTCCGCTATGGCGGCGCCCTGACCTTCGCCGGGCGCGCGGCGCCGCGCCTGATGCTGCACGCGGCGAAGCTGAGCTTTCCCCACCCGGACGGCGGGCGCGTGACGGTCGAGGCGCCGGAGCCGGAAGATTTCGTCGCCCTGCGCGACGCAGGGGGGCTTTAGGCGCTTCATCCCCTGTTCAGCTTCATGGCGGAACAATCCGGCTCGCCCGCGCGCTGTTCGGGCGTGGGAGACACGCGCATGAAACGCCTTGCCATCGTCACGATCGCCGCCTCGACCCTGGCCTTGACCGCCTGCGCCAGCCTGGCGCCCTATGGCCAGCAGATGGGGCCGAACGGGCAGGGCTATTCCGAACAACAGATCGAGCGCGACCGCTTCCGCGTGACTTACAAGGGCGTGGGCGCGCCCGGTCCGGTGGCGGACATGGCCCTGTTCCGCGCCGCCCAACTGACGGTCGAGCAGGGCTACGACTGGTTCGAGGTGACGCAGCGCTGGATCGACGGTCGTCCCGACAGCGCGGGCGGCGTGCGTCCCAGCGTGTCGGTGGGCGCCAGTTCCGGCCGTTACGGCGGATGGTCGACCTCGGGCGTCGGCGTGGGCCTCGGCTTCGACCTCAGCGGACCACAGCCGACCTCGACGACGCTGGAGGTCGTTATGGGGCGCGGCCAGCGCCCGGATCGCCGGGAAGCCTATGACGCGCGCGGGGTGCAGGACGCGATTCGTCCGCGCCTGTAAGTCCTAGAAGAGCCAGCGCGCCATCGCGGCCGCGAAGGCCAGCAGCGGGATCAGCAGCAGAATCTCCAGCCCGATAGCGCGCCGGGCGGCGGTCAGTTCGGCCTGTGGTGGAATATAGCCGGGGGCGGTCTTCCCTGCCTTGCGCCATTTCAGGATCAGCAACGTCGGCCGGATCGAGATCAGGCCGATCAGGGCGAAGGTCGCGATCTTGGCCCAGAAGAAGGGGTTGGCTTCATAGAAGGCCCAGCCCTTGCCGCCCATCACCCGTCCCACCCCGACCAGAACGATCAGCAGGGCTGTGACCCCATAGCCCGCGTCCAGTCTGGCCAGTCGCTTCACCGGCGGTTCGGGGGTGCGCAGCAGCGCCAGCTCTGACGCCAGCATGACGATCAGGCCCAGGAACAGCAGGTGATGCAGGATGGCGAGGACAAGGTCGTGCATGGCGGCCTTCGCAAATGGGGTCGGAACAGTATATGCCGCCAGCATGACACGTTTCTTGCTGGTGGCGATCGGCGGCGGCCTGGGGGCGATGGCGCGCTATGGTCTGGGCCTGGCGGCAGGTCGCCTGGCGCCGGGCGCGGCCTGGCCGTGGGCGACGCTGACCGTCAATGTCGCGGGCGGCCTGCTGATGGGACTGCTGGCCGGCTGGCTGGCGCTTAAGGCGGGGGCGGGACAGGAGAGCATTCGCCTGTTCGCCGCCGTCGGCGTGTTGGGCGGCTTCACGACCTTTTCCGCCTTCTCACTGGAAACGGCCCTGATGATCGAACGCCGTGAAATCGTCCCGGCTTTGGTTTATGCGGCGGGTTCGGTGGTTCTCGCCATCGCCGCCCTGTTCGTCGGCCTGATGATCGCGCGCAAACTGTTTACCGGAGTGGGCGCATGAGCCGCGAAGTCCAGACCCTCTATGTCGCCGAGGATGAAGACGACATCCGCCTGGATCGCTGGTTCAAGCGACGCTGGCCGCACCTGACCCATATCCAGGTCGAGAAGATGGCCCGCAGCGGCCAGATCCGCGTTGACGGCTCGCGCGTCAAGCCGCAGGATCGCCTGACCGCGGGCGCCGCCGTGCGCGTGCCGCCGCTGCCGGACGCCAATCCGCGCAAGCCCGGCGACCTGCATGAACTGACCGAGCGCGACATCGCCTACGCCAAGTCGCTGGTGCTTTATGAAGATCACATGGTCATCGCCCTGAACAAGCCGCACGGTCTGGCCGTGCAGGGCGGCACCAAGACGACCAAGCACGTCGATCGCCTGCTGTCGGCCTGGGGCGAGGGGATGGAGCGCCCGCGCCTGGTTCACCGTCTGGACCGCGACACCTCGGGCGTCCTGCTGCTGGGCAAGGGGCCGGAAGCGGCCAAGCGCCTGGCGGGCGCCTTCGCCCGTCGTCAGGCGAAAAAGACTTACTGGGCCATCGTCATCGGCAACCCCAAGCCTTCGGCGGGCCAGATCGACATGGCTCTGAAGAAGACGGGCATCAACGACTTCGAGATGATGCGCCCGGCCGAGCCCAAGGACCCCAAGGGCGAACCGGCCGAAACGGCCTTTGCCACGATCAGCCGCGCCGCCCACCGCGCCGCCTGGATGGCGCTGCGCCCCTTTACCGGCCGGACGCACCAGTTGCGCGCCCACATGGCGGCCATCGGCCATCCCATCCTGGGCGATCCCAAATACGGCGACGACAGGTCCCGCGAACTGTCCGGCCCGCTGAAGCTGCAGCTTCACGCCCGCCGCATCGAGCTGGACCACCCCGGCGGCGGCAAGCTGATCGTCGAGGCGCCGCTGAGCCCCGAGATGAAGGCCGGCTTCAACCACTTCGGCTTCTCCGAGGACGAGGCCGACGAGGATCCCTTCGAGGGCGTGCGGCGGATGCGATGAGGCCGCTCGCCGTTTTCGATATCGACGGCACGCTGGTCGACAGCCGGGCCTCCATCTATCGCGCGGCCTGCGAGGCGGCGCAGGTGCTGGGCCTGCCCGAGCCGGAATACGATCGGGTGCGTCAGATCGTGGGCCTCAGCCTGCATCACGCCCTGCATGTGCTTGAGCCGTCGCTGACGGACGCTGAACTGGCGGATTTCGTCGCCGCCTTTCAGGCCAGTTTCCGGGCCATGTATGAGGCGGGTCATGAGGAGCCGCTCTATCCCGGCGTGATGGACACCCTGCGGCGGTTGAAGCGCGACGGCTGGCGGCTGTCGCTGGCGACGGGTCAGAACCGGCGCGGCGTCGCCCGCAACCTGGCGCGGCCCGAATGGAGCGACCTTTTCCTGTCCAGCCACTGCGCCGAGGACGGGCCGGGCAAGCCGGACCCGGCCATGCTGCGCGCCGCCATGACCGCCTGCGGCGCGGATGCGGCCTCTACGACCATGATCGGCGACACCAGCCACGACATCGCGATGGCCGTGGCGGCGGGGGTGCACCCGCTGGGGGTCGGCTGGGGCTTCCATACGGTTGAGGAGCAGGCCGACGCGGGCGCTCTGCATATCGCCGTTGATTTTCCTGACCTGGAGGCGGCGCTGGATCGGTTCGCCTCGACCAAGCTGTTCGCCTAGAAGTCCGTCATGACCCATATTCCCTCGCTGGACCCCAACGTCGCCGCCCAGAAGGGCTTTCGAGAATCCGAGGAGCGCATCAAGCGCTTCTGGAAGAGCGCCAACGCCGAGGCCCGCGACGGCGGCTGGATCGTCCTGCTGGACGGTCGTGCGCCCAAGACGCCTGCCGGAAACGCCATCGTCCTGCCGACCGAGGCCGCCGCGCGGCTGGTGGCGGACGAATGGAACGCACAGGGCGAGCACCTGATGCCCGCCACCATGCCCGCCACCCGCCTGGCCTCGACCGCCATTGACCGGGTCAGCCGGACCCGCGGGCCGGTGGCTGAAGAGATCGCGCGTTACGCCGGGTCGGACGTGCTCTGCTATCTGGCCGAGACGCCGTCGGGGCTGATCGAGCGCCAGCAGACGGAGTGGGGCCCGTGGCGCGACTGGGCCGCGCGTGAGCTGGGCGTCGAACTGCATACGGTAGAGGGCATCATCCACCGCCCGCAGGCTCCGCAGGCTCTGGCGCGGGTCGAGGCGTTGGCGCTGGCGATGGACGACTTCGCCCTGACCGGGCTGGCGACGGCCGTGCCGCTGTTCGGGTCGGCAGTGCTGGGGCTGGCTGTGCAGCGCGGGGCGCTGGCGGGCGAGGCGGCGCTGGACCTGTCGCGTCTGGACGAAGCCTTTACTGAGGAGCGTTGGGGCGTGGACGAGGAGGCGGCTGCCCGCACCGCTGCTCACCGCGCCGAGGCGGCCTTACTGCAGCGGTGGTTTGAGGCGCTACGCTGAGGCGCTCAGCCCTTCAGCAGAGCCGCGCGCTCGTCGGCCGTCAGCATCCGCCAGCGGCCTTCGGGCAGGTCGCCCAGCTTCACCGGACCGATGCGGATGCGATAGAGGTCGACGACCTCCAGCCCGACCAGTTCGCACATGCGGCGGATCTGGCGGTTGCGGCCCTCGCGCAGCAGGAATCGCAGGCGCTGGGGCTCCATCTGGGTGACGCGGGCTGGCTTCAACTGGCGGCCGTCCAACTCCAGTCCGTGGCGCAGTTGGGACAGCTTTGCTTCGGTCACGGCGCCGGCGACGCGGACCAGATATTCCTTGTCGAGGTCCGACTGTGGTCCGATCACCGCCTTGGCCACCACCCCGTCCGATGACAGCAGCAGCAGGCCGCGCGAATCCTCGTCCAGCCGCCCGACCGGAGGCAGGGAGGCGTCGCGGGCGGGCGTCTCGCCGTCGCCGACCCGGTTGGCCGTGGTCAGCAGGCGCGCGGCGGGAATCTTGCCCGGCTCGGGCTGGCCCGAGACATAGCCGACCGGCTTGTGCAGCAGGATGGCCACGCCCGCCGCCAGCGCCGCTTCGCCCTTGTCGTTCAGGGTCAGGGTCTGGCCCGGCTCGATCTTGCGGCCCGCGTCGCGCACCACCTCGCCGTCGATGCTGACCAGGCCCTCGGCGATCAGCCCCTCGGCCTCGCGGCGCGAGCAGACGCCGGTCTGGCCCAGCCATTTGTTGATGCGGACGGGTTCTGCGCCGTCATAGGTGCGGACGAAGGCCATGAGCTGACTGAACTCTCTGCGATGCGATCGGCTGTGTAGGGCGGGGCTGGGCGTTCAGGCAAGGCTGGCAGGCAAGGCTGGCCGCCACGCGCCAACGTTCAGATTTTCCGCCTTTGTGTTTCAAGTCACGTTTTCGTCGCCAAGTTGACCTTGAGCATCATAAGCCTATATCAGCAGTCACCCTGATGATTTTGATACGTTCGCCTCCGATCGATTCGGATCGCGACGTTTGCCGTGTCTGACTGAATTTCGACACGCAGGGCGCGACGGTTTCTAGGAACTGTCCGCGAATATTGATCGATAACCTTCGAAGGAGACGTTTTGTACGCTCAACGCAAGACCGCGACCGCCCCTCGTTCCCGCCAATACGGCAACCGCCCCGCGCCGACCCGCCTGCGCTTCGGCCTGATCATGCGCAAGGGCATGGATTTCGGCGAACTGGGCGACATGGAGACCGCCCTCCGCTTTGAAGGCGTGTCGCTGGCTCCGATCTCGACCGGCGAGGGCAGTCTGGTTTCGGGCGGCTTGACGGTTCTGGCCACGGCGACGGCCGACGACATCACCGGCGGCCGGGTCCAGGGCGTGGTGGTTCCCGGCGGCATGGCGGACGAGGCTGGACTGGTCCAGGTCAAGGCGCTGGTGAATCTGGCCAAGGCGCAGGGGCTGCCGGTTCTGGCGTTCGCCGACGGCGTGGCCCTGACGGCCGAAATCTTCGGCGAAGCGGCCGATGCGCCGGGCGCCGCTTTCCGCGACGGCAAGGTCGCCCTGCTGAACGATCGCGCCGAACTGACGGCCGTGGTCGCCGCCATCTAAACGCGGCGGAAGATCAGGCTCAGGTTGTTGGCGGGCATGGCTCGCCGCAGCGTCAGGGCCAGGCCATGCGACCGGGCGAGCGTCTCGACCTCGCCCCGGTCGCGCAGGCCCCATGCCGGATCGCGCGCCTTCAGGCTGTCGTCGAAGGCGGCGTTGGACGGGGCCAGCGGTACCTCCGCTTCGCGATAGGGGCCGTAGAGGTACAGCAGGCCGCCGGGGCGCATTAGCGACCGCTCGGCCAGCTGCATCAGGCCTTCGGCCGCCGTCCACGGGCTGATGTGGATCATGTTGATGCAGACGATGGCGTTCAGTGGCTCTGACGGCCAACTGGCGTCGTCCAGCATGTCGACGGCCTGTGCAGGGCGCAGGTTTGCGACGCCTATATGCGTCCGCCACGCCTCGATGCTGGCGCGGGCCTGCGGGCTGGGGTCGCTGGGCGTCCAGTCCAGGCCGGGCAGGGCGGCGGCGAAGGCGGCGGCGTGCTGACCCGATCCGGCGGCGATCTCCAGCACCCGGCCTTGAGCGGGCAGATGGGCGCGCAGAACGTCGAGTATGGCCGCGCTGTTGCGTTCGGCTGCCGGCGAAATCAGCGCGTCAGGAGCGCCGGCCGATGTCAATATTGCAGAATCCATCGTCTTCACGCCGAAGGAGATAGCCCTTGGGGCGCGCTCTGACGATTTAATTGTGCGCGCGGGCGGCCTGGCCCGGATAACGGGGGAATGAAACGTGCAGCGGTTGACCTTATGTCCCGTCGGGTTCATTGCCCGCGTAACACAGCGTGATCAGCTTATTGCGTGACGGCGACGACAGATCGGCGCGCGCAGCTTCAGGAGAGCAAGACGTGACGCAATCGATTCCCGGACTCCTTCCGGCGCCGACCGAACACAAGGGCCTTGTCGCCTGGGTGGAGCAGATCGCCGCCCTGACCAAGCCGGACCGTGTTCACTGGTGCGACGGCTCGGACGCCGAGAAGTCGGCCATCGTGGCCGACCTGATCGCCAAGGGCACGTTGAAGGAACTGGATCAGGCCAAGCGCCCCGGTTGCTATTACGCCGCCTCGGACCCCAAGGACGTGGCCCGCGTCGAAAGCCGCACCTTCATCTGCTCGCAGGACGAAGCCGACGCCGGCCCGACCAACAACTGGTCCGACCCGGTTGAGATGCGCGCCCGTCTGGATGGCCTGTTCGACGGCTGCATGAAGGGCCGGACGATGTATGTCGTTCCGTTCTGCATGGGTCCGCTGGGCTCCAAGATCTCCGCCCTGGGCGTCGAGATCACCGACAGCGGCTATGTCGCCGTGTCGATGGGCGTCATGACCCGCATGGGCAAGGGCGCGCTGGACATGCTGGGCGCCGACGGCGTCTTCGTCCCGGCCGTGCACACCCTGGGCGCGCCGCTGGCCGAAGGTCAGGCCGACGTGGCCTGGCCCTGCAATGATGACAAGTGGATCGTCCACTTCCCCGAAACCCGCGAAATCTGGTCCTACGGCTCGGGCTACGGCGGCAACGCCCTGCTGGGCAAGAAGTGCTACGCCCTGCGCATCGCCTCGATCATGGCCCGCGACGAGGGGTGGCTGGCCGAACACATGCTGATCCTCAAGCTGACCAGCCCCGAAGGCGTGTCGAAGTATGTGGCCGCCGCCTTCCCGTCGGCCTGCGGCAAGACCAACCTGGCCATGCTGCAACCGGCGCTGGACGGCTGGAAGGCCGAGACGGTGGGCGACGACATCGCCTGGATGCGCTTCGGCGAAGACGGCCGCCTGTACGCCGTGAACCCGGAAGCGGGCTTCTTCGGCGTGGCGCCGGGCACCAGCCGCAACACCAACAAGAATGCGCTCGAAACCCTGACGCGCGACACCATCTTCACCAACGTCGCCCTGACTGCCGATGGCGACGTCTGGTGGGAAGGCCTGACCAAGGAAGCGCCGGAAGGCCTGACCAACTGGAAGGGTCAGCCGCACGATCCGGCATCGGGCGAGCCTGCGGCCCACCCGAACTCGCGCTTCGCCGTCTGGGCCGGTCAGTGCCCGTCGATCGCGCCTGAGTGGGAAGACCCGGCGGGCGTGCCGATCGACGCCATCCTGTTCGGCGGCCGTCGCGCCTCGGCCGTGCCGCTGGTGACGGAAGCCTATGACTGGGAGCACGGCGTCTTCATGGGCTCGACCGTGGCCTCCGAAGGCACCGCCGCCGCCGAGAACAAGGTCGGCGAACTGCGCCGCGATCCCTTCGCCATGCTGCCGTTCTGCGGCTACAACATGGGCGATTATTTCGGCCACTGGCTGTCGATGGCCCAGCGCACGACGGATGCGGCCAAGCTGCCGCGTCTCTACTTCGTCAACTGGTTCCGCAAGAACGAGGACGGCAAGTTCGTGTGGCCGGGCTTCGGCGACAACGCCCGCGTGCTGAAGTGGATCGTCGAGCGTCTGGAAGGCCAGGCCGAGGCCGTGGACACTCCGGTCGGCCGCGTGCCGTCAAAGGCTGCGCTGGACCTGTCGGGCCTGACGCTGACCGACGCCGATCTGCAGATCCTGCTGGACGTCGATGCCGATGTCTGGACCGAGGAAGCCGCCCTGATCCCCGCCTTTTACGAGAAGTTCGGCGATCGCCTGCCCAAGGCGCTGTGGGGTCAGCACGCCGCCCTGACCAAGCGTCTGGAAGAGGCGCGGGCGGCCAAGCTGGCGGCCGAGTAAAAGACCGTCCTGAACGGTTGAAATCGGGGCGCGGGAGGTCGAAGGACATCCCGTGCCCCATTTCAATTCTCCCGAACCTTCCTTCGACGCCCTGATCATCGGCGCGGGCGCCCTGGGCCTGTGCGCGGCGGCGGAGCTGAGACGACACGGACGCCGCGTGGCGGTGGTCGATCCGGGCGGCGTCAACGCCTCGGCCGTGGCGGCGGGCATGATCGCGCCCGCCATGGAATGCGCCATCGACGATCTGTCGCCTGAGGCGGCTGGAGTGCTGCGCCGTGCGCGCGACCTGTGGCCTGACTTCGCCGAAGCGACGGGCGTGCGCCTGTATGGCGACATGGCCGAGTGGCGCGGGGGAAATGTCGCCGAACTGGCTGGGCGGATGGCGGCGCTGGGTTTTCAGCATGACTACGACGACGCCTCGGCCCGCCTGACCACGCGCGAGGACGCCAAGGTCGATCCGCCTCAGGCGCTAGCGGCGCTGGCGCAGGGACTGACGGTGATCAAGGCGCGGGCCCTGCATGCGTTGCTGGACGCTCAGGGCTGGCGGGTCGAGACGACGGCGGGCGCCTTACGAGCGGAGCATCTGATTCTGGCCACCGGCGCCGATCCGGCTCTGGACGGCCTGCCGCCCGAAGCGCGCGCAGCGGTCGCCTGCATCACCCCCATTCGCGGTCAGATCGGTCTGGTGCAGGAGAAGCTGGTCTACCACGTGATGCGCGGGCCGGGCGCCTATGTCGCGCCGATGGGCGAGGGCAGCGTGATCGGGGCGACGATGGAGCCGGGCGAGCGGTCCTTGATCCCCGACGCTGCGCGCTGTGAAGCCATGCTGGCGGCGGCATGGAAGGCGTTGGGGCAGGCGCCGCGCACGCTGACGATCGACTGGCGCGCAGGGGTGCGGGGGACAACGCCGGACGGCCTGCCGATGGCGGGGCAGATTGCGCCGGGCCTGCATGTCGCGCTGGGGCCGCGCCGCAACGGCTGGTTGCTGGGGCCTCTGATCGGGGCCGTTGTCGCCGATGCGACAGAGGGCCGGCCCGTCGCCGAGCCGGCCCTCCATCCTTCGCGGTTCCTTTAGTCCGTCGGCGGGGTGAAGCGGATCGCCATGGTGACGCGGGCGCCGTCGACCGCCTGTCCGTCGACCGTGCGCGGGCTGAGGCGGAAGTAGCGGCTCAGGCTGAGCGCCGCCCGGCCGAAGCCCTGATTGCCCGGCGTTTCGGAGGTGACCGAACAACCGGTCAGGCCGCCGTCCACCCGCACCAGGCAGGACAACTCCGCCACTCCGCCGATGCCGCGCGCTTCGGCAGCGGACGGATAGGCCCGCATCAACTGATCTGCTGTCGGCTTTCGCACCCAGTCCGGCTGGGTGATCACCGGCATGGGCTTGGGCGGTTCGGGCGTGACCGCCGTGCCGGTCGAAGGTTCGGCTGCCGGCGCCGTGATGTTGATGGCTGGCCCGGCGTCATGGCTGACGACGGGGGCGACCGGGACCTCCAGGGGCGCGACATCGCTGGGCGTGACCTGCGTCGGCCGGTGGATCGGCGGCGTCGGCGCGGGCGAGGCCTGGGGCGGCGTCTGGGGTTTGGGCGGCAAGGGCGGCCGGATCAGATCGACGATCGTGGGCGGCGGCTCCGTCGGCGCGGGCGGGGCTTCGGTCAGTTCAAACCGTTGCTGATACAGCCAGACTCCGGCGCCCACGTGGACCAGAGCCGAGGCGCCGATCATCGCCCACATCAAGGGGGACAGCGGCTTCCGGCGTTGTTGGAAGTCGAGGGGGCTGACCACGCCGTGGCCCCCGGCGATACGCATCATCATGACTTACGCGCCTCCTGTCGCGGGCCCTCCCCAGCGCCCCACGGAACGAAGTTCGCGCTTTGCTTGCGGCCTTATTGTGGCGCTTCGAATTGTTAACGGCGACGCTGCTGCGTTAAGGTTTGGTTTACCTAGGTTAGCGACCGTTCACACATGACCGTGAAAGCGATTCCATCATCCGGCGGCGTGGAGGCGGCCATTCGGCGCGCCTCGACCTCGACCGGCGTGGACTTCGACTTTCTGATGAAGACCGCGCGTCGCGAAAGCGCGATGAACCCCAATGCGCGGGCGCCGACGTCTTCGGCCTCGGGTCTGTTCCAGTTCATTGAGCAGACCTGGCTGGGCACGGTGAAGCGGCACGGCGCCAAGCATGGCTACGGCCAGTATGCGGACCTGATCTATCAAGGCGGCGACGGGCGCTGGCAGGTGCGGGGCTCGGCCCGCAATGTGGTGCTGGACTTGCGCTTCGATCCACAGGCGGCCTCGACCATGGCGGGCGAACTGACGGCCTCCAACGCCGCCTATCTGCGCGGCCGCACGGGGCGCGAGCCCAACGGAGGCGAGCTTTACGCCGCGCATTTCCTTGGCCCGGCGGGCGCGGCCAAGCTGATGGAGGCCATGCAGATGCGGCCCCAGTCCAGCGCCGCGGCCCTGTTCCCGGAAGCCGCTTCGGCCAACCGCTCGATTTTCTACCGCAACGGGCGGGCCGTATCGGTGGCCGAGGTGCACGCCAATCTGCAGCGCACGGCGGGCGAGGTCGCGCCTGCCGCAGGCGTCGGCGCCGTCAAGGCTGGACCCGAACTGGGCGACAAGGAGCGCGCGCTGGCCGCGCGACTGGATCGTCTGAAGCAGGATCAAGGCCTGCTGGCCCTGCTGCTGGGGCAGGACGGACAGGGGACGGGCGGAGGCTTCGGCGGCGCCTATGGACCGCCGCCGGACAGGTCGGTCTGAAGACCTTTGTTCGGCCGTTATTCCTAACGGGGCCTTAACTATGTAACGCTATGGGTGACGATTGATTCTTCGCCGCCCTGAGCCTCATCCATGACCGCCTACCGGGCCCGCCTGACGGAAAGCGACATACGGCGCCTGATCAAGTCCGACGTCGAGGACGATCGGGCGGCGGCGGCGCACAAGCTTTTGCGCAGCATCGACCGCATGACGCTGGACGAGGCCGAACGGGCGGCGGCGCAGAAGATTCTCACAGTGCTGGCCGTCGATGCGGCTGAACTGGTGCGCCGCGCCCTGGCTGTGACGCTGAAGGCCTCAAGCCTGATGCCGCGCGATGTGGCGCGCCGCCTGGCGGCCGATGTGGACAGCGTGGCCCTGCCGGTCATCAACTGCTCGCCTGTCTTTTCCGACGACGATCTGATCGAGATCGTCCGCGCCGGTTGCGCGCTGCGTCAGGCCGCTGTGGCCTCGCGTCCGCAGGTGCCGCGCGATGTGGCGACCGTCCTGGCCGCCGAGGGACGGCAGGAGGCGGTGCTGGCTCTGGCCGCCAACGACAACGCCGATCTGTCCGAAGACGCGCTCGGCGTGGTGGTCGATCGTTTCGGCCATGCGCCCGATGTCGTGTCGGCTCTGGCCTATCGCCAGGTTCTGCCGCTGTCGGTGACTGAGCGCCTGGTGGGGTTGGCCGCAGATGCGGCGCGCGAGCATCTGATCACCCAGCACGCCCTGGCGCCGGAGACCGCCATTCAGTTCGCCGATTTTGCGCGCGAACGGGCGACCGTCGATCTGATTGATCAGGCGCGGACGGCGCCCGACCTGCCCGCCTTCGTCGCACGCCTGTATGGACGCAAGGCACTGACGCCGTCCCTGCTGCTGAGGGCGCTGGCGCGCGGGCAGATGGGGTTGCTGGAGCACGCCCTGGCCGAACTGGCCGGGACGCCGCATCACCGCGCCTGGCTGATGGTGCACGATGCGGGGCCGTTGGGGTTCAAGGCTCTGTATGACCGGGCAGGGATGCCGCCGCGTCTGTTCCAGGCGTTTCGCGCGGGCGTGGACACCTGGCGCGCGCTTCAGGCCGAGGGAGGCGACACCTCGGGCGAGCGGTTCCGCCAGCGGATGCTCGAGCGTTTCCTCAGCCAGCGTCCCGACGCCGCCCGCGAAGATCTGGCCTATCTGATGGAGCGGCTGGATCGCCCGGCGCCCGAGATGCAGGCAGCGGCCGGCGCGGCATAGAAAAGGGGGCGTCCCGCAGAACGCCCCTTCATTATCTACGAAACTAAGGCCTCAGCCGAGATGCTCGGCCACGCGTGCTTCCAGCGTCTCGGCCAGATCGCGCCCCACCGGGTGTTCGTCGGTTTGGATTTCGTCGCGCACCACGGCCTTGATGGCGTCGATATGGGCGTCCACGAGGGGCAGGGGCGCCTGCATCCGCTTGTCGACGTCGTCCAGTATCCGGCACAGGGACCCGGCGATGCGTGTCACCAGCGGATATTGATAGGTCGCGCCGAGGCCCTTGAGGTCATGGGCGCGGAAATACAGAGCCTCGGCCGTTTCGGCCGTATAGCCCTTGGCGCGGATGTCAGCCTGGGCCTGATCCAGCTTGGTCAGTTCGTCCTGAAGCCACTGACCGAACTGGGCCGACATGGCTTTCAGCGCCTCTTCCGCCTTGGCGATGGCGTTGGCGTCGATGCCGCCGAAACCGCCGCCCACCTTGGCGCGCAGGGCGTTGGGCGGACGAAAGACGTTGGACGAATTGCTCACGGGCGGACTCCTGAACTGTAAAATCCAATGTGCCCGGAGAGTTCTAAAAAATCATGACGCTCAGGAAGAGAACTGCTCAGCCATAACACGCTCCTCATAGGAGCGGCCCGCGTCGAACAGCATGGTCAGGGTGATGTCGCGGCGTTCGCGCACCTCCACCTGTGTGACGCGCCGGACCTCGAAGTTGTCGGCGGTGGCGCTGACGGGGCGTTTGTCGGCCTCCAGCACCTCGAAGCGGACGCGGGCCGTATGCGACAGCAGCGCGCCGCGCCAGCGCCGGGGGCGGAAGGCGCTGATCGGGGTCAAGGCCAGGCTGGGCGCATCCAGGGGAATGATCGGGCCGTGTGCTGA
The DNA here is from genome assembly GCF_047716865.1 of Brevundimonas sp. S1H14. NCBI lineage: Bacteria > Pseudomonadati > Pseudomonadota > Alphaproteobacteria > Caulobacterales > Caulobacteraceae > Brevundimonas > Brevundimonas sp. S1H14. Next base: position 2,257,202 of record NZ_CP136679.1, on the reverse strand, counting down.
CAGATTATAGGCGGTCGACCCGGCCGGCGTCGCCACGAGGCAGCCGTCGCAGGTCAATTCTTCAAGGCGCACCTTGTCGTTGATGCTGATGCGCAGCTTTGCGCTCTGGCGCGTCTGGCGCAGCAGCGAGACCTCATTGATCGCCAGGCCGCTGTGGACCTGACCGCTCTCGGTCCAGGCGTCCATCTGCAGGGGATGCAACATGGTGCGGTCGGCCTGGACCAAGCGATCCAGCAGGTCGTCTTCCTCATAATCGTTCATCAGGAAGCCGACCGAGCCGCGATTCATCCCGTAAACCGGCGTCTGTAATCGCAGATTGTTGTGCAGGGTTTCCAGCATGAAGCCGTCGCCGCCCAGGGCCACGATCACCTCGGCCTCGGTTATGGGGACGGATCCATAGCGTTCCGTTAGCCGCAGGCGCGCTTCTTCGGCCTCGGGCCGGTCGCTGGCGAGGAAGGTGACGGCGGTGGGGCGGAAAGGCTGGCTCACCAGCCTAGGCAAGCGGAGCAGAGGCCGCCTGTCAAACGGGATGACCGTCCTCGGGCGCCATCAGCAACTGGAATTCAGAGGCAGCCTGGGCCGCCGAACGATGCGCCAGACGCCAGTCGCCGCCGTCAGGATCATGCGGAAAGCCGTTATTCATGCGCCGCACCTCGCTCAGGACCGCCGGGAAGGCGGCGCGATCCAGCCCCGCAGCGCTGCAGGCCAGCAACAACGGGCGGGTGGTGTCGGCCCGCAGGGCGCGTCGCACCTGATCCAGGTCCAGCCGGGCCAGGCGGCTCAGGGCATGGATGAAGACCTCCAGCCGGTCTTCACGCAGGGCGCGGATCAGGGTGGCGGGGCGAAGCTGGTCTGAGGCCTGAAGCTTGGCTGTCAGGCGGGCGGCGGCCACATCGGCGGGCGCGGTTTCCTGTGCAACGGCCTGCGCCGCCTCGGCCAGCCGCGCTGGATCGAGGGTGAAGCGTTCCGTGATGGCTTGGCGCAGGGCCTCGCCCACCCATTGATACAGGCGCGCGCCCAGTTCCGGCGTCATCTGGGGGTGGCGGGCCAGCGGCGCGCGCAGGGCGGCCAGTTCCCGCGACCGGCTGACCAGTCGGCTCATGCTTTCCACACACAACGCCGCCGTGCGGTTCGAGGCGAGGGCCGTCAGCACAGTCGGGTCGTCGGCCCTGATGATGGCGCGGGCCACGGCGGCGCCGAGGCCGGGTCTCAGGGCGACCTGGATGCGATGATCCAGCGACGCCTCGGCCAGCAGGGTCAAAAGGTCGTTGTCCTGCAGCAGGGGGCTGGCGGCGATGACCGGGCGGGCGATTTCTATGGCGTCGGCCGCCAGCATCCGCACCAGGGCGACCGGCGCCCAATCCGCATCCGCCAGTCGCTCCGAGAGGGCCTGACGGATATCCGCCTCAACCACGCGGACCAGGGCGATGAAGGCGTCGCCGAGCGCCTGGGGCGCGCGATCACGCCCTCCGGTCGAGCGATACAGGTCCGCCACGCCGATCAGCAGGCCATGCTGACGCTCCGGCGGTTGTCCCTTCGCCAGGTCGACCAGTTGTTCAAGGCTGTCCAAAGGCAGGGGGGCGGGCGTGGCGCCGTGCGTCTGCGGTTCGTTGCGAGTCACATTGGTGGGTTCCACGTCGCCCTCGCGGAAAAACTGCCTGCCCCTGAGGCGAAAGGCACCTTGAAGAGGGGCTGTGAAAACAGGGTTAACGAAGTCTTGGGAAAGCGGAGCCTTGCGTCTTGACGCCGACGCCTGCCGGGGGGACGTTCACCTGAACGCTGATCAGGGGAGTGATCATGGCGGATGGAATGAGCGGGGCGCCCTCGCTGAAGGGGCGGGTTTCAGAAGACGAGTGGCGCACGCGCGTCGAACTGGCGGCCCTGTATCGGCTGGCGGCGCTGCACGGGTGGGACGACATGATCTTCACCCATATCTCGGCGCGTGTTCCGGGGCCGGAAACGCATTTTCTGATCAATCCCTACGGCTGGTATTTCGACGAGATTACAGCCTCTTGCCTGGTGAAGGTCGATCTGGACGGCAATATTGTTCAAGAGACTGACAGCTTCATCAATCCGGCAGGTTTCACCATCCACTCGGCCGTCCATGCGGCGCGCGAGGACGCGCATTTCGTCATCCACCTGCACACGGTGAACGGCGTCGGGGTGGCGGCCCAGAAGGACGGCCTGCTGCCCATCAGCCAGAACGCCTGCCTGTTGCAGCATCAGGTGGCCTACCACGGCTATGAAGGCCTGGCGCTGAACCATGACGAGCGCGAGCGTCTGGTCGCGGACCTGGGCGACAGGTCGCTGATGCTGCTGCGCAATCACGGCACGATGGCGGTCGGAAATACGGCGGCGCAGGCCTGGGTCGGCATCTTCTTTCTGGAACGCGCCTGCGCCCAGCAGGTCGCCGCCCTTTCGGCGGGGCGGGACAATGTTCTGATCGCCCCGGATGCGGCTCAGGCTGAGACCAAGGAGCAGGGGCGCGGCATCGGCTTTGTCTCGTCCCTGGCATGGCCCGGCGCCCTGCGTCAGCTCCAGCGAAAATCGCCCGGCTACGACGCGTGAGGCCGCTGAGGGGCGGATTGAGGCGCGGCCCGATCGGCCTTCTGGTCGGTCTGGCTTGGCTTGCAGTCGGCTGCCCCGCCCATGCGGGCGCCTGGAACCTGCCGAAGGGACAGGGGCAGGCGATCGTCAAATATGAGACCGTCCGCGCGGATCAGGCCTTTTCGCCCGACGGAGAGCGGGTTGACCTGTCGCACGACCGCCTCGACCGCGCTCTTTCCATCTTTGCGGAATATGGACTGGACGACCGTTTCACCCTGCAGATGAAGAGCGAATGGCAGGAGGGGCGCGACGCCTTCGTCGACTATCAGGGGCGCGGCCCGATTGAGATCGGCGTGCGCTGGCAGGCCTATCGCGATACGCGCAACGCTGCGGCCCTCTATGTCGGCTACGCGCATGGCGGCGAGGGGCGTAACGCCGGCTATGCGCCGCCTGGAGCCGGCGATCATGACTGGGAGGCGCGCGTGATGGCCGGGCGCGGCCTGGGAGCCGACGGGCAGGGCGGCTTTATCGAGGCGCAGGCGGCGAGGCTCTGGCGCGCGGGCCTCAATGACGAGACGCGGCTGGACCTGACGGCGGGCCTGTATCTCGCGCCGGACTGGCTGTTGTTGGGTCAGGCCTATGCCGGAGCGGCGGACGACGGCGGGCCCCGCTGGCTGACGTTGGAAAGCTCGGTCGTGCGGCGACTCGGCGACTGGAGCCTGCAGGCCGGTTGGCGAACGGCGGTCGCAGGCCGTGAAACTCCTGCGGGACAGGGGCCCGTAATCGGAATCTGGCGGCGCTTTTAAAGCGAATTTCCGCGACGGAATCAGAGAGTAGTCTCGTTACAGATACGTTATTTGCGTAACGGCGATGACCCGTTAAGCGATAACGCTTGTTGTCGGGGAGACTGCGTCGCGTGTTCAAACGCCACTTTTTCATTATCGGCGCGGCCTGTCTGTTGGGGCTGATGGTCGTCGCAGCGGTCTTCAAGATCGCCTTCAGCGACGGCGGCGCAGGCGATGGCAAGGGTCCGCGCGGGCCCGGCGCCGGACGGGGCCAGGTGGTCGCCGAGGTGGTGGCCCAACGCCGTGAGTTTGCCGATCAGATCCGCGTTCTGGGCGTGGCGCGGGGGCGCCGCTCGGTCAACATCACCTCCAATACGACCCAGTTGGTGACCCAGGTCATGTTCGCCGATGGGCAGGCCGTGGCGGCGGGCACGCCCCTGGTCGAGTTGCAGGCGCGTGAGGAAGACGCGGACCTGATCCGCACCCGCGCCCAGTTGGAGAACGCCCAGCGCGAGTATGACCGCTATCGCATCCTCGCCGAGCGCGGCGTGGCGCCGCGCGTCATGGCCGAGACGGCGGAAACCGCCCTGAAGACGGCGCAGGCCGGCGTGGCGGCGGCTGAGTCCCGTCGCGGCGACCGCATCCTGCGCGCGCCCTTCGCCGGGGTGCTGGGGCTGACCTCGGTGACGCCGGGGACCCTGATCTCGCCGGGTTCGGTCATCACCACTCTGGACGACATCAGCGGCGTGCGCGTCGATTTCCCCCTGCCGGAGCGCTATCTGGGCGTGCTGCCGGTGGGCGCGCCGCTGACGGCGACGACGGACGCCTTCCCCGGAGAAGAGTTCAACGGTCGCATCGCCCTGCTGGACACGCGCGTCAACGAACAGACCCGCGCAATCATCGCCCGCGCTGAATTCCCCAATCCCGGCAACCGTATCCGCCCCGGAATGATGATGCGCGTCGCCGTTCATCAAGGCCGCCGCCAGAGCCTGGCCGTGCCCGAGGCCGCCGTTCAGTACGAAGGGCAGGGCGCCTTCGTCTATCGCATCGCGCGCGGCGAGACGGGCGCAACCGCCCAGCGTGTCGAGGTCCAGACGGGCGCCGTCGAGGGCGGCTATGTCGAGATTGTTTCGGGGCTGGCCAACAACGACCACATCGTCGCTTCGGGCCTGAACCGCATTCAGCCCGGCGCTCCTGTCAGCGTCGAGGGTGAAGCCGCCCAAGGGCGTGCTCCCAGCAAGGGCGGCGCTCGCGCGACGCAGGCGGCTCGCCCATGATGCTGTCCGATGTTTCGGTCCGGCGCCCCGTCTTTGCGGCGGTGGCGGCGATCGTCCTGTGCGTCATCGGCCTGGCGGCCTTCTTCTTCCTGCCGGTGCGCGAACTGCCGGACGTGGACCCGCCGATCGTCTCGGTCAGCACCAGCTACGCGGGCGCCTCGGCTGAGGTGATCGAGAGCCGGATCACCGAGCCGATCGAACAGCAGATCGCCGGGATTCAGGGCGTCAAACGCATCAATTCGACCAGTCGCGACGGCCGATCCAACGTCAACATCGAGTTTTCGCTGGATCGCAATATCGACGACGCCGCCAACGACGTGCGCGACCGCATCTCGCGCGTGCTGGGCCGTCTGCCGGATCAGGCGGATCCGCCCGAAGTGGCCAAGGCCGATTCCGATAGCCAGCCTATCCTGATCATGTTCCTGCGGTCGACCACGATGGACCGTCTGGAACTGACCGACTACGCCCGTCGCTATCTGGTGGACCGCTTCGCCACCGTGCCGGGCGTGGCCCAGGTCAATATCTTCGGCGAGCAGCGCTACGCCATGCGCATCTGGCTGGACGCGGGGGCGATGGCGGCGCGCGGTCTGACCGTCACTGACGTCGAGACCGCTCTCAACAATCAGAACGTCGAACTGCCTGCGGGCTCGCTGGAGTCGGCGCAGAAAGACTATACCGTCCGCGTGGCGCGCAACTACGCCGATCCGGCGGATTTCGCTCAACTGCCGATCGGCACGCGCGGCTCGGCCTCGACCGCCACGGGGGCGCAGGCGTCCGGCACCTTGGGCGCAGCGTCGGCGGCCATGACCAATGGCGTCACCGGCGCCCTGATCGGCAACGCCGCCTATGTCACCCGTCTGGGCGACATCGCCCGGATCGAGGAAGCCCCGGCTGAGGCGCGGCGCCTGTTCCGCGGCAATGGGCTGGACCAGATCGGTCTGGCCGTCACCCGCCAGGCCCAGTCCAACGACCTGGAAATCTCCAAGGGGGCCCGCGCCCTGATGGAGGAGATGCGCCACAGCCTGCCGCCCGGCACGACGCTGGAAGTCGGCTCGGACAACTCGGTCTTCACCTCCCACGCCATTGACGAAGTGTGGGTGACCATCGGCATCTCGATGGCTCTGGTGGCCCTGGTCAACTTCATCTTCCTGGGCAGTCTGCGGGCGGCGATCATTCCGTCGGTGGTGGCTCCGATCTGCCTCCTTGCGACCTTCATCGTCCTGGCGCCACTTGGTTTCTCGTTGAACCTGCTGACCCTGCTGGCCCTGGTGCTGGCGATCGGCCTGGTGGTCGACGACGCCATCGTCGTGGTCGAGAACATTCAGCGCCGTCTGGATCACGGCGAGCCGCCGCTGGTCGCGGCCGAGCGCGGAGCGCGTCAGGTCTTCTTCGCCGTCGTAGCTACGACCGTCGTGCTGTTGTCGGTGTTCGCGCCGCTGCTGTTCCTGCCGGGCTATGTCGGGCGTTTGTTCGTCGAACTGGCGGCCGCTATTGCTGCGGCCGTGGCCTTCTCGGCCTTCCTGGCGCTGAGCCTGTCGCCGATGCTGGCGTCGAAGATTCTGAAGCCGGCGCATACCGGCGGCTGGGTCGCTCGGCGCGTGGATGCAGGCATGGACGCGCTGAAGCGGTCCTACGCCGCGTCTTTGGACGCCCTGCTTGGCCGCCGTGTCGCGGTCGGGGGCGTGGCTGCCCTGATCGTCCTGGTGGCGGCGGGGGCGACCGGCATCTTCCTGCATCTGCCTAATGAACTGGTGCCGAACGAGGACCGGGGCCGCGTGACGCTGCGCATCGCCGGGCCGGAAGGCACGGGCTTTGATTACACGCGCGAGATCATGCTGGGGCTGGAACCGATCCTGGCCGAGTATCGCCAGAATGGCGAGGCGGCTAACTTCATGATCTCGTCGCCGGGCTTCGGCGGTTCGGGCTTCAGTTCGGGCAGCGCGGTCCTGAATCTGGCCGATTGGTCCGAGCGCGATCGTTCGGCGGATCAGATCGCCCAGGAGTTGAACGCCAAGCTGCGCAATCAGACCGGCGCTCAGGTCAACGCCTCGACGCCGGGCGCCTTCCAACGCGGCGGCGGCAACTCCAACTCGATCGAGATGATCGTCACTGGAGCTGAATACAGCGCCATCTACAACTGGCTGCAGCCTATCCTGGCGGCGGCGCAGGAGAACCCAGGCTTCTCGCGTCCGCGTTTGAACTATGAACCGAACGCGCCGCGCCTGCTGGTCGACGTCGATCCGCAGAAGGCGGCGGCGCTAGGCGTGTCGTCACAGCAGATCGGCCGCACGCTGGAGACCATGTTTGGTTCGCGCCGCGCCACGACCTACATCAAGGGCGGCCAGGAATATGACGTCATCCTGCAGACCGACCGCGACAGCCGCCGCGAGGTTTCGGACCTTGAGGCGCTGTATGTCTCGACCGGCACGGCGCAGCTGGTGCCGCTGTCGGCGGTGGTCACGACCAAGACCTCGGGCGACACGCCTGATCGTCGCCGTCTGGATCGCCAGCGCGCCATCACCCTGCAGGCCGACCTGAACCCCGGCACGACCATCGATGACGCTGTTCAGTTCCTGATGACCGAGGCCGCCAAGCAGCCGCAGGGCGTGACCAACATCCGCTGGGGCGGCGCCGCCCGCGACCAGCAGGAGGCAGGCAGCGCTGTGGGCTGGGCCTTCGCCCTGGCTCTGCTGCTGGTCTTCCTGGTGCTGGCGGCCCAGTTCGAGAGCTGGATCACCCCGGCGGTCATCATGCTGACCGTGCCTCTGGCGGCGGCGGGCGGCCTGTTCGGCCTGCTGATGGCGGGCTCCAGCCTGAACATCTACAGCCAGATCGGCCTGATCATCCTGATCGGCGTCGCAGCTAAGAACGGCATTCTGATCGTCGAGTTCGCCAACCAGCTGCGCGATCAGGGGCGAACCATCCGCGAGGCCATCATTGAGTCCTCCAGCTTGCGTCTGCGCCCGATCATCATGACCTCGATCGCCACCGCCTTCGGCGCCTTGCCGCTGGTGCTGTGGCAAGGGGCGGGGGCGGGCAGCCGTCAGACCATCGGCGTGGTGATCTTCACCGGCGCCATGTTCGCCACGGTGCTGACCCTGTTCGTGGTGCCGGTGATCTATGGCGTCTTGGCGCGCTTCACCAAGTCGCCGGAATACACCGCCCGGAAGATCGAGGAATGGGAGGCGCAGGAGAAGCGCGAGGGCCTCGAGCCGGACATGAGCCCGGCGGAATAGAACGCTCTGGTCTTCGAAAATGGTAAGGGCGGCGGACCATATGGCCCGCCGCCCTTTTTGCTTATCTGCCTGTGCCGGCTCACTCGCCCTGCGGCTTGAATCCCGTCTCGACCTTCAGGAAGGCGATGACGTCGCGGCGGTCCGTGGCGTCGGGCAGGCCTGCGAAGCTCATCTTGTTGCCGGGCAGGAAGGTGCGCGGGTTCTGCAGCCAGTGATCCAGCGTCTCGGCGTCCCAGGTGAAGTCCGCCGTGCGCAGGGCGTGGGAATAGCTGTACTTTTCCTTCGCCCCGGCCTTGCTGCCGAAGACGCCATAGAGGTTCGGCCCCGTCATGTTCGGCCCGCCCGGCGTGATGGTGTGGCACGAGCGGCAGCGTGCGAAGGCGCGACGGCCGTTATCGAGGTCTCCCTCGTTATACGGCGCGGGCAGGGCGGCCAGCAGGGCGATCTTTTCGGCTTCGGTGGGCGTCGGCGTCTTGGGTGCTTGCGGCGCGCTGTCGGCGGCGGGCGCGGCGTCGTTCTGGCCGCAGGCCGCCAGCATCAGGACGGCGCTCAGCGCCGCAGCCGGGGCCGCCATGCTGCGGATCGAAGGGAAGGACGAAAGACGGGACATGACGCACTCCTTGGCCAACGGTCATGCTTTACCCCATGAAGGCGCCGTCGCAATGGACAGCTTGTCCAAGGCTCGCGGCGGTCGTCAGCGGCCGGTCGTCAGCTTCACCACGACATGGGCGGTGGTTTCGATGATGGCTTCGGGCGTGTCGGCGCGGCGCATCAGGTCGAAACCGGCGGCGACGGACTCCACCAGGTTCGCCGTCTCATAGGAGGCCAGACGAGGATTCAGGCCTTCGGGGTGCAGGCCGTTGGCGTGCGCCTGGGCGATGCGACGCTCCAGCGCCAGGTGAAGGCGACGCAGACGCCGGATGCGGCTTTCGGCGAAGGCGGGCTCGCCCATGTCGGCCAGCATATGCTCGACGCGAAGCACAGGCCCGTGGTCGTTCCAGAGGTTCAGCACTTCAAGCACATAGGCCCGCGCGGCCTCGAAGGCCCGGTCGCCCGACCAGTCGGCGTGAATGTGGGCCGCCAACCGCTGAAAATCCTCGCCCGCCTCTTCGCACAGCAGTTGCAGGCCTTCCTCGACCGAGGCGAAGTAGGTGTAGAAGGTCGGCGCCGATACGCCCGCGGCCATCGCCACGTCGGCGGAACGGATCTCGCCCAGATGTTTGGTGTTCAGCAGGGCGCGCAGGGCGTCCAGCAGGGCGCGGCGGGTGCGCGCGCCGCGCGTTCGGATCCTGTGACCCAGTTTGTTGGTCGTCTCGGACATGGGGAGGCGGCCGCGAGAGTGGTGCCGGTTGCAGGAATCGAACCCGCGACCTTCGGTTTACAAAACCGCTGCTCTACCAGCTGAGCTAAACCGGCGTGGCCCGCCTTATGCTGGCGGAATCTCTTTGACGCAAGCACACTGATTGAATGCCGTCGCTGCCCTATCTCGCGCCCATCGTCATGCTGGCCCTGTCGAACGTCTTCATGACCTTCGCCTGGTACGGCCATCTGAAATTCGGGGCCAAGCCGCTGTGGATCGTGGTCCTGATCAGCTGGGGCATCGCCTTCTTCGAATACTGGCTGGCCGTACCCGCCAACCGCATCGGCCATCAGGTCTATTCGGCGGCCGAGCTGAAGACCTTGCAGGAGGTGATCACCCTGCTGGTCTTCGCGATCTTCTCGGTGCTCTATCTAGGCGAGAAGCTGACGGTGAACCACCTGATCGGCTTCGCCCTGATCGCCGGCGGGGCCTTCTTCATCTTCAAAGGGCCGCTATAAGAGATGCTCAGTCGAGCGCGGCGGCGATCTTCTCGGCCAGAGTTTTCAGCTGTTCGGCGTCGGCCATCGGGGCGTGGCCGTGGCCCTTCATCGGGCGGTCGGACCAGCGCGGCACGATGTGGAAATGCAGATGGAAGACCGTCTGCCCCCCGGCATCGCCGTTGAACTGCATCAGACTGAGGCCTTCAGGCTTTAGCGCCTTCTCGACGGCGCGGGCGGTGCGCTGCACGGCGGCGGTCAGCCTGGCCAGCGCCTCGGGCTCGATCTCCAGGATGTTGCGGGCGGTCGAGGTCTTGGACACGATCAGGACGTGGCCCTCGGACTGGGGAAACACGTCCATGAAGGCCAGGACGTCGTCGTCCTCCCACACCTTCACGCTGGGCATGTCGCCGCGCAGGATCTTGGCGAAGATGTTGTCCGGGTCATAGGCGCCGTGAAGGCTCATGGAGGTCTCCTTCGGGATAGGGCGGCCAGCCTAGCAGGCGATCCTGATGGACGCACGGAGCGGATCGCCGCGATATGCGCTTATATGGTCAAGGTTCAACCAACGGAGGCGTCATGCTGGGTTTCATCGTTCAGGCCGTGGTCACGGCGATCGGCCTGTGGGCTTCGGCCAAACTGGTGCCGGGGGTGGAGTTCACTTCCAGCGGATCGCTGGTCGCGGCGGCGGTCATTCTGGGCGTGGTCAACGCCTTCGTGCGGCCGCTGATGGTGATCCTGACCCTGCCGCTGACCATCGTCACCTTCGGCCTGTTTCTGCTGGTGGTGAACGCGGCCATGATCGGTCTGACGGCCATGTTCCTGGGCGGCTTCGTCGTCACCGGCCTGTGGGCGGGGATCGGGGCGGCGATCGTCACCGGCGTCGTCAGCTGGATCGCCGGAGCCCTGTTCGGAGGCATGGCTGATCGGGCCTAATAATTTATCCGGGTAATATTGACGGCCTAATATTATCCGGGTAAATCCTGCCTCAACGAGTGAGGACGGATCATGACTCTATGCACGGCCTTTGATGGCCACACGATGATTGCGGCAGGGCCCCTGGCGCAGGTCGCCGCAGCGGCCAAGGCCGCACATGACGCTGGACGGACAGTTCTCGTTTTCAGAGACGAGGACGCCCGGCCGATTGATCTGGATCTGCGCGGAGACCTGCCGGCTGTGCTGGCGCGCCTGCCGCAGGAGCAGACGCAGCCTGAGCCTGAGAAGCGGGGGCCTGAGAAGCGGGGGCCGGGGCGGCCGAAGCTGGGCGTCACGCCGCGTGAAGTGACGCTGTTGCCGCGTCATTGGGACTGGCTGGCGTCTCAGCCCGGCGGGGCGTCGGTGGCCCTGCGCAAGCTGGTCGAAGCCGCCCTGCGCGAGGCCGAGGGGCCTGACCGGATGCGTCGCAGCCGCGAGGCGGCCTATCGCTTCATGACCGCCGTGGCGGGCGACCTGCCGGACTATGAAGAGGCCGTGCGGATGCTGTTCGCAGGCGACTGGACGGCGTTCGACGCTCGAACAGAGACGTGGCCCGTCGGCGTGCGCGACTACGCCCGGCGTCTGGCGGAGCCGGGATGGCGCAACGGGCAGGGACGCTAGCTCCGCCTCGCCTAGCTGGGGCGGACCACCATGCAGGTGACGCGGCGTTCCGACAGAGCCTCGCACGCGGCCTCGGCCGCCTGCTGGGTCATGCCGGTGAAGCGCGAACGATACCAGCCGTTCGCGGTCTGCACGTCACGCTGGGCGTTCGAGAACTGGCTGGAGAAGCGACGGCTGACGTTGTTCAGCCAGTCGCGGGCCACGGCCTCTTCGCGGAAGGCGCCGACCTGGACGGTCCAGCGACCGGCCGGAGCCGGGGCCGGGGCGGCGGCGCGGGCGGGCGGGTTGCGGGTCGTGCGGGCAGGGGGCGTAGGCGCCGCGGCTGATCCGCCGTTCAGCGCGGCGGTCAGGCTTTCGGGCGGGCGGTTCTCGGCGCGGCGGGCCGACGGCGGCGGGGTCACCTCGGTCGGCAGGCTGCGCGGCGGCGGGCCGGAGACGTAGGCCACTTCGGTCGAGGAGCCGACGCCTTCTCCATCCTCGTCGGACAGGGAGGCGTAGGCGACGGGCGCAGGATCGCTGCTGACGCCATAGCCGCGCTGTTCAAAGAAGGCCTGAGCCAGCTGGATGTTCTCTCCCTGACCCCGGCGACGCTGGACCTCGAAGCCGGTGTCCATCAGTTCGGCGACGTGGGCGTTGCGGCTGGCGGTCGAACGCCCGCCCATGACGATGGTGATGATCCGCTTGCCGTCGCGCACCGAAGACGCCGCCAGATTATACCCCGAGGCGTTGGTGAAGCCGGTCTTGATGCCGTCATAGCCGCGCCCGGTGGCCAGCAGGCCGTTGGTGTTGCGGTAGTCGCGGCCCTTGTAGAACCAGTCGTGCAGGCCGAGGTAGCGATAGTATTGCGGATAGTCGCGCATCACCGCGCGGCTGAGGATCGACAGGTCGCGCGCCGTGGTCGCCTGGCGCGTGTCGGGAAGGCCGTTGGCGGTGGTGAAGCGCGTGTGCTCCATTCCCAGCTCGCGAGCCTTTTCCGTCATCATCTGGGTGAAACGGCCTTCGGAGCCGCCGATGTGTTCGGCGATGACCATGGCCATGTCGTTGGCGCTGCGGACGGCGGTGGCGCGCATGGCGTCGTCCAGGCTGATCGTCTGGCCTGCCGCCAGGCCCAGCTTCGACGGCGGCTGAGAGGCCGCACGCGGCGAGACGGTCAGATTGTCGTCCAGTTTGGCCTTGCCCGATTCCAGCGCCTCGAACGTCAGATACAGGGTCATGACCTTGGTGATGGAGGCCGGAAAGCGCCGGGCGTCGGCGAAGCGCGAAAACAGCACCTCGCCGGAGGCGGCGTCCACCACGATGGCGGCGTATCGGCTATCGGTCGATTGGGCTTCCGGCGGGGCGACGCCGACCGTTGGCGTCAGGACAATTCCCCCCAGGACCAGGGCGGCCAGGAAACGACGGCGGAAGATGGCGTTCATGGGCAAGCTACTAGCCTCGTCACTGTGGCGCGAAGACGGCTGCGATCACGCACGTTACAAACGCTAACATCGGCTCGCCCGGTTTCGAGAGGGTTAACGGCGCGTCAACAGACTTGTGATCGAGCGGCTCCGCGTCAGGTGATCAGCGATTATATTGTGCGTTGCACAAATTTCACTTGAAGTCTTTTCGCAGGTGCACCATATCGCCGTTGTCGCGATGGGCTCCGCCTGTCGCATGAAACCTTTCGCTTCAGGAGACTCCCTATGGCTGACGCCGCTGAGACCGTGAAGAAGACCGTTGAACAAACCACCGCCAAGGCCAAGGCCCAGGCAGAATCCATCCAGGCCGCCGGCGCCAAGGTGTTCCGCGAAGGCGTCGACAAGTCCGTCGCCTCGCTGAGCGAGATCAACGCGCACGGCAAGAAGAACCTGGAAGCCGTGGTGGAATCCGCCGCCGCTGCCCAGAAGGGCGCCGAGGCCCTGTCGCAACAGGCTATGGCCTACAGCAAGAAGTCCTGGGAAGACGGCGTCGCCGCCGCCCAGTCGTTCTCGCAGGCCCGCTCGATGCAGGAACTGTTCGAACTGCAGACCAACTGGGCCAAGTCGGCCGCCGAGGCCTATCTGGCCGAGTTCGGCAAGGCGACCGAGACCATGACCGCCTCGGTCAAGGACAGCTTCAAGCCGATCAACGAGCGCGTTTCGGCTGCCGTCGAGCAGTTCCAAGCCGCTCGCTAAGCGCGACCTTCAGGTCCAGAACTTCGGAAGGGCCCCGGTGGAAACGCCGGGGCCTTTTCACGTTCAGGCATCAACTGGGCGTGCGCGAGCGTCTGTGGGGCTGGACGCCTCTACAAATCAGGCCATCATTCCCTATCTGATCCCTCGACACTCCCCGAATACGGACCACGAATGCCTAACAGACGGCCAGGTGAACAGGGCGGAGGCGCAGGCGCCGCCGTCGTCACCGAGACAAAGCCGAAACTTCAGCGCCCCTCGCTCTATCGGGTGCTGATCCTGAATGACGACTACACCCCCATGGAGTTCGTCATCTACGTGCTGGAGCGGTTCTTCCAGAAGAGCCGCGAGGACGCGACCCGCATCATGCTTCACGTGCACCAGCATGGCGTCGGGGTCTGCGGCGTCTTCACCTACGAAGTGGCCGAAACCAAGGTCGCCCAGGTGGTCGAGACGGCGCGACGCCACCAGCACCCCCTGCAATGCACGATGGAAAAGGACTGAGAGGAACCTGCCATGCCTTCGTTTTCCCGTCCTCTCGAAGAGACCCTGCACCGCGCGGTCCACTACGCCAACGAGCGTCGGCACGAATACGCCACGCTTGAACACCTGCTGCTGGCCCTGATCGACGATCCGGACGCCTCGGCCGTGATGACGGCCTGCAACGTCGATCTGGGCGCGCTGAAGGCTGCGCTCGGCTCCTATGTCGACACAGACCTGGCCGCCCTGGCCACGGCCGACGGCGACGACGCCAAGCCGACGGCGGGCTTCCAGCGCGTGATCCAGCGCGCGGTCATCCATGTCCAGTCGTCCGGCCGCGAGGAAGTGACCGGCGCCAACGTCCTGGTCGCCATCTTCTCCGAACGCGAAAGCCACGCCGCCTATTTCCTGCAGGAGCAGGACATGACGCGCTACGACGCGGTCAACTTCATCGCCCACGGCATCGCCAAGAAGGCCGGGGCCAATGAAGCCCGCTCGGTGCGCGGCGCCAGCCCCGAAGAGGCCGAGGACGGCTCGGTCGTCAAACAGGGCGGCGAGGCGCTGGAAGCCTATTGCATCGACCTGAACGAGAAGGCCCGCAACGGCAAGATCGACCCCTTGATCGGGCGTCAGGCCGAGGTCGAGCGCTCGATCCAGATCCTGTGCCGCCGCACCAAGAACAACCCGCTGCTGGTCGGCGACCCCGGCGTCGGCAAGACCGCCATCGCCGAAGGTCTGGCGCGCAAGATCGTCAACGGCGAGGTGCCGGAAGTCCTGAAGGACGCGACGATCTACAGCCTCGACATGGGCTCGCTGCTGGCGGGCACCCGCTATCGCGGCGACTTCGAGGAACGACTGAAACAGGTCGTCAAGGAACTGGAGAGCCACGACAACGCCGTCCTGTTCATCGACGAGATTCACACGGTGATCGGCGCGGGCGCGACCTCGGGCGGGGCGATGGATGCGTCGAACCTGCTGAAGCCTGCCCTGGCGTCCGGCAGCCTGCGCTGCATGGGCTCGACCACCTACAAGGAATATCGCCAGCACTTCGAGAAGGACCGCGCCCTGGTCCGCCGCTTCCAGAAGATCGACGTCAATGAGCCGACGATCGAGGACACGGTGAAGATCCTCAAGGGCCTGAAGACGACCTACGAGACGCACCACAAGCTGCGTTTCACCGACTCGGCCATCCGCACGGCGGTCGATCTGTCGGCGCGCTACATCACCGACCGCAAGCTGCCGGACAAGGCCATCGACGTGATCGACGAGGCGGGGGCGTCGCAGATGCTGCTGCCGGAATCGAAGCGCAAGAAGGTCATCGGCCAGAAGGAGGTCGAGGCCGTCATCGCCAAGATGGCCCGCATCCCGCCCAAGTCGGTGTCGAAGTCGGACACGGAATCCCTGCGTGAGCTGGAGACCGATCTGAAGCGCGCCGTCTTTGGTCAGGAGCAGGCGATTGACCAGGTGTCGTCGGCGATGAAGCTGGCGCGGGCGGGTCTGCGCGACCCGAACAAGCCTATCGGCACCTTCCTGTTCAGCGGTCCGACCGGCGTCGGCAAGACCGAAGTGGCCAAGCAACTCGCGGCCACCCTCGGCATCGAGATGCAGCGCTTCGACATGTCCGAATACATGGAGCGCCACACGGTCAGCCGCCTGATCGGCGCGCCTCCGGGCTATGTCGGCCATGATCAGGGCGGCCTGCTGACCGACGCCGTCGACCAGCACCCGCACTCTGTCGTGTTGCTGGACGAGATCGAGAAGGCGCACCCCGACGTCTACAACATCCTGCTGCAGGTGATGGACAACGGGACGCTGACCGACGCCGTGGGCAAGAAGGTTGATTTCAGGAACGTCATCCTGATCATGACCACCAACGCGGGCGCCGCCGATAACGCGCGCGCGGCCATCGGCTTCGGCCGGGGCAAGGTCGAGGGCGAGGACGAAAAGGCCATCCAGCGCCTGTTCGCGCCTGAGTTCCGCAACCGTCTGGACGCCATCGTGGCCTTCAAGCCGCTGGGCGCCGAGACGATCCGCTCGGTCGTGACCAAGTTCGTGCTGCAGCTGGAAGCCCAGCTGGCGGACCGCAACATCACCATCGAACTGACCGACGAGGCGACCGACTGGCTGGCCAAGAACGGTTTCGACGAACTGTATGGCGCAAGGCCCTTGGCCCGCGTCATTCAGGAGCACATCAAGAAGCCGCTGGCCGACGACATCCTGTTCGGCCGCCTGACCCGCGGCGGCCACGTCAAGGTCGAGCTGAAGGACGGCAAGATCGCCTTCGACATCACCCCGGCCAAGGGCGCAGCGGTGAAGGAGGCTGAAGAAGAGACCGCCTGATTTCGATCAGGCGCAAAGAGAAAGGCCCGGACGTCGCCGTCCGGGCCTTTTTCATATCGGGAGTCGCCGTCTTAGCGCTTGCGGCCCAGGGCGCTGAGCACGGCTGCCGCGCCGGCGATGATGCCGACCGTCAGCAGAGGCTTTTCACGGGCGAAGTCCAGACCCTTGCGAGCGGGCGCGCGCAGGTCGGCCGGGGCCTTGTCGACCATGCCGTCCAGGCCGTCGATGACGCGGCCATAGGCGTTCTTGGCGCGGCCGCCGGCTTCCTTGATGGCGCCGTCGACCTGAAGCTTGCTGTCGCCCGCCAGACGACCCAGGCCGCGCTGGGCCTTGCCTTCAAACTCTTCGACAGCGCCTTCGATACGTTGATTAGCCATTCTTCTTACCTGTTGGGGAGTGAAACTCTCCCTCAAAGCGCGCAGCCAAGGTCGAGGTTCCGGCGTTTTATCAGGTGCGACCGCATGTCAGCGATGGCGATAGGGAGACAGCTCCGCAGTCATGGCGTGCATCTCCGCCTCCACAGCCGGGCGTTCCTGCTCCAGATAGCGGGCGACGGGATCGCGCAGCGCCGGATCGGCGATGAAATGCGCCGAATAGACCGGGGAGGGCAGGTAGCCGCGCGCGATCTTGTGATCCCCCTGCGCCCCCGCCTCGACCCGCGACAGCCCTCGCGCGATGGCGAATTCGATCGCCTGATAATAGCACAGCTCGAAATGCAGGAAGGGCCGGTCGACCAGCGTCCCCCACTGGCGGCCGTATAGGGCGTCCCGTCCGATGAAGTTCAGCGCCCCCGCCACGGGCGTCTCGTCTTCGAACGCCATGACCAGGGCGATGCGGTCGGCCATGCTCGCCCCCACGCGGGCGAAGAAGTCGCGCGTCAGATAGGGCCGCCCCCACTTTCGGTCTCCGGTGTCCATGTAGAAGGCGAAGAAGGCGTCCCAATGCGCCTGTGTGATTGCAACGCCCGTCAGGACGCGGATATCGAGATTGGCCTGCGCCTCGCGCCGCTCGCGCCGGATGGTCTTGCGCCGACTGGAAGACAGGGCGCCGAGGAAGTCGTCGAAGCTCTGATAGCCGTCGTTGCGCCAGATGAACTGGATGTCCCGGCGCGGCAGCAGGCCCGCCTCGATCATGGCGCGCCATTCCGGCTCGGTCGGGAAGTTGACGTGCAGGGACGAGACGCCCAGCCGTTGAGTCAACGTCAGCGCGCCTTGCAGTAGGGCTGACCTGATCGCGTCATCCCGGCCGGAGCGCAGCGTAGAGCCGTGAACTCCAGGGGCACTGACGTCGGCGTCTTGAGCGGCCCCGGATAGCCGCTGCGCGGCTTCCGGGGTGACGGTGGGGCGCGCCAAAAAGCGCGGCCCGGTTGCCGGCGTAAACGGCACAGCCCCCAGCAGCTTGGGATAATAGCGCCCGCCCGCGCGCTGATAGGCGTCGGCCCAGCTGTGATCGAAGACGTATTCGCCCTGGCTGTGGCCCTTCAGATAAAGGGGCATAACGCCGATCACGGCGCCGTCCTCATCGTGCAGTGACAGGTGGCGCGCCGCCCAGCCTTCAGACGGGACGGCGCTGCCGGACGCCTCGCAGGCGTCAAGGAAGTCATAGGAGACGAAGGGATCGCCGGTCGGGGCCGCGCAGGCGTCCCACGCGTCCCGGCCTATCGCGGCGATCCTGTCGTGCACCTGAAGTGTGAAGCCGGACACTTTTACCCTTCTCCCCTCGGGGGAGAAGGTGGCCCGTCAGGGCCGGATGAGGGGGCGGTGTCCGCGCAGGCGGCGGATAAGGGCGAAGCCAGCGTCCCCCTCATCCGAGCGGCTCCGCCGCCCACCTTCTCCCCCGAGGGGAGAAGGCTGACGTTCACAGGTGTCACTTCACCTCGATGACAGCGTCCACTTCGACGGCGAAGCCGAGCGGCAGCTTGTAGACGCCGACGGCCGAGCGCGAGTGCTTGCCGGCGTCGCCGAAGACCTGGACCATCAGGTCCGAGCAGCCGTTGATGACCGCGGGGATGGCCTCGAAGTCCGGTCCGGCCTGAACGAAGCCGCCCAGCTTGACGATGCGGATCACGCGATCCAGGTCGCCGTCGACGGCGGCGTTGATCTGAGCCAGCAGGTTGACGCCGCACAGGCGGGCGGCCTCGGCGGCCTGCTCCGGGGTCACATCCACGCCGACCGTGCCCTTGATGCCGCCCGAGGCGTCATTGGACAGCTGGCCCGAGATGAAGATCTGCTCGCCCGAGCGGACGTAGGAGACATAGCTGGCGACCGGCTTGGCGGGCTCGGGCAGGGTGATGCCGAGTTCAGCGATGCGGGCGTGGATGCTCATGGGGCGACTCCGTATGAAAGGGTGCAGGGGGTTTAGCGCGGCGCGGCGGCCGCGTCATCCGGGGCGTTCGTTGGGACGTTTCAGAGCGCGCCCGGCGACGACAGCGCCTGCCCCAAACTTGTCGCGCAGGGCGTCGATGGCGGTCTCGGTCTTCAGGGCGCGGGCTTCGGCGGTGGCGAACAACCCGGCGGGGACATCCTGGGCGTCGGCGATATCGGCCATGCCGATGCCGATCAATCGATAGGGCACGCCCAGTTCCGGCTTCAGCAGGTCGCGACCGGCGGCGAACAGGGCGCGCGCCGTCTGCACGGGCTCGGCCAGGGTGATGCGGCGGGTGACGATCTTGAAGTCCGTCTTGCGCAGTTTCAGCACCAGGACCCGGCTGGCCACGCCGTCGCGTCGCGCCTTGGCCGCCAGCTTCTCGCACAGGGGCCACAGTTCGGCCTCCAGCGCCTCGGCGGTGGTCAGGTCGTCGTTGAAGGTGGTCTCGGCGCTCATGCCGCGCCGGTCGTGGTCGGGGTTCACCGGGCGGCTGTCGCGGGCGTGGCTGAGGTCGTGCAGCCGCAGGCCCGTCTCGCCATAGCGCCGGACCAGATCCTTCACCTCGGCGGCGGCCAGATCGCCGATGGTGGCGAAACCGTCCGAACGCAGGGTGCGCCCGAACACCGGCCCGACGCCGGGCAGGGTGGTCACGGGGCGCGGGGCCAGCAGGCCTTGCGCCTCGGCCGCGCCGATGACGGAGAAGCCGCGCGGCTTGTCCAGTTCGGACGCGATCTTGGCCAGGAAGCGATTGGGCGCCAGGCCGATGGAGACGCTCAGCCCTGTCTCATCCTCGATCCATTTCTGCAGGCGCGCCAGCTGGAAGGCGGGCGGCCCGCCATTCAGCCGCTCTGTGCCCTTCAGGTCGATCCAGGCCTCGTCCAGCGATAGGGTCTGAACCAGCGGCGTCAGGCGCTGGACGGCGCCGAAGATGCGTGCGCTCTCGGCTTTGTATTTGGTGAAGTCCGGCTTGATGACCACGGCGTCCGGACAGGCCTTCAGCGCCTTGAACATCGGCATGGCCGAGCCGACGCCGTACAGCCGCGCTACATAGCAGGCGGTGGAGACCACGCCGCGCTTGCCGCCGCCGACGATCACGGGCCTGTCGCGCAGTTCGGGTCGGTCGCGCTTTTCGACCGAGGCGTAGAAGGCGTCGCAGTCCAGGTGGGCGATGTGAAGATCGCTCAGTTCGTCGTGGGCGATCACCCGGCGCGAGGCGCACGACGGGCACCGCACGACCTTGCGGTCTCCGGTCCACAGACAGTCGCGGCAAAGGGCCGTGATGGCCAAACAGGAACTCCGTTTCCTCAGCTTCACGTCAACTTAAGACTGACGCCGCCACAGTGCACCCAAGAAGGCGTAACAGCCCGACGCGAAAGCGAATGAACAAGAGGCGCAACGGCCGGGTGGCGGATGTCCAAGAAGATCCTCATCGTCGAGGATAACGAGCTGAACATGAAGCTTTTTCATGATCTGCTCGATTCTCAGGGGTACGAAGTGCTGCAGACCCGCGAAGGGCTGCAGGCGCTGGCGATTGCGCGCGAGCATCGCCCTGATCTGATCCTGATGGATATCCAGCTGCCGGAGATTTCCGGGCTCGAGGTGACCAAATGGCTCAAGGATGATGAAGAGCTGAACCATATACCCGTCATCGCCGTTACAGCCTTCGCCATGAAGGGTGATGAGGAACGGATTCGTCAGGGGGGCTGCGAGGCCTACATCTCCAAGCCGATCTCTGTCATTTCCTTCCTTGAAACGGTGCGAAAGCACCTGGGGTAGGGGATGAGTGCGCGAATTCTGGTGGTCGACGACGTAGAGGCGAATGTCCGTCTGCTCGAAGCCAAGCTGACCCTTGAATACTATGACGCCCTGACCTGCGGCGACGGGACCTCGTGCCTGCGCATCGCCCGGGATGAACAGCCCGACCTGATCCTGCTGGACGTCATGATGCCCGGCATGGACGGGTTCGAGACCTGCCGTAGGCTCAAGGCCGCCGAGGAGACGCGTCATATCCCGGTGGTGCTGGTGACGGCCCTGGACGGGCGTCATGACCGCATCCGGGGACTGGAAGCGGGCGCTGACGACTTCCTGTCCAAGCCGCTGGACGATGTGATCCTGATGGCGCGGGTCAAGAGCCTGACGCGCCTGAAGATGGTCATGGATGAGCTGCGTGAACGCGAGGAAAGCAGCCGCCGTTTGGGCATGGACGCAGGCGGCGTCGGCCGTCTGAAGGGCTCGGGCGGTCGGGTTCTGGTCGTCGACGACAATGAACTTCAAGCCGAGATGATAGCGCGGGAGCTGTCGATCGAGCATCGCCCGATGATTGCGGACACCCTGGCCGACGCTCTGGACGCGGCGCGGGGACCGGTCGATCTGGTCATCGTCAATGTGTCGTCCGAAGGCTTCGACGGCCTGCGCCTGATCGCCCAGTTGCGCTCCAAGGAGATGACGCGACGCATTCCCATACTGGCGCTGATCGACACCCATGATCGGCCGCGTCTGCTGAAGGCGCTGGATCTGGGCGCGCATGACATCCTGGCCCGCCCCGTCGATCCTGAAGAGATGTCGGCGCGGGTCCGCACCCAGGTGAAGCGCAAGCGGTACGGCGACTTCCTGCGCGACAAGCTGGACCATAATCTGGAGATGGCGATCACCGACCCGCTGACGGGTCTGCACAATCGCCGCTACATGACCAGCCAGTTGCAAGCTCTGGTCGCGCGCGCCGCGCGGGGCGGGGACCCGGTGGCGGTGCTGGTGCTGGACATCGACCACTTCAAGGCCGTGAACGACACCTTTGGTCATGACGTCGGCGACGAGGTGCTGCGCGAGTTTTCGGTACGGCTGGCGACCAATGTGCGCGCGGTCGATCTGCCCTGTCGTTTCGGCGGCGAGGAGTTCGTGGTGGTCATGCCGGGCACGACGCTGGAAGACGCCCATCGCATCGCCGAACGTATTCGCCGCGACGTGGGGGCGGCCCCCTTCCGTATCAGCGGAGGCGATGTGCTGGGCGTGACCGTTTCGGTCGGCGTGGCGGCCAGCCTGGGCATGGAGGACACGCCCGAGGCCCTGCTCAAGCGGGCGGACGAGGGCGTCTATGAGGCCAAGGCTCAGGGGCGCAACCGCGTCGTCGCCCGCGCCGCCTGACGCGACGCTTTCCGATAAACGGTCAAAGAAAAACGCCCGGTCCTGCGACCGGGCGTTTCGATTCTTGCAGATTCAAGCGGAGGGCGAGACCCTTACTTGATCTTGCCTTCCTTGAACTCGACGTGCTTGCGGACGACCGGGTCGTACTTCTTGACGACCATCTTCTCGGTCATCGTACGGGCGTTCTTCTTGGTGACGTAGAAGAAGCCGGTGTCGGCGGTGGAGTTCAGGCGGATCTTGATGGAAGCCGGTTTGGCCATCGGAATTAACCTCTGCGACGGCGAAAGCCGCTTGAAATAAGAGGCGCGGAACATACTCAGGACGGGCTCAAAGTCAACGGCTTCGATGTCGCGTTGAGCCTGGCCATACAGACGCTAGTGTTTCGCCATGAAAAAGCCCTGCTTCAAGCCCGCCCACGCCCTGTCCGCCGCCGTTATCGCCGCCGGTCTGGCCCTTTCCGCCTGTTCGTCCGAGCCTGCCGTCCCGGCGGCTGCGACTGCTGAGGCCCCAGCCACGGCGCAGGACGCCTTCTTCGCCAATCTGACCGCCCTGTGCGGCCAGCGATTCGAGGGCAAGGTCGTCACCAACGAGGCCGCCGATTCCGACTTCGCCGGCAAACGCCTGCTGATGCACGTGCGCGACTGTTCGGCGGACGAGATTCGCATCCCCTTCTGGGTCGGCGAAGACCGCTCGCGCACCTGGGTGGTGACGCGCACCGATTCGGGCCTGCGCCTGAAGCACGATCACCGCCAGCCGGACGGCAAGACCGACCCGCTGCACTGGTACGGCGGCGACACGGCGAACGAAGGCACGGCAGAGCGTCAGGAGTTCCCGGTCGATCAGGAATCCATCGACCTGTTCAACGCCAACGACGCCTCGGTCTCGACGACCAACGTCTGGGCGATGGAGGTCCATCTTGACAAGACCTTCACCTATGAACTGCGCCGCCCGAACCGCCACTTCCAGGTTGATTTCGACCTGACGAAGCCGGTCGCCGAATAAGACCTTAAGGCCGCCGCGTCAGTCCTGATAGTCGATGACGTGGCGGCCGCGCACCATGTGCACGAAGGGCAGGGGGCGTTGAGGCGTCTCCAGCCGCTCGGCCACCTCGCCCAGCACGAAGCGGGTGATGGCGGGCAGGTCGAGGTTCTGCGCCTCGTCCAGAGGAATCCAGGCGATCTCGTCCAGTTCGCCCGAGCCTTCGATACGGTCCGGATCGCGCAGAGCCTCGACCGGGGCCATGAAGAAGCGCGCGTCGAAACGGCGCGGTCGGCCCGGCGGGGTGATGGCCCGCGCCACATAGGACAGCACCGACAGATCGGGCAGGGCGCCCGCCTGACGATACTCCCGCCACGGCCCGGCGACTGAGGCGGTGGGCGCCGCTCGGCCCAGGATCAGCCCCGTCTCTTCAAAGGTCTCGCGCACGGCGGCCAGGGCCAGGGCGCGGGCGCGGCGGGCAGGCATTTCCGTCTCCAGCCGGCGCGCAGCGTCGGGCGACAGGGGGCCTTTCGAGGCGGCGGTGAAGTCGGCGCGCTCGATGCGTCCGCCCGGAAACACCCACTTCGAGGCCATGAAGACATGGCCCGGCGCGCGTCGGCCCATCAGCACCTCGGGGCGCTTGGCGTCGCGCGTCAGGATCAGGGTGGCGGCGTCCTTGGGGCGCTGGGCGCCCCCGGTGCGCGGCGCATCGGCGAGGTCCTGGGCTGCGTCGAATGGGGTGGGGGTCATGGCAAAAACTCCTGCCTTCTCCCCGCCGGGGGAGAAGGTGGCTCGCGCAGCGAGACGGATGAGGGGGACGCTTGCCGCGCCCTCAACGTCTGTCGTCCTGCGTGCGGATACAGCCCCCTCATCCGAGCACCTTCGGCGCCCACCTTCTCCCTCGAGGGGAGAAGGGACGTGATATTCCTCACCGCCGCTTGCCCTTTCTGACGCCTTTCAGGCCGCCGGAAGGCTTGGCGCCGTTGCGGGGTTTGGGACCGCCCGGACGGCCCTTGCCGCGCTTGGGAGGGCCGTCGCCGCCTCTTCCGCGCATCCCATAGCGCGGCGCCGGGGCGTTGGGGTCGCGCGGGTCTGGTTCGGACAGCATCTCCAGCACCAGACCGCCGGTGACGGGCGTGGCCTCCATCAACCGCACCTCGACCCGGCGGCCCAGCGGGAAGCGCTTGCCCGACCGCTCGCCGACCAGGGCGTGGGCGCGGTCGTCGTGGGTGAAGTATTCGTCGCCGAGCGTCGAGACCGGGACCAGACCGTCTGCGCCCGTCTCGTCCAGCCGGATGAATAGGCCGAAGCGGGTCACGCCGGTGATCCGTCCGCTGAAGGTCGCGCCGACGTGCTCTTCAAGGAAGGCGGCGATGTAGCGGTCCATGGCGTCGCGCTCGGCCGCCATCGAGCGGCGCTCGGTCTCGGTGACGTGTTCGGCGATGCCGCCCAGTTCGGCGATCTCGCGGTCGGTCAGGCCGTCCGACCCCAGTTTCAGCCCCCGGATCAGCCCGCGATGGACGATCAGGTCCGAATAGCGCCGGATGGGCGAGGTGAAGTGGGCGTAGCGGTCCAGGTGCAGACCGAAGTGGCCTACATTGTCCGGCGAGTAGATGGCCTGCATCTGGGTGCGCAGGACGACTTCGTTGACGACCTCGGCGTGCGGGGTGTCGCGGGTCTCTTCCAGCAGCTTGTTGAAGCGCTTGGTGTTCGGCGCCTCGCCCTTGTTCCACGGCTTGCCGATGGTGTGCAGGAAGTCGGCCAGGTTGAAGATCTTCTCCTGGCTGGGCGTGTCGTGGACGCGATAGATCAGCGGCGTGTGCGTCTTCTCCAGCGTCTCGGCGGCGCAGACGTTGGCCTGGATCATCATTTCTTCGATCAGGCGGTGAGCTTCCAGCGACTTGCGCGGCTCGATACCGGCGATGCCGCCGTCGGGCGACATGATGATGCGGCGCTCGGGGCTTTCGATAGCCAGAGGGCTGCGGCGCTCGCGGCCCTTCAGCATGGTGCGATAGGCGTTCCACAGTGGATAGAGGATCGCCTCCATGATCGGCCCGGTGGCGTCGTCCAGCAGGCCGTCGATGGCCGATTGCGCCTGTTCGTAGGACAGTTTGGCGTGGCTGCGCATCAGGCCGCGCGTGAACTTGTGCCCGGTCTTCCTGCCGTCCTTGTCGAAGACCATGCGCACGGCCATGCAGGCGCGGTTCTCGCCCTGCTTCAGGCTGCACAGGCCGTTGGACAGGACTTCGGGCAGCATCGGCTCGACGCGGTCGGGGAAGTAGGTCGAGTTGCCCTTGGCCCGCGCCTCGCGGTCCAGCGCCGTGTTCGGACGCACATAGGCGGCGACGTCGGCGATGGCGACCCAGACGATCCAGCCGCCCGCATTGGCCGGGTCTTCGTCACGCTCGGCATAGACGGCGTCGTCATGGTCGCGCGCATCGGCGGGATCGATGGTGATGAAGGGGACGTGGCGCAGGTCCTCGCGCCCCTTCAGCGTCGGGACAGCCTGATCCTCGGCCTCGCGTTCCACGGCCTCGGAGAAGCCGGTCGGCACCCCGTGGGCGTGGATGGCGATGATGGAGGCGGCGCGCGGGTCGTCCTCGCGCCCGATGTTCTCAAGAATCTTGCCGCGCTTGGGGCCGTAGCGATGCTCGCCCTTCTCGACTGCGGCCAGAACCAGATCGCCGTCGCGCAGATCGGCAGCCTGTGCCTGCGGGACCAGCAGAACATCCTTGGAGCGCTTGTCGACCGGCTCGACCCGCGTCTCGCGCCCGCCCTTGCGGATGACGCCCAACACGCGGTTGCCGCCGGTGTCCAGCCGTTTGACCAGTCGGGCCTCCCAGCCGTCGACGCCCTGGCTGAACTTGACCAATAGGCGGTCGCCCATGCCGGGCGCGGGGCCGCGACCCTCGCGATCAGGCATCAGGACGGCGCGCGGTGCATCCTCTCCGCCCTTGACCAGTTGGACGTAAAGCTCGCCGTCGGCGTCGCGGTCCACCACGTCGGCGACGCCGACCGGGGGCAGGGCGCCGACCTCGGAAAAGCCCTTGCGGCCGCGTTTGCTGAGACGGCCCTCGGCCTCCAGCTCCTTCAGCATGTCGCGCATCTGGCGCCGCTCGGCGCCCTTAAGGCCGAAGGCGCGCGCGATGTCGGCCTTTTCGGCTTCACCGGCCTCACGAAGGAAGGCGATGAGGGATTCTTTGTCGGGCAGGCCCGCTGCGGGGCGTTTGGGTGTCTTGACCATTGCGCCCTTTCTAACGCGCTTCTCGGCGAAAGGGTGAAAACTTGCAGGAGTTGACCGCGAAGGGGCGGACGCCCAGCTTCACAAGTCACCCGTGCAACGGAGCCTGCTCTCATGTCGATGACCGACGCCCCTGTTCTCAGCCGTCCGGCCAAGAGCCTGCTGGACCTGATCGGCAAGACGCCGATGGTCGAGGTGACTCGGATCGACACCGGCCCCTGCCGCCTTTTCCTGAAGCTGGAGAGCCAGAACCCCGGCGGCTCCATCAAGGACCGTATCGCCCTGTCGATGATCGAGGCGGCGGAGAAGGCGGGCTGGCTGAAACCCGGCGGCACCATCGTCGAGGCGACGGCGGGCAACACCGGCTTGGCCCTGACCCTTGTCGGCAAGCAGAAGGGCTATAAGGTCCTGCTGGTCATCCCCGACAAGATGTCGAAGGAGAAGATCCAGCACCTGCGAGCGATGGGCGCCGATGTGCGCCTGACCCGCTCGGACGTGCCGCATGGCCATCCTGAATATTACACCGACATGGCCGAGCGTCTGGCCCAGCAGATTCCGGGCGGCTATTTCGTCAATCAGTTCGCCAACGACGCCAACTCCGAGGCCCACTTCAAGACGACCGGCCCGGAAATCTTCGAGCAGATGGACGGCGATATCGACGCCTTCGTCGCCGGCATCGGCTCAGGCGGGACGATTACCGGCAACGCGCGCTACTTCAAGGCGCAGGGCTCCAAGGCCAAGATCATTCTGGCTGACCCGGTGGGATCGGCGCTGGCGGGACTGATCAATGAGGGCGTCGCTGGGCCGGACGGCAGCTATACGGTCGAGGGCATCGGCCAGAACTTCATGCCTGAGACGACCGATCCAGATCTGATCGACGTCGCCTATTCCATCCCCGACGCCGAGGCGATCGCCACGGTGCGCGAGCTGTTGTTGAAGGAAGGCATTCTGGCGGGGTCATCCTCGGGCACCCTGATCGCCACGGCCCTGCGCTGGTGCCGCGAGCAGACCGAGCCGAAGCGGGTCGTGACCTTCGTCTGCGACACCGGCGCCAAATATCTGTCCAAGGTCTACAACGACGCCTGGCTGGCCGATCAGGGGCTGGCGGAGCGCGAATTGCACGGCGACCTGTCGGACCTGATCAACCGCAAATACGCCGCCGGCGACGTGGTGGTGATCGGGCCGGAAGATACGCTGGACACCGCCTTCAAGCGGATGCGCGGCGACGGGCTGTCGCAGCTGCCGGTCATTCAGGACGGCCGTCTGGTCGGCATTCTGGACGAAAGCGACATCGTCCACATCATGAACACCGACGACATCACCCGTCAGGAACGCTTCGCCAAGCCGGTCGCCTCGGCCATGACGCGCGATCTGGACACGCTGCAGGTGACGGAATCGCTGGACGCCCTGATCCCGGTCTTTGACCGCGACCGCGTGGCCATCGTGCTGGACGGCGAGAGCTTCGTCGGCCTGATCACCCGCACCGACCTGATCAACCACCTCAGCCTGAACCGGTAAGCCCATGTCTGAACTGAAGAACCGCCAGGGCTTCTCGACCCGCGCCATCCATGCGGGCCAGCGGCCGGACCCGACCACGGGCGCGGTGATGACGCCGATCTACGCCACCTCGACCTATGCGCAGGAAAGCCCCGGCGTGAACAAGGGCTATGAATACGCCCGCGGCAAGAACCCGACGCGCGAGGCGTTCGAGGCCTGCATCGCCGATCTGGAGGGCGGGGTTCAGGCCTTCGGCTTCGGCTCGGGCATGGCGGCGACCTCGACGGCGCTGGAGCTGCTGGACGCCGGGTCGCACATCATCACCGGCGACGATCTTTATGGCGGCTCATGGCGGCTGTTCGAGCGGGTGCGGCGCCGGTCGATGGGGCTGGACTTCAGCTATGTGGACCTGACCGACCTGGCGGCTGTCGAGGCCGCGATCACCGACAAGACGCGGATGCTGTGGGTGGAGACACCGACCAACCCGCTGATGAAACTGGCCGACATCGAGGCCCTGTCGAAGATCGCCAAGGCGAACAAGCTGATCCTGGTGGTCGACAACACCTTCGCCACGCCGTGGAGCCAGCAGCCGCTGACGCTGGGCGCCGACGTGGTCATGCACTCGGCGACCAAATATCTGAACGGCCACTCCGACATCGTCGGCGGGGTTCTGGTGGCCAAGGACGCCGAGATGGCGGCTCAGCTGAAGTTCCTGCAGAACTCGGTGGGCGGGATCATGGGACCGTTCGACGCCTTCCTGGCCAACCGAGGCCTGAAGACGTTGGGTCTGCGGATGAAGGCGCACAATGAGAACGCCCTGGCCGTGGCGCGTTGGCTGGAAGACCGAAAGGGCGTCGCCAAGGTGCTGTATCCGGGTCTGGTCAGCCACCCGCAGCACGAACTGGCTGCGCGCCAGATGAACGGCCGCTTCGGCGGCATGGTCACCATGCTGATCGACGGCGACCTGGAGCGGACCAAGCGGGTGCTGGAACGGGTGCAGGTCTTCACCCTGGCGGAATCGCTGGGCGGCGTCGAAAGTCTGGTGAACCACCCGGCCATCATGACCCACGCATCCGTGCCGAAAGAGGTGCGCGAGGCGGGCGGCGTCACCGACAATCTGATCCGCCTGTCGGTCGGCGTCGAGGACATCGACGACCTGATCGCCGACCTGGATCAGGCTATCGGCTGAGGCTGATTGAGGCGCCGGGGGTTCAAATCCCCGGCGGGCCTGCCTAGGCTGGGGTCATGTTTGATTTCGACGCCATGCGTATTCGCCTGGCGGAGTTTCCGATCGCGGAGATGCTGATCGGGCTCTGTCTTCTCGCCCTTCTTGCCTTCATCGCGGACTTTGTGGTCCGCCGCATCCTGACCCGACTGATCCTGAAAGTCGTCGGGCGAGCGGTGCATGATCTCGACACCCTGTTGCAGCCCGTGGTGCGCAGTTTCACCCGTGTCGTGCCCGCCATCATCATCCATCAGGGGATCAGCGGCGTGCCGCATCTGGCGCCCGGCGTCGTCACCCTGATCCAGAACGTGGCCGGGGCCTTCATGATCGTGGCCGTGGCCATCGGCATAGGCGCCGGTCTGGACATGGCCAACGCCATCTACGCCCGCTCGCCGCGCGCCCATCGACGCAGCATCAAGGGCTATCTTCAGGTCCTGAAGATCGTCATCTACGCCATCGCCACCATACTGGTGATCGCGGCCCTGATCGACCGGTCGCCCTTGCTGCTGCTGTCGGGCCTCGGCGCCCTGGCGGCGGTGCTGATGCTGGTGTTCAAGGACACCATACTGTCGCTCGTGGCCTCGGTTCAGCTGAACTCCAACGACATGCTGCGCGTTGGCGACTGGATTGAGATGCCCCAGGTCAACGCCGATGGCGACGTCATCGACATCGCCCTGCACACGGTGAAGGTCCAGAACTGGGACAAGACGATCACCACCATCCCGACCTGGCGGCTGATCAGCGAGTCCTACCGTAACTGGCGCGGGATGCAGGAAAGCGGCGGGCGTCGTATCAAGCGCGCCCTGCTGATCGACCAGACCAGCGCGCGCTTCCTGGCCGAGGACGAGCGTGACCGGATGCGGCGATTTCTGCTGATCGACGACTATCTGGCCGACAAGAGCGCTGAGATGGCCGACTGGAACGCCAAACTGGTCGCGGCGGGGCGCGACCCGGTCAATATGCGCCGCTCGACCAACATCGGCGCCTTCCGCGCCTATGTGCAGAACTATCTGGAGAACCACCCCGGCATCCGTCAGGACATGACCCTGCTGGTGCGTCAGTTGCAGCCGACAGAGACGGGGCTGCCGCTGGAGATCTACGCCTTCACCGCCACCACGGCCTGGGCCGAGTATGAGGCGATCCAGGGCGACATCTTCGACCACCTGCTGGCGATCCTGCCTGAGTTCGGTCTGCGCCTGTTTCAGTCGCCCACCGGCGCGGACTTCGTCCAGCTGAAATCCTCATAAGAAAAGCGCGCAGAGGTCGCCCTCTGCGCGCTTCAATCCTGTCATCGCCGCCCGTCGTTGCAGACGGAGCGGCGAGAGGGCTGGATCAGCCTTCGGTCTTCAGTTGACCAGCCGATTCCTTGCCCGAGCGACGGTCGCGCTCGATTTCGTAGGAAACCTTTTGGTTTTCGTCCAGGCCGCGCAGGCCGGCTGCTTCGACGGCCGAGATGTGGACGAAGACGTCCTTGCCGCCGTCATCCGGCTGGATGAAGCCGTAGCCCTTGGTGGAGTTGAACCATTTTACAGTGCCGGTAGCCATTTTCAGGACCTCCGCTAGAAGTTGGCCTCAGAGAACGTCCCTGATGGCCTGTCGGGTCTGTATGGATCGGCTTAGACCTCGGTGCGCGGGGCAGAAGGCAGAGCGTTACGCAGAGAGATCGACCTCACTAGGGTGGACCCTCCATCGCCCTAATGCAAGGGGTGGGGTTCAGGGCTCGGCCGTTTCCGGCGGCGAAATCCAGTTCTCCTGACACAGCTTGCGCAGGGCCGAGGTGATGGTCGAGCCGTACAGCGCGTCCTGAATCCGCTCATACCCCTCGGTCTTCAGGGCCTGTTTTACATCGCCTACGGTTCGGCAGGCGCCGCTTTGGGCCAGTTGGTACGCACGTTCCAAAGTCGTCGGTCGAAAAGTCATGGCGTCAGCCTAGGCTTTTTCCGCCAAAGGTGAAACAGGCGCCTGAGACGCAGGCCTCTGGTCAGAAATAGACGCTGATCCCGGCGACCAGGGCGTCGGCGTACTGTTCGCCCGGAACCTTGGCGTTCGTGCCGTGCCAGCGCAGTTCGGCCTCAAGATTGGACGTCAGGGCGTAGGTCGCGCCGATGTTGTAGCCGGTGTAGTCGACGCTGTTGTCCTGCTCGCGACGGCCGACCTCGGCCGAGACGTTCAGCTTGTCGGTAAAGTCCCAGCCGCCGCGCACCGCGACCCAGGTCCAGGCCTTCACCGAACCAGCGCCGTCGGGCGAGTGTTGCAGCCGCAGGCGCGCGCTGGCCGGGCCGATCGAGCGCTTCATGTCGGCCGTGAACTCCCACGACTTATCGTCATAGCCGGGGTCGGCGTCGACCCGCCACTTGTGCGCGACGTTCAGGTCGAAGTCGAAGCCGGCCCATTGCGGACGCACGCCGCCGGCCAGTTCCAACTCCAGCTCCGAGCCGCCGCTTTTGATCGTTTCAAAGGCGGGGCTGACATAGAAGAGGCCGCTTTCGCTTTCCCATTCCGCCGCGCCCCAGACGAAGGGATCGCCGTCGGACTTGGAGGCGTCCTTGGAGCGGTTGTCGCTGGCGGCGCCCGCGCTGAAGCTCCAGCGGCCGGGAAGCTCTTGCGCCTGAGCCGCCGAGGCCAGGATCAGGAGCGGGGCGGTCGCCAAAAGGGCGGTCGTCAGGATGCGCATGGTCGGCCTCGTCAGGGGAGTGTCGAGGCCGCTTCCTAGAGGCGCTTCTTGTCGAATTTATCACAGGCCTGCGAAAACTCGTCCGTCAGCCGAGCGACAAGCTGGGCCGTGGTCGGCACGTCGTGGATGGCGCCCGAGCCCTGACCGGCCGACCAGATTGTCTTCCACGCCTTGGCCTCTTCGCCCATGTCCAGCTTGTGCTCGGGCAGGGACTTGGGGTCGATCCTGTTTTCGACCAGCGAGGGCGTCAGGAAGTTGGCCGGAATGCCCGAGACGGCGGGCGTATAGGTGATGTCGGCCGAGCCCGACTGGACGATCAGATCCTTGTAGTGGGGCTGGGCCGCGCTTTCGGTCGTGGCGATGAAGCGGGTGCCCATATAGGCGAAGTCGGCACCCATCATCAGCGCCGCCGCCACGTCCTGCCCGGTCGAGAGGGCGCCCGCCAGGATGATGGTCCCGTCGTAGAAGCTGCGGACCTCGTTGATCAGGGCGAAGGGGTTCACCACGCCCGCATGCCCGCCAGCTCCGTTGGCGACCAGGATCAGGCCGTCGACGCCCGCCTCGGCCGCCTTGCGCGCGTGGCGCACATTGGCGATGTCGTGGAAGACCACGCCGCCATAGCCGTGCACCGCATCCACCACGTCGCGCACGGCGCCCAGCGAGGTGATGATCAGCGGCACCTTCTCCTCGACCGAGACCATCATGTCGGCCATCAGGCGCGGATTGGTCGGGTGGACGATGTGGTTGACGCCGAACGGGGCGGCGTTGGGCGTCAGGCGCGACTTGATCTCGTGCAGCCACTCCCGATAGCCCTCGGTCGTGCGCTGGTTCAGCGAGGGGAAGGTGCCGATCACGCCCGCATTACAGGCCTCGACCACCAGATCCGGCCCCGACACCAGGAACATGGGCGAGGCGATCACCGGCAGTTTCAGGCCGGACTGGAGGGAAGCGGGAATGGCCACGGGTCGTCTCTCCTGAGTTGCTTTTGGCTACGCTAACCGGCTGTCGTCAGGGAAGGCAATGCGTTCCAGCGCCCTTCTCTCCTTGAGGGAGAAGGTGGCAGGCGGAGCCTGACGGATGAGGGGTGTGAGCGCCCTCGCGTCCGATGATCGCACGGTTGAGGCGCAGAACAGCGAACCTTGCGCCGACACCCCTCATCCGAGCGCCTCCGGCGCCCACCTTCTCCCACAAGGGGAGAAGGGGAAAAAAGAGAGTCCAATTCGTCTGAATCGTCTGAAATCGCCCTCCGCCGTGCCCTCGGCCGGGGGGCAGTCTAGCACAGGCGCGGCGGGGGGATGGCCGATTGCGGCGGGGCGGCGTTTTCTTTGGCGGGGCGAAGGCCTAAATGGCGGGCATGACCCACTATACCGACAGCCTCAGCCAGCTCGGCGTCCAGACCGCCGCCCCGACGAACCCGGAAGAGGCGGTGCTGGAGCGCGTGCCCAATCCCCACGCCGACACGCTTTATGTGGCGCGCTTCACCGCGCCGGAGTTCACCAGCCTGTGCCCGGTGACGGGCCAGCCCGACTTCGCCCACATCGTCATCGACTATGTGCCGGGCGACTGGCTGGTCGAGAGCAAGAGCCTGAAGCTGTACCTGACCAGTTTCCGCAACCACGGCGCCTTCCACGAGGACTGCACCGTCGCCATCGGCAAGCGCCTGGCCGAGCTGCTGCAACCGAAATGGCTGCGCATCGGCGGCTACTGGTATCCGCGCGGCGGCATCCCCATCGACGTCTTCTGGCAGACGGGCGCGCCGCTGGAGGGCGTGTGGCTGCCCGATCAGGGCGTGGCGGGGTATCGCGGGCGGGGGTGAGGGGGCGGCCCCCTCACCAAGCTTGACCACTATAAGGTTGAGGGGGACGCTCCCTAAACATGCGCCTGGCTGGCGATTCGGGTTCGGGGGCGCGAGAATGAGTAGTCAGAAAAAATACCAAGTATTTGTGTCGTCAACATTTGTCGATCTAAAGGAGGAGCGGCAAGCTGTTATACGGCATATTCTTGATATGAAACACATTCCGGCGGGCATGGAGTTGTTCCCTGCGGCGGATGTGGATCAGTTAGATTATATAAAGAAAATTATAGATGAATGCGATTATTACGTCCTTATCTTGGGCGGTCGATATGGCTCCATGGACGAGGGTGGCGTAAGCTACACTGAGCGAGAGTACGACTACGCCGTACAGACTGGGACTGTGGTGCTGGCGTTTGTCCACGACGATGTGGATGGTCTCGCTGTCCGAAAATCGGAAGCCAATCATGCTGCCAGGCTTGCCCTCGCGGCTTTCCGTGAAAAGGTAATGACGGGCCGGTTGGTCAGGGGGTGGCGTGACCAACAATCATTGGAGTTGGCGGTGCTCAAGGCGCTGATGCACGCCTTCAGCGATTTTCCTAGAACTGGTTGGATTCGAGGTGACGCAATTGCATCTCAAGAAACCATAGAGCAATCTAATAGGCTTCTCGAAGAAAACGCAGCCCTAAAAAGGAAGATTGGCGAGAGCGCGACTACTGCGCAAATTGTGTCAAAAATCGAAGATCTTGCTGGTTTAGATGACGATTTTGAAATTCGATACAAATGTAGATCTTTACGTAGGCCGGGCACCTTTCTGGACGCCACCAAGAAAATTTCCTGGCGAAAGATTTTTCTTGGGGTGGGTGCTCAGTTGGATTTGGCAAGAACAGATGCTGTGATCTCTATTGGCGTGCGTATGGCTCTTAAAGATCTTGATGGTTCATCTGTGTATTCTATAGATGAAACTGATAAAATTCGAATAAAAATTCAGCTAGAAGCTTTGGGGTTGATAGCGACGAAAGTCTCAAAGACGCTTGAAGGCAAGTATGCTGAATTCATGAGCCTTACGTCGTTGGGGCGGACGGTCCTCATAGAGGGTTTGGCTGTGAGGAAGCTTACGAAAGACTAGATGTTTTCGAATGGCTGAACGGTGATGTCGACATCTTCATCCTCCCGCCTCCCGCTCGAAGTCTGGGGCCGTCGTTTGATGACGCACGCCGAGGCGTGGGCCGACCGCTCGCGCCTTCGCCGTTACGCCTATGAGTTCCTGTGGTTCGGGCTGAAGCAGGGGTGGGCGTGTCTGTTCGGCGGGGCGATGCTGGCGCTGATCCTGGGGACGTTTCTGTTCTGGCCGGATGAGGCGCCGCTGGCGCGCTATGACTTTCTGGTGCTGGGGGCGCTGGGGATACAGGCGGGGATGCTGGCCCTGAAGCTGGAGAGCTGGGAGGAGGCGCGGGTCATCTTCCTGTTCCATGTCGCCGGGACGGTCATGGAGCTGTTCAAGACCTATCATGGGTCGTGGATCTATCCGGAAGAGTCGGTGCTGAGGATCGGCGCCGTGCCGCTGTTCTCGGGCTTCATGTATGCGGCGGTGGGCAGCTACATCGCGCGGGTGCAGCGCATCTTCCATATCCGGGTGCGGAACTATCCGCCGCTGTGGACGACGTGGGTGCTGGCGGCGGCGATCTACGTCAACTTCTTTGCGCACCACTGGCTGCCGGACATCCGACTGGCGCTGTTTGCGGCGACGGGGCTGCTGTTCGCGCGGGGGTGGTTCTGGTTCACCGCCGACCGGACGCGGCGGTCGATGCCGCTGCTGCTGGGCTATGGGCTGGTGGCGCTGTTCATCTGGTTCGCGGAGAACCTGGGGACGTTCGCGCGGGCGTGGGTCTATCCGGGGCAGGAGGGCGGATGGGAGATGGTCAGCCTGAACAAGCTGGGGGCGTGGTTTTTGTTGATGATCATCTCGGTGGTGCTGGTGTCGTTGGTGCACCGGCCGGAGGAGGAGGCGAGGTAGGGCGGCCTTCTCCCCTTGTGGGAGAAAGTGGGCGCCGGAGGCGCTCGGATGAGGGGTATCGGCGGGGCGTTTGCCGCTTTTTGCTTCAACCGTATGCCACGACCGGATGCCGGGGTGCTGACACCCCTCATCCGTCTCGCTGCGCGAGCCACCTTCTCCCTCAAGGGGAGAAGGGCTTTACGGCCGCGCGGTCACCTTGTGCTCCAGGTTGGGGCGGGGGCGCTCGAGCGAGGGTTCGGACAGGGAGCCGATGTGGATGAAGCCGGCGATGCTCTCGCCGTCCTCGACGCCGAACAGGGTGACGGCGGCGGGGTCGTAGGAATACCAGTCGGTGATCCAACTGGCCGAATAGCCCAGGGCGTTGGCCGCGTGCTCAAGGTTCATGCAGACGGCGCCGGCGGACAGTTGCTGCTCCCACACCGGGACCTTGTGGCCTTCGATAGGGGTCGAGACGACCAGAATGGTCAGCGGCGGATTGGCCAGTTTGGCCAGGGAGGCGATCTCCTTGCCGGTGCGGTTCTGGGTTTCGCCAAGCGCGGCGAGGGCCTCGGACAGCTCGGCGCGGCTGCGCGGGCCAAGGATGACGAAGCGCCAGGGGAACAGCTTGCCGTGGTCGGGGGTGCGGGCGCCCAGCAGAAGCATCTGCTCGACCTCGGCGTCCGTAGGGCCGGGCAGGGTCAGCAGTTGGGCCGAGGCCGAGCGGCGCACGGCAAGCCGCGACAGCAGCTCTTGCGAACGGACGGGCAGGGGCAGGGGGGAAGACAGGTCTGACTGGCTCATGGCCGATAGCTAGGCTTTCGAGGCGCGCGGCGCCATAGCAGGGGCATGAGCAAGATCCGCGACATCAAGCCTCGCTGGGCCGAAGGCCTGCCCGAAACGCCGCCGTGGCGCAGTCTGGGGACGAGCGTTCTGATCGACACGCCGTGGATGCGGGTGACGCGCCATCCGGCTGTGGCGCCGACGGGGGCCGATGCCGATTACATGGTCATGCGGCCCAAGAATGTGGGGACGGGGGTGCTGCCGCTGCATGACGACGGGACGGTCAGTCTGGTCGGGCAGCACCGCTTCGCCCTGATGCGCTATTCGTGGGAGATGCCTGAGGGCGGGGCGCCGGAGGGGGAAGACCCCTTCGAGGCCGTGAAGCGCGAACTGGCCGAGGAGGCGGGGCTGACGGCCCAGCACTGGCGTGCGGCGCTGGACGTGGACCTGTCCAACTCCATCACCGACGAGCGGGCGATGACCTGGGTGGCCTGGGGGCTGGAAGCCACGGACAAGGCGCCGGACCCGACGGAGGTCTTTCTGTCGGCGCGCGTGCCCTTCGGCGACCTGATGGCGGAGATCGCGCGCGGCGCGGTGCGCGACAGCCTGACGGTGGCGACGGCCTATCGGGCCTACCATATGGCGCGGGAGGGCGAACTGCCCGCCGCGCTGGCGCGTTCCATGCTGGGTGCGTAGGGTCGAGCCGAAGTTTAAGGAAGCCTGATGGCCAAGCTGGAAGTCGTGCCGCAACAGCCGGACCTGTGGGCGCAGTTGCGCGCCGCAGCCGAGGACGCTGCGCGCGAGGAGCCGCGTCTGGCGTCGCAGCTGAACGCCGTGGTGCTGGCGCACGATGATTTCGCCGGGGCGCTGAGCTTCCAGATCGCGCGCAAGCTGGGCGATGCGGAGCTGGGGGCCATGACGGTGCGCGAGGTGGCCCTGTCGGCCTTCGCCGCCGATCCGGGCATTGTGGCCGCCGCCGAGGCGGACCTGAAGGCGGTGCAGGAACGCGATCCGGCGATCCGCTCGCTGTTGCAGCCCTTCATGTATTTCAAGGGGTTCCAGGCGCTGCAGGCCTGGCGCGTGGCGCACTGGCTGTGGGAGCAGGACCGCGACACCCTGGCGTTTCACTTCCAGAGCCGGATCTCGGAGCTGTTCCAGCTGGACATCCACCCGGCGGCGCGGATCGGCTCGGGCGTTTTTCTGGACCACGGCACGGGCATCGTCATCGGCGAGACGGCGGTGATCGGCGACGAGGTGTCGATGCTGCACGCTGTGACGCTGGGCGGAACGGGGGCCGAGCGCGGCGACCGCCATCCGAAGATCGGGCGCGGCGTCCTGCTGGGCGCCGGGGCCAAGGTGCTGGGCAACATCACCGTCGGCGACTACGCCAAGGTGGCGTCGGGCTCGGTGGTGCTGAAGCCGGTGCCGGCGGGCTGCACCGTGGCGGGGGTGCCCGCGCGGCTGGTCAACTGCCCGACCGACGCCACGCCCGCGCGGACGATGGACCATACGCTGTCCGACATCGTCTATGACTTCGTGATCTGAGGGGGCGTCGCCTGTGGACGCCTGAAGCGCATGCTTCCCCTCGGGCTTCCCAAGGCGGGACGGCTTCTCTAGGGTCCGCGCCCAACGATATGCGCTTCGGCGCCAAAACGAGGCTGACCCCGTGACCGAGAACGATCTGAAGCGCGTCGAGACGCACCTGAAGCGCACCTTCAACCACGGCGGCATCAAGGTGAAGGGCCGCAAGGTCGCCGATTCCGCCGAAGTCTATGTCGACGACGAGTTCATCGGCGTGGTGTTCGAGGATGAAGACGAAGCCGGTTCCTACATGTTCGAAATGGCGATCCTGGCGGAAGACCTGCCGCCGGCCTGACGCCTGCGGAAGACGCGAATTGAAAAAGGCCGGAGAGGGCGTCCTCTCCGGCCTTTTCTATTGGCGATCAGCGTCGGATCACCAGCCGAACAGGCGGGCGAAGAAGCCCTTCTTCTTTTCGGGGGCGGGCGTTTCGACGGGCGTTACCGGCTCGGCGGCAGGGGCGGGCGCGGCGGCCTGAACCGGCGGCTCGGCGGCGACGGGCGCGGTCGCGACGACCGGCTCGGGCTTGGGCGCAGGCCTGGTCTCGGCCGGCGCCACAGGCGCGGGCGCCAGGGAAGCGGCGACCGGCGTCTCGACCGGAGCGGCGGCGGCCGTCTTGGACGCGGCGGGTTTCTTCGGTGCGGCGGCCTTGGTCGCCGCAGGCTTGGCTGTCGTTGATTTGGCAGCGGGTTTCTTGGCCGGGGCGGCCTTGGCGGCGGCGGGCTTCGCCGCAGCGGCCTTCGCCGGAGCCTTCGTCGTCTTGGTGGCGGCCTTGGTCGCTGCAGGCTTGGTCGCTGCAGGCTTGGCCGCCGCCTTGGTCGCGGGCTTTGCTGCGGCGGTCTTGGCGGGAGCCTTCGTCGCGGCGGCCGCCTTTACGGTCTTGGGCTTGGCGTCAGCTTTTGTCGCTGTTGCGCTCGACTTTGCCGCCGGTTTCGGCTTGGAAGCGGCGGAGGCCGCTTTCGCGGCAGGTTTCGTCTCAGACGGTGCTTTGGCCATGAACTCCCCGACCCCTCGTTGGACACGGGCGTGAGAACCAAGCCCGTACTGGCGATTCGTCATTATAACGGTGTTTAAGAAATGTCCGAATCCGCAGTTCAGGTGATCGCGCGCGGCGACCGCGCCCCGGCCGAAGCCGCCGCCGCCGCCATCGACGCCAACCCCCTGCTGGAAGGCGCCACCTATTCCATCCTGGAAGAGGATGAGGACCAGGAAATCTGGCGCATCGACGCCTTCCCGACCAGCGAGGAAGAGGCCGAAGGCATCGCCGAGATCCTGCGCGCCACGCCGGGGCTGGAGGTCGTGGTCGAGAAGCTGGCCGACGCCGACTGGCTGGCCATGAGCCTGTCGGGCCTGCCGCCGGTCGAGGCGGGACGTTTCTTCGTCTACGGCGCCCATGATCAGGGCAAGATTCCCGAGGGCCGGGTCAATCTGAAGATCGACGCGGGCGCCGCCTTCGGCACCGGCCACCACGGCACGACGGTCGGCTGTCTGGAGGCCTTCGACAATCTGCTGAAGACCGAGACCTTCGAGAAGGTGCTGGACGTCGGCTGCGGCACGGGCGTGCTGGCGATTGCAGCGGCCAAGACCGGTTCGCCCATCGCCGTCGGCACCGACATCGACGAGCCCTCGGCCCGGATCGCCAATGAGAACGCCGCGATCAACGACGCCAAATGCGACTTTTATTTCGCCGATGGTCTGAGCGATGCGCGGATTGCGCAGCACGCGCCCTATGATCTGGTGTTCGCCAACATTCTGGCCGCGCCGCTGGTGTTCCTGGCGCCTGAGATCGCCGGGGCGCTGAAGTCGGGCGGGGTCGCGATCCTGTCGGGCTTGCTGCGGACGCAGGAAGAGCGGATTCTGGAGGCCTATCTGCCGCTGGGTTTCGTAGTGGAGCAGACGATCCATCACGACGCGTGGAGCGCGCTGCAACTGCGGAAGAAGTAGAGGCGCGACCTTCTCCCTCCCCGTTCTGGGGAGGGTGGCTGAGGCGTAGCCGAAGCCGGGTGGGGGCGCTTCGACTGATCAAGCGCTGCACCTGTGTCTCCTAGCCCTCCCCACCCGGTCGCTGCGCGACCACCCTCCCCATGAAGGGGAGGGAGATGATACGGATGCATTCATGCGCCAGACATTCGACGAAACCACCGATCCCTCCTTCGGGGCCAAGCACCTGCCTCTGCTCCGCGCCGAGATGGCCAAGCAGGGCCTCGACGGCCTGCTGGTCCCGCACGAGGACGAGCATCAGAACGAATACCTGCCCGACGCCAATGAGCGGCTGGCGTGGGTCAGCGGTTTCACCGGCTCGGCCGGGGCGGGCGTCGTGCTGAAGGATAGGGCGGCGGTCTTCGTCGACGGCCGCTATACGGTGCAGGCCAAGGCGCAGACGGACGAGGCCCTGTTCGAGCGGCAGCCGCTGAACAAGCTGGCCGACTGGCTGGCGGCCGTGCCGTCTGGCTCGGTCATCGGCTATGATCCGCGCCTG
This sequence comes from Brevundimonas sp. S1H14, assembly GCF_047716865.1. Taxonomy (NCBI): domain Bacteria; kingdom Pseudomonadati; phylum Pseudomonadota; class Alphaproteobacteria; order Caulobacterales; family Caulobacteraceae; genus Brevundimonas; species Brevundimonas sp. S1H14. Next base: position 2,217,245 of record NZ_CP136679.1, on the reverse strand, counting down.
CACAGCCCCGATGCGCTGGCGAGCCTGCGCGCCGCCGTCGAGAAGGCCGGGGCGACGCTGAAGGCGGTCGAGCCCAATCCGATCGACCTGGCCTGGGGCGATGCGCGCCCGGCCCAGCCGCAGGCGCCGGTGGTCCCGCATGAGGACCGCTATGCCGGCGAGGACGCTGCGTCCAAGCGCGCCCGCATCGGCAAGGCCATCGCTGAGGCCGGAGCCGAGGCCGCCGTGCTGACGGCGCCGTCGTCGCTGGCCTGGCTGTTCAATATTCGCGGCGGCGACGTGATCCGCACGCCGCTGCCGCTGGGTCAGGCGGTGGTGAAGACGGACGGGACAGCCAGCGTCTTCCTTGATCCGGCCAAGGTGACGAACGAACTGCCCGGCTGGCTGGGCGACGCCGTGACGCTGGAGGCGCCCGAGGCGCTGCCGGGCGCGCTGGACGCTCTGTCGGGGCGCCGGGTGATGATCGATCCGGCCGTGTCCTCGGCCTGGTATTTCGACCGACTGGAAGCGGCGGGCGCAAGCATCGTTCGCGGCATGGACCCCTGCGCCCTGCCGCGCGCGCAGAAGAACGACGTCGAGATCGAGGGCAGCCGTCAGGCCCATATCCGCGATGGCGCCGCCCTGACACGCTTCCTGCACTGGGTCGATACGGTCGCGCAGAAGGAACTGCCGGACGAGCGGGCGGTGGTCGAGGCGCTGGAGGGTTTCCGCGAGGCGACCGGCATGTTGAAGGACCTGTCCTTCGACACCATCGCCGGGGTCGGGCCGAACGGCGCCCTGCCGCACTACAAGCCGGTCGGGGCCAAGATCCGGCCGATGGAGGCGGGTTCGCTGCTGCTGGTGGACGGCGGCGGCCAGTATCTGGACGGGACCACGGACGTGACCCGCACCATGGCCATCGGCGAGGGCACGGCCGATCAGCGCCGGATGTTCACGCTTGTGCTGAAGGGCCACATCGCCATGGCGGTGATCCGCTTCCCGGCCGGGACGAGCGGGCGTCAGCTGGACGCCATTGCGCGCCAGCCGCTGTGGAACGCGGGCTTCGACTTCGATCACGGCACGGGCCACGGCGTGGGGTCGTATCTGGGCGTTCACGAAGGGCCGCAGCGCATCGCCGGATGGGGCACGGACCAGCCGCTGCTGACCGGCATGATCCTGTCGAACGAGCCGGGCTATTACCGTGAGGGCGAGTGGGGCATCCGCATCGAGACGCTGCAGGTCGTCACGGCCCCGGCCCAGGTGCCGGGCGGCGAGCGGCCGATGCATGGATTTGAGCAACTGACGCTGGCGCCGCTGGACCGCCGCCTGATCGACGTTTCGCTGCTGACGGCGGACGAGCGGGCCTATGTCGACGCCTATCACGCCGAGGTTCTGGCCAAGGTCGGGCCTCTGCTGGCTGACGGCGTGCAGAAGGACGAGGCGGCGCTGGAGTGGCTGAAGGCGCAGACCGCCCTCTTGAAATAAGGCCATACGGCGCCCATCTGAAGAGTGTCGGCGGATGCGCCGCCGACCCCCTCACATCAGAAGGAATGCGCGGATGAAGATGCGCAAGCTGGGCCGTAACGGCCCTGAGGTCTCGGCCGTCGGTCTGGGCTGCATGGGCATGAGCGCCTTTTACGGCGGCGCCGACGAGGCCCAATCCATCGCGGTGATCCACCGCGCGCTCGACCTGGGCGTCACCCTGTTCGACACGGCCGAGATGTACGGCCCCCACACCAATGAAGTCCTGCTGGGCAAGGCGCTGCAGGGGCGCCGGGACGAGGCTTTCATCGCCACCAAGTTCGGCATCAACCGCCAGCCGGACGGCTCGGCGATCACTGACGGTTCGCCCGCCAATGTGCGCCGCGCGGTCGAGGGCAGCCTGAGCCGCCTCGGCGTCGATCATATCGACCTCTATTACCAGCACCGCATCGACCCCAATACGCCGATCGAGGAGACGGTCGGGGCGATGGGCGAACTGGTGAAGGAGGGCAAGGTCCGCTTCCTGGGCCTGTCCGAGGCGGCGCCTGCCACGATCCGCAAGGCCCACGCCGAGCATCCGATTACGGCGCTTCAGACCGAATATTCGCTGTGGAGCCGCGACCCGGAGGACGAACTGCTGGGCGTGGTGCGCGAACTGGGCATCGGCTTCGTGCCCTACAGCCCGCTGGGCCGGGGTTTCCTGTCAGGCGAGATCAAGTCGATCGACGACCTGGCGCCCGACGACTTCCGCCGTACCAATCCGCGCTTTGCGGGCGACAACTTTCAGAAGAACCTCGATCTGGTCGATGCGGTCGGCGCCATTGCGGCGGACAAGGGCGTGACGGCGGCGCAACTGGCTCTGGCCTGGGTGCTGGCGCAGGGAGAGGATCTGGTTCCTATCCCCGGCACGCGTCGCATCTCGACGCTGGAGCAGAACGCGGCGGCGGCGGACATCGTGCTTACGCCGGATGATCTGGCGCGGATCGAGGCCGTCTTCCCGCGCGGGGCGGCGGCGGGCGAGCGGTATGCGCACGGCGGCATGAGTTCGCTGAACCGCTGATGTGAAAACGCCTCCCTCGCGATCGCGGGGGAGGCGTCTTTCATTCGGGCGTGTGCGAAGGCTTACTGCACGCGAGTCCAGGTCTGGGTCTTGCACAGGGGGGCGACGATGCAGCCGCGCAGGCGCAGCGTATTGTCGTTGGTCAGGGTGATGGTGCCGCGATAGGTGCCGCCGTCCTCCGGGTTGTAGACCGAGCCGCCGCGCCATTCGGTCGGGCCGCCGGTGAAGCCCGACAGCATCCGCAGGCCGCGTAAGGGACGGTCGCGCATGGACTCGTCCTTGTTGCGCTGATCCTTCACCTCGGGGTTGGCGCGGATGTGGCTGGAGGTGACGAGGACGCCGCACAGGGCCTGGCCGCAGCGTTCAATGCGGACCTGACCGCCGTTGGTCGGGGTCTGCCACAGACCGGTGGGGTCGCTGGCGAGGGCCGGAGAAGCGAGGGCGAGGGCGGCGACGGCGAGCGCCGTCAGGACGGGGGTCTTCATCGGCGTTTTCCTTCTGACGGATCGTTGAGGCGATCCCTTGGGAGGGAGGTTGATCCGGGTTTCCGTCGGAAACAAGGCCGAACTTATGAAGTTACATCAAGGATTACATGACCTTAGGTCAAGTTAGCCGCCGATCAGCGTCAGCCATTCGTCCTCGCTGAGGACGCTAACGCCATGCTTTTCCGCATCTTTCAGCTTGGACCCGGCGCCGGGGCCGGCGACGACGTAGTCGGTCTTTTTCGACACTGAGCCCGAGACCTTGGCGCCGAGGCTTTCGGCGCGGGCCTTGGCCTCGTCGCGGGTGAAGCGTTCCAGCGAGCCGGTGAAGACGACCGTCTTGCCCGCCACGGGGCTGTCGGTCGTGGGGGCGGCGACGTCCTCGACGCGCTCGAGCTCGGCCAGCAGGGCCTCGACGACCTGAAGGTTGTGCGGTTCGTGGAAGAAGTGGGCCAGCGCCTCGGCGGCGACCGGGCCGACGCCGGAGACGCCCGCGATCTGGTTCAGCATGTCCGAGGGGCCTTCATTGCGCGCGACGGCGGCCCAGCGGGTCAGGTCGGTCCAGCCGTCCGAGATCTCCGCCAGCGAACGGCGGGCGGGGGCGGCCATGCCGGGGAAGGCGAGGGCGATCTTCTGATCCATGGGCGCCTCGGGCCACGGATCGTCGGCGGGCGGCTGCGCCTCGGCCATCAGGCCCAGAACGCGGGTGGAGATGGCGTGGGTCGCGGCCAGCGTTTTCCAGTCGTCGCTGGCGAGGCCGTTTGCGGCGGCCATGCAGGCTTCACGGAAGGCGGCCCAGCTGCCGAAGGCGCGCGACAGGACCAGCGAGGTCTGCTCGCCGATCTCGCGCACGCCGAGGCCGAAGATCAGGCGGTCGAGGGAGATGACGCGCCGCGCGTCGATCCCGGCGATCAGGTTGCGGACGCTGGTCTCGCCATAGCCGTCCTCGGCGCGCAGCAGGGCCAGCTTCTCCTCGTCGCGAGCCAGGCGAAAAATGTCGGCGGGCTCCTTGATCCAGCCGCGCGCGTGGAAGGCGATCAACTGCTTCTCGCCAAGCCCTTCAATGTCGAAGGCGCGGCGGCTGACGAAGTGCTTGAGGCGTTCGACGATCTGGGCGTCGCAGATCAGGCCGCCGGTGCAGCGGCGCTTGACCTCATCTCCCTCGCGCACGGCTTCGGAGCCGCACACGGGACAGACTGTGGGGAAGACGTAAGGAGCGGCGCCCTCGGGACGCAGCGTATCGACCACGCCGACGATCTGGGGGATGACGTCGCCGGCGCGTTGCAGGACGACGGTGTCGCCGATGCGCACGTCCTTGCGGGCGATCTCGTCTTCGTTGTGCAGGGTGGCGTTGCGGACCACGACGCCGCCGACGGTGACGGGGTGCAGGCGGGCGACGGGGGTCAGGGAGCCGGTGCGGCCGACCTGGATGTCGATGCCTTCCAGAACGGTCGTCGCCTGCTGCGCCGGGAATTTGTGGGCGATGGCCCAGCGGGGGCTGCGAGCGATGAAGCCGAGGCGCTGCTGCCAGTCCAGCCGGTCGACCTTATAGACCACGCCGTCGATGTCGTAGCCGAGGCGGCTGCGGTCGGCCTCCAGCGATTGATAGACGCCGATCAGCCCTTCGGCGCCCTCGACGCGGGCCGAGCGGTCGTTGACCTGAAAGCCCCAACTGCGGAAGGCCTCCAGCGCGCCGTGTTGCGTCTCGGCGAAGGGGGCGGAGGTCTCGCCCCAGGCGTAGGCGAAGAAGGTCAGGGGGCGCTGGGCCGTGATCTTCGGGTCTTTCTGGCGCAGCGACCCGGCGGCGAAGTTGCGCGGGTTGGCGTAGGTGCGCTTGCCTTCAGCCTCGGCCGCCGCGTTGAAGGCGTCGAAGGCGGCGTTGGGGGCGTAGACTTCGCCGCGGATCTCGATGACGTCGGGCCAGCCGGAGCCGGTCAGGGTCTGGGGGATGCTGGCCAGCGTGCGCAGGTTGGCGGTTACGTCCTCGCCGGTCCTGCCGTCGCCGCGCGTGGCGCCCTGAACCAGAACGCCCTTTTCATAGCGCAGGCTGGCCGAGAGGCCGTCGATCTTGGGTTCGGCGACGAAGGCGATGGGCTCGTCGCCCGGCAGCTTCAGGAAGCGGGCGATGCGGGCGACGAAGTCGCGCACCTCGTCGTCGTCGAAGGCGTTGTCCAGCGACAGCATGGGCACGCCGTGGCGGACCTCGGCGAACTGGCTGGAGACGGGGGCGCCGATGCGCTGGGACGGGGAGACGGGGCTGGAGAGGGCCGGGAAGGCGGCCTCGATGGCCAGGGCGCGGCGCTTCAGGTCGTCATAGTCGGCGTCGGAAATCTCGGGCGCGGCGTCGGCGTAGTAGAGGGCGTCATGGCGCGCCAGTTCGGCCGACAGGCGATCCAGCTCTTCGCGCGCCTGGGCTTCGGTCAGGGTTTCGACAGGCGTGAAGAGATCGGACATGAGAATCGCAGGAAGTCGGCAAAGGCGGAACGGTTCCTTACCATCCCCCGACCTTGATGGCAGACGCGGCATGACAGAAACGTAATCTGACGCGGCGGCCGGGGGCCGCTAGCGTCGCGCCTCAAAAGATTCCTGCCGGAGCCCTCCATGCGTCCTGTCCTCGCCAGCCTGTTCGTGATCGCCGCCGCCCTGACGCTGGCCGCCTGTGAGACGACGACCTCGCCTGTGGTCGAGACGCCCACTGTTGAGGCGGCGCCGTCGGGCGATTACGCCCAGTTGATGGACGACCTGCGCATCCTGTCGGCGGACGACATGCAGGGGCGCGACACCGGGTCCGAGGGCGGGGCCAAGGCGCGCGACTACATCGTCGGGCGGTTGGAGGCGCTGGGCGTTCAGCCTTCGCCGATGGGCCGTCTTCAGCCGTGGGAGATGCTGGGCCGCACGCGCGAGGGGACCAAGACCTACAACGGGACCAACATCATCGGCGTCATCCCCGGCACGCGCGTGGCCGACAAATACATCGTGGTGACGGCCCACTATGACCACGTCGGCGTCAACGACGGCCAGATCTTCAACGGGGCGGACGACAACGCCTCGGGCGTGGCGACCATGCTGGAACTGGCCAGACGGCTGAAGGCTGACCCGCCCGAGCACAGCGTGCTGATCGTGGCGCTGGACGGCGAGGAGCGGGGGCTGCTGGGCGCCAAGCATTTCGTCGAGGCGCCGCCGGTGCCGCTGCATGCGATTTCGATGAACCTGAATTTCGACATGACGGCGAGGGCCGACAGCGACGGCAAGCTGTGGGTGACGGGGACGTATCAGCATCCCTATTTCCGCCCGGTGCTGGATCAGGTTCCGGCGCGCCGGAACGTCGCCTTCGCCTTCGGCAAGGACACGCCCGAGGACAAGGGCGCCGACAACTGGGTCGAGGCGTCAGACCACGCCGCCTTCCACCGCGCGGGCCTGCCGTTCCTCTATTTCGGCGTGAATTATCACCCGGATTACCACCGCCCCAGCGACGACTTCGAGAAGGTCAATCCGGCGGTGTTCCAGGACTCGACGGAATTGGCGATCGGCGGGTTCCGGGCGCTGGACCGGTGGCTGGATCAATGACGGCTGTCGCAAAACACTTGCAAAGATAGGCCTTGAATCCGCCGTCAGAGCGGCGTTCTGTCGCACCCTCATCAGTCGAGGAAATATAGATGTCGGCGACGCAAGGGTTTGACCTCCAACGGGTGCAGAAACTGCGCAAGGCGGCGCTTCTGGTCGGATTGATCGGAGTGGTCGGACTGGCCTTCGTGAGCCGGTCCATCGGCGGCGAGACCATGCTGCACGAAGGGCTGGAAGCGTTCGGCCTGGGCCTGATCGTCGTCTGCATCGTCGGGCGGGCCTGGTGCTCCCTCTATATCGGCGGACGCAAGAAGGCCGAGATCGTCGATCGCGGTCCCTATTCGATCAGCCGCAACCCGCTGTATGTGTTCAGCTTCATGGGGGCGTTCGGCGTGGGGGCGCAGACGGGCAGCGTGACGCTGGCGACCGTCTTCCTGCTGCTGACGGTGGCGGTCTTCTACGCCACGGTGAAGCGCGAGGAGGCCTGGCTGGCGGGCGCCTTCGGCCAGACCTATGCGGACTATTGCGCGCGGACGCCGCGGTTCGGACCGGACTTCTCCAAATGGCGCGACGCCGACAGCCTGGAGGTGCGGCCGCAGTTCTTCCTGACGACGCTGCGTGACGGTCTGGTCTTCCTGCTGGCCGTGCCGCTGTTCGAGTCGGTCGAGCATCTTCAGGACATGGGCTGGCTGTCGGCTCTGGTGCATCTGCCTTGAGGGCGCTGCCGATCCTGTTGGCCGGGGCTCTGGCCCTGATGGCGGCGGCCTGTGATCGGGGGGCGGCGCCAGACAAGGCGCCCTCGGCGACGGCCTTCAGGCACGACCTGCCGGAGGACGTGTCCGGCTACTACATCCCCACGACGGCGGTGCAGGTCGGGGACTGGCGGCTGCATCACCTGTTCATGGGACAGGTTCCCGACTTCATCGCCTGGCGCGACGGCGCGCGTACGGCGGGTTTCGCCCCGATCATGATGGAGTTCGAGGCGGGGGACAGTAAGCGGCGCACGCGGCTGATTCCGACGGCCTATGAGGTGACCGAGGACCGTGTGCGCTTTGAGGCGTCGTCGCGCGAGCTGGGCGCGGTGTCGTTCGAAGGGGCGCTGGATCAGGATGCGCTGGCGACGGCGCGGCGCAATCTGGGCGATCAGGGCGTGGTCCTGAAAGGACGGCTGAAGGTCGGGGACCGGACCTTCGACGGGGTGTCGATGCGGTGGTGGGCGGGGGACTGATCCCCCGCCGCTTATACCGATCCTTAGGCGACGGTCGCCTTGACGATCTTGCCCGGCGCGCGCGGGGGCTCGCCCTTGGGCAGGGCGTCGACGTGTTCCATGCCTTCGATCACTTCGCCCCAGACGGTATACTGGCCGTCGAGGAAGCGGGCGTCGTCGAAGCAGATGAAGAACTGCGAGTTGGCGCTGTCCGGGTTGGCGGTGCGGGCCATCGAGCAGACGCCGCGGACGTGCGGCTCCTTCGAGAATTCCTGCTTCAGGTTCGGTTTGGACGAACCCGAGGTGCCGGTGCCCGTCGGGTCGCCGCCCTGGGCCATGAAGCCCGGAATCACGCGGTGGAAGACCACGCCGTCGTAGAAGCCTTCCTTGGCCAGGTCGGTGATCTGCTTGACGTGGTTGGGCGCCAGGTCGTCGCGCAGCTTGATGACGACGTTGCGGTCTTCGCCGTCGCCGGTGTCCAGGGTGAAGGTCAGGGTTTGGTCGGCCATCGGGCGCTCCTTGAGGTTATGCGAGCCGGAATTGTGCGCGGGTCATAGCGGCTGAACGCCGTCAGGGCTATGTGGGAAGCATGAGTGAAGACGAAAAGCCCGCCGACAAGCCGCAGGAACGCCGCCGAATGGTGCGTCTGCCTACGGGCGGCACGGCCTCGGGCCGCAAGGTCGGCCAGAAGATCAAGACGGCCGACAAGAAGTCCCTGTCCAGCCAGGCGTGGATCAAACGCCAACTGTCGGACGAATGGTCCGACCGTGCGCGCGCCGAGGGCTGGCGCAGCCGCGCGGCCTTCAAGCTGATGGAGATCGACGACAGGTACCGTCTGATCAAGCGCGGCTCGCGGGTCATCGACCTGGGCGCCGCGCCGGGCGGCTGGGTGCAGGTGGCGCTGGATCGTGGTGCGGCGGCGGTGGCGGGCGTGGACCTGCTGATGATCGAGCCGATTCCGGGCGCGACCCTGATTCAGGCGGACTTCACCGATCCGGGCGTGGATCAGCAGATGCTGGACGCCATCGGCGGACCGCCTGATCTGGTGCTGTCGGACATGGCGCACAACACGATCGGCCACCGTCAGACGGACCACCTGAAGATCATCGCCCTGATCGAGATCGCGGCCGATTTCGCCATCCGCACGCTGAGGCCGGGTGGGAATTTCGTGTCGAAGAACTTCCAGGGCGGCGACGCCGGCGGGGTGCTGACGCGCCTGCGCGAGGAGTTCGAGACGGTGAAGTATGTGAAGCCGGAATCGAGCCGCAAGGGCAGCGCCGAGGTCTTCCTGGTGGCGCTGAACAAGCGTTAGGCGGACGCGCCGTCCGCCTGAGAGGCGGCGCGCCGGGCGGCTTTCCTTGCTTCGGCGCGCGTCCAGATGCGGTCGTGCAGGGTGAAGAAGACCGTCTGCACCAGCGGCTCGATCGTGCCGATGGCCAGGGCGATGCGGATGTCGCGCGTCAGGGCGAAGGCCACCAGCACCGCCACGGTGAAGTGCATCACGCCATAGGTGACGGTCTTGAGCGCCACCTGCTTCAGGTTGCGGGGCAGGGCGTGGCTGTGGCCATGATGGTTGTGGGCGCGGTTCTGCTCATGCGCGTCCATGACCTCCAGGCGGGCGGTGAAGGCCTCGGCCGTTTCCTCGACGCCGGACAGCATCTTGCGCCGCTCGACCCGGTGCCAGACGCGGTCGTGGATGGAATAGGCGACGGTCTGGACGATCGGCTCGACCACGCCGACCGCCAGCGCCAGCCGCCAGTCGCGCGTCAGGGCGAAGGCCACCAGGATGGCCACGATCAGGTGCATCACGCCATAGCTCGCGATCTTGAGAGCGAGCTGTCGCGCCGTGTTGATCAAGATGCGAACCATTGTCGGGGAATGCGGCCCTTCGCCGTCCGTTTCAAGGCAATTCCTCTTATATGCACGATAGCGCGGGCTTGGGGTTGCGGTTCCCCGCCAACGGGGGCTATACGCGGCCCGCAAAATGGAGGCTCCAAATGGAGATACGCGAAGGCCTAACCTTCGATGACGTTTTGCTCGAACCCGGTCCGTCCGAGGTCATGCCCGCTGATGTCGATGTCTCGACCCAGCTGACGCGCGAAATCAAACTGAACATCCCGCTGTTGTCGTCCGCCATGGACACGGTGACGGAAAGCCGTCTGGCCATCGCCATGGCGCAGGCCGGCGGCCTGGGCGTGCTGCACCGGAACATGACGATAGACGAGCAGGCCGAAGAGGTCCGCGCCGTCAAACGCTATGAAAGCGGCATGGTGGTGAACCCGGTCACGGTCGCCCCTGACACGACGCTGGGCGAAGTGCTCCAGATCGTCGAGCGCAAGAAGATCACCGGCTTCCCCGTGGTCGATCCGAAGAGCGGCAAACTGGTCGGGATGCTGACCAACCGCGACATGCGCTTCGAGACGGACCTGAACCTCAAGGCCGCCGATCTGATGACGACCGGCGAGCTGATCACCCTGCGCGAAGGTTCGGCCGGGCGCGAGGCGGCGCGCGAGCTGCTGCGCACCCGCAAGATCGAGCGGGTCATCGTGGTGGACGACGCCTATCGCGCCGTCGGCCTGATCACGATGAAGGATATTCAGAAGGCGCAGGCCTTCCCTAACGCCTGCAAGGACGAGCAGGGCCGTCTGCGCGTCGGCGCCGCCTCGACCGTCGGCGACGCCGGCTTCGAGCGGGCGATGGCGCTGGCCGATGCGGGTGCGGACGTGGTGGTGATCGACACCGCCCACGGCCACTCGGCCTCGGTCGCCCAGGTGGTCGAGCGGATCAAGCGCGAGAACAACCGCGTCCAGATCATCGCCGGCAACGTCGCCACCTATGACGCCACCCGCGCCCTGATCGACGCGGGCGCCGATGCGGTGAAGGTCGGCATCGGGCCGGGTTCCATCTGCACCACCCGCATCGTTGCGGGCGTGGGCGTGCCGCAGTTGACGGCCATCGTCGACGCCGCCCGCGCGGCGGAAGGCACGGGCGCTTCGGTCATCGCCGACGGCGGCATCAAGTTCTCGGGCGATCTGGCCAAGGCCATCGCGGCGGGCGCCAATGTCGCCATGATGGGCTCGATGTTCGCAGGCACGGACGAAAGCCCCGGCGAGGTCTTCCTGTACCAGGGTCGGTCCTACAAGTCGTATCGCGGCATGGGCTCGGTGGGCGCCATGGCGCGCGGCTCGGCCGACCGCTACTTCCAGAAGGAAGTCTCGTCCGAGAAGCTGGTCCCCGAGGGCATCGAGGGCCAGACCGCCTATAAGGGGCCGATCGCCCCCGTGGTGCACCAACTGGTCGGGGGGCTGCGCGCCTCGATGGGCTATGTGGGCGGCGCCACCATCGCGGACTTCCAGGAGCGCGCGCGCTTTGTCCGCATCACCAATGCGGGCCTTCGTGAAAGCCACGTCCACGACGTGATGATCACGCGCGAGGCGCCCAACTATCGTCAGGGCTGACCTGATCCGCTCCCGGCCCCGGCCGGGAGCGGTTTTGTTTTGGGCGAGTAGAACAGGAGACGGGCGTGACAACTGAACTGACCTATCTGGCGGCGACGCTGGTGCTGGCCCTGGTGCAGGTCTTCCTGCCCGCCTTCGCTCGGACGCGCGAGTTCGGCCTGTCTTGGAACGCCGGAGCGCGGGACAAGACGCCTGAGGCTAAAAGCCCTGTCGTGGGACGACTGGAGCGGGCGCAGGCCAATCTGTTCGAGACCCTGCCGCTGTTCATCGGCGCCGTGCTGATCGCCCAGGTCGCCGATCGGACCGGCGCGCTGACGGCGTGGGGCGCGGCCCTCTACTTCTGGGCGCGCGTCGCCTATATCCCGCTGTACGCCCTGGGCGTTCCCTATATCCGGTCGCTGGTCTGGCTGGTCTCGCTCGCGGGACTGGCGCTGTGCCTTCTGGCCCTTTTCATCCGAGTCTGATTTGACCCCAGCCGCCCGTCTGGCCGCCGCCGCCGCCATCATCGACAGCATTTCGCAGGGCCGTCAGCCCGCGGACGCCGTGCTCAAGGCCTGGAGCCAGCAGAACCGCTATGCCGGTTCAGGCGACCGCCGCGCCATCGCCGAGCGCGTGTATCAGGTGCTGCGCGCGCGGGGCCGTCTGTCGGCCTTCATGGGCGGGCGTCAGGACGGACGCGCCTTGATCGTCGGCGCCCTGTCGCTGCTGGACGGCGCGACGCTGGAGGAGATCGAAGGCCTCTACAACGGCGAAGGCTATGGCCCGCGTCCCCTGTCCAAGCACGAACGCGGCCGCATCGCGGCGCACGAGGACGCGGCCGATCTGGCCGAGGTCGCCCTGCCGGACTTCGTGACGGCGGACCTGAAGGCGGTCCACGGCGACCGCTGGCGTGAAGAGGTTGAAGCCCTGAGCGGTCGCGCTCCGGTCGACCTGCGGGTCAACGGTCTGCGCGCCACGATGGAAGAGGTCGAGGCCGAACTACGCGACGCCGGTCTGTCGCCCCAGCGCACGGAGCTGTCGGGCTGGGGCCTGCGTCTGGACGCGGAGCCCGCGCCGAACGTGCAGCCGCTGGACGGTTTCCAGAACGGTCATTTCGAGATTCAGGACGAGGCCAGCCAGGTTGTCGGCTGGCTGTCCGGCGCCTTCCCCGGCGCGACGGTGGTGGATTACTGCGCGGGCGGCGGCGGCAAGACGCTGGGTCTGGTGCAGGCCATGCAGGGGCAGGGCGCGCTGATCGCCTGCGACGTCTCGGCCAAGCGGCTGGACAATGTGAAGCCGCGACTGGCCCGCGCGGGCGTCGAGGCCGACCTGCGCCTGCTGGGCACCAATGGCGGCGGGGTCGAGGACCTGAACGGTCAGGCTGACGTGGTGTTCGTCGACGCGCCCTGCTCGGGCTCGGGCGCCTGGCGGCGTCGGCCGGAGGACAGCTGGCGCCTGACGGCAGAGGAAGTCGCGCGCCTGCATGCGCTGCAACTGCGCATTCTGGGGCAGGCGACCAAGCTGGTGCGGCCGGGCGGGCGTCTGGCCTATGTCACCTGCTCGGTGCTGGGCGCCGAGAACGAGGCCACGGCAGCCGCCTTTGAGGCCGCGCATTCGGACTTCAAGCCCGTCCCTGTCGCCGATGCGGCGCATAGCGCGGACCTGACCGAGGCGGGGCGCGAACGCCTGACCGCGCTGGCGCAAGGAAACCGCCTGCGTCTGTCGCCCGCCGCGACCGGCACGGACGGCTTCTTCATCGCCCTGTACGAGCGCGCTTCGTGAGACTGGAACGCTACGGCGCCGTCACCGTCCTGCCGGTGATGGCGGCGCCTGCGGAATACGGCGAACACCTGCGCGCCCGCATCGACCCGCTGATGACCGGCATCGGGCCGGTCGAGGGGGCTGTGGCGCTGACGGCGGCTCTGGCGCGGCTGGAGGCGAGGGGAGAGACGCCGGATCTGATCCTGTCGCTGGGCTCGTGCGGGTCGCGCGTTCTGGATCATGCGGCAGTCTATCAGGCGTCGTCCGTGGCCTATCGCGACATGGACGCCAGCGCCCTGGGGTTCGAGAAGGGCGTGACGCCGTTGCTCGACATGCCCGCCGTTCTGCCACTGCCGTGCCCCATCCCCGGCGTGCCAAGCGCGCGCCTGTCGACCGGCGGCAACGTCGTCTCGGGCGCCGCCTATGACGCCATCGACGCCGAGATGGTGGACATGGAGACGTGGGCGCTGGTGCGCGCGGCCCAGAACTTCGGCCTGCCTCTCGTCGCCCTGCGCGGCGTGTCGGACGGCAAGGCCGAGTTGACCGGCCTGCATGACTGGACCTCGACCCTGCATCTGGTGGACGAGAACCTGGCCCAGGCCGTGGACAGCCTGATCGCGGTGCTGACGGATCACGGCCTCTCCGCCCTTGAAATTCTGGCCCTTCAGGGCCAAACCCTCGCGCAATCGCTCGCCCCGGATTCGACCTCATGACCCAGCCGACCCAACACCAGAAGGTGCTCATCGTCGATTTCGGCAGTCAGGTGACGCAGCTGATCGCGCGCCGCCTGCGCGAGGCCGGCGTCTATTGCGAAATCCATCCGTTCAACAAGGCGGGTGAAGCTTTGGCGGCGATGCAGCCGCAGGCCATCATCCTGTCGGGCGGCCCCAATTCGACGACTGACGCCGACAGCCCGCGCGTCGACCGCGCCGTCTTCGACTATGGCGCGCCGATCCTGGGCATCTGCTACGGCGAACAGCTGATCTGCGCCGAGCTGGGCGGCAAGGTCGAGAGCGGCCACCACGCCGAGTTCGGCCGCGCCGAGATCGTCATCACCAGGGACAGCCCTCTGTTCGCGGGCATCGGCGCCATCGACCATCGCGAGCCGGTGTGGATGAGCCACGGCGACCGCGTGACGGCCCTGCCGGAGGGCTTCCACGTCATCGCCACCTCGGAAGGCGCGCCCTTCGCCGCCATCGCCGATGAGACGCGCAAGATCTACGGCGTGCAGTTCCACCCCGAGGTGGTGCACACCCCGCGCGGCGCCCAGCTGCTGAAGAACTTCACCCACGGCGTGGCGGGCCTGACCGGCGACTGGACCATGGCCGCCTATCGCGACGAGCAGATCGCCAAGATTCGTGAACAGGTCGGCGACGCCAAGGTCATCTGCGGCCTGTCGGGCGGGGTCGACTCATCGGTCGCCGCCGTGCTGATCCACGAGGCCATCGGCGACCAGCTGACCTGCGTCTTCGTCGACACCGGCCTGATGCGCAAGGGCGAGGCCGATCAGGTCACGACCCTGTTCCGCGAGCACTACAACATCCCGCTGGTGCATGTTGACGCGTCGAAGGAATTCCTCGGCGAACTGGCCGGGATTTCGGACCCGGAAACCAAGCGCAAGACCATCGGCCGCGTCTTCATCGAGGTGTTCGACCGCGAGGCGAACAAGATCGAAGGCGCCGCCTTCCTGGCCCAGGGCACCCTCTATCCCGACGTGATCGAGAGCGTGTCCCCGACCGGCGGCCCCTCGCACGTCATCAAGAGCCACCACAACGTCGGCGGCCTGCCGGACTTCATGAAGCTGAAGCTGGTCGAGCCGCTGCGCGAACTGTTCAAGGACGAGGTCCGCGCGCTAGGTCGCGAGCTGGGCCTGACCGACGCCTTCGTCGGTCGCCACCCCTTCCCCGGACCGGGCCTGGCCATTCGCATCCCCGGCGAGATCACGCCGGAGGCTGTCGCCACGCTGCAGGACGCGGACGCCATCTATCTGGATGAGATCCGCAAGGCGGGCCTGTACGACGACATCTGGCAGGCCTTCGCCGTTCTGCTGCCGGTCAAGACCGTCGGCGTCCAGGGCGACGCCCGCACCTATGAAAAGGTGCTGGCCCTGCGCGCGGTCACCTCGACCGACGGCATGACGGCTGATTTCTATCAGTTCCCGTGGGATGTGCTGGCCAAGACCGCCACGCGCATCATCAACGAAGTCCGCGGCGTCAACCGCGTCGTCTACGACGTGACCTCCAAGCCGCCAGGGACGATCGAGTGGGAGTGATTCACGCCTTATGGCGCCCTTTCGAAGTCACTTCCGAAAGCGCCGATAGTCACTGAACAAAAGTGGATTTGACGAGACCCTTCGAAGCCTTTCGGAGGGTCTCGCTTTTGTGACGCCGACCCTTTGGTGGAATGCTCGCCGAAGTCGGTGAACGGCTTCGGGATCAAGCGATCGCTTGTGGGAGCACGCCCAAAGGCGCTGCGCGCGCACTAGGCGGTGCGCGGGCGCATGGCGAGGAAAGTCGGCAGCAAACTGGCCGTGACCCTGCGACTGGCGTCCTCGGATTGACCAAGCATGCCTCGAAGGGGAGCGCCTATCAGGGCATCGCCAAATGCGCCCAGTGCGATGAAGAGGACAGCCGAGCCAACAGTCTCGTCAGGAAGGTCTACGCCTAGGCCCAGCTTCTCCTGGATGGCGACGACGAGGCTTTGAACGGCTTCGCGCACGGGTTCGAGGTGCGACAGGTCGCCGGATAAGGCGATCCAAGCCGCCAGGCGTCCCGCGCCCCCGGCCGAGAAGGCGTCGAAGACGGCGTTGATCAGCTCCAACGGCGCCCCTTCATCGGTGCGTAATCGGTCGACGGCGGCGTCCAGGGCGTCGCTGAGATCAGCCACCATCGACCCCATCAGAGCTGACTGGAGGCCGGCCGCTGAGCCGAAATGGTGGATCAGGTTTGCATGGGTTACGCCGATTTCAGCTGCAACGGCGGCCAGTGTGACGGCGTTAGGCCCCCCCGAAAGCAAGAGAATCCGTGCTGACGCCAGAGCCTCACGACGAGCTTCCTCAGGCGAACGGCGACGGCGGCGCGGCTTTTCCATTTTTCCAGTCGATGCTTATAAAAGTGACATTCATGTAGATAGCAGTCTCTTACGGGCCGTCCGGAGCAACCGCAAGCCGTTGGCGAGGTCTCTCGGCTGTCGGATGATCGTAAGGTCGAGGGTAGGGTTCGCGAAACCGTTGGTTAACGCCGGCCCGCGGGTGTCTGATGCGCCGCCTATTTTCGAGTTCTATGGAGCAGTAGGACGAAACCCGCCGGGAAATTTACCGGACATCAATGTAAATAAGCTGTTGACATGGGTATGAATAGATGGATCGATAGCGTCGGCTTTCGGCGCATCCGCCTCGTCGTCAGCTCTACATAAAGGCGGGAGGAAGCATTCGGTCCAGCTGGGGAGCAGGGCCGTGCAGGGGAGGGTTTTCATGGCTTCAGCGGCCTGTAATCGCGCGCGTCTGGCTGTCACCGCGTCGGCTTTCGCTCTAGTTGTAGCCGCCGGCCCTGCGCTGGCTCAGGATGCAGCGCCTTCCCAGGACGCAACGTCGGTTGGCGACATCATCGTCACGGCCCAGAAGCGTGAACAATCCATTCAGGATGTCCCGATCGCTGTTACGGCGCTCTCAGCCGAGACCCTGGACGCCATGAAGATCGACGGCGGTTCTGAACTCGTGCGGGCTGTCCCCAACGTCAGTTTTTCCAAGTCCAATTTCAGTATGTATAACTTTTCCATACGGGGGGTTGGCACCAAAGCGATTTCAGCTTCATCGGATCCAGCGGTGGCTGTCAGCTTCAACAATACGCCGTTGATACGTAACCGACTGTTCGAGCAGGAATATCTAGACGTTAATCGTGTGGAGGTCCTGCGAGGCCCGCAAGGGACTTTGTATGGGCGCAACGCCACGGGTGGCGTCGTCAACATGATCCCCAATCTGCCTGGCCCCAACTTCGACGCGATGATGAAGGCCGAAGCGGGAAATTATAACTCCATGCGCGGCCAGATGATGGTCAACATTCCTGTAACGGATACCTTCTGGATACGAGGTGCAGGGTCACTGACGAAGCGTGAGGGGTTTGATTACAACACGTTCAACGAAACGCGCGTCAATGATCGTGACCTGTACTCGACACGTCTGTCGGCGGCTTGGGAACCGACCGACCGGTTCAGCGCCAATCTGATTTGGGAACATTTCGGTGAAGATGACCGGAGGTCCCGTACGGGCAAGCAACTATGCACCAAGGACGAGGGGCCTACGCAGGTCGGATCCTTCACTGTCACGGACAGTTTCACCCGGAACCGGATGAGCCAGGGGTGTATGGCGTCAAGTCTGTTCGACGACGCAGCCTATGGGACGCCTAACGGTGGGGCGTTCAGTCATGTCTTCATGGGCGCGTTGATGAGCTACGGCTATGATCCTGATGAATTTATTCCCGCATCCGCATTCTACTACCTGACTGACCCGTATGCGGGGGTGACGCAGTCTAAGGATCTGCGCGAAATATCAACCGCATACGATCCAAAATTCAGAGCTGAGAATGATGTTGTTCAGTTGAATTGGCGATATGAATTTAATAATGGGCTGACTTTCCATTCGCAAACCGCCTTTGCTAAGGATGACTATTACTCTACCCAAGATTATAGCAGATATGTCAGTAACGACATTTTTGCTGATTCTTCTATAGTTCGCAGTTCGTGGCCGGGCGGTCCGGCGCTTCCGCCAAGCCCTGCGGCGCCAGGCGGGATTTACACGGATCCGCAACTGGGTCCTTCATCGTCCATCCTGTCGGTGGATGTCAGCCAGTCCGACAATAAGCAGTTTACTCAGGAGTTCCGCCTTCAATCTTCGTGGGATGGGAGGTTTAATTTCAGTCTTGGCGCCAATTATCTCGATTTCAAATCAGAAGATAATTACTATGTTTTCAATAATCTGTTCTCCTTTATCGGAGAATATTTCTATAATCAAAAGCTTTCATCTGGTTTTCTGGATACCATCCCATGTGGAGATCCATCGGCTCCTTCGTGGCGTGAGTGTGTATATGTTGAATATTATCCGCTTTCCGAACTTGAAGGCGATGGGCATAATTATTTCCGTAGCCGAAATGTAGTGCGTACGCGCTCGCTAGGCGTGTTCGGCGAAGCCTATTGGGATGTCGCGGACACGGTCAGAGTTACTGCAGGTCTGCGATATACGGATGATCGCAAGACCACGACGCCCTATCCCAGCCAGCTATTGCTCGGGGCGTCACCGGATGGAACGCCTGGCTTATCGTCTGGCGGTTATGTCAATCGCGGCTATCCGGCCTTACCCGATGTGAAGCAAAGCTGGGATGCGGTGACGGGTCGGTTTGTCGTGGACTGGAAACCGAACGTGGCTTTCTCAGACGATACGCTGGTCTATGCTTCATATTCACGAGGATACAAGGGTGGCGGCACCAATCCTCCGCGCGTTGATATCAATCCAGAAGTCATCCAGTATCAGCCTCTCGCGTCTGAATTCGCTCCTGAATATATCAACGCCTTTGAGGTCGGGACCAAGAATAGTTTCATGGACGGCCGGATGCGCCTCAATGCGACGGCCTTCTATTATGATTATAGCGATTACCAGGTCTCCCAAATCGTTGATCGGATCTCATTGAATGAGAATTTCGATGCACGGATATGGGGTATTGAATTGGAAGGCGCTTTCTATCCGACGCCCGCCTGGCGTATCGACGCTAACGTCGGCTATCTGAACACGCGGGTCGCTGATGGTGAGAAGTCCATCGATGTGATGAACCGCACCCAGGGCAATGCAGACTGGACCCTGTTACGGCCCTGGGTGCAGGTGCCCTCCAACTGTATTGCGCCGACCAAGCACGTCGAGACCATCCTGAATTTCGGTTTTGATGGGACCACGACCGGACAGGCGCTTCAGGCGCTCTGCTCCGGATCGGCGCGCTACGGCAGCTTCAATCCCGAGTTCGACACGATTTTACCTATGTGGGCCTTCTTTGGCTTTACCTATGACGGGGTTACGGAGGCTCCCAATTATGGTCGCGGCTTTGACGCAGATCTGAGCGGGAATGAATTGCCGAATTCGCCGAATTGGACAGCGAATGTAGGCACTCAGTACACGCTTCCTGTTAATGGCTGGGATATTACATTCCGTGCAGACTATTATTGGCAGGGCGAAAGCTATTTCCGTATCTATAATACCGAGTATGACAAGCTGAAGTCATGGGATAATACCAACATTTCAGTAACTGCCGAAAACGTGGTTAGTGGTCTTTCCGTTCAGTTCTACGTGAAGAATGTCTTCGATAAGACTCCGATAACCGACGCATTTACAAATAGTGATGATACTGGACTAACCACAAACGTGTTTACCTTGGATCCGAGGTTGATGGCGATTTCAGTTTCTAAAAAGTTTTGATGGTGCGATAATTTTGTAGATTTTGTTTGCATCGGTGTTAGTATTTACTGCTCTCTTTTGAGGGCTATGGAACAAAGGAAGGAAAAACTATGAAGAAGATTGTTTTTACTATCGCTTCCGTTCTCGCTATCGGCGCCGCTTCGGGTGCTGGTGCGCAGACGATGTCTCCGACCGGTTCGTTTACATTTTCTGGAAACGTAACGATGGAGCAATCAGTTACGGCAAACTGTAATGTTTCTGGAACTGGTAGCAATACCTCTTCTGGGGGAACGCTGAGTGGTTCATTTTCTCCAGGAAATATTCTTTATTGTGGCCCACTTAGCCTAGTTAAGCCCTATGGCGCATGGTCTTTTGACGTAATTCCGGGCGTAACAAATAAGGTTAGAGTTACGATTGGCGCTAATACGGTTCTAAACAAGCCCTGTTATGGTACGTTTGACGCGGACTGGAACAACGCGACTTCTACCATTACCTTTAACAATAACCCGCTTCCTCCGGTAAATGCAGGCGATCCGCCTTGCAAGATCGTCAATGGCTCGGTCAAGATTACTCCGGCTCGTACCATCAGCTAATGATGCGGCCCCTCGCAGGATCAAATCCTGCGAGGGGATTTATCTAACTTAGAAACGGCCTCAACTTCTTGTTTGAGGCGCCGTGCGGAGTTGGTCTCGACTCTGTCTGTGCGCTGGCGCCTCGATATATGGAGCAGAATATCGCCGACATTGCTTGCATGTCGGGCTCCATCACCCTGCATCGCCTTTCGCTCGAAAATAGCTGTGTCTCCCTCCGTTGTGGCGCCCAGCGCCGGGCTAGGGCGATCCAGGGTGGCCTTGATAGTCTTTTGCAATTGACATTGCTGTAAATGACATTAGTGTAGGTAGTGTCATTTAATCTCCGATAGAGGAGTGAGCCAGTGCAAACAGGTTCAGCGATGTTCGCGGCGCCTTATGCTGCGGATCGAGGCGTTCGCCAGCCGACGCATGTGACGAGCCGCCGTGTGCAGCCCGTACGGGCTATCCGGGCGTTTCGCGGCCTGGTGGCGGACAAGGACGACACGCGCCAGGTGTTCGAGATCATGAACGCCCTGTCGGGGCGCTCGCCGGACTGGGGCTATCGGCGGATGCTGGACACGCCGATGGGCGGGCAGCAGGCCTATGAGCGTCTGGAGTTGTCGGATTACCTCCAGGATCGCGACTGGTTGGGGCGGTTTGGGCCGGGCACCGTCGGGGCCGCCTACCGCGCCTTTGTCGAGCCGCAGAACTTCACCGCCTATGGCCTGGCGGAGGATAGCCGCAAGGTGGCCGACACCGAGATTGAGGCGGCGCATCCGCGTGCGTGGTACGCGCGCCGTCTGCGTGATGTTCATGACATCTGGCATGTGCTGACCGGCTATCATTCAGACGCCCTAGGCGAGGCGTGCGTTGTGGCCTTTTCCCTGCCGCAGACCCGCAGCGCCGGATTTGGCCTGATCGCCGGCGGCGTGGCGGTGCAGTTCATGCGCGCCCGAACCGGCTTTCCTTGCGGGCGGGCGGTGTTTCAGGCCTGGCGCAATGGACAGCGCGCGGCCTGGCTGCCGGGCGAGGATTACGAGCGGCTTCTGGCCGAGCCGTTGGATGAAGCGCGGCGGCGGTTGAAAATCTCGCCTCCGACCATTTATGATCGGGTGCCTCCGGCGGTCCGCAACGCCTATCTGGGCGGGAAGGGATGAGGCGGCGATCGTGGGTGTGGGCGACGGGCCTGGCCCTGACGACGGGCCTAGGCTTGGCCGCCGGGCCGTCAACGGCGCAGCACGACGACGCCATTGTGGGGCGCTGGCGTACGACGGCGCAGAATGGCGTGGTGGCGATCGAGCGGTGCGGGGCGAGGTTGTGTGGGCGGTTGGTCGACGCCGCCGCCCTGCGCGCCAATCCGGATCAGCGTGATGTGCGGAACCGTAGATCCGCGCTGCGTGACCGACCGATCAAGGGACTGGTGGTGCTGCAGGACTTTTCAGGCGGGCCGCAGACGTGGAGCGGCGGCCCTCTGTATGACCCGGAAAGCGGCCAGAGCGCGGCTACAGGCAGGCTGACCCTGGCTGAGCCTGACCGGCTGACGGTTCAGGCCTGCACCGCTCCGCTTTTGTGCCGCACCCAGACCTGGACTCGCCTGCGCTGAGGCGGGCGACGATTTTCGATTGAAGCTTGAATAGGCCGGAGGGCTGGCGGCGCCAGCGACGGCGGGGGATCGACCATGTTGATATGGATCTGCGCCGCTTTGGGCGCTGGTTTCATCCTGACCTTTCATCAAGCCCGCATGGCGTTGTGGGCCTTGCTGGCCGGACTGTGGATTCTGGCGGGATGGAAGCTGGGGATCGTCTCGTCATCGACGGCGGGCGTCATGGCTGCGATAGCAGTTCCGATCCTGGCGCTGCTGATGCTCAGGCCCCTGCGAAGGGCCTTGCTGTCCCGTCCGGCGATGGGGGCTTTTCGACAGATCATGCCGCGCATGAGCGCCACCGAACAGGCGGCGGTCGAGGCGGGCAATGTCTGGTGGGACGCTGAGCTTTTTGCGGGCAGGCCCGACTGGCGGCGGCTGTTGTCGACGCCTTCACCCAGCCTGACAGCCGAGGAGCAGCGGTTCCTGGACGTTGAAACCGAGCACCTGTGCGACCTCGCCAATGATTGGGAGACCACTTCGGTCTGGCAGGATCTATCGCCTGAAGCCTGGGCCTACGCCAAGGACAAGGGCTTTCTGGGCATGATCGTGCCCAAGGCATACGGCGGGCTTGGGTTCTCGGCCTATGCCCACAGTCAGGTGATCCAGAAGCTGTCGACCCGCTGTTCAGCGGCGGCGGTGTCGGTGATGGTGCCAAACTCCCTGGGACCGGCCGAGCTGCTGCTGCACTACGGCACGGAAGAACAGAAAGACCATTATCTGCCGCGTCTGGCGCGGGGGGAGGAGATTCCCTGTTTCGCCCTGACCAACCCCTATGCGGGATCTGACGCCGCCGCGATCACGGACACGGGCGTGGTCTGCAAGCAGATGTGGAACGGCGAAGAGACGCTGGGTTTCCGCATCAGCTGGCGCAAGCGCTACATTACGCTGGCGCCGGTCGCGACCGTGCTGGGTCTGGCGTTCCGCGCGGTTGATCCTGACGGTCTATTGGGCGACGAGGCCGAGCCGGGCATCACCTGTGTTCTGATCCCGCGTGATCATCCCGGCGTGAACATCGGGCGGCGGCATTGGCCGCTTAACGCCGTCTTCCAGAACGGGCCGACGACGGGCGACGACGTCTTTGTGCCGATGGAGATGGTGATCGGCGGGCGCGCTCAGGTCGGGGCGGGCTGGCGCATGTTGATGGAATGTCTGGCGGCGGGCCGGGCTATCTCCCTGCCGTCGTCCAATGTCGGCATGTCCAAGCTGGCCGTAGGGATGGTCGGCGCCTACGTCGCCATCCGACGTCAGTTCAACCAGCCGATCGGCGCCTTTGAGGGCGTGCAGGAGGCTTTGGCTCGGATGGCGGGCCATCTGTATGCGACCGACGCCGTCCGGCGTCTGGCGGCGGCGGCGCTGGACCAGGGCGAGAAGCCGTCGGTGGTCTCGGCCATCGCCAAATATCACGTCACCGAACGCGCGCGCATCGTCATCAACGACGCCATGGACGTGATTGGCGGCAAGGGCGTCTGTATGGGGCCTGGCAACTATCTGGCGCGCGCCTATCAGCAGGTGCCGATCGCCATCACGGTAGAGGGCGCCAACATCATGACCCGCACCCTGATCATCTATGGTCAGGGGGCGATCCGCTGCCACCCCTATGTCCTGACCTTGATGCGGACGGCGGAGGCGGGCGAGCTGAAGCCGTTCGACGCCGCCCTGTTCGGCTATGTCGGTTTTCTGTTCCGCAATATGGCGCGAGCGCTGACCTTTGGCCTGACGGGCGGCGTCCTGATCGGGGCGCCTCGCGACGCGGCGCCGCAGTTGAAGCGCTATTATCGCGCCGCGACGCGGCTCTCGACCCTGCTGGCGCTGGCTTCGGACCTGTCGATGGCGACCGTGGGCGGCGCCTTGAAGAGAAAGGGCGCGCTGACGGGGCGTCTGGGCGACATCCTGTCTCAGCTCTTCATTCTCAGCAGCGTGCTGAAGCGGTTTGAGGATGAAGGCCGTCCAGCGGAGGACCTGCCTTTCGTCCATTGGGCGGCGCAGGACGCTCTGGCGCGAGCCGGCGCTGCCTGGCGCAGCCTGCTGGCCAATCACCCAAGCCGGGGCGCAGCCCTGTTCCTGAAGCTGATCGGGGCGCCGTTCGGGCTGAAGGCGCCCGAACCGGACGACCGTTGCGCCGCCGCTGTCGCCGCCCTGATTCAGACCCACGGCCCGGCGCGCGACCGTCTGATCGCCGGGTCGTGGACGGCGCGGGTGGAGGTCGATCCCATCGCCGTGACGCTCGCCGCCTTTGATCTCTATCCGCAGGTCGAAGCCATTGAGCGGCGGCTGAAGGACGCCGTGCGCGGAGGCGTGATTGCAAGGGCGCCGCAGAATCTGACCCTGCTGGATGACTGGGCTGTGGAAGCGCAAGGCAAGGGCCTGATCACCACGCAGGAGCGCGAGTTGATCGGTCGTTTCGCCGCCCATGCCGATCAGGCGATCCAGGTGGACGACTTCGCGCCGGACTTCGATATCGCGGCTGGTCTGGCGAGACGGCCGACGGACACGGCGCCCGCCAAGACGAAAAAGAAGGCGGCCTGATGAGCGATCGCTATCTGAATTTCGTCAACTCGGGCGTGGGCGGTTGGGTGACGGGAGCCCTGGGCCTGCCGCGCCCGGCGCCGCTGCAACGTCGCGCAGAGGCGGGGGCGGGGATCGTCGGCCCGTGTCTGTTGGGGGCCAGCGGCGACGGCCCCATGGCGGCCGTTCTGGCGGGGTTGATGCAGGCGTCGGGGCATGGGCTTCATGCCGAATGGTCGCCGGATGCGCGCTATGGCGCATTGGTGTTCGACGCTTCGGACTGCGCGCGCGTCCAGGCGGCGAAGGGCCTGTATGGTTTCTTCCATCAGGCTGTTCGTTCGGTAGCCGAACATGGCCGCATCGTTGTGATCGGCGCCCCGCCCGAGTTGATGGCAGATGCTGAAGGCGAGGCGGTGCAGCGCGGGCTTGAGGGCTTCGTCCGCTCACTGGCCAAGGAGGTTCGGCGCAACATCGGCGTCCATATGCTCTATGTGACGCCGGGCGCGGAGGCGGCCGCCGAAAGCACGCTGGCGTTTCTGTTGTCGCCGCGCTCGGCCTATGTTTCGGGGCAGTCGATCCGGGTGGCCGCGCCGGTCGAGACAGGCGAAGCCGGAGCCGGCCACTCAGGACGAAAGGTGCTGGTCACCGGCACCTCGCGCGGGATCGGGGAAGCCATCACCCGCCTGTTCGCGAGTGAGGGGGCCCAGGTTACGGCGCTGGATGTGGCCGGGGCGGCGGACGGCCTCTTCGCCCTGTCGGAAGAACTGGGCGTCGACAGCCTGGCGCTGGACATCACGGCGTCTGACGCGGCCGCGACCCTGCTCGCCGATGCGCGTAAGCGGGGCGGCTACGACGTGGTGATCCATAATGCCGGGATCACCCGTGACCGCACCATAGCCCGCATGGAACCCGCCGAGTGGGACAGCGTCATGGCGGTCAACCTGTCGGCGCCGCTGGCGATCACCCAGACGCTGATCGAGGGCGGGGGAGTGCGCCGTAATGGCCGCATCGTCGCCGTATCCTCATTAAGCGGCGTCGCCGGCAACATGGGGCAGACCAATTACGCCCTGTCCAAGGCGGCGTGGATCGGGGCCGTCCGTCGCCTAGCATCGCAGTCGGCTTCAAGCGGCCTGACCGTCAACGCCGTGGCGCCCGGTTTCATCGAGACCCGGATGACCGCGGCCATCCCCTTCGCCATTCGCGAAGCAGGGCGCCGGATGAACAGCATGGGGCAGGGGGGCAGCCCGGTCGATGTGGCCGAGACGATCGCCTGGCTGGCGCATCCTGAATCGGGCGGCGTCAACGGGCAGGTGGTGCGCGTCTGCGGCCAGAGCCTGCTGGGCGCATGATCGTGGACGGCGCGGTCCAGCGGTTCGACGCTCCTCTGTCAGGGCTGGCGGTGGTCGGCGGCGCCCTGCATGGTCTGATACGCAAAGCGCCGTCTGACCCGGTGCTGCCGCGCCGCGTGCTTGAACGTGAGGTGGTGTTGGAGGCGACGGCGGTCGACGCCTATGCCGGCGTGTGCGGCTTTGCGCCCGAGCAGGGCGTGCCGATCACCTGGCCCCACGTTCTGGCCTTTCCTCTGCAGATGCGGATTCTGTTGGGGGCGGACTTTCCCTATCCGGCGGTCGGTCTGGTGCACCTGCACAACCATATCCGTCAGCACGCGCGGTTGGGCCTTGGCGACCGGCTGAGGTTGAGGGTCCGGGCGGGACGATTCGTAGCCCACGACAAGGGACAGGCCTTCACGCTGGAGACGACGGCGGTTCGCGACGGGGAGACCGTGTGGGAAGGCTCCAGCCTCTACATGCGCGTCGGTCGGCCCGGATCGGGCGAACCGGCGCCGGTTCTGGCGAGCGACGAAGCGGGCGCGCAAAGCGAGACATGGAGGCTTTCTGAAGACCTGGGCCGTCGCTACGCACGTGTTTCCGGCGACGCCAATCCCATCCACACTTCGGCGTTGGGGGCGCGGCTGTTCGGTTTTCGCCGCGCGATCGCCCACGGGATGTGGAGCAAGGCGCGAGCCATCGCCGCCCTGTCGCCGCCGCAACCCTTGAAGGTCGCCGAGGTCGAGGTCGCCTTTCGCGCGCCGCTGTTCCTGCCCGGAAAGGCGGCGTTTTACGCTGGATCATGCGGCCGTGAACGCCATTTTGAAGTGCGCGACGCTGTTGGATCGCGCATCCATACGCGGGGTCGTTTGACCCTTTCATCCAGGGATGAAGCCCCATGCTGACCGCACCTGCGCCGAGTCGAGTCGCCATTATCGGCGGCGTCCGCATTCCCTTTGCGCGGTCCAACACCGCCTATGCCGAGGCGTCCAACCAGGACATGCTGACCGCCGCCTTGCAGGGATTGACCGACCGTTTCGACCTGCACGGTCAGCGCCTGGGCGAGGTGGCGGCGGGCGCGGTGCTTAAGCTGTCTCGCGACATCGCCCTGACCCGCGAAAGCGTGCTGGGCACGACCATCGGCGCAGACACCCCGGCCTATGACGTGTCTCAGGCCTGCGGCACCGGGCTGGAGGCCGCCATCCTGGTCGCCAACAAGATCGCGCTGGGCCAGATCGAGGTCGGGATCGCGGGCGGGGTGGACACGACGTCGGACGCGCCCATTGCTCTGAACGAACGGTTCCGAAAGGCCCTGCTGGCGGCGAACCGGGAGAAGACGACCGGCGGTCGGATCAAGGCGCTGTTGGGCGCAGGCCTGACCGCCCCGTTCAAACCGGAGCCGCCGCGCAACGCTGAACCCCGCACCGGCCTGTCGATGGGCGAACACTGCGAACTGATGGCCAAGCGCTGGAACATCGCGCGTGAGGATCAGGACGCCCTGGCCGTCGCCAGTCACCGCAACGCCGCCGCCGCCTGGGAAGCGGGTCTGTTCGACGACGTGGTCATTCCCTATCGGGGGCTGAGGCGGGACAACAACCTGCGGCCGGATATTGATCCGGCGAAGCTGGCGACGATGAAGCCGGTGTTCGACCGCGAGAACGGCACCCTGACGGCGGCCAATTCCACGCCCCTGACGGATGGCGCCTCGACCGTGCTGCTGGCGAGCGAGGACTGGGCCAAGGCGCGGGGGGTGCCGATTCAGGCCTATCTGCGGACCGGCGAGGCGGCGGCGGTTGATTTCGTCGGGGGGGACGAAGGGCTGTTGATGGCGCCCGCCTATGCGGTTCCGCGCATGTTGGCGCGGCTGGGCCTGACGCTCCAGGATTTTGATTTTTATGAGATTCACGAGGCCTTCGCCGCTCAGGTGCTGTGCACGCTCAGGGCCTGGGAGGATGAGGACTACGCTCGCACAAGGCTGGGGCTGGATGCCGCGCCGGGTTCGATCGACCGTGCCAGGCTGAACGTCAACGGCGGCTCGCTGGCGGCGGGGCACCCGTTCGCGGCGACCGGCGGGCGCATCCTGGCCAATCTGGCCGCCATGATCGACCGCAATGGCGGCGGGCGCGGGCTTATCTCCATCTGCGCGGCGGGCGGGCAGGGCGTTGTCGCAGTGGTCGAGAAATGAGCGCTGTGACGGATCACGCTGCGGAGATGGACCAGCTGTGGGCCGAGCGTTTCTGGACGAAGTCCTATCGCAAGGGCGTGCCCGTCTGCATCGAGGATGAGTTGGCGCGCTGGGCCTCGGTCCCCCAGCTGTTCGAGGCGGATGCGTTGAAGTTCGCCGACCGTCCCGGCTTCGTCAGTCTGGGGTCCGCCGTGACCTATGGCGACATGCTGAAGGCGGCCAAGGCGTTTGGCGCATGGCTTCAGTCGGTCGGGGTTCAGCCGGGCGAACGGGTGGCCCTGATGATGCCCAACTGCCTGCAATATCCGGCGGCCCTGTTCGGGGTGCTGTTCGCGGGCGCGGTGGTGGTCAACGTCAATCCGCTCTACACCCCGCGTGAATTGAACCATCAGCTGAAGGACAGCGGGGCGGTCGTCCTGGTGGTCATGGACATGTTCGCCGCCACAGTGGAGCAGGCGCGCGAAGGAACCGATCTTCGGCACGTCGTCGTTACCGCCATGGGCGACATGATGGGCGGACTGAAGGGCGTCGCCGTCAGCGCCCTGATGCGTCACGTGCAGAAGATGGTTCCGGCCTATCATCTGCCGGGCTCGCATCGGTGGACGCGCGTGATGGGACAGGCCCGGCGACTGACGTTGCAGCCGGTGCAGATCAGTCCTGAAGACATCGCCTTCCTGCAATATACGGGGGGCACGTCAGGCGTGGCGAAGGGGGCGATGCTGACCCATCGCAACATCCTGGCCAACACGATTCAGGGGCGGGTCTGGCTGCTGGATCAGATTGATCAGACACGGCCTCTGGGCAATGTCACCATGCTGCCGCTTTACCATATCTTCTCGCTGACCGCGAACCTGATGATGTTCACCGGGGCGGGCGGGCGCAACATCCTGATCGCCAATCCGCGCGACGCCAAGCGGGTGGAATGGATCCTGCGCAAGGAGCGTTTCGTCGGCATGACCGGGCTGAACACCCTATTCGTCAGCCTGATGAAGAGCCGGGCGTTTCGAGAGCGCGATTTCTCGGATCTGAAGCTGACCATCGCCGGAGGCATGGCGACGCAGAGGGTCGTCGCGGAGGAATGGCAGGCGGTGACGGGCGCGCCGCTGATCGACGGCTATGGCCTGACGGAGACGTCGCCGGTGGTCTGTATCGGGCGCGTCGATCTGGAGCATCCGGAAGGGATGGGCTTCGACGGAACGGTGGGCCTGCCGGTGCCCTCGACGGAGGTTCGCATGCGCCGCGAGGACGGGAGCTGGGCCGGGATCGGCGAAGAGGGCGAACTGCATGTGCGCGGTCCCCAGGTGATGCTGGGCTATTGGAAACGGCCTGACGAGACGGCCAGGGTGCTGTCGGACGACGGCTGGCTGGCGACCGGCGACGTCGGGGTGATGCAGGCGGATGGGCGCGTGCGTCTGGTGGATCGGATCAAGGACATGATCCTGGTGTCCGGCTTCAACGTCTATCCGGGCGAGATCGAGGATGTGGTCGCCAGCCATCCTCTGGTCGAGGAGGTCGCCGCCGTCGGCGTGCCGGATGCGGCGCAGGGAGAGCGGATCAAGATCGTCGTGGTGCCGCGATCGCCTGAGCTGACGACCGAGATGCTGATCGCTCACAGCCGCGCGCAACTGACCGGCTACAAGGTGCCGCGCATCGTCGAGTTCCGCAGCGAACCCCTGCCCAAGACGGCGGTGGGCAAGGTGCTGCGTCGCGAACTGCGCGGCTGATCTCGTTCAGCGTGCGACGGCTGCTGCGCGCTTGCGGGTGATCAGCAGGCCGAACGCCGCCGCCAGCGGGAACATCAGCACGCCATAGACGGCGCCGGGCAGGGTCATCTCCGGGCTGCGCAGCACCGATTGGGCGATGACGATGGCGAGGGTGGCGTTGTGCAGCCCGACCTCGAAGGCGCTGGCGATGGCCTGCGGGCGTTCGATCTTCAGCAGGCGGGGCACGGCGAAACCTATGCCCAGGCTGAACAGGCAGAACAGGATGACGATCCCCGCCAGGGCCTGGAAGTTGGCGAGCAGCACATCCAGGCTGGACGCTGCTGCGCCCAGGATCACCAGCGTCAGGATCAGGATGGAGGCGATACGCACCGGCCTGTCCATCGCCTGGGCGAAGCCGGGTTTCAGGCCGCGCACCAGCATCCCCAGAGCCACGGGAACCAGCACGATCATGAAGACCTCGAGGGTCTTGGTCAGTTGCAGGCCGACCTTCATGTCGCCGGGCTGGAAATAGGCCACGGCCAGGTTGACGATGACCGGCAGGGTCACGACGGCGATGACGGAGTTGATCGCCGTCAGACTGATGTTCAGGGCCACATCGCCGCGGAACAGGTGGCTATAGAGGTTGGCCGTTGTCCCGCCGGGCGAGGCCGCCAGCAGCATCATGCCGACCGCCAGGATCGGCGGCAGCCGGAACGCAAGCACCAGGGCGAAGCAGATCGCCGGCAGCAGAAGCAACTGACAGGCCAGCGCTACAGCCGCCGCCTTCGGCTGTCGGCCCACCCGGACGAAATCGGATGGCGTCAAGCTCAGGCCCAGGCCGAACATGATGATGCCCAGCGCGATCGGCAGCCCGATCAGGGTCAACGGCGAGCCCATAGGTCATTCCCCCTGTTGTCGTCAGTTCCGCCCGGAGAGCGCCCGTCCCGCCGCTCGCCCGGAGAAGATGCATCCGCCCAGGAAGGTGCCTTCCAGAGCGTTGTAACCATGCAGGCCGCCGCCGCCGAAACCAGCGGCTTCGCCTGCAGCATAGAGACCTTCCAGCACAGCGCCGTCGGGCGTCAAGACGCGGCTGGACAGGTCCGTCTGAAGTCCGCCCAGCGACTTTCGCGTCAGCACGTGCAGCTTGACGCCGATCAGCGGCCCCGCCTGCGGATCCAGCACCTTGTGCGGCGCCGAGGTGCGCGCCCAGCGGTCGCCTTTGTAGCGTCGGCTGTTGTGAATGCCCTGAACCTGAACGTCCTTGGCGTAGGGATTGTCCATCTGGGCGTCGCGATCCTCGATCTGGCGGCGGATCAGGGCCGGGTCGAGCAGCGGTTGCTCGGTGAGTCCGTTCATCTTCGCCACCAGCGTCTCCAGATCATCAGCGACGACGAAGTCGGCGCCCTTGTCGCGGAAGGCGGCCACCTCCTTCGGCGCGCCCTTGCCCAGACGCGAACGCAGGACGCCGAGAAGATTGCGGTTGGTGATGTCGGCGTTCTGTTCCGATCCCGACAGAGCGAATTCCTTGGCCAGCATCGTCTCGGTGACGATGAACCAGGAATGGTCGTACGCCGCCAGATCGGGCGTAGTGCGCAGGTGTTTCAGCGTCGCCATGGTGTCATAGCCGGGCAGGGCGGGATGGGGCAGGCGCCGACCCAGGGCGTCGAACCACAGAGGCGAGGGGCCGGGCAGGATGCGGATGGCGTGCCGGGGCCAGATCGGCGCCCAGTTCCGCACCCCTTCGACATAGTGCCACATGCGGTCTCGGTTCACGAGGCGGGCCCCGGCCTCAGCGGCGATGTCCAGCATCCGGCCGTCGACATAGGCGGGGACGCCGGTGATCATTTCGCGCGGCGGCGCGCCCAGCCGTTCAGGCCAGTATCGCCGGACCAGTTCGTGATTGCCGCCTATGCCGCCGGTCGCCAGGATCACTGCGGGCGCCTTCAGGGTGAAGTCGCCGATGACGGTGCGGTTCGTCGGCGCCCCGCGCGGCGCATCATCCGGGGCCAGGACCGCGCCGCTGACGCCGACGACGCGGCCGCCCTCTACCAGCAGATGATCGACGCGACGTCGGTGATGAAACGTCAGTCTATTTTGTTTCGCCGCATCCCTGGCCCTGTCGGCGAACGGCTCGGACACCCCGGTGCCGGTTCCCCAGGCGACATGAAAGCGGGGCACGGAATTGCCGTGGCCGAAGGCGGTCCCGCCGCCGCGCTCGGCCCACCCGACCATCGGAGTCAGCTTCACGCCGAGCTGCCGCAGCCAGCTGCGCTTCTCGCCGGCGGCGAACTCGACATAGGCCCGGCCCCATCGCGCAGCCCATTCATCTTCGGCGCCCGGCCCTTCAAGTCGGTCCCATCCGGCGCTGCCCTGCCAGTCACGCCAGGCCAGGTCGAGGCTGTCTCGCACGCCCAGACGCCGCTGTTCAGGCGAGTCGACCAGGAATAATCCGCCGAACGACCAGTAGGCCTGACCGCCTAGATTGCCTGCATTCTCCTGATCGATCAGGGCGACGCGCTGGCCCGCCGTCACCAGCTCATGACAGGCCGCCAGACCAGCGAGACCGGCGCCTACGACGATGACATCGGCGTCCATGAATGCTCCATTTCGGTTGAGAGGCGGTTGAATATAGTACTGACATTGAAGTTAGTACTGTCTAGGGTCGAGAGCAACAGCAGCTAGGCTGTTTCGTCTCGCAGCAGCCCGCTCCCCTGCTTGCTTGACGCAACGGCGGCGCGTCAGGATCGTTGGGGTCGGACGTGATACGGGGTGAAGCGATGATGATCAGTGGGGTCGGGCTGTGCGTCGCGCTGGCTGCGGGGCCGATGGCGAGCAGCCAGGAGGCGGAGCCGCAGGCGCAACTGACCGCATCTGCGCCCCGAAACGCCGAAGCGTCCCGCACCCCGTTGAGCTATGCAGAGGCTGAGGCGCGGCTGCGTTCGACGTCCAGCCTGAACCGGGCCGCGGGTTATGCGGTGGAGGCGGCGGAGGCTCAGGCGCGCGCGGCAGACGGCCTGAACCGACCGACGGTGTCGCTGGACGCTCAGCTGATCCGCTATCGCAAGACGTTCGACCTGTCGCTGGGCGAGCCGCTGGACCGGGCGCAGTCCGACATCAGCGCGGCCATTCCGGGTCTGATTTCAGGTCTGCCCGGCGTGCCGGGCGATGTTCTGGGCGTCGTGGAGCGGAGGCTGCAGGCGGCTCTGCCGGAGATTTTCGCCGCCCTGCCGCACGACATACGGCTGCAGGTGGACGATACGACGTTTCGCCCGACGGTGACGGCGCTTCAGCCCATCTATACCGGCGGCGCCATTCCGGCCCTGCGTCGGGCGGCGGAGGCCAATCTTGATCTGGCCGAAGCCAAGCGTCGGGAAGCCGTCGATCTGGAAGGCATGGGTCTGGCCCAGGCCTATTTCGGCCAGGTGCTGGCGGCCGAGGCGCTGAAGATCGCCATCGATACGCGCGACGGCTTTGATCTGCATCTGAACAACGCGCGCCGTATGGAGAGCGAGGGTTTCCTCAGCCGCGCCCAGACGCTTCAGGTCGAGGTGGCGCGCGACGCCGCTCAGCGCCAGGTCAACCGCGCCGAGCTGGAGCATGAAAACGCCGTCGCCTCGCTGGCGCGCGTGACGGACCTTGAGGACGGGGCGACGCCGACCACGCCGCTGTTCGTCAATCGCGGTCCGGTAGGGCCGGCCGACCTGTTTCTGGACAGCGCGGGGCAGTCGAACGCGCGGGTCATTCAGGCGCAGGCGGGGCGCGATCTGGCCGAGGCGGGGGCTGATCTGGCGGCCTCGCGACTGAAGCCGTCGGTGTTCGCCTTCGGGACCTACAACATGAACCCCGATGATTCCCTGCCGACCGAGCCTGACTGGGCTTTTGGCCTGGGCGCCCGCTACACCCTGATGTCTTCGGTGGACCGGCGACGGCTGCTCGGCGCCGCGCGCGCCCAGGCCTCGGCGGCGTCTCAGATGGAGCGCAAGGCCCGCGACGACGCCCGGCTGATGGTCACGCGCGCCTATAATCAGGTCGATCTGGCCCGGCGGCAATTCCTGAGCATGGACAGCAGTCTGGAGGCCGCGCGCGAGAACCTGCGCGTGCAGGAGGTCGGCTTCCGCGAGGGCGAGGCGACGGCCGCGTCGGTGATCGACGCCCGCAACCTGTTGGGAACCGCGCGCCTGCAACGGGCGGCTGCGGCCTATGAATACGATCTGAGCCTGGCGGCGCTGTTGGCGACGTCGGGCAACGGCCAGACCCTGAACGATTATCTGCAACGCGACGACCGGATCAGCGCCCCATGAGCGAGACGCCTTCATCGGCCTATACGCCGCCCAAACCCGCCGAGGCGCCGCCGCCGAAGCAGCGCCGTCCGCTTCTGCCGTTGATAGTCGCGGCGGGGGTGGCGCTGTTGCTGATCTTCATCGTCGTGGGTCTGTTCCTGGCCGCCCGTCCGGCGCCGGATCAGGTGCAGGGCATGGTCGAGGCCGAGACCTTCACCGTCGCCACCAAGGTGCCCAGCCGCGTCGAACGCTTTATGGCGGCGGAAGGCGATCAGGTGACGGCTGGCCAGGAGCTGGCGCTGATGAGCAGCCCCGAGGTCGAGGCCAAGGATGCTCAGGCGCGGGCCCTGCTGCAGTCGACGCAGGCCATCCAGTCCATGAGCCGCGAGGGCGCCCGCGCCGAGGACGTGCAGACGGTCGAGTCCATCTGGCGCGCGTCACAGGCGACGGCCCGTCTGGCCGATCAGACCGCGCGCCGGGCCGAAAACCTGTTCGCCGAGGGCGTCATTTCCGCCCAGCGCCGCGACGAGGCGGTGGCCGCCCGCGCCGCAACGGCGTCTCAGTCCGAGGCCGCGCGCCAGCAGTATCTGAAGGCGCAGGCCGGAACCCGTCCGCAGGAGAAGTCGGTCGCCGACGCCAACGTCAGCGGCGCCCGCGCCGCCGTCGCCGAGGTCGAAAGCCTGCAGGGCGAGACCCGTCTGACCGCTCCGCATGGCGGCGAGGTGTCGGAACGCTTCGCCAATGTCGGCGAGCTGGTGCTGACGGGGGTGCCGGTGTTAACCATCGTCGACACGTCTGATCCGTGGGTCGCTTTCAGCGTGCGCGAGGACCAGTTCCGCGAGCTGAAGATCGGCGCGACCGTGCGCGGGGACGTACCCGCGCTGGGCGTAAAGGGCGCGGCTTTCCGCGTCACCGCCATCAGCCCGCAGGGCGAGTTCGCCACATGGCGCTCGACCCGGCAGTCCAGCGGTTATGATGTCCGCAGCTTCCAGGTGAAGGCCAAGCCTGTCCGGCCGATCGAGGGCCTGCGGCCGGGCATGAGCGTCCTGTTCGACTGGTCGGCGCGATGAAGGGCGGGGCGGCCGTCTTTCTTGCGGCCGTTCAGGACGAGGCGCGGCGGCTGGCGACCCGGCCGTGGGACGCCTTCGTCGCCTTCGGCCTGCCGCTGATCCTGCTGGCGGTGATCGCGGCCATGCTGGCGCCCGGCGTGATCCGTCAGGCCCCGGTCGCCGTGGTGGATCAGGACAACTCGGCCTTCAGCCGTGCGGCGATCCGCAACATGGAGGCCAGCCCCGGCCTGCGGGTGGCCCACGCCCCGGCGACGGTGGATGAGGCCGTAGCCCTGATGCGGCGCGGCGAGGTCTACAGCATCGCTCACTTTCCCTCGGGCTTCAGCGAAGGCGCCTTCCGTCGTCCGGAGCAGGTGACGGTGTCGTTCAACGGCGCCTTCCAGACCGTGGGCGCCCTGTCGGCTCTGGGCCAGTCGTCGGCCATCGCCTCGGCTGCTGCGCCACGACTGGAGGAGCGCGCGCGCCAGATGGGCCTGCCCGCCACGGCGCTGGAGCCGCCCGCCGTCCAGGTGTCGATCATCGGCAATCCGCAGCTGAGCTTCGAGCTGTTCCTCGGCGGCCTGCTGGCGCCCGGCGTGCTGCACCTGCTGGCGGCCTGTTCGGCGGTGCTGGCGGTCGGACGGCTGATGCAGGGCGGCTCGTTCCAGGCGTTCAAGGCCCAGACCGGGGGACGGACGACGGCGGCCCTGATCGGGACGCTGATCCCGCATTTCGTCATCTTCACCCTGTGGGGGCTGGCCTGGATCGGCTGGCTGTGCGGGATCAGGGGCTGGGGCGTGGCGGGGTCCTTGCCCTTGCTGATGCTGGGCGTGGTCGCCCTGATGGCGGTCAGCGTCGCCCTGTCGGCCCTGCTGGTCGCCCTGCTGGGGGAGGTCGACATGGCATTCTCGGGCACTGCCATCTATTCGGGCGCGGCCATCGCCTTCTCGAACGGAACCCTGCCGCTGGATCACGGGCCGCGGTTCGCCCGAATCTGGAGCGATATCCTGCCCTACACCCACTATCTTCGGCTGCAGACCGGCCAGATGGTGACCGGAGCAGCGCCCGGCGGGGCCTGGCGCGATCTGACGATCCTGAGCGTCGTTACCGTGATCGCCCTGATCCTGGCCGCCGTGCTGATCGGCCTGCGCGCCCGCCGCGCGCCCAAGGCCGAGGCGCTGGCCTTTCCCCTGCCGGAACAGGGCGTGGGCGCTACTTTCATCGCCACATTCCGCAATCTGCCGCGCGCCCGGCCGGTCAGCAGCCTGCTGATCCTGGCTGTGGTCCTGTACGCCTTCTACTATCCGGCCGCCTATGCCGGGCAGGCGGCGACGGGCCTGCCGGTCGCCGTGGTGACGCCGACGCAGAGCGCCCTGACCCGCGCCCTGGTCGAAGACCTCAACGCCTCCCACGCGGTCGAGGTCGCCGCCGTGATCCCTTCGACCGCCGAGGCGTCCGACCTGATGCGGCGAGGGGTGGTGGACGGCGTCGTCATCCTGCCTGACCGGTTTGAGAGCGATCTGGCGCGCGGAGCCCCCAGCGGCGTCGCCGTCTGGCTGAACGGCGGCTATCTGGTCCGGGTCACCTCTGTTGGCAAGGCGGTCGCGGCTGCCGCCGCCCACGTCGCCGAGACGCGGCTGGAGGGCCTGCCTCAGGCCGCACGCGCGGCAAAACTGGCGCCGACGCTGAAGCAGGAGTCCCTGTTCAATCCGACGGAAGGGTATGGCGATTACGCGGTGCCGGCGGTCAGTCTGATCATCCTGCAGCAGACCTTGCTGCTGGGCGCCGGCGTCATTGCCGCCCTGCGCCGCGAGACCGGCGCGGCCCCCATGCGACGCAGTGCGAGACTGGGCCTGTGGCTGGCGCTGACGGCGATCGGCACGGCGTCCTGCCTGTTCTATTTCGGTTTCGTCTTCTGGGTGCAGGACTATCCGCGCGGCGGCGATCTGGGCGGGGTCATCCTGCTGTCGCCGGTGTTCGCGGCCGGGGTCTCAGCGCTGGGGCTGCTGCTGGGCGGCTTGTTCGATCGTCACGAGCGGGTGCTTCAGGTGCTGGTCGGAACCTCGGCGCCTCTGTTCTTTCTGACGGGTGCGGCCTGGCCGCATTTCATGATGCCCAAGCTGCTGGTCTGGTTGGCCCATCTGTCGCCGTCGACCGCCGCCGTCCAGGCCTTCGTGCCGATGAACGCGATGGGCGCTGGTCTGGGGGAGGTCGCTCCGCAGGCGGTGGGGCTCGCTGCGCTGGCGGTGATCTTCGGCGCCCTGTGGCTGCTGCTCGGTCCTCCGCGCAGCAGCGCGGCGTAGTCATAGTGGTGAATGATTAGTTAAAATTGACTAGTCCAAGATGAGTAGCAACCTTGGGGATGTTGGTCTTCGGGACAGGTTGTAAATGGCGAGATTGTGGCGATCAGCCGCAAGTCCAGACATCGGAATCGACAGTCTGGGGTCTCGTTAAACAACCCATTCCCGGAGGCGAAGATGCGTACTTTGATGATGACTGCGGCCGCCACCGCCGCAGCAGCCCTGCTGGCTCTGCCTGGTGTTTCCAGTGCTCAGACCAATGTGACGGTCAGCACCAGCGTGACCAACTTCTGCGGCATCGGCCTGGCCAACGTGGCTGGCGGCAATGTCGCCGTGGCCAATGGCGCGCGCCAGAAAGTCACGACCCTGCGGATGTCGTGTAACGCTCCGACCGGCGCCAAGCTGACGTCCAGCGCCCAGAACGGCGACTTCAAGTCGGCCGATGGCGTGTTGATCAACTACGACTGGGACCTGGTCGTCCAGCAAGTGCCGAGCCTGGGCTTCCCGGCTCAGGACACCTGGCCGGGCAGCCCGGCGGTGGTCACCGACTCGGGCGGCTATAGCCAGGCTCTGGCCGACGGCATCTTCGCCGATCTGTTCCTGAACCTTTGCTACAACGTTCCGGGCGGCCCCGGCGTCGGCGGCACTCAGGGCGACACGACCCCCGGTTCGTCGGGCTGCGCGGCTGCGCCGTCCGGTCCGGGCGCGGCGTCGGCTCCGGCCGGCACCTATACGGAGGTCTTCACCTTCTCGCTGAACCCGGCTTGATCGAGCCAGAACGGGGAGCCCGCAAGGCTCCCCGTTTTCTTTTCACATTACTGCAGGGGAGATGCAGTCATGAGATTTCAAGTCGTCGCAGCTTCAGTGCTCTGCCTGATGATGGCCATGACGCCGGCGTCCGGTACGCGCGCCATGGATGTCTCGCCGATGGTGGCCAAGATCACGCCTTCAGGAAGCGGATCCAGCTACCGACTGACCGTGCGCAATACGGCCACGGCGCCGGCCACCGTGGAGATCGAAGTCTATCGGATGCAGGTCGATGAAAACGGCGCCCGCAGCCTAGTTCCAGAAGACGACGACATCGGGGTCTTTCCGGTCCAGTCCGTCATTCCGCCCAATCGCGAGCAGGTGGTGCAGGTGCGCTATCTGGGCGACAGCGCGCCGCAGGGCCGGATGTACCTTGTGCGGGCGGCGCAATTGCCGATCGACATGCAGGCGGTCACCGGCGAGGACGAAGCGGGCGCTGACGTCAAACTGGCCTTCACGATCAATACCTATGTTTTTGTGGCGCCGGCCAGCGCCAGGGCGGCGGTCGAGGTGACCTCCGCTTCTCGCGCGGCGAATGGCGACATCCTGCTGACAGCGCGCAATACGGGCGACGGGTTCGCTCACCTGCGCGAGGCGCGTTTCACGCTCAAGACGGCGGACGGCAAGGCGCATGAGATTCCTGCCGCCGAGGTTGATGTCGGCGAGGTCAGCGTGATGGCGGGCGGCGCCACGCGTAATATGCGTATCCCTGCGGCGTTGGCGGCAGGCGCCAGCGGCGATGTGACCGCCTCGATCGTGCTGCTGTGAGATGCCCGGCTCCAATCGGATCTGGCGGCGCCTCGGCGCTGCGGCCTGTCTGGGCGGCAGCGTCGCGTCGGCGAGCAATGCTGAAACGCCGTTCGCGGGAGATGAGGTCATCCGCACGGCGCCCAACTATTCCGAAGTCACCTACGGCGCCGCCGCCGTAGTCCCGGTCGAGCGAGGCGCCCCTGACGTCCTGCTCGCCGCCGGCGCCGCGTCGAGTGTTCCCCCCGCGCTCGACGCGGTGGCCGGCGGACCTCAGGATCAGACGCCGTCCGCCCGGCCCAACCCGGTGCTGAGTCCCATCCAGGGGCCGTTGACCCTTGATGGCCGCTATCTGGGCGATCTGGCGGGGGAGGTGGATCTACAGGGCGAGGGTGTGGTCGACGCGCAGGCGCTGATGGACCTTCTGGGCCCCAGTCTGGCGCCCGCCCAGCGCGATCGGCTGAAGACGATCATTGCGTCGCAGAAACGCGTCAACATGGCGGACCTGCGAGACGAAGGCTTTTCCCTGAGTTTTGATCCTCTGGCGCTGACCTTTGTGGCCGAACTCTCGGCCGGGGCGCGGGCGCGTCGCGATGTCAGCTTCAATCGCAATGAGCTGGTCGATCCGGCGGCCTTTGACCAGCCCTCCAACTTCGCGGCCGGCGCCAATATCACGATGGCGCAGCAGTATTCCCACACCGAAAGCCGGTTCGCGCCGCTCTCGGGCGGGATCGACATGTTCGCCAATTTCGGCGGCTTCGACGGCGTGACGCTGACGGCGGGCGTCGACTATGACGGCGCATCATCCGATGAGCGTTGGCGCCGCCGTGAAATCCGACTGACCAAGGACCTGTTCCAGTCGGCGGTGCGGTTGACCGCGGGCGAGTTCGCTCCGCCAGTCGAGAGCTTTCAGGGATCGCGACGGTTTCTGGGCCTGTCGGCGGCGCGCGCCTATTCGACCATTCGGCCCTTTCAGAACGTGCGTCCGGCCGGACGGCGGCAGTTCGTGCTGGATCGCCCCGCCCTGGTGGTGGTTGAGGTCAATGGAGTGATCATCGAGCGGTTGCGGCTGGACGCCGGGCCTTATTCGCTGGGCGACTTTCCGTTCGGCCAGGGCGCCAACACCGTTCGGCTGCTGATCGAGGACAATACGGGTCAAAGAGAGATCGCCGTGTTCGATCTGTTCGGCGGCGCGGGACTGCTGGACCCCGGCGTAGTGGACTTCGGCGTGTCGGCGGGCGTGCTGGAGGAGGGCGGATCGCTGGAATACGGCTCGTCGCTGGCCGCGTCGGGCTTTGTCCGCAAGGGGATCAGCGACGTGCTGACTCTCGGGGCCAACGCTCAATTGGCTCAGGGGCGCGCCCAGGCCGGCGGTCTGGCCGTGTGGGGCAGCCGCCTCGGACTGGTCCAGGCGAGCGCCGCCGTCAGTCATAACGGCGACACCGACGAGCAGGGCTATATCGCCTCGATCGACTATCTGCGCGAGACGACGTTCGGGCGAGAGGTGGATCTTCGCCTTGTGGCGTCGGTACAGGCGACCAGCCGTTATTTTCAGAATGTCTTTGAGAACACAGCCTTCAACCGTGAGCAGTGGCGTGCGGCCGGTCAGGCGTTGTTGCGGTTCCGCGCCTATACGCTGGGGTTCGGTGCGGCCTATGTGAAGGGGCGGGGCGAGCGGGATCGAACCGATCTGAACCTGAACT
The DNA here is from genome assembly GCF_047716865.1 of Brevundimonas sp. S1H14. Classification (NCBI taxonomy): domain Bacteria; kingdom Pseudomonadati; phylum Pseudomonadota; class Alphaproteobacteria; order Caulobacterales; family Caulobacteraceae; genus Brevundimonas; species Brevundimonas sp. S1H14. Next base: position 2,177,013 of record NZ_CP136679.1, on the reverse strand, counting down.
TCGGCCGCACCTTCCGTCGTTTCGGCGTCAATATGACGGTGCAACGCACGACCGCCCTGGACGGCCGCGACGACACGCGGTTCGGCATCAACCTGACCACTCGTTTCGGGGGGCGGTGGAGCGGCGTGGCCCGGTACGACACCCAGAACGACCTGCGCGAGGTGGGCATTTCGCGGGCCGCTACAGGTCGGTTGAACGATCTGAGCGGCGATCTGCGCTTCTCTGAGGACGGGACGCAGCAGACCATCGCGGGCGACCTGCGCTACATCAACAACCGCTTCGATGCGGAGATCGTCTCCAATCGGCTCGTCTCCAACCTGACCGACGGACAGACGCGGCAGGAGTCGTTGTGGCGGGTCTCGACCATGATCGGCTATGCGGACGGCGCCTTCGGCATCGGACGCTCGGCGCGCGAAGGTTTCGTCATCGCCACCGGCCACCCGACGTTGAAAGGCGCGCGCGTCAGCCTGACGGACTCCAGCGGCTATCCGGTCGCCAACAGCGGCTGGTTCGGCCCGGCGCTGGCGGGCGTCGATCGCGGCTATGGCGTGCGGCGCTATGAGCTGGAGGTCGACCCCCTGCCGGAAGGCTATGACCTGGGCTCCGGCGTGATCTCGGCATTCCCTGGTTTCGGCAACGGCTATCGTTTCGTCGTCGGCAGCGACGCTTCGCACACGGCGCGCGGCTATCTGATCTCCCCCGAGGGGCCGGTCGCCCTGATGGGCGGCCTGATCGTGGCGGCCGAGGCTCAGGACGAAGCGCAGGGCAAACCCTTCTTCACCAATCGCAATGGGCGGTTCATCGCCGACGGCCTGGCCCCCGGACGCTATCGACTGGTGATCAAGGGGCGGACAGTGGGGGAATTCGTCATCCCGGACAACGCGGAAGGAGTAAGCGATGTGGGAGAAATCAAAACCCCCGGCCCTGTGTCATAAGGCGCGGCTGCGGCTGATGATCGGGACAGCGGGCCTGTTGGCGGCCGCAGCCCTGGCGTCGAGCGTATCGGCTCAGGCGTGCGATCTGGCGGTGCGGGACGGACCGCAGACGGTGCGGATCGAGTACAATCCCTTCGCCATCGGACCGTCATCCGGCGCGCTGGACGTCGGCCTGGAGAACCGGGGCGAGGCCGCCTGCGATGTGCGGATGTCGTTCACCGACGACATCGGCCTTGAAGTCACCAGCGTGGTCCTGGGCAATGTGGGCGTGCAGTTCCGACCGCGTGAGGCGTCGGGCGTGCAGATGGCCGACGTGCAGACAGCCGTGTTTCAGTATCAGCTTCCCGCAGGCGCCAAGGGGCAGGCGCAGTTCGACGCTGCTGTGGTGCAGGGAGCGGTCGCGGACGCCGGCGAATACGGCGTGAACCTGCGTCTGGTGATGAAGACGGCGGATGGCGAACCGATCGGAGCGCCGATCCCGGTGCGGCTGATCCTTCAGGCGACGCCGAGAGCGCAACTGAATCTGGCCGGGGCGGCGGGCGCTTTCGGCACGGGCTCCAGCGTCGAGGTCGTGGATTTCGGCGAGGCGATCGCCGGGGTCACGCGGCGGATATTCCTTCAGGTCCGGGCCAACACCCTGGCGACGGTGTCGATCGCCTCCCAGCATGGCGGCGTCATGCATCGGGTGGAAGAGGCGCCTAACGCCCCGACCTTGCCCTATACGGTCGAACTGGATGGCGATGATGTTGATCTGTCGGCCCTGTGGACAAAACAGATTGATCCGCCGCGGACCCTGGCCGGTATTTCCATTCCGATGACCTTCGTTCTGGGTCCGGTCGCCGGGGCTATGGAGGGCCGCTATGCGGATGTTCTGACCATAGACATCTCCCCGAAGTAGACTGACCCATTTTGGGACTTTAAATGGTCATAATAAATTTCGTGCCAGAAAGGTTGTGTTCTTGGTATCAGGTTCTGTGTTCGTTGTGGCATCAAAGTCATCGTAAATTTTGACTTGAGCTAAGTTGATGATGTTCTCTAGGTAGAATCTTTAAGGCAGAGCTTATTAAAATATCGGTTTCTCATTTTGAAGCTTGAAACTCGCTGTTATGCGTCCAAGAATGAGATTGCTGAGGATGCGCTGTTCAGCTTCGCGGAGCTGATGGGTCAGTAGGGCCGGGCGTGCGGGAGGTTAGGGCGATGATGGGAGAGCAGACCACGACAACGCTTGGATCGGACACGGCGAGCCCTGTGGACGGGTTGTTGATAAGCCGACCCGCGACGACTTTTGCCGATATGCGGACGTTCTACTCTCCTTCAGCGCCTCGTGATCTTCCGGAAGCCGACGCCTGGTTTGAGGCTGACGATACAGCCCGTTTTATTCTCGACACGGAAGGCCGGGTCCTGCGCACCAACGCCAAGGCGCGGGCCTTGGCCGATTGCGGCATGGTGGGGTCGCGCGGCCTGTTCATCTGTGCGGCGCATCGCAGTCGGGCGGAGCTAGACGCGCTGTTGCGGGATCTGGCCCATGGAAATCGGACGAGCGGACGCATCCTTTTCCGCACCGGCGACGACGAATGGTGCATCCTGGATCTGATGACGACGCCCGAGGCGCCGTGCCGGGTGTTCGCTACGGCGCAGCCGGTCAAACCGCTGGATCTGGCCAAGATCACGGCTCTGGGGGCGGTCTTCGGCCTGACCCGCGCCGAGACGGCGGTGCTGCTGCACTTGACCGCGGGCGCCACGCCCAAGGACATCGGCCGCAAGCTGGACATGTCGATCCATACCGTGCGGGCGCACCTGCGTTCGATCTGCATGCGCATGGGCGTCAGGGGCATCAACGGCGCCCTACGGCTCAGCTTTCAGATGAGCTGACCCGCCTGCTGAGACGGCTCAGAACCAGGCTTTGACGCCGACGACGAGGCGTGTGTCCTCGGGGTCATGGCCGCGAGCCCTGGCGTAGTCGGCGGTGTCTCCCAGCGAACGGCTCCATTCGAGGCCGACGTAGGGAGCGAACTCCTTGCGGATCTCGTAGCGCAGGCGCAGGCCCGCCGTAACTGAAGTGACGCCCGAGCCGATTTCCAGTTCCGGGATGTCGCTGGCCGACAGCGCCAGTTCGAGCGCGGGTTGCAGTATCCATTTCTGGGTAATGCGCTGATCGTACTCGGCCTCGACGCGGGCGGTCAGGTCGCCCTCGGTCGACAGGAAGGCGACGGCCCCCATCTCGAACCAGTAGGGAGCCACGCCGTGGACGCCGACGGTCAGGTGGGTCGTATCCTCGCCATACAGGCGGAAATCCTGGCGCACGCCCGCCTGCACGTCCCAGAAGGGGGCGATGGCGCGGCTGTAGAGGGCCTGGACCTCGACGTCGTGCAGCTTGCCGTCGATCTCGCCTTCGCCCTCAGTCTTCCACCAGAAGCGGTTGATGTCGCCGCCGGTCCAGCCCTGGGCGCTCCAACGGTAGCTGTCGGCGCTGTCTCCGAACCCGGCCTCGAGGGCGTCGATGAAGACGGCCGTCGAGCGGATGTCGCCGTTCTCGGCCAGAAGCTGTTTGCGCGCCGCCGCCATGACGGCGGGATCGTACAGCAGATCGGCGGCATGGGCCGGGGCAGTGCGAGCGGCGGCCGGAGGCGGGGTCTCGACCAGGCGGCCGCCGACAGCGTCCACGCTGGTCGGGATGTTCGGTCCGCCGCGCATGGCGCCCATGTCATGGCCGGCATGAGGATCGGGGGGTTGGACAGCGTCATGCCCGGCGTGACCGCCCATGTCGTGACCGGCGTGCGGGTCGGCCTGCGCATTTTGAGCAGGCGCCATGTCATGACCCGCATGGGGATCAGCCGGAGCGGCGCCGTGTCCAGCGTGACCGCCCATGTCGTGACCGGCGTGCGGATCGGCTTGCGGTTTTTGAGCCGGAGCCATGCCGTGGCCTGCTGGGGCGGCGGCCGGGGCGGACGCCGCCGGGACTTGGCTTGAATGACCAGCGTGCCCAGCATGACCGGCGTGGCTCTGCGCCAGGGCGGGGCCGCCAGCGGCCAGCATCAGGGGCGCGAGGGCCAGAGAGAGCGCTAGCGGCTTCACGAGGCGGCTCCATCCAGCGGGCGCACGGTGACGACGTTGAACATGCCCGCATGCATGTGCATCAGCAGGTGGCAGTGGAAGGCCCAGTCGCCGGGCGCGTCGGCCGTCAGGTCGAAAGTGACCTTGCCGCCGGGGGCGACGTTGACCGTGTGCTTCAGCGGCTGGTGGCCGTCGTGGCCGTTGACCAGTTCGAAGAAGTGGCCGTGCAGGTGGATGGGATGGGCCATCATGGTGTCGTTGACCAGCGTCACCCGCACCCGCTCGTTCAGCTCGAAGCGGATCGGTTCGACCACCTCCGAGAATTTGCGGCCGTCGAAGCCCCACATGAACCGCTCCATATTGCCGGTCAGGTGGATTTCCATCGTGCGCGAGGGCGCGCGAGCGTCCCTGTTGGGCGTCAGGGCGCGCAGGTCGGCGTAGACGAGCACGCGGTGGTCGACGTCTTCCAGCCCCTGCGGCCGGTCGGCCAGACGGTTGGATGGGCTGGGCGAGATCATGTCCACGCCGACGCCGACCGCCATGTCGGCCGGGGCGTTGTTCGGGTCGCGCATCTTCATGTCGCCGTGATCCATCGGCGCGGCGGCAGCAGCCTCAGCGACGGCGCCGTGGCCTGAGTGGTCCATCCCGGCCGCTCCGCCATGGTTCATGTCGCCGTGATCCATCTCGCCGTGATCCATCCCGCCGTGATTCATGCCGCCCATGCCCATGTCCTTCATGGTCAGGTTCGGAACCTGGCGCAGCGGCGGGACCTCGGCCGTCATGCCCAGGCGCGGCGCCAGGGTGGCGCGGCCCATGCCCGAGCGGTCGATGGCTTCGGAGACGATGGTGTAGGCGCGGTCTTCCTGCGGGCGGACAATGACGTCATAGGTCTCGGCGACCGAGATCTGGAACTCATCGACCTCGACCGGCTGAACGTGTTCGCCGTCAGCCTGAACCACGGTCATGGCCAAGCCGGGGATGCGGACGTTGAAGATCGACATGGCCGAGGCGTTGATGATGCGCAGGCGCACTCGCTCGCCCGGTTGGAACAGGCCGGTCCAGTTCTCGTCGGGGCCGTGGCCGTTGACCAGATAGGTGTAGGTCGTGCCGTTGACGTCCAGAATATCGCGCGGATCCATCCGCATCTGGCCCCACATGCGGCGCTCGGACAGACTCATGCGGTCCGACCCGTCCAGCAGTCCGGCCAGGGTGGTCTTCTGCTGGTTGAAGTAGCCGGGGCTCTTCTTCAGCTTGTCGAGGATGTCGTGCGGATGCAGGAAGCTCCAGTCCGACAGGACCAGGACGTGTTCGCGGTCATAGGCGACCGGGTCGGCTCCCGCCGGATCGATGATCATGGGGCCGAAATGGCCAATGGCTTCCTGCAGGCCGGAATGGCTGTGATACCAGTAGGTGCCCGACTGCCTGACCGGGAACTCATAGACGAAGGTTTCGTGCGGCTTGATGCCGGGGAAGCTGATGCCCGGCACGCCGTCCATCTGGAACGGCAGCAGCAGGCCATGCCAGTGGATCGAGGTGTCCTCGTCCAGATGATTGGTCACCGACAGGCGGACGTTCTGTCCCTCGCGCAGGCGGATCAGCGGGGCCGGAAGCGTGCCGTTGACGGTCACGGCATGACCCGTGCGCCCGCCGACGGTGAAGGGCGAACGGCCGACGCTCAAGGCCACGTCGGGGCCATGCAGGGTCGGCAGGTCGGCGCGCAGTCCCGTCGTGCCGCTGCGCGCCCAGGCCGGAACCAGCCCCTGCGCCGCCAGCAGGCCCAGACCCCCAGCCGCGCCGCGCAGAAGGCTGCGCCGGTCGGTTCCGATGATGGCCATGCGTCGTCTTTCCCGTGAAATCAGACGCGGTTTGTGAGCCTTCCCACAAGGGGAAGGTCAAGCGTGCGCAGTTGTCGCGGGAAGGGCCGGGTCAGACGTCCAGGTCGGCGACGGCGAAGCGGGCGTTTTCCTGGATGAAGTGATAGCGGGCCTCGGCCTTGCGGCCCATCAGGCGCTCGACCAGATCCTCGATCTCCTCCTCGCTGTCGGGCAGGGAGACGCGGGCCAGGGTCCGCTTTTTCGGATCCATGGTGGTCTCTTTCAACTGAGAGGCCATCATCTCGCCCAGACCCTTGAACCGGCCGATCTCGGTTTTCTTGCCCTTGAATACGGTGGCCAGAAGCTCGTCGCGGTGGTCGTCGTCGCGGGCGTATTCCGACAGCGCCCCGGCCGAAATCCGGTAGAGCGGGGGCAGGGCCATATAGAGCCGCCCCTGACGGATCAGGTCCGGCATGGAGCGGTAGAAGAAGGTGATCAGCAGGGCCGCGATGTGGGCGCCGTCGACGTCGGCGTCGGTCATGATGACCACGCGCTCATAGCGCAGGTCGTCGACGCTGAAGCGGCTGCCCGCCTGAACGCCCAGCGCCAGCATCAGGTCGGTCAGTTCGACGTTGGCGCGCAGCTTGTCCGCCGTGGCCGACGCGACGTTCAGGATCTTGCCGCGCAGGGGCAGGATGGCCTGGGTCGTGCGGTCGCGCGCCTGCTTGGCCGAGCCGCCGGCCGAGTCGCCCTCGACGATGAACAGTTCAGTGCCCTCGGCGGCCTGACGCGAACAGTCCGACAGCTTGCCAGGCAGGCGCAGCTTGCGCGTGGCGGCGGCGCGCTGGACTTCCTTGTCCTTGCGGCGGCGCAGGCGATCCTCGGCGCGGTCGACGACGAAGCCGAGCAGGGCATTGGCCTGTTTCGGGCTTTCGGTCAGCCAGTGGTCGAAGGGGTCGCGCAGCAGTTGTTCGGCCAGACGCGCGCCCTCGGGCGAGGACAGGCGGTCCTTGGTCTGGCCTTGGAATTCCGGGTTGCGGATGAAGATGGAGATCAGGGCGCCCGCATTGGCGATGACGTCCTCGGCCGTGATCTGGGCGGCGCGCTTCTCGTTGATCAGCTCGCCATAGGCCTTCAGCCCCTTGACCAGGGCCGCGCGGAAACCGGCCTCGTGCGTGCCGCCGTCGGGCGTCGAGACGGTGTTGCAGTAGGAGGCGACGAAGCTGTCGGCGTCGCCGAAGCCGATGGGCGACCAGGTGACGGCCCATTCCAGCGCGCCGGCCTCGCCCTTGCGCTCGACGCGCCCGGCGAAGACTGGGGTGACGGTCTCGATCTCGCCCACGCGCTCGGCCAGGGCGTCGGCCAGACCGCCGGGGAAGTGCAGGGTCGCCTGAGCAGGCGTCTGGTCGGTGATGCGCTCCGGGGCGCAGGTCCAGCGGATTTCGACGCCACGGAACAGATAGGCCTTGGCCCGCGTCATGCGGAACAGGCGGGCGGGCTTGAAGGTCGCGCCGACGCCGAAAATCTGTTCGTCCGGCTTGAACCGGATCAGGGTGCCCTTCTTCTTCGACGGGCCGACCTGCTGGATCGGGCCTTGCGACAGGCCCCGGCTGAAGGACTGGCGCCATTCGAAGCCGTCGCGCCAGACGGTGACGTCCAGGCTTTCCGACAGGGCGTTGACGACCGAGACGCCGACGCCGTGCAGGCCGCCCGAGGTCTCATAGGCCTTGCCCGAGAATTTGCCGCCCGAGTGCAGCACCGTCATGACGACTTCCAGCGCCGACTTGCCCGGATGGCGCGGGTGCGGATCGACCGGAATGCCGCGCCCGTCATCGCGCACCGACAGATAGCCGTCGGCGTCCAGATCGACGGTGATCAGTTTGGCGTGCTTGGCGACGGCTTCGTCCATCGCGTTGTCGAGCACTTCGGCGAACAGGTGGTGCAGGGCGCGCTCGTCGGTGCCGCCGATATACATGCCGGGGCGTTTGCGGACGGGCTCCAGGCCCTCCAGCACCTCGATCGAGGAGGCGGAATAGCCGGTGGCGGCCGCCGTCGCCGTGCTGGCGTGGGACGTCAGCTCGACCTTGGACTCATGCACCGGCGCAGGCGCCGCCTGCATGGCCGCTAGAGGGGCCGCCGGGGGCTTCGCCGCAGGAGCGGGCGCCGCAGTGGGAGCGGCGGGCTTGGTCGGTTCGGCGTCGTCGAGCTTGGAAAACAGATCGTCCATCAGGGCATTTTGCGGCGATTCGGGGCAGGGTCTGGTAGGCTTCGCAGAGAGCGGGGGCAAGCGTCGCCTCATTCATCCCTGTTGACGATCAGGTTGCGGGTCATCAGGGCCACGAACAGGGTCCAGGGCAGGTCCTGGTGCCGCATCAGCACGCTCTCCGACAGGCTGAGCAGAAGGAAGGCGGCCAGATAGGCCAGGCTCCAGTAGCCCTCCTGCCGCCCCAGGCCGGGCAGGCGGATCAGGACGGCGGCCGAGGTCACGGCGACGACGGCGCCGACCAGGCCGACGCCCGTCCAGCCCAGTTCGGCGCGCAGGTCCAGCCAGCCCTGGTGAGCGGACGGCACGCGCCAGCCCGTCTCATGGCGGATCCATTCCATCGGCTCGGCGTGCGGTAGCCAGAAGGCGCTGTAGCCATAGCCAAGCCAGGGTTTGCGCTCGGTCATCCGGCCGATGGCGTCCCAAATTTCGGTCCGGCCCGTAAGGCTGGGATCCTTGCCGAACAGGGCCAGAATCTCGACCGAGAACTCGCTCCAGATCCACAGGCCGCCGAACAGGGCGACGCCCAGACACCAGACGGCGATGACGCCGAACACCGGCCCCATCCGCCGGATCGCCAGACACAGGACCACCAGCCCGGCGCCCAGCATGGCCATGATGAGGGCGGTCTTGGATTGCGATCCCAACAAAGCCAGGGCGCAGACGCCCAGCGCGATCAGCGCCAGGTTCCGATCGGCCTTCTGCTCCTGAGCGGCCAGCAGGGCGGCGGCCGAGATCAGGCCCACGGCCATGACCATGCCCAACTGGTTCTTTTCATACCACAGGCCGCGCCACATCCCGGCGTTGACGTCGGCGTGCACGCCGAAGCCGGGAAAGGCGAAGACGGAGATCAGACTGCCGACGCCCAGGACCAGAAAGGCGGCGGTCAGCATCCGGGGCAGGGCGATCCCGCGAAAGACCGCGCCGAGATAGACGGCGAACACCCCGGTCAGGACCAGGGCCAGCACGCGTCGCTCGGTCACCTCAGGCACCTGGGACCACAGGCTGGACGCCAACGCCAGAACCGTCATCAGCAGCAGGGGAATGAAGGCGGGCCAGGCCGCCGCCATGCGCCGCGCGCGAAATGCGGCCAACCCCAGGATCACCAGATAGATCGGCGGCCAGATCAGCCGCAGCACCGGCGTCTCTTCCTGGTGGGGCGAGAAGATCGGGCCCAGCAGGGCGCCGGACAACAGGGCCAGGATCAGCCCGGCTGCCGCCTGCTCCCACAGGGTGGGCGCATCGGGATCGTGACGTGAATGGGCGAGGGCCCCTGTCACGCCTTCTCCACGAAGGTGTCGATGACCTTCTTCTCGCCCGCCTTATCGAAGCTCACGACCAGCTTGTTGCCCTCCACCGCGCGGACCTGACCATAGCCGAACTTCTGGTGGAAAACGCGATCGCCGCGGGACCAGCCGGACGCCGCCTTGGGATCGGCCGTGGCGATCAGGCGGCCTTCGCCCTCGATCACGGCGCGGCGGGCGTAGGCGGGCTTGGGCGTCTGGTTCGCGGTATAGGTCTGGGCGCGTTTCCAGCCGGGGCTGGAATAGCTGCCGCCGAAGGAAGGGGCGTCGTCCCAGCGGCTCTTGGCCTCCTTCATGCCGGTCGAGGCGCCGTAATAGCCGGTGTCCGACTGCGGCTCGACGTGGGCGATCGGCAGTTCATCGACGAAGCGGCTGGGCAGCTGCGAGGTCCAGCGGCCATAGACCATGCGGTTGGCGGCGAAGCTGATGCGCGCATCCTGCTTGGCGCGGGTGACGCCGACGTAGGCCAGGCGGCGTTCCTCCTCCAAGCCCTTCACGCCCTTCTCGTCGATGCTGCGCTGGCTGGGGAAGACGCCTTCTTCCCAGCCCGGCAGGAAGACCAGCGGGAACTCCAGCCCCTTGGCGCCGTGCAGCGTCATGATCTGCACCGATCCGGAGCCATCGGCGTTTTCGTCGCGACGCTCCAGATCCATGACCAGTGAGACGTGCTCCAGATAGGCCTGCAGCGTCTCGAACGACTGCATCGACTGGGTCAGTTCCTTCAGATTGTCCAACCGGGTCTGGCCGCTGGTGCGGTCGGCCTTCTGCATGGCGGTATAGCCGCTCTCGTCCAGCAGGGTCTCCGTCACCTGCCAGTGCGGCGTGCCCATCGCCATCAGGTCGCGCCAGCGGTCCAGATCGCGCACGAAGTTGGCCAGCGGCGTGCGGGTGCGGGCTTGCAGTTCATCCGTCGTGATCAGGTGACGCACCGCCCGCATGGCCGAGACGCCGTTCTCACGCGCGATGTGCAGGATCTTCTGGACGCTGGTGTCGCCGATGCCGCGCTTGGGGACGTTGACGATGCGCTCAAAGGCTAGGTCGTCGTCCTCTGACTGGATCAGGCGCAAGTAAGCGTGGGCGTCGCGGATTTCCGCCCGCTCGAAGAAGCGCGGCCCGCCGATGACGACATAGGGAATGGCCAGCATCAGGAAGCGTTCTTCAAACGCCCGCATCTGGAATGACGCGCGAACAAGAACGGCCATGTCCTTGTAATTCATGCCTTGCTTGCGTGCGGTTTCGATCTCATCGGCGATCAGGCGGGCCTCCGCCTCGCCGTCCCAGACGCCGCGCACGCGGACCTTGTCGCCGCTGTCGTCCTCGGTCCACAGGGTCTTGCCCAGCCGGTCCTGATTGGCCGCGATCAGGGCCGAGGCCGCGCCCAGAATGTGCTTGGTCGAGCGATAGTTGCGCTCCAGCCGGATGACCTTGGCGCCGGGGAAGTCGCGCTCGAACCGCAGGATGTTGTCCACCTCAGCCCCGCGCCAGCCATAGATCGACTGATCGTCGTCGCCGACGCAGCAGACATTGCCGGTCGAGGACGTCAGCAGCCGCAGCCACAGATACTGGGCGACGTTGGTGTCCTGATATTCGTCCACCAGGATGTAGCGAAACCGGCGGCGATATTCTTCTGCCAGATCAGCATGTTTTGACATGATGGTGATGTTGTGCAGCAGCAGATCGCCGAAGTCGCAGGCGTTCAGCGTCGCCAGCCGCGCCTGATAGGCGGCGTAGAGGGCCGGACCCTTGCCGTTGGCGAAATCCTCGCCCGGCGGCAGCTTGTCGGGCGTCCAGCCGCGGTTCTTCCAGTGGTCGATCATATGGGCCAGCGACTTGGGCGTGAACCGCTTGGTGTCGATGTTGGCGGCTTCCAGAAGCTGTTTCAGCAGCCGTTCCTGATCGTCGGTGTCCAGGATGGTGAAGCTGGACTTCAGCCCGACCAGTTCCGCATGGCGACGCAGAATCTGCGCCGCGACCGAGTGGAAGGTGCCCAGCCAGCGCAGCCCCTCGGACGACGGGCCGATCAGATGACCGATCCGCTCGCGCATCTCGCGCGCGGCCTTGTTGGTGAAGGTGACGACCAGCAGTTCCCACGGTTTGGCCCGGCCGGTCGCCAGAATGTGCGCCAGTCGCGTGGTCAGGACGCGCGTCTTGCCCGTCCCGGCGCCCGCCAGCACCAGCACCGGCCCCTCGGTCGTCTCCACCGCCTCGCGCTGTTCGGGGTTCAGGCCCGCCAGATAGTCGGACGCCGCGCCTTCAGGACTCTGGGCGCGGGCGAGGTCGGAAATGCGGGGAGCGGGCAGGTCGGTCACAGGGGCGGGTACTCGGCAGCGTCTGGGGCGTCGCCCCGTCGGAATCTGAAGGGGAGAACATAAGCAGCACAGCGGCCAAAGTCAGTCCCCTTCGCGGCCTCAGCGAAAGGAACCGTGCAGCCAGAGCGTCGTTTTCCCAACTGACGGGGACTACAGAGGGAAGGGATGCCTGATGGCGGAAAACTCAAGCGGCGGCGGCAACGCCGGTCTGGCCTTCATCGTGGGGGGTCTGGTCGTGGTGGTGGCGATCCTGGCCTGGTTCCTGTTGGGACGAGGCGGCGCGCCGGACGCCAAAAAGGTCGATGTCGAGGTCAAGTTGCCTGAGGTCTCGGCCCCGGCTGCGCCGGGCGGTGAGTGAGCCATGACTGATCCCGATATTCCGCCCGAACGGGTCGTGCATCAGACGACGATCAATAACGCTCCGGCGCGAAAAGGCGGCGGGACGGGCCTGGCTTTCCTTGTCGGCGGGCTTCTGGTCGCTGTAGTTGTCATCGCCTGGTTGGTCTTCGCCGGAGGACGGGCGCCTGTGCCGGAAACGCCGGACCTGAACGTCGACATCACCGTGCCGACGCCGCGCCTTCCCGAGGTTCCGGACCGCCCGGCGCCGCCGGAACTGCCCCGGCCGAGCGAGCCGCCCCAGGTGGCCGCGCCTGAACCCAAGGCCTGACGCTGTGAAGGTGGTCCTGAAACGCGTCTATGAGGCTCCCGCGAAGACGGATGGGACGCGCATTCTGGTCGACCGTCTGTGGCCGCGCGGGCTGAGCAAGGATAAGGCCAGCGTCGATTTGTGGCTGAAGGAAATCGCGCCCAGCACCGAACTGCGGAAATGGTTCGGCCATGACCCGGAGAAATGGGAGGAGTTTCAGCGGCGCTATCGCGCGGAGCTCAAGGCCAATGGCGACGCCGTGTCCGAGTTGAGAGCCGCGCTCGCCGATGGTCCGGCGACGCTCGTCTATGGCGCGAAAGATGAAGCGCACAACGACGCCGTGGTGTTGGCGGATTATCTAGCCCAGGTCTGAACGGGCGGAGACGCGCCTATTTCAGCCGATAGCTGATCGTCGTGACGACGCGCACCTTCTTGTTCGGCGTGCTGGCCTCGTCGCCCGTGCCGTCGCGCGACAGGATTTCGAACGAGCCTTGCCCCGCTGTCTTGATGGGGCCGAGAGGCGCGCCGGAATCCTTGGCGAACTGTTCGGCGCCGCTGCGGGCGGCGGCGGTGGCCTCGGCGATCATGGCGGGACGCACGTCGTTCAGCTTGGTGAAGATATAGGACGGGCCGTTGAAGTCCTGCAGCACCACGCCCTGACGCACCAGATCGTTCAGATTGCGCGTGGTGGTCTGGACCCGGTCCACGTCCGTGGTGCGCACGATGACGGTCTGGGTCAGGATGAAGCGCGGCCCGCCGGTCTGGCTCATATATTCGCGCGATCGGGTGTCGGCGACGCCCAACTGGCCCAGATCCACGGCGTCGTCAGGATAGCCCTGCGCCTTCAGGAACTGGCGCACGATGGCCAGGTCGCCGTCGATGCGGCTTTGAACCTCTGACAGGACGTCGCCCGAGGTGGTGAAGCGGATGGGCAGGACGGCCAGGTCGGCCTTCACGTCCTTTTCCGCAAGGCCGCGCACGGTGACGGAGCGGTCGCCCGCGCGGGCGTTGATCACGCCCTGTCCGATCAAGGCGCCGCCGCCGATCAGGCCGACAGCCACCAGTCCGCCGAAGACAGCGGCCGGGATCAGGCGAGCGGTGTCGATGCGGTTGTCGTTCATGAGGTTTTTTCCTCTGCAAAGCTGCGGTCCCCTCCGGCCCACTGGAGGGCCAGAAGGCGACAGGAAGACGCCAGCGGACGACGGCCTCGCCAGGCGTCGATGCGGATCATCAGGCCGGCGCGGCTAAGCGAAAGCTCCGTCCCGATGGCGTCCAGAACGGCCCAGAATTCAGGTTCCAGCGCCACCGAGGTGGCGTGGCCTGACAGCAGCACGGATCGCTTGATCAGACCGCTCAAGGCTTAGCGCACGCCCACCATGACGATGTCGGCGCTGTTCGGCGCGCCGCGGGTCAGCACCGAATGGCGCGTGTCCGTCGTGAAGCGCAGGGCGCCCGATGCATCACGAATTTCCGCGCGTGCGGCGTATTCCATGCGGCTGTCGATCCTGTCGTTCGGCACCGACAGGGTGACGGCGTAGGGCGGAGCGCGGCCATCCAGCGGCTGGCGCGCTTCGGCGATCACGAGCGACGGAGCATCCGCACGACTGACGTCCTCGATCCTGACCGTGAGGGTATGGCCCGGCGGCAGCATGATGCGTTCACGATAGGTCGCGCTGACGCTGACGTCGGTCATGTCCTGGGAGGCCTCCGGCAGGGTGGCGCAGGCGGCCGTCATCAGGGCCGGAATCATGACGAGCGGGGCGAGGAAAGAGCGCATCAGCGTCTCCGTTGTGAAGGGGCAGCTTAGCAGAACGCATGAGCCTCACATATGGCTGCAAAGGTCGAGAGACGTGAGGCTGAAGCGGTGCTATCGCGATTTCTCGTTTGGTCCTGTCGAGTCCGCCGCGTGTCTCAGTCTGAAGCTCCATCGCCGGAAGGCGGATCGTCGATTGCCCGTTCGCCCGCCATGCTGGCCTTCGGCGGGGTGGGGGTCTGCGCCCTGATCTGGGGGACGACCTGGTACGCCATCACCTTCCAGCTTGGGGCGGTCGATCCAGTGGTGTCGGTGGTGCTGCGCTTCGGCATCGCTTCGGCTCTGCTGGCCTTGATCGTCAAGGCGACGGGCGGGCGGCTGGCCCTGACGCGCGCTCAGCATCTGGCGGCGCTGGGGCAGGGGCTGTTCTCCTTCGCCATCAGCTACGCCTTCGTCTACGCCTCGGAGGAGAAGATCGCCTCGGCGGTGGTGGCGGTGATCTTCGCCGCCCTGGCCTTCCTGAACCTGATCCTGTTCCGCGTCGCCTCGGGCCAGAAGGCGGCGCCTGCCGCCTGGCTGGGGGCGGGGCTGGGCGTGGCGGGAGTCGGGGTTCTGTCTGCGGGCGAGGTCATGGGCGCGGGGCTGGGCGTTCACGCCGTGGCGGGCGTCAGCTTCGCCGTCATCGCCGTCGTCGCCTCGGCCTTCGGCAACTGGTTCGCCTGGCGCGGCCAGCAGGCGGGCTCGCAGGTGCTGCCGTCGACCGCATGGGCGATGGCCTACGGCACGGGGACGCTGGCGCTGTACGCCTTGATCACCGGCGTATCCTGGTCGGTCGCCTGGAGCCCGGCCTATGTCGTTTCCCTGCTGTATCTGGCGGTGTTCGGCTCGGTGATCGCCTTCGGCCTGTACTTCACCATCGCCAGAGCGAGGGGCTATGCGCTGGCCAGCTACATCTCGGCCCTGACGCCGCCGATCGCGATGCTGGTGTCGGTCATGTTCGAGGGGGCACGCTTCGGCGTTCTGGCTCTGGTCGGTCTGGCCCTGGTGCTGGCGGGGCAGTTGTTCCTGATCCGCGCGCCGAAACGATCGGCGGCCTAGGCGTCGGGCTTGTCCCGCTTGTGGCCGTCCAACTGGGCGGCGTCGCGTTCGCGTTCCGCCCGCGTGGTCAGGCGCTCGGCCTTGGTGCGGCCGAAGGTCAGGCGATTGGCCTCGGCCGTGCGTTTGGCGTCAGCCTTGGCGCGAGCCTTGCGCGCCCGGTTCAGATTGACGATCTCGCCCATCAGGCGCGCTCCGGCATCGGGGGATGGACCATCGACATTGTGAACTCCCACAACAGGCTTGGCGGTGAACCCATGGCGGGCAGGCCCGTTGTCTTACGGTCCTCACAGCCATTGGAGTAGACCATGATAAACGCCTCGATGATCAAGGAACATCAGGAAGTCGTCGGTTCCGACGGCGGCCACGTCGGTCGGGTGGATCACGTAAAGGGCGATCAGATCGAGCTCGCCAAACTGGATCTGGGTTCGGGTCTGAAACACCATATGATCCCGGTCAGCTGGGTGTCCCGTGTCGACGAGCATGTCCATCTCAACCTGAGCAAGGACGAGGCCAAGGCGCGCTGGACCGAGAAGCACTAGACTGGATTTCGCTCTGGCGTCGCCTTACCGCGATTTCATCAGAGGCCCCGCTGTAATCAGCGGGGCCTTTCGCCATATGAAGGGGAGAGCAACGCGAAGGGGCGATTGATTTGATCCGACTGATCCTGAACCTGCTGTGGTTATTCCTGGGCGGTTTCGCCTCGGGCCTGGCCTGGCTGTTCGGCGGACTGCTGCTGGCGCTGACGGTGGTCGGCCTGCCGTGGGCGTTCTCGGCGTGGCGGATCGCCAGCTATTCCTTCTGGCCGTTCGGGCGCGAGATCGTCTGGCGCGATCCGAACCCGGCCGATCTGGGCGCAGGCTGTCTGGGCGTGGGGCTGAACGTGATCTGGCTGGTGCTGGCGGGCTGGTACATCGCCCTGGCGCATATCCTGATCGCCGTGCCGCAGTTCGTCAGCCTGATCGGCATTCCCTTCGCGTTGAAGAATGTCGAGCTGGCGCGGCTGTCGCTGGCGCCGGTCGGGCGGACCATCCGCGACAAGGGCTGAACATGAAAAACGCCGGCCGGGGCGAACCCGGCCGGCGTCTTCATATCTGGCGATGAGCGCGGCTTACTGCGGCGCGATCATCTTTTCAGGGCGGACGTATTCGTCGAACTCGGCGTCGGTCAGATAGCCGCCGCCGACGGCTTCCTGGCGCAGGGTGGTGCCGTTCTTGTGCGCCGTCTTGGCGATCTTGGCGCAGGTGTCATAGCCCAGCTTGGCGTTCAGGGCGGTGACCAGCATCAGGCTGTTTTCAAGGCCGTGCTTGATGTTGTCCTCGCGCGGCTCGATGCCGACGACGCAGTTGTCGGTGAAGCTGATCGCTGCATCGGCGACCAGACGCACCGACTGCAGGAAGTTGTAGGCCATCACCGGGTTGTAGACGTTCAGCTCGAAGTGGCCTTGCGAACCGGCGAACGACAGGGCGGCGTTGTTGCCGAACACCTGGGCGCAGACCTGGGTCAGGGCTTCGCTCTGGGTCGGGTTGACCTTGCCCGGCATGATGGACGAGCCCGGCTCGTTTTCCGGCAGCGACAGCTCGCCCAGACCGGCGCGCGGGCCCGAGCCCAGGAAGCGGATGTCGTTGGCGATCTTGAACAGCGAGGCGGCGACGGTGTTGATCGCGCCGTGGGTGAAGACCATGGCGTCGTGGGCGGCCAGGGCCTCGAACTTGTTCGGCGCCGTGGTGAAGGGCAGGCCGGTGATCTTGCCGATGTTCTCGGCGACCTTCTCCGCAAAGCCCACGGGCGCGTTCAGGCCAGTGCCGACGGCGGTGCCGCCCTGCGCCAGCTCCATCAGGCGCGGCAGGGTCAGTTCAATGCGCTCGATGCCCATGGCGACCTGGTGAGCATAGCCGCCGAACTCCTGACCCAGCGTCAGAGGCGTGGCGTCCTGGGTATGGGTGCGGCCAATCTTGATGATGTGGGCCCAGGCCTTGGCCTTGGCGTCCAGCGCGGCGTGCAGGTGCTTCAGGGCGGGGATCAGGTCGTTGACCACCTGCTCGGCGCAGGCGACGTGCATGGCCGTCGGATAGGTGTCGTTGGACGACTGGCTCATGTTGACGTGGTCGTTGGGGTGGACCGGCTTCTTGGAGCCCATCTCGCCGCCCAGCATCTCGATGGCGCGGTTCGAAATCACCTCATTGGCGTTCATGTTCGACTGGGTGCCCGAGCCCGTCTGCCAGACGACCAGCGGGAAGTGGTCGTTCAACTTGCCCTCGATCACTTCATTGGCGGCGGCGATGATGGCGTCTGCCAGTTTGGCGTCCAGCTTGCCCAGGTCGCGGTTGGTCTCGGCGGCGGCGCGCTTGACGACGCCGAGCGCGCGCACGATCGGCAGAGGCATCTTTTCCCAGCCGATCTTGAAATTGCCGAGCGAACGCTGGGCTTGCGCGCCCCAATAGCGGTCGGCGGCGACTTCGATGGGGCCGAAGGTGTCGGTTTCGATACGAACTTTGCTCATGTGCGCGGGACTCGTCTCTCAGGCGTGGCGGGAAGATGCCGGGCGGTGTAGCACGCAGGCGCGGCGGAGCAAGGCGAGCCGCTGATCACGAAAGGCGGACGGCGCGTGGACGGCTGGATCGGAACCGGAAAGGTCAGAGCGCGCGAGCAGGGCGAGGCGGTCGAAATCACCATCGACGGCCTGACCACCCAGGCCAAATACTATAAGCCTCTGGTCTATGAGTTCATGCGCAAGGAGTGGGCGTCACGCCCCTCCTGGGGAGATTACGTCGTCGAGATCGTGATGGAACACGTCGGCGATCCGCCGTGGATGGATCTGGACAACCTGGCCAAGGCCCTGCTGGACGCCATCAAGGGCTATCTGTTCCACGACGATAGCCAGGTCGCCCGCCTGCTGGTCGAGCGTCGCGAAGGCGAGCGCGAGCGGATCAGCATAAGGGTCTTCCCACGAAAATAGGGGCCGCGCCGGGCGCGACCCCTATTCCAGTATTCGGTGATCAGCAGCGGCGCATCAGCCCGCTGCGTTGGAGATCATCGTCTGCACGTCCTTGGGCTTGGCCAAATTCGAGCCGGGCGTCTTGTAGGTGGTCAGCTTGCCGCCTTCCCACAGGCCGACTTCCAGCGCCCTGGTCGCCGGGACGATCAGCAGATAGGCCGCGTTGACGCCGCCCTCATGCTGCTTGTTGCCCGAGGTGAACAGGACGGCGCCGTCTTTCTGGAGCGGGGCCTGGGTCTGCATATTGGTCGCCAGAACGTCGAACTTGGCGCCCAGCAGCGCCTTCAGGTCAGCCGTGATCGGGCTGTCTTCGAGCAGTTTGGTTTCGTTCGGATATTGGCCGACCTGAGCGTTCAGAGCGCTCCAGTCCGCTGTCGCCGTGGGGGCGGCGTCGGTCGGGGCGGGAGCGATTTCAATCGGGGCGGCGGGCGTCTCGGCGGGCGGCGTCGTTTCCGGCTGGTTGCAGGCGGCCAGCGTCAGGGCCGCGGCGGCGACGGAGATGAGAGACAGGCGCATCAATGACCTCGCTTGCATGGGGGAGGTCACGGCAATGCTTGCCTGCCGACAAAGGTTGCGCGCCCTCGAACGCGGCGACGTTATTTTTTGCGGAATTGGTCCAGGGAAACGACCTTGGGGCCGTCGTCGTCGGACGGCGGCGGGGCCACGGCGTCCGGGTCACGTGCGGGCGGCGACAGGGGCGCGATCTCGGCCTCGATGATTTCCGGCTCGTCGAACTGCAGCAGGAACTGCACGCTGGGATCGTAGAAACGGACCACGGCGCTGTAGGGCACGGTCAGCACCTTGGGCGCGCCGCCGAACTTCAGCATCACCGAGAACAGGTCAGGCTCGACCGCCAGATCCCAGTACTGGTGCTGCAGCACCACCGTCATCTCGTCCGGATATTTGGCCAGGACGTCGGGCGGGACGCTAACGCCCGCCGCGCGGGTCTTGAAGGTGATGTAGAAGTGGTGGGCGCCGGGGATGCCCTCGGGCATGGCCGCCCGCTCCAGCGCCAGGCGGATCACGCCGCGCAGGGCGTCCTGGGCGAGTTGCTCATAGTGCATCTCGTCGACAGGGGGAGTTTGATCCGTCATCAGCGCCTCAAAACAGGGGAACGCGTGACTGTTACCCGCCAAGCGCAGGCGACGGAAGACGCAGAGTCGCCGCCGGGCGAGGAATTTCGATTTCAGAAGAGTGGGGGGCTTCTGTTGCCAGGCGCCCCCCGGGCCCCGCCTAAGGATCTGAACCCCTAGGAGTTTAAGTTCGAAATCAACCGAACCGCATTACGCGGCGAGGCGGACTTCTCCAGCGAAGTTATCGTTCGCAGTTAGATAAAGGCCCGATACGGTGGGCCAGGACGAGCGAAAGCAATCCTCTTTACACGTCCGTCGATGCTAGTCGGCCCCATGCTGCCTCCGCCGATAACGCGGGGAAGAAGTTGGTGGAGCCGCCGGGATTCGCACCCGGGTCCGGTCCGCTTATTACAGGCGCGTTTATCGCCATAGCCCGGGCGAACCCGAGCAGGATCAATATAGTATGGGCGGCCTCGGCTTCCAAGAGGCTGGCGCAGAAGATCAGGCGAAACCAGCGAAGCGGGGCCAGTCTCGCTGCTGGTTGCGGAACCAGGTTAACTGACGCTTGGCGTAGTTGCGGGTGGCTTGCTTCACGGCCGCGACGGCGTCGTCCAGCGACAGTTCGCCCGCCAGATGGGCCGCGAGTTCGCGCACGCCGACGGCCTTCATGGCGGGTAGGTCAGGGGTCAGGTCGCGGGCGACAAGGGCGCGCACCTCGTCCAGAGCGCCGTGGGCCATCATGGCATCCACACGCACGTCGCATGAGACGTAGAGACGATCGCGTTCTGGCTCCACGACAAGGGCGTCATAGCTATCGGGCGCCAGCAGGGGGCGGGTGTCGGCTTTCCAGTCGCTGAGCGCGCGGCCGCTGGCGCGATGCACGCTGAAGGCGCGGACCAGCCGCTGGCGGTCTGCGGGGAAGATGGCGGCCTCGGCGACGGGGTCGACCTCGGCCAGGCGGCGGCGGAAGGCGGCCTCGCCCTCGGCGTCGAACTCGGCCTGAACAGCGTCGCGGATGTCGGCCTGGACAGGCGGGATTTCGGCCAGCCCCTTGGTCAGGGCGTTGAAGTAGAGGCCCGTCCCTCCGACCAGCAGGGCCGGGCGGCCCTCGGCGGCCAGTTCGGCCAGCAGGGCCATCACCGCCCGACTCCAGCGCCCGACGGACCAGGCATCGGCGGCGTCGGCGACGCCGTAGAGGCGGTGCAGAATCTCGGCCTCGTCCTCGACCGGCGGTCGGGCGCTGAGCACGCGTAGGTCGGCGTAAAGCTGCTGGCTGTCGGCGTTGATGATGACGGCGCCCGTTTCGCGCGCGCGCTGCATCGCCAGCCGCGACTTGCCCGAAGCGGTGGGGCCGGCGATCAGTGTGATGAGGGGTTGGGACAAAGGATCAACTCGCGAACGGACGCTTAGGGCGATAGAACGCCTGTCACTGGCCCGGCAAGTCCGTCGGGTCTTGAAGGAGTCTTCATCGTGACTGACCGCGCCGCCGTCCTCGCTGTCCTCGACGCCGTGACCGACCCCAGGTCGGGGCAGGGGCTGGCGACCGCCGGGCTGGTGCAGGGACTGGTGGTGATCGACGGGCGTGCGGGCTTCGTCATGGAAGTTCCCGCCAGGGAGACGGCGCTTTACGCCCCGGTGCGCGATGCGGCCGAGGCGGCGCTGAAGGCTATGCCGGGCATGGAGCGGGTGTCGGTCGTCCTGACCGCCGAGGCCGTGACCGCCGCGCCGGCGCGCCGTACGGCCGGACTGTCGAAGGCGGCGACAGATCAGGGGCGCCCCAAGGCGCCGGTGCCGACCGAGCGCCCGGCCCATGTGAAGCGCGTTCTGGCCGTGGCGAGCGGCAAGGGCGGGGTCGGCAAGTCGACGGTCTCGGTCAATCTGGCGGCGGCCTTGGCGGCTCGTGGTTTGTCGGTCGGGGTGCTGGATGCGGATGTCTATGGCCCGTCGCTGCCGACCATGTTGGGGATCTCGGGCCAGCCCGCCTATGAGGACGGGGCGATGGTTCCGCACGTGGCGCATGGGCTGAAGGCCATGTCGGTCGGCCTGCTGACCAAGGCCGAGGACGCCATGATCTGGCGCGGGCCGATGGCGTCGCAGGCCATCAATCAGATGCTGACCCAGACGCGCTGGGGAACGGAAGAGCAGCCGCTGGATGTTCTGGTCATCGACCTGCCGCCCGGCACCGGCGACGTGCAACTGACCCTGATCCAGAAGACGCCGCTGGACGGGGCGGTCATCGTCTCGACGCCGCAGGAGGTGGCCCTGGCCGACGCGCGCCGGGCGCACACCCTGTTCGACAAGGTCGGCGTCCCCACGCTAGGCTTGGTCGAGAACATGAGCGGCGAGGTGTTCGGAACCGGCGGCGCCGAAGCCGAGGCCGCGCGTCTGGGCGCGCCCTATCTGGGCGATCTGCCGCTGGACGGGGCGCTGCGGCGGGCGGGCGACGCGGGGCGGCCATTGGTCGCCGTTGACCCGCAGCATCCGGCGTCCGAGCGTTTCAGGCAGATCGCCGCGAAGGTCGCCCAGTCCTTGGGTTTTTAGGTCGCTGGGTCTTTAGAAAGGAGGCCATGATGGCTGAGCAGGAACAATCGGTGGTCGTCTGCGGCATTGACGGCAGCGCGCATGCTGAGAGCGCCGTGCGCATCGCGGCGCAGTTCGCCAGGGCGAAACACGCCCGACTGGCTCTGGTGGCGGTCAATCCGCTCAGCTCGGCCAGCGGCCACCCGGATATTCGCGCCTGGAAGGCCGAGGAGCAGGACGCCATTCTGATGCGGTCGATGACCGAGGCGCGGCGTCACTGTCCGTCGGTTGAGGCGGTCACGACCGAGGGGCATGACGTGGCCGACGCCCTGATCGCGGCGGCCGTCGCGCTGGGCGCGGATCACATCGTGGTGGGCACGGGCGACCGCAAAGGGCTGGTGAACTGGCTGATGGGCTCCACCGCCAAGGCCGTCGCCGCCCGTGCGCCGGTCAGCGTGACCATCGCGCGGTAGGCTTAAGCGGGCTCGACCACCACGGCGGTGCCGTAGGCCAGGACCTCGGTCACGCCGGGCATGATCTCATTGGCGTCGTAGCGCATGGCCAGGATGGCGTTGGCGCCCCGTTCCTGCGCATGGGCGATCAGGTCGTCATAGGCTTCCTGGCGCGCGGCCTCGGCCAGTTTGACATAGGCGCCGACCTTGCCGCCGATCATCGACTGGACCCCGCCGATGGCGTCAGAGACGAGGTTGCGCGAGCGCACGGTGATGCCGCGCACCACGCCCAGCTGGCGC
Source organism: Brevundimonas sp. S1H14 (assembly GCF_047716865.1). Classification (NCBI taxonomy): domain Bacteria; kingdom Pseudomonadati; phylum Pseudomonadota; class Alphaproteobacteria; order Caulobacterales; family Caulobacteraceae; genus Brevundimonas; species Brevundimonas sp. S1H14. Next base: position 2,154,497 of record NZ_CP136679.1, on the reverse strand, counting down.
ACGATGCGATGACCGGCCAGGTCATTGGTGGTGGCGACGATCATGAGAACTCCTGAGGTTCAGCGGCGGTCCAGAACGGTGAAGGCGAAGGCGTGGTCGTCCTTTTCGCCCGCCTCATGCTGTTCAAACGCTGTGCGGACGAAGGCGGTTTCGTCAAACGCCGGGAAGACGGCGTCGCCTTCAGGCTCGGCCTCGACCTCGGTGATGTACAGGCGTCTGGCGCGCGGCAGGGCGGCGGCGAATATGGCCGTGCCCCCGATGACGCAGACCTCGTCCACGCCGTCGTCGGCCGCCTGTTCGCGGGCGATGGACAGGCCTTCGTCCAGCGTCGAACAGACGACGGCGCCCTTGGCCAGGCCCGCCTCGGCGTAGGATTCATCCTTGGTCAGGACGATGTTCAGCCGTCCGGGCAGGGGGCGTAAGGGAAGGCTCTCCCAGGTCTTGCGGCCCATGATGCAGGGCTTGCCCATCGTCACCGCCTTGAAGCGCTGCAGGTCCGAGCGCAGCCGCCAGGGCAGGTCGCCGTCCCGGCCGATGACGCCATTCCTGGCGCGGGCGACGACGAGGGCGATATGGGGCAGGGCCAAGGCGGTTCTCCGGAGCGAATCGGGAGCGACGCGACGCCGCTCCCGTTCGTAGGAGTTAGGCGTCCGGCTCGAGCAGTTTCAAGCGGAAGAACAGACCACCGATCACCGCGCCGATGGCCGGAGCGACGAAGAAGACCCAGACCTGGCTCAGGGCCTGACCCCCAGCCAGCAGCGCCGGGCCGAAGCTGCGCGCCGGGTTGACCGAAACGCCGGTCACCTGAATGCCGACGATGTGGATGACCGCCAGGGTGATGCCTATGGCCACGCCCGCGAAGGCGCCGTGGTCCTTGACGCCGGTCACGCCCAGAATGGCGATCAGGAAGATGGCGGTGGCGACGATCTCGAACGTCAGCGCCGCCTGCAGGCCGTATCCGCCGGGCGATCCGGCGTCGAAACCGTTCTGGCCCAGGCTGGCGAAGCCGGTCTTGGCGATCATGCCGATGATGGCGGCGCCGATGATCGCGCCGATGAACTGGGCGATCCAGTAGAGGACCATGTCCTTGGCGCCCATGCGCCCGGCGACGAAGGCGCCCAGGCTGACGGCCGGATTGACGTGGCAACCCGAGATCGGCCCGATGCCGTAAGCCATGGCGATGATGGCGAAGCCGAAGGCCAGGGCGATGCCCAACTGCCCGACGTGATCGAACCCGCCCAGCACGGCTGCGCCGCACCCGAACAGCACCAGAACCAGCGTGCCGATCAGTTCGGCGGCGAACTTCTTGATCATGGAACCCTCCCGTTTCCAGTCACCGCCTGAGAGCGGATCGGGGGGAGGTTGCGCCTAAACCCGAAATTTCACCAGTCGCCGTTACGCGAGTTTACGTTTCGGTCTTGAGCCAGCTCAGCCATTTGCGCTGCATCGCAGCGTTCAGGTCGACGCCGGCGCGGTCGCAGTAGATCAGCAGCATGCCCAATACGTCCGCCGCCTCATCGGCGAGGGCCTGAGCATCGGCGGCGCCGCGCGCCCGTTGGGTCAGACGCAGATGCTCGGCAGTCAGTTCGCCCAGCTCTTCCTGCAACTTCAGCAGGGCCCAGTCGCGGTCGCGGTCGATGGCGTGCTCGCGCGCGTAGATGTCGGAGATGCGCAGCACATCCGCTTGGAGGTCGGTCAGCTTCATGCGGGGGTCAGACGGCGACGGCGGCCTTGATGTGCGGCCAGGATTGGTAGTCGTTCAGCACGAAGTCCGACAGCTCAAAGCCGAACAGGTCGTCCTTGTCCGCCACCGTCAGGGTCGGCAGGGGGAGGGGGGCGCGGCTTAGCTGCAGCTCGGCCTGCTCCAGGTGGTTCAGATACAGGTGGGCGTCGCCGAAGGTGTGGACGAAGTCGCCCGGCTCCAGCCCCACGACCCTGGCCAGCATATGGGTCAGCAGGGCGTAGGAGGCGATGTTGAAGGGCACGCCCAGAAAGACGTCGGCCGAGCGTTGATACAGCTGGCAGCTCAGCCTTCCATCCGCGACGAAGAACTGGAACAGGCAGTGACAGGGCGGCAGGGCCATGTCGTCCACGTCGGCCGGGTTCCAGGCGCTGACGATGTGGCGGCGGCTGTTGGGATTGGTCTTCAGTCCGTGAACCAGTCTGGCGATCTGGTCGATGCTCGAACCGTTCGGGGCGGCCCAGGAGCGCCACTGTTTGCCATAGACGGGGCCGAGGTCGCCCTCGGCGTCGGCCCACTCGTCCCAGATGCTGACGCCGTTGTCCTTGAGCCAGGCGATATTGGTCTCGCCGCGCAGGAACCACAGCAGTTCGATGAAGATCGACCGCGTATGCAGCTTCTTCGTCGTCAGCAGGGGGAAGCCCCTGGACAGGTCGAAGCGCATCTGACGCCCGAAGACGCCCAGCGTCCCCGTACCGGTGCGGTCGTCGCGCCGCACGCCGTTGTCGAGGATGTCCCGCAGCAGATTCAGATACTGCCACTCGGGATGGTCGGCGGGCGCGGCCGCCGTGCGGGCTTGCAGGTCTGCGATCTGGACGGCGGCGTTCATGCCATGAGGATGCCGCTGATTCTCTTTGGAGGGCAGGGGCCTGATTCTCTTGCTCACAGAAAAAAGAAAACGCCCGCCGATCGCTCGGCGGGCGCTCCTTGTTTCAACGCGCTCTTACTTGCCGGGCGCGAGGCGTTCGTTCTGGACCCAGCCGACATTGTCGTTGTCGTCCATGACTTCCCACCAGGCGCCGTCGCGGTTGCCGGTGGGGTAGAGGCGCAGGCCGACCGGCAAGGCGCGGACGACCGAGCCGCCGCTGGGCGCCGAACGCAGAGTCGAGGCTTCCTGGACCGTATAGCTCTGGATCGGAGCGGCCTGGGCCGCCGAACCGCCTTCCAAGCCGCCCATCTGGGTCACCATGTCGGTGTAGGCCTGGATGAAGGACTGGGCCACGATGCGGCCGATCTCGGTGTTTTCATAGCTGCCGCCGCCCAGGGCGCCCGCGCCGAAGCCTGCGGCGCCCGCGCCCCAGCTCATGTCGCGTTTGGAGGCGTAACCTTCGGTCACCAGCTCGGTTTCCGAGGTGCGGACGTTGGTCAGCGACAGGACCGTATTGGCTTCCATGTTGCGCGTGCGCAGACCGCCGACGAGGGCGCCTGCACGGCCGCCCAGCGCCGCGCCGGCCAGACCGGCCAGGGCGTTGCCGCCGCTGTTGGCGTTCTGGCTGGCGATTTCGCCGACCAGCACATAGTCGGCCGCGCGCACCTGGCCGCCGCCGACGTTGGAGCCGCGCTGCAGGTCGCCGCCCGAGGCCATCTCGCGTTCGCGTTGAGCGACGTTCATGCCGGCGCCGCGATCAACCAGGGTGAAGCAGCCCGAACGCTGGATCACGACGCGCAGAAGGCTTTGCGGCGGCGAAAGCTGCAGCTCACGCCAGTAGTCGGATTGTCCGTCGGCGATGGTGATCGAGCCGAGGCTGGCGCGGCAGCGCGGGATCTGGGCCATCTGGGCGTCCTGCGCGCGCTGCGCGCCGCTGCGCCCGGCCTGAGCCGCCGATGCGGTCGGCATCGCCGAGGCGGTAATCAGGACGGCGAGGGCCGGGGCGATAAGACAGGTCTTCAAAACGTGATCTCCTGGTTTGCTATCAAGCTTCACGGCCCTTGGGCGCCGACACGCGGCGGGCGGAAACGCCGTAGCAATACGGTCGAGCTAAAGGAACCTTGTTTATTGACCGGCGGTCAGGCGTTCCTGCTGTAGCCATCCGATGTTGTCGTCAGAGTCCAGTACCTCTACCCATTGGCCGTCGGACTTTCCGGTCGGGAACACGGTAGCGTCAGGGGCAAGGGGCCGGATGGCGTCGCCGTTGGGGGCCGTGCGCAGCACAGTCGGCAGGGCCAGTCGACGGCTGGCCATGTTCGGGGCTGCGTCGGCGCGGCGACGAGCTTCTTCTTCCTGCCGGATTTCTTCGCGCAGCCGGCGGCGTTCCTCTTCGCGCGCGCGGTCAAGGCGCTCCTGTTCGCGACGTTCCGCCTCGGCTTTGCGGGCGGCTTCGGCGTCACGCTCGGCGGCGGCGGCGCGAACAGCCTCGCGGTTGGCGAGCGTGACTTTCGGGGTCTGGTCGCCCGTGCCGCCAAGGCTGGTCACCAGATCGGCGTATCCGCGCACCAGGGCCAAGGCGATCACCTTGCCCTCATCCTGCCTCTCATAGCCAGCGCCGACGCGGCCGCCGAAGTGGTTGTCGCGGATGCGAAGGCCGCGCAAATCATCTTTATTGGCCACGGCGCGCGTGCTGCCGACGGTTTCAGCCAGAGGCACGCTGGCCAGCGAAAAGACGATCTGGGCGTCCTCCTTGCCGCGACCGATGTCCTTTTTCAGGTCGCGAATTCGCTCGACTGTATTGGCGTTCAGCGCCTGGGCCGGAGCAGCTTGGCCGCCCTGCTGACCGTTCAGAGCGCTGCCGGCCATGTTCATGGCGGCGTTCATGGCCTGCAGCTGCAAGGGATTAAGCCCGGCCTCGGCGCCCAAGCCGCCCAGACCGCCGACGCCTCCGCCCAAACCTCCGCCCAGATCGCCGCCCGTGGCTGCGGCCAGGCCAGCCGTGAGCAGGGCGCGCCCGCCGACCGCCGCCAGCGAGCCAAGCAGTCCTGACCTACGATCGCTGTCGGTCGATTCAATGGGGTTCGCGAGTTCGGCGACCAGGACGAAGTCGGCCGTGCGGATGCGCGCGGCGCCGCCCAGGTTGCGCTCGCGCTCGACCAGATCCATGCCCGGCCCGCGCTCGATCAGGGTGAAGCAGCCGGAATCGCGGATCACGGTGCGCAGCAGTTCCGTCGGGGCTCCCAGACCCATCTGGTCGAATAGGACGCCTTGGGTTTCGGCGATCGCTACGGTTCCGAGGTTCTGGCTGCAGCGAGGGGCCTCATTGATGACCTGGGTCGTTTCTGCATTGTTCCGCCGGCCGAAAATTTGAGCGTCAGCCGGGGAGACCGAGACGACGAACAGGGCCGAGGTAGCCATCAGGACGAGCGCGAAACGAGACATTATGAACCGGCCGATTGTGGAGAACCGGCCCGCCTTTAGCTTTGCCGTTGCAGCAAAGCAATCAGTGTTAGCCCGAAAAGCCGCCTGAGTTCAGGAAGGCCGCTTCCTCTGGGGAGGTCGCGCGTCCCAGGCAGTCGTTTCTGTGCGGGAAGCGTCCGAAGCGGGCGATGATGTCGCGGTGAATCACGGCGAACTTGTAGGTCTGCGCTTCGGTCGCCTCATCCAGCAGCGTCAGCAGTTGTTCCTGATCCTCCAACGATTCAGAGTGCATCAGCGGCATCAGGATGAAGGGGCGCAGCTCAGGCGCGACCTCGCGATCATGCCCGCGCTGAATCGCTTCCTTGGCGAAGGCGACGGCCAGGGGATCGGTTGCGAACATATGGGCGGTGTCGCGAAAGGCGTTTCGCGGCAACTGGTCCAGCAGGATGATCAGAGCCAGGGCGGCGTCAGGCGTCTCAAGCCAATGATCCAGCCGGCGGGCGGCGGCGGCGAAGTGGGTATCGCTGCACCGCTCAGTGAAGGCGCGATCGAAGGCGGCGTCCTTGGCGAACCATTTTTCGGGTCCGGCGTCGGTCCAGAAGGCGATGACTTCGGCGGGGGTCTGAAGCTGGGTCATGCGGCCAGCCTAGCAGCAGCGCGCCAAAAGGCACGACCTTGCGGTGGCCCGGCGTTCGCAATGTTAAAGGAAGAAATGGTCGGAGTGGCAGGATTCGAACCTGCGACCCCCGCGTCCCGAACGCGGTGCTCTACCAGACTGAGCCACACTCCGACTTTCGCAATCAGGCGATCCGTGGGCCGCCGCTTGCGTCGAGGAGGGGGCTTATAGCCATGCCGACGGGCCCTCGCAAGCGGGTAAATGAGCCTCCGGAAAAAACTCTTGGGTCGATGAAAATTCTTTCCTTTTCAGGTGTTGCATCCCCCGAAACCTTGGCGTATCTGACCGCTCCTCGCCGCGACGCACTGCGGCGGCGGGGAACACCGGACCGCTGGGGAATGGTGTAATGGTAACACTACGGTTTTTGGTACCGTCATTCTAGGTTCGAGTCCTAGTTCCCCAGCCACCGTCCGAAGGGGTAGAGCGCATCAAGCGCCCCCTTTGAGGTTCAGCTTTCATATCAAATGCTTCGTTGCGCGCGATAGTCGTGGGCGGTCTGCTGCCCGGGTTGCCGGTGCGACCGGCCCAGCCGGGACTTTGAAACCGGATGAGGCGCTCGGTTTGGGGCGCTGTTAGTCAATCCAATGCGCTTCAGGGGCCGGATGGCGGAGCGGTTACGCGGCGGAGTGCAAATCCGTCCAGCCTGGTTCGATTCCAGGTCCGGCCTCCATGCGCGCCCCGTAGAGCTGAAGCGTGAGGCGTGTTGATCCCTGTTGCATCCAATCTGATCTGAGGCCGCTGAGGAGAAGATCATGTCGCGTTTGCGGCCCGCGCCCCCGGTGGAGGCGTCCGCCTGGCTCAACACCTCATCGCCTGTCGTGCTGGAAGACCTGCGCGGGAAGGTGGCGTGCTTGGTGTTTTTCCAGCGGCTGTGCCCTGGCTGTTCCCACTATGCGATGCCGCAGGCCCGGCGCGTCGTGGAGACGTTCACCTCTGGCGAAGTGGTGGTCATGGGCGTGCACAGCGTGTTCGAACACCATAAACAGCAGACAGACGAAGCGGCTCTGTCCCGCTGGCTGACGGAGCAGGGGTGCAGGTTTCCTGTCGCTGTCGACGCGCAGTCCGACGGCCGCGTGATGACGCCGAAGACCATGACCGCCTATAATTTGCAGGGCACGCCCAGCCTGGTGCTGGTCGATCGCCAGGGGCGTCTGAGGGCGCGCCATTTCGGGCCGGTGTCGGATATGCGTCTGGGCGCCGAGATCATGGCCCTGCTTCTGAAACCGGCTGAACCTTAGTCGTCTCAGGCGGGTCGCGCCGCCCGCAGAAGTTTGACGGCGCGCCTCAATTCGGCGTCGTCCAGGCTGGCGAAGCCCAGGCGGAAGGCGTTCGCCGGACGGCTTTGATCAAGGCGAAGCTGTCCGCCATGAGACAGCAGAAGACCTGCGCGCTCGGCCGCCTCGGCCCAGGCCGCAGCGTCTATAGAGGGGGCGACCTTCAGCCAGAGGGCCAGGCCTCCGGCGGGGCTGTCGAAGGCGACGGCGTCGCCGAGTTGGGCGGTGATCTCTGCGGCCAGAAGGTCGCGGCGATGTTCGTAGATCTTCCTGGCCTTGCGGGCGTGGCGGCCCAAGTCGCCTTCGTCGATCAGCTTGGCCAAGGCGTGTTCGAGCGGAATGTCGCCTTGTCGATCAATGGCTTCGCGCAGGTCTGTCATCCTGGCGAGCAGGTCGGTATGGCCGGTCGCGTAGCCGATCCTTAAAGCCGGGGCGAGCAGTTTGGACACCGACCCGATGTGGACCACCCGATCGTCAGCCTGGGCCCGCGCGGCCAGAGGCAGGACCGGACGTCCCTCGAAGCGGTATTCGTGGTCATAGTCGTCCTCGACCAAGATCAGACCGCGACGACGCGCTATTTCGAGCAGCCGAAGCCGACGTCCGGCGCCAAGGGTCACAGTCGTCGGGTACTGATGATGCGGCGTCACATAGACAGCGCGAACGCCTGGCTCCTGATCCAGAAGTTGCTCGAAGCGATCGATATCCAGCCCCTGCGCGTCCACCGGAGCGCTGACAACGCGGGCTCCGGCCGCGCGGAACGCCTTCCAGGCCAAGGGATAGCCGGGGTCCTCGACCGCGATCGCTTCGCCCGGTTGCAGGGCGGCGCCGGCCACCAGAAACAGCGCCATCTGGCTGCCTCGAGTCACCAGCAGGTCGTCTGCGTCGATCGTCAGGCCGCGTTCTGCCTCCAGATAGCGCGCCAGGGCGGAGCGGAGAGGCGGGGCGCCGCGTGGGTCGCCGTATCCTGTCAGCCTCTTCAGCCCGGCCGCCGACACCGCCCGGCGAAAGGCGCGCGCCAGCTCCACCCCCGGCATAAGCCGCGCGTCGGGCGCGCCGTCGGAGAACCTGAGGGGCGTCAGGGCAGCGCGAGAAGCAAGAGGCGAGGTCTGGGACTTTCTGGGCGGCCCCCAGGTCCGGACGCCCAGATCCGGCAGGTCCCGGGCGACAAAGGTGCCGCGCGAGGCTTCGGCGACCAGCCAGCCCTGAAGGATGAGCTCCTGATAGGCGGCGTCGATGGTGTTGCGATGAACGCCGAGCGACTGGGCGAGCGCCCGTGTGCCCGGCAGGCGATCGCCAGGCTTGAGCCGACCGCGTTCGATTTCGCGGATGATCGAGCCCGCCAGATTGATGAACAGGGCCTTGGAGCTGTCCTCAATCAACTCGATGACCACGGCGCTGCGTCCCATGATCCGGCCTATCTCGCTTCGTCAAAGCGGCCCTTATCGCTAGGCCGTGATGTGGGTATCCCACGACCACCCCAGCACAGCAACTCTGCTGTCGGACCTTTTGAAAAGGACAGGCCCGTGGCCAAGAATGCCGTTTTCTATCATGCCGGTTGTTCTGTCTGCGTCGACGCCCAGCGCCGCTTTGTGGGCGCGCTGGACCCGGCGGTCTATGCGGTAGAAGTCGTCCATCTGGGCGAAACGCCCGAGCGCCTTCCCGAGGCGGAGGCGATCGGCGTCAAGTCCGTGCCGGTCATCGTCATGGAGGGCGCCGTCTATCACATCAATCACGGCGCTGATCTTTCGGCGCTCAGCTGAACTCCAGTCGGCCTTCCCGACACCCCCCCTCTTGGAAGGCCGCATGGCGGGCCGGAACCCTCCCATAGTTCCAGCCCGCCTCTTTTTTACATGATCTGAGGTGAAGACATGCACTCCGACCTTGCAACACGGGTTCTGGACCCTGACCTGGCGTACGCCCTGACGCTGGAGCAGCAGCGCCAGCAGGACAGCATCGAATTGATCGCCTCGGAGAACATCGTCAGCGCGGCTGTGCGTCAGGCGCAGGGCTCGGTCCTGACCAATAAATACGCCGAGGGTTATCCGGGGCGGCGCTACTATGGCGGTTGTGAAGCGGTCGATATCGCCGAGAAGCTGGCCATTGACCGGGCCTGCGCCCTGTTCGACGTCGATTACGCCAACGTCCAGCCGCATTCTGGCGTGAACGCCAATCTGGCGGTGCTGTTCGCCCTGATCAAACCGGGCGATCGGATCATGGGGCTGGACCTCGCCTGCGGCGGGCACCTGACCCACGGCTCGCCGGTCAGCCTGTCGGGCCAGTGGTTCGACGTCAGCGCCTATCGGGTGCGCGAAGAAGATGATCTGATCGACTATGACGACATGGAGCGGCGCGTTCTGCAGGATCGGCCGAAACTGATCTATGCGGGCGGGTCGGCCTATCCCCGGCGCATCGACTTCGCCCGCATGCGTCAGATCGCCGACAAGGTCGGGGCCTGGCTGGTGGCGGATGTGGCGCATTACGCCGGTCTAATCGCGGCGGGGCTGTATCCCAATCCGACGCCCCATGCGCATGTGACGACCTCGACCACGCACAAGACCCTGCGCGGGCCGCGCGGCGGGCTGGTCCTGTGCAACGATCCCGAACTGGCGCGCCGGATCGACAAGGCGGTGTTTCCCGGCACTCAGGGCGGGCCGCTGATGCACGTCATCGCCGGCAAGGCCGCCGCCTTCCATGAGGCGCAGCAGCCCTCGTTCGTGGACTATTCGCGCGCGGTGATCGAGAACGCCCGGGTTCTGGGCGAGACTTTGGCGGAAGGCGGCCTGCGGCTGGTTTCGGGCGGCACGGACTGCCACCTGGTGCTGGTCGATCTGCGTCCCTTTGGCGTGACCGGAAAACAGGCGGTGGAGGCTCTGGAAGCCCACCATCTGATCGCCAACAAGAACTCCGTCCCCTTTGATACGGCGTCGCCCATGATTACGTCAGGCCTGCGGCTGGGCTCGCCGTCGTCGACCTCCAGGGGGTTCGATGCGGCGGCGTTCCGGACCGTTGGCGGGTTGATCCTCTCCATCCTTCGCGGCGTGCGCGACGGACGGTCCGACAGCAGCGAGATCAGGGCGCAGGTCGCAGACCTGACGCGCGCCTATCCCCTGACCGCTCCAGGCGCGGCGGTCGCCTGATGCAGGAGGCGTGATGCAGGTCATCTCGATCCAGAGCCAAGTGGTTCACGGCCACGTCGGCAACAGCGCGGCGGTCTATCCTCTTCAGGCCGCCGGTTTCGAGGTGGCGGCCGTCCCCACGACCCTGCTGTCGAACCATCCCCACTATCCGACCATGAGAGGGCGGGTGCTGGAGGCGGACCTGGTGGCCGACCTGCTGCTGGGCGTCGAGGAAAGGCAGTTGCCGCAGCAGGCGGCGGCGATCCTCACCGGCTATATGGGTTCGGTGGGCAATGCGTCGGTGGTCGTGGACTTCCTGCGCCGGGCGCGGCGGCTGAATCCTGATTTCGTGCTGATCTGCGATCCGGTGATCGGCGATGACGACCTAGGCGTCTTTGTCGAAGACGGGCTGATCGAACGGTTCCGAGATGAGCTAACGCCGATAGCCGACATCGTGACGCCGAACCAGTTCGAACTGGGACGGCTGGTCGGCGAAAGGCCCGATACGGTCGAAGGTCTGCGCGCCGCTGCGGATCAGTTGAGCCGTCGTGGAACGGGCCGCGTCGTGGTCACGGGCTGCGTTCTGGTCGACACCCGCGACGGCGAGGTCGAAACCGTGGCGCTGGAGGGCGGCAAGGCGCACCGGACCTCCATCCCGCGCCTGCCCATTCGGCCCAGCGGCACGGGCGATCTGTTCACCGCCTTCATGACGACGTGGTTGTTGAAGGGCGCGTCGTTGGCGGACGCCGCCGAGCGCGCTACCAGAGACGTTCAGCGCGTTCTCAGGCGAACGCTGGATGCGGGCGCGTTCGAGATGCGCATCATCGGCGATTGACCGCCTGTCAGGCGTCCATGAGGAATAAGAAGCCCGGCCGTTGCATCAACGGCCGGGCTTTTCCTGATTGGGCCGGGCTTAGTTGTAAGCGATGACAGCCTCAATGATGCGGTCCTGAACGGCTTCATCCAGATAGGCGCTCATCGGCAGGCTGATCACGCGCTCGGCCTTGGCCTCGGTCACCGCCAGTCCGCCTACGCCGACCGGATGGCTGCTGTAGGCGGGCTGGCGGTGAAGCGGGATGGGATAATAGACCGCCGTGGGAATGCCCTTGGCCTTCAGGGCGGCGGCCAGACCGGCGCGGTCGTCATGTTCGATGGTGTATTGCGCCCAGACCGAACGGCCGCCGGGGATCACGCGGGGGACGGCGGCGACATGGGGCTGCAAGGCCTGGGTGTAGCGGTCGGCGATACGGTTGCGCCGCTCGATCTCGTCCTCGAAAATCTTGAGCTTTTCGACGAGGACGGCGGCCTGAAGGGTGTCCAGGCGCCCGTTCATGCCGAGCCTGAGATTCAGATATTTCGGATCGTGCTCGAACCCGCACGCGGCGGCGTCGGCGGCGGTGGCCTGTCCATGCACCCGCAGGGATATCAGATGATCCAGCAGGGTCTCGTCCTTCAGCAGGATGGCCCCGCCGTCGCCATAGGCGCCCAGAGGCTTGGCTGGAAAGAAGCTGAGGGTGGAGACGTCGGCCCAATGGATCGGGTGGCGTCCATCCAGGGTGCAGCCGAAACCTTGCGCTGAATCCGCGATCAGCTTCAGGCCGTGTTCGGCGGCGACGGCGGCAAGGGCCGGATAGTCGGCGGGCTGGCCGAACAGGTCCACGGCGATGACGGCGCGCGGGCGCAGTCGGCCTTCGCGTTCGACCTGATCTACGGCGGCGCGCAGGGCCTGCGGGTCGAGTGTCCAGGTGTCCGGACAGATGTCGACGAAGACAGGAACAGCCCCGGCCAGGGCCACGATCTCGGCCGTGGCGGCGAAGGTGAAGGCCGGGCAGAAGACGGCGTCGCCCGGCCCGATGTCCCAGGCCATCATCAGCAGGACCAGGGCGTCGGTGCCGTTGGAGCAGGACAGGGCGTGCGGGGCCCGGCCGAACTCGCACAGGGCGCGCTCCAGGGCGGCGACCGCCGGGCCCATGATGTACTGGCCGCTGCGCGCCACCTCAAGAAGGGCGGCGTCAATGTCGGCGCCGATGCGAAGGCGTTGGGATTGAAGGTCGATAAAAGGAAGGGTCAACGCGGGAGATCCGATCGTGTCACTCGGCCAGGCCTGGCCAGTAATGGGCGTTGGGGGTAGGACGGGGGCCGAAAATGGCCTGGCCGACGCGGACCACGGTGGCGCCCTCGCGGACCGCCAGTTCGTAGTCGCCGGACATGCCCATCGACAGGCCGGTCATCCGGGGATGAAGCCGCTGCGCCTGATCGCGCAGACGGCGCAGCAGGGTGAAGCATGGGCGCACCCGATCCGGATCGTCGCTGAAGACGGCCAGCGTCATCAGGCCCTGCGGCTTCAGGCGCGGAAAGGCTTCCAGCCGTTCGATGAAGTCCATTGCGTCGTCGGGGTGCAGGCCGAACTTGCTCTGCTCGCCCGAGGTGTTGACCTGGACATAGACGTTCATGTCCCGGTCGTCGGCCTCAAGACGGCGGTTCAGGATGTCGGCCAGTTTCAGACTGTCGAGGGCGTGGAACTCGTCGGCCAATCGGGTGAGGTATTTCACCTTGTTCGATTGCAGGTGGCCGACGATGTGCCAGCGTATCGCCAGGTCAGCGAGATTTTCGGCCTTGTCGCGGGCTTCCTGCAGCTTGTTTTCGGCGAAATCGGTGACGCCGGCGCTCCACGCCAGGCGCAGAATATCGGCTGGCACCGTCTTGGTGACAGGCAGCAGGCGGACGCTGTCGAACGGGCGGCCCGCCTGTTCGCAGGCGACTGCGATGCGGCGATGAACCAGCGCCAGATTGGCGGCGAAGCTCTCACGCGGATTGGGTCCGAAACGTTGTAGGTCGGCGGGCGATAAGGCGGAGGCGACTGAGGCCTGGGGCAAGGGATGCATCCTCCCGATACAAGGGAACGGCGGCGCGCCGGAGAGGTGAGCCGCATCCGCAAACTATAGGCCCGATTGGCGGGTCAGGCCCTCCACATTCGATCCGTGAAGCAGACCGCTTTGTAAGCGCCGATCACGCGGGAAGAGGCTGACCAGCCGACCGACGGCGGCTTGAATCTCTTTGGGCGTGGAGGCGGCGAAACCCATCAGCCAACCGGGGCGGCCCTGACCATCGGCGTGAAGGCTGGACAGGCCGGTCAGGTGAACGCCTGCGCGCCGGGCCTGAACCAGGGTCTCGGCCTCGGCATGGCCGTTGATCAGGAAGCACGGCGCCTGAAGCCCGCCTGCGGGCCGGTCCAGCATCACTACATGGCCAAGGCTGGCCTTGATGGCGGCGTCGAGAGCCTCCAGCCGTTCCGCATAGACGCCGCGCATGGTGCGGACATAGGCGCCGAACCGCCCGTCCTCGATGAAGCGGGCGAGGGTGAGTTGGGCGATGGAGGCGGTGTGGCCGTCCATCAGGCTGCGCGCCGTGACCATCGGCTCCACCAGCGTCTGGGGAAGCACCAGATAGGCCAGCCTCAGGCCGGGGAAGAGGGATTTGGTGAAGGTGCCGAGGTAGAGGGTGCGGTCGTGCGGATCGAGCCCCTGCACGCAGGCCGTGGGGCGGCCGGTATAGTGAAACTCGCTGTCGTAATCGTCCTCGATGATCCAGGCGTCGGCCTGCGCCGCCCATTGGATCAGGGCCAGGCGGCGCTCCAGCGACAGGGTGCGGCCGGTCGGGAACTGGTGCGAGGGCGTGACGAAGGCGGCGCGCGCCGAAGTCGGCGCCGCCAGAATGTCGTCGGTGCGCAGGCCCTGATGATCGACGGGGATGGGCAGGCGTTTCAGGCCCGCCGCTTCAAAGGCCCTGCTGGCGCCTGAATAGGCGGGGTCCTCGATGAAGACGCCGTCGCCGGGGTCCATCAGCACCTGGGCGCACAGGGTCAGGGCCTGCTGGGTGCTGGTCAGCACCAGAACCCGGTCAGGCGTCGCGCGCGCGCCGCGCTCAAGGTTCACATAGTCGGCGATGGCCTGACGAAGGCGCGGGTCGCCCTGCGGGTCGCCGTGGGCCAGGGCCTTGGCGCCTTCTTCGCGCAGCACCTGCCGGTGCAGCCGCTCCCACTGGGCGAAGGGGAAGAGGCGGGTCTCGGGCACGCCGGGCGAGAAGGCCAGGGGTGTGAAGGGATCGCGCGCGCTGCCCGCCTGAGCCATCGCCGCGCCGCGTCGGCTGAGGCGCGCCTGAGACGCGCCCGCGGGGGTGCGGCGGGCCGAGGGTCGCAGGACGCCGCGTTTCAGGCCCAGTTCCGTCAGTTCACAGACGAAGCTGCCGCTGCCGACCCGCCGCTCGATGAAGCCTTCGGCGTGCAACTGGGCATAGGCGGTCTCGACCGTGTCGCGCGAGACGCCCAGCGACCGCGCCAGGGTGCGTGAGGAGGGCAGGGGGCGCCCCGCCGTCAGCGAACGGTCGATGATCAGCTGGCGCACCGCGCGCTGGATCCGGGTGTGCAGGGGCAGACCGGCCTGGGCCGGGTGATCCATGAAGGTCTGCACCGAATCCAGCTGGGCGCGCTTGAACATTGGTCTGCTACATCCATCAAAAGTGGCCGGATTGATCGGGCCAATGGGGGGCTAGGTCTCACGCCGTCGGCGCGATGGCAATGTCGCCTCCTGTCCGACCCTTCATGGAAGGCTGACGGACGGACGATCATGAGTGCTTTTGACTTCGCGACCTTTTTTCGCAGCGACCTGGACGCCCTGCGCGACGAAGGGCGGTATCGGGTGTTCGCTGATCTGGAGCGGCTGTCGACCGGCGGCCCCTATGCCTGGGACCATCGCAGGGACCGCGTGATCGTCGTCTGGTGCTCCAACGACTATCTGTCGATGGGCGTCCACCCCGAAGTGCTGGCGGCCGCGCGTCAGGCGATCGACAAATACGGCGCGGGGGCGGGCGGAACCCGAAACATTTCCGGCACCAGCCATGAGCATGTCCAGCTGGAGCGCGAGTTGGCGGACCTGCACGGCAAGGATGCGGCCCTGCTGTTCACCTCCGGATATGCGGCCAACGATGCGGCCCTGTCGACGCTGGGCAAGCGCCTGCCCGGCGCGGTGATCTTCTCCGACGCCCTCAACCACGCCTCCATGATCGAGGGGATGCGGCGTTCGGGGGCGGAGCGGCGGGTGTTCGCGCACAACGACTGGCGCGATCTGGAGCGCCAAATGGACAGCGTCTGCCGCTACCGGCCCAAGCTGGTCTGTTTCGAGAGCTGCTATTCGATGGATGGCGACTTCGCCCCGATCGCGGCGATCTGCGATGTCGCCGAACGCCACGGCGCCTTCACCTATCTGGACGAGGTCCACGCCGTGGGCCTGTACGGCGAGCGGGGCGCGGGCGTGGCCGAGCGCGACGGCCAGTCGCACCGGATCAGCATGATCCAGGGCACGCTCAGCAAGGGATTCGGCGCGATGGGCGGCTATTTGGCGGGCGATGCGGATGCGGTCGATTTTGTCCGCAGCCATGCGCCGGGCTTCATCTTCAGCACCGCCCTGCCGCCGTCGGTCGTGGCCGGGGTGCGCGCTGCGCTGAAACACCTGAAGGCCGACGGCGGACCCCGGCGCGCCCTGGCCGCGCGGGCCAGGTCCATCTGCGAAAGCATGGTCAGGATCGGCCTGCCGGTCATGCCCAGCCCCAGCCACATCTTGCCGGTGATGATCGGTGATGCGGCGACGGCTAGGCGCGTGACCGACCGGCTGATGGAGGATTTCGGCGTCTATATCCAGCCGATCAACTATCCGACGGTTGCGCGCGGGACCGAGCGCCTCAGGGTCACACCCACGCCTCTTCATGCCGACGAGGACGAAGAACAGCTGCTGGAGGCGCTGGCCGAAATCTGGCGCGACAACGCCGAGTGGCGACGCTGCTCTGCGATGGGGATGCGTCAGTTGGAGCCTGCCTGACGAAGGGCTCTCGCCGTGGTCTACGCCATCAAGACCTGCGCGCTCTGATACAGCATGTAGAGGGCCACGACGAAGATCAGGCCTGCGAAGACGGTGTTCAGCAGGCCTTTGCGGCTGGACATGGTCTTGGCCAGCCGCGCGCCTGCCAACCCGCCCAGAACGCCCCCGCCGATGAAGACCGCCGCCAGCGCCCAGTTCACCCATCCCGCCAGCGCATAGTTGAAGGCGGTGGTCAGGCCGAAGGCGGTGACGCCGACCAGCGACGAGCCGACGGCGTAATAGATGGGCATGCCGGTCGAACCCATCAGGCTGGGCACGATCAGGAAACCGCCGCCGATGCCGAAGAAGCCCGACAGCATCCCCGTCGCCGTCCCCGTGCCGACCAGCTTGGGCGCATTGCGCGCGGTCAGGGTCACATGCGGGTCGCCCGCCGCCGAGCGGCCGCGCAGCATCAGGGCGCCGACGACCAGCATCAGCACTGCGAACAGGGCCAGCAGCTTCTGCCCGTCCACCGCCTTACCCAGGCTGGAACCCAGCGCCGCCCCGACCACGCCCGCCGCCGCGAACAGCAGGGCGATCTTCCATTTCACCGATCCGTGGCGGGCGTGGTTAAGCAGATTGGCGAAGGCGTTGGCGGCTACCGCGAAGGCGCTGGTGCCGATGGCCAAATGGGGGTCTTTCACCCCCACCAGATAGACGATCAGCGGCACGGCCAGGATCGAGCCGCCCCCGCCCACCAGGCCCAGGGTGAAGCCGACCAGCGACCCCGCCCCGGCGCCCAGTCCGTATTGCAGCAGGCTGAGCGGCTCGCCCATCACGCGGCGTTCTTTTGTGCGCGCGGGGCGACGCCCGGCTCGACACAGTCGGGAGCGCAAAGCCACTCGCGGCCCTTCAGCATCCCGACCCAGTAGATTTCCGGCAGGGCCTGCGCCTTCAGGTGCCAGGCGCGGCGCGTCGGCTGGCGCCCGTCCAGCATCCATGACGGGAAGCTGGGCAGCAGCTTGCCGCCATAGCCGAACTCGGCCAGCACGATCTTGCCGCGCTCGACCGTCAGGGGGCAGGAGCCATAGCCGTCGTAGACCGCCTTCAGCGCCTTGCCGTCCAGCATGGAGATGACGTTCTCGGCCACGACCGGCGCCTGTTTGCGGGCGGCGGCGGCGGTCTTGGCGTTGGGCGCCGAGCAGGCGTCGCCCAGACCGAAGACGTTGTCGAGGCGGTTGTGGTGCAGCGTCGACTGATCGACGTCGATCCAGCCGCTGTCGGCGGCCAGGGGGCTGTTGCGGATGAAGTCGGGCGCGGTCTGCGGCGGGCAGACGTGGATCATGTCGAAGTCGCGGATGACTTCGCTGACGGCGCCGTCGGCGTCGGTGACGGCGAAGGTGGCCTTGCGAGCCTCGCCGTCGATGGCGGTCAGGCGCGAGTTGAAACGCAGGTCGACGCCGTAACGCTCGATGTATTTCATCAGGGCGGGGACATAGTCCTTGACCCCGAACAGCACGGCCCCGGCGTTGTGGAATTCGATGTCCACGTTCTGAAGGGCGCCGGTGCGTTGCCAGTGGTCGGCCGAAAGATACAGGGCCTTCTGGGGCGCGCCCGCGCATTTGATCGGCATGGGCGGCTGGGTGAACAGGGCGCGGCCGCCCTTAAGCTCCTGCACCAGCTTCCAGGTATAGGGCGCCAGATCGAAGCGGTAGTTGGAGGTCACGCCGTTGCGGCCCAGCGTCTCATTCAGGCCGGGGATGGCGTCCCAGTCCAGCTTGATGCCCGGCGCGGCGACCAGGGCGCGATAGCCGATGCGGCGGCCGTCCGACAGGCGCACCTGGTCGGCCTCGGGCGCGAAGTCGACGACGCTGTCCTTGATCCAGCGGGCGCCCTTGGGGATCAGGCGGCAGGTCTCGCGCATGGTGCGCTCGGGCGTGAAGACGCCGGCGCCGACCAGCGTCCAGCCGGGCTGATAATAGTGGCGCTCGGACGGCTCGACGATCACCACGTCAAGGCCGGGGCGGCGGCGCAGCAGGCTGGCCGCCGTGGCGATCCCGGCGGCGCCCCCGCCGACGATCAGGACATCGCAGGTCTCGGGGCAGGTCTCGGAAGCTTGGGCATGGGTCATGCCTCAGCCCTCCAGACGCGGGCCGAGCGGCGAGACGTCGTAACCGGCCGCGGCGGCAAGGGCGACGATCTCTTCGGCCGGGCGTTCGCCCGCCTGCGACAGGGCCCACAGGAAGGTGGTGCGGGTGCCCGAGCGGCAGTAGCCGAGGATGGGCTGGGGCAGTTCGGCCAGCGCGGCTTTGAAGCGGGCGATGTCGTCGGGCGTCATGGCTCCGCCGCGAATGGGGATGTGGATGAAGGGCAGGCCCGCGGCCTCGGCGGCGGCGCGGATGTCCTCGGTCATCGGCTGGCCCGGCTCTTCGGCGTCGGGGCGGTTGGAGATGATGGCGCGGTAGCCCTGGGCGGCCGCCGTGGGGACCTCCTCAGGCAGGATCTGCGGCGAGACGTGCAGGCGGTCTTCCAGGGTGCGGATGTCCATGGGGCGGTTCTCTGGCTTGAGGAAAAAGGGGTGCGCGGAATTAGAGCGCGTTGATGGGCACTTTCAGGTAGCGGACGCCGTTGTCTTCCGGCTCGGGCATGCGTCCGCCGTTCATATTGACCTGAACCGAGGGCAGGATCAGGCGCGGCATGGACAGGGTGGCGTCGCGGGCGGTGCGCATGGCGACGAACTCATCCTCGCTGACGCCGTCGCGGACATGGATATTGCCCTCGCGCTGGGCGCCGATGGTCGTTTCCCACGCGAATTCGGTGCGGGCGGGCGGAGCCTTGTAGTCGTGGCACAGGAAGACGCGCGACGCCGGGGGCAGGGACAGCAGCCGCTGGATCGAGCGATACAGCGTCCGCGCATCGCCGCCTGGGAAGTCGCAGCGCGCCGTGCCGTAATCGGGCATGAACAGGGTGTCGCCGGGGAAGACGGCGTCGCCGACCACATAGGCCAGACAGGCCGGGGTGTGGCCGGGCACGTGCAGGACCGTAGCCTGAAGCCCGCCGATGGCGAAACGATCGCCGTCGTCGAACAACTGGTCGAACTGGCTGCCGTCGCGGCGGAATTCGGTCCCCTCGTTGAAGACTTTGCCGAAGACGTCCTGCACCTTGATGATGTCGCGGCCGATGGCCAGACGGCCGCCGAGGCGCTCTTGCAGATAGGGCGCGGCCGACAGGTGGTCGGCGTGGGCGTGGGTCTCCAGCAGCCACTGGACCTCAAGGTCCTCGGCCTCGACATAGGCGATCAGGGCGTCGGCCGAGGCGGTTGAGGTGCGGCCCGCCGCCTGATCGTAATCCAGCACGCTGTCGATGATGGCGCAGGCGTTCGAGCCGGGGTCGCGCACCACATGGCTGACGGTGAAGGTGGCGGGGTCGAAGAAGGATTCGACGACGGGCCGCTGGGCCTCGTTCGTCAGGGCGGCTTCGATCAATTCCCTCGCATGGTCACGGGCGGGGTCGATGGGGGCGTCGGTCACGGCGTCTCTCCGCATTGATCTGGATCAAGCAATTAGATATTTACATATTATATGCAAGTAATTGTTTTCAAGGTGCGCTGCGCCTCGGCGGCGCGTAGCCCTATGGCATGGAAACCGACTCGATGACGGACACGCCTTTGCTGCGGCCTCTGCGGATCAATGAGGCGGCGCCGGATTTCGCCGCCCGCACGACGCGCGGCCAGCGTCGGCTGAGCGACTATCGCGGGCGCTGGCTGGCCTTCTTCTCACATCCAGCGGACTTCACCCCGGTCTGCACCAGCGAGTTCATCGCCCTGGCCCGGCGTCAGGCGGACTTCACGGCGATCGGCTGCGAACTGCTGGGCCTGTCGGTCGACAGTCTCTATTCTCACCTGGCCTGGCTGAAGGACATCCGCGACCGCTTCGACGTGACGGTGGAGTTCCCGATCATCGAGGACCCCTCAATGGTCATCGCCCAGGCCTATGGGATGATCGACCCGGCGGCGCCGGACAGCGCCTCGGTGCGCGCCACCTTCGTCATCGACCCGACCGGGGTGGTGCGCGCCATCAGCTGGTATCCGATGAATGTCGGCCGCTCGGTCGAGGAATTGCTGCGGCTGATCACGGCCCTGCAGGCGGCGGATCGGGAAGGGGCCTCGGCGCCCGAAGGCTGGACTCCGGGCGTGGCCCTGCTTCAGGCGGCGCCGATCGACTTCGGCGACGTGGTGGCGGGCGATGACGCTTGGTATTATCGGCCGGGGCCGAAATGACGCGCGGCGACGTCGATCTGGAGCGGTTGAAGGCCGTCGCGCCCGAGGCGGCCGAACTTTTGCGGCAACTGGCCAACGCCAACCGCCTGCTGATCCTGTGCCATATCGCGCAGGAGGAGCGTTCGGTAGGCCAGCTGGAACAGGAGCTGGGCCTGCGTCAGCCGGGCCTGTCGCAGCAACTGGCCGAACTGCGCCAGTCGGGTCTGGTGAAGACCCGGCGGGAATCCCGCTCCATCTACTACTCCCTCGCCGACGAGCGGACCGAGGGGGTGATGGCCATGCTGTTCGAGATCTTCTGCCAGGACCCGGCGGCCCTGGCCGAAAGACTGCATCAGGCGCCTGCGCCGGAGCCGACGCGGCCTGCAGGCGACGCGGCCCGGTTCGCCCGGATCCTTCCTCCGCGCGCCTGATGCGCTTCTTGCTGCCCTGGTCTCAGCTCAGGCGGTCCTCGACGATGCGGGCAAAGATCGACGAGGCGACGGGCAGGACGGCGTCGTTGAAGTCATAGACCGTCTGGTGGACCATCGGTCCGCCCTGGCCGAAGAACATATAGGCCCCCGGCGCGTGCTGCAGCATATAGGCGAAGTCGTCGGTGAAGGGATAAGGCTTCAGATCGCGCAGCACCTTGTCCGCGCCCAGCACGGAGGCGCAGGCGTCTGCGGCGATGGCGGCCTGGGCCGGGGCGTTGATGCAGGGGGGCACCCCGGCGATTTCGGTCACAGTGAGGGTGCAGCCGGTCATGCGGCCGACGCCGTCGCAGATGGCCTGAAGCTGGCTCCACATGGTTTCGATCACCTCGGGCGAGGTGGCGCGCAGGGTGCCCGCCAGGCTGGCTTCGTGCGGCACGACGTTGTGCGACGCGCCCGCCTGAAGCTTGGTGACGGTGAACAGGGCCGGCTCCATCGGATCGACGTGACGGCCGATGATGGACGAGATTTCCGAGGCGACGCGGACGGCGGCCTGCAGGGGGTCCCTGGTCTTGTGCGGAGCGGCGCCGTGGCCGCCGACGCCCTGAATGTCGATCTCCCAGATCTTGTAGCCGTTCAGGGTCGCGCCCGGACGCACCGCCGCCTCGCCGAACGGCAGCAGGGGCATGTTGTGATAGGCGTAGATTTCATCGCACGGATAGCGGTCGAACAGGCCGTCGTCGATCATGGCCTTGGCGCCCAGACCGTTCTCTTCGGCGGGCTGGAAGATCAGCACCACTCGGCCGCGCGCAGGCGGATTGGCCGTCAGGTAGCGGGCGACGCCCAGCAGGGTCGCTGTGTGGCCGTCGTGGCCGCAGGCGTGCGAGACGCCGGGCTTGGTCGAGGCGTGCTCGGCGCCGCTGTCGTCGTTCATGGGCAGGGCGTCCATGTCGGCGCGCAGGCCGATGGACGGGCCGGGCTCGCGTCCTTGAACCACCGCCACCACGCCCGCGCCGCCGATGCCGCCTTCAGGCGACAGACCCATGTCCTTAAGGGCGTCGAAGACGATCTTCGCCGTGCGGCTTTCCTCGCCCGAAAGCTCGGGGTGGGCGTGGAAGTCCCGGCGCCAGGCGGTCATGTCCGAGGCGAGGGCGGCGAGGGCGGGCAGGGGCTTCATAGGTCTCAGACATCCGGCGAAAAAGACGACGCCCTGACCCTTAGCACCCCCGCGCTGTCGGGGACATGGCGGCCCCAGGTCTCGGGATCAGGCGGCGGCGTCTCGCCCGATGGCGGCCGGATCGTAGTTCAGGATCGGCGCCAGCCAGCGTTCAGCCGTCTGCACGTCCCAGCCCTTGCGGGTCGCGTAGTCCTCGACCTGATCGCGGTCGATCTTGCCGACGCCGAAATAGTGGCTGCCCGGATGGCCGAAATACAGGCCGCTGACCGAGGCCGGGGGCGACATGGCGAAGCTTTCCGTCAACTCCATCCCGGCGTTGGTCCCGGCGTCCAGCAGGCGGAACAGGGTCGCCTTTTCCGTGTGGTCGGGTTGGGCCGGATAGCCGGGGGCGGGGCGGATGCCCTGATACTTCTCCTCGATCAGATCCTGAACCGAGGTCTGTTCGTCGGCGGCGTAGCCCCATAGCTGGGTGCGCACTTCCTTGTGCAGCCGCTCGGCGAAGGCCTCGGCCAGACGGTCGGCCAGGGCGGTGGCCATGATGGCGGAATAGTCGTCGCCCGCCGCCTTGAACTCGGCGGCCTTCTCCAGCTCGCCATGGCCGGCGGTGACGGCGAAGGCGCCCAGATAGTCGGCGCCCTCCTCGGCCACGAAGTCCGACAGGGCCAGATTGGGCTTGCCGTTCGACTTCTTGATCTGCTGGCGCAGGGTGTGGAAGCGGGCGGCCTCGGTGGTGCGGGTCTCGTCGGTCCAGACCACCACGTCGTCGCCGCGCGCATTGGCGGGCCAGAAGCCGATGACGCCCTTGGCCGTGTACCATTTCTCGGCGACGATACGCTTCAGCATGGCCTGCGCGTCGCGGAACAGATCCTGCGCCGCCTCGCCGACGATCTCGTCCTCCAGGATCAGCGGATAGCGACCGATCAGCTCCCAACTGGCGAAGAAGGGCGTCCAGTCGATGTGGTCGGCCAGATCCTGCAGGTCCCACGCCTCATAGGCGCGCACGCCGAGGAAGGAGGGCGCGGGGGCGGGCGTCTGGCCCTCATCCGGCCGCCAGCGGTTGTCGCGCGCCTGTTCGATGGCGGCGCGGGCCTTCACCTCCTGCCCACGGGCATATTGCTCGCGGATGCGGACGTATTCCTCGCGGGTGGCCGCCTCGTTCTTGGCCTTGTCGGTCGGGGACAGCAGGCCCGACACCACGCCGACGGCGCGGCTGGCGTCAATGACATAGGTGGTCGAGCCCTTGCGGTACTTCGGCTCGATCTTCACCGCCGTATGGGTGCGGCTGGTCGTGGCGCCCCCGATCAGCAGGGGGATGTCGAAGCCGCGCCGCTCCATTTCGGCGGCGACAAAGGTCATTTCGTCCAGCGAAGGCGTGATCAGGCCCGACAGGCCGACGATGTCGACCTTGTGCTCGATGGCGGCGTCCAGGATGCGGTCGGCCGGGACCATGACGCCCAGATCGACGACCTCGTAGTTGTTACATTGAAGCACGACGCCGACGATGTTCTTGCCGATGTCATGCACATCGCCCTTGACCGTGGCCATCAGGATCTTGCCCGCCGCCTGCCGCTCCTGACCGGCCTTTTCGGCCTCCATGAAGGGTTCAAGGTGGGCGACGGCCTGCTTCATCACGCGCGCCGACTTCACCACCTGCGGCAGGAACATCCGCCCCGAGCCGAACAGGTCGCCAACCACGTTCATCCCGTCCATCAGCGGGCCTTCGATGACGTGCAGCGGGCGTTCGGACGCCTGACGGGCTTCTTCGGTATCTTCTACGATGTAGTCGGTGATGCCGTGGACGAGGGCGTGTTCGATGCGCTTGGCGACCGAGGCGTCGCGCCATTTCAGGTCCACGACCTTGGCCGCGCCCTTCTCGCCCTTGTAGCGGGGCGCCATGTCCACCAGCCGCTCGGTATTGGACACGTTTGTCCGTTGCGGCCGGTTCAGGATCACGTCCTCGACGGCTTCACGCAGTTCTGCGTCGATGTCGTCATAGACGGGCAGGTCGCCCGCATTGACGATGCCCATGTCCAGCCCGGCGTTGATGGCGTGATACAGGAAGACGCTGTGGATCGCCCGCCGCACCGGCTCATTGCCGCGGAAGCTGAACGAGACGTTCGACACCCCGCCCGAGACGCGGGCGTGGGGCAGGGTCTGCTTGATGACCCGCGTCGCCTCGATGAAGTCGACGGCGTAGTTGTCGTGTTCCTCGATCCCCGTCGCCACGGCGAAGATGTTGGGGTCGAAGATGATGTCCTCGGGCGGGAAGCCGACCTCGTTGACCAGAATGTCGTAGGCGCGGGTGCAGATCTCGATCTTGCGCGCGGCGGTGTCGGCCTGACCCACCTCGTCAAAGGCCATGACCACCACGGCGGCGCCGTAACGCAGGCACTGGACGGCGTGGTGGCGGAAGGCGTCTTCGCCCTCCTTCATTGAGATCGAGTTGACGATCGGCTTGCCCTGAACGCACTTCAGGCCCGCCTCGATCACCTCCCATTTGGAACTGTCGATCATGATCGGCACGCGGGCGATGTCGGGCTCGGCCGCGATCAGGTTCAGGAAGGTGCGCATGGCGGCGGGGCCGTCCAGTAGGCCCTCGTCCATGTTGACGTCGATGACCTGGGCGCCCGCCTCGACCTGCTGGCGCGCGACCGACAGGGCCGCGGGATAGTCGCCCGCTATGATCAGTTTCTTGAACTTGGCCGAGCCGGTGACGTTGGTCCGCTCGCCGACATTGATGAAGACAGGACGCATCTTATTGACCGCAGGCAGTCCTTCTCCCCTTGGGGGAGAAGGTGTCATGCAAAGCATGACGGATGAGGGGTAGGGTTCCGCAGGCTGACTGGCCGAGGATGAGCGCGCATCCGGCCGCCCCCTCATCCGAGCCGCTGGCGCGGCCCACCTTCTCCCCCGAGGGGAGAAGGAAGGAACAGTGGGTCGTCACGACACCAGCTCAAACGGTTCCAGACCCGACAGCCGCAGGGCTGTGGGGCGCTCCGGCACGGCGCGTGGGGTCACGCCTGCGACCTCTTCGGCGACGTGGCGGATGTGGTCGGGGGTGGTGCCGCAGCAGCCGCCGACGATGTTGACCAGGCCCGACTGCGCCCATTCCTCGAGGAAGTGAGCCGTCTCGTGCGGCTGTTCGTCATACTGACCCATGGCGTTGGGCAGGCCCGCGTTGGGATAGGCGCTGACCAGGGTGTCGGCGACGCGGCTCAGCTCGGCGATGTGCGGCCGCATCAGTTCGGCGCCCAGGGCGCAGTTGAAGCCGACGGCGAACGGTCTGGCGTGGCGGATCGAGTTCCAGAAGGCCTCGGCCGTCTGGCCGCTCAGCGTGCGGCCCGAACGGTCGGTGATGGTGCCCGAGATCCACAGGGGCAGGGGCTCCAGTCCCTCGTCCTCCAGATCCTTGATCGCCTTGATCGCGGCCTTGCAGTTCAGGGTGTCGAACACCGTCTCGATCAGGAAGATGTCGACGCCGCCGTGGTGCAGGGCGCGGGCCTGCTGCTTATAGGCCTCATAAACCTCGTCATAGGTGACGGCGCGATAGCCGGGGTCGTTGACGTCGGGGCTCAGCGACAGGGTGCGGTTGGTCGGGCCGATGGCGCCGGCGACGAAGCGGGGCTTGTGCGGCTCTTTCTGCGTCCAGCAGTCGGCGACCTCGCGCGCGATGCGGGCGCCTTCATAGTTCAGGTCATAGACCGCGTCCTCCAGCCCATAGTCGGCCTGGGCGATGGTGGTCGAGGAGAAGGTGTTGGTCTCCGAAATATCGGCCCCGGCGGCGTAATAGACATCGTGCAGGTCGGCGATGATGTCGGGCCGCGTCAGGATCAACAGGTCGTTGTTGCCCTTCTGCGGGTGGTTGTGGTTGCGGAAACGCTCGCCGCGGAAATCCTCTTCCGTCAGGTCGCGGCGCTGGATCATCACGCCCCAGCTGCCGTCCAGCACCAGAATGCGCTCCTTCGCCGCCGCGTGCAGGGCGGCGATCCGTTCAGTGCGGGTGAGGGGGGAAGTCATCTACGCAACTGCCTTGGTTTCGCGCACGCCCAGAACGCGACAGATCGCATAGACCAGCTCGGCCCGATTCAGGGTGTAGAAGTGGAAGTCCGAAAAGCCCTCTTCCTGAAGACGGGCGCAGGTCTCGGCGGCGATGGAGGCGGCCAGAAGCTTGCGCGTCTCCGGGTCATCATCCAGCCCGTCGAAATGGCCCGCCAGCCAGTCGGGTAGGGCGGCGCCGCACGCCGCCGTCATCCGCTTCAGCCCCGCGAAGTTGGATACCGGCATGACGCCGGGGATCAGGGGTATGGTCACGCCCGCCGCCCGCACCCGGTCACGGAAACGCAGGAAGGCCTCGATGTCGAAGAAGAACTGGGTCACGGCGCGCGTGGCGCCTGCATCCACCTTGGCCTTCAGCACCTCGATGTCGTGGTCGATGGAGGGGCTTTCCGGGTGCTTTTCCGGATAGGCGCCGACCGTAACCTCGAACCCACCGATGCGGCTGAGGGCGGCGGTCAGTTCGGTGGCGTTGGCGTAGCCGTCGGCGCGGGGCGTATAGGCGCCGCCGATGCCAGCCGCGCCGGGCGGGTCGCCTCGCAGGGCGACGATGTGATCGACGCCGATAACCTTGTAGCCTTCAATGACCTCGTCGACCTCGGCGCGGCTGGCCTCGACGCAGGTCAGGTGGGCGGCCGGTCGCAGGGTGGTCTCGCTGATGATGCGCTGGACCGTGCGGTGGGTCCGCTCGCGCGTTGAGCCGCCCGCCCCATAGGTGACGGAGACGAAGGCCGGGTTCAGAGGCTCCAGCCGCCGGATGGCCGACCATAGATTGGCCTCGGCCGCGTCGGTCTTGGGCGGAAAGAACTCGAAGGAGACGTTGACGGCGTTGCGGTTCGATCCGGCGCGCGCCACCGGACCCAGCGGCGACAGCAGCAGGGCGCGGGCTTCGGCGAGAGAGGAGGGGGCCATCAGGCGGTCTTTCGGACGGGGCTCGCGGCGCGTTCGCCGGTCCAGATGTGAACGGTCAGGCCTTCCGTGTCGGGCGGCAGGGCGATGGGCGCCGAGGGCGTGAGACCCGCCTCGGTCAGCCATTCCCGGATTTCGGCGTCGGGGAAGCCCAGACGGCGGTGCTGATGCGCCTCGCGAAGGTGCTCGAATTTATGGGGGGCGAAGTCGACGATCAGCAGCTTGCCGCCCGGCATGACCAGACGCGCGGCCTCGGCCATCGCGGCGGCCGGATCGGCGAGGTAGTGCAGCACCTGGTGGACGATCACCAGATCGGCGCTTTCGTGCGGCAGGCGGGTCGAGAAGATGTCGCCGTGGCGCAACTCGACCTTGTCCAGCCCGGCCTTGGAGACATTGGCGCGGGCGATGTTCAGCATATTCTGCGACAGGTCGAGGCCGACCGACATCTTCGCCTTCTTGCCGAACAGGGTCAGCATCCGGCCCGAGCCGGTGCCCAGATCGACCACGCGCTCGAACGGGCCTGACCCGGCCGCGCGCTCGACCGCGGCCTCGACCGCGCTTTCGCAGACATAGAGGCTGCGCATCTGGTCCCACTGGGGCGCGATCTGCTCGAAGTAGCGGGCGGCGTCGATGGCGCGCTCCTTGCGCACCTCGTCCAGACGGCGATGGTCGGCCTCGCCCTCGCCGTCGTCCAGCAGATCCAGCACGGTGTCGACCAGGCGCCGCGACAGGGCGTCGTGCGACAGGCGGTAGAAGACGCGCGCGCCATCGGGGAACCGCTCGATCAGACCGGCGTCGGCCATCAGCTTCAGATGGCGCGAGACACGCGGCTGGCTCTGGTCCAGAACGCGCGACAACTCCATCACCGACAGCTCTTCGGCAGCCAGCAGTGACAGGACGCGCAGGCGAGTCGGTTCGCCGGCGGCGCGCAGGGCTTCAACGGTCTGGTCAGCAGTCAGTGTCATAGGTCGTATAAAGATATCCTTATACGCTTATGCAAGCAAAATCTGGTCGCGTGCGTCTTCTATCCGCGCATTGCAGGCACGGATCGTTCTTTGCGCGTCTGGAATGGAGGGCAGACAGCCCCGAGAGGGCCGAATTTCAGTCTGCGACAGGCGTTTTCAGCGGCTCGTCCGCAAAGTGGGCCGAGAGATTCTGTAGAAGCAGCATCAGCATCCCCTGCACCGCTTCGGTCGTGGCGCCGCCGGTGTGAGGCGTCAGGACGGTGTTGGGCACGCCCGCCCACCGCGCGGCCTCGGTCGGTTCCTCGGCGAAGACGTCGAGGGCTGCGCCGCCCAGACGGCCGTCTTTCAGCGCGGCGATGACGGAGTCTTCATCGACCAACTGTCCGCGCGCGACGTTGACCAGCAGGCCCGTCGGTCCAAGCGCCTCGATCGCCTCGGCCGAGATCAGGCCCCGGTTGTTCTCGTCCGCCCGGCAGGCGACGACGAGGATGTCGGAGCCGCGCGCCAGTTCGATCAGGCTGTCGGCGCGAGGCCACGCGGCTTCCTTGGCGCGCGGCGCCCACCAGCGGATATCCATGCGCATGACCTCGGCGCGGCGCGCGACGGCTTCGCCGATATGGCCCAGGCCGACGATCCCCAATCGCTGACCGCCCAGCGAAGTGGTGATGCTGCGCGTGGACAATTTCCATTCGCCCGCGCGGATGGTGCGGTCGCCCTCGGCGATCTGTCGACGCGCGGCCAGGATCAGGCCGATGGCGTGGTCGGCCACGTCCTCGTGGTTCACGCCGGGCGCATGGGTGACGGGCAGGCCGCGCGCGCGGCACCACTCGACATCAATGCCGTCATATCCAGCCGTGAAGCAGGCGATCAGCGACAGATTGGGCAGGCGTTCGATCAGCGCCTTGTCCAACTCGAACTCGCCCGCGACGATCAGGGCGCGAATGTCGTCTGCCGCCTCGATCGGCGGCCCTTCCCAGAAGCGATAGACATCGTAGGCGCCTTCCAGGAAGGCGCTCAGCGGGGCCAGATGCCGCTGCATGATCAGGACGGCGGGACGCTGGGTCATGGAGGCAGACTAGCCCGCTTTCGCTGGAGCGCCAGCTTTCTCATTCACCGCTCATCCCGGCGGACGCCGGGACCCAGTGCTTTGGCGACAGAAACGATGTTGGACCCTTGGTGACTTGGGCTCTTACTGGATCCCGGCGTCCGCCGGGATGAGCGGGAAGGGCATAGAAAAACGGCCCCCCGATTGCTCGGAGGGCCGCTTGTCAGTCTGTGCACTGGATCAGCGACCGAACTTCTGGTGCTGGATGCGCTTGGGAATGATGCTGTCCGCGCCCAGGCGGCGCATCTTGTCCTGTTCATAGGCTTCGAAGTTGCCCTCGAACCATTCGACGTGGCCGTCGCCTTCAAAGGCCAGGATGTGGGTGGCCAGACGGTCCAGGAACCAGCGGTCGTGGCTGATGACCACGGCGCAGCCGGCGAATTCTTCCAGCGCCTCTTCGAGGTTCTGCAGGGTTTCGATGTCCAGGTCGTTGGTCGGTTCGTCGAGCAGGATCAGGTTGCCGCCGGTGGCCAGGGTCTTGGCCAGGTGGACGCGGTTACGCTCACCGCCTGACAGTTGGCCGACCTTCTTCTGCTGGTCGCCGCCCTTGAAGTTGAACGAGCCGACGTAAGCACGCGTGTTGATCTCGCGCTTGCCGACCATCATCACGTCGGTGCCGCCCGAAATGGCCTGCCAGATGGTGTCGTCCGGCTTCAGGTCGTCGCGCGACTGGTCGACATAGGCCAGCTTGACCGTTTCGCCCACCTTGATCGTGCCGCCATCGGGCTGTTCCTGGCCGGTGATCAGCTTGAACATGGTCGACTTGCCGGCGCCGTTGGGGCCGATGACGCCGACGATGCCGTTGGGCGGCAGCTTGAAGTTCAGGTCGTCAAACAGAACCTTGTCGCCATAGGCCTTCTTCAGGCCGGTCACTTCCAGAACGACGTTGCCCAGACGCGGGCCAGGCGGGATCTGGATGGCGGCGAAGGACTGAGCCTTGGCGGAGCTCTCCTGCTCGGCGACCATCTTCTCGTAGGCGGCCAGACGGGCCTTGGACTTGGCCTGGCGGGCCTTCGCGCCCGAGCGGACCCATTCCAGCTCGCGGGTGAGGGCGCGCTGGCGGGCTTCGGATTCCGACTGCTCCTGCACGACGCGCTTGGTCTTGGCTTCCAGCCACGAGGAATAGTTGCCCTCGTGGGGGTGGCCCTTGCCGCGGTCCAGTTCCAGCGTCCACTTGGTCACCAGATCCAGGAAGTAGCGGTCGTGGGTCACCAGGATGACGCAGCCGGGGAAGTTCTCCAGGTGGTGCTGCAGCCAGGCCACCGACTCGGCGTCCAGGTGGTTGGTCGGTTCGTCGAGCAGCAGCATGTCGGGCTTGGACAGCAGCAGGCGGGCCAGGGCCACGCGGCGCTTTTCACCGCCCGACAGATTGGTGACTTCCCAGTCGTCCGGCGGGCAGCGCAGGGCGCCCATGGCCTGATCGATGCGGCTGTCGATGTCCCAGACGTCGCCGGCGTCGATCTTCTCCTGGAGGGCGGTCATCTCCTCCATCAGTTCGTCGGTGTAGTTTTCGCCCAGCTCGTTGGCGACTTCGTTGAAGCGGTTGACCCACTGCTTCTCTTCGCACCAGGCCTCGACGTTCTGGCGAACGTTCAGAGCCGGATCGAGCTGAGGCTCCTGTTCAAGATAGCCGCGCTTGACGCCGTCGGCGGCGCGGGCCTCGCCCTGAAACTCGTGGTCCAGGCCGGCCATGATCTTCAGCAGGGTCGACTTACCCGAGCCGTTGACCCCGACGACGCCGATCTTGGCGTCGTTGTAGAAGCTGAGCCAGATGTTCTCGAAGACCTTCTTGCCGCCGGGATAGGCCTTGGTCAGGCCCTGCATCTGGAAGATATATTGTTGCGCCATGCGTCGCGTCGCGCCTTTGATTCAGTGCGGATGGGAAGTTGCCGGAGGATGTAGCGACCCCGAAGGCTTTGGGCAAATCTTCGGACAGGGGCGCGGCTTTTCAATGGCGGTCTTCAGCGCGCTGGCAAGACCGCTTCCAGTGCGCGTGTGAAGCCGATCGGAGCGACCGTCAGGTGATCCTCGTCTTCCAGCACGATCGAACTGACCTTCAGACCCGGATAGTTGCGAGACAGCAGATTGCCCTGCAGCGTCTTCATATCAGCCACCAGATCGGCGCCGCTGGTGTTGCGGCGGTCAGAGCCGGGAACCTCATAGCCGCCGACATACATGAAGACCTGCGCCTTCAGATCATCATGGGTGCGGGCATAGTCGGCTTCGACCCCGAGCATATGACGTTTATCGTACCACAGCGACGGACTCCCCAGGACGTAGCCGCTGAACATCGCCGGATCGCTGAACAGGATCTGGGCGCCCAACAGGCCGCCATAGGAATGCCCCAACAGCACGCGTTGTGCGGGATCGGCGCGGAATTTCTGCTCGATGAACGGCAGGGCCTGTGACTTCAGATAGGTCTGATAGGCCGCACCGCCGCCGTGAATGTCTCCGGCGGAATTGTTCGGCCCATTGGGCGTCGGCGTGTAGTCGCGGCGGCGGCTTTCGGCGCCCTTGTCGCCCTCGGCGTAGGACAGGCCGACCAGGATGAAGTCCTGCACCACTGGCCCCTCCAGATTAACCCGACGGGCGATCTGGCGAATGATGGGAAAGGCGTAATCGGCGTCTGTGACATAGAGGACCGGATAGCGGCGGTTCGGCTCGGCCTCATAGCTGGCTGGCAAGCTGACGAAGACCTGATAGTTCCGACCGGATACGGGGTCCGGCACGCTCCAGACCTGGGTGCCCTGCAACACATAGGGCGCGCCATCAGCGCTCGCAGAGGCGTTCGAGGTCGCGGTCACGGCGTCCGCCTTCTCGCCGCACGCACCCAACAGAAGTGCGCCTGTTGCAAACATGGCGATCGTCGCCGCCGTGTTGAAAACCCGCATCCATTCCCCTCCAAAGCTTGGCCGCTGACGCAGGTTTCGCGAGAAATGCGGCGGCGGAAGGGCGTATATCGGTCCTCGTCGGCCTCAGGCGTAGTTGAAGCTGATGGAGATGCGCTGTTCTTCGGCGCGGTTGGCGGGCACTTCGTGACGCAGCCAGCTTTCCCACATCAGCACCGTGCCGGGCGCCGGCTTCAGATAGACGAAGGGCTGTTCCGCTTCGCTCGCTTCGGCGGTCAGGCCGGGACGGGCCATCATCATGGCCAGGCGCGGGTCTTCGATCTTCAGCGAGGAGGCGCCGTCGGGCACGTGGATATAAAGAGTGCCGGACAGCACGGCGTGTGGGTGGATATGGCCTGTATGCCCGCCGCCGGGCATCAGGACATTGACCCACAGATTGTCGAGCCGCAGCTTTTTCGCCAGATCGAAATGCAGGCTCTGGGCGAAGAGCGCCGCATGCTTGTCCAGCAGCTTCTTCAACTCGGCGAACTCGGGAAACCGCTGAGGCAGGTCGTTGATCGAGCCATAGGAGGTATAGCCCGGATAGTGGTTGGCCCGGCACCATTCGATCCCGGCCTCGTCCTCCTCAGCCATGACCAGGCACAGGTCCAGCAACTCCTCGTGCAGTTCGCTCCAGCCGCGCGCCGAGACGAGGGAGGCGTCATACACCTGGGTCGGGAACAGGGAGCGAGAGGGCATGGCCCGCGATTACCGCGTCTGGATTCGTGCGAGAAGATGAAAACCGTCGCGCCGGGAGGGTTGAGCGGCGTTTTCCGGTCTTTGGCCCACGTGTTTTGCGCCAAATGGATCGGGTATTTTAATACCATTAACAAATAGTCGATATTTTTCAATGATTTGGTGTGTTATTGGTGTCGCGAGCGGCGTTGACCTCTGCGTGTGGACCCTCTATCAGCACGGCCTCCGCTCAATCCGTCCGGATCGAGCCGCGTTTTTCGTCTTCCAGGACCCTCATCATGCTGAAGAGCACTACGGCTTCGCTGAAGCCGGCCGAGGTCGAGAAGAAGTGGATCCACATCGACGCCGAAGGCGTCGTGGTGGGCCGCCTCGCGACCTTCATCGCCAACCGCCTGCGCGGCAAGCACCTGCCGACCTACACCCCGCACGTTGACTGCGGCGACTACGTCGTCGTCACCAACGTCGACAAGGTGGTGTTCACCGGCAAGAAGAACACCGACAAGGTCTACTATCGCCACACCGGCCACCCCGGCGGCATCAAGGAAACCACCCCGGAGAAGGTTCTGGGCGGTCGTTTCCCCGAGCGCGTGCTCGAGAAGGCCGTTGAGCGCATGCTGCCCAAGGAGTCGCCGCTGGCTCGCAAGCAGATGACCCACCTGCGCCTGTTCGCCGGCGCGGCTCACGAACACGAAGCCCAACAGCCCACGACCATCGACTTCAAGTCGATGTCGTCCAAGAACACCCGGAGCGCCTGAGCATGACCGACGTGACTCAAGACACCGCCGCCGGCTTTGACGCCCTGAAGGGCCTGGGCACTGCTGCTGCCGAGGAAATCGTCCGCGAGCCGAAGATCGACGCCCTCGGCCGCTCGTACTCGACCGGCAAGCGCAAGAACGCCATCGCCCGCGTGTGGGTGAAGCGCGGCACCGGCAAGATCACCGTGAACGGCAAGGACGTGGCTGCGTATTTCGCTCGCCCCGTGCTGCAGATGATGGTCGCCCAGCCGCTGAACGTCTCGGACCGCGCCACCCAGTACGACGTGATCTGCACCGTCGAGGGCTCGGGCCTGTCGGGCCAGGCCGGCGCCATCCGCCACGGCCTGTCGCACGCCCTGACCCACTACGAGCCGGAACTGCGCAAGGTTCTGAAGCCGCACGGCTTCCTGACCCGCGACAGCCGCGTCGTCGAGCGTAAGAAGTACGGCCGCGCCAAGGCGCGCAAGTCCTTCCAGTTCTCGAAGCGCTAAGTCGCGAACCCGCGACTGGGAATACAAAGGGCGCTTCGGGGAAACCCGAGGCGCCTTTTTCTTTTGCCCTTTTCCCGCAACGGAAGGGGCATTTCGGGAGCATGAGATGACCCACACCATCTTCATCGACGGCGAGGCCGGGACCACGGGGCTGGAGATCCGCGAGCGTCTGGAGGCGCGCGGCGATCTGGAACTGATGCTGCTGGGCGACCGCCGACGCGATGTCGAGGCGCGGCGCGAGGCGCTGAACAGCGCCGATGCGGTCATCCTGTGCCTGCCTGACGATGCGGCCCGCGAGGCCGTATCGATGATCGAGAATCCCAAGGTGCGGGTCATCGACGCCTCGACCGCCTATCGCGTGGCGGACGGCTGGACCTATGGCTTCGCGGAGATGGATGCGGACCAGCGCGCAGCCATCGCCGCCTCGACGCGGGTGTCGAACCCCGGCTGCTATCCGACCGGCTTCATCGGCCTGATGCGGCCCTTGGTGAGGGCGGGACTGGTCCCGACTGACTGGCCCGTCACGATCAATGCGGTGTCCGGCTACTCCGGCGGCGGCAAGGCCATGATTGCGGAGTTCGAGGCTGAGGGCGCCTCGACCGCCTTCCGCGCCTATGGCCTGACGCTGAAGCACAAGCATGTGCCGGAGATGACGAAGCACGCGGGCCTGTCACGTCCGGTGCTGTTCTCACCAGCCGTGGGGAATTATCGTCAGGGGATGCTGGTCGAGGTCCCGCTGCACCTGTCGGCCCTGCCTGAAACGCCTTCGGTCGAGCGGCTGCACGGCGCTTTGGTCGAAGCTTATGAGGGGCAGCGTTTCGTCGAGGTGGCCGAGATCGACGAGACCGAAGCCATGACCGGCATAGAGCCTGAGGGCCTGAACGGCACCAACCGTATGCGCCTGCACGTCTTCGGCGATCGAGGCGGGGAGCAGGCGCGTCTGGTCGCCCTGCTGGACAATCTGGGCAAGGGCGCTTCGGGCGCGGCGGTCCAGAACCTGAACATCATGCTGGGTCTGGACGAGGCGACCGGCCTCAAGTGAGGCCGGCCGGGGCGCACGATCAGTGCGCCCGCGCAGCCTTGACCGCTGACTCCACCGTCCCGCCGAAGAAGACGGCGGCGATGATGATCAGCAGGCCGTAATCGTGTCCGGGGAAGACCAGCGGCACGCCCGCCGCCAGGATGATCAGCGCCGGAAACAGGCTGGCCCAGACGGCGGTCGAGGCGGCGTGAGGATGGATCATCGGCGGACGCTGCATTCCCATCCGCCTGGCCATCATGCCGTTCAGCGGCACGAAAGCCGCGGGCACGACGAGAGCGATCACCAGATATTTGATCAGTTGGCCCGGCGCGCCGAACAGGGTCGCCGTGGCGATCAGCAGGATCAGCGGAATGGCCGTGGCGACGGCCAGCAGCAGGTTGGGCTCGATACGCTTCAAGACTTCACTTTCACATAGGCGCCGGGCGCCGGTTCGATAGGCTTCAGCGGCCCGGTTTCAGGATCGCGAGCAGAGATTTTCTCGCCCGACTTCGCGCCCAGCCAGTCCGCCCAGTGCGACCACCAACTGCCTGGATGCAACTGCGCCTCCGCTTGCCATTCCTCAAGGGTTTCGGGAAGGGCGGCGTTGACCCAGTGCTGATACTTGTTGGCAGACGGCGGGTTGATGACCCCGGCGATGTGGCCCGATCCGGCCAGCGTATAGGTCACCGGCCCGCCGAACAGCCGCGCCGAGCGATAGACCGAGTTCATCGGTGCGATGTGGTCCTCGCGGCTGGCCTGGAAGTAGAGGGGGATGCGGACCTTCGACAGGTCGATGGCCTCGCCGTCGATCTTCAGTTCGCCCTTCGCCAGGGCGTTCTGGCCGTACATCAGGCGCAGGTATTGCAGGTGAAGCCGCTTGGGCATCCGCGTCTGGTCGGCGTTCCACGCCAGAAGGTCGAAGGCGGGCGGCGCCTTGCCCATCAGATAGTTGGACACGAAGAAGGACCAGATCAGGTCATTGGCGCGCAAGGCGTTGAAGGTGTCGGCCATCGCCGTGCCGGGCAGGACGCCGCCCGCCTCGTCCATCAGCCGCTCGATCTCGGCCAGCCAGTGCTCGTCGGTGAACAGCAGCAGGTCGCCCGCCTCGGCGAAGTCGTGCTGGGCCGCGAAGAAGGTGGCGGAGGCGACGCGGTCGTCCCCCTTGGCCGCCATGTGCGCCAGGGTGGCGCCCAGCATGGTGCCGCCGATGCAGTAGCCGACGGCGTTCAGATGTTTCTGGTCGGTCTGCTCCAGCGTCTTCTCGACGGCGCGATAGACGCCCTTCTTCATATAGTCGTCGAGGCCGAACTCAGCCTTGTCGCGGTCCGGGTTGACCCACGAGCAGACGAAGACGGTGAAGCCCTGCGCGCTCAGCCAGCGGATCAGGGAATTCGCCGGCTGCAGGTCCATGATGTAGAATTTGTTGATCCACGGCGGGAAGATCAGCAGCGGAATGGCGTGCTGCTGATCCGTCGCGGCGTCGTACTGGATCAGCTCGAACAGCTCGTCGCGCCAGACGACCTGACCCGGCGCCGTGGCGACGTTTTCGCCCAGGACGAAGCGGCCATAATCGGCCTGACTGATCTTCAGCGACCCGGCGCCGCGCTCCAGATCGGCGGCGAAGTTCTGCATCCCGCGCACCAGGGATTCGCCGCTGGTCTCGGCCAAGGCCTTCAGCGCCACAGGGTTCGACGCCAGGAAGTTGGCGGGCGAGAAGGCGTCGGTCAGCAGGCGGGTGAAGAACTCGGCGCGGCGTTTCACGCGCGGGTCCACATCCTCGACGCTGGAGACCAGGCTGTTCATCCAGTCCGAGGTGGCCAGATAGGACTGGCGCATCATGTCGAACATGGGGTTCTCGGACCACGCCGGGTCGCGGAACCGCTTGTCGGACGGGGCGGGGCTGTCGACCGTCTCACCCATCGCCCGGCGGGTCGTGGTCGACCACAGCTCCATATAGCGGCCGAACAGGTCGGCCTGGGCCTGAAACAGCTTTTCGGGGCGGGCGGCCAGACTGGTCATGACCGAGGACATGGCCGGGGCCACATTGAACGGGTCGGGCGACAGGGCGGCGGGACGGTCGGCCTGCGATAGAGCCGCCTCGGCCACCGCCGTCTGAGCCATCATCGCCGCCTTGGCGAGGTTCAACGACAGGGTTTCCAACTGCTGACGCTGTTCGGTGCTGAAGGCCATGAAGTCGGGCGCGGAGGAGGGGGCTTCGTCCTGCGGCGTCGGTTCCGGGGCGGGCGCCGGTTGCGGCTGTTCAGGCGGTGCAGCGGCCTTCCTGGCGCGCGGCTTGGCTGAGGTCGGGCGGCCAGCCTTGCGCGGCGCGGGCGCCTCGGCGGGCGCTGTCTGCTGGAGCGGGGCCTTGGTCGGGCGCTTGGCCATGGCGAATCTCCGTTGGGGACGAGCGAATGCGCGCGCCTTCCTCCCGACGCGATGATGGCATATGTCAGTAACGGAAATGAACGCGCTTATGCTGAAAAAGACGGGATGGACGGCGGCCTGGGGGGCGACCCTCGGTTCAGCGCTGATTTTGGGCGGCTGCGTCGGGGCTTTCGAGCCGAAAACCGACCCGACCTCGCCGTTGGCGCCCCGCATCCAGCAATTGGTGGACGAGAATCGCCAATATCCGCGCTGGGCCGATTTCCCGCGCAGCAGTACGCCCTTGCCGCCGCCGACTGAAATCGCCGCCGATGTGGGACGCCTGCAAGGCCGCAGCGCTGCTCTGACGGCCGAGATGGCCCGTATCGACTGGACGCTGAACAGCGACCCAGCCGCGTTTCTCGCCGAGATCAATCGTCGCCTGGACGCCAGCCAGATGTCGCCCCAGACGCTGAAGACGGCGCAGGAGGTCGAAGCCTACGCCGAGGAGTTGCGCCGGCGCGCCACGCCGCCGCCGCCTATCGACCGCCCGCGTTTCTGAGGCGCACGACCGCCTTGGACGCAGCCGCGATTTAGGAGGCATGAGGCGCGCAGATCGCGTCCAGTCTCGAATCCCGCGATCCTGAACGCTTCGGCCGCAGGGCCGTCGCTCGAATCTGCTGCAAAGGTCCGCATGGCCCGTTCTGTCTTCATCGCCGCTTTTTTCGTCGGACGGACCTTCTGATGGCGGACGGTTACGGCGCGTCCGCCTTTCTGGGCGTCAGCCGCTCTCTGTCGGGGCGGGCGTGGCGGCAGCGTCCGGCCGAAGCGGCGACGACCCGCGCCCATATGCAGGCGCTGGGGCTGGACGAGGTGATGGCCCGCGCCCTGTCGGCGCGCGGCGTGGCGGCGGATCAGGGCGCAGACTTCCTGAAACCGACGCTGAAGGCGCTGTTTCCCGATCCGTCCAGCTTCATGGACATGGACGCCGCAGCCGCCGCGATCGTCGATGCCTTGCAGGGCGACGCCAGCATCCACGTCTTCGCCGATTACGATGTGGACGGGGCGTCCAGCGCGGCCCTGCTGGTCCGCTGGTTCCGGGCGCTGGGCGCCGACCTGCCGATCTATGTGCCGGATCGCCTGACCGAGGGTTACGGCCCCAGCGCGCGGGCCTTTGACACGCTGAAGGCGCGCGGCGCCGATCTGGTCATTACCGTCGACTGCGGCGCGGCGGCCAATGAGGCGGTGGCCCATGCGGCGGCCATCGGCCTGAAGGTCGTGGTCATCGACCACCACATGATGCGCGAAGAACCGCCCGCCTGCCTCGCTGTGGTCAATCCGAACCGGCCGGGCTGCGGCTCGGGGCAGGGCAATCTGGCGGCGGCGGGCGTGGTCTTCGTCCTGCTGGCGGCGCTGAACCGCGAGGCGCGCGGGCGCGGTCTTTTTGAGGACAGGGCCGAGCCTGATATCCGTCAATGGCTGGATTTGACCGCCATGGGCGCCATCTGCGACGTGACGGGCCTGACCGGCTTCAACCGCGCCCTGACCAGTCTGGGGCTGGGGGTCATGTCGCACTGGCGCAATCCGGGTCTGCGCGCCCTGCTGGCGGCTGCGGGCGCCGAGCCGGGACCGGCCAAGACCAACCACGCGGGCTTCATCCTAGGACCGCGTATCAATGCGGGCGGTCGGATCGGCAAGTCGGATCTGGGCGCGCGCCTGTTGTCTACCGATGATCCCGATGAAGCGCGCATGCTGGCGCAGGAGCTGGACGCCCTGAACCTGGCCCGACGCGAGGTCGAGGCCGAAGTCACGGAACAGGCTGTCCGCCGCGTCGAGGCGACGGGCGCCCATGCCGACGACAGCGCCGCCGTAGTTGTCAGCGGCGAAGACTGGCACCCCGGCGTGGTCGGCATTGTCGCCGGGCGCCTGCGCGAACGCTGGAGGAAGCCGGTCATCGTCATCGGCGTCGACGCCATCAACGGCGTGGGCAAGGGCTCGGGTCGGTCACAGCCGGGCATGAATCTGGGCCGAGCGGTGCAGGCGGCGTGGAACGAGGGGCTGCTGATCGCGGGCGGCGGTCACGCCATGGCGGCGGGGCTGACGATCGCGGCCGACCGCATCGACGAACTGCGCGCCTTCCTCAACGACCGCCTGTCGGCCGAACGCGTTGAGGCGGTGGCTCAGGACTGGGTCGAGATCGACGCCCTGATCGATCCGCGCGCCGCCACCCGCGATCTGTTCGATGCGTTCGAGCAACTGGCGCCCTATGGTCCCGCCAACCCCGAATCCCTGTTCGCGCTGGAAGGGGTGCAGGCGCGCGAGCCGGTCGCCATGAACGGCGGCCATGTTCGGTGCCGTCTGGTCGGGCCGGACGGCGCCTCGGTGCGGGCCATCGCTTGGCGCTGCGCCGATCTGCCGATGGGCAAGGCGCTGCTGGCGGGGCAGGGCGGGTTGAACCTGGCGGGCCGCTTGAAAGCCGACGATTGGAACGGCCGTCGCGGCGTGCAGTTCGAGATCGAGGACGTCGCCGATCCGCGCATGGTCTGAAACCGTCAGCCTTGGCCGTGAAACGACGCAGGTCTTTGAAAAAGTCGCATAAATCCGCTTCGCCGAGCTTGCCATAGGCGGAATCGGCGGCTATCTACACGGTCCTCCGCGCAGCGGTCCCTTCGTCTATCGGTTAGGACGCCAGGTTTTCAACCTGGAAAGAGGGGTTCGATTCCCCTAGGGACTGCCACGCGGAGTTTATCTCCCCTGACAATTCAAGCTGTTTCACCGCCGTGATTTCGCGCGTCTGCGTACTTGTTTCGTACGCGCCGATCCGCGCCGGACGGTCGACTTGCCGTTTTTTTGAAAAAGCGCGCAGCAGCCTCTTGCGTCGTCGAAAAGGGACGGCTATCAGGCCGCTCCTCCGCGCAGCGGTCCCTTCGTCTATCGGTTAGGACGTCAGGTTTTCAACCTGAAAAGAGGGGTTCGATTCCCCTAGGGACTGCCACGCGGAGTTTTATCTCCCCCCGACATCGTCAAAATCCTTCAGCGCGTCATTGCAACGCGCAGTTGCGCGCCGCCTTGCGTTCTTGACAATAATGTGGCGTAAAATGGGCAGCGAGATTGCCAATCTTGGTGTACCCGTGTTATGGTGACTGTCCCGGTGTGTTCGGGCGGGGGTGTTAGGTGATGAGTTTCGAAGAGAGCGATACGCTTGAGACCGTAAAGGTCGCGGGCACGGTCAAATGGTTTGACGCGGGCAAGGGATACGGCTTCATCGTTCCTGACGATCCGGCTCTGACTGAATCTCGTGATGTCCTGCTTCATGTCACCAGCCTGCGCCAGGCCGGGCACGAACTGGCGGGTGAGGGCGCGGCCATCACCTGCGAATGCGCCAAGCGGACCAAGGGCTGGCAGGTTGTGACGGTCATTGATCTGGATGCGGCCGTGGCGGCGCCTGTGACGCGCCGGGAAAGCATCCGGCCCTCGTCCATTGGTCAGGCTTTCTCTGCTGACACGCCGTTGGAAGCGGCTGTGGTCAAATGGTTCAATCGCACCAAGGGCTATGGATTCGTGGTGCGTGACGGCCAGGATGGCGATATCTTCGTTCACGTCGAGACGCTGCGACGCTGCGGCCTGGACGACCTGCTGCCGGGCGATCCGGTCAGCGTTCGCTTCGCCGAAGGTCCCAAGGGCCTCGTGGTGGCTGATATCAGACCGGGCGGCTGAGTTCGTCCGTAAGGGACGATGATGATGAACCTTACTCGCCGTTTGGCTCTGGGGGCGGCCCTGGGGATCGCCGTGACGGCTTCGGCCTGCGCGCGCACCGGGCCGATGGATGGCGCAGGGCAACCGCTTGAGGCCCTGTCCATCGTTACATCGACGGGCGAGCACAAATTCATGGTGGAAATCGCGGACGACGACGCCGAGCGCGCGCGCGGCCTGATGTTCCGCCCGCCGCTGGAAGACGATCGCGGAATGCTGTTCCAGTTTCCGGCGGCGTCCGAGCAGAGCTTCTGGATGAAGAACACGCCCAGTTCGCTGGACATCCTCTACATCGATCCGCGCGGCCGCATCGTCTCCATCGCCAGCCACACGACGCCGAACTCAGAGGCGCCCATTCCCTCGAACGGCGCAGCCAACGGGGTGCTGGAACTGCGTGCGGGACGGGCGGACGAGATCGGCGCCAAGCCGGGCGACACGGTGAAACACCCTTTCTTTCGCCCTTGACCGACTAAGGCGCCGCTTAGGCCGTTGCGGCGTCGCCGCCGACGTGCCATGAGAGCGCTCCGTCGGTCCGGGGTGTGGCGCAGCCTGGTAGCGCATCTGGTTTGGGACCAGAGGGTCGGAGGTTCGAATCCTCTCGCCCCGACCACGGTTTAAGCCCTTTTGGGCTGGATGAGTTTTACACGCGTCCACGCGCGCAAGCGCTGACTCTCAATCGGTTTTCTCGATCGGCGCTGGTTTTGGTTTCCCCAAAACAGACCCTTTCAACTTCAGCTATGGGTAGTTAGCCGACGTTGCCTGCGGTCTCGCATAGTAACTTGTCTGGCAGCCGCACCCGCAAAGCTCCTCGCGAGCCGATAAACATGTGGGCGTTCCAAGTGACCTCTACCTCATAGCTAGAGGCCCCATTTAGAATGAGTGCTTCTGGGCGGTTCGGGGTTGCAGGACACTGGAAGTGGGCAACAACGCGTTTGTCTTTCTCTTCAGTCGCCGTGCTTGATATCGGTTCGTCCGCCAAAATTCTAACTTGCGTGCCCGGGTTAACCAGCTCAATCGAGGCGCGACTGAAGAAATCGCGGCCTTGGAGCATGTCGAATAAGCGATCGGAAACGTCGAGCGTTATCATCACGTTTCTACTTGAATGAGCAACACTTTCGACTCGCGCGACGACAGGTTCGCTCACACATCCAGCGGTCCATAGGATTGCAGTGATGGCAGTCGTGTGTCTGATCATTCCACCCGACAGTATCGACCCGAAGTGAATGTCCGCAAAGGGTTGTGAAGCGAAGTTCGCTCGGGCCTGTAAGACGGGCTTCGCGATCCATAGGGACGATGACGCGGCTTCACTTATCGCCGCATCGCTCTGACCCACATTACGTCGAGGCGTAGCCGCCGTTGATGGCGTAGGAGAAGCCGATCGGCAGGGCGGCGCGGAACTGGGTGAAGAAGGCTGCCAGTTCGCCAAGCGTCGAGCGCGGAACGAAGATGATGTCGCCGCGACGTAAGGGTAGAATTTCGCCGCGCGGCGCGCGCAGGTCCAGCACTTTCAGCATGCGCAGATCGCCCGGTCCGCGTCGGATCAGGGCGCAGTTGCGGGCGTTGGAGGTCGGCAGGGCGCCGCCCGCCATGATCAGGGCCTGATAGGCGTCGATCTGGCCGGGCATGTCGAACATGCCGGGATTGCGGACCTCGCCGTCGATCCAGACCTTGAGCGGACCGGCCTGGCGCAGCGTCACCTCGACCTCGGGGCGCAGCAGGTGAGGGGCGTAACCGGCCGAGATGTCGCCCTCAAGCTCCGACAGGCTGCGCTCGGCGGCGGTCACATGTCCGACGAGCGGCAGCGAGACCCGTCCATCCGGGCCGATCTTCAACTGGCGAGTCAGTTCGGTCGCGGTGGGCAGGGCGACCTCGATCTCGTCTCCGGCGTAGAGGCGGTATTCAGGTTCGATATCGGTCCACGGCGCAAAGGGCAGGTCACGCGGCAGGTCCGCCACCGTCTGGGGCCGGGGCAGGGCGGCTGACCCGCCGTTGCGACCGCCGGCCGCGCAGCCGGTCAGGCCAGCGCCCAGCGCCAGAAGAAGCAGGCGGCGATCAAAGTCCATGAGCGGCCGGGTCCGATCGATTGCGAAACTGAAGTTCCTCCAAGTTGACGCCTTATGGGTAACGGCCGGTTAACGCCAACGCTTCAAGGTGTCCCGGTCTGACACTGGTGGATAATCCGGCCCGTATGCGTTCGCACGTCACAGCAACTCGTCCCCGGTACGGCGTCATGGACGTCGTGGCCCTGCTGTTCCGGGAGCTGCTGTTGATGATCGTCATCTTTGCGGTGCTCTTCGGCATCGGCGCTGCTGTCGTGATGACGATGAAGAAGACCTACACGGCTGGAGCCAGCCTGTTTGTCGGCGTGGGCCAGGAATATGTCTACCAGCCGCGCGTCGGTCTGGGCGAGCGGGCTATGCCCCCTTCGGCCGCCGAGGTGGCTCAGTCCGAAGCCGCCATTCTGAACAGTCTGGAGGTCAAGCGTCGCGTGGTGCGCGCCCTGGGCGTCGAGAGCTTCCAGAGCCCCGATGCGCCCCCGCCCGCTGATCCGGCCCGCCGCGAGGCCTCGGCGGTTCGCGCGGTCGCCAGCGGTCTGGGCGTCGAGGTGACGCCGCTGAGCCCGGTGATCGGCCTGAGCTACAAGAGCGATGATCCGGCCAAGTCGGCGCGGGTCCTGAACACGGTCATTGACCAGTATCTGACCTATCGCCGCGAGGTCTTCCAGGACCGCGCGACGGCGGCGATCCGCACTCAGCGCCAGACGTTCGAAGATGAGCTGGGCGACGCTGACCGCGCTTATGAAGACTTCCTGCGCACCAATAACATCGGCGATTTCGCCACGGCTCGGGCGACGGTCGCCAGCACCTATCAGTCGATCTTCACCGAGCGGATGGGCGTTCAGGCTCAACTGCAACAGGCGTCGCAGCGCCTGTCGACCCTCGTCAGCCAGTTGTCGCGGACACCGTCGGAGGTGGCCCTGTACAAGGATCTGAACGTCTCGGCTCAGGACCTGATCCTACAACTGCGCACCGAGCGTGAGAGCCTGCTGGCCCGCTATCAGGCCGACGCCCAGCCGGTGCGCGAGATCGACGCCAAGATCGCCCAGCTTCAGACCTATGTCGGCACCGGCACGGCGGTCGGCGCCAAGGAGGTCCGCACGGGACCGAACCCGATCTGGGTCGAGCTGGAGACCACCCGCATCAACGCTCAGGCCGAGAGGGACTCGCTGGCGGCGCGGTTGGCCGTGCTGGATCGGCAACTGTCGGACCTGCGCGCGCGTCAGTCGCGCCTGACCGAACTGGAGTCGCGCAACTCGACACTGGCGGGCAACCGCGAGGTGCTGACCGCCTCGATCCGCGAGTTCCAGCAGCGCGAAACCCAGAGCCGCGCCGACAATGAACTGGTCAAGGCGGGCGCCGACAACGTCACGGTCATCGAGCGCGCCCAGCCGCCGTCGAAGGGCAAGAGCCTGAAGGCGCCGCTGATGATCGCCGTCTTCCTGTTCGCCGGCTTCACCGCCCTGTGCGTCGGCCTGCTGCGGGTGCTGCTGCGGCCGGGATTCGCCATGCCCGCGACCCTGAGCCGTACCCTCAATGCGCCGGTGCTGGCCGTGGCGCCGGCCAAGAGCGCCTGAGCGCGTATGACGCTGGTACGCGGCGATGACCGGCGGACGGCTCGTGCTAGGTTGCGCCAAATGGCGCGCGCGTAACCGATTCGCATGGTCGATCTGACGACAGAGATGGCTGGCCTGTGGGCTGCGCTGGGGCCGGCCCCGGCGCATCGCGGCCGCGTGATCCTGTTCGCCGCCGCGACATCGGGCGAAGGCGTCTCGACGGTGGCGCGAGAGTTCGCCCGTATGGCCGCCGTGCGTGGACGCCGTCCGGTTTGGCTGATCGACGGCGACCTGTCGCAGCAGGGACAGATGGATCAGATCGCCGCCGAGCCGGACCGGTTCGGGCGCCTGGGGTCGTCTGTGCGGGCGTCGCCGGACGGATCGGCCTTCTACGCCGTGTCGCCGCCGTTGCGTGGCCGTGACGGCA
The DNA here is from genome assembly GCF_047716865.1 of Brevundimonas sp. S1H14. Classification (NCBI taxonomy): domain Bacteria; kingdom Pseudomonadati; phylum Pseudomonadota; class Alphaproteobacteria; order Caulobacterales; family Caulobacteraceae; genus Brevundimonas; species Brevundimonas sp. S1H14. Next base: position 2,109,649 of record NZ_CP136679.1, on the reverse strand, counting down.
AGCCCGCTGCGCCGGGACGCATCCTGACGGCCAAGGCCTGTCTGGGAGGGCGGCTGTATGTCACCCGCTTCCATATGGAGCTGCTGCGTGCAGGCCAGCGGGTCGAGGCGGTCGATGATCCGCGCTATTGGACCCGGCTGCGGGCGCATGCCGACACCGTGGTGATCGACGCCCCGGCGGCGGACCGTAGCGACATGGCCCTGACGCTGGCGCCGCTGGCGGACTCAACGGTGATGGTGGTGGCGGCGGACAGCACTGGCGCGGCCGCGCCTGCCGCCCTGCGCGAGGAGATCGACGCCGCCGGGGGCCGTGTCGCGGGTCTGGTGATGAACCGCTCGACCTGGAGTCCGCCCAAACTGCTGAAGCGGTTCTTCAGCTAGACCGGCTCAACCGGTTCAGGCGGTCCAGCTCGCTCTGGCCATAGAAGCGCGGCTCGAACCCCTTCATCCACATGATCTTGCCTAGACCGCGCGCGGCGCGGTCGGCCATCTGGGCGCGGCTGGCGCGGCCCATAATGGTCAGGGCGAGGGCTGCTGCGCCCCAGACCAGCGTCTGGACCACGCCGATGGCCATCCAACGGCCTACGCCCAACCAGTCGCGCGCTTCGGCGGCTGTCTGACTGGGGCCCTGACCATAGGCGAAGGCGCGGGTCAGGGCGTAGCGCAGGGTGGCCCGATGCGGGGGAGCGAACTCGTCCACCCAGGCGTCGGCCACCCAGCCGAACCGGCCGCCGCGCGCCTTCAAGGCGGCGAACAGGACATCGTCCTCTCCGCCGATCTGATCCGATCCGACGTGGAAGGGCGCTTCGCCGGGCAGGGCGGTGGCGCGCACCAGAAGAGAGTTGCCGCAGCCGTAGGGCTCGTCGATCAACTGATCGCCTTCAGGTCCTTCGCGACCGAAGAAGCTTTCCAGATAGGACGTCGCCCAGCCGGTTTCTTCTGGCACGCGCCCCCGGATCGGGCCGAACACGGCGTCGGCGCCGGTCGCTGCCTGACCGCGCAACAGGGCGGCCAACCAGCCGGGGCTGGCGGCCTCGTCATCGTCGAGAAAGGCGATCAGCGGCGCCTGCGTGGCGGAAAGGCCTGTGTTGCGCGCGGTGGCGACGCCGGGGCGGGGCGCGTGGGTCCAGATCAGCGGGACCGGCGATTCGCCCTTCAACGCCTCGACCGTCGCGCGGGCGCTGGCCTCGGGGTCGTTGTCGGCGACGACGATTTCGCGCAGGCGGCTCTCGGCGCCCTGTTGCGCAAAGACCGAGCGCAGGGCGCGGGTCAGCTCATCCGGGCGACGCAGGGTCGGAATGACGACGGCGACGTCAGGGCTGCTCATATCGCCTCTGCATAGAGGGCGGCGCGATACAGCCGCAGGCTGAGGCCGCGTACGGCGGGGGGCAGCAGGCCGATGCGCGCCGCCTGTTTGAACAGCGGCCGGATCAGACGCAGACCGGGCACGGCCTTCAGCTTCTTCGCCACGCGATAGCTGGGATAGGCGGCGACGAAGTCAGGGTGGCGGGCGGCCACACGGGCGAAGTTGGGCGCCGATTGCTCATATTTGGCGGCGAGGGCCTCGACCGTGTCCAGACCCATGTGGGTGGCCGGATTGTCGATGTGCGTGACCGTGAACCGGCGCGAGACGCGCATGGCCCATTCGACGTCCTCCCAGCCCCAGCCGCTGAAACCGGCGTCGAAGCTCTCGGTGTCGAACACGTCCCGGCGCACCAGAAGGTTGGAGGTGAAGACGTATTTTTCCGGCTGCAGCGCCCTCTGATCGGCGGAGATGCAGTCGGAGCGCGCGGCCATCTGCCGATGGACGGCGAAGCGCGCGTCGGTCGGCGCCTGAAGCAGGGAGAACCCGCCGAACGCCACGGCCGGGTCATCCTTTATGGCCAGATCGACCCAGTCGCTGAGGAAGCGCGGATGATCGGGGCGCATGTCGCTGTCCAGGAACAGCAGGAAGCGGCCGCGCGCGGCCTCGGCCAGGCGGTTGCGCCCTTTTGAGCGCCCCTCGTTGGCGTTCAGGGTGATCAGTCGGGCAGGCAGGGACAGGGCGTTGATCAGGGCGGTGAGGCGCGCGGTCAGGGCCGGGTCCGCTGTGCCGTCGTCGAGAATGATCAACTCGGCGCGCTCTGCGACGGCATGAGCCTCGCGGTCCAGCATCCGCAGCAGCACTGACGGATCGTCGCGCAGGAAGGGCATCAGCACCGACAGGACGGGCGTCGCCGCCGCCCATGCCGTGTTGTCGTGAACCGAGACGCTCATGCCGCCGCCTTTCGCGCCTGCAGGAAGCCGCGCAGGCGACGCAGCAGGTCGCGCACGCCCGCGGCGTTCAGGGCGTAGGCGACGACGCCGTACACGGCTACGCCTACGGCGGCGTCCATCATGAGTTCCGCGAAACCTCCGATCGGCGGCAGCAACAGCACGGCGGCGGCCATGACGGCGGCCGCCAGGCCGCAGCGCGCCAGCGCGTTCCACGGCACGGGCAGCGGCAGGATGCGGCGGCCGATGGTCATGGAGGCGCTCAGGCCCAGTGCAAAGCTGATCGCTGTCGCCCAGGCCGCGCCCATGACGCCGAAGCGCGGGATCAACAGGATATTCAGGATGATGTTGCTGCCCGCCGGAATGCTCATGGCGAGCAACAGCCAGCCGGTGCGGCGGCCCAGCGTGAAAGCCTGTCCGAAATAATAGGTCGTCATGCCCGACAGGAAGGCGCCCAGCGCGACCCACGGCGTGACGGAGGCGGCGACCGTGCGCAGGTCTTCGCCGATCATGAACTCGGCCAGCGGCCGCGCGACCAGGGCTACGCCCACGGCGGCGGGCAGGCCGATCAGCACCAGGGTCGAGGCTTGTTCTCGCGCGGCGGCCTGAAGGTCTGCGCGCCCGCCGCGCTCCAGCGCCATGACGAGGGCGGGAGCGCCCGCAGCGCCCAGCCAGACGAACATCACGTCCAGCGTCCGGTTGGCGATGCTGTAGGCGGCGTGATAGGCGCCGACCGCCGCCTCGTTCATGAACAGGGCCAGCAGGAAGCGGTCCGTCGAGGCCAGCACCACGGTCAGCCCCAGACCGACGGCGATGGGATAGCCATAGACGGCGTAGGCTTTCAGCCTTTGGCGATCCAGCCGTCCGCGCCTGGCCTCGCGCAGTTCGGCGGGAAGGATGAAGGGCAGGGCGGCCAGCGGCGCCAGCAGCATACCCGCCAGCGGGGCCTCAGCCCCCAGCCCCAGCAGGGCCAGGCCGACGCCGAAGATTAGTCCGGCGACCGCGCTCCAGATATCGATCGCGGCGGCAGGGCCGACATTCCCCGCCGCGCGGAACCGTTCCTGCGCCAGCTTCAGGAAGCAGCGCACCGGCACGCCCGCCAACGCCACCGCCAGGGGCAGGCGGAAACTGTCCGGCATTGGCCACAGCCACACCAGCAGGCCGACGACGGGCACGAAGACGGCGGTGATCAGAAAGGCGGCGCGATACAGGCTGGCGAAATGTCCGGCCATCTGCGCTTCATCGGATTGCGCCGCCCAGAAGCGGGCCATTGAGGCTTCCAGCCAGCTGAACGTCGCCACATGAGCCAGGGTCAGCACCGAATAGGCCAGGGCGTAGCGGCCGAAGTCCTCGGGCGACAGCAGGCGCGTAAAGATGATGATGGTCAGAAACCCGACCACGCCTTGCACGATATTGGCCGGCAGGTAGCCGAAAACCCCTCGCCAGAACATCAGCGGACAGCCATCCGGTCGCCCAGGAGAACGGGAACGGTCACGGCGATGATCCACAGATCCAGCCAGAAGGACTGGCGCTCGATGTATTCGATATCGAGCTGCACGCGGCGGCGCACCTCGTCGGCCGTATGCAGCGGCCCGCGCGAGCCTTGAATGGCGGCCCAGCCGGTCATGCCCGGCTTGATGCGGTGACGGTGAGCGTATTCAGCGACCAGACGCGCCGACTCGGCGTCTCCGGTCTTCATGCCGATGGCGTGCGGACGCGGCCCCACCAGCGACATCTCGCCGCGCAGCACATTCACCAACTGCGGCAGTTCATCCAGACTGGTGGCGCGCAGAAACCTGCCAAGGCGCGTCACGCGGTCGTCGCCGGCGGTCACCTGGCGGCTGGCGGTGGCGTCGGAGGCTTCCTGACGCATGGTGCGGAACTTCCACACTACGATCTCTTCCTGGTTGAAGCCGTGGCGGCGCTGGCGGAACAGGGCCGGGCCCTTGCTGTCCAGCCGCACGGCCAGGCCGATCAGGAACAGAACCGGGCTGAGCGCGACCAGAGCCAGCGCCGACAGGATGATGTCGAGGATCCGCTTGTTGAACGCGCGCCGCTCGCCGTCCACTGCGCCGCCCAGCAGGGGCAGGGAGGCCGAGGCCAGCTTCTCCAGCGCTTCATTGCGTTGGGCGGCGCCCTTGGGGTCGACCAGAAGCGTCAGCGGGATAGGCAGGACTTCCAGCCGGCGCGTCAGGGCGCGAACCCGCTCTTCGGCCTTGGGGTCGATGGCCAGGATGACGCGGTCGATATAGGGCGTCAGTCGATGGTCCAGCAGGGCGTCGGCGCCGCCCAGAACCGGCACTCCAGCCAGGGCGTCAGGCGTACGGGCCAGGCGGTCGTCGAAGACGCCCAGAATGTTCAGGTCGCGCCGATCCAGCGCCTCGCGGATCAGGGATTCGGCATGACGCGTGGCGCCGACCACGACGACATTGGGAGTCAGGTCGCCGCGGTTTCTCCATTGAGCCACCAGCATCCGCCAGATGGTGTGCAGGCCGGTCACCACCACCGTGGACGCAATCGCCCACCAGCCGTATTCGGCCACGGGCGTTTCGCCGGGCAGGACCAGCCCCAGCGCGCAGGCGATGGCTCCGCCCAGGGCGGCCACGACAGCGACCCCCGCCAGATGGCGCGCCGGCGCCCGGCTGCTGTCAAAACGATACAGGCCCAGCGAGCGCATCAGGCCCAGGGTGACCAGTGCGCCGATCAGGATCGGCAGGGCCTGGAGCAGGGTGACCTTCGTCAAACCGCCTGGGTTCAGCCGGTCGATGGCCATGAAGCACAGGAAGGAAGAGGCGACGATGTCCATGCCTCGGAAATAGAAGACGCGCCGCCGCGCGGCCGCGCGTTGACGGGTGTTCAGCCAGACTTCTGGGCGCAGCGGCCCGCGCCGCGTCCGCCCGGTCGGCCCTGTCGGCGCCGCGGCGCGCGATTCGGTCGTCGCGGCGCGAGATGCGCGCGCGCCATCCGTCGCGGATGCCAGGGTGTCAGCAGGGGTGATGGCCAATTCTCTTTCCCGAAATCGAGCAAAATGGGACGATAATCCCCTCTCACATGCCACTCTTATGCCGGGTTAACACAAAGGGTGTCAGTTCCGCATTGCGAAGCGTCGCGCGACTCGCTATCCACGCGGCCTGCCGGAGACGTGGCCGAGTGGCTGAAGGCAACGGTTTGCTAAATCGTCGTACCCTGTAAGGGGTACCGAGGGTTCGAATCCCTCCGTCTCCGCCAGAACCATTCACCTTCACAAATGATGACGCAGCCTTAGCCTTCCTTGGAGGGAGCGGCTTTGGCGTCGGTAGGGCGGCGCACGGCGACGCCGTGCTGGCGCAGGATGCGACGCGCGACTTCGGGCGCGCCGATCATGGGCAGAGGCTGGCCAAAACGCTCGCGCCACAGTTGATCGAGGCGAACTTCCTCGGGAGTGAGTAGGCGGGTCATTGAGGAGTCCTTGTTACGCAGACTCTTTGCTTTTAGGCCGTCCCGCCGGGCGCGAACGCAAACTCATGTAACCTGAGCCATATGTGATGGAACCCACACCTTGGAATGCATTCGGGGGCGAGCTTCCCTAGGGTGATCTTGGCGCCGCGCGGCGCGCGGGTTAGGCCTGTGGCTCAACTTCTCAACGGGAGAGACGCATATGGCCGATCTGGCCCTCGCCACCGACAAGATCCGCGCCGCCGTCGGCGAAAACTCGGGTCTGGGCAAGACCGTGAAGCTGGACTTCGGCGATGACGGCAAGATCTTCATCGACGGCTCCTCGGCTCCGAACACCGTCAGCAACGACGACAAGCCGGCCGACGCCACAGTCTCGATCAAGTGGGACGATTTCGTCGCCCTGGCCGAAGGTCGCCTGGATCCGATGATGGCCTTCATGCAGGGCAAGCTGAAAATCGCCGGCGACATGATGATCGCCCAGAAGCTGGCGCCGCTGCTCAAGGGCTGACGACGGGCTTAAGGTCTGATGATCAACGGCGCAGCTCCGACGGGGCCGCGCCGTTTTCATTTGTGCGGGGCTGTCGCAACTCTGGCTATCGCGCCTGATCAGGCGGATTTTTATGATGGTGATGGACGGAGGGCGAACTGAAGTCTCCATCGACGATGTCGCCCAGATAAAGGTTCGTGCTTGATTTGCTGGGCGGGGCAGGCGGGCGGCCGAACAGCCAGTCCATGAGGCCGCGCTTGGCCGGACGGGGGCTTTGAGGGAACGAGGGGTGTTGCGGAGTCATCATTACGGACTCTCCTGAAACTGGGAATTAAACCCTTTCAGAAGGGCGCTGTTCCTTCGGCGCCGCTGTCGCGGCCATTATTATTTTGGCGTCATGGAGCGCTATTGCATTCCCGGCGGCGCCGGCGGTCGATGACCTTCTTCCCTGTGTGCGTCGTCGCGGCCGTCAGCCCACGCCAGGGCCGGATCACGACTGACGGAACCGCCTGCGCGTGGCCTGCATTTCGAGAAGGTGGCGACCGACGAAATCAGCATGGGGGCGAAACGGCTTCATGGGCAGCATGCAGCATAGGGCGACCGCCCCCGACTGCGACCTTGAACGCTATCGGCGGACGCGTAGCGTGTTGCCAATACTGGCTGCATCCCTGTCGGATGAAGACCTGCAGGCTCAGTCGATGGCTGAGACCAGTCCCGGCAAATGGCATCTCGGCCATGTAAGCTGGTTCTTTGAGGCGATGCTGCTTGAACGGCCGGGCTATCGGCCGATCGACCCGAGGCTGAGGCGGGTTTTCAACTCCTATTATGATGCTCTGGGCGAGCGGATCGGTCGCGCCGAACGGGGGCTGATGACGCGCCCTTCGCGGGCTGAGGTCATGGCCTATCGGGAGGAGGTCGATCGGCGAATGGAGGCGCGCCTCGCCGACGCCTCGGCGCCATTCAGCGAGCTGGAGCGATATCTCTTTGAGTTGGGGCTGAACCACGAACAGCAGCATCAGGAGCTTTTCCTGATGGATATGCTGCATCTGATGTCGCGCTCGCCGCTGGATCCGGCCGCCTTTGGCGAGGAGCCGCGCTGCGCGCCGCTGCAGTCGTCGCACGACGGGTGGCGGACTTTCGATGGCGGGCTGGTTGAGATCGGCGACGCCGCTGAGAGTTTCGCCTTCGACAATGAGCGGCCCGCCCATCGCGTCTGGCTGGAGCCGTTCGATCTGGCCGCCGACCTGGTCGCCAACAGCGAGTGGTTGGCCTTCATCAACGACGGCGGCTACGCACGGGCCGATCTGTGGCTGAGCGACGGCTGGGCGACGGTTCAGGCGCAGGGGTGGACGGCCCCGCTCTACTGGAGGCGTGAGGAAGACGACGGCTGGACGGTGATGACGTTGGCGGGGCGGCGGCCGGTCGATCCGGCGGCGCCGGTGCGTCATGTCAGCTTCTATGAGGCCGACGCCTTCGCGCGGTGGTCGGGGCGGCGCCTGCCGACCGAGGCGGAATGGGAGCACGCGGCTCGCAGTCGGCCCGAGGCCTTCTCCAATCTGGACACTGAGGCATGGCAATGGACCTCCAGCGCCTATGGCCCTTACCCCGGCTTTCGCCCGACCGAAGGCACGGCGGCTGAGTACAACGGCAAGTTCATGGCCAATCAGATGGTGCTGCGCGGCGGCGCCTTCGCCACGGCGCCGGGCCATGCGCGGCCGACCTATCGCAACTTCTTCTATCCGGACCAGCGCTGGGCCTTCACCGGCGTGCGGCTGGCGTCGGACGCCGATGAGGCGATGCGTCAGGGCGAGGGTGACGACGAGCATGAGGCCTTTCGTCGCGATCTCGTCTCAGGTCTGGCGGCGCGGCCCAAGAGCCTGCCGCCCAAATGGTTCTATGACGCGCGGGGGTCGGACCTGTTCGAGGCCATCACGCGCCTGCCGGAATATTATCCGACCCGACAGGAAGCCGCGCTGCTGCGGCGGGTCGCGCCGCTGTGGGCGGGGCGGTTCGGCGCTGACGCCGTCCTGGTCGAACTGGGCTCGGGCGCCAGCGAGAAGACCCGGATCGTGCTGGACGCCGCGTCCGATCTGGCGGCCTACGTCCCCATCGACATCAGTCCCACAGCGCTGGAAGACGCGGCCGCGCGTTTGAGGCAGGCCTATCCCGCGCTGAAGGTCCTGCCGCTGGTCGGCGATTTCGAACATCTCGGCGTCCTGCCGCTTGAAGCGGGGCAGGGGCGTCGCGTCGGTTTTTTCCCGGGTTCGACCATCGGCAATCTGACGTCAGAGGTCGCCGAGGCCCTGTTGCGCGGCGCGCGCGACATGCTGGGGCCGGACGCTCTGTTCATTCTGGGCGTCGATCTGATCAAGGAGCCGTCGATCCTGATCCCCGCCTATGACGACGCGCAAGGCGTGACCGCCCGCTTCAACCTGAACGTGCTGGCGCGGGCCAACCGCGATCTGGGGACGGACTTTGATCTGGACGCCTTCGCCCATCGGGCGGTCTGGAACGAGGCCGAGGCGCGTATGGAGATGCACCTGGAGGCCCTGCGCCCCATGACGGTGAGGCTGGGCAAGCTGGTCTTCCGGTTTGCGCAGGGCGAGACGATCCACACCGAAAGCTCGCGCAAGTTCGACGAGGCCCGCGTGCGCGCTCTGGCCGCGGCGGCCGGCTGGCGTGTCGAGGCGTTCGAAGTCAGCGACGCGCCGCGCGTGGCCCTGGCGCTGCTGGCCAGCTAGTCCTCGGCGGATGTCGGGCAAAGAAAAACGGCGAGGTTTCCCGCGCCGTCTCTAAAGTCTGAAACTGTGTCGCTGGGATCAGCGCTTCGGCGTCGCCGGATCCTGAGCGGCCTTGTTGCGCGCCCCGTGGGAGGCTTCGCCGCCCTTGCGCCCGGCCTGGGCTGCGAGAGAGCGATCCTGAGAGAAGCTGCGCTTCTCGCTGGGGACGCTGGCGCCGCCCTTGCGGGCGATTTCGCGCTGACGTTCCGGATCCATCGAGGCGAAACCTCGCTTGGAAACACCGGAGCCGCGAGTGGGCTGACCTTCGGCCATTTCAGATGTTCCTTTCGTAGACGGTGGCGCTTGCGCAAGAGAACCCGGCCCCGGCGCGGAGGTTCCGAGAAAGGATTAAAACCCTGTTCGGCGGCCAGGCTCGTCAAGGCGCGATAAGACGGAACCGCACGGATTTCGGCGGGTTCATCGAGGCTCGGAGTGCAGCATTCAGGAGCTCAGTTCATGCCGGTTTCCAGCGACCCCTTCACCAATGCTGACGGCGCGCCGTCGCCGGAGGACATCACCGAAGGCCGCTCCACCCTTGGCGACCGTCTGGACGGTGCGGCCGATGAGATTCTGGCCGCAGGGACGCGGCCGCGCCCGCTGCGTCAGGCCGTTCGCGAGGATGCGGCCGAGGTGCGCGACTGGGCGCGCCATCGCGGCTCCGAGGCCTGCGAGGCGATTCGCGACGAGCCGATCCGGATGACGCTCTATGCCCTCGGGATAGGCGTGTTGATCGGCCTGCTGGCCGCGCGCTGAATCAGGCTGGGCCGGAGGCCGGGCGCGCAATCGGCACCGCCTGCATGGCCCGATCCGAGACGAAGGGGTTGCTGCGTCGCTCGGCTCCGAACGTCGAATGCGGCCCGTGGCCCGGCACGAAGGTTACGTCGTCGCCCAGCGGCCACAGCTTTGTGGTGATTGCGCTCAGCAGGGCCTGATGGTCGCTGCGCGGGAAGTCGGTGCGACCGACCGAACCCTGGAACAGAACGTCGCCGACCTGGGCGAAACGGGCCTGGCGGTTGAAGAAGATCACGTGGCCGGGCGTGTGTCCGGGGCAGTGGAAGACCTCCCACGTCGTCTCGCCCAGCGTCAGAACGTCGCCGTCGTCCAGCCAGCGCGTCGGGGTGAAGGTGCGGGCCTCGGGCAGGCCGTACTTCTGGCCCTGGGTGGGAATCAGGTCGATCCAGAACTGGTCCTCAAGGTGCGGGCCGACGATGTCCAGGCCGGTCTTCTCCTGCATCTCGGCGGCGGCGCCGGCGTGGTCCAGGTGGCCGTGGGTGATCCAGATCGCGTCCAGCGTCAGTCCGCGCCGCGCGACCTCGCCCAGAATGGCGTCGACCGAGCCGCCTGGATCAATGACGGCGGCCTTGTTGGTCTTCGTGCACCAGACGGTGGTGCAGTTCTGCTGAAGCGGGGTCACGGGCGTGATGAAGACGCCGATGGGGGCTGCGGAAGAGGCTGACGACTGGCTCATGCGCCCTCAGATAGCGGCCCGATGACCACAAAGGAACCGCGTCGCGTTGACGTTTCAGCCCCTTCTCGACATAAGGGCGGGCTCCGAGGCGCCGCTCCCGAAAGGGGCGGCCCTGTTGCTTTATCCACCGCGCGCCTTTGCGGCGTCGCCACAGAGCGTCAGATATCCGACCATGCAAGTCGTCGAAAAGTCGAACGAAGGCCTCAGCCGCGTGATTGCGGTGACCATTCCCGTCGCCGAGCTGAATGAAAAGCTCGAAGCCCGCATCAAGGAAGTGGCCCCCCAGATGAAGCTCAAGGGCTTCCGTCCGGGCAAGGTGCCGGCCTCGTACGTCAAGAAGACCTTCGGCCGTGACTTCATGGGCGAAATCATCAACGCCTCGCTGAACGAGACCAGCCAGGGCGCTCTGGAAGAGCTGAACCTGCGTCCGGCCGCTCCGGCCGAGATGAACCTGACCTCCGACATGGACAAGGTCATCGCCGGTCAGGAAGACCTGGCCTATGAAATGTCGCTGGAAGTCATGCCGGAATTCACTCCGGTCGACCCCAAGACCCTGAAGTTGACCCGCCCGACCTATGAGGCCTCGGAAGAGGACCTGGACGAGGCGCTGAAGGAACTGGCCTCGCAGGCCAAGTCCTACGAGGACAAGAAGGGCAAGACGGTCAAGGCCGCCGACGGCGACCAACTGACCATCGACTTCCTGGGCAAGATCGACGGCGAAGCCTTCGACGGCGGCGCCGCCACCGACGCGGACCTGGTGATCGGCTCGGGCCGCTTCATCCCCGGCTTTGAAGAGCAGCTGAAGGGCGCCAAGGTCGGTGAAGAAAAGACCATCGAAGTGACCTTCCCGGAAGAATACCAGGCCAAGCACCTGGCCGGTAAGGCCGCGACCTTCGACGTCACGGTCAAGGCCATCAAGGCCGAGGTCGAATCCAAGATCGACGACGAGTTCGCCAAGCGCATCGGCCTGGAGTCGCTGGACCAGCTGAAGGAACTGCTGAAGTCCAACCTGAACCAGCAATACGCCGGCGCCACCCGCTTCAAGCTGAAGCGCGCCCTGCTGGACCTGCTGGACGAAGGCCACGACTTCGCCCTGCCGCCGAAGATGGTGGACGCCGAGTTCGAAGGCATCTGGGCCCAGGTGTCGGCCGACAAGGACGCCGGCCAGCTGCCGGAAGAAGACGCCAAGAAGTCGGAAGACGAACTGAAGGCCGAGTACAAGAAGATCGCCGAGCGCCGCGTGCGCCTGGGTCTGGTCCTGGCCGAGATCGGCCGCGCCAACAACGTCGGCGTGACGGATCAGGAACTGTCGAACGCCATCATGGCCGAAGCCCGCAACTATCCGGGTCAGGAAAAGATGGTGCTGGACTTCTACCGCCAGAACCCGAACGCCGCAGCCCAGCTGCGCGCCCCGATCTATGAAGAGAAGGTCGTCGACCTGATCGTCTCGGTCGCCGAGGTGAAGGACGAAGCCATCACCAAGGAAGAGCTGATGAAGGAAGAAGACGAGGCGTAAGCTCTTCTTTCCTGACGAGCGTTGTTGAGGGGCGGTCCGCATGGGCCGCCCCTCTTTGCATGGAAGAGCGGAGACGGTAGGATATCGGCGTTTTGTCGGGATTTCGACATGGAGACGACTATGCTGAGCCTAGCAACCCTGATGGCGTCAGCACTGATTTCCGGCACGCCGGTGCAAGCTGCGGGCTCGCCGTCGGCGCAGGAAGATCCCGTCCGGGTCGAGGATGTGGTCGTATCCAGCCGACGCCTGCAGGATGAGGCTGAGGCGTTTGTGGCGGAACTGGCGGCGCCGCCGCCCAAGCGCGGTCTGGCGCGATGGCGCGGGCCGATATGCCTCGGCGTCGCCAACCTGTCGCAGAGCGTCGCGCGCCCGCTGATCGACCACATCGCCACGGTGGCGAGCAGCTACGACGTGCGCATACGAGAGCCGGGCTGCCAGCCCAATGTCATCATTGTCTTCACGGACGACGCTCCAGGCTTGGCGCGGGGTCTGGTGGAGCACGACGCCGATGCGTTCCGCGTGCGCTGGACCAGCCAACTGGACCGAGGCCAGAAAGCGTTGGACGCCTTCCAGAACAGCGACTGGCCGGTGCGCTGGTGGCACGTCAGCATGCCGGTCATCGGCATATCGGGGCAGCGGGCCATCCGGATGCCGGGCGACGTCGACCCGATTTACGTGCCGGGCGAGGGGCTGGCGAACAAGGGGCGACCTATCACGGACGTGTTAAGCAAGGTGATCGTCATCGTCGATATCGCCAAGGTCGAGGGGACTGAACTTCCCCTTTTAGGGGATTATCTGGCGATGGTGGTGTTGGCGCAAGTTGACCCCGAGGGCGGCACGGGTCGGTTCGATACGGTGCTGAATCTTTTCCACGAAACGGGTAGGGACGAGGGCTTGTCGGGCTGGGATAAGGCCTACCTCGCTTCGCTATACGGGGCGTTCTCGGAGCGCATCGACCGATACAATCATGCCTCTTCGATCGTGCGCGACCTCCGACGAGCGGAGCGGAACGCGCAGCGCCAATAAGGTCGAGCGCAAGGGAGCCTTGCGCCGGCGGGCCAGCGACGCGATATCGTAGGAGACAGGCGCGCGTTCCATGAGTCGTGCGACCCTCCTGAATTCGAGAAGGCCTTCATGCGCGATCCGATCGACTACATCTCCAACAACCTGGTGCCGATGGTGGTGGAGCAATCCAGCCGCGGCGAACGGTCGTTCGACATCTTCTCGCGCCTGCTGCGCGAGCGGATCATCTTCCTGACCGGCCCGTTCGAGGACGGCATGGCCTCGCTGATCTGCGCCCAGCTGCTGTTCCTGGAATCGGAGAACCCGAAGAAGGAAATCAGCATGTACATCAACAGCCCCGGCGGTCAGGTGACGTCGGCGCTCGCGATCTACGACACCATGCAATACATCAAGTCGCCGGTCTCGACCGTGGTCATGGGCATGGCCGCGTCGGCGGGCTCGCTGATCCTGACGGCCGGCGAAGCGGGCCAGCGCGTCGCCCTGCCGAACGCGCGCGTCATGGTGCACCAGCCTTCGGGCGGTTTCCGCGGCACGGCTTCGGACATCGAGCGCCACGCCGAAGACATCATCGCCACCAAGCGACGTCTGAACGAGATCTACGTCCAGCACACCGGGCGCACCTATGAAGAGGTCGAGCGCACTCTGGACCGCGACCACTTCATGACGGCTGAGGAAGCCAAGGCCTGGGGCATCGTCGACCACGTCTATGACAAGCGCACCCAGGCCGACGACGACGGCGTGAAGGCTCCCTAAGTCTAAACGCGCTCGGGCTGCGACAATTTGCGAGGCGGGATCTGGCGACGGATTCCGCCTCGAATCGTGTTTGAGATTCGTTGTCAGCAAGGGGGCGATTCATGATGATGCAGTGGAGAGACGACGGATTCCGATATGGCGCCGTGACGCGCGTCCTGCACTGGGCGATGGCCCTGCTGCTGGCGTGGCAGTTCGCGGGTATGGCGATCAAGCTGATCGTCGGCAAGGCGCCGATCACCGCCTTCTGGGTTGGCACGCACAAGGGGATCGGCGTCATTCTGTTGACCCTGATCGTGCTGCGGGCGCTTTGGGGCCTGTACAATATGAAGGCGCGCCCGGCGCATGGCGGCGGTTTTTGGGGTCTGGCCGCCAAGGTCGGGCATCTGGCGCTCTACGCCCTAATGCTGATCGTCCCGGCTCTGGCGCTGCTGCGGCAGTATGGATCGGGCAAGCCGCTGGATGTGTTCGGGGTGCGCCTGATCGACGGCGGCTGGGCCGAGGTGTCGTGGATGACCGCCCCGGCCAACGCCGTGCATGGCCTGCTGGCCTGGGTGCTGCTGGCCGCGATTGCGGGCCATATTCTGATGGTGCTGGTCCATCGCTTCATCTGGAAGGATGGGACGACCCGGCGGATGATCGGCTAGAGTGAAGTGTCGGTCAGGGGCGGCCGGTGAACACGCGGTAGCCTTTTTCATCGGCCGCCGCGATCATCTCGGCGTCGCCCGAAGTGTCGCCATAGGCGGCGGCCAGCTTCATGTCCGGGCCGTAGACGGCGCGAAGGCGGCTCATCTTCTCCTCGCCCCGACAGTTGCCGCCGACGAAGCTTCCCGCCACGCGATCCTGGCCGTCGAAGGCCAACCGGGTGCCGATCAGGTTCTCGGCGCCCAGCCTGCGGGCGAAGGGGGCGACGGTTGTCTCGGGCGAGGCTGTGACGATGACGCGGTGGGCGCCGCGACGGCCCCAGTCCTCCCAGGTCGACAGGGCGTCCGGACGCATGAAGCGCGGCCAGATCTCGGCGGCGAAGCGCTCGGCCTCGGCCTCCAGCGACTTGCGGTCGGCGTCCATCAGGAATTCGCGCACCGAGGCGACCTTGATCCGGCCCCGGTCGCGATCGCCCAGATAGGCGAACACTGCTGGGACCATCTGAACCAGCCCGGTCAGCCAGCGTACCGGCCCGGCCCGCCATTTCAGGAAACTGGTGAAGCTGTCGCGAATCGTCAGCGTGCCGTCGAAATCGAAGGCGACGATGGGTTGTCCGGGGGCAGGGGACTGGTGAAAGCCTTTTTCGCTTCCCATGTCAGACATTAGCCGTGATCCCCATATTATCTGTCCTGTCCGTTCCCCGAAGCGCGTTGCAGCGCCGCAACGGGGTTGTGGCGGAACGTGTGATGGGTGATTGTCATTTTTTGAAGACCTTCGATGATAGATTCCTCGGATCGATCGCGAAGGAAGCGCCTTTCGTCCCAATGTCGGGGCGGATTGCGGATAGTGAGAAGGGTCTATGACCAAAGCCGCCGGCACAGACGCCAAAAGCACGCTCTACTGCTCGTTCTGCGGCAAGAGCCAGCATGAAGTCCGCAAACTGATCGCCGGACCGACCGTTTTCATCTGCGATGAATGCGTCGAACTGTGCATGGACATCATCCGCGAAGAGCACAAGATCGCCTTCAAGACCTCCAAGGACGGCGTGCCTACGCCCAAGGAGATTCGCGACGTCCTCGACGATTATGTGATCGGCCAGGCCCACGCCAAGAAGGTGCTGAGCGTCGCCGTTCACAACCACTACAAGCGCCTGAACCACGCGACGAAGAACAACGACGTCGAACTGGCGAAGTCGAACATCATGTTGATCGGGCCGACCGGCTCGGGCAAGACGCTTCTGGCCCAGACGCTGGCGCGCATCATCGACGTGCCGTTCACCATGGCCGACGCCACGACCCTGACCGAAGCCGGTTATGTGGGCGAGGATGTCGAGAACATCATCCTGAAGCTGCTTCAGGCGTCGGACTACAATGTCGAGCGGGCCCAGCGCGGCATCGTCTACATTGACGAAATCGACAAGATCTCCCGCAAGTCGGACAACCCGTCGATCACCCGCGACGTGTCGGGCGAGGGCGTGCAGCAGGCCCTGCTGAAGATCATGGAAGGCACCGTCGCCTCCGTGCCTCCGCAGGGCGGCCGCAAGCATCCGCAGCAGGAGTTCCTGCAGGTCGATACCGCCAACATCCTGTTCATCGTCGGCGGCGCCTTCGCCGGCCTTGAAAAGGTGATCTCGGCGCGTGGTGCAGGGGCCTCCATCGGCTTCGGCGCCAAGGTCAAGGAGATCGACGAGCGTCGCACCGGCGAAATCCTCAAGGGCGTCGAGCCGGACGACCTGATGCGCTTCGGCCTGATCCCCGAGTTCATCGGCCGTCTGCCGGTCCTGGCGACGCTGGAAGACCTGGACGAGGCGGCGCTGATCACCATCCTGACCGAGCCGAAGAACGCTCTGGTCAAGCAGTACAAGCGACTGTTCGAGATGGAGAACGTCACCCTGACCTTCACCGACGACGCTCTGTCGGCGGTGGCGAAGAAAGCGATCACCCGCAAGACCGGCGCCCGCGGCCTGCGCTCCATTCTGGAGGGCGTGCTGCTGGAGACGATGTTCGAACTGCCCACCTTCGAGGGCGTCGAAGAGGTCGTGGTCAACGCCGAGGTGATCGATGGCAAGGCCCAGCCGCTGCTGATCTATTCGGAAACCAAGAAGAAAACGGCCGACGGCGCCGCCTGACGCCACGGTCTGATCCAAGCGAAAAGGGGCGGCTCGCCATGGGCCGCCCCTTCATCGTTTCAGAGATGATCCAGGCGGCCGTCTGAAATCACACGCTTTTTCACGCTTCTGTGGGCTGCAGGCCCGCCACGCTTGAACCGCGTCCAGACAGAACCACATACTCACACGAAAGCCGCTGAAAACAGCGGGTCGAGTCGGGATGAAGAGGCAGTAGCGCCAAATCAGACCGGTTCGGCGGGCCGGAGATTCACGAAGGCCCCGGAAAGTACGCATCATGACCGAGAGCAAAATCCTCCCTGTCCTGCCGCTGAGAGACATCGTCGTCTTTCCGCACATGGTCGTGCCGCTGTTTGTCGGCCGCGAAAAGTCCGTGCGCGCCCTCGACGAGATCATGAAGGGCGAGAAGCAGATCCTGCTCGCCACCCAGATGAACTCGGTCGACGACGACCCCGCGACGGACGCCATCTATTCGACCGGCGTTCTGGCCTCTGTGCTGCAACTGCTGAAGCTGCCCGACGGCACGGTGAAGGTGCTGGTCGAGGGCAAGTCGCGCGCGCGACTGACCCGTTTCACCGACCGTGAGGACTACTACGAAGCCGAAGCCGTCGAGATCGACGACGAGGCCGGCGATCCGTCGCAGAGCGAAGCCCTGCTGCGCGCCGTGATCGAACAGTTCGAAAACTATGTGAAGCTGAACAAGAAGGTCCCGCCCGAGGCCCTCAGCGCCATTCCTCAGATCACCGACCCGTCCAAGCTGGCGGACTCGGTCGCCGCCCATCTGTCGGTCAAGATCGCCGACAAGCAGGCCCTGCTCGAAACCGTCGTCATCCCGGCGCGGCTGGAGAAGGTCTACGGCATGATGGAAGGCGAGATCAGCGTCCTTCAGGTCGAGAAGAAAATCCGCAGCCGCGTGAAACGGCAGATGGAGAAGACCCAGCGCGAGTACTATCTGAACGAGCAGATGAAGGCGATCCAGCGCGAGTTGGGCGAGACCGACGACGCTCGCGACGAACTGCTTGAGCTGGAAAAGCGCATCAAGAAGACGCGCCTGTCCAAGGAAGCCCGCATCAAGGCCGAGGCGGAGCTGAAGAAGCTGCGTAACATGTCGCCGATGTCGGCGGAATCGACCGTTGTGCGCAACTATCTCGACTGGCTGCTGTCGATCCCGTGGTCCAAGACCCGCCCCAAGCCCATCGATCTGCAGAAGGCCGAGGACATCCTCGAAGAGGATCACTACGGCCTGGAGAAGGTCAAGGAACGGATCATCGAGTATCTGGCCGTTCAGGCGCGCACCGGCAGCCTGAAGGGGCCGATCCTGTGCCTGGTCGGGCCTCCCGGCGTCGGTAAGACCTCGCTGGCCCAGTCCATCGCCAAGGCGACGGGGCGTGAATACGTCCGTATGTCGCTGGGCGGCGTGCGCGATGAGGCCGAGATCCGCGGCCACCGCCGGACCTACATCGGCTCCATGCCCGGCAAGATCATCCAGTCGATGAAGAAGGCCAAGACCACCAACGCCTTCGTCCTGCTGGACGAGATCGACAAGCTGGGCGCCGACTGGCGCGGCGACCCGTCCTCGGCGCTGCTGGAAGTGCTGGACCCGGCCCAGAACTCGACCTTCGGCGACCACTATCTGGAGGTCGACTACGACCTGTCGCCGGTGATGTTCGTCACCACGGCCAACAGCCTGAACATGCCCCAGCCCCTGCTGGACCGCATGGAGATCATCCGCGTCTCCGGCTACACCGAGGATGAGAAGGTCGAGATCGCCCGCCGCCACGTCCTGCCCAAACAGCTCAAGGACCACGGCCTGAAGGAGGGCGAGCTGATCGTCCCTGACGACACGATCCGCGACCTGATCCGCTACTACACGCGTGAAGCAGGCGTGCGTTCGCTGGAACGCGCCCTGGGCGGCCTGGCCCGCAAGGCGGTGCGCGAGATGGCCAGGACCAAGGCCGCCTCGATCACCGTGGATGCGGCCAAGCTGGCCGAATACGCGGGCGTGAAGAAGTTCCGCTATGGCGAGACGGACGCGGAAGATCAGGTCGGCATCGTCACCGGCCTGGCCTGGACCGAGTTCGGCGGCGACATCCTGACCATCGAGGCCCTGAAGATGCCGGGCCGCGGCCGCATGACCGTGACCGGCAACCTGAAGGACGTCATGAAGGAGTCGATCTCGGCGGCGGCATCCTACGTCCGCAGCCGCGCCCTCAGCATCGGCGTCAAGCCGCCGGTGTTCGAGAAGACCGACATCCACGTCCACGTCCCCGACGGCGCCACGCCCAAGGACGGCCCCTCGGCGGGCGTGGCCATGACGGTGGCCATGGTCTCGGTTCTGACCGGCATTCCGATCCGCAAGGACATCGCCATGACCGGCGAGATCACCCTGCGCGGGCGGGTCACGGCTATCGGCGGCCTTAAGGAAAAGCTGCTGGCGGCCCTGCGCTCGGGCGTGAAGACCGTGCTGATCCCGCAGGAGAACGAGAAGGACCTCGAAGAGGTGCCGGAAAACGTCAAGGCGGCCTTGGAGATCGTGCCGATCTCTACCGCCGACGAGGCGCTAAAGTGGGCCTTGACCGGCACGCCGGCCCCTGTCGAATGGGACGAGGCGGCCGAACCCATGACTCCGACGCCGCCCGCGCCGACGGCGGGCGAAGGGACCAGCATCAGCCACTGATGCGGGTCTTGGCCTGATGAAGTGAAGAGAGGCGGCTCGGGGCGACCTGAGCCGCCTCTTTTTTGACCTGTGCGCCGACAGCCGCTTAAGTTCCGCCTTCGTTCGCGAGGGGAGGTTTCGACATGACCAAGACTGAACTGATCGGCTGCATGGCTCAGGCGGCGGGCATCAGCCGCGACCAGGCCAAGCTGGCGCTGGAGGCTTTCACCGATCAGGTGACGGCTTCGCTTGTCGAGGGGCGGGTGGTGCGTCTGGTCGGCTTCGGCAGCTTCGTCGCGGCCGAGCGCAAGGCAGGCGTGGCGCGCAACCCCCAGACCGGCCAGGAGATCGCTCGTCCCGCCTCGCGCACCGCGCGCTTTCGTCCCGGCGAAGGCTTGAAAAGCGCCTTGAACGGCTGACCGCCACAGGGCATGAAGCTGTTCCCGACGTTGAGTCGATTTGATGTGGGCGGCTAGCTCAGCTGGTCAGAGCACCTCGTTTACACCGAGGGGGTCGGCGGTTCGAACCCGTCGCCGCCTACCATCCATCGCCATTGTCCGATCTTGTCGCCGCGGCCATTGTCGCGCGCGGGCGTTCGCCCGGCCGCCGGGCGGAGGCGGCGAGCCCAAGCTGGCTCAGGCTGTCGGCTGCAACGCTTCGGCGTTGACCGTCGCGTCGGCGATGATGGCAGCCTTCGTCCCAGCACTTCAGCCCCGCGTTTGTGAGCGTGCCGTAGCGGGTGATGTCATGAGGTTCGACCGACTGGGCGGCGGCCAGCAGGCCCATCCAGCGCCGCCGTATCCTTTGGGGGCGGTCTTTAGACCGCCCCTCCCTCAGCAAATCCTCGCGGCTGGCGTCAACCGAGGCTGGATTGCAACTGCTTGGCGCGCTCCAGGTGCGCCTCGATCTTGGGCAATACCGTGCGGGCGTGTTCCGCGAGGGCGGGCACGTCCGTGTTGTTCGAGAAGCCGCGATGCAGGGTGACGGCTTCTTCATGGGCGGCGACTTGTTGGTCGACGTAGGTCTTGTCGAAGTTCGCCGCCGAGGCCGAGCGGAGGTTGTCGATCAGGCCCTTGCGGCGCTGGTCCAGTTCCGTCGGCAGGGTCGTGTCCGGCGCCGCCTGCCCTGCCGCCGTTTTCAGCGCGGCGAAGGCGGCGGTGTGATCGGCCTTGATCATTTGGGCCAACTCCTTGACCTGAGCGTTCTGCGAGCGCTCGAGGGCGATGTCAGCTGCTTGAATCTCATACATGTCGCCCATCGCCGCGTTGGGGACGTAGGCGCTGACCATATTGGACCCCATGGTCGCGGCCGAGGTCTGACCCACTGGCTCGGAGACGGCGTCTTGGGCCTTGTCGATAGCTTCAGAGGCTTGCTGCTGATTGCAGGCGGCCAGGGTCAGGGCGGCAGTGGATACAGCCAGAACGGCGACGGTTTGCTTGATCATGATCGATTTCTCCTTGGATAATTTTCAGGACTTAGCGGCCATGCCCGGTGTGCCGGGCACCATCTCTTCAGCCTGAGTCTTGGGCGGCGGCGCGTCGGCCTGCTGCAACCCGTCGTCAGGGCTTTCTCGAATGGACAGAATGGCCTCATGCGCGCGCATCAAGGGAGCGGCGGCGTCGGCGGCCTGGGCGTCGGTGGGCGAAGCCACGCGCAAATGCCGCTGCGGTCCGCTGTCGCTGCCGACCACCACTTCATAGAAGCGCATGGCGGGCTCCCTGTATGAAGGGACGGCGCAGTCGTGAGCGATGCTCGGTCATTATTTCCTCCCTGTGACAGGAGGTTAAGCAGCGAAAGCGCGAGCCCGTTCCAAACGGTCAAGCTTGGCGGTCGCTACATGGCGCGCTCCAGCGGCGCTTCGCCTCCGGTCATCTGCGGGTCAGGAACCTTGCTTTGGGTGCGCAGAAAGCCGGTAGCGGCGGTCGCCAGATAAACGATCAGCAGCAGCGCCAGGAGAGCGCCGACGACCATCAGCAATCGCCGCGGGCGCTGCAAAATGGGCGGCTTTTGCTTGTTGGCGAGAGGCAAGGCGGTTCCTTTCGTTCTGAGGAGAAGCGACAGGCATACGGCCTGTTCCATACGGCGCCGGTGGTTCGCCTATTTCTGTCGCGGCGGGCGGCGAGAGGGTTCCACAGGGCCGCCGTCTTCCCGTCCGGCGATAACGGCGCGAACTAACTCTTCCGCCGCCAAACGCACCTCGTCCTGGATGGTCTCGTCATGGTCCAAGGCCTCGTGACTGGTCGCGTAAGGCTCCCAGTAGCCGATATAGCGGTCGATCTCCGCATCGGGTCCGGCCGGCGACAACTTCATCGATATAAGCCAGTCAGACAGCGACCGGCGCACGTTCTCCGCTCCTTCTACGTCGCCATGAACCACCAGGGCGAAACGCCGGCCGGCCAGGTGACGCGGATAGGGCCAATCGGCAAGCTCCAGGGCCTTGGCCAGGGCGACGGTCTTGCCCTGTGTCGACGTGGGGTCCGGGTTGCCGCCGTCGGCGCAGACCAACCGGTCCATCATCAGCTTGAATGGGCTGGAGGCGTGATACCAGTTCACCGGCGTGACGATCAGCACCCCGTGCGCCCGGACCCACATGGGATAGATGTCGTTCATCCAGTCGTGGACCTGGCCCAGGCTGTAGTTGGGATAGCAGCTGCACGGCCAGTGACAGAGAGCGGCCGCCGTCGAGAAGCACGCCTTGCAAGGGTGGATTTCGCGGCCGTACTCCGATGCCAGCCGCGACAGGTCGAGAATTTCGCCCTCTATCTCGGGGGTGCGCTCAAAGACCTCAAGCGCTATCTGGACCAGGCGCCAGCTCTTGGACATTTCTCCGGGGCAGGTGTGTTCCGATCGGCTGGAAGCGTTGATGATGAGGATGCGTAAAGGCGCCGACGCATCGTCGTGACAGGCCTGGGCGGCGCGGACGGCGGCGTGGGCGTACACCCAGTCGAGAGCCAGCTCATATTCGGGATCAGCAAAACCCTGGCCGGCGGCCTGCGTCAGCGGCGCTTTGCGGCCCGAGATATATCCGTCCCAGGCTGTGGCGGCCAAGCGATCGATCTCCTCTCGCAAAGAGTCGAAGGCGGGGTCAGCGAACCGGCTGCGAAAGCGCGCCTTGAAGGTCGCGCGATCCAGTTCGGGGCTGGGCATGCCTTTGCGCGGCTCGGGGACGGCAGGAGGCGGGGCGACGGAATCGGGCATGGAGGCCTCCGGCTTGGCTTTGCCGGAAACGTCGCTTCCGATCCCGCCGTTCCATCCTTGCGCCGGGAACGCCCGCAGCGGGCACGACTTAGAATGGCGACCTTCAGTCGTTCAGAGGAGCCGTCATGCCCGACCGCATCACCATGCAAGATCCCCGAAATCAGTATCCGCGGCCTCCCTTTCCGCGCCAGCCCCAGTCGGCCCCCGGCTTGGTCGCCAAGATGGAGCCGCAGCCCGATCATGGGGAAGAGACCTATCGCGGCCACGGGCGGCTGAGGGGGCGACGCGCCCTGATCACCGGCGCTGATTCCGGCATAGGCCGTGCGGTCGCCATCGCCTACGCTCGTGAGGGCGCCGACGTTGCGATCTCATATCTTCCTTCAGAGGAAGCCGATGCGCGCGAGGTGATCGCCCTGGTCGAGGCCGAGGGCGTCAAGGCGCTGGCCTTGCCCGGCGACGTGCGCGATGAGGCGTGGAATGCGACCATGGTGGAGCGCACGCTGGAGGCCTTCGGCGGGCTGGACATCCTGGTGGTCAATGCCGGACGCCAGCAGTTCCGCGAGGATGTGGGCGAGGTTTCGACCGATGATTTCGACGCCACGATGAAGACCAATCTCTATGCCCTGCACTGGCTGTGTCAGGCGGCGACGCCCCACCTGCCGCCGGGCGCGGCGGTCATCACCACCGCCTCGATCCAGGCCTATGAGCCGTCGGACATTCTGCTGGACTACGCCACCACCAAGGGCGGGATCGTCACCTACACCAAGGCCCTCGCCAAGCAGTTGATCGAAAAGGGCGTTCGCGTGAACGCCGTGGCGCCAGGCCCTTTCTGGACGGTGCTGCAGCCCAGCGGCGGCCAGCCTCAGGAAAAGGTCGAACAGTTCGGCGCCCACAGCGCGTTCGGCCGACCGGGCCAGCCGGTAGAGATCGCACCGATCTATGTGCTGCTTGCCTCGCAGGAGGCCAGCTTCGTCACGGGCGAGGTCTGGGGCGTCACCGGCGGCGCCGGGATCGCCTGAGCTTTCAGACCTCGAACACGCGATAGGGGGTGTCGCCCAGCGTCCGCAGCACGGGCAGGGCGACGTTGTAGACCGGAACGCCGCGCGCCGTGCGGCCTTCCGGCGCCCCGCGATGGGCGTGACCATGCAGCACCAGCTTAACGTTCTCATAGCGGTCGACGACCTCGGCCAGGCGTGACGAGCCGAGGAAGGCGTGAATCTCGGGCGGCTCGCCGATCACCGTGTCCACAACCGGGGCGTAGTGGAGCAGCACGACGCTTCGTTCGGTGCGCAGGGTGCGGATCGAATTCTCGATAAGGTTGGCGTCTTCCACCGCTTCATTGACGAAAGTCTTGATCGAGGCCTCGCCGAAGGAACTGAGCATGTAGCGACCGAAGCCCCCGACGAAGCCCTTGCCGCCGGCGAAGCCGACGCCGTCGATCTCATAGGCCTCGCCGGCCAGCATTTTGACCCCGGCTTCGCTCAGCATGCGGGTGATTTCCAGGGGCTGACCGCACTCGTGCTCGTGATTACCCAGAACGCCGACCATGGGGATGCGGCAGGCGCGCAGGTCTTCCAGCAGGTTCTCCACCTCGACCGTCTTGCCGAAATTGACCAGGTCGCCGCACAGGCACAGCACGTCGGCGTCTTCATGCACCCGATCGAACAGGTCGCGATAGGCGCGATGCGAGGTCTCGCCGACATGCAGGTCGCCGACGGCGGCGACGCGCAGCTTCTTCTTAGGTCCGGCCTCCATGCCCGGCTGAGGCGTCTGGCCTTCAGCGGGGGCGGGGGCGGTTTCAGGCGACGGGGTCATGGCGTTCCTCCAGGCCTTTGCCGACGACGTCGCCGAAGCCCCACTCGGAGATGTCGGCGATGTAGTCGCGCGGGCTGAACAGGCGGCCGCGGCAGACCTTCACGCGCGGCGGCGGAAGATCGACCTGAGCTTGCAGGCGGCCGATCAACTCGGTCATCAACCAGCCGGGCACCAGGCCGCGCTCGGTCGGATAGGCGAAGCGGAAGTTGAGCAAGTGCGCCATCAACACCTCCCAATAGAGGTCCATCTGATCCAGCAACGACTTCCAGTCGATGGCGTCCGCCTGCTTCAGGATGACGTGGTTTACGTCGGCGCCGTCGTAGCGATAGCGGTCCTGGATAAAAACCTTCGACAGGATCAGGGCTGTCGGCGGGGTGATCGTGACCTCATGACCGTAGACGGTGATGCGGTCGGGGCCGAACCAGCTGTCTGACACGGCGATCGTGCCGTTCGACATGGCGAAGATGACGTCGAAGAAGTGTTTATCGTCTTTCCAGACCTTGGCGATCCAGCGCTCGTCCTCGACGTCGGTGCGATAGCCGCGCGCCTGGAAGAAGGACAGGATACGGGGGTAGTCGCCGGGCTTGCAGAAGACGTCCAGGTCCTTGGTCGGACGTCGAATGCCCGTATAGGCGGTGACGGCGTAGGTCCCCGACAGCAGGAAGGGCACGCCCGATTCCTTCAGCAGGCCCAACGCCTCCTCATAGAAGGCCTGCGCCTCGGGAGGCGGTTCAAAGGCGGGTTCGGCGACCGTATCAGACATGGTGTCGGGGTTCCTGAGCAGGGCAGGAAAACGGCGCAGGTCGAAGCCCGGTTCCGCCGCTCGTCGGGCCGACCACGCGCTCGCCTCGCCGTCGGCGACGCTCTGGCCGCGTTGGCAGGCAGGCTGCTCCATGGGCGCATGCCTGTTCGCGACCGGTGGAACCGCTTGGGAAAATCTGAGGTTTGCCCCAGTATGGCTTCTGGCATTCATTTCGGCCGCATCCCGGCCAACGCCGTCCACCTGTGCGTGGACATGCAACGGCTCTTTGCTGAAGACACCGCCTGGCGCACGCCGTGGATGCCGCGCGTTCTGCCCATTGTCGAACGTCTGTGCGAGCGTAAGGCAGACCGGACCTGCTTCACTCGGTTCATTCCCGCGCGTTCGCTTAGTGAGGGGCGGGGCGCGTGGCGGCGCTACTGGGAGCGATGGTCGTCGATCACGCTCGAGAATTTGGGTGAGGACAAGGTGCAGCTTCTGCCTGAGCTTCAAGGCTTCACCCCGCCCGCCAGGGTCTTGGACAAGGCGCATTATTCGCCATGGGTAGATACCGGTCTGGCGAGGGCCCTTGCGGCCGGTCATGTGGACACCCTGGTGGTGACGGGGGCGGAGACCGACGTGTGCGTGCTTGCGACCGTGCTCGGCGCTGTGGATCTGGGCTTGCGGGTGGTGGTGGTTTCCGACGCCCTGTGCAGTTCGTCGGACCAGTCGCACGACGCCTTGCTCGGCCTTTATCATGACCGGTTCGGCCAGCAGATCGAGACGGCGGAGTGCGATGAAGTCTTGGACGCCTGGGTCTAGTTCGCCTGAGGGTCTCATCTGCCGGTTCGCCTGGGCGTGATTGGCGGCTGTTTCCGGAAGCGCGCTTTCGGAACGGCGGCGCAGGCCTGGCGTTGGCCGGTCATGAATGACCCGCTAGCGAACACCATAGGCACGGCGGCGGCGATCTGCTCCATCACCAGTTTTGCGCCGCAGGCATACAAGATCTGGAAGGAGCGCGATGCGTCCGCGGTCAGCCTCAAGACCTATTCCTTGACCGTCAGCTGCTTCATCCTCTGGACGATCTATGGCGTCATGACTCAGGCGTGGCCTGTGACCTTCGCCAACGCCTGCGCTCTGGT
The DNA here is from genome assembly GCF_047716865.1 of Brevundimonas sp. S1H14. Classification (NCBI taxonomy): domain Bacteria; kingdom Pseudomonadati; phylum Pseudomonadota; class Alphaproteobacteria; order Caulobacterales; family Caulobacteraceae; genus Brevundimonas; species Brevundimonas sp. S1H14. The sequence continues at coordinate 2,083,618 of NZ_CP136679.1, read as the reverse complement.
CATGGCGTCGGCCGTTCTGATCATGAAGTGGCGCTTTGGAGACAGAGGCGCCCAGTGACGCGGGAGCGGAAGTCAGACGCCGGCGTTGGATGGGCATGAACTCGCTGCAGGATATCGGGAAGGCGCAAGACGGCGCCTATATACGGGACCTGGGCCGGGCGTTCGGCGGCGCGCTGCTGTTCAGCCTGCCCCTGCTGATGACCATGGAGATGTGGGCGCTCGGCTTTGCTGCTGAGCCGGTGCGGCGTCTGCTCTTCTTGTTGGCGGCGCTGCCGGTGCTGTTCGGGTTGGCGCATTACGCCGGGTTCTCGGGGCGACGAGGCCTGGTGAACAATGCGTTGGACACCCTGGTCGCTCTGGCCGTGGGATTCATCACCGCCACCGCGCTTCTGTTGATGTTCAATGTTCTGGATGGGAGTTCGCCGGCATCCGCCGTGGGGCAGGTCTCCTTGCAAGCGGTGCCGGCCGCGCTTGGCGCCTTGGCGGCGCGACGCCAGCTGTCCGGCGATCCGAACGAGGGCGAGGAGGACCAAGCCTCTTATCCGGGCGAACTGTTTCTCATGCTGGCAGGGGCGCTCTATTTCGCCCTGAACCTGGCTCCTACGGAGGAGATGCGGCTGATCGCCTATCTCACCACTCCTTTGGGCGCTCTGGGGGTGTTGGCGGTGTCGGTTATCCTGCTGCACCTTATCGTGTTTGAAGCCGGATTCGCGGGGCAGGAAGAGGCGGAGACGCCGCTGCGGGCCTTCCTCGACTTCACCCTGCCGGGCTACGCCCTGTGCCTGCTATCCAGCCTGGCCATGCTTTGGGTGTTCGGAGGAGCAGACGGCCACGGCGTTCAGTCGCTGGCCGCCAATACGGTTATCCTGGCCTTTCCGGCGTCTGTCGGCGCGGCTGCGGCCCGGCTGTTGGTGTGACCATGGCGCGCCGAGGGAAAGAGCAGATGGATAAGAAGTCCGTGTCGCGGCTGCAGGCCGGCTGCGCCGTCGCGGGGTGTGTCGTTCTGTTCGGGGCCGTGGCCGTTCTCGCTTCTGCGGCCTTTTCCAAACCGTCGCCGGCGGACCTGACGATCACGCGCGATGATATTCGGCCCTCGGCGGGCGGATGGGTGGTCGACATCGTTGTCGCCAATCATGGCGACCTTGCCGCCGCTGCCGTGGATATCGAGGGCCAGTTTGGCGATGAACGGTCCGGCGTGTCGCTGGACTATGTGCCGGGACGGGGAGAGAAGAAGGTCAGCTTGGTCTTCTCAGGTGCGCAGAAGCCTGAGCCGCGTCTGCGCGTGCTGGGTTGGTCCGAGCCTTAGCAGGCGGCTTGTCCTTCAGTCGCGGCGCCCGCGAGGCGGGCCTCGCGCCAGGCGGCGGTGGTGAGGGCAGGCAGCATGGCCACGGCGTCGGCGGCCTTGGCGCTGGAGGCGTTGCCCGACAGCATCCGCTTCTTCACCCCCTGAATGATGCCGATCAGGCGGAACAGGTTGAAGGCGAAGTGCCAGTGCAGGTCCGGCAGGGCGTCGCGGCCGGTGGCGGCGCAATACCGCCGGGCCATGTCGTCCAGCGACGGAATGCCTGCAGCCTCAAGATCCAGACCGTTCAGCCCGGCGCGGCCGTCGGCGGGCAGGATCCAGTTCATGGCCATATAGGCGAAGTCCGCCAGCGGGTCGCCCAGAGTCGCCAACTCCCAGTCCAGCACGGCGCGGATGGTCATGGAGTCGGGGGCGTAGATCAGGTTGTCGATGCGATAGTCGCCGTGGATGATGGCGGTGCGCGTCTGTTCCGGCGCCGTGCGCGGTAGGAAGTCGATCAGACGCTCGACCTCGGGCAGGTCGTCGGTCTGGGCGGCGCGGTACTGTTTGGTCCAGCGGGCGACCTGGCGCTCGAAATAGTTGCCGGGGCGGCCGAAGTCCTCCAGCCCGGCGGCGACCGGATCGACGCTGTGCAGGCGGGCCAGCGTGTCGACCATGGCCTCATAGGCGGCGCGGCGCTCAGACGGCGACAGGTCGGGCAGGGCGCCGTTCCAGAAGGTGCGGCCCTCGACCAGTTCCATCACATAGAAGGCCGAGCCGATGACGGCGTCGTCCTGACACAGGGCCAGCGGTGCGGGCACGGGAAAGCCGGTCGGATGCAGGGCGCTGATCAGCCTGTATTCGCGCTCGACCGCATGGGCCGAGGGCAGCAGGGGGCCGAATGGGCGGCGACGCAGAACATAGTCCCGGCCGTCGATAGTCATCCGATAGGTCGGGTTCGACTGGCCGCCGGGGAATTTTTCCAGGCGGATGTCGGCGGGCGCGGCGGGCAGGACGCCCGCCAGCCACTGTCCCAGACGCGCGACGTCCAGATCGCTCATCGGGCCGCCTCAGCGTGGCGGGCGAACTCGGACCGGGCGATGGCGCGGGCGTGGACCTCGTCCGGGCCGTCGGCGAAGCGCAGGGTGCGGATGCCCGCCCAGGCCGCCGCCAGTTCGAAGTCCTGAGACACGCCGCCGCCGCCGTGCGCCTGAATGGCGTCGTCGATGATGCGCAGGGCCATCATCGGCGCCTGCACCTTGATCATGGCGATCTCGTCCTTGGCCGCCTTATTGCCTGCGCGGTCCATCATGTCGGCCGCCTTGAGGCACAGCAGGCGCGTCATCTCGATGTCGATGCGGGCGCGGGCGACGCGTTCTTCCCAGACCGAATGCTCGCCGATCCGCTTGCCGAAGGCGACGCGCGACATCAGGCGGCGCGCCATCGCCTCCAGCGCCTCTTCGGCCGCACCGATGGTGCGCATACAGTGGTGGATGCGGCCGGGGCCTAGACGGCCCTGGGCGATCTCGAAACCGCGACCCTCGCCCAGCAGGATGTTCTCGACCGGCACACGCACGTCGGTCAGGCTGACCTCCATATGGCCGTGCGGGGCGTGGTCATAGCCATAGACGCTCAGCGGCCGCTCGATCTTCACGCCGGGCGCATCCATCGGCACCAGGATCATAGACTGCTGGCGATAGGTCTTCTCGTCCGGGTCGGTCTTGCCCATGACGATGGCGATGCGGCAGCGCGGATCGCCCGCCCCGGACGACCACCATTTGTGGCCGTTGATGACATAGTGGTCGCCGTCGCGACGGATCTGCGTCTGGATATTGGTGGCGTCGGACGAGGCGACGGCCGGTTCGGTCATCAGGAAGGCCGAGCGGATCTCGCCGTTCATCAGCGGCGTCAGCCACTGCGCCTTGTGCGCAGGCGTGCCGTAGCGGTGCAGCACCTCCATATTGCCCGTGTCGGGCGCCGAGCAGTTGAAGACCTCGCTGGCCCAGTCGATGCGGCCCATTTCCTCGGCGCACAGGGCGTATTCCAGGTTGGTCAGCCGCTCGCCCGTGAACTCGAAATCGTCCGGTTCGGCCATGCCTTCGGGCGCGGGCGGCATGAACAGGTTCCACAGCCCTGCGGCGCGCGCCTCGACCTTCAGCGCCTCGATCGAGGGCAGGGGCGCGGCCCAGCGGTCGCCTTCAGCGATTTCGGCGTGGACGGCGGCGACGCGCGGGCGCACCTTTTCGGCCATGAAGGCCCGGACGCGCGCCTGAAACGAACGCTCGCGTTCCGTCAGGGTGAAATCCATCGCTTAGCTCTCCTTGGATCAGGCCACGATACCGAGTCGGCTTTTCAACCGGTCGAAGATTCTCGACAGGCTTCGCCATGCCAGACCGTTCGTCATTTGAAATCGCTGGCGGGGTTCGAAGGCAGAGGGCGCGCTCCCGCCTGGCGTGGGAGAGCGCGCTGGTCGCCTGAGCCTATTCCGAGGTCTTGCCGTCGAAATGTTCTTCGGACTCGTCGGCCTTGGTCGGGTGAACCACGTCGTGGCGATGCTCCGGCGGGCCATAGAGGGTGTAGAGCTTCAGCGGCTCGGAGCCGGTGTTGATCAGGTTGTGGCGGGCGCCGGCCGGAACAATGATGCCGGACTCGGCCTGCGCGGGGCGTGATTGCCCGTCGATGACGATCTGTCCTTCGCCCTGTTCGATGCGGAAGAACTGGTCGTGGCCCTCATGGACCTCTTCGCCGATCTCTTCGCCCGGCTGGAGCGTCATCAGCACCAGTTGCAGGTGACGGCCGGTGTAGAGCACGCGGCGGTAGTCGTCATTGTCGAGCGTGGCCCGTTCGATGTCGTCAAGATAGCCTTGCATGGCGGATCCTCGTGAAGAACTGGGAGAGTTCGACACTTAACCCGCCTGAGGCGGCCGGGTCTTGATCTTTCGCAAAACCAAGAAAAAACGCCGGAGCTTTCGCCCCGGCGTTTGTGCAGTCTCACGCTTTTGATCGCTTAGCCGCGCTGGGCCAGCGGGACGTAATCGCGCTCGGTCGGGCCGGTGTAAAGCTGACGCGGGCGACCGATCTTCTGCGACGGATCGGCCATCATTTCCTGCCACTGGGCGATCCAGCCCACGGTGCGCGCCAGGGCGAACAGCACGGTGAACATGGTGGTCGGGAAGCCCATCGCCGACAGGGTGATGCCCGAATAGAAGTCGACGTTCGGGAACAGCTTGCGCGAGGTGAAATACTCGTCCTGCAGGGCGACGGCTTCCAGTTCCTTGGCGACCTGGAACAGCGGATCGTTCTCGCGACCCGTGGCGGCCAGCACTTCATAGGCCGACTGCTGCATGACCTTGGCGCGCGGGTCGTAGTTCTTGTACACGCGGTGGCCGAAGCCCATCAACTTGTACTTGCGCGCCTTCACGCCCTCGATGAACTCGGGAATGCGGTCAGGGGTGCCGATTTCCTTCAGCATGTTCAGCGCCTCTTCGTTGGCGCCCCCATGCGACGGGCCCCACAGGCAGGCGATGCCGGCGGCGATACAGGCGAAGGGGTTGGCGCCCGACGAACCGGCCAGACGGACGGTCGAGGTTGAGGCGTTCTGCTCGTGGTCGGCGTGCAGGATGAAGATGCGGTCCATCGCGCGCACCAGGGCCGGATCGACGTGATAGTCCTCGGCCGGCACGGCGAAGCACATGCGCAGGAAGTTCTCGGCGTACGACAGGTCGTTACGCGGCGAGATGAAGGGCTGGCCGATGTGGTACTTATAGGCTCGGGCCGCGATCGTCGGCATCTTGGCGATCAGGCGGATGGCCGAGATGTTGCGCTGCACCGGATCATGGATGTCCAGGCTGTCGTGATAGAATGCCGACAGGGCGCCGACAGTGCCGACCATGATCGCCATCGGATGGGCGTCGCGGCGGAAGCCTTCGAAGAAGCGGTCGAACTGGGCGTGCAGCATGGTGTGCCGCGTGACGCATTGCTCGAATTCTTCGTATTCGGCGGCGTTCGGCAATTCGCCGTGCAGCAGCAGGTGACAAACTTCCAGGAAGTTGGACTTCGAGGCCAACTGGTCGATCGGATAGCCGCGGTGCAGCAGCACGCCGGCGTCGCCGTCGATATAGGTCAGGGCCGATTCGCAGGCCGCCGTGGAGGTGAAGCCGGGGTCGAAGGTGAAGGCGCCGGTGCCGCCGTACAGCTTGCGGATATCGATGACGTCCGGGCCGGTCGAGCCGGAAAGGACGGGGAGCTCTACGGTCTTGTCCTGGTAGGACAGGGTCGCCGAGCCGGCGGGTTTCGCTTGTTCAGTCATCTAGGCCCCTTGTTCTTCCTTGGACCGGCGCGGGGAGGCGGTCGGCCTGAGTTGGTTATGGGTGATCACTTAGTCTGTTGCAGCGCATCATCCAAGCGTCCGAGACTTTCGTTATGCCCGAGAGCGCAAAGAGTTCGCGCGATATCGGGCGAGGCCGAACCGCCCGTCAAGGCTGCGCGCATGGAAGGTCCTATTTTTCCGAAGCCTACGCCTTCTTCCTCCGCAAAGGCCTTAAGTTCGGCTTCAAGGGCGAAGACGTCCCAGCTCTGGAAAAGATTGAGACGTTCACGCAGTCGTGAGATTCTCTGCCGGCTTTCGCCTTGCAGCAAACCGGCCGATTTCTCGTTGAGCGCGAGTGGACGCGCCTGCAACACGAATGCCGTTTGATCCGCCAGCTCGGGGATGGTCTTGGCGCGATCCTTGACGAAAGGCATGGCCCGTAGAAGCCGTTCCTCGTCGTCCGGTTCCAGAACACGGCCGCGTGCCAGGTGAGCGTCGAGCGTCAGTTTGGCCAGACGGTCGTCGTCCGCCAGCCGCAGCCAGTGGGCGTTGACGTGGGCCAGCTTGTCGAAGTCCAGCCGTGCGGGGGCCTTGTTGACGCCGGCTAGGTCGAACCATTCCAGCGCCTGCCCGTCGCTGAACAGTTCATCATCGCCATGCGCCCAGCCCAGGCGGGCAAGATAGTTGCGCATGGCTTCGGGCAGATAACCCATGTCAGCGTATTCGTGCACGGCCTGGGCGCCGTGGCGCTTGGACAGCTTGGCGCCGTCCGGACCGTGGATCAGGGGGATGTGGGCGAAGGTCGGCCGCGTCCAGCCGAGGGCGTCGTAGATCAGGCTCTGACGGGCCGCGTTGTTCAGATGGTCGTCGCCGCGGATGACGTGGGTCACGCCCATGTCGTGGTCGTCCACCACCACCGCCAGATTATAGGTCGGCGCCCCGTCCGAGCGCAGGATGACAAGGTCGTCCAGCGACGCCGATTCCCAGCGCACCGTCCCCTGCACGGCGTCGTCGACCATGACGGCCTGATCCAACGGGCGGCGGAAGCGCACCGTGTGCGGCTTGGCCAGATCATCGACGCTGGGCTCGCGGTCGCGCCAGGGCGAGACGAAGTCGCGACCCTCGGCCTTGGCCTGGTCGCGCAGGGCCGTAGTCTCGTCGGCCGTCAGGAAGTCGCGATAGGCGTGACCCGTCGCCAGCAACTCGTTGATCACCTCGCGGTGACGGTCGGCGCGAGCGAACTGGAAGACAGGCTCTTCGTCGCCGAACAGTTCGAGCCAGGACAGGCCGTCGAAGATGGCCTTCACCGCCTCATCCGTCGAACGCTCGCGGTCGGTGTCCTCGATACGGACCAGGAATTTGCCGCCGCGCCCCTTGGCGTACAGCCAATTGAATAACGCAGTTCTCGCCCCGCCGATATGCAGGTAGCCTGTGGGCGAGGGGGCGAAGCGGGTGACGACGGTCGACGAGGGGGAGGTCATAGAGGCAGCATCCATAGGGCAGGGTCTTATACGCCCGCCCGTGGGGAAGCGAACCCTTATGGCCCGGTTATTTGCCAGTCTGATCGCAGATGCACGGGTGCAGGCCGAACGCTGGCCGCTGTGGTCGTCCGTCTGCTTCGGCGCCGGATGCGGGGCCTATTTCACACTGAAGGACGAGCCGACGACCTGGCCTCTGGTGCTGGGGGCCGCCGTGTTCTTCGGAGCCTGGATCGTCGGTCGGGCCAGAGGCGCGCCGCGCTGGGCGACCCTGATCCTGCTGATGCTGGCCTGTTTCGCGGGCGGACTGGCGGTGGCCAAGCTGAGAACAGACGCTGTGGCGGCCCCGATCGCGCCTGCGAACATGGCGCCGACCCAGGTCGAGGGCTGGGTCATAGACGTGGACTCGTCCGGCCAGAATGGGGCGCGCGTGGTGGTGGCGCCTGTGCGCGTGCGGGGTCTGGCGCCTGAGCAGACGCCCGAGCGGCTGCGCGTGACGGTGAAGGGGGCGCCCCGCCGCCCGGCGCGCCGATCCGGGTGTTCGGCATCCTGAACCCGCCGCCGCCGCCCGCCAGTCCCGGAGCCTACGATTTCGGCCGCAACGCCTATTTCAAGGGGATGGGCGGGACCCTGTTCGCCCTGGGCCCGACGCGTCCGGCGGCTCTCGCCCCGCCGCCGTGGCGGGTCAGGGCGACGATGAAGGTCAATGCGGCTCGCTATGCCCTGGCTGAAAGGATCGTGGCGCGTCTGGGCGAGCGGACCGGCGGGGTGGCGGCGGCCATGACGACCGGTCACGAGACATGGATTCAGGATCCGGATCTGGACGCCATGCGGGATTCCGGGCTGGCGCATATCCTGTCGATCTCGGGTCTGCATATGGCGGTCGTGGGCGGCTTTGTCTTCTTTGCGGCCCGCCTTCTGGTTGCGGCGTGGCCGTGGCTGGCGTTGCGTGTGTCGGGCAAGAAGGCGGCGGCGATTGCGGGGTTGATCGCGGTCGGGACCTATCTGGTCATCTCGGGCGCGCCGCCGCCGGCCGAACGCGCCGCGATTACGGCGTCGATCGCCTTTCTGGCGATACTGACGGATCGGCAGGCCGTGACCATGCGGGCGCTGTCGGCAGCGGCCTTTGTCGTCCTGTTGCTACGGCCCGAGGCCGTCGTGACGCCGGGGTTCCAGATGTCGTTCGCGGCGACGGCGGCTCTGGTCGCCCTGGTCGAGGTCTGGCCGCGTCGCATCCGCGAACTGTCCGTTCCCTGGCCGATCGCCGCCGTTCAAAGGTTTGCAAGCTGGCTGATGGCTGCCTGCGCCGCCAGCCTGGTGGCGGGGATGGCGACCGGGCCGTTCGCCATGCAGCATTTCAATCGCACGGCCGTCTATGGGCTGCTCGCCAATATGGCGACAGCGCCGCTGGCGGATTTCGTCATGATGCCTGCCTTGGCGCTAGGCGCGGCGCTGGAGCCGCTGGGGCTGGGCGCGCCCTTCCTGTGGGTGGCGGGTCAGTCGGTGGACGCCATGCTGGCGATCGGACACTGGGCGGCCAATCTGCCCGGCGCAGTGAAGGCGATTCCCAGCGCCCCTGCGGCGGCCCTGCCGGTCGCCTTTCTGGGCATATTGTTCATGTGCCTGTGGCGCGGATGGTGGCGGTTGCTGGGGCTGCCTTTTGCGGCCGCTGTGCTGATCTGGCCGCGCGCGGCGCCGCCGGATATCTGGATCGGCGATGGTGGAGCGAATGCGGCCTATCGGCTGGAAAGCGAGGCGGTTGTGGTGCGGCCTGCGGTTCGCAGGTTCGCCATCGATCTGTGGTCCCGGAGACGAGGGCTGGAGCCGGTCGCGCGGTCGCCCGAGGGCTGGACCTGCAAGCGTTCATTCTGTGCGCGGGACGGCGAAACGGGGCCGCTGGCGCTGTGGTGGGGCAAGGCGGCGCCGACGGCCGAGCAGTTGGATCAGATGTGCCGTAGCGCGCAGGTTGTCAGCGTGCGCGCCGTGATCGCAACCCTGCCTTCGTCATGCGAAGGGCGGTTGGTGTTGGACGGCGCCGACTACGCGCGCGGCGGTTCGGTGGAGCTGTGGCGGGAAGAGGCAGGCGGATGGCGCGCCTTGTGGGCGGCTGAGGTGCGGGGACGGCGACCGTGGAACGGGCCTCCCTCTTAACCCGCTCATCCCGGCGGACGCCGAGATCCAGTAAGAGCCATATGTGCTGTCGCTGGCCAGGGGAGGCCGGCGGACAATCAAACGGCCCCGCTTGCGGCCAAAGCACTGGGTCCCGGCGTCCGCCGGGATGAGCGGGCCGGGATGAGCGGAAAGAAGGCGCGCGTGGGGCCTCTGCCCCGTCCTCAGTGATATCGGCGCAGCAGGCCGACCAGCTTGCCCTGAACCTCGACCTGATCGGGGCCGAAGATGCGGGTCTCATAGGCGCTGTTGGCGGGTTCCAGCGCGATGGATTGGCCCTTCTTGCGCAGGCGTTTCAGCGTGGCTTCCTCACCCTCGACCAAGGCGACCACGATCTCGCCGGAGGAGGCGTTTTCGACGCGTTTGATAATGACGGTGTCGCCGTCGAGGATGCCGGCCTCGATCATGGAATCGCCTTCGATCTCGAGCAGATAATGCTCGCCCGCGCCCAGCATGGCCTCAGGGACCGGCAGGCGCTCGCGTTCGTGCTGGATGGCGGCGATGGGGGTGCCAGCGGCGATCTTGCCCAACAGGGGCAGGTCGCGGACATCGTTGGCGGCCTCGGCGACGGCCGGTCGCGGGCCCAGGCCGCCGCCCTGGATGACGTCGGGCTTAAACGGGGCGCGGCCTTTTGAGGGGGCGGCGGTCGTCGCCTGTTCCGGCAGCTTCACGACTTCCAGCGCGCGAGCGCGGTGGGCCAGACGGCGGATGAAGCCGCGTTCCTCAAGCGCCGTGATCAGGCGGTGGATGCCCGACTTGGACGCCAGGTCCAGCGCCTCCTTCATCTCGTCGAAGGAGGGCGACACGCCCGTTTCCCGAATGCGCTCATGAATGAACATCAGGAGTTCGTGCTGTTTCTTCGTGAGCATGGCGGCGAATCCAGAACAAGGCGTGAACCGTTGGTGATGTTCTGTAAGTGTTCTGGTTAAAAGTCAACTAACGCCACGCTTAAGGCTCTCAAAGCAAAAACCCGCGCCTGCCGTTCGACGGCGGGCGCGGGTTTCGGTCCGTGCTGTGCTGACGTTAGCGAGCGGTCGGGGCGCCGTCCTTATAGCGCTCGAACCATTCGATCATGGCGTTCATGCGCGCGGCGTTCTGGGACGGACGGACGGCCAGGCTGTGGCCGACGCCGGGGATCTTCACCAGGGCCGTGGGCACGCCGCGCAGTTGCAGGGCGGTGTAGTACTGCTCCGACTCGCTGACCGGGGTGCGGTAGTCCTCGTCGCCGACGACGACCATGGTCGGGGTCTTGACGTTGCCGACCAGCGACAGCGGCGACCGGCGCCAGTAGGCCTCCGGGTTCTCCCACGGATATTCACCGAACCAGTAGCGGGCGAAGAAGGCCGGGTTGTCGGCCGTCAGCACGAAGCTGGCCCAGTCGATGACGGGCTTCTGGACCACGGCGGCCTTGAAGCGGTCGGTCTTGCCGACGATCCAACTGGTCAGCACGCCGCCGCCCGAGCCGCCGGTGACGAACAGGCGGTGGGGATCGGCGACGCCTTGAGCGATGACGGCGTCGACGCTGCTGATCAGGTCGTCATAGTCGTTCGACGGATAGTTGTGGTGGATCAGGTTGGCGAACTCGTCCCCATAGGAGGTCGAGCCGCGCGGGTTGACCGAAAGAACGGCGTAGCCCGCAGCTGCGAACAGCTGGTTGTCGGTGGCGAAGTGCGGGCCATAGGCGGCGAACGGGCCGCCGTGGATTTCCAGCACCAGCGGATAGCTCTGGCCCTCGACGTAGTCGGCCGGCAGGGTCAGCCAGCTTTCGACCGCGCGCTGGTCGTGAGACGAGGCGACCTGAATGCGGCGCACCTCGCCCAGGCGGCGGGCGCTGAGGAAGTCCGCGTTCAGGCGGGTCAGCTGAGTGCTGCGGCCGCCCTTCAGGAGGTGGACATCGGCCGGACGCATCGGCGTGCCGCGCGTAAAGGCGATGGCGCCGTCGTCGGCCACGGTGAAATCGCCGCCGGTGTAGGGACGACCGAAATCGTCGCCCGTCAGGTCTTCGATCAGGGTGGTGACGGCGCCGTCCAGCGAGACGCGGGCGACCTTGGTGCGCCCCTGATCGTCATAGGCGACATAGACCGAGCGGCCGTCGCGGCTCCACACGGGCGATTTGACCGAGCGGTCCAGGTTCGGCGTCAGCACGCGGCTGTTCGAGCCGTCGGCGTCCATCACATAGAGGCGGGTGTTATGATAGCCCATCCGCTGGTCGTCATAGCCGAGATAGGCGATGCGGCGTCCGTCGGGTGAGGCGACGGGCGAGTTGTCCGGCCCGGCGCGGCTGGTCAGGGCTGTCAGGCCGCCGGTCTGCACGTCCAGGGCGAAGACTTCGCTGTCGGCGGCTTCGCGCTGCCAGTCGGGTCGACGGTTGGCGCTGAGATAGAGGATGCGGGAATCAGCCGACCAGGACAGGCCGCCGCCGTGGTTGAAGTCGCCGTGAGTCAGTTGGCGCGCGCCGCCGCCCTGGGCGCCGACGACGAAGACATGGCGGAAACCGGGCTTGAGATAGCCCTGACCGTCCGAGCGGTACGAGACGGTGTCGATAATCTCCAGCGGCGGGGCCCATTTGGCGCCTTCGGGCTTGGGCAGCGGCGAGCCGATCTTGGGCTTGTCGCCGGGAACCAGGACCGAATAGGCCAACTGCTCGCCGTTGGGCGACCAGCTGATGCTGGACGGGGTGTTGGGCAGGTTGGTGACGCGGACCGCTTCACCCGACGCCATCCAGCGCACGAACAGTTGCGGCGCGCCGCCCTCGGCGTTCGAGATGTAGGACAAGCGCGTTCCGTCGGGCGACCAGCGCGGCTGGCGGTGGGAACCGGCCGAAGCGATCAGCGGCGTGTGTTGGCCCGTCTTTACGTCGATCAGCCAGATGGTCGGACGCATCTGATCGGTCATGATGTCGGCCGTCTGGCGGACATAGGCGATCCGGCTGCCGTCGGGGCTGATCTGGGCGTCCGAGGCGACCTCCATGCCGAACAGGTCCTGGGCGGTGAACAGGCCGCGGTCGGCAGAGGGCAGGGCGGCCTGAGCAACAGCGGGCGCAGTTTGCGCCAGCGCCGGCGCATGGGCGCTAAGGATCAGGGCGCAGGCGGCCCAGGCGAACTTGTTCATATGAATCCCCCTCTGAACTGACAGGGATCATAGGAAGACGCGAGGCGACGACAAGATACGGAAAAGGCCGCCGGAACGAATCCGACGGCCCGTTTTGATCCGAATCCCGAAGAAGAATCAGAACTTGAAGCTGGCCCGCAGCAGCAGGGTGTAGCGGACGTAGTCTTCCAGCAGTTCGGCGTCGCCGGTGATGGCCAGCATCCCCAGGTCGTTGCCGACGTTGAGACGGAAGCCCAGGATCGGACCGCCGCCTTCGATGCTGGCGGGCGTCAGGGTGAAGGCGTCGCCGCCTGAGGCGAAGCGGGCGATGGTGGTCCCGGCGTCGACCGAGAAGTTCTGACGCCAGCCCAGGCGGACTTCCGGGCGGATCCACCCGTCCTTGCCGAAGCCGTAGCCGATGTTGACGGCCGCCACGCCCGAGAACATGTGGCCGTCGCGCTCGTCGATATCCAGATCGAAGCCGTCGCCGCCGCCGCGTTCGGAACGGGCGTCCTCGCTCAGCGAGAAATATTCGACATAGGCTTCGGGACGGACATTCAGGCGGCCGAAGTGACGCTCGTACGAAGCGCCGCCCGCTGCGGCCAGGGTGAAGCCGTGCCAGTCGGATTCGTTCTTCAGGTTGACGCCTTCGGCGACCAGCTTGCGCGTCGCGCTGAAGGAGGCGTAACCGCCCGCCGCACGCGCCCAGGTCGTCCAGTACTGCCCCTGGGCGCGCCAGTAGAGGCCCAGTTCCAGCAGATTGGCCGACAGCACTTCTTCAGCGGCCGATTCCGGGTCTTCCAGATCGGATGAGGTGAAGGCGGCCGTCACGCCGAAGGCGCCCATTGAGGTGCCGCGCTCGACGCCGCCCGCCAGACCGAATCCTTCCGAGCGGAAGCCGTAGGTGTCGGTCTTGTCCTTGTCGGCGTAGAAGTTGATCTCCTGCACCCAGGCGCTGGTTTCGCCCGGAGCGGCGGCGGCGTTGCGGCCGGTCAGGGCGCGGGTCACAGCGTCGACGCCGCTGGCCAGCGACAGCAGCGGCCCGCCCGAGTGCTCGGGCAGCAGTTGCTGATAGATGTGGAAGAAGCCTTCGCGATCCGTCTGGTTGAGCAGAGCCGCGCGGATGATCTCATTATCGGCCAGACCGGCGTAGAGCACGTCGTAGGCGGCGGCTTCCGAGTTGATCATCTTGGCCTCGTCGGCCGTGATCCTGCGGGCGTCGATCGACAGTTCGTTCGCGGTCACGTCGCCGATTTCGACGACGAAGGCGTAGGGCGAGTTTGATTGCAGTTCTTCGGACGTCAGATCGCCAGCGTTCAGGTCACCCGCCTTGATCACCTTGAAGGTGGTCGTGCCTTCAGCGTCAATTAGGGAGTTGAAGCGGACGCCAAGGCTGCTGGCGCCCGCCAGGTCGGCCGAGCCGCTGACATTGTATCGGAACTCGTCGGCCGTCGCCTCATCCAGGGTCACGATCAGCTTGCCGTCTTCGCCGACGTTGAGGCTGGAGATATCCAGGCTCGTAGTCTGCTGAGCGTCCAGGACCCCCTTGGAAATGTCGATGTCGAGCTGGCCGTCGTCGTTCGACAGCTTGCCTTTCACCACGGCGCCGCCGCTGATCGACAGGCGGTCGGCTCCGGTCCCGAACGAGATGTCGCCGCTCACCGTGCCGTTGCGGACATCCAGCACGTCAGCGCCTGAGCCGAAGCGGATGTCGCCGACGATCGCCGGTTCATTGGCGTCCGGCACCCCGTCGCCGTCAGCGTCAGGCAATTTGTGGTCCGGTACGACGACGCCGTCCTGAACGAAGGTCACGCCGGTCGTATTGGCGCTGACGTCCACGGCGATGGCGGACCCCGTCTTCTCGACATCTTTCTCGGGCGTGACGACGGCGATGATGCGACCGGTGTTGTCGATTGTGGAAAGCGTGCCGGATTCGTCGCGAATGGCCACGGCGGAACCCTTGGACCCGTTCACCGCCACGGCGATGTTGCCCGAGTTCGAGATCGAACCGACGTTGGCGCCGTTTTGGATCAGGACGCCGCTGGCCGTGTCGGCGTCGGAGGTGGCGATGGAGCCCTGAATGGCGCCGCTGTTGAAGATGGTAGGCAGCGAAGCGCCGCTGCCGACCAGCACGGTGCTGCTGTTCGCGGATACGGCCGATGAGACGATGGTGCCTTCGTTACGGAAACCTCCGGCGACCGTCACGTCCTGGCCCGTACCGCCGATCTGCACGGCCTTGGCGTCGACGTCCTTGTAGACGCCGGCCGCTTCGATGGAGCCGCGGTTGATCAGGCCATAGGCGGAATCGCCTGTGCCGGCCGCGCCCAGGGTGATCGCCTTGTCGGTTGAACCCACCAGCACCGCCGCTGCGCCGCCGAACGAGCGGATGGTGGCGGTCGTTTCCTGGGCGTCGGGGATGCCGTCGCCGTCGCGGTCATCGTCTTCGCGGTTGATCTTGCCGTCGCCGTCGTCGTCCTCGTCGCCGTTCTTGACGCCGTCGCCGTCGTCGTCGCCGTCGATTCCGCCGGGACCGTAGGAAGGGGCGGTGTCGAACACGACGCCCTTGCCGACATCGCCTGCGATTCGCACGGCCGGGCCGCCCTGCAGCAGGTCGTCCTCGTCCAGGTTTTCGAGATAGGCTTGGCCGGGCCACGGCTCGCCCGTCGTGGGCTTGGACGGCGGGGCCGTGGTGTAGCGATAGCCGGTAGAGGTGACGGCGCCCTGAATCTTGACCTGGCCGCCGACATCGCCGTCGATGGCGACGCCGGTCGAGTTCTCGCCGACCACGCCGATGCCGCCCAGCAGGGTGACGTCGCCGCTGACATCGCCGGTCGTGCGCACGCCATAGCCGTTGTCGCCGATGACGTTGATCTGGCCCATGCTGAAGATGTTGCCGGTCAGGGGCGCTTCGACCGACAGACCGGCGGAATTGTTGCCCTCAACGCGGATTGAACCGGAGTTCTCGATCCGGATGTTGCCTGTCAGGGGGGAATCGCCGGTGACGCGCACGCCATAGCGGTTATTCCCTTCGGCGAAGGGACCGTCCAGGTCGCCGTCCTTGTCTTCGTCCTTATACTCGTCGATCGCATCGGTGATGGTGATGGCGCCGCCGATGGTGATGTCGCCGGTGTTGCCGCCATTGGCCAGGATGCCTGTGGCGCCGTCGGCCGCCTTCAGCATGTCGATCTTGGAGCCGGCGTCGAGCTTGACGCTGTTGCTGGAATCCAGCGTCACGGCCGTGCCGGACGTGACCGTGATGGAGCCGCCGCTGGCGATGCGTACGTCGTCGCGCGCGCCGTTATTGGCGGTCGAGGTGCTGATCGGCGTGGTGCGGCCGTTTGAGATGACCTGTTCGGCCTGGGCGCCGGCTGCAACCATCAGGGGAGCGATCGCTACAGCGGTCGCGAGCAGAATACGCATCGGTAGGAAACCCCTCGTGGTCGCACGCGCAAGGATTGAGGCGCCCCTCCTAACAGGGTCAGCACCTACATGCCCCAAGTTTCTTGAATTTGAGGCGATTGCAAGACCTCGCGTTAGGGGGCTGAAGCTGAACGGCAGATGAAAACCATGGCGCAGCCGGGATACAAGCGCAGCCTTGTGCGCTTGTGGCTTGCAGCGTAGCCGGGGACGAATATAGGGCGGAAAATCTGCATGATGCTGATTTGCACCGTCCCGCATCCAAAGTCGGAGCCTTGGCGTTAACGTGAAGAAGTTCAGCGGAAAGGCCCCAGGCATGAGCGTCAGCCCGATCGACGTCCAGGAAAGCGAACTGCGCCTCTTTCCTGGCCTGGATGATGAGGTTGCGGCGACCCTTCGGGCGTTAAAGGCCTGCGCGGCCGAGGATCGGCCCCGGCTGGTGGACACCACGATGCTGTTCGCGCCGCGCTCGGGCGGGGTGAAGCGTTATCTTCTGTCCAAAAAGGCGTGGCTGGCGGACAATCGCCCCGATGTGGCGCACAGCCTCGTCGTGCCCGGCGCCGGTTACAGGGCCAGCGGCGACGGCGTGGTGCGGCTGCAGGCCCCCAAGCTGCCGTTCGGGGACGGTTATCGCTGGCCCGGTTCGGTGCGCCGTTGGGGCGCATGGGTATCGTCGCTGAATCCCGCGCTTATCGAGGCGGGCGATCCCTATACGCCGGGGCAGGGCGCGCTGGAGGCGGGCCAGAGGGTCGGTTGCCCGGTCGTGGGTTTCTGTCATTCGGATCCGGCGAGTCTGGCGGCGCTGCATTTCGGCGAATGGGCCAAGAAGCCGGTCGAGAAACGCTGGGCCAAGCTGTTCTCTCAGTTCGATCGCGTCGTCTCCCCCAGCCGCTTCATTGCCAGGCGGCTGGAAGAGGCCGGGGTCGGCGGCATCGTCGTGCGCCCGCTGGGCGTGGAGGTCGATACCTTCCATCCGGATCGTCGCGATCGCGACTGGCTGTTGAAGAAGCTGGGCCTGGGCGCAGACGCCCGTCTGCTGTGCTTCGCCGGGCGTCCGGCCAAGGAGAAGAACGTCGGCGTGCTGATCGACGCGGTCCAGCGTCTGGGCGCGCCCTATCATCTGGTGCTGGTCGGCGCGGGCGCCGGAATGCCGCCGGAAGATCGCGTGATCTCCCTGCCGTATGAAAAGGACCCGCGCGCCGTGGCCCGCATTATCGCCAGCTGCGACGCCTTCGTGCACGCCAATGACAAGGAGCCGTTCGGCCTGATCGTGCTGGAGGCGATGGCCTGCGGCCGGGCCGTGGTCGGCGTTAACGCGGGCGGCGTGGCCGAGACGGTCGATGACGGCGTGGGGCAACTGGCGGCCTCGGCCGATCCGGTCGACTACGCCGCAGCCATTGAGGCGTTGTTCGCGCGCGACGTAGAGGCGCTGGGCGCGGCGGCGCGGGTCAAGGCGGTCGAGCAGTTCGCCTGGAACCGCGTGTTCGAGGATCTGACCATGTTGTACGGCGAACTGACCGGGAAGGCCGCCTTCGTCACGCCGCGAGAGAGGCTGCCGCTCAACTAGGCTTGGGGACCGATGAACTGCGGGCGTGCGAAAACGGCGCCTGCGGGTCGGTTTTGATTTTCAGGAGAAGAGGGAAGGGCGGTGCGCCACTCCCTCAAAGTGTTGAGAGGAGTGGCGCGAGTGACGGGGCTCGAACCCGCGACCTCCGGCGTGACAGGCCGGCACTCTAACCAACTGAGCTACACCCGCGTTCCCATCCGAAGCGACTGTGCGCCCCGGCGAGGGGCGTCGTTTAGGCGGGGCTGCGCCGAAGGTCAAGCGACCTGGCTGTGGATAAATCAAATCATCTTGTCGGAGCGGCTGCGGCGGCCTGAGGCGGGGCGGCGGGACCGGCGATTCCGCCGTCCGCAGGCAGTTGCGACGCCGTGGCGGGCGGCGGCGGTTCGTAGTGGACGCCTACGCCCGGTCCCAGCGGCAGATCCAGCGCCACCCAGGACGCGACCATGATCAGGCCCGCGATCAGGAAGGCTCCGGCGTAGGGCAGCATGGTCGCCATCAGCGATCCCAGGCCGAATCTGGGATCCCAGCGCTGGGCGAAGGTCAGGATCAGCGGGAAGTAGCTCATCAGCGGGGTGGCGATGTTGGTGACGGAATCACCCATGCGATAGGCGGCGGTCGTCATCTCGGGGCTGATGCCCAGCAGCATGAACATGGGCACGACGATGGGCGCGAGCGCCGACCACTTGGCCGAGGCCGAGCCGATGAACAGGTCGAAGATGCAGGACACCAGCACGACCATGATCAGCAGCACGGGCGTCGGCAGGGCCAGTTCGCGTAAGGAGGCGGCCGCGTTGACCGCCAGGATCGGCCCCAGGCCGGACCAGTTGAACATGGCGACGAAGTGGGCGGCGAAGAAGGCCAGGACGATATAGGGCGCCAGTTGGCTGATCCCCTCGCGCATCATCCGCACCAGGTCATGGTGGCTCTTGATCG
Source organism: Brevundimonas sp. S1H14 (assembly GCF_047716865.1). Classification (NCBI taxonomy): domain Bacteria; kingdom Pseudomonadati; phylum Pseudomonadota; class Alphaproteobacteria; order Caulobacterales; family Caulobacteraceae; genus Brevundimonas; species Brevundimonas sp. S1H14. Next base: position 2,065,373 of record NZ_CP136679.1, on the reverse strand, counting down.
AGCCGGACCCCGCGCCGAAAGCCGCGCCCGCCATGAAGAAGGTCAGGGCGAAGAAGGCCACCAGCGAGCGGTACAGAGGATTGAAGCGCTGCTCCGGCTCGGCGTCGGCGTCCATGAAGGGCGAGCCGGGCAGGAAGGTCACGGCGGCCCAGACGGCGATCATGGCCAGTATGGTCAGGCCCGCCCAGCCCAGTCCGCGCTTCTCGGCGGCGGTGAGAGGGGTCTTCTCCTCGGCGGCGACTGGGGCGGCGTCATGCGGAATCCAGGCGCCCAGGCGCGGCTCGATCACCCGGTCGGTCAGGAACCAGACGATGGGGGTGAAGACGATCACCACCCCGACGATGAAGAACCAGTTGCCCGCGATGCTGACGGCGTAGGACGGATCGATCAGATGGGCCGCCGGCTCGGTGATGCCCAGGATCAGGGCGTCGCTGGCGCCGGGGAACAGATTGCCCGCATAGCCGCCCGACACGGCGGCGAAGCCAGCGGCCAGGCCCGCCAGCGGATGGCGGCCCGCAGCGGCGAAGATGACGGCCGCCAGAGGAATCACCACGACATAGGAGGCGTCCGACGCATGGTGCGACACCATGCCGGTGATCACCACGATCGGCGTCAGGATGAAGCGCGGCGCGTTCAGCAGCGCGCCACGGATCGCCGTCGAGAACAGGCCTGTCCGCTCGGCCACCGAAGCGCCGTAGATGATGGTGATGACGATCCCCAACGGCGGAAAGTCGGCCAGGGTGCGCGGCATGCCGATGAACAGCCGCTCCAGATTGGCGGGCGACAACAGGCTTTGCGCCTGCAGCACCTCGCCGGTCACCGGATTGACCGCAGACCAGCCCAGGCCAGCCCCGACCAGACTCAGGACCACCAGACCCAGGATCAGCCATAGGAATAGAAAGACAGGATCTGGTAGCCGATTGCCGATGCGTTCGACGGAGTTCAGCAGGCGGGCGGCCAGGTTCATGCGCAGGCTCTGGGCTATCTATGGGCGACAGTGCATTTCGCGGATCACCGGCATAGGAAGCAATCGGGAGGGCTGCGGCAAATCGCGCAAAAAACTGCGAACCATTCGCAATAAAAAACCTTTGCCGACATGGGTTTGAACCCTGGCGAGGTTGGGTCTAAGAAGCCCCGAATCCGCCCCCTACCTCCCGGCGGGCGAGGCAGCTCGAATGAACGAATTTCTTCTAGAATATCTTCCGATCGTCGTTTTCCTGGGCATCGCCATCGTGCTCGGCGCCGGCTTCATGCTGGCGGCCTGGGTGCTGGCTCCCAAGAACCCCGATACCGAGAAGCTCTCGGCTTATGAGTGCGGCTTCAACGCCTTTGACGACGCGCGCATGAAGTTCGACGTGCGCTTCTATCTGGTGTCGATCCTCTTCATCATCTTCGACCTGGAAATCGCCTTCCTGTTCCCGTGGGCGGTGTCGATGTTCGACCTGTCGCACGGCGGCATGGTCTTCGCCTTCTGGTCGATGATGGTCTTCCTGGGCGTCCTGACGGTCGGCTTCATCTACGAATGGAAGAAGGGAGCACTGGAATGGCAGTGATCGCCCCCTCCAGTCCTCTGGTCCCCGCAGGTTCGGCTGCGCGTTCGACCGTCGAGGGCTATGATCCCAAGATCCACGACAAGTTCTTCGAGTCCGTCAATACGGAACTGGGTGAGCGCGGCTTCCTGACGACCTCGCTGGACGACGTCATCACCTGGGCGCGCACGGGTTCGCTGATGTGGATGTCGTTCGGTCTGGCCTGCTGCGCCGTGGAGATGATCCACCTGTCGATGCCGCGCTTCGACCTGGAGCGTTTCGGCACCGCGCCGCGCGGTTCGCCGCGCCAGTCGGACCTGATGATCGTCGCCGGGACGCTGACCAACAAGATGGCTCCGGCCCTGCGCAAGGTCTACGACCAGATGCCGGACCCGCGCTACGTCATCTCGATGGGGTCGTGCGCCAACGGCGGCGGCTACTATCACTACAGCTACAGCGTCGTGCGCGGCTGCGACCGCGTGGTGCCGGTGGACGTCTATGTTCCGGGCTGCCCGCCGACCGCCGAGGCCCTGCTGTACGGCATCCTGCAACTGCAGAAGAAGATCCGCCGCACGGGGACCATCGAGCGATGAGCGAACTGGTGCGCGTTGCGGAACGTGAATCCGCTCTTACGCCTCTGGGCACGGAAATGGTCGCGGCGCTCGGCGTCGAGGCTGTGGTGGCCTATGGCGAACTGACCCTGATCGCCCCGCGCGAGAAGATCGTCGAGATCATGACGGCTCTGCGCGATCAGTTCGGTTTCCAGCAGTGCATGGATGTCTGCGGCGCGGACTATCCTGATCGCGCCGAGCGCTTCGAAGTCGTCTATCATCTGCTGTCGCTGACCCGCGCGGCGCGTGTTCGCGTCAAGGTGTCGACCGACGAAGTGCAGCCGGTCCCCAGCGTGACCTCTGTCTATCCGTCGGCGGGCTGGTTCGAGCGTGAAGCCTTCGACATGTACGGCATGATCTTTTCGGATCATCCGGACATGCGCCGCATCCTGACCGACTACGGCTTCCAGGGGCACCCGCTGCGCAAGGACTTCCCGATGACGGGCTACGTCGAGGTCCGCTACGACGAAGAGCAGAAGCGCATCGTCTATGAGCCGGTGAAGCTGACGCAGGAATTCCGCAACTTCGACTTCCTGTCTCCGTGGGAAGGCGCCGACTACCCGACCGTCCTTCCGGGCGATGAAAAGGCGGGAGCGCAGTAATGGCCGACGTCAAGAACATGCCCGCGCCGCTCGGTTCGGCCATCGACCCGTTCGAGGATTATGAAGACGGCCTGACCCCGCACGCACGGGCGATGGACGACCGCAAGTTCACCATCAACTTCGGCCCGCAGCACCCGGCCGCGCACGGCGTGCTGCGTCTGGTGCTGGAGCTGGACGGCGAGCTGGTCACGCGCGTCGATCCGCACATCGGCCTGCTGCACCGCGGCACCGAGAAGCTGATGGAGGCGCGCACCTACCTCCAGAACATCCCCTATCTGGACCGGCTGGACTACGTCTCGCCGATGAACCAGGAGCACGCCTTCTGCTTGGCCATCGAGCGCCTGCTTGAGATCGACGTGCCGTATCGCGGCCAACTGATCCGGGTCCTGTACTCGGAGATGGGCCGCATCCTGAACCACCTTCTGAATGCGACCATGCAGGCCATGGACGTGGGTGCCCTGACCCCGCCGCTGTGGGGCCATGAAGAGCGCGAGAAGCTGATGGTCTTCTACGAGCGCGCCTGCGGTGCGCGCCTGCACGCCAACTACTTCCGCCCGGGCGGCGTCCACCAGGACCTGACGCCCGAGCTGATCGACGACATCGGCCGCTGGTGCGCCGAGTTCCCGGCCGCGCTGAACGACATCGAAAGCCTGGTCACCGAGAACCGCATCTTCAAACAGCGCAATGTCGACATCGGCGTGGTGTCCAAGGAGAACGCCCTGGCGTGGGGCTTCTCGGGCGTCATGCTGCGCGGTTCGGACATCGCCTGGGACCTGCGCAAGGCCCAGCCGTACGACTGCTACGCCGACATGGAGTTCGACATCGCTGTCGGCAAGAACGGCGACTGCTGGGACCGCTATCTGTGCCGCGTCGAAGAGATGCGCCAGTCGGTGCGCATCATGGAGCAGTGCATCCACAAGCTGCGCAACTGCCCCGGCGAGCCGGTCCTGACCGAAGACCACAAGGTCGCCCCGCCGCGTCGCGGTGAGATGAAGCGTTCGATGGAAGCGCTGATCCACCACTTCAAGCTCTACACCGAGGGCTTCCGCACCCCGGAAGGCGAGGTCTATGCGGCCGTCGAGGCGCCGAAGGGCGAGTTCGGCGTCTATCTGGTGTCGGACGGCACCAACAAACCCTACCGCGTCAAGCTGTCGGCCCCCGGCTTCCGTCACCTGCAGGCGATGGACTGGATGAACCGCGGCCACATGCTGGCGGACGTGTCCGCCATCCTCGGCTCGCTCGACATGGTGTTCGGAGAAGTGGACCGATGAGCGTTCGTCGTCTCGCCAAGGAGCAACCGTCCTCTTTCGAGTTTTCGAAGGAGACGATGGAAAAGGCTCAGTGGTGGATCAAGAAGTACCCGGAATCGCGTCGCCAGTCGGCCGTGATCCCGATCCTGTGGCTGGTCCAGAAGCAGGAAGGCTGGGTGTCCGAGCCGTCGCTGCGCGCCATCGGCGACTTGCTGGGCATGGCCTATATCCGGGTGCTGGAGGTCGCGACCTTCTACACCATGTTCCAGTTGACGCCGGTCGGTACGGCCGCGCTGATCCAGGTCTGCGGCACGACGCAGTGCATGCTGCGCGGCTCCAATGAGCTGATGCGCGTGTGCCGCGAGAAGATCGGTCCCAAGGACGAACTGTCCGCTGACGGCCGCTTTACCTGGCAGGAAGTCGAATGCATCGGCGCCTGCTCGAACGCGCCGGTGGCCCAGATCAACGACCTCTATTACGAAGATCTGACGCCGGAAAACATGGCCCAGATCATCGATGATTTCGCTGCGGGCAAGACGCCGAAGGCGGGCAGCTATGTCGGTCGTCACACGTCTGAGCCGGTAGGCGGCGCGCGCGTGCTGACGGATCCGGCGCTGTATGACGGCTCGGCCGCCAAGAAGATCAAGAAACTGCCGAACTCTGAGCCTGTCGCTGAAAAGGCGCCGGTCTGATGGCGCGGCCGGACCTCGAGACAGAAGCGGGCAGGGCGGCCTATCGGGCCGAGCTGCGTCGCGTGGGCTGGCGCCAGCGTTGGGCTGGCCTGGCCTGCATCGTGGTCGCGGCCGCATTGGTTATGTTCGCGCGCGACGGCCGTTTCGGCCTGACTGACAACGCGGTGATGGCGGCCTATGGCCTGTTGGCTATCGGATGGGTGCTGGTGATCTACGCCGTCTTCCAGCGCACCCGCCACCATAAACGCCGCATGGCGGAAGGACTTTAAGGGATCATGGTCGGCATCCTCCAAGACAAGGATCGGATCTTCACCAACCTCTACGGCTTCCACGACTGGGGCCTTGAAGGTGCGAAGAAGCGCGGCGCGTGGAACGCCACCAAGGACATGCTGGACCTTGGCGGCGACTGGATCATCAACAACGTAAAGAACTCGGGCCTGCGCGGGCGCGGCGGCGCCGGTTTCTCGACCGGGCTGAAGTGGTCCTTCATGCCCAAGGAAGTGAAGGATCGCCCTCACTACCTGGTCATCAACGCAGATGAGTCCGAGCCCGCGACCTGCAAGGACCGCGAGATCATGCGTCATGATCCGCACCTGCTGATCGAAGGAGCCCTGATCGCCTCCTTCGCGATGAAGGCCCACGCCTGCTACATATACCTGCGCGGCGAATACATCCTCGAGCGCGAGCGCATGGAAGCCGCCGTCAAGCAGGCCTATGAGGCCAGGCTGATCGGTGACGACAACGTCCACGGCTGGGACTTCCACGTCTATATCCACCACGGCGCCGGGGCCTATATCTGCGGCGAGGAGACGGCTCTGCTGGAATCGCTGGAAGGCAAGAAGGGCCAGCCGCGCCTGAAGCCTCCGTTCCCTGCTGGAGCCGGTCTGTACGGCTGCCCGACGACCGTGAACAACGTCGAGTCGATCGCCGTGGTCGGCACCATCCTGCGTCGCGGCGCTGACTGGTTCGCCAGCTTCGGTCGTCCGAACAACGCTGGCACCAAGCTGATGTCGCTGTCGGGCCACGTGAACACGCCCTGCGTGGTCGAAGAGGCCATGTCGATCCCGCTGCGCCAGTTGATCGAGGATCACGGCGGCGGCGTGCGCGGCGGCTGGGAAAACCTGAAGGCCATCATTCCGGGCGGCGCGTCCTGCCCCGTCATCACGCGCGAACAGGCCGAAGTCGCCCTGATGGACTTCGACTCCATGCGCGAGCATCGCTCGTCGCTGGGCACCGCCGGCGTGACCGTCATGGACCAGTCCACCGACATCGTGAAGGCGATCGCCCGCATCAGCTACTTCTTCAAGCACGAGAGCTGCGGCCAGTGCACGCCGTGCCGTGAAGGCACCGGCTGGATGTGGCGCGTGCTGGAGCGTATGGCGATCGGCGACGCCGACCCGTCAGAGATCGACCTGCTGCTCGACGTGGCCGGTCAGGTCGAAGGCCACACCATCTGCGCCCTCGGCGACGCCGCCGCCTGGCCCGTTCAGGGCCTGATCCGGCACTTCCGTCACGAGATCGAAGAGCGCATCCACACCTACCGCAGCCGCCGCGCGAACTTCGCCGGCCACGCGATCGCGGCGGAGTAATCGTAATGCCTATCGCCAAGGTCAACGGCGTTGAAGTCGAGTTCGAACCGGGCATGACCGTGCTGCAGGTCGCCGAGCGCGCCGGGCAGGAAATCCCGCGCTTCTGCTACCACGAGCGCCTGTCTATCGCCGGCAACTGCCGCATGTGCCTGGTCGAGGTGAAGCCTGGACCGCCGAAGCCGCAGGCATCGTGCGCGCTGCCGGCCGCCGACGGCCAGGAAATCTTCACCGACACGCCGATGGTGAAGAAGGCCCGCGAAGGGGTCATGGAGTTCCTGCTCATCAACCACCCGCTGGACTGCCCGATCTGCGACCAGGGCGGCGAGTGCGACCTGCAGGATCAGGCCGTGGGCTATGGCCGCGACGGTTCGCGCTACGGCGAGAACAAGCGCGCGGTCGAAGAAAAGAACATGGGCCCCACGGTCAAGACGTTCATGACGCGCTGCATCCAGTGCACGCGTTGCGTTCGCTTCATCACCGAAGTGGCCGGCGTCCCGGACATCGGCATGATCTCGCGCGGCGAAAGCGCCGAGATCACGACCTATCTGGAAAAGAACATTGACAGCGAACTGTCGGGCAACGTCAACGACCTGTGCCCGGTGGGCGCCCTGACGCACCGCCCGTGGCAGTACCACTACCGCCCGTGGGAGTTGAAGAAGACCGAGACCATCGACGTGATGGACGCGCTCGGCTCGAACATCCGCGCCGACTCGCGCGGCGCCGAGGTCATGCGCGTGCTGCCGCGCGTGAACGAGGGCATCAACGAGGAATGGCTGTCGGACAAGAGCCGCTACGCCGTCGACGGCCTGCAGGCGCGTCGTCTGGACCGCCCGTGGGTGCGTGAGAACGGCAAACTGCGTCCGGCGTCTTGGGACGAGGCTCTGTCGGTCGTGGCCGACAAGATCAAGGCCGCATCGGCTGATCGCATCGGCGTCATCGCCGGCGACCTGCAGGACGCCGAGTCGATGAAGGCGACGCTGGATCTGTTCCGCGCGCTGGGCTCGGCCAACACCGACTGCCGTCAGGACGGCGCGGCGCTGGGCGGCGAGGCTCGCGAGGGCTGGCTGTTTAACTCCGGCCTGCAAGGCATTGAAAACGCTGACGCCATTCTGATCGTCGGCGCCAATCCGCGCACGGAAGCGCCGCTGCTGAACGCGCGCATCCGCAAGACCTGGCTGAAGGGCGGCGTCGAAGTCGGCGTCATCGGCCCGCAGGCTGACCTGACCTATGATTACAACTACCTCGGCGCCGGTTCGAAGACCGTCGGCAAGCTGCCCAAGGCGGCGACCGACTTCCTGACCAAGGCCGAGCGTCCGGCGATCATCGTCGGCGCGGGCGCCCTGACCGGCGAGACCGGCCCGGCCGTGCTGAACGCCCTGGGCGCGCTGGCCAAGAAGGTCGGCGTCGTCAAGGACGGCTGGAACGGCTTCAACGTCCTGCACGCCGCCGCCGCGCGCGTCGGCGGGCTGGACATGGGCTTCCTGCCGGGCGAGGGCGGTCTGGATGTGGCCGCCATGCTGAAGCCGGGCGCGCTGGACGTGCTGTTCCTGTTGGGCGCCGATGAGGTGAACGCTGACGCATCGGGCGCTTTCCGCGTCTATCTGGGCTCGCACGGCGATCGCGGCGCGCACGGCGCGGACGTGATCCTGCCGGGCGCGGCCTACACCGAGAAGTCGGGCCTGTACGTCAACACCGAAGGCCGGGTGCAGATGGCCGAACGCGTGGTCTTCCCGAAGGGCGAGGCCAAGGACGACTGGGCCATCATCCGCGCCCTGTCCGAGCGTGTGGGCGCCAAGCTGCCGTTCGACACCCTTGAGCAACTGCGGACGAAGCTGATGGGCGACCATCCGACCTTCGGCCGCATCGACTATCTGGCCCCCGCCGCGACGTTCGACGTCGCCAAGCTGGGCGCCAAGGGAGACCTGGGCGACGTCGCCTTCGTCTCCGTCATCGCCGATCCCTACCTGACCAACCCGATCGCGCGCGCCAGTGAAACCATGGCCCAACTGTCCGCTGAGCGGACGGCGCCGGTCGCCCTGGCGGCGGAGTAAGACATGGACGCTGCGACTTCCTTCTGGGCCACTCCCGTCGGCTGGACCCTCGCCACTCTGGGCGGAATCCTGCTGGTCGTGGTCGGCATCCTGATCTCCCTGGCCTTCCTGCTGCTGGCTGACCGCAAGATCTGGGCGGCCGTTCAGCTGCGCAAGGGTCCGAACGTGGTCGGTCCCTTCGGCCTGCTGCAATCCTTCGCCGACTTCTTCAAGTTCGTGTTGAAGGAGATCGTCGTCCCGGCCGGGTCGGACAAGGTGGTCTTCATTCTGGCCCCGCTGATCAGCTTCGTGCTGGCCTTCATCGCCTGGGCGGTGATCCCGTTCGCGCCGGGCTGGGTGGTGTCGGACCTGAACGTCGGCATCCTGTACATCCTCGCGATCAGCTCGCTGGGGGTGTACGGCATCATCATGGGCGGGTGGGCTTCGAACTCGAAGTATCCGTTCCTGGGCTCGCTGCGTTCGGCGGCGCAGATGGTGTCCTATGAAGTCTCGATGGGCCTCATCATCATCAACGTCATCCTGCTGGCCGGGACGATGAACCTGACCGAGATCGTGACCCAGCAACAGGGTTGGATCTGGAACTGGAACGCCTTCGGCGGCGGCCTCGAAACCCTGCCGACCATCATCGTCATGCTGCCGATGACCATCGTTTTCTTCATCTCGGCCCTGGCCGAGACGAACCGCCCGCCGTTCGACCTGCCCGAAGCGGAGTCGGAACTGGTGGCCGGTTATCAGGTCGAATATTCCTCGACCCCCTATCTGCTGTTCATGATCGGCGAGTACGCCAACATCGTCTTCATGTGCGCCATGATCACCCTGCTGTTCTGCGGCGGGTGGAATCCGGGCTTCCCCACCGACTTCCTGAACAGCGTTCCGGCCTTCGTCGCCAACCTGTTCTACCTGGCGGTCTTCGCCGTGAAGGTGGTCTTCTGGTTCTTCATGATCGCCCTGGTGAAGGCCTTCGTGCCTCGCTATCGCTATGACCAGCTGATGCGTCTGGGCTGGAAGATCTTCCTGCCGGCCTCGCTGGTCGCCGTGGTCTTCGTGGCGGCGTGGCGCGTCTTCGCGGTGGGCGGCTGATGGGCGGTTACGCCACATTCCTGATCGCGCTGGCGCTCGACGCCGGCCTGTCGGCCTGCACCTTCAAGCCGATGGATCCGGCCGCGCCCGAGACTGCGTCCGCGCGTCTCGAGCGGCTGGACCGCGAGCGGGGAGAGGAGGCGGACAAGCGTGCTTATTGCCAACGTCTGTCGCGGGACGATCCGCGCTTCAACAGGGACGGCTGCGAACGCCGGATCGGCGGATGAAGACGAAAGCCGCAGCCCTGATGTTCGCCCTGGCCGCGCCCATGCTGGCGTCGGCCTGCGCGCCCTATGAGGCCGAGCCCGTGTCGGTCTATCAGTGGGAACGTAAGGTGCAGGAAGTTGAACGGCGCGAGGCGGAACGCCAGCGCCTGTGCCAGACCCTCGACAAGGAAAGCGCCCGCTATCAACGCGAGTGCGCCGGAGTGAAATCGTAATGCTGACCCGTATCGTTCAGGCGGCCAAGGGCGCGATGCTGACCGACGTGTTCGGCGCTGTCGGCCTGTCGCTGAAGTACATGGCCAAGCCGAAGGCCACGGTGAACTATCCGTTCGAGCGCAACCCGCAGTCGCCGCGTTTCCGTGGCGAACACGCGCTGCGCCGCTATCCGAACGGCGAAGAACGCTGCATCGCCTGCAAGCTGTGCGAGGCCATCTGCCCCGCCCAGGCCATCACCATCGAGGCCGAACCGCGCGCCGACGGCAGCCGCCGCACGACGCGCTACGACATCGACATGGTCAAATGCATCTACTGCGGTCTGTGCCAGGAGGCCTGCCCGGTGGACGCCATCGTCGAGGGACCGAACAGCGAGTTCGCCACCGAGACCCGCGAAGAACTGCTCTATGACAAGGCGCGCCTGCTGGACAACGGCGACCGCTGGGAGCGTCTGATCGCGAAGAATCTGGAACTCGACGCTCCGTATCGCTAAACGGAGCGGCGATTCCGCCACGCTGACCCTGACCTCCGGGCCGGGGCCGATTTCTGGAAGGGTCCGGGATTTCCATCCGGGCCATTGGTTTTGAAGAGGGGCGTCGTCCCGCACATGTTGCAAGGCCTGGCCTTCTATCTTCTGGCGACGGTCGCCGTGGTTTCCGCCCTTCTGGTGGTGACCGCGCGCAACCCCGTGCACTCCGTTCTCTGGCTGATCCTGACCTTCTTCTCGGCGGCCGGTCTGTTCGTGCTGCTGAGCGCCGAGTTCCTGGCGATGCTGCTGGTGGTCGTCTACGTCGGCGCCGTGGCGGTGCTGTTCCTGTTCGTCGTCATGATGCTTGACGTCGACTTCGTGAAGCTGCGCGAGGGTTACGCGCGCTACCTGCCGCTGGCGGGCATTGTGGCGGGCGTCCTGCTGGCCGAGATGATCATGGTGTCGATCAGCGTCGTGCAGGGCGGAGCCGCCCGCGACGCCGCCTCGCCGGTTCCGGCCGGACCTGACGTCACCAACATCGAGACGATCGGCCGCGTGCTCTATACCGACTACGTCTACTTCTTCCAGGCGGCGGGCGTGGTCCTGCTGATCGCCATGATCGGCGCCATCGTCCTGACCCTGCGTCACCGTCCGGGCGTGCATCGCCAGGACCTGTCGGCTCAGGCCAACCGCGAACGCGCCAAGGCCGTCGAGGTCAAGTCCGTGACCACGGGCCAGGGCGTTACCCCCGAGGAGCTTCTGTGATGGATATCTCGCTCCAGCACTATCTGGCGGTCGCCGCCATGCTGTTCACCATCGGCGTCTTCGGCATCTTCGTGAACCGCAAGAACGTCATCATCATCCTGATGTCGGTCGAGATGATCCTGCTCGCGGTGAACATCAACTTCGTGGCCTTCTCGACCCACCTGAACGACGTGTCGGGTCAGTTGATGGCCATGTTCGTCCTGACCGTCGCCGCGGCCGAGGCCGCCGTCGGCCTGGCCATTCTCGTGACCTTCTTCCGTAACCGCGGCGACATCGCGGTCGACGACGCCTCCGTGATGAAGGGCTGATCGGAACCGTGACTATCCAGACTCTCGTCACTCTCGGCGTCTTCGCCCCCCTGCTGGGGGCCATGATCGCCGGCTTCTTCGGTCGCCGGATCGGCGACATTCCGTCTCAGGCCGTGACCACGGGCCTGCTGTTCTTCTCGTGCGCGGTCTCCTGGATCGTGTTCAGCCAGTGGACCTGGGGCGGGCTGGAAGCCTTCACCGTGCACATCGCGCCGTTCATCCACGTCGGCGACTTCCAGTCGAACTGGTCGATCCGCATCGACGCCATGTCGGCGGTCATGCTGATCGTCGTGACCAGCGTCTCGTCGCTGGTTCACCTCTATTCCTGGGGCTACATGAAGGAGGACGACAGCCGTCCCCGCTTCTTCGCCTATCTGTCGCTGTTCACCTTCATGATGCTGGCGCTGGTGACGGCCGCCGACTTCGTCCAGATGTTCTTCGGCTGGGAAGGCGTGGGCCTGGCGTCCTATCTGCTGATCGGCTTCTGGTACAAGAAGGCCTCGGCGTCTTCGGCGGCGATCAAGGCCTTCGTCGTCAACCGGGTCGGCGACTTCGGCTTCCTGCTCGGCATGATGACCGTCTTCTGGATGTTCGGCACGATCGAGTTCGCCAAGCTGTTCCCTATGATCGCCGGCAAGGTCGGCACGGGCTGGGACTTCCTGGGCTACACCTGGTCGGCGCTGGACCTGGCCGGTCTGCTGCTGTTCGTCGGCGCCATGGGCAAGTCGGCGCAGTTCTTCCTGCACACCTGGCTGCCGGACGCGATGGAAGGCCCGACCCCGGTGTCGGCCCTGATCCACGCGGCCACCATGGTCACCGCGGGCGTCTTCATGGTCTGCCTGCTGTCGCCGCTGTATGAGCATGCGCCCGTCGCGTCGCAGTTCATCGCCATCATCGGCGGGATCACCGCCATCTTCGCCGCGACCGTCGGCATGATGCAGAACGACATCAAGCGGGTGATCGCCTATTCGACCTGTTCGCAGCTGGGCTACATGTTCTTCGCGGCGGGCGTCGGCGCCTATCAGCCCGCCATGTTCCACCTGTTCACGCACGCCTTCTTCAAGGCCCTGCTGTTCCTGGGCGCCGGTTCGGTGATCCACGGCATGCACCACGAGCAGGACATGCGGAAGATGGGCGGCCTGTGGAAGCTGCTGCCCGTCACCTATGCGACCATGATGATCGGCACCATCGCCATCACCGGCCTGGGCATGCCCGGCGTCGGCGGCTTCGCGGGCTTCTACTCCAAGGACTCCATCCTCGAGAGCGCCTATGCCGCGGCGACGACCGGCCACTCGGCCGCAGGCATGTTCGCCTTCGTCATCGGCATCTCGGCAGCCCTGCTGACGGCCTATTATTCCTGGCGTCTGGTGTTCATGACCTTCCACAACAAGCCGGTTTGGAAGGAAGAGGAGGGCGCGCACGCCCATCACGCGGACGATCACGCCTCGCACGCTCAGATCGAAACCCATTCGGAACCGCTGGACGGCGACGATCATGCGCACGACGACCATCACCACGGTCCGCTGAAGCCGCACGAGAGCCCGTGGGTCATGGTGCTGCCGCTGCTGCTGCTTTCGGTCGGCGCGGTGGCCGCGGGCATGATCTTCGCCCCGCAGTTCATCGGCCATCATGAGGCCGAGTTCTGGCGCGGCGCCATCTTCGTCGGCGGCGACAACCACGTCCTGCACGAGAGCCACAACGTCCCGACCTGGGTGAAGTGGGCGCCGCTGATCGTGACGCTGCTGGGCACGGCCATCGCCTACTGGCTGTATGTCGTGAAGGAAGGCGCGGCCAAGGAAATGGCCGACCGCAAGGGCCCGCTGTGGACCTTCCTCTACAACAAGTGGTTCTTCGATGAGCTGTATGACGCCGTCTTCGTGAAGGGCGCCAAGGCGGTCGGCGACTTCTTCTGGAAGATCGGCGACGTGAAGATCATCGACGGCCTCGGCCCGAACGGCGCGGCCTGGGCTTCGCTGAAGTCGGGCGGCTGGCTGTCCCGGTTCCAGTCCGGTTTCGTCTACTTCTATGCATTCGTGATGCTGATCGGCGTGGCTGCGTTCCTTGCCTTCGCCATCTTCACGTGGGGAGCCTGAGCCTCGTGCCTCACATTCTGAGCATCGTCACCTTCCTGCCGCTTCTCGGCGCGGCCGCGATCCTGGTCGCGCGCCTGCTGAATAAGGGCGGTCAGGACGCCGCGGCCCCGGCCGCCCGCTGGATCGCCCTGGTCACCACAATGGTGGTGCTGGCGGTGTCCGTCGTGCTGGTCGCGCAGTTCGATCCGTCGAACGCGGCCTATCAGTTCGTCGAGAACCACGCCTGGTTCGCGGGCGCCAGCTATCACCTGGGCGTGGACGGCGTCTCCATCCTGTTCGTCCTGCTGACGGCCTTCCTGCTGCCGATCTGTATCGTGGCCAGCTGGAAGTCGATCCAGACGCGCGTCGTCGAATACATGATCGCCTTCCTGATCCTGGAGACGCTGGTCATCGGGGTGTTCACTTCGCTGGACCTGTTCCTCTTCTACATCTTCTTCGAAGGCACCCTGGTCCCGATGTACCTGATCATCGGCATCTGGGGCGGCGCCAACCGGATCTACGCGGCGTACAAATTCTTCCTGTACACCCTGCTCGGGTCGGTCCTGATGCTGCTGGCCATGCTGTGGATGGCCCACACGACGGGCACCACCAGCATTCCGGAGCTGAAGCAGTACGCTTTCGACGCCTCGGTGCAGCCGATCCTGTGGCTGGCCTTCTTCGCCTCCTTCGCGGTGAAGATGCCGATGTGGCCGGTGCATACCTGGCTGCCCGACGCCCACGTTCAGGCGCCGACGGCGGGGTCGGTCATCCTGGCCGGCATCCTGTTGAAGCTGGGCGGCTACGGTTTCATCCTGTTCAACATTCCGATGTTCCCGCTGGCGTCGCAGATGTTCACGCCTCTGGTGCTGACGCTGTCGGTCATCGCCATCGTCTACACCTCGCTGGTCGCCTTCCGTCAGACGGACATCAAGAAGCTGATCGCCTATTCGTCGGTCGCCCACATGGGCTTCGTGACCATGGGGATCTTCGCCGGCAACGACACCGGCGTTCAGGGCGCTGTCTTCCAGATGCTGAGCCACGGCCTGATCTCGGGCGCGCTCTTCCTGTGCGTCGGCGTGGTCTATGACCGGATGCATACGCGTGAGATCGCCCTCTACGGCGGCCTGACGGCGCGGATGCCGTGGTATGCGGCCATCTTCCTGATGTTCACCATGGCCAACGTCGGCCTGCCGGGCACCTCGGGTTTCATCGGCGAAGTGCTGACGATGACGGGCGCCTATCAGGTCTCGACCTGGACGGCCCTGATCGCCGCCTCGGGCGTGATCCTCTCGGCGGTCTATGCGCTGACGCTGTTCCGTAACGTCATGTACGGCCCGATCACCAACCCGGCGCTGGAAAACATCACCGACATCGACAAGCGCGAACTGTTGATCTTCGTGCCCCTGATTGTCGGCACCATCTGGCTGGGCCTCTATCCCAACGCCGTTCTGGACTACACCGGGCCAAGCGTTGAGGCCCTGACGACCGCCTATCGCGCAGCCATCGGCGGGTGAGAGCATAATGACTGATCTGTCTTCCGCCCTTCATCTCTCGGCTCCCGAACTGACCCTTGCGGTCGGCGGTCTGGTGCTGCTCATGGTCGGCGCCTTCTCCGGCGAGAAGTCGACGCGCCTGGTTTCAGGCCTGTCGGTTCTGCTGCTGCTGGCGGCGACGGCGTTGGCTGTCGTCGGCCCGCTGGGTTCGGCTTTCAACGGGGCCTATGTGGCTGACCCGCTGGCCGTTTACGGCAAGGCGGTGATCTTCCTGTCCGCCGCTGTGGCCGTGGTGCTGGGCGACAGCTGGATGCACCGCAACAACATCGCCAAGTTCGAATATCCGATCCTGATCGTGCTGGCCTCCGTCGGCATGGGGATGATGGCCTCGTCAGGCGATCTGATCTCGCTCTACATCGGCATCGAGATGCACTCGCTGGCCCTCTATGTTCTGGCCGCCTATCGCCGCGACGACCTGAAGGCCTCGGAAGCGGGTCTGAAATATTTCGTCCTGGGCGCCCTGTCGTCGGGCCTGCTGCTTTACGGCGCGAGCCTGATCTACGGTTTCGCCGGGTCGATGCGCTTCGTCGACATCGCTGCCTTTGCCAGCGCCAACCCGGGGCCGGGCCTGATCTTCGGCCTGGTCTTCCTGATCTGCGGTCTGGCGTTCAAAGTTTCGGCCGCGCCGTTCCACATGTGGACGCCCGACGTCTATGAAGGCGCCCCGACGCCGGTCGTGGCCCTGTTCTCGACCGCGCCCAAGGTGGCGGCCATGGTGCTGATCATCCGCGTGCTGGTCGAAGGCTTCGGCCTGGCCCATGCTCAGTGGGCCCAGGTCGTGATCCTGATCTCGCTGATCAGCTTTGCTGTCGGCGCCTTCGGCGGCCTGATGCAGAAGGACATCCAGCGCCTGCTGGCCTATTCCTCGATCATCAACATCGGCTACGCCCTGCTGGGCGTGGCGGCGGGCACGCATGTCGGCGTTCAGGCGACCCTGATGTTCATGACCCTGTATGTCGTGGATCAGATCGGCTTCTTCGCCATCCTGCTGTCGCTGAGCCGCAATGGCCGTCCGATCCGCAAGATCGCCGACCTGGCGGGCCTGAAGAAGGATCGTCCGCTGACGGCCGTCGCCCTGACGATCCTGTCGCTGTCGGCCGTGGGCATTCCGCCGATGTCGGGCTTCTGGGGCAAGTTTTACGTCTTCGGCGCGGCCGCCGACGCCGGTTACTGGATGGCGGGCGCTGCGGGTCTGGTGGCCTCGGTCGTCGCAGCCTTCTACTATCTGCGCATCATCAAGGTGATCTGGTTCGACACGCCGGAGTTCGACGTGACCACGGACAAGGCGCCGGTCAGCGCCCAGTGGATCGGCTGGGCGGCTGCGGCCTTCAGCTTCCCGGTGCTGCTGATCGCCCTGACCTGGCTGGAGCCGCTGACGCGCGCGGCGGCCGCGGGCGTCGGGATCGGATAAGGGGCCTTGGCGGCTCCGGTCCTGATCCTCGAAGAGACCGACTCCACCAACGCCGAGGCGCGTCGCCGCGCCGAGGCGGGCGAGGCCGGGCCGCTGTGGATTGCAGCCCGGCGTCAGACGGCCGGGCGGGGCCGTCGCGGCCGCGCCTGGGACAGCCGGGACGGCAATCTGGCCGCGACCCTGCTGCTGACGCTGAACCGCACTCCGGCCGAGGCGGCGCAACTGACCTTCGCCGCCGCCCTGGCGGTGGCCGATCTTCTGGACCGCTATGTTCCGCCCGCGCTGGTCAGCATCAAATGGCCCAATGACGTGCTGCTGGATGGGCGCAAGTCGTCGGGCATCCTGATCGAATCTGGTCCTGCGCCGTCTGGCGGCCTGTGGTTGGCCGTCGGCATCGGCGTGAACCTGTCCCATGCGCCCGAAGGGACCGAGCGCCCGACCACCTGCATCGCCGAGCACCTGCGTCACGACGTGGCCGCTGCGCCGTCGATGGAGGAGGGGGCCGGGGCGTTGGCCGAAACCTTTGATGCCTGGCTGGAACGCTGGACGCGTCTGGGCTTTCAGCCCGTGCTGGACGCCTGGGTCGCGCGGACGCCGGGCCTGTTCGGATCGTGCACGGCGCGGCTGAGTCACGAAACCCTGAGCGGGATCGCCGACGGCGTCGAGGCCGACGGCGCCCTGCGTCTGAAACTGCCGGACGGAAACCTGCGAGTGATCTCTGCGGGCGACGTCTTCTTCGGAGAGGCCGCCTGATGCTGCTGGCGATCGAGCAAGGCAACACCAACACCCTGTTCGCCGTCCATGACGGTCAGGAGTGGATCTTCCAGTGGCGCACGGCCACCGATCCCATGCGCACGGCCGATGAATACGCCGTCTGGCTGCATCAGTTGTTCGAGATGCGCGGGCATGGCCTGACGATGGCCGATATGGACGGCTGCATCATCTCCAGCGTGGTGCCGCAGTCGATCTTCAACCTGCGCAATCTGGCGCGGCGGTATCTGAGCGTCGAGCCTCTGGTGATCGGCGAGAACGTCGAACTGGGCATCGAGGTGCGTATCCATAAGCCCAGCGAGGCCGGAGCCGACCGTCTGGTCAACGCCATCGGCGCCTTGCAGGTTTACGAGGGCGACCTGCTGCTGATCGACAGCGGCACCGCCACGACGTTCGATATCATTTCCGGCGCCAACGGGCAGGGCATGGGCGCCTTTGAAGGCGGTTTGATTGCGCCGGGCATCAATCTGTCGCTTCAGGCCCTGCACGAGGCGGCGGCCAAGCTGCCGCGCATCGCCATCCAGCGCCCGGACAGCGTGATCGGGCGCGACACCGTCACCTCCATGCAATCAGGCGTCTTCTGGGGCTATATCGCCCTGATCGAAGGGCTGGTGGACCGTATCAAGGCCGAGTGGGGCAAGCCCATGACGGTTATCGGCACCGGCGGCGTCGCCTCACTGTTCGAGGGCGCAACTGACTCTATCGACCGGTTCGATCCGGACCTGACCATCCGCGGCCTACTCGAAATCTGGCGGCGGAACTCCCATCTGTAAGGCCGTATGACTAAGAAAAATCAAAACGACGAACTCGTCTTCCTGCCGCTGGGCGGCTCGAACGAGGTCGGAATGAACCTGAACGCCTATGGCTTCGGCCCGGCGCATGATCGCAAATGGATCATCGTCGACGTCGGCGTGACCTTTGGCGATCAGTCCACGCCGGGCGTGGACGTGATCGTGCCCGATCCGACCTTCCTGGAAGGCGAGAACATTCTGGGCATCGTGCTGACGCACGCGCACGAGGATCACATCGGCGCCCTGGGCTGGCTGTGGCCGCGCATCCAGGCGCCTCTGTACGCCACGCCTTTCACCGCCTTCCTGATCCGCGAGAAGCTGCGTGACGCCGGCATCTATGAAGATGTCGAATTGATCGAGGCGCCGCTGGGTTCGACCGTGGATCTGGGCCCGTTCGAGGTGACCTACGTCACCATCACCCACTCGATCGCCGAGCCGAACGGCCTGGCCATCAAGACGCCTCTGGGCACGGTGCTGCACACCGGCGACTGGAAGATCGACAACGATCCGGTCGTGGGCGAACGCACCGACGTCGAGTTCATCCAGAAGCTGGGCGACGAAGGCGTCCTGGCGATGGTGTGCGATTCCACCAACGTCTTCGTCGACGGCGTCGCCGGGTCCGAGGGTGAGGTGAAGGTCAAGCTGGCCGAGCTGATCAGCGGTTTGAAGGGCCGGGTCGCGGTCGGCTGCTTCGCCTCCAACGTCGCGCGTATGGACAGCGTGATCCGCGCCGCCGAGGCCGCCGGGCGCCGTGTGGCGCTGGCCGGTCGCTCGATGCACCGCATCACCGCCGCCGCCAAGTCGGTCGGCATGTTGAACGACCTGAAGCCCTTCCTGTCGGAGCAGGAGGCCAAAATCTGGCCGGCGGACGAGATTCTGTACCTGTGCACCGGCAGCCAGGGCGAGGCGCGCGCCGCCCTCTCTCGCGTGGCCGAAGGGACGCATCCCTTCATCAAGCTGGGGCAGGGGGATCACTGCATCTTCTCGTCGCGTGTCATCCCCGGCAACGAACTGGCCATTGGCCGTCTGCAGGACAAGATGGCCGAGCGCGGGGTGCGCATCTACACTGAGAAGGACCATCCCGGCATCCACGTCTCGGGCCACCCGTGCCGTGACGAACTGCGCCAGATGTATCAGTGGGCCCGGCCGCAGATCGCGGTGCCGACCCATGGCATGCGCCGTCACCTGATCGAGCACGGCAATCTGGCCAAGGACATGCAGGTGCCCGAGACGGTGACGCCGCGCAACGGCGACATGGTGCGCCTGGCGCCCGGACCGGCGGCCATCATCGACGAAGTGCCCTCGGGCCGTCTGTTCGTCGACGGCGGCATGCTGGTCGAGGAGGGCGGCGAGGCCCTGCGCGAGCGTAAGCACGCCGCCAGCAACGGCATCCTGATCGTCAGCTTCGCTCTGGACAAGCGCGGCCGGATCGCCAGCGACATCGACGTGCGCGGCATCGGCCTGCCCGGCGACGCGGACCGTCCGCTGGGCGATGTTCTGGACGACATGGCCGAGCGCGTCGAGAACACGGTGCGCGGCCTGAAGGGGGAGGCGCTGGAAGACGAGATGGTCATTGAACAGGCCGTCAGCCGGACGCTGAAGAAGGCCAGCCAGCAGATCTGGGACCGTCGTCCGATCGTCGAAACCGTGGTGCTGAGGCTCTGATGGTGGATCGGCTGTATCTGCTGAACGCCGACTGGTTCGACGATCAGGGCGGGCCGTGGTTCTGCCCGCCCGGCGCGCGGATCGAAGGCGTTTTGGGCCTGTATCCGCGCCTGCGCGAGCACCTGACCGTGACCTATCTGGATCACCCGCGTCCGCGCCCGGCCGTAATCGCCGAGGTGGGGGAGGCGAACCAGAGCTGCCCCCTGCTGGTGCTGGACGGCGAGTTCGACTGGCCGGATGCCCAGGTCAGCGAGGAAACGGGCGCGCGCTTCCTTCAGGACGACGACATCCTACCCTACTGGGCGGCGCGCTACGGGATCGGTCGGCCGCATCCGTAACCGATGTTCCCTTCTCCCGGTGGGAGAAGGTGGCCCGAAGGGCCGGATGAGGGTTCCCGGCCGAAGTCGGCGAAAGCCGTTGCACAACGGCTGACTGCGGAACCCTCACCCTTTCGCGCAACCGATCGCTTCGCTCTCGGGCGCTCAAGCCCTCTCCCATCAGGAGAGGGTTTTAAAGTGTGACCTTGCGATAGTTGTCGCGGTCCAGGTTTCCGATTTCGACCGAGATCTGGCGCGGGCCGTCATAGGGCGAGACGCCCGCCAGCAGGGCCGCCTGCACCGCTTCGCCCAGCGCAGTCTTCTGTTCCTGGGTGCGGCCGCTGAGGATGCGCAGGTCGCAGTGGACCATGGCCTGCTCCGGGGCGCCGTCGGCGATGATCAGGTTTTCGCAGCGGACGATGCGGGTCTTGCAGGCGGGCAGGGTCGCGGCGACCGTGTCGACACAGAGGCGATGAATCTCCAGCGCCAGGGCGCGCCAGTCGGTCGCGTCGAAATGGGTGGAGTGTTCCAGCGTAATCTGTGGCATTCAGGGCGTCCTTGTTGCGGAGCCCCTCCTTATCGCTCCGCGACGATGATTGCGATGAACGGACTTTAGAGACGATGCCCCTTGGCCCCTTCACTCTGATCGCCACTTTCCTGACGGTGTGGTGGATCGTCCTGTTCGCCATTCTGCCGCTGGGGATGTCTGATCAGGTCAAGGATCCGCCGACGGACGGCACCCAGTGGGGCGCGCCGAAGAACCCGAACCTGAAGAAGAAGTTCATCACCACGACCTGGGTGTCCATCATCGTCTGGCTGGTGATCGTCGCCTTCGTCTGGGTCGGCTGGACCCCTGTTCCCGATATCACCCACGCGAACGCGCTCTAGCTTTCGTCCCCCTTGCCCGGTTAAACCTCGGGCCTGACTGAATTTGCCGAGAATCCTCCCATGCGCCTGTCGCGCTACTTCCTGCCGATCCTGAAAGAAGCCCCCTCCGACGCCCAGATCGTGTCGCATCAGCTGATGCTGCGCGCGGGCATGATCAAGCAGGAGGCCGCCGGCATCTACGCCTGGCTGCCGTTGGGCCTGCGGGTGCTGCGCAAGATCGAGAACATCGTGCGTGAGGAGCAGGTCAAGGCCGGAGCCGTCGAACTGCTGATGCCGACACTGCAGCTGGCCGACCTGTGGCGCGAGAGCGGCCGCTACGACGCCTATGGCCCGGAGATGCTGCGCATCACCGACCGCCACGAGCGCGAGCTGCTGTACGGGCCGACCAATGAGGAGATGGTCACCGACATCTTCCGCGGCTTCGTGAAGTCGTACAAATCCCTGCCGCTGAACCTCTTCCACATCCAGTGGAAGTTCCGCGACGAGCGCCGTCCGCGCTTCGGCGTCATGCGCGGCCGCGAGTTCCTGATGAAGGACGCCTATTCCTTCGATATCGACGAGGCCTCCGCGCGCGTCGCCTATAAGCGGATGTTCGCGGCCTATCTGAACACCTTCGCCCGCCTGGGACTGAAGGCGGTTCCGATGCGCGCCGACACCGGCCCCATCGGCGGCGACCTGAGCCACGAGTTCATCGTCCTGGCCGAGACCGGCGAGAGCGAGGTCTTCTGCGATCGCAAGCTGGTCGAGATGGCTCCGCCGGGCCACGATCTCAGCGTCGAGCAACTGGAAGGCGTGTTCAACGAGCGCACCGCTCTGTACGCCGCGACCGAGGAAATGCACGACGCGGCTCAGTTCGAGACCCAGACCGCCGAGGGCGACCGCCTGTCGGCGCGCGGCATCGAAGTCGGCCACATCTTCTATTTCGGCACCAAATATTCGGCGGCGATGAAGGCCAATGTCCAGGGGCCGGACGGCAAGGACGCGCCGGTCCACATGGGCAGCTACGGCGTCGGCGTCTCGCGCCTGCTGGGCGCCATCATCGAAGCCAGCCACGACGCTGGCGGCATCATCTGGCCGGACTCGGTCGCCCCGTTCGACGTGGTGGTGATCAATCTGCGCCCCAGCGATGAGGCCGTCTCGGCCGCGTGCGAAGAGGCCGTGGCCAGGCTGGAAGCGGCGGGCAAGGACGTGCTCTACGACGACACGGACGAGCGTCCGGGCGGCAAGTTCGCCACCGCCGATCTGATCGGCGTGCCGTGGCAGCTGACCATCGGACCCAAAGGCCTGGCCGAGGGCGTTGTCGAACTGAAGCGTCGCGCCACCGGCGAGAAGCAGAGCCTGTCGCTGGACGCCGCCCTGGAGCTGCTCAGGAAATGACCGACGCCGCGACGGCTGCCGCTCCGCCGCCCGCATCGAAAGGGTCCGGCCCGTTTTCCAGCTGGGAGATCGGGCTGGCGCTCCGCTATCTGCGCGCCAAGCGGAAACAGGGCGGGGTGGCGCTGATCGCCATGATCAGCTTCATCGGCATCATGCTGGCCGTCGCCGTGCTGATCAGCGTCATGAGCATCATGGCGGGCTTTCGCGGCACCCTGATGGACCGTATCCTGTCGTTCAACGGTCATATGTATGTACAGGGGCCTGTGCTCTATGCGCCTGATCGCGACGCGGCGCTGAAGCGGATCGGCGACGTACCGGGCGTCGTATCCGTGACGCCTCTGACCGAAAGCGCCGCCATGTTCCGCGCGGGCAATCTGGCGACCGGCGGCATGGTGCGCGGCGTAAGGCCTCAGGACCTGTCCTCGATGAAGTTCGTCTTTGAAAGCCTGAGCCCCGAGGCGCGCGAGCAGTTCGGCAAGGGCGAATACGGCGGCGATCACATCCTGATCGGCAAGACGCTGGCCGAAGAAGCGGGGCTGCGCGAAGGCGATCCTATCTCGCTCTATAGTCCCACCGGCGCTGACAGCGCCTTCGGCAATCTGGGCGGGCTGGAGAAGACCTATATCGTAGGCGGCGTCTATACGTCGGGCGCAGCGGATTACGACCGGGCCTTCATCTTCATGCCACTGGAGCAGGCTCAGCTCTTCTTCGGCAAGGATGGCGTCTGGGACATCATCGAGATGAAGGTGGCCGAGCCGGACAAGGTCGAGAGCCTGCTGACGCCGGTTCAGCGCGCCGCCGGGCCGGGCAATGCGGTCACCGACTGGCGCAACCGCCAGGCCGCGATCTGGGGCGCGCTTCAGGTCGAACGCACGGCCATGAGCATCATCCTGGGGATGGTGGTCGCCATCGCCGCGATGAACATCATCAGCGGCATCGTCATGCTGGTGAAGAACAAGACGCGCGACATCGCCATCCTGCGGACCGTGGGCGCCAGCCAGTCGTCCATCCTGCGCATATTCTTCATTTCGGGCGCAGCCATCGGCATCGGCGGCACGATCGCGGGTCTGGTGCTGGGCCTGCTGTTCTGCTGGAACATCGGCGCGATCCAGCATTTCCTGGAGGGACTGCTGGGCGTCCAGCTGTTCAACGCCGAGGTCTATATGCTCGATTCCGTCCCGGCCAAGGTCGATCTGTGGGACGTGGTCGGGGTGACCGTCTTCTCCTTTTTCATGAGCTGCCTGGCCAGCCTGCCGCCGTCGTGGACCGCGTCGCGCATCGATCCGGTGGAGGCCCTGCGCTTTGAATAGGCTGCTGAAGAAGAAGCCGACTGTGGCGACGGAAACCAACGGCGCCATCCTGTCGCTGCGCGGGGTGACGCGTACCTATCCGACGGCTCAGGGCGGGTTGACGGTGCTCAAGGGCGTCGACCTGGAGGTCATGCCGGGCGAGGTCGTCGGCCTGATCGGACCATCCGGCTCGGGCAAGTCCAGCCTGCTGCACGCGGCGGGCCTGCTGGAGCGGCCGACCAGCGGCCAGGTGCTGATTGACGGCGAAGATGTGGGCGGGCTGGACGAGAGGGCGCGTACCCGTCTGCGGCTGCATCGAATTGGTTTCGTCTATCAATTCCACCATCTGCTGCCGGAATTTGATGCTCTGGACAATGTCGCCCTGCCCATGCGGATTGCGGGCGTGCGGGAAGGGGAGGCGCGTCGCCGCGCGACCGAGCAACTGACCGCGCTCGGCCTCGGCCAGCGTATCACGCACCAGCCGGCGCAACTGTCGGGCGGCGAACAGCAGCGCGTCGCCATCGCCCGCGCCCTGGCCAACAGCCCGCGCCTGCTGCTGGCGGACGAGCCGACCGGCAATCTGGACCCCGTCACCAGCCAGGCTGTGTTCGAGGCGCTGCGTGAACTGGCCAAGACCACAGGCGTCGCCGCCCTGATCGCCACGCACAACATGGAACTGGCCGGCCACATGGACCGCGTCTTCGCCCTCAAGGACGGCCATCTGGAACAGCGCGCCGCCGAAAGTCAGACCTATTAGGAGATGACAAGCCTGTTCGTGGGCTTGAGCGCGCTCCGATAGGGCTGCATCACCCATCGCATGGCGGCCGCGCCGAGCAGCGGCGGGATATCGCCATAGGCGGGGGCGTCAGGACGAAGAGCCTGCTGCAGGGCCAGAATCTCTTCGGACATCAGAACCGGTTGCGACAGGGCCAGCACGCGCTGAACGCGGAAACGAATGGTCTCTCGCCAGGCTTCGTGCGTCACGGCCTGACAGGGACTGACGGTCAGCAGGCGGAGGAAATCATCCAGCGCCGCCGGGCCGCCTTCCATTGCGTAGATGATGACGTCATTGACCGTGACCATGACGCCGGCGAGATTCAGGCTGCGGGCTTGGTCGCGGCGCATATCGGTCAGCGCGGGCCAGCGTGCGCTGTCAATGAAGCCGCAGGCCGGGCGGGCTAGAAAAACAGCGCTTTGCAGCACGTCGAACCTTCCCGTCTCGTAGCGTGACCGAGACATCGATCGGCGATGAGAAGAAGCGGATCAACTGCGTGGGAATACGAGGTTTTCACGTGGGAAAGCTTGCGTATTTTCAAATGTATGATGCTTGATAGCGCCGTCGGTAATCGAAATGATCAGATCACGAACAAAGCAGGGCGTCCCATCACCGAAGTCGCCATCATCGACGACGATCGAGCGCTGCTGGAACTGACGCTTCTGGCGGTGCGTGAGGCGGGCTTTTCCGTTGTCGGTTTTCACGAACCGCTCGACGCCCTGATGTGGGCCTCCGACGCGGAGCCGACCTGCATTATCGCCGACCTGAAGATGCCGGGGGTCGAGGGGCTGGATCTGGTGGCGGCCTTCTGCGCGCTGAACCGGCACGCGGTCATTATCGTCAGCGCCTTTGTGGACGTGCGAACGACCGTCGACGCCATGCGCTTGGGCGTTGACGACGTCCTGCCCAAGCCTGCGACGATTGATGAGTTGGTGCGCGCCCTGCGACGGGGCATGACCGCGCTGGCTGCGACGGCGCCGCGTGAAGAACTGACATTCACACGTCGCGAACGACAGGTCGCCGAAATGCTGGTCGAGGGCCTGACGACCAAGCAGATCGCCCAGAACTTGGAGCTCAGCCCGCGCACGGTGGAATTTTTCCGCGCCAGCCTGCTGCGCAAGACCCAGTCCCCCAACTCGGCCGCCCTGGCGTCGGCGCTGACCCGTCTCGGCTTCCTCGCGAATTGAGGTTGACGAGAACAAAGGGGAAACTTAGAACAAATAAGCAACATTTGATCTGGGGATAAAATCAATGGCGCGTTGGGTGAGGGATCTGCTGTCGCTTGCGTCTTGCGGCGGCTTCGTCTGGATGGTCTGGCAGGCGGCCTTCCTGGTGACATGACCGCGCCCAGTTAAGGGGCGACTCCCTGCATGATGATGAAGCGTCGTTTGAACGACGCTGCGATGCGGAGTTTTCTTTTGTCGGATGCGGTGAACAGTCAGGGTTTCGTCCACCTGCGGGTCCGCAGCGCCTATTCCCTGCTGGAAGGGGCGATCAAGGCCGGCAAGATCGGCAAGATGGCGGCTGACGCGGGAATGCCGGCGGTCGGCATGGCCGACCGCGCCAACCTGTTCGGCGCGCTTGAGTTCAGCCAGACGGCCAGAGATGCGGCCGTTCAGCCCATCGTCGCCTGCGCCCTGCCCGTGCTCGACATTGGTGGGCAGGTCGCCCAGCGCTGGGCCAAGACTCCCACGGTCGTTCTGATCGCTCAGAACGAGCAGGGCTGGCTCAACCTGTGCGCCCTGTCTTCGGCCGCCTACCTTGACGCGGGCGAGATGGCCGAGCCGGGGGTGCCCTGGGGACAGGTTGTGGATAAGTCCGAGGGGCTGATCCTGCTGTCTGGCGGGCCTGATGGTCCCGTTGATCCTTTGTTCGTGCAGAAGAAACCGGCGGAAGCCGCCGTCGCCCTGGCCGAGATGAAGCGGGTCTTCGGCGATCGCTTCTATGTCGAGCTTCAGCGCCACGGCCTGTCCAGCGAGACGGTGGCCGAGGGAGGGCTGGTCGAATGGGCCTACGCCCACGATGTCCCGCTGGTTGCGACCAATGACGTCTATTACGCCAAGGCGGCGCAGGCGAAGTCGCACGACGCCTTGCTCTGCATCTCCGATGGCGCCTTTACGGGCCAGGAAGATCGCCGCCGGGTTACAGGCGAGCACTGGTTCAAGTCGGCCGAGGCGATGCGAGAGCTGTTCTCCGACCTGCCCGAGGCCTGTGATAGCACCGTTCAGATCGCCCGCCGCTGCGCCTTCCTGGTCAAGACGCACAAGCCCATCCTGCCGCGCTTTGATACGGGCGCGGGCCGTTCCGAGGCCGACGAACTGGCGCACCAGGCGCGCGAGGGGCTGAGGGCGCGGCTGGAGAAGAACAAGGCCTATGCGCCCGAGGAGGACTACTGGAACCGTCTCGAGTGGGAGGTCGGGATCATCCAGCAGATGGGCTTCCCCGGCTACTTCCTGATCGTGTCGGACTTCATCAAATGGGCCAAGCTGCATGACATCCCGGTGGGGCCGGGACGGGGGTCGGGCGCGGGCTCACTGGTGGCCTGGTCGCTGACCATCACTGATCTGGATCCCTTGCGGTTCGGCCTGCTGTTCGAGCGCTTCCTGAACCCCGAACGCGTATCGATGCCCGACTTCGATATCGATTTCTGTCAGGAGCGGCGCGAAGAGGTCATCGACTACGTTCAGGACCATTACGGCAAGGATCGGGTGGCCCAGATCATCACTTTCGGCACCTTGCAGGCGCGGGCCGTGCTGCGCGATGTGGGCCGCGTGCTGCAGATGCCGCTGGGCCAGGTGGACCGTCTGGCCAAGATGGTGCCGGCCAACCCCGCCAACCCGGTGACACTGGCCCAGGCCATTGATCTGGAGCCGCGCCTGCGCGAGGCGCGCGATGCCGAGGCCTCGGTCAAGGCGCTGCTGGAGACGGCGCTGGAGCTTGAGGGGCTGTACCGCAACGCCTCGACCCACGCAGCGGGCATCGTCATCGGCGACCGGCCGCTGACGGAACTGGTGCCGCTGTATCAGGACCCGCGCTCCACCATCCCGGCCAGCCAGTTCAACATGAAGTGGGTCGAGCCTGCGGGTCTGGTGAAGTTCGACTTCCTGGGCCTGAAGACCCTGACGGTTCTGGACCGGGCCAAGGGCTATCTGGAGCGGCGCGGCGCAGCTCAGGACTGGGGCCTGCTGCCGCTGGACGATCCCAAGACCTATGAACTGATGGCCTCAGGCCAGACGGTCGGGGTGTTCCAGCTGGAATCCCAAGGCATGCGCGACACCTTGCGCAAGATGCGCTGCGGCTCGATCGAGGAGATCACCGCCCTGATCTCCCTCTACCGGCCGGGGCCGATGGAGATGATCGACACCTATATCGACCGGAAGTTCGGCCGGGCCGAGGTCGACTATCTGCACCCCAGCCTGAAGGAGGTGCTGACCGAGACCTACGGCGTCATCATCTATCAGGAACAGGTGATGAAGATCGCCCAGATCCTGGCTGGCTACAGCCTGGGCGAGGCCGACCTGCTGCGTCGGGCGATGGGCAAGAAGAAGAAGGAGGAGATGGACTTCCAGCGCCTCCGCTTCGTCAAGGGCGCGTCCGAGAAGGGGGTGCCGGAGAGCCAGTCCGGCTCCATCTTCGACCTGGTGGCCAAGTTCGCAGGCTATGGCTTCAACAAGTCGCACGCGGCCGCTTATGCGCTGATCTCGTTCCAGACGGGCTGGTTGAAGGCCAATCATCCGGTCGAGTTCTTCGCTGCCTCCATGAGCCTGGACCTGTCGAACACGGACAAGCTGGCGGTCTTTTATCAGGACTGCCGACGGTTCGAAGTGCCGGTGCTGGCGCCCGACATCAACCGCTCCTCGGCCGACTTTGATGTGGCATGGAAAGACGGGCAGGGCAGCGTGCTTTATGCGCTCGGCGCCATCCGCAACGTGGGTCTGGAGGCGATGCGCCACGTCGTCGAGGTGCGCGAGACGGGCGGGCCGTTCGCCGATATTTTCGACTTCCTGGAGCGGGTCGATCCCAAGGCCGTCAACAAGCGTGCGCTGGAAGGACTGGCGCGGGCGGGCGCCTTCGACAGCATTCATCCTAACCGCCGTCAGTTGTTCGAACAGGCTGACGTCCTGATCGCCTATTGCCAGAGCGTGGCGGCTGAACGCGCCTCGGCTCAGGTGAGCCTGTTCGGCGCTGATCAGGCAGGGGCCGCGCGTCCGCGCCTGAAGAGCGTCGAGCAATGGGCCGGGCCGGACAAGCTGGACCAGGAACTCTACGCTGTCGGCTTCTACCTGTCCGGCCACCCGCTGGAAGAACTGACGCCCGCCTTGAAGCGCAAGCGGGTGACCTTCGTGGCCGAGGCGCAGGGGCTGGCTGAGGCAGGGCATGAAGCCTTCCAGATGGCCGGGGTGGTGCGTCGTCGTCAGGAGCGAGCCAGCGCCCGCACCGGCGAGAAGTTCGCCTTCGTCACCTTCTCGGACCCGACGGGAGAGTTTGAGTGCCTGTTTCCGCCCGAACAGCTTCGGCGTTGCCGCGAGGTTCTGGAGGTCGGGACCTCGGTTCTGGTCAGGGTGCGGGCCAAGGCGGCGGACGGGGAGGTGCGCTTCTTCGGCGACGACGCCAGCCGCATGGACGTGTTGCTGGACGACGCCCAGATCGGATTGCGGGTCATCCTGTCGGCGCAGTCGGCCGACGCCGAGGCGCTGAAAGCGCGGCTGGACCGGGCGCGGGCACAGGGCAAGGGCGGGGAGGTCTGGCTGCAGGCGACGCTGGGCGGCCGCACTGAAGTGGAGATCAAACTGCCCGGACGATACCGGCTGGACGCGGCGCTGCGCGGCGCGTTGAAGTCGGCGCCGGGGGTGGTGATGCTGGAGGATGCATGATGAGCGAGACGAGCGTAAAGACCCATGCTGGGTCTTGCCACTGCGGCGCGGTGGCGTTTGAGGTCGATGTCGGTCTGGACGGACTGGTCGAATGCAACTGCTCCCATTGCTACCGCAAGGGGTTCGTTCTGGCCTTTGCGCCGCGTTCGGCCTTTCGACTGACGAAGGGGGAGGGGGAGACGACCTCCTATTTCTTCAATCAGCACAAGATCGACCATCGCTTCTGCAAGACCTGCGGAGTGCAGCCGTTCGGTTACGGCGTAGCGCTGGACGGAAGCGAGGTGGCTGCGATCAACATCCGCACCCTGACCGATATCGAGCCGTGGACCTGGACGGCGCAGCGCGTGGACGGTCGCAGCTTCTGATCCGGCCGGAGCGTCGGCTCGCGGGATGACATCGGGCTCGCGCGCCTGTTGCGGCCATGTTGTTCGGCCGCTTGTGTTTTTCAGGCCTTTCGCCTATATGCGCGGCGCACTTCGCACGTGGGCGTGGCGCGGTCCGGGGAGACATCCCGGCCTGCACCGTTCCGAGGGATCAGCCGATCCTTTTAACCGCCCACGCTAGGTTTGATCGGAAAAAGGAAAACACGATCATGGCTCTGCCTGAATTCTCGATGCGTACCCTGCTGGAAGCCGGCGCTCACTTCGGTCACCAGACGCACCGCTGGAACCCGAAGATGGACCGCTACATCTTCGGCTCGCGCTCGAACATCCACATCATCGACCTGTCGCAGACGATGCCGCTGCTGCACCAGGCTCTGGTCGCCGTCCGCGATGTGGCCGCCAAGGGCGGTCGCGTGCTGTTCGTCGGCACCAAGCGTCAGGCCGCCGATCCGGTCGCGCAGGCCGCCACGCGCTGCGCCCAGTACTATATGAACAATCGCTGGCTGGGCGGCACCCTGACCAACTGGCGCACCGTCTCGAACTCGATCCAGCGCCTGCGCGAACTGGAAACCATCCTTCAAACCGGCGAAGGCCGGAACAAGAAGGAACTGCTGACCCTGCAGCGCGAGAAGGACCGTCTGGAACTGTCGCTGGGCGGCATCAAGGACATGGGTTCGGTGCCGGACATCATGTTCGTGATCGACACCAACAAGGAATCGATCGCGATCCAGGAAGCCCGCAAGCTGAACATCCCGATCATCGCCATCTTGGACACCAACTCGGACCCGGACGGCATCACCTATCCGGTGCCGGGCAACGATGACGCCGCCCGCGCCATCCAGACCTACTGCGACCTGATCGCCGACGCCGTCCTGGACGGCCTGGCCGCCGGCGCCGTCGCCCAAGGCATCGACCTGGGCGCTTCGGAAGCTCCGGTTGAGCCCATGCTGCGCGAAGCTCCGGCCCCCGTGGCCGCCGACCCGGCTCCGGCCGGCACGGAAGGCGTGGCTGAAGAACTGGTCGCGGCCGATGCTGCTGCCGTCGAAACCCCTGCGGTTGAGACTGCCGAGGTCGTCGAGGCTGAGAAGGTCGAGGGCTGAGATCGACGTCCGGGGCCTAGAGCGCCGGAGTGACGTCAACTTGACATGCGGCCGGGCTATCCAGTCCGGCCGCCCATTTTGAATTTCAGGAGAAAGACATGGCCGAGATCACTGCCGCCCTCGTGAAGGAGCTTCGCGAGCGTTCGGGCGTCGGCATGATGGACTGCAAGAAGGCGCTGGTTGAGAACAACGGCGACATCGAAGCGGCCATCGACTGGCTGCGCGCCAAGGGCCTGTCCAAGGCCGCCAAGAAGGCCGACCGCGTCGCCGCCGAAGGCCTGGTGGCCGTCGCCGTGCGCGAAGACGGCAAGGGCGAAGTCGCCTCGGCCATCGAGTTCAACGCCGAAACCGACTTCGTGGCCCGTAACGACCTGTTCCAGTCGGCCGCCAAGGAATTCGCTCAACTGGGCCTGCACCACGACGGCGTCGAAGCCATCCACGGCGCGACGCTGGAAAACGGCAAGACCGTCGAGGCCGAAGTCACCAACCTGATCGCCACCATCGGCGAGAACATGCAGCTGCGTCGCGCGGCTCGTCTGTCGGTTGGCGAAGGCGCGATCGCGACCTACGTGCACAACGCCGTTTCGCCGGGCGTCGGCCGCATCGGCGTGCTGGTCGCCCTGGAAGGCGCCGGCGACAAGGAAGCCCTGCGCGAAGTGGGCCGCAAGATCGCCATGCACGTGGCCGCCACGGCTCCGCTGGCGCTGGACACCTCGGACCTGGACCCGGCTGCGATCGAGAAGGAGCGCACTGTCCTGATCGAGAAGGCCAAGGAAGAAGGCCGCCCGGAAAACATGATCGAGAAGATCGTGTCGGGCCAGATCGCCAAGTTCCAGAAGGACGTGGTGCTGACCAAGCAGCCGTTCGTCATGGACCCGGACGTGACCATTGAACAACTGGTCGCCAACACCGGCAAAGAACTGGGCTCTGAGCTGAAGCTGGCCGGTTTCGTCCGCATGGCCCTGGGCGAAGGCGTCGAGAAATCCGACGCTCCGGACTTCGCGTCGGAAGTCGCCTCGATGACCGGCGGCAACTAAGAAGACCTCTCCCTCCCCGCGAAGGGGAGGGAGAATTATGCGTTTGGGCGCGTTCGGCTTTGAAGGCTGACGCGCCCTTCGTCTATGATGAGCCGCCGATTCACTTCGCGCGGATGCTAACCCCTGTATCCACGGACCCCTGATCATGCCCGACGCCCCCTCTGAGTTTCGTTACAAGCGCGTCCTGCTGAAGGTCTCGGGCGAGGTCCTGATGGGCGATCAGCCCTATGGCATCGACATGAAGACGGTGGATGTGGTCGCCGCCGCCGTCGCCGCTGTGGCGCGTCAGGGCGTCGAAATCTGTCTGGTCATCGGCGGGGGCAATATCTTCCGTGGCCTGTCCAAGGCGGCCGAGGGCATGGACCGCGCCAACGCCGACTACATGGGCATGCTGGCCACCATCATGAACGCCCTGGCCATGCAGGGCGCGCTGGAGAAGATCGGCGTAGATACGCGGGTTCAGAGCGCCATTCCGATGGCCGCGATCGCCGAGCCCTACATCCGTCGCCGCGCGCTGCGTCACCTTGAAAAGGGCCGGGTGGTGATCTTCGCCGCCGGCGTGGGCGCGCCCTTCTTCACCACGGACTCCGGCGCCGCGCTGCGGGCGGCCGAGATGGGCTGCGACGCCCTGCTAAAGGGCACCAGCGTTGATGGCGTCTACACGGCCGATCCGAAGAAGGACCCGACGGCCACCCGCTATGAAACGCTGACCTATCAGGATGTCCTGGCCAAGGACCTGCGGGTCATGGACGCCTCGGCCATCGCCCTGATGCGCGACAGCGGCATTCCGATCGTGGTCTTCTCGATTCGCGAGGAAGGTTCGCTGCACAAGACCTTGACGGGGCAGGGGACCTATACCGTCATCACCAACAAGCCCGCCTGAGCGGCTTCGCTATTCAACGACAGGACCAAGGACATTCGTCATGGCCAAACCCGATCTCAAAACCTTTCGTGACCGGATGGAAAAGTCGGTCTCCTCGCTGAAGGATGACTATGCGGGCCTGCGCACGGGCCGCGCCAACGCGGGCCTGCTGGAGCCGGTCGTCGTCGAAGCCTATGGCGCGACCTCGCCGCTGACCGCCGTCGCCGCCATCAGCGTGCCGGAACCGCGCATGATCTCGGTCAGCGTCTGGGACAAGGGCATGGTGGTCTCGGTCGAGAAGGCGATCCGCTCCGCGGGCCTGGGCCTGAACCCGATCGTCGACGGCCAGAACCTGCGTATTCCGATCCCGCCGCTGACCGAAGAGCGCCGTAAGGACCTCGCCAAGCTGGCCGCCAAATACGCCGAGGACAAGAAGATCGCTGTGCGCAACGTGCGCCGCGACGCCAACGACGAGCTGAAGAAGGCTGAAAAGGCCGGCGATATCAGCCAGGATGAACAGAAGAAGATGGAAGCTGAGGTCCAGAAGGACACTGACGCCGCCATCAAGCGCATCGACGAGACCTTGAAGGCCAAGGAAGTCGAGATCATGCAGGTCTGACGCCCGCGTCAGGTCTGTCCAAGGAAGGTCTCATATGTCGGCCGAGCCCGTCGCCACGGCGCCTGCAAAGGGGCCTCGTCACGTCGCCCTGATCATGGACGGCAACGGCCGCTGGGCGCAGCGACGGGGCCTTCCGCGCGCCGTAGGTCACCGCGAGGGGGTCCAGGCGCTGCGCCGGACCATCAAGGCCGCGCCTGAATTGGGCGTGCAGTGCCTGACGGTGTTCGGCTTCTCGACCGAGAACTGGAGCCGTCCGGCCGACGAGGTGTCCGACCTCATGGGGCTGGTGCGCGCCTTCGTCGGCAGTGATCTGAAGCGGCTGGAGGCTGCGGGCGTGCGGGTCAAGGTGCTGGGGCGCCGCAAGGGCCTGCCTGAGGACATCGCCGGCATCGTCGCGCGGGCCGAGGCGCAGACGGCCCACAACGACAAATTCCTGCTGCAGGTGGCCTTCAACTATGGCGGCCGCGCGGATTTGGCCGATGCGGCCCAGCGGCTGGTCGATCGCGCCCGCGCGGGCGAGGACATCGTCGTCGACGAAGAGGCGCTGGGCGCTGGACTGTCGACGGCCGGGGCGCCGCCGGTCGATCTGATCGTGCGGACCTCGGGCGAGCAGCGTCTGTCCAACTTCCTGTTGTGGGAGGCGGCCTACGCCGAGATGGTTTTCCAGGACATCCTGTGGCCGGACTACGGCGCTGAAGCCCTGGCCGAGGCCATCGCCCAGTTCGCCTGTCGCCAGCGTCGCTATGGCGGGCGCGAGGTCATGGATACGGCTTATGGCGAGGCGGCGGTCTGATATGGCGTTGAAGCCTCGCGACATCGCCCTGCGCGCCGCCTCTGCGGTCGTACTGGCGCCGGCGGCGGTTCTGGCGACCTGGGCCGGCGGCGACTGGTTCTGCGCCCTGGTGGTGGCGGGCGCGGTGCTGCTGGCGTTTGAATGGGCGCGGATGTGCGCGCCCAGCCTATGGCGACCGATCGGTATCGGCGTGGCCCTGGCCCTGGTCGTGGCGGTGATCGCCGCCCACGTCGGCCAGATTTCGCTGGCCCTGGTGCTTATGGTGTTCGGAGCGCTGGCGGCGGGTCTGTTCGCCCGAACGCGCGGCGAGTCGGCGCTCGATACGGCCTATGGCGTGCTGTATCTCGGCTGGCCCTGCGTCCTGCTGATCTGGCTGCGCGACCTGCATGAGGTGCAGGGGCTGTACTGGACGGTGCTGGTCTTCGCCGTGGCATGGTCGGCGGACATTCTGGCCTATCTGGTCGGCAGCTTCGTCGGCGGCCCCAAGCTGTGGCCGCGCTTTTCGCCGAACAAGACATGGTCCGGCTTCATCGGCGGGCTGACCGCCGGGATGATCGCCGGCGCCGCGATGGCGGGCTGGCTGGACATGGGGATGCTGACCGCCGTCTGGGGCGGGGTGCTGGGCCTGGCCGCCGCCCTGGCCACCATGGGCGGCGATCTGTGGGAGTCGGCGCTGAAGCGGCGTTTCGGGGTCAAGGACGCGGGCAATCTGATTCCGGGCCACGGCGGCCTGCTTGACCGCGTCGACGGCCTGATGTTCGCCGTGGTCGTGGTCGCCGCCGGGCGCCTGATCGTCCTCATGCTGGAGCGGGCGGCGTGATCGCGCGGCGCGTGACGGTTCTGGGCTCGACGGGGTCGGTCGGCTCGTCGACGCTGGACCTGATGGAGCAGGCGCAAGGCGCGGGCTCTGCGCAGTTCGAGGTCGAAGCTCTGACCGGCGGCGCCAATATCGCCCGGCTGGTCGAGCAGGCGCGCCGCTGGCGCCCGCGCATCGCTGTGACAGCCGATCCCGCGCGGCTGAATGAACTGCGCGAAGCTCTGACGGGAACAGGGATCGAAACGGCGGCCGGTCCTGACGCCATTGTCGAGGCGGCCACGCGGCCAGCCGACTGGATCATGGCCTCCATCGTCGGGGCGGCGGGCCTACGGTCGGCCTGGGCGGCGGCGGGGACGGGCGCGACCCTCGCCCTGGCCAATAAGGAGAGCCTGGTCTGTTGTGGTCCGACGTTAATCGAGCGGGTCCGGCGCAGCGGCGGCCAGTTGATCCCGGTTGATTCCGAGCATTCCGCCATCTTTCAGGTCTTCCCCTTTGAGGCGCCCGAACGCGTGTCCAAGCTGGTGCTGACCGCGTCCGGCGGGCCATTCCGCACCTTGCCGCGCGCCGCCATGACGCGGATTACGCCCGAACAGGCGGTCGCCCATCCGAACTGGAGCATGGGCGCCAAGATCTCAGTCGACAGCGCCACCATGGCCAACAAGGGGCTGGAACTGATCGAGGCCGCCTATCTGTTCGACATGCCCGGCGAGCGGGTTGATGTGGTGGTGCACCCGGAATCGATAATCCACAGCCTTGTGGAATATGTGGACGGTTCGACCCTGGCCCAGATGGGGCCGCCGGACATGAGGACGCCGATCGCCTGCGCCCTGTCCTGGCCGGATCGGCTGGCCTGGCCTGCGCCCAAGCTGGACCTGGCGTCGCTGGGGCGGCTGACGTTCGAGGCTCCCGACGAGGCGCGCTTTCCGGCCCTGAGGCTGGCGCGCGAAGCCTTGGCCGCAGGCGGCGCATCGCCGATCGTCTTCAATGCAGCCAACGAAGTGGCGGCTCTGGCGTTTCTTGACCGAAGGCTGGGCTTTCTCAATATTGCCGCAGTCGTCGCCGACACCCTTGAGAAGGCGACCAGCGCGGGCGTGTCTTGCGGTTCGGACGATGCCTGCGACGCGGCTCTGGCCGTCGATGCGCAGGCGCGGCGGATTGCGGGCGACGTCATCGCCTCGCTGAACATGGCGGCCTGAGGGCGCAGGAGAGATGAGCGGCATGATAGGCGTGATCAGCCAGATTCTGACCTATGTCGTGCCGTTTCTGCTCGTCCTGACGCTGGTTGTGACGGTGCACGAACTGGGGCATTTCCTGACCGCGCGCGCCTTTGGCGTGAAGATGGATCGCTTCGCCATCGGCTTTGGCCGCGCCATCTTCAAACGCACTGACAAACACGGCGTCGAATGGCGCGTGGGCTGGCTGCCGCTGGGCGGCTACGTCAAGTTCTCCGGCGACCTGGACGCGACGGGCGTGCCTGATCGCGCCGGTCTTGAGGCCATGCGCCAGGCGTTGACGGCCAAGCACGGGCCGGGCGCCGAGCGCGACTATCTGTATTTCAAGCCATTGTGGCAGCGTGCCCTGGTCGTGGCGGGCGGCCCGTTCGCCAACTTCGTCCTGGCCATCTTCATCTTCACCCTGCTGTTCAGCCTGGTCGGCGTCGAGCTTCGCCCGGCGCGGGTGATGCAGGTGCAGGCGGGATCGCCCGCCGCCGCCGCCGGCTTCCAGCAAGGCGACCTGATCACTCACGTCAACGGCAAGCTGATTGCCGATGGCGGCGAGGTGACGCGCATTGTGGCCCTGAGCAGCGGAGATCCGGTGCGCTTCACCGTCGAGCGCGGCGATCAGCCGGTGCAACTGACCGCTACGCCTGAGCGCCGGGTAGAGACTGATCGCATCGCGGGTCGCGTCACCGTCGGCCGCATCGGTCTGGCCCTGGGTTCGACCCGCGACGAGATTCGTCATGTCCGTTACGGCCCGATCGCAGCTGTGGGGCAGGGCGTGCGCGAGACGGGCGCCATCCTGAATACGACCCTGACCTATATCGGCCGCATCTTCACGGGCCGCGAGTCGGGCGATCAGTTCAGTGGGCCGCTGGGCATCGCCAAGGCTTCGGGCGCCCTGACCAACGCCGCCGTGGCGGCCAATCCCGAGCCCTGGGCCATTGTTCGCAATCTGTTGCTGACGCTGACGAGCTTCGCGGCCATACTTTCGGTCGGAATCGGCTTTTTAAATCTGATGCCCATTCCCGTTCTGGATGGGGGGCACCTGCTGTTCTACGCTTATGAAGCCGTGGCGCGCCGTCCGATGGCGGCCAGGGTGCAGGAAGCGGGGTACCGGGTCGGTCTTGCTTTGCTGGCGAGTTTGATGTTGTTCGCGACCTGGAACGATCTGCAGAAGCTCAATCTCTTCAAATTCCTCGGCGGGCTCGTCTCGTGAGCCGACGCCAGCCCCCGATGGTACCCGCATGAATCAAAACGACAGTCGCCTCATGACCCAGACCCGTGGCCGCATTCTCGGGGTCAGCGCCCTGGCCCTGACCTTCGCCGCCGGCCTCGCGAGCCCTGCGCTGGCCCAACAGACGCCCAACGTCGTGGTTCAGGAAGCGCCGCCCCAGGCCGATCGCGCCGTGGTGAACCGCATCGTTGTGCGTGGCAACGAGCGGATCGACCAGACGACGGTCCTGTCCTATCTGCCGATTCAGCCGGGCGACACCATCGACGCCGTGACCATCGACGTGGCGGTGCGGACCTTGTCGCGCACAGGCCTGTTCGCCGACGTTCAACTG
Source organism: Brevundimonas sp. S1H14 (assembly GCF_047716865.1). Lineage (NCBI taxonomy): Bacteria > Pseudomonadati > Pseudomonadota > Alphaproteobacteria > Caulobacterales > Caulobacteraceae > Brevundimonas > Brevundimonas sp. S1H14. The sequence goes on along the minus strand of NZ_CP136679.1, from coordinate 2,027,811 downwards.
GGCCTGCAGGCGAACGGCGATCTGATCGTCGAGATCGCCGAGAACCCGATCATCAACCAGGTGACGTTTGAGGGTAACAAGGCGCTGGCTGAGAAGAAGCTGCGCGACGAGGTCACGATCCGCCCGCGCGGCATCTACACCCGCGCCCGGGTTCAGGAAGACGTCGGCAAGATCGTCGAACTTTACCGCCTGTCGGGCCGCATCTCGGCGACGGTGACGCCCAAGCTCGTCCAACTGGATCAGAACCGCGTCGACGTGGTGTTCGAGATCGACGAGGGCCCCGAGACGGGCATCGCCGCCATCACCTTCCTGGGCAATCGAGCATTTTCGGACAGCGACCTGGCCGGGGTCATGGTGACGAAGACCTCCAAATGGTGGCGGCTGTTCAGCTCCAACGACAACTACGATCCGAACCGGCTGGATTACGACCGGGAACAGCTGCGCAAATTCTATACGAACCGCGGCTATTACGACTTCCGCATCCTGTCGTCGGTGGCTGAACTGAAGCCGGACAACAGCGCCTTCGGCGTCACCGTCACGGTGGACGAGGGCGACCGCTACAACTTCGGCGAGATCAAGGTCGTCACCGAGAATGACCGGCTGAACGGCGACTTCCTGCAGTTGCTGCTGCCGATCCGCAAGGGCGATCTGTATGAAAGCGATCGCATTCAGGCGGCGGTCGACACCCTGACCTTCGCCGCCGGTTCGGCCGGCTACGCCTTCGTCGAGATCAACCCGACCTATCGCGCGGATCCTGAAACCGATACCGTCAACGTCACCTTCAACGTGCGTGAAGGCCAGCGCGTCTACATCGACCGCATCAATGTGGTCGGCAACACCCGCACGCTGGACACCGTCATCCGTCGCGAACTGATGGTGGGCGAGGGCGACGCCTTCAACCGCTCGCTGGTCGAGCGTTCGCGCAACAACCTGCGCGCCCTGGGCTTCTTCAAGGACGTCAAGATCGAAGAGACGCGCGGCAGCGCACCGGACCGCTCGGTCGTCAACGTGACCGTCGAAGAACAGCCCACCGGCGAGCTGTCGGTCGGGGCGGGCTTCAGCTCGGTCGACTCCTTTGTGCTGAACCTGGGCATCACCGAGCGCAACTTCCGCGGTCGCGGCCAGAACGTCGTGGCCCGCGCCGAGTGGGGTTCGTTGCGCCAGCAGATCGACTTCCGCTTCACCGAGCCCAAGTTCCTGGGACGCGACGTGCGGGCGGGCTTCGACCTGTTCCACACCCGCTACGACCTCAGCAAATATTCGTCCTATGACTATCGCTCGACGGGCGGCGGGGTGCGTGTGACCTATCCGCTGAACGGCTACGCCAGCTTCAGCGCCCGCTACTTCCTGAAGAGCGATGAAGTCGTCATCCCGTACGGCTATTGCGGGGGCGTCGGCGCCGGCTCGTCGGCCTTGTGCGATCAGGCAGGGTCGTTCCTGAACTCCTCGGCGGGCTATACCCTGCTGGTCAACCGCCTGAACGATCCGGTGCGCCCGACGCGCGGCTGGACGGCCTCCCTGCGTCAGGACTTTGCCGGCATCGGCGGCGACGTGAACTACATCAGGACCGAGGCGGACGCCTCCTGGTACTATGGCATCCGTCCGAACTGGGTGGTCAGTTTCCAGGGCCAGACGGGTTATGTCAGCGGCTGGAGCGGTGATCCGATTCGGATCAACGACCGCTTCTTCAAGGGCGGCAACACCTTCCGCGGCTTTGAGACAGCGGGCATGGGCTCGCGCGATCTGACCACGACGGACGCCTTGGGCGGCAACTTCTACGCCATCGGTACGGTCGAACTGACCGTGCCGAACATGCTGCCCGATGAATACGGCATCAAGACCTCGCTGTTCGCGGACGTCGGCACGATCGGCAAGCTGGATGACCGTTATCTGGTCGACCCGTCGACGGGGCTTCGCAACCCCAACATCGTCGACGACCTGGCCTTGCGCGCGGCGGCGGGCATCAGCATCCACTGGCGTTCGCCGATGGGGCCGATCCGTTTCGACCTGTCCAAGGTTCTGGCCCGCGAAGACTACGACAAGACCGAGACGTTCCGCTTCTCGACCTCCACCCAATTCTAACTGCGGCCCGACCGCCGTCACTAAGGCTTAGATTATGAAACTCATCGCTATCGGCGCCTTCGCCCTCGCTTCGCTGACCGCCTCGGCCGCCCTGGCCCAGTCGCAGGGCCCGGCCAACCCCGGCCCGGTCATTCCCGGCGTCTGCGTCTATTTCAACCAGCGCGTTCTGGCCCAGTCGACTGTCGGCCAGGCCGTTCAGACCCGCATGGAACAGCTGGCGCAGGAAGTTCAGGGCGAGATCCAGCCCTACGCCACCACCATCCAGACCGAGGCTCAGGCCTTGCAACAGGGTCAGGCGACCATCCCGGCTGACCAGATGAACCAGCGCCGCCAGCAACTGCAGCAACGCATCCAGGAAGCCCAACAACTGGAAGCCACGCGCGAGAATGAACTGCGCTACACCCTGGCTGAACAGCGCCGCAAGATCTCGGAAGCCATCGAGCCCCTGCTGGTCGCCGTCTATCAGGAGAAGGGCTGCGGCATCATGATCGACCGCGAAAGCGTCTTCATCCTGAACCCGGCCATGGACGTCACCGACACCGTGATCCAGCGTCTGAACGCCCAGCTGCCGACGCTGAGCTTCAACCGCATGCCGGTTCCGGCCCAGCCGCAGTCGTAAGACGGGCCATGCCCGATCCGAGGTTCTTTCAGACCCTGTCGCCCCTGACGGTCGCCGCCCTCGCCGAGCACATCGGCGGGGAGGTCGTCCGGGGCGGCGAGGTCGTCATCTCGGCCGTTGCGCCTCTGTCCAGTGCGGACCGGGGCGCGATTGCGTTTCTGGGCGACCGCAAGTTCGCCGCCGCCTTGGCGCAGACCAAGGCGGGTTGCGTGATCGTGCCGCCGTCGGCCGTGGATGCGGCGCCCGCTGACGCCGCTGTCATCGTGTCGGGCGAGGCTCAGGCCGCCTGGGCGCGGGCGTCGGCCCTGTTACACCGGCCGATCCGTCTGGACCGCGCCATTACGGTCGCCGAGGCCGCTGAGGACGACACCGTGGTGGTCGAGCCGGGCGCGATCCTGGGCGAAGGCGTCCGCATCGGGCGCGGCAGCCGCATCGGCGCCAACACCGTGATCGGACCGGGCGTCCAGATTGGCCGCGACTGCCTGATCAGCGCTGGCGTCACTGTCGGCTTCGCCCTGCTGGGCGACCGGGTGAAGCTGCTGGCCGGCGCGCGCATCGGAGAGGCGGGCTTCGGCGCCGCCGGGTCCAAGGCCGGGCCGGTGGACATTCCTCAGCTCGGGCGCGTCATCCTGCAGGACGGGGTGACGGTCGGGGCCAACTCCTGCATCGACCGAGGCGCCTATGACGACACCGTCATCGGCGAGAACACCAAGATCGATAATCTGGTCATGATCGGCCACAACTGCGTCATCGGCCGCAATAACCTGATGGCGGCGCACACCGGCATCTCGGGTTCGGTCACCAGCGGCGACAACTGCATCTTCGGCGGCCGGGCGGGCGTGGGCGACCACATCACCATCGGCGAAGGCGCGCGCGTCGCGGCTGGCGGCGGCGTCCTGGCCGACATTCCGCCGGGCGAAATCTGGTCCGGCTATCCCGCCAAGCCTTTGCGCCAGTTCTTGCGCGAGACGGTCTGGCTGTCCAAACAGGCGTCCCAGAAGAAGGGCGCGAAGGAATCGAAAGAATGAGCGAAGACAACAAGATCGATTACGCCGAGGTGATGCGTCGCCTGCCGCACCGCTATCCCTTCCTGTTGGTCGACAAGGCGCAGGACTTCGTGGCGGCGACCTCCATCGTCGGCATCAAGAACGTCACCCACAACGAGCCCTTCTTCCCCGGCCACTTCCCGATCGACCCGGTCATGCCGGGTGTGCTGATCGTCGAGGCCATGGCCCAGACGGGCGCGCTGCTGATGTCCAAGTCGCTGGATGTCGCGGTGGCCGACAAGGTCATCATGTTCATGTCGATCGACGGCGTGCGCTTCCGCAAGCCCGCGCGGCCGGGCGACCAACTGCGCATGGAGGTCAAGGTCATCAAGGCGCGCGGCGACGCCTACAAGTTCCGCGGCGAGACTTTCATCGACGGCAAGCTGGCCGCCGAGGCCGAGTTCATGGCCATGGTCGTGACCGTGGCGGAGCCCGCCCAGTGACCATCCACCCGACCGCTGTGGTGGACGCCTCGGCGACCCTGGCGGACGGGGTCGAGATCGGCCCGTTCTGCACCGTGGGGCCGGGCGTGGCGCTGGCTTCCGGCGTGCGTCTGGTCAGCCATGTGGTGATCCAGCAGGACACGAACGTCGGCGCGAACACGACGATCCACCCCTTCGCCGTCATCGGCGGCGATCCGCAGCACGGCGGCTATAAGGGCGAGCCGGTGCGGCTGGAGATCGGCGAGAACAACCTGATCCGCGAGCACTGCACCTTCAACCGGGGCACGCCGCAGGGATCGGGCGTCACCCGCGTCGGCTCGAACAACCTGTTCATGACCGGCGCCCACGTCGGCCACGACTGCGTGGTCGGCGACAATGTCACAATGGCCAACAACGCCACCTTGGGCGGTCACGTCCATGTCGGCGACAAGGTGTTCCTCGGCGGCCTGTGCGCCGTGCACCAGAACGGCCGGGTGGGGCAGGGCGCCATCGTCGGCGGTCTGGCCGCCGTGACGCGCGACGTGATCCCTTACGCCTCGGTCTGGGGCAATCACGCCAGCCTGCACGGCCTCAACCTGATCGGGCTGAAGCGCAAAGGCTACGGCAAGGACGCGGTGCGCCGTTTGCTGGCTGCCTATCGCGACCTGTTCGAGGGCGAAGGCGTCTTCGCCGAGCGCCTGGATCGGGTCGAGCAATTCTATGCCGACCTGCCCGAGATCATGGAGATCACGTCCTTCATCCGTGACGGCGGCAAGCGCCCGCTGTGTCTGCCGGGCGCGGAATGACGACCGCGCCCAAGCTGGCCCTGATCGCGGGTTCGGGCGATCTGCCCATCCGCGTCGCCCAGCGCTGTGAGGCCGAGGGGCGAGAGGTTTTCATCATCCGCCTGAAAGGCTTCGCCGACGCCCACCTGCACCGTTGGCCGGGGCAGGACTTCGGCATGGCCGAGATCGGCAAGATCGTGAAGGCCATGCGGGCCGAGGGCTGCCGCGCGGTCTGTCTGGCGGGCTACGTCAACCGGCCGGATTTCAAGACGTTGAAGCCTGATCTGAAGGGCGCGTCCCTGCTGCCCGGCATTATTGCGGCGGCGTCCAAGGGCGATGACGCCCTGCTGCGCAAGATCCTGTCGGTGTTCGAGGATGAAGGCTTCGCCGTTGAGGGGGCAGACGACATTCTGGGCGGAGAGATGCTGGCGGCGGGTGCGCTGGGCCGCGTGGCGCCGACGGCGGAGCAACTGGCGGACCTTAAGAAGGCGCTGCACGTCGCTGAAAAATCAGGTGAACTGGATATTGGTCAGGGCGCGGTCGTCTGCGACGGACTGGTGCTGGCGGTCGAGGCTCAGGAAGGCACGGACGAGATGCTGCGGCGTGTCGCCAGCCTGCCCGCCGATCTGCGCGGCTCGCCCGGCTTTGCGCGCGGCGCTCTGGGCAAGGCGCCCAAGCCGATACAGGATCTGCGCGTCGACATGCCCGTTATCGGACCGACGACGGTCGAACTGGCCGCCGCTGCGGGTCTGGCCGGGATCGGCGGGTTCGAGGGGCGGCTGATCGTCATCGACCATGAAGGTCTGGTCGAGGCGGCCGATCGTCTGGGCCTGTTCGTATGGGGAGAGCCGCGATGAGCCGTCCGCTGAAGGTCATGCTGGTGGCGGCCGAGGCCTCGGGCGATGCGCTGGGCGCCGGGCTGGCGCGGGCGCTGAAGGCGCGGTTGGGCAAGGACGTGGTCTTCGTCGGCGTGGGCGGTCCCAAGATGGCGGCTGAGGGCGTCGAGAGCCCCTTCGACATCGCCGAACTGTCGATCCTGGGCTGGATCGAGGGGCTGAAGGCCTACGGCCGGGTCAAGAAGCGCGTGGCCGAGACGGCGGCGCTGGCGGCGGCGGAGAAGGCGGACGCCGTGGTGCTGATCGACAGCTGGGGCTTCACCATCCGCGTGGCTCAGGCGATCCGCGCCGCCTCGCCGAAGACGCCGCTGATCAAATACGTCGGGCCGCAGGTCTGGGCCTCGCGGCCGGGCCGGGCTAAGACGCTGGCGGGGGCGGTGGATCACCTGCTGGCCCTCTATGCGCTGGACGCGCCGTGGTTCGAGAAGGCGGGTCTGCCGACGACAGTCGTCGGCTCACAGGCGCTGCACGTCGACATGGCGGGGGCCGACGGCGCCCGTTTCCGCGCGGCGCGGGGCATTGCGGCGGATGCGCCGCTGCTGCTGGTCCTGCCGGGCAGCCGTCCCAGCGAGATCGCGCGCATGACGCCCGTCTATGAACAGGCGGTCAAACAGCTGAAGGCGCAGATTCCGGGGCTGGAGGTGGCCGTCGTCGCGGCGGGCACGGTGGCCGCTGACGTGGCGGGCCGGGTCGCGGCCTGGCCGTTCCGCGCCCATGCCGTGCAGGAAGCCGACAAGTACGACGCCATGAAGGCCGCGAACGCCGCTCTGGCCACCAGCGGCACGGTCTCGACCGAACTGGCGCTGGCGGGCGCGCCGATGGTCATCGCCTATAAGATCGACGGGCTGAGCTACGTCCTGATAAAGCGGCTGGTGACGGCCAAGCACATCACCCTGTTCAACATCGCCGCCGACGAGGCCATCGCGCCGGAGTTCATCCAGCATGAGGCGACGCCGCAGGCGCTTGCCAAGGCGGTGGGGCGGCTACTGACCGATCCCGAGGCGGCGGCCGATCAGGCGCGCCGTCAGACCGAGGCGCTGGACCTGATGGGGCGCGGCGGGCCGGATCCGTCGGAACTGGCGGCGGACGCCGTGCTGCGGGTGATCGCGGCGAAGGCGGCTTGATCACCTCACACCCCGCTCATCCCGGCGGACGCCGGGACCCAGTAAGAACCTAGTGCGCAGTTCCTGGCCGATTGTGCGGGCGTCACCGTGGCTAGGCCTGTGACTGTGGCCAAAGCACTGGGTCCCGGCGTCCGCCGGGATGAGCGGTTTTTTGAGGACTTAGGCCAGCAAGGCTCGAGTCGCGGCTTCCACGTTCGCCTGACGCATCAGGCTTTCGCCGACCAGCAGGGCGCGGGCGCCGGCCTTGGCGACACGCGCCACGTCGTCGGGCGTGAACAGGCCGCTTTCAGCCACCAGAAGCGCGTCCTCCGGGCTCAACGCCGCCAGTTGCTCGGTCGTCGCCAGATCGACCTCGAAGGTCCGCAGCGAGCGGTTGTTGATTCCGATCAGGGCGTCGTCGCGGCCTTGAACCAGCCTGGCGGCGCGCGCCATTTCTTCGGCGTCGTGGGTCTCGATGAGGGCGTCCATGCCCCAGCGGGTCGCCTCGCCCAGAAGCTCGGCAGCCAGGGCGTCGTCGACCATGTCCATGATGATCAGGATGCAGTCGGCGCCCAGCGCCCGGCTCTCGGCCACCTGCCACGCATCGACCAAAAAGTCCTTGCGCAGGCAGGGTAGGGCGACCGCCGTGCGCGCCGCGCCCAGATAGGCGTCGTCGCCCTGAAAGCTGGGCCCGTCGGTCAGGACGGACAGGCAGGAGGCGCCGCCGCGCTCATAGGCCTGCGCCAGAACAGGCGGGTCGAAGTCGGCGCGGATCAGGCCCTTGGACGGGCTGGCCTTCTTGATCTCGGCGATCAGGGCCGGGCGGCCGGTTTCGGCGAAACGGCTGGCCAGGGCGGCGTGGAAGCCGCGCGGGGCCGAGGCCTCTTTCGCGCGCGCCTCGATGGCGTCATGCGAAACGGCGGCCTTGCGGGCGGCGACATCCTCGCGCTTGTAGGCGGCGATGCGGTCCAGAACGTCGCTCATCAGGCGTCCTCGTCTTCGATCGGCGCGTGGGAGACGCGCACCAGTTCAGCCAGGGCGGCGGCGGCGCGGCCGTCGTCGATGACGGCGGCGGCCAGTTCGGCGCCCGATTTCAGGTCCTCGGCCCGCCCGGCCACTACAAGGGCGGCTGCGGCGTTCAGCAGGACGATGTCGCGATAGGGACCGCGCTCGCCCGCCAGCAGGGTGGTCAGGGCCGCCGCATTATGCTCGGCGTCGCCGCCGCGCAGGTCGTCCAGCGTGGCCAGCGGCAGGCCGGCGTCGGCGGGCGTGACGGTGAAGCGGCGGACGACGCCATCCTTCCACTCGGCCACCTCAGTCGGCCCTGTGGTGGTCAGTTCGTCCAGGCCCTGACCGTTGACGGTCCAGGCGCGCCGGGCGCCCAGTCGGCCCAGAACCTCGGCCAGCGGCCCCAGCAGGGCAGGGTCGTAGACGCCCATGACCTGATGCGTCGCGCCTGCCGGATTGCACAACGGCCCCAGCAGGTTGAACACGGTGCGGAAGCCGATCTCGCCGCGCACCGGCCCGACGTGACGCATGGCCCCGTGATAGGTCGGCGCGAACAGGAAGGCGATGCCCGCCTGATCCAGCGCCCGCGCCTGCTGGGCGGGCGTGGCGTCCAGATTGACGCCCAGCGCGGCCAGAACGTCGGACGAGCCGGACTTGGAGCTGATGGCGCGGTTGCCGTGCTTGGCGACCTTCAGGCCTGCGCCCGCCAGAACGAAAGAGGCCGCCGTCGAGATATTATAGGTGTGCTGGCCGTCGCCGCCGGTGCCGCAGGTGTCGATCACCTGATCGAACGGGTGCTCCAGCGAGCGCGCGGCGTCGCGCATGGCGCTGGCGAAGGCGACGATCTCGTCCACCGTCTCGCCGCGGATGCGCAGGGCGGTGACGGCGGCGGCGACCTGTGACGGGGTCGGCTCGCCGCGCAGGCAGGCGGCGAAGAAGCGCTTGGCCTCGTCCGGGGTCAGCACCTGTCCGTCGACCAGCTTGGCCAGCAGGGGCTTGATGCTGTCCATCAGATGTTCGCCAATCGCTTGACGCCCGCCAGATCGAGGAAGTTGGCGATCATCGCGTGGCCGTGTTCGGTGGCTATGGATTCCGGGTGAAACTGGACGCCGTGAATCGGACGCGTGCGGTGCGACAGGCCCATGATCTCGCCGTCCTCGGTCCAGGCGGTGACCTCCAGCGTGTCGGGCAGGGTCTCGCGGCGCACGGCCAGCGAGTGATAGCGCGTCGCTGTGAAGGGCGAGGGCAGGCCGCCGAAGACGCCGCGCCCTTCGTGCAGGATAGGCGAGGTCTTGCCGTGCATCAGGGTCTTGGCGCGCACCACCTCGCCGCCGAAGGCTTGGCCGATCGACTGGTGGCCCAGGCAGACGCCCAGGATGGGCATGGTCTCGGCCGCCGTTTCGATCAGCGACAGGCAGATGCCCGCCTGATCCGGCGCGCAGGGACCGGGCGACAACAGGACGGCCTCGGGCTGAAGGGCCCAGGCCTCTTCGACGGTCAGGTCGTCATTGCGGACAACATGCGTCTGCGCGCCCAACTCCGCGAGGTAGTGGACGAGGTTGTAGGTGAAGCTGTCGTAGTTATCGACGACGAGGATCATGGCGAAGGCTTCTTGAAGACGGGGAGGCAGGGCGGCCCAAGCATGGAAGGCAAACGGGCCGATTGAAAGCGGACGTTAAGCTGTCCGGGCGATAGAGGGGCATCGCCATCGGAAGAAATCCGTCTTGACCCCTGTAGAATGCATCCGTGACGCCCGCGCCCTGTTGAACGAGGCGCCCGTCGAACAACCCAAGCCGCTGCGCCTGCTGGCGGCTGCGGCCTTCGCCGCGACGACGGCGGTCCTTCTGGCCGGGACCATGGTCGTGGGCCCAGGCATATCATTTGACCAGGCTGCCATGGTTTCCAATCCCTAGCCGTCGGAACCCTGGCCGCGCGTGGTCGCAGTGAAACGCCAAGCTTCGCCGGCGGCCTTCATCGGCGCGCGAGCCTTGGCCAGAGTCTCGGCGAATTCAGCCGCCGGGTCGCTGTCGGCGACGACGCCTGCGCCCGCTTGAACGAAGATCTGGCCCTTGGCGAACATGGCGGTGCGCAGGACGATGCAGATGTCCGCCTCGCCATTGGCCGAGATATAGCCGACGCCGCCGCCGTAGCCGACTCCGCGCTTTTCGGTCTCAAGCTCGTCGATGACCTCCATTGCCCGAACCTTGGGCGCGCCCGACAGGGTGCCGGCGGGCAGGGCGGCCAGCAGGGTGTCCACCGCGTCCAGCTTGGGATCGGCGTCGCCGTTCACGTTGGAGACGATGTGCATGACTTGGCTGTAGCGCTCGACCACGAAGCTTTCCGTGACCTCGACCGAACCGGGCTTGGAGACGCGGCCCACGTCGTTACGGCCCAGGTCCAGCAGCATCAGATGCTCGGCCCGTTCCTTGGGATCAGCCAGCAGTTCGGCTTCCAGCGCCTTGTCCTGTTCGGGCGTGGCGCCGCGCGGACGGGTGCCCGCCAGTGGGCGAATGGTGACGCGCCCGTCTTTCAGTCGGACCAGGATTTCCGGGCTGGATCCAGCCAGCTGGAAATCGACATAGTCGAGGAAGAACAGATAGGGCGACGGGTTGCCGCGACGCAGCGACCGGTAGAAGGCGAACGGGTCCTGGGTCCACGGCGCCGAGAAGCGGTGCGCCAGCACGACCTGAAAGATGTCGCCCGCGGCGATGTAGTCCTTGGCGCGGGCCACCATGAGGCCGAAGGCGGCCTCGTCCACGTCGGAGTGGAAATCGGGCGCTGCAACCGGCTCGACCTCGCGCTGGATGGGCAGGGGACCGCGTAGGCGGTCCTCGAAATCCTCCAGCCGGGCTTCGGCGGCGGCGTAGGCCTGAGCCGGGTCTGTCACCGTGTCGGGATAGGCGGCGGCGATCAGGACGATCTCGTGCTTCACCGAATCGAAGATGGCTACCAGCGCCGGACGCGCCATCACCGCGTCGGACAGGTCCAGCGGGTCGGGGTTAGCCGGGCCCAGCGGCTCCAGCAGCCGCACCATGTCGTAACCGAAGACCCCGAACAGACCGGCGGCCATGGGGGGCAGGTCAGCGGGCAGCTCGAACTTCGTCGCCGCGATCAGGGCGCGCAGGGATTCCAGCGCGGACCGGTCTTCGGGCGTGAAGGTTTCCGACAGGACGTCGGCGCCGCGCGCGATCTCGGCCTTGCCGTCCCGGCAGCGCCAGACCACGTCCGGAGACAGGGTGACGAAGGAATAGCGGCCGTTGACGGCGCCGCCCTCGACCGACTCGAACAGGCTGGCGTAGCGCCGCCCGTGCCCGACCTTCAGGAAGGCCGAGACGGGGGTCTCCAGATCATCAATCAGGCGGCGGACCAGAACCTGGGGGCGGCCCGCCGTCAGGCCGGCGATGAAGGCGTCGCGTTCTTGCTGCATTACTTCTTGGCGGGAGCGGCGGGGGCCTCGACGCCCAGGGCCTGAAGGGCCAGGGCCGGATCGTTGCGCGACTTGGTGCGCGCGGCGGCGGCGGCGATGGTGCGGTCAGCCATCGTGTTGGCCAGTTCCTCGGTCAGGCGCGGACGGGCCTGCTCGGCCAGCGGCGCCGCCAGAGCCGGATCAGCGGCGTGGATGGCGTCGACACGACCGACGACGAAGCTGTCCTGGGCCTGCTGGCCCGAGAAGACCTGACCCTTGGCCTGACCGAACAGACCGCGCAGCACGCCATCGCCGACCTGAGCCTGCGACTCGCGGCTTTGCTGGACGGCGGTGCGGACCGTCAACTGGACGCCTGCGTCGGCGGCGACCTTGGCGATGTCTTCGCCGGCGCGGACGCGACCGGCCAGCTCTTCGGCCTTGGCCGACAGCAGGCGGGCGTTTTCCCGCATCGTCCATTGCTGGCCCAGGGGCGCGCGCACCTCGTCCAGCGTCGGCAGGGCCGACGGGCGGATTTCGTCCAGACGGACGGCGAAATACTGGCCGTCGCCGGCGTCGATGACGTCGCTCTCGCCGCCCTTGGACAGGGCGTAGGCGCTTTCCAGAACCTGACGCGGGGCGTTCATCGGCTGGCCGTCCGGCAGTTGGCCCTGTTCGGTGAAGGGCGGCAGCTGGATCACGCGAGCCTTGGCGGCGGTCGCGGCGTCGGCCAGGTTCTTGCCTTCCTGACGCGCCTTCTCGAACTGTTCGACCTTGGCGTAGGTCGCGGCCTTCACCGCTTCGGCCTGAAGCTCCTGAACCACGGCGGCGCGGGCGGTTTCCAGCGACACGGCCTCGCCGGCCTGGATCGTGGCGACCTTGGCGACCGTGAAGCCCAGACGGCCCTGGATCGGCGCCGACACCTGATCGGCGGCCAGGGCGAAGACGGCGGCGCCGACGGCGGGGTCGCCCACGGCGGCCTGCGGCGTGGCCTTGTAGTCGCCCAGTTGAATGTTGTTGGCCTTGGCGACCTCGGCGGGGTTCTTACCAGCGCGCAGGTCGGCGGCGATCTTGTCGGCGGCTTCCTTGGTCGGGACCGTCAGGGTGACGAAGGTGCGCTTTTCCGGTTCGGCCAGGGCGGCCTTACGGAACTCATAACGTTCCTTGATCTGCTCTTCGGTGATCGCCGGGGGGGCGTCGTTCGGGCCGGGCGAGAACAGCACCAGAGAGATCATGCGGAACTCGGGGCTGCGCAGACGCGCCTCGTTTTCCTTCATAAAGGCGGTCAACTGCGCGTCGGTCGGAGCGCCGGCGCGGCCCGCCATGGCTTGAGTGACCGAGAACCAGCGGCCGTCGCGCGTTTCCAGCGCCTGGCCCGCAAGCAGGGCGGCGTAGACGCGCGGCGCCTGCAGACCGGCGAAGACGGCCGAGCCGACGTGGGCGGTGACATACTGGTCGCGCAGGTCGTCTTCCAGCATTTCCGACGTCAGGTTCTGCTGGGCGAGGGCCTGGGCGTACAGGTCTTTGTCGAACTGGCCCGTGATCTGGTTGAAGAAGGCGGGAATCTTGCGGATCTGAGCCAGGATCAGCTCCTTGCCCGGACGGATGCCGGCCTTGTAGGCCCAATCCAGGAAGCCCAGTCGTTGGGTCTGGCTGTCGAGATACTGCTGGTGCAGGTTCTCCTTGACCATGTCGTCATAGCTGACGGGACGACCAGCCTGCTCCTGAAGATTGGCGCGGACGCGCTCGAAGTCGGCGCGGAACTGGTTGGAATCGACGCTGCGGTCCCCGGCGCTGATGATGTGGCGCGGCCCCAGATTGGCGAAGATGTCGGATTGCGCCCCGACGATCAGGAAGCTGAGGATGATCAGGGCGAACAGGCCTGCGGCCCATTTCGACTTGGCGAAGTTTCGGAAGTACGTGATCATCGAAAAGAACCTGACGAGGGCCGGCGTCAAAGGGGCGCCAAGGGTCGCGTATAGGGGGTGCGGGGCCGCCGCCGCAAGTGAGGCCTGACGACATCTTGGCTTCTGTCGCGCTCGCCACTAGACAGGCCGCATGAAACAATCTGTGAAGCTGGTCGCCGGCAACTGGAAAATGAACGGTCTGGGCGTGAGCCTGGCTGAGGCTGAAGCCCTCGAAAAGGCGCTGAAGGAACAGGCTGCGGCCTGCCGCGTGGCCCTGTGCCCGCCCGCCACCCTGATCGATCGGATGGCGCAGACGCTGAAGGGCGGCGTTGTCGAAATCGGCGGGCAGGACTGCCACGCCGAGGCGTCGGGCGCCTATACGGGCTCGGTCTCGGCCGGGATGGTTCGCGATGCGGGCGCCGGTCTGGTGATTCTCGGCCACTCGGAGCGACGCGCCGGATTCGGCGAGACGGACGCCGATGTCGCCGCCAAGGTCGAAGGCGCCCTGGCCGCCGGTCTGGAGCCGATCATCTGCATCGGCGAGACGCTTCAGGAGCGCGAAGCCGGGCAGGCGGTCGAGGTCGTCAGCCGTCAGGTCGCCGGTTCTCTGCCGTCCTCGCTGGCGGGCAAGGCTTTCGCCGTGGCTTATGAGCCGGTCTGGGCCATCGGCACCGGCCTGACGCCGACGCTGGAGCAGATCGAGGAAGTCCACGCGGCCGTGCGTGCGGCCATGGTCGCCAAGCTGGGGGAGGGCGGCCGCGCCGCGCCGATCCTGTACGGCGGCTCGGTCAAGCCGTCGAACGCCAAGGAAATTCTGGCCGTGGCCGAGGTCGGCGGCGCACTGGTCGGCGGCGCCTCGCTGAAGGCCGAAGACTTTCTGGGCATCATCCGCGCGGCCTGACCGCGCGGACTGTTTGCTCGAAACCCTCAACGGTGTTAGAGGCCGCCGCTTGATCGGCGCGCTTTTGCGCCCACATGAATGACGCCATGCTCCAGACCATTCTGCTCGTCGCGATGATCATCATCTCGGTCTCTTTGTCGGCCGTGATCCTGCTGCAACGTTCCGAGGGCGGCGCCCTGGGCATGGGCGGCGGGCCGTCGGGCTTCATGACGGCGCGCGGCGCGGGCAACCTTCTGACCCGCGTGACGTCGATTCTGGCGGTTGCCTTCTTCGTCTGCGCCATCGGCCTGACGATCGCAGGCAACTATGCGCGCGGGTCGCGTTCGGTGATCGACGCCGACGCCGTCGGCTCCATCGCCCTGGATCAACCTGAGCAGACGGCCCCGGCGCCTGAAGCCGCTCCGGCGACGCCGGCCGCTCCGGCGACGCCGGCCGCTCCGGCTGCGCCGTCGCTGGACGATCTGGAAGCCAGCCTGCCCGCCGGTCAGGGCGCGCCCGCCCAGTAAGGGCGACGTCGCCATCGAGTTCGAGGAAGCGCGCCGCGAGGCGCGCTTTCTTCTTTTGATCAACAGTTGGATTTGTTCAGAGCCTCTCCGCTCAGGACGAATCATGGAGTAAGGTGTCCGCCCATGGCTCGCTATGTGTTCATCACCGGCGGCGTGGTTTCCTCTCTTGGAAAAGGCCTCGCTTCCGCCGCTCTCGGCGCTCTTCTGCAGGCGCGTGGCTATAAGGTCCGCCTGCGTAAGCTGGACCCTTATCTCAACGTCGATCCGGGCACGATGAGCCCCTATCAGCACGGCGAGGTCTTCGTGACCGACGACGGCGCCGAGACCGACCTCGATCTGGGCCACTATGAACGCTTCACCG
Organism: Brevundimonas sp. S1H14; assembly: GCF_047716865.1. NCBI lineage: Bacteria > Pseudomonadati > Pseudomonadota > Alphaproteobacteria > Caulobacterales > Caulobacteraceae > Brevundimonas > Brevundimonas sp. S1H14. Next base: position 2,012,772 of record NZ_CP136679.1, on the reverse strand, counting down.
GCGTCTCGGCGGCCAAGTCGGACAACATCACGACCGGCCGCATCTATCAGACGATCATCGAGAAAGAGCGTCGCGGCGACTATCTGGGCGCGACCGTCCAGGTGATTCCGCACGTCACCGACCAGATCAAGCAGTTCTGCCTGAACCCGGCCAAGACGGATGCGGGCGAGGATGTGGACTTCGTTCTCGTCGAAATCGGCGGCACGGTCGGCGATATCGAGGGCCTGCCCTTCTTCGAGGCGATCCGCCAGCTGGAGCAGGACTTGCCGCGCGGCCAGTCGTGCTTCGTCCACCTGACCCTGCTGCCCTTCATCAAGACCGCCGGCGAGATGAAGACCAAGCCGACGCAGCACTCGGTCAAGGAACTGCGCTCCATCGGCATCCAGCCGGACATCCTGCTGTGCCGCTGTGAAGAGCCGATCCCGGCCGATGAAAAGCGCAAGATCGCCCAGTTCTGCAATGTCCGTCCCGACAGCGTCATTCAGGCGATGGACTCGGCCGACATCTACGCCGTGCCGCTGGACTATCACCGCGAGGGTCTGGACACCCAGGTGCTGGCCCACTTCGGCATGGACGACGCCCCGGCGCCCGAACTGTCGGGCTGGAACGAGATCGTGCGCCGCCGCCTGCACCCGGACGGCGAGGTCAACATCGCCGTGGTCGGCAAATACACGGTCCTGAAGGACGCCTATAAGTCGTTGATCGAGGCCCTGCAGCACGGCGGGGTGGCCAACAACGCCAAGGTCAATATCGACTGGGTCGAGGCCGACACCTTCGAGGGCGACCCGCAGGCCTGCGCCGAGCGTCTGGAAGGCGCCCACGCCATCCTGGTGCCCGGTGGCTTCGGCGAGCGAGGGGCCGAGGGCAAGATCGAGGCGGCGCGTTACGCTCGCGAGCGGAAGATCCCCTATTTCGGCATCTGCTTCGGCATGCAGATGGCGGTGATCGAGGCGGCGCGGAACCTGGCGGGCTTCCCCAAGGCGACCTCGACCGAGTTCGGCCCGGCCGATGAACCCGTGGTCGGCCTGATGACCGAATGGGTTCAGGGCAATGAGCGCGTCAAGCGCGAGCATGGCGGCGACCTGGGCGGCACCATGCGTCTGGGCGCCTACGCCTCGACCCTGGCGGCGGGCTCCAAGATCGCGGAGATCTACGGCCAGACCGACATCAATGAGCGCCACCGTCACCGCTATGAGGTGAACATCAACTACCGCGAGGCGGTGGAGGAGAAGGGCGGCCTGTTCTTCGCCGGCATGTCGCCCGACGGCGTCCTGCCCGAAACGGTCGAGCGTCGGGATCACCCCTGGTTCATCGGCGTGCAGTACCACCCGGAATACCGCAGCCGCCCCTTCGCCCCGCACCCGTTGTTCGCCAGCTTCATCGCGGCGGCCCTGGTGCAGAGCCGGCTGGTCTGATCACGGACGATTGTAGCGGCGTTATCCGGTTTTCGTGTCAACCTGTCGTTAATGATCTGGAACGACGTCGATGGCCGGTAACATCCTTTACTTCCTGCACCGTCACTTTCGTGCGGTGTTCGCGATCAGCGTGACGCTGGGCGTAGTGCTGGCCTTTGCCGTTGCGCGCACGATGCTGCGTCTGATCGGGGTTTAAGACGCGCCTCAACGGCTCAGGACAGCTTGGTTAGGGCGTCTTTTTTGTGGGCCGCGACATGGTCGGTCTTGTCGCTGGCGATTTCGTATTGGGGCGCGTCGTGTGATGCATGTCGCCTGTGCCCTTTATAATCAAAGTCCTGGCGATGGATGCGGATGATTTTACCGCTCACCCGGCCGGCTTCTGAATTCCAGCTGACATGATCGCCGATCGAGAATTCCGTCATTATCTCCCTGCCTCCAGAGGTCATAGAAGGCGCCGGTGTCCGATGATCATCTTGAACAGGTCGTCGAGCGCCGAAAGCAGATATCCGCCAAATCCAGTCATGCTCAGTGAACCCGTCAACTCCATGATGGGTTGCGGCGGATAGAAGTCACGATGGCGGGAACTGCTCGTCGCTGCGTCGGCCCTAAAGCGACTGGCCGTCGTCGACAGTGATGATCGAACCCGTGATGAAGCGCGCCGCAGGACCCGCCAGAAGCATCAGGGCCTGATCCAGCGCGTCTTCGTCCATCAGGCGTCGACGGGGAAAGCCGTTGATCTGAGCCTGGCCCTGTTCGGTGGCGAACCAGTCGGCGTTGATCTCAGTCTCGATATAGCCGGGCGCGATGGCGTTGACGGCGATCAGGCGCCGGGCCCATTCGCGCGCCATGCCCTTGGTTATCGACACGACGGCGGCCTTGGAGGCGCAATAGGCGGTTAGGCCCGGCAGTTGGACCGATCCGGCGATCGAGGCGATGTTGACGATGCGCGCGTCGCCCTGTGCGGCTACGCCGCTGTCGATCATGCGGCGGGCGCCCTCGCGCGCGGCGATGTAGACGCCTCGGACATTGACGTCGAAGGTCTGGTCCAGCCGGTCCAGAGGCATGGATAGGGCCGCGCCTTCGCCGCCGACGCCTGCGTTGTTCACCAGAATGGACAGGGGACCGAGGGCGGCCTGCGCCGTATCCATCGCGGCGCCGATCGTTTCTGCGTTCGCCACGTCCAGAGGGACGGCAACCGCCTGACCGCCTGCGGCGCGGATGGCGGCGACTTCCGTTTCCAGCCGGTCTGTCCGACGCGCCGCCAAGGCGACGCGCGCGCCTGCCTGCGCCAGGACATGAGCGAATCGCAGGCCCAGCCCGCTGGACGCTCCGGTGATGAAGGCAGTGCGATTCTCTAGTGATTTTATGGTCATGGCGTTCTCCTCTGAGCCAAGCTTCACCGGAGTTCAGGGCGATATCAATAACATTCGCTATCACGCGAGCGAATGTTGACTCCCGCGCTAATGCGTGTCCCAATCCGGCTCAAGCGCTGACGGAAATAAACGGCGCATGGGAGGGAAAATCTGATGAAGGCTTTACTGCTCGCTTCGGCGTGCCTGCTCGCGCCTGCCGCTGTTCTGGCGCCAGGCCAGGTCTGGGCGCAGGATCAATCTTCGGCCGTGTCGCAGGCGGAAGGCCGCGACCAGTCGACCGCGCAGGTCGAGGACGTGATCGTCACCGCGACCCGCCGCGCCGAACGTCTTCAGGACGTGCCGGTCAGCATCACCAGCCTGTCGCAGGAAGAGCTGACGCAGCGCGGCATCGTCAACTATGACGGTCTGGCCACGGCGACGCCGGGCGTCGTGCTGAATCGGGCCTCGGCCAACTTCAACAACTTCACCGCGCGCGGCATCGCCACGAACGGCTATGGCGCCAATCTGCAAAGCACCGTCGCCATCTATCTGGACGAACTGCCGATCTCGTCCAACGGCAACTCCACCATTCTTGACCCGACCTTGTATGACGTTGAGCGGATCGAGTTCCTGCGCGGGCCGCAGGGGACGCTGTTCGGGTCGGGGTCGCTCGCGGGGGCGCTGCGCATTCTGACTCACGATCCGGATCCGTCGGGTTTCGACGCTTCCGCGCTGGTTGATCTGGGCGTGATGGCCGAAGGCGGTCTGCGTCAGCGTTACAACGCCATGGTCAACGTGCCGCTGATCGAGGATGAACTGGCTCTGCGCATCGTCGGCTTCTCGCGCAATGAAGAGGGCTGGGTCGACAACATCGGCACCGGCATCGAAGACGCCAACACCCTGGTTCAGTACGGCGGCCGCGCCATCCTCAAGTGGGAGCCGACCGACCGCTTCTCGGCCCGCCTGATGTACTCGCGCGAGATCAGCAATCCGCACGACTCCTCGCTGACCAATCCGAACCTCGGCGAATACGTCCGCCTGACCGACCGTCCGGACCGCTTCCAGAGCGACATGACGAACTATAACGCGACGCTGGAATACCAGTTCGACGGCGCGCGGCTGACCAGTTCATCGACCTATTCGGATTATGAGGGGCTGTTCTACGTCGATCTGGCGGGCTCTTACGCCCAGGCCTTCCCCTTCGCCCTGGATGCGGACGCCTGGGACAGCACCTTTGTGCAGGAACTGCGGCTGGTCTCTGATCCGGGCGGCAAGATCGACTGGTCGGTCGGCGGCTTCTATTTCCGCAAGCGTCGGGACGTGGACTACAACTATCGCTCGACCCCCGAGTTTCTCGCGGCGCGCGGTCTGACCGGTCTGCCGGACGAATACTATCAGCGCATGGGCACCCACTTCATCAGCCACGAAGTCGCCGCCTTCGGCCAACTCACCTATCGCTTCACGGACGATCTATGGGTGACCGGCGGCCTGCGCTACGGCAAGACCGACGCTCAGGGCTTCACCGAGGCGGGCGGCTATGGCTCCGACTATCTGACCCGGGCCTTTTTCGGCTTTACGGATACGCCGATCACCATGACCGGTCCTTATGTTGCGGTGGAGGGCGTCAAGGCCAAGGAAGACGGGCCGTCCTATCGCCTGAGCCTTTCCTGGCGGCCGACGCCGGCCATTACGACCTATGGGGCGATCTCTACGGGGTTCCGCCCGCCGATCATCAACGCCCAGGGCGGGACGGTCAGCGACCTCGACCCCAATGACATCGTCATTCCCACCGGCGCCACCTCGGACAATCTGATCAACTACGAGATCGGGGTGAAGGGCCGCTGGTTCGGGGGCAAGGTCTATGCCGATGCGGCTCTGTACTGGGTCGACTGGAACGACATCCAGGTCCAGGCCAACCGCGTGTCCGACTCCATCCAGTTCGCGACCAACATCGGCGGCGCGACCAGCAAGGGGCTGGAAGTGTCGGTCGTGGCCCTGCCGGCCGACGGCTGGACCGTGGCCCTGACCGGCTCGTTGAACGAGGCCAAGGTCGATGATCTGAGCGTGCAGGAGGCCGCCATCTCGGGCGCTGTTCTGGGTGCGCGTCTGGCCGGGCCGAAGGCGTCGGGCTCTCTGCGGGTCAACTATGAGTGGCAGCCGATGGCGGGCGTCATGGGCAATGCGTCGGTGGCGGTGTCGCACGTCGGCAGCTTCCCCAACGCCTTCCCGAACACGCCAGGTCGCCCGCTTGTGCCGCTGCCGACCTATGACGACACCGACAGCTATACGGTGGTCAACGCCAACGTCGCCTTCGCCTTCACGCAGTTCACTGTCGGGGCCTATGTCGAGAACCTGTTCGACGACCGGTCAATCAACTACGTACACCCCGAAGCCTTCATCGACGGGCGTTATGGTCGTCAGCGTCCGCGCACGTTCGGTGTGCGCGTCGGCTATGAGTTCTGATCGATGGCCGCCGCAACTCCTTCGGCCGTTCCGGGCGCGCAATCTGCGCGTCCGGGAGCCCGCGCCTGGTTCGTTCTGGCGCTTCTCTGCTTTGTCTACGTCCTGAACTTTCTGGATCGGCAACTGCTGTCGATCCTGGCCAAGCCGATCCAGGACGAACTCGGCGTCACCGACGGCCAACTGGGTCTGATCAGCGGCCTGTATTTCGCGATGTTCTACTGCATCCTCGCTATTCCGGTGGGGTGGCTGGCGGATCGGACCAATCGGGTCAGGGTGCTGTCCCTGGCCTGCGCCCTGTGGAGCGCGGCGACGGCGGCCTGCGGATTCGCCCAGAACTATCCGCAACTGGCGACCGCCCGCATGATGGTGGGCGTGGGCGAGGCGGGGGGCGTGCCCCCGTCTTACGCCATCATCTCCGACTATTTCCGGCCCGGTACGCGCGGCACGGCTCTGGGGCTGTTCAACCTGGGGCCGCCGATCGGATCGGCCATGGGCGTGGCGTTCGGGGCCTCGGTCGCCGCCGCCTATTCCTGGCGCGACGCCTTCATCTGGGTGGGCGTCATCGGGCTAGTCACCGCCCTGATCGTCTGGTTTTTTGTCCGCGAGCCCAGGAAGGGCGGGCTGGATGAACCCGCCGAGGCTGTTGAAGAAACGGTGCAGACGCTCGCCGCGCCTGAGCCCGCGCCCGGCTTCATGGCGACGTGCCGGATGTATTTCTCCAATCCGGTGCTGCGGGGCATGGCTCTGGCCAGCGGGGCGACCCAGTTCGTCACCTATGCCCTGATGAACTTCGCCACCCTGTTCCTGATGCGCGAAAAGGGCATGACCCTGCAGGAGATCGCGCTGTGGTACGCCCTGCTGCTGGGCGTCAGCGTCAGCCTGGGCATCTTCGGTTCGGGCTGGCTGATCGATCGCCTTAGCCGTCGTTACAAGACCGCCTATGCCTATCTGCCCGCCGTCGGACTGATTGTTGCCGCGCCCTTCTTCGCCGGTTTCGTCTGGGCGTCGGACTGGCGTGTCGCCCTGCTGTTCCTGTCCGTGCCGATGGCGCTGAACTACTTTTATCTGTCTCCGGCGGTGACGCTTGTGCAGGAAGAGGTGAGGCCCAATCAGCGGGTCCTGGCCGGCGCCCTGTTGCTGTTGGTGATGAACCTGATCGGTCTGGGGCTGGGGCCGACGTTCCTGGGCGCCGCCAGCGATTTCTTCCGGGCCAGCCATCCGGATAACTCGCTGCAGATGGCCTTCTACTGCCTGCTGCCCTTCTATGGGTTGGCGATTGTGATGTTCCTCGGTCTGGCGCGGAAAATCCGGCTCCAGTCGCAAAAGGAGGCTGTGTCGTGATGAAAGCTGCTGTCCATATTCTGGCGGGCCTGGCCGCCCTCGGATGCGTCGCTGTTCAGTCGCCTGCGTGGGCGGAAGCAGGGCCGGTGGTCCAGGCTCCGGCTGGACCTTTGCAGGGCGAGGCCGTCGACGGGGTCGACGTTTTCCGGGGCGTGCCTTACGCCCTGCCGCCCACGGGCTGGCGCCGCTGGCGTCCGCCCGCCGAGATGTCGCCCTGGACCCGGACGCGCGATGCGACCCGGTTCGGCGCCGCCTGTCATCAGCCGGTGGCGCGCGGCGAGAGCATCTATTCCGGCGAAGAGCCGACGATGAGCGAGGATTGCCTGTTCCTCAACGTCTGGGCGCCGCAGGGCGCCGAGGCTGCGCCGGTCTTCGTCTGGATCCACGGCGGAGCCCTGACCACCGGCGCCTCGAACGAGGCCATGTACGACGGCGCCCGCATGGCCGCCGCCCAAGGCATGGTGGTGGTGTCGATCAACTATCGGCTGGGGGTGCTGGGCTATCTGGCGCACCCCGAACTGAGCGCTGAATCGCGTCAGAAAATCTCCGGCAACTATGGGCTGCTCGACCAGGTCGCGGCCCTGAAATGGATCAAGGGCAACATCGCCGCCTTTGGGGGCGATCCGGGCAATGTCACCATCGCCGGAGAGTCCGCCGGCGCGCTCAGCGTCATGTATCTGATGGCTTCGCCCGAGGCGCGCGGCCTGTTCCACAAGGCGATCGCCCAGAGCGCCTATATGATCTCGACGCCGGAACTGCGCTCCACCCGCCACGGCGACCCGGCCGCAGAGACGGTGGGCGTCTGGCTGCAGGCCCAGCTGGGACGTCAGAACCTGGCGGACCTTCGCGGCATGGACGCTCAGGAACTGACGACGGCGTCTCTGGCCAAGGGTTATGCCCCGTGGGGCACGATCGACGGCAAGATCCTGCCGGAACAGCTGGTCGAGGTCTTCGACCGGGGCGAACAGGCGCCCGTGCCGCTGATGGCGGGCTTCAACGAGGGCGAGATCCGCTCGCTGCGGTTCCTGCTGCCGCCGTCGCCGCCTGCGGACGCCGAGGCCTATGAGGCGGCTATCCGCGCCAGCTACGGCCCGTTGGCCGAGGCCTTCCTGAAGCTCTATCCGTCTTCGGACCTGAAGGAGAGCCTGCTGGCGACGCCGCGCGACGGGCTCTACGGCTGGACCGCCGAGCGCCTGGCGCGCCGCCAGGAACGCACGGGCCAGCCCGGTTTCCTCTACTTCTTCGACCACGGCTATCCGGCGATGGACGAGGCGGATCTGCACGCCTTCCATGCATCCGAGATTCCCTATGTCTTCGGCAATGTTGATCGGACGCCGCCGCGCTGGCCTGCTATTCCCGAGACGGAAGGCGAACGCGGTCTGTCTCAGGCCATGATGGCCTATTGGGCGAGTTTCGCGCGGACGGGCGCGCCTGTTGCGCCGAACCAGCCGGATTGGCCGGCCTATGGCGAGGGCCGCTTCTATATGGCCTTTGAGGAGACTCCGGTGGTGCGGGACCATCTGATGCCGGACATGTACGAGACCCACGAAGCCGTAGTCTGCCGCCGCCGCGCGGCGGGGGGGATCGCCTGGAACTGGAACTTCGGGGTCCTGTCTCCCGCCTTGCCGCCGAAAACGCCCGCCTGCCAGTGAATAAAGAGAACGTCATGGCGTCTGATGCCCCTCCGGAATCTCCTGTCGCACCCCGCAAGCCTGCGGCTCGGCCGCGCCGCCCGCGCAGCAAGGTCGAGCAGCGCGCCGAAACCATGGAGCAGATCCTCGACGCGGCCGAGTATCTGTTCTCGGTGCACGGCCTGTACGGGGTGACGCTGAAGGATGTGGCCCAGCGGGTCGGTGTCCACCACACCCTGCTGAACTACTATTTCACCGACAAGAAGAAGCTCTACGACGATGTCATCGCTCGGCGTGCGGGCGTCACCGTCGCCCTGCGGATGAAGGCGCTGGAAGACTGCGAGGCGGCGGCGGAGGGCGGTCGTCCGACGGTCGAGGCGGCCCTTCGCGCCTTCCTCGATACGGACCTGGACCTCTACAGCCAGGGCGGAGAGAACTGGAAGAACTACGGCGTACTGGGCGCCCTGTCCTCGAACACGCCCTATGGGGCCGAGCTGATGGACTTCCACTTCGATCCGGTGGTGTTGAAGCTGATCGAGTTGTTGAAGCGGGCCCTGCCGGACTGCGCCGAGGAAGACATCTTCTGGGGCTACCACTTCGTCACCGGCGCCCTGATGCTGACGCTGGCGCGGACGGGTCGGATCAACCGCCTGTCGGGCGGCCTGTGCGACTCCGACGATTTTGAAGCGGTGAAGACCCGCATGGCCCGCTTCATGGCGGCCGGCTTCATGGCCATCTGCGAGGGGGCCGTCTGCAAGGGTGATGGCGGTTCGCGCGAAGCCGCCGCCCTTGCCGCAATGACCGGCGCTCTGTCCGACGATTGATGGCGGCTGCCTGACCGCCTCCTGTTTCGCGTTAGCGGCGCCGACGCGCGCCCGAAGGGATACGCAACCCATGATGATGAACGACGGGGACGTTCAGTCCTTTCCCCTGACCCTCGACAAATTTCTGGACCACGCAGCCAAATGGCGGCCGAACGCCGAGGTGGCGACGGCGCGTGACGACGGCTCGGTTGCGCGCATCGGCTATGCCGCCCTGCGCAGCCGCAGCCTGAAGATTTCCGCGCTTCTGCGTCACTGGGGCGTGGGGCAGGGGGATCGGGTCGCCACTTTGGCCTGGAATACTCAGGGCCATGTCGAGGCCTGGTTCGCCATCATGGGCATGGGCGCGGTCTGCCACACGCTGAATCCGCGCCTGACCGCCGAGCAGCTGGCCGCCATGCTGGCCCAGTCCGAGGCGAAAATCCTGTTCATCAGTCCCGACCTGATCGATCTGGCCAGCCGTGTTGCGGACCTGTCGCCGCTTTCGCGCATACTGGTGCTGGATCAGGCCGAGGCGATCTCCGCCCTGCCGCATGGCCGGGCCGAGGTCGCCGCGCTGGAGCCGCTGCTGGCCGAGGCGTATCCTCCGGTCGTGTGGGGCGACTTCCCCGAAACCGCGCCCTGCGGGCTGTGCTTCACCTCGGGCACGACCGGGGCGCCCAAGGGCGTGACCTATACCCACCGTTCCAGCTTCCTGCATACGCTGCGCGTACTCCAGGCCGACGTCATGGCGGTGACCAGTCGCGACAGCCTGCTGGCCGTGGTGCCGATGTTTCACGCCAACGCCTGGGGCCTCCCGTTCGCTACGGCGGCGGTCGGGGCCAAGCTGGTGCTGCCGGGGCGGCGGCTGGACGGCGCCAGTCTGGCGCGTCTGGTCATCGCCGAGGGCGTCACGGCGGGCGTTGGCGTGCCGACCGTCTGGCTGTCCCTGCTGGAGCACGTCGAGGCGGCGGGGCTGGAGCTGCCGTCGCTGGAACGGATCATCATGGGCGGCGCGCCGCTGGCTCCAGCCTTGATGGAGCGGATCGAGAAGCGGCTGGGCGTCATCGTTCAGACCAGTTGGGGCATGACCGAGCTGTCGCCCTCCGGCACGGTCGCCTCGCCGCAGGAACTGCGTCGGTCAGCGGGCGTCTCGGGGCGTCCCGCGGTGGGGGTCGACCTGTTGCTGACGGATGAAGCGGGGCAGCCCTTGCCCGAACAACGCGGCTTCGAGGGCCATCTGAAGGTTCGCGGCGCCGCCGTCGTGCGTCGCTATTTCGGTCAGGATCAAGACGCCGTCGACGCGGACGGCTGGTTCGCCACCGGCGACCTGGCGCGACTGGACGAAGAGGGCAACCTGACCATCACCGGCCGAGCCAAGGATCTGATCAAGTCCGGCGGCGAATGGATCAACCCGGCCGAGATCGAAGCCGTCGTCGGCGCCCTGCCGGGGGTGGCGCTGGCGGCGGTCATCGGCAAAAGTGACCCCAAATGGGGCGAGCGTCCGATCCTGTTGGTGGAGGTTTCGGCCGAAGCGCCTGAAGACGACGAGGCTCTGCTGGAGCCGCTGAAGGGGCGGGTGGCGTCATGGTGGATCCCCGACGCCGTCTATCGGCTGGAGCGGATGCCGCTGGCCGCTACCGGCAAGATCGACAAGCTGAAGCTGCGCGCTGAATACGGCGCACGGTGATCGGTTTCTATTGGTTTCGAGACAGGAGTTTGCAGGGATGTTGCTGAAGGACCGAGTGGCGATCGTGACGGGTTCGGGCGGGGGTCTGGGCCGCTGTCACGCTCTGTATCTGGCCTCGCAGGGCGCGCGGGTCGTGGTCAATGATCTGGCCGAGGCGGCGGCGCAGGGCGTGGTCGACGAGATTGTGGCGGCGGGCGGTCAGGCGATGGCGGCGGCCGGGTCGGTGACCGATGTGGACGCGGTCCAGGCGATGGTCGATGCGGCGATGCAGGCCTGGGGCCGGATCGACATCCTGGTCAACAACGCCGGCATCCTGCGCGACAAGAGCTTCGCCAAGATGACGATGGACGACTTCCGACTGGTGGTGGACGTGCACCTGATGGGCGCCGCCATCTGCTCCAAGGCGGTGTGGGAGATCATGCGCGCCCAGACCTATGGCCGCATCGTCATGACCACCTCCTCGTCGGGCCTGTACGGCAACTTCGGCCAGGCCAACTACGGCGCGGCCAAGCTGGCCCAGGTCGGGCTGATGCAGACCCTGGCCATCGAAGGCGCCAAATATGACATCAAGGTCAACGCCCTGGCCCCGACGGCGGCGACGCAGATGACGGCGGGCATCCTGTCCGAAGAGGTGCTGAAGGCGCTGGACCCGGCCCTGGTCAGCCCCGGCCTGCTGGCCCTGGTCAGCGAGGACGCCCCGACGCGCGCCATCCTGTGCGCGGGCGCCGGCCACTTCGCCACGTCCAACATCACCCTGACGCAGGGCGTGCGCATCGGCGGGGCCGAGGACGCCGGCGAACAGCTGATCGCGCGCTGGGGCGAGGCGAGCGACCGCGCCGGCGAGGCGGTGCCCGCCTTCGGCTTCCAGCAGGCGGCCCAGGAAATGGCCTCGGCGGGCGTGGAAGGCCCGGTGACGGCATGAGGCGCGACGCTGTCATCGTTTCGACCGCCCGCACCCCGATCGGGCGGGCCTATCGCGGCGCCTTCAACGCTACGCCGTCTCCGACTCTGGCCGCCCACGCCCTGAGCCATGCCGTTCAGCGGGCAGGCGTCGATCCGGCCGAGATCGAGGATTGCATCATCGGCTGCTCCCTGCCGCAGGGCGTGCAGCAGACGATCGGCCGCAACGCGGCCCTGGCGGCCGGTTTCCCCGTCTCGGTCGCGGGCATGACGATGGATCGCCAGTGCTCTTCGGGCCTGATGACCATCGCCACTGCGGCCAAGCAGATCATCGTCGACCAGATGCAGATCGCGGTGGCGGGCGGGGTGGAGTCCATCTCGATGGTCCAGACCGAACAGCTCCGCATCGAGCCGGACCCTCTGGTCCTGCAGCATCAGCCGGACGCCTATATGTCCATGCTGGACACCGCCGAGACGGTGGCGCGGCGTTATGGAATCGGGCGCGAGGCGTGCGACGCCTATGCCCTGCAGTCTCAGCAGCGCACGGCGACGGCGCAGGCGGCGGGTCGTTTCAACGATGAGATCGTGCCTCTAGCCTCGCGCATGAAGGTCGTCGACAAACAGACCGGCGAGGTCAGTTGGCGCGACGTCGCCCTGCAACAGGACGAGGGCGCCCGCGCCGACACCACGGCCGAGGGGCTGGCCGCCCTGCGCACCGTCTTCCCTGACGGCACGGTGACGGCGGGCAACGCCAGCCAACTGTCGGACGGCGCCTCGGCCTGCGTGTTGATGGAAGCGAAGGAAGCCGAGCGCCGGGGCCTGCAACCGCTGGGCCGCTATGTCGGCATGGCTGTAGCGGGCGTCGCGCCGGACGAGATGGGCATCGGCCCGGTCGTGGCCGTGCCGCGCCTGCTGGAGCGTTTCAACCTCAAGGTCAGCGACATCGACCTGTGGGAGCTGAACGAAGCCTTTGCGGTTCAGGTGCTCTATTGCCGCGATCAGCTCGGCATTCCGGACGAGCGGCTGAACGTCAACGGCGGCGCCATCTCCATCGGCCACCCTTACGGCATGAGCGGCGCCCGCATGACCGGCCACGCCCTGATCGAAGCCCGCCGTCGCAGCGGCCGCTATGTCGTCGTCACCATGTGCGTGGGCGGCGGCATGGGCGCGGCGGGACTGTTCGAAGTTCTTTAAGGTCAGGCGAAGGGGATGGAGTTCATCCGTCCCCTTTGAAACTGCTGATCAGACCCGTTCAAAGATGGCGGCGATGCCCTGGCCGCCGCCGATGCACATGGTCGCCAGGCCGTAGCGGCCGCCGACTCGCTCCAGTTCATGCAGCAGCTTGGTGGTAATGATGGCGCCGGTGGCGCCGACCGGGTGGCCGAGCGAGATGCCGCTGCCGTTCGGATTGACCTTCGCCGGGTCGAAGCCCAGTTCGCGGCTGACGGCGCAGGCCTGGGCCGCGAAAGCCTCATTGGCCTCGATCACGTCCAGGTCGGCGACGCTCAGCCCGGCGCGCTCAAGAACTGTACGGGTCGCGGGCACGGGGCCGATGCCCATATAGGCCGGATCGACGCCCTGGTGCGCATAGGCGACCAGACGGGCCATCGGCTTGAGCCCCTGCGCCTTGACCGTGGCCTCGTCAGCCAGGACGACGGCGGCCGCGCCGTCGTTGATACCCGAGGCGTTGCCTGCCGTGACCGTGCCGTTCTCGGCGCGGAAGATGGGGCGCAGCTTGGCCAGATCTTCCACCGTGGTTTCGCGGCCGTGCTCGTCGACGGCGAATTCCGCAGGCTTGCCGCGCACCTTGATCTGGACGGGCAGGATCTGGCTGGTGAAGCGGCCCTCGGCGATGGCGTGGGCGGCGCGGGCCTGGCTGGTCGCGGCGAGTTGGTCCTGGTCCTCGCGGCTGATTCCGTAACGCTCGGCGACGTTTTCGGCCGTGACTCCCATCAGGATGTCGCCGAACGGATCGGTCAGAGCGCCGTTCAGCGCGTCGATCAGGACTTCATCGCCCATCTTGCGGCCCCAGCGCATGCCGGTTGACAGGAAGGGCGCGCGGCTCATGACCTCGGCGCCGCCGCCGATCGCGACCTGGCAATCGCCCAACCGGATCGCCTGCGCCGCCGAGACGATGGCCTGCAGGCCCGAGCCGCACAGCCGGTTCACCGTCATGGCGGGCGTCGCGTGCGGAACGCCGCCGTTCACCGCAGCGACACGCGCCAGATAGGCGTCTTTCGGCTCAGTCGGGATCACCTGGCCGAAGACGACATGGCCGACCTGTTCAGCATTGAGCCCCGAGCGCGCAATGGCCTCGCGCGTCACAAGCGCACCCAGTTCGGTCGGGGCGTGGTTCTTGAGCGAGCCGCCGAAGGCGCCGATGGCGGTGCGGACAGCGGAGACGATGAAGACGTCGGACATGGTCGATCTCGATAGGATGCAGGAGGGGAGGAGGGATCAGAAGCTGTCGTTGCGCATGGCGCCGGTCAGGTCGCTGGCTGACACGGCAGCGGCCAGCCACGGCCCGACCTTGGGAAGCTCGAACTCGAAGAAATAGCGGCAGGCGGTCACCTTGCCGGCGTGGAAGGCGTCGGCGGGCGCCTGGCTGGCCGCCCTAGCCTGATCCAGCCACAGCCAGGCCGTGACCACATGGCCGAACGCGCGCAGGAAGGCGGTCGCATTGTCCATCCGGGTTGCTTCGGGCAGGTTCTGGATCGCCCGAAGAGCGCGCAGGATGTCTTGCCAGGCGGCGCGCAGGGTGTCGGCGGCGTAGGCCAGATCGGCGCTCTGCGCCGCCTGACCGCAGGTTTCGCCTAGACGGCGTTCCAGCACCGCAAGCCCGGCTCCGTCCGCGCGCAACAGCTTGCGGCCCAGCAGGTCGAGACCCTGGATGCCGGTCGTGCCCTCGTGGATCGGGTTCAGGCGGTTGTCGCGATAGAGCTGCTCCACATCGAAATCGCGCGTGTAGCCATAGCCGCCATGAATCTGGATGGCGATGTCGTTGGCGGCCAGGCCGTATTCCGACGGCCAGGTCTTGGCCACCGGAGTCAGCAGGCCCAGCAGGGCGGCGGCGTCAGGATCGTCTGGCTGGTCGACCAGCTTGGCGCAATAGAGGCACAGCGCCAGCGCGCCCTCGGCATAGGCCTTCTGCGTCAGCAGCATGTGGCGAACGTCGGGGTGTTCGATGATGGCGACCGAACCGGCTTGACCCGGGCGCTGTCCCTGCACGCGCTCCTGCGCATAGGCGAGCGCATGGCGATAGCCGCGATAGCCCAGGGCGGCGGCGCCCAGACCGACGCCGATGCGCGCCTCGTTCATCATCAGGAACATCTGTTGCAGGCCGCGCCCCGGCTCGCCGATGCGCCAGCCGATAGCGCCTTCACCCTCGCCGAAGTTGAGCAGGCAATTGGCCGTGCCGCGATAGCCCATCTTGTGATTCAGGCCTGCCACGTTGATGTCGTTGCGCTGACCGTCCGGCAGAACCTTGGGCACGATGAACAGCGACAGCCCCTTGGTGCCGTCCGGCAGGGCGCCGTCGTCCAGCGGGATCTTGGCCAGCACCAGATGGACGATGTTGTCGCTGATGTCCTGATCGCCGCCCGAAATCCACATCTTGTTGCCCGACAGCCGATAGCGGGAGCCCAACTCGTCTTCGCCGTCGGCCACGGCGCGCGTGCGCACGTCCGCCAGGTTCGAGCCGGCCTGCGGCTCCGACAGGCACATGGTGCCGAACCACCGGCCCGTGATCTGGGGCAGGGCGAAGGTCTCGGTCTGAGCTGGCGTGCCGAACTCGGCGATCAGGCGAGCGTTGGCTGTCGTCAGCATCGGATAGGCCGCCGTGGCGATATTGGCGGCGGCGAATAAGGCGAACGACGCCGAACAGGCCAGATAGGGCAGGCCCAGTCCGCCCAGTTCCTCGCCGAAGCCCGCCGAGAACAGGCCAAGCTCGGCGTATTGCTCCAGAGCGGTCCTGATCGCGGGCAGGGTGATCACCCGCCCATCCTCCAGCCGAGGCTCAGCCGCATCGGCCGCCTTGTAGTGAGACAGGAACAGATCGACGGCGAGGTTTTCCGACAGGTCCAGCACCGCGTCGACGCTCTCGCGGCCGTGATCGGCGAAGGCGGGCGCCTGGAACAGCGTCTCCATCTTCAGCCAGTCGTGCAGCATGAAATCCAGGTCGCGACGGACAATCAGGGGATGGCTCATGCGTTCAGGGCTCCAAGGCTGCGGTCATGGCGGTCCGGCACGAACAATCCTCCCGCATTGGCGGACCAGTCGATGCCTGATAACTATTGTTGGATTGTTGGACAAAGAGAGTCTAGATGGCAAATCACCTGAAGCGCCTGACGATCCCAAAGGCGTATGAGGCGGTTCACCGGGCGTTGGAGGAGGAAATTCTCAGCGGCCGGATTCCCATGGGCTCGCCCCTGCCGACGGAAACGGAACTGGCTGGACAGTTCGGCGTAACGCGGCATACGGTTCGCGAAGGGATGCGCGCCCTGGAACAGAGCGGCCTTGTTCGGCGAGAAGCGGGACGGCGCCTGCACGCCGTTTTGCCTCATCATGAAGACCTGGCGCCGCGCGGTTCGCGCGCCTTGCTGATGCAGGGCGTGACCTTCCGCGAGTTGTGGGAGGTGGCGTTGAGGCTGGAGGTCTGGGCGGTCGAAATGGCGGCGCCTTTGATCGACGCGGCGGTCATCGAAAGGCTGGAAGCCAATGTCGCCGCTATGGACACTGCGCTTTCCGAGGGCCGCTCCATCATCGCCCTTGACGTTGAGTTTCACGCCCTGATCGCTGAGGCCGCCTGCAATCGGGTGCTGCTGATGTCGCGCGAGCCGGTGTCGCTGTTGTTCTATCCGTCGCTGGAAAAACTGTTTCGCCACCCTCGGACGGCGGACCTGTCGCCCGCGCGCGTCTTAGAGGCGCATCGGGAAATCCTGCGCGCGCTACGCCAGCGCGACGCCGTCGCTGCGCGCGACTGGATGGAGCGTCACATCATGGATTTCCGTCGCGGCTATGATCTGGCGGGCATCGACCTCGATCAGCCCGTAGACACCAAGGTCGAGCCGTCGACAGGCCGCTAGACGGCGCTGCTCTGACGGACAATGCCGCCGCTGACTTGCCCAAGAGCATAGATCCTAGCGGTCCGGCTCCTCACGAAAGGCCGCCAGCGGCGCCGGGCGGGCCGTGTTGGCGATCAGGGCCTTGCGTCTCAGAAATCGTCCGAGGCCGTCGGCGCCCATGCGCGACGGGCCGAGGCCGGAAGCTTTGAAGCTCTGTTTGCCTGCTTCGTGGAAAAGGGCGGTCAGGGCGGCGTCGTTCAGGCTGATCGCGCCGACTTCTAGGCGCCGCCCGATCTCTTCGGCCTTATCCAGATCAGGAGCGAAGACGGCGCCGGAAAGGCCGTAATCGCTGTCGTTTGCCAGGTGCACGGCGTCGTCCTCGTCGTCGAACGCCATAACAGGCAAAAGGGGCCCGAACGTTTCTTCAAGCATCACGTCCATTGTGTGATCGACGTCGGCGATGACGGTCGGACGCAGCCATAGGCCGCCTCCGAGAGTCTCGACAGTTCCGCCGGTCAGGACGCGGGCGCCCTTGGCCTTGGCGTCGTCGATTTGCGCCTGGAGCACGGCGCCCTGCTTTTCGAAGATGAGCGGGCCGATGTCGCCGCTCGTGATGTCCGGATGGTTCAGCCGTACTGCGGCGGCTTTGGCGACCAGGTGCTCCAGAAAACCGTCGTAGATGGTTCGCGCCACATAGAGGCGCTCGATGGACTGGCAGGCCTGGCCGGTGGACAGGACGCAGCCGCGCAGGGCCGCGTCGGTCGCGGCGTCCAGATCTGAGCCCTCCAGGACGATCATCGGATCTTTTCCGCCGAGCTCCAGAAAGGCTGGGATCAAGCGCTGAGCGGCCTGGACGGCCACCTTTCGGCCGGTGGACACCGAACCGGTGAAGCAGACGCAGTCGACCTGAGCCGCCAGGGCCTGACCGGTTTCGCCGCCGCCCAGAACAAAGCCGAACACCTCGCCAAGGCCGGGCGTCGCGGCGACGGCTTCCATCACCGGGCCGACGAAGCGCGGCGTTACTTCAGAAGGCTTGACCAAAACGGCGCATCCCGCGGCGAGCGCGGGCAGGGCGTCGATCATCGACAGCAGGAACGGGAAGTTCCAGGGACTGATGACGCCGACGAGGCCGTAAGGCGTCCACTGGCTGGTATGCCGGATATGCGGCGCGGCGAGGCCGTGTCGCCATTCCATTTGTCCGAATGATTGAGCGGCGTGGCGTACACCCGCCAGCATGCCGTCGATGACGCCGGCCTCTATTCCCGCGATCCGACGTCGGCCAGTGTCAGCCTCAAGCGCCTGAGTCAGGGCGGGGCGGCGCAGCGCCAGTTCCTCGGCGAAACGGGAGAGCGTTTCAAGGCGGGCCGGAAAGTCCAGTTTCGCCCATGAAATCTGACCTTCTCTCAGCCGTTCAGCGATCTTTCGTACGTCTTCGGACGAAGCCTGACGGATGACTTCGTCGCGATGGCCGGTCCTTGGGTTGCGGATGGCAAGGACGGTCGCTGGGTGCGGAAAAGGCTTCTGGGCCTCGGGAATACGGCTCATGGCTGCGCCTTCAAATGACATATTCCTATATCATTTGAACTGTGTCAGGATTGCAAGGGTCAGTTATCGGCTTTCCCGCCCTCATTGGCGGCGGGGGGTTTTCTGCGGTGGGTCTTGACGTGATATTGAAAGCGGTCAGAGCGATAGTGGGAGTGGATGAGCTGCACCGGCCGTCCGTTCACGTCGCGCATGACACGCTCGACCTTCAGCAGCGGCGCGCCCAGAGCCACGCCCAGAGCGGAAGCCACCTGTGGCTCAGCAGCAACCGCCGTAATCGACTGCTCCGCATCAAACACCGCCGCCCCGCTGCGTTCCAGCAGAACCAGCAGAGAGGTCGTGGCCATGTCCCTGACCGAGAAACGGTCGGCGATCTCGCCGGGAATGTGCGTCACCAGGTGCGAGAAAGGCTCTCCCTGCAGCTTGCGACGCCGCACGGCGCGCTGCAGTCGCGTCCCGACAGGCACCTCCAGGGCATCCGCCGTCAGGGCGTCGGCGGGCATGTCGGTGACGTCCAGCACCTCGATCTCCGTCTCCAGTCCCATGATCCGCAGGCTTTCCAGCAGATTGTCGAACGAGCCCTTCACCACCGGCACGGCTGCAGCGTTGGTGACGATGGTGCCCCGGCCGCGATGGCGGTTCAGCAGGCCATCGGCGGCCAGTTCGTTCAGGGCGCGCTTCACCGTGATCCGAGACACGTTGAAAATCTTGGCCATGTGCTGCTCGCCAGGCAGCAGGGCGTTGGCGGGAATGGCGCCCGACCGGATCTGCTCGCGCAGCACCAGATAGATCTGGTGATAAAGCGGCGTCGGCAGGCTCTCATCCAACTGGGGCGTAGAGGGGAAGGGCCAGGCGTCGCCGGTCATCGTGAAGCTTTCTTGCGGTTGAAAGGATCATGGCGTCGCATGACGCGCCCTTAATTATATCAATATGACAGATTGGTCTGAAACTTCTATGTCAATTCCCGAACCCTACATCGCCCTGGCCCTGCAGACGGTCTGCGACGCCGTGAACGCGGATCAGACGATCGAGACAGCGCGCGAACGCATGGTCCGCTCTCTGGAGCGCATCCGGATGCAGATTCTGGGCTCCAAACGGTTTATCGGCGCCGATGTGCGGCTGGTGGTTCTGCCGGAATATTTTCTGACGGGTTTCCCGATGGGCGAGCCGGCGGCGCTCTGGGCGGAAAAGGCGGCGCTGGAAATCGACGGCTCGGAGTATCAGGCCCTGGGCCGGATCGCGGCTGAGGCCGACGTCTTCATCGGCGGCAACGCCTATGAGCGCGATCCGCATTTCCCCGGCCTCTATTTCCAGACCTCGTTCGTCGTCGCGCCCTCGGGCGAGACGGTGCTGCGCAACCGGCGTCTGGTGTCGATGTTCGCGCCCAGCCCCTATGACGTCTACGACCGCTATGTGGAGGTCTACGGCAAGGACGCCCTCTTCCCGGTCGCCGATACCGAGATCGGGCGGCTGGCGGCCATTTCGTCGGAAGAGATCCTGTATCCCGAAATCGCGCGCGCCCTGGCTCTTCGCGGGGCCGAGGTGATCATTCATCCGACCAGCGAGGCGGCTTCGCCGATACCCAGCCCCAAGAACATCGCCAAACAGGCGCGGGCGATCGAGAATCTGGCCTATGTGGTGTCGGCCAACAGCGCCGGCATCGACGGCATTTCCATCCCGCGCGCCTCGACCGACGGCAGTTCCAAGGTCATCGACTATCGTGGTCTGGTGCTGGCCGAGGCGGGCTATGGCGAGAGCATGACGGGCTACGCCGAAATCGATATCGCAGGGCTGCGCCGTTACCGTCGTCGTCCCGGCATGGCGAACATCCTGTCGCGTCAGCCGATGGAATTATGGCGAGAGGCCTATGAAGGCTTCGACATTCAGCCGCGCAACAGCCTGCTGGACGATGGAGGCGCGCCGATCACGCCGACGCCTCCATTCTACGCCGAGCGTCAACGCAAGGTGATCCAGAAACTTGTCGACAAGGGCGCCGTCTAGAAGCGCCCGTCGGACAAAGCAGAAGCCGAAAGAAAAACAGGGAAGAGGCGAAATGAACGAGAAGGCGAGCGGATACGGCGAATTCCGCCAGGGGTGGCCAGTAGTGGTCGCCGCCATGCTGGGGATCGGATTGGGGCTGTCGCCCGTCCCCCTTTATACGACCGGCGCGCTGGCGCCCCACCTGGCCCAGGCCTTTGGCTGGGGCTTCGGACAGATCATGGCCGGGCTGACGGTCATGACCTTGACGGTATTGCTGGCGGCGCCTGTGGTCGGGATGCTGGCGGACCGGTTCGGCGTTCGACTGGTGGCGCTGATCTCGGTCGTGCTGTTCGGCTTCAGCTTCATGGGTTTCGCCCTGTCGAACGGCTCGCTGGTCCTCTACTACGCCACCTGGGCCGTCATGGCCGTGGCGGGGGCGGGGACGCTGCCCATCACCTGGACGCGGGCCGTCAATAACTGGTTCGAGGCGCGCAAGGGCCTGGCCCTGGGCGTGGCGTTGTTGGGAACCGGCCTGTTCGGCTTCCTGGTCAAGCCGCTGACGGCCTGGCTGGTGGCTGAGTTCGGTTGGCGCGGCGCCTATGTGGCGATCGGCGCGCTGCCTCTGATCCTGGCGCTGCCGATCGGTTATTTCTGGTTCAAGGACAAGGGCGCCGCCGCCGGTGAAAGCGTCGCCGAGCGGCGCGCTCGTCAGGCGGCCTTGTCCGAGAGCACGCCGGGGCTGACGTTCGGCCAGACCCTGCGTGAATGGCGCTTCTGGCTGCTGGGCGCAGCCTTCCTGCTGGTCAGCTTCGCCGTCGGCGGCTCGATCCCGAACATGGAGAAAATCCTGGGGCAGGCCGGTTTCGGCGCCTCGGACATCGTCTGGCTGGCCTCGCTGATCGGCCTGTCGGTGATCATCGGGCGTATCCTGGGCGGCTGGCTGATCGACCGCTTCTGGGCGCCGGGCGTGGCCTTTATCTTCCTGGCTATTCCCGCCCTGGCCTATTGGCACCTGGCGGCGGGCGGAACGGATGTGACGGTGACGGCGCTGTCGATCTTCGTCATCGGTTTTGCGGCGGGTCTGGAATACGACCTGATGGCCTTCCTGGTCGCGCGCTATTTCGGAATGAAGGGCTATGGCGGCATCTATGGCGCCCTCTATGGCTTCTTCGCCCTGGGCGCCGGGTTCGGGCCGGTGGTGTTCGGCGCAGGCTTCGACAAGAGCGGTTCCTATGCGGGGCCTCTACACGTCTCGGCGGTGCTGCTGCTGATCTCGGCGGTGCTGCTGCTGCTGCTGATGGGGCGTTATCGCCGGTTCGATCAGGCCTGAACCAACTCGATCAGGGTTTCGTCGGGGCCGACCACGGTCCCGACAGCCTTGCCTTCGTAGATCGCGCCTTCACGCACGCTCGGGGCGCAAAACCACGGCGCACCCACGGCCTTCAGGTCGGGATGGACGAAGGTGGTCATGGCCACGCCGGGAAACAGCTTGCCCTGGCCACGCGGTCGCTGAACGGCGGCTTCCGGGTATTGATCCAACTCCAGGAAGCCGTCGCTGTCATGCAGGGCCATAGCGATCGGGTGCTTGCGCTCGACCGGCAAGTCAAAAGCCTTGGCCAGCATGGTGTAGGTGATCGTCATCGTGGGCGTCGTCTTCGCGCCAAGGACGGCTTCGATCCAGCTCTTGGAGGCTTCCAGGTCCGAGCAGGCCAGGACCATGATGAAGATCCGGTCGATCAGGCTGCGCGCACGCGGCAGGCGCATCCCCGGCGGGTCGTCCTCGATCTGCGTCAGATAGACGATCTCGCCATCCGGGCCGCGCACCTGCATGGCGTGGATCATGGGCATGCCGTCCAGACGGCGCGGCGGCCCGACCACTTCGAACGGACAGCCCGGCTGCTGCATCCGGTCATGCACGGCAAGAACGTCTGAGACGCAGATCTCGGTCGCCGCCCAGCCGAAGGAACGCAAGGGGCGGTAGGACTGCGGCGCCTCTCCTTCGACGAAACGCAGGAAAAGCGGCGCGCCCGATTCCGGCCTGCAAACGACCTGAGGTTTTCCTTCGACGGCGGGCGCGCCCCAACTGGCGGCCAGAGGAGCCTCGATGAAGCTGGTCTCTACCGTTTCATAACCCAGCCATTCGCCATAGCGGCGGGCGGCGCCCTGAGGGTCGGGCGTCGTCAGGGTCGCCGCGCGTAGCATCTGCATCAGGCGTCTTCCGAAAGCTCTGCGGCCACTTCCTCGGATCGGATGTCGCCCCTGGCGTCGGCCTTGATGGCCTCGCCTTCCTGTTGGACGTTGCGCAGGACGCGCACCAGGTATTCCTGCATCCACAGGCCTCGTTCGGCGGCCTGATCGGCGTCCGGACGGAAGGCGTTGATTTCGTCGCGCGTCATCACGCCCTTGGCTTCCAGTATCCGCTCCAGGGTGTCCATGCGCTGGCGGGCGACGGCCAGTTCCTGCACCGCCGCCATGGCGATGCCCAGAACTCGCTCGACCTCCTGCTCCATGAAATAGGGGCGTTTGCCTGCCGGCTTGGCCGAGGCGACGTCGAGGGCGAGAGGCAGGCTCATTTGCGGGCTCCGATGACGTGCCAGGCGGCCTTGCGGCCGAAATCTTCGCTGTCGTCGTCTGCGGCGTCGGGGAACAACTCACGGTCGACCACGGCGGTCACGCCGACATGCAGCAGGCGATCGCGCGCAAAGCCCGCCTCGACCAGCCAGCCGTCCAGATCGATCTCGTGCAGCGTGCTCCAGAAGGGCTCGTTGTTGTAGAAGCAGTCCCAGTCGCGCATCGCCTGTTCGAACAGCGACATATCCGGCGTGTACTGCGGCTGTTCGACGTGCAGGACGAAGCCGCCGGGCGCTAGGACGCGATGGCTCTCGGCGAAGATCGCCTTCATCGAGGCGTAGGACAGTTCGTGCAGGAACATGGTTGTCTGCACCCAGTCGAAATGGCCGTCCCCCCAACGCGACAGATCCGAGCCGTCAGCCTGAACGAAGGTGATGTTCTCGACGCCCAGCGACTTGGCCCGCGCCAGCCCATAGCGCAGCATGGGGGCGCCCACGTCGATGGCGATCACTTCCGCCTGGGGGAAGGCCTGGGCGATCGGCACGATGTTGTGCCCCAGGGTGCAGCCGATATCGAGGATGCGGCGCGGCTGGAAATCGGGATGGGTCTTCTTCATCCAGGCGGCCACGGCCTGACCGCCGCCGTCCAGATAGCGGCCCAGCATGCCGCCGGTGGTGGCGAAGATCCCGTGATCATAGCTGGCGGCGACGCTGACATCGCCCTCGAACAGTTCCGAATGATAGCTGCCGGGCATGCAGTGGTGATCGACCGCTGAAACATAGCGCGGGATCGGCAGGTCGGGGTCCAGTTGCAGCCGAGGATCGCCTTCGGTCAGGTCACGGACCCTGGCGGCCAGGCTTTCGGCCTGACGCACGGCAGTCCAGCGACCAGCCTGCTGACGCTGCTCCATCGTCAGGCGACGAAGGGCGGACCAGGTCTGGAACATGGGATCGGCGGTCAGCGCCTTTCGGACATCGTGGCGCGACTTCGGTTGTCCGGATGTCTTGACCAGATTCGGCTCTACACGCTGCTCCCACGCCGTCTTCACGAACGGCATCACGCGGGTCGACAGGTGCCGATTCATCTGCGCCAGAAAGTTCAGCCGCGCGACCTCGTCGTGGTCCGTTTCCGGAAAGACGGCGTGGCGTCCGACGGCCTGATAGTCCGGCGGCCCGTCATAGGTCTGGGCCGGACCGGCGTTGGCGATGGAGGGGGAGGCGGTCATGCAAACCTCGCTTCCGGGCTTTCCCAAGCAAATGGTCTATGTTTATATCTTTATCTGACGCGGCGGCGCAAGGCTGCCGCCTGATAGGGGAGGACGCAGATGGCCGGCACCCGGATCATCGCCTATTTCAATCTGAAGCCTGGGGTGTCGGTCGCCGACTATGAAGCCTGGGCGCGATCGACGGACATTCCGACCGTGACGGGCCTTCCGTCCATCGAGCGATTCGAGGTGTTTCGCTCTACCGCCGTTCTCGGTTCGGATGCGCCGCCGCCCTATGCCTATTTCGAGATCATCGACGTGGCGGACATGGAGGCGTTCGGCCAGGACGTGGCCACGCCGCTGATGCAGAAGATCGCCGGCGACTTCCAGGGCATGGCCGATGTCGTCTTTGTTCTGACCGAGCGGCTCTGATGGGCCGCTTTACCGGCAAGGTTGCGGTCGTCACCGGATCGGGCCGCCGTCACGGTCTGGGTGAGGCCATCGCCGTCCGCCTGGCGTCAGAGGGGGCGGCGGTGGTGATTTCCGATATCGGCGCCTCGCGCGACGCCGCGACGCCCGGCGCCATGATCGGGGCTACCGAGGAGATGGAGGCCATCGCCGGCGATCTGCGCGCGTTGGGCGGGGCGGCTTCGACCTTCGCCTGCGACGTGCGTGATCCGGTTCAAGTTCAGGCCCTGGCCGACCATGCGATCTCGGCGCACGGAGGCCTGGATATCTGGGTCAATAACGCCGGCATCGGCTACATCATGAAGCCCTTGCTTGAGGTGGCGCCTGAGGACTGGAACGCCGTCATCGGCGTCAATCTGACCGGCGCCTTCTTCGGCCTTCAGGCGGCCGCCCGAGTAATGGCGGCGCAGAAAAAAGGCGGCCGCATCGTCAACATCGCCAGTCAGGCCGCCAAGTCCGGCTTTCCTCATGCTCAGGCCTATACAGCGTCAAAGCATGGCCTTGTCGGCCTTGTGCGCTCGGCCGCCATCGAACTGGGCCCGCTGGGGATCACCGTCAACAACGTCTGCCCGAACCACGTCACGACGGGACTGGGCGCGTGGCAGAACGAGTATTTCGCCAAGGTTACCGGGGCGGATTCGGTCGAGGACTATCTGCAGAAGATGGCCGCGCGCATCCCGATGCAGCGCCCCGGTCTGACCCAGGACACCGCCAACGCCGTCGCCTTCCTCTGCTCTGAGGAGGCCGCCTACATCACCGCCGAGAGCCTCAACGTCTCGGGCGGAGAGGAGCCGCATTAATGAACCGCCCGCCCGCCACGCCCGCCCTCGCGCCGGAAGGCTTCACCTGGCCGAACGGCGCCAAGCTGGCCCTATCCATCGTCGTCAATGTCGAGGAAGGCGCCGAGCAGAATATTCTTGACGGCGACCGTGGCCCGGAGCCCGTCGATGAACTGTCAGCCTCGCCCAAGCGGGCGATGCGCGTCCACGGCAATGAGAGCAACTATCAGTACGGCATCCGCGCCGGGGCGCCGCGCGTGCTGCGTGAACTGGACCGTGCGGGGGTCAAGGCGACCTGGACTGCAGCGGCCCTGGCGCTGGAACGCGCGCCCTGGCTGGCCGAGGCTATTGTCGCGCGCGGCGACGAGGTCTGCTGCCACGGCTGGCGTTGGGCGCACCAGTACTGGATGAAGGAAGAGGCCGAGCGCGACTATATCCGCAAGGGCCGCGACTCGCTGGTGCAGACGACCGGCAAGCGTCCGTCAGGCTGGCTGTCGCGCTATCTCCATACCGACATCACACGGCGCCTGCTGGTGGAGGAGGGGTTCGCCTATCATATGGACGACTACTCCGACGACTTCCCCTATTGGGATCTGGTCGAGATGGCGGACGGGTCGAAGTCGCCGATGGTTGTGCTGCCTTACGCCATCGATTCCAACGACATGAAGTTCTGGCTGGCGCCGTCGCTGACGCCCCAGAACTGGACGGCCTACGCCATCGATACTTTCGACCAGTTGTACGACGAAGCGAATGAGTTGGGGGCTCGCTACATGAGCCTGGGTCTGCATCTGCGGATCATCGGCCGCCCCGGTCGCATCGGCGCCTTCAAGGCTTTTCTGGATCATGTGAAGACCCGGTCGGATGTCTGGATCGCCTCGCGCGAAGAGATCGCCGCCGCCTTCGCCGCCGCTGTTCCGCCGCCTTCAGTCTGAAGCCGTTTGAAACTGTTTGACCGGACAAATTCTGCCTCCTAGGTTGTCCGGACAATTAAGTGTGAGTTCCATGATCCACCGTTCTCTTCTCTTCGTTCCCGGCGCCAGACCCGAGCGGTTTGAAAAGGCGCTGGCGGCAGGCGCCGACGTAACCTGTATCGACCTGGAAGACGGCACCCCGCCACAGTCCAAGGATGAGGCGAGGGCGGCGACGGCGGCCTTCGTCGCTACGCGCCCGGCGGCGGTGCGCATCAACGGCGTGGGGACGCCCTGGTTCGAGGCGGACGTCGAGGCCTTGAAGGGCGTTTCAGGCCTGACGCTGATCATGCTGCCGAAGGCTGAAAGCGCCGATCAGGTCGCCTTGCTGTCGCAGAAGTTGGGGCCGGATCAGGCCCCGCTCTGGGTCGTGATCGAGTCGGCCGAGGGCCTGAAGAACGCCTGGGACATCGCCGCCGCGCCGGGACTTCAGGGGGTGCTGTTCGGCGGCGCCGACTATTCGGTCGATATCGGTTCGGACATGGAGTGGGATGCTCTGGCCTATGCGCGCGGACGGCTGGTCGCAGCCTGCGCGCGGGCGGGGGTGCAGCTTCTGGACGTGCCCTTCCTCGATGTCCGCGATCCGGACGGCCTGATCGCCGCCACCCGCCGGGTGCGGGCTATGGGCTTTACCGGCCGCGCCTGCATCCATCCTGATCAGGTCAAGGGCGTGCACGAGGCTCTGACTCCCACGCCGGCCCAGGTCGACCACGCCAACAAGGTCATCGAGATTTTTAAGGCGGCCGAGGGCGGCCCGGCCCTGCTGAACGGCAAGCTGATCGATCTTCCCATTCTGAGGGCCGCCGAGCGCGTCCTCGACACCGCAAAAAGAAGCTGAGAGTCCAATCATGGTCCAGAACGTCAAACAGGTCGGCCCGCAACGCTATCGCGAGACCTTCGGCCGCTATTTCGAGGATTTCGTCGTCGGCGACGTCTATGAGCACCGCCCCGGAAAAACGGTGACGGAATACGACAATCACCTGTTCACTCTGCTGACGCTCAACACTCATCCGATGCATTTCGACGCCGAGTTCGCGGCCGCTTCGGAGTTCAAGAAGAACCTGGTGGTCAGTCCCTATACCCTGGCCCTGCTGATCGGCATGAGCGTGACCGACACCAGCCAGAAGGCCATCGCCAACCTGGGCATGGACGAGGTCAAATTCACCGCCCCCGTCTTCGCCGGCGACACCATCTACGGCGAGAGCGAGGTGCTGGAGAAACGCGAGAGCAAGTCGCGTCCTGGCCAGGGCATCGTCACCATCAACACCATCGGCAGGAACCAGCGGGGCGAGGTCGTGTGCACCTTCAAGCGCAACCTGCTGATTCCTGCGCGCGGCAACGCCGTCGAGGACAAGGTGGGCCACTACTGATGAGCGAATCCCACATCACCGAGGCCGACGAACGCGCCATCCTGGACGCCATCGACAAGTGGCTGGAGCAGAAGGTCGCCCCCGTCGCCATGCAGCTGGAGCATGACGACGAGTATCCGGCGGAACTGGTTCAGGACATGATCGACTTGGGCCTGTTCGGCGCTCTGATCGATCCGGAGTACGGCGGGCTGGGCCTGTCGGCGACGACCTATTCGCGCATTGTGGCGCGGATCAGCGAAGAGTGGATGAGCCTGACGGGCGTGTTCAACTCCCACCTGATGATGGCCATCGTCGTGCAGAAGTTCGGCACCCGGAAGCAGAAGGATTATTGGCTGCCCAGGTTCGCGGCGGGCGAACTGCGCGGCTGCCTCGGCCTGACCGAGCCGGACGCGGGCACCGACCTTCAGGGCATCCGCACCACGGCCCGCCGCGTGGGCGACAGATACGTCGTAAACGGCGCCAAGACCTGGATCACCAACGTCGTCAACGGCCACTGTCTGGCCCTGCTGGTGAAGACCGATCCCGACGCCAACCCCCGCTACAAGGGGATGAGCATGTTGATCACGCCCAAGATCGACCCGGAAACCCGCGCACCTCTGCCGGGCGTGCAGGCGGGCCGCAAACTGCCCAAGCTGGGCTACAAGGGCGTCGACACCGGCGAGATCGCCTTTGACGGCTATGAGTGCGACGCCGAACTGTGCCTGATCGGCGGCGAGGAGGGGCAGGGCTTCTTCATGGCCACCGGCGGACTGGAGATCGGCCGCATCAACGTCGCCGCGCGCGGCGTCGGCGTGGCCCGACGCGCCCTGAAGGAGGCGGTGCGCTATTCTCAGGAGCGCAAGACGATGGGCAAGCCCATCTGCGAGCACCAGGCCATCCAGACCAAGCTGGGCGAGATGGCGACCAAGGTCCGCGCGTCCGAGCTTCTGGTCGAGGATGCGGCGCGTCTCTACGACCGTGGCGAGCGCGTGGACATGGAGGCCGGCATGGCCAAATTCTTCGCCTCCGAGACGGCGCTGGAAGTCGCCACCGAGGCCATGCGCATCCACGGCGCCTACGGCTATTCCAAGGAGTTCATGGTCGAGCGCCTGTATCGCGACGCCCCCTTGATGTGCATCGGCGAAGGCTCGAACGAGATCCAGCGCATCATCATCGCCAAGCAACTGATCGCCAGGAACAAGGTCTGATGAATCGTCCTCTGGAAGGCGTCCGCGTCGTCGCCGTCGAACAATACGGCGCAGGCCCCTACGGCACCCAGCTCCTGAGCGAGTTGGGCGCCGAGGTCATCAAGATCGAGGCGGTGTCGATGGGCGGCGACGTCAGTCGCGCCACGGGTCCCTTCTTCCTGGGCGAGAACGACAGCCACTTCTTCCAGACCTTTTCGCGCGGCAAGAAGTCGGTGACGATCGAGCTGAAGACGCCCGAGGGCCGGGCCGCCTTCGATCGCCTGGTCGGCGCCGCCGACGCCGTGGTCAACAACCTGCGCGGCGATCAGCCCGCCAAGCTGAAGATCACCCATGACGATCTGAAGGCGATCAAGCCGTCGATCGTCTGCGGCCACCTGTCGGCCTACGGTCGCGACAACTCGCGCAAGACCTGGCCCGGCTACGACTATCTGATGCAGGCCGAGGCGGGGTTCATGAGCCTGACGGGCGAGCCGGACGGTCCTCCCATCCGGTTCGGCCTGTCGATGGTCGATTTCATGACCGGGTCGGTTTTTGCGCTGGGGGTCGTCTCGGCGATCCTGGGCGCGCGCCGGACGGGCGTGGGCTGCGACGTGGACGTGTCCCTGTTCGACGTGGCCCTGCACCAGACCTCCTATCCAGCGACCTGGGCCATGAACGAGGGTTATGAGATCGAGCGGATGCCGCGCGCGGCTCATCCTTCCATCGCTCCGTCGCAACTGGTTCGGACGGCCGACGGCTGGGCCATGCTGATGTGCCAGACGCCCAAATTCTGGGATGCCTTCTGCGCCGTGGTCGAGCGTCCGGACCTGAAAGCCGACCCGCGTTTCGCCGACATCCCGACCCGCCGGGCGAACATCGAGGCCCTGACTGAGGCGCTGGACGCGGTGATGCAGACCAAGCCGACCGACGACTGGCTGACCCTTCTGGGCGGCCAGGTCCCCTTCGCACCCGTGCGCGGGCTGAAGGAGGCGCTGGACAACCCTTACGTCGCCGAGGTCGGTATGCGCGATGTGGTCGACCATCCGGAACGGCCGGAGGGGCTGCACCTGCTGGCCTGTCCGATCAAGATCGACGGTAGGCGAGCGTCGGGCGTCCGCGCCCCGTTGATGGGCGAGCACAACGCCGAACTGCTGGATGAAGGCGCGGCCTGATGAAGCTGGAAGGCGTCAAGGTTCTGGACCTGTCCCTGTTCCTGCCGGGACCGATGTTGACGCTGATGATGGCGGACCACGGCGCCGACGTGATCAAGATAGAACCGCCGGGCGAGGGCGAGCCGACGCGCCACATCGGCTACGTCAAGAACGGCGCCTCGGTCTGGTTCCGCAATACCCATCGCGGCAAGCGCAGCGTCGGCCTTAACCTGAAGACGCCCGAAGGCCTGGCCGCCTTCCACGCCTTGGCGGCCGAGGCGGATGTGATCGTCGAAGCTTTCCGTCCCGGCGTGGCTGATCGGCTGGGCGTCGGCTACGACGCCGTGCGCGTCTATAATCCCGGCGTCGTCTATTGCGCCATCAGCGCCTTTGGTCAGGATGGCGCCTATCGCGATCTGCCTGCGCATGATGTCGCGGTGCAGGCCCTGGCCGGCGTCATCTCGCTCAACGAAGGACAGGACGGCAAGCCCGCCATGCCGCATATGCCGGTGGCCGACGCCTTCTCTTCGCTGGCCGCCCTGTCGGGCGTGCTGATGGCCCTGCTGCGGCGGAGCACGACCGGGCAGGGGGACTATCTCGACGTCTCCATGTACGACAGCACCCTGGCCTGGACGCCCAACGTCACGGGCCGCATTTTCGCGACGGGTCAGGCGCACAATCCCAAGGACGAGCGGTCCTGGGGCGGCGCAGCCTTCTACAACCTCTATGAATGCGCCGATGGTCAGTGGATCGTTCTGGGCGGCTCAGAGCTGAAGTTCGCCACGAACCTGCTGACGGCGCTGGACCGGCCTGATCTGATCGCGGTCGCGGCCCTGCCGCCCGGCCCGGAACAGGAGCCCTTGCGGGCCTTTCTGCGCAAGACCTTCATCGCCCGGACGCGGGCGGATTGGGAGAACTGGTTCAAGGGGCGCGACGTCTGCTTCGCGCCGGTTCGTACCCTGAAAGAAGCCTTCGCTGATCCCGCGACAGCCCAGCGCGGCATGTTCGGCGTGGATGCTGAGGGCGATGAGGTGGTGGGTACGCCGCTGCGATTCCAGAATGAGCCGGCACGCATCGACGCGCGCCTGCCTGGCGAGCCTGCGAAGCCTGATGCGGTTTTCTGGCGATGAAGGGCGGTGTCGGCCTTAGTGGATCAGGCGTCGCGTCTGTAGCTCATGGCGTAGACGAAGCGGGCGCCGGGGTGGGTCGTATCCGACGCCAGCATCAGGGCGTCGTCGCGGTCATAGTAGCGACGAAGGGTCTGCAGGGCGGCCCCGCCGCGCTCGGCCTTCAGGATGCGTCCCTGTTCGGCGTCCAGCGGCAGGGCAACGATCTCCTGTTCGATCCGATGGACTGTGACGCCGAAATCCTGTGCGATCAGTTCGTGCAGGGCGCCGTCCCAATCACGCAGTCGGGTGGCGATGTCTGCATAGGCGGGGGCGACGTAGATCTGGGACAGGGCGACCGGCTTGCCTTCGTTGCGCCGCAGCCCGGAAACGATGAGCCAGGCGTCGTCGGACTTCACGTCCAGCCGCTTCTGTTCGTCGGCGTCCAGACGGCGCAGTCCCGCGCTGCGGATTTCCAGGCGGGCTTCGCGTGCGTACTGCATAAGCTCCGTCACGCCTCCCAGAGGCTGGACAAAGGCTGGGGAGCCGCGCGTACGAAGAACGGTGGTGCCGACGCCCCGGCGGCGCTCGACCAGTCCTTCTTCCAGCAACAGGCGCAGGGCGTCGCGGGCGGTATGGCGGGATACGTCGTGCAGCTCGCACAGCTCATATTCGGGCGGCAGCTGGCTGCCGACGGGATAACGGCCCGCAACAATGTCCGCTTTCAGGGAATCGGCCAGTTGGCGGTAGCGAGGTTGGCTCATGTCTGACCTTCGTGCGACGGAATCATCTTTTGGCATTATGTCCGGGCAAAGGG
This sequence comes from Brevundimonas sp. S1H14, assembly GCF_047716865.1. Lineage (NCBI taxonomy): Bacteria > Pseudomonadati > Pseudomonadota > Alphaproteobacteria > Caulobacterales > Caulobacteraceae > Brevundimonas > Brevundimonas sp. S1H14. The sequence continues at coordinate 1,980,995 of NZ_CP136679.1, read as the reverse complement.
AAAGCTTATCCCTGCGTCTGGCCGAACGTCTGGCGCACCCGCCAATGGCCGCCGATCGCGCCAGAGCCAGGCTGCATCTGCTGGACTGGCTGGCCTGCGCCATCGCAGGCTCGGCTGAGCCCGGCGCGGCTGAGCCGCGTCGTCTGGCCATGCTGGAAGGCGAGGGGCCGTGCCATGTGATCCGGGGGCGGCGTTGCGGTCCTCAGGCGGCGGCCCTGGCCAATGGTCCGGCGGGCGCTCTGCTGGAAATGGACGACGTGGACAAGCGTGGTCTGCTGCATCCGGGGCCAGTGATCTTTCCCGCCGTTCTGGCGGCCGCGGATGCGGCGGGCGTGGACGACGGGACGGCGGTTCTGGACGCCGCAGTGCGCGGCTATGAAGCCATGATCCGCGTCGGTCGCTCCGTCGGACCGCACCACGCCAGCCGGTTCCATGTCACGGCCAGTTGCGGAGGCTTCGGCGCGGCGGCCGGGGCGGCGTCTGTGCTGGGACTTGATCCGTTGCGGACGGCCTGGGCTCTCGGCAATGCGGGACAGCAGGCCTTCGGTCTGTGGCAGGTGCGGCATGAGCCGGTCTTCACCAAGGCCCTGCACAATGGGCGGGCGGCCGCCAACGGACTGGCGTCGGCCTTTCTGGCGCGCGATGGCTACACCGGACCGCAGGAGATATTCGAGGGGCCGCACGGCTTTTTTCACGGGCTGTGCCCGGATGGCTCGCCCGACGACATTGTGGACGGCGCTGAGACGTGGGCGATCCATGAGGTCAGCTTCAAGCCCCATGCCGCCTGTCGTCACGCACATGCGGCCATAGATGCGGTTCTGGCCCTGCGCGAGCAGGCCGCAGGGCGATCCCTGCGGGTCTTGCGGATCGGCGCCTATGGCGATGCCCTGACCTTTTGCGATCGACCGACCCCGCGCACCTCAGGCGAGGCCAAGTTCTCGTTGCAGCACGCGGCGGCCGTCGCCTGGCTGTATGGCGACGCCGCCCTGACGCGTTTCACCATGGACGTCATCTCCGATCCCGTTGTGGCGGCGCTCCGCGCCCAGATCGAACTGACTCGGGACGCAGGGTGCGACTCCCGCTATCCGGCCCGCTTCGGGGCTGTCGCGCAGGCTGTTCTGGCCGACGGCGTCGTCGTCAGCGCCGAGGCGCCCGATGCGCTGGGCGATCCCGAGAAGCCGCTGGATGAACCGGCCCTGATCGCCAAGGCGCACGCCTTGTTCGCCTGGGGCGGCCTGGCTGAAGCGGAAGCCGATGAGTTGATCGCGGCGGCCCTAGCCCTGGGCGACGGCGCGACCCTGACAGACCTTTGGGCGATTGCAGCGATGGGCGAGGGCGCGCGATGACCAATCCAGGCGAGCGTTTGATCGACCACGCTCTGACCCTGCGATGGAACGATGTCGATGCTGCGGCTCAGGCCGCCGCCAAGACATTCCTGCATGACAGCCTGTGCGTCGGGGTCGCGGGGCGCAATGCTCCATTTGCTGACGCCGTGCTGGCCGCCGCCCGAGCCTGGGGCGAAGGAGGCCGGTGTTCCATTCTCGGGCGGGCAGACGAGCGGTTGCCGGCGCCCCAGGCCGCCTTCGTCAACGCCTTTCAGATTCACAGTCAGGAGTTCGACTGCGTCCACGAACCGGCGGTCGTGCATCCGTTGGCGACCATTGTCGCGACCCTTTTCGCAGAGGTTGAGCGATCCGGTCCCTATCCCGGCGAGGCTGTGCTGACGGCTCTGGTCGCGGGGGTGGATGTTTCAGCGGCGTTAGGCGTCGCCGCGTCTGATCCGTTGCGCTTTTTCCGCCCGGCGACGGCGGGAATTTTCGGCTGCGTCGCGGCCTTGATCAGCTTGACCCAGCCTCCGCGCCATGTCGCGCTGGACGCGTTCGGCTACGCTCTTTCGTTCGCTTCGGGTTCGATGCAGGCCCATGTGGAGGGCAAGGCGACCTTGCCCGTGCAGATGGGACAGGCGGCGCGCAACGCCGTTTCAGCGATGGACTTGGCGCGCGCGGGGTTGCCCGGACCGGCGCAGTCAATCGACGGCAAGTTCGGCTATCTGCCCCTTTTCGAGGGACGTTTCGATCTCGACGCCGGTCTGGCCGATCTGGGGCGCCGCTTCCGCATCGCCGAGGTGAGCTGGAAGCCCTATCCCACTGGCCGCGCGGCTCAGGGCTGTATCGTCGCGACCGAGATGTTGATGCGCGATCACGGTCTGACGCCTGCGACGCTGGAACGTCTGACCTACAGCGCGCCGCCGATCATCCACTATTTGGTCGGCCGCCCGGCGATGGAAGGCATGAGCGTCGCCTATGCCCGCCTGTGCGCCGTCTGGTTGTCGGCTGTGACCCTGATGCGCGGGCGGCCTGTCGGGCTGGATGATTTCTCAGAGGATTCCTTGGCCGATCCGGCCGTGCTGGATCTGGCGCGCAGGATCGAAGTGGTCGTGAACGACAATCCCGACCCGGCCGCCTTTGCGCCTGCCGAGGCTGTCGCCCGCTTCACTGACGGGCGGGAGGCGCGCCTGCTGCTTCAGGCCCAGTTCGGGGCGCCCGACTGGCCGTTGAGCCGTGACCAGCACATGGCCAAGGCGGCCGCCTGCCTGAGGTTCGGCGGCCTGCCGCATGTTCACGCCCCGTTGGCGGCGCTGATCGACAATTTCGAGTTGTTAGAGGACGCCGCCAGAGCTTTCCGCCTGGCTGCGGGGAGAGAAGACGCATGACCGACCTGCATCGCCACTACTGGCAGGACATGACCCCCGAGGGCCTGACGGCCGACCACCCCATCGGCGACGCCTTCACCCGCTATGCGACGACGGTCAGTCGTGACGAATTGACGGCCCATCAGAACCGGCTTTTCATGCGCTGCGTCGACCGGGCCTGGCAGACGAACTTCTATCGCCGCCTGTGGGGCGACAAGGGCATCGAGCGCGGCGACATCCGCTCGCTGGAAGACCTGCCGCGCCTGCCGATCTTCGACAAGTCGGACATCATGGCCAGCTTGGACCGGGAGCCGCCGTTCGGCGATTTTGCAGGGTTCGAGGGTTATGAGCAGCGACCGCCGGTTATCCTGCACACCACGTCAGGCACGACGGGCAAGCCGCAGGTCCTGCTGTTCGGGCCCAAGAGCCGGGAGGTGCAGAACATCCTTCTGGCGCGCCTCTATCGCTTCCAGGGCCTGCGCCCCGATGACATCGTCCACTCGGTCTACGGCCACGGCATGATCAACGGTGGCCACTATGTGCGCGAGGCCGTGACCCACTGGACCAGCGCCGTCTTCCTGTCGGCGGGCACGGGCGTCGAGACCCGCTCGGTGCAGCAGGTCGAGATCATGAAGAACTTCGGCGCCACGGTGATCGTGGGCTTCGCCGACTACATCAAGAAGCTGGCGACTGTGGCCCGCGAGATGGGGCTGGAACCCGGACGCGACATTCCGGTGCGGATGATCTCGGGCCACATGGGCCGTGAAGACAAGGCGGCCATCGGCGAGGCCTGGGGCGGCGCCCAGTGCTTCGACTGGTACGGCGTCGGCGACACTGGCCTGATCGCCGCCGAGGGACCGGACCGCGACGGCCTCTATGTCCAGGAGGACGCCCAGTATCTGGAGGTCTGCGACATCGACACCGGCAAGGTGATCGAGGACGGCGGGGTCGGCGACATGGTCACTACCTGCCTGTTCAAGGACGACCTCTATCCGATCATCCGCTTCAACACCCACGACGTGACGCAGTGGAAGCCGGGCAAATCCTCCATCGGCGTTGAATACCGCCGGGTCGAGGGCTTCATGGGCCGGTCGGACAACATGGTGAAGATCCGCGGCATCAACATCTTCCCGCAAGGGGTGGGGCCGATGCTGGATGAACACCCCGCCTTCGCCAAGGAGTTCATCTGCCGCGCGACCCGCGACGCTCAGGATCGCGACAGCTTCATCGTCGTGGCCGAGGCGACCGACCTGTCGCCCGCGGCGGCGAAGGCGTTTGGCGATATCCTGAAGCGCAAGATCGGCATCGAGCCGGAGATCGAACTGGTCGCGCCCGGCGCCACCGCCGCCCTGACCCAGATCGACGTGCGACAGAAGCCGATCCGCCTGATCGACGAACGGTTCAAGAAGTAAGGGAGCGCCGGCCGTGGCCTTTTCCAATCCGGTGGTCGAGGCGGGCGTCGCAGGCCTGACGGCGCTGTTCCAGGAGCGCGCCGTCACGCCCTTGGAGGCGGTCGACGTCTATCTCAGCCGGATCGAACGGCTGAACCCGCGTCTCAACGCCTTTCTGACGGTTGATGAACAAGGCGCGCGGGCGGCGGCCCTGGCCAGCGGCGCGCGCTGGGCGTCCGGGCGGCCCCTGTCGCCCCTCGACGGCGTCCCGATCGCGATCAAGGCCAATATCGCGGCTGTCGGCCTGCCGCTGCACGCCGGCATAGAGGCCTATCGCGATCAGATTGCAGATCATGACGCCGCCTGCGTGGCGCGGCTGAAGGCGGCGGGCGCCGTGATCCTGGGCGTGTTGAACATGCATGAGGGGGCGCTGGGCGCCACGACCGACAATCCGACTTTCGGCCGTTGTCATAATCCGCATCGGTTCGATTTCACGCCCGGGGGTTCGTCAGGCGGTTCGGGCGCGGCGGCGGCGGCGGGTCTGTGTGCGGCGGCGCTGGGCACAGACACTATGGGCAGCGTCCGCATTCCCTCTGGCTACTGCGGAATTTTCGGATTGAAGCCGGGACGGGGGCGGGTCTCGACCGAGGGGCTCATGGCGCTGTCGTGGACGCTGGACAATGTCGGTCCCCATGCTCGCTCTGCGCTGGACTGCCGCCTTGTTTTCGAGGCGATGATGCAGGGGCAGGCTGGGGCGGCGCCGAGCGGCGCGCCCTGGGCCGTTCTGGATTTCGCGGGCCAGGTCGAGGTGGAGCCGCAGGTGATTTCCGCCTTTGCGGATCGTGTCCAGCTGGCCCGCGACCTGGGACTGGCGATCGAGACGATCCGTCTGGATGACTATGACTTCGGCGCCGTGCGTCGGCTGGGGCTGTTGATCTCTGAAGTCGAGGGCCACGTCGTCCACGAGCAGGCTCTGGCCGAACGTCCTGAAGGGTTTTCAAAGGAGTTCGCGGGCGGTCTGGCCTGGGGCGCGCGTCAGTCGGCGCCGCGCCTGGCCAAGGCCTATCGTGAGCTGGAGGCGACGGCTCATCGCCTGAGGGGGCGGCTGTCCGACTATGCGGGCCTGCTGTCGCCCACAGCGCCTCAGCCGGCGTTTCCCTTTGATGCGGCGGTTCCGGTCAGCCAGGCGGACTTCACTGCCCTTGCCAATGTCGCGGGCCTGCCAGCGGCGGCGTTTCCGGCGGGGATGGCGGATGGCCTGCCGCTGTCCGTTCAGGTCATGGCCTGGAGCGAGGCTGACGCGATCGGCCTGGCGGACATACTGGCGGCGCCGGTCGTGACGCCGCCGGATTTCGCTGGTTGACGCTTTACCGATAGGGGAAGGTCGGCGTCCGCTTCTGCAGGAAGGCGTCGCGGCCCTCGCGGAAGTCTTCGCCCTCCAGCGAGTCCAGAAACCAGGCGCGGGTCGTATCGTCGTCCTGGGTCTGACCATCGAGAATCCGCCGGACAACGGCCTTGGTGCGCCGCGCGGACCATTGCGACGCCGAGGCTATGGCTTGCGCCTTGGCGGCGACGGCGCCGTCCAGATCCTCCGGCGAGCAGACGGAGTCGATCAGTCGAAGGCTAAGGGCCTCCTGAGCGGACAGGATACGGCCGGTGTAAAGGATGTCCTTCGCGGTCGATGGTCCAACGGCCTCAACCAGTCGGCGGGTGTCGCCCAGGCTGTACATCAGACCCAGCTTGCCGGGCGTGATTCCCAGCTTCGCCTTGTCCGACGCCATGCGGATGTCGCAGCACAGGGCCAGGCCCAGACCTCCGCCGACGCAGGGACCGGAAATGGCGGCGATCGTCGGCTTGGACAGATCAGCCAGCGCCTCCATCGCCTCGGCGATTTCGGCGGCGTATGCGGCGGCGCTGTCGCGTGTGGCGTAGACGGCTTCGAACTCGCCGATGTCCGCGCCTGCAGCAAAGGCGCCGCCCGCGCCTGTGACGGCCAGCACCTTGGCCGCAGGATCATTCGCGACCGTCTCGATCGCGCGGGGCAGGGCGCGCCACATCGCCTGCGTCAGCGCGTTGCGCTTGTCCGGCCGGTTGAGCGTCAGCAGCGCCACGTCATCGGCGATGCTCAGCAGCAGGGCGCCGTCGGCAAAAGAATGGGACAAGGGATCACCTTCCTGGCTTGTCGTAAAAGTCTTATTGGGTATATCTTTATATCATTCGCTGAGCGTTCGACAGCGTCAATGAGATACCGAGGGAAACACCATGGCCGACCTCCGCAAGGAAATGCCCCTTCTGGCGCGCCACGAAGGCGTCTGGGAAGGCGTCTATATTCACGTTGATACCGATAATAACGTGATCGATCGTCACAAATCGCGCCTTCAGTGCCAGTTTCCGAGCGCCACCGAATATTATCAGATCAACACCTACACCTGGGATGACGGGCGAACGGAGGAAATCCATTTCCCGTCGACTTATCGCGACGGCAAGATCTGGTGGGACAACGAACGGATCATCGGCAACTGCTGGGAAGCCGACCCTCAGACCATCATGCTGCGCTGGGAGCGCAAGGGTATGCCGAATGCGTATCTCTACGAGATGATCCAGCTTTCCGCCGACGGCAATGATCGCGCCCGCACCTGGCACTGGTTCGAGAACGACGAACTGATCAAGCGCACCTGCATCAAGGAAAAGCGCGTCGGCTGATTTCTCGGTCTGATGATGCTCAAAGCCCTCGAAGATCGCTCTTCGAGGGCTTTCTCATGATCAGTGACCGGCCGAGCGGGCAGGGGGCGGCGAGGCGCGGCGCTCTGCGTCGATGCCTTCGCGGGCCACGGTCCAGCTTGTGGCGTTGGGCCGGGCGTCATCCAGCGGCGGCGGAGCGGCATAGGCCGGATAGTCGGCGGCGATGGCGTTGCGAAGCACGGGCGGCAGGGCCTCAATGCCATCGACGGGCTGCGACATGGCGTTGAACACCATCAGGCCCGGACGGCTGCCCATCTTCATGAAGGGCATCCACGGGGCGATACGCACCCACGAAAGGATGGCGTTCGCCGTGTCCGTGCGGCTGCTGATCAAGGTACGGCGGTCGGCGGCGAAGTCGAAAATCTCCATCGCGTGATACTGATTGCCGACATAGTCCTGATAGTCGCCCGCCAGGGGGTTGGGGTAGAAGAGCGGGATTTCCGCCGCCATGAAGACGCGCTCGCCCTGGATGCGGAATGGGGAGGCTAGGGGGCCGCCTTCAGCGTCGCGCTCGAAAAACGGCCTCTGGTTCACGGGGTCGTTGGCGACGTGGGCCACGGCGACCTCAGCCCCCGTCCACGGGTTCTTCCAGCGATCGATCTTTTCGCCGGTGACCGGGTCGAGGAACAGCATCAATTCGCGAGAGACGAGACGAAAGCCCTGACCTCGAACCGGATCCTGAACCGTGGCGCAATGGCGAACATTCATCCCCTCGACCTTGAAGATCAGCCGGTCAGGCTCGCCCTCGACCCGCGACCACACGTTCCCGCTCCAGTGATAGACAAGGGGCTTGGCGTCGATCGTCGAGCAGTTGATCTTGCGCATCGCCGCCAGGACATCGCGCGGTTGGCTCAGGTCAAGATCGGCCGCAGCAGCGGATTGAGCGCCAAAACACGTCGAGGCGGCGATCAGGGCGGCGGCGGTTGTCTTCAGATAGGATTTCAAGGTCGACTCCGAACAACAGAGAGGTTCGCCGGCGGGGTCGGCGGCGCAGGGGCTTCAGCCCCGAGGCCTGTCGGCCTCGGGGCTGAAGCGTCTTAGAACTGATAACCCAGGCTGACGCCCATCATGCGTCGGTCGGCGCCGGTGACCAGGGGCGACGCCACCGAAAAATTGGTGGAATCATAGAAGCGTACGGCCGCCGTCGGCGTGTCGTCGTCCAGCAGGTTGTTGATGAAGAACTGATAGCTCAGAGCATCGGACCTGAGGGCCAGGCGCAGATCGACCGTCGTCTTGGCGCCGAAATACTGCATGTTGTCGGCGCGGACATAGGTCTTGCTTTGGTGCTGGACATCCAGCCGCCCTTCGAAGCGATAGTCGCCCCAGGCCGCCATTTCAAAGCGCGGCGACAGGGTGATCTTGTGATCCGGCACATAGGGCAGGTGGCGCCCGTCGAAATCCCAGGCTGGAAGGCCCAGCGCCGCCAGGGTTCCGTCCAGCGAGGCGTCGGCGAACTTCTCATAGCGCGCGCGGGTCCAGGCATAGCTGCCCACGATCGAGAGATAGTCGTTCAGGTAGAAGGACCCGTCCATCTCCAGCCCCGTCACCTTCGCCTCGGCGACGTTGCAGGTGTAGGTCCGCTGCGTCGAGGTTGTGCCGTTAGGGAAGGCGGACGCCGGGTTCTGGCAGGCCGCCTGCTGGTCCGACCAGTCGGTGTGGAACACGGCGACATTGGTGCGCAGACGACGGTCCATCCAGTCGAACTTGCCGCCCACCTCATAGTTCCAGCTGGTTTCAGGCTCGAAGGTGCGCTGGTCCGGGAAGATGTTGAGGTTCGGGTTGAACCCGCCCGTCTTCACGCCGCGCGCCACGCTGGCGTAGATCATCTTGCCGGGCTGAATCTTGTAGTCGAAGATCAGGCGCGGCGTGGTGAACTCGAAGTCTTTTTCCAGGTCCGTGCGGAACTGGGACGCAGCGTCGCTCCCGGCCCTGGTCGGCGCCTGATGATAGGTCTGTTCTTCCTTCTGATAGCGCGCCTCCAGCGTCGCCGTCAGCTTGTCGGTAAAGGCGTAGGAGGCCGAGCCGAACACCGACCAGCTCTTGGTGGTGTTGACGATGTTCGGGAAGCCGAAAGCGCCAGCCGTCGCCGCGGTCAGACTGCGCTGGATTACATTGCTGTCGCCGTCATAATAATAGGCTCCCACCAGCCAGCTCAGAGGGCCGTCGCCGTTGGATGACAGGCGCAACTCCTGGCTGAAGTCGGTATAGGTCTCTTCAGCTGAAGAGGTGGCGAAGCCGGACGTGCCCACCGGAATCAGGCTGCCCGGCGCGAAGGGATAGCCGAAGTTCGTACAACCGCCCGCGCGGTCGCAGATGGTGTTGTCGCCATCATAGGTGAACTCGGCGTTGCGCTTGGCGTAGGCGGTGATCGACTTCAGCGAGACGCCGTCGAAATCGTAGTTCAGATCCAGGCTGGCGCGGAAAGTGTCCTGGCGGGTGCCATAGTCGCCGACCTCGAAAGTGGTCCGCTTGGTATTGACGTTGATGCGCCGGCCCAGCGGCTGGATCTCGCCTTCATACAACTGGTTGCGGATGGTGCCGGCCGGGCCCCCGGCCACCGCGCCGGGATAGGCGTTTGTGCGCTGGACTTCGGATGCAGGTTGACCGGAGTCCTCATCGCTGGCCGTCAGGCGCAAGATGGCTGAGAAACGATCCGTCGGCGCGTAATCCAGGGTCAGCATTCCGCCATAGGTCTGGCTGTAATCCACCTTGCCGCCATCGATGGCGCTGACGTACCAGCCGTCGAATTCACGGCCGTAGGCGCCGGCGCTGAACCGCAGGGTGTCGGTGATGGGGCCGCTGACGCCCGCGGTCAGCTTGCGCAGTCCGTTGTCGCCGACCGTTCCTTCGACATGTCCCTTGAGCTCGGCCGACGGCCGGGCGCTGATGTAGTTGATGGCGCCGGCGAAGGTGTTCTGGCCATAGAGGGCCGATTGGGGACCGCGCACGACCTCGATGCGTTCCAGGTCGGCCATCTCGATATCGACGCCGGCCTTGCCGCTCAGATAGACCCCGTCCAGGAACACGCCCACGTTCAACTGACCATAGGTCTGGGCCGCGCCGCGAATGATGGGAAGCTGGTTCTGGGCGCCGAACAGGGGAGTGAAGCTGAGACCAGGGGCGATCTTGGCCAGATCCGCCAGACGTTCGACTCGAGCCGATTTCAGCTCTTCCGACGTGACCGCCGCGATGGCCAGAGGGGTGTCTTGCAGAGATTCCTCTCGCCGCCGGGCCGTGACCAGGATGTCGCTCACTGCCGTGACGCCGCTTTGGGTCGGACGGGATGGTTCGGACTCCTGAGCCGCAGCAGGCATGCCGAACGTCAGGACGCCTGCGGCCGCCGAAAGCATCAGAAAGCACTTATTCCGGTAATGAAGCATCGATCTCCCCTTAATTTTCGGCCATTTTAATTGATATACCAATAGGCCTTATGCTGACACGTTCGATCATTTTTGACGCATAGCCAAGTGGAAACTTGCGTTGCGGCGATCCCAAAATTGAAATGAGGAAAGTGACGAGGCTCGTTGGAGAAGGAGGCGGCGCAACCGGGGTGTCGCAAGTTGCGCCGCCATTTCTCAGAAACGCATGGATGTGCGGATGCCGAGTTCACGCCCTCTGGGATGGGAGACCGTGATGCGCGGCGGGAAGACCACCGAAGCGCCATCGACATAGTTATTCAGGAACACATCGCGGAAGGCGAAGGTAGGCCGCCGGTCATCAAAGAGGTTTTCAACGAAGGCCTCGAAGCGGAAGCGCTCGTTTTCCATGCCGAACCGGCCGTTGACCAGAGAGCGGCTGGGAATGACTGTCAGATTGGTGGCGTCCATAAAGGACTCGGCCCGATAAGATGCGTCGATGTGGAAAAAGCCCGTGTAGTCATTCAGCACAGGCCTGCGGTAACCCAGCGACCCAGTGAGTTGCCACTTGGGAGCTGCCTGCAGTCGTTGACCGCTGACATCGCCGTCAGGCCCGAACGACGGGAAATTGGCGTAGCCGGCGTTCATGGCGTGGCTGTAGGTGGCGTCGGTATAGGAGACGCCCAGGCTGGCGCTGAGTTCTTGCGTCGGGCGCAGATTGATCTGGGCTTCAAAGCCCTTGGACTCTGCGTCGCCGAGGTTGCGGGTCACGGCGATCGGCGGCGCCTGGGTCTGATCCAGAACCGGAATCTGAATCTGCGTCCAGTCGATGAAGAAGGCGTTGAGGTCCAGAACAACGCGCGCGTTCAGCAGGCTGGCCTTGGCGCCGACCTCATAGGTCCAATTGTATTCAGGGTCGTACTGCTCGGTTGGCGCGTTCAGGTCGAAGCCGCCGGGCTTCGCGCCACGTGCGGCCGAAGTGTAGAGAAGCAGGTCGCGGTTGGGCTTGTATTGAAGGCTGACGCGCGGCGTCCAGGTGCGGAAGCTCAGCGTTTTGTCTATGGCCGCGCTGGGCTGGCCGATGTTCGATGCGGGCCGGGTCGTGTGTTGCCGTTCGTATCCGTACCGCAGCTCGCCTCGCAGCGTCAGCTTGTCTGTGACATCGCCTTCCAGATAGCCGAAAGCCGACAGGTTTTTGACCTCACGCTCGACGGTCTTGTCGAAGTGGACGCCGTCGAAGAAGGTGCCCCAGGGACCTGGAACCGGGAAGGTGGCGGCAAAGTCCGCAGGCAGGGGTTCGGTGATTACGCCATCAAAGTTCGGACGGACCTGCGTGCCGGAAAAATAGTAGGCGCCGATGCTGCCGCGCACGGCGGCGTGCTGGGGCGAGGTCAGACGAATTTCCTGGCTGAATTCGCGGAAGGTAGGCGTGCCTTCCTCGCGCAGGATGTCGGTCTCAAAGGTGCGGATCGCGCCGGTCGCGGTGCGATACATGTACACGGGCTGGATGCCGCGGCCCGCATCTGTCAGGGCGCTAAGCTCGACATCGTTGTATCCCGTAATCCAGCCAAGTTGCCAATCGCCCAGATCGACGCGCGCATCCAGGAATGCACGGAGAGTCTCGCGCGTTTGACCATAGGCGTCGGGGTGCGAACTCAACTCGTTCTTGTCCAGGGTCGGCAGCACGCCGCACCAGGCCTGATTTACGCCCCTTGACGGTTCGCAGTTCGGCTTAAGTCCGGACACCGCCGGGGGGCTGATCTTGTCATCGGAATAGTAGAGGCCGGCGATGATCTCGGTTGCGGCGTTCGGCGTGAAGCGCGTGGTCCCCTGAAAAGTGCGATAGGTGTAACCGCCCAGCGTGGGGCCGCCGGTCACGTTGCGGTGGCTGCCCTCGTATTCGCTATGAGACGCGGTCAGTTTGACCGCCAGGACGTCTTTGATCAGCGGCGCCGATACAGAGCCGACGACCGCCAGGCGACCATGCGTGCCGTATGTGAGCTCCGCCCGACCTGAATAGCTGTCAGACGGTCGTTTGGAGATGATGTTGATGGCGCCCGAGAAGGCGTTGCGACCATAGAGGGCGCTTTGCGGTCCCTTGACGACTTCAATACGCTCGATGTCCGCCTGAGCGAAGTTCAGGGCCTCGCGGGCGCCTGTGTAGACGCCGTCGATGAATATGGCGACGTTCGGGTCGGAACCGAACAGATCCGTCTGAGCCACGCCTCGCACGATGGGCGTAGGCACGAACTCGCCGATCACTGACGTGAAATTCAGGCCGGGCGTAAGGCGAGCGACATCGTTGAGGTCTTGAATGCCTTCATTCTGAATCCGGTTCGCATCGAAGGCGGCGATCGCCAGTGGAATGTCCGACAGTCGTTCAGCCTGCTTGCGCGCGGTGACGACAACCTCGTCGACTTCGAATTGAGTGTTGATGTCCTGCGCCGCCGTCTGGCTCGTCTGAGCCGCGGCGGTCATAGGAAGAAGTGCGAATGCAGCGGCGGATATGCTCAGCGCGGCCTTGTACTTCATGGGTTCCTCCTCCTTTGTATTTTTGTTTTCTTTCGACAGCGCCAAGAGCCTCCCAACTCATTGGCGTTTACAGTTGGGCGAGTACTGTCTCTGCGGCGCGGGCGCCGGACTCCAGCGCCCCTTCCATGCCGGTGGCCGAACGGGCCATGTGCTCACCGGCGAAATGCAGACGCTGACCTTCAGCGACGACCGCACGCGCCAGCATGTCGGCCTGACCGGCGCCGATATGGTGATAGACGCCGCGCGCCAGGGGGTCTTTTCTCCAGCTGAAAAGACGTTCCAGCTTCAGCTTGCCTTGCGCCGAAGGGCGAACAGCTTCCAATCGGGCGATGATGGCCGCCCCGGCGTCCGCAGGCGGCATGCGGTCCACCGCAAGAGCGTCCGCGCCGCTTAGCCATACCTTGAGCATGGCGGGGGAATCGCCAAGGACGAATACGCGACCGATCATCGGATTGTCGCTCCAGATCATCCGGGGCAGACCGTCGTGGTTCCAGAACGGCTCGCTGGTCGACAGATAGGCGAAGCTGGCCTGGCTGTAGGGGAGGGTGGCGATGACGTCTCGCATCGCCGGAAACGAGGGGCCTTCCACGCTGATTTCGCGAAGCGCGGCGAAGGGGATGGTGCAGATGGCCTGCCTGGCGATGAGCGGGGCGCCTCCGTCGATGTGGATTTTGACGCCGCGAGCAGTCTCTTCGATGCCGGTCACGCGCTGGCCCAGTCGTGGTTCAGCCGTCATGGCGGCCGCCATGGCCTCGGGCAGGCGCTGAGAGCCGCCGCTGACCACGCTGAGCGAGGCCTGGGGGCCTGCTGACGCATAGAAGGTCGCTGAGCGGGCTCCATTCAGAGCTGAGTAGGCGCCCATGCCGTGTCGATCGAGATTGGCTGCGATTAAGCGCACAGCTTCCTCGCTGGCGCCCGCCGCTCTCAAAGCTGCATCATAGGCGACATCGAGTTTTCTGCCTTCTTCACCTCGCCAAGAGTCCACACTGGACAGGCCGGGAAGGCGCCGGGCGTACAGGCCGCTGAGCGCGATCGGGGGAAGGTTGCGTTCAGCGCCCTCCAGAAGATTGGCTGGCGAATTCGGCCAATGCTCCGCCGTCACTGTTTCGCCCCGCACGTGATAGAGCGCAGCTCGATCGAACTCTCCGCCAGGGACCAGTTCCACGCCCAGTTCGCGGGCGAAACCGATCAGGCGATGATAGTTGCTGCCGATCTGGATGCCGCCGGCATCCGGCCGACCGGGCAAGTCATCAAGGGTGAACAGGCGGCCGCCGACTCGGGAGGCGCCTTCCAGAACTGCGACGCGGGCCCCTGCGGATTCCAGGGTTCTGGCGGCCGCCAAGCCGCTCAAACCCGCTCCGATAACGACAGCGTCCAGCACCGGCTCGCTTCGCGCCTTTGCTGGCCTTATCGAAGCTGCGCCGACGCTGGCGCTGCCTGCTGCAAGAAAGAGGCGACGCGACAGCGTCATTGCGCCGCCTCCGGGACGAACGAGCGCCCTCCAGAAAGGTCGTTCGCTTGGCGCCATCCGATGCCGCCATTTCGTTGGGCGCGATCAGCGAAAACCCACTCACGGCTGAAGACACTCATGAGGCGTTTCCCCCCAAATGACTCATTGATGTGTCATTTGGTCATCTCGAATAAACTTTGTCCAGACAAATTGCATAAAGGAAGTTGACAAAAATCAAAATCGAATATCAACGTAGTCTACGTCCGATGGATGTAAGATAATTTTCTCGTTTGTCTGCAAAATACAACATTTATACTGTTGTGAAGTATTGGTCATTGAAAATGCTCATGGAGCCTAAAATATAAGCATACTGAAAATAATAGTCTTGCAGGTTTTTCTCGTTTTCTGGCGGTGAATGGAGGGTGGTTTGTTCGGGGGTGTCTGTATGTTGACGCGAGCCGGGGTTTCGAGCGGCCTAGCGGCCTTGGCGATATTCTTGGCGACGAACAGTGTTCACGCTGAGGTCGCGCCGCGCGCGCCGGAGGTGACGACGTCCAGCGGCGTTTTGCGAGGCGTCATGGCGGACGGCGTCACGATTTTTCGCGGAATTCCTTTCGCTGCCTCGACGGCAGGCGAGGGGCGCTGGCGTCCGCCTGCGCCGGCTTATCCCTGGGACGGCGTTCGCGATGCTTCGCGGCACGGCCCCGCGTGTCCGCAGTCGGTTGCGAGGGGAAATAGGGTCGCTGCGCTCGGCATGGACGAAGACTGCCTCAGTCTGGCGGTCTACAGCCCGCAACTGGATGCGCAGACCAAGGCGCCGGTGATGGTTTGGATCCACGGCGGTAATGCACGTTTCGGTTCAGGCGCTCTTTACGATGGCTCCGCGCTGGCGCGACGCGGCGTTGTGGTCGTGACCATCAACTACCGCCTGGATCGCCTGGGGCTCTTTGCTCATCCTTCGCTTACCGCGGCTCAATCCGATGAGCCTTTGGCTAACTATGGATTGATGGACATGATGGCGGCCCTGGATTGGGTTCAGGCCAACATCGCGACCTTCGGGGGTGATCCGGACAATGTCACCATATTCGGTCAGTCTTCCGGCTCGGTTGCAGTGACGGCCTTGATGGCGTCGCCGCTGTCTGCTGGAAAATTTCACAAGGCCATCGCTCAGAGCGGCAATGTCAGCATTGACTATCCCCGCTATCTCTCTCGCTCCGCACCGGCCGCTATGTCTCTCGAAGCGGATGGCGCAGCAATGGCGCTGGCCCTGGGCCTTCCGGCGGATAAAGAAGCGGATGGCCTGAGAGCGCTGCCCTGGCAGGATGTTCTCGCCTATACAGAGACTGAGATGGCGAACGCCATGATCCCGGTCATCGACGGTCGAGTTTTGCCGGATAATCCCGGCCGCATCTTTCGCGAAGGTCGCAATCAGCCGGCGGCCCTTATGATCGGCTCGACGAGCTGGGAGGAGGGCGTCGCGGCGCGCTTTCCGCTACCGCTCGATAGCGTCCTGCATGGGCAGGACCCGAGCGAGGCGCGTGCGGTCTATGGTTCGCTGGATGATCGGGAATTGGCGCAGAAGTGGTTCTCTGACACGGCTTTCCACGCGCCCGCTCAATTCCTGGCCGCCGAGACAGCCCGGCAGGGGCGGGCGGCCTATGTCTATCGCTACGCGTTTCTTTCCAGCGAACGTCGGGGTCGCCAGCCGGGCGCCAATCATGGCGATGAGGTTCCTCTTGTGTTCGGCAGCCAGTTCAGCGAGGGGCAGGGCGACGCTGACGATATCGCGATCTCCAACCTCCTTGGCGAGTACTGGACGAACTTTGCAAAGAATGGCGATCCAAACAGGAATGGTTCGATGGACTGGCCAGCCTACCGGCTAGATGGTGAAAGCGTGTTGATCATTGATCAAACTCGATCCGTTCAATCTTATCGGTCCGATCCCCAGATTCGTTATCATCTGGAAAGATATGAGGCGATTGTCACGGCGAACGATTATTAGATTTGGCGCAGGTGAGATGTAAGCTTTGCTTGAACGAGGAGGCGTGAGTCTTCTCGTTCCGGGCGCTTGAGAATGTAGCTGGCGGCCTAAAGCGAGGCGGCTTCAGGGCTGTAGGCCTCATTCTTCGAAAGGCGGCATCTGCTCGGATGGCGGACAGGGTGGGATTCGAACCCACGGTAGGCTTCCACCTACGGCGGTTTTCAAGACCGCTGCCTTAAACCACTCGGCCACCTGTCCAGCGCGACTCGGCGCGCTCGCGTGCATAGCCGTAAAGCTGTCCGTGATCCAAGCGGAAAGCGCGGGTCAGGCCGAGGTCGCCGCGCGTGTGGAGCGGGTGACCAGCCAGATGCCGCCGCAGACCAGGATCAGGGCGATCAGATAGCTCCATTTGAACATCGACTCGCCCAGGAAGGCGGCGGACAGAGTCACGCCGAAGACGGGGATCAGGAAGTTGAAGGCCGCAATCAGGCCGACTGGATGGTGTTTCAGCAGTATGCTCCAGACAGCGAAGGCGATCGATGACAACAGAGCCAGATAGAGCAACAGCGCGCCTGAGGCGGCGTTCAGCGTCTCCAGATGGCCGCCCGCCGCCCACCCGGCTCCGGTCAGTACGGCGCCGCCGATGAACAACTGCCAGCCTGTCATGACCATCGGATCCAACTGGCGCGAGACGCGCTTGCCGTAGATGGAGGCCGCCGCCAGAACAAAGGCGGCGATGACGATGAAGCCTTCGCCCAGCAGGCTGAAGTCGAACCCAAGGCCTGACCCGCCCAGATTGACGACGACGACGCCCAGAAAACCGATCAGGCAGCCGAGCGCCTTTCGTCCGTTGAGGCGGTCGTCGGCATACAGATAGTGAGCCAGGACCACGCTGAAGAAGACGCTGGTGGAGTTCATGATCGACGACTTCACGCCGGTCGCATGCGCCAGGCCGATATAGAAGAAGACGTATTGGATCGCAGTCTGCGTCAGGCCCAGCAGGGCCACCTGCGCCGTCTGGCGTCGCTCAAGCCTCAGCACCGGCTTCTTCAGCGCGGCGGCGACGAACAGCAGGATCAGTCCCGCCAGGGCGAACCTCCACCCGGCGAAAACCAACTGACTGGCGATGTCGTCCTGGGCGATGTGCAGCAGGGCGTAGCCGCCCTTCACCGCAGGGAAGGCGCTGCCCCACAGGGCGCAGCACAGGGTGGCGAGAATGAAGACCCCGGAACGGGTCTGATACAGCGATGGGGCCAAGATCTGCTTCGGGGAGGGGGGAGGGAAGAAGACGCGCGACGTTCAGCCGCGCTCATAGGCGCAAACGCGACGTTAACCAAACCGGAAACCGTTCGGGCGCATAAGGAGGGCCTGTCAGTCGGTCGGAGTGCGTCGAAACCATGTGGGCCCGGATCCTGAGAGCGGCGGTGGTCGCCGCCGCCTTTTCGACCCTGGCGGCGTGCGCCAGCCTGGGCGGAGGGCGCGAGGCGCCGCTGAAGCCGCCGGTGGTGACCGACCCCGCGCCGATCGTTTCGGGGACCATGCGGCCCTACCAGGTCCGTGGCCGCTGGTATCACCCGAAGGAGCAGCCCAACTATGACGAGGTGGGACAGGCGTCATGGTACGGCTCCTATCACCACGGCCGCTCGACCTCGACGGGCGAGCGTTTCGACATGAACGGCCTGACGGCGGCTCACAAGACCCTGCCGCTGCCCAGTCTGGTCGAGGTCACCAACCGGGCGAACGGGCGTCGGGTCATCCTGCGCGTCAATGATCGCGGCCCCTTCGTCGACGGGAGGATCATCGATCTGTCGCGCGGCGCGGCTGAGGAACTGGGCCTGCTGAATCAGGGGGTGGGCGAGGTGCGGGTCCGCTATGTCGGCCGGGCCCCGCGTCAGGGCGGCGGGACGCCGATGCAGCGCGCAGAAGCGGCGCCTGCCCGCAACGACGCCGCGCCGAGCCGAGAGGCGGGAGCGCGTCCTTATTATGAAGTCGCGACGGCGCCGCCACCCGCGCCGGCTCAGGCGCCTGCGCCTCAGCCTGTTCCGTCTTACGCCGCTCCTGCCGCCGCCTATTGGGTGCAGGCTGGGGCCTACTCGGATCGGCGCGGCGCGGATCGGGTGGCCCGCCGCCTCGGCGACCGCGCTTCTATCCAGAACCTCGACCGGGACGGCCGGACCCTGTTTCGCGTCGTTGTCGGTCCCTGGCCCGATGCGACGGCCGCTGAGCGCGCGCGTCAGGCCGTGATTGCGCGCGGTTTCAGCGACGCCCTGTTGATAGGCGGCTGACGGGTCTTGCGTCCGCCGCGCGGGTCGCCATTGTGCGCGGGTGCAGCGAGGCAGATTCATCACGTTCGAAGGCGGCGAAGGCGCCGGCAAGACCACGCAGGCGCGCCTGTTGGTCGAGCGGCTGCGCGCCGCTGGGCTGGACGTGGTCCAGACGCGGGAGCCGGGGGGCTCGCCGGGGGCTGAGGAAATCCGCAATATCGCCGTCTCGGGCGAGGCGGACCGCTGGTCCGCGCGCACCGAGACCCTGCTGATGTACGCCGCCCGGTCCGACCATCTGGAGCGCACAATCCGCCCCGCACTGGAAGCAGGACATTGGGTGGTGTGCGACCGCTTCGCCGATTCGAGCCGCGTCTATCAGGGCGCAGGCGGCGGCGCGCCCGAGAGCTTGATCGAGGCGCTGGACGCTGCGGTGGTCGATGGCGACCAACCGGACCTGACCCTGGTGTTCGACCTGCCGGTGGATGTGGGGCTGGAACGCGCCTTCGGTCGCGGGCTGTTCGAGACGCGCTTTGAATCCAAGGGCATAACCTTCCATCAGAAACTCCGCGAAGGCTTTCTGGAAGTGGCTGAGCGCCACCCCGACCGCTGTGTCGTCATCGACGCGACGGGCGAGGTCGATGAGGTGTCCGAACGCCTCTGGACGGTGGTGGAGGCGCGGCTGCTTTGAGCGAGCATCCGCGCGACCGGTTTGATCTGATCGCCGACCTCAAGGCCGAAGAGGCTTTTCTGGACGCGCTGGACCGTGGCCGCCTGCACCACGCCTGGCTTCTGTGCGGGGTCGAGGGATCGGGCAAGGCCAGCTTCGCCTACCGCGCCGCGCGGCGTCTGCTGGGCGCGGCGCCGGATCTTTCGCGCGGGCCGCTCGGCGCCGCGCCGCACGACCCCGTCAGTCGTCTGGTTTCGGCCCAGTCGCACCCTGATCTGCTGGTGCTTGAGCGTCTGATCGAGGGCGGCAAGCAGAAGAAGTCGATCTCGGTCGAACAGGCGCGCGACCTGCCGGAGTTCTTCGCCAAAAGCCCGTCCCAGGCGCGGCATCGGGTGGCGATCATCGACGCTGCCGACGACCTGAACGTCAATGCCGCCAATGCCTTGTTGAAGATTCTTGAGGAGCCGCCTGAAAGCGGCGTCCTGTTCCTGGTGACGCACGCGCCGGGACGTTTGCTGGCGACCATCCGCTCGCGGTGTCGCCGTCTCAGCTTTCCGGTCTGGCCCGAAAACCGTCTGGCGGAACTGGTCCAGGGCCGCACCGGCGTGTCGCCGTCGGAGGCGGATGAGGCGGCGCGTATGGCTGGCGGCTCGCCGGGCGCCGCGCTGGATCTGGCGTCCGGCGCAATGTCCGAAACGGATCGTCTGGCGCGCAGTTGGGTCGAAGGCGGCGCTGTGGACCGCGCCGAGCAACTGGCCGTGGCTGACGGCTTTCGCGGCGTCGAAGGGCAGGCGCGGTTCGACGCCCTGATGGATCGGCTGATCGCGGCGGTGAAGCGGCGTGCGGTCGAGACTGGCGGCCGCGAGGGCGCCCTGTGGGCTGAGCTGTGGGGGCGGCTGTCGGAACTGCCAGACCGCGCGGCGGGCCTGAATATGGACAAGGGCGATGTGCTGGCCGGGGCCCTGGCCGACATCGCCCGCGTCAAGGCATCGGTATGAGGGCGTTCACCTGAAATGATCATCGACAGTCACGTCAATCTTCACGCGCCCCAGTTCGATGAAGACCGCGACGCCGTGATCGCGCGCGCGAGAGAGGCGGGCGTGCGGCTGATGGTCGAGATTTCGGACAAGCTGTCGACCTTTGACGCGACCCACGCGCTGGCGATGAACAACGCCGACATCTGGTGCACGGTCGGGGTGCATCCCCATGAGGCCAAGGACTACGCCGACCTGACGGCGGATCGTCTGGTCGAGCTGGCGCAGCGTCCGCGCGTCATCGGCATCGGGGAGTGCGGACTGGACTTCCATTACGATCTCAGCCCTCGCGACGTGCAGACGGCGGTGTTCCGACAGCATATCGAGGCGGCGCGCCGCACCGGGCTGCCGCTGGTCATCCACACCCGTGAGGCGGATGAGGTCATGGCCGACATTCTGCGCGAAGAACATGGGCGGGCGCCGTTCAAATTCCTCATGCACTGCTACACCAGCGGCATGGAGCTGGCTGAACTAGCGATGGAATTGGACGGCTGGTTCTCTGTTTCCGGCATCGCCACCTTCAAGGCGGCCGAAGAGGTGAGGGCGGTGATCCGGCGGATGCCCGAAGACCGTATCATCGTCGAGACGGACTGCCCCTATCTGGCGCCGATCCCGCATCGGGGCCGCCGCAACGAGCCGGCCTATGTCGGCCTGGTGCTGGCCAAGCTGGCCGAGATTCGAGGATGGACGCCGGAACAGGCGGATCGCCTGACGACCGATGCCTTCTTCAACCTGTTCGACCGTATCCCCCGGCCCGCCGAATGAGAGAGCTGGAGATCGTCATTCTGGGGTGCGGTTCGTCGGGCGGGGTGCCGCGCGGCGACGGCGACTGGGGAGACTGCAATCCGGCCGAGCCGCGCAACCGGCGCACCCGCTGTTCCATGCTGGCCCGTCTTCATGGTCCCGATGGCGTGACCAGCGTGGTCGTCGACACCTCGCCTGACTTCCGCCAGCAGATGCTGATGGCGGATGTCCGGGGCATCGACGGGGTCCTCTATACCCACGACCATGCGGACCAGACCCACGGCATCGACGATCTGCGGGTCTTCGCCGCCCATGCGCGGGGACGCATTCCGGCCTGGATGGATGAGCCGACCCATGCGGCCCTGACACGACGATTCGACTACATCTTCGAGAGCCAGCACGGCTATCCGGCCATCGTCGAGGCGCGTCCGCTTCCGCCGCACGGCTGTCGCTGGAGCGTGCCGGGGCCGGGAGGGGATCTGCCTGTCGTCACCTTCGACCAGGCGCACGGCCCGATTCGATCGGTCGGCTACAGGATCGGCGGGGTTGTCTATTCCAGCGACGTGTCCGACCTTGATGACGAGGCGCTGGAAGCAGTGCGCGGGGCTGACCTGTGGATATTGGACGCCCTTCGTTATACGCCTCATCCGACCCACGCCCATGTCGACAAGGCGCTGGACTGGATCGCGCAGACGGGCGTGAAGCAGGCCGTGCTAACCAATCTGCATATCGATCTGGACTATCAGCGATTGAAGCGAGAGCTTCCGGCCAATGTCGATGTCGCTTATGACGGTTGGCGTGACCGACTTTTGCTGGACGAGGCTCAGGCTGCGGTGTGACGCAGGCCTGTCCATGCAAAAATATGTGATGTGCCATAGAGGTTTTATCGGCTATTCGCTGCGGCTGAGATGCGGGCGGTGGGGCCCTCCATTGGTGTAACGGCGGCGTTGGGGGTTTCTGCGCCGCGAACCAGGACGACTGTATGAAACGTATGTTCGCTTACCTCATCGTCGGGGCGATGGTCCTCGGCGTTGTGACAGGCTGGGGCCTGAATCATTTTCTGACGGCGGATCAGGCTTCGGCCGCGGCGTCGAACCTCAATCTCATCACCGACATCTTCCTGCGGCTGATCAAGATGATCATCGCGCCGCTGGTGTTCACGACCCTGGTGGCGGGCATCGCCCATATGGAGGACGCCGCCTCGGTGGGGCGGATCGGCGTGAAGACCATGACCTGGTTCATCGGCGCTTCGATCGTCTCGCTGGTGCTGGGTCTGGTGATGGTCCAACTGCTGCAGCCGGGCGCGAACATGCACCTGCCGGAAGCGGTGGCGGCGACGGCCCCGGCGGCCTCGACCGACGCCTTCTCGCTGCACGGCTTCATCGCCCACCTGGTGCCGACCTCGATCTTCGACGCCATGGCCAGGAACGAGATCCTGCAGATCGTGGTCTTCTCGGTCTTCGTCGGCACGGCGGTCGCGGCCCTGGACGACAAGGCGCCGGCGGTGCTGCACCTGGTCGAACAGGCCGCCAGCATCATGCTTAAGGTGACCGAGTTCGTGATGAAGCTGGCGCCCTTCGCCATCTTCGCCGCCCTGGCTTCGACCATCGCCACGCAGGGGCTGGAGATGCTGGGCACCTACGCCAAGTTCGTGCTGGGCTTCTACGGGTCAATGGCGACGCTGTGGGGTCTGCTGTTCGTGGCGGGCGCCGTGGTGCTGGGCAAGCGGGTCGTCCCGCTGTTCCGGGCCATCCGCACCCCGACCCTGCTGGCCTTCTCGACCGCCAGTTCGGAGGCCGCCTATCCCCGCATCCTGGAGGCTCTGCCCAAGGTGGGGGTGCGTCGCCGCATCGTCAGCTTCGTCCTGCCGCTGGGCTATTCGTTCAATCTCGACGGGTCGATGCTCTACTGCACCTTCGGGACCATGTTCATCATGCAGGCCCACGGCGTGCATCTCAGCGTGTCGCAGCAGATCTTCATGCTGCTGCTGCTGATGGTGACGTCAAAGGGCATTGCCGGCATTCCGCGCGCTTCGCTGGTGGTGATCATGGCCACCCTGACCTACTTCGGCCTGCCAGAGGCGTGGATCGCCATCGTGCTGGGCGTCGATCACCTGCTGGACATGGGGCGCTCGGCCACCAACGTCGTCGGCAACTCGGTCGCGGCGGCCGTGGTCGCCAAGTGGGAGGGCGAACTGGACGACATGCCCGAGCCGGACGACGCGGATGGACAGGCGCAGCCCGCAGCGGTCTGACCTCGGTTCCGTTCAACAAGGATCAGGGGCGTGGAGAGATCATCTCCGCGCCCCTTTTTCCTGGGCGCCGCCTCTTCGCTCTGCTTTGCCGCCATGGCGGCCAGGTTGACCTCAGCGGCAAGCGGCCTTACTGCGGCGACCGCGTCAGGTCCCTCCGAACGGGGGGTTAAAAGGGAATGGAGTGTGAAACTCCGGCTGTTCCCGCAACTGTAAGCGGCTAGCCCGCGCGTCAAACGCCACTGGCGGCTCGAAGGGTTTCGTCCTGATCGACCACTGGGAAGGCGACGCGCACCGGCCTTGATCCGCGAGCCAGGAGACCTGCCTGTCGCCGTCGTTCTCCGCGCGGTCGGGATGTGCCGGGCGGTCGAGGCAACTCGTGTGACGACAGTCTTGAAACCAGCCGCGTCAGCGGCCGCCTTCGCTCGTCAGGGCGGGGTCGGTCGGGCGCGGCGTCGTCATATGGAGAACCGGATTGAACCGGACCGCATTCGCCGCCCTGGCCGCCGCCAGCCTTCTGGCCGCCGCCCCTTCCTATGCAGCGGAAGGCGCTGATCAACAGGCGGCCGCCCCTGACGTGGCGGGCCGCGCCGGCGCGACCGCCGTCGAGGACGTGGTCGTCACCGCCAACCGTTCAGCTCAGCCGATCGAGCGGGTCGGAGCTTCCGTCACCGTCCTGACGCAGGCCGCCATCGAAGCGCGCCAGACGACGGCCGTGGCCGAGCTTCTGGCGCAGACGCCCAGCGTCAATTACAGCCGCAACGGCGGGCCGGGCACCGTGACCAGCCTGCGTATTCGCGGCGCCGAAGGCCATCACACCGTCGTGCTGATCGACGGGGTCAAGCTGAACGATCCGTCCTCGACCCAGGGCGGCTTCGACTTCGGCAACCTGCTGGTTGGCGACGCCGCGCGTATCGAGGTCCTGCGCGGCGCCCAGTCGACCCTGTGGGGCAGCCAGGCCATCGGCGGCGTGGTGAACATCGTCACGACCGAGCCGACGGAAGCCTTCCAGGGCAGCCTGGACGCCGAGGCCGGCGCGCGCGGAACGACCTATTTCCGCGGCGGCGTCGGCGGCGCCAATGAGCGCCTGAGCTGGCGCCTGGCGGCCAGCCGTTATTCGACCGACGGCTATTCGGCCTACGCCACGGGGACCGAGGACGACGGCTATGACAACACCGGCCTGTCAGGTCGGTTGAATCTGAAGATCACCGACGCCGTCTCTGTGGATCTGCGCTCGGTATGGTCCAGCGGACGCGCGGATCTGGACGCCTGGAACGGCGACAGCCGCGATTACGGCAAGACCCAGGAACTGGTCGCCTACGCCGGTCTGAACTTCGACCTTTTGGATGGCCGTTTCCGTAACCGCATCGGCTATGCCCACACAGATACGGATCGCCGCAACTTCAACCCGGACAATAAAATCCAGACCCTGACCTTCGACGCCGAAGGCCAGAACCGGCGCTGGGAATATCAGGGCGCCTTCGCCGTCACCGAGACGCTGAACGCGACCTTCGGCGTCGAGCACGAAAAGTCGGAAATGAAGTCCCGCTCGCTGGGCGACTGGAATCCCAACGCCGACTACGGGCGCGGCGAGGCTGAGCTGAACAGCGTTTATGGTCAGGTTCAGTGGACCGTGCTGGACGGCCTGACCCTGACCGGCGGGCTGCGTTATGACGGTCACGCTCAGTATGGCGACAATCTGCTGGGGCAGGTTGCGGCGGCCTGGTCGCTGAACGACGGCGCGACCGTGGTGCGCGCCAGCTGGGGGCAGGGCTTCCGGGCGCCGGGCCTGTACGAGCTCTACAGCGAATACGGCAACCTGGACCTGCAGCCGGAAGAGTCCGACAGCTGGGAGATCGGCGTCGAACAGCGCCTGTTCGACCGCGCCGTCGTCTCGGCGACCTATTTCCAGCGCGATAGCGACAATGAGATCGACTACGCCAACTGCCTGCCGGGCGACCTTCACCCGATTTGCAGCCAGCCCTACGGCGGCTACTATCAGAACATCCAGAAGGCCGAGGCCAAGGGCGTCGAACTGATCGGCCGCTTCGACGTGACCGAGCGCCTGCACCTGAACGCCAACTACACCTGGACGGACGCCAAGAACGCCGTCGGCGAAAACGAAGGCAAGCGCCTGCGTCGCCGCCCTGAACACATGGCCAATCTGGCGGCGGACTACGACTGGGCGTTTGGTCTGAAAACCGGCCTGTCCGTTCGCTACGTCGGCGAGTCGTTCAATGACCTGGAGAACGCGGTGAAGGTCGACGCCTTCACCCTGGTCGACCTGCGAGCTTCCTATCCGATCGACGACAATCTGGAAGTTTATGGCCGGATCGAGAACGCCTTCGACGAGGAATATCAGACCGTGCTGGGCTACGGCACGGCCGGTCGTGGGGTCTTCGGCGGCGTGCGCGTTCGCTTCTGATACGAAGGCCGGGCCGCCCTGACATCGGGGCGGTCCGGCCGAACCTCTATTCCCGTTCGGCCCATCGCAGCAGGGGAATAAGCGGCACGCCCCAGCCGATCCCAGCCACGGTGAAGAAGATCAGATCGATCCACCAGGCCTTGGGCAGCAGGTCGTGCACAGTCACGGCGCCCCAGATCCAGAAGATCAGGAAGAACACCACCGCCACGGTGGCGACGAACCGGCGTGCGCGGGGCGGCATCAGCGCTTGTTCCTGAACAGGAAGAAGGCCGCCAGGCCGATGACCGTGGTCACCAGCGACCACAGCAGCCATTCCCAGTCCGTCAGTGCGGCGACCGCAAAGACGCGAATGGCCAGAAAGGCGCCGCAGGCCGCGCTGACCAGGGCGACCAGGATGACCGCCCCGATGCCTCGGCGTCCCGTTAGAAGGTCGGCGATCCACGCCAGGGCCACGGCGCCGATAATGGCGATGGCGATCTCGATATATTGCACCGACCGGCGCTCCCTGACTGCTGTGCGACGCTTTGGCGAAGAAAGCGACTCGATCTTGCCACGCGGGAGGGGCATATCCCTCGGTTCCGCCGCCTGTGAAGAGGCGGCAAGCATATCGGGGCGAACGGCAGGCGTCGAATGAAGCGTATTGGGGATTTGGATCGCAGCCGCGCTGTGGCGCTGTGGCTGTTTTTCTGCGCGACCTTGGTGTTCGCCATGATCGTGGTCGGGGGGGCGACGCGCCTGACCGGATCGGGTCTGTCGATCACGGAATGGAAGCCCATCATGGGCGCCCTGCCGCCGATGAACCACGCTGACTGGGTCGAAGCGTTCGACAAGTACAAGGCCATCCCCCAGTACACGGAAGTCAACGCCGGCATGAGCATGGCGCAGTTCCAGTACATTTTCTGGTGGGAGTGGGCGCACCGGCTGCTGGGGCGTCTGATCGGCGCCGTCTTCGCCTTGCCCTTCGTCGCCTTCCTTGCGTTCCGGGTGATCCCGCGCCGCCTGATCGGCCGCTGCGCCGTGCTGCTGGCTCTGGGCGGCCTGCAGGGGCTGATCGGTTGGTGGATGGTGTCCAGCGGTCTGGCCGAGCGCGTCGATGTGGCGCCGGAGCGGCTGGCGACCCATCTGGGCCTGGCCTTCCTGATTTTCGCCGGTCTGATCTGGACGGGGCTGGAAGCATGGGCCGGCGTGGACGCCAACCGCCCGTCGCGGGCTTGGACCTGGGGCGCGGGACTGCTGCTGGGCGGTGTCTTCATCCAGTGCCTGCTGGGCGGTCTGGTGGCGGGCGCCAAGGCGGGCCTGATCTACACGGACTGGCCGCTGATGAACGGAGCCTTCTTCCCGCCGATCGCATGGGGGCAGGGAGCGCTGGCCTTCCTGCATGATCAGGGACTGGTGCAACTGAACCATCGGATGGGCGCCTATGTGCTGCTGTTCGCCGGCACCTTCTATGCGGTCCAGGCCCTGCGCGGGCGTCTGGACGGCGGGCTGGGCGTCGCCGCGGTCGTCTTTGCGGGCGCGCTGTGGTTCCAGGCGGGGCTGGGCGTCATGACCCTGATCCACGCCGTGCCGGTGACGCTGGGCGTGCTGCACCAGGCCGTGGCGGCGCTGGTGCTGGCGGCGGCGACCGTGAACCTGTGGCTGGTGCGGCGTTCGCGGCCGCGGATGTTCGCGTCCAGCCTGCGCTGAGCCGTCAGCACGGCTGAACAAAAAGGCCGCCTTCCGGATCGGAGGGCGGCCTTTTCATTTAACGATCGGCGATGGCGTCAGCCGATCTTAACCCGCGTTGCGGATTCCGGCAGGTCCTCGCCGAAGGCGCGCTGGTAGAATTCGGCGATGGTCGGCCGTTCCAGCTCGTCGCATTTGTTCAGGAAGGTCAGGCGGAAGCTCAGGGCCAGGTCGCCGCCGAAGATGATGGCGTTCTGGGCCCAGGTGATGACCGTACGGGGCGACATCACGGTCGAGATGTCGCCGTTCATGAAGGCGTTGCGCGTCATGTCGGCGACCCGGACCATGGCGGCGATCTGACGGCGGCCGTCCGGCGTGTCGTACTCGGGCGCCTTGGCGGCGACGATCTCGGCTTCCACGTCATGGTCGAGATAGTTCAGCGTGGTGACGATGTTCCAGCGGTCTAGCTGGGCCTGATTGATCTGCTGGGCGCCGTGATACAGGCCCGTGGTGTCGCCTAGACCGACCGTGTTCGAGGTGGCGAACAGGCGGAACCATTTGTTCGGGCGGATGACCCGGTTCTGGTCCAGCAGGGTCAGGCGTCCCTGCGCCTCCAGCACGCGCTGGATGACGAACATCACGTCCGGGCGGCCTGCGTCATACTCATCGAACACCAGGGCGACCGGGCGTTGCAGCGACCAGGGCAGGATGCCCTCGCGGAACTCGGTGATCTGCTTGCCGTCCTTCAGGACGATGGCGTCCTTGCCGATCAGGTCGATCCGGCTGACGTGGGCGTCCAGATTGACGCGCACCATCGGCCAGTTGAGGCGGGCCGCGACCTGCTCGATGTGGGTCGACTTGCCGGTGCCGTGATAACCTTGGACCATCACGCGGCGGTCGTAGGCGAAGCCCGCGCAGATGGCGAGCGTCGTCTGCGGATCGAAACGATAGGAGTCGTCGATCTCGGGCACATGGCTGTCGCGCGTTTCGAAAGCGGGCACGACCATGTCGGAGTCGATGCCGAATGCCTCCTTCAGCGTGACCTTGCGATGCGGTTCCAGCGTGACGAGCGGGTCGGGGGAGGCGTCGAGCGGAGAGGTCATGGCCATCCACCTAGCGCCCTCGCGCGCGCGGCTCAACACGCGCGAGGGGCCGGATTGATTATTCGCGCTGGGCCGGCCGGATTATTCCGCCGAAAGGGCGACCTCGACATTGCCGCGCGTGGCGTTGGAGTAAGGGCAGACCTGATGCGCCTTGTGGATAAGGTCGTTGATAACCGCCTCGTCCAGTCCGTGGTCCGTAACCTTCAGCGTCACATCCAGGTTGAAGCCTTCGCCGCGGGTGTTCTTGCCGAAACCTATGCCTGCCTCGACCTTGGTGTCCGGCCCGACAGGTGTTCCCGCCTTGCCTGACACCAGACGCAGGGCGCCCAGGTAGCAGGCGGCGTAGCCGGTGGCGAAAAGCTGCTCCGGGTTGGTTCCGTCGCCGCCCTTGCCGCCCATCTCGGTCGGTACGGACAGGCGGACGTCGATCTTGCCGTCGTCGGTGGCCGAGCGGCCCTCGTCGCGGCCTCCGCCGGAAGCCGTGGCGTGGGCGCGGTACAGGATTTCCATGAGACAGACTCCGTGGGCTGAGAAGGGGCTGAAGCTGTCTCAACGCCTCTCAGAAACAACGGTTCTGTGATTCGGAATATCCACAGCGTGATGTTAACAATTGCCGCATCGCTCCCATCGGGGAGGGGCTGAGATGACCACGCTGCCGCAGTTCTTCTGCTATGTGTACGACGCGCCCGGCCGGACGCCTCAAATGCTTGCGCTTGAGGCCGATACCTTCCTTGAGGCGATCCGCGAGACCCGTCGGGTGATGCGCGGCGAAAGCGGCGCCGACGTCTTCGCGGAAATCTGGGACTCCTCACAACAGGGCGGGCAGGTCACGCGTGTCGACGCCGCTCCCGGCGGCGCGGGCCTGCTTCGGTCCATCAGGCGTAACCGGCCTTTTTCAAGGTCTTCCAGGCCTTGATGACGCTCTGAAGCTTCATCTCCGCTCCACGGTCGCCGCCGTTGGTGTCCGGGTGGAAGCGTTTCAGCAGCTCATGATAGCGAGCTTTAACAGCGGCCTTGTCGGCGCCTGGCTCCAGGTTCAGGTCGGCCAGGGCGGCGCGTTCCAGTTTGCCCATGCGATGTTCGGGGGCTTCGGCGACCGGCGCGTCCTGGGTGCGGCGTCCGAACAGGCCGAAGCTGTCGCGCCATGAACCGGCGCCCGAGTTGTTGTTCGTGCCGAACTTGGCGGCGAAGGCGGCCGCCTCGCGCGTCTGGGGGCCGGCCTTCATCTGCCAGGTCGGCCGTCCGCCGGTCATGGCTTCGTTTTCCTGCGCCGCGCGAATCTGGCCCTCGTTCATGCCGGCGTAGAAGTTCCAGCCCTTGTTGTACTGCCCGGCGTGGCCCTGACAGAAATCGTAGAACTCATTGATCTGCTCGCGCGACTTCGGCGCCTTGGCCGTCGCCGGGCGCGAGCAGTCAGGCCACTCGCAGCGTTTCTCGCCGGGCTTCAGGTGCAGGACATCGGCCTCGGCCTGTTCCTCCTCGGGCCGGGGCGGCTTCACGCGGATATCGGTGAAGCGAGGCTTGTATTGAAAAGACGCAGACATCCTCCGAAGTGTAGGGCTGATTTGGACGGCTTCAAGGAATGACCATGTCGAACGGCCCTGTAGCGACGATTATCCGTGAAAAACTGGCTGCGGCCTTCGCTCCGAGCGTGATTGAGCTGGAGGACGACAGCTGGAAACACGCCGGTCACCACCACGAAGGGGGAATCGACGCCCAGGACGGCGGGGAAAGTCATTTCCAGCTGCGGATCGTTTCGGCGGCTTTTGAAGGCATGAATCGCGTCGCGCGGCAGCGGGCGGTCAACACCGCGCTGAAAGCCGAGCTCAACGGCCCGGTCCACGCCCTGTCGATCCGCGCTCAGACGCCGGGCGAAGCCGGGACCTGATATTCACCGATTTGAGATTACGTAGTTCTCCTCATTCACATCCTCTTAGAACATTTGGCCATAGCGTCCGCTCCCGAAGAATATTTGCAGCGAGCGGGGGCGTCGCCATGGTGGGTTCAGAAGGCATAGGGAAGGGGCTTGAGAGCCAGGAGGCCGGCAGCGCCGCCCAGGCCCTGTCCGCCATCCTGCAGACCCACTATCTCCGCTATCTGATCATCACCAGCTGGGCCGTTGGGCTGATCGCGACCGTGGGTCTGCTGTATGGCCTGTTGTGGTTCGCCGGCACCCTCGCCGCAGGGGCTCTGCGCGGCGTCGTTGAAAAGCGGATCAGCCGCAGTCAGAATGCTGAAGCAGGCTGGGGCAAGGTGTTCCCCATTGTCGGCGCCGTGACCACGGCGGCTTGGGCGGCGGCGCCGCTTATGGCGTGGTTCTCGCCCTCGCTTTTCGGCCGCGAACTGGCCATCGCCCTGCTGATTTCGGGCTATGTGCTCGTGTTCGCCCAGCTGCGCAGCTCGCCTAAACAGGCCATCGTGATTTCATCGCCCTATGGCGTCGCGGCGGCCATCATTGCTGTGACCCTGATCGGCGATCCGGCCTTCTGGCCCTTCGTCATGTTGGCGCCGTTCACGGCGGCTTCCCTGTTCGTCCTCGTGACCATGACCATGCTGCGCGAGGAACGCATCCGCGCCTTCCAGGAGCATCAGGCTCATCTGATCGAAGAACTGGAAGCGGCTCGGGACAAGGCGAACGCGGCCAATGAGGCCAAATCCAACTTCCTGGGCGTCATCTCTCACGAACTGCGCACGCCGATGAACGGGGTGCTCGGCGCGGCCCAGTTGTTGAGCGCGACGCGGCTGGACGGCGCCCAGCGCGAATATCTGGCGATCATCCGCAACTCCGGCGACAATCTGTTGAGCCTGCTGAACGACATCCTCGACATGACCAAGATCGAGGCGGGGCGGATGAATTTCGAGTCCATCGACATCCAGCTGGACGACCTTCACCGCCGCATCGTCGGTCCCTTCGAGGCGCAGGCCGAGGCCAAGGGGCTGAGGTTCGTGTCCGAGTTTGAGGGCGATACGCCTGCCGTCGTGCGCGGCGATCCCCTGCGTGTCTGTCAGGTGGTGCAGAACCTGCTGTCCAACGCGGTGAAGTTCACTGAGAGCGGCGAAATCCGCTTTGTGACGCGAAGCCGCCGTATCTCCGAGCGCCGCGTGGCGTTCGAGTTCGCGGTGCACGACAGCGGCGCAGGGATTTCAGAAGGCGACATGGATCAGTTGTTCCAGCCCTTCACCCAGATCGACGCTTCGTCGACACGACGCTTCGGCGGCACGGGTCTGGGCCTGACGATTTCGCGGCGCCTGGCCAACATCATGGGCGGCGACATTACGGTGCAGTCTCAGGTCGGCTCGGGTTCGGTCTTCACCTTCGCTGCCGAGGGCGAGGTCGTCTGCTGGGAAGATGAGGCCGCTCAGGCCGACGCGGATGCCGATAGCATCGAACCGGACGGCATGAAGGTGCTGGTCGTGGAGGATCACCCGGTCAACCGCATGATCCTTGAGGCGTGGATGGGCTCGACCGGACGCCGCACCACGACGGCGGAGAACGGCCAGGAGGCGGTCGATATCGCCCGTCATCAGGCCTTTGATCTGATCATCATGGACGTGAACATGCCGATCATGGATGGTCTGACGGCGACCCGTCTGATCCGCGAAGGCGGCGTCAATGCTGAGACGCCGATCGTCGTCCTGTCGGCTTCGGCCCGGAACGAGGATCACGAGGCGGGCATGGCGGCGGGCGCCGACGCCTATCTGAACAAGCCGATTGATTTCCGCAGCCTGGCCAGCCTGATGGCCCAGGCCAAGGGCGGTCGGCCCGCGCTGCAAGTGCTTATCGAGAACGAGGCCGCCTGACGGTTACGGAAACGCTTGCGAGGTTCGGCGTTGCATAAGGCTACGCCCGAGTCTCAGGAGCCGAGTTGCGCCGTTTCGCCGAACTGCTTGATCGACTGTCGCTTACCGCGTCGCGCAAGGCGAAGCTGGTTCTCCTGCGCGACTACCTCCGCGCCACCCCGGATCCGGATCGCGGCTGGGCGCTGGCGGCGCTGACCGGCGACCTGGCGTTCTCTGCAGCCAAACCGGCGATGATCCGTAAGGCGGCGGAGGCGCGGGTCGACCCTGTTCTGTTCGGCTGGTCCTACGACTATGTGGGCGACCTGGCCGAGACGGTCGCCCTGATCTGGCCGTCCGATCCCGACCATCGCCCCAACCGCGAGCCGTCGCTGGGCGAGGTCGTGGACGCGCTTCAGGGGGCAGGACGACAGGAAGCGCCCCGTCTGATCGAAGGCTGGCTGAACGCGCTGGCCAAGGGACGCTGGGCGTTGTTGAAACTGGTCACAGGCGGTCTGCGCGTCGGCGTATCGGCGCGCCTGGCGCGCACCGCCGCCGCCATGATGCGGCCTGACGCCGTCAGCCAGCCGCCGACGCCGGAAGGCGGCGAACAGGCCGCCGTTCTGCCGCCAGTCGACGTGGCCGAAATCGAAGAAGTCTGGCACGGTCTTACTGCGCCCTATGGCGACCTGTTCGCCTGGCTGGAAGGGCGGGGCGAGCGCCCCAGCGCCGAGGCTCCCGGCCGCTTCCGTCCCGTCATGTTGGCGACCGCTCTGGATGAAGCGATTGATATGGCCCGTCTGGATCCGACAGACTTCCTGGCCGAGTGGAAATGGGACGGCGTGCGGGTTCAGGCGGTGCGCGAAGGCGGGGTGACGCGGCTTTACTCCCGCACCGGCGACGACATTTCTGCGGCGTTTCCCGATGTGGTTCAGGCCCTGGCCTTTTATGGCGCTGTAGATGGCGAACTGGTCGTCGTGCGCGATGACGCTGTCGCTCCGTTCGGCGACTTGCAGCAGCGGCTGAACCGCAAGACGGCCAGCGCGCGATTGGTGCAGGACTATCCGGCGGCCATCCTGGCCTACGATCTGCTTGCCGACGGCGCGCAGGATGTGCGCGCTCTGCCGTTGACCGAGCGTCGAGAGCGGCTCGAACGGCTGGTGGCTGGGCATACGGGCGACCGGTTGGCGCTGTCGCCGCTGCTGACCCACGCGACCTGGGACGATCTGGCGGCTTTGCGGGCCGATCCGCCGGTCGGCGCCGCTGCAGAAGGTCTGATGCTGAAACGCCGCGACAGCCTCTATGTCGCCGGGCGCCCGAAAGGGCCCTGGTTCAAATGGAAGCGCGACCCCCACGTCATCGACGCAGTGCTGATGTACGCCCAGCGGGGCCACGGAAAGCGGTCCGGCTTCTACTCCGACTACACCTTCGGCGTCTGGACCGACGAGGGCGTGCTGACGCCGGTCGGCAAGGCCTATTTCGGCTTCACCGACGAGGAACTGAAACAGATCGACAAATTCGTACGCGACCATACCACCGATCGGTTCGGCCCCGTTCGCGCGGTCCGCGCCGAACGGGATTTCGGCCTGGTGCTGGAGATCGCCTTCGAGGGACTTCAGCGCTCGACGCGGCACAAATCGGGCGTCGCCATGCGCTTTCCCCGGGTCAGCCGCATCCGCTGGGACAAGCCCGCGCGTGAGGCGGATACGCTCGAGACGGTGCTCGACCTGCTGGACGCCATCGAGCGCGGCGGCGGTCGGGTCAGCGCAGGTGAAAAAGCTTGAGCATCGGGGTTCCAATCGGCTCCACGTGCGTTAGACCCGGTTCATGCTCATGAATTTCCTGCATAGTCCCGTCGTGCTGTCCGAGCCTCTGGCTCAGGCGATGGCCGCCGGCGAGCAGAGGCTGAGCATGGACGCCGCTATCCTGGCCAAGGCTATGGATCTGCTGGGCGATTTCGCTGTCAACCTGGCCATTGCGGCGATTATCTTCGTCCTGACCCTGCTCGCCGCCCGCTGGGCTTCGGGCGCGGCGCGGAAAATTTTGGGCCGGACGCGGCTGGTGAGGCGCGATCCCACGGTGCTGGCCTTCATGGTGCAGATCGTGCGGGTGGTGGTCATCATCATCGGCATGATCGCCGTACTGCAGCGCCTGGGCGTGCAGACGACCTCCATCATCGCCGTTCTGGGCGCTGCCTCGCTGGCGGTCGGCCTGGCCTTGCAGGGGACGCTGTCGAATGTGGCGGCGGGGGTGATGCTGCTGATCCTGCGTCCTTACCGCGTGGGCGAGGCCATCGACGTGGGCGGCGCCTCCGGCACGGTGCAGAAGCTTGATCTGTTCACCACCCAACTGACCAACGCCAACAACCACAAGATCGTCATTCCGAATTCCAAAGTGCTGAGCGACGTCATCGTCAATGTAACGGGGCAGCGGACGCGCCGCATCGAGATCAACTTCACCGTGGGCTACGGTGAAAACCTGAAGAACGCCTGTGCTGTTCTGGCGTCGGTCGCCAAGGTGAACGACAGGGTCCTGAAGGACCCGGCGCCGTGGACCGGCGTCACGGGTCTGTTGGACAGCGCGGTCCAGATCACCCTGCACGCCTGGGTCAACAACGCCGACTGGTGGCAGACCCAGTCCGACCTGATGCAGGCGGGCAAGGAGGCTCTGGACGAGGCCGGTATCGAGATTCCCTTCCCGCACCAGGTCGAGGTGCCGGCGAAGGACGCCAAGTTTGCGCGGGTTGTCATGGCCCCGCTACAGAATGATGCGGCTCAGGACGGACTGTCGGGCCAAGGGGGAGAGTGATCCGTGCGTTTTGATTTCGGCTCGGACAATACGGCGGGCATGGCGCCTTCGGCGCTGCAGAGCCTGATTGCGGCCAATACGGGGTTCACGCGGGCCTATGGGGCGGATGAGACTTCGGCGCGGGCCGCTGATCTGATCCGTCAGACGCTGGACGCCGACGCCGAGGTGCGTTTCCTGTTCAGCGGCACGGCGGCCAACGCCATCGGCCTGTCGATGCTGGCGCGCCCGTATGAGGCGGTGCTGGCGCACCACGCAGCCCATATCTGCACCGATGAGACCGGCGCGCCTGGCTTCTTCGGCCAAGGCGTCGGCCTGATCGGTCTGCCCGGCTATTCGGGCAAGGTCGACGTAGCGGCGCTGCACGCCGCTCTGGAAGAACCTGTCGTCGGCCACCGCCAGCCTGCTGCGGCGCTTAGCCTGACCCAGGCGACGGAGTACGGCGCCGTCTATTCCGAGGAAGAGCTTCGCCACCTGATCGAACCGTCCAAACGGGCGGGGCTAGGCGTCCATATGGACGGGGCGCGGCTGGCCAACGCCGTGGCGGCGGGCTTTGACCCGAAGGATATCGCGCGGCTCGGCGTGGATATTCTCTCGTTCGGCGGCGCCAAGGCGGGCGCCCACTGCGTCGAGGCGCTGGTGATCTTCGACAAGAGCCTGACGCGGCGGATCGACAACCGGCTGAAACAGGCTGGGCAGACGGCGTCCAAGGGCCGGCTGCTGGCGGCGCCGCTGTTGGGTCTGCTGGAAAGCGGCGACTGGCTGTCGGGCGGCGCGCACGCCAATCTGATGGCCCAGCGCCTGGCCGACGGCATCGAGGCCAGGACGTCTTTCGTTCTCGCTCATCCGGTAGAGTCCAATGCGGTTTTCGTGCGGATGTCGGACGAGGCGCATCACGCGCTGAACGCCGCCGGTTGGGCCTGCTATCAGTTCGACGACGGTTCGGTGCGCTTCGTCTGTTCCTGGGCGACCGAAGAAGCGGCGGTTGATGCCCTCATCGACGCCGTGGCGAGCCTGAACTGAGGTGGCGGTTCGGTTCCGCCTCGATGGCATGACGACGGCGGAGCGCGGCGATGCGAGGTGAACGCTCGGGACGGCGCGGCGATGTCGCGACCAAGGCCATGAACGCTGGGGTCGATGTCTCTCAGCAGGAGGCGCCGCCGACGCTGGAGGCGCTGAAGAGCCTGATCGGCGTTGTGGCGCGGTCCGGCGCGCCTCAACTGCCGTGGCGCGTGACGGGCGCGATCCTGCTGACGCTGGCGGGCAAGGGGTTGGGCGTGCTCGCCCCGCTGGTGCTGGGCGCGGCGGTCAACCATCTGGCGGCGGATCAGGGACCGGCGGCGTCTGTGGGGCTCGGCTTCGCCGCCTTCGCCGTGGGCTGGGCCCTGGTGCGCTTCCTGTCGGCGGCGACGCCGCAGTTGTCGGACGTAGTGTTCGCTCCCGTGCGCGCGGCGGCCCAGCGCAAGACGGCGGCCGAGACCTTCGCCCACGCCCTCAGCCTGTCGCTCGACTTTCACCAGACCAAGCGGTCCGGCGCCCTGTCGCGGGTGATGGACCGAGGATCGCGCGCCGTCGACTTCCTGCTGCGCATCCTGATGTTCAACCTGGGGCCGACGGTGCTGGAACTGGCGCTGGCGGCGGCGGTGCTGGGCGGCAAATACGACTGGCGCTTCGGCGCGGTCGCGGTGGCGGTCGTGCTGGTCTATGCGGTCACCACCTTCGCTATGGCCAACTGGCGGTTGGAGCACCGGCGCGCCATGAACGCCGCCGACAGCGAGGCGGCGGGCCTGTCGGTGGACGCCCTGCTGAACTATGAGACGGTCAAGTCGTTCGGCGCCGAAGGCCGCGCGGCCGAGGCCTATGACCGATCCCTGTCGACCTATGTTCAGGCCTCGCTGAAGGCGAACACCTCGCTGGCGGCGCTGAACCTGATTCAGGGCCTGATCATGAATGTCGGCCTGGGCGTCATGGCGGTCATGGCCGGGTTCGAGGCGGCGGCCGGGCGCATGGGACCGGGCGATGTGACGGCCGCCGTGCTGATCATGATCTCCCTCTATGCGCCGCTGAACATCCTGGGCTTCGCCTATCGAGAAATCCGACAGTCCTTCATAGACATGGAGGAGATGCTTAAGGTTACGCGTCAGGCGCCGCAGGTTGCGGACGCCCCTGACGCCGTGGCCCTGACCCGGCCTGAGAGCGGTGGCGGCGCCGAGATCGTCTTTGATCATGTGGGCTTCCGGCACGACGCGCGGGCGGCGGGGCTGGATGACGTCAGCTTCGTCACGCCCGCTGGCACGACGACCGCCCTGGTGGGGCCGTCCGGCGCCGGTAAGTCGACGATCGTCAAACTGGCTTTGCGTCTGCTGGACCCGCAGGAAGGCGCTGTGCTGATCGACGGTCGGGATGCGCGCGGCCTGACCCAGGCGTCGCTACGTTCCGCCGTGGCCCTGGTGCCGCAGGACGTGGCCCTGTTCAACGACACCATCGCCGCCAACATCGCCTTCGCCCGTCCTGATGCGGACGAGGCGGCGATCTGGGCAGCAGCCGAGGGCGCCGAACTGGCCGACTTCATCCGCGGCCTGCCCGAAGGCATGGAGACCCGCGTCGGGGAGCGGGGTCTGAAGCTGTCAGGCGGCGAGCGCCAGCGCGTCGGCATCGCCCGCGCCCTGTTGGCCGACCCCTGCATCCTGATCCTGGACGAGGCGACCAGCGCGCTCGACAGCCGCACCGAGGCCGCCATTCAGAAGACGCTGCGCAAGGCGAGGGCAGGGCGCACGACCCTGGTGGTGGCGCACAGGCTGTCCACCGTGGTCGACGCCGATCAGATTCTGGTGCTGAAGGCGGGCCGCATCGTCGAGCGTGGCGCGCACCATGAGCTGGTGGCGCGTCAGGGCGGGGAATATGCGGCCCTGTGGCGCAAGCAGACGCGCGGCGCCAAGACGCAGGCGCCTCAGACCTGATCCGGCTTTAGCCCTTGGCGCCGCCGGGGACCTTGGCCTTCAGCACGTCCTTGAGACTCTCCAGCACCTGGGCGCGGGCGTCGTTGGCCTCGGCCGGCAGTGTCAGCAGCAGGCGCAGCGCCTGGGCGTGAACGGTGACGATGCGCCAGTCGAAGCTTTGATCTTCCGGCGCCGCGTCGATCAGGTCGCACAGATTGGCGGCGGCGGTGCAGATGTCCTTCATCTCGAACGGTCCGGCCGCGTCGATCACGGCGCTGGCGCGAGCATAAGCCTGATCCAGCGCGGCGGAGGCTTGCTCAGGGCTGGGGGGAGGCTTCATCCCCGCCAGAGCGGACACCTGTTCCTCGATAACCTCTCGGCTGCGGGCCTCATACTCGGCCAGATTGGCGTGGGCCTGCTTCAGCGCGGTGCCGACGCTGACGCCGCCGGGCTGGTCGATCAGGGTCGACAGGCGCGAGCGACGGCGATTGTGCGTGATGACGGTCATAATTCTATCGAGCCTCTGCGCTGGGCTTCGAATTGCGCTTTGCGAATCTCTTCGGAACGACGCTCGGGACCGGGCCAGGGTTCCTCTTTGAAGCGACGGTCCGGGCCGAAATAATCGCCGACCTCTAGGAAGGGGCGCGTATCCTTCGCCACCCAGACGATGCGTTCCAGCAGCACCCCGGCGCTGAACGGCTTGGTGATCAGGAAGTTGGCCCCGCAGTCGCGCGCTTCGGACACCTTGGAGCGGCGGACGTGGGCGGCGGTCATGATGACGGGCGCATAGGCGTTCGGCTCCAACCCCGAGCGACGTAGCCAGCGCACGAACTCATAGCCGCTCATGCCCGGCATTTCGCAGTCGACCAGGATCAGATCGACCGGATGCGTCTGCAGAATCTTGATGGCCTCGGCGGCTTCGGCGCAGGTGTGGCGCACCTTGATGCCGAAACCCAGCAGCGCCTGCGCCGTCAACTCCATCGCAAAGGGGGAATCGTCGACGACCATCGTCATCGCCCCATCGAAGTTGAAGACCGCGCTTTCGCGCAGGGTTTCGCCGACCCCATTCATGCCGCGCATGGGAGCCTCGAATCACGCATCACTGAACCTTGGACGAATCGCATCGGCGCAGCTTCGACGCCGAGGAGCCGCCTTGCAACGGCTCGCTGCGTTCGATCAGCCTAGACGGCCGATGGCGTAGAAACGGTCGGCCCGCTGCCTCTTCAGCTGTTCAGCCGACAGGCCGGACATGGCCTTCAGTTCTTCTTCCAGAACCTGACCGACGTTCTGAATGGCCTTTTCGCGGTCGGCGTGGGCGCCGCCCAGCGGCTCGGGGATCACGCGATCGACGATCTTCAGCTCGATCAGGTCCGGCGCCGTGATCTTCATGGCGTTGGCCGCGTCCTTGGCCCGCGAGCCGTCGCGCCACAGGATGCCCGCTGCGCCTTCCGGCGAGATGACCGAATAGATGGAGTGCTCCAGCATCAGCACCCGGCTGGCGGCGGCGATGGCGATAGCGCCGCCCGAACCGCCTTCGCCCGTCACCGTGGCGATGGAGGGCACGCCCAGCGTCAGGCCGCGTTCGGTCGAGCGGGCGATGGCCTCGGCCTGGCCGCGCTCCTCGGCGCCCAGACCCGGATAGGCCCCGGCGGTGTCGACAAACGTCAGGACCGGCAGGCCGAACTGTTCGGCCATGTCCATCAGGCGCACGGCCTTGCGATAGCCTTCGGGGCGGGCCATGCCGAAGTTGTGGGTGATGCGGGTCTGGGTGTCGTGGCCCTTTTCATGGCCCATGATCACGACCGGCTGGCCGCGGAAACGCGCCAGACCGCCCAGGATCGCTTGGTCGTCGCCGAATTGACGGTCGCCGTGCAGTTCCACGAAGTCGGTGAACAGGCCGTCGACGTAGTCGATGAAGTGGGGACGCTGCGGGTGGCGTGCGACCTGGGTGCGCATCCACGGGTCAAGGTTGGCGTAGGCCTTCGTACGCATGGCGTCGGCCTTTTTGCGCAGGGCGGCGATCTCAGTCTCGAACGATCCGCTGGTCGGCGCCAGCAGCGACAACTCGGCGATCTTGGCGTCCAGTTCGGCGATCGGCTTTTCGAATTCGAGATAGTGCGTGGCCATTAGGCGTCCGTGAGGAGGAAGCGCGCATTGCGCTACGGAAGGCGGCGGAACCTAGAGCGCGGAACGCTTCGGAGCAAGCGCGGGTTCAGTCGTCCTTCGCCAGAGGATGGTTGGCGTGAACCACTTGGGACAGGCGGTCAGTGGCGACGTGGGTATAGATCTGGGTGGTCGAGATGTCGGCGTGGCCCAGCAGGGTCTGGACCACGCGCAGGTCGGCGCCGCCTTCCAGCAGGTGGGTGGCGAAGGCGTGGCGCAGGAC
This sequence comes from Brevundimonas sp. S1H14, assembly GCF_047716865.1. Lineage (NCBI taxonomy): Bacteria > Pseudomonadati > Pseudomonadota > Alphaproteobacteria > Caulobacterales > Caulobacteraceae > Brevundimonas > Brevundimonas sp. S1H14. Next base: position 1,940,791 of record NZ_CP136679.1, on the reverse strand, counting down.
GTGGGGGCTAACGCGGGCCGGATCGATCCCCGCGGTGATGGCCGCCTGATCCAGCAGTTGGGCGAAGCGGCGCGGGGTCAGATGGCCGCTTTTGCCGTGGGAGGGAAACAGCCAGGCGCTGTCGGGCGTGTTCGGCTTGCGCGCGGCGTCGCGGGCGTCGAGCCAGGCCTTGATCGCCTCACGCGCGGCGGTGTTGAGGGGCGCCAGCCGTTCCTTGCCGCCCTTGCCGCGCACGATCAGATAGGCCGGATCGCGCCGCACGGCCTCGACCTTGAGCGCCAACAGCTCGGAGACGCGCAGGCCCGAGGCGTAGGCCATCTCGACCAGGGCGATCAGGCGCAGCCCTGCCGCGCTGTCTGCGGCGCCGGCGGCGGCCAGCAGGGCTTCGATCTCGTCGCGGCTCAGTGTCTTGGGCAGGCTGCGGCCCTGTTTGGGCGCATCGAGGCGGCGCGAGGGATCGTCGGTCCGCCAGCCCTCGCCCAGGGCGAAGCGATAGAACTGCCTCACCGAGGCGCGGCGGCGTGCGGCGGTGGCGGCCGACAGCCCGCGCCGCGACAGATCGACGAACCACGCCTCCAGCGCCTCCTGCGGCGCAGCCATCAGGCCCCCGGCGTCGCCCAGCCAGGTCTCGGCGTCCGCCAGGTCCCGGCCATAGGCGGCCAGCGTGTGGGGCGAGGCGTCGCGCTCGACCGCCATCATCTCTAGGAACGCTTCGATCTGCGGTGTCATGCCGTGTCAGGTCGTTTCTTCTGAGGTGTGGAGCCGGGCGGCGTCTCGTGTAGAGGGTATACGGACCATGCCTTCCGACGCCTCGCCTGATTCCTTCCCGCTGTCTTCGGTCCGCACCATAGCTCTGGTGGGGCTGATGGGCGTCGGGAAATCGACTGTGGGGCGCCGTCTGGCCGCGCGGCTGGGCTTGCCGTTCGCCGACGGCGATCAGGTAATCGAGGAAGCGGCGGGCATGACCGTCAGCGAAATCTTCGCCTCACGCGGCGAGGCCGAGTTCCGGGCGGGCGAGGCGCGGGTGATGCGCCGGCTGCTGGAAGGGCCGCCGATCGTGCTGGCGACCGGTGGCGGCGCGGTGCTCAACCCCGATACGCGCGCCTTGATGAAGCAACACGCCGTCAGCGTCTGGATGCGGGCCGATCTGAAGGTGATCGCCGAACGTGTAGGCCGGCGCGACACGCGCCCCCTGTTGCGCGGACGCGATCCGCTGGTTGCGCTGAACGAGTTGGCCAAGGCGCGCTACCCCATCTACGGACAGGCCGATGTGACGGTCGATGTGGGCGGCGGCTCGCACGGTCAGGCCGTGGACGCCATTCTGAAACAGTTGCGCCGGTTCGGGCGGCAGGAGACCAAGCGATGACGACGACGATCCCGGTCGCAGGCGGCGCTTTCGCCTCCTATGAGGTCGTTGTCGGGCGGGGCCTGCTGAAGGCGGCGGGCGCCGAGGTCGCGGCGCTGAAGCCCACGCGCGCCTTCATCGTCAGCGACGAGACGGTGGCGGCCATCCACGGCGAAACGGTGCGCGCGTCTCTGGCGGCGGCGGGGCTGGCGACGGGGCTGGTGACGGTTCCGGCGGGCGAGGCGTCCAAGTCGTTTGAACAGCTTGAGGCCGTTCTGGATCGACTGCTGGCCGAAGGGCTGGATCGAAAGAGCATGGTCGTCGCCCTGGGCGGCGGCGTGGTGGGCGATCTGGCCGGCCTGGCGGCGGCCCTGTTCATGCGCGGAGTCGATTTCGTGCAAATTCCGACGACCCTGCTGGCTCAGGTGGATTCCTCGGTCGGCGGCAAGACGGCGATCGATACCCCGCGCGGCAAGAATCTGATCGGCGCCTTCCACCAGCCGCGTCGGGTGCTGGCCGACATCGAGGCGCTGGCCACCTTGCCGGTCCGTCAGGTGCGCTCGGGCTGGGCCGAGGTGCTGAAGCACGGCCTGATCTGCGACGCGGCCTTCTTCGACTGGCTGGGCGACACATCGCCTTCTGGGGGCGCAGCAGGAGCGAAGGGCGATCCTGACGCTCTGGAACGGGCGGTGATCCGCTCGGTCGAGATCAAGGCCCAGATCGTCGGCGAGGACGAGAAGGAGGCGGGCCGCCGCGCCCTGCTGAACCTGGGCCACACATTCGGTCACGCCCTGGAGGCCGAACTGGCTTTCGGCGAGACCCTGACACATGGCGAGGCGGTGGCGCTCGGCTGTGCTATGGCCTTCCGCTATTCGGCGCAGCAGGGTCTGTGTTCGGTGTCCGAGGCTGATCGCGCTGAGGCGGGCATCCGCGCGGCGGGCCTGCCGACGCGGCTGTCGGACATCGACCATCGCTTCGCCGCCGACGCCCTGATCGGGCGGATGGCGGGGGACAAGAAGGCCGAGGGCGGGCGCCTGACGCTGATCCTGGCGCGGGCCGTGGGCGACGCCTTCACCGACAAGAATGTGAACGCCGAGGCGGTGCGCGCCTTCCTGATCGGAGAGGGCGCGGCGTGAACCTGCCGCCCGTTGTCCTTGAAGACGCCTTCGTCCGGCTGGAGCCGTTCACCGAGGCTCTGAAGGATGATGTGAGGGCGGCGCTGGATTGCGATCGCGACGCCTGGAACGGCATGGTTGGGGCGGCCTATGGGCCGCATTTCGACGGCTGGTGGGAGGCGGCGAGGAAGGCGATGGCGACGGGATCGCGCATCGCCTACGCCGTGCGGCGGCGCAGCGACGGCGCTGTCGTCGGCACAACCAGCCTCTATGAGATCAGGCCCGAACACCGGCGCTGCGAGATCGGCTCGACCTTCTACCGGCCGGAGGCGCGCGGCGGCGCGATCAATCCGGCCTGCAAGCGTCTGTTGCTGGACTACGCCTTCTCGAACGGGGCGATCCGGGTCGAGATCATCACTGAGGCCCTGAACGCCGCCAGTCAGGCGGCCATACGCAAGCTGGGCGCGACCCACGAGGGCGTGCTGCGCAAGCACAAGACCACCTGGACGGGCCGGGCGCGCGATACGGCCCAGTTCGCCATCCTGGACGACGACTGGCCCGAGGTGCGGCGGCGGCTGGACGAGCGGCTGGCGGCCTTGGCCTAATCCACCGCCCGGCACTCGGTCGGTTCGCGGTCGCCGGCGCTCCATGTCGCCATGACGCCCTTGCCGCGCAGTTCATAACCCGAGGCGCGATACCAGATCCCGTCGGCGGCGCGCTCCTGATACAGATCGACCGCTTCGCCGTTGGAGTTGCGCACGGTCGCCATCTGGCGCGGATTGTCGAAATCGACCGAAAGCCGCTCAGAGTTGTTGCACAGGTAGACTGCATGGACGACGCGGTTCAGGGCGCGGTCCTGAAGCTCGGCGCCGGTGCGGCGACGGGCGGTTTGGGCCTCGACGGCCCGCTGGCGCACCGTATCGCTGTCGGTTGGCGCCTCGCGGGGCTCCTGCCCGCAGGCTGACAACAGAACGAGGGCGGAAACGGCGACGGTCGGCCATAGGATGCGGGTCGGCAATGGAGGCCCTCTCAAGGTCAAGCTTGGAGCTTCAACGCCCGGTGTCGCCCGGCGTTCCTGCCCGGGGTTTCCGCCGTGAACGGAAGAAGCCGCGCAGCATCTCGGCCGCAGGGTCGGCCATGACGCCGCCCTCAGTCTGCGGCCGCCAGTGGCAGGTCGGCTGGTCGAAGAAACGCCCGCCGTGGAGCACGGCGCCGCCCTTGGGATCGTCGGCCCCCCAGACCACCCGGCCGATGCGGGCGTGGCTGATGGCGCCCGCGCACATGGCGCACGGCTCCAGCGTGACATAGAGAGTCAGGTCCGTAAGGCGATAATTCTGCAACGTCGCCGCCGCATCGCGCAGAGCGATGATCTCGGCATGGGCGGTCGGATCATGGGCTGTGATGGGCCCGTTTTGCCCGCGCCCAAGCACTTCGCCGGTGTTTTCGTCCACGATCACGGCCCCGACCGGCACCTCGCCAGCCTCAGCCGCCGCTTGCGCCAGATCGAGCGCCATGCTCATGAACCGCTCATCATGGATCGCCATCCCAAAGACAACGACAAGAAGCCCCGCTCCCGTCAAGACGACGGCGCGCGCGGTCCCCGTAATTTCGCCGACAAGGGTCCGCGAAAGCCCTTCGACAAGGACGGCAAGCCGGGCGGGAAGCCCCGCGACCGCGCCGAGGGCCGTTCCGGCGGCAAGCCTGCACCCGAAGCCAAGGCGCCGGAACGCACCGAACGAATCGCCAAGGTCATGGCCCGCGCGGGCATCGCCTCGCGCCGCGAGGTCGAACGGCTGATCGGTCTGGGCAAGGTGGCGGTGAACGGCCGCATCCTGGCCACGCCCGCCGTGCTGGTGAAGCGCGACGACAAGATCACCGTTGACGGCAAGCCGATCGGCGCCGCCCAGGCCACGCGCGTCTGGCGCTATCACAAGCCTGCGGGCCTGATCACCAGCCACAACGACCCGGCGGGCCGCCCCAATGTGTTCGACGCCCTGCCCAGCGGTATGCCGCGCGTGATTTCTGTCGGCCGTCTGGATCTGGCGACCGAGGGCCTGCTGCTGCTGACCAACGACGGTGAACTGAGCCGGGCGCTGGAGCTGCCGGACACGGCTCTGGTGCGTCAGTACCGCGCCCGTGCGCGCGGCCGCATCACTCAGGAACAGCTGGACAAGCTGAAGGACGGCGTGGTCGTCGACGGCGTCCGCTATGGCCCGGTCGAGGCCACCATCGACAAGGCCAAGGAAAAGGCCGAGGGCGAGAAGTCTTCGGCCAACCTGTGGCTCAGCGTCCAGATCACCGAGGGCAAGAACCGCGAAGTCCGTAAGGTGCTGGAAAGCGTCGGCCTGACGGTCAATCGCCTGATCCGCCTGGCCTATGGCCCGTTCCAACTCGGCACCCTGCCGGTCGGCGCGGTCGAGGAAGTCGGCCCGCGCGTGATCCGCGAGATGCTGGCCGAGCACATCCGCCCCGAGAACCTGCCCACCGGCAATACGGTCGAGACGCCCGCTCCGACGCCCGGCCGCCGCACCGGCGCTCCGATCGTACGCGGCAAATCGGGTTCAGCCATGTCCGACCCGTCGCGCAAGCCCAGCCGCGTACGCGCCGCCGAGACGGCTGCGGAGGAGGGCGCTGAGTTCGGCAAACCCGCCAAGAAAGAAGGCTGGGCCAAGGCCAAGCCCAGGTTCGAGCATTCCAAGAGCTTCAAGCCGCGCGCCCGTCCGGGCGAGGGGGAAGGCGTCGGGAACGACGACCGCCCGCGCCGCCCGTTCAAGCCGCGTGAACCGCGCGCCGACCAGTTCATCGACGACCGTCGCGGCCCGCCCAAGGGCGGTCGCCCCGGCGGCAAGCCCGGCGATAAGCCTTTCGGCCGTTCCGGCGGCGCAGGCGGGCGTTCCGACGCGCGTCCCAACGACCGCTTTGGCGAGCGGTCGGGCGACCGGCCCGGCGGACCTCGCGGCGAAGGCAGGCCTTTTGGAAGCAAGCCGTTCGGGGGCAAGCCCTCTGGCGGCAGACCCTTCGGCGGCAAGCCTTCGGGCGGCGGCGGTCGCGGCGGCCCGCGCGGACGCGGCTGATCCATGCGCATCGTAGCGGGCAGCCTGAAGGGGCGCGCCATCGTCACGCCCGAGGGACAAAACACCCGGCCGACCTCGGATCGGGCGCGTCAGGCGATCTTCAACGTGCTGGAGCACGCCCCCTGGGCTGAGGGCCTGCACGAGGCGCGGGTGATCGACCTGTACGCCGGTTCGGGCGCGCTGGGGTTCGAGGCTCTGTCGCGCGGTGCGGCCTTCTGCCTGTTCGTGGATACGGACGACGGCGCGCGCGGCGCCATTCGTGAGAATATGGACGCCTATGGTCTGTTCGGTCGGTGCCGGGTGCATCGGCGCAGCGCAACTGACCTGGGGCCGCGTCCGGGTTCGGCGGGCGAGGCGTTCACCCTGGCGTTTCTCGACCCGCCCTACGCCAAGGGGTTTGGGGAACAGACGCTGGCGCGCTTGCTGGAGGGCGGCTGGCTGGCGCCGGGCGCCATCGTGGTGTTCGAGCGCGGCTCGGACGAGCCCGAGATCGACACGCCCGGCTATGAGCGGTTGGACGCGCGCGACTACGGCGCCGCGCGCGTCCTGTTCCTCAGGGCGTCAGAAGCCTCGGCCTGAGGTCCGGTTGTCGGCCCGGCTGCGCAGGCGGCCGAGGCCCTCGCGGTTGACGACATAGGGGCCGCCGTTGCGGGACTTGATGACGCCCTTGCGCTTCAGGCTGCGCCATTGATCAAGGTTGCAGCCGTCCAGCACCCAGCCTTCGCGGGTGAAGCAGCGGGCGGCCAGGATGCGGCCCTGTTCGTCGCGTTCCAGCAGGATGCGACCGCCCTGGGCGAGGGCGTGGAGCGTGCGTTGCTCCGCACGTGACAGGTTCATGGGATTGAGATTTCCAAGGCATGAGAAGACACGCGCCCGGCGCAAGGCTGCGCGGGGCGGGCTCAGAAGGCCTCGGGACGATCAGCGTCCGGGCCTATGCCGTGGCTACAATCTCAAACATGGTCGATCCCGTTGGGGGAAGGGGGCGGACTTCTAGCGCAGGACGACAGCCGCGGCTAGGCTGGCCCCATGAACCTGCACCGTCGCACCTTTCTGGCCGCCGGCGCCGCTGTCGCGGCCGCGCCCTCCGTATCTCTCGCGCAGACGGGCTGGGCGCCGCGCGCCTCGATGTCGTGGCCGACGCAGGAAATCTACTGCGCCGCGTTGGATGGGCGGATCACGGTCGCAGGGGGCTTGGTCCGCGCGGCCGCAGGCGGATTGCACATCAATGATCGAACCGCCGTTTATGACGTGAGGGCTGACCGCTGGAGCGAGGGGCCGCGACTGCCGCAACCGCGCCATCACCCGATGCTGGCAGCGGCGGCTGGACGAGTCTGGGCCTTCGGCGGCTATGATCGGCGCGATGGCGGCGAATGGACGGCCATGACGGATATATGGGCCATCGATCAGGGCGTCTGGGCTCAGGTGGGTGAGATGCCCGAGCGTCTGTGCGAGACGATCGGACTGTCTGCGGGCGATCGGGTGCACCTGATCACCGGCCGCTCGCCCAAGGGCGAGGCGAACGGTCAATGGAACGATCAGGGCGACGTGGCGACCCATCTGGTTTTCGACGCCGTCGCCAATCGCTGGGAGACGGCGCGTCCGGCGCCGATGGCCCGCAACAGCGCGGCGGGCGCCGTGCTGGATGGCAAGTTGTTCGTGGCGGGCGGCCGCACGGTGGACGGCGGCGGAACCGGGCGGCTGGACCGCTATGATCCCGCCAGCGACCGCTGGGACACCCTGGCGCCGATCCCTGCCTCGCCCGCGACCGGAAAGCAGGTCGGCGGCGGTCTGGCTATGGCCGAGGCGGGCGGAAGGCTAGTCGCCTTCGGCGGTGAATGGTTCGAAGGGCGCAGCGGCGGGGTCTTTGCCGAGACCTGGCTCTATGACCCGGCGCGCGACGCCTGGACGGCGGGACCGGCCATGCGCACCCCGCGTCACGGTCTGGCGGCGGCCAGCGTGGATGGAACAGTCTACGCCCTCGGCGGCGGCGAAGTCGCGTCGGGCGGCAAGGCCAGCGGTCTGGTCGAGGCGTTCAGCCTCTGAGACGCCTGAGCTCGGCGGCCAGGGCGCGGGCACCGGCCGTGACGTCGGCCCAGGTGACGTCGAAGCCGTCGTCCTCGCCGAAATAGGGGTCGGCCACGGCCTGACCGGCGCGGCCCTCGACATGGTCCAGCAGCAGGCTCAGTTTCGCCGTGGCGTCGGGCGGGGCGAGGCGGCGCAGGTTCGCCAGATTCTCGTGATCCATCGCCACCAGATGGGTGAAGCGGCGGAAGTCGGCGGGCTTCACCTGACGACCGCGCAGGGCCGAGATATCGACGCCGTTCCTCAGGGCGACTGCCTGGGCGCGCGGGTCGGGCGGAGCGCCGATGTGCCAGCCGCCGGTTCCTGCGGAATCGGCGATCACATCCAGCTTCAGGCGACGCGCTTTTTCGCGGAAGGCGGCCTCGGCCAGCGGCGAGCGACAGATGTTGCCGAGACAGACGAAGAGGACGGAAGGAGCCATGCCCTCAAGTAGCGAAGCGGTAGGGCGACGAAAAGATCAGCGCCGCCCGAACAGCCTCTCGAGGTCGTGCAGCTTCAGCTCCACATAGGTCGGACGGCCGTGGTTGCACTGGCCGGAATGGGGCGTGGCCTCCATCTGGCGCAGCAGGGCGTTCATTTCGGGCGCCGACAGGACACGGCCCGAGCGGACCGAGCCGTGACAGGCCATGGTGCCGCAGACCTCGGCCATGCGCTCTTTCAGCGACAGGGCGGCGCCGTGTTCGGACAGGTCGTCGGCGATGTCGCGGATCAGGCCCTGAACGTCGGTGTCGCCCAGCAGGGCTGGGGTTTCGCGCACCAGCACCGCGCCCGCGCCGAACGCTTCGACGATCAGGCCCATTTCGGCCAGTTCATCGGCCTTGGCGGCGACGCGCTCGGCTTCGGCGGGGTCCAGTTCGACCACTTCGGGTGTCAGCAGGGCCTGGCGGGTGACGGCGCCATCGGCCATCTGGGCCTTCATCCGCTCATAGACGAGGCGTTCGTGGGCGGCGTGCTGGTCGACGATGACGAGGCCGTCGCGGGTCTGGGCCACGATGTAGTTGGCGTGCAACTGCGCCCGCGCGGCGCCCAAAGGATAATCGATCAGGTCGACCGGGACCGAAGCGCCAGGCGTGATCTGGCCTGCGTGTTCAGCCTGAATGTCGTTCAGGGTGCGGAAGCTAGGAGCGGCGGCTTCACCGCTCCACGTATGTTCAACGCGGGCGGAGCGTTCGTTGAGGCCCGGCAGATTCTGAGCGGCGGCGGCCGGCTGTGACCAGCCCTGCCAGCCGCTCCAGCCCGGCGCGGCGTTGCTGAACGACTGTGGCGCGGCTGGGTTGTAGAGCGCCTCGCCCGTATGAGGGCGGAAACCGGATAGTGCGTCTGCAGCGACCGTGGTCGAGGCGCGATGTCCCGCCGCGTGCAGGGCGTGGCGCAAGGCGCCGACGATCAGGCCGCGAACCAGCGCCGGATCGCGGAAGCGCACCTCGGCCTTGGCCGGGTGGACGTTCACATCGACATACAGCGGGTCGATGTCGATGAAGAGAGCCGCCGCCGGATGCCGGTCGCGCGCCAGGAAGTCGGCGTAGGCCCCGCGCAGCGCGCCCTGCAGCAGGCGATCGCGCACCGGGCGGCCGTTGACGAACAGGAACTGGTGCGCCGCATTGCCGCGCGAATAGGTCGGCAGGCCCGCATAGCCGGACAGGCGCACGCCGTCGCGCTCCTGGTCGATCAGCAGGGCGTTGGCCTCGAAATCGCGGCCCAGCAGGGCGCCAAGCCGCTTCAGTCGCCCCTCGTCGCCGGGGTGTTCGGCGGGCAGGCGCAGGGTGGTCTTGCCGTCCAGCGTCAGGGTGAAGGCGACGGCCTCGTGCGCCATGGCCTGACGCTTGATCTCTTCCGAGATGGCCATCGCCTCGGCCCGCTCGGACTTCATGAACTTCAGCCGGGCAGGGGTGGCGTAGAACAGGTCGCGCACCTCGACCCGCGCGCCGTGCGGGCCCGGGAAGGCGGCGGGCGACAGGGGGCGCTGGGCGCCGCCTTCGACGGAGACGGCCCAGGCGTCGTTCTGGGGCAGGCCCGTCTCGGCCCGGGCGCGGGTGGTGATGTTCAGCCGGGCGACCGAGCCGATGGAGGGCAGGGCTTCGCCCCGGAAGCCGAGGGTGAATATGCGCAGCAGGTCCACGTCGCCTGCATCGTCCGGCTCCAGTTTCGAGGTGGCGTGGCGTTCGATGGCGACAGGCAGTTCGTCGCGCGGGATGCCCTTGCCGTCGTCGGCGATGAGGATGCGGGTCAGGCCGCCGCCGTCCGCCTGGATCTCGATGCTGCGGGCGTCGGCGTCGATGGCGTTCTCGACCAGTTCCTTGATGGCGCTGGCCGGGCGTTCGACCACCTCGCCTGCGGCGATGCGGTTGACGGTTTCGGGGGGGAGACGGCGGATGGTCATGTGAGTCGCAAGGATAGGCGCCGTCGTCGCCGGACGCACCTCAATCCTTTTTTCGTGAGCCGGATGACGATTTTCGTGATGCAGGGACTTGAAGCGCGCCAATGGCAACTTATACTGTTGCAGTCGCGACGGCGAGGCCGAGCTGACACACGACCTGTTTGCGGACCTTCTGTCCAGTTATCGTTTCAACCGCCTGATTGAGGTTTTCTCCCCCATGAAGATCAAAGCCGCCCTGATCGCCGTTTCGGCCGCCGCCCTGCTGGCCGCCTGCAGCCAGCCCGCCGACCCCGCCGGCGCGCCGACGACCGACGCCGCCTCGACCGCTCCGGTCGCGCTGAAGGCCACCTCGGGCGTCTATGTGATGGACCCGACCCACGCCTCGCTGCAGTGGTCGTTGCCGCATAACTCGATCTCGAACTACACGGCGCGCTTCAACAAGTTCGACGCCAAGATCACGCTGGATACCGCCAACCTGGCTAACAGCACGGTCGAGGCGACCATCGACCCGACCTCGGTCGACGCCAACTATCAGGGCGACTACGTCGGCACCCACGCCGCCACCGGCTTCAAGAGCTGGAGCGAGGACATCGCCAAGAACAAGAACTTCCTGAACGCCACGGCCTTCCCGCAGATCACCTTCAAGTCCACCAAGGTCGAGCTGACCGGCGCGCGCACGGCCAAGGTGACGGGCGACCTCACCTTCCTGGGCGTGACAAAGCCGGTGACGCTGGACGCCACCTTCAACGGCGATCTGGAAAAGCACCCCTTCATGCCGGTTCCGGCCATCGGCTTTGCGGCTGAAGGCAAGTTCAAGCGCACCGACTTCGGTATGCCGCTGGGCCCGGTCGGCGACGAGGTGACGATTCGCTTCGACGCCGAGTTCGTTCAGGAAGCCGCTCCGGCCGCACCGGCTGCCTGATAGGCGAACCATGACGAAGGGGCGGGGCCGTTCGGTCCCGCCCTCTTCATGCTCAGACTGACGCGAGAGTTTTCATGACCCGCCGCCCCAGCCGATACAGCGCCGTCGCCATCGCCCTGCACTGGCTGATCGCGATCGCCATCCTGTCGATGATCCCGATGGGCTGGTGGATGAGCGACGCCATTGCTCAGCCGGACACTCAGGCGCTGGCCTATCGCGTTTTCCAGATTCACAAGTCGATCGGCTTTCTGATTCTGGCGCTGACGGTGCTGCGGATCGTGTGGCGGCTGACGCACCCGGTCCCGGCTCTGCCGGGCGCCATGAAGGGGTGGGAGCAGTTCGCCGCGCGGGCGACGCACGCCGCCTTCTACGCCCTGATGCTGGCCCTGCCGCTGACGGGGTGGATCTATGTCTCGACCGGCTGGGCCGTGGCCACGGACACGCCGCTGGCCGTGGCCACCAGCTGGTTCGGCCTGTTCACCATTCCGCACCTGCCCTTCATCGAGCACGCTTCTGAAGCCGCCCGCCGCGCTACGGCGTGGATGGCCATGGGCGCGCACAGCAAGCTGGCCTGGGGCGCGATCGTTCTGGTCGCCCTGCACGTCGGAGCGGCGCTGAAGCACCAGTTCTTCGACCGCGATGGCGTGCTGTCGCACATGATCCCCGTTTTGCCGCATGGCGATGACGCGCATGGCGTCGCGTCTGAGCCGACGCTGGCGGTCCGCTGGGCCGAGCGACTGGCGGGCGTGGCCTTTGTGGTGGTGATCGGCGCCGCCTTCGGTCTGGCGGCCAGGCCTGCGCCGAGGGCGGAAGGGCAGGCGGTCGCCTCAGCGCCCGTCGCGGCGCCTGCGGTCGACGCCGCCGTGACGCCGGGCACGACCCCTGCCTGGACCGTGGACAAGGCCGCCTCGACAATCCAGTTCACCGGAACCCACACCGGCAAGGCCTTCACCGGCCGGTTCGAGCAGTGGGAAGCGCAAGTCTGGTTCGACCCGGCCGATCTGGCGGGTTCGAAAGCCGTAGTGACGGTCCAGACCGGTTCGGCGAAGACGGGCGACGCGACCCAGGAAGGCAGCCTGCCGGGCGCCGAATGGTTCGACACGTCGACCTATCCGACCGCGCGCTTTGAGGCGACGGCGTTCAAGGCGCTGGGCGGAAACCGCTATGAGGCGACGGGAACCCTGCGGATCAAGACGACGACGGTTCCGGTCGTTCTGCCCTTCACCTTTGACGAGGCGAACGGCGCGGCCACGGTCGCGGGCAGACTGGAACTGGACCGCACGGCGCTGAACATGGGCATGATGTCCGACGCGGGCGGCGACTGGGTGTCCAAGGCCATCGGCGTCGAGATCAAGGTGAAGGCGACGCGGGCGGGGTAGGCCTCTATGTTCAGCCTACCTGCGCCCGGTGCCGCAGCATGGCGTCGGCCAGGACGATGGCGGCCATCGCCTCGACCACCGGCACGCCGCGCAAAGCGACGCACGGGTCGTGACGGCCCTTGGTGCGCAGATCGACTTCGGCGCCGTCGCGGTTGATCGACTGGCGCAGGGTCAGGATGGAGGAGGTCGGCTTGAACGCCACTCGCGCGGTAAGGGGCTGGCCCGAAGAAATGCCGCCCAGTACGCCGCCCGCCTTGTTCGACAGGAAAACCGGCCGGCCGTCCGCGCCCAGGCGCATTTCGTCGGCATTGTCCTCGCCCGACAGCTCGGCTGCGCCGAAACCGGCGCCGATCTCGACGCCCTTGACCGCGTTGATGGACATCAGGCCTGCAGCCAGCTCAGCGTCCAGCTTGCCGTAGAGGGGCGCGCCCCAACCGGCGGGCACGCCCTTGACCTCCAGCGCCACGACGGCGCCGATGGACGAGCCCGCCTTGCGCACGCCGTCCAGATACTCTTCCCAGGCGGGCACGACCTCGGCCGAGGCAGCGAACAGGGGGTTGTCGTAGACGGCGCCGAAGTCGATGGCGTCGTCGGCGATGCGATGCGGGCCGAGCTGGACCACGCCCGCGTGGATGCCGATGCTCTCTCCCAGCACCTTGCGGGCGACGGCGCCGGCCGCCACGCGGCTGGCCGTTTCGCGCGCGGAGGAACGGCCGCCGCCGCGATGGTCGCGCACGCCGTATTTGCTTTGATAAACGTAGTCGGCGTGGCCGGGGCGGAAGGCGCGGGCGATCTCGCCATAGTCCTTGGACCGCTGATCGGTGTTCTCGATCATCAGGCTGATCGGCGTGCCGGTCGTGACCGGGCCGTTTCCGTCATCGAAGACGCCGGACAGGATTCGGACCTGGTCGGCCTCCTGCCTCTGGGTGACGAAGCGGCTGCCGCCGGGCTTTCTCAGGTCGAGCCAGGGCTGAATGTCGGCTTCGGTCAGCGGGATCAGCGGCGGGCAGCCGTCGACGACGCAGCCGATGGCCGGGCCGTGGCTTTCGCCCCAGGTGGTGATGCGGAACAGATGGCCGAAGGTGTTGTGCGACATGACGGCGAGGCTTAAGCCGCCATGCGCTGCGGCGTCCAGACCCGAGTGAAACGAAGCAGCATATCCTCGGCCGCTGAGGGCAGTTCGTCAGACGGAATCAGCTTCACGAACAGGTCGCCTGCGGGACGCCGGCCACGCGCGGGCAGGCCCAGGCCCGGCATGCGCAGGCGAACCGGCGCGGTCATGTCCGGCACCAGCCATGCCGGTTGCCGCCCGGCGTGGGTGTCGATCTCGATCCGTCCGCCGTCTCGCATCAGTCGCGAGGCGATCGGCCAGTCCATGAACAGGTCCGCGCCCAGCACCGACAGGCCATCTGCAGGGCGGATCAAGACCGGGATCAATCCCTTCACGCCCTTCAGGCGAATACGATCCGCCGTTCGTACGCCGGGCGGGACATGCACCAGCAGCTGGCGGCCTGACGCCCTGACGCAGACGGTTCCGCCGCTCAGCGCCTGCATGGGGGTCAGCACGATTAGAGACGGGAGAACCTGGCGCGCCGGAGGGGGCGTCTCGGCTCGGCTTTCGACGCGAACAGGCGGGGGCAGGGCGGGGAGTTGCGCCTGCAGCAGGCGGTAGGCGGCGACTGTTCTTCTGAACCGCTCGGCGTCGCCATCGGGATGGTCGGGGTGAACGGCCTTCACAGCGGCGCGAAACGCCGCCGTCAGCCCATCGGCGTCCGCGGGGCCGCGCAGCCGCAACAGCATCCGTGCCTCGGCCATGGAAAGAAACGGCTGCGCGTTCATGGCGCCACCGTGCGGGACTATGGTCAAGACGAGGTTAACCGTCTTCCGATGCGGCGACGCGGAACAGGGTGTGCGGCGACGCTTTGGGCTATTGACACAGGAGCCATGTCAGCCAGGGATGGCCCGCGCCTTTATGCGGCCTCAGGAAGCCTTGTTAGTGACTATGTCGGTTATCCCGCCCAGCCCATCCGCAGACGATTACGCCGCCCAGTTGGCGGCCAACGCCGATGACACGATCTTTGATCGTGATGAGCCGATCGGCCTGTTCGTCGAATGGCTGGAAGAGGCCAAGCGCAGCGAGCCGAACGACGCCAACGCTATGGCGCTGGCCACCGTCGATGCAGAAGGCATGCCCGACGTCCGCATGGTTCTGTTGAAGAACGTCGATGCCCGGGGCTTCACCTTCTTCTCCAACCAGGAGAGCGCCAAGGGTGAGCAGCTATGGGCCCATCCGGCGGCCGCCCTGCTGTTTCACTGGAAGAGCCTGCGACGCCAGGTCCGCGTACGCGGCGCGGTCGAGCGCGTCAGCGCCGAGGAGGCCAGCGCCTATTTCGCCAGTCGGGCGCGGGAAAGCCGCATCGGCGCCTGGGCCTCAGACCAGTCTCGCCCTCTCAGCAGCCGCGATGCGCTGGAGGCGAGGGTCGCCGAACAGACGGCGAGGTTCGAAGGCGAGGAGGTGCCGCGTCCGGACCGCTGGACCGGCTGGCGCGTTCTTCCTCAGCAGATCGAGTTCTGGCGGGACCGTCCGTTCCGCCTGCATGATCGGCTGCGGTTCGATCGCGTGGCGGAGACCTGGTCGACCAGCCGCCTGTGGCCGTAAAAACGGCCTCTCAGGCCTGATAGCGTGACAGGAAGGTCCGCACGGCGTCGGCGGCGATCTCGGCCGTTGCGCGTTGGGCGCGGACCTGGCCGCCCGTGACCATGGGCACGAAAAAGACGGGATGCTCGATCATTCCCATCAGTTGCCCTGCCGCCCAGGAGGCCTTTTCCAGCTTCAGATCGCCGCTGGCCTCCATCTCGTTCAGCGCGACGATCAGCGGCCCGCCGAAATCGTTCTTCGCCTTGTCGAAAAAGGCGATGGCCAAGGCTTCAAATCGCGACCGTTCCGTGATGACCAGGCGGAAAATGGCCTGGACGAAGGCGTCGCTCATGAAGTCGGCATAGGTTGTGAGGAAGCCCAGCAGACGCTCTTGCGGCGACCCGGTGCAGTTCTGGACCGCTGACATTCTGACCGTGAAGTCGGCCGCCGCCTCTTCTATCACCGCGGCAAAGAGGGCGGCCTTGTTCTCGAACATCGCATAAAGGGTGGCGGTCGAGACGCCGGCCTCTCGTGCGATCGGCTCCATCCGCGTGCCGACATAGCCTTCGGTGATAAAATGCTGCCGCGCCTGCCGGACCAGCGCCGTGCGCCGAGGGTCGTCGATAGCGTTGATAGGGGCCGTCATGGCGTTCACCAGCCTTTCGCCGGAGATTGCCTTTAAGTCGCCTCAATTGCAACGGGATCGTAAAACGTCACGCCTGACCGTCGTTACGCCAGCCAGGTCTCCAGCAGGGGGTGGGCGAGGACGGGCGCGGCCAGCCGCACGACGGCCTGGGGGTCTTCCAGACGCACGGCCGCCGTGGCGTCGGCGACGATGAAGTCAGCGTGGACTCGCGACGGCTCGGTCAGCCGTTCATGGCCGGGCCGGACGGTGCCGAGGTACTGTTGAATGACTGATTCCGCCGTGCGGCCGCGTTCAGTCTGATCACGCAGCAGCCGTCGGATGAAGCGGATGTCCGCAGGCGTATCGACGAACACCTTGATATCGAACAGCGCCGCCAGGGCGGGCGTGCATAGCAGGTGCGTGCCTTCGACGACGATCACGTCAGTGGCGCTGACCGGTTCGCCCTGCGCCTCTCGCCCGTGATGGATGAAGGAATAGACGGGCGCCGTTATGGCCTGTCCGCTCTTGAGCGCAGCCAGATCGGCGATCAGCAGATTGTGATCGCGCGCCGCCACGTCGTCGAAATCATGCGTCGCGGCGTCGAAGCCGGGAACGGACGCGGCGTCCAGATAGTAGGAATCTTCCCGCAACAGCGTGGCTATGCCGTCGGGCAGGGAGGAAACAAGGGCTTCGGCTAGGGTGCTCTTGCCCGAGCCCGAACCGCCGGTGATTGCGATCAAGATGGTCATGGGCGCTCTACTTCCTCCGGACGCGTTGTAAGGCAAGCCCGGCGTGGGCGGTTTTAAGGCGATCTGTCGCGGGCAGGCTTCCCTTGCGTCACGTTGCCTGTGGCGGTTCACCTGTCTTAGCGTGGCGACAAGCGCTGCTTTCAATCAGGCGCACATACGAGGGAAATGCCGAATGCTGGGTATGATGCAGGACTGGCCGTTGACGGTCGACAAGATCCTGGACCACGCGAAGAACTGGCACGGGGGACGCGAGGTCGTGACCCGCTCGGTCGAAGGGCCGATCGTCCGCACCACCTACGCCGCCATCCATGATCGCGCGCGCCGGGTTTCGAACGCCTTGCTGGCCTGGGGGATCAAGCCGGGAGATCGTGTGGCCACCCTGGCCTGGAACACCGGCAACCACATGGAGACCTGGTACGGGATCATGGGGATCGGCGCCGTCTGCCACACCCTGAACCCCCGTCTTTTTCCCGAGCAACTGGCTTACATCATCAACCATGCCGAAGATCGGGTCATCTTCACCGACCTGACCTTCGTGCCGCTGCTCGAAGCCGTCCTGCCGCACTGTCCGACGGTCGAGCGGGTCATCGTGATGACCGACGCCGCTCACATGCCTCAGGCCAAGCTGCCGAAAGCCGAGGCCTATGAGAACGTTCTGGAGCAGGTCAGCAGCGACGTGGTCTGGGGCGGCTTTGACGAGCAGACCGCCTGCGGCCTCTGCTACACCTCGGGCACGACCGGCAATCCGAAGGGCGTGCTGTATTCGCACCGTTCGAACTTCATCCATACCCTGCTGGGCCTGCAATCGACGGTCATGGGGGCGACGCCCAGCGAAGTGATCCTGCCTATCGTGCCGATGTTTCACGCCAATGCCTGGGGCATAGCCTTCGGCGGGCCGGCAGCCGGATCCAAGCTGGTCATGCCGGGCGCCAAGATGGACGGCGCCTCTGTCTATGAACTGATCGAGACTGAAGGCGTGACCTTCTCGGCCGCTGTGCCGACGGTCTGGCAGGGGCTGTATGGTCATATGGTCGAGAACGGGCTGAAGTTTTCGACCCTGCGCAAGGTTCTGATCGGCGGGTCCGCCTGTCCTGAGGCCCTGATCCGAGGCTTCCAGGACCAGTTCGGCGTCGAGGTGGTTCACGCCTGGGGCATGACCGAGACGTCGCCGATCGGCACCATCGCTAACCTGACGCCTGAGCTGAAGGCCAAGCCCTATGACGAGCAGATGGCCTGGCGTCTGAAGCAGGGCACGCCGCCGCTGGGCGTCGAACTGAAGATCAAGAATTACGGCGGGCAGGAAATGCCCCATGACGGCAAGACCTTCGGCCGGGTCATGGTCAAGGGACCGACCATCGCTGGCGCCTATTTCAAGGGCGAGGGCGGGGACATCCTGGACCACGAGGGCTTCTTCGACACGGGCGACATCGCCAGCGTGGACGCCTACGGCTTCATGCAGATCACCGACCGCGCCAAGGATGTGATCAAGTCTGGCGGCGAATGGATCAGCTCTATCGACATCGAAAACATCGCCGTGGGCCACCCGAAGGTCGCCCTGGCCGCCGTCATCGGCGCGGCGCACCCGAAGTGGGACGAGCGGCCGGTGCTGTTAATCAAGCTCAAGGAGGGCGAGGCCGAGGACAAGCAGGAGCATCTGGACTTCCTGCAGGGCAAGATCGCCAAATGGTGGATGCCTGACGATGTCGTCTTCGTGGACGACATTCCGCTGGGCGCCACGGGCAAGATTGATAAGAAGACCCTGAGAGAGCGGATGAAGGACTATCAATTGCCCGCCGCTGGCTGACTGCTAGGGAGGACCCCATGTCGACGCCCCGCCCCAAGGGAAACACGCCCGCCAAGCTGCTTCTTGCAACGACGCTGCTGGCGCCGGGCCTGCTGTTGGTTGCGTCCGCAGGAACCCGAGGCGAGCTGTGGAGCACGGACTTCGGCATGGGGGTGCTGGCGCTCACGGTCGGACGCATTCTGGCCTACCTCGGTCTGGCGGCGGCTCTGGTCGCCTGCCTGCTGGCGTTTCGCGAGCGTCGTCTCATGGGTGTCGCCGGCGCCGCCCTGCTGATCGCGGGCGCGACGATCGCAGGCTATGTGCTTCAGGAGCGTCGTTTCACCGACGCGCCGCGCGATGTGACCACGGATGTGAATGAGCCGCCCGCGTTCGCTCGGGGCCTTGCGGCTGAAAGGCGTCTCGCCGGCACAGACGACAGCCATCCTCGGGCCTGTGCGGGACTTGAGCCTGCATCGACGCAGGTTGCGCCTGAAACGGCCGCCTGGGCGCTTGAAAAGGCAGGCTTCACCGTGTTCGGCACGTCTCCCTTCCGAGTTGATGGGCGTAAGCAGAGCGCCTGGTTCGGCGTCACCCACGACGTCACCGTTCGCATCCGCCCTGGCCGGACAGATGTGCGCGTCGCCGGACGAGACAGGCTGAAAATTGGTGATGAAGCCTGCCGCCTCGCCAAGGCGGTGGCGGCCGAACTGACGCCCTAATCGCCTTCGGTTAGCCGCCAGTCGGCGCCAAGCTGGGCTTCAGGCTCGGCATGAACGCGTCCCTCCTTCAGCAGCTTGATCAGGTGGCCCAGCACCGACAGGCTGGCGGCGGGCCAAAGGCGTGCATCCACGGCGGCGTAGAGGATCGGCACCATTTGCGCGATGGTCCGGTCGCCTGCCGCCAGTCGGGCCATGATCTGGGCTTCCCGCTCCAATCGGTGCGCGCGATAGGCCTTCAGGAAGGGCGCGACCTGGGTGATCGCCGGGCCATGCGTGGGCCAGATGGTCGAAAAGCCGCGCGCCAGCACGGCGTCGAGGCTTTGCATATAGGCCGTCATGTCACCGTCAGGCGGCGCCACGACGCTCGTCGACCAACCCATGATATGGTCGCCGCTGAACAGGGCGTTCTCTTCCCTTAGAATGAAGGCCATGTGGTTCGAGGCATGGCCGGGCGTCGCCATCGCCTCCAGGGTCCAGCCGTCGCCCTCGAACCGTTCTGCGCCGGTCAGGACGATATCGGGACGGAAATCCTCGTCGTCATCCTCATCCAGGCCGCTGTCCGAGGCGTGAATGGTGCGCGCGGGCGGCTGCATGGCCAGGATCGGCGCGCCGCCGACCGCTTCTGCGAACGGACGGGCGAGGGGGGCGTGGTCGCGGTGCGTATGAGTGACCAGCACATGACTGACCGTGCGTCCGGCCACCGCGCGCAGCAGGGCGTCCAAGTGAACGTCATCCAGCGGGCCAGGGTCAATGACCGCCACGCCCGCGCCAGGCCTATCCCGGCCGATGATATAGGTCCCCGTGCCTGTGAAGGTGAAAGGCCCGGGGTTGTCCGCAATGACGCGCTGGATCAACGGCGAGACCTGATCGCGCCGTCCATAGGCGAAGTCGAACTGGCGAACGTAAGGGATCATGGCCAGCTTCTCTGCGCGCCGTCAGCCTTAAGTTCAACCTACTGCCTCTTCACCCGTACGGCGCGGCTCTTTCCCGCAGTCAGCAGAAAGCTGCCCAGAGCGGCGCGACGGACGCGCACTTCTGTCCCGTTTCGATTTTGGAAACGAACCGGGGCGGAATCGATTTGTCGCCATTCGCTGCCATCGGCCAGCCGGAAGGTCCATTTCCCTTCATGATCCTGGCCCGCGCCCAGCAAGGTCGTTTCCACCGAATCGAGATCGGATTCGCCCTGCTCTCCATCGCTGCCTCTGCTGAAAAGAGCGGGCAGAGCCGGAGCGCTGAAGCCGAATAACTGACGACGCGCTTCGCGAATCTGCTGGCGCTCCATCACCACCAGTTCGCCCTGGCGTTCAGCCGTATCCAAAGCGTCCGCCGTTCGATCAAAGCAGGCCAAGCGCGCCGTTGCATCCGGCATCGCCCGGCACTCCGACAGCGCACTCAGCATGGCTGAGCGCTCAATGGTGTGAACTTGCGCCACGACGTCGCTGCTGAGGACGAACGCGCTGATTGTGGCGGCGCAAAGGGTCAACATTAGTCGCATTTTAGCCCCATTCGAAATTTCAGTTTTGACAAGGAAAAGTCCGTCATGCCCTAAGCGCGTTCAAATTCATGCCCGTCATGGCGTGGCGAAATTACGACATATGAGAGGCGCAATCGTAACTGTCATGTAATTTGCATGGCCTATATTCGATCCGCATGCCTACCCTGCTGTCTGGATATCGGCGGAACGTCCAGCCTGGATGCCGTCCGAGGTTATCCGTGGTCGACGGGTGGAGGGGGACTTCACCGGAGTCGATCACCACTTAGGAGGATGAACCTTGAAGCTTCAGATCAAACGCGAGCGTCTGCTGACGTCGACGATGATCGCGGGTCTCGCCTTGGCCGGCTTCGCCGCGCCGGCGATGGCCCAGACCACGTCCGGCGCCCAGGCCGATCAACCCAGCCAAGTCAGCGACATCGTGGTCACGGGGTCGCGCCTGCGTCAACCAAACCTCACCACCACCAGCCCGGTGACGCAGGTGACGGGCGAGGATATCGACGTTCAAGGCGTGACGCGCGTCGAGGACCTGGTGTCGCAGCTGCCGCAGGCCTTCGCCGCGCAGAACTCTACCGTCGCCAACGGCGCCTCGGGTACGGCGACCGTGTCGCTGCGGAACCTGGGCTCGTCGCGCACCCTGGTGCTGATCGACGGCAAGCGGATGGGCTATGGCTCGCCTCAGGATGACGCAGCCGACCTGAACCAGATTCCTGGTCAGATGGTCGAGCGAGTTGAAGTTCTGACCGGCGGGGCTTCAGCCGTCTATGGCTCGGATGCCGTCGCTGGCGTGGTGAACTTCATCATGCGCCGTAATTTCGAAGGTATCGAAATCGACGCGCAGTATGGTTTCAATCAGCATAATAATAATTATGACGGCGTAGGTAACGTTCGCGACGTTCTAGCCGATCGAGCTGCTGGAAACCCGTCACAATATATGATGCCAGACGATAACGTCTATACGGGCTTCAGCCGCGAGATAAATATCTTGATGGGCGTCAATGCCCCTGATGATCGCGGCAACATCACGCTGTATGCGGGCTACCGGAAGAACAATAAGGTTCTTGGACGGGATTACGATTATTCGGCCTGCTCCCTTGGCGCCCCCGCAGCAGGTACGCCAGACTCTTTCCAGTGCGCGGGTTCAGGCACGTCTTATCCAGGTTTGTTCTCCGATTTTGGGAGCAATGAATTCAAGATTGGCGGCGTTGATGTAAACCCGATGCCGAGCTTCGACTTGACGCTTGGTAACGGCGGATTCCGAGACTACTCGGGTGCGGATGCCTATAACTTCGGGCCGTTGAACTATTTTCAGCGACCAGATGAGCGCTACACCTTGGGTGCGTTCGGACATTATGACGTTACTGACAAGATTGAAGTTTATACGCAATTGATGTTTAGCGACTATTCTACAGTCGCCCAGATTGCGCCGTCCGGGAATTTCTTTGGCGAATTCAAAGGTGGATTCCGCACTACGGATGGATCTTCATATGTGAACTGCGATAATCCGCTTCTGAATGCTGTCCAGGCGGCGGCTATCGGTTGTGGGGCGGCGGCTCAAGCCGCCTACGATACCTTCGTCTGGATCAATCCGGCGACTGATCTGCCCGAACTGTCGGACGCAACAAACCCTGATGCTTTCCGTCTGCTCGACGATCCGAACTATGTGCCGATGTTTATCGGTCGTCGTAACGTTGAGGGCGGCGGGCGCCAGTCTGATATTCGCTATCAAGCCTATCGAGGCGTGGTGGGCGCTCGCGGTGATCTCAATGATGCGTGGAGTTACGATGTTGCAATTCAGTATTCTCGCTCGCAGTTTACCAACATCTATCGCAACGAGTTCTCAAATACGCGCCTAGCACGAGCGCTGGATGTTGTAGCAGATCCGGTTACCGGTAATCCGGTGTGTTCGTCTGTGTTAGCCGGCATCGATGCCGAGTGCGTCCCGTATAACATCTTCCAAGAAGGTGGCGTGACCCAAGAGGCGTTGAATTATCTGCAGGTCCCCTTGGTTGCGACGGGGTGGACCACCCAGCAGGTTGTGACGGGTTCTATGACGGCGGATCTCGGTGCTTACGGTTTGAAGACGCCGTGGGCTTCGCGAGGCGTCCAGGCGGCGTTTGGTGCTGAGTATCGCCGTGACGCCCTGGATCTGACCCCTGACGTTTCGTTCACGTCGGGTGATGGGGCTGGCCAAGGCGGCCCGACCTTGGGTCTAAACGGCGCCAATCAGGTGTATGACGTCTTTGTCGAAGCCCAAGTGCCGATCGCGGAAGGGATGGCTTTTGCTGATCAGTTGTCGGTCGACTTGGCGTATCGTCACTCAGAGTATGAGCTAGGCGGCGGTACTGATTCCTGGAAGTTCGGCGCGGATTGGGCGCCGGTTTCGTCGGTTCGCTTCCGTGCCAGCATGCAGCGTGCTGTTCGGGCGCCAAATGTCATTGAGTTGTTCACCGCGCAGGGCTTCAACCTGTTCGATATGGACAACGACCCTTGTGATGACCTGAATGACGATGCAGGCGGCGTTAATGGAAGCATTCCCGCATCTTGTATCGGTAACAATCCTTGGCAGGTCTCAGACTCTCAGTCGCAAAGTGGTGCGTTGAGCAGCCCTGCGGGTCAGTATAATGTTCTTCAAGGTGGGTCGGCTGATCTTAATCCGGAGGAGTCAGATACTCTGACCCTAGGCGTTGTTTTTACGCCTGTATTCCTTCCAGGGTTCAATCTGACTGTTGATTATTTCAACATTAAGGTCGATAACCTGATCTCCTCTATCGGCGAGCAAAACTCGCTTGATGCGTGCTATACGGCTGGTCTACAAGCCGCTTGCGATAACATTCAAAGAAACGCAAATGGTCAGTTGTGGATCGGGTCGGGTAATGTGCGCGACCTCAATACCAACATTGGCGGCTTGAAGACGTCTGGCGTCGATATCGCAGCCAACTATAATGTCGATCTGGCCGACTTCGGTTGGGAGCGGGCAGGTACGCTTGGCTTCTCCATGGTCGGCACCTGGATCGAGAAGCTCGAAACCGATACTGGCTTAGGCTTCGACAACTCGGTGTATGATTGTGCGGGCTTCTACGCCAACCAGTGCGGCGTGCCGAACCCGGAATGGCGCCATCGTATGCGCGTTGACTGGGGAACTCCGATCGATGGCCTGAATATCAACGGCACCTGGCGTTATTATGGCCCGGCTGAAATTGCTGTTCTGGGTGCAGACGGGAGCTTGAACAACGCTGCTGCAGGCCGCCTGGATCGAGAACTGGATGCTCAGAACTATTTCGATCTGGCTGGAACCTGGCAGATGCGGGACAATATCTCGGTGCGCATGGGCGTGAATAACGTCTTTGACTCCGATCCTCCGCTGTCCTACTCGGTTGGCACGACGGGTAACAACAACACTTATCCGCAACTCTACAACGCCATGGGCCGTTACTTCTTCTTCGGCGTTACGGCTAACTTCTAAGTCTCCACGGAGATTTGAAGCGAGGCGGCGAGCTTTCGGGCTCGCCGCCTTTTTTCTTTGAGCGTTGTAAACCGGGAAGAGCCTAGGAACTGGCGCTCATGGACGAGGAACAGGGAGAATACCGCACACGAAATCGCAAGGCGGCCCTTATGCGCGCCTGCGGGTCGGTTTTGATTTTCAGGAGAAGAGGGAAGGGCGGTGCGCCACTCCCTCAAAGCCTTGAGAGGAGTGGCGCGAGTGACGGGGCTCGAACCCGCGACCTCCGGCGTGACAGGCCGGCACTCTAACCAACTGAGCTACACCCGCGTTGCTCTCCCTGCGAGGAGGAGAGGAAGGAGCGGATACGGGGCGTGGTCGCTTCGGTCAAGCGCATTGTCGCGCTTTTTGATAAAAATCTGCGAATTCAGTTGTTAGCGACGTTTTCCGAGGCTCGCTGCTCTGGTGGAGGCGGGGGCGTCGCGCGCGCCGACGTCCCCCGCATTGATGCAGCGCGCCTGCCTGGCTCAGGCCTTCTCCCAGCCCTTTTCGACAGCCCAGACGGCGAAGGCGTAATCGTGGGCGATGTCCTTCAGGTAGTCGAACCGGCCTGACGAGGCGAAGTGGCCCGCTTCCATGTTGATCTTCAGCAGCACCGGCTTGCCGGAAGTCGAGGCGGGACGCAGTTTCGCCACCCACTTCTCAGGCTCCCAATAGGTCACACGCGGATCGGACAGGCCGCCCGTCGCCAGCAGGGCGGGATAGGGCTTGGCATCGATCTGGTCGTAGGGGCTGTAGGACAGGATGTAGTCATAGGCCGCTGCGTCCTCCAGCGGGTTGCCCCATTCAGGCCATTCCGGCGGCGTCAGAGGCAGGCTGGTGTCGCTCATGGTGTTGATGACGTCGACGAAGGGCACGCCGCCGATCACGCCGGCCCAGAGTTCGGGCCGCATATTAGTGATGGCGCCCATCAGCAGCCCCCCCGCAGAGCGGCCCTCGGCGACGATGTTTCCGGCCCTAGTGTAGTTCTGCGCGATCAGGTGCTCGGCGGCGGCGATGAAGTCGGTGAAGGTGTTCTTCTTGGTGAAGCGGCGCGCTGTCAGGAACCAGTTCCAGCCCTTGTCCGAACCGCCGCGAATATGGGCGATGGCGTAGATGAAGCCGCGATCCACCAGCGACAGACGGTTGGTCGAGAAGCTCGCCGCCATCGGAATGCCGTAGGAGCCGTACCCGTAGAGCAGCAGCGGAGCCGACCCGTCGACCGGAGTGTCCTTGCGACGCAGCACCGTCACCGGCACCAGTTCACCGTCCGAGGCCGGGGCGTTCAGCCGTTCGACCACATAGTCCGCCGGGTTGTGGCCCGAGGGGATTTCCTGAACCTTGCGCAGGGTGCGCTCGCGCGTCTTCAGATCGTAGTCATAGGTCGAGGTCGGCGTCGACGGCGAGTTGTAGCCATAGCGCATGACCGTGGTGTCGAATTCCGACGCCCCGCCCAGCGACAGGGCGTATGCGGGCTCGTCCACGGCGATCTCATGTTCGGCGCCCGCTCGGTCGCGGATGACGATCTTGGTATTGGCGTCGGCGCGTTCCTGGCGGCCCAGATAGTCCTTCACCAGGGCCACGCCCTCGATGAAGCGGCCGGGCGTGTGCGGGATCAGATCCTTCCAGTTGGCTTTGCCGGGCGAGGCGGTCGGGGCCTCCATGACCTTGAAGTCGATGGCGTCGTCGGCGTTGGTGCGGATGACCCAGCGGTCGCCCCAGTGGTCCAGGTCATACAGGCGGCCGACGTGGCGCGGCTCGGCCACCACAGGCGTCGCCGTGGGGTTGGCGGCCGAGATGATGCGGCTTTCCGAGGTTTCCTGATTGCCGATGGTGATGACGATAAAGGCGTCGTCGGCGGTGCGGCCGATGCCCTGGAACATGCCCTCGTCGGTTTCCTCGTTGACCAGGGCGGTCTCGCCGCCGCGCGCCGGGCGCCGGAAGATCTTGTCCGGGCGACCGTTATCGTCGCGGTTGGTCCAGAAGATCCACTGGCTGTCGGGCGAGAAGGTGAAGTTGGCGCTGGCCGATTCGATCGGGTCAGGCAGTACTTCGCCGGTGGCCAGATCCTTCACATAGATCTTGTAGACCTCGGACCCCTGCGCGTCCTCGGCATAGCCGAACAAAGCGTGGTCGGGGCTGTGCTCGGTCGCCGAGACTTCGGAATAGGCCTTGCCCTCGGCCAGCTTGTTGCAGTCGAGCAGGATGACCTCGCCGTCCTTCTGGCCGCGCGGGCGGCGGCAATAAAGGGGGTGCTGGTCGCCGGTGTTGTAGCGGACGTAGTATTCCCACGGGCCGTCGGCGGCGGGGACGGAACTGTCGTCCTCCTTGATGCGGCCCTTCATCTCTTCGAACATCGTGGCCTGCAGCGGCAGGGTCGAGGCCATCATGGCCTCGCGATAGGCGTTCTCGGCCGTCAGGTGCTCCTTGACGTCGGCCTTGATCAGCGACGGGTCGCGCAGCACGGCCTGCCAGTTGTCGTCCTTCATCCACTGATAGTCATCGACGCGGACGCGGCCCAACTGCTCGATGCGGACAGGAACCTTCTTGGCGACGGGCGGCGTGGGTTTGGACATCGAGGCTCCGGTACTCTGGCGGGCAAGGGCGGGGGAGGCGGCGACCACGCCGACGGCGGCGGTCGAGGCGATCAGTTCGCGACGGTTCATGGCGTGGGCTTCCCCCTGAGTATGATTTGAGCCGGACCTTGTGCCCGGCGACGCTCGGCGTCAAATGGCGTCATGGTCATTCAGGATCTTCCGCCCGAACAACCGGCCGTCGTCGCCGCTGCGCCGCCCGAATGGGATCTGACGGTCGGGGTCATCAACGCCACCGTGCAACTGGATCAGTCCATCGACGGCGGGCAGAGGAAGGTCGGCACGGGCTTCCTGATTTCGGCGCCGCGCCTGGATGGGACGCCGCGCGTCCTGTTGGTCACCGCGCGCCATGTGCTGGACGTCATGCCGGGGCGTGAGGCGCGGATAGGCTGGCGGACGGCCGAGGCGGACGGCGTCTGGAAATTCACGCCGGAAACCCTGACCATCCGCGATACGGCGGGCGAACCAGTCTGGACCTCTCACCCCGAACGGGACGTGGCGGTGATGCAGATCTCGGCGCCGCCCGCCTTTGCGCAGGCGGCGATCCCGGCGGGCTGGCTGGCCGATGCGGGGGCGTTTGACCGCTGGCGCATGGGGCCTGGGGATGAGCTGATGGCGCTGGGCTATCCGCACGGACTGTCGGCCAACCGGGCTGGTTTCCCGATCCTGCGGCTGGGACGGATCAGCTCATGGCCGCTGACGCCGATCCGGCATTTCCCGACCTTCCTGCTCGATTTCGTGGTGGCGCAGGGCAATTCCGGCGGACCCGTCTTCTGGACTCCGGCGGCGCGGCGCGTGCCGGGCGCGCCAGCTCTCGACCATCCCTTCATCGCCGGAGTGCTGGTGCAGGAGGTCCAGAGCGGCGGCCAGGGCATCGACCTGGGCGTTGTGGTCCATGCCGACTATGTGCGCGAGACGATCGCCCTTCTGGATCAGTCGGGGGATTGAGGCGGCGTGAATGGCTCGTCGTCGCGTAGCCGCCAATGATCGGGGGCTGCAGGTTCTTCAGGGTATTCCACAGAGCAGTCGAAACGTTCGCAGTATGCCGTCCGGATGCGCCAGGTCGATGCGAGAACGCCTTCGCCGGCTTCGGCATCACGCATCATTTCCTGTATCTCCGGCTCGTCAGAATAATAAGCAAACTCGATAGGCCTTGGCGTTTCGGTCAGGGCGATCATCCGGGCCATCATGCGGATGTTCAGGGCATGGGCCTCTCGCGAGGAGAGGCCATAACGTTGATAGAGGCTGCGGATGAAGGCGGCCTGTTCGGGCGCCACTTCCGTTCTGAGCGCCTCGTCCAGCGCTAAGGGAATGATGTCGTCGCTCAACGGCTCATTATGTATCGCGCGAATCTCGTCGGAGGTTCGGGTCGCCAGTTCGATTTGTTCCGAGGTTGGGGAAGGCCCTGTCCAGCGATCTGTCGGAGGTAGAGGCGGCGGCATGTAAGAGCTGAAAGGCAGCCTTACCGAAAAGCTCAGGTTCTCAGGCGTATCACCGGGCCAATTGGCTTTGATGCGGCCGCGCTTGACGACCTCGACAGCGTGTTGCTCCAGACCAAGGCCGGACGGGCGGGCGTTTACGACGCATTCGCGCGCATAGCCGTCGGCATCAGCTACGCACATCACCACCGCTTTTCCTGCCAGGTTAAGGGTCAGCAAAGCTTCAGGAAAATCCTCTTCGGTTGGAGCCGGAGGAATAGACCAGGCCACGCGGGGCGTTTCGGGCTGCTGCTCTGCTTTGTCGGGAGACTGAACAAGAGCAAGGCCGGACGCGAGTGCTATAGTTGGCAAGATCATCTTTAAAAAAGCCTCCTGCTCCGCACGATGCAGGAGGCTTTGCCGTTTGAACAGTCTTCGACGATCGGATCAGCCCGCGAGCGCGTCCACCGTCATCCGTTGCAGTAGTTCCCCGCCTTGGCCGACTGCGGCCAGACGGCTGGAGACGTGGCCCAGGACGTTGGCTGCATAGACTTCGTAGAGGTCCAGCTTTCCCTGCAGCCAGGCGGCGTCGCCGTCATTGGCGTCCAGTTTCGCCCTGGCCGCCAGGGCGCCCTTGGCCAGCATCCAGCCGCCGACCACGTCGCCCATCAGTTTCAGATAGGCGTCAGCGCCGGCCAGCACGTCGGCGGCGCGGGCTGCGTCCGACTTGGCGTCCAGCAGCCACAAGGTGGCGTCCTCGACCGCCTTGATGGCGGTGGCGAAGCGTTCGACCGGCTTGCCGGTATAGAGGCGGTCGATCTGGGCAAGCGTCGTCTTCATCTCGGCGATCAGGGCCTTGGCCGACTCGCCATTGTCCATCGACAGCTTGCGGCCGACCAGATCCATCGCCTGGATCCCGTTGGTGCCTTCGTAGATCGGAGTGATGCGGGCGTCGCGATAGTATTGGGCTGCGCCGGTTTCCTCGATGAAGCCCATGCCGCCGTGGACCTGAACGCCCAGGGAGGCGACCTCGCAGCCGATGTCGGTGGACCAGGCCTTGGCGATGGGGGTGAACAGGTCCTCGCGGCCCTTCCAGACCTTGCGCTCTTCCTCGGTGCTGGCGTGGCGGGCCAGGTCGGCGGCGACGCCAGTCGACAGGCAGATGGCGCGGGCGGCGGCGACCTTGGCCTTCATCACCGACAGCATCCGACGCACGTCAGGGTGGTCGAAGATCGGCGCGTCTTTCTCGCCGGTCCAGACGCTGCGGCCCTGACGGCGCTCCAGCGCATAGGCCAGGGCGTGCTGATAGGCGCGCTCGGCGACGCCGACGCCCTCGACGCCGACGGCCAGACGGGCCGCGTTCATCATGACGAACATATGGGCCAGGCCCTGGTTCGGCTGACCGACCAGTTCAGCGCGGGCGCCTTCATAGCTCATGACGCAGGTGGGCGAGGCGTGGATGCCCAGCTTGTGCTCGACGCCGACCGGGCGAAAGGCGTTGCGCTCGCCCAGCGAGCCGTCGGCGTTGACGGCGAATTTGGGCGTCAGGAACAGGCTGATGCCCTTCGGCCCCGCAGGCGCGTCGGGCAGGCGGGCCAGCACCAGATGGACGATGTTGTCCGTGGCGTCGTGGTCGCCCCAGGTGATGAAGATCTTCTGGCCGGTCAGGGCGTAGGTTCCGTCGCCGTTGGGAACCGCCGTCGCCGTCAGGGCGCCCAGGTCGGACCCGGCGTGCGGTTCGGTCAGCACCATTGCGCCAGTCCATTCGCCGCTGACCAGCTTGGGCAGATAGGTCGCCTTCTGGTGCTCGTTGCCGACCTGCTCCAGCGCCTCGATGGAGGCCAGCGACAGCATGGGGCACAGGCCGAAGGCCATGTTGGCCGAGTGGACGGTTTCATAGGCCGCCAGCTCCAGCGCCTTGGGCAGGGCCTGTCCGCCCGCCTCGACCGAGGCGGTCAGGCTGGTCCAGCCGCCCGCCGCAAACTGCTGATAGGCGTCGGCGAAACCGGGAGCGGCCGTCACGGCGCCGTTGGCGTATTTGGCGCCCACCAGGTCGCCGGGGCGGTTCAGCGGAGCCAGAACCTCTTCGGAAAACTGACCGGCGGCGTCCAGCACGGCCGAGGCGACATCGGCGTCGTAATCGGGAAAGGCGCCGGTCGCCGCCACCTGGCCGATCCCGGCCACGGCGTCGAGGGCGAAGGCGATGTCACGGACGGGGGCGCGGTAGCTCATCGGTTATCCTCAGAAAGACGTTGCGCTTCTGTCGGCCCCTGCGCTGTTGGGCGCAAGCCTGCTTGGACTTTGGTCGAGTTTCCGCGCACTGTACGCGCCTGTTTGAACGGCTGACGCCGCGTAAGGAAAGAGCGACCGTGCCCGCCGACCGACCCGCCAGGGGCGACAGCCCAGAAATCGCCGCTGAGGCGCTGAAGACGGGACGTCTGGTGATTCTGCCGACTGAGACGGTCTATGGGTTGGCGGCCGACGCCTCCAATCCTCAGGCGGTGGCGCGCATCTTTGAGGCCAAAGGGCGGCCGCGCTTCAATCCCCTGATCGCTCATGTCGCCAACGCCGTAGACGCCGAAGACATCGCCGTGTTCGAAGCCAAGGCGCGGGCGCTGGCCGAAGCCTTCTGGCCAGGTCCGCTGACGATCGTCGCGCCCGTGCGGGACCGTGATCGGGTGTGCGATCTGGCGCGGGCCGGGCTGGACAGCGTGGCCGTGCGCGTCCCGGCTCATCCGCGCGCCCGGGCGGTCATCGGCGCCTTCGGCGGGCCGGTTGTCGCGCCCTCGGCCAACCGTTCCGGACGGCCCAGCCCGACGACCTTCGCTGACGCCTTGGAGGAGACGGGTCAGGCCGTGGGCGCCGCTGTCGATGGCGGGGCATGCGCCGTGGGCGTGGAAAGCACCGTCGTCTCGGTGCTGGACGGCAAGGTGTCCCTGTTGCGTCCGGGCTCTGTCACACGCGAAGAACTTCAGGCTGTGGTCGGGCCTCTGGATGAAGGCGGGCAGGGGCATCGCTCGCCCGGTCGGCTGACTCTGCATTACGCGCCCGACGCCCCGGTGCGGATCGAGGCGGAAGGCGTCGAGGACGGCGAAATCCTGCTGGGGTTCGGTCCAGACGTCGGCGATCCGCGTTGGAACCTCAGCCCGACTGGCGACCTGCGTGAGGCGGCGGCCAATCTGTTCCGCCTGCTGCGGGAGGCGGATCGCATGAAGCCTTCCGGGATCGCGGTGTCGCCCATTCCGGCCAAGGGACTGGGCGAGGCGATCAATGATCGCCTGCGTCGCGCGGCGGGTTTCGTCGGCTAGAGAAAGCGCGCCTTAACATCCACGCTGGAGGCCTTGCCGACCTTAGGCAGACAGTTGTCGAGCCAGGCTTCGGCCGCCGTCCGGCCGTGCTGCTTCAGCTTGTTCAGATAGGTCCACTCGGTGTCGAATTTGGAATGCAGGGACTCGCCGCCCAGCCATTCGTCCGCCTCGATGACGTGGATGCGGATGCCGCGCCGACGGTCTTCTCCAGGCTTCAGCTTGCCCTCGGCGATCAGGTCCTGAACGAAGGCGACGGCGCGCAGTTCGGCGACCAGCGGGGCGTTGAAGACGATCTCGTTCAGCCGGTCGTTGATGTCGCCCGCCTCGCGCGGCGCCTCGTCGCGTTGGAACGGATTGAGCGGCAGCAGCAGCAGATCGTCCGGCGTGTCGGTGTAGAACAGCGGCCACAGCGCCGGATTGGCCAGATAGCCGCCGTCCCAATAGGGTTCGCCTTCGATCTCGACCGCCTGAAACAACTGGGGCAGGCAGGCCGAGGCCAGCAGCACCTCGGGCGCCATTTCGTCGGACTTGAAGATGCGGGATCGGCCCGCGCGCACCGCCGTCGTCGATACGAACATCTGGATGGATGAGGCGCGCAGGGCCTCAAAATCCACCGCTTTCTCTAGCACCCGGCGCAGCGGGTTCAGGTTGAAGGGGTTGAAGGAGTAGGGGCTCATCGACAGGGCCAGCGTCTGTCCCGCCTGCCACATCGGCGTGCCCTTCAGCCAGTCGGGCGTCAGGGCCTTGGACCAGACGGCGCTGTCGCCGAAGACGTTGCGGCCGCCGGACTGGTTCACCTCGCGCCATAGCCGGTCCAGCGCCTCGCGCCCGCCCTCGGCCCCGCCGCGCTCCAGCCCGGAGATCAAGGCGGCGGCGTTCATCGCTCCGGCCGAGGCGGCGGTGACGGCGCGCACCTCCAGCACATCGGCCTCAAGCAGCCGGTCCAGCACGCCCCACTGAAAGGCGCCGTGAGCGCCGCCGCCCTGCAGGGCCAGACAGACGGGTTTGCGCTTGGTCGCCATCAAACTCTCCGCCTTGCGGCCCTTGTGGCCGAATGAAACCTATTGGGCCGTCCAGCCGCCGTCGACGGAGAAGTGGGCGCCGTTGGCCGAGGCTCCGAGGTCCGACGCCAGATAGAGGAAGATTCCCGCCAGTTCGTCGGTCGTGACGAACCGCTTGGTCGGCTGCGAGCCCAGGATGACGTTCTTCATCACGTCTTCCTCGCTCATGTTGCGGGTGCGGGCCTGATCCTGGATCTGCTTGGCGACGATGGGGGTCTCGACGAAGCCGGGGCAGATGGCGTTGCAGGTGATGTTGTCCTGCGCCAGCTCCAGCGCCACCGTCTTGGTGAAACCGATCACGCCATGCTTGGCGGCGACATAGGCGGACTTGAACGGGCTGGCTACCAGGCCGTGAGCCGAGGCGACGTTGATGATCCGGCCGCGGCCCTGCGCCTTCATGATCGGGATCGCCGCCTTGGTGGCGTAGAAGGTCGAGGACAGGTTGATGGCGATGATCTTCTCCCATGCATCGGCGGGGAAGTTCTCGACGGCCTCGACGTGCTGGATGCCGGCGTTGTTGACTAGGATGTCGAGGCGGCCCAGTTCGCGATGGGCCGTGGCGATCATGTCCTCGATCTGATCCGGCTGGGTCATGTCCGCGGGGTGATAGAGGACGCGCACGCCGGTCTCGGCGGCCAGATCTGCGCGGGTCTTCTCAATGGCGTCGGCGTCGCCCAGACCGTTCAGCATCACGTCGCCGCCGCACAGGGCGACAGCCCGCGCAAACGCCAGCCCGATGCCCGAGGTCGAGCCGGTGACGACCGCGACGCGGCCTTTGAGATCGTTCATCGCGAACATGACAGAAAGAACCCGTGGAAGATGATGCTGCAACGCAACCTAACCGCAGTCGTTCAATCTGGCGATCAGGAATTTCCTTCCCTGATGAATATCCAGTCCGTGTCCGTCGATAGAGTCTTGTCGAAGCGATAGCCGTCGCGGTCGAAGGCCTTCAGGTCCTCGACCTTCTCCAGTCGGTTCTCGATGGCGAAGCGGGCCATGCCGCCGCGCGCCTTCTTGGCGTAGAAGGAGATGATGCGGGCCTCGCCGTCCTTCTTCTCTTTGAAGTGGGGCGTCACGACCGGAAGCTTCAGCGCCCGCGCATCGACTGCGCCGAAATATTCGTGGCTGGCCAGATTCACCAGCGTCTGCTCGGGCAGTTTTCCGGCGTCTTCGTTGAGGCGCAGAGAAATCCGCTCGCCCCAGAAATCATAGAGGGTGGCGCCGCGTTTGGTTTTCAGCCGTACGCCCATCTCCAGCCGATAGGGCTGGATCGCGTCCAGCGGCCGCAACAGGCCATAGAACCCCGACAGGATGCGCAGGTGATCCTGCGCCCAGTTCAGATCGTCGACAGACAGGGTGCGGGCCGACAGGCCGTCATAGACATCGCCCGCAAAGGCGAAAACGGCCTGAAGCGCGCCCTCGGACGTCTCATTGTCGAAGGTCTGAAAGCGTTGATAGTTCAACTCGGCCAGGGCATCGGAAATGGACATCAGGCGGCGCAGGTCCGCGCGGCTGAGTTCGCGCGTCACCTTGGCCAGTTCGGCCGTCTCATCGGCGCATCGCCTTGGCGTCACGGGGGCGTCGATGGCGGGCGGGTTGAAGTCCAGCTTTTTGGCCGGGGACAGGACGATCAGCAAGACGATCGACTCCGTATGCGTCTCAAGAGCGGGCCTCATAGGCCGCTTCCATGAGGTTTTGAACCGCCTGAAACGTCACAGACGGTCGCAAGTCCTCAGAAGAGGACCGCCGGATTCATGATCCGCTGGGGGTCGATGGCTTGCCGGATCGCCTGCATGGTCGCGATTTCGAGAGGCGATTTGTAACGTCGTGCCTCGTCGGTTTTCAGCCGCCCCAGGCCGTGTTCAGCCGAAATGGAGCCGTCGTAACGGGCCACGACATCGTGCACGACCTGCGATCCCTCCGTCCAGCGTGCGATGAAGGCGGCGACGTCTTCGCCCACGCCGGGGATCACGTCATAGTGAAGATTGCCGTCGCCGACGTGGCCGAAGACCGACACGCGGCAACCCGGATGGAACTGCTCGACCGCCGCCGTGGCCTCGTCGATGAAATCCGCGATTCGGGAGACGGGAACCGAGACGTCGTGTTTCCAGCCGCCGCCTTCGGGCTTGAGGGCGGCCGAATGCTCTTCGCGCAGACGCCAGAACTCGGCCTTCTGAGCGTCGTTCTGGGCGATGGCGGCGTCGACGATCAGACCTTCCTCGAAGGCGGCGGTCAGCAGGCGCTCCATCGCCGCCTCGGCGCCGTTCGGTTCGCCTGAGGCCAGTTCGATCAGCACATACCAGGACGGCGTCGATTCCAGCGGTTCGCGCGTGTCGGGGATGTTCTTCAGGACCAGGCTCATGCCCAGCCGTTTCATCAGCTCGAACGCCTCGACGCCGCCGCCCGTCTCGGCCTTGGCGCGGGCCAACAGCACGACAGCGTCGTGGTGGCTCTCCAGTCCGACGATGGCCGTGGCGCGGCTGCGCATGATGGGGAACAGCTTCAGCGTGGCCGCCGTGATGACGCCCAGCGTGCCCTCGGCGCCGATGAACATCTGCTTCAGGTCATAGCCGGTGTTGTCCTTGCGCAGGCGCTTCAGGCCGTTGAACACCTGACCGTCGGGCATGACGGCCTCGATGCCGAGCACCAGATCGCGCATCATGCCGTAGCGTAGGACCGCCGTGCCGCCTGCGTTGGTCGAGATCACGCCGCCGATGGTGGCCGACCCCTCGGCCGCGAGGCTGAGCGGGAAGAAGCGGTCCTTCTCCTTGGCCAGTTGCTGCGCTTCCAGCAGGGTCACGCCCGCCTCGACCGTCATGGCGTCGTCCAGCGGCGTCACGTCGCGCACCGTCCGCAGCTTGCGTGTGGACAGCAGGACCTCGCCATAGGGAATCTGGCCGCCGACCAGTCCGGTGCCGCCGCCCTGGGTTACAATGGCGGTGCCGTGACGGGCGCAGATCTCGACGGCGCGGGCGACGTCCTCGGTCGTGCGCGGCTGCAGCAGCAGCGGCGTCTCGCCGGTCCAGCGGCCGCGCCATTCGGTCAGCCACGGCGCCATCTCGGCGGCGTCCTGCGTCCAGCCGCCGGGCAGGGCGGCCTTGAGTTCAGCGAGGGATTCTGGCGTGGTGAGGGTCATATCGGCCTTGTGGCAAAAGGCGCGACGTGGTGGAAGCGCAAAACCATGCCTTCTGGCGGTCAATTTGGGGGCAAAACATGATTCCGACGCCGGCCGTGGGCGTGGTGTGCCTGAAAGGCGACGAAGTCCTGCTGATCCGGCGCGGCACGCCGCCGCGCGTGGGCGAGTGGAGCCTGCCGGGCGGACGGCTGGAGCCAGGCGAGCGCCTGACAGACGCCGCCCTGCGCGAACTGCGTGAGGAAACGGGCGTCGACGCCGAGCTGATCGGTCTGGTCGACGTGGTGGACGGCCTGTTTCCAGAGGCAGGGCGTCATTATGTCCTGATCGACTACGCCGCGCGCTGGATCGCGGGCGAGCCCGTGGCGGCCGATGACGCGGCTGAAGCGGCCTTTTTCCCGTTCGAGGCCGCGCTGGCCAAGGTGGATTGGGACGAAACGCGGCGGATCATTCGCACGGCGCGCCGGATGGCTGACGGTGATGTCATGTTGAGGGAACCGGATTCGATGGCGCAGCAGGCGTCCGGCGGATAAGCTGGTCTCCACATCGGAGGGCCTAATGAATTTTTCGCTGATTTTCTTTGTGATGTTCGCGATCTTCGCGCTCATCTTCCTGTTCAGCGTGATCAAGATCGTGCCCCAGGGCCGTGAGTTCACGGTGGAGCGGTTCGGCAAGTACACGAAGACCCTGACGCCGGGCATCCACATCCTGACCCCGTTCGTAGAACGCATCGGCCGCCGCATGAACATGATGGAGCAGGTGCTGGACGTCCCGACGCAGGAGGTCATCACCAAGGACAACGCCATGGTGAAGGTCGACGCCATCGTCTTCATTCAGGTCATGG
Organism: Brevundimonas sp. S1H14; assembly: GCF_047716865.1. Taxonomy (NCBI): domain Bacteria; kingdom Pseudomonadati; phylum Pseudomonadota; class Alphaproteobacteria; order Caulobacterales; family Caulobacteraceae; genus Brevundimonas; species Brevundimonas sp. S1H14. The sequence goes on along the minus strand of NZ_CP136679.1, from coordinate 1,904,652 downwards.
ACGCTTCGGCCGCCGCCTATCGCGTCGAGAATCTGCCATACGCCATCACCCAGTTGTGCTCGACCAATCTGCGGACCGTGGTCGGCTCCATGGATCTGGACGAAGTCCTGTTCCAGCGCGACAACATCAATTCACGCCTGCTGACCGTCATCGATGCGGCGACCGAGCCGTGGGGCGTCAAGGTCAATCGGATCGAGATCAAGGATCTGACCCCGCCCGTCGACATCACCAACGCCATGGCCCGCCAGATGAAGGCGGAGCGAGAGCGCCGCGCCATCATCACCGAGGCGGAAGGCGAAAAGCAGGCCGCCATCGCCCGCGCCGAGGGCGCCAAACAGTCCGCCATCCTGCAGTCGGAGGGCCGCAAGGAAGCTGCGTTCCGCGATGCTGAAGCCCGTGAACGTGAGGCGGAAGCAGAGGCCAAGGCGACGGCCATGGTGTCGGAAGCCATCGCGCGCGGCGACGTCAACGCCATCAACTACTTCGTGGCCCAGAAATATGTCGAGGCGTTCGGTGAATTGGCCCGCAACCCGACGGCCAAGACGGTCATCGTACCCGCCGAAATGGGCGGTCTGGTGGGCACCATCGCGGGCCTGGGCGAACTGGTAGGCTTGGCCAAGGAACAGCAACAGAGCCGGTCGGACATCCGTCCCGAACCGTCTCGCGCCGCGGCGGCTTCCTCGGCTTCGACGCCCCCCAGCCGCACTGTTTCGCCGCGTCGATCCGGCGGCGCCGTGCCGACGACGGAGTAGGTCATGGACTGGATCGTTTCGCTTCATGCGTCGCAGCCGTTCTGGCTATGGCTGGCGATCGGGGTCGTCCTGCTGGGGATCGAGGCGACGGCCTCGACCGAGTGGCTGTTGTGGCCGGCGGTCTCGGCGGGACTGACCGCCTTGCTGACCGCCCTGGCGCCTCAGTTGGGACTCCCGATCGAAATCGGCGTCTTTGCGGCGTTGACGGTCGCATCGACGGTGATGTCGCGCCGCTTGATCAAGCGCGTGAATCCCAAGGATCAGCCGGACATCAACGACCGCAACGTGCGTCTGATCGGCGAGCGCGCTCGGGTCGTCGAAGCCTTTGTCGATGGACGCGGGCGCGTATTCGTGTCGGGGTCGGAATGGCCGGCTGAGATCGAGGGCGCCGCGCCTCTGGCAGGCGAAAGCGTCATCGTCGAATCGGTGTCCGGTCCGCGTTTGAAGGTGCGGGCGGTCTAACGCCCCCGCAACTCGTCTACGCCGCGATTGGCCAGTCCGTCGGCCCGCTCATTCAGGGCGTGGCCGGCGTGGCCCTTGACCCAGTGCCATTTGACCTCGTGACGGTTGCGGGCCTCGTCCAGGCGCCGCCACAGGTCTTCATTCTTGACCGGCTTCTTATCGGCGGTCTTCCAGCCCCGGGCCTTCCAGCCGCGAATCCATTCGGTCACGCCCTGCATGACGTATTTGCTGTCCGTGTGCAGATCGACGCGGCAGGGACGCTTCAGCGCCTCCAGCGCCATGATGGCCGCCATCAACTCCATGCGGTTGTTGGTGGTCAGGGCCTCGCCGCCCCAGAGTTCCTTTTCATGGCCGCCGCCGGTTTGCAGAATGGCGCCCCAGCCGCCGGGGCCGGGGTTGCCTTTGCAGGCGCCGTCGGTGTGGATGATGACGTGATCGTTAGGATTCATGGTCGCGATGCCTACAGCCTCCCTTGGCGCATCGCCATCACTCAGCCTATATGACGCACAACAATCAGTCGGTGGGGCGCGTGTGGGCGCGGCCGCCCCTTGAGGAGGTATCGCCATGGGCTCCATGAGCATCTGGCACTGGGCCATTGTCGTCGTTGTCGTGCTGGTCCTTTTCGGCGGCCGCGGGAAGCTGTCCGGCATCATGGGCGACGCGGCCAAGGGCATCCGCGCCTTCAAGGACGGCCTGAAGGACGACACGGACGCCAAGGGCAAGGACGCCCCGGGCGCCTTGCCGCGCACCGAGGCCGAAAAAGAAGAACTGAACCGCTGATTTTCGCCGAAAGACGCTGAACCATGGGTGGTCTTGGCCCCGGAATCGGCGGGTTCGAAATCCTTGTCATCGGTCTGGTGGCCCTGCTTGTGGTGGGACCCAAGGACCTGCCTGTGCTTATGCGCAAGGTTGGCCAGTTCGTCGGCAAGGCGCGCGGCATGGCCAATGAGTTCCGCGCCAGCTTCGATGAAATGGCGCGTCAGTCCGAACTTGACGACCTGCGCAAGGAGGTCGAGGCGCTGCGGTCGGGGCAGGGCATGTACGCCCTCGGCGCCGATGCGGACGAGGCCTTTAAGGACATCCGCAAGGAGCTTGAAGCGCCGCTTGAGACCCCCTCGCCACAACCTGCCGTAGAACCCGCGCTGGCGGACCCTGATCCCCAGCCCACAGCCACGGGCGTCGATGAATGGCCGGACGCCGCGCCGGCCAACAGCGCTCCGACCGTCGAACCGGTCGCCAAGGCCAGCCCGAAGAAGGCGGCGGCCAAGACGACGACAAAGCCCGCCGCAGCCAGGAAGCCGGTTCCCAAGGCCACCAAGCCGGCCAAGGCCAAGACCCCGCGCGCCAAGAAGGTCGACCCATGAGCCGCGCCGATCACGACGAGGCCGAAATCGAGGCCTCGCGCGCCCCCTTGATGGATCATCTGATCGAGTTGCGTTCGCGGCTGATGATCTGCGTGGTCGCTTTTGTCATCGCCTTTATCGGCTGTTTTGCCATCTCGGCCAAACTCTACCTTTTCCTGGTCCAGCCCTATGTGGTGTCGGCGGCCTTCCACCAGGCGGCGGAAGGGGCGGGCCATGTGTCGCCCTTCAGCCTGATCCTGGGCACGGCGGGGCTGATCCCTGTGCCGGACGTGGATGAGAGCAGCGTGCGCCTGATCTTCACTGCGCCTCTAGAAATGCTGTTCACCAAGATGAAGCTGGCGGGGTTGGGCGCCGTGATCGTGGCTTTCCCGATCCTGGCCTGGCAGTTGTATCGCTTCGTCGCGCCGGGCCTCTATCGCAACGAGAAGGGGGCCTTCCTGCCCTTCCTGATCGCGGCGCCTCTGTTGTTCCTGCTGGGGGCGGCGCTGGTCTATTACGTCATGCTGCCCTTCGTGATGTGGTTCTCCTTGAGCCAGCAGATCATCGGCGCGGGCGTGTCGGCCGAACTGCTGCCCAAGGTGTCGGACTATCTGAATCTGGTGACGGCGCTGATCCTCGCCTTCGGCCTGTGCTTCCAGTTGCCGGTCGTGATGACCCTGCTGGGCCTTGCGGGCCTGATCAACGGCCAGATGATGGCCAAGGGCCGTCGCTACGCCATCGTCGCCGTGGTCGTGGTCGCCGCCGTGGTGACGCCGCCCGATCCGATCAGCCAACTGATGCTGGCCGTGCCGATGGTCCTGCTCTACGAGGTGTCCATCTGGTGCGTCCGCATCATCGAGCTGCGCCGCAAGAAGGCCGATCAGGCCGAGGGACTGGCGGCCTGATCCATGGAGCGGTGAGGCGATCCGGACGCTGACAAGCATCTTGAGGTCGCTTCATGTCCCATACCGCCCCGGACCGGCACTGGTCCAAGGTTGAGCTGCTGCACGAGACGGTCGCCAACCCGAACATCCACATCAAGGGCCGGCGCAGCTACTACAGCAACGCCTGGAGCGGCTCCTTCGAGGAAAGCGTCGTCCGCTATCTCTATGGCGATGCGTACAGCCTCAAGGCGTGGACGCCGCAGTGGCCGATCGACCAACTGTTCATCGGCGATTGCGTCTGCATCGGCGCAGAGGCGGTGATCCTGCTGGGCGGCAACCACACGCACCGAACGGACTGGTTCAGCCTTTATCCCTTCGCCGAGGTCATTATGGACGCCTATCAGGGCAAGGGCGACACGGTCATCAAGGACGGCGTCTGGATTGGTATGCGCGCCATGATCATGCCCGGCCTGACGGTCGGCGAGGGCGCAGTGATCGCCTCTGGCGCCATCGTCACTAAGGATGTGGCGCCTTATTCCATCGTGGCGGGCAATCCGGCGAGGCCGATCCGCAAGCGGTTTCCGGACGCTGTGATCGAGGCCCTGATCGCACTCGACATCTACGGCTGGCCTGAGGAGAAGTTCGAGGCGCTCCGGCCGCTATTGTGCGCGGATGACACTGATGCATTGATCCGAGCGGTCGAACGCTACGATCGCGCGTGAATAAGAAAAGCCCCGGACGATGCTCCGCCCGGGGCTTTCGGTATCAAGCCGATCCTGTGATCAGCAGCTGTAATACATGTCGAACTCGACAGGGTGCGGGTGCAATTGCAGCCGGGCGACTTCTTCCTGCTTTAGGGTGATGTAGCTGTCGATGAAGTCGTCATCCATGACGCCGCCCTTCTTGAGGAAAGAGCGGTCGGCGTCCAGCGCATCCAGGGCCTCACGCAGAGAACCGGCGACCTCGGGGATCGAGTGACGCTCTTCAGGCGGCAGGTCGTACAGGTTCTTGTCGGCGGCCGCGCCCGGGTCGATGCGGTTCTCGATCCCGTCCAGCCCCGCCATCAGCAGGGCCACGAACGTCAGATAGGGGTTGCCCATCGGGTCGGGGAAACGCGCTTCCAGACGCTTGGCCTTGGCCGAGGTGACGTGCGGGATGCGGATGGAGGCCGAGCGGTTGCTGGCCGAATAGGCCAGCTTCACCGGCGCCTCATAGCCCGGCACCAGACGCTTGTAGGAGTTGGTGGTCGAGTTGGCGAAGGCGTTGATGGCCTTGGCGTGTTTGATGATGCCGCCGATATACCACAGGCATTCCTGCGACAGGCCGGCGTATTTGTCGCCCGCGAACTGAGGCTTGCCGTCCTTCCAGATCGACATGTGGACGTGCATGCCCGAGCCGTTGTCGCCGAACATCGGCTTGGCCATGAAGGTGGCCGACTTGCCGTAGGCGTGCGCTACGTTGTGGATCACGTATTTATACAGCTGCAGCCGGTCGGCCATGGTCAGCAGGTCGCTGAACTTCAGGCCCAGCTCGTGCTGCGCGGGAGCCACTTCGTGGTGGTGCTTCTCAGGGTTGAGCCCCAGATCCTTCATGACCGCCAGCATTTCGCCACGCAGGTCCTGACCCGAGTCGACCGGATTGACCGGGAAGTAGCCGCCCTTGGGCCCCGGGCGGTGGCCCAGGTTGCCTTCGGCGTATTCGGCGCCGGTGTTGGCGGGCAGTTCAGTGGAGTCGAAACTGTAGCGGGTGTCGTGCGGCGCCGTGTTCCAGCGCACGTCGTCGAACACGAAGAACTCGGCTTCCGGGCCGAAGAAGACGGTATCGCCCACGCCTGACGACTGGACATAGGCCAGGGCCTTTTTGGCCATCGAGCGGCTGTCGCGATTATAGGGCTCGGCCGTGTCCGGGTTCAGCACGTCGCAGAACATGAACAGCGTCGTCTGCTGGTAGAAGGGGTCGATGAATGCGCTCGACAGGTCCGGCTTCAGCAGCATGTCGGACTCGTTGATCGTCTTCCATCCGGCGATCGAGGAGCCGTCGAACATGGTGCCGTCTTCGAGGAATTCCTCGTCGACCATGCCGATGTCGAAGGTGACGTGATGGACCCGACCGCGCGTGTCGGTGAAACGGAGATCGACGTACTGGACGTCCTTATCCTTGATCTCCTGCAGGATCTTTTCGGCGGCGCTCATGGGGGAGGAGGTCCTGTACTGGGAATTGAAATCGGCCGCCCCGAGAGGCGGCCGTTGGTCTAGATGGCCTGGGCGCCGGTTTCGCCCGTGCGGATACGGATTACGTCTTCGAGGCTGGTGATGAAGATTTTGCCGTCCCCGATCTTGCCGGTGCGGGCCGCGTTTTGAATCGTCTCAACCACGGCCGGGGCCAGGTCATCGGCCACCACCACCTCGATCTTGATCTTGGGCAGGAAGTCGATGACGTACTCGGCGCCGCGATAGAGTTCCGAATGACCCTTCTGGCGACCATATCCCTTGGCCTCCAGCACAGTCATGCCCTGCACCCCGATGTCCTGGAGCGCATCCTTCACTTCATCCAGCTTGAATGGCTTGATGACGGCTTCGATCTTCTTCATGGCAAGTCCCGAGCCGGCTCCTTGTTTGGTCCGACGCTCGGGCGGTAAAGGGACATTGCATCGCACAATTTGGCAAGTGTTTTTCGTGCTCAAAGGCCATCCGTGAACGGAAATCCACATGAAGTTCGGTAACAGTCCCTCTGAGTGGCGCCATCTGCTGCCCCGGCCGGGCGCTGACAGCCACAAACACATGCGCGGCAGACTGGGCGTGGTGTCGGGCGGAGCCTTGTCCACCGGGGCGGCGCGCCTGTCTGCAAGAGCGGGCCTCAGGGTCGGCGCGGGTCTGGTCAAGGTATTCTGCCCGCCGGACGCGGCGCCGGTTCTGGCCCCGTCGCTGGAGGCGGTCATGCTGGCCAGCTTCGCGACGCCCGAGCAGCTTCAGGCCCTGGCCGATCCGATGGACGCGATCGTGATCGGCCCCGCCGCCGGACTGATCGAAAGCACGGCGCTGAACCTGGCGGCTCTGGCCCGCACGGGCGCGGCGCTGGTGGTCGATGCGGACGCCCTGACCCTGTTTCGCGATCGACCTGAGCAGTTGTTCGCCTGGCTGGACCGTGACGACGTCCTGACCCCGCACGAAGGCGAGTTCGAGCGGCTGTTTCCCGGCCTGCTGGAGGCTCAGGGCCGAGAGGGCGCGGCGCAGGAGGCTGCGCGCCTGGCCGGAGCTATCGTCGTGCTGAAGGGCGCGGCGACGGTCATAGCGGCGCCGGACGGCCGCCTGGCGGTTAACGGCGACGGTTCGCCCTGGCTGGCGACGGCGGGCACTGGGGACGTGCTGGCGGGCCTGATCGGCGGCCTGATCGCCCAACACATGGACAGCTTCGATGCGGCGCGCGCAGCGGTGTGGATGCATTCGGAAGCCGCGCGGCGCTTCGGGCCGGGCCTGATCTCAGAGGATCTGCCGCAACAGCTGCCGGCGGTGCTGGCTGATTTGCTGAACGGCTGAAAGCCTGGTGCGGATGAGAGGACTCGAACCTCCACGCCTCGCGGCGCCAGAACCTAAATCTGGTGCGTCTACCAGTTCCGCCACATCCGCATAGGTTCGTTCGAGGCTGTAGGCGAGGGCGGCCCTTTCGGCAATCCCATCCGAACATGAAAAAGGCCCCGGATCGCTCCGGGGCCTTTCTGTTTTTTTTGGCCTACCGCGCTTCGCGCTGCTTGAGGCCGTTTGGCCGCCGCAACTTGTAGACGCGGTGTGCGGAACGACTGATCGGGATCAGTCGTCCTTCTTGTTGTCGACGCCGTGACCGAAGGCGTCGACCGCCGATTCCAGTTTGACGTCTTCGGTGATGTCGATGCCCTTGGCCAGCTTCGAGTGGGCGAAGCCGTACAGGCCGTAGATCAAGGCGCCGACCACGGCGTAGACGCCCAGGATGGTCAGCGGCAGCGGGTTGTCGTTCATGGCGTGCTGAACCATCGGCACGAAGTTGAACGACGCCAGCGTCAGACAGGCCAGGATGCCCAGCACGGCCGTGACCATGCCGCCCGGAACGCGGAACGGACGTTCCATCTCCGGGTGTTTGATGCGCAGCACGATGACCGACAGGCAGACGATGGCGAAGGCCGTCGCCGTGCCCAGCGACACCAGGTCGCCCAGGATCGAGATGGGCAGGAAGGACGCCGCGATGGCGATGACGATGCCCAGCAGGATGGTGCCGATCCACGGGGTGCGGAACTTCGGGTGCACCACGGCGAACGCCTTGGGCAGCAGGCCGTCGCGCGCCATCGTGTAGAAGATGCGCGTCTGGCCGTAGCACAGCACCAGCATGACCGAGGACAGGCCGGTGATGGCGCCAATCTTGATCAGGAAGGCGATCATGTTCAGCTTGCCGCCCGGCGCGCCGGCCAGCGGAATGTCGGCCCAGGTCAGGGCCATGCGGTCGATGGCGACGGCGATCGGGGCGGGCGAGGCCAACTCCAGGTAGGGAACGACGCCGGTCATGACGGCGGCCACGACCATGTAGATCAGGGTGCAGACGAACAGGGCGCCCAGGATGCCGATCGGCACGTCCTTCGACGGGTTCTTGGCCTCGGCGGCGGCGGTCGAAACCGCTTCAAAACCGACATAGGCGAAGAAGATGATCGAGGCGCCGCGGAAGATGCCGCCTACCCCGAACTGGTCCCAGGTTTCGCCTTGCGGCGGGATGAAGGGGTCCCAGTTGGCCGGGTTGATGTACTGCAGGCCGACGGCGATGAAGGTCAGCAGGACGATGATCTTGATGACGACGATGGCGTTGTTGATGTTCGCCGATTCCGACACGCCCAGCACCAGCAGGCCGCAGACGGCGGCGATGCCGACGGCCGCCACAAGGTTGAAGGTGCCCGTCAGCGGGAAGCCCGCGTCAGCGCCCGAGGCGACGTATTGGATCAGTGGGGTGGCCCACTGGGGTCCTTCGCCGCCTGGGTAACTTATTGTCGGGAACAGACTGGCGCTGATCCCGAAGTCATTCAGGATCGACACCACATAGCCGGACCAGCCGACGGCGACGGTCGAGGCCGCGACGCCATATTCCAGCACCAGCAGCCAGCCCATGATCCAGGCGAAGATCTCGCCCAGAGTGCCATAGGCATAGGTGTAGGCCGAGCCCGAGACCGGCATGGTCGACGCCAGTTCGGCGTAGCACAGACCCGCGAGGCCGCAGGCGATGCCGGCGATGACGAAGGAGAACATGATGGCCGGACCGGCGTGGGCCGAAGCCACCTGACCCGTCAGCACGAAGATGCCCGCGCCGATGATGGCGCCGATGCCCAGACTCATCAGGTTCAGCGGGCCAAGCGTCCGCTTCAGCTCGCTCTTGGCGGCTTCCTTCTGAATTTGGGCGATGGATTTTTTAAGGAATAGCCGATTACCGGCAGGCTTTACGCCGTCTGCAGACATGCAGTTGCGCCCCCAACATATGCGACGACCCCTCCCGGGTCGCCTTCTTGGGCGGGGACGCTAGCCATCTGAGGCCGTGCGCGCAACGCGGTTTACGAGGGATGACGCGCCGACGACGCTTTCGTGAACCCCTTCGAAGGCGCTACAGCCGCTTTATGTTGCCGATTTACGCCGTTCTGGAGCCGCTGAAGGCCGCCCTGGCCCAGACCTCTGCGGTCGTCCTTGCGGCCCCGCCGGGCGCGGGCAAGACCACGGTCGTGCCTCTGGTCCTGCTGGATCAGCCGTGGCTGGCGGGCGGCAGGATTCTGGTCCTGGAGCCACGACGACTGGCCGCGCGCGCCGCCGCTGATCGCATGGCCGCCAGTCTAGGCCAAAAGGCCGGAGAAACCGTCGGTTATCGCACGCGCCTGCAGAGCCGGATCGGCACAGACACCCGAATCGAGGTCGTGACCGAGGGCGTCTTCACCCGGATGATTCTCGACGACCCGGGACTGGAGGGCGTCGGCGCCGTCCTGTTCGATGAATTCCACGAACGCAGCCTGGACGCTGATCTGGGTCTGGCGTTGGCGCGAGACAGTCAGGCGGTGCTGCGCGACGACCTGCGCCTGCTGGTCATGTCTGCGACGCTCGATATCGCGGGGGTGTCGCGCCTGCTGGACGGCGCGCCGGTGATCGAGGCCGAGGGGCGGATGTTCCCGGTCGAGACACGGTATCTGGGCCGCAACCCGGTGGAGCGGTTCGAGGACGCCATGGCCAAGGCCGTGGTTCAGGCCCTGCACGACCAGACCGGTTCGATCCTGGCCTTCCTGCCGGGGCAGGGCGAGATTCACCGCACCGTCCAACGTCTGAACGAGCGGTTGCGTGATCCGTCGGTCGATGTCGTCGCCCTCTATGGCGCGCTGGACAAGGCCGAGCAGGACCGCGCCATCGAGCCCGCCGCGCCCGGCCGCCGCAAGGTGGTTCTGGCGACCTCCGTGGCCGAAACAAGCCTGACCATCGAGGGGGTGCGCGTGGTGATCGACGGCGGCCTGTCGCGCGTGCCGCGCTTCGAGCCGTCCAGCGGCCTGACCCGGCTGACGACAGTCAAGGTCAGCCGCTCTTCGGCCGAACAGAGGCGAGGCCGCGCGGGCCGTGTGGAGCCGGGCGTCTGTTACCGTCTGTGGGACGAGGAACAGACCCGCGGTCTGGTCGCGCATCAACGGCCCGAGATTCAGGAGGCGGACCTGACCGCCTTCGCCCTCGATCTGGCGCGCTGGGGGGCCAAGTCGGTCGAGGGGCTGGCTCTGCTGGACCCCCCGCCGTCCGGGGCGATGGCCGAGGCGCGCAGAGTGCTGACGCGTTTGGGCGCGCTGGACGCCAAGGGCGATCTGACGCCGCATGGGCGGAAGCTGACCCGCATCCCGCTGGCCCCGCGCCTGGCGCACATGGTGGCCGTGGCTTCGGATCAGGGCGATGCGCTCGGCGGGGCGAAGATCGCGGCGGTGCTCAGCGAGCCGGCCCTCGGCGGAAACGGCGTCGACCTGCACGACCGGCTGAAGGGGCTGGCGCGGGACCGTTCGCCGCGTGGCCGCGACGCGATGAAGCTGGCCGAGCGCTGGGCGCGGGCCGCAGGCGGAGGGCGGGATGGCGAGGCCGATGCAGGGCTGCTGCTGGCCGAGGCTTTTCCCGAACGCATCTCGCGCGCCAGGGGCAAACCGGGCGAGGTGCTGCTGGCCTCCGGACGCGGCGCCTTTATCGAGCCGACGGACCATCTGGCGCGCGAGCCGTGGCTGGCCGTGGCTGAGTTGGGCGGCGGGGACGCCCGCGACCGCATCCGTCTGGCGGCGGCTTTGGATGCGACGACGCTGGAGGCTGATCTGGCGCATCTGATCGAGGTCGAGGATCGGCTGGCGCGCGAGCCTTCCGGCAAGCCGGTGATCCGCCGCATCCGACGGATCGGGGCGCTGGTGCTGGATGAAAAGGTGGTCGGTGCGCCGGACCGAACCACAATGACGGCGGCGCTGAAGTCCGAGATCATGGCGGGCGGCCTCAGCGCCCTCAAATGGGGCGAGCAGGCGGGCGCGTTGCGGGCGCGGCTGGCCTTCCTGCACGGGCTGGATGCGACTTGGCCGGATGTTTCGGACGAGGGTCTGCTGGCGGAGCGCGAGAATTGGCTGTGGCCGTTGCTCGACGGAGCGCGATCGCTGGCCGACATCAGCGACGGCAGGCTAGCCGAGGCTCTGCGCGGCCTGATCCCCTGGGATTTGCAGCGCAAACTGGATGAACTGGCGCCGACGCGCCTGACAACGCCGCTGGGCAGCGCGGGCATCGACTACGGGGCCGAGGGCGGACCGCGTGTCGAAATCCGGGTGCAGGAACTGTTCGGGGTGACGACCCATCCGACAGTCGGCGGCGGGCGCGTTCCCCTGACGCTCAGCCTGCTGTCGCCCGCGCGACGGCCGGTTCAGGTGACGAAGGATCTGCCGGGTTTCTGGGCTGGGTCATGGGCGGCGGTCCGCAGCGAGATGCGCGGTCGATATCCACGCCATCCCTGGCCTGAAGACCCGGCCAATGCGACTGCCACCACCCGCGCCAAGCCGCGCGGAACCTGATCGCGCCCGCTTGACGCCTGACGGCGGCGCGCCGCAATGATCGTGCGTCAACCGTAAGGATTTCGCGTGACCGACGCCGCTGTTTCACCGCCGTCCGCCTCCAAGCGACGCGTTCTGTTCGCCAGCCTGATCGGCACGACGATCGAGTTCTACGACTTCTACATCTACGCCACGGCGGCGGTGCTGGTGTTCCCGGATCTGTTCTTCCCCGGCGGCGACCGGATGACGGCCATGCTGGCCTCGTTCGCCACCTTCTCCATCGCCTTCTTCGCTCGGCCCATCGGAGCGGTCGTTTTTGGCCATTTCGGCGACCGGGTGGGGCGCAAGGCGACGCTGGTGGCGGCCTTGATGACCATGGGGCTGTCGACCATCGCCATCGGGCTGTTGCCGACCTGGCATTCGGTTGGCGTGATCGCGCCCCTGCTGCTGGCGCTGTGCCGGTTTGGTCAGGGTCTGGGTCTGGGCGGCGAGTGGGGCGGGGCGGTGCTGCTGGCGACCGAGAACGCCCCGCCGGGCAAGAAGGCCTGGTTCGGCATGTTCCCGCAGTTGGGCGCGCCGATCGGCTTCATCCTGTCGACCCTGAGCTTCATCGTTCTGGGCCAGGTGATGAGCGAGAGCCAGTTCATGACCTGGGGTTGGCGCATTCCCTTCATCGCCAGCGCCCTGCTGGTCATCGTCGGCCTGTGGATGCGGCTGAAGATCACCGAGACGCCCGAGTTCAAGCGCGCCATCGACCGGGCCGAGCGGGTTCAGGCGCCGGCGCTGACCCTCGTCGCGCACCACAAGTTCGCCTTGCTGACCGGGACGCTGGCGGGACTGGCGACGTTCGTCCTCTTCTATCTGATGACCGTCTTCGCTCTGGGATGGGGCACGACCAGCATGGGCTATACGCGTGATCAGTTCCTGCCGATTCAGCTTCTGGGCGTCTGCTTCTTCGGCCTGTTCATTCCGCTGGCGGCCTTGGCGGCGGACAAGTGGGGGCAGGGAAGGACGCTGCTGGTCACGTCAATCGCCATTGCCTTGTTCGGCCTTGTGCTGGCGCCTCTATTCGGCAGCGGCGGCATGGTCGGCGTCGTCGCCTTCTTCATCATCGGCTTCAGCCTGATGGGCTGCACCTATGGCCCGCTGGGCGCGGCGCTGGCGCGACCGTTCCCGACGACGGTGCGTTATACGGGCGCGTCCATGACCTTCAACCTGGCGGGCATCCTGGGCGCATCGCTGGCGCCCTATGCCGCAACCTGGCTGGCGGGCCATTACGGGCTTCAGGCCGTCGGCGTCTATCTGACGGTCGCCGCTCTGCTGACGGTTCTGGCCCTGATCGGCATGGGCAGGATCAGGACCGAAGGCGAGGCCTAGAGACTGGAGCCGTAGGCCGCATCCGTCACCGCATAGGCCATGATGCCCGTGGCGATGGCCAGGTTCAGGCTGTCGGCCCGGCCGCGCATGGGGATCTTGACGTTCAGGTCGCAGGCGGCGGCCAGTTCGTCGGTCAGACCCGCCTGTTCGTTACCCATCATGATCAGGGCGGGGTGGCGCACCGGGCTGTCGCGATAACCGTGCGTGGCGTCCAGGCGGGTGCCGATGACGCTGCCGGGCCAAGAGGCGCGCCAGGACAGGAACTCTTCGCGCGAGGCCCTGCTGATGCTGACCGCGAAGACCGAGCCCATGGTCGCGCGCACGGCCTCGACCGAGAAGGGATCGACGCAGTCGCCGATCAGGATGACGCCGCCGCATCCGGCCGAGTCCGCCGTGCGGATGATGGTGCCCAGATTGCCGGGATCGCGCACCTGCTCCAGCGCCACCCAGCAGGGCTTGGCGTCGGGCCGGATGGCGTCCAGCGGCGTATAGACCTGTTCGAACACGCCCAACACCGTCTGCGGATTGTCGCGACGACTGATCTTTTCGAGGATGGCGTGGGTGACGACGATGATCTGGCCCCCGGCTTTGATCGTCTCGGCCTTGGCGCGGTCCAGCAGGGGGTGGGGCCGGGCGTCCTGGCCGACCAGCAGCATGACCGGGGCGCGGCCCTGGTCCAGCGCCTCGCCGATGAATTTCAGCCCCTCGGCCAGAAAGCGGCCCGTCGCCTCGCGCTCCTTGCGCATGTGCAGGGCGCGCACAGCCTTGATGGTGTCGTTGGTCAGGGAGGTGATGAGGCGTTCGGACATCAGGCGCTCCATCTGGCGAAGAAGGACAGGCCGATGGCGCGGGCGCTCTCGCCGTCTTCGGACAGCGCCAGTTCGCCCCAGTCGATGCGTCCTCCGCGATCATGGGTCGCCTCGGCCATCATATGCGCCAGCGACAGGCCGGAAATCCGCGCCGCATAGGCGTTCAGCAACAGGAAGGAAGCCTCGTCCGACAGCAGGGCGGCGCAGTCTTTCAACAGTTCCGGCATGTCCTCGAACAGACGCCAGACCTCGCCATTGGCGCCGCGTCCGTATTTCGGAGGGTCGAGGATGATGCCGTCATATTTGCTGCCGCGACGGACCTCGCGCGCCACGAATTTGCGGGCGTCCTCGACGATCCAGCGGATCGGGCGGTCGGCCAGACCGGACAGTTCAGCGTTCTCGCGGGCGTAGGTCACGGACTTTTTGGAGGCGTCGACGTGGGTGACGTGCGCGCCCGCCGCCGAACAGGCCAGGCTGGCCACGCCGGTATAGCCGAACAGGTTGAGAATTTTCGGCTGGTTCAGTGTGCGGACGCGGGCGTCCAGCCATTCCCAGTTGGCCGCCTGTTCGGGGAAGAAGGCCAGGTGCCGGAATGGGGTGAACCGCCCCATGAAACGCACGTCGCGCCACTTTAGCGGAAAGGCGTCGATCGGGCCGTGGGCGTCGAAGCGCCAGCGGCCGGAATCCTCTTCTTCCTGCTGGGGGTCGAACATGGCGTTGGCGCGCTCGAAGGCGGCCTCGTCATGAGCTTTCCAGAAGCATTGCGGTTCCGGACGCACGACGGTGTAGCGGCCGTAGCGTTCCAGCTTGCGGCCGTCGCCGCTGTCCAGAAGGGCGTAGTCCGACCACCCGTGCGTGACGAGGGTTTCGGGCGAGGAGGAAAGAACCGGAGCCATGCGCGCTGATAGTCGTTCAGGCCGCTGCTCGTCCAGCGTCGGGATAGGGATCAGGAACGCTGATCGGCTCGACATCGTCCTGATGCGGGGTCTTGTCCCAGCGGTGCGGTTCCAGCGCCAACCGGACGGCGGCGTGCATGAAGGCGAGGCTCAGAAGGAACCAATAGGGAAGCGAGGCCGCCATATCGAGCGGGCCATAGGGCGTGCCGGCGATCCGTGCGCCGCGGTGTTTGGTGATCCAGGCGGCGGCCACTCCAACGATCAGCACCGTCCACCCCATAACTGAAAGGGACGGCAATTGCCGGTCCATCGCCGACATCAGGCAGACCACGGCGACCCAGGCCATGCAGCCGGCGTGAACCGCCGCCGACCCCAGTCCAGCGCCGATGGTCAGGATCAGCGCCGCCCACCCGCGCCAGCCCATGCCCTCGGTCCAGCGCGTATGCACCGCCAGCGTCTGCAGATAGCCTTTGAGCCAGCGCGTACGCTGCGGCAGCCATAGACGCACCGGACCGGGCGGCGTCTCATAGGTGGGGCGGCTGATGACGCTCAGCCGAAGCCCCGAGCGCCAGATCCTGAAGCCCAGATCGGCGTCTTCAGTCACGTTCCAGGCGTCCCATCCGCCCAGCGCCTTCAGCACCGAAACGCGGAAATGATTGCTTGTGCCGCCCAGCGGAAAGGGCAGGCCGAGCTGGACCATGGCGGGCAGGGTGATCTCGAACAGGGCGGCATATTCGGCGGCGAACTGGCGATCGAGCAGGGGGTGAGGGCTGTTCTTCTGGCGACTGCGGATGCGTAAGGGAGCCTGAACGCAGGCCAGGCCTTCGCCCTCGGCGCGAAACTTCATCGCCGCTTCTTTCAACTGCAGCGGATCGGGGTCGTCCTCGGCGTCGTAGATCGTCAGGAAGTCGCCGGTTGCGCGCGCCAGGGCGTAGTTCAGGGCGCGCGGTTTGGTTTTCGGCGCGCCGGGCGGAACCACCAGCACGCTCAACCAGTCGGGCAGGCTCAACTGCGACGCCGCTGCGATAGTGGCGTGATCGTCGGCTTCCAGCGCGAGGAAGCCTTGCAGACGGTCTCTGGGATAATCGATCTCATCAAGTCGCTCGACCAGATGGGGCAGTATCTGCGCCTCGTGATAGAGGGCGGCCACTATGGTGTAATGCGGCCATTCATCATGCGACCAACTGCCGGGCGGATTTGGACGGGGCGCCTCGGCCTGAACCACGATCAAACTGAGGCGCCATATCGCGAGCGCCAGAAAGCCGACCTGGGCCGATATCAGGTAGAAGGAGGCGAGGCGTGGAAGAAGACATGCGCCCGCCAAGCTTAAAGTCGAGAAGACGCCGATGGCTATAGCCTGTGAACGCGTCAGGGTGATGCGCGCCGTCCCAGCCAATCGCTGTTCAGAACCCGCCACGCACGCCCCCTAGTTTTACCAATGTTAATATCATTGATATCCCAAAGCTTGGGTTTGGCTAGAGGGGCCGGTCGAGTTAACCTCGCGTCGGGACTCAGGTCCCTCGTTCAGGGAGCCAGTTGATTGTCGGTTTCTACGACTTCCGCGTCGCGATCCAACCGCAAGGCCAAGGGAGACGGGCACGAGCGTCGCGCCGAAATCCTGACGGCGGCCGAGCGCATTTTTGTCGAAAGCGGTTATGACGGCGCCACTATCCGCAAGATCGCCGATGAGGTCGGGCTGTCGTCGACCGCGCTTTACATGCATTTCTCCGACAAGGGCGAGATCCTCAACGAGATCTGCCGCAATACCTTTGAGAGGTTGGCGGAACGCAATCGGGGCATTCTGGCGGATACGGCCCCGGCGCTGACGCGTCTGCGGCGTATTGCGGAAGGCTATGTGGCCTTCGGCTTTGAACACCCCAACGCCTATCGTCTGGCCTATCTGACCCCGGCGATTGAGACGCGCCACGGCGTCGAGACCATCGCGCAGAAGGCGGGAGGCGAACTGTTCGCCGCTGTCGTGGAGGTGGTCGAGGATGCTGTGGCGCAGGGCGTGCTTCGCGGGGATGCGCGGGTCCTGGCCCAGGTGATTTGGGCCAGCGTTCACGGACTGGTCTCCCTGATGATCACCAAGCCCTATTTCGACTGGGCCGAGCGGGACGTGTTGATCCGCACCCAGCTGGACGTGCTGTTCAACGGATTGACCGCCCTGTGAGGCGGCGTCTGTGCGGGCTGGTCCTCCTGATCACAGCCGCCTTGGCTACCGCCGCACAGGCGCGGCCGCTGCGGGTGATGGCGTTGGATCAGTGCGCCGATCAGTTCGTCCTGGCCCTCGCGCCTGACGCGGAGCTCGCCCTGTCGCCGCGCGCCGACGATCCCGACGCCTGGATGCGACAGGCGGCGAAAGGGCGACGGATGGTTCGTCCGACGCTGGAGGCTGCGACAGGTTTCCAGCCCGATGTGGCGGTTCGGTACTGGGGCGGCGACGCCCGGCTTTTGAACGCGCTCGACCGGCGCGGGGTCCGGACGGTCGGCATCGACGATGCGTCGGACATGGAGGGGATCAAGGCCAATATCCGCAAGGTGGCGGCGGCCTTGGATCGCCGCGCGCGCGGCGAGGCCCTGATCCGCCAAATGGAGGCGCGGCTGGAACAGGCGTCGGGCGCCGGGCGAGGGCGGTTGGCTGTCTATGTGACGGCCAGCGGCTTCACCAGCGGGCCGGGCTCGTTGATGGACGCCATCCTGCGCGCGGCCGGGTTCCGCAACGGAGTGATACAGCCCGGTTATCAGCCGCTGGGGCTTGAGCGGGTGCTGCTGACGCCGCCGGCGCTCTATGTGAAGGGGTTCTTCGATCTGGCGCGGTCGGATTGGCGCGGCGCAGGGCGCCATCCGGTCATGCGCCGGGCGACGGCGCAGCGCACGGCGGCCAGCCTGCCCGGCGCGGCCCTGACCTGTCCCGCCTGGTTCGCGGCGGATGCGGCGGTTCTGCTGGCGGAGCAGGCGAAATGACCGGCGCGACGAGACTGAATATCGCTCTGGGGTTGGCCCTTGCGGCTGCGCTTGGAGTGGCGACGACCCTAGGAGAAACAGCTTTCAGCGCGGCGCAGTACGCCCAGGCGCTGTCTGACCCCGCTTCGGGGCCGGGCGAGGTGCTGTGGCTGGTGCGCGCCCCGCGTGCGGTCTGCGCCCTGCTGGTCGGCGCGGCGCTCGGCCTGGCCGGGGCGGTGATGCAGGGACTGCTGCGTAATCCGCTGGCCGAGCCGGGGGTGCTGGGGGTGTCTGCGACCTCGGCCCTGGCCGCCGCGACCGCCATTGTGCTGGGGCTGGCGGCGATCCCCGGCGCTGTGGAAAGCGCGGCTCTGTTCGGCGCGGCGGTCGGGGGAGGCCTGCTGATCGTCCTGGCTGCGCGGGTGCGGGCGCCCGAGGCGCTGATCCTGTTCGGCGTGGCCCTGTCCAGTTTCGCAGGCGCGCTCACGGCCTTGATCTTCAACCTGTCGCCGTCGCCGATCGCCTCGGCCGAGGTGATGAACTGGCTGCTGGGATCGGTCGAGAACCGCAGTTGGAACGATGTCGCCTGGGTGGCGCCTGCGCTTCTGATCGCAGCCTTTCTAGCGCGCGGGGCGTCGCCGGGGTTGAGGATGCTGACGCTGGGCGAGGAGGCGGCGCGGGCGTCCGGCCTGTCGATGGGGCGGATGCGGGTGCTGGCCCTGGCGGCATCGGCACTGGCGGCGGGCTCCGCAGTAGCCGTGGCGGGCGTCATTGGTTTTGTCGGACTGGCCGCGCCGCATCTGGTGCGAGCGGCGGTGCGCGGCGATCCAGGGCGGCTGCTGGCGCCCTCGGCCCTGGCGGGCGGACTGATGCTGGTGGTGGCCGATCTTATGGCGCGGATGCTGCCGACGGATCAGGAACTGAAGCTGGGGGTCTTCACCGCTCTTGTGGGCGCGCCGCTGTTCGCTCTGATCGCCTGGCGCGCGGCGCGGGAGTGGCGGCTGTGACTGTTTTGCTTGAGCTTGAAAACGCCCACGCCCGCATCGGCGGCGCCGAGGTGCTGAACGGCGCGTGCTTCTCTGTGCGGGCAGGCGAACTCGTGGCCCTTTGCGGTCCCAACGGGGCGGGCAAGTCGACGGCCTTGCGCGCCGCCCTCGGGCTGGCGCCGCTGACGCAAGGGGTGGCCCGGCTGGGCGGCGATGAGGCCCGGCGCCTGTCGGAACGCCAGCGGGGCGAACGCGCGGCCTATCTGCCGCAGGACCGCTCTATCGCCTGGAATCTCCCGGCAGTGGAGGTGGCGGCGTTGGGCGCGCCCTTCCTGAAGGGACAGGCGGCTGTGGAGCGCGCCCGCGCCGCGCTGGACGAGGTCGGCGTCGGCCATCTGGCCGATCGCGGCGTGGCCGAGATGTCGGGCGGCGAGCGGGCGCGCGTGCTTTTGGCGCGCGCCCTGACGGTTCCCGCGCCTTTGCTGGCGGCTGATGAGCCGATCGCCGGTCTGGACCCGGACGCCCAGCTTCTGGTGCTGGAGCTGTTGCGCGCGCGCGCCGCCGCAGGGCGCGGGGTCCTGGTCAGCCTGCACGACCTCAGTCTGGCGGCGCGTTTCGCCGACCGGGTCGTGGTGCTGGATCAGGGGCGCACGGCGGCGGAAGGCGCGCCGACCGTGGCCCTGTCGCCGGGCATTCTGAAGACCGTCTTCAACCTCGACGCTGTCTGGCTGGAGGCGTTGGACGGGCCGTGGCTGGCGGCCCGTCGTCTGTCACCTCACGGCTGATAGGGTCGCGGTCCGGCGTTCGGCGGCGTGCCGCGCGCCAGGTCCGCCGACGGCGTCAGCGGGGCCGAGCCGCCGTTCAGGCGGGCGCGATAGACCTGCATGTTCTCCATCACCCGCATCATGTAGTTGCGCGTCTCGGTGAAGGGGGCGCATTCGATGAAGTCGATGGGATCGACCTGGGCCTGACGCGGGTCGCCGCAACGGGCGGTCCATTGCGGCGGCCGCGCCGGCCCGGCGTTGTAGCCGACGGCCGCCAGCAGCGGCGATCCGCCGAAGTTGTTCATCAGTTCGCCCAGGTGATAGCTGCCCAGCGTCATGTTGATCTCCGGGTCCCACAGCTGTTCAGCGCTGAACGAGCGGCCCATGCGGCGCGCCACGCCCTGCGCCGTCGCGGGCAGAAGCTGCATCATGCCGCGCGCGTCCGCGTGGGAACGGGCCAGCGGATCGAAGCTGGATTCCTGACGGGTGATGGCCAGGGCGAACTCGTTCGGCGCCATGCCTGCAACCTGTTGCGGCAACTGGATCGGATACATCCGCTCGGGCATGACGAAGCCGCGCTGGCTGGCCGCTCGCCCGACCATCATCGAGCCGAACTGGTCGCCATAGCCCTGCATCAGGTCGAACAACTGCGACAGATCGTAGGGGGAAGGGAGCTCGTCATCCAGATGATAGGCGAAGACCCGCATCAGGGTCTTTTCACCGATCTGGCCCAGGATGCGGGTCGCCCGCACCACCTCATTGCCCTCGAAGCGGTTGACGTCTTCCGGCGACGGCGCCGGCTCGCCAGGCAGGGTCAGGGTCGTCGCCCCGGCCTTTTCCGCCGCCAGTTGGCCGTAGAAGGTCTGCCAGTGCTCGGCGCCGGCCTGATACCAGCGCTGGGCGTCTTCGCGGTCGCCGCGCGCCTCGGCCGCTCGCCCCAGCCAGTACAGGGCGCGCCCTTGCGTGATCGGGGTGGAGGAGGCGTTGCGCAGGGCCTCGAAATGCTGGGCCGCCGTGGCCGGATCGTTGAGTTTGGTCAGGGCCACCCAACCGGCGAAGAACTCGGCGTCGACCTTGCGCTCGCCCGAGGGGAAGCCGTGGCCGTTCATGGCGGCGTAGGCGGCGCGCGCATTGCCCTGTTGCAGGGCGTCCAGGAAGTAGTTGCGGCGTTCGCTCCATAGGGTGTTCTGACCGTCCGTATGTGACGGCGCCGCGGGCAGGGCGGACAGCAGCGGGAAGGCCTCCGACTGGCGCCCGGCCGAGCGCAGCAGGCGCACGCGCTCCAGCACCACGGCCGGGTCGTTGGCCTGCGAGGGCGACAGACCGCCGACGATCGCGTCGGGAGCGTAGGCGGTGCGCAGCGCCATCACCGTATTGGCGATGGTCTGACGGTCGGCCGGAACTAGGGCGACCATCGCTCGCGTCGCCGGGCCATGCGGGCCCAGCAGAAGCATGTTCAGCCGCGCTGCATGGTCGTCGCTGGTCAGCCAGCCGCTCCAGCGCGAATAGATTCGGCTTTGCTGGGCCTCTTCAAAGCTCTGTGTGCGCCACCAGTCGCGAATCAGCGCCTGGGCTTCCTGGCGGCGACCCGTCTGTTCCAGCGCGCCGGCCAGGGCGATGGCGCCCTGGGCCGTGGTCGGGGCGGTTCCGTTGAAGAAGGCGATGACGGCGTCCGGCGACTGGCCGGCCATGTCCAGCGCCCGTTCGCCCGCCGCCCTGCGCGATCCGCCGCGCGGCCAGTTCGCCAGGTCGGTCTGCGCCAGCGCCAGATCGCTGTAGGACATCTGCCGGTCTGAGGTGTCGACCAGCGCCCATTCGACCAGTTTGCGCGCCGAGGGGTCGGAAATCCGGGCCATGATGGCCTGCGTGCCGAACACGTCGCGCGCCCGCGCGGCCGTCAGCCCCTGCTGAACCAGGGCGGCGTCCTGACTGCTGATGATTCCGCCCTGGCTGGCGGAGTAGGGGACAGGCGTGCTGTTCAGGACGTCCTGAGCTGGTGGAGTCAGTATCGCCAGGGCGGCGGCCACGGTCGTCGCGATCATTAGATATCTGATCCTCATTCATCTTTGGTTGCGGCCAGGCGGCGGGCAACCTACCCTTTGCCGATTAGTGACGGGCGGACCGCCGCCCATTCTCCGCGCAGGTATGTTGTTCCCATGACCGCCCCCTTGTTCAAGGGCGTGATCACCGCCCTGATCACACCTCTTCGTGACGGAAACGTGGACGAGGCCGCTTTCGAGCGCCTGTTGGAACGCCAGATCGCCGCTGGGGTTCACGGCGTCGTGCCGATGGGCACCACAGGCGAGAGCGCCACCCTGCATCTGGATGAGCACAAGCGCGTGGTCGAACAGTGCATCAGGATCGCCGCCGGGCGCATCCGCGTCATCGCCGGGGCGGGCTCGTCGGCTACCGACAAGGCGATCGAACTGACCCGTTTCGCCAAGACGGTCGGCGCCGACGGCGCCCTGGTCGTGACTCCCTATTACAACCGTCCGTCGCAGGCCGGGATGCAGGCGCATTTCGAGGCGGTGGCCGACGCCGTTCAACTGCCGATCCTGCTCTATAACGTGCCGGGTCGCACCGGAGTGGACCTGGCCAATGAGACGGTGGCGGCCCTGGCGGCGCATCCGAACATCGTCGGCATCAAGGACGCCAGCGCCGATGTGGCGAGGGCCAGCTGGATGCGCGCCAATATCGACGGAGCCTTCGACCTGATCTCGGGTGATGATTCCAGCTATCTGGGCTATGCCGCGCACGGCGGCGTCGGCGTCATCTCGGTGACCTCGAACGTGGCGCCTGAGGCGATGGTCGCCCTGCATGACGCCATTCAGGCCGGCGACTTCGCCGCCGCGCGCTCGTGGCAGGAACGGCTGATCGGCCTGCACAAGGCGCTGTTCCTCGACAACTCGCCGTCGCCCGCCAAATACGCCCTGGCCAGGATGGGCCTGTGCACGGAAGAGGTCCGCCTGCCGCTGTCGCAGACGGCTGAGGCCGTTAAGCCCGCAATCGATAAGGCGCTGGCCGCCGCCGGAGTCGCCTGATGGCCGCCGACGCGCCCAAACAGAAGACGATCGCCGAGAACCGCCGCGCGCGCTTCGACTATTTCCTCGAAGATCATATCGAGGCCGGGCTCCAGCTGCGGGGCACCGAGATCAAGGCCCTGCGCGACGGCCGGGCCAATATCGCCGAGAGCTATGTCTCTCCCGAGGGGCGCGAGATGGTGCTGATCAACGCCGACATCCCGCCCTATAAGATGGCGAACCGCTTCAACCATGAGCCGCGCCGTCACCGGAAGCTGCTGCTGCACCGCAAGCAGATCGACAGGCTGATCGGCGCCGTTCAGCGCGAAGGGCGCACCATTGTCCCTGTACGCCTCTATCTGAATGAGGCGGGCAAGGCGAAGCTGGAGATCGCCCTGGCCAAGGGCAAGAAACTGCACGACAAACGCGAGACGGCGGCCGAGCGCGACTGGCAGCGCGACAAGGCGCGTCTGCTGCGCGACAAGGGATAAGTGCGGTTCCGCTTTGCGCGCCGCGCGACGCGCGATAAACGAGCGATGATGGGGTGCGTCTTGCGGAGTTCGTGGTGAAGATAGCCGAACGCTGGTTCGTCATGGCGGGCGTGGCCCTGCTGGGCGCCATCGCCCTGGCCGGGGTGGTGGTGGCCATCTACGCCGCCTGGGTCCTGCACGACATGCCGGACGCGTCTGAACTGGCGGACTATCGCCCCGCGACGGCGACGCGCGTTTATGCCGGCGACGGGACCCTGATCGGCGAGTTCTCGGACCAGCGGCGCATATATGTCACCTATGACCAGGTGCCGCAGACGGTCGTTCACGCCTTCCTGGCGGCCGAGGATCAGAATTTCTTCAATCACGGCGGCATCGACGTGTCCGGCATCGGCCGGGCGATGTTCAAGAACGTGTTCAACGTCATGTCGGGCAAGCGGCTGGAGGGCGGCTCGACCATCACCCAGCAGGTGGCCAAGAACGTCCTGCTGACCAGCGAGACCAGCCTGAACCGCAAGCTCAAGGAGGCCGTCCTCTCCAGCCGTCTGGAAGCGACGCTGACCAAGGAGCAGATCCTCGAACTGTATCTGAACGAGATCTACCTGGGCTATCGCTCCTATGGCGTGGCCTCGGCGGCCTATAACTATTTCGGCAAGTCGCTGGATCAGCTGACGCCGGACGAGGCGGCCTTCCTGGCGGCCCTGCCCAAGGGGCCGACCAACTACCACCCGAAACGCTATCCGGCGGCTGCGCTGGGTCGTCGGAACTGGGTGCTGGGCGAGATGGCCGATAACAAATGGCTGTCGGATGAACAGTTGAAGACGGCGCTGGCCCGTCCGCTGAACACCCGTTCTGCGCCGCGTCGGGCCGAGTACGCCGACGCCGACTTCTTTGTGGAAGAGGCGCGTCGTCGCGCCATCGCCCTGTTCGGTCAGGAAGAGGTCAATCGCGGCGGCTACTACCTGCGCACGACGCTTGATCCGCAGCTGCAGTCGGCGGCGCGCGACGCCCTGATGCGGGGTCTTGAGGATTACGACCGTCGTCACGGCTGGCGAGGCGCCTGGGGCACGACCGACTTCGCCGAGGGCTGGCAGGCCGAGGCCCAGAAGCGCACGACCCCGCCCGAGCGCCGCTCGTGGCAGGCGGCCGCCGTCGAAAGCGTCAGCGGAGGCTCAATCCGCGTCCGCACGGCCAAGGACGATCAGGCGGGCGCGCTTCGCGCCGCCGATGTCAGCTGGTCCAACGCCGGGCGTCGTCCGCTGAAGCGCGGCGACCTGATCTTCGTCGAACGCCAGAACGGCCAGTTCGCCCTGAAGCAGGTTCCGGCCGTCAACGGCGCCCTGGTCGCGATCGAGCCGCAGTCGGGCCGCGTCCTGGCGATGGTCGGCGGCTATTCCTACGCCCTGTCCAGCTTCAACCGCGCCACCCAGGCGCGTCGACAGCCGGGGTCGGCCTACAAGCCCTTCGTCTATGCGGCCGCGCTGGAAGGCGACTTCACCCCGGCTTCGATCGTGCTGGATGCGCCGATCAGCTTCCCCGGCGGCCCCGGTGGCCGCGCCTGGACGCCCCAGAACTACAGCCGCCAGTTCTATGGCCCGCAGACGCTGCGGCGCGGGCTGGAGCTGTCGCGCAACGTCATGACCGTGCGTCTGGCGCAGGCGGTGGGCATGAAGAACGTCGTCGATCTGTCCAAGAAGATGGGCGTCGTGGACGACATGTCGCCGAACCTGGCCATGTCGCTGGGGGCAGGGGAAACCACGCCTTACCGCATCACCGCCGCCTATGCCGCCTTCGTCAACGGCGGTCGCCGGATCGACCCCTATCTGATCGAACTGGCGCAGGACCGGAACGGCCAGACCATCCACCGCGCCGACCGTCGCCAGTGCCGGGACTGCGGCCGTGGCTTCAGCGGTCAGGAATCGCCCCGCCTTCAGGATCGCGGAACCCAGGTGATCGACCCCATCACCGCCTATCAGATGACCTCCATGCTGGAGGGCGTGATCCAGCGCGGCACCGGCGCCCGTGCTCGCAGCCTGGGCCCGTGGGTCGGCGGCAAGACGGGCACCACCAATGAATATCGTTCGGCCTGGTTTGTCGGATTCTCAGCGGACATCGTGGTCGGCGTCTTCGTCGGCTTTGACGACAACCGTTCGCTGGGCGGCGGTGAAGCTGGGGCCTCGACGGCCGTGCCGATCTTCATCGACTTCATGGAAGACGCTCTGAAAGAGCGGCCTGCGCGGCCGTTCGTGAAGCCGAAAAACGCCATCTTCCGCACCGTCAACGGCATCGAAGAGGCCTTCCGCCCCGGCACCGAGCGTCAGCTGCGCGAAGAAGCGCCCCCGCCGGCCCAGCCCGAAGGGCCGCAGAACTACTACGACGTCATCCGTCGCGAGCAGGAGGTCCGCTCCCAGACCCCGACGCCGACCGCGCCGCCTCCGGTTGCGCCGCCGCCGCCGAAGAAGGAGCCGGCCGAGGACTTGAGCGGCCTTTACTGACGCTTTAGGTAGGCCCACCACCCGGCGCGCCTGCTTTCAGGCGCGCCGTTTCACCTGTCCTTCCCCTATCGGACGCGCGTCGCGCGGTCCTGTTTGCGGGGGACTTCCGTTCGCAGGAGTTTGCGATGAGATCGGATGTCGAGGCCATGAAGGCCGACATCGAGCAGAGCGTCGCTCTGCTCAGGAGGCGACTTTGACTGGGATGTCGCTCTAAGAAAGCTCGATGAGCTGAACGCGCGGGTCGAGGATCCGACGCTGTGGGACAATCCTGAACAGGCCCAGGCCGTCAGCCGTGAACGCTCGCGGCTGGAAGTGCAGGTCAACGCCGTCAAGGAAATGGAGCAGGGTCTCGAAGACGGGATCATGCTGGCCGAAATGGCGGACGAGGAGGGCGACGAAGCCACCCTCGAAGAAGCGCGTGAACAGCTGAAGTCCATCAAGGACCGGGCCGCCCGCGCCGAACTGGAAGCCCTGCTGTCCGGCGAGGCGGACGGCAACGATGCCTATCTGGAGGTCAACTCCGGCGCTGGCGGCACCGAGTCCAACGACTGGGCGGGCATTCTGCTGCGGATGTACAGCCGCTGGGCGCGCTCGCACGGCTATGAGGTCGAGCTTCAGGAAGAAGAGTCCGGCGAACAGGTCGGCATCAAATCGGCGACCCTGCTGATCACCGGCCCCAACGCCTATGGCTGGCTGAAGTCGGAATCGGGCGTCCACCGTCTGGTGCGCATCAGCCCCTATGATGCGGCGGCCAAGCGGCACACGTCGTTCGCCTCGGTCGGGGTCTCGCCCGTCGTGGATGACAGCATCGAGATCGAGATCAACCCGTCGGACGTGCGCACGGACACCTATCGCGCTTCGGGCGCAGGCGGTCAGCACGTCAACAAGACGGACTCGGCCGTGCGCCTGACCCACATTCCGACCAACACCGTGGTCGCCTGTCAGGCGGGCCGTTCGCAGCACCAGAACCGCGACCAGGCCTGGAAGATGCTGCGCGCGCGTCTGTATGAACTGGAACTTCAGAAGCGTGAGGCTGCGGCCCAGGCTCTGGCTGACGCCAAGACGGACATCGGCTGGGGCCACCAGATTCGATCCTACGTCCTGCAGCCGTATCAGATGGTGAAGGACCTGCGGACCGAGGTCGAAACCTCGGACACGCAAGGCGTTCTGGACGGCGACCTGGACGCCTTCATGGGCGCGGCTCTGGCGGCGCGCGTGGGCGAAACCCGCGAGGGCTGACCCGCCTGACCGGTGCATAAAAAAAGGGCGGCCTTTGCGGGCCGCCCTTTCTCGTTGTCAGCACTCGCGCCGATCAGGCTGCGGGCTTGGCCTCGACCTTGGCGTCCGTCTTGGCGGGCGCAGGCTTTTCGGCCGGAGCAGGGGTCTCCAGCATATTGGCGCCCGGCGTGTCGCGCTTGGCCTGGGTGCAGCGGCCCTGGAACCAGGCGCCCTGTTCGATCGACAACTGCTCCTGGGTGATGTCGCCCTCGACGCGCGAGGTGGCGAACAGCTTGACCTGCTTGGCGACGATGGCGCCCGAGACGCGGCCGCGCACCTCAAGGATGTCGGCGTGAACCGTGCCCTCGACCGCGCCGCCTTCGCCGATCACCACGCGCACCACTCGGATGTCGCCTTTCAGCGAGCCGTCGACCTGAAGTTCGCCTGCGCCGGAGATGTTGCCCTCATACTTCACGCCCGCCGACAGAGTCGAAAGGCTGGAGGAACGGGCGGCGGGACGCGCCGCCTCCGGCGCGCGCGCAGGCGCAGCGGCGATCGGCGCTGCGGGCTCCGGCTTGGGCTGGACCGGCTCTGGCGGCTTGGGAATGCCCATTCCGCCAGAGGGGTTGTTGTCGAACGGTTTGTTCTTATTGAACATTCATGCTCTCCGCGTCACGCCGCGATTATCGGCGTCTGGTCAATGTCAGCCCCTGAGGATGCAATCCCTGGCGACACTTAGTGCGGGCTGAGACGGAGAGGTCAAGCGGGGGCTTCCGAACCCCGCTCGCCGATCAAAGCGCTTCGACGGCGGCCAGAACCTCTTCGGCGTGGCCCTTGACCTTGACGTTGCGCCAGGCGCGGCGGACCACGCCCTGGCCGTCGATCAGGAAGGTGGCGCGCTCAATGCCCATATATTCGCGGCCGTAGAGCTTCTTCAGCACCCAGACGCCCCAGGCTTCGGTGACGACGCCGTCCTCGTCCGAGCCGAGCACGACCTTCAGGTCATGCTTGGCCTTGAAGCGCTCCAGCTTCTTCACCGTGTCGCGCGACACGCCGATCACCACGGCGTTCGCCGCCGCGAACCGGTCGATCAGGGCCGAGAAGTCCTGCCCTTCGGTCGTGCAGCCGGGCGTGTCGGCCTTGGGATAGAAGTAGAGCACGATATTCTTGCCCTTGAGCCCGTCCAGCGACACCCGTCCGTCGCCGTTTGTCGCCAGATCGAATGCGGGGGCGGGGGTGTTTTCGGTGATGTCGGTCACAGCGCTCTCCTTAAACCGGCCGCACCAGCACCAGCTTCTTCTTGCCGGCGCCGAGTTTCAGCACGCCGTCGGCGTTCAGGTCGGCTTCTTCGATCAGACGGGCGCCGTCGTTGACGACCTCGTCGTTCAGGCGCAGGCCGCCGCCCTGGGCCAGACGGCGCGCCTCGCCGTTGGAGGCGCTGAGACCCGCCTTGGTCGTGACGGCGGCGATCATGGCGCCGATCACCTCGTCACGCGGCAGTTCGACGGTCGGCAGGTCGGCCGACAGCTGGCCCTTCTCGAAGGCGGCCTCGGCGGCGGCGCGGGCGGCCTGTGCGGCCTCGGCGCCGTGCAGCATGGAGGTGGTGGCGTCGGCCAGCGCCTTCTTGGCGTCGTTGATCTCGGCGCCTTGAAGCGCCTCATAGCGCTCGATCTGATCCAGCGGCAGGTCGGTGAACAGACGCATGAAGCGGCCTACGTCGCCGTCTTCGGTGTTGCGCCAGTACTGCCAGTAGTCGAACGGCGACAGGGCGTCGGCGTTCAGCCACACGGCGCCGCCGACCGTCTTGCCCATCTTCTGGCCCGAGGCGGTGGACAGCAGCGGCGTGGTCAGGCCGAACGCGGCCTTGTGGTCCACCTTACGGGTCAGTTCGACGCCGTTGATGATGTTGCCCCACTGGTCGGAGCCGCCCATCTGCAGCGAACAGCCATAGCGACGGTTCAGCTCCAGAAAGTCGGTCGCCTGCATCAGCATGTAGTTGAACTCGAGGAAGGTCAGCGGCTGCTCGCGATCCAGGCGCAGCTTGACCGAGTCGAAGCTCAGCATCCGATTGATGGTGAAGTGGGTCCCGTAATCGCGCAGGAACTGCAGGTAGCCCAGCTGCGACAGCCACTCGTCGTTATCCAGCATGATGGCGTCGGTCGGGCCGTCGCCGAAGGTCAGGAATTTCTCGAACACGCCTTTGATGCCGGCGATGTTCTCGGCGATCTTTTCCTCGGTCAGCAGGGGGCGTTGGGTGTCCTTGAACGACGGATCGCCGACCTTGGTCGTGCCGCCGCCCATCAGGACGATCGGCTTGTGTCCGGCCTGCTGAAGACGGCGCAGCAGCATGATCTGGATCAGGTGGCCCACGTGAAGCGACGGCGCCGTCGCGTCAAAGCCGATATAGCCCGTGACCACGCCGGATGCGGCCGCCTCGTCCAGTTCGACCGGGTGGGTGATCTGGTGGATATAGCCGCGCGCCTTCATTAGGCGCAGGAAGTCCGACTTGAAGGCGGTTTCGGAAACGATTTGGGTCGTGGGCTCGGTCATGGTCGGGTCCGTAGCATCAGAACCGGCGGCCGTCTTCCGAGGAATAATGCCGCCGAGGGAAGGGCGGCAAGGATCGCGGCCGCTCTCTAGTAGAGGCCGTAGTAATAGGCGGCGAAAAGGGCCGGTTGCGCGATCATGGGCGCTAGCTACGTCGCCCCTGACGTGGCAGTCAAGCCGCCATGACGACCTCCCCGAAAAAGACCCTGCGCGTGCTCGGATTCATGACCGGCACCTCGCTCGACGCCGTGGACATGGCGGTGATCGAAACGGACGGCCACGACATCCTGTCCTTCGGCCCCGCCGGCGAAATGAAGCTCGACAGCGAAACACGCGCCGTCATTGAGGACGCCATCGAGGACGCCTTCGACTGGGAACGCGACGAGGAAGAGCCTGACAGCTTTGAGGACGCTCGCATGGCGGTGGCCGACGCCCATCTGGCCGCCGCGCTTGGCTTCATGGCGGTGAACGGAGTCAAGTCCAGCGCGCTGGATCTGGTCGGCGTCCACGGCCAGACAGTGCTGCACGAGGCGCCGACGCCGGAGCAGCCAGGCCGCACCGTCCAGCTTATTGACGCCGCCAGCGTGGCCGAGGGGCTGGGAGCGCCCGTCGCCTTTGACTTCCGCAGCGCCGACGTGGCGGCGGGCGGGCAGGGCGCGCCGCTGGCGCCCGTTTATCA
Source organism: Brevundimonas sp. S1H14 (assembly GCF_047716865.1). Lineage (NCBI taxonomy): Bacteria > Pseudomonadati > Pseudomonadota > Alphaproteobacteria > Caulobacterales > Caulobacteraceae > Brevundimonas > Brevundimonas sp. S1H14. The sequence goes on along the minus strand of NZ_CP136679.1, from coordinate 1,874,948 downwards.
CGCGGCGCTGGTCCGCAAGGCGGGGATGGAGGGGCCGGTCGCCGTGCTGAACCTCGGCGGGGTCGGTAACATCACCCTGATCCGCGCCGACGGCGAGTTGGAGGCCTTCGACACCGGCCCGGCCAACGGCATGGTCGATCTGCTGGTCCAGTCCCGCATGAAGAAGCGGATGGACGAGGGCGGTCGTCTGGCGGCGGCGGGCGCCGTCGATCAGCCCGTGCTGGATGCCTATCTGGCCTATCCCTATTTCGCGGCGAGCGGCCCGAAGTCGCTGGACCGTTTCGACTTCTCGCTGGACCCGGTGGCGGATCTGTCGCTGGAAGACGCCGCCGCCACCCTGACCGCCTTCGCGGCGCAGGCCGTGGCGCTAGGCGTCGCCCGCTGTTCGGAGCAACCGAAGGAGATCGTCGTCTGCGGCGGCGGTCGTCACAACCCCGTGCTGCTGGCCGCCATTCGCGAGCGTGTCGGCCTCCCCGTCTCGACGGCGGAGGACAAGGGCTGGCGCGGGGACTCCATCGAAGCCGAGGCCTTCGCCTTTCTGGCCGCCCGCTGTCGTCTGAGCCTGCCGATCAGCTTCCCCGGTACGACAGGCGTTTCGGTGCCCATGACCGGCGGTCGGATCGTCGAGCCGGGAGCGGAATAATGGCGGCGTCATCGCGTTTCTGGGGCGTCGCCAGCGGTCTAGCGGCGGGCGCTCTGTGGGGGCTGGTCTTCCTGGCCCCCAAGGTCGTACCCGAGGCCTCGCCTCTGCTGCTGACGGCGGGACGTTACCTCGCTTATGGCCTGATCGCGGTTCTGCTGATTGCGCCGCGCTGGCGGCGGGTGACGGCGGCCCTGACACGCAAGGCGTGGGGCGCGCTGGTCTGGCTGAGTCTGGCGGGCAATCTGGTCTATTTCGCCTTCCTGGTGGTCGGGGTGCATTACGCTGGCGTCGCGGCCTCGGCCCTGATCGTCGGCATGGTGCCAGTGGTGGTGGCCTTGTGGGGGTTGCGGGACAAGGATTCGCCGCCGCTGTCGCGCGTCGCGCCGCCCATCGCCGTGGCGGCGATCGCGGTCGGGCTGATCGGGTGGCAGTCGCTCAGTCATGGCGGCGGCGCAGCGGCGCAGAGCGGCGCGGCCACGCTGATCGGTCTGGGATGCGCCCTCGCGGCCCTGCTGTCCTGGACTGCCTTCGCCGTCGGCAACAGCCGCTGGATGGGCCGCCTGCCCGACGTCACCCCGCATGAGTGGTCGCTGTTGACCGGCGTGGTCACCGGCGCGCTGGCGCTGGTGCTGGTGATCCCGTCCCTGTTCATGCTGGGCGGCATGACGGACGACGCCTGGCTGCGTCTGATCGGCGTCAGCGCGGGCGTGGCGATCTTCGCCTCGGTCATCGGCAACGCGTTCTGGAATCAGGCCAGTCGCCTGCTGCCCCTGACCATGCTGGGCCAGATGATCGTGTCCGAGACCCTGTTCGCCTTCATCTACGGCTTCATCTGGGAACAACGCGGCCCGACCGTGATCGAGATAGTCGCCATGATCCTGATGATCGTCAGCGTCGTCTGGTGCGTTCGCGCCCATCGCCCTGCCGCCGTGGCCGCTGCGGAAGACGATCACTGACGATCGGCGCAATTAGAAACGGCGCCCCGAAGACAGGGCGCCGCTTCAATCAGGATATCGCTATGCGGATCAGGCGGGCTTTTCTTCCAGCCGCTTGTCCAGGTAGGCGCCGACGCGGCGCTCGACCGCGCCGATGTGGTCCTGCCAGAAGTGGGTCGCGCCTTCTTCCAGCTCGTAGTCGATGACAATGCCCTTCTGGGTGCGCAGCTTGTTCACCACGCGCTCGACATCGGCGGGCGGCACTACGGTGTCGGCCGTGCCGTGCAGGAACAGGCCCGAAGCCGGGCAAGGGGCCAAGAAGCTGAAGTCATAGATGTTCGACGGCGGCGATACCGAGATGAAGCCGTCGGTCTCGGGGCGACGCATCAGCAGTTGCATCCCGATATAGGCGCCGAACTGATAGCCGGCGACCCAAGTCTGGGTGGCGGCGGGATTGTTGGCCTGAAGCCAGTCCAGGGCCGTCGCCGCGTCGGCCAGTTCGCCGATGCCGCTGTCGAACTCGCCCTGCGACTTGCCCACGCCGCGGCTGTTGTAGCGCAGAGTGGCGAAGCCGCGCTGGACGAACAACTGGTGCATCGTCAGGGCGACGGGGTTGTTCATGTGCCCGCCCGCCTTGGGGTGGGGGTGCAGGATCAGGGCGATCGGCGCGTCGGGACGCTTGCCAGGAGAATAACGGCCTTCGATGCGGCCGGAGGCGCCAGGCAGGATAACTTCAGGCATGGATGGCGGTCCCTACGATCAACAGTGGTTTCGCGAACGGATAATACTTGACCACACAGGTAGGACTTTCTAAGTCCCCCCTGCACGATGCGCTCGCCAGCAAGGCCGGGGGTCTTAGCACAGCGAGCCTGAAAAGCGGTAGAATTTTGAGGTATTGGGATGCGTCTGTCGACCAAGGGACGTTACGCCGTCATGGCGATGGCCGATCTGGCGAAAAACGGGACCGATCGGGCCGTCTCCCTGGCTGAAATCGCGGCGCGTCAGGAAATCTCGCTCAGCTATCTGGAGCAGCTTTTCGCGCGCCTGCGCAAGGGCGGTCTGGTCAAGAGCGTGCGTGGACCGGGCGGCGGTTATCGGCTGGCCCGAGAGGCGGGCGAGATGGTCGTGGCGGACATTGTTCTGGCGGTCGATGAGCCGATCCGCGCCACGCGTTGCGCCGCCCACGGCACGCCGCGCGGCTGTATGACGGGCGGCGCCCGCTGCATAACCCATGACCTGTGGGAAGATCTGGGCGCCGAGATCCATCGCTATCTGGCGGGGGTCAGCCTCGCGGACGTGATCGAGAAGCGGACAGGGCGGGCGCGCATCGGCTCCGGCTCTATGGAGGCCGCGGCATGAGCGTCTATCTCGACTACAACGCCTCCGGCCTGGTTCGTCCTGAGGTTCAGGAGATCATGGCCAAGGCTTTGGCTGATAACGGCAATCCATCGGCTGTGCACGCCGCCGGGCGCCGGGCGCGGGCGCGCGTCGAGACCGCTCGCGCTCAGGTGGCCGATCTGGTCGGGGCTGATCCGACGGCGATCGTTTTCTCTTCGGGCGGCACTGAGTCCAACGCTCAGGCGATCCACAGCGCTCTGGCGGCAGGCTGCAAGCGGCTGATCGTCGGCGCGACCGAGCACCCGTGCGTGGCCGAAGCCGCCGCCATCAGCGGCGTTCCGGTCGAGGTGCTGCCCGTGGATACGGACGGCGTGGTTGATCTGAACTGGCTGGCCGAGGCGCTGGCTCGTCCGGGGCGCGCGGTCGTCGCCATCCATCACGCCAACAACGAAAGCGGCGTGATTCAGCCGATCGCCGAGGCGGCGAAGCTGGTCCATGCAGCGGGCGGCTGGCTGCACGTCGACGCCATTCAGTCGGCGGGCAAGGTCCCGGTGACCATGAAGTCGCTGGGCGCCGATAGCCTGACCCTCTCGGCGCACAAGCTGGGCGGGCCGCAGGGCGTGGGCGCACTGGTGCTCAAGGACGGCGTATCGGCCGTCCGCATCCTGCACGGCGCCGGTCAGGAACGCGGCCTGCGCGCCGGGACCGAGAACGTGCCGGGCATCGCCGGTTTCGGCCTCGCCGCTGATTGCGCCGCGCGCGATCTGGACGCCGCCATGGCGCACGTCGGCTGGCGCGACGCGGCTGAAGCCAAGGTCAAGGCTGCGGGCGCAACGATCATCGGCGGCGCGGTCGAGCGTCTGCCCAACACCCTGTTCATGGCGGTTGAGGGCTGGGACAGCCCGCAGCAGCTGATCACCCTCGATTTGGTCGGGGTCATGGTCTCGGCCGGTTCGGCCTGTTCGTCGGGCAAGGTCAAGCCGTCCAAGGCGATCAGCGCCATGGGCCTGCATCATCTGGCGACCGGGGGCGTGCGCGTCTCCGGCGGCTGGGGCACGACCGAGGGCGACTGGACCCGCTTCGCGGACGCCTGGGTCGCGGCCTGGGACAAGCATAAGGCGCGCTTGCAAGAACGCGTGAAGGAAGTCGCGTAAACTATGGCTATCGTTCAGGAAACAATCGATACGGTCGCGGAACTGGAGCGGTACAAATACGGCTTCACCACCGACGTTGAGCAGGAGTTCGCCCCCAAGGGTCTGAACGCCGACATCGTCCGCTTCATCTCCGAAAAGAAGGGTGAGCCGGAGTGGATGCTGGAATGGCGCCTCGCCGCCTATGAGCGCTGGCTGGCGATGGAAGAGCCGACCTGGGCGGCTGTGAAATACGAGCCCGTCGACTATCAGGACCTCTACTACTACGCCGCGCCGGTGAAGAAGGAGGGGCCCAAGTCGCTGGATGAGGTCGATCCCGAACTGCTGGCCGTCTATGCCAAGTTGGGCATCCCGCTGAAGGAGCAGGAAGTGCTGGCCGGCGTCCAGGGCGCGCCCAAGGTGGCCGTCGACGCCGTGTTCGACAGCGTCTCGGTCGTTACCACCTTCAAGGAGGAACTGGCCAAGCACGGCGTGATTTTCATGCCGATTTCTGAGGCCTTGCGCGAATATCCTGATCTAGTGCGTCAGTACCTCGGCACCGTCGTGCCGGTCAGCGACAACTATTTCGCGGCCCTGAACAGCGCGGTCTTTTCCGACGGCTCCTTCGTTTACATCCCGCCGGGCGTGCGCTGCCCGATGGAGCTGTCGACCTATTTCCGCATCAACGCCAGCCAGACCGGCCAGTTCGAGCGCACCCTGATCATCGCTGACAAGGGCAGCTACGTCTCCTATCTGGAGGGCTGCACCGCGCCGATGCGCGATGAAAACCAGCTCCACGCAGCGGTCGTGGAGATCATCGCCCTGGACGACGCCGAGGTGAAATACTCGACCGTCCAGAACTGGTACCCTGGCGACGCCGAGGGCAAGGGCGGCATCTACAACTTCGTGACGAAGCGCGCCGACTGCCGCGGCGATCGCTCCAAGGTCAGCTGGACGCAGGTTGAAACGGGCTCGGCCGTCACCTGGAAATACCCGTCCTGCATCCTGAAGGGCGAGGAAAGCTCGGGCGAGTTCTATTCCATCGCCATCACCAACGGCCATCAGCAGGCCGACACCGGCACCAAGATGCTACACCTGGGCAAGAACAGCCGCAGCCGCATCATCGCCAAGACGGTCTCGGCGGGTAAGTCGGACTCCACCTATCGCGGCCTGGTGTCGATCCATCCCAAGGCGACCGGGGTGCGCAACTTCACCCAGTGCGACAGCCTGCTGATCGGCAAGGAGTGCGGCGCCCACACCATCCCCTACATCGAGGTCCGCAACGGTTCGGCCCAGCTTGAGCACGAGGCGACCACGACCCGCCTGTCCGAAGCCCAACTTTTCTACGCCCAGCAGCGCGGCCTGTCGGAAGAAGAAGCGGTGGCGCTGCTGGTCAACGGCTTCGTTCGCGACGTCCTGCAGGAACTGCCGATGGAGTTCGCCGTCGAGGCCCAGAAGCTGGTGGCGATCAGCCTTGAAGGCTCAGTCGGCTGAGTGAGTTGAAGAAGAAAACAATGCTTAAGATCAATAATCTCCACGTCTCCGTCGCCGAAAAGCCGATCCTCAAGGGTCTGACGCTCGATGTGCCTGCGGGCGAAGTTCATGCGATTATGGGGCCGAACGGGGCGGGCAAGTCGACGCTGGGCTACAGCCTGTCCGGGCGTCCCGGCTATGAGGTGACGGACGGTTCCGCCTCGTGGAACGGCCAGGACCTGTTGGACCTTGATCCGGCCGAGCGCGCGGCGGCAGGCCTGTTCCTGTCGTTCCAGTATCCGATCGAGATTCCCGGCGTTCCGGCCATGACCTTCATCCGCACGGCGCTGAACGCCCAGAAGCGCGCGCGCGGCGAGGATGAAGTTTCGGCCCCGGCCTTCCTGAAGCTGGTCAAGGCGGCGTCGCAGTCGCTGAAGATGGACTTCGACATGCTGAAGCGGCCGCTGAACGTCGGCTTCTCTGGCGGTGAGAAGAAGCGGATGGAGATCCTGCAGATGGCCCTGTTCGAGCCGTCGCTGCTGATCCTCGATGAAACGGACTCCGGCCTCGACATCGACGCCCTGCGCATTGTCGCCGACGGCGTGAACGCCATGCGCAGCCCGGAACGGTCGATGCTGGTGATCACCCACTATCAGCGCCTGCTGGACTATATCAAACCGGACCGCGTGCACGTTCTGGCGGGCGGCCGCATCGTCGCTTCGGGCGGGCCTGAGCTGGCGCATGAGCTGGAGGCGGAAGGCTACGACAAGTTCCTGCCGGAGGCGGCATGAAGGCGCTCGCCCGGCTTGACCTGACCGACGTCGCGACCTTCCCCTCGCGGCGGGTCGAGGAATGGAAATACAGTGACCTGAAGCGCTTTCTTCGTGAAGCGCCTGAACCGTCCGGCACGGCCGTCGTCGGCGCGCCGGGGCCGTTCTATGATCTGGGCGGCGACGCCGTCGTCTTCGCCAACGGCCGCCCGGTCGGGGTGAAGGACTACATCGCCTCGGGCGATCAGACGCTGCGCCTGCGCTTCATCTCGGATGCGACGGGCACCGGTCATACGGCGGCGGCGCGCATCGTCGCCCGCCCCGGCGCGCGCCTGCTGCTTCTGGAGACGCATGAGGGCAAGGGCTCGGCCTATGTCGCCCACAACAAGGTCGAGATCGACGTCGCCGCCGACGCCGAGGTGACCCGCATCGTCCTGACCGACGAACCGGATGACGCCATTTCGGTGGCCGAGGCTGAGGTCAAGCTGGAGGCCGGCGGCCGCTATCGCCAGACCGTCGTCGCCACGGGCGCCAAGCTGCAACGTCATGAGACCCGCCTGCGTCACGGCGCCGAGGGCGCCGATGCTCGTGTGGACGGCCTCTATCTGCTCGGCGGCGCACGTCATTCCGACCTGACCACGGTGATCGACCACATCGCGCCGAACGGCACGACCAGCCAGCTGATCAAGGGCGTCGTCCGCGACGAGGCGCGTGGCGTCTTCCAGGGCAAGATTCTGGTCCAGAAGGGCGCTGACGACACCGACGCCCGTATGGGGCACCACGGCCTGATCACATCCGAGCGCGGCGAGATCGACGTGAAGCCCGAGCTGATCATCTACGCCGACGAGGTTCAGTGCGCCCACGGCGCCACCGTCGGGACGCTGGATGAAAGCGCCCTGTTCTATATGCAGCAGCGCGGCATTTCGGCTGACGAGGCCCGCGCCCTGCTGACCCAGGCCTTCCTGATCGAGGTCGTCGACCGCATCGAGCATGAAGGCGCCAGAGAGGTGGTGCGGGAATGGCTGACGGCTCGCCTGTGATCAACGCATCTGTGACGGGGTTCGACCCCTATGCCGCCCGCGCGCAATTCCCGATCCTGTCGCGCCAGGTGAACGGCAAGCCGCTGGTCTATCTGGACAGCGCCGCCTCGGCTCAGAAGCCGCGCGCAGTGATCGACGCCCTGGTCGCGTCGATGGAGGGCAGCTACGCCAACGTTCACCGCGGTCTGCACACCCTGTCGAACGAAGCGACGGAAGCCTATGAGCACGCTCGCGAGATCGTCGCCCGCTTCCTGAACGCGCCTTCGGCCGAGACCATCGTCTGGACCAAGGGCGGCACTGAGGCGATCAACCTGGTCGCCAATGGCGTCGGCCTGTCGATCCAGCCGGGCGACGAGATCATCATCACCGAGATGGAGCACCACTCCAATATCGTGCCCTGGCACATCCTGCGCGAGCGGCGCGGGGCGGTGCTGAAATGGGCGCCGATCAAGGACGACGGCTCGCTGGACATGGAAGCCTTCGCCGCCCTGCTGGGGCCGAAGACCAGGCTGGTCGCCGTCACCCACATGTCTAACGTGCTGGGCACCATCAACCCGGTCGCCGAGATCACCCGTCTGGCCCATGCGGCCGGGGCGCGGGTGCTGATCGACGGCTGCCAGGGCGCGGTTCACGCGGCGCCGGACGTTCAGGCCATCGGCTGCGACTACTACGTCCTGACCGGCCACAAGCTGTTCGGTCCCACCGGCATCGGCGTCCTGTACGGCACGGCCGAGACGCTGGACGCCCTGCCGCCGTACCAGGGCGGCGGCGAGATGATCGAGACGGTCGAGAAGGACCGGGTGACCTACGCCAAACCGCCGCATCGGTTCGAAGCCGGGACGCCGCCGATCCTGGAGGCCATTGGCCTGGGAGCGGCGATCGATTGGCTGTCGCAGTATGATCCGGCCGCTGTTCAGGCGCACGAGGAAGCCCTGTATCGCCATGCCGTCGAGCGTCTGGCTGATCATGACTGGTTGCAGATTCTGGGGCAGGCGGAAGGGAAGGGCGCTTTGCTGACCTTCGCCGTTGAAGGCGCCCATGCCCATGACGTGGCTCAGATCATGGACCGCTACGGCGTCGCCGTCCGGGCCGGACTGCACTGCGCCGAGCCGCTGGCGAAAAGACTGGGCGTGAGCGCAAGCACGCGCGCCTCCTTCGCCCTATATAACACCATGGAGGATACAGACGCCTTCGTGGACGCGCTGATCAAGGCGCGCAACTTCTTCGTGTGACGAGTATGGACGACGCCAAGACCGACAACGCGATCAGCGACAGCGACGCCTTCGCCGCCAGCTGGGACGAGCCGCAGAAAAGCGCCCTGTCTCAGGCCGAGCTGGACAAGCTGACGGACGACCTGATCGAGGCGCTGAAGAGCGTCTATGACCCGGAAATTCCGGTCGATATCTATGAGCTGGGCCTGATCTACAAGGTCGACGTGTCCGACGACCGCGACGTGCTGGTCGAGATGACGCTGACGGCGCCGGGCTGCCCGGTCGCCGGCGAAATGCCCGGCTGGGTCGAGGATGCGGTGAAGAAGGTCGACGGCGTGCGCAGCGCCAAGGCCAATCTGGTGTTCGATCCGCCGTGGGACGCCTCCAAGATGAGCGACGAGGCCAAGCTGGCCCTGAACATGTTCTGAGGAGTCCCTGATGACCGAGCTTCAGACCACGACCCGGCCCCGACGCCCCCGGCCCAAGGCGGTGACCCTGACGGACGCCGCCGCCGCGCGCGTGCGCGAGATCATGGACAACGCCGAAAAGGATTACGTCGGCCTCCGGGTCGGCGTGAAGAACAGCGGCTGCGCGGGGCAGGAATACACCTTCGCCTATGCCGAAGAGATCCAGCCGCTGGACGAGGTGGTCGAAGACAAGGGCGTCACCATCCTGATCGAGCCCAAGGCCGTTCTGTTCCTGATCGGCACCGAGATCGATTATGAGGTGACGAAGCTGGCCTCGAAATTCATCTTCCGCAATCCGAACGAGACGGATGCCTGCGGCTGCGGCGAGAGCGTCACCATCATTCCCGCCGCTGCTCTGGACGCCGACTGACATGATCCGACTGGAGGGGGTGACCCGGCGCTATCGCAGCGCGGCGGGCGACCGCACGGCGCTGGACGCCGTCGACCTGCACGTCGCGCGCGGCGAGGTGTTCGGCGTGGTGGGCCGTTCGGGGGCGGGCAAGTCGACCCTGATCCGCGCCATCAACCGACTGGAGACGCCGGACGCCGGCAAGGTCTTCGTTGACGGGCAGGAGATCACCGCCCTGAACCCCGCTGAACTGCGCGCCGCGCGGCGCGGCATCGGTATGATCTTCCAGCACTTCAACCTGCTGAACGCTAAGACGATCGAAGACAACGTCGCCTTCCCCCTTCGTCTGGAAGGGCGGCCTGAGGCCGAAGTGAAGGCGCGCACGGCGCAGCTGCTGGCCCAACTGGGTCTGGCCGATCATGCGAAGAAGCATCCGGCCCAGCTTTCAGGCGGCCAGAAGCAGCGCGTCGGCATAGCCCGCGCCCTGGCCTGCGGCCCCAGCGTCCTGCTGTGCGACGAGGCGACCAGCGCGCTGGACCCAGAAACGACCGAGGACATCCTGACCCTGCTGGACGGGCTGAACCGCGATCTGGGCCTTACCATCGTCCTGATCACACACCAGATGGAGGTGGTGCGCCGCGTCTGCGACCGGGTGGCGGTGCTGAAGGACGGCAGGATCGTGGAGCAGGGCGCGACGGCCGACGTCTTCCTGCATCCCCAGCACGCCGTGACCCGCGCCATGCTGGCCGAGGGCGAGGAGGCGGTCGACGCCTCGGTCGCGCCCGCAGGGGCGCGCATGGCCCGCCTGACCTTCCGCGGCCCCTCGACCTATGAGCCGGAATTGAGCCGTGTGGCGCGCACGGCGGGTGTGGACTATTCAATCCTGTCGGGCCGCATCAGTCGCATCCGGGGCGAGCCCTATGGTCAGATGACTGTGGCCTTTACCGGCGGCGACGCCGAGGCGGCTCTGGCGCAACTGGCCGCGCGCGGCGTCGTGGTGGAGGCGGTCTGATGTTCGCCAATGTGGACTGGGCCGATATCGGCAAGGCGACGATCGACACCCTGCTGATGCTGGGCGGATCGATGGTGTTGACCGTGATTCTGGGCGTCCCGCTGGGCGTGCTGCTCTATCTGTCGGGCAAGGGGCGGCTGGCGGCCAATCCGGTGCTGAACGCCGTCCTGTCTTTCGTCGTCAATGTGCTGCGTTCGGTGCCCTTCATCATCCTGCTGATCGTCATGCTGCCGGTGACGGTGCTGCTGGTCGGCACCTCGCTGGGCGTGGCGGGGGCCATTCCGCCGCTGGTGGTCGGGGCCGCGCCCTTCTATGCGCGCCTGGTCGAGACGGCGCTGCGCGAGGTCGACAAGGGCGTGGTCGAGGCGACCCAAGCCATGGGCGGTTCAACCTTCCAGATCGTGACGCGCGCCCTGTTGCCTGAGGCCATGCCGGGCATCATCGCCGGCGCGACCGTCACCGCCATCGCCCTGGTCAGCTACACGGCCATGGCGGGCGTGGTGGGGGCGGGCGGTCTGGGCGACCTGGCCATCCGCTTCGGCTATCAGCGCTTCCAGACCGACGTCATGGCCGTGACCGTAGTTCTGCTGCTGATTCTCGTACAAATTCTGCAGATGATCGGCGACCGTCTGGTCGCTAAGGTCTCGCACCGCTGATTTTACGAAAGCCTGCCCCATGATCCGCCGTTCGCTGCTGCTGTCCGCCGCTGCTGTCCTGACGCTCGCCGCCTGCGGTCAGGGCGCGGACAAGAAGGCGGGGGCCGAGGGCGCCCCCCTGCTGGTCGGCGCCACCGCCGTGCCGCACGCTGAAATCCTGGAGCAGGTGAAGCCGATCCTGGCCGCCGAGGGCGTGCCGATCGAGATCAAGGTCTTCAACGACTACGTTCAGCCCAACGTGCAACTGGCTGAAAAACGGTTGGATGTGAACTATTTCCAGACCAAGCCCTATCTGGACGAGTTCAACACCGCGCGCGGCACCACCCTGATCACTGTGGCGGGCGTTCACGTCGAGCCGCTGGGCCTCTATTCGCGCAAGCACAAGGCGTTGACCGATCTGCCCAACGGCGCCCAGGTGGTGCTTCCCAACGATGCGTCGAACACCGGTCGCGCCCTGCTGCTGTTGCAGGCGGCGGGTCTGATCACGCTCAAGGATCCGCAGAACCCGCTGCAGACAGTGCGCGACATCGCGACCAATCCGAAGGGGTTGAAGTTCCAGGAGGTCGAGGCCGCGACCATTCCACGCATCCTGCCTCAAGTGGACGGCGCGGTGATCAACACCAACTACGCCCTCGACGCCGGTCTGAAGCCCAAGACCGACGCGCTGCAACTGGAAGGCGCCGACAGTCCCTATGTGAACTATCTGGTCGCCCGCCCGGACAATCAGGACGACCCGCGCATCCACGCCCTGGCCCAGGCCCTGCGCGGCCAGGCGATCAAGGACTTCATCGCCACGAAATATGAAGGCGCAGTGATCCCGGCGGCCTAGGCTGCAGCGCTGACCGCCTTGGCCGCTGCGGCGGTCTTGGCGGATTCCTCCTTGGATTCGACCAGAACGGCGGGCGTGACCGGCTGTGCGGTCGCCTCGGCGATCAGTTCGGCCGTCTTGCCCTCCACGGCGGCTTCCAGCCGTTCCAGAAACTCGGCCTTCGGCAGGCCGGTCGGGATGGGTTCGAGGAATTCAAGCGTCGCCGTGCCGGGGTTCTTGCGGAACTCCTCCAGCGGCCAGAACAGGCCCAGATTGGTTGCCAGCGGCACGACCGGCATGTCGAAATCGCGGTACATGTGCCAGACGCCAGAGCGGTAGCGGAACTTCTCGCCGACCTTCGCCAGATGGCCTTCCGGATAGATCAGGATCTTGCGGCCTTCGCGATTGGCGTCGGCGGCGCGTTCCTTGAGGGCAGCGCGGGCGGCGTGGCCGCCGCAGTTGTTCACGACGATGGCGCCCAGCTTCTTGAGCACCGTTCCCAGCAGAGGGAACTTCTCCAGATGGTCGCCGGTGACGAAGGCCACGTCGTCGAACTGGTCATAGGTGGCGAAGCCGTCGCCCCAGCTCTGGTGTTTTGAAGCGATGATGAAGGCGCCCTGTGGCAGGCGTTCTTTGCCGCGAGTCTCGATGCGGATGCCCGCGAACAGGCTCATGGCCTGCACCATGCGCCGGACATAGCGGCGGATGATCCAGCTCGTGGCCTTGCGGCCCGGAGCCAGAGCCGCAAAGGCGGCGGCCAGGCCATAGGTGATGGAAAGCGCCCAATAGGCGATGTTGAACAGCAGGCTTCGCATCAGGCGACTATGCCAGCCTGCCGTTCAGAGGCGAGCTTAAAGTGAAGCCTCAGGCGGCGTCGGATACGGCCTCGGCGGCGGAGGTCACCTTGTTGCGCCCGCTGCGCTTGGAGGCATAGAGCGCCTCGTCCGCCCGCGTCAGCAGTTGGCTAGCGGTTTCGCCAGGGCGGCGCAGACCAAAGCCGACGGAGATGGTCACGGCGCCCAGATCGTCGTTGGTCGAGCGACGGCGCAGGGCGCGGGAGGCGATTTCCTCACGAATGGCGTTCAGCGCGGCCTCGATGGCGCCCGCCGTTTCGCCGGGGAAGATCAGGGCGAACTCCTCGCCCCCATAGCGGGCGGCGATGCGCGGCGCTCGCGACACCCGGCCCAGGACGCTGGCGACATAGCGCAGCACCTGATCGCCCGTCTGGTGCCCCCAGGTGTCGTTGAAGCGCTTGAAATGGTCGATGTCGATGATCGCGAGCCCGATCGAGCCGCCCACGCTTTCAGCTTCATCGCACATCCGCAGCAGGTGTTCGTCGAACGCCTTGCGGTTGGCCAGATTGGTCAGGGCGTCCGTCATCGCGTCGCGGCGCACCTGCTCCATGTGATCGCGCAGCTTGGTCACTTCGCGGTTTGAGGATTCCAGGCGGCGTTCCAGCGCGGCGGTATGGCGTCGGATGCGGCGGGTCGCATCCGCTAGTGAGGACACGATGTCTCCAAGGCTGTTGGCGTCGCCTGCGCTGGCCATCCGATCGACGGCGTCAGCCAAGGTGTGCCCGTAGCTGGCCTGGCTTTCGCGCGCCTTGTCGATGGCGCCTGCCACGGCTGCCAGTTCCCTGTTCAGCATGGCCCCGGCGTCGCGGATTTCTTCGGACAGGCGGCCACGCGGCAGGAATTCGGCGGCCAGCATTTCCGCCGTCGAATCGGTGAAGGGCGCCCCTGTCGCCAGAAGGCGTGAAATTTCCTGCCCCAGCGTTCCGTCCGGGTCGCCCAGGTAGTGCAGCCACAGTTCGAAGTTCAACGGCGTCGGCCACACGGCGGCGGCCTGCATGGCGTCCACGGCGCGGTGCGCCAGAGCATAGGCTTCCGGACTGCGAACCGTGGTTTCCACCTGGGTGGTCATGCCTGAACTGCCCCTGCGCTGCGTGATCCGGAAAGCTATACCGGTCTTCTGTAACGCAGGGTTAAGTTCGCAGACCGGCCTTATCCGGCCAGAACCACCGGGCGACGCAGGAAGGCCGGGACGTCATCGCCGAAAGGATTTCCGGCGAGAGATGCGGGCTGGCGGCCTTCAGCCTGGTTAGCCTTCTGAGGCGTTTTCTGGGCGGCAGGCGTCGTTTTGGTTTCGGTTTTCTTGCGGCTGCGTGCGCGTTGAGGCGCCGCTTCGGTTTCGGGCGCGGGCGTCGGCGCTGTTTCGATCAGGGTTTCGGCTTCGACGGGCGCTTCTTCGACCGAACGGCGCGAACGGCTGCCGCGCTCGCTGCGTTCGCCGCGTCCACGGCCGCGGCTTGAGCGGCTGTCGTCGCGCGGGCGGTCCTTGATGGAGGCGAAGTCGATGCCGTCCAGCGGCAGTTCGACCGGCTCCTTCTTGATCAGCTTCAGCACCTTGTCCAATGACTTGTCGTCGGACGGCGTCACGATCATGAAGGCCTCGCCCAGACGCCCGGCGCGGCCGGTGCGGCCGATGCGGTGGACGTAGTCGTCGGCGTGGTGCGGAACGTCATAGTTGAAGACGTGGCTGACGGCCGGGATGTCCAGGCCGCGCGCGGCGACGTCCGAGGCGACCAGCAGCTTGAGTGCGCCGCTGCGGAAATCGGCCAGGGTCTTCATCCGCAGCGACTGGTCCAGATCGCCGTGAATCGGCGCGGCGTCGAAGCCGTGGACCTGCAGAGACTTGGCGACGATGTCGACTTCCGACTTGCGGTTGCAGAAGACGATGCCGTTCTGCACGTCGCCGCGCTCGACCAGGGCGCGCAGGGCGGTGCGCTTGGCCTTGGGGTCCGAGGTCGGCAGGCGGGTGATGTGCTGGGTGATGGTGTCGGCGGTTGTGGCCGGGCGCGACGCCTCGATCCGGGTCGGATCCTTGAGGAACTGCTGCGTCAGGCGGGTGATCTCCGGCGGCATGGTGGCCGAGAAGAACAGGGTCTGGCGACGCGGCGGCGTCAGCTTGAAGATGCGCTCGATGTCCGGGATGAAGCCCATGTCCAGCATCCGGTCGGCCTCGTCGACCACCATCAGCTCGACGCCGGTCAGCAGCATCTTGCCGCGGTCGAACAGGTCCAGCAGGCGGCCCGGCGTGGCGATCAGCACGTCCACGCCCTTGTTCAGGGCGGCGACCTGGTCGCCCATGGAGACGCCGCCGATCAGCAGCACCCAGTTCAACTTGGTGCCTTTGGCGTATTTGGCGAAGCTTTCGGCGACCTGATCGGCCAGTTCGCGGGTCGGCGCCAGCACCAGGGCGCGCGGCATGCGGGCGCGGGCGCGGCCGGAGGCCAGGCGGTCGACCATAGGCAGGGTGAAGGCGGCCGTCTTGCCGGTGCCGGTTTGGGCGATGCCGAGGACATCGCGTCCGGCCAGGGCCACTGGAATGGCCTGTTCCTGAATGGGGGTGGCGGTCGTGTAGCCGGTATCGGCGACCGCTTGTAGGGTCGTGGGCGAAAGGCCCAGCTTGGAAAACTCAGTCATGCAGTCCTGAAGGGACGGAGGATAACGTTCGCAAACGCCGTTAGCTGACGGAACCGCCCCTCGTGGGCGAGCGGGCGGCGCGCATCGCCAGTCCTGTTCCGAGCTTGGGGCGGTATATGGAAAGCCCTACACCTCAGTCAAGTATTTCCGTTCTAACGGCCTCGCTTGGCAACGGCGCCGCGGGCTGTATGGTCCGCTCGGGGACCGGGAGAAGGATGTCGAATGCGCGCTGCCGTATTGATCGCGCTGATGCTTGCCGCGCCGCTTGGCGCCCAGGCGTCGGATCGCGGACGGAGTGTCGACGCCATGCAGGCGGCCTTTGGAAATACTGTCGTTTCCCACTATCCCGACGGCGATTGGGTCAAGCACTGGTTCGACCGTGACGGCGCCTATCGCGCCCTGTTTTCTGACGGACGCCGCCTGACCGCCCGGTGGGCGCGCGAAGGCGACAAGGTCTGCCTGAACGAGATTCGCCCGCGCATGATCATCTCGCGCTTCTGCACCCCCTATATCGAAGCCTCAGTGGGCGAGAGCTGGCCGGGTCGCGACCCTTTGGGGCGCCGCGTCCGTAATGAACTAGTCGCGGGGCGCTGAGCCGGAAAACCGCTCAGAATGTTCGGCGGCTTAAGGGGTATTGGGGCGGCATCAAGAAAAACGCCCCCGTTCATGAGAACGAGGGCGCTTGATCTTAATCGGCGTCCGCAGCCTTGGCCTTCTTGGCGGGGGCCTTTTTAGTGGCCGGTTTCTTGGCCGCAGGCTCCTTCTTCGCAGCAGGCTTTTTCGCCGCCGCCTTCTTGGCGGGCGCCTTCTTCTTGGGCGCGGCGCCGGCCTTGGCGGCCAGCAGGGGCAGGGCGGCCTCCATCGTCATGTCTTCGGGCGCCGTGCCCTTGGGCAGGGTGGCGTTGATCTTGCCCGACTTGACGTAGGGGCCGTAGCGCCCGGCCATGACCTGAACGGCCTCGCCCGTTTCCGGGTGGGCGCCCAGCTCCTTCAGCGGCGCGGCGGCCGAGGCGCGACCCGCACGACCCGCGCGCTTTTCAGCCAGCAGGGCCACGGCGCGGTTCAGCCCGACGTCGAACACTTCCTCGATGTCCGCGACATTGGCGTAGGTGCCGGCGTGCGCCACGAACGGGCCATAGCGGCCCAGGCTGGCGGTGATCATCTTGCCGTCTTCGGGGTGCGGACCCACGTCGCGCGGCAGGCTGAGCAGGCGCAGCGCCTTCGCAAGATCCATCGACGCCGGGGTCCAGCCCTTCGGCAGGGACGAGCGCTTGGGCTTTTCCGCATCGGGCGGCGTCGTTTCGACATAGGGACCGAAACGGCCGATCTTCAGGTGCACGGGCTGGCCGGTCGCCGGATCGACGCCCAGTTCGCGATCGCCGCTCTCGGCTCCGCCGTCGACTGCGTCAGGCGAAGCCACGGGGCGGGTGTATTTGCACTCCGGATAGCGCGAACAGCCGATGAAGGCGCCGAAGCGGCTGGTCTTCAGGCTGAGCTGGCCTTCATGGCAGACGGGGCACTGGCGCGGGTCGGAGCCGTCGCCCTTGTCGGGGAAGATGTGCGGACCCAACGCTTCGTTCAGGTGATCAAGAATCGCCGTGGTGCGCAGCTCGCCTGCGGCCTGGGTCGCGGCGTGGAAATCCTGCCAGAAGCGGCGCAGCAGGGTCTTCCAGTCCAGATCGCCCGCCGACACCTCGTCCAGCTGGGTCTCCAGCGCGGCGGTGAAGTCGTACTCGACCCACTTGGCGAAGAACTGCTCCAGGAAGGCTGTGACCAGCCGTCCCTTGTCCTCGGGATAGAAGCGGTTCTTGTCCATGCGGACGTATTCGCGGTCGCGCAGGGTCGTCAGGATCGAGGCGTAGGTCGACGGGCGGCCGATCCCCAGCTCTTCCAGCTTCTTGACCAGGGTGGCTTCCGAGAATCGCGGCGGCGGCTCGGTGAAGTGTTGATCGGTGCGGATGGCCTCGACCTTGGCCTTGGCGCCTTCTTTCAGCGCGGGCAGGCGGCCGCCTTCGTCCTCGTCGTCCTCAGCGCCTTTCTGCTTCTCGTCGCGGCCTTCTTCATAGGCGGCGATGAAGCCGTCGAAGACCACAACCTGGCCGGTGGCGCGCAGGCCCGTCTGGCCGTCCGGCGTTTCGATCTCGACCGTGGTGCGGTCCAGACGCGCCGATTCCATCTGAGAGGCGATCATCCGCTTCCAGATCAGCTCATACAGCCGCTGCAGATCGCTATCGAGCCGCAAGGTGTCGGGGCTGCGCAGGATGTTGGTCGGACGAATGGCTTCGTGCGCTTCCTGGGCGTTCTTGGCCTTGGTCTTGTAGTAGCGCGGCTCGGCCGGGATGTAGGCGGGGCCGAAGCGCTGGCCGATGGCCTCGCGGGCCTGGGCGATGCCTTCGGGCGTCACATAGACGCCGTCCGTACGCATATAGGTGATCAGGCCGCCGGTGTCGTCCACGCCCTCATACAGCTTCTGCGCCGCCTGCATGGTGCGCTGGGCGGTGAAGCCCAGCTTGCGCGCGGCTTCCTGTTGCAGGGTCGAGGTGGTGAAGGGCGGGGCGGGGGACCGCTTGGCCGGCTTCTTCTCGACCGACTTGATGGTGAAGTCGCCGCTGTGGACGGCCTCGCGCGCGGCTGTCGCCATCGCTTCGGACACGATGTCCAGACGCTGGACGCGCTTGCCTTCGTGCTTGACCAGACGGGCGGTGAAGGGCGGGCTGTCCGCGATCAGGTCGGCCTCGACCGACCAGTATTCCTGCGCCTTGAACCGCTCGATCTCCATCTCGCGGTCGACGACGATGCGCAGGGCGACCGACTGGACGCGCCCGGCCGAGCGAGCGCCTGGCAGCTTGCGCCACAGCACCGGCGACAGGTTGAAGCCCACCAGATAGTCCAGCGCCCGGCGCGCCAGATAGGCGTCCACCAGCTCCATATCCAGCTGGCGCGGGTTGGCCATCGCCTCGAGCACCGCCGACTTGGTGATGGCGTTGAAGGTGACGCGCTGGACGTCCGTGTCCTTCAGCGCCTTCTTCTTGTTCAGGATTTCCAGAACGTGCCAGCTGATCGCCTCTCCCTCGCGGTCGGGGTCGGTGGCCAGGATGACGCGGTCGGCGGCCTTGGCGGCCTCGGCGATCTCGGACAGGCGCTTGGAGGCCTTGGCGTCGACCTCCCAGTGCATGGCGAAGTCATCGTCAGGCAGAACCGAGCCGTCCTTCGACGGCAGGTCGCGAACGTGGCCGTATGAAGCCAGAACCTTATAGTCCGAGCCCAGGTATTTATTGATGGTCTTGGCCTTGGCGGGGCTCTCGACGATGACGAGATTCATGGCGCTCTATCGGGGAAAAGGGGGCGCGAACGTGGTTGCGGCGCGGCCGGAAGTCAATCGGCGCATTTCAAGTGAGCAACCTTTCCGGGTAACGCGAGTTTGCAAACCATTGTAAGTTGTGTTCCTCTGAGGCGTTCTCGGGAGGGTTGACGATGAGCAAGACAGCGCAGCGACGCCGGCAGGCGCCAAGCCCTGATCTGACGGACTATCCGGTTCGTGAATATGTGGCCGCCATGGCTATGGAACTGGCCGGAATGGCCCGCTGGGACGGGGATGAAAGGCTGGCCAGCATTCTTGAGAATGCGGCGGATATGGCTCGCCGCACCGCCCCTGCCTAGGTCGAGGCCATACCGCCGGGCAGCAAGGTCGCCCGCCCTGCGAGATCAAGCTCCAGCAGGGCGGCGGCTGTTTCCGCAATCGACAATCTGGCGGCGCGCGCCAGTTCGTCGCGGCTGACCGGCGAAGGGGACAGCAGGGCTTCTATCCGATCCAGCACCTCGTCATCGATCTGTTCAGGTCGCCCGGCGTCGAACGGCGAATCAGCGGGCGGCTCTCTCAGGGTTCGCAGAGAGGCGAAGGCTCGCTCTATATCCTCGATCCCTTCACACAGGATGGCGCCCTGACGCAGCAGTTCGTTCGGCCCTTTGGAGCGCGGGTCCAGCGGCGAGCCGGGGACGGCGAACACGTCGCGGCCCTGTTCGCCCGCCAGCCGGGCGGTGATGAGAGAGCCGGACCGGATTTCAGCCTCCACGACGACCACGCCGCGCGACAGGCCTGAAATAATGCGGTTGCGGCGCGGGAAGTCGCGCGCCTGCGCCCGCGCGCCGACAGGGCTTTCCGAGACGATGCAGCCTCGTTCGGCGATCTGGCGATACAGGTCGGCGTTGTCCGCCGGATAGATGTCGTCCACGCCGCCGCCCAGAACGGCCACGGTGCCGGTCTCCAGCGCGCCAAGATGCGCCGCCGCATCGACCCCGCGCGCCAAACCCGAGACGACGACATGGCCGCTTTCGCCCAGTTGTTGCGCCAGTCCGCGTGCGATCCGCTGGCCGCCCGCCGAGGCGATGCGCGCGCCGACGATGGCCATGCAGGGGCGCTGCATCAACGCCGCGTCGCCAAGGATCCACAGCAGAGGCGGGGGCGGATCGACGACCGCCAGGGCTTCGGGATAGGCGGCCTCGCCCCACAGGATCAGCCGCGCGCCGATGCGGGCGCCTGCTTCCAGTTCGGCCTCGACGGTTCCGGGCGCCGGGATGGAATAGCTGGTGCGGCCCCGATTACGGATCAGATCGGGCAGGGCGTCCAGAGCGCGCTCGGCCGAGCCGTACCGCTGGAGCAACTGTGAAAAGGCCACAGGGCCGACGCGGTCGGTCCGGGCGAGCCGGAGGCGGGCGAAACGCTCTGCCTCCGACAGCGGCGTCACGCCTTCTTCGCCCCGATCTTGGGCTCGGCGCCTTTCAGCAGGCGGCCGATGTTCTCATGGTGGCGGGTGAAGATCAGGACGGCTGTGAAGACCGCCATGATGAATATGGGCTGGGGCGCGGGCAGGCCCAGCGCGGAGAGGGGCAGCAGGGCGTAGAGCGGGGTCAGCGCCGCCGCCACCAGGGCCGACAGGGAGGAATAGCGCAGGGCGAAGGCCGTGATCAGCCAGGTCGCCGCCGCCAGCAGGCCCAGCGGCCAGCACGCGGCCAGGATCAGGCCGAAGAAGGTCGCCACCCCCTTGCCGCCCTTGAAACCCAGCCAGACGGGGAACAAGTGGCCCAGGAAGGCCGCGCCGCCGGCGATGGCGCCCGCGACGTCGGTTCCCAGCAGGTGCCGGGCGATCAGCAGGGCGACCGCGCCCTTGCCCGCATCCAGGATCAGGGTGGCGATGGCCAGATCCTTGCGCCCGGTGCGCAGGACGTTGGTCGCGCCGATATTGCCCGAGCCGATGTTGCGCACGTCGCCCGCACCCGCCGCGCGGGTCAGGACCACGCCGAACGGAATGGAGCCCAGCAGGTACCCGCCGACAGCCACAAGCCCGAGCGTAAGGAGCGCCGGCCCCGTCAGATCGTGCAAGTGATTCGCTCCCCTTAACGTGCGTTGTGGACGATGCGGCCCGAAACGACGGTGAGCAAGACCTTGCCTTGCAGCCGCCGCCCGTCAAAAGGCGAATTCTTCGACTTGGAGCGCAGCGTCGCGGCGTCGATCACCACCGGCGCACCGGCGTCGAACAGCACCAGATCGGCGGGCGACCCTTGCGACAACTCCCCAGCCTCCAGCCCCAGCAGGGCCGCCGGGCCCTGCGTCAGCGGCCGCAGCACGTCCAGCAGGTCCACGCCGTATTCGTGGTGCAGCGTCAGGGCGGCGGGCAGCAGCGTCTCAAGACCCACGGCGCCCGGCTCAGCCTCGGCGAAGGGACGGCGCTTGTTCTCGGCCGGTTCGGGGCAGTGGGCCGAGGTGATGACGTCGATCAGGCCGTCGCGCACGGCCTCGACCAAGGCCTGCCGGTCGCTCTCGGCGCGCAAGGGCGGGTCCAGGCGGTAGAAGGTGCGGTAGTCGCCGATGTCGATCTCGTTGAAGCACAGATGGTTGATCGAGGCCGAGGCCGCGACCTCCAGCCCGCGCGCACGGGCGCGGGCCAGCGTCTCCAGCGCCCCTTCGGTCGAAATCTGGTCGATCAGGAAGCGGGCGCCGGTCTGTTCGACCAGGGCCAGGTCGCGCTCCAGCTGGATGCGCTCGGCGATGGCGGGCGCGCCCGACAGGCCCAGCCGCGTCGCCAGTTCGCCTGAGGTCGCGACCGCGCCCTCCGACAGCCACGGCTCGGTTGGACGGCAGGCGATCAGGGCGTTGAACGAGGCGGCGTAGGACATCACCCGTTGCAGGGTGCGGGTGTTGCGGATCACCCGGTCGCCGTCGGTGAAATACAGGGCGCCCGCCTCGTGCATCAGGCCGATCTCGGCCATGCGCTCGCCGTCGCGGCCCTGCGTGGCCGCGCCCGCCGCGCGGACGTGGACCAGATCAAGCGCGGCGCCGCGCCGCTGGATGTGGTCGATCATGGCCGGGTCGTCGATGGCCGGATCGGTGTCCGGCTGGACGATGATGGTGGTGACGCCGCCCGCCGCCGCCGACAGGCTGGCCGACTTCAGCGTCTCCTTGGGTTCGTTGCCCGGCTCGCCGGTCTTGACCCGAATGTCGATCAGGCCGGGCGCCAGGCAGCGGCCTTCGGCGTCGATGATCTGCACGCCCTCGGGGCGTTGGGTCGCCTGTCCGTGGATGACCTCGACGATGCGGCCATTCTCGATCAGGACGGCGCCGGGGCCGTCATAGTCGCTGGCCGGGTCCAGCAGGCGGGCGTTGACAATGGCCAGAGCCTTGGGGGCGATGGGCTGTTGAGCGGCGGTCATGCGGCGCCTCCCGCGCGGCGGTGGGCGAGGGCGGCCAGAACGGCCATGCGGGCGGCGACGCCCATCTCGACCTGATCCTGGATCAGGGAGACGCTCAGGTCGTCGGCCACGTCGGAATCGATCTCCACGCCCCGGTTCATGGGGCCGGGGTGCATGACCTTGGCGCCGGGCGCGGCCCAGGCCAGCTTCTCGCGGTCCAGACCCCAGAAACGGAAATACTCCCGCGTCGAGGGGATCAGGGCGCCCGCCATCCGCTCCAGCTGAAGGCGCAGCATCATGACCACGTCACAACCGGCCAGACCCTCCTTCATGTCGTGGAAGACCTCGCAGCCCCAGCGGTCGGCGTCGCCGGGCACCAGCGTCGGCGGTCCGATCAACCGCACCCGCGCGCCCATCATCTGCAGCAGGGCGACGTTCGAGCGCGCCACGCGGCTGTGGGCGATGTCGCCGCAGATGGCTATGCTCAGCCCGCCCACGTCGCCGAAAGCGCGGCGGATGGACAGCAGGTCCAGCAGGGCCTGCGTCGGGTGTTCATGGCGTCCATCGCCCGCGTTGACGACGGCGCAACCGACCTTCTGCGACAGCAGGTCCACCGCGCCCGAGGATGCATGGCGGACGACCAGAATCTCCGGCTTCATGGCGTTCAGCGTCACGGCGGTGTCGATTAGCGTCTCGCCCTTCTTCACCGAGGACGAGGCGACCGGCATGGTCACCACGTCGGCGCCCAGACGCTTGGCCGCGATCTCGAACGAGGAACTGGTCCGCGTCGAGTTCTCGAAGAAGAGGTTCACGACCGTCTGGCCGCGCATCAGGTCCACGCCCTTGGCCGACTGCCTGTTGAAGTCGACGAAGGCGTCGGCCAGGTCCAGCAAGGCCAAGGCGGCCGGCGGATGGAGGTCTCCGGCGGCGAGGAAGTGGTCGCGAGGAAACGGCGTCAGCCGTTCCTTGATGAGATCGGTGACAGGCGCTGCGTGGGTCATTGAGACGCCGCTATAGGCGGGACTCAGGCCAGATGGAATAGCAGCAGGGCCGCAGGGATGCCGATGACCGAGAATACCGTCGTCGCCGCGATGATCCCGGCCATCAGCGGCGCGTCGCCGCCCATCTGACGCGCCAGCACATAGGCCGAGGCGGCGCCGGGCGCGGCGCCGCATAGCAGGGCGATTCCCTGCGCCAGTTCATCACCGCCGTACAGGCGCGCCAGCTGCCACATGGCCAGCGGCGTCACGATCATCTTGACCACCACCACGGCGCCGACCGTGACGCGGGTGCGCGCCAGTTCGCGGAAGCTGAGACCTGCGCCCGCCACGATCAGGCCCAGCGGCAGGGCGGCTGATCCGAGCAGTTGCAGCGTCTCGGCCACGCCCGGCGGCTGCGGCGCGCCTGAGACGTTCAGCGCCAGCCCCAGCAGACAGGCCAGCAGGATGGGGTTGGACATCATCGCCCGGAACAGGGCCTTGGGCGAGGCACCGCGCTGGTCCGCCCCCCACTTGGCCAGGACGATGACGCTCAGGATGTTGCTGACCGGGATCATGGCGGCGATGACCACGGCGGCCAGGCCTACGCCTTCCGGCCCGAAGGTCGCCTGCACGACGGGCAGGAAAACGAAACTGTTCCAGCGGATCATGCCCTGAAAGACGCTGGTGTAGGCCGGGCCGCTGAGGGGCAGCAGGGGCTTTGACAGCAGGGTCAGGGTCGAGACGATGATGGATACGGTGACGGCGGCGGCGCCCGCCGCGCCCGCGGCCGATCCCGAGAGGTCCGCATTCCAGATCGCCGGGATCAGGAAGCCGGGATAAAGGACATTGATGGCCAGCTTCTCGATCGGCCGCCAGGCGGCGTCGGGCAGATAGTCCGACTTTTTCAGGCCATAGCCGAGCGCCAGCAGCAGGAAGACCGGCAGGACGCCGGCTAGAATGGCCGCCATCTCAGGGGCGCAGCCGGTCCAGCGCGCCTTGCAGAATCCAGGCGGCGGCGGTGCGGTCCACCACATCGGCGCGGCGCTTGCGGGTCAGGTCCAGCTCGTCGATCAGGAACCGCTCGACCGCCGTGGTCGACAGCCGCTCGTCCTGAAAGGCGACGTTGACCGGCCGGAACCGCTCCAGATTGCGGGCGAAGGCGCGGCACGACTGGGCGCGCGGCCCCTCGGTCCCGTCCATGTTCAACGGCAAGCCGATGATCAGGGCCGACACGTTGCGGCCATCCATGATCTTGAACAGCTGTTCGGCGTCCTGGCTGAACTTGGTCTTGCGGATCAGCTCCAGCGGGCTGGCGATGATGCGCCCGGTGTCAGACACGCTGACGCCGATGGTGTTCTCGCCCAGATCCAGACCCAGCCACGGGGTGTTGGGCGGGCAGGCGGCGGACAGTTCGGAAAGGTCAAGGACAGGCACGAGGGCGCGTTAGGCCCAGACGGGGCGCGTGTCAAAGCGCGCGGCCCTTTACCTCCGCTCATCCCGGCGGACGCCGGGACCCAGTGCTTTGGCTTCAAGGCAGAAACCTTGACCGCATTGCGCCATAGTCGCGGACCGGCGTGCGTGTGGCTCTTACTGGGTCCCGGCGTCCGCCGGGATGAGCGGTGAGGGGGAGTGACTCACACGTCGTCATCCCCGACCGGCCCGCCTTCATTCTCCATGTTGCGGATCGAGCGGACTTCCTTGCGGGTGAACTTCAGCCGCACGCCCAGGCCGCCGTCCTCTTCGTTCAGAAACACGGCGCCGCCTTCCTCCAGCGCGGCCTGCAGGCGGCTGCGGGCCTCATCGCCCGGATCGACGTTCTCGCGCTCGAAGTCGGCCAGGATGTCGACCGCCAGCCCCGAAAGGCGGGCCACATGGTCGCGCGGCCATTGCACCAGGGCGCGTGCGGCGCGGGCTTGGGGGCCGGTGATCTTCATGGCTTTGGTCTCCTTGAGGCAGGTCTTCATACTCGCGCCGGGCGCGCTGTCAGGATAGGGGGCCTTTGGTCGCCGTGGTCAAGCTGGACAAAGGGCGGCGCCCGATCCTTGTCGAAGCGGCGTTGAAACGCTAATCCCGCCCCCTCAGACTTTCATGCTTTGGAGGGCCGCATGGCCATCGACGCCGCGACGGTGCGCAAGGTTGCGCATCTCGCCCGCATCAAGACCCCCGAGGACCGCCTGGAGCCGCTGGCCCAGGAGCTGAACGGCATCCTGCAGTGGATCGAACAGCTGGACGAGGTGGACGTGCAGGGCGTCGAGCCGATGACCTCCAACGTGTCTCAACCGCTTCGCCTGCGCGATGACGTGGTGACGGACGGCGACAAGGTCGCCGACGTCCTGTCCAACGCGCCCAAGTCCGCCGACGGCTTCTTCGTCGTGCCCAAGGTCGTGGAGTAAGTCATGACCGATCTGACCAAGCTGACTCTGGCCGACGCCGTCGACGGCCTGAAGGCCAGGACCTTCTCGTCGGAAGAGCTGACCCAGGCCTTCCTGACCAATATCAAGGCCTCGAACCCGACGCTGAACGCCTATATCGAGGTGACGGCGGACAAGGCGCTGGGACAGGCGCGCGCGTCTGACGCCCGTCTGGCCAAGGGCGAGGGCGGGGCGCTGGAAGGCGCGCCGCTGGGCGTCAAGGATCTGTTCTGCACTGAAGGCGTTCAGACGACCGCCGCCTCCAACATGCTGCGCGGCTTCGTGCCGCCGTATGAATCGACCGTCACCGCCAATCTGTGGCGCGACGGGGCGGTCATGCTGGGCAAGCTGAACATGGACGAGTTCGCGATGGGCTCGGCCAATGAAACCTCGGCCTTCGGTGCGGTGAAGAACCCGTGGAAGGCCAAGGGTTCGGACGCTGAACTGACGCCGGGCGGTTCGTCGGGCGGTTCGGCCTCGGCCGTGGCTTCTGACCTGTGTCTGGCCGCGACGGCCTCGGATACCGGCGGCTCGATCCGCCAGCCCGCCGCCTTCACCGGCACGGTCGGCATCAAGCCGACCTACGGCCGCGCCAGCCGCTTCGGCATGGTGGCCTTCGCCTCGTCGCTGGATCAGGCCGGGCCGATCACCAAGACGGTGAAGGACGCGGCCCTGCTGCTGAAGTCCATGTGCTCGTTTGATGCCAAGGACTCGACCAGCCTCGACGTCCCGACCCCCGACTGGACTCAGTCTGTCGGCCAGTCGGTCAAGGGCCTGCGTATCGGCGTTCCGGCGGAATATCTGATCGACGGCATGTCCGAAGAGATCAAGGCGCTGTGGGAACAGGGCGTCGCCTGGCTGAAGGCCGCCGGTTGCGAGATCGTCGAGATCAGCCTGCCGCACACCAAATACGCCCTGCCGACCTACTACATCGTGGCCCCGGCCGAGGCGTCGTCCAACCTGGCGCGCTATGACGGCATGCGCTTCGGCCATCGCGCCGAAGACTTCTCGTCGCTGGACGACCTCTACGCCGGCTCGCGCGCGGAGGGCTTCGGCAAGGAGGTCCAGCGCCGCCTGACCATCGGCGCCTATGTGCTGTCGGCGGGCTTCTACGACGCCTATTACGTCAAGGCGCTGAAGGTGCGTCGCCGTATCGCCGAGGACTTCGACAACGTCTGGGGCAAGGTGGACGCCATCCTGACGCCGTCCACTCCGTCGGCCGCGTTCGCCATCGGCGACAAGCAGATCGACCCCCTGACGATGTATCTGAACGACGTCTTCACGGTGACGACCAACCTGGCCGGTCTGCCGGGCATTTCTGTGCCCGCGGGTCTGAACAGCGAGGGGCTGCCGCTGGGCCTGCAGGTCATCGGCAAGGCCCTGGACGAGGCGACCGTCTTCCAGGTCGCGGGCGCCCTCGAAGATGCGGCGGGCTTCGTCGCCAAGCCGGACCGTTGGTGGTGAGCATGACTGAGAACTCCAAACTGATCCAAGGCCGCACGGGCGCTTGGGAAATCGTCATGGGTCTGGAGATCCACGCCCAGGTCGCCTCGAACGCCAAGCTGTTCTCGGGCGCGGCGGTCGGCTTCGGCGCCGGGCCGAACGAGCAGGTGTCGCTGATCGACGCCGGCTTCCCCGGCATGCTGCCGACACTGAACAAGTATTGCGTCGAGCAGGCGGTGAAGTCGGGCCTGGGCCTGCGCGCCCAGATCAATCTGAAGAGCCAGTTCGACCGCAAGAACTACTTCTATCCCGACCTGCCGACCGGCTATCAGATCAGCCAGCTGTATCACCCCATCGTGGGCGAAGGCGTGGTCGAGGTGGAGGCCGAGGACGGCAGCTTCTTCAACGTCGGCATCGAGCGCCTGCACCTGGAACAGGACGCGGGCAAGCTGATCCACGACCTGTCGCCGACTGAATCCTACGTCGACCTGAACCGGGCTGGCACGGCGCTGATGGAGATCGTCTCGCGCCCCGACATCCGCACGCCGGAAGAGGCGGTCGCCTACGTCAAGAAGATCCGGACCATCCTGATCTACCTCGGCACCTGCGACGGCGACATGGAGAAGGGCAATCTGCGCGCCGACGTGAACGTGTCGGTCTGCCGCGAAGGCAACTACGCCAAGTTCAAGGAAACGGGCGACTTCAGCTTCCTGGGCACGCGCTGCGAGATCAAGAACGTCAACAGCTTCCGCTTCATTTCTCAGGCGATCCAGTATGAGGCGCGCCGCCAGATCGAGATCCTCGAAGACGGCGGTTCGATCGTTCAGGAAACGCGCCTGTATGACGCGACGGCGGGTGAGACCCGTTCCATGCGCTCCAAGGAAGAGGCGCAGGACTATCGCTACTTCCCCGACCCTGACCTGCTGCCGCTGGTGCTGGAACAGGCCTGGATCGATGAGATCAAGGCCAGCCTGCCGGAACTGCCGGACGACAAGCGCCGCCGCTTCATGGGCGAGTACGGCCTGTCGCAATACGACGCGGGCGTGCTGATTTCGGAACAGGCCAAGGCCGACTATTTCGAGGCCGCCGCGAAAGGCCGCGACGCCAAGCTGGTCTCCAACTGGGTGACGAACGAGGTCTCGGCGCGTCTGGCTGCGGATAGCAAGGATTTCAGCGACAACCCGCTGCCCGCCGCCCACGTGGCCCAACTGGTCGAACTGATCGAGACCAGCGTCATCTCGTCCAAGATCGCCAAGGAGGTCTTCGACCACGTCTGGAACGGCGAAGGCTCGCCCGCCGAGGTGGTCGAGAAGCACGGCCTGAAGCAGGTCACCGACACCGGCGCCATCGAGAAGGCGGTGGACGAGATCATCGCCGCCAACCCCGACAAGGCCGCCGCCGTCGCCGAGAAACCTCAGGCCATCGGCTGGTTCGTCGGCCAGGTCATGAAGGCCACCGGCGGCAAGGCCAACCCGGCTGCGGTCAACGACATCCTGAAGGCCAAGCTGGGGCTTTGATCCAGCGGCTGATCCTGGGGCCGTCGCTCCCAGGATCAGCGTCCTCGACAGGATTACAGACTATCGACCATCACCAGTTCGGCGTCTTCCTTGGCCGTGATGGTGATCGTCGGTTCGTCCATGATGCCCGCGCCGTCGCGCGCGTTCAGCGTCGTGCCGTTGACATCCACCTGGCCCACGGCGGGCACCAGATAGGCGCGGCGGCCGCTGGCCAGATCATAGGACAGGCTTTCGCCCGCCTTCAGCGTGGCGGCCAGCACCCTGGCGTCGGCGTTGATCGTCAGCGCCTCGTCCGCGGGATCGCCCGAGGCGACGACGGTGAAACGGCCCGAACGGTCGCTCTTGGGAAACTCGCGCTGCCCCCACGACGGCTGGGCGCCCGGCCGATCCGTCTCGATCCAGATCTGGAACAGCGTCGTGAGCTCGTTCTCCATATTGTATTCGGCGTGACGCACGCCGGTCCCGGCGCTCATCACCTGAACGTCGCCCGCCGCGGTGCGGCCGGTGTTGCCCATCGAGTCCTGGTGCGTGATCGCTCCGGTGCGGACATAGGTGATGATTTCCATGTCGGCGTGCGGGTGGGGCGGAAAGCCCGATTGCGCGGCGATCTCATCGTCGTTCCAGACGCGCAGACGCCCCCAGCCCATGCGCTTGGGATCATAGTAGTTGGCGAACGAGAAGTGATGCCTGGCGTTCAGCCAGCCGTGGTTGGCGCCACCGAGGGTGTTGAAGGGTCTGACGTCGATCATTGTGCGCTCTCCTAGTATGCGCAGCCTGCGCCGCGCCGTTGGAAAACCATATAGGCAACTATAACTGTTACGAAAAGGGGGCGTCGAAACCCGCCTCAGCATTTGCCCGACTCCGCGCGGAGCGCTACAGCCTTCGGCTCTCCCTCCCTTGAGCGCCGAAAGAGCGACGCCATGCACGATATCCGAGCCATTCGCGACAATCCCGAAGCCTTCGTTGCGGGCTGGTCGTCGCGCGGCGTGGATGACGCCGCAGAGGTCGTCGCGCGCATTCTGACGCTGGACGTCGACCTGCGCGCCGCCCAGACGCGCGGCCAGGACGCCCTGGCCAAGCGCAACGCCGCCTCCAAGGCCATCGGCGCCGCCATGGGCAAGAAGGACATGGCCGAGGCCGACCGCCTGAAGGCCGAGGTCGAGGCCCTCAAGGGCGAGATCGCCGAGGCGGGCGAGGTCGAAACCGCCAAGGGCGCCGAACTGCGCGACCTGCTGGCCGGGCTGAAGAATCTGGCCGCCGCCGATGTGCCGGACGGCGAGGACGAGAACGACAACGTCGAAGTCCTGAAGTGGGGCGAACCCCGCACGACCGGCCTCGCCAAGGATCACGCCGATCTGGGCGAGGCTTTGGGCCTGCTGGACTTCGAGGCCGCCGCCAAGATGTCCGGCTCGCGCTTCGCCGTGCTGAAGGGCCCGCTGGCGCGTCTGGAACGCGCCATCGGCCAGTTCATGCTGGACATGCAAACGGACAAGCACGGGTATCAGGAAGTGAATCCGCCGTTGCTGGTGCGAGACGAGGCGATGTTCGGTACGGGGCAACTGCCGAAGTTCGAAGAGGACTTATTTGCGACCCGCACGAGAGTTGGAAATGATCTGGTGTGGATCGGCGAGGCCATTGAGGCTGCGACGAAACGTAACCCTGAGGCCATGCGTATGGAGCACGGTCTAATCGTTAGCGAAGAACGCAAACGGCTTTGGCAGGAGGAGTTTGATCGTATTACTCAACCTGCGGCCGTCCGCTACCTCATCCCCACTGCCGAAGTCTCCCTGACCAACCTAGTGCGCGAGCAGATCCTGTCCGAGGACGAGGTCGCTCAGCCCATGCGCATGACTGCGCTGACGCCGTGCTTCCGCGCCGAGGCCGGGTCGGCGGGGCGCGATACGCGCGGCCTGATCCGCCAGCACCAGTTTTCCAAGGTCGAGATGGTCTCCATCTGCCGCCCGGAGGATTCCGAGGCTGAGCACGAACGCATGACCGGTTGCGCCGAGGCGGTGCTGCAGGCGCTGGAACTGCCCTATCGCAAGGTGCTGCTGTGCAAGGGCGACATGGGCTTCTCGGCGCAGAAGACCTACGACCTCGAGGTCTGGCTGCCCAGCCAGAACACCTACCGCGAGATCAGCTCCTGCTCGAACTGCGGCGACTTCCAGGCCCGACGCATGGACGCCCGGTTCAAGCGCGCAGGCGAGAAGAAGACCGAGTATCTGCACACCCTGAACGGCTCGGGTCTGGCCGTCGGCCGCACCCTGGTCGCCGTGATGGAAAACTATCAGCAGGAGGACGGGACCATCGCGGTTCCGGCCGCCCTGCAGCCCTATATGGGCGGGTTGAAAGTCGTCGGAGGCGCTGCATGAGCCCTTCTCCCCTCGGGGGAGAAGGTGGCGTGCGGAGCACGACGGTTGAGGGGGCGGCGTCCGCGCTCTCGACGCTCCGCTTCTTGAAACCTACCCCTCATCCGAGCGCCTGCGGCGCCCACCTTCTCCCCCAAGGGGAGAAGGCATACGAGTACGACGCATGAGAATCCTCCTCACCAACGACGACGGCATCGAGGCCGAGGGCCTAGCCTGCCTCGAGAAGATCGCCCGTACCCTGTCGGACGATGTCTGGGTCGTTGCGCCCCAGACTGAGCAGTCGGCCAAGGGGCGGGGCATCACCCTGACCGAGCCGCTGCGCGTCAACAAGCTGGGCGACAAGCAGTTCGCCGTCACTGGCACGCCGACCGACTGCGTCATCCTGGCCGTCAACGACATCATGCCGGCTCGGCCTGATCTGGTGCTGTCGGGCGTCAATCGCGGCCACAACGTGGGCGAGGACGTCAGCTATTCCGGCACGGTGGCCGGCGCGCTTCAGGGCATGGCCTTCGGCATCCGCTCCATCGCCCTGTCGCAGTCGCTGGAGCGTTTCCACGATGACGTGGTGGCGCACTGGGAAACGGCCGAAGCTTTCGGCCCAGGCATCGTCGCCCGCCTGCTGGAGCAGAAATGGGGGGAGGGCGTGGTCATGAACGTCAACTTCCCGCGTCTACCGCCGGAACTGGTCAAGTCGGTGGAGGTGACGCGCCAGGGCTTCCGCGATATCGGCGAGATGCACGCCATCCGCCGCACCGATCTGCGCGGCCGCGACTACTACTGGATGGCCTTCCGCGGCGCGCCGCAGGAGCACGCCGACGGCACCGACCTGCGGGCGATGGACGAGGGCCGCATCTCGGTCACGCCGCTGCACATCGACCTGACGCACATGCAGTCGGTCAACGACCTGAAGAAGGTTCTGGGCGGCGCGCCCCCCAAGGGGCCGCAGGAAAAATGAGTCTTAGGGACGACCGCGCGGGCCGCTTGATCCTGTCGCTGCGGCGTCAGGGGGTGACGGACGCGCGGGTTCTGAAGGCGATGGAATCCATCGACCGCGCGGTCTTCGTCCACGAGAAATTCCTCGATCAGGCGTGGGAGGATCAGGCCCTGCCGATCGACTGCGCCCAGACGATCAGCCAGCCCTATATCGTCGGCCTGATGACCCAGGCGCTGGACGTCCAGCCGCGCCACCGCGTGCTTGAGATCGGCACCGGCAGCGGCTATCAGTGCGCGGTGCTCAGCCGCATGGCGCGCTTCGTCTACTCGGTCGAGCGTTACAAGAGTCTCTTAACCGAGGCCGAGAACCGATTGAAAATCCTCGGCATCGACAATGTCTTCACCCGCCACGGAGACGGCGGGCAGGGCTGGCCGGAACAGGCGCCGTTCGACCGCATCATGGTGACGGCGGCCTCGCCGCACGAGCCGACGGAACTGCTGAAACAGCTCAAGCCGGGCGGCGTTCTAGTCGCCCCGGTCGGCCGCACCTCAGTGCAGATGCTGAACCGCTACACCGGCCAACCGGACGGCAGCTTTCAGCGCGAAAGCCTGTGCGAGGTCCGCTTCGTTCCCCTGGTCGAAGGGACGGCGAAAGAGGGCTAGGGGCGAAATCTCACCGCTCCATTAACCTTTCCGCCCCACTTTTGCGCGGGTTAGCGGGTTGGATTCTCTGATCGGTCGGGGCAAACCGGCGGGCATGGTTAATACGGAGAGACGCATGAGCGGCTTTATAGGCTGGATCAGGGCGGCGGCGGTCGTCGGCGGGGCGCTGGCGGTCACGGCGTGTTCGACCTATCCGAGCGAGCCGCGCTATTCGACCCGGCCGACGACGCCGGGCGGCTATCCGCAACAGCCGGGCCAGCAGCCGGGCGCCTATCCGAACAATCCCTATTATCAGGGCCAACCGGCTCAGCCGCAGCAGCCCGCACAGCCGCCGATCGAGGAAGGCCCTCGCGCTCCGGCGGGCAGCATCGAGGGCGGCGGCCTGCCGCCTCCGGGCGGGCCGGCCTATCCGTCGACGGGCGCGCCGATCACGGTGACGCCGCCGCCGACAGCCGGCAATCCGGGGATGCCCGGCGCCACCTATGTCATCCAGCCGGGCGATACGATTTCCGGCGTGGGCCGCCGTTTCCGTACGCCGGTGCAGATTCTGATCGACCTTAACGGCCTGGGGCCGCGCGGCGCCATCAGCTCAGGTCAACGCATCATCCTGCCGGACAGCGCCGTGGACGGGGGCTCCGACCCCTACGCCACCGGCCCCTCGCCGGTAGGCGTCCGGACGCCGAATAACGGCATGGCTCCGCCGCCGCCTCCGCCGCCCAGCGGGAACGCACCCCTGCCGCCGCCGACCCGCGCGCCTGCCGCCACGGCGCCGGTCGCACCCTCGACTCCAGTCGGCCAGCCGCTGGCCCTTCAGTGGCCGGTGCGCGGCGACATCCTGCGTCGCTTCGGCCCGGTCGGCATGGGCGAGCGCAACAACGGGATCAACATCGGCGCCTCGGCCGGAACCGAGGTCAAGGCTTCGGCCGACGGAACCGTGGCCTATGTCGGCGATGATATCGTGGGGCAGGGGCTGACGGTCCTGATCGTTCACCGCGACGGCTGGCGCACGGTCTACGGCCATCTGGGCTCGGCCACCGTGCGCGACGGAGCGCAGGTGCGGGCGGGACAGGCGATCGGCACCGTGGGCCTGACAGCCGGCGACGGCCGCCCATCCATCCACTATGAAGTGCGTCAGATGCGCGGCGATGATCCGGTCGCGCTGGACCCGTTGACGGTCCTGCCGCGCTGATGACGTGAAAAGAGGCGTCCGGGCGGCTGCGTCCGGACGTTCTTGTCATCAGGTCGCGTTGCAAAACGGCCCGGCGCACCCTAGTTTCCGCGCCTTGATTTCGAAGGGCCCCCAATGAAGGCGCGGCCCGCGTCGGGGAGTTTCCTAATGACTGCAGCCCAAGACGGCGGCCTGATGGCCCTGTTTATCAACATCGCCCCGATCCTGGCGATCTTCGTCCTGTTCTACTTCCTGATGATCCGTCCGCAACAAAAGCGGATGAAGGCCCATCAGGCCCTGATCGCCGGCGTGAAGCGTGGCGACGAGGTGGTCCTGTCCAACGGCATGGTCGGCAAGGTCACCCGTGTCGAGGACGCTGAGGCCATGGTCGAGATCTCGCAGGGCGTGAATGTCCGCGTGGTCAAGGCGATGATCGCCGAGGTGCGCAACCGCACCGCCATCGCCGCCAACGACAAGGGCTGATAGCCTCGCCTCGGCGCGGCGCGCGCCGGCCCTGAAGAGAACCGAGACATGATTCAGCTTTCACGCTGGAAGATCACCCTGGTCGCGCTATCGCTCGTCCTCGGGTTGTTCCTGGCCTACCCGAGCGTGCTGTCGCCGGCGCAGCGCGAGGCTCTGCCGAGCTGGCTGCCGAGCAACGGCCTGAACCTGGGCCTGGACCTGCAGGGGGGCTCCTACCTCCTGCTGGAGGTCGACGTGCCCGAGATGCGCGAAAAGCGCGTCTCCAACCTGATGGAAGACGTTCGCGTTTCCCTGCGCGAAGACCAGGTCAATATCGTCGGCATGCAGCGCGAACCGGGCGGGGTCGTCGTCACCGTCGCCGAGGGCGCCGCCTATGACACGGCCTTCAACACCCTGCGGACCATGGCTCAACAGGGCATGGGCGCGACCGGTCAGCCCGACCGCGTGGCGACCAAGCTGGGCGGAGGCCGTATCCGTTACGCCTTCACCGAGGCCGCCCTGAACAGCATGGGAGCCACCGCAGTCGATCAGTCGATCGAAGTCGTGCGCCGTCGTCTGGACAGCTCGGGCACCAAGGAAATCGCCATCACCCGTCAGGGCGCCGACCGTATCGTCGTCCAGGCGCCGGGTCAGAGCGATCCGGCCGAGCTGGAGCGTCTGGTTGGCCGCACGGCCCAGTTGACCTTCCAGATGGTGGACACCTCGCCTACGGGTCTGAACGACGCCATGGCTGGCCGCGTGCCGCCGGACGCAGAACTTCTGACAGACGATCAGGGCACGCCTTATCTGGTCAAGAAGCGCATCCTGGTGTCGGGTGAAAACCTGACCCGCGCGGGCGTCGGCTCGGATCAGAACCAGCGTCCCGCCATCGACTTCCAGTTCGACGGTCAGGGCGCCCGCCGCTTCGCCGAGGCGACCGCCCAGAACCTGGGCAAGCCCTTCGCCATCATCCTGGACGGCAAGGTGATCTCGGCCCCGACCATCCAATCGGCCATCACTGGCGGCAGCGGCCAGATCACCGGCAGCTTCACGATCGCCTCGGCGTCGGAACTGGTGAACCTGTTGAACGGCGGCGCCCTTCCGGCCCCGCTGAACGTCGAGGAACGCCGCGTCGTCACCGCCGAACTGGGCGCCGACGCCGTGGCCGCGGGCGCCTTGTCGACCGCGCTGGGCTTCGTCGTCATCGTGGTCTTCATGATCCTGGCATACGGCTTCCTGTTCGGCGGGATCTCGGTGATCGGTCTAATCCTGAACGGGATCCTGATCGTCGCGGCCATGTCGCTGACCCAGGCGACTCTGACCCTGCCGGGCATCGCCGGTCTGATCCTGACCTTCGCCGTGGCGGTCGACGCCAACGTGCTGATCTATGAGCGGATGCGTGACGAGGCGCGTCAGGGGCGGTCGGTCGTGGCCTCGATGGATGCAGGCTTCAGCCGCGCCATGGGCACCATCATCGACGCCAACCTGACCACTCTTGTGGCGGCCATCATCATGTTCATGTTCGGCGCAGGCCCCGTTCGGGGCTTTGCCTGGACCCTGACCATCGGCGTCTTCACCTCCGTCTTCTCTTCGGTGCTGACGGCCCAAGTCCTGCTCGGCTACTGGCTCAAGATCGCCAAGCCGAAGAAACTGCCGATCGCGGAGTAATGACGATGAACGGTTGGCCTCTTATCAAACTGCTGCCGCACAAAACGAACTTTCATTTCGTCAAATACGCCAAGGGTTTCGCCATCCTGTCGGCAATCCTGACAGTGGCGGCGATCATCGGCTGCTTTTATCCGGGTCTGAATCTGGGCATCGACTTCCGGGGCGGCGCCTCGATGGAAGTCGCCAAGCCCGCCGGTCAGGTGCTGGAACTGGACAAGCTGCGCGGCGCGGTCAGCGGACTGGATCTGGGCGACGTCCAGGTGCAGGGCATCGCGCGTCGTGACACCAATGTGGACGACGGCTCGACCGCCATCGTGCGCTTCCAGGTGCCCTCGGACCAGGACCAGTCTGCTGTCGTCGAGAAGGTGGAAACCGCCATCAGCGACGCTGTCGGCCAGGTCGGCTATTCCGGCGTCAGCGTGGTCGGCTCCAAGGTCTCGGGCGAACTGCTGACCAACGGCGTCCTGGCCCTCGTCGTGGCTGTGGTGCTGATGTTCCTCTACATCGCCTTCCGCTTCCCGTGGCAGTTCGGCATCGGCGCCGTAGCGGGGTTGCTGCACGACGTGGCCCTGACCTTTGGCCTGATCGTCGCCCTGCGCATGGAGTTCAGCTTGAACCTGGTCGCGGCCCTGCTGACGGTCATCGGCTATTCGATGAACGACACCGTCGTCGTCTTCGACCGCCTGCGCGAAAATCTGCGGAAGTATAAGGTCATGCCGCTGCGTGAAGTCATCGACCTGTCGATCAACGAGACCTTGTCGCGGACCATCATCACCGGCGTGACGACCGTGATCGTTCTGATCGTCCTGGCCGTTTTCGGCGGCGAGGCCCTGCGCGGTTTCTCCATCACCCTAGCCTTCGGCGTGATCATCGGCACCTTCTCGTCCATCTATGTGGGCGCGCCGATCATCCTGCTGTGGGGCGTGGACCGCAGCGGCGGTGGCAAGGCCGACGCCACGCCGGTGAAGCTGGGCATGGCCAGCAGGCCCTAATCAGCGTCGACGGCTCCAGATCACGGCCCGTCTTCCGCAGGGAAGGCGGGCCGTGTGCATTCCGGACTTGATGCCGCCGCCTCAATGGCCGAAGGGCCGTCGCCATGACTGTTGATCTTGACGCTCAGGTTCGCTCCGCCGACCTCGACCGCTGGCTGGCCAGCCGCTTCGTGGCCGATGAACAGGCGCGCGCCGACCTGATCGCCCTGTACGCCTTCGAGGCCGAACTGATGGCCATTCCCACGCGCGTGACCCAGCCGCTGTTGGCCGAAATGCGCTACGCTTGGTGGTCCGAACAGATGGACGGCGTCTTCTCCGACGCGCCGCGTCTAGGCCATCCCGTGCTGGAGGCGCTGACGGCGGCGGTCGCGCGTCATGGTCTGAAGCGCGCGCCGTTCGACGCCCTGATCGAGGCCCACATCGGCCGGGTGCATGGCGAGCCGCACGATCTGGAGGCCTTCTACGTCGGGCCGATGCAGGCTGCGGTGCGGATTCTGGCAGGGCAGGGGCATGAGGCGGCGGCCTCCGCCGCTGGTCGCGTGCGCGCACTGGCCCAGACCGGCCAGGTCGATCAGGTGCGGGCCTCCCGCTCCGAAGCGAACAAGTCTCTGCGAACCCTGCCTGCCGTCGCCTTCCCGGCTGTGGCCCCCGCCGCCCTGATCAAGCCGGACGAGCCGGAGCCCTTCAAGCGGCTGCGTCTGTTCTGGGCGGTGCTGAGGGGCCGGATCTGAACGGCGCTTTGGGCATGTCTATATATTAGGTATTGCTAATTTAGGATCATGGCATATATCCAGGCCATGGTTGATCTCGAACTTATGGGACTGGAGCGTTTTCAGGCCAGCGCGGGCGACGCCTCGCGACTGCTGAAGGCGTTGTCCAATGAGCACCGCCTGATGATCCTGTGCCAGATCGGCGAGGACGAACGTCAGGTCGCCGACCTGCAGGTCGGCCTGTCTCAATCGGCGTTGTCCCAGCATCTGGCGCGCCTGCGCGACGACAGTCTGGTCAGCGCGCGCAAGAGCGGCACCGCCGTCTTCTATCGCATCGCCGACCCCGCAGCCCTGAAGGTGATCGCCGTCCTGGCCGAGATCTTCTGCCCGCCTGAGGCGCATTGAGCGCCGCGGCTTCCTCAAGGATTTTACGATGAACCCACTGGTTTCCCTTTCCCCCGCCGATGTCGCCGCTCGCCTGAAGGCAGGCGCGGCCGTGCTGATCGACGTGCGCGAGCCTGACGAACATGCGCGCGAACACATCGCCGGCGCCGTGACCGCGCCCCTGTCCGCCTTTGAAAGCGCCGATCTCGGCCTCAAGCCCGGCAAGGACGTCATCTTCATGTGCCGCAGCGGCAACCGCACCGCCGGCAACTGCGATCGACTGGCCGCCCGCATCGACGGCGCGTCTCACGTTCTGGCGGGCGGTCTGGACGCCTGGAAGAAGGCGGGCCTGCCGGTCGTGGCCGACCGCAAACAGCCGCTGGAGCTGATGCGTCAGGTGCAGATGGCGGCGGGCGGGCTGATCCTGCTGGGCGGGGCGCTGGGCGTCATGGTCCACCCCGGTTTCTGGGGGATCAGCGCCTTTGTCGGCGCGGGCCTGTTCGTGGCGGGGGCGACCGGCTTCTGCGGCATGGCGCGCCTGCTGGCGGTCATGCCCTGGAACCGCCGGATGAAGCGGGCCTAACCTTCGACCGTCGCAATCAGGCGGGCGAGCAGGGCGCCCAGCGCGGCCTGCTCCTCGCGCGACAGGTCGGCCAGCATGGCCTGACTTTCCGCCATGTGCAGCGGCATCATGGCCTCGATCAGATCCAAGCCCTTGGGCGTCAGTCTGACCAGTGAGGCGCGGCGGTCGCCGGGGTGCGGCGTGCGCTCGATCAGGTCGGATTTCTGCAACCGGTCCAGCCGCGCCGTCATGCCGCCGGACGACATCATCGTCGCCTCATAAAGCGCGGTCGGCGTCAGGCCGTCGGGCGAGGGCGCACGCCGCAGCGTCGCCAGAACATCGAACTCGCCATGCTGCAGACCATAGCGCGCATACAGCGGCGCCTGCCGCTCGCGCGTGACCAGAATCGAGGCCTCATGCAGACGCCCCAGCGTCTCCATGGCCAGCAGGTCCAGGTCTGGGCGCGCAACGGCCCATTGGGCGGCGGCGCGGGCGGCGCGATCGGTCATTGTCTTGACATCAAGATACTCGATGGAGAGATACTATCGCCTCTCGCAGTCGGAGTCACCTCGGATGGATCAGTCGAACGCCTCGCCGCCGTCGCGCGGCGCGGGCCTGTTGTTGATCGCGGCCATCTTCGCCCTGGCGCTGAACCTGCGTCCGGCGATGGCGGCCGTCGGGCCGCTGCTCGACCTGATCGAGGCGATGACGGGCATGGATTCGACCACGGCCAGCCTGCTGACGACCCTGCCGGTGGCGATGATCGGCGTCGGAGCCCTGTCGATCCGACCGTTGCGGCGCCGTCTGGGCGAGCGGATGGGCATTCTGCTCGGCGCCGTTCTCATCGCTCTGGCCTGTCTGGCCCGCTGGCCGTTCAGCAGCGCCGGCGGCCTGATCCTCAGCGCCGTGGTGGTCGGCGTCGGCGTGGCCCTCATTCAGGCCCTGGCGCCCGTCGTCATCAAGCGCGCCTTTCCGACGCGGTTCGGCACGGTCATGGGCGTCTATACGACCGGCATCATGGGCGGCGCGGCCGTGGCGGCGGCGACGGCGGCGGGCTTCGCCGAGGCGTTCGGCTGGGCCGTGGCGCTGGCGCTCTGGTCGGTTCCGGCCCTTGTGGCGGCCGTCGTCTGGATCCTCGCCTCGCGAACCCCAGCCGCCGAAGAGCCGAACCGCCTGGCCGTGGCCGAAGGAACCGATCCTGAGGTCCCGTTCTGGAAACAGCCCCGCGCCTGGGCGCTAGTCCCCATTCTGGGGCTGGGCACCTCGGCCTACACGCTCGTGCTGGCCTGGTTGCCGCCCTACTATGTCGATATGGGGCAGGCGAGGGCGACGGCGGGCTTCCTGCTCAGCGGCATGACGGGGGCCGAGGTGCTGGCGGGCGTGCTGGTGTCGCTGTTCATCGCGCGCTTTCCCGACCGGCGCGGGCCGATGCTGCTGGCCGTCGCCCTGGCGCTGATCGGTCTGGCCGGACTGGTGCTGACGCCGGTTAGTCTGGCGGTCCCGGTCATGCTGCTGCTGGGCCTGGGGATCGGCGCCGTCTTTCCCCTGACCCTGATCCTGGCGATGGACCAGATCGACGACCCGGTGCGCTCCGGCGACCTGCTCGCCTTCGTTCAGGGCGGCGGCTACATCATCGCCAGCCTGTCGCCGCTGGCGGCCGGGCTGCTGCGCGACCGCCTGTCGGATCTCAGTCAGGCGTGGATACTGATGGGGCTGGGCCTTCTGGTCATGGCCGCAATCACCCTGACCTTCCGCCCCGGCGGCGCCAAGCTGCGTTAGGCCGCCGCGTCGCGCCAGGCTTTCAGCGCCTCGATGGCGCGGAGGCTCTGCAGGCGCTTCTTGGCGCGGCCGCGCTCCTTGGGATGGATGCGCTTGCCGTCCTCATCGACCTTGGGCGCCTCCAGCGGCGGCAGCAGGCCGTAGTTGATATTCATCGGCTGGAACTTCGAGCCTTCCATGTGCCCGCCAGTGATGTGTTCGACCAGGGCGCCCATCGCCGTTTCCGGCGGCGGCGGGGCCAGATCGCGGCCCAGCGCCTGGGCGGCGGCCAGTCGTCCGGTGAGCAGACCCATCGACGCGCTCTCGACATAGCCTTCCACTCCCGTCACCTGACCGGCGAAGCGCAGGCGCGGCAGGGCCTTCAGCCGCATCTGCTTGTCCAGCAACTTGGGGCTGTTCAGGAAGGTGTTGCGGTGCAGACCGCCCAGACGCGCGAACTGGGCGTTCTCAAGCCCGGGAATCATGCGGAAGACGTCGGTCTGGGCGCCGTATTTCAGCTTGGTCTGGAAGCCGACCATGTTGAACAGGGTCCCCAGCGCATTGTCCTGACGCAGTTGCACGATGGCGTAGGGCTTGACCGTCGGATTGTGCTGGTTGGTCAGGCCGACCGGCTTCATCGGACCGTGGCGCAGGGTCTCGCGGCCGCGCTCGGCCATGACTTCGATCGGCAGGCAGCCGTCGAAATAGGGCACGTCCTCCCATTCCTTGAAGTCGGCCTTGGGGCCGTCCAGCAGGGCGTCGATGAAGGCCTCGTACTGGGCCTTGTCCATCGGACAGTTGACGTAGGCCGCCTTGTCGCCGCTGGGGCCTTCCTTGTCATAGCGCGACTGGCGCCAGGCCACGTCGAAGTCGATGCTGTCGGTGTGAATGATCGGCGCGATGGCGTCGAAGAAGCTGAGGCTCTCCTCGCCCGTCGCCTTCAGGATCGCCTCGGCCAGGGCGGGCGAGGTCAGCGGCCCGGTGGCGACGATCACATTGTCCCAGCCTTCCGGCGGAATGCCCGCGATCTCTTCGCGCACGATGGTCACCAGCGGGTGCGCTTCCAGTCTGGCCGTCACCGCGTCCGAAAAGGCGACGCGATCAACCGCCAGGGCGCCACCCGCCGGCACCTGATTGGCGTCGCCGCAGGCCATGATCAGGCTGTCCAGAGCCCGCATCTCGGCGTGCAACAGGCCAACGGCGTTGAACTCCCAGTCGTCCGAGCGGAAGGAGTTTGAGCAGACCAGTTCGGCCAGGCCCGTCGTGTGGTGGGCGTCGGTGCGCACCTGTTCCGGCTCGTCCCGGCGCATTTCGTGCAGGATGACGGGCACGCCCGCCTGGGCGATCTGCCAGGTCGCTTCGGAACCGGCGAGACCTCCGCCGATGACATGCACAGGAGCGGGGGCGGGGCGGGGAGCGGGAGACGCGTTCGACATGGCGGCCTTCTAGCCGCGCGACGCGGTCCTGTCATGCGGCGCCTGTCGTGGTCGGCGCTGTCGCACGGGCGGCGGCTGCGTTAAGCTGATCGGGAATCGAGGAGCCAGCATGAGTTTCAACGCCACCGAATCCGCCTTCGAGGGCTTCCGTCTGGCCCGGCGGGCGCCGCTCGCCATCCTGGCCTGGGCGGGCGCCTATGTCGCCTTCTTCGTGGTGTTCTTCGCTGTAGCGGGTGGGAACCTCATCAACATCATCAGCCTGGCCGAACAGGTCGAGCAGAACCCGTCGCCGTCGATGAGCGACCTGTCCACGCTGGGTCAGGCCTACGGCGCCATGATGGGGCTGGCCTTGCCTCTGTCTCTGTTGTTCAGCGCCGTGCTCGCTACGGCGGTCGCGCGCTCGGTCATCCAGCCGCAGGACAAGCGTTTCGGCTATCTGCGTCTCGGCCGGGATGAACTGCGAGTCCTTGGAGCCACCCTGTTGGTCGCGGTGCTGATGTTTTTCGTCACCATGGGCGGCGCCTTGATCATCGGTCTTTTCGCGGGTCTCGCTGCCGGTACAGGTGCGTCCTGGCTGGTTCTCCCGGCTGTGCTGGGAGGTCTGGCGCTTGTGGCGGTCGCCATCTGGCTGGCCGTGCGCCTCAGCCTGGTCGTGCCGATGACCTTCGCCGAGGAGAAGATCGCCATCAAGGAAAGCTGGGCCATGACCAAGGGCCGTTTCTGGCCTCTGTTGGGCATGGCGATCCTGGCTGGGGTCATGTCTATTCTGGTGGGGCTTCTGGGCTCCATCATCATCGCCCCGCTGAATATGATCTTCGGCGGCCTGAACAGTCTGATCGGCGCCGAGACGACCAATGTCGTTGCGCTGGTCGGCCGGTTCTGGCCGGCCCTGCTGATCTGGGGTGTGGTCAACGCCCTGCTGTCGGCGGCGCAGGCGGCCATCATCTACGCCCCGTTCTCGTCGGCTTATCTCGGCCTGAAGGACGAGCGGCGGGCCTGATCACAGGCGATCCCTGAATTAGAAACGCCGCGCTCCGGCAAGGGGCGCGGCGTTTCTCGTCGGGCTCAGGCGCTCTTGCGGGCCTTGGCGCGCTTGGCGGGCGCAGGCTCAACTGTCAGGGCGGCGACGCGGCCCTTTCGACGTTCCTCGTGCCGGTCCAGCACTTCCTTCAGATAGCGGCCGGTCCAGCTCGCAGGGTTCTCGGCGACCTGTTCCGGCGTGCCGATAGCGACGATCTCGCCCCCGCCGTCGCCGCCTTCAGGGCCGAAGTCCAGCAGGTGGTCGGCCACCTTGATGACGTCGAGATTGTGCTCGATCACCACGATGGTGTTGCCGTTCTCGACCAGTTCCTGCAGCACCTCCAGCAGCTTGCGCGTGTCCTCGAAGTGCAGCCCGGTCGTCGGCTCGTCGAGGATATAGAGCGTCTTCCCCGTCGCCCGTTTGGACAGTTCCTTCGACAGCTTGACCCGCTGGGCTTCGCCGCCGGACAGGGTGGTGGCGGGCTGGCCGACCTTGACGTAGCCCAGACCCACGCGCTCCAGCGTCAGCATCTTGTCGCGGATCGATGGCACGGCGGTGAAGAAGCGCGCAGCCTCTTCAACCGTCATATCCAGAACATCCGATATGCTCTTGCCTTTGAAGACGATTTCTAGCGTCTCGCGGTTG
Organism: Brevundimonas sp. S1H14; assembly: GCF_047716865.1. Lineage (NCBI taxonomy): Bacteria > Pseudomonadati > Pseudomonadota > Alphaproteobacteria > Caulobacterales > Caulobacteraceae > Brevundimonas > Brevundimonas sp. S1H14. The sequence goes on along the minus strand of NZ_CP136679.1, from coordinate 1,831,822 downwards.
TAACGCTTGCCCTTGCAGACGTCGCAGGTGACGTAGACGTCGGGCAGGAAGTGCATCTCGATCTTGATGACGCCGTCGCCCTGACAGGCCTCGCAGCGGCCGCCCTTGACGTTGAAGCTGAAGCGGCCGGGACCATAGCCGCGCGCCTTGGCCTCGGGGAGGCCCGCATACCAGTCGCGGATCGGCCCGAAGGCGCCGGTGTAGGTGGCCGGGTTCGAGCGCGGGGTGCGGCCGATCGGCGACTGGTCGATGTCGATGACCTTGTCGAAATGCTCCAGTCCCTCGATCCTGTCGAAGGGGGCGGGGGCGTCGGACGCATTGTTCAGGCGCCGTGCGGCCGCCTTGTACAGGGTCTCGATGGTGAAGGTCGACTTGCCGCCGCCCGACACGCCGGTGATGCAGGTGAAGACGCCGACCGGGATCTCGCCCGTGACGTTCTTCAGGTTGTTGCCGGTGGCGCCTGAGACCTTCAGCATCCGCTTGCGGTTGATGGGGCGGCGGCCTTCGGGCGGCAGTTCGATTTCGCGCGCGCCGGTCAGATACTGGCCGGTCAGGGAGTTGGGGTTGGCCATCACCTCGGTGGGCGTGCCCTCGGCGCAGACCTGGCCGCCGTGGACGCCGGCGGCCGGGCCCATGTCGATGACGTAGTCGGCCGTCAGGATGGCTTCCTCGTCATGCTCGACGACCAGCACCGAGTTGCCGAGATCACGCAGCCCCTTCAGGCTGTCCAGCAGGCGGGTGTTGTCCCGCTGGTGCAGGCCAATGGACGGTTCGTCCAGAACATAGAGGACGCCGGTCAGGCCCGATCCGATCTGCGACGCCAGGCGGATGCGCTGGCTCTCGCCGCCCGACAGGGTGCCGGATGAGCGCGACAGATTCAGATAGTCCAGCCCGACATTGTTCAGAAAGCGCAGCCGGTCGGTAATTTCCTTGAGGATGCGCCGGGCGATCTCGATCTGCTTTTCGGTCAGGGCGTCTTCCAGCGTCGAAAACCACAGGAAGGCCTTCGAGATCGACAGGTTGGAGATGTCGGCGATGTCCTCGCCGCCGACCTTGACCGCCAGAGCCTCAGGCTTCAGGCGCTTGCCGCCGCAGACCTCGCACGGCGTTTCGGACTGATAGCGGCCCAGTTCCTCGCGCACCCAGGCGCTGTCGGTCTCGCGCCAGCGCCGCTCAAGGTTCGGCAGCACGCCCTCGAACGGCTTGGAGACCTCGTATTTGCGGGCGTTGTCGTCATAGACGAACTTGATCTTGTCGCCGCCCGAGCCGCGCAGGATGACGGCCTGCGCCTTCTCCGGCAGATCGCGCCACGCCTTGTCCATCGAGAAGCCGTAGTGCAGGGCCAGCGACTGCAGCGTCTGCGTATAGAGCGGCGAGGGACCCCGCGCCCACGGCGCCACCGCGCCCTTGTGCAGGGTCTTGTCGCGGTCAGGGATCACCAAGTCGGCGTCGAAGGCCAGCTTGACCCCCAGGCCGTCACAGGCCGGGCAGGCGCCGAAGGGGTTGTTGAACGAGAACAGCCTCGGCTCGATCTCGCTGATGGTGAAACCCGAGACAGGGCAGGCGAACTTCTCGGAAAAAACGATCCGACGCGGCTCTTCGCCTTCGGGCGAATTCGCCCATTCCGCCGTGGCGATGCCGTCGGCCAGACCCAGGGCTGTCTGGATGCTGTCGGCGTAGCGGCCCTCAAGACCTTCTTTAGTTACAATGCGGTCCACGACGATATCGATGTCGTGCTTGAACTTCTTGTCGAGCGCGGGCGCGTCCTCGATGGCGTAGAACTCGCCGTCGATCTTCAGCCGCTGGAAGCCCTGACGCTGCCACTCGGCCATTTCCCTCTTGTACTCGCCCTTGCGGCCGCGAACGACCGGCGCCAACAGCAGGATGCGCTCGCCGTCGGGAAGGGCGGTCAGCTTGTCGACCATCTGGCTGATGGTCTGGCTCTCGATCGGCAGGCCGGTGGCCGGCGAATAGGGAATGCCCACGCGCGCCCAGAGCAGACGCATGTAGTCGTGGATTTCGGTGACGGTGCCGACCGTCGAGCGCGGGTTCTTCGACGTGGTCTTCTGTTCGATGGAGATGGCCGGGGACAGGCCCTCGATCAGGTCCACGTCCGGCTTGCCCATCAGCTCCAGGAACTGGCGCGCATAGGCCGACAGGCTCTCGACATAGCGACGCTGGCCCTCGGCATAGATGGTGTCGAACGCCAGCGAGGATTTGCCCGACCCCGACAGGCCGGTCATGACCACCAGCTGCTCGCGCGGAATGTCGAGATCGACGCCCTTGAGGTTATGCTCGCGGGCGCCGCGAACGCGAATGAAATTATGCTTTTCGGTCATGGAATCCGGGAACGCGGAAGACCCCGGAACGGTCCGGGGCGACGACGCTATATGGGGATCAATTCGCCGAAAACAGCAAGAACAATATGAGAACTTCTAGTCTGCTGCGGGCGCCCACGACGTTTCCGGTCGCCGATAGCGTTCGCCGGGGCCGACCATCACGCCGTTGGCGTTGGCGACGCCAAGTTCCAGACTTTCGGCGATGCGGCGCGCGCGGACGATGAAGTGTTCGGCGGCGACGGGCGGGCACAGCTCATGCGCGGTCGCCTCGAACAGCTTCAGCCAGTGATCGAAGTGGCGGGCGTCGATCGGCAGGGGCAGGTGTTTGGGCATTGGCCGCCCCTGATAGACGCCGGTCGACAGGGCGACAGACGACCAGAACAGCTTCATCTGCGCCAGGTGCGGGCCCCAGTCGTCGATGCGCTCGGCGAAGATGGGACCGATGAAGTCATCCTCGCGCACCTTGGCGTAGAAGCCTTCGACCAGAGCGTCGATCATGGCCTCGTCGATGCCGGTCTCGGCGCGAATCCGGGCCACGGCGGCGTCGCGGCGGGCGGCGGCCTCGGCCCGGTCCGGCGCGGGACGGTCGATGCGGAAGGCGAGGGTGCGCTCGGGCGTGTCCATGCCGAGCAACATAGGAACCGAGGCCTGCAAAGGCCATGATGCGGATTGTCCAAGGCGGCGTCTCGCATCAGCACATGAAAGCGGAGCCGCAGTTTTAGGGTTGCGTTATGAAACGTCCGTCCCCATCCTTCACTCAGCCAACGCATCAGTGAGGAGGCACGACGATCATGATCAGCACCCTGGAAATCGGTTTCGCCCTTTCCATGCCGCTGCTCGCGTTCGCCTATGTCCTTACTCAACCCAAGCCCAAACCGGTCCGCATCCGCACTCGTGACGCTCAACGGCGTCGCGGTCCGCACGCCTGACGGCAGAGGCCTTTTCGACAATCTGACGCTCGCCTTCGGGCGCGAACGCACGGCCGTTGTGGGTCGTAACGGCGTGGGCAAGACCACGCTGCTGCGCCTGATCGCCGGTCTGGCTGAGCCCGCCGAGGGCGCGGTCGCGCGCGTCGGAACCATCGGCTGGCTGGCGCAGGCCCAGACGCCTGCCGACAGCGAGACCATCGCCGATACGCTGGGCGTCAGAGAGCCTCTGGCGATTCTGCATCGCGTACTGGCGGGCGATGGCTCGCTGGACGACATGGCCGAGGCGGACTGGACGCTGGAAGAGCGGATGCAGACGGCTCTGGCCGAGGTCGGCCTGGTCGATCTGGCGCTTGACCGACGCACGGCGGACCTAAGCGGCGGAGAGCAGACGCGCTTGCGGTTGGCGGGGCTGAAACTGGCGGCGCCGGACCTGCTGGTTCTGGACGAGCCGACCAACCATCTGGACGCCGAAGCTCGCGCCATGATCGCCGATGTCGTGGCCGACTGGCCGGGCGGGGTGGTGCTGGTCAGTCACGACCGCGCCCTGTTGCGGCGCGTGGATCGCATCGTGGAACTGTCCAGTCTGGGCGCGCGAGTGCATGGCGGCGGCTGGGATCTGTATATCGAGCGGCGCGACGCCGAACGGGCCGCGGCCGAACGCGAGCTGGAACAGGCTGAGCGCGCCGTCGGCCGGGTGCAACGCGAAACCCAGATGGCGCAGGAGCGTCAGGCCCGGCGCGATAGGGCAGGCAAGGCGGCGCGCGCCAACAGCTCCGATCCCAAGATTCTGCTCGACGCCCAGGCCCAACGCGCCGAGGAATCCGGCGCGCGCGGCCAGCGGCTGGCCGAACGCAAGCGTCAGGCGGTCGAGGCTGACCTGACTCTGGCGCGCGAGCGGGTCGAGCGGGTGCGACAACTGGCGCTGGCCATGCCCGCGACGGGTCTGCCTGCGGGCCGGCTGGTGCTGAATCTGAATGAGGCGGTCGTGACCGTCGAGGACGACCGACGCCTGCTGGGACCGCTCTGCCTGAGTCTGACGGGGCCTGAGCGCCTCGCCGTCGTCGGCCCCAATGGCGCAGGCAAGACGACCCTGTTGAAGCTGATCGCGGGGCTGATTCAGCCATCAGCAGGGGCGATTGAACGGCCAGTGCGCGCCGCCCTGCTGGATCAGCAGGCGGCGATGCTGAGGCCTGACGAAACGCTCGTCGAGGGCTGGCTGCGGCTGAACCCGCAAGGGACGCCGAATGGGGCGCGGGCGGCGTTGGCGCGCTTTCTGTTCCGCAATGTGCAGGCGGATCGGCGCGTCGGCGAGCTGTCAGGCGGAGAGCGGCTGCGCGCGGCCCTGGCCTGCGTCATGACAGGCGCCCAGCCGCCGCAATTGCTGGTGCTGGACGAGCCCACCAACCACTTGGACATCGAGTCCGTCGAGGCGGTGGAGGCGGCGCTGTCGGCCTATGACGGCGCTCTGGTGGTGGTCAGCCACGACGCTGATTTCATTCACAACCTGCGCGTTGACCGCACCATCATGCTGAAGTCAGGTCAGCTCCAGCCTTCGACCACGCCCTGACGGCGTCCACGGATCGCAGGAGCGTTCAGAACAGTGCGCGGCTCGGCCTCGGCGCGGCCGAACAGCCAGCCCTGACCGTGGGTGACGCCCAGATCGCGCAGGGCGTCGGCCACCTGATCCGTCTCGATCATCTCGGCGATGGTCTCCAGCTCCAGCGAGCCGCACAGCTCGACCAAATGGGCGACGAGGGTGCGGGTGCGGGCGTCGATGTCGATGTCGCGCACCAGACCGCCGTCGATCTTCACCGCATCGACCGACAGGCCGCGCAGATAGTCGAAGGAGGCCGAACCGGCGCCGAAGTCGTCGATGCAGACCTTGATCCCCGCCTTGCGCAGGGCGCCCAGACGCCGGTCGGCGGCGGCCAGATCGGCCAGTGCGGCGGTTTCCGTCACCTCGACCATGAGGCGCCGACGATCCTCGGGCGCCGAGACGGTCATCTTCATCAGGGCGGCGACATAGGCGTCGCTCGCCAGTGAGGCGCCCGACACATTGACGGCGATCTTCAACAGGCCCCCGCCCGGTTCGCGCAGCCGTCGGACGGCCTTTTCCGCCACGACCAGATCGAAGCCGTCGATCAGGGCCAGTTCCTCGGCCATGCGGATGGCGGCGGCGGGCCCCGATCCCTTGCCGAACCGCGCCAGGGCCTCGAAATGGTGCACGGCCCGCGTCTTCAGGTCGACGATCGGCTGATAGTAGAGGGCGAACTCCCGGTCGCGCACGATGCTGCGGAAGCGGTCAGCATCCTTCAGCGTCCGTTGCAGGGAATCGGCGAAGGACAGTTCCGGCTGTTCCAGACCGCCTTCCTTCAGGCAGCCCTCAATAGCGAAACGCATGGCGCGCAGGGCCGAGGCGGCGTCTTCGCCCAGACTGGCCTGACTGGCGACCGCCGAGAGAACCAGACCTTCCGCCTGCCCGGCCATCCGCATCTCGTTGGCGAGGTCGCGTTGATCGTCCGCCTTGCGGATCAGGGCGTAGCGATCCGGGGTCAGCCGGCCCGCGCTGGCGCCGTCGTGCGAGGCGGCGCTGAGGGTGGCCCCTATGCGGTTATGGACCCGTTCCAGCGTGGTCGCATCGACGCCCTGCAGGCCGTTCACATCAATGAAGGCCAGGGCCAGCCGCTGCAGGGCGCCTGCGTCGCCGCCCGACAGGCTGGCGCGAGCATGGTTCAGAAACCCTTCGGCGTCCGGCGGCGCAGCCCCGATCTGAACAGGCTCCACGCCGACCGCGAAAGGCTCGCCCTCATAGGACAGGGCGCACGACCGCGCCGGGGCGATGTCGGGCAGGGCGAAGGCGCGCAGGGTCGCCCGACGCATCCGGCCGTCGCCGCAATCCACCAGAACCTCGGTTGCAGGGCTGCGCTGTCCGGGGTTCAAACCATCCAGCAGGGCTTGCAGCGCGGCGGCGCTGTTGATGGACAGGCGCTCGCTGAAGGGGTGGCCGACCCATGCGGCCGTCTGCTGTCCCGCCACTGGGCCGGACCCCAGCGCAAAGCGCACCACCCCCTGCTGATCCACTTCGATCAGGGCGTCGGCGGCGGCGAAGGCCAGCCCGAGCAGGCGAGGGGTCAGGGTCATGCCGAAGCCATAGGACGCGGGCTGTTAAGGAAAGGCGACGTACGAGCGTCAGGCCGTGCGGTTCAGGGCCACCGCGCGGCCGTCGCCCTGCATGGCCTGACCCGAGGCGCCATAGCCGACGCCCTGCGCGCGGGCGCCCGCCACCTCGGCGGCGATGGCGCGGACCAGCCCTTCGGAAACCTGTCGCGCGGCTTCCACGGTCACGGCGTGTTCGGCCAGGACGGTTTCAAAGGCCTCGGTCGCCTGGATCAGGGCGCGGCGGTCAGCCTCAGGCGCGGCGGCGATGGCGGCGGGATTGGCCTTTACCTGTGCGGACTCACGCCGATAGAGGTTGGCCATCTCCTGAGTCTGGGCCATGCCTTCGTTCAGGTCCTGGGCGCGGTGGGCGCGTAAGGCGTCCATTTCCAGCGACAGTCGATCCGTCAGGTCGCGGGTCAGACGCGTCAGATGCTGTACGCGCAGGGCGGCGGTCTCGACATCGGCGGTCATGCGCCTTGCTCCTGCATCTTGATCATCTGGGCCAGAACGCTGTCGGCCAGGCCGACGCCGCCGGCCTTGACGGTCTGCTGCGCCATCGCGTCCACCAGAAAGCCGCGCCAGGCAGCCTCGCCCGCGCCGCCGCCGAAGGGCGCTTCGGTGCTCAGCCCCTCGAACATCGGCTTCATCATCTGCGACAGAAAACTGGCCTCGAAGGCTTCGGCGGTGCGGCGCAGGGCTTCGAGGTTCTTCGGCTGGCCGGGCAGGGCCGAGGCGGGATCGCGCAACAGGTCTGGAGAGGCGACGAAGGGGCTCATCAGATCACCTCGATTTCGGCTTGGAGGGCGCCGGCGGCCTTGATGGCCTGCAGAATGCTGATCATGTCGCGCGGGCTGACGCCCAAGGCATTCAGGCCGTTGACCAGGGTGGAGAGCGAGGTGGAACCGCCCACCAGCCGCATCTGGCGGCCGGTTTCTTCGCTGATGCTGACATCCGACTGCGGCACCACCACAGTCTGGCCGCCACGGCTGAACGGTTCGGGCTGGCTGACCATCGGCGTTTCCTGCACCGACACCGTCAGATTCCCCTGCGCCACGGCGACGGTGGAAATTCGCACGGCCTCGCCCATGACGATGACGCCGTTGACCTCGTCGATGATGACGCGAGCCGGGGAATCGATCTGGACCGGCAGATTCTCGACCCGGCTCAGAAAGCCCGCCATGCCGAAGCTCTGGGGCGCGCGGATGGCGACGACCGTGCCGTTCTCGGCGAAGGCGGTCTGGGGGTAGGTCTGGTTGATGGCGGCGGCGATGCGCTGGGCCGTGGTGAAATCCGGATTGCGCAGGGTCAGCCGCACCGAGGGCATGGACGCCAGGTCAAAGCCGGTCTCGCGCTCGACCACTCCGCCCGAGGCGATGCGGCCCGCCGTGGGCACGCCGCGCGTGATCGACGACCCTGACGAACCCGAGGCCGAAACCGCGCCGGTCTGGACCGCCCCCTGCGACACGGCGTAGACCTCGCCGTCAGCGCCTTGCAGGGCTGTGACCAGCAGAGTGCCTCCCAACAGGCTCTTGGCGTCGCCCATCGCCGAGACGCTGACGTCCAGTCGCGAGCCCGGCGTGGCGAAAGGCGGCAGTTCGGCCGTGACCATGACCGCCGCCACATTCTTGGTGTTCAGGTTGGCGCCCCGGATGTTGACGCCCTGGCGCTCCATCATCCCCTCCAGCGACTGGCGGGTGAAGGGCGAGTTGCGGACGCTGTCGCCGGTGCCGTTCAGCCCGACCACCAGTCCATAGCCGACCAGCTGGTTCGAGCGGACGCCCTCGATCGAGACGATGTCCTTGATGCGCGACTGGGCCTCCGCCGCGCCGGGCGCAACGGTGAGGGCGACGGCCGCAACGGCCGGGGCGATAAGGGCGGTAAGCAACTTCTGCATGCGACGGACGTCCCTGCGTGAGCGTTCGCCATTAACCATGCGAGGATCGTGCCGCTTGAAAACATGAATAATTACAATGATTTTCGGCTTTCTCTCCGGCGCCCGCGGGCAGGATTTGCCTAGCCGTTAACCAAGAGTTCAGCCCCTGCCGTCAAGGTGGAGGCGTAGAAGGAGACGTCTTGCATGAAGGTCACCGGACCCTTGGGGGCCGCTTCAACGCCGACCGCCCGACCTGCGGCGCGCGCCGCAGGCGGTTTCGCCCTGCCGAGCACGGGCGGCGCGGCCGCCTCAGCACAGGCCGGCGCGACATCTTCCGCCTCGGGCGTGGCGGGCGCCGCAGCCCTGATGGCCCTGCAGGGCGTTGAGGATCCGACCGAGCGTCGGCGCCGCGCCATCCGTCGCGGTTCCGGCCTGCTGGACCGTCTGGACGAACTGAAGCTGGCCCTGCTGGGCGGTCAGGACGGCGGGGCGGCTTTGAGCCGTCTGGCACGCGATATCCGTGAACAGCGTGACGAAGAGGCCGAGCCCGGCCTGACCGCCGTGCTGGACCAGATCGACCTGCGCGCCTCGGTGGAGCTGGCCAAAGCGGAAATGAGCCGCATTCGCGCCTAAAGGCGACGAAACTTCAGTCTACTATCCGGCAAAGAGCGCTTTGTGAGGATAATTCGCCACACTTCCCCAGCGTCAATGCAGCTTAGCCATATCACGGACTCGCGAACGCCATTGCCGCGACTCTTGCCCTTGCCTATACGGCCCATGCGCCGCAGGGGGGCGCGATAGAGAAACGAGTGTGAGTGCGATGACCGCATTGGCCTCTGTAGTGTCTGGGGACACGGCCGTTTATCGGCCGACGGACGACGAACCGTTCATGAACGAGCGGCAGGTCGCCTATTTCAAGAACAAGCTCCTGGCATGGAAGGACGATATCCTTCGCGAATCGAAGGGTACGGTCACCAATCTGAAAGCCGAGACCGAAAACCACCCCGACCTGGTGGACCGGGCCTCGTCGGAATCGGATCGCGCGCTGGAACTTCGGACCCGTGACCGTCAGCGCAAGCTGATTTCCAAGATCGACGAGGCTCTGCGCCGGATCGAAGACGGCTCCTACGGCTATTGCGAAGACACCGGCGAACCGATCGGCCTGGGTCGCCTTGAGGCCCGCCCGACGGCCACCCTGTCGGTCGAGGCTCAGGAACGGCACGAACGCCGCGAGCGCGTCCACCGCGACGACTGACGTCTTTACGGGCGGTTCGGCTTGACTTGAGCGGACGGCGGCGCGACCAAGCCGCCTTCCTATCGAGGTCGTTGATCCCCCATGTCCGTCAAGGTTCGTTTCGCTCCGTCTCCCACGGGTAAGCTGCACGTCGGCAATGTCCGCACGGCTTTAGTGAACTGGCTGTTCGCGAAAGGGCAGGGCGGTTCATTCGTGCTGCGTATCGACGACACCGACCTGGCCCGCTCGACGCAGGAATACGAGGACGGCATCGAGGCCGACCTGACCTGGTTGGGCCTGACCTGGGACGAGCGTTACAACCAGTCCAAGCGGTTCGACCGCTATGAAGAGGCCTCTGCGCGCCTGAAGGCGGCGGGGCGTCTTTACCCCTGCTATGAAACGGCCGACGAACTGGACCGCCGCCGCAAGGTGCAGCTGTCGCGCGGCCAGCCGCCGATCTATGACCGCGCATCCCTGTCGCTGACCGACGCCGAGAAGGCCGCCTTTGAGGCCGAGGGCCGCCGTCCGCACTGGCGCTTCAAACTGGAAGGCAAGCGCGTTGCCTGGGAAGACCTGGCGCGCGGGCACGCCGAGGTGGATACCGCCTCCATGTCCGACCCGGTTCTGATCCGCGAGGACGGCCTGTTCCTCTACACTCTGCCATCGGTCGTCGATGACATCGACATGGACATCACCCACATCATCCGGGGCGAGGACCACGTCACCAACACCGGCGCCCAGATCGAGATATTCGAGGCCCTGGCTGCCAAGGTTCCCGGCTTTGCTCACATGCCGCTGCTGGTCGGCGCCGACGGCACGGCCCTGTCAAAGCGTTTGGGTTCGCTGGCCATCATGGACATGCGCGCCGACGGCTATGAGCCGATCGCCATCACCAGCCACCTGGGCAAGATCGGCACCTCCGACAATCTGGAAGTCGCCGCCTCGCTGGAAGACCTCGGCGCCGCCTTCGCCTTCTCCAAGATGGGCCGCTCGCCCGCGCGCTACGACACGGCCGATCTGGACCGTCTGAACGCCCAGGCGGTTCACGCCATCGACTACGCCGAGGCCAAGCCGCGCCTGGAGGCTCTGGGCGTCGATCTGGGCGAGATCTTCTGGAACACGGTGAAGGGCAACCTCAACAGGTTCGGCGATGTCGTCGATATGGCGAAGATCGTCACGGGGCCGATCACGCCGGTGATCGAAGACGCCGCCTTCGCCGCCGCCGCTCTTGAACTACTGCCGGACACCATCGACGCCGACGCCTGGTCGGCCTGGACCTCGGCGGTGAAGGACAAGACCGGCGCCAAGGGCAAGGGCCTGTTCATGCCGCTGCGTCTGGCCCTGACCGGGCAGGCGCATGGGCCGGACATGGCCGCCATGATCCCGCTGATCGGCCGAGACCGCTTGGTTCAGCGGCTCAAGGGCGAGGCCGCCTGAGGCTTCGCCTCACGGAAACAAGAAAGGCCGCCTTCGTCGTGAAGGCGGCCCTTTTCGTTCATGATTGAAGCTGGATCAGCCCGCGTTGCAGGCGGCGATCTCTTCTTCGTTCAGGCTCTGGCCCTTGTAGGTGAAGCTGGTCACTGGGCCGAGCTTGGCGACTGCGCGGCGGCAGGCGCGCGTCGCCGGCTGGCTGGAGCCCCCCGTGGCGGTGCAGGCGTCGCCTTCACAACGCCAGGTCGCGCCGTCGACAATGACGCGGCCCGAAGGCGCGCTGGCGGCGTCAGCCAGGGTGGCGCTGGTAACCGGCGCCTGAGCGAAGGCGGGAGCGGCCGCGAACAGGACGGCGGCGGCGAGAAGAGCACGCATGGACAGTCTCCGATAAGGGTAGGGCGCACGCCCAGCAACGCCATAGACCGTTGTTCAAGAAAACTGTCAATCCAGCTTCTCGCCCGACGGACCGACGTTACTGACGCACGTTTACTTACCGGCGATCATGTTGCAAGTGGGGCGTGTCCTGCGCTGATTTCATGGCCTCGATCGCACCCTCTACCGAATCCACGCTGACATAGGCGTCGAGGAAGCTGCGCGGCGTCATGCCCTTTTCGACCGTGTGTTCGATCAGGGTGAAGAAGCCGTCCCAAAAGCCGTCCAGATTCAGGAAGATGACCGGCTTGGCGTGCAGGTCCAGCCGCTTCCACGATAGCAGCTCCACGACTTCCTCCAGCGTGCCGACGCCGCCGGGCGCGACGACGAAGACGTCGGATTCGTCATACATCAGCTGTTTGCGCTCATGCATGGAGGTGACGACGATCGTCTCCACATCGTCGAACAGGCGCTCGCGGCTGCGCAGGAAGGCTGGCATGATGCCGACGACGCGACCACCTGCCGCATGGGCGGCGCGGGCCGAGGCGCCCATCAGCCCCACGCCGCCGCCGCCATAAACGAAGCGCCAGCCCGCCTCGGCCGTCGCCTTGCCGAAAGCTGCTGCGGCCTCGACATATTTGGGGTCCGTACCGTCGGACGAGCCGCAGAACAGGCAGACGGAGCGACCCTCGAAGGGGGCGATGTTGACGGGGGGCAGGGACATGGAGTGTCTGACGACCTTTACGGTTTAAGCTCCAGCACGAACCGGCTGGCCCGGATGAGGCTGCAACCTATAGTGATGCGGGGCGGGATGGAACGAGCGAAGGACGACAGGATGAGGGCGAGAGCTATGGCGGCGTGGCGACGAGGCGGACAGAAGCTGACTCTGGCGGCGTTTCTTAGCCTGACTGTCGCCGGTTGCGGCTCTCCGCCTCAGCCCCCTGAAGAGCCGAAACAGGCGGATCAGGAAAACTGGGCCGCCGCGCCGCACATCGACAAGGTGACTTTGCAAGGCTCGAGGCAAGGCTCCGGCGTGGTGGTCAGCGGTCAGGCGCCCCCGGGCGCGCGCGTCATTCTCAGCAACGCCCTGGGCGAGGCGATGGCTGCGGGCGCAGATTCGCACGGGCGCTTTGAACTGCCGGTCGGCAGGGAAGCGCTCGGCCATGTCCTGACGCCGGAAATCCAGATTGGCCAGACGCCGACGCCTGGGCCGGAACGGCTTTTTCTGGCCGGAGACGGCGCCATCGTAGCGGCCTTGCTGATTGATGGCGGCCCCAGCCGTCGACTGACGGACGGTCCTGCTCTGGACGCCGTGGACGGCGATGGTCGCGCCTTGCTGGCATCCGGCCGCGCCAAGCCCGGCCAGCGCGTCGAGGTGAAGAGCGAAGGCGAAACAGCCGTCGCCGTGGCGGACGAAGCGGGCTTATGGACCACGCCCCTGTCTCGAGTCAGCGATCGGGCGGTGCAGATCGAGGTCGCGGGCGAGCGTTACGCCTATCCCGGACCGGGTCCCGCGACGGGACGGGCGGAACGCGCAGGACAGGGATGGAGGGTCACGCGCGCCCTGTCGGACGCCGCGCGCCAGACCAGCTGGTTTCCCGATATTCCAGGCTCTACGGCATCGCCCGAACGTTAACGCCACATTAACCAAACCGGTTGATCTACGGATTGTCTTCTTTTTCGGAGGACACCCACCATCACCGAATGACTTCAAGCCCGGCGCCTGGCGTCGGGCTCTCTTTTTGACGTCATGGGGCCGAGTAATCGACCAACAGCCGCGCCAGCAGCCGAGCGACGACCTGGCGTCCGGCGTCGTCGTCCTGTCCCAGCATATCGCGCAGAGGATCGCCGATCAGGGCGTCGCCGAATGCGCTCAGGGCGATGAAGAGGACGGCCGAGCCGATAATATCATCCGCCTGTCCGCCGCTTGCCCCGATCTTTTCCTTGATGGCCGCGACCAGGTTCTGCACCGCCGCCCGCACAGGTTCGAGATGAGACAGATCCCCCGACATGGCGATCCAGGCGGCGAGGCGTCCGGCGCCGCCGGTCGAGAAGGCGGTGAATACGGCGTTGACCACCTCAAGCGGCGCGCCGTCATCGGTTCTCAACCGGATGATCGCCGCATCCAGGGCATCGCTCAGATCAGCGGTCATCGAGGCCATCAACGCCGATTGCAGCCCGGCCGCAGATCCGAAATGGTGGATCAGATTAGCATGGGTGACGCCGATCTCGCCTGCGACAGATGTCAAGGTAACGGCGTTCGGCCCGCGAGCCAGCAACAGATCGCGCGCCGAGGCCAGGGCCTCGCGACGTGCTTCTTCAGGCGAACGGCGACGGCGCCTAGGCTTGTCTGCGACGGAAGGGGGCATCGGTGAAAATATGGTTTATGCGATGATTTGTCTTACGGGCCGCCTGATCAGACTGCAAGGTTCGCGAATCGCGGCTCCGGCCCGGCTTTAGTCCCCCCGCGCGGGTTGCGGTGCGCCTTCTGGGCGGCCTAACTAAGGGCGGGACGAGTAAGAGGCGATGAACGGCATGAAGGCGCAGTGGATCGGACCGGGACTGGCGGCGGCGCTTGTGCTTCTGGGCGCCTGCGGGCGACAGGACGAACCGCAGGCCGACGCCATGCGCGAACCGACTCCGCGCGTTCCGACCGCCCTGCCTGACGTCAAGGAAAGTCCGACTCTGGCGGCGATCCGCCAGCGCGGCCGCCTGAACTGCGGCGTGCACGAAGGCCTGGTGGGGTTCGCCTATACCGACAACCGGGGCGCCTGGCGGGGCTTCGATGTCGATTTCTGCCGGGCTACGGCGGCGGCCATCTTCGGCGACCCGGACGCGGTGCGCTTCGTGCCGCTGACGACGGAACAGCGATTTGAGGCTGTCCGCGCCGGTCGCGTGGACGTGTTGTGGCGCAACACCTCCTGGACCATGAGCCGCGACACGGCGGCGGGCCTCAGCTTCGCCGGTGTCAACTACTACGACGGCCAGGGCTTCATGGTCCGCCGCTCGCTAAACCTGACCAGCGCGGCCGAGTTGAACGGTGCGCGTATCTGCGTCCAGTCCGGCTCAACGACCGAGTTGAACGTTGAAGACTATTTCCGTCGTCGGGGTATCGAATACCGTCCGGTCGTCGTCGCCACCGAAGGGGAGGCGCGTCAGGCCTATGCGCGCGAGGCGTGCGACGCCTTCACCGCCGACATCTCGGCCCTGGCAGCCGCCCGCACGACCCTGCCCAACCCTCAGCAGCACATGATCCTGCCCGACGTGATCTCCAAGGAGCCGCTGGGTCCGGTCGTGCGCAATGGCGACGATCGGTGGCTGGCGGTGATCCGCTGGACGCTGAACGCTCTGATCCTGGCCGAGGAACTGGGCGTAACCCGCGACAATGCGGCTGATCTGGCCAAGAATTCTGCAGACCCCAGGGTCCGACGCCTGCTTGGCGTAGAAGGTGATTTCGGGCCCAGCGTCGATCTGCCGCGCACATGGGCGCTGGATGCGATCACAGTGAGCGGAAATTACGGCGAGATATTCAATCGAAACCTGGGCGAACAGTCATCGCTTGATCTCGATCGGGGACTGAATGCTCAATGGTCCTCTCGACCTAGCGGGTTGATCTACGGCCTTCCTGTCCGCTAGTCCAAGCAGGGGGGATCAGGGAAGGGACCGGATGGAGACTACAGCCAAGCGCGGACTGCCGCTTCACATGCTGATGCTGATCGGATTTCTGGTCGGCCTCATCGGCGGCCTCATCGTCAATCTGACCGTCGGCGGCGACGTCGGCTGGGTTCAGTGGCTGACCTCCAACATTACAGGACCGGCAGGCCAGATATTCCTGCGCCTGCTGTTCATGCTGGTGCTGCCCCTGCTGTTCTCGGCCCTGGTCATCGGCGTGGCCGAGATGGGCGATCTGAAGGCCCTGGGGCGCGCGGGATCGCGCAGCCTGATCTACACCGTCGTGATTTCGGCCATGGCCGTGCTGATCGGCATGGTCATGGTCAATATCTTCAGGCCGGGCGATGGCGTTGATCCGCTCCTGGCCCAGCAGCTTCTGGATCAGGGGCGCGCCGGAGCGGCCTCCATCATCGGCAATGCGCCGACCTCGGTTCAGGCGGGCGACTTCTTCCTCGATCTGATCCCGTCGAACGTCTTCACGGCGGCGGCCGAGAATCAGATCCTGCCGGTCATGGTCTTCGCCCTCTTCTTCGGCGTGGGCCTGGTCATGGCCAAGAGCCCGGCCACCGACCGTCTGCAACAAACGATCGAAGGCCTGTTCGAGGTGATGATGAAGCTCATCAACCTCGTCATCCGCATCGCCCCCTTCGCCATCGCGTGCCTGATGTTCAACCTCGCAGCCCTGTTCGGCTGGGACCTGCTGATCCGGCTCGGCGCCTTCGTGGCCGTCGCCGTGGGCGCGATGGCGATCCATATGTTCGTCGTCTATCCGCTGGTGGTCTGGCTGATCGGCGGCATGTCGCCGGTGAAGTTTTTCCGCTCCATCCGTGAGGCGATGGTGGTGTCCTTCTCCACCGCCTCCTCGAACGCCAGTCTGCCGGTGTCGCTGCGCGTCGCCGAGCAGGAGCTGGGCCTGCCGCGCAAGATCGCCCGCTTCGTCCTGACCGTCGGCGCTACCGCCAATCAGAACGGCACCGCCCTGTTTGAAGGCGTGACGGTGCTGTTCCTGGCCCAGTTCTTCGGCGTCGACCTGACGCTGGGCCAGCAGGTTATCGTCATGCTGGTCTGTATTCTGGGCGGGGTCGGCACGGCAGGGGTTCCGGCGGGCAGTCTGCCGGTGATCGCCATGATCCTGGCGATGGTGGGCGTGCCGCCGGAGGGCATCGGCCTGATCCTGGGCGTCGACCGCTTCCTGGATATGTGCCGGACGTCGCTGAACGTCACCGGCGACCTGGTCATCGCCACGGTCGTTTCTCGCGGCGAAAAGGACGAAGACGAGCCGGACGCGCCGCCGCTAGCGACCGGCGCGGCCTAACCGACGGCGAGGGGCGCGTCCGGCCGCGCGCCCCATTCGGCCCACGACCCGTCATAGAGCCGCGACGGCCGCCCCAGCACGGCCAGCCCCAGCGTCAGGATCGCCGCCGTCACGCCCGAGCCGCAGCTGGTGATGACAGGCCGCTTCAGATCGACGCCCCCCGCGCGAAAGGCGTCTTCCAGCGCCTGACCGTGTTTCAGCGTCCCGTCCGCATTCAGCAGATTGGCGAATGGCAGGTTCAACGCCCCCGGCATATGGCCAGCGCGCACGCCGGGACGCGGTTCGGCCGTCTCGCCCCGAAAGCGGGCCGCCCCGCGCGCATCGACAACCTGAAGGCCCTCGGCCAGCGCGGCGCCGACCTGATCGAAATCCGCTACGGCGTCGGCGTCGAACTGCGCCTCAAACCGCGCAGGAACAGGTCCTTCCGCCTCACCGCCTTCCAGCGGTCGCCCCTCGGCCTTCCATTTCGGCAGGCCGCCATCCAGCACGCGCACGCGCTGAGCGCCCATCGTCCGCAGCGTCCACCAGACCCGCGCCGCCGAGAACAGCCCTTGGGCGTCATAGACCACGATGTCGTCGCTCTCCGACACGCCCATCGCTCCCATCGCCTCCGCGAAGGCGTCCGGCGAGGGCAGCATGTGCGGATAGGGGCTTTCCCGATCCGACACCGCGTCCAGATCGAAAAAAACGGCCCTCGGCAGCCGCTCGCGCTCGAAATCCGCGTGCGCGTCCCGTCCATCCAGCCACCAGCTGGCGTCGATGATGCGCAGGTCCGGCTTGGTCATCTGCGCGGCGAGGGCTTCGGTCGAGATCAGGGGCGTGTTCATGGCGCCATGATTATCATGATCGCCCAAACAATCATGCTTTCAGGAGCGATGGTCAGGCTCTGAGTCGCCCGATAAGTTGCGCAAACGTATCCGCGACGCCACCTGTCCGACTCAAAGTCGCGGCACAGGCTCGCGACCCGCCGTTGAAATCAGTCGAAAGCGCCGCCGTGACCTCTCCGAACGCCGTCATCACCCTGTCCGAAGGCCTCAAGAAACCCGTCGTCATCGGCGGCGGCGCCCGCATCGTCTTCATCGCCGGCCCTTGCCAGATGGAAAGCCGCCAGCACGCGCTGGAGACCGCCCATGCGCTGAAGGAGATCGGCGAGCGGCTGAACCTCGGCATCATCTACAAGACCAGCTTTGACAAGGCGAACCGCACCAGCGCCAGCGCAGCGCGCGGCATCGGCCTGAAGGACGCCCTGCCGATCTTCGCCGAAATCCGTGAAGTCACCGGCCTTCCGACCCTGACCGACGTCCACTCCGAGGCTCAGTGCGCGGGCGTGGCCGAGGCTGTGGACGTGCTGCAGATCCCCGCCTTCCTGTCGCGCCAGACCGACCTGCTGCTGGCCGCCGCCGCCACGGGCAAGGCGATCAACATCAAGAAGGGTCAGTTCCTGGCCCCGTGGGACATGAAGAACGTCATCGCCAAGGTCACGGGCGCGGGCAACCCGAACGTCATGGCCTGCGAGCGCGGCGCCAGCTTCGGCTACAACACCCTGGTCAGCGATATGCGCGCCCTGCCGATCCTGCGCGAGATCGGCTGCCCCGTCGTCTTCGACGCGACCCACAGCGTCCAGCAGCCGGGCGGGCAGGGGACGTCGTCTGGCGGCCAGCGCGAGTTCGTGCCGGTGCTGGCCCGCGCCGCCGTCTCGGTCGGCGTCGACGCCGTCTTCATGGAGACGCACGAAGACCCGGACAACGCCCCCTCGGACGGCCCCAACATGGTGCCGTTGAGCCAGTTCGAGGCCCTGGCCGCCGAACTGATCGCCTTCGACGACCTGGCCATCAAGCTCGGCCACAAGGGGCCGATGGCGAAGACGGCGTGAATCCGCTAGTTCGGCGTCATGGCTGAACGTTCTCTTGATCTCGGCGCCCTGCAGTCCCTGCTGGAGCGCGTGCGCGACCTGAAGGTCGCCTGCGTCGGCGATCTGATGCTGGATCGCTATGTCTATGGCGAGGTCAGCCGCATCTCGCCCGAGGCGCCGATCCCTGTCCTGCGCGCGCGCCGCACCGTGGCCATGCCCGGCGGCGTAGGCAATGTCGCCCGCAACGTCGCGGCTCTGGGCGGTCAGGCCCGTCTGGGCGCCGTGGCGGGCGATGACGCGGCGGGCGCCGAGTTGGCCGATCTGATCGCGGCCGAGGACCGGATCGAGGATGCCCTGATCCGCCCCGGAGGCGCCGCCACCATCGTCAAGACGCGCTTCGTCGCCGCCGGCCAGCAGTTGCTGCGTCTGGACGACGAGGCCGCCTTCCATTCCAGCTATGCTGACAAGGCCGTGTTCCACGGCGCGGGCGCCATCCTGCTGTCCGACTACGCCAAGGGCGTGGTGGACGACGGCGCCGTTCAGGCGGCGTTGTGGGCCGGGGCCGAATACGGCGCGCCGGTCATCGTCGATCCCAAAGGCCGCGACTTCGCCCGCTACGGCGCGGTCGACGTCATCAAGCCGAACGCCAGCGAACTGGCGGGCGCCACCGGCCTGCCGACCGAGACCGACGAACAGGTCGAGGCCGCCCTGGCCGCCCTGCTGGACGCCACCACGGCCAAGGCCGTCATCGTCACCCGCGCGGGCAAAGGCATGACGCTGGCGAAACGGGGCGGCGGGGTCACTCACTTCCCCGGTCGGGCGCGTGAAGTGTTCGACGTCTCGGGCGCTGGGGACACCTGCCTCGCCGCGCTAGGCCTCGCGCTGGGCGCGGGCGCGACGCTGGAGCAGGCGGTGCAGTTCGCCATCCTCGCCTCGGGCGTGGTGGTGGGCAAGAGCGGCACCGCCGTCGTCACCCCGGCCGAACTGATCGAGGCCGAGATGAGCCAGCACGCAGCGCTGGCCCAGTCCAAGGTCACGCCGCTGGACGAACTGGCCGATCAGGTCGAGGCGTGGAAGCGTCAGGGCCTGAAGGTCGGCTTCACCAACGGCTGCTTCGATATCCTACACCGCGGCCACGTCGCCTATCTGGCCCAGGCGCGCAGCTGGTGCGACCGGCTGGTGGTGGCGCTGAACACCGACGCCTCGGTGCGCCGCCTGAAGGGCGAGGGCCGCCCCGTCAACGATCTGGACAGCCGCGCCGCCGTCATCGGCGGCTTGGCCAGCGTGGATCGCGTCACCGCCTTCGACGATCCGACCCCCATCGCCCTGATCGAGCGTCTGAAGCCGGACATCCTCATCAAGGGCTCGGACTACACCAAGGACAAGGTGGTCGGCGCCACCGAGGTCGAGAGCTGGGGCGGCGAGGTTCGTCTGGCTGAGTTCGCCGACGGATATTCCACCACGAAGACCATCGAGAAGATGACTGGAGAGAAGGCATGAGCCCCTCAAGCAGCGAAGCGGTAGGGGAACAAAAATGACCCCGCGAATGATCGTCGTCACGGGCGGCGCGGGCTTCATCGGCTCCAACATCGTCGCCCGCCTGTGCGAGAGCGGCGCCTGGGACGTGGTCGTCTGCGACCGGCTGGAGACGGCCGATCTCGCCAAATGGAAGAACATCGCCAAACACCCCATCGCCGACCTGTGGGCGCCCGAAGAGCTGTTCGACCAACTGGAGCGTCACGCTGACCGTATCGAGGCGGTGATCCACATGGGCGCCATCTCCTCGACGACCGAGCCGGACGCTGACCTGATCCTGCGGACCAACTTCAGCCTGTCGCGCGACATCTGGGACTGGTGCGCTGTGCGTAACGTGCGGATGATCTACGCCTCCTCGGCCGCCACCTACGGCGACGGCGAGGCGGGCTTTGAGGATCGCGACGATCCTGAGAGCCTGAATGCGCTGCGTCCGCTAAACGCCTACGGCTATTCAAAATACCTGTTCGACCAATACGCCGTGCGTCAGGCGGATCGGGGCGAGGCGCCGCCCCAGTGGGCCGGGCTGAAGTTCTTCAACGTCTATGGTCCGAACGAGGGCCACAAGGGCGGCATGAAGTCGGTCGTCGCCCAGATCTGGCCCAAGGTGCAGGCGGGCGAGACGGTCAGCCTGTTCCGCTCGCACAACCCCAACTACCCCGACGGCGGCCAGTTGCGCGACTTCGTCTTCGTCGACGACGTGGTGAACATCATCCTGTGGCTGCTGGAGCGCGAAGATATCTCGGGCGTGTTCAACGCCGGATCGGGTCAGGCGCGTTCCTTTGCCGATCTGGCGCGGGCCACTTTCGCGGCGGCGGGCAAGGAAGCCTCCATCGCCTATGTGGACATGCCGGAGACGATCCGCGACCGCTATCAGTACTTCACCGAGGCCCGCATGGATCGCATCCGCGCCCTCGGCTACGGCGGCCAGTCGACCCCGCTGGAGGAAGGCGTCCGCCGCTACGTCCAGGACTTCCTGGCCCAGTCGGACCCGTACCGCTGATGCTGCCCCGGCTGACTGCGCGCCAGTGGGTCGGCTACGCGGGTTTTGCGCTCGTCTTCATTCTGACGGCGGCGGTCGCCGTCTGGCGCGGCGATATCCTGCGTTCCGGTCTCGACCCTCAGGTGCCGTTCCAGACCTATCAGCCGCCGGCCAAGCCCGACTATGCGCAGGCTGACGCCTGGGCCCTGCTGGACGCCCGCACGCCGGCGGCCGGGCCCGCCCACGTCTTCTTCGTCCATTCCACCACCTATAACGGCGGCAAGGAGTGGAACGGGGCCATTGACGACGCCCGCGCCCTGGCCGGGCTGCGCGGCGCGGTCCTGCCCAACTACGCCGGGCCTCTGGCCCTGGCTGGAGACGTCAGCGCGCCCCTGTATCGCCAAGCCAGCCTCTACACCCGCCTGACCCTGCGTGAAGACGCCCGAGAGGCGCGCGCCTTCGCCTATCAGGACATATCCGTTGCATTTGACGCCTGGCTGAAGCGTCACCCCGACGGCCCCATCATCCTGGCCGGGGTAGAGCAGGGGGCCGAACTGGCCGACCGCCTGCTGCATGAACGGATCGCGCCCGATCCCGCCCTGCGGTCGCGTCTGGCCGCCGCCTATCTGATGGAGCACCTGGCTCCGACACCTCGTTTCACCGCCATTCCCCTGTGCAGCAGCCGCGAGCAGGCTGGCTGTGTCGTGACCTGGCGCTCGCTCGAGGAGAACAATGAAAGCGAGGCTCGACGCGCGCTGCGTCGCGCCCTGACGTGGGACGACCGGGGGGCTCTGGTGACGTTCGACGGCCTGGCCTCGGCCTGCGTCAATCCGGTCACGGGATCGGCAGGCGCCCCGCGCTCTGAAATGCGCGAAAGCCGCGGCGCCACCAACGCCACCAATCTGGAGTGGGGCGTACGTCCCGCCCTGCAACGCCGTATCGTAGCGGCAGAGTGCCGCGACGGCGTCCTGTGGCGATCACGGCTGAGCTCAGAGTCCTTCCGACCGACTGGCGCCTGGGCCGAACAGCGCAAGATCCCGCCCTACAACCCCTTCTATGCCGACATAGAGGCGGATGCGCTGGCCCGTCTGTCGGCATGGTCAGCGCTGCATCCGTCGTAAGCGAGCGTCAGGATAAGGCGCTCAGGCCCTCTGCATGTTCAGGGCGGTCATCAGGGCGTCGCGGATGGCGCCTTCGGTGAAGGGCTTCTGCACCGTGGGGTTGCCGCGCCAGTGTTCCGGCAGGCCCGCCTCACCATATCCGGTCGAGAACACGAACGGCACGCCCCTGGCCTTCAACGCCTCAGCGACCGGAAATATCTCCTGCCCCGCGACATTGACGTCCAGCAGGGCGGCATCGAGCGGAGAGGTCCCTGACGCGACGTTCAGTCCGTCCTCGATGTTGGATTCCGGCCCGACCACATCGCAACCAAGGTCGGCCAGAATGGTCTCAAGCAGCATGGCCACCAGGGACTCGTCCTCCACGATCAGCACGCGTCTACCGGAAAAGATATCGGTCATCAGGCGTCTGTCTCCAGCGGCAGGGTGAATCGGGCGCTCAGGCCGTGGCCTGTGTAACTCATATCAACAGCGCCGCGCAGGTCATGCCGAACATTGCGCTCGATCAAGCGAGTGCCGAAACCGCGCCGCTCTGGTTTCTGCACGGTCTGACCGGCGGTTTCACTCCAGATGATCTCCAACTGGGGGGAAGAATGATTGATCACGCGCCAGTCGACCGTCACCCGCCCATCGCCATGCGCCAGGGCGCCGTATTTGGCGGCATTGGTGGCCAGCTCATGGAAAATCATGCCCAGCGACAGGGCTCTGGCTGGCGAAAGAGCGACAAGCGGCCCGTTCAGACTCAGCCGTCCTGCCCCGTGCGCGCGCGTCTCATGTTCCAGCACCGAGCGCAGATCGGCGCCCTCCCAGTGGCTCTTCGTGAGAAGATCGTGGGTGTGGGACAGGGCCATAAGCCGCGCTTCGAAGGCCTCGGCGAACGAGCGGGGGTCCTGGTGGGTGCGGGCCGTCTGCATGGCGATGGATTGAACGGTGGCCAGGGTGTTCTTTACGCGATGATTGAGCTCGTCGATCATCAGCTTCTGCCGTTCGGCGGCCATGACGACATCCGTCACGTCATGCCCCTGAACAAAGACGCCGATCACGCGCGCATTCTCGTCCCGGATGGGCTGATAGGCGAAGTCGATGTAGCGATTGTCCGCCGGACCGTCCGGTGAATGCTGCAGGCTGAACGCCCGCTGCCTGCCCATGACCGGTTCCCCGGTCTCATAGACGTCGTTGAGAAAGTCGAGATGGCCCTGTTCGCCCAGCTCGGGCAGGGCCTGTTTGACCGTCTGGCCCAGAATGTCTCTATGATTGACAAGGCGATAGCAGGCCTCATTGCAGAACTGGATGACGTGATCCGGTCCGTTCAGAACCGCAACAAAGCCCGGCGCGTTCAACAGAACATCCGAGAGCTGGCGCCGCTCGGCCTCCAGCCTTTGATTGTCCGCCTCTACCTCCATCGCCCGACGAAAGACGCCACCGCCCAGCATCTGTTCCAGGGCGTCGCGGGGGGCCTCATCTGATGTCCGAGCCTTGACCAGCTCGGTGACGTCGCTGGTGTGCTGCAGTATATGGGTGACCTCGTCGTGATCATTCTTGATCGGCGTGTGGGTGCAACTCCAGTAGCGATCATCGAACACGGCTTCGCCGTGGGGGCTCCGCGTGCGGATCGGATAATGCAGCAACGCCAGATGATCGGCTTCGCCCGTTTCCAGTACTTTCTTGAAGGATGTTTCAAGCCGTTGGCTGGCGTCGCGGCTTGGCCCTTGGGGCGCGGCGCCGAATACATCCATCACATGCACGCCGATCAGTTCCTCCCGCCTGCGGAGCGTAACGTCCAGATAGGCTTGGTTCATTCCTGCAAATCGCAGGTCGCGGTCCAGCAGCATATAGGGGTTAGGCGAGGCGTCGAAGGCCGCGACCAGGTCAATCGTTTTGGCCAGTGTCTTCAACACGCCCCCCGTCCTGTTGCGTCCCTAACGCAACGCGCGCGGAAAGGGTGCACGGCCCGCTGTTGAAACAGGGAAACAGTAAAGACCAGCGTCCTTAAGCGTCAAGTTGACAGCGGCTGGCGTGGGGAAAAGGATGAACACGGACACCGATTCATCAAACCGATTGTTCTCCACCTTGAGCGCTTGGGGGACTGCCTCCGCCGGATTTTCCAGTGAATGATCACAAGGGCGCTGGCTTAGGCCATACGACTTCATGCTGCGGCTCTCAGGCAACGGAGAATCAAGCGACATGTAGCTGGCCATGATTGATTCCCGCCTTTGTCGCGATTGATTGTCATCCCCTTCGCTTCCCGCGCCATGAGGAAATTGTGAAATTTCTGAATTTCGGACGGATCATTTGGCTCACAATTACTACCGTCAGGCCTGAAGTAGCAATTGTGGTATCGGTCATTGCTAGCGCGGGCATGCCTAAAGGCGTTTGTTAATTGGCGATAGGAGTCGCCAATCATGCCTTCCGCATCCAGCGCCTATGAAGAACGGCTTAGACGACGATTTGTCGTTGCACGTCGGATAGCGGCTGGCGAATTCGGTGGCTACGCGCTGCCCGAAAGCGTTCTGAAGCAGACCTTGAATGTCTCCTTGAAAACCCATCAAGGCGACATCAGGCGAGCGAAGGTCTTCGACACATTCGAAGCCTGGAAGCCCGGGAAAACAGGCCCGAAGCCTGGCACTCGGATCTCGACACGATTGATGAGGATCATCGAGGCTTGGACGTACGAACGAGCAAGCAAAAAGCGAAATGACCGGAAGCTGAGCGCCGATCTCGCGTCTCACTTCGAGATCATCGGAGCGCCGGTAGCGGAGCAACCATCAGAATCGACCATACGGCGTGCAATTCTAGACATTTACAAACGTGATCCGGCGCACTTCGCCTCGCAACGTCACGGTCGGGCGGGGCGTCGCCTGCATATGCTCCAGAAAGGTGCTCTGGAGGCTGAAAGGCCCCTTCAGTTTGTAATCATCGATCACACCCCAGCCGACGTGAAAGTGCTGAGCATCGAGCGACCTGAAGAGAAAGTTCGGCCCACACTGACGACGGCTACAGACCTGTTCACGGGCGTGATGCTCGCCGGCTTTCTTTCCAGATTTCCGCCCGGACGAGAAACCGTGGCTATGGCCATGGCGATGATCGTGACGAACAAAACGGACTTGTTACGTACCTATCGGGTGCCTGGAGAATGGGAATGTAGTGGCCTTCCAGAATGCGTAATGGTCGATGGTGCCGGAGAGTTCGATAACGACAGCTTCAAATGGTCCTGTAATCGATACGGCATCGATCTGCAGATCGGGCTGCCTGGATTGCCTGAAGCGCGATCTCCGCATGAGCGAGCTTTCAGAACCCTGAACTCTGATATTCACGAGTGGCCGGGCACTACGCTCAGCAACGCGCAAATGTTGAAAAGCCACGGCGGAGAAAAGGATGCCGAACTTCCCTTCGAGGAGGCGCAGCGTCGGTTATTGCTGGCGCTCATGGAGTTCAACAACGAGACATATGGTGGTTCGGAACCCCCTCGAATTCACAAATGGAGGCAATATCAAAGCACCCATCCGACCCGGCGATTGGAGGCCATGGATCAACGCAGGACATTCATTGAATTCCTGCCGCACAGAATTTCAAAACTTCAAACGAGAGGCATCAAGTTCGAAAATTGCTGGTTTCGATCGGGAGACCTCGCCAAGCCGATCTACGAAGGCCGCCGACAGGTTCGATTCCATTGGAACCCCCGCGATGTGAGCGAGATCTATGTCTCGATCGAGGATGGACCATACCTGACCATCCCGAGAGCAACCAACCGGCACGCACCTAAAGATCTGTATGAGCTGCGGATCTACAATAAGGAGCGCCGTCGAACGGCTGAAGAAGCCAAAGATTCGTTGCTTCTGGCGCAAATTCGAGAAGCGAAGAGAGCTAATGCTCCCCCGTATCTTCTCTTTCTGGGGGAAGACTACGATCGCGGAGCAGCTGGATCACACCTCGAAGAATTGTCGCCGCCCCTGGATCTGTCGGATTTTCATCCGAAAGAGTCTGTCGATGTCGCGGCCGAGCTGCCCTCCAGCGAGCCGCCACCGGAAGCACGTGCTGATGAGACGTTACTGGGCTTCCAAATTCCTGATTTTCCAACGAGGCTGAAATGAACTCAGTCGACGTGGACCCTTTCGCCCATTTGATCCCCGGCGCACGCAAGGTCTTGGACGGCTCGGAAGCCGCAAGGTTTGCTTTCATTGGCCGCGACAAGTTGATTGAAACCCCGGCTTTGAGGCAGGTGCAGCAGTATGGGGAGGAACTCTACGCTCATGCTCAGATTCAGCGCCCGCCAAACGGCCTTCTGATTGGGCCATCAGGCATCGGGAAAACCCATGCCATTTCATCACTGGTTGATCGCCACCCACCGCGCCGGTCTAGAGCTAGCGGTGAACTGAGAGTGCCTATTCTTTTGCTGGAATACCCGCCGGAGCCCAGTCGGCGCTGGTTCGCTAAGGCCATTGCTGAAGGGCTAGGCTATTTAATGCCACTGCCGAGGCACAGTGCCGACATATACGCCCTGCTACTGAGATTGATCGACAGAGCGCGAACAAGACTCATCATTTGCGAAGAAGTTGGTCAGCTTCATGGGTGGGGTCGAGAGCATGTCCTGTATTTCTACGGGCTCACGCGATGGCTTTCCAATCAAACGAAAGTTCCGATTATCTACACTGGAACCGATCAGGCGGCTGACCTCATTGACGGCGACATCCAGCTCAAGCGGCGTTTCGAGCACCTGAAGTTGGTCCCTTGGAAGGCGGACGCCGAATTCGCGGGTTTCATCAAAGCATACCTTCGGACACTACCTCTGCGCCACGAAACCATCGTCGATCTTAGTTTGGTGGAATGTGTCCACGAGATGAGCGAGGGGATCACCGATACGGTCGTCAAGATACTGAACCGGGCGGCGAAGCGCGCCATCCAGTCGGGTGCGGAGAGGATAACGGCGGCCGACATCATAGCCGACGTCAGCTTGCCACCTGTGATTACGATTGGGCGTCCGATCGTCAGACGCCGCCAACGCCGTCGCTAAGCTTGCCGTCCGCTATGCAAACAAGATCGAGCGAGGGTGTATCCAATGGCGCGTAGGCAGCGGCGAGTCGGCTACAGCTATGCGCCCTCTCCTGTGGACGACGAAACATTAGGGTCGTGGGTTCAGCGGATCGCCTGGGGCCAAGAAACGTGTGGATCAGGTCTAGTTGGTCGTATCGACGTCGATTGGTCGCCGCCGATTGAAGTGCTCAAGCTACTAGCTGAGGGGAGCGCACAGCCGATCGATCGACTTCGAGCCATGACTTTAGATAGACGCTATCCTGGGACAACCCGCGCCGATTTCGCCCGATCTGACGGAGCTGCGTTTCCCGGATGCCATGCCTTTTGCCCCCTATGCGCACGACGTGATTTGGAGGTTTATGGTCATGTGGTGCTCAGGGCACGGAATGCCGGGTTTTGGCGGCTGGCCTGCGGCGAGCATCGTTGTTTGCTCGACAGCGTGGAAAGCGAAGACGCGATCACCCCCCATCGCAGGCTCTATGACCGGAGATGGCTCGATGGACGAATCCGCGCAGCGAGACCGGCGTCGGCTGCGCCGCCGGTGGCCTTGGCCTTCGAACGCGCCATACGCCGCGTTGTTTCTGACCGATCCCCCGGTCCTCTGTGGCTGGAGCAAGATCCTTCGAGTTTCAAGGCTGCAGCGATCTTTCTCGCTGCGCAGGTGTTGCTGGTGAGACGCGACGGAGCGGGCCGCGGTCCGTCGCCTGCGTGGGCTTTGCTCGGCGCCAGAATGCCCGACGTCTACGGCAAGGGGATCGACCGATGGGATGAAAGCTTCATTCGCAGAGCACCAAGTTGGCTTCGTGTGAGGGCGATGACAGCTTGTGCCCGCCTTCTTCTTCGACCCTGCGCAACCGCTGATCTTGGGGAGGCCATTTGGTGGGCTCCACCGGGCGCTGCACGAGAGCACCGTGGCCCGGCCTGGTTGGCCGCTTCAGGCGCTATGACACGTACTCAGATGGAGGAGGTGTGTCGGGTATCGAAAGGCTGGTCTTCCTCGCTGAGGTCGATTGTGAGCGCCGCGATCGAGCCAAGGTTGGCGTTACTGGGCGGCTCATCCTAGACTCCGGATACGAAAAGGCTTGATCAAAGCGCCAGCGAGATGTCTGATTCCGCTATGGCCCCCAATGCTCAAAGACCAACCTATGTCGAAGAGGGCAGGGTAGCCCTCAGCGTTCGCTTGCCGCGCGAGATGCACACGAGAATGCGCAAGCTGGCGATTGATCGGGGTTGCCGGGTGAATGATCTCTACCAGGAAGTGCTTCAAGTCTATCTGATTGAACGTCTTCCAGGAGAGCCGTTCCTACGTGCACCACCAACGAGCGCTACGCCGGTGACTTTATGGCTAGAGCCAACCTTTAGCGATCAATTCCGGGAAGCGTTAGAGCGCCGCTGCCTCACCGCGACGAACGTGGTCGTGACGGCACTCTTGCATCATTTCGGCGAAGATCACCCGACACATGATCGTCTGGCCTTACAAACTGCAGCTTGAGCGAGAAATCAATGATCACATCGTCCGAGCCAGACAGCCAGGAAGCGCTTGCGGAGCAACTCAACGCGATCCTTGACCGCTACGATGATGATCCAAAAGAAGCTGACCAATCCATTCGCGAACTCTTAGCCATCACGCTTCCCGAAGACGGCGTCCTATATGCAGAGGATGTGTTTGAGGCCACCAAGGCGGCAGGCCTTCGCATCCAGTTCAAACTGCTGAAGGATGACGGTGCAGTTGGCGGCGAGGATGGCGCGAATCTAGAATGACCGGACCTGACTCATAGCAGAAGTTAACAAGGTCCGCTAAGCGACCATCTGTTAGCTCGCGAGTGAGGACTCGCGTTTAAGCCGGGTCATGAACTGAGAGCGTGATGTCAGTCTAACGCTAACTGAAGAGTCGAAAGGCGGCGTGGAACAGCCGGTTATGGCGAGGCAAACCGGGGGAGACCCTGTCCCTCACTCAGGGACTGCGGCGTCTATCACAACCCGGCGCCGCCGCAGCGGTTCGGCAAGAGCGGCTGATCGGAGTTGGCCTGCGTAGCTGGTGTCGGCGCGTCAGGATGTTGACCGGCGTCGGACCGGTCGCCACATTCGTCGAACGGCGATTACGCCGGTCAGGGAGCCACCATGGCGTCGACGCCGCCGGACGGGATCGACGTCTGTCTCGATTCCAACATCATCCTGGAAGGGCGGGCGCTCGCGGATCTGCCTTGGCCGGACCTGTCCCCCGAGGGCCCGATCCGGGCCTGGGTTACCGCCCGGGTCGTCGAGGAAATCGACGGCAAGAAGCGCGACGGACGGCTCGGCACCCATGCCCGTGCCTTCAACCGTCTCCTGACGCCGGCCGTAACCGAAGGCGCGGCCGTGGTCGTGCGCGAGGCCACGCCGCGGGTCGAACTCGGGTTCGCAGCGCACGGGCGGATCGACTGGGACGCCTGGCCCGATGCGGACCCCGATGACGGCGACACTCGGGTGGTGCTCGAGGCGCTGAACGCGACGACGCCCGGAGCGCGGCTCTTGGTCAGCCACGATCTCAAGCCCTTGGCCCTTGCCAGGGCCCATGGCCTGGCGGTGCACCGCGCCTCCGACGACTGGCTGCGCCCGATCGAGCCCGGGCCGAAGGACAAGGAAATCCAGAGGCTCAAGCAGCAGGTGCAGGATCTGCGGCGGGACGAACCCGCCTTCGAGATCTCCATCAGCCTCAGTCCCGACGACTCGCTCTCGCTCTGGAGCGTCGCCCCTCTGGACGATACGGCGCGCGGCGACTTCACCAGGAAGCTCCAGGCCCGCACCCGCCCACTGTCCCAGCGCGGCGACGGCGTGCTCGGCATCCGCAGCCTAGACCACGACCATACTTACGACGATCGGTTCGACGCCTACCACGACACGGCCCTGCCGGCCTTCGCCGCCGATTTCCACAACCGGATGGGCCTGCTCTTCAACCAGCGGCGGCTCGTGGTCACGGTCGCCAACATCGGTTTGATCCGGGCCGAACATCTGACGGTCGAAATCGCCACGAGCGACGGATGGCTGAACGACCGCCTCATCTTCGTCTCGCCGAACGGCCCTCCCGCGCCCAAGCTGAGATCGCCCTTCGGTGTCGCACCCGGTCTCTGGCGCGGGATCGGGTCCCAAGTCGGCCGCCACGCGTTCGATCCCGTCCAGCCCGCCGAGCGGAGCCCCGCCTTCGCCGCGACCTGCGAGGACTTCCGCAGCCGCGATACCTATGAGTATCGCGGCGTCCTTGTCCCGACTCCGACCGAAGGCGTGGTGGAGATCACCGTCACCCTTCGCGCCGGAAACCTGCGCGGCGCCGTCACCGAGACCCGGCGGTGGGACAAGACGCTGCAGGCGGTTGAGGTGTCGGAGCTTGTCGATCTCGAGACCCTGACCGCCAGACTCCCGTTTCCCCTGATGGACGAGATGAGGGCCGCCTATAAGTCCAGGGAGGACGTGGACGACCTCATCGAGATCGACGGGGCCGAGGACGACTGAGACGCGGCCTAGCGGCGGACAAGGCTGGCCAGACGCTGATAGGGGCGTGTTGAGGCCAGCGCAGGGCTCCGTTCCGAGATCGCCGACAGGGCCAGTTCGAGATCGTGCGGGACCACGGCCTCCTCGTCCTGTCCGACGGTCAGGTCGAGCAGCTGGAGGAGGGCAGCGAAGGCCTCGGGCGTGGGCGGTATGGCGAGAATCCGGCCCTCGTCATCCATCCGGTCCCAGAGCCGGTATTCGAACAGGGACCAGGCGCTGAAGGGCGTCAGGAGGTGGGCGATATCCGCCACCGCCTCCGAAAAGGCCTCTCCGGCGGCGGCCGGAAGCGGGGCGAGAGCGTCGGACAGTTCGGCGGATCGCGTCAGGCGATCCCGGGGCCACCACTCCCGGATGAGGGGGGCGACGGCGGCCCTGTAGGTCGTGGCGCGGTCGGGACGGCCCGCCAGCCAGCGCGCCAGGCTGGCGGCCCCGCGCGCCCGGACCCGGTCGCCGCCCAGACGCAACATCTGTTCGACCTCGGCTTGAGCGAAGGACGGGGGCTGGTCATCCTCCAGGGCTATTGCCGCCGAGAGCAGGATGCGTTCGGCTAGGCCGGCGCGCACGTCCGGCGAAAGAGGGCCGGACTGGGCCATGGCCGCCATGTCCGCCCCGATGACCGCCAGGGTCTCGGGGCCGAGCAGGCCGATCCTAGCGATAGCGTCCCACAGGCTCGGATCCTGGTCCGGTCCCCCGCGCAGGGGGGCGAGGAGCGCGAGATCCGTCCAGGCCGGGTCGGCTCGCCGCAAATAGGGCAGATCGAGCAGAAGGCGGTAGAGGGCCTGACGCCGCGCCTCGCCCCGCACGGATACGATCGCCTCGCGCATGGCGAGGAGGGTCGGATCCCCGAAGGGCTCGGGAACTTCGGCGAGGTTCGGGAGCAGGGTCATGAAGGCGGCCATCATCCGGCCGGCCGAAGAGTTCAGCGCGTTGGCCGCCAGACGCTCTTCCGGCGGCTCGTCGGTCTCCGTCTCCTTTTCCGCGGCGCGGAGATTGGTCAGGGCCGCCGCCGCCGGCCAGGTCCTCAGCCAGATGTCGCGGTAGCGCGCGTCCCGGCCGAACACGCCTCGCGTCGCGTCGAGCCAGCCGGCGACGCCGTCGGCCGCTTCCGCAAGGGCCGGGGTCGACAGGCCCGCGAGGGCGGCGAGAAGACTCTCCTGGCGCGACGTCGCCGCGCCCGCTCCGTCCGCCTGGGCGCGGGCGTCGCGGTCGGCCGCGGCGAGGGCGGCCCAGACCCGCGGGAAGGCATCATGATCGGACTGGGCGATCAGGAGGGCGAGCATTGCGTCCGCGTTGGCCTCGACGAAATCATAGGCCACCCGGCTGTCGGTATAGAGTCGGCCCCGAAGATCGACCTGAAGCTGGTCAAGGACTGGGCGGCCGTCCGCGAGGGCATAGGCCGGCGTCGGTTCGCTGGGGACATATCTGAGCGTCTCGTAGAGGCGCGACAGGCGCGTCACCTCGCCGACGGCCCGAACGGCTTCCGGACGTGCCTCCAGCCACCGGCGGGAGGCCGCGGCGAGCTCGCCGCCCGTGCTGGCCAGACGCAACAGTTCGCGCACGGCGTCTTCGGTGCGCACCCTGTGGCGGACGTTTGCGTCCAGGCTGCGTCGGTAGAGAGCGGCGGGTGGACCGCGGCGGATCCTCGTCTCGAGTCCGGCCCGGGACGGCGCGTCCAGATCGGCGAACCGCGCGGCGCGCATCTCCAGCACCTCCGGGAAACGGTCCTCGTCCCAGAACCGCTCGTCCGGCAGGGCTGCCAGCCAGGGGCCGATCGCGTCGGGCGCAACGATGTCCGGGTGCCGGGCCGCCGCCGCCCAGAGACGCTGGGTCAGGGGCCAGTCCAGCGCGCGCAGCCGGGCGGCGCGGGCCGCCGCCGCCTCCGGCGCGATATCGGCCAGCCGGTCCAGGGCCTCGCTGAACAGGCGGGCAATCGGCGCATAGCCGCTCCTGTAGCGGTCGGGATCCTCGTCCTCCTGGCCGTCGCCGACTCCGTCGCGCGCTCCATCGTCGCCCGGTGCCGGGGCGGGCGGCGGATAGACCCGCGCGACATAGTTGGCCGCCCAGATGGATCCGGATCCCAGCCGGGTCGCCCAGGACAGGGCGTCGACCAGGGCGGCCTCCAGGCGATCGACGAGTTCGCCGATCACGGCGGGGTCGCGGCAGGCGGCCAGACCCACCTCCGCCAGACGAACCCGGCCCTGGCCGCTCAGACGAAAATGCAGGAGATCGGAGACGTCGCGCGCCGGCTTCGGTCGAGGCGACCATTGTCCGTAAAGCTCCACCGACAAGCGCGGATGGACGATCCGAACGATCTCGGCGACGAGATAGCGGGGATCGAGCCCGCGTGCGACGTCTTCGCGAATTTGGATCGCCCGCAGGTCGCCGTCGACCGTGTCGTTGCTCCAGGCCTCGACGACGCACCGCCAGGCGGAGCGGACAGGCTCGGGGATGTCGTGGCGAGGAAGCTCCAGGCTTTCGCGCACGGCCCGGCGTTCGGCCAGCAGGTCCGGGCCGAGCCCGGCCGCCCAGACGAGGACCGCGGGATCGGCCATCCGCCGGTCCAGGAACCGGCGGGTGTTAATCACAATCTCCTGTTCGCGGCGATCGAGCACGCGCCGGCGCAGAATCCGGCCGCTCAACGCCCGTCCTCCAGCTCGCGCACGACGGCGTTGGCCGCCGTCAGCCAGTCGGGACCCGCGCGAAGTTCGCCGCCGATGTAGCTGACCAGCGCGGCGCGGTGATCGCGGCCCGATCGCCGCAGCACATAGCCGAAGACCGACCGATCCGCCTCGCTCGCCTCGTCATGGGCGCTCCGGCACATGGCGCGCAGCCTTCGTCGGGCCCAGAGGTCCTTGTCGGTGGGCACGCTGTCGGCCCAAGCCGCCAGTAGGCGCTGAAGCGCGCGGTGGCCGTCGGCGCTGTCGTAGGAGATGGGGGTGATGGACCGCGCCGCCCATTCGAGCGCCAGGGTCGGGTCGTCGCCCGTGCGCGGAATGAAGGCGTAGCGGTCCTTCAGGTCGCCGAAGTGGCGGGTGTCCCCGGCGACGGCGTTGAGCAGATAGCGGAACGGGGCGTCGTTCAGACTGTAGCCGATGATCACGAGCCGGAAGATGCGGATGGCGTCGTAGATGAAGTCGGAGGCGATACGGCGCCGCAGATAGAGGTCGCCGAGGTCCTGATCGGTCAGGGCGATGTCCGACCCCAGGCGGCCGTGAAGATGAATCACGCCGTGGAAATCGGCCTGGCGGCTGGGGCGGGGCAACCCCCCGAGATCGAAGGCGCGCGGCCGCGTTCGCCCGGCCGCGCGTTCATGCAGTTCGTCGAAATTGGTCGTGACGAGCAGCGGATCCCCGAACCGTCGCGCCAGGATATTCAGGGAGCGGTGCAGGGTATTGGGCGCATGGGCGGCGTCCAGAACCTCCTGGGCCGTCGTCCGCATTCCGCCGGCGATCCTCTGTTCGAGCATGCCGAGCACCACATCGTATTCGCCGCGGGCGAAGAGCTTCAGCTCCGTCGCCTGGCCGGGTGTCAGGGGCGTAGCGAAGGGCCGCCAGTCGATCGCCGCGCCGGCCGCCGTCCGCGAGGCGTCCGCGAACGCCCGCATGGCGTCCGCAAGAACGCCGTCCAGTCGGGCGTAGATGTCGACCACCAAGCCACGGAAATCCGGCAGGCTCGACGGCGCCGGCGTCGACACCCCGGCGCCGGTCAGGAACAGGACCTTGCCCTGGTCCCGGGCCAGCATCAGATCCTCGGGGATGCCGGGCAGGTCCGGCCCGAGATAGACGAGACGGTCGCTCACGTCGGGAGACTCCTGTCTGGGGCGCTCCCGGGGAGGGCGGCGCTCGCCCGTTCCGCCAGATAGTCGCGATAGGCATAGGCGATGAGGTCGCGGACGACTTCCAGCAGGCCGCCTATCGGCGGGCCCTCGAACGGGTCGCCGTGGGCCATGCCGTTTCGAATATCCGAAAGGCGGGGACTGATGTCGCCGGTGACCTGACCGACCACGGAGCCGCCGCAGCGCGCGACGACCGGCAGGGCCGCATCCGTCAGTCCGTCGCCATCGACCATATAGGTTAGCAGGTCCGCGAAGGCTGGTTTCTTCCTTCCGGTAAGACGGCCGTACCGATCCCGCACCGCGAGCTCAAGTGCGATCAGAGCCGCGAGTTCGCCCGCCTTGATTAGGTCGCGATCGATCCATCCGAGCCGGTAGAGGCCCTGGGCTCGCAGGAACTTCCGCTCGACCGCCTCGGGGAGACCCGGCGGCGGCCGCAGCCGTTCGACGAACCTCGCCCAGTCCGCCGCGTGGTCGAACTCAAGCCAGTCCACGGGTGACCGGGCGCTGGGCCAGCACAGCCGCAGCGGCGCGGCGGCGGCCAGGACGCCCAGATCGGCGAGCGGCGAAGGGTCACCCCTGGCCAAGGGCGGACCAGAGAAGACTGGCGGCCGTGACGAGGGCCGGCGGCGTCAGGGCATTGGCCGCGACGCTTTCGACGAGGGACCGAAGGGTTGCTCCGCATTCTCGCAGGATGACGGCGTTGGGCCTGGGCTTCTGCAGCTGGGCCCGGATCGTGGCCGCTTCGGCGTCCAGTTCCGTCCGGACCGAAGGTTCCAGCAAGGGGCGCAGAAGCTCGACGACCGTGTCGAGTTTTTGCGCGACATCCGCGCCGGAGACTGCGACGTGGGCGGTCTGGGCGGCGTCGCGGACATCCTGTTGCACGACCACACCGGCCGATCGGGTAATCACAATGGAGTTTCCTGTGGACGGGGCCGGGGGCGGAGGCGTCTCCAGCCAGCCCCGACTCCGCAGATAGTGGGACAGCTCCCGGGCCTGCGGCCGGTAGATCTGGTCGACCAGGTGTCGCCAGCCCGCGGCCTCGCTGTCGTAGGCACCCGAATAATGATTGTCGGCGATGCTGGACGCCGCCTCTTCCGAGCCCGCGAGATGGTCGAGCAGCGCCAGGGCGACCCCGATCTCCGCCGTGGGATCGTCGGGGAAGGGGAAGGGCTCGCCGAGCTCCACCTCGTCGCTGCGGGCCCTGGCCAGCCACCAGGCGAAATCGACCCCCTCGAGGAGCAGGGCGCGGACGTCAGCGAAATCGGGCTCCCGCGTCAGGTCGGCCAGTCGCCGGGCCCGTTGCGCGAAGGCGCCCGGGGCGGCGTCCGCCATCCGATCGACGAGGTCGTCGTAGCGCTGGAACCAGGCCAAAGGAATCTTGTGCTCGGTCATGGTCTTCATCCTGATCGCTCTCAGCGCGTGACGCAGCCGGCCTTCATAAGGGGTCCATTCGATGCGGCCGCGTAGGGGACGGGGCGGTCCGCCGTGACCGGGCGCGCCGGAGAGCACGCCCTTGATCTCCGAGGCGCGGCCGATCAACCGCGTCCGGATCGCGTCGAGGGCGTCGACGATCTGCCGGACCGCCGGCTCCCGATCCGGACGCGGCAAGTCGGCGAGCGCCTCCTCGGTCCTGTCCGCCAGGGCCGAGATCAGGTCGTCGATCGTCAGGGTCACATAGCGGTCGTAGACGGGGACCACGGAGCCGGAAAACCGCACGCCGGCGATGGTGATCGGCCCCATTCTGGGATGGGCGAGCGCGAGCGGCGTCCCGCCGCCCAGATGCGTCAGCCACGGCGTGAGGCTCTCCCGGTCGATCCGGTCGGCGGCGGTCTCGAGGTCGCGTATGACGCGACTGACCAATGGAATCGTCATGGCGAATCATGTCCCTTGGGTTGCAACCTAGCAGGGAGACGGCGTGCGGGCGGAACGCGTTCTGGGACGGTCGGCGCCCGCTGACGAGGAGAGACCGGAGGCCCTGTCCTTCGACTGACGAGGGAGCGTCCAGAGTGCCTGATCCGATCCTGGAGTTCGACCGGATCCGCCCGCTGCACGGGCGGCGCGACAAGGCCTTCGAGGAATTGTGCTGCCAGCTGGCGGACCTCGATCCGGCTCCGCCCGGCTCGGTTTTCCACCGGACAGGGGAGGGCGCTGACGGCGGGGTCGAGGGCTACCGGACGCACCCCGACGGCTCCGAGACCGGCTGGCAGGCCAAATATGTGTTCGAGATGGGCGACGTCCAGATCCGCCAGCTCGACCGCTCCCTGGCTCGCGTCCTGGAGACCCACCCGGCCCTGACCGTCTTCGTGGTCTGCCTGCCGTTCGACTTGAGGGACGGACGTCGGCCGAACGTCCTGACCGAACGGCAGCGCTACGAGCGCTGGCGCCAGGCCCGCGAGGCGGCGGCCCTGGCCGATCACCGGACGTTGAAGATCAGACTCTGGGACCGACATTCCCTGGTGGACCGGCTGACGCGGGAGGCGCCCGACTACCGCGGCAAGCGGCTCTACTGGTTCGACGACACCGTCCTGACCCCCGCCTGGTTCGAGGCCCGGATGGCCGGCCCTCTGGCCGACCTGCACGAACGCTACCAGCCCGAGAACCATGTCGATGTGGAGGTGTCCGATGCCCTGCGCGGCGTGATCCGGGATCCGGCGCTTCTCGCCGAGCCGGCGGCCTGGGGCGCGCGGCTCGGCCGCATCCTGGGCGCCCTGGGCCGACTCGGCGATCCGCCCGGTCTCGATCCGGCTCAGATGCGCCGTCTGGAGGCCGAGGCCGGCGCGCTCGTCACCGGGCTCCTCGCCCCGATCGACGTCTGGTGCCGACCCCTTCCCACCGGGGCCTGGTCGGACGGGGTCGAGGCGAGCCTGGCGGCGCTTTCGCCCCTCGTCGCCCGGATCTGGGCCCGGGAAGCCGATCCCGTCCTGGAGCCCTGGAAACAACCCCTTTACGAGGTGAGGGCGGCGCTCGAGGCCGTGGACGAGGCCCTGGCCGACGGCCCCTGGAGCCTGATCAACGCCGACCGGCTCCTGCTCGAGGGCGAGGCCGGAAGTGGAAAATCCCACGTCCTGGCCGACCTCGCCCGCCGCCGCCTGGTGGCCGGCTATCCGACCCTGCTCGCCCTGGGGGGCGGCCTAGCCATCGGCGATCCGTGGCGTGGCCTGCTCGACGGCTGGGACCTGTCGGGCGAGACGGTCGACGACGTCCTCGCCGCGCTCGACGCCGCGGCCGAGGCCGCCGGCGGTCCGGTCCTAATCGTGATCGACGGGATCAACGAAGGGGAGGGGCCCAGGTTGTGGCGCGGCCGGCTGGCGGGCTTCCTTGAGGCCGTGGCCCGGCGGCCCCGGATCGTCGTGATCCTGTCGTGCCGCACGGCCTATCTCCACGCCGTCGGTCTCGGGGCGCCGATCCCGGGGCTGGCCAGACTGGACCATCCGGGCTTCGAGACGACGGACGCGGCCGTCCGCTACCTGGACAAACGGGGCGTGCATGGCCCCGGTCGGCCAGACCTGGGTCCGGAATTGTCCAATCCCCTGTTCCTCAAGACCTGCTGCGATCTCCTCGACCGCCGCGGGGAGACCGCGTTTCCACGCGGGCTCAGCGGGGTGACGGCCGTCTTCCGCTTCTACACCGACGCCGTGGCCGCGACGCTGGAGGCCCGGATGGAGCTCGATCCCCTACAGGACATTCCCCGGCGGGCCATCCGCGCCTTCGCCGAGGCCCTGGGCGCGGCCCCGGGCGGGCGGCTCCCGGTCGATCGCGCCATCGCGGTCTTCGACGGCCTCCTGCCCTCGAACGGGCGCCGGGACGCCAGTCTGCTGCACCAGTTCGTATCGGAGGGAGTCCTCTCCACCGAGATCGACTACGGCGCCGGCGAGACCTCGGTCGTGCGCTTCACCTTCGAGCGCTTCAGCGACCATATGATCGCCGAACGGCTCCTCCGGGACCTGTCGGCGACCGAGGCGCAGGCCGCCTTCTCGACGGGACCGCTCGGTCGACGGCTGTTGCAGGCGCAAGGCGAGGATTGGTCGGGGGTCCTGGAGACCCTCGCGATCCAGCTTCCCGAACGCTACGCCCTGGAGCTCCCCGACGTCGCGCCGGATGGCACCGACCTCTTCGTCCTGGAACGGGCGTTCCGCGCGAGCCTGCTTTGGCGCGACCCCGCCGCCTTCACCCCGCGGACCTTGGAGCTGGTGGGCTCCGACCAGGAACAGCTCGCCCTCCTGCTGCAGGTCGCCACCGAGCCGGCCAACCCCTTCAACGCCGACTACCTCCAGACCCGGCTCGCGGCCATGACCATGCCGGACCGCGACGCCCTCTGGTCGGTGGGGATTGCCGCGGAGGGACTTCGGCGCGGCGGGGCGCGGGCCCTGATCGCCTGGGGCCTGGGCGCAGGTCGGGGAGCTGACGCGGCGCGGATCCGGCTGGGTGCGATCGCCCTGTCCTGGCTCTTCTCGACCTCCCACCGCGCCGTGCGCGATCGCGCGACCAAGGCCCTGGCCGCCCTTTTGACCCACCGGTTGGGCCTGGCCGCGGAGCTGGTCGAACAGTCGCTCGCGCTCGACGACCTCTATGTACCGGAACGGGTGCTGGCGGCCGCCTACGGAGCCGCGATGGCCACGACCGACCCCGAAGCGATCCGAGGCCTGGCTGCGAGGGTCTGGCGCGCGGTCTTCGCCGCAGGCTCTCCGCCCACCCATTTGCTGCTTCGGGACTTCGCTGCGGGCATCCTCGAATACGCCGCCGCCCATCGGGCCTTGCCCGACGAGGTCGATCTCGCGAGGGTCCACGGCCCGTTCGACGGGGTCTGGCCGCTCGAACCGGTCTCCGAAGAGGACCTGGCGCCGTTCGATCGCCGAAGCGCGGGCGGCCGGTCCTGGGGGGAAATCCTTTCCTCCTGTTCCGACCACGGGGATTTCGGGCGCTATGTCATCGCCTATCGCTTCCATCACTGGAGCCGCAGGCCCGTCGCCGACGCCGGCCTGGACCTCGAGGGCCTCTGGAACCGGTTCGTCGGGGATCTGGAGACTCTGCCCGGACCGGCGGCGGACGCCTTCGTGGGCTATTTTGCGGCCGAGGTCCTGGCGGCGCGGGCCATTCCCGCCTCCTGGAATCCCTCCGCGGAGGAGAAGGCCCGGGCGGAGGCGGCGAACGGCGTGGCCCGCACCGCCAGGATCGCCTTCGAGGCCCATCTCGAACCAGCCGAGCTGGAGGACTGGCGCACCGGCCCCGCCCTCTATTCGCGATCGGGATTTGATGGCGACCGGGCAGCGTTCGAACTTCTGGAGATCGAGCCTGTGCGGCGCTGGATCACCAAACGGGCTTACGACCTCGGCTGGACGCCGGAGCGGTTCGAGGCCTTCGAGCGCAGCGGTGTCATCACCCACGACCGGATGACCCATACGGTCGAACGGATCGGCAAAAAGTACCAGTGGCTGGCCCTGCATGAGGCCATGGCCCGGGCCGCCGATAATCTGGCACCTCTGAGCCTGAGCCCGAGCCGGGACGGGCCGCTCGGGCGCTACGACGGCGCCTGGTCGACCGGTCTGCGAGACCTCGACCCGTCCCTGCTGGCGGCGGGCATGGCCGAGGACCGGGATGAGGCCTGGTGGACGCCCATCGCGCCCCGGCTTCAGGCCAAGCCGGCGGGCGAGGCCATGGCCTGGCTGGACAGCGACCACGACCTCGTCTCCGACGCCCGGATCCTGGAGGTCACTAGCCCCGAAGGCGTCGACCATGTGGTGCTTCACAGCTTCGTCCGCGCCCGGGGCACCGACGAGGATTACGGCGAAGCGGCCGCCGAGCCGGAGACTTGGGGGCGGGTGGACGCTTTGGTGGTGCGACGCGACGACAAGGACAGGCTGCTGGCGACACTGGGCGGACAGCACTGGACTGGCTCTCACGATCTTCCGGCCTATGAGGGCGAACTCGAGGCCTTCCTGGGCGAACTGGCC
Source organism: Brevundimonas sp. S1H14 (assembly GCF_047716865.1). NCBI lineage: Bacteria > Pseudomonadati > Pseudomonadota > Alphaproteobacteria > Caulobacterales > Caulobacteraceae > Brevundimonas > Brevundimonas sp. S1H14. The sequence continues at coordinate 1,791,668 of NZ_CP136679.1, read as the reverse complement.
TGGCGTCAGCCTTATACGGGCTGGACGGACTGGATGGCCGGGCCGGGGGGGCGCGGCCGGCGTGTGAGGACCAGTCCCGCGACGGAGCCGCCCGAGATCCGCAGGCCCGTGTTCGAATACGCCGCCGAGCGGCTGACCTATGACGCCAGCCTCGACGAGGACGTGCGGGCCCAGGCCCCGGCGCCCTGGCTGATGACGGCCTTGAGCCTGACCCTGACGGATCCCCGGGGCTTCGTCTTCTCGAACGCCGAGGGCCGTCCGGTCTTTTTCGATCCCGCCCTGACCGAGAACGGGCCGAGCGCGGCCCTGGTGGAGAAGGCGGCCTTCGACGCCATGCTGGAGCGCGAGGGCTTGGATATCGTCTGGGTCGTTGTCGGCGAAAAGAATGTCTACGGTGCCGACCACGAGGGCTTTGGCGGTCGTCGGGTCCACACCACGGTGTTCGACCGCCACGAGGGGGCCGTCCGCGTCACGCGTCATCTGACCCGGGTGGAGCCGTCCGAGGAGCAACTCGCTGATCTCTACGGGCCGGAGGCCCAGGATGACGATTAGGAGCGCTTCACCCCCGAGCGAGGCCGCACGGGCCTGCCTGGAGCCCCTCTCCGACGCCGCGCTCGCCGAGATCCTAGCCGCGATCCGGGAAGCGCTCGACAGGGGCGATGCGCCCCGGGCCACGACCGAGCCGGAGGTCTCGCTTCAAGCCAACGGCCTGCCGCGCCTGTCGGACGGCAGCGCCTTCTCTCCGCGCGGCCCGCTCGACTTCGCCGGGGTGCTGGACCCGCCGTGGGACGACAAGGAGGCCAGGCGCATCCATGTGAAGCTTCAGTTAGAGGCGGACGGAACGCAAGGCGCGGGAGTACGATGACCAGTAAGCCGATCAAGCCAAAACCCAAGGCCAAAGCCAAAACAGATTCCAAACCGGCCGCGAAGGCGCCGGACCCGTTCGCGGCGCTACGCCGGCGCGTCGCCAAGAAGCTCGAGGGCTTCACCGCCGAATTCCCCGACGAACTGGACCCTTGGTCGATGTCGAGCGGGCGGCCTGACTCCTCAGACTTCCCGGTCCCCGAATTGGTCCTGTTCCTCTTTCGGAACCTCATGGGATGGAAGTGGAGTGGGCACGGCGAAAAGGTCAGGTGGAGCGTCTACGGTAGCGTGAAGGGCGAGCAGATTGGGTTCGAGTTGCGGAAGTTCGGCTTCACCATTTTGCGGGCGGGAGACGCGACAGTCCCGACGTCGAGGATCGTCGGGCAGATAAACTCCGCGCTGAAAGACGTCGAGGCCTTCCTCGAGCCTTACGCCAAGGCTCAGGTCGAGAGCGGCCACGTCCTGATCGCCAACCGGTTTGACGAATTCGATAGCCGCTACCGGTTTTTCCGCGAACGAGCTGAAAAGGCCTACGCCAAGGCCTCTGAGCCACCGCTGCACAAAAAGCCCAACACGCCGAAGAAAGGCAAGAAGTCGAAGAAGGTCGATCTGGCAGAGCTGAATCTCGGCATCGCCGACCTCCTTAACCACACGTGGAGCGCCAATCGCGAAGGGTTTTTCCACTCCACGGCTATGGTGGACGCGTACTTCAGCGCGCTCGAACATCGCCTGGTGCTGCTGCGCGCCTTTACGGGCACCGCCCTAGCGCCAGGCGAACTGACCCAAATACTGGCCGCGAAGTGGGACGATAAGCTGAAGGCGGTCCTGCCCATAGGTGGTAACCGGGAAACCGAGCTGCTTTTCGGCAAGATGCGACGCATCAAGGAGCGGATCCGCAATCCCTTCGCGCACGGCGGGGTCGAGAACGACAAGGGCTCGCTCTTCTTTCATCTGCCATCGATCGGCGCGATCCCGGCCAACTTCACCCGGTTCGGCGATAGCATCCGGTTTTCGGTCATCCCGATTGAGGCGGACGATCACGCGGAATGCTGCGCCGTCTTCGACGAACTGGATCAATTGTTGTCAGCAGGACCGCTAGCTGGCCCACATAGGCTGATGGACGCCGGTGTCGATCCATCCTTCGACGCGGTGACGATTGCGGACTACGGGACCGCAGTCGCTGGCACTGAACAGGAACTGGAACAATTCCTCAGCGCTTGGAGCCACAATTGGGAGCGCCACGCCAACATGGACTACTGACCCCGATCCGCGATCTTTTGCAGCAGAAGAACGGAGGGGGAAGCTCCGGTTTCGGCGCCGAAGCCGATGTCCGCTAGTGGCGCATTGGCGACCAGCCGATCAGGTCGAGGTATGGCCGTAGACGTAGAAGTGGTGCAGAGCGAGTTCTGAGCCCTTCGATGAGGCGTGAGGCAGCACGGTTGATTTTGTCGCACATAATGTCCTTTATGTATGATCATAGCCGAACTGGAGAGTAGGGGGCTACTGAGTGAAAACTAACCCTTCAGACATCACTGTTCTTGAAAATAGTTCGCTCGCCCGACCACCAGTTCGGAATGAATCACAGTTGGTGGTTCCAGCTATTGTGGCCGACACCCAGGACGACGCCGGCGAGCGTTTTCTGGAATTTTTCGCCGCAACCATCCGGAACTCGAACACCAGGACGGCATACCTACGATCCGTTGGCGATTTCCTCACGTGGGGTGATATCCCGAACCTGACGTCGCTGCGCGAAATCCGACCGCTCCATATCGCCGCCTATATAGAAGAATGCGGAAGGCGGGTGGCCGCACCCACGGTGAAGCTGCGCCTAGCGGCGCTTAGAAGCCTGTTCGATTGGCTCGTACGCACTGGCGTTATGGACAACAATCCTGCACATGCCGTTCGAGGGCCGACTCATGAGGTGACCCGAGGCAAGACGCCGATCCTGTCTCCAGAACAGACAAGGCGATTAATCGAAAGCATTCCTACGGAAACCCAGGTGCAACTCCGCGACAGAGCGCTAATCGCCCTGATGACTTATAGTTTTGCAAGGGTATCGGCGGCAGTCGGGATGAATGTTCAGGACCTCGTGCAGACTGCTGGACGATCATGGGTCAGGCTCCACGAAAAACGTGGCAAGATCCACGAGCTACCGATCCACCATAAGCTGTTAGACCACTTGGACGCCTATCTTGATGTGGTCGGGCATCGCGCTGAGCCTAATGAACCTCTTTTCCGTAGTTCACGCGGACGGAGCGGTCTTCTCACCACGCGCCGACTGTCGCGACACGATGCCTATACCATGGTGCGGCGCCGAGCGGCGGCGGCGGGCTTGGTTGAGAAGGTAGGCAATCATTCGTTTCGAGGAACAGGCATCACGACCTTTCTGCTGAACGAGGGCACGCTCGAACTGGCCCAGGAGATGGCTAATCACTCGAGTCCTAGAACGACCAAACTTTATGATCGTCGGAATGATCGGATCACTCAGGACGCCATCGAACGCATACGGATTGAGTGACACTGGAGAAGGGTCCCGGAAGAATTTCTGGAGCAGCTGGGAAATCAATTCTGGTGCAATTTCGGAAAACAATCGAAACGGCGGTCAATTGTGGTTCGTTACAGGCAGAAAACCGACACACTATGAGCAGCCCTATTACGTCTAAGATATATTATGCGAAATATGGCTTCAGGAATGAGCTTGGAGCTACAGCCCTGTTCCGACGCCAGCTAGGCTGCTACCTAGATTACGGTGAAATTCGGACAGGAAGAACGCTTTGAGAAACAGATGGGTTCTAGCTGGTGCGGCTTGGCTGTTGAGCTCTTCCGCCATGGCGGGCGAAGTCATTCTTCGAGGGCCTGCGCCCGACTGGATACCCAGCATTGCGCCGCATCTATCGAACCGGGCGGACAATCCATCTCAACACATCCGCTATGAAGTGGTCGAAAGCCATGTGCGGGCCTTTGGCGACCATAGCGAAACCTATGTCCGTATGCGGCTGAAGGTGCTGGCGCCATTGGGGTTGCAGCAGGCTTCGCAACTAGCGCTGGAATGGAACCCGGCCCTGCAGACGCCGACCGTTCACCACGCGCGCATTATCCGCGCGGGTGAAACCCATGACATCCTGGACAAGGCTGATTTCACCATTCTGCGTCGCGAGGCGGCGCTTGAGCAATCGCTGCAGATCAATGGCGTTCTGACCGGCGTCCTGGTGAATCCTGACATCCGCGTCGGCGACACCATAGACTTCGCCTACTCTTTCCGGACACAGTTCGATGTGTTCGACAACCCGCTGGAAAATCTGATCTATCCCTTTTCGCAGCTTCCCGTTGATCTAGCCGAGACCACCGTCAGTTGGCCGGCGTCCATGAAGGTTCAGACACGCGCCGGGCGTCATGCCGCCGTTCCAGCGATGACTGAGCGGAATGGATTCAAGTTTCTTGCCCATCGCATCACCGACGTCGAGGGAGAAGCCTATCCAGACGCCATCGCGCCTCGCTCTCTTCCAAACTATGCATGGCAGATCAGCAGCACTCCGCAGTGGAGCGCGATCACGGATCATATCCGCACTGCATATGATCAGGCCAGCGCCCTGCCCGACGCGGCCGATCTGGCCGCGCATCTGGCGCGGATAAAGTCCGAGCACGCCACTCCGGAAGCTCGCGTCTTGGCTGCCCTGCGGCTGGTGCAGGATGAAGTCCGCTATATGGCCCTGACGCTTGGCGAAGGCGGCTGGCTGCCAAACTCGGCGAGTGATGTATGGGCAAGGCGTCAGGGCGACTGCAAAGGTAAAACGGTTCTGCTGGTCGCCTTGCTGAGAGAGCTGGGCGTGGATGCGGTCCCAGTGCTCGTTTCCTCACAGAATCTGCCGCTCGATCAGTATCTGCCGATGGTCAGCGCATTCGATCATGTGATCGTAAAGTCGCGCATCGGCGGCGAAACCTATTTGATGGACGGAGCGCGTATCGGCGACCGCAGCCTGACGCCGGATGCTCCGCTGGTTTACGAGTACGTCCTGCCCATCGTGGAACAGGCTCGCCTGGAGCAAATCCCGCTCAGACTACCGCCGCGCCCGATCAACGCCCTCCATGTCGAGATTGATCTCACCGCCGGCGTTCATAGTCCCGCGCGCGTTACGGTGACTAATATCAGTCGCAGCGACAGAGCGACGGAAATGCAGGCCGGGATTGCACAATTGCCTGCCGCCGAGGTGACCCGTCTGTATGACGAGCGCTGGACCAATCTGTTCAAGGATTATGGGCAGGTTTCCGATCTCGAGAGCCAATGGCGGTACCTTGAAGACACCCATGAATTTGTGGCCAGCGCCACAGCGCGCGTCGCCTTCGACTGGACGGACGGGCCGGTCGACATCCCTCTGGCCCATGTCACCTGGAAAGGCTTTGAACCGCATAAGAATACGAGGTTCAAGGACGCCGATTACCATAAGTCCTTCCCGAGTTCGTCCTCATTCCGCACGACCGTCATCCTGCCTGAAGGCCGAGACGATGTTGATCTGTCGGTCGAGCCCTATGAAGTCGAGGCCGGCGCCACCCGATATTTCCGCACCGTTCAACGCAACGGCAACCGCCTGGAGACGGATCGGGGCTCGATCACCTTGCGCCCCTATGCCACTGCGGCGGAAATCGCGGCTGAACAGGCCGGTATGGACAGCTTCAAGGACTTGAAGGCCACCATGCGGGTGAAGCGGAGCTACACCCTGACGGCGTCGGACCGGGAAACCCTGACGGCAGCGCCGGAAGGCGCCCCGGAGACGGCCCTGCGTCGCGGCTACGCTCTTCTTGACGAGGGGGACCATGTCGCCGCCATCGCCCAGTTCGATGTGGCCATTGCGGGCTTTCCGACACCCCATGCCAACGCCCTGGCCAATCGCGCCCTCGCCTATCTGGCGTTGAACGATCTGGACAAAGCCCGCGCCGATATCGCGGCGAGCGACGCCGCCGATCCTAATGAGACCATCCTGTTTCATGCGAAGGGTCGGCTGGCCGAGCTAGAAGAGGACGACCTGGAAGCAGTGTTGGCCTTTACGGGCGCCCTACGCTCGTGGTCCGAAAACACGCATGCCCTCTATCGTCGCGCCGCCGCTTACGAGCGGATGGGACAGTCGTCACGCGCCTTGGCTGATCTGGAGCGGATCGTCGCTATGAAGCCGGAGGATCATGGCGCCAAGGTCGCTCTGGCGAACCAACTGCTCAGGATGGGGCGGGCCGCAGAGGCCTACCAACAGGCCGGCTTGATGGCCGAAGCTGTCGGCCATCCAGACGCCAAGGCTCAGATGTTCATCGGCATGGCGCAGGTTGTGGCGTCCAGTCTCAAGGGCTCCGATCCCGCCAAGGCCGAGGCCATCCTCACCGACGTCCTGGCGATCGAAAACGACTTCCCTGCCCTGCTGATTGATCGCGCCGTTGTTCGTGAACAGCAGGGGGATAGCAAGGGCGCGGCGGCCGATATGGCTCGCTTCAAGCAGTTGACCCGCATCAACCTTGATGACCCCGCTCAAGCCTGCGTGTCGCAGTCCCTGATGCGGCATAGCCGCGATTTCGCACTGGAAATGTGTGATCGGGCCATTGAGCGGAAGGGAGACGACGCCCCTCTTCACATGAGGCGCGGATATCTACTCTTCCTCCAGGATCGCAATGGCGAGGCCTTGGACGCCTATCGTACGGCGACGGAACTGGATCCTTCGAGTTCGAAGGCCAGATACGGTCTGGGCAAGATGCTCAAGACTACAGGGCGATCCTCTGAAGGAGAGGCGTTTATGGCTGCGGCGTCGGCCTCGGACTCGAAAGCGAGCGAGGACTACGACAGCCTCATGATGAGCGTTCGCCTGGACGATTAGGGCGCCGATGGATCACGGTCATCAGATACGGAACGGGCGGCCCCGCTGATGCGAAGCCGCCCGTCAAACCATAGATCAGGCCAAAGCCTGAAATGGTCGGAGCGACAGGATTCGAACCTGCGACCCCTTGACCCCCAGTCAAGTGCGCTACCAGGCTGCGCCACGCTCCGAAGGCGCTCCGTATAGACGGGGGTTTGTCGCTCCGCAAACCCTAAAACGCATTATCGACAACAACTTCCGCCCTATCGGCGCAGAACCGCCTCAAGCCGCGCATGCGCCGCTTCCAACTCGGCTAAAACCCGCGTCAATCGCTCATGATCAGGTGCTGACGAGACGGTTGGGGCGTCCGGCGCAGGTGAAAGGCCCGAATCAATTTCCAGCGTTGCGCCCGGGTCGCCATAGGCGGCCACGCGCGCCAAGCCCTGATCCTTGACCAGGCGCTGGACGCCGCGAATGGTCAGGCCCTCGTCATGCAGCAAACGTCGAACGGCCTTCAGCACCATCACATCATCCGGGCGATAGAAGCGCCGTCCGCCCGCCCGCTTCACCGGGACGATGAAATCGAACTTCGTCTCCCAGAAGCGCAGAACATGCTGAGTCGCGCCGACTTCTTCGGCGGCTTCGGAGATCGTGCGGAAGGCGCTGGGGCTTTTGGCCAATGAACTCAGGTCTCTACGACGGCGTCGTGCACCCGGCCCTTCATGATCTGAGAGGCCCGGAAGCTGATGACGCGACGGGGGTTGATGGCGGCGGGTTCGCCGGTCTTGGGGTTGCGCCCCATGCGCGCGCGCTTTTCGCGCACCTGGAAGACGCCGAAACCAGACAGTTTGACCGTCTCGCCGCTTTCAAGCGACTCAACGATCAGTTCAAGCGTCCGTTCGACCATGCCGGAACATTCCTGGCGCGACAGGCCAACCTCTTCGTGAACGGCCTCGCACAGATCAGCCCGAGTAAGGGTCTGGGACACTGGCATCTCCCCGCTTTCCAATGGCGGGGCATTGAAGGGCAAAATGAATGAAAATCAAAGCCCTCAATGAAAATCTAGAATCGGAAGGCGCATGCGCCCCACGTCAGGCCGCCGCCCATGGCCTCGACCAGCACCAGATCGCCTTTCTTGATGCGTCCGTCCCGGATGGCGACATCCATCGCCAGAGGGATGGAGGCGGCCGAGGTGTTGGCGTGCATGGCGACGGTAGAGACGACCTTGTCCTCATCCAGGCCCAGGCGATCGCCGACGCCCTTGATGATGCGCTGGTTGGCCTGGTGCGGCACGAACCAGTCGATTTCGGGGATGTCCACGCCCGCCACCTCGGCGGCGGCGGTGATGGCCTCGGCGATGTTGACTACGGCGTGACGGAAGACCTGGTTGCCCAGCATCCGCAGATGGCCGACCGTGCCGGTCGTGGCCGGACCGCCGTCAACATAGAGCATGTCGGACTTGGCGCCCTCGCAGCGCAGGGCGAAGCCCAGCACGCCGCGATCCTCCTTGGTCCCCTGCCCTTCTCCCGGTTCCAGCACGAAGGCGCCGGCGCCGTCGCCGAACAGGACGCAGGTGGTGCGGTCCGTCCAGTCCATCAGCTTGGTCATTTCTTCAGCGCCGATGACGAGGGCGCATTTGGCCTGACCGCGCGCGACAAAGCCGTCGGCCACGCTCATGGCGTAGACAAAACCCGAGCAGACCGCCTGAATGTCGAAGGCGATGCCGACCGGCGCACCCAGCTTGCGCTGGACGATGGCGGCGGTCGCGGGGAAGGTCTGGTCCGGCGTAGTGGTGGCGACGATGATCAGGTCGACGTCCGCCGCCGTCTTGCCAGCGTCGGCCAGGGCGCGCTCGGCGGCCTTGACGGCCAGGTCGCTGGTCGGTTCGTCGTCGCGAGCCTTGTGGCGCTGACGGATGCCGGTGCGCTCGACGATCCACTCGTCGGAGGTGTCGACGATTTTGGTCAGGTCGGCGTTGGTGACCACCTGTTCGGGCAGGAAGGAGCCGACCCCGGTGACGACGCTGCGGATAACGCTCACGACTGGATCTCTCCTGTTTGCTCTTCGTCGGGCGCGGCCTCAGCCGTATCCAGCACGGCCGACAGACGCGCGAAATTGGCGCTGACCTTCGTCAGATAGTCGCTGCGAGCCAGATCGACAGCCACACGGATGGCGTTTCCATAACCCTCGGCTGTGGCGCCGCCGTGGCTCTTCACCACAATACCGTTCAGGCCCAGCAGGGGGCCGCCGTTGACGCTGCTGGGATCAATGCGGCGCGCCATTTTCTTCAGGGCGGGCATGGCGATCAGGGCGCCCATCTTGGCCATGGGGCCGGAGGTCAGAGCCTCCTTGAGCAGGCCGGAAATGAAGCGCGCCGTGCCCTCGGCCGTCTTCAACGCGACATTGCCGGTAAAGCCGTCGGTCACCACCACGTCCACCGTGCCGGCGGCGATGTCGTGGCCTTCGACGAAGCCTGTGTAGTTCACCGGCACCGCATCTGTGCGCAGGACGGCGTGAGCCTCGCGCACCTCATCATGGCCCTTCATTTCCTCAGAGCCGACGTTCAGAATCCCGACCGTGGGCTTGGCGACGCCGTGGACGGCCGATTGGAAAGCCTCGCCCATGATGGCGAACTCAACCAGTTGGCGCGCATCGCTGCCGATGTTGGCGCCGACGTCCAGAACGGCGGTGAAGCCTCTTTTCGTCGGCCAACTGGCGACGATGGCAGGCCGCTCCAGCCCATCCACGGCCATGCGCAGCAACAGTTTGGAGATGGCCATCAGGGCGCCGGTGTTCCCGGCCGACACGGCAGCCTGCGCCTCCCCGAGCTTGACCGCCTCAATGGCGTTCCACAGGCTGGAGCCCTTGCCCCGGCGCATGGCCTGGGCGGGCTTTTCGTCCATGCCCACGACCTTGTCCGTGTGGCGGATTTCGCAGACATCAGCCGAAAGGCCGTTGCGGGCGACTTCCGCGCGAATGGCCGCCTCATCGCCATGCAGTTGAAAACGAACGCCTTCGCCGCCGTAACGGGCGATGTAGTCCTTCACGCCTCCGACGACGACGGATGGTCCATGGTCCCCGCCCATGGCGTCGAGCGAGATCAGTATCGGTGATGCCAAGTGAAAATCGACTCCGTCGCCGTCTTGCCGCGGCGCTTCAGTTTAGGGCGATCGGACGAAAATGTCGCACCGTGGATGAGGCTTGAGCGACCTTAGGTCAACTCTTGTCGGTTTGCCCGCCAGGCTTCAGCGTTTTCAACACGCCGAAGGGCGAGATTTCACCGGGCTCCGGCGGCTGTTCGAACACCGCGCCTTCCTTGCGAGGATAGGGATCCAGGTGCAGGGCCAACTGTTCGACAGCGTATTGGCCCAGATCGATCTGGCCATTTTCCACCAGATCAGCGGAGTCGTCGTCCAGTTCCAGATCGATCTCGCCTTCCTCGTTCGCCTGAACCTCAGGCGCCGTTTCAGTCAGATTGATCGAGAATCGTTCGTCGATGGCGACAGGCAGCGGCTCCAGCGTCAGAACGCAGGCCTGAATGGCCTCGGCCTGGACCCGGCCGTCCATGCGCCACCCCGACACCGTGGGCAGGATCTCCATATCGGCGACGAATCGGTCGAGCGACTTCAGGTCCAGCGCGCGCGCGATGCGTTGCCGCGCAGCGTCATCAGGCTCCAGCCGCCGTGTCAGGGAGACGCCGACCTGATGCAGGCGGATGGGATCGCTATAGGGAAGAGCCGGAAGGGTCATGCCACGATCTTCGCCCAGTCCGGCGCCTTTTCCACGGCAGCCGACGACTGTCGGGCCAGCTGTTCGTGCGAATCAATCGTGTAGCGCGCCAGGGCGGCGCCTGCAGCGGCGTCTTCGCTCTCAAAGACATTGCGGGCGATCGAGGCCTGAAGCCCCTCGTGATCCCCTGCCCTCAGCGCCTTTTCATAGGCGCTCATGCGGCCATAGAGGGCCTCGCCCAGCTTGCGCATCTTCTTGCCCACCGAGACATCGCCCACGCCCAGTTCGCGCAACACGTTGTCCAACGCCGACACATAGGCGTCGAACAGCTTCTGGGACAGGTCCGCGCCGCGCTCGCCATCCTGCTTCAGCCGCACGAACAGCAGCAGCACATGCAGGGTGTAGAGCTCAAAACGCGCGTCGATGCGGTCCGCGACGCCCAGCCGCGTGTAGAAATCAGGCTGGCGGGCCTGTTCGACGGCCAGGGCGTACAGGGCCTGGACATGGCGATCTTGCGTCTGGCGCTTGAAGAGTGTCTTGAACATAGGATTTCACGGCCCCTTTTCCGCCGCGCCGTTGCACTAGGACGCAGCGACGGTTAGGTCAAAGACCTTATTTCTTGAGGCCCATCGCCGATGCCCCGTTTTACGTCGCTCATCATCGCCGCCTCGCTCGCCGCCGCCGCCGGCGCCTGCGCGCCGGTTGTCGCCACCCAGGGCTTTCAGGCCGTGGACGTCAAACCCCAGGATATCGAGTCCGGCGTCGACACGCGCGAAACCGTGCTGACCAAGCTGGGCACGCCCTCCACCACCTCGACCTTCGAGTCGGAGAACGTCTGGTACTACCTGACCCAGACGACGCAGCGCTACACCTACAACAAGCCGCAGGTGTCGCAGCGGACGGTGACGGAGATCACCTTCAACGAGGCCGACGGCAAGGTCGCCTCGGTGCGTAATCTGGGGCTGGATGACGGCCGCCAGATCGCGATGGAACGCCGCGAGACCCCCACGCGCGGACGCCAGTTGACCATTCTCGAACAACTGCTGGGCAACGTCGGCCGCGGCCAACTGCCGCGCACCGAGGACGACGTTCCCGGCCAGCGCCGCCCGGATTAACAGCCGCAGCATACAGTCGCCCTCAAGCCGCAAGCGACCGCGTCGCGAGCATAGGGCGCAAAAAAGATAACGCCCCGGAGATCGCTCTCCGGGGCGTCTGTCGTTAAGGTGTGACGCCGTCAGACGATCTTGCCGCTCGCTAGCACCGCCAGCAGCAGAAGCGCGACGATGTTGGTGATCTTGATCATCGGGTTCACTGCGGGACCGGAGGTGTCCTTATAGGGATCGCCCACAGTGTCGCCGGTAACGGCGGCCTTGTGCGCTTCCGAGCCCTTCCCGTGGACCACGCCGTTCTTGTCGGTGAAGCCTTCCTCGATCACCTTCTTGGCGTTGTCCCAGGCGCCGCCGCCCGAGGTCATCGAGATGGCGACGAACAGGCCCGTCACGATCACCCCCATGAGCATCGCCCCCAGCGCTGCGAAGGCGTTGGCCTTGTCCGGCTGGATGAACAGGATGACCACGAACAGGACGATCGGCGACAGCACCGGCAGCAGCGACGGCACGATCATCTCGCGGATAGCCGCGCTGGTCAGGATGTCGACCGCTCGGCCGTATTCCGGCTTGGTCTCGAACGTCATGATGCCGGGGTTCTCGCGGAACTGACGCCGGACCTCGGCCACCACGGCCTCGGCGGCGCGCCCCACGGCCGTCATCGCCAGCCCTCCAAACAGGAAGGGCAGCAAGCCGCCGAACAACAGGCCGACCACGACGTAGGGGTTGGACAGGTCGAACGCGACCGCCCCCAGACCGTAGAAGAAGCTGCCCGGCTGAGCCTCGGCCGCAAAGAACTTCAAGTCCTCCACATAGGCGGCGAACAGGACCAACGCCCCCAGACCCGCCGAACCGATGGCGTAGCCCTTGGTCACGGCCTTGGTGGTGTTGCCCACGGCGTCCAGAGCGTCGGTCGAGACACGGACTTCCGGCGGCAGGCCGGCCATCTCAGCGATGCCGCCCGCGTTGTCCGTAACCGGGCCGAAAGCGTCCAGCGCAACGATCATCCCCGCCACGCCCAGCATGGTCGTGGTGGCGATGGCGATGCCGAACAGGCCCGCCAACTGGAAGGCTGCGACAATGCCGACGATGATGGTCAGGGCTGGCAACGCGGTGGACTCCAGCGACATGGCCAGGCCCTGGATCACGTTGGTGCCGTGCCCCGAGACCGAGGCGTTGGCCACCGACTTCACCGGACGGAAGCCCGTGCCGGTGTAGTATTCGGTGATGACCACGATGGCCGCAGTGACCAGCAGGCCGACGACGCCCGCCCAGAACAGGTTCATCGGCTGGATCAGCAGGCCTCCTGAGGTTTCGACCGCCCCCGGCAGAAGCTGATTGATCACCCACCAGACCGCGCCCAACGACAGGACGCCTGTGACGATCAGCCCCTGATACAGGGCTCCCATGATGTTGCCGCTCTTGCCCAGACGGACGAAGAAGGTGCCGATGATCGAGGTCACGATGCAGACGCCGCAGATCGCCAGCGGCAACAGCATCAGCACGTCGACATAGGGCTGGTTGCGGAAGAAGATGGCCGCCAGCACCATGGTCGCCACCGTGGTGACGGCATAGGTCTCGAACAGGTCGGCGGCCATGCCGGCGCAGTCGCCGACGTTGTCGCCCACATTGTCCGCGATGGTGGCGGCGTTGCGGGGGTCGTCCTCAGGGATGCCGGCCTCGACCTTGCCCACCATGTCGCCGCCGACGTCGGCCCCCTTGGTGAAGATGCCGCCGCCCAGTCGCGCGAAGATGGAGATCAGCGAGGCGCCGAAGCCCAGAGCCACCAGGCCGTCGATGACCTCACGACTGGTCGAGGCGTGACCGAGACCCTGCGTCATGAAGGCGTAGTAGCCGGACACGCCCAGAAGCGCGCCGCCCGCCACGAACATGCCGGTGATGGCGCCCGAGCGAAAGGCCAGGTCTAGCCCCTTGGATAGGCTCTGCGACGCCGCCTGGGCCGTGCGGACGTTGGCGCGCACGGAGATCAGCATCCCCGCATAGCCCGCCGCGCCCGACAGGACCGCGCCGATCAGGAAGCCGAGCGCCGCCCAGATCCCGATGAGAAAAAAGGCCGCGACCAAGATCACGACCCCTACAATGCCAATCGTTGTGTACTGACGCTTCAGATAGGCGGATGCCCCTTCCTGGATCGCCGCGGCGATCTCACGCATCCGTTCATTACCACTGTCGGCCTTCATCAAGGCGGCGGTCTGGACGGCGCCGTAAAGCACCCCCAAAGCGCCAGCCGCAATGACCAGCCAAAGATATGACGTCATGGCGTTTCCAAGCCTTATGCAACTAGACGCGCGGTTCCATGGGCTGCGCTACGGGCGTTGTCGCCTCTCGGCCGCCTTCCGGTCCCCCCGTGCGCTTACGGACGCAAATTCACGCCCCTCGGGAATTGCGGCTAAATCGTGCCAAAAGCAGAGGCGTGGCGCAACAGCGCTCTTTTAGGGCGTTCAGAGAGGGCGAACGGTCGTGCGACGGCGCGCGGCCTGGCTGACGACCTCGACGCGGGAGATCGCGCCCTTGCCGATCAGGCTGTCAGCCGAGCGGATCAGGCTGGCGCTCAGCGCTGCCGCGTCCAACTGATTCCAGTCGTCTGCGAGGACGAAGGGGGTCCGGTGCCCGGCGCGGACAAGGGCGTCGCGCAGGTAGGGCTCCTTGGCCCTTACCGCGTCCAGGGTTTGGCCTTCACCCAGATGCAGTCTCAGTTCTGCAAAGACGTAGTTGCGGACGCGGCCGCCCACAATGATCGGCAGGCCCACGCCGGTCAGATTGAAGCTCGCGGGCTGGGCGGGCGTTTCCGCTGAGGGCGAGGCGAGCGCCGGTCCCGACAGGGCGGCGCCAGCGACGGCGAGGATCAGGGCGCGGCGGTTCATGAACTCAGTCTGGCCCTGCCCGGTTAGGATTCCGTTGCGCTCAGCCGTGAGTCCAGCCGGTGCGGGTCGGGGTGATGGCCTGGCCCAGATAGCGCGGGGACAGCCCCCTGCCCTCGATGACGCGGCCGATGCAGGTCAGGCGCAGGTGGCGGCGCTCGGCTTCGCGGCGCAGGGCGTTCCCGGCGCCCGCCGGGACGGTCAGCAGGATCTCATAATCGTCGCCGCCGCTGGCCAGCAACTCCAGCGCCGCCTGGGGGTCGACGCGGCCTTCGAACCAGGCCTGGGCCGCCGCCGACATCGGCAGGACCTCCAGATCGATCTCAAGACAGACGCCGCTGGCCTCGGCGATGTGGGCGGCGTCGGCCAGAAGGCCGTCGGAGACGTCGGCGCTGGCCGTGGCGAGGCCCAGAACGACGGGCGCGAACTCCACGCGCGGCATGGGGGTGCGATAGGCGGCCTCCAGCGCGTCCATGCGCTCAGGCTCCAGCGTCAGGGTCGCCTGGGCGGCCTGAAGGCCCAGCCAGCCGTCGCCGATCGTGCCGGTGACGAAGACCAGATCGCCGGGCCGCGCCCCGGCCCGGCTGACCGCCGCGCCTGACGGCGCCCAACCCATCATCGTCGCCGAGAAACTGGCCGGTCCCGGCGTCTTCACCGTGTCGCCGCCCAGCAGGGAAATGTCGAAAATGGCCTGATCGCGCCGCAGCCCGGCGACGAAGGCCTCGCGCTCGGGCCAGCCGCAGCGTTCGGACCAGCAGCAGGCCAGCAGATAGCCGAACGGCTCGGCCCCCTTGGCCGCCAGATCGGACAGGTTCACGCGAAGCAGCTTCTGCGCCACCGTATCCAGAGGGTCGTCGGGCAGGAAGTGAACGCCCTCGACGATCGCATCCTTGGTAAGGATGAGGTCGTGTCCCGGACGCGAGGGCAGCGCGGCCACGTCGTCGGCCAGCCCCCTCGCCCATTCCGGGTGAGCCAACGGCTTCAGCAGCCGCTGGATGGTCTCGAATTCGCCTGCGACGTCAATCGCGGGCATCGCGCGCCACGCCGTCCAGCGCCGCGTTCACGAACTTCGCCTCCGCATCGTCGAAGAAGGCCTTGGCCAGCTCGACATATTCGTCGATCACGATCTCACGCGGGACGTCGGGCTTGTGCTTCAACTCCCACGCGCCGCAGCGCAGCAGGGCGCGCAGGGTGGCGTCCAGACGCTCCATACGCCAGTTGGAGGCCAGACGCGCCTTGATCGCTTCGTCAATGGCCCGCTGATCCTCGACCACGCCGTGGACGATGTCGGAGAACCAGTCCTCGTCCGCCTCAGCCAGAGGCGCGCCGTCGATGTCGGCGTCGAATCGGTGATTGCGGAACTCGCGCACGACGCTGTCGACGCCCTCGCCCGCCAGCTCCATCTGATACAGGGCCTGAACGGCGGCCAGACGGGCGACCGTGCGGGCGCGGCGCTGGCGGCTGGTCAGTTGCGGCTCGGCGCGGGCTTTTTCAGCCTCGGCCAGTTGAGCCATGACTTCGGCGACGGTCGCCGGGGCGCTGGTCGGTTCGGTCACGAGGCGAGCCCCCCGCGCAGGCGCTTGCGGATGGTGATCAGGTCCAGGCAGGCGCGGGCGGCGAAACCGCCCTTGTCGCCCTCGCTGAGGCGGGCGCGGGCCCAGGCCTGCTCCTCGTCCTCGGTCGTCAGGATGCCGTTGCCGATCGCCACGCCCTTCAGGCCCAGATTGCGGATGCCGGCGGCCGACTGATCTGAAACGATCTCGAAGTGATAGGTCTCGCCGCGAATGATGCAGCCCAGGGCGACATAGCCGTCATAGCGCGGCGCCGTCGGATAGCGGCCGGCCTCTTCGGCCATGGCGATCACGGTGGGAACTTCCAGCGCGCCGGGCACGGTCACGACGTCGTATTGAACGCCTTGCGCGCGCAGGGCGTCCTTCGCCCCTTCCAGAAGGGCGTCGGACAGTTCGTCGTAGAAGCGCGCCTCAACGATGAGGACGCGAGTGGGGTCGTTCAAGATTGGTCTTCTCCGTCCATGTCGCGCCAACCGACGATGCGCAGGCCATAGCCCTCAAGCGCCGTCGGATTGGGCCGCGTCGAACTCATCACGATCATATCCTTGACGCCGAGGTCGAGCAGAATCTGCGCCCCGACGCCATAGGCTTTCAGCGAGCGATCCGCCGCTGCGGGCTTGGCCACGCCGCCAAGGCGTTCGGCCAGACCATGCAGGTCGGGATCGCGCAGGAAGACGACGACGCCCGGCCCGTCCTGGGCCGCCAGCGCCTGCATCGCCTTCGGAATATAGTCCTGGCGAGCCTCGACGTGGCCCAGCAGGTCGGCGGCGAAGTCAACCTGGTGCATCCGCACGACGGTCGGCTTGGCCGGGTCGATATCGCCGCGCACCAGGGCGACGTGCTCGGCGCCTTCGATGGTGTTGCGATAGAGGATCAGCTTGAATTCGCCGCCGTGGACGCTCTCGAACGGCGTCTCCATCACGCGCTCGACAAAGCGCTCGGTGCGGCGGCGATAGGCGATCAGGTCGGCGATGGTGCCGATCTTCAGCCCGTGCAACTGGGCGAAGGCGATCAGGTCGGGCATCCGCGCCATCTCGCCGTCGTCCTTGATGATCTCGCAGATCACCCCGGCGGGAATCAGGCCGGCCATACGGCTGATGTCCACGGCCGCCTCGGTGTGGCCGGTGCGGACCAGGACGCCGCCGTCGCGCGCGACCAGCGGGAAGATGTGGCCCGGCGAGACGATGTCGTCGGCGGTGCGCGAAGGGTCGGCGGCCACCTGAACCGTATGGGCGCGGTCAGCGGCCGAAATGCCGGTCGTGACGCCTTCCTTGGCTTCGATCGAAATGGTGAAGGCCGTTCCCATGCTCTCGCGGTTCTCGGCGGCCATCGGCGGCAGGCGCAATTGCTTGGCGCGCTCGGCCGTCATGGCCAGGCAGACCAGGCCGCGCGCATAGCGGATCATGAAGTTGATCTGGTCCGGCGTGGCGAACTGGGCCGGAATGACGATGTCGCCCTCATTCTCGCGGTCCTCGGCGTCCACCAGGATGTAGGGGCGGCCGTTGCGGGCGTCCTCGATAATGTCCTCGATCGAGCTGATCGGGCTGTCGGTATTGTAGACGGCCAGTTTCATCATGCGGTCTCCTGCCACCGCGCGAGGTAACGCGCCAGCATGTCGATCTCCAGATTGACCTTTTCACCGACCTTCAGGCCGCCGAGGGTGGTCGCATCCCACGTGTGCGGGATAATATTCACGTCGAAGCGGCGCTCATGCACCCCATTCACCGTCAGGGAAACCCCATCGACCGTGATTGAGCCCTTTGGGGCGATGAATCTGTGCAGGGGCGCGGGCGCCTCGATCACGATGCGGTGCGATCCGCCCTCGGGCGTGATGGAGATCACCTCGCCCAGACCGTCGACATGGCCCGAGACGATATGGCCGCCCAGTTCGTCGCCCAGCTTGGCGGCGCGCTCCAGATTGATGCGGCTGCCCTCGCTCCAGTCGCCCAGCTTGGTCTTGGACAGGGTCTCGCCGGACACCTCGACGGCGAACCAACCCTCGCCCTTTTCTGTGACGGTCAGGCAGCAGCCCGCATGGCTGATGGAGGCGCCCAGGTCGATGCCCGCCGTGTCCCACACGGTCTCGACCTCATAGCGACGGTCGCGGTTGGTTTCACGGACGCTGCGGACGCGGCCGATGTCGGTGACGATGCCGGTGAACATGAAAGCTCCGGTCCCTCCGGACCCAAAAAACAGAGTCTAATTAGTCTAATTCGTCTGAAATCGCGCCTGGGGAGGCGTCAGGCGCGGGCGTAGCGTTCCCACAAATCGTCTCCGACAGGCTCGACGCCCAGACGACGGAACTTGGGGGCGTCGGCCAGCTTTGCAAGCGCCAGGGAGGCGACGCAGGACCGCCCCTCCCCGCCCAGCAGGATCGGTGCGCGGAACCACTCGATGGCGTCCACTGCGCCCGCCTGGATGAAGGAGGCGGCGACGCGGCCTCCGCCCTCGATCAGGACGGAGCGGATATTGCGGGCGGCGAGCGCGTCGAGGACAGCGGGGATGGCTGGGCGGCGGTCGATGGCGGCGACGGTGACGACTTCGGCGTGGCCGATGGCGTGGGGCGCGGCTGTGGTGAAGATCAGGGTGTTGCCGGATGCGACCTTGGCCGTCGCGGGCGTGCGGAGGCGGCTGTCGAGGACGACCCTCAACGGATTCCTTCTCCCCTCGGGGGAGAAGGTGGGCGGCGGAGCCGCTCGGATGAGGGGGACGTTAGATGCGTCCTCATCGTCAGCCGTTTTGCTTGCGAACACAGCCCCCTCATCCGTCTCGCTACGCGAGCCACCTTCTCCCCCGAGGGGAGAAGGAAAGATGCTGGATTCAGAAGGAAGCCGGATGGTCAGTTCGGGATCATCGGCCAGCACCGTCTCGACGCCGACCAGAATGGCGTCATGTGTCGCGCGCAGGCGGTGGCCCTGAAGGCGCGCTTCCGGGCCAGTGATCCACTGGCTTTCGCCCGTGGCCGTGGCGATGCGACCGTCCAGCGACGTCGCCAGCTTCAGGGTGACGCGGGGGCGCATCAGTCCTGGCCGGACTTGGTCTCGTCGAAACCCTCGTCGCCGAGGAATTTGGCGAAGTCGCTGGTGTGGCGGAAGTCCTTGTAGACAGAGGCGTAGCGGACGTAGGCGACCTCATCGACCGACTTCAGCGCCTTCATGATAAAGTCGCCGACGATGCTGGACGGGATCTCGGTCTCGCCCAGACTTTCCAGCTGGCGCACGATACGGCTGACCAGAAGCTCGACCTGATCGGGCTGCACCGGACGTTTGCGAAGCGCGATGCCCAGCGAGCGTTCCAGCTTGTCGCGGTCGAAGGGGGTGCGGCGGCCGTTCCGTTTCAGGATAACCAGTTCGCGCAGCTGCACCCGCTCGAAGGTGGTGAAGCGCCCGTTGCACTGCGGGCACGACCGACGGCGCCGGATGGCCGCGCCGTCGTCAGACGGGCGGCTGTCCTTCACCTGGGTGTCGGCGTTTCCGCAGAAGGGGCACTTCATCCGGCGGACCTCTTAGCGATAGATCGGGAAGCGCGCGGTCAGTTCGCGCACCTGGGCTGCGACGCCTGCGACCACGGCCGGATCGGCTTCGTCGCCGCCGTTCATCGAGGAGACGACGTCGGCGATCCAATGGCCGATCTGCTTGAACTCTTCCTCGCCGAAGCCGCGCGTGGTGCCCGCCGGGGTGCCCAAGCGGACGCCCGAGGTGACGGTGAAGGGCGCGGTGTCGAACGGCACGCCGTTCTTGTTGCAGGTCATCAGGGCCTTTTCGAGCTCATGCTCGGTCGCCTTGCCGGTCACGCCCTTGGGACGCAGATCGACCAGCATCAGGTGGCTGTCGGTGCCGCCCGAGACAATGGCCAGGCCGCGTTCGACTAGGACGCCGGCCAGGGCCTGGGCGTTCTTGACGACCTGCTGGGCGTAGAGCTTGAACTCGGGCTTCAGCGCCTCGCCGAAGGCCACGGCCTTGGCGGCGATGACGTGCTCCAGCGGGCCGCCCTGCAGACCGGGGAAGACGGCCGAGTTGATCTTCTTGCCCAGATCCAGGTCGTTGGACAGGATCATGCCGCCGCGCGGGCCGCGCAGGGTCTTGTGGGTCGTGGTGGTGACGACGTGGGCGTGGGGCATCGGGTCGGGATAGGCCCCGCCCGCGATCAGGCCTGCATAGTGAGCCATGTCGACCATCAGATAGGCGCCGACCGAATCGGCGATCTCGCGGAAGCGCTTGAAGTCGATGTGGCGGCTGTAGGCCGAGGCCCCGGCCAGGATCAGCTTGGGCTTCTCCTTCTGGGCCATTTCGGCGACGTGATCATAATCAATGAGATGGTCGTCTTCGTTCACCTTATAGGTGACGGGACGGAACCACTTGCCCGACTGGTTGGCGGGCGAACCGTGGGTCAGGTGGCCGCCGCAGGCCAGGTCCATGCCCAGGAAGGTGTCGCCCGGCTGCAGCAGGGAGAAGAAGACGGCCTGGTTGGCTTGAGCGCCCGAGTGGGGCTGGACGTTCACATGGGCGGCGCCGAACAGTTCCTTGGCGCGCTCGCGGGCCAGATCCTCGGTGACGTCGACGAACTCACAGCCGCCGTAATAGCGACGACCCGGGTAGCCCTCGGCGTATTTGTTGGTCAGGACCGAGCCCTGCGCGTCCAGCACCGCCTGAGAGACGATGTTCTCGGAAGCGATCAGCTCGATCTGCTCCTTCTGGCGGCCAAGCTCGCCCTGGATGCCCTTGAAGATCGCCGGATCAGCATCGGCGAGGCTCTTGGTGAAATAGGAATCGTGCGTGAAGGCGGTCACTGGAGGCATCCCGGAGGCTGAAGGCTGAAACGGCGCTCCCTTCTAGGCCGCGCCGCCGAACACCACAACATCTAGGGGGTCACCGCTGTGACAACGCTCGTTTCAGTTTGGCGATAGCCACCCGTTCGACCGCGCGCGGTTCAGCGGCCGGGCCCATCGCGGAGACCTCCACGCCCGTCGCCGTGTGGACGGCGGAGCATTTCACATAGGGGCCGTTGCGGACGAACTCGACGATGACTTCGCCGAGGTCAGCATCGGTCGTCATGCCGCGACCGGACGACGCGCCACGTTACAGTGGGACCACAGCCTGTCCATCGCATCGACCAGCTTGTCGATCATGGCGTCGTCATGGTCAGGCGAAGGGGTGAAGCGCAGGCGCTCGGTCCCCTTGGGCACGGTCGGATAGTTGATCGGCTGGACGTAGATGCCGTGTTCTTCCAGCAGCATGTCCGAGATCAGCTTGCAGTGAACCGGATTGCCGACATGGACCGGCACGATGTGGCTGACGCTGGGCAGGACCGGGATGCCCGCCTCGGACAGACGGCGCTTCAGGGTGGCGGCGCGCTCCTGATGGGCGTCGCGCAGTTCCGGGTGCGCCTTCAGGTGGCGAACCGAAGCCAGCGCCCCGGCGGTCAGGGCGGGCGGCAGGCTGGTGGTGAAGATGAAGCCCGAGGCCCAGCTGCGCACCGCATCCACGATCACGGCGTCGGCGGCGATGTAGCCGCCCATGACGCCGATGGCCTTGCCCAGGGTGCATTCGACGATGTCGATGCCGTCCAGCACGCCGTCGCGCTCGGCCACGCCTGCGCCGGTCGCGCCGTACAGGCCCACGGCGTGGACTTCGTCCAGATAGGTCAGGGCGCCGTATTTCTTGGCCAGGGCGATGGTGCCCGCCAGATCAGCGATGTCGCCGTCCATCGAATAGACGCTCTCGAAGGCGATCAGCTTGGGCGCGTTGACGGGCGCGGCGGCCAGCAGTTCTTCGAGGTGTTCGAGGTCGTTGTGGCGGAAGATGTGACGCTCGCCGCCGCCGTTGCGGATGCCCGCAATCATCGAGGCGTGGTTCAGGGCGTCCGAGAAGATGATCAGGCCGGGCAGGATCTTCTGCAGGGTCGACAGCGTCGCCTCATTGGCCACATAGCCCGAGGTGAACAGCAGGGCGGCTTCCTTCTGGTGCCAGCTGGCCAGCTCGGCTTCCAGATCGACCGCCGAGCGTGTGGTGCCGGAGATGTTGCGGGTGCCCCCTGCCCCGGCGCCGCTGAGATCGATCGCGGTCTTCATCGCCTCGACCACGGCCGGATGCTGTCCCATGCCGAGGTAGTCGTTGGAGCACCAGACCACCACCTCCTGCTGCGTGCCGTCCGCACGGCGACGGCGAGCAAGAGGAAATTGCCCGCGCACCCGCTTCAGATCGGCGAAGACACGGTAACGGCCTTCGCTGCGGACCTGATCCACAGAGTTCTGAAAGGCGGACTTATAGTCGAACAAGGCGGCGCTTCTTTCGCTTATGCAGCTTTGCGGCCTAATTGCGCGCGCCGCCCTGTCTTGTCCATGTCAGGAACCGGACAAAACGTCCCAACCCCTTAATTGATAACGGTTCTCAGCTTCAGCTATTCCCGCGGTCGTCGGCCCTGCGGGACCTCCCGACCCGATGCGGGCTTGGCTCAGCTCAGCGTATCGATGCGGCCGCGCAGCATCTGCACCATGGCGGAGAAGTCCTTGCCGCCGTAGCCGAGCCCGTTGAACAGGGCGTAGAGGGCCTCGGCCTGCGCGCCCAGCGGGGTCGTGGCGCCCGCCTTGGCGGCGGCGTCCTGAGCCAGCTTGAGGTCCTTCAGCATCATGGCCGTAGCGAAGCCGCCTTCATAGTCGCGGTTCGACGGCGCGGTCGGCACGGGACCGGCCCAGGGATAATAGCTGGTCACGCTCCAGCACTGGCCCGAGGACTTGGAGGCGATCTCGAAGAAGCGCTCGGGTTCGAGCCCCAGCTTTTCGGCCAGGGCGATGGCTTCGCACGTGCCGATCATCGAAATGCCCAGCAGCATGTTGTTGCAGATCTTGGCCGCCTGCCCGGCGCCGTGGTCGCCCGCGCGGATGGTGATGCGGCTCATCGGCTCAAGCGCCGGTTCGACGCGGGCGAAGTCGGCCTCGTCGCAGCCAACCATGAAGGCCAGAGAACCCGCGTCGGCCGCCGCCGTGCCGCCGGAGACGGGGGCGTCGGCGAAGGCGTAACCCGCCTCCTTGGCCAGACCCGCGACCTTGCGCGCCGTCTCCACGTCGATGGTCGAGCAGTCTAGCAGGAGCGCGCTGGAGGGCGCCGCGCCGATGATCTGTTCGGAATAGACGCTGAGGACGTGCGGCCCGGCGGGCAGCATGGTGATGACGACCTCGGCGTCCTTCACAGCCTCGGCGACCGAACTGACGGTTCGGCAGCCAGCCTCGGCGGCGCGTTCCAGCGCGGCGGGCGACAGGTCGAAGGCGGCGACGTCATGCCCGGCCTTGGCCTGGTTCGCGGCCATTCCGCTGCCCATGTTGCCCAGACCGATGAAGGCGATGCGAGTCATCTGTGCGTTTCCCTTATGGATTTTGGCCGAGGGTTAGCGCCGCACGACCCGCTTCGCCAGTCACCAATTTGAGACGAGACGCCTCAGTTCGGCTTGCGGAAGCGATAGACGAACTGGTCGGTCTTGCCCCGGATCGCCTCGTCGAAGACGTTCAGGCTGTGGTCGTCGGCCGGATTGGCGACGGCCGTGCTTTCGCCGTCGAAGACGAAGCCGGCCGCCTCGACCTCTTTGCGCAGCTGGGCGCCTTCGATGCGGTGCAGGGTTTCGACGACGGTGTTGGCGGCGCCGGGCGCGGCCTGATGGTCGATGACGACATAGAGCCCGCCGGGCTTCAAAGCCTTGAAGATGTCGGCGTTCATCTTGGCCACATCCACGTCGAAACGGGGGATGTGGAAGTCGTGGTATTCCTGGCTCATGAAGACCAGATCCAGCGGCTGGTCGAAGCTCATGGCGTCCAGGTCGCCGTTGACGCGGCTGATGTTGGGATAGGCTGCGACCAGGGCGTCGGCGCGCGGGTTCTCGCGCTCGGCCGTGCGGTTCGGCACGAAGGCGTAGACGTGGCCGCTCTCGCCCACGACGCGCGCGAACAGGCGGCTGAAATAGCCCGCGCCGGGGCGGATGTCGGCGATGCGCCAGCCCGGCTTCACCTGGGCGAAGGCCAGCATCTCGGCGGG
Source organism: Brevundimonas sp. S1H14 (assembly GCF_047716865.1). Lineage (NCBI taxonomy): Bacteria > Pseudomonadati > Pseudomonadota > Alphaproteobacteria > Caulobacterales > Caulobacteraceae > Brevundimonas > Brevundimonas sp. S1H14. The sequence goes on along the minus strand of NZ_CP136679.1, from coordinate 1,767,658 downwards.
ATGACGCAGAGCGTCGCGCTCGACCTCATCGGCGGGACGCAGGGTGTCGGAGACGGCGGCCTGATAGGCAGGCGCGGCGGCGTCCTGAGCCAAAACAGGCGCGGCGCTGAGCAGGGCGGCGGCGACGGCGGCGGCGAGCAGATGCGGTTTCATGACGAACTCCTTGATCTTGCGGCTGCCCCGGTCGGGGCCTTCGGACGGCATAAGGCGCGCGGATGGGACGGCTGGCAAGCCGTCCCGGCGCATGATCAACCCGCAGTCATGGCTGCCGGCGCCTGCTTTTCTCTGAGGGTGACAAGCTCCTCGGCCATCGTGGGGTGGACGGCGCAGGTGGCGTCCCACTGGGCCTTGGTCAGGCCCGCCTTCACAGCGATGGCGGCCAGCTGGATCATCTCGGGGCTGTCGGGGCCGACGATGTGGCAGCCGACGACGCGCTGGGTTTCGGCCTCGACCACCAGCTTCATCAGCACCCGCTCGTCCGAGCCGGTGAAGGCGTATTTCATCGGGCGGAAACGGGTGACGTAGACATCGACCTCGCCCGGACAGGCGTGGCGGGCCTCGGCCTCGGTCAGACCAACGGTGCCGACAGGCGGCTGGCTGAAGACGGCGGTGGCGACGGCTTCATAGTCGAAGCTCTGCGGGTTGTTCCTGAACACCGTCTCGTGGAAGGCCACGCCCTCGCGGATGGCGACGGGAGTCAGGTTCATCCGGTCGGTGACGTCGCCGACCGCCCAGATGTTGTCGGCCGTGGTCTGGGAATACTGATCGACCTTGATCGCGCCGTTCTCGTTCAGCTCGACCCCGGCGGTTTCCAGCCCCAGACCCTCGACGTACGGCACGCGGCCGGTGGCGAACATGACCACGTCGGTCTCGATCTTCATGCCGTTTTCGAGGTGGTTGATCAGACCCGTGTCGGTCTTCTCGATCGACTCATGCTGGCAGCCGAGGATGACCTTGATGCCGCGCTTCTCGATCTCGCCCGCCAGATGGGCGCGCACGTCGTCGTCGAAGCCGCGCAGGATGTTGGGGCCGCGATAGATCAGGGTCGTCTCGACGCCCAGGCCCGCGAAGATTCCGGCGAACTCCACCGCGATATAGCCGCCACCGACCACCAGGACGCGCTTGGGCAGTTCGGGCAGATGAAAGGCTTCTTCGGAGGTGATGGCGTGCTCGATGCCGGGCAGGCTGTCCGGCTTCCACGGACGGCCGCCGGTGGCGATCAGGATCTTCTCGGCCGTGATCGTCTGGTTTTCAGCGCCGTCCTTGCCGATGACCTCGACGGTGTGGGCGTCCTTCAGCACGGCGCGGCCGTGCAGCAGGTCTACGCCCGCCTTGCCCAGATTGGCGGCGTAGATGCCGGACAGGCGGGCGATCTCGACATCCTTGGCCTGCAGGAAGGTCGGCCAGTCGAACTTGGCGTCAGCGAACGACCAACCGTAGCCCTCGGCGATCTCAAGCGCATGGCTGACCTCGGCGGCCATGACCATGAACTTCTTGGGCACGCAGCCGCGAATGACGCAGGTGCCGCCGACCCGATACTCCTCGGCGATGGCGACCTTCTTGCCGCCCAAGGCCGTCAGCCGCGCCGCCCGCACGCCTCCCGAACCAGCGCCGATGACGAAGAGGTCGTAGTCGTATTGGCTCATCGGGGGCTCCGGCTGGGCTGGACCCAAAAAATAGAGTCCAATTCGTCTGAATCGTCTGAAATCGCGCGGTTGAACCGCAGCGCTGACCCCGACTTAGGCGCCCGGATGCGAGGGGGCAAGGCGCGAGGCAGGCCCCTGTCAAAGAAGCCCGGATGGGCGCCGGACAGCCATCGTCCCGCTTTCACAAGACGCGGTTATGAAATACTGTGGCTGGGTCAGAATATGTCGTGAGGCCAGGTGATGATCGCAGCCCTTCTCGCTCTTGCGCTCAGCGCCAGCGCGCCGCCCGCTCAGTCAGCCCAGTCGGCCACGCCCGCCCATGAGGATCAGGCGGTTAGGCTGGAAGATATCCAGGTCTCGGGCCGACGCCTTGACGACCTGATCCAGAGCTTCGTCAGCGAAGTCGCAGCGCCCAATCGCGGGCGCGGCATCGCCCGATGGGACCGCAGCGTCTGCGTGGGCGCCGTCAATCTGCGCCGTGAAGCCGCGCAATATCTGGTGGACCGCGTTTCGACTGTGGCGGAAGACCTTGGATTGAATGCAGGCGACCCCGGCTGCACGCCCAATCTGCTGATCATTGCGACCGCTGACGGCGACGCCTTCGCACAGGAGCTGGTGGAACGCCGCCGTCGAGCCCTGCGCATGGGCGGCTCCGGCATGGACCGCGGCGCTGCTGCCCTCAGAGATTTTCAGGAGACCAGCCGCCCCGTCCGCTGGTGGCAGGTCAGCATGCCGGTCGATTCCGAAACGGGCCAGCGCGCGGTCCGGATACCCGGAGATTGCATGAATGATTGCTCCAGCCCGATGGACGCCGCTCCGGTGATCAACGTGTCTTCGGCTTCGCGGCTGACGACCCAGATCGTCGACAACATCTTCCGCGCCATCATCGTCGTGGATGTGAGCAAGATCGGCGCAGTGAACTCGGTGCAACTGGCGGATTACATCGCCATGGTGTCGCTGGCGCAGATCGACCCGACAGCGGACACCAGCGCCTATGCCTCAATCCTGAACGTCTTCAACGATCCGAACAGCGCACCCTATCTGACCGAGTGGGACAAGGCCTATCTTGACGGGCTGTACGGTGCTCAGCGGACCCGACAGAACGTGCGGGCGGGCAAGTCAGAGATCCAGTCCTCGATCCGCCGCGCGCACGCCCGCCTTGCCGAAGAGGCCGCGCCGTCTACGGATTGAGCGTTTCCACGCCCTCGTCCGTGCCGATGACGGCCAGGTCGGTGAGGTCGAGGAACAGGCCGTGTTCGACCACGCCGGTCAGGCTTTTCAGGTCGGCGGCGAGGCGGGCCGGGTCGGCGATCAGCTTGCAGGCGGCGTCGTAGATCAGGTTGCCGCCGTCGGTGCGGATCAGGCCGCGTTCGGCCTCGCGCACGCGAGCGGGAGAGCCGATGTCGTGGTCGGCCAAGACGTCGGCGATGCGGTTGGCGGTCGTCTTGTGGCCGAAGGCGACGACCTCGATCGGCAAGGGGAAGGTTCCCAGCGCCGGAACCACCTTGGCCGCGTCGGCGATGCAGATGCAGCGGGCGGACGCCTCCCACACCAGTTTCTCGCGCAGCAGGGCCGCGCCGCCGCCCTTGATGAGGGCCAGGCCGGGGCCGATCTCGTCGGCGCCGTCGACCGTCAGGTCGATCTTCGGCGTGTCTTCCAGCGTCGACAGGGTCAGGCCCAGTTCGCGCGCCAGATCGGCGGTGCGCTCGGACGTCGGGACGCAGCGCAGGTCCGGCAGGTTGCGCGCCGCCAGGGCTTTCACGAACCAGGCGGCCGTCGAGCCGGTGCCCAGGCCGACGACCATGCCGGCCTCGACGTATTGGGCGGCGGCTTCGCCGGCGTTCTTCTTCTGCAGGTCGCTCATTTGGTCTTCGCCGCCTTCTTCGCGCGCATGGTTTCCATGAAGCGGGCCGCCCAGCCCGGCTTCGTTGTCTGTTCGGCGCGGCCGAGGGCCAGGTCGCCGGGCGCGACATCCTTCGTCACGACCGAGCCGGAGCCGACCATGGCGCCCGCCCCGATGGTCACGGGAGCGACCAGCGAAGAGTTCGAGCCGACGAAGGCCCCCTCGCCCACTGTGGTGCGGTGTTTGAAGAAGCCGTCGTAGTTGCAGAAGATGGTCCCCGCGCCGATGTTGGCTTTCGCCCCCACCTCGCCGTCGCCGAGATAGGCCAGATGATTGGCCTTGGCGCCCGCGTCCATGCGGACGTTCTTGACCTCGACGAAGTTGCCGACCTTGACGCCCTGCCCCAGGTCCGCGCCGGGGCGCAGACGGGCGTAGGGACCGACCTCGGCGCCGGTGGCGATCCTGGCGCCTTCGATGTGGCTGAAGCTGCGGATGCGCGCGCCCTCGTCCACCCTGGCACCGGGACCGAAGACGACGAAGGGTTCGATGGTCGTGCCTGCGCCGATGTCTGTGTCCCATGCGAAGTGGACCGTGTCGGGGGCGCTCATGGTCACGCCCTGCGCCAGGAAATGCTCGCGCTGGGTCTTTTGGAACAGGGCCTCGGCCTGAGCCAGTTCGCCTTGTGCGTTGACGCCCATGACGGAGTCTTCGGCGGCGAAGACGGCGCGGGTCGGGGCGCCGCGCCTGCGGGCCAGCTCGACCACGTCGGTCAGGTAGTATTCGCCCTTGGCGTTGTCGTTCGTGACCTCGGCCAGCAGGTCAAACAGCAGGCCGACCGGCGCCGCCATGACGCCCGAGTTGCAGGCGGTGACGGCTAGAACCTCGGCGGAGGCTTCCTTGGCCTCGGTGATGGCCAGCAGGCTGTCGCCCTGAAGGATCAGACGGCCGTATGCGCCGGGGTCGCGGGCCTCGAAGCCGATGACGGTCACGCCTTCATGCACGCCATCAGCGGCGTCTGCGAAGACAGGCTCGATGTCGGCGGCCTTCAGGAGGGGGACATCGCCATAGGTGACGACCACGTGGCCGACGAAATCGCCCAGCACGGCCTCGGCGGCGCGCACCGCGTGGCCGGTGCCCAGCGGCGGATCCTGAACGGCGATGCTGTCGGCGCCGAGGCGTTTCTCGACGTGGGCGCGGACTTCCGGAGAGTGAGAGCCGACGACGACGACGATGCGCTCGCAGCCCAAGGCCTCGGCCGCGTCGATGGCGTGATCCAGCATGGCCCGCGCGCCGACCGGGTGCAGCACCTTGGGCAGGGGCGACTTCATGCGCGTGCCCTGACCGGCTGCGAGGATGATGGCGGCTCGCGGATGAGGTTGGCTGGTCATGAATCGATCCGGCGGCTTGTCGTTGTCTGCGATCTAGCCCATTGCCGGGGTCTTCGCGAGCCGGGAGACAGATGAGTGAGCATTGAGCGCGACCTGGAAGGCTGGACCATCGCCTTCGATCTGGACGGGACCCTGGTGGATTCGGCGCCGGATCTGATCGGCACGCTGAACCGGATGCTGGCGGAGTATGAACTGCCGCCCGTGCCCATGTCCTCGACCCGGCATCTGGTCGGGCACGGCGCTATGGCCATGCTGCGCCACGGCTTCATGGAGGCGGGCGCCGCCTGGGACGAAGCCCACGCACCCGGCCTGTTCGAGCGCTTCATCGAGGTCTACCTCGCTCACATCGCCGATGAGAGCCGCCCGTTCGACGGCTGCGTCGCGGCGCTGGACCGGTTGAGCGCGCGCGGAGCGATCCTGTGCGTGGCGACCAACAAGCGCACCGACCTGTCGGTCGCGCTGATCGAGGCGCTGGGGCTGACGCGCCATTTCGCCTTCATCGCTGGCCCGGACGTGGTGTCGGCTCGCAAGCCCAGCGGCGCCCACATCATCGAATCGGTGCGCAAGGCGGGCGGCGATCCGGCGCGCTGCGTCATGGTCGGCGACAGCACGACGGACACCAAGGCGGCCAGGGACGCGGGCGTGCCCTGCATCACCGTCAGCTTCGGCTACAACGACGTGCCGCATGCGGAGTTGGGCGGCGCCGTGATGATCGACCACTACGACGGGTTCGATGAGGCGCTCGCGGGGGTGATGGGCTGAACCCATCTCCTCTTGCGGGAGAAGGAAAACTCCTGCTGCCTTTAGAACTTCTACCCCCTATCCGCCCCTGAGGCTGTTGCCGTCTTCGCGTCTGCGAAACACATAGGTCGACCTGTTCCTCCCCAAGGGTCGTCATGCTTCGTCGCTTCTTCGCCATTCCCCTGTGGCAGCGCACCGCCGCCGGTTTCGCCCTGGGCATTATCGCCGGCCTGATCCTGCGCGAGCAGGCCGTGGTCTGGCTTCAGCCCATCGGCGACGTCTATCTGAACCTGATCCGCATGGTGGTGGCGCCGCTGGTGTTGTTCACCATCGCCAGTTCGATCGCCAAGCTGGGCGAGGGGGTCGGCGCCGTGCGGCTGGGCGTGCGGACCATCGTGTGGTTCGCCGTCACCTCCCTGCTGGCCGTGCTGGTCGGCTTTGCGTTCGGCCACATCATCAATCCGGGCGTCGGCCTGTCCGACCTGCCGCTGGGCGAGGTGAAGGCGCGCGAGATCCCCTCGCCGTTGCAGGTTCTGCTGGGCGTCGTGCCGACCAATCCCTTCGCCTCGCTGGCCGAGGGCAAGGTGCTGCAGATCATCTTCTTCTCGGCGCTGCTTGGCGCGGCTCTGGTGGCGCTGGGCGACCGGGCGCAGAACGCGCGCAGACTGGTGGATGAGAGTGCGGCCCTGATCTTCCGCATCACTCGCTGGGTGATCCAGTTGACGCCGTTCGGGGTGTTCGGCCTGATCGGTTCGGTCGTAGGCGGCTATGGCTGGGAGGCGCTGCTGCCGCTGGGCAAGTTCATCTTCGCCATCTATGCGGCCTGTCTGTTCCACATCTTCGTCGTCTATTCGGGCCTGCTGAAGCTGCATGGACTGAAGGTCGTCAGCTTCTTCCGCGGCGCAGGCGCGGCCATGCAGACGGCCTTCGCCACTTCGTCGTCGCTGGGCACCCTGCCCGTAACCCTGCGCCAGACGGTCGAGCGGCTGGGCGTGCCGCAGGCCTATGCCTCCTTCGCCGTGCCTCTGGGCGCCAATGTGAAGATGGACGGGTGCGGCGCCATCTATCCGGCCATCGCCTCCATCTTCATCGCCCAGTATTTCCAGATCGACCTGACGCTGACGCAATACATCCTGATCGGCCTGACGGCGGTGTTGGGGTCGCTGGGTACGGCTGGCGTGCCCGGCACCAGCATCGTCATGCTGACCCTGACGCTGTCCACGGCGGGGCTGCCGCTGGAAGGCGTCGGCTACATCATCGCCATCGACCGCATCATCGACATGATGCGCACGGCCACCAATGTGACCGGCCAGATGGTCGTGCCGGTCTTGGTTGCAAAGGAAGAAGGCATCCTCAATCAGGACATCTACAACGGCCACGTGGCCTGGCTGCCCGGCGATCCGGAAGATGAAACGCCCGACGGCGTGCGAGCGGCGGGAATCTGAACAAGCGACGCAGCTATTTGATGATTTGAGGCTTGCCGTCGTCGGAATCGCGGGCTATGTCCCCGCCTCCCGACGGCGCAGTCACTGACCGCCCCGTTCCAGGCGGACGCGTAGCTCAGCGGGAGAGCACCTCGTTCACACCGAGGGGGTCACAGGTTCAATCCCTGTCGCGTCCACCATTTTTCACCTAATGAAATCAACTATCGCGCGGCAAGTGCGCCTTGGTTCAGTTGAACCGTGGCGGTAGGCGCGCTCGACGAGGTTTTGGCGCTTGTAGCGACAGCTACAGATCGTCCACCCCGGCCTCGGCCGCCGCACGCACTTCTTCCTTCAGCCAGGCGACGAAGGTGCGGGCGGCCGTGGTGGCGCCGCTGCGTTTGATCAGGAGGTGGTAGGCGAAGTCGGTCGTCAAGGCCCCGTCGGCGAACGGCGCGACCAGTCGGCCAGCCGCCAGGTCGTCAGCGACGAAGGCATAAGGCGCCAAGGCGACGCCCTGGCCGTGAGCCGCCGCTTCGATCGCCAAGGCTGTCTGATCGAAACGCGGACCGGCCTGATCGTCGATGTCGGTCAAGCCGCGCGCTTTCAGCCAGGCGCTCCAGTCCGGGCGCGGCTCTTCCAGTTCGCTGGGCCTCAGGTGGATCAACACATGCTGCGCCAGATCGGCCGCTTTCCGCAGCGGCTTTGGACCCGCCATCAGGCCCGGCGCGCAGACGGGCGTGACGTCGGCGTTCAACAGATATTCGGATCGCACGCCGGCATAGTCGCCCCGGCCATAGCGCACGGCGACATCCACCCGGCCGCCGCTGACGTCAGCGAGGCGCATGTCGGCCGACATCCAGACCTCGATCTCGGGATGGGCGGCCGAGAAACGCGCGATACGGGGCGCCAGCCATTTGGCTGCGAAAGACGGCGGGACGGAGATCGACAGGGCGTGACGACGTTCCGGCCGGTAGAGCAGGTCCCCTGCCCGTTTCAGATAGTCGAAGCCGTCGCGCAGCAGAGGATAGAGCTCGGCGCCCAGCTCGGTCAGCGCGATCTGACGGCCCTCGCGGTGAAACAGAGGCGCTCCGGCGTGTTCCTCGAGGATGCGGATCTGCTGACTGATGGCGCCGGGCGTGACGGACAGTTCCTCGGCCGCGCGCGTGATGTTGAGGCGTCTGGCGGCCGCCTCGAACGCCTTCAGCGCGTTCAGCGGCGGGATGCGGCTTTCCGGGGCCGACGGGGTCTTGCGGCGCGTCATCAGCTCATCCACTGGGGCTTAGGCAGGTTTCGAGCGGCCAGGAAGGCCGGGTCATAGATCTTGCTGCCGTAGCGCTGGCCAGAGTCGCACAGCACCGTCACGATGGTGTGGCCTGGGCCAAGATCGCGGGCCAGTCGGATGGCGCCGGCGATGTTGACGCCGCTGGATGGGCCAAGCGACAGGCCTTCTTCTGTCACCAGGTCGAACAGAATCGGGAGGAACTCAGCATCCTCGATACGATAGGCGTGATCCACCGACAGCCCTTGTAGATTGCCCGTGATGCGGTTGACGCCGATGCCCTCGGCGATGGAGGTCCCCTCGCCTTTCAACACGCCATCGGTGAACCAGCTATAGAGCGAGGCGCCCGGCACGTCGGCCAGTCCGATCCGCACGTCAGGCCTGCGTTCGCGCAGATAGGCGGCCGTGCCCGCAAGGGTTCCGCCCGAACCGACGGCGCAGATGAAGGCGTCGACGCGACCGTCGGTCTGTTTCCAGATTTCCGGACCGGTGGCCTCATAGTGGGCCAGGCGGTTGGCCTGATTGTCGAACTGGTCCGCATAGAAGGCGCCGTTCGGTTCGCTTTCGTTCAGTTCTTCTGCAAGACGCCGCGAAAAGTGGACGAAATGATTGGGGCTGGCGAAGGGCGCCGGATCGACCTCGATCAGGCCCGCGCCATGAAGGCGAACGGCGCGCTTCTTTTCCTCGGTCTGGGTGCGCGGCATGACGATGACGACGGGGTGGCCCAGGGCCGCGCCCACAAGCGCCAGGCCCACGCCCGTGTTGCCGGCCGTGCCTTCGACAATTGTCCCGCCGGGCCTGAGAGCGCCGGACGCCCGCGCGGCCCGGATGATGCTGAGCGCGGCGCGATCCTTGATCGAGCCGCCGACGTTCAAAAACTCGGCCTTGCCCAGAATTTCACAGCCCGTCGCCTCCGAGGCGCGCTTGAGGCGCACCAGAGGCGTGTTGCCGATCAGGCCGAGGACGTCAGGCGCGACAATCATGGAAAATCCGAACCGTGGGGAGGAACGCCCCTCTTAGCCACAGTTCAGATTTTCTAACAACCGGCCTTAGATATGGATGACGCGTCCATAGGCGTCGAGCGCGGCCTCGTGCATGGCCTCTGACATGGTCGGGTGCGGATAGACGATGCCGTGGATGTCTTCCTCGGTCGCTTCCATGGTGATGGCGGTGACGTAGCCCTGGATCATCTCGGTGACGTCGGCGCCGATCATGTGGGCGCCGATCAGGGCGCCGGTCTTGGCGTCGAAGATGACCTTGACGAAGCCTTCGGTTTCGCCCGCCGCGATGGCCTTGCCGTTCACCTTGAACGGGAAGCGGCCGATCTTGACCTCGCGCTTCTCGGCCTTTGCGCCCTGCTCAGTCACCCCGACCGAGGCGACCTGCGGCTGGGCGTAGGTGCAGCCGGCGATGGGCGAGTTGACGTTCGGCGTCTTGTAACCGGCGATGTGTTCGGCGGCATGGATGCCTTCGTGGCTGGCCTTGTGCGCCAGCCAGGGCGCGCCGGCGCAGTCGCCGATGGCGTACAGGCCCTTCACATTGGTCTGGCAGTGGCTGTCGGTCTTGATGTGGCCGCGGTCCAGTTCGACGCCCAGCGCCTCCAGACCGATGCCGTCGGTGTTGGCGGTGATGCCGACGGCCGAGATGCAGACCTCGGCTTCCAGGCTTTCGACCTTGCCGTTGACTTCAAGATCGACCTTCACACCCTTGGAATCCTTGGAGACCTTCGTCACCTTGGCGCCGAGCTTGAACTTGATGCCCCGTTTTTCGAAGCCCTTCTGAGCGGCTTTGGAGACCTCCTCGTCCTCTACCGGCATGATGCGGTCGACGGCTTCGACGACCGTCACCTCGGCGCCCAGAGCGCGGTAGAAGCTGGCGAACTCGATGCCGATGGCGCCTGAGCCGATGACCACGAAGGTCTTGGGCAATTTCTTCGGCGCCAGGGCGTCGCGATAGGCCCAGATCCTGTCGCCGTCGGCCTCAAGCCCGATCTGCGGCAGGGCGCGGGCGCGGGCGCCGACGGCCAGCATGACGGTCTTGGCCTCGATGGCGCGCGTGCCGCCGGCCTTCAGGGCCACGACGACCTTGGGGGCGGCGGCGCCTTTCTCGAGCTTGGCTTCGCCCTCGATGACCTCGATCTTGTTCTTCTTCATCAGGAAGCCGACGCCCTGATTCAGTTGCTTGGCCACGCCACGCGAACGCTGGATGATGGCGTCGAAGTCGAACGACGCGCCCGAGGCGGACAGGCCATAGTCCTTCAAATGCGACAGGCTTTCGAACTTCTCGCCCGACTTCAGCAGGGCCTTGGTGGGAATGCAGCCCCAGTTCAGGCAGATGCCGCCCAGGTTTTCGCGCTCGACGATGGCGACCTTCTGGCCCAGTTGGCTGGCGCGGATGGCCGCGACGTAACCGCCGGGGCCCGAGCCGATGACGACGAGATCAAATTCAGCAGCCATGATCAGATCAACTTTTCAATGTCGGCCTTGATGGCCTCAGGTTCAGTCTGGGGCGAATAACGCGCGACAACGCGGCCTTCGCGGTCGGTCAGGAACTTGGTGAAGTTCCACTTGATGGCGCGCGAGCCGAGGAAGCCCCTCTTCTGCTCCGTCAGCCAGGCGTACAGGGGGTGGCGTTCCGGCCCGTTGACCTCGACCTTGTCGAACAAGGGGAAGGTCACGTCGAAACTGCTGGCGCAGAAGGCGGCGATTTCCGCCGCCCGGCCGGGCTCCTGCTGGCCGAACTGATTGCAGGGAAAGCCCAGGACTTCGAACGGCGCGTCAATCAGATCGCGATGCAGCTTCTCCAGCCCGGCGTATTGGCCGGTGAAGCCGCATTTCGACGCCGTATTGACGATCAGCAGCGCCTGACCGCGAAAGCGATCCAGCGACACGTCCGCGCCATCGATGGCCCGGGCGGAGAAGTCATAGACGGATGCCATGACCTCTCGGCCCCCTTAAGCCAACATCGCCACGGGATCTTCGATCAGCGGCTTGAACGCCTGCAGGAAGCGAGCGCCCGTCGCGCCGTCGACCACGCGGTGATCGCAGGTCAGGGTGACGGTCATGACCGTAGCCACGGCCAGTTGGCCGTCCTTGACGACCGGGCGTTGTTCGCCGGCGCCCACGCTCATGATGCAGCCCTGGGGCTCATTGATGATCGAGGTGAACTGCTTGATGCCGAACATGCCCAGGTTGGACACCGAGAAGGTGCCGCCCTGGAACTCTTCCGGCTTCAGCTTGCGCTCACGCGCCCGCTTGGCCAGATCCTTGGACTCGGTCGCGATCTGGGCCAGGCCCTTGGTTTCGGCCTTGCGGATGATCGGCGTGATCAGGCCGCCGTCGATCGCCACCGCCATCGAAACGTCGGCGTTGTGGTGCATGGCGACGCCTTCGGGCGTGTAGGAGGCGTTGGCCTCCGGCACCATCTTCAGGGCAAGCGCAGCGGCCTTGATGACGAAGTCGTTGACGGAGACCTTGATCCCCTGCGGCTCCAGCATCTTGTTGACCTTGGCGCGGACGGCCATCAGCTGGTCGATCTCGACGTCGATGAACAGCGGGAAGTGCGGCACGTTCTGAACGCTGTCCACCATGCGGCGGGCGACGGCCTTCTTCATGCCGTCCAGCGGAATCAGGTCGTAGGTTCCGTCCGCGATGCCCATCTGAGCGAGCGACAGAGCCTTGCGCGGCTCAGCCGAAGCCGCGGCCGTAGCGGCGGCGGCCGGTTGAGCGCCGCCCTTGCCCGCGGCTTCCACGTCGCGCTTGACGATACGGCCGTGCGGGCCGGTGCCCTTGACGGCCTTCAGGTCCAGACCGGCCTGGGCGGCCAGACGGCGCGCCAGCGGCGAGGCGAAGATGCGTCCGCCGTCGTCGGACTTCGGCGCGGCCGCAGCAGCTTCAGCCTTGGGAGCCTCAGCCTTGGGAGCTTCCGTCTTCGGCGCTTCAGCCTTGGGGGCCTCGGCCGGAGCGTCAGCCTTCTTGGGCGCGGGCGCCACGGCGTCGCCGGACAGGCGGGCGATCGGCGTATTGACCTTCACGCCCTCCGAGCCTTCCGGCACCAGGATTTCGAGCACTTCACCTTCATCGACGGCTTCGACTTCCATCGTCGCCTTGTCGGTCTCGATTTCAGCGATCACATCGCCGGCAGAGACGGTGTCGCCGACCTTGACATGCCACTTGGCCAGCACGCCCTCTTCCATCGTCGGAGACAGGGCGGGCATCAGGATATCGGTCATTGAGCGGTCTCCGTCTTGACGGTGGAGGCGGCTTGGGCATGCGCCCTGTCCCAGCTGTCGGAGATGGCCTTGAACGCCGTCGGCTGATCAAAGCCATGATGCTCCGCATAGGCGTGGGAGTAGTGCCACGCCAGTTCGGCCAAGACGACGCCGATGTTGCCGGGCTCCGCCAGCGCGGGCCGAATGTTCATGATGGGGCCCGTGCCGTTCCACCAAACGCGAGCCAATTCAATGACCAGATCTTCGGGCGCGTTCAGACCTTCAGGGATCGGCAGAGCGCGTTGTTCCAGGGCGGCGGCGTCCATCAGGCGCTCCCCTTCGGCTGCAGGATTGGCTCGGCGACAGTGCGCACATTATCGGCCTTCACTACGTCCGACAGGCCTTGCAGGATGCGATTATAGGCTTCGCGTTCGTTATGACCGTGCCTCACGGCATAACCATGCGCCATATGTCGCGCGGCATAGGCCAGCAGTTCCCCGAATTTGATCGGGTCGTTGAAGGCCGGCTTCACCGACATGACCGGCTCGTTCTTCGACCACCACATCCGCAGGATTTCGATAGCCTCCGGATCGGCGGCGACGCTCTCCGGCATGGTCAATTGAAATTCAGGGTTCTCGCTCACGCCATCACCTTCTTTACGGCGGCGACGATCTTGTCGACGCCCGGCAGAGACAAGGCTTCGAGGTTGGCGGCGTAGGGCAGCGGCACGTCTTCCTGGTGCACGCGCAGCGGCGGGGCGTCCAGATAATCGAAGGCGTGCTCGATCACGCGGGCGACCACTTCGGCGCCGACGCCCATCGGGCCCCAGCCCTCTTCGGCCGAGACCAGACGATTGGTCTTCTTGACGCTCTCAACGATGGTCTCGTGATCCAGCGGACGCAGGGTGCGCAGGTCCACGACCTCGACCGACACGCCTTCCTCGGCCAGCTTTTCAGCCGCCTGCAGGGCGAAGCCGACCATGCGGCTGTGCGCCGTGATGGTGACGTCCGTGCCTTCGCGGCGGACCTTGGCCTTGCCGATCGGCACGACGTAGTCCTCGACGTCCGGAACGTCGAACTCCAGGCCGTACATCATCTCGTGTTCGAGGAAGACGATCGGGTTCGGGTCGCGGATCGCAGCCTTCAGCAGGCCCTTGGCGTCGGCGGCGTCATAGGGCGCCACGACCTTCAGGCCCGGGATCTGGGCGTACCAGGCCGAATAGTCCTGGCTGTGCTGGGCGGCCACGCGGGCGGCGGCGCCGTTGGGGCCGCGGAACACGATCGGACAGCCCATCTGGCCGCCAGACATGTACAGGGTCTTGGCCGCCGAGTTGATGATGTGGTCGATCGCCTGCATGGCGAAGTTCCACGTCATGAACTCCACGATCGGCTTCAGGCCCGAGAAGGCCGCGCCGACGCCCAGGCCGGCGAAGCCGTGCTCGGTGATCGGGGTGTCGACCACGCGGCGGTCGCCGAACTCCTGCAGCAGATCGCGGCTGACCTTATAGGCTCCCTGATACTGGGCGACTTCCTCGCCCATCAGGAAGACGTTCTCGTCGCGGCGCATTTCTTCGGCCATGGCGTCGCGCAGGGCGTCGCGGATGGTCGTCTTCACCAGCTTGGCGTCAGCCGGAATTTCAGGATCGCGCAGTTCGACCTTCGGTTTCACGGGGGCGTCGGCAGGCGCGCCTTCAGCCTTGACCTCGGGGGCGGCGGCCGCAGCAGCCTCGGCCTTGGGTGCGGGCGCGGCAGCGCCGTCTTCGCCGGCCAGACGCGCGATCGGCGTATTGACCTTCACGCCTTCGGAGCCCTCGGCCACCAGGATTTCGAGGACTTCGCCCTCATCGACGGCTTCGACTTCCATCGTCGCCTTGTCGGTTTCGATCTCGGCGATCACCTGACCGGCTGACACGACGTCGCCAGCCTTGATGTGCCACTTCGTCAGCGTGCCCTCTTCCATCGTGGGGGACAGCGCCGGCATCAGAATGTCCGTCACGTATCAGGCCTCCACGTAGACGTCGGTGTAGAGCTCGGACGGATCCGGCTCAGGGCTCTCTTGAGCGAACTGCACAGCTTCGGCCACGATGGCCTTCACTTCGTTGTCGATCGCCTTCAGTTCGTCCTCAGTCGCCTTGGCGGCGGCCAGAAGCATCTTGATATGGTCGATCGGGTCGCGGGTCTTCTTGACCTCGTCCACCTCTTCCTTGGTCCGGTATTTGGCCGGATCGGACATGGAGTGGCCGCGATAGCGGTAGGTCTTCACCTCAAGGATGTAGGGGCCTTCTCCGGCGCGGGCGCGGGCCACGGCGCGGGCGGCGGCGTCGCGAACAGCCAGCACGTCCATGCCGTCGACCTGTTCGCCCGGAATGCCGAAGCTGGCGCCGCGCTGATACAGTTCCGTCGTCGAGGACGAGCGTTCGATGCTCGTGCCCATGGCGTACTGGTTGTTCTCGATGATGTAGATCGCCGGCAGCTTCCACAGCTGGGCCATATTGAAGCTCTCGTAGACCTGACCCTGGTTGGCCGCGCCGTCGCCGAAGTAGACGAAGCTGACCGAGTCGTCGCCGCGATACTTGCCCGCGAAGGCCAGGCCGGTGCCCAGCGCCACCTGGGCGCCGACGATGCCGTGGCCGCCGTAGAAGCCGGTCGGCACGTCGAACATGTGCATCGACCCGCCCTTGCCGCGCGCCGAGCCGCCGATGCGGCCGGTCAGTTCGGCCATGACCTCATTGGGATCCATGCCCGCAGCCAGCATGTGGCCATGGTCGCGATAGCCGGTGATGATCTTGTCGTAGCCCTGCTTGACGCTCTCCTGAACGCCGACGGCCACGGCTTCCTGACCGATGTACAGGTGGCAGAAGCCCCCGATCAGGCCCATGCCGTAGAGTTGGCCCGCGCGCTCTTCAAAGCGTCGGATCAGGACCATCTCGCGATAGAAACGCAGCAGGTCTTCCTTGGAAGCCTGAGGCGTGTTCGGAATCTTGTCGCCCGCGCTGGGCGAGTTTTTCTGAGCGGCGGCTTTCGCCATCCGGCATCTCCCGGCTTACACCCCTGTATCAGGGACTCTTATCGTTACGGAAAGGGGCTTTAGCAGCCTTCGTTCCCGAAACGCAAAGCGACCGGCTACGCTGTAACAATAGTTCAGGAGGCGCGGGTCGCCTCAGGAGCGCGTCCTGCGGGACCGTTCAGCCGAACAACGTAGTCGCGCGGGTCGGCGAAGCCGATCACCGCCCTCGCCCGCTCTTCCAGCAGATCCCTGGAAAGGCTCTCGGTGCGCAGATAGCGGACCCGCACTTCCAGATCCTGACGCTGCTCATTAAGACGCGTGAGCTGAGACTGGCGCTTGGACAATAAAGCATCGCGTTCTGAGCCGCTTAGCAGGCCGCGCTCACCCGTCAGGGCCTGAACGCCCAGATAGGCGATCAGCAGCAGCAACAGTACGGTCGGCAGGTATGGCTTCATCTGCTCGGGCACAACGGACGCTCCTTCTGAGCGCGCACAAACACGGTGGCCCATCAGTGACCGAAAATGCCTAACGAACCGTAGCTTGGCCGTAATTGCGAACGCCGCCCCCGAGGTTCGGAAGCGGCGCCCGGCACATCTTCGTGATGAAGCTTATTTCAGCAGCATGCCGTCGCCGAAATAGGCGGCCTGGTCGCCCAGCATCTCTTCGATGCGCAGCAGCTGGTTGTACTTGGCCGTCCGGTCCGAGCGGGCCAGCGAGCCGGTCTTGATCTGACCGCAGTTGGTGGCCACGGCCAGGTCGGCGATGGTCGAATCCTCGGTCTCGCCCGAACGGTGCGACATGACGGCGGTGTAGCCCGCGCGGTGGGCCATATCGACGGCGTCCAGCGTTTCGGACAGGGTGCCGATCTGGTTGACCTTGATCAGGATGGAGTTGGCCAGGCCTTCGCCAATGCCAGCGGCCAGACGGCGCGGATTGGTCACGAACAGGTCGTCGCCGACCAGTTGCACCCGGTCGCCCAGACGGTCCGTCAGCAGCTTCCAGCCGTCGAAGTCGTCTTCGGCGCAGCCGTCCTCGATCGAGACGATCGGGAAGCGCTCGACCAGGTCGGCCAGGTAGTTGACCATGCCCTCAGCGTCGAAGGACTTGCCCTCGCCGGTCAACTCATACTTGCCGTTCTTGAAGAACTCGGTCGAGGCGACGTCGAGCGCCAGGTGGAAGTCCTCACCCGCCAGATAGCCGGCCGCCTGACCCGCCTTGGTGATGAAGGTCAGGGCTTCGTCGGCCGACGCCAGGTTCGGGGCGAAGCCGCCCTCGTCGCCGACATTGGTGTTGTGACCGGCATCCTTCAGCGCCTTCTTCAGCGCGTGGAAGATTTCGGCGCCCATGCGCAGGCCTTCCGAGAAGCTCTCGGCGCCCGTCGGCATGATCATGAACTCCTGGATGTCGATCGGGTTGTCGGCGTGGGCGCCGCCGTTGATGATGTTCATCATCGGCGTCGGCAGGATGCGGGCCGAGACGCCGCCGATGTAGCGGTGCAGCGGCAGACCGGCCGAGATGGCGCTGGCCTTGGCCACGGCCAGCGAGACGCCCAGCATGGCGTTGGCGCCCAGACGGGACTTGTTCTCGGTGCCGTCCAGCTCGATCAGGGCCTCGTCGATGCGGCGCTGGTCCTCGGCGTCCATGCCGGACAGGGCGTCGAAGATTTCGCCGTTGACGGCGTCGACCGCCTTCTCGACGCCCTTGCCGCCCCAGACGTCCATGTCGCCGTCGCGCAGCTCAACGGCTTCGTGCGCGCCGGTCGAAGCGCCCGATGGCACCGCCGCGCGGCCGAAGCTGCCGTCTTCCAGCATCACGTCCACTTCAACCGTCGGATTGCCCCGGCTGTCGAGAATCTGGCGGGCGACGATGTCGACGATGTCGGTCATGAAAGACACTCTGTAGTGAATGGTGGGAGTTGTTCGAGGCGTTTAGCCCGACCGTGCGGAATCTCCAACCGCCGCTCCGCGATCAGGAACATCCCTCGACATACTGGATGCTGGGGCCGCCCGCGTGGATGAAGGCGACCTTGCCGTCCTGACCGATCTCGAAGTTGAAGCCGCGCGCGGCGGGGTCCGTGGCATAGCCGCTCGACGGGGAAGTCTTGCCTGACCAGATCGTGACGTAGGCAGCCGGCGCATCCTGATATTTGTGAGGCGTCACCTCAGCGACGGAGCCGTAGCGAGCCTTCAACTGCTCGCCGTCAAAGCCCACGCCGACGCCGTCCTCGGTCATCACGTCCGACCCTCTGATGGCGGTCAGCCGTGTGAGCACGCCCTTCTCAAGCATCACAAGCACACCCTTAGGGCCGCGCGGCGGCTGATACTGGCGACACTCAGAAGGTTCTGCGTCCGCGACGTTGGCGGGAGGCGGGCCGACAGCGGCGTCCACCTCGGCCTGAGACATTCCAATTCGCAGCGGCCCATAGCCCTGAGGCGTCAGAACATCCGCTGCGGCTGTCGGAGCCGCAGGTGTAGAAACAGGAGGCTCGGCTTCAGGTGTTTTGGCGGTTTCCGGAGCGTTGCAGGCGGTCAGGGCCAACAGGGCGACGGAAATGAGAACGGCGTTGCGGATCATGAAAGGCGCTCCTGTCTTGCACACGCCGTCCATAACGCACGAAAACGGCGCGCGATGTCATCGCGCGCCGTCAAAACTTTCGTCCGGCCGAAGCCGGTCAGACCCGAAAGACTTAGTCTTCCTGCTGGGTCAGGACCTGACGGCCTTTGTACATGCCGGTCTTCAGGTCGATGTGGTGCGGACGACGCAGTTCGCCGGTGTCCTTGTCTTCGACATAGGTGTTGGCGCCCAGGGCGTCATGAGCGCGACGCATGTTGCGACGCGAGGGGGAGGTTTTGCGCTTCGGAACGGCCATGTCCGTCTCAATCTCTAAGTCGGTGCGCCGGTGAAGACGCGAAAACAACAGCGGCGGCCCCCCGATAAGAGCCGCCACGCGAGGGCGGGCTTATGCATGAAGACGCAACCGATTTCAAGGGCCTCGACGCCGTCAGGCCTACCGACCGTCAAACCCTTGCCGTCAGGCTTTGCGCCACGGCCTCGCCGATGGCCAGCGAACTGGTCAAGCCGGGGCTTTCGATGCCGAAAAGCGCCATCAGCCCTTCCAGCCCGTGATTCGCCGCGCCGTGAAGCTGGAAGTCCGGTTGCGGCTCGTCCGGTCCGTGCAGCTTGGGCCGGATGCCGGCGTAGTCGGGCGTCAGCCGCTCGACCGTCACGCCCGGCCAGAAGCGGCGGATGTAGCGGGCGAACTCTTCCGCCTTGGCCGGATCGACGGAATAGTCCTCGATCTCGACGTAGGCCAGATCGGGACCGAACACGCCCTGCCCGCCCAGATCCTTGCGGTAGTGAGTGCCCAGCGCGCCGGGAATCGGCGGCGGATAGATCAGACGGTTGAACGGCGCCGCTCCCGTCAGGCGGAAGTAGATTCCCTTGCCCAGATGACGCGCAGGAATATCCGCTGCCGGATAGCCCTCGATCCGCACGGCGACTTCCTGAGCCGACAGGCCGGGCGCGGTGACCAGAAGACGGCTGGTCACGGTCATCGCCCCCTCCCCGCCCACACGGATCGAGAAGCCGCCGCCCGGCAGGCTTTCGGCCCCTTCGAACGGCGCCGAGATGACGACCGCGCCGCCAGCGTCCTCGATCTCGCCTTGTAGCGCCAGCATGTAGCCGTGGCTGTCGAACACGCCGCTCTCGGGCGACAGGATGGCGGCGTGGGCGTTCAGTTCGGGCTCCAGCGCCCGCGCCTGGGCGCCGGTCAGGTGCTCCAAGTTTTCGACGCCATTGATCACGGCTTGCTGGAAGATGGCCTCGATGCGTTCGACCTCGGCTTCCTCGGTCGCCACGACCAGCTTGCCGCACTTCCAGTGATTGACCTTGCGGCTCTCCAGGAAGTCATAGAGGGCGCGCCGCCCTTCGACGCAGAACTTCGCCTTCAGCGAGCCGGTTGGATAATAGAGCCCGCCGTGGATCACCTCGGAATTGCGCGAGGAGACGCCCTGGCCGATGTGCGGCTCCTTCTCCAGCACCAGCACCGTCAGGCCGCGCCGCGACAGCGCCCGCCCGCAGGCCAGCCCCACAGCCCCCGCGCCCACGACCGTCGCATCGAAGTCGAAAGGCGCGCCCATCGTCCTACCTCTTGCCGTAGAGGGCCTTGGCGCGGCCCTCGAAACACTGGATCAGCTTGTCGACCGCCCGGTCGAAGTTCGCCTGAAGCATCATGTCCAGCATGCGCGACTTGAAGGCGAAGTCGATAAAGAATTCCAGTCGCGTCCCCTGCGGGTGCGGATGGAACTCCCAGCGGTTCTTCAGGTGTTTGAACGGGCCGCGGATCAGGCCGACCTCGACCTTGGGCGCATGGACGTCATGGCGCACCCAGGTCGAGAACTTCTCGGTCAGGAAGGCGAAGCCGACCCCGGCCTCTGCGTCCAGCAGATGCACGCCCGGCGCCTCGTCGCGCACGTTCCAGACGCGCATGGAGGTGATCCACGGCACGAAGTCGGGATAGGCGCGCACGTCCGCCACCAGGGCGGCGAGTTGTTCCGGCGCATAGGGCAGAATGCGCGTTACGCGATGGACGGCCAAAGGATCAGCGGCCGTTCCGGGACGACAGCTGAGCCTCGCGCGCCGCCTTCAATCGGGCGAAGTCGTCGCCCGCGTGGTGCGACGAGCGCGTCAGCGGCGAGGACGACACCATCAGGAAGCCCTTGGCCCGCGCGATCGCCTCATAGGCCTTGAACTCTTCGGGCGTGACGAAGCGGTCGATCGGGGCGTGCTTGCGCGTCGGCTGCAGGTACTGGCCGATGGTGATGAAGTCGACGCCGGCGGACCGCATGTCGTCCATCACCTGCATGACCTCTTCCTTGGTCTCGCCCAGACCGACCATGATGCCGGACTTGGTGAACTGGTTGGGGTCGCGCTCCTTGACCATCTGCAGCAGGCGCAGGGAGTGGAAGTAGCGGGCGCCCGGCCGTATCTTCAGATACAGGCGCGGAACCGTCTCAAGGTTGTGGTTGAAGACGTCGGGCGTGGCGTCGATCATCACCTCGGCCGCGCCGTCCTTGCGCAGGAAGTCAGGCGTCAGGATTTCGACCGTGGTGTTCGGCGCCTGCAGGCGGATCTGGCGCACCACCTCGGCGAAGTGGGCGGCGCCGCCGTCCGACACGTCATCGCGGTCCACGGAGGTGATGACGACGTGGTTCAGGCCCATCTGGGCCACGGCCAGACCGACCTTGGCCGGCTCTTCCGGGTCCAGCGGCTGCGGCAGGCCGGTCTTGACGTTGCAAAAGGCGCAGGCCCGCGTGCAGGTGTCGCCCATGATCATCAGGGTGGCGTGCTTCTGGCTCCAGCACTCGCCGATGTTCGGGCAGGCGGCCTCTTCACAGACCGTCACCAGCCCCTTGGAGCGAACGATGTCCTTGGTCGCGTTGTACTGGCCCGAGCCGGGCGCCTTTACGCGCAGCCAGTCCGGCTTTTTCAGCACGACCGAATCCGGCCGGTTCTGCTTTTCCGGGTGACGAAGCTCGGATGGCTTCTTCTGCAAGGTGTCGATCAGCGTGACCATTGTCGGTGGTCTGAATCCTGTTTTCGAGGGCGGCCGGATTTCCGATGCTATGTCGGCTTTCCGTAGTGCAAACGCAAGGCACACTGCGTTTCAGTCCGACGCCGGAACAGCCTCACGCAGCGTTACGCATCTTTTCAAGCCGACCTTACGTCACTAGGTTCCGGCCTCTTGTAACCGAGAGGGCCGTCTGAGAGCCCTCCGAAGGAGGACGTGCTTGCTGCGGGCAGCCCTGGACCCCAAGGTCTATGAAGAGACCCTGTTCGACGCGCTGGTCGATGCGCGCGCCCGCTACGGCGACAAGGAGATTCTGGAGGACCAGGATCGCCACCCCCTGACCTATACAGGCCTGATCCGCGCCGCCTTCGTGCTGGGCCGCAAGATCGCCAGACTGACCCAGCCGGGCGAGCGCGTCGGCGTGCTGCTGCCGTCCAGCGCGGGCGTGGTGGTGACCTTCTTCGCCCTGCACGCCTTCGGCCGGGTGCCGGTCATGCTGAACTTCACCTCGGGCGAGGCCAATCTGAAGGCCGCCCTGAAGACGGCGGGCGTAAAGAAGATCCTGTCGGCCAAGCGCTTCGTGACACAGGCCAAGCTGGACAACCTGATGGAGGCCCTGAGCGAGGTTTCCGAGATCGTCTGGCTGGACGACATCCGCAAGACCATCGGCCTGGCCGACAAGCTGTACGGCCTCAGCGCGGGCATGGCGCCCAAGCGCTTTCGCGTGAAGACCGACCCGGATTCGGCGGGCGTGGTCCTGTTCACCTCGGGCAGCTTCGGCGCGCCCAAGGGCGTGGTGCTGAGCCAGAAGAACCTGGTCGCCAACGCGCGCCAGGTGGCGGCCCACATCGACCTGGATCCCGACTGGGTGATGTTCAACCCGCTGCCGACCTTCCACTGCTTCGGCCTGACGGGCGGGGTCATCCTGCCGCTGCTGCAGGGGTTGAAGGCGTTTGAATATCCCTCGCCGCTGCACGCCAAGCAGATCACCGACCTGCTGCCCCAGGTGAAGGCGTCGATCCTGTTCGCCACCGATACCTTCCTGAACCAGTACGCCCGCGTGGCCGAGCCCGGCGACTTCGCCACCCTGAAGTTCGCCGTGGCGGGCGCCGAAAAGGTCCGCGAAGAAACCCGCGCCGCCTTCGACGCCAAGTTCGGCGGCCTGACCCTGCTGGAAGGCTACGGCGCCACCGAAGCGGCGCCGGTCGTGGCCGTGAACCATCCCGACCGCAACCGGCCGGGCACGGTGGGTCAGATCCTGCCGGGCATGGAATACCGGATCGAGCCGGTCGAGGGCATTGCGGTCGGCGGCCGCCTGTTCCTGCGCGGCCCGAACGTGATGGAAGGCTATATCTCGCCGAACGATCCGGACAATCTGGAGCCTCTGGCCGACGGCTGGCACGACACCGGCGACATCGTCGACATCGACGCCGAGGGTTACATCACCATCCTTGGACGGGTGAAGCGCTTCGCCAAGATCGGCGGCGAGATGGTGTCCCTGACGGCTGTTGAAGGCATGGCGGGCGCCGTCTGGCCGACCGGCCACCACGCCGTCGTCGCCGTCCCTGACAGCAAGAAGGGCGAGCGCCTGGTCCTGGTCACCGACGTTGCAGGAGCCGAGACCGCTCAGTTGACGGAGTGGGCCCGAGAAAACGGTGCGCCCGAACTGGCCGTGCCGAAACGGATCATCAAGGTCGACAGCATTCCCGTCCTGGGCACCGGCAAAACCGATTATGTGACGATCCAGAAGCGGGTCGAGGATGAATTGAAGGGCGCCTGACAAGGCGCTTGCCGTTCTCGGCCAGTGTCATAACCTCGACGGTTCGGTCCCGCTCTCGGGACGCCACGACCGAGGAGACTTCATGGCTCGACGTTCGACATCCCTGGCCGGCTGGGAACCGCATTTCCTCAGCCTTCTCAGAATTGTCTCCGGCCTGCTGCTGCTTCAGCACGGCGCGCAGAAGATTCTCGGCTTCCCGCCGGGCGGAGGAGGCCAGGGCATTAACCTGTCGACGCTGGCGGGCTGGTCCGGACCGATCGAACTGGTCGGCGGCGTGCTGATGGTGCTGGGCCTGTTCAGCCGCCCGACGGCCTTCATCCTGTCCGGCTTCACCGCCGTGGCCTATTGGATGGTTCACGCGCCGCAAAACCCCTACCCCATCAACAACGGCGGGGAGCTGGCGGCCCTCTACTGCTTCGTCTTCCTGTATCTGGTCTTCGCCGGACCGGGGCCGTGGTCTCTGGACAACGCCCTGCGGCGCGGCGGCCGCCGCTGACACCCGCGACGCGGCGTCCGGTCAGCCGATCCGGACGCCCGTCATCGAGATCGAGCCGCCGTCGATCACATCATTGAAGAAGCTCAAGGGCTCGCCCGGCGCCTGCTGAGCGGCGACATAAAGCAGCGGCAGATAGTGCTCGTCCGTCGGGACGCTGAGCTGCGCCTGCTCGGCCAGATGGACCCAGTCGATCAGGGCGTCATGATCGCCCCCCATGAAGGCGCGTTTCACCGCCTCGTTGAAATCGACAGCCCAGTCGTAGGGTTCACCGCCCGCGCGCTTCCACGTCCGCAGATTGTGCACGAAGTCGCCCGAACCGGCGACGATCACGCCTTCGTCCCGCAAGGGGCGCAGGCGCTTCGCCAGCTCATAATGGGCGCGGGCGTCAATGGTGCGATCCAGCGACAGTTGCACCACGGGCACATCGGCGTCGGGCCAGACGTGCGCCAGCACAGACCATGTTCCGTGGTCGAGCCCCCACTGGGTCGTGGGCGCGGCCCCGGTCAGCTCCGCCACGCGGCTCGCCAAGGCGGGAGAGCCCGGCGCCGGATACTGCATGGCGTGAAGTTCAGCCGGAAAACCTCCAAAATCATGGATAGTTTCTGGTTGCTCCTGCGCTGTCACGCCCAGACCTTGCGTCTCCCAGTGAGCCGAAACCATGACAACGCCTTTCGGTTTGCCGACGTCCTGCCCCAAGGTTCGCCAGGCCTCTACAAAAGGACCGCCAAGGGCGTTCATGGGCGAACCATGACCAAAAAAGAGTGCGGGCTGGCGCATGACCTTAACCGTGCCGCTTCTTGGGCGTCACGGCTCCGATGAGAATGAAGTACGATGCCTATTTGGCAACAGTGTTGGTGACTGATTTAGGCTTCTCACGCAGGTCCGCAAGACTCTCGCCTCAAAAATCCGACAGTCCGATCGGACAGACACGCTGATAAAAGGCTGGATCGGCGGGAACCCGAGCGCCTCGTGACAGCAGGAAGCGGTGCTCGACCACCATGGCCTGCTGTTCGATATTCAGCCCGATCCAGTCGCATCGGTCATCGACAGGATAGGCGTAGGCGCCCGGCCCGTCGCCCGCCTTCAGCTTGCTGGTCAGCAGGTTGACGCCGTTCTGCGCCTGCCAGACGTGAACGAGTTCATGGATGAAGACCGCCTGCGTTCTCAACGGCGCCTGCGACAGGTCCGGCGCCAGCGTCGCACTGGGCCAGACGATCCAGTCACGTCCGAACCAGCGCCCTGGCACGAAGGCGCGATCAAATGGCCAGGGCGAGCCCAGAAAGCGGATATCGTCCAGCCGCAGGTCGCGCCCGAACACCTCGCGCGCCAGCGCCGCTTCGCCGTGCGCCAAGGGGCGGATCATCTACCGACCCACTCCCAATGCCAGGGCTCATAGACATAGGGGACGAAGCCGAACCGCCCCGCATTCTTGACCAGCCAGCGATAGGTCGGGGTCTGGCTCATGTGGCGGCGGCTGTGAACATCGGTGGAATCCACGCCCATGCCCTGCAGGTGGCCGACATACAGATCGACCGCCGTGCCGGTACGGTGCGGCGAGCAGACGGCGCGGCGCAGGCCGTCGCAATTGCCGTCACGTGCACATCGGGCGGCGTCGGCCTCCGGATCGCGGAAGGAAGAAAAAACGCGCAACAGTTCCGGCTCAGCGGCGATCTCAGGAACTTCGGCGCGGGCAGCCGCCGCCATCGCGCGATAGGCCTCCAGCACGTCGCGGCGCAGCAGGCGCGTCAGACGCTCAGCGTGTTCCTCGCCCGTCGTCAGATAGGCCAGGTCGGCGACGGGGGGCGGATCAGGGCATTCCCCCCTCACCCGCGCCATGACGAAGGGCCGCCGCTCCTGCCACAGGCCGCGCAACACCTGAAACGTCGCCTGGTCGAACCGTCCGCTGGCCGTCAGCCCATAGCGCGCCTGGAACGCCGCCAGGGCTTCAGCAAACCCCGCCGATGTCGGATCGCAGGGCGAGCCGACCTCATGCTGGATCAGCGGCACATAGGCTTCCCAGCCCAGTTCCGACAGCCCGAACGGAACCCATTCCAGCGCATATAAGGAGATGGCGTTCGCCTCGGCCGTATCGTCCCAGGCGCCGGGCGGCCGGTCGCAGATCTGGGCGGTCGGGGCAGGTTCCGGCGCCTCGGCGTGAGCCTGTCCGGCGAAGGCGGCGGCCAAGGCGGCGATAACGAAGGCGGACGCTTTCCACATGACCCCAGCAGGCCTCAGGTTGAGAGTCGCCGCAAGCCCTCCGCGGTCTTCGCGCCTGCGTCGAAAACCTGCATGGTGACCGTTGCGGCCGACTCGCGCCGCGATCGGGCCGTGACCGCATGACCGCAACCGCCGCGCCTTCGTCCGCCACAGCTGCGCCCGACGCGCCGCGTCGCTCCAACGCCATCCTGGCCGCCTTCTCAGGGCCCTGCCTGCCGCTGGCGGCTTTCGGCGTCGCCCTGCCCGTCACCCTGCCGGAGTTCTACGCCACCCATGTCGGCATCGAGATGGGCATGGTGGCCGCCGTCTTCATGGCGGTGCGGCTGATCGACATTCTGTTCGACCCCTTTATCGGCTGGGGGATGGACCGAACGCGCACGCGCCTGGGCCGCTATCGCCCATGGATGGCCGTGGCGACGCCCATCCTGATGCTGGCGGCGCTGATGATGTTCGTGATGGTCCAGCCGGGCGCCGGGCCCGTCTACCTGTTCGCCTGGCTGCTGGTGCTCTACCTCGGCTTCTCGATGGGAACGCTGGGCCAGTTGGGCTGGGCCGCCGTGCTGGCGCCTCAGTACGACCAACGCAGCCGCGTCTATGGCTGGTGGCAGGTGTTCAACATCATCGGCGTGATCCTGATCCTGATCCTGCCGACCATCGTGGTGAAGACAGGCCTGGGGAACTACGTCGACGGCGTACGCATCATGGGCTGGGCCATCATCATCGCCCTGCCCCTGACCATCGGTCTGGCGATGGTGGCCGTGCCCGAGCCGGTCAACGCGGGCGCCGCGCCGCACGGCGGGCCGCGCGCCTATCTGGCCCTGTTCAGGATGAAGACGGTGCGCAAGCTGCTGATCGCCGACCTGCTGCTGGGCATTGCGCCGGGCATCACCGGGTCGCTGCTGTTCTTCTTCTTCGGCCAGATCAAGGGTTACGATCACACCCAGGCGTCGCTGTTCATGCTGATCTACTTCATGGCGGGCCTGGTCGGGGCGCCCATCTGGGCCTGGCTGGCGACCCGGATCGGCAAGGACCGCGCCCTGGCCGTGGCCAGCCTGATCTTCGCCGTCTTCTATGTCGGCGCGACCCTGGTTCCTGGCGGGAACTTCGCCCTGACGGCAGTCGCCATGTTCATCGCCGGCCTGCCCTATGCAGCGGGCCTGTTCCTGCTGCGGGCCATGATGGCGGATGCGGGCGACGAGGTGCGACTAGAGACGGGCGTGGACCGCACCGGCCTGATGTTCTCCATCCTGTCGGCCACGACCAAGATGGGTCACGTCTTCGCCCTGCTTCCTTACGCCATTCTGCCGCTGGTCGGGTTCAAGGCTCTGCCGGGGCCGGAAGGGAACAGCGACTTCTCGCTGTTGATCCTGCAGATCCTGTTCATCGCCGTGCCGGGCCTGCTATTGGCGGCCACCGCCTGGGTGCTGAAGGGCTATCCCCTGACTGCGAGCAGGCACGATGAAATCCGCGCCGCCCTGGCGCAAAGAGACGCCGGACACGCCTGAATGACCCATCCCGTCGACCGCCTGAAGGACATCATGGTTCGCCTGCGCGATCCGAACGGCGGCTGTCCCTGGGACGTGGAGCAGACCTTTCAGACCATCGCCCCCTATACGATCGAGGAAGCCTATGAGGTCGCCGACGCCATCGAGCGCGGCGACATGGACGAGCTCAGGGTCGAACTGGGCGACCTGCTGTTCCAGGTGGTCTTCCACTCGCGCATGGCCGAGGAAGCCGGGCATTTCCGGCTGGAAGACGTGGCCGAGGCCATGGCTGACAAGCTGATCCGCCGCCATCCGCACGTCTTCGGCGACGAAGCCGCCAAGGCCACCGGCCCGGCCCAGAAGGCCCGCTGGGAAGACATCAAGGCCGCCGAGCGCAAGGCCAAGAAACAGCATGGCGTGCTGGACGATGTGCCGGTCGGCCTGCCCGCCCTGACCCGCGCCGCCAAACTGACCAAGCGCGCAGGCCGTGTCGGCTTCGACTGGCCCTCGACCGACGAGGTCTTCGACAAGCTGGCTGAAGAGGTCGAGGAACTGCGCGCCGAAATCGCGGCGGGCGACAAGGACAAGGCGCGTGAAGAGCTGGGCGACCTGCTGTTCGTCGTCGCCAATCTGGCCCGCAAGCTGGAGGTCGAGCCCGAAGACGCCCTGCGCGCCGCCAACGCCAAATTCGTGCGTCGTTTCGAGTTCATCGAAGCCGAGTTGAAGAAAGATGGCCGCGCGCCGGAACAGTCCGACCTGCCCGAAATGGACGCCCTGTGGGACGCGGCGAAGGCGGCCGAGCGAGCCTAAGCTAGATGTAGCGCAATTCCTGCAGGTCGATCTCGCGGATCAGCTTGCGGGCCGTCTCTTCGTCGATCAGCCGCTGACGGCCCAGGCGGACCAGTTCCTCTCGCTCTGCGGCGAGGCCCGTCAGACGCAAGCGGCGCTCAATCTCGTCGGAGCGGCGGGCCTGGACCACGGCGTCGGCCTCCATGCTGGCGCGCATGTCGATGCGATGGCGATAGACTTCCATCACTCGTGTGGCGGTTTCGGTGTAGAAGTCGGGGTCCGCCTTGCCCTCGGCCATCGCGTGCTGGGCGTCCTCGATGGCGCGGATAGCGGCCCAGGCGGCTGCGACGCGAGAGCGATTTTCCTCGGCCTGATGATCATCCTCGGGCGGCAGTTGGACGCCCTTCAACAGGCGCGGCAGGGCGATAGTCGCCAGCACCAGCGAGACGATGATCACGCCCGCCGCCAGAAAGATGGCCAGGTTCCGCGCCGGCATCGGCGACCCGTCGCCCAGATAGAAAGGCAAGGTGAGAATGCCGGCCAGGGTGATGGCGCCGCGCACGCCCGCCAGAGACATGACCGCCACGAGCCTCAAACCGACCTTGGGCGGGGCGCCGCGACCCTTGCGGCGGAACAGGGTCAGCTTCAGCGAGGTCCACACCCAGACGAAGCGCAACACCGCCAGCGCCGCGACGATGGCGAAGACATAGACCGCCAGCCACCATAACTCGCTGTGCTGGGTTGTGCGTGTCACCTCGGCGGCGCGCGCCATGATGGACGGCATCTGCTCGCCCAGGATGACGAAGATCAGGCCGTTGGCGACGAATTGCACCGTGTCCCAGACCACGGCGCGGCGAATGCGGGTCGCGGCCAGGGCCGAGCCCTGACGTTCGGTGAAGCTCATCGTCACGCCCGCCGCCACCGCCGCCAGAATGCCGGAAGCATGGATGGTTTCGGCCGCCAGATAGGCCGCGAAGGGCATCAGCAGGCTGATCAGAATCTGGCCGCCGACATCTTCGCCCCAGCGACGGCTGATGAAGGCCTTCACCAGTCCTATGGCGAGAGTGACGACGATGCCGACCGCCACGCCCGCCAGAGCCAGCCAGGCGAAGGTTCCAAAAGCGCTGGTCAGAGAAAAGGCGCCGGTCGTCGCCGCCAGCACGGCGATCCGCATGCAGGTCAAGCCGCTGGCGTCGTTCAGCAGGGACTCGCCTTCGAGGATG
Organism: Brevundimonas sp. S1H14; assembly: GCF_047716865.1. Taxonomy (NCBI): domain Bacteria; kingdom Pseudomonadati; phylum Pseudomonadota; class Alphaproteobacteria; order Caulobacterales; family Caulobacteraceae; genus Brevundimonas; species Brevundimonas sp. S1H14. The sequence goes on along the minus strand of NZ_CP136679.1, from coordinate 1,738,563 downwards.
TGCATCAGCCGCTTGGGGATCGGCGCCCGCCCAGCGATGGCCTGGACCGCAATCGGGTCCGTTGGCGACAGGATGGCCGCCAGGGCGAAGGCCACGGCCAGCGGCATGGCCGGGATCATCCAGTGGATCAGAAAGCCCAGTCCCAGAACGGTGAAGACCACCAGCCCCAAAGCCAGCTCCAGGATCACCACCCGGTCCCGGAACAGCGCCTCCTTGGGGATGCGCCAACCGTCCACGAACAGCAGCGGCGGAAGGAACAGCAGGAAGAAGACATCCGGCTTCAGATCGACTGACTCGCCGGTGATCAGCACCACCCCCGCGCCCAGCGCGATCTGCACCAGAGGCAGGGCGATGCGCGTGATGCGAGCCACCCATCCCGACAGCACCACGGCCAGCAACAGGAAGAGGATGGTCTCGATCAGATGCATGACGGGATCAGTCGATCACATCCGGATACAGCCGTTCAAGTCGCCCCAGCGCGGCGGGATGCAGACGGACCGTCAGATGAACCCGGCCGTCCTCGTCGGTCTCGCGCCCCGTCACGCGGCCGTTGGCGTAGAGCCACGCCAGCAGGTCGCCGCGATGCGGTTCGACCGTAAGCTGCGTCTCGGGATCATCGTCGATCAGGGCGGCGATGGTTTCGCGGAGCGCCTCGATCCCCTCGCCTGTCCAGGCAGACACAGCCACGGCCGTTCCCTCGCGCGCAAGACGTTCGGCCTGACCGACCACGGCTTCCCGCGTTTCGGGTTCCAGCAGGTCGATCTTGTTCCAGACCTCAAGGATGCGGCGCGTCTTTCCTTCCGGCGTCGGTATCTGCTCCAGCACGGTCTCGACGTCCTTGGCCTGGGCGGCGCTGTCGGGCGAGGCGATGTCGCGCACATGCAGGATCAGATCGGCCTCGCCGACCTCCTCCAGCGTGGCGCGGAAGCTCTCGACCAGTTCGTGCGGCAGATCGGAGACGAAACCCACGGTATCGGCGATGATGGCCGGACGCCCCTGCGGCAGACGGATGGTGCGCTGGGTCGTGTCCAGAGTCGCGAACAGCAGATCCTTCGCCATGACCTCGGCACCGGTCAGACGATTGAACAGCGTCGACTTGCCCGCATTGGTGTAACCAACGAGGGCGACAGACGGGAACGGGACCTGTTTGCGCGCCTTGCGGTGCAGGCCGCGCGTGCGGCGCACCTCTTCCAGTTCGGCCTTCAACCGGACGATGCGGTCGGCGATCATCCGCCGGTCTAGTTCGATCTGAGTTTCGCCGGGGCCGCCGACGCCGCCCGTGCCGCCGCGCTGGCGCTCGAGGTGGGTCCAGGTGCGGACAAGGCGCGAGCGCTCATATTCCAGCCGCGCCAGCTCGACCTGAAGACGGCCTTCGCGCGTGCGGGCGCGGCGGCCGAAGATCTCGAGGATCAAGCCGGTGCGGTCGATGACCTTGATGTCCCAGAAGCGTTCAAGGTTGCGCTGCTGCACCGGGGTCAGTTGATCGTCGACGACAACCGCCTCGGCATCAGCGGCCAGGATCAGGGCTGAAATCTCTTCCAGCTTGCCCCGACCAATCAGGGTGGCGGGCGTGACGGATCGCAGGCGCACGATCTCCTGCGCCCGGACGTCGAGGTCCAGCGCCTGGGCCAGGCCCACGGCTTCTTCCAGGCGTTCGGAAGCATGGCGCGCATTGTCGCCGCGACGGTCGGGATGGATGACGACGGCCCGGATCAGCGGGACGGCGTGGTCAATGAGTTTGGAGGTCAATCAGTCTTCTTCGGCGTCGGGCTCGTACAGTTGCACGGGCGCGGACGGCATGATGGTCGAGATGGCGTGCTTGTAGACCAGCTGCGATTGGCCATCGCGACGCAGCAGCACACAGAAGTTATCGAACCAGGTGACGATGCCCTGAAGCTTGACGCCGTTCACCAGGAAGATGGTCAGCGGCGTCTTTGTCTTGCGGACGCTGTTCAGGAAGGTGTCCTGGAGGTTCTGTCGTTTGTCTTGCGACATGGCAGGTTGATCCTGTTCTTGGTCTTTTTCATCGACGGCGGAATGGCCGCGAGGCGGGACGTCGCCCGCATTCGCGACCTTAGCCACGCCCCCGCCGGTGCGGCAACGGCTTAAATGGCCTCGCGGCGCGCCTGTTCCAGATAAATCTCGCGCAAACGGGCAGCCACCGGGCCCGGCTTGCCCTCGCCGATGCGGGTTCCGTCCAGAGACACGATCGGCATGACGAAAGAACTGGCCGCCGTGACGAAGATTTCACGCGCGCGCTTGGCCTCTTCGACGCTGAAGGCGCGCTCTTCCAGTTCGATGCCTTCCGCCTCCACCAGTTTCAGGATCGCCGCGCGGGTGATGCCGCGCAGGATGTTGGCCTGGGTGTCGCGGGTCCTCAGCTTGCCGTTCTCGTCAACGATCCAGGCGTTGGTCGAGGAGCCCTCGGTCACCATGCCCATTTCGTCGAACAGGATGGCTTCGTAAGCGCCGCGTTCACGGGCCGCCTGCTTGGCCAGGGCGTTGGGCAGAAGGCCGACCGTCTTGATGTCGCAGCGTCCCCAGCGCATGTCTGGGTGGGTGACCCCGGCGGCGCCCCTGGCGGCAAGGGCCTCGCCCTTCTTCAGGTCGACAGACTTCGCGGTGACGATGACGCTGGGCGCCACATCCTTTGGGAAGGCGTGGTCGCGCGGGGCGGTGCCGCGCGTGATCTGGACATAGACCAGACCGTTGCGCACCCGATTGCGGCGGATGGTTTCACGCAGGACGATGCCCAGCGACTGGGCCGACATGGGAATGTCGATGCGCAGCTCGGTCAGGCTGCGCGCCAACCGGCCCAGGTGGCCCTGATAGTCAGCCAGCTTACCGTCAAACACCGACCAGACCTCATAGACGCCGTCGGCGAACTGAAACCCGCGATCCTCGATGTGGACAACGGCCTGACCGTGCGGCTGATAAACGCCGTTTACATAGGCGACCCTGGACATCAGGCGCCCTCTCCTTCTTCGTCTCCGCCGCGTGCGGGCGACACGCCCAGCGACTTAAGCTTGCGATGCAGCGCCGACCGCTCCATGCCGATGAAGGCGGCCGTGCGCGAGATATTGCCGCCGAAGCGCATGATCTGCGCCGACAGATATTCCCGCTCGAACACCTCCCTGGCTTCACGCAGCGGCAGGGCGATGATGCGATCGGCGCTGAGCGAGGCGGGGCTGGCGGACGACGCCACCTCCTGCGGCAGCATGTCCGCCGTTATCGGCTCGTCCGCCGTCCCGGTCGCCAGGATCAGCAGGCGTTCGACATTGTTGCGCAGTTGCCGAACGTTGCCGGGCCACGGGTGGACCTGCAGCACAGCCAGGGCGTCATCGGCGATGCGGCGATGCGGCAGCCCCTGCGACGCCGAAAGACTATCGACGAAATACTCGACGAGTTCGCTGATATCCTCGCGACGTTCGGACAGCGGCGGGACGCGGATCGGCACCACGTTCAGACGGTGGAACAGGTCCTCGCGGAAGCGCCCTTCGCTGATCTCCAGACGCAGATCCCGCGAGGTCGAACTGATGACCCGCACGTCGACCTGAACATCCTGTTCGCCGCCGACGCGGCGGAACCGCTGCTCGACCAGAACACGCAGGATACGGCTCTGGCTCTCGCGGGGCATGTCGGCCACGTCGTCGAGGAACAGGGTGCCGTTATGCGCCTGTTCAAAGACGCCGATCTTGCGGGGGCGACCGTCGCCGCCTTCTTCCCCGAACAGTTCGACGTCGAGGCGCTCGGGCGTCATGCCGGCGGCCGAGATCGCCACGAACTCGGCCCGGGCGCGCGGGCTGGCGTCGTGGATCTGGCGCGCGACCAGTTCCTTGCCCGAGCCCGGAGGCCCCGCGATCAGGATGCGGCTGTTGGCGGGCGCCACCTTGGAGATGGTGCTGCGCAGCGCCTGCGCCGCCACAGACTTGCCGATCAGGCCGCTGGGCGTCAGCGTCTGGGCGCGCAGGCGACGGTTCTCGCGCTTCAGAGAAGCCGCGTCCAGCGCCCGCTCGACCACCACCACCAGCCGGTCGGACTTGAACGGCTTTTCGATGAAGTCATAGGCGCCGCGCTTCAGGGCGCTGACCGCCGTTTCAATATTGCCGTGGCCCGAGATCATGACGACCGGCAGGTCCTCATCCAGCTCGCGCACGACATCCAGCAGTTCCAGGCCGTCCAGCCCGCCGCCCTGCATCCATATGTCCAGGACCGCCAGCGACGGTTTGCGCGCCTTGATGGCGGCCAGGGCCTCGTCCGAGTTGGCGGCCGTACGGACCGCGTGGCCTTCGTCCTCCAGCAGGCCGGAAACCAGCTCGCGGATATCGGCTTCGTCGTCGACGACCAGAATGTCGGCACCGGTGCTTTTCATGACGCCTCTCTTACTCCGCCGTCCGCATCGCGCTGGAAGCGCGAGCGGCGGCCTTATGATCCTGGCTCAGGGGGAAGGTCAGGCACACGCGCGCGCCTGACAAGGTTTCGGCGTCGGCCAGCCTCAGCTCTCCGCCGTGGTCTTCACAGATGCGCTTGACGATGGCCAGGCCCAGGCCCGTCCCCTTCTCGCGCGTCGTTACATAGGGTTCGGTCAGCCGGTCCCGGTCCTTGGCCGGCAGGCCGACACCGTCGTCCTCGATGATGAAGGAAGCGAAACCGTCCTCGACCGTCAGACGGGCGATGATCCCCAGACCGGGCTCCGTCACCCCGTCCCGCTCGCGTCGACCGGCCACCGCCTCGCCTGCGTTCTTCAGGATATTGGCGAGGGCCTGACGAACCATGCGACCGTCAGCCTGCATCGCGACGTCCGGCAGGGGCTCGATCAGATCGACTCCGATATCGCCCGCCGCAACGCGCTGGGCGAACACCGCCTCGCGCAGCATTTCAGCCGGGTTCTCGCGTGAGAAACGAGGCGCGGGCATCCGCGCGAAGGACGAAAATTCGTCCACCATCCGTCCGATATCGCCGACCTGACGGATGATGGTCTCGGTGCAGCGGTCGAAAACTTCGACATCATCGCCGACCTGCTCGCGATAGCGGCGACGCAAGCGTTCGGCCGACAGCTGGATCGGGGTCAGCGGGTTCTTGATCTCATGGGCGATGCGCCGCGCCACATCACGCCAGGCGGCGTTACGCTGGGCCGTGACCAGACGCGTGATGTCGTCGAAGGTCAGCACCATCTCGCCGCCCTGCCCGCCTTCGATACGGACCCGCAGGCGCAGGGCATCGCCGTTGCGGTCGATGTCGATGTCTTCTTCGATATGGGCCTCGCCGCGCTCGGATAGCTCGCCCAATTCTGGTGCCACCTCGGCCAGCCGCCGTCCCTGCACATGTTCGGCGTCCAGCCCCAACAGATAGCTGGCGCTGTCGTTGATGGCCGAGATGCGGCGCTTGCGATCCAGGCCGATGACGCCCGCACTGACGCCCGACAGCACGGTTTCAATGAACAGGCTTCGGGCCTGAGCCTCGTCGGACGCGGTCTTCAAGGCGGCCTGCTGGGTCTTGATGTCCTGCGTCATGCGGTTGAACGCTTCGGACAGGACGATCAGCTCTGCCGGCGCCTCAGCATTATCGACCCTCGCGTCCAGATCGCCGCCGGCCACCTGGTCGGCCGCCTTCACCAGCCGACCGATGGGCGCCGAGATCGAACTGGCCGCCGACATGGCCAGCCACACCGCGCCAACCAGCACCAGCAGGGCCGTTTCGAGATAGCTGAGGGCGAAAGCCGCCTGGATGCGGGCGCGGCTTTCCTCCGCCTCGCGATAGGCGGTGATGGATTCCTCGCCGTTGCGCATCCGCTGGATCAGGCCCGGCGCCAGCGGGCGCACGACGTAGAGATAGGCGTCGCCATAGTCAGGCAGCGGATAGAGGGCGCGAACCGTGTCGGGATTCTCCGTCACCGTGGTGGGCGCCACCTCGCCGCCCGCAACCGTCTCCAAGGCTTCGCGGGGCGGCGCGACATAGGGCGGCGCGCCGGGCCGCTCGCCGCTGGCCAGCACCCGGCCGTTCTCGTCGAGGATATAAAGCGCCGGATAGCCGAAGAAGTCGCCGATCTGAGCCAGGGCGCGGGAAAACTGGATGCGATTGTCGAACAGGCCGCGCACTCCGCCCAGTTCAGTGGACATGGTCTCCATGTCGGCCTCAAGCCCGCTGCCGACATCGGCGACATAGGCCCGACCGATCTCAGCGCCGTTCCTGACAGCCGATTGCACATTCGCGCTGAACCACTGATCGACGCCGCGGTTGACCAGAACGCCGAACACCAGGGCGATCAGCACGGCGGGCACGACCGAAACCAGCGAGAACAGGGTTACGAAGCGCAGGTGCAGCCGCGCCCCAGGGTCGTAGCGGTTGCGGAACAGGCGCAGCACGCGAACGCCGATCACAAAGGCCAGTCCGAAAATCAGGACCAGATTGGCCAGCAGGATAAACAGCACGGCCTGACTGGCCGCTGAGCGGGCATCGCCTCCGCCGGTCGCGCCGGGCGCGATGGCGACAAGCCAGATCGCCGCCGCCGTAACGATGAAAGCGACCGCATAGGCTGTGCCGAACAGGGCGCGCGCCCGACCGCCAGCCAATCGCCCCCAGAGCGAAAGCTCCGAGTTATGGTGATCAGCCGGGGCGGCGGGGTTCGACATCAAGCGATAGCTTCAACCACCTGTGGCTTATTTTCAACATCGAAGTTGCGAGAATGCTTCACATCGAGCCACAACGCCGTCAGCGCCTCCTCGACCTCCTCTGGCGTCTCCAGCCTACACAGGCGCGCCTTGGCGGCCCGTCGCTCGGTCGGATCGGCCGGCCAGGGCGCCTGTTCGATGTACCAGCCCAGATGTTTGCGGAACATCTTCAGCCCCAGCGGCAGGCCGTAGAAGTCAACCGACGCCCGCAGATGCCGGATGACGATCGCGAGCCGCTCTTCCCGATCCGGCTCGCGCAGTTGCGTCCCGTCGATCAGGGCGCGCTCCAGATGTGCGGCCAGCCACGGCCGGCCATAGACGCCTCGCCCCAGCATCAGGGCGTCGGCGCCGGATCGTTCCAGGGCCTCGCGCGCCTGTTCGGCGGTGATGATGTCGCCGTTGACGATGACGGGAATGGCCACCGCCTGCTTCACCTCGGCCACCGCTTCCCAGTCGGCGATCCCAGTGTAGAACTGCTTGCGGGTGCGGCCGTGCACCGTCACAGCCGCCACGCCCAGCGCCTCGGCCCGGCGCGCCAGATCGGCGGCGTTGAGACTGTTGTCGTCCCATCCCAGCCGCATCTTGACCGTCACCGGCCGACTGACGGCCTGAACGACCGCCTCCATGATCCGCGCCGCCTGATCCGGCGTCCGCATCAGGGCCGAGCCGCAGGCGGCGCCGGTGACTTCCTTGGCGGGACAGCCGAAGTTCAGGTCGATGATGTCGGCGCCGGCCTTCTGCGCCATACGCGCGCCCTCGGCCATGGCCTCGGCGTCGCCGCCGACCAGTTGGATCACCGTCAGCGGCAAGCCTCCGCCCACTGCGGCGCGGCGCACCACGTCCGGCCGCGCGCGCGCCAACTCGGCCGCCGCCACCATTTCGGTCGCCACGTAAGAGGCGCCCAACTGCGAGGCCAGCACCCGGAACGGTAGATCGGTGATCCCGGTCATGGGCGCCATCAGCACCCGTCCGTCGATCCTTACGTCCCCAATTTGCAGGCCAGTCTTCATACGCCCCCTTAGCACCGAAGGCGCCCCCTCTCGTCAAGCGGAACCGGGACGCCTAGAAGGCCGTCATGGGATTCTCAGCGATTGTCGTCGCCGCCGGTTCGGGCTCGCGGGCCGGGGGCGCCAAGCAGTGGCGCATCGTCGCCGGACGCCCGATCATCGCCTGGTCGGTCGAGGCTTTGCTGAAGGCTGGCGCGCGTGAGGTCGTAGTGGTGATCGCCGCCGACGCTGAAGCGACGGCGCAGGCGGCTCTGGCCGGACTGTCCGGCTGGCGCGCCGTGCCCGGCGGCGCGACCCGGGCCGCCTCGGTTCAGGCCGGTCTGGCGGCGCTGACGGCGGATGACGCAGAGCCTATGCTGATCCACGACGCCGCCCGGCCGTTCCTCAGCGCCGACATCATAGAGGCCCTGCTGCAGGGCCTTAAGGACGCTGACGGCGCCCTGCCCGCGCTCGCCGTCGCCGACAGCCTGCGTCGCGCCGAGAGCGATTTCATTGTCGGAGGCGTCGATCGCGACCACCTCTGGCGCGCCCAGACGCCTCAGGCCTTCCGTCTGAAGACCATTCGCGACGCCTATGCCGCATGGCCGAACGATGAGACGGCGACCGACGAAGCCGCCGTCGTCGAACGCGCCGGCGGCCGCGTCCGGTTGATCCCCGGCGATCCACGCCTTCTGAAACTGACCTACCCTGAGGATTTCGCCATGGCCGAGGCGCTCGCCGCCCCCCGCACTGTCGTTCGCATCGGACAGGGATTCGATGTCCATCGCTGGGGCCCCGGTTCGTCGGTCTGGCTGTGCGGGGTCGAGATACCGCACGACCAGACCCTGATCGGCCATTCGGACGCCGATGCGGGGCTGCACGCCCTGACCGACGCCATTCTGGGCGCGATCGCCGACGGCGACATCGGCGACCATTTCCCGCCCAGCGATCCGCAATGGAAGGGCGCCGCCTCGGACCGTTTCCTAGTCTATGCGGCTGAGCGGGTGGCGGCGCGCGGGGGGCGCATCGTCAACGTGGACGTCACCCTGATCTGCGAGCAGCCCAAGGTGAAGCCTCATCGACAGGCGATGCGCGAGCGTCTGGCGGAACTATTGAACCTGCCGCTGGACGCGATCAGCGTAAAGGCGACCACCAGCGAAGGCCTCGGCTTCACGGGGCGCGGCGAAGGCCTGGCCGCTCAGGCCGCCGTCTCGGTCGAACTGCCCGGCTGATCGAGGTCAGGCCCGAGTCAGTCCGGCGGCGGCCCTTTCCAACAAGGTCAACGCCGTATCTTCGGCGCTCAACTGCGCCACCCCGACGTCCAGCTCCACCACGAACGGGGAGCGATCCTTGCCCGCGTCAAAGGCCGTGCAGGCGATGACGGCCGCGATCCGCTCGGCCGTGAGGCGGGCCGAGGCTTCGTCGGTAGCGGGCAAGGCAAGGGCGAAGGTCTCGCTGGACAGGCGGGCGGCGGTGTCTTCGACACGAACCAGACGGGACACCATGGCCCCGACCTGAGGCATGGCCTTCTCCAGCCAGCCTCCCGCTCTCAACGCTTCCAGAGCCTCGCGCCCCGCCACGCGCAGCACGCCGACAGACAAGGGTCGCGAGCGAACTCGAGCCCCGTCCACCAGCCGGCTCAAATGCGAGGCGAACAGGTCGCGGCTGAACAGCCCCGTCGCCTCATCCATCAGGTCGCTGCCCCGCACCGCGTCGAGCGCACGGCGAAGCCCCTGCTGCCGGCGGTGATTGCGCGCCAGGGCCACCACACGGGCCGCGGCGTCCTCTTCCGGCGTCGTCGGGTCGGCGACGTCGGCGAACCCTCGCCGGTACAGGTCGCCCAAGGCCTCGCCCGCCTCCTCGTCCCGCAGATAGAGGGTCAGCGGAATATGGTACAGGCGCGTGTTGCGGCGCATTCCCGCCGCGATCGCCAGGGCAGGCGCATGCGATCGATCGCCCCAGAGGACGGCGCCGTCGAACGCACGCTCATGCAGATAGTCAAAGGCCGTATAGGGCGTCGGCGCCGCCACCACCTCGGCCCCCAGTTCCACCAGGGCGTTCGAAAGCGCAAGGAATCGACGGTCCGCCGCCCCGGCGGTCAGGATATTCAGCGGCGACGCTTCCATGTCTGGCGCCGCCAGGGCCACGCCATGCTGGCCGAACGTGGCCTGACGCAGAACGAACTCTTCCTCCGCCACCGCCGCGCGGGTCATCTGTTCCAGCCGCATGGCGGCCTGCGCCGGATGCGGGGCCCTGGAAAGCGTCAGATCGCAGCCATTGAGACCGGCGCCCATCGGCGCCCCGACGCCCAGAATCGTCAGGTAACGCGCATCCGTCGACGATCGCAGCCGCGCAATCGCCGAAGCGTCCAACAGGGCCGTATCCACGACGGCGGCGTCGATCGTCAGGTCTTCCAACGCCAGGATGGCCGCATCCAGATCGCGCGCGGTCAGGGTTCGCCATCCCAGCCGATCCAGCCCCTCGCACAGGGAATCCAGAGAGTCGTCAGCGTCGGCGACAACCAGCACGCGCGGGTTCGGATGCAAGCAGAATCTCCTGGCTTCGGCCGGCCGCCCCCGCTGCCTTTTCCGAGCCTTGGGACATGATACCGGCGCAGCCGCGACCCGCAATGGGCAAGATCGCGTACCGCCGGACCGCCGATCAGGGGTTCCCACTTCACGCCGAATGGGGTTAATCCCCCCGCTTGTTCGACGACGAGGCCTTGGATTGACCCAGCCCTTACCGCTCGCGGACCTGCCCATGCACACGGCGCGCCTCGCAGGCCGCGCCTTCGCCAGAAGCTGGGGCCGGGACGTCATGCTCTATACCGGCGGGGTTTCCTTTTTCGCCCTGCTGGCCCTGTTCCCGGCCATCGCCATCCTGATCGGCTTCTACAAGGCCGTCCTGACGATAGGACAGGTCAGCGAACAGGCGGCAGCCCTGGCGGACGTCATTCCCTCGGCCGCGCGCACCCTGTTTCTGAACGAGATCGACCGGCTGGCGAACGCCTCGGCGCGGACCGTATCGCTGCAGAGCGCAATCGCCCTGGTCATCGGCGCCTATGCCGCGCATCGGGGCTTCAAGGCCCTGCTGGCGGGGCTGAATCTGATCCACGACGAAACCAAGCCGCTCGGCTTTTTCAAATTCAACCTGCTGGCCTTCCTGGTCGCGCTTGCGGCTTTCGTGCTGTTCACCGTCGTGTCGGGCGCCGTCGTCACCTCGCGCCTGATGGAGCACGCCTATGTCGACCAACCGGGCGGCTGGATGACGATGCCGCTCGATGGTTTGTGGCCTGCGCTCGGCCTGTGGCTGGGGCTGACCATGCTCTATCGCTACGCCATGGCGCACGCCAAGCGCGTCGCGTGGAAGGCGGCGGTCATCGGCGGTCTGGTCGCGACGGTCATGTCCAGCTTCTTCTCGTGGCTATGCACCATCTACGTCGAGCAGATCGTGCATCTGGGCGCGACCTACGGCTCGGTCGGCGCTGTGGTGGTGTTGCTGATCTGGCTGTCGTGGAACGTCAACGCCGTCTTCTATGGCGGCGCCTTCGCCACGGAACTGGAGATCGACTGGGAAAAGCGCGCCGCCCTGCCCCCGCCCGAGGCCTATTCCGACACGGTCGTCAGCCTGTCCGAGCGTCGCCGCTCTCGACAGTGATCTGAAGCACGCCGTCCGACTCATCGATCCCAATGACCCGGCCGCCCATTTCCTGCATCAGGAAGGGCACGTCGATACGCGCCATCGGATCGGTCGCCAGCAACGTCCATTGCGCGGCCGCACAGGCGCCCTCCATCGCCTTGCGCAGTCGCAGGCTGGGGACCGGACATCTGTGACCCCGCGCGTCGATGACGACAGGCTCGCTCATTGCGTCGCCGCGTCCAGCAACAGGCCCAGGGCGACGCGCACGCTTTCCAGACGCACCTGATCGCGCCCGATGGCGCCGAATCGCTTTTCGACATGGGCCACGGTTCCTTCAGGCCCTGCGATGGCGAAGTGAACCAGGCCGACCGGCTTGTCGTCCGATCCGCCGCCCGGCCCGGCGATCCCGGTGACGGACACCGCGACCTGGGCCCGCGAATGCGCCTTCGCTCCCTCGGCCATGGCCCGCGCCGTCGGTTCCGACACCGCCCCGAAACGCGCCAGCACGTCCTTCTGCACGCCCAGCATCTCCCTCTTGGCCTCGTTGCTGTAGGTGACGAAGCCCCGATCCACGACGGCCGAAGACCCTGCGATCGCCGTCAGGGCGCTCGCCACCAGTCCGCCGGTGCAGCTTTCGGCCGTTGCGATCATCAGACCGGCCCTGATCGCATGGCCGATCACGTTTTCAGCGGTCTCCTCGATATCCTGCGGCAACATGGGAATTCGCTCCATCCTCGAGTCGTCCTAGCCTCGACCTGCGGAATCACCCGTTTCAGGTCGAAAGCAGCGCATGACCGAACACGTCCTGTCCCCGGCGCATCGCAGGATCGACGCGATAACACCTGCCGCCTTCGCCGTCGCCATCTTCACCTCGGCCAGTCTGGTTTTCCTGGTTCAGCCGATGGCGACCAAGCTGGTGCTGCCGCTGCTGGGCGGATCGCCATCGGTGTGGAACACCGCCATGGTCTTCTTCCAGGCGGCGCTGCTGGCGGGCTATCTATACGCCCACCTGCTGCAACGGATTCCGTCGGTGCGGTGGCAGGCCGTGACGCATCTGACGCTGTTGGCGGCGGCGGCGGTCTTCCTGCCGCTGAGCATTACTGAGGCGTTGGGGGATCCCGATCCGGCCGCGCCGGTCGGCTGGCTTCTGGGGGCTCTGTTTCTATCCGTCGGCGCGCCTTTCGCCGTTCTTTCAGCCACGGCGCCCCTGCTTCAGGCCTGGTATGCGCGCGCCCGCGTCGGCCGGCCCGATGGAGCCAACCCCTATGTGCTTTACGCCGCCTCCAACCTGGGCAGCTTCCTGGCGCTTCTGGCCTATCCGGTCCTGATCGAGCCGCTGGCGTCCCTGTCGGGGCAGAGACTTGGCTGGACAGTCGGGTACGGCGCCTTCGCCGCCATGATCGTGCTGCTGACGATCATCCTGCCGCGCGGTCTCGGCGCCGCCCGCACCGCCGCTTCTGACCATCGCAGTCCGCCGATCCCGTGGTCGCGCAAGATCATCCTGATCCTGCTGGCCGCCGCGCCGTCCAGCCTGATGCTGGGGGTGACTGCACATCTTTCGACAGACGTAGCCTCGGCCCCCTTTCTGTGGGTCGCGCCGCTGGCCCTCTATCTGCTGACCTTCGTCATCGCCTTCCAGACCCGGCCGTGGATATCGCTGCCCGTCACTCTGATCCTGCAGGCGACCTTCACCGTCATGATCGCCGCCCTGGTCGGCATGACGACCGGGCATTGGCTGATGCTGCTGGGCGTGCACCTGGCCGCCTTCTTCTTCACGACCCTGATGTGCCACCAGCAGTTGGCCGCCCGACGCCCGGCGCCGGACCGGCTGACCGAGTTCTACCTGCTGATGTCGCTGGGCGGCGTGCTGGGCGGGGCCTTCACAGCCTTGCTGGCGCCGACCCTGTTCGAGACCGTGCTCGAATATCCGCTGGTCATGGTGCTGGTCTGTCTGGCGCGACCGTGGCTGGGCGCGCGTCCCGCCAGGCATGAAGTCTGGCTGATGACAGCGGGCCTGACGATCGCCGTGTCGGTACCGCTGCTGTTCGAGATGATGCGCTATGACGCATCGCTGCGCACGGTGTTCAGCGACTTCGGCCTGACCGCGACGGCGCAGATCATCCTCGGCGCCGCCGCCATCTGCGCCTTTCTGATCCGCGATCGCGTGCTGATGTTCACCGCTGTCGTCGCCGCCATGACGGTGTCGGCCCACTACATCGGCCGAGGTTACGACTGGAGCCTGTCCGAGCGCAGCTTCTTCGGCGTCATGCGTGTGGCGGTCACGCCGGACGCCAAGATGGGCGGCGACGTTCATGTGCTGATGCACGGCACGACCCTGCACGGCGCCCAGGCGCGCAACCCCGACTTCGCCTGCGCCCCGACCATGTACTATGCCGAGACCACGCCTCTCGGGCAGGCGGCCGAATTGATCCAGGCCCGCGGCCCCGGCGCCGTTATCGGCGTGGTGGGTCAGGGTTCGGGCGCAATGGCGGCCTATAAGCGCGCCTCGGATCAGATGACCTTCTTCGAGATCGATCCGATGGTCGACCGGCTGTCGCGCGACCCGAAGTGGTTCACCTTCATCTCGAACTGCGCCGATGGTCCGATCCGCACTGTCCTGGGCGATGCGCGGTTGACGCTGAACAAGGAGGCTCCCGGCTCCTACGATCTGCTGGTGATCGACGCCTTTTCATCCGACGCGGTGCCGACCCATCTGCTGACCCGCGAGGCGATCGAGGGCTATCTCAGGCTGCTGAGGCCGAAAGGCGTCGTGGTGCTGCATCTGTCGAACCGCAATCTGGAGATCACCCTGCCCGCCGTCGCCGCCGCGCGCGAACTCGGCGCCGCCGAACTGCACCAGATCTACATCGAGCACCCCGACGCCGCCCTGATGGCCGAGGCCTCAACCGAAGCCCTGGCCATCTCGCCCACGCCCGAAGGTCTGACCGACTTCAAGGCCGACGGCCGCTGGCGCAAGCTGGAGCCGACCGAGGTCCGCCCATGGACCGACGACTACGTCAACCTGTTCGGCGCCCTGGTTCGCAGCATGAAGGCGCGTGCGGGCTAGGCCGCGCCCGCAACCCGCGCCAGATCGGCGGTGATGCGCTCGGCGACCTTCAGGCGATCGTCGGGCGTGGGCCAGTCGCCCTTCACCACGATCTTCTGATCGGGGCGGATCTTCCAGAAGGCGTGGTTCTTCTGGATCAGGCCCACCAGACCCATCGGATTGGGGAAGGTGTTGTTGCGCAGGGTCAGCACCGCCCCCTTGGGCCCGATGTCGATCTTCTCGATGCAGGCCGTGCGGCAGTTGGCCTTGACGCCGACGATCCGCAGAAGCTGCTGCGCCTCGTCCGGCAGCGGGCCGAACCGGTCGATCAGTTCGGCGGCCATGGCCTCGCGATCCTCCATCTTCTCGGCGTCCGACAGACGGCGATACAGGCTCAGGCGTACGTTCAGGTCCGGGACGTAATCCTCTGGAATCAATACGGCCGCGCCGACGTTGATCGACGGCGACCAGCCGCGATCCGGGGCCGTCTCGCCCTGTTCCCGCAGCTCGGCGACGGCGTCTTCCAGCATCTGCTGATACAGTTCGACGCCAACCTCGCGGATATGGCCCGACTGTTCGTCGCCCAGCAGATTGCCGCCGCCGCGCTGGTCCAGATCGTGGCTGGCCAGTTGGAAGCCTGCGCCCAGATTATCCAGAGACTGCAGCACCTGCAGCCGCCGCTCGGCCGACAGGCTCAGCGGTTTGGTCGGATCGGTCGTCAGATAGGCGAAGGCCCGCGCCTTGGAGCGACCGATGCGACCCCTGATCTGGTGAAGCTGGGCCAGACCGAACATATCAGCGCGATGCACGACCAGGGTGTTGGCCGTCGGAATGTCGATGCCGCTCTCTACGATGGTGGTCGAGACCAGAACGTCATATTCGCCGTCATAGAAGGCGCTCATGACGGCCTCCAGCTGGGTCGGGCTCATCTGGCCGTGGCCGACGACGAACTTCACCTCTGGAACCTGTTCGCGCAGGAACCGCTCGATGTCGGGCAGGTCCTTCAGGCGCGGCGCGACGTAATAGGCCTGACCGCCGCGATATTTCTCGCGCAGCAGGGCCTCGCGCACCAGCACCGGATCCCACGGCGTGACGTAGGTCCGGACCGCCAGACGGTCGACCGGCGGGGTGGCGATGATCGACATCTCGCGGATGCCCGACAGCGCCATCTGCAGCGTGCGCGGGATCGGCGTCGCCGTCAGCGTCAGCAGGTGAACATCGGCCCGCAGGGACTTCAGCTTCTCCTTGTGCTTGACGCCGAAGTGCTGCTCCTCGTCCACGATGACGAGGCCCAGATCCTTGAAGCCGACCTGATCGGCCAGCACGGCGTGGGTGCCGACGACGATCTCGAAACTGCCGTCCTTCAGACCCGCGCGGGTTTCGTTTGCGTCCTTGGCCGTGACCATGCGCGACAGGTGGCGCACCTTGATCGGCCAGCCGGCGAAGCGCTCGCTGAAGGTCTTGAAGTGCTGGCGGGCCAGCAGGGTCGTCGGACAGACGATGGCGACCTGCTGACCCGTCATGGCCACGACGAAGGCGGCGCGCAGGGCGACTTCCGTCTTGCCGAAGCCGACGTCGCCGCAGATCAGACGATCCATCGGCGTGCCCTTGCCCAGGTCCTCCAGCACGTCGCCGATGGCGTTCAGCTGATCGTCCGTCTCCTCATAGGGGAAGCGGGCGCAGAACTCGTCGAACAGGCCCGCGGGCGGCGCGATGGCGTCGGACACCCGCAGCGCCCGCTTGGCGGCCAGGGCGATCAGCCCCTCAGCCATGGCGCGCAGACGCTCCTTGGCCTTGGCCTTGCGCGCCTGCCAGCCCGCGCCGCCCAGACGATCCAGCTGAACCCCTTCTGCATCCGTGCCGTAACGGGTCAGGAGGTCAATGTTTTCAACCGGCAGATAGAGCTTGCTCTCACCAGCATAGAGAAGCTCCAGACAATCGCGCGGCGCCTCCTGAATCTCCAGCGTCCGCAGGCCCTCATAGCGGCCGATGCCGTGATCCAGGTGGACGACCAGATCGCCTGCCGTCAGGGCCGAGGCCTCGGCCAGGAAGTTAGACGCCCGCCGCTTGCGCCGTGGCCGCGCCAGCCGGTCGCCCAGTATGTCGGTCTCGGAGATAACGGCCAGATCGTCGGTGACGAAACCATGCTCGACCGGCAGCACCGCGCGCAGATAGACGCCCTCGGGCGCGGCCCGCACATCGTCCCAGTCGCGCACCGCCACGACGTGCGTCAGGCCATGGTCGCCAAGCATGGCGGCCAGACGCTCGGCCGAGCCTTCGGACCACGAGGCGAACAGCACACGCTTGCCCTGCGCCTTCAGAGCCTCGGCGTGCTGGGCCACGGCGGCGAACAGGTTCACGCTGTCCTGCGACCGCTCGGCGGCGAAGCTGCGGCCCAGACGGCCGCCGGCGTCCTCGCCCGAACCGGCGGCCAGCGGCGACAGGCGGCGCACGGCGCGACCGGCCAGCGCGCTGTTCCAGTCGCTGTCGTCCAGATAGAGCCGAGCGGGCGGCAGGGCGCGATAGGCCGCCCCGCCCTTGCCGCGCGCGGCCTCCTTGCGCGCCTCATAGGCGTCGACGGTCAGATTCCAGCGCTCGCCCCGCGCCTGTTCCGTCTGGCTGTCGAGGAAGACCGGCGACGCGTCCGGCAGATAGTCGAACAGCGTATCCAGTCGGTCGTAGAACAACGGCAACCAGTGCTCGACGCCTTGACGGCGCGCGCCCTCGCTGACGGCGGCGTACATGGGTTCGTCGCCGGGCGCGCCGAACAGGTTCAGATAGCCGCTGCGGAAACGCGAGATGGCGTCGGCGTCCAGCAGCACCTCCGACACCGGCGACAGCGAAACCGCCTTCAGCTGGCGCGTCGAGCGCTGGGTCTCGGGATCGAAAGCGCGGATCGATTCCAGTTCTGAGCCGAACATGTCGAGGCGCACCGGCTCGTCGAACCCCGGCGGGAAGACGTCGATCACCCCGCCTCGAATGGCGTATTCGCCGCGTTCGGACACGGTCGAGGCCCGAATATAGCCGTTCGTGGCGACATAGCGCTCCAGAGCGGCCGTATCGAGATCGGCGCCGACCTTGGCGGCGAACCCAGCGCCGGTCACGGCACCGCGCGGCGGCGTGCGCTGGGCGGCGGCGGCGACGGTGGCGACCACCAGCAGAGGCGTCCTGTCCGCCGGATCTCGCGTCGCCAGCCGGGTCAGCGTCGCCATGCGCTGGGCCGCGACCGAAGCCGTCGGGCTCAACCGGTCATAAGGCAGGCAGTCCCACGACGGATATTCAAGAACTTCAACATCCTTGGCGAAGAAACGAAACGCCTGAATAAAGTTTCCCGTACGTTGATAATCGCGCGCCACGAACAGGGCGGTCCCGCCCTGCGCCTTGATGCGATCAGCCACGATCAGGGCGTCCAGTCCCTCAGGCGCGCCGCCCAACTCCATGTCGGCCCGCGCCGGCGCGCCGTCCATCAGCCGATGCCCTTGGCGACTTCAGCCGCAACGTGCTCGCGCATGAAGGCGCGGATGCGGGCGATCATCGGCCCGTCGAACTCAGGCGGGGTCGGCTCGCGCTCGATGATCCAGGCGTAGAGGTATTGATCCTCTTCATCCAGCAGGGTCTCGAGTTCGGTCAGTTCGTCGTCGTTCAGAGTCGGCGCGACCTGATCGGTGAACGGCCCCAGCACCATGTCGGCCTCGCGAAAGCCCCGGCGCCAGGCGCGGAAGGACAGGCGCCCCAGGCGCGTCTTGCGGTCGTCGGTGTTCTGGGCGTCGTCGGGACGTGCGTCGATATCGGCCACGCTGTTTCCTTGCCTGTCCGTTCACTTCGGTAAGAGGCGGATCAGATAGCGTTCCAGACGCCGCTGCGCCAGCTATGCTGCGTCATCATGAGGCCCGAGATTCTCTTTCCCCTGTTCGCGGACGTCACCACGCTGAAAGGCGTGGGGCCGCGCAGCGCGCCCCTGGTGCAGAAGGTGGCGGGTCCGCTGGTGCGCGACGTGCTGTTCCTGTCGCCCAGCGGCGTGATCCAGCGGCGCCGCACCACGGCGATGGAGGCCGTCGACGGCGAGATCGGCGTCTTCGAGGTGACGATCGACCGCCTGATTCCGCCGCACAAACACGGCGCGCCGATCAAGGTGCGCGCCATCGACGATACCGGCTTCATCCATCTGATCTGGTTCGCCGGATCGCCGCGCCATATCGAGAGTCTCGCCCCGCGTGGCTCGCGACGGTTGGTGACCGGCAAGGTCGAGCGCTTCAACAGCGAAGTCCAGATCGCCCACCCCGACTACATTCTCCCGCTCGAGAAGGCCGATGAGATTCCGCTGTCCGAACCCGTCTATCCGGCGACGCAGGGGCTGACCTCACGCCAGATCCGCAAACTGGCGCAGGGCGCGCTGGCCCTCGCGCCCGAGCTTCCCGAGTGGCAGGAACCGAACTGGCTGGCGGCGCGGCGCTGGGCCGGCTGGCGCCCGGCGCTGGAGGCCCTGCACGCCCCGACGAACGAGGCCGATCTGACGCCGGACGCCCCGGTGCGCCAGCGTCTGGCCTATGACGAACTGTTCGCGCACCAGTTGGCCTTGGCGCGCCGCCGTCGCGCCCGCCAGATCACGCCCGCCGCCCGCATCACGCCGGGCGAAGCTTCCGCCCGCCTGCTGGCCGCCCTGCCCTTTAGCCTGACCGGCGCGCAGAAACAGGCCGTCGTCGAAATCCGCGCAGATCTGAGTTCCGGCGAGCAGATGGGGCGGCTGCTCCAGGGCGACGTCGGTTCCGGCAAGACGGCCGTCGCGGCGCTGGCTCTGGCCGATGCCGCCAGCAGCGGCTTTCAGGCCGCCCTGATGGCGCCGACCGAGATTCTGGCGCGCCAGCATTACGACAAGCTGTCGTCCCTGCTGGATCAGGCGGGCGTGTCCAGCCTGTTGCTGACCGGCCGCGACACCCCGGCCGAACGGCGCGTCAAGCTGGCCGCGCTCGCCTCCGGCGAGGCTCAGGTCGCCATCGGCACCCACGCCCTGTTCCAGGACGCGGTGCAGTTTCACCGGCTGGCGCTGGCTGTCATCGACGAGCAGCACCGCTTCGGGGTGCGCGAGCGTCAGCGCTTGCAGGCCAAGGGCGACCCGGCTCTGGGCGGCGTTCACCTGCTGACCATGTCGGCCACGCCGATCCCGCGCACGCTGGAGCTGACGCAATACGGCGAACTGGAAGTCAGCCGCCTGATGGAGAAGCCGCCGGGCCGCACGCCCGTGACCACGGCTGTCCTGCCGCTGGCGCGCATCGGCGAGGTGGCGAAGCGGCTGAAGGCGGCCGTCGAAGCCGGCGCCCAGGCCTACTGGATCTGCCCTTTGGTGGCCGAATCCGAAGCCATCGACCTGGCCGCGGCCGAGGATCGGGCCGAAGACCTGCGCAAACTGCTGGGAACCGAGGTCGGCCTCGCCCACGGCCAGATGCCGGGCGCCGAGCGCGAGGCCGTGATGGCGCAGTTCGCGGCGGGGCGTCTGCCCGTTCTGGTCGCCACGACCGTGGTCGAGGTCGGCGTCGACGTGCCCAACGCCTCCATCATGGTGATCGAACACGCCGACCGCTTCGGTCTGGCCCAGCTTCACCAGTTGCGCGGGCGCGTGGGACGCGGCGCCAAGGCCAGTTCCTGCATCCTGCTGTATGGCGGCGAGGACGGCGCCCTGGGCGAAACGGCGAAGGAGCGGCTGGAGACCCTGCGCCGCACCGAGGACGGCTTCGTCATCGCCGAGGAAGACTTCCGCCTGCGCGGCGGCGGCGACCCGCTGGGCCTGAAGCAGAGCGGTTTCCCGGCCTATCGCTTCGCCGATCCGATCCGGCATCGGTCGCTGCTGCTGGCGGCGGCGGACGATGCGCGCCTGCTACTGGGCCGCGATCCCGACCTGACCAGCGAGCGCGGTCAGGCCGTGCGCCTGCTGGAAGCCCTGTTCGACTGGAAAAACGAACGCCCCTCAGCGGACTGAGGGGCGTCGTAAAACTCAGCGAGACTTTAAAGCGATCAGCCTGCGTTGCGGGCGATGCGTTCGACTTCCTTGCGGACCTGCGCCTCGACGATGGCGGGCAGGTTGGCGTCCAGCCAGTCCTTCAGCATCGGGCGCAGCATCTCGCGGACCATGGCCTCGACCGTATTGCCGCTCATGAAGTTCATGTCAGCGGCCGAGGCGACCGGCGCAGGCTCGGGCTTCTGGAAGCTGGCGGCCAGACCGGCGAAGGCCGAAGCGGCGCTGGCGGCGGCGGTTTCGCCGACCAGGGCGTCCGTCTCAGGCGCGACGGCGACCGGCGCAGGCTCGGGTGCGACAGCGGGCGCCTCGACCGGGAAGGGTGCTGCGTCGGCGACGTCCAGATCGCCAATGGCCTCGGCGGCCGGGGCCTCATAAGGCTCGGTCAGCTCAAGCACATCTTCCTCAGCGGCGGCGATAGCCGGGGGCGCTTCAGGTTCGGGTTCGGGCGCAGGTTCCGGCTCGGGCGCTGCGGCGGTTTCAGCCGGGGCGTCGTCTTCAGAAATAATCCGGCGAATCGACGCCAGGATTTCTTCCATCGTGGGTTCCTGAGCGGACTGGTCGGTCATGTCGGAGCCTTCAACCTCGGTGCTCGATCTCGGTCATCACCCGTTGAGCCGGAAACGGCGCAGGGCGAACGGGCGCGGCTGGTACAGACTCGCCTCGCCCCTGCCCTGTCGTCGCATCAACCTCGGCCGGAATCAACGGACGTTTTCACGCGCCCGCTTCGACGAAGCGTCAGCCTTGCGGCGCTGTGCGGACGACTTCGCCCTTCAACTGGCGGTCCACTGGGGCGTCTTCGGCGTCCGCAGCGGGCGTCACAGCCGGCGCGGCGACGCGATCCAGCGTCTCCAGCAGGCCGTCCCACGGCAGGGCGCCGCGATTGCGGATGGCGTTGTAGTTGTCAGCCGGATCATAGGCGTCGATGGCCGGATCCAGATTGGGACCGCCCAACCGCCCCATCGCCGCCAGCAACTGAGCCTGAGCCACGTATTCATTGCGGCGCGCGCTGGCCAGGGCGACCTCTGCGCTACGCAGTTCCAGTTCGGCGTTCAGCACGTCCAGCGTGGTGCGCAGGCCGACCTGCGCTTCCTGGCGGACGCCCTCGGCGGCGACCGAGGCGGCGCGTACGCCTTCCTGGCCAGCGGCGACGCTGGATTTGGCCGAAGCGCTCTGAGCGTAGGCTGAGCTGACCGATTGCAGCACGGTGCGGCGCTGGCCCTCAACGTTGATCTGGGCGGCGTTGGCGCGTTCCAGAGCCTGTGCGACGCGCGACCGGTTCAACCCTCCCGTGAACAGCGGCACCGAGACCGAAGCCCCTGCGGTGAAGCTGGTGCGATCCGACAGGTCAAAGCCGGACAGGTCGTTGGCGGTCCCGCCGTAAGAGGCCGTCAGCCGCGCCGAAGGCAGATACTCCGAGCGCGCGGCCGCCACGTTCGCCTCGGCCGCCTGCTGGGCGTAGAGGGCGGCCAGAACACCGGGGTTTTCAGCCAGGCCGACATCCATCGCCGCATCGAAGTCCGAAGGCAGCCCGGGCAGAACCGGCAAGGCCTGAAGGTTGGACGGCGCCTGCCCCACCACGGCGGCGTAGGCCGCGCGCGAGACCGACAACTGCGCCTGAGCCCCGGCCAGGTCGGATTCGGATTGCGCCAGACGGGCTTCTGACTGGGCCACGTCGGTGCGGGTGATCTCGCCCACTTCAAAACGGGCGTTCGATTCGTCCAGCTGGCGGCGCAGGACCTGCAGGTTCTCCTGGCGGATACGCAGGATCTCCAGATCGCGCACCACATCGGCGTAGGCCTGGACGACCGAAGTCATCACCTGCTGCTCGACCTGACGCAGGTTTTCACGGCCCGCCATGACGTTGGCCTCAGCAGCCGAAATGCCGTGCGATACCCGGCCTGCCGTCCAGATGTTCTGGCTCAGGCTGACGCTGGCGCTGGCGCCGTCGCTTTCGATCGTGCCGCCGCTGGTGGTGGTGCTGCCCGGCAGCGTGCCCGTGGCGTCCGGCACGCCGTCGCCGTTCGTATCGATCGGGATGGTCTGGCCGGGAATGGTCGTGGTCACGCGATCCGTGCGCGTGCGGCTGTAATCAACGCCCGCAGAGGCGTTGATGGTCGGCCGCAGCCCGGCGCGCGCCTGAACAATGGATTCGTCCAGGGCGCGTTGATTGGCGCGCTGGGCCAGCAGGGACGGATTCGTCCGATAGGCCAGACCGATCGCTTCCTGAAGCGACTCGGCCAGAACCGGCGTCGCCCCCATCGTCAATGCGACCAGTGCGACCGAAGCGAGCGCGCGCGAGCGTTTCAACATGAACCTGTCCCTGCCTGACGCCCCCGTTCGGCGCGCCTGTAGTGCCTTCTAACGGCGTAGTTGGCGGCTAGCCTCGCCCGACGCCAGTTAAGTTTTTTTCACGCAGTGCAACGTCTGTTCCGTCGCACAAGAGGCGCTAGAGCGCAAAAGCAGGCGCCGGCGTCATTTCCGGCAGCAGGTCAGGCGCCGCATCGAACAGTTCGCGGCGCGACACGCCTTCACGACCACGCACATAAAGAACCGCCGCACCGCTGGCGCCGTCGCGCTCCACCACGGCCAAGCGGCCGCCGGGACGCAGGGCCGCGATCCAGGATTCGGGACGCTCGATCACCGCGCCTTCGCTGACGATCAGGTCATAGCCTTCGCCTTGCGGCTGGTTCAGCGGCGCGACCGCCGTCTCGACTCCAGCCTCGGCCAGAGCCGCGCCGACCACCTCGAACACGGCCGCATCTGATTCCTGCGCCGTCACCTTCAGGCCCATGTCCGCCAGCACGGCGGCGGCGTAGGGCGCCGCGATCGCCAGCGCCTTCTCGCCCGCACGGGCGTCCAGTCCCTGCAACAGCTTGGCCACATCGCGCGGCAACATCAGACGGCGACCGTTCGCGATCTCCGGCTCGACGTCGGCATAGGCCGAGAAGGCGCGGTCAGGGGCGCAGAATCGCTCGCGCTGCACAGCGCCGATGGCGGCGTGCAGTTGGCGGTCGGTGACGTCGTTCACGCGGACCTGCGAGTCCAGCATCACCTTGCGGGCGGCGGCGAAATCCATAATCCGAAGTCCTTCAGGTCGGCTTAGGCGAAGAAATGTGACGCGCTTATAGGTCCGTGCGTTGCAGCGGACAATCCGATCTGATAGCTGACGGCCCTCGCGATGGCGGGGCCTCTGGAAATGGGGGCCGCGGCCTGATGGCGGAGTGGTGACGCAGAGGACTGCAAATCCTTGCACCCGGGTTCGATTCCCGGTCAGGCCTCCATCGCGATGAAACATCGAGAAAGCCGTCCTTCGGGGCGGCTTTCTTGCTTTCAGCCGTGCACCAACCTCGCCGTTGTCACGTGATGCAGGGCCACGGCGCTGGTCGCCGCCACGTTCAGCGAATCGAATCCGCCCGCCATGCGAATGCCGACGGGGCGGCAGCGCGCGATGATCTCTCCCGGCAGGCCCGGCCCCTCGCTGCCCAACAGAATCGCGGTGCGCGGCGCGGGCGCCAGTTCGGCCAGCGCCTGATCCGCCGACGGCGTCAGGGCCAGCACTTCGAATCCCCTGCCCTGCAACAGGTCGATCATGCTTCCTGCCTCCAGCCCCGTCGCCATAGGCGTACGCAGGACCGCGCCGACCGACACCCGGATCGCCTTGCGGTAAAACGGATCGCAGCAGGTCCGATCCAGCAGCACCGCCCCTGCGCCAAAAGCGGCGGCGTTGCGAAACAGGCCGCCCATGTTGTCGTGATTGCCGATCCCGCAGGCCATCACGACGACGGCTCGATCCGGCAGGCTGTCCAGCAGAGCGTCCGGGTCGACCGGATTCGGCTTGCGCCCAAGGGCGAGGATGCCCCGATGCAGATCAAACCCCGCCACAGCGTTCAGAACCGCTTGGGGCGCCACATGGACGGCCACGTCCGCTGGAAGACGCTCCAGCACGTCTCTCAACCCCTCCAGCCGCTTCTCGGCGATCAGAACCGATACCGGCGCACACAGCGACGCCCCGGACGCCAGGACGCGCAGAACCACCTCTCCCTCGGCGACGAACAGCCCCTGCCGCCCGGTCAGGTCGCGTTCCTTCACATCGCGAAAGGCGACGACGCGGGGATCATCAGGATCGAAAACAGTGCTCGGTGTCATGCCGCCCCTTGTAGCGCAGGGCTTTGCGAAAAAATTTGGCGATTTCTGCGTTTTACCCGTTGCATGAATCGAAAAGGCGCTGCTATACGCCGGCCTCCCCCGAGGGGATGTTCCGCGGTAGCTCAGTGGTAGAGCAGCCGACTGTTAATCGGCTGGTCGTAGGTTCGAATCCTACCCGCGGAGCCACTCGGGGGATTGAAATCCCTAGACAATCTGACCAAGAGATCGGAGCCCTCCGTTCTAGCTTGGCCGTTTAGAACGGCGTTTAGAACGGTACTTTTGGACGAAATCGTCCCAGGTTCCCGCTCGCTTCACATTGTCTTGAGCGCGAAGCCCAACCGCGTCGTTACGGTGATGAAGTAGCGGGGCGGATCCCCGGCGCTTCCAAGGCATGATCGATCTCCTTTCAGGGGGGCATCATGGGACAGTTTCCGGTGAAGCGATTTCTGCGCACGCCTGAGGCGGGTCGGTATCTCGGACTATCCGGCCGCACGCTCGAAAAGCATCGCACCTATGGCACAGGCCCCGTCTATCGGAAGCTTGGCGGCAGGGTCGTCTACGATATGGAAGACCTTGCCGAGTGGGCCGATCGCGGCCTCCATCGATCGACCAGCGAATCCCACCTGGGTCCTCATGCCGCAGCTCCGCGTGGGGAAGGCGCGCCTCCCGCCCGACACTGAGCGGCTAGCGTATTGCTGGGGTGGCGAAATCGTCCTTGGCGCCCGTGCTATAGGTGCCTCTTGGACGACCCCGCTCCTCCCAAAGGACCTCATGGCGCGACACCCCCGGATCTCGACCAGGCTTTCCGCAGCCAACCTCGTCCATCTCGGAGCCCCCCGCCTGGCGGACCTGCTGATCGAGGCCGGCGCCGGTAACGCCAATCTCAAGCGCCGTCTTCGTCTTGAACTGGCGGCCGAGGCCGGTCCCGACCTCCTCGCCCTTGAGATCGACAAGCGCATCACTGCCGTCTCCGTCGCCCGCACACGTGTATCCTGGCGCAAGCGCGGCGAACTGATCGACGACCTGAACACGCACCGCGACATGATCGTGGAACGCCTGGCGCCCGAGGCTCCCGGCGAGGCGCTCGCCGTTCTCATCCGCTGGTTCGACCTCTATCCTGGCCTGGCCGCCCGCGTGAAGGACACCAAGGGGGAACTGCCCGCCGCCTTCGAGGCCGCCGCGCCGGATCTCTTTGCTCTCGCCGAGACCGTCGACGATCAGGCGTTGCGCGACCTGATCGACGCTCTGCGCCGACGTCCGCAGGATTACGCGCGCTGGATCTCCGCCGGCGGCGATGCCCTCGGTCCTCGTGCGGCGCGCCGGCTGCTCGACAGCCTGGACGCCTCGGCCGGAAAGACCCCGTCGGGCCGCAACCTGCTTCGCCGCTTGGCGAATAAGGCGGAGGACCTCGACCTCTGGCTCTCGCTCGTCACGCCCGAGCAGGCCGGGTCGCCCGACATCGCCGCCGACATCGCCCGCCGTCTCCTCGCCGCGGGACGCATTGCGGAAGCCCGCGCCGCCCTCGAAGGCGCCCTGAACCCTTCACCGCTCAATCGTCGCTGGACCTTCGGCCACAACCCGACGGACGGCGCCCCGCGCCTGTCCTCCGCCTGGGAAGCCGCCTCCATCGACGTGCTCGACGCCGAAGGACACCGCCAGGAGGCCCAGGATCTGCGCTGGAGCCTGTTCGAGCGCGACCTGTCGGCACCCGTTCTTCGGGATTACCTCTCACGACTGCCCGACTTCGATGATGTCGAGGCCCTGGACCGGGCGTTCGCCCACGCCTCGACCCATCCGGACTTCGAGGCGGCCATGCGGCTGCTGATGGACTGGCCCGCCCACAGGGAGGCGGCGGCGCTCGTCCTGGCGCGTCCCCGTGAAGCCCGGCAACTCCGCCTCCAGGCGGGTGACTGGACGTCACGCTTGGCCCAGCGCTATCCCGAAGCCGCCGAAATCCTCACAAATTAGGTTCGTTTTTCAGTATAATGCCCTGAAAATAATAGATTATCTCAGGGCTGTCATCGGCGAGATCGAATGCCGCCAACCCGCCGCGCCTCGTCGGAAAGCCGATAGACAGAGCCGGATCCAGCGTCGCGCCAGCGCAACGCCGCCTTCCGGCGAAACCGCATGACGCCGGGCGCGATAAAGGAGACGCCTATGATCTCCCATAGACCGGCCCGTCGCGATGCCAGGCTCAAGTTGCAGGGTCGTGATCTGGCCGACCTTTATCTTCTGAATGGAATCTATCGCGCTGGAGAGATTCCGGCCGGAGCGACACGCCACACCGTGTTGGACAGATCGTCGGCCACCAGCAGAATCCGGTGCTGGGGATCAAACCAAACGCCCACGGGACGGCCGCGGGCCTCGCCATTGTCCGTCAGAAACCCGGTCAGAAAATCGACGGGCTCGCCGGCTGGCCGGCCTCCCGAGAACGGAACCCACGCAACCTTGTACCCGGCCAGATCCTGCCGGTTCCAGCTCCCGTGCTGTCCGATGAAGGCCCCTTCGGTGAAGACCCCGCCGAAGCCGCCGTCGCGGGCGAAGGACAGTCCCAGGGCGGCCACATGGGCTCCCAGGGCGTAATCCGGCTTTACCGCCGTCGCGACCAGTTCGGGCTTCTGGGGCCGCACGCGCGGGTCGAGATTTTGTCCCCAGTAGCTGTATGGCCAGCCGTAGAAGGCGCCGTCGCGAACCGAGGTCAGATAGTCTGGAACGAGTTGCGGCCCGATTTCATCCCTTTCGTTCACCACGGCCCAAAGGGCGGCGCTCGACGGCTCAATCGCCAGAGCGGTGGGATTGCGAATGCCGCGGGCGATGGTTCGGCGCGCGCCTGTGGAGCGGTCGACAGCCCAAACGACCGCCCGCTCCTCCTCCACGGCCATGCCCCGCTCGCCGGCGTTGCTGTTGGAGCCGATGCCGACATAGAGTGTCGAACCGTCTGCGCTGGCGGTCAGAGCCTTGGTCCAGTGATGGTTGAGCGCGGACGGTAGACGCGTCACCTCTTCAGGCGGCGCCGTGATCCGGGTCTGCCCTTCGACATAGGGGAAGCTGACCAGAGCATCCTGCTCGGCCACGTAGATGCGGCCATCGACATAGGCCAGGCCATAAGGGGCGTTAAGACCGCCTATGAAGACTGTGCGAACTTCGGCGCGGCCGTCGTTATCGGCGTCGCGCAGCAAGGTGATGCGGTCGCCGCCGTTCACCTTGGTGTTGCCCTGCTTCTTGATGACCCCGGCGATGACGTCCTTGGGCCTCAAGGCCGGCGCGCCGCCGCCCCGCCCCTCGGCCACGAGGATGTCCCCGTTAGGCAGGACGAGCATCTGACGTGGAATACGCAGGTCCGTAGCCAGGGCCGTCACCACGAAGCCCTCGGGCGCGCGCGGCGTTTCATCGCCCCATCCGACAGGCTTGGCGATACGCATCGGCGGCAGCAGGGTTTCCCGAATCTCGGGCAAGTCAGGCTTCGGCCCGACTTCATTGACGCCTTTTTCGCTTTCACCGCAGGCGGCCACAGCCACGGTCGCGCCCAAGACGCCGCATAGAAGGATGTTTCTGCGGATCATCGGCTCGCCTCCTCATCCAGCATCCCGGAGTAGCGCAGCCATCCGGCGCTCAGCGCCAGCGCGCAGCATAGAACGGACAGGGTGAAGCCAAAGGCGCCCACGGAACTCCAGCCGTCCTGGCTATGCTTGAAGGCGTTCGTCAGGCCGACAACACACAGGGCGCCGAGAGCGCCGCTGTACAGAAGACGCAAGCCGCCGCGACGGCCCCGGGCCAGGTCGACCAGGCTCCACACGAAGGCGGCGCCGCCAAACATCAGGCCGCCGACAATCGCCCAGGAAGAGAAGTTGCTCCACTGCATCTCCGCAGTCCGAAGATAGGCCGCATCCGTCGCCGTCCCGAGGCTGAACAGGGCGACCGGAAAGCTCAGGATCAGCGCCTGCACGGCCCGGCCCGGGCCCGCTGCTCTGGTCATGGCCGGCTCTCGGCGAACTCGATGCGACCGACGACGCGGGATCCACGCGCCCTCATCCGTCGTCTCAGTTGCTCGCGGATGCTCCAGCCTTCCAGATGCATCAGATCGCTGATCGTATAGCCTTCCCGGGCAAGGGCCTCGCGCACGTCGCTGACCTTGAGACAGGCATGGTCTTGCTCGGCGATTTCAAAGGCGCGTTCGATGACGTGGGTCTGGTTCATGGCTCCTCCTCAGTCTGAACCAATCGGCCGGAAGCCATGCGGTTCCGAGGCCGAGCGATATGACGCAGGTCAACGACGGGCCGCAGATTGGATTGCTCAGAACGCCAGCGGCGCCGTCTGCCATGTCACCCCGACGGCGGCGACGAAAGCGCCGGTCAGGGCCACGCGCCGCTCCCACAGGCCCGGTCCATCCGGGACAGGGCGCCGCGCTATGACGATGGCCGCAACGGCGATCAGCGCCAGACACAGAAGACTGAAACCCAGCCCGACCCAGCGGCCGCCGGCCGCCTCGGTGGAGGACCAGACATCTGCGGCGCTGGCCAGCAGATAGAGTCCCAGGAAGTGCGCGGCCCAGATCAGCAGACCCGCCGTCATGGCCAGCCAGCGCTTCACGATCCGCCGCCCGGAAACAGCCGGATCAGCAGCAAGACCATCGCCGCCTGCCCCGCCGTATAAGTCATGAAGAGGCTGATCAGGTCGACCGTGGACGGCCGGTCGGCCGACAGCCGTCTGAACGCTCGACGCAACAGGATGTAGAGGCCCATCAAGGCCCCGATCGCCGCAAAAGCCCCTGCCCAGCCCAGAAGGGCGAAGACCGCAGCGCCCTGACTGGTAGCGTCAGGCTTCAGGCCGGCGAACCACCAGGCGCGAAGCTCCAACCCGACCGCCGCCGCGGCTCCGACGGCGCTGACGACCAGAAGAGCCGTCGCCAGGGTCTCTGCTCCCCTCCCCGCCCGGCGCAACACGCGCGGCCCTGCGACGGCGCACAGCCCCGCCAGCGCCAGAGCGCCAAGATGCAGCATCAGGGACGCCATCTCCGGCGACGCCTGCCACAGGTCCGGTCGTCGGCTCCACAGGAAGACATAGGAGAAGCCCGCCAGCAGGCAGACCATACCGCCGACGATCAACACGATCACCATGGCCCACCAGCCGTGGCTGGAAGGGCCCGAGACATAGTTCGGCACGCGAACGCCCGCCCCGATATCGGTCGTCTTGCGATTGTGCGGCGCGTCCAGGAACCAGCACCAGCGCATGATGCAGTAGATCGCCAGCACCCCGCTGACTACGGCGACTGCATAGGCCTGGATCGTCAGAATGAGGAAGAAGCCCGCCGTGAACACGGCGCTGAAGACGTGCCAGGGCGACGGGCGCGGAAGACGCAAGACATACTGCGGCTCTGCGTTCAGGGGGCTGGTCACGAGGGTCTGACGCTCGCCTCCCGCCGCGCCGGGCAGGAACCAGCGCCCCTCCCGCACCTCCTTCGCCAACCCCTTCTGCTCCCACAGCGGATAGAGGCTTTTCACCACCGGGACGGATCGCACGGAATAATAGCCGCTGGGCAGCCATTCCAGGCCCGGGCCGTCGTGGATGTTGCCCGCCTCGCGCGGTCCGAAGGGGCGGAAGTTGCGGATCATGTCGATGACCCACAGCAGGACCGCCAGACCGAACAGGAAAGCCCCTATGGTCGAAATGAAATTGGGCAGGTCCCAACCGCGTCCCGGCAGATAGGTGTAGACCCGGCGCGGCATGCCCATCAGCCCCGTCAGGTGCATCGGCATGAAAGCGATGTTGTGACCGGCGAACATCAGCCAGAAGATCCATTTGCCCATGCGCTCGCTCAGCGGCCGGACGCTGGACATCGGCAGCCAGTAATAGATGGCCGCGAACATGGGAAAGACCATGCCGCCGATCAGCACGTAGTGCAGGTGCGCGACGATGAAGTAGCTGTCGTGGGCCTGCCAGTCGAAGGGCACCATGGCGACCATGACCCCGGTCAGCCCTCCCATGACGAAGATGACCAGACCGCCGACGGCGAACAGGCCGGGCGTGGTGAAGCGCATCTTTCCCGCCGCTATGGTGGCGATCCAGGCGAAGACCTGCACACCTGCAGGCACGCTGACCGCCATTGAGGCGGCGCTGAAGTAGTTGATGCTGATCTGCGGCATGCCGGTGGTGAACATGTGGTGCGCCCACACGCCGAAACTGATGAAACCGGTCGCCAGCATGGCCATGACCACCAGGGGGTGCCCCACCAGCTTGGTCCGCGCCATGGCCGGGATGATGGTCGACATGGCGCCCGCCGCCGGCAGGAAGATGATGTAGACTTCCGGGTGGCCGAAGAACCAGAACAGGTGCTGCCACAGCATGGGGTCGCCGCCCTTGAGCGGGTCGAAGAAGGGCCAGCCCAGCGCTCGTTCCAGCTCCAACAGCAGCGTCGCCAGTATCACCGAGGGAAAGGCGATGATGATCATGCAGGCGAAGATCAGCATGGCCCAGGCGAAGATCGGCAGCTTGTCCAGCGTCATGCCGGGCGCGCGCGTCTTCAGCACCCCGACGATGATCTCGATCGCGCCCGCGATGGCTGATATCTCGATGAAGCCGATGCCCAGCAGCCAGAAGTCGGCGTTGATCCCCGGCGAGTAGGTTATCCCGGTCAGCGGCGGATACATGAACCATCCCCCATCCGGCGCCAGGCCGAAGAACAGGGAGCAGAAGAAGGCCAGGCCGCCGATCAGATAGGCCCAGAAGGCATAGGCCCCCAGACGCGGAAACGGCAGGTCTCGCGCGCCCAGCATCTGCGGCAGCAGCAGCACGCCCAGCGCCTCGACCGCCGGCACGGCGAACAGGAACATCATCACCGTGCCGTGCATGGTGAAGATCTGGTTGTAGGTTTCCTGTGGCAGGAAGCCGGTCATCGGCAGGGCCAGCTGCGTACGCATCAGCAGCGCCAGCACCCCCGCCAGCACGAAGAACAGCATGGCCGCGCCGACGTAGTAGACGCCGATGATGTTGTTGTTGATCGCCGTGATCCACTCGCCGGGACGACGCGGACCGCACCAGGCGGCCTCCAGCTCCTCCAGCTCGCCGTCCGGACGCGGCCCCTCGGTGGGAAAGCGATCGTATTTGCGGACGTCGAAGCCGGTTTCCGACGTCATTTCAGACTGTCCAGATAGGCGGCCAGATCGCGCAGTTCGCGCCCGGTCAGGACCGGATAGGACGGCATGCGGTTGCCCGGCTTGATGCCCTGGCTGTCGGCGATCCACCCCGCCATCGTCCCCTGATTGTTGGGCAGGATGCCCGCGCCCAGCGTCTGGCGCGAGCCGACATGGGTCAGGTCCGGCCCGGCAAGCCCGTTGGCCTCGGTTCCGCGTATGGTGTGGCAGGCGCCGCAGCCCGAGGCGCTGAACACCCCCGCCCCCGGCAGGACGGACGGCGCGGCCGATGCGGCCTGACGGGCCCGCCAGGCCTCGAAGTCAGCCTCGGCATGGGCGACGACGACGAAGCCCATCAGGGCGTGAGGTCCGCCGCAATACTCAGCGCACTGCCCCGCGTAGACTCCCGGCCTGTCAGCCTGCAGCCGCATGAAGTTGCGGCGGCCGGGGATCATATCCGTCTTGCTGCCCAGGCGCGGGACCCACAGGCTATGGATGACGTCGGCGCTCTCCAGTTCGATCACCACCGGACGGCCGACGGGGATGTGGACCTCATTGGCGTCCTGCACCGTTTCGCGGCCCTGGCCGTCCAGATAGGCCACGCGCCACCACCACATCTCGCCGGTGACGCGCACGCGCATCTCGCCGTCGCGGGGCGCATCCGACACGCGCGCCGTCACGCTGAGGCCGTAGATCAGCAGGCCCGTCAGCACGACCACCGGAAAAGCCAGACCGCCGATCCAGACCAGGCGTTCGCCACCCACACGACGTTTCCACTTCCTCGGCCCGAACAGGGCGACGCCCAGCGCCATCAGGACGACGGCCAGCACCACCGCCCCCATGACGAACAGCACCCAGGCGACCACCGTCACCGGCCCGGCGAACGGCCCGGCGGGGTCCAGCACCGGCGGTGGCCAGCCGCCCAGCATGTCCGGCGTCTCAGTCGTCATCGAGGGTATAAAGATAGGCCGCTATGTCGCGGGCTTCGGCTTCGCTGAGGCGCATGGGCGGCATGCCGGTGTCGGGCAGCAGCGACGGCGCGTCGCGCACGAAGGCGGCCATGACCGCAGGCTGGTTCGGCAGGCGCCCTGCAACCATCGGCCGCGCCGCCACGCCCGCCAGCGATCCGCCGGTCCGCCCCTCGGGCCAGGCCACGCCGGGAATGGAGTGGCAGGCGCCGCACCCATGCGTCCGGACAAGGCGAAGTCCCTCGGCCGCATCGGCGCCCGCCAGGTCGCGCGACGCCCCGCCCTTGTCCGCGCAGGCGGGCAGGCCCAGCAGGCCGACGGCCAAGACCGCCGCCCCTATCTTCCCCATCGTCGCGACATGACGGCATCCGGCCCCTTTCAGCTTCACCAGAACCAATCCATCGAACGGCCAGGGGTTCCGAGGCGGAACCGGCGCCGCAAGGCCGGTGTTGGATCGAGGTGCGCGCCCTGCCCCTCGCTCTTTTGGGACTGACCCTCGCCGCCTGCGACACGAGTCCGGGCGCGACTGACCGCGCGTTTCAGGCCTCGGGCGAAATCATCGCCATGGGCGGCGGGGCGGGCGGGCCAGCCAACGCCTGCTTCGCCTGTCATGGGCTGAAGGGAGAGGGCGACGGCGTTTCCACGCCACGCCTGGCGGGTCTGGAACAGGGTTACCTCCAGAAGCAGATGGAGGACTACGCCAGCGGCCTGCGTCCCGACGACGTCATGACCCGAGTTGCGCGCGGGCTCACGCCCGACGCCCGCCGCGTCGTGGCGGCCTGGTACGCTGGACTGCCTGCGCCCGCCGTGCACGCCTCAGCCGGTCCCCCGCCCCCGATCTGGCTTAGCGGCGACGCGGCGCGCGGGATCACCGCCTGCGCCGCCTGCCATGGAGCGGAAGGGCAAGGCGCGGGCGCAGGCCAACCGATCGTCGCCGGGCAGCCCGCCCCCTATACTCTGGAGCAGATTGACCGCTGGAAGTCCGGCAAGAGGCGCAACGACCCCCGCGGCGTCATGGCCGCCGCCGTCCAGCATCTGTCGGAAGAAGAAGCCCGCGCCATAGCCGAGTGGCTGTCGACCCGACCCGCCGCTCAAGCGCACGCCAACGCCTCTGCCAGTGCGTCCGTTTCGGCTTCGGCTGCGGCACGACCGGCAGCATCGCGTGAAACACGTCGTCCCGATCGATCAGATGGTGCTTGAGCGCCGCCCCGGCATGGATCGGGATCATCAGCAGAAGGGTCAGGACCAGACCCCAGTGCATCCACTCAGCCGCTGCCTCAATCGCCCATAGTTGGCGGTTCGACAAATCCTGCATCGGCAACAAAGGCCAAGGGATGAAGCCTGCCGCCGCCAGCTGGGTGTCCCGCGCCGTCGCAGAAACCATCGCCCATCCCGACAGCGGCAGTCCGAACAGGCAAAGGTAAAACACATAGTGGGTGATATGGGCCGCCGTGCTCTCCCATCCCGGCTTGTCCGCGTCATTGATCAGATCCGGCGCGACCAGCCGCCAGGTCAGGCGACCGATCACCAGCAGCAGCATCAGGATGCCGACGGCGAAGTGAACCTCATAGGCCGCGACCTTCTCTCCGCCAACCGGCAGCCGCCCCATCCACCAGCCCCAGCCCAGTTGGAACGCCACCAGACCCGCCATGCCCCAGTGAAACCCGATGGCCACGGGGGAATAGCGTCCCTCATCATGATGACCAGCGGCCCATTCCAGCGCCTGGGCGATCAAGCGGTCGATCATGGCGTCGTCTCGCCCGTCGGCTTCAGCAGGCCATTAAGACGCCATAGGGCGACGAGAAGATAGGCTGCCGCCGCCGGCGCCCACATGATCAGCCCCGCCGCCTGCTGATCCTCCAGCGGCGTCATGTTCCAGGCCAGGGTGCTGGCGAAATGCGGGGTATAAAGCGGTTGGGCCGCGAACACGATCAAGGCGCCCAGCAGCCCCATCAGCAGCATGGCCGCCAGCAGCGCCGCCACGGCCGCATGGCCTTTGGCGCTGCGCACCGTCGCCCAGAACCAGACCGCGCTCCCCAGGATGCTGACCTGCATCAGCCAATAAACTCCATCATGCGATAGAGCCTGAGCGTAGAGTCCGGGCGCGTGCCAGGCCCAGAAGACCACCGCCTGGACCGCCACGGCCGCCGCCAGACGCGGTCGTTTCAACCGGGGCAGGCACAGGGCCAGCAAGGGCGCCGCCGCCAGCACCAGCAGAAGATGATGCAGCGTCCGTGCCGTGAACAGCGCGGAACTCAGCGCGCACAGCGGCGAAATGAAGCCGATCGCCAGGACAGCCATCGCGGCCGTGTATCGCCCCTTCTGAGGCCCGCGGAGCAGAAGCAGCCCCGCGACCGTCGCAGCCATCAGAAGGACCCAGAGAACCGGGTCGCCGTTCCAGCGCCCCAGCGCCTCGGCCGGATCGGGCGCAGGCCCGCAATAGGGTGTCCAGACGGCATCGACCATTTTGGGCCAACGCCTGCGCGCTGCGACGGTTCACCTGCTCGGTTTCAAGGCGACTGTGACGTGAATGGGCCGACGCCTTACGGTTTCTCCTGAGCGCCGTCCGGCGTCACGATCAGTCGCCGTCCGGCATATGATCGGGGGTTGACATTCTCGATCACCACCTGCCGGTTGCCCATGTAGGTGACCTCGACACGAACCGGCTGCATGTGCGCCAGACCGAAATGGACAGGCACAGCGCTTTGAGCGTTGTAGCCGCCGCCAGTCGACACCTGACGGGCGCCGAGGATTTTACCCTCTCTATCGAACAGTCGCACTTCTGCGCCGGGCGGAATGCGCTTCCCGCCTTCGTCCAGAACCAGAATGCTGAGGCTGCGAGAGCGCGCCGGCTCAGCCAGTTCGTTATGGAACAGGAAGTGACCGCCTTCTTCGCCATATCCCTTGGTGAGGGACAGGTCCAAGGCGCCGTCGTTATCGTAATCGATCCATTCGACGCCGTGATCGCCCGCATTCAACAGGCTCTCGCGGGTCAGAATCTGCTCAAACCGCCCGTTCCCGAGATTGCGATACAGCAGATTGACAGGAATCTGCTTTCCCGGCTCGCCTTCATAATGGGTGACGAAGAGGTCCAGCCAGCCGTCATTGTCATAGTCGCCCCAGGCTGCCGCCACGGCGTGCCCGCCGTGATCCAGCCCAGCCTGGGCCGCGACTTCGGAAAACGTCCCGTCGCCGTTATTGCGGTACAGCAGGTCCGCGCCATAGACAGCGACAAAGATGTCGAGGTTCCCGTCGTTGTCATAGTCGCCGACCGCGCAACCGACGCCGCCCGTGCTGCGATCCCGCCCGGCCTGATCCATGCCGAGGGCCGGCGCCACATCGACGAAACTTCCCCCGTCATTGCGCCACAAGGCGTCGGTTGAGCCGGATTGGTTGGCCAGGAACAGGTCCAGATCGCCGTCGCGGTCATAGTCCAGCCAACAGGCGCCGACGGTGGCGCGAACGTCGTTGACGCCGCCCTCCCCCATCACCGGAACGAAACGGCCGTTCTGATTGCGGAAGAGCTGGTTCGGCCCTGCGCGGTCCGCCGCATAGAAGTCCAGCGCGCCGTCGTTGTCGTAGTCGATCCAGTTGGCCTGACGGCTCATCCGCCCCGGAACGAGAAGACCCAGCGACTCGGCCTGCTCCTCGAAACGCAGTCCGTCTTCGTTGCGCCAGACAAAGGAGCGGTTGGCCGCCCGATCGCCCATGACGTTCGATCCGCCCATCAGGTCGACAAAGCCGTCGCCATCGAAATCGCCCCAGCTCAGCCCCCGGATTTCGATGCCCGAGGTCGGCAGGCCCATCTCCGGGCCGACGTTGACGAAGGTTCCGCCGTCGTTGCGATAGAGACGGACTTCGCCGCTCTTCCAGGAGACGGCCAGGTCCAGGTCGCCGTCGTTGTCGAAGTCGGCCCAGGCGTTCGACAGAGCGCCCGCGACCGAAAAGCCCTCGACCTGAACCGCAGTGAAGGCTGGCTCGCCTGCAACCGCGCCAGAGGCGGCGACCATCAGCGCCAATGACGCCGCGCTCGCCGAATATCTGATCCGTCGTGTCATGGTCAGGCCTTTCATGGCTTGAAGTTAAAGGGCGTGCGTTCCTGGACCGCGGCCTCGACCTGCTCTCGGCGCAGCAACAGCTCGCGGAAATCGGCCTTCGACACACGTTCGATCTGATCGCTATAGTGGGGCGTGCCGGGCTGGCGCGAGTTGCCGTAGCTCATGAGGCCATAGGCCCGCACCGGTGTGGAGAACTCGATCATCGCCACCCATGTCTCGCCGTGGTTGGGCGTGCGAATCCCGTTTTCGTCAGGATCGGACCAGGTGAAGACCCGGAAGGAACCCAGGTTGCCGTAGCCGGCGGCGCCCGGAACATTCACGTCGTTCAGGATCATGCGTGAGGCATCGCCGAACGGCCGGTCGCTCGCGCCGTATTTGCGCTTGGTGTTGGCGATAGCGGTCCGCAATTGATCGACGGCGGCCTTGGGATCGCGGACGCCGTAAGGCGTGCTGACAGGCTTATCCAGCGACCAGGGCGTGGCGAAACCCGCCTGGCCGGCGAAAGACTGACCGGCGAACAGACGCGCCCATTCCTCGAACAGCAGGGCGGCGCGGCTGTCGCTGGTGAACTCGCGATCCCACGCCGCCAGCAGGCGCGCCGCCGCCTGGACCTCGGGATCGGGGTCGATCAGGGCCGCCGGGATCAGATCCGGCAAGGTGCGGTCGGCCATGACGGCGCGATGGTTCAACTGCAGCGCCATGAAGCGCTCCAGCGTCAGGTCGTCGTTCTCGGACATCAGACGCACGCTTTGTTGCGCGCGCAGGGAATGCGGCGTCTGGGGCGCCAGATAAGACGGGAAGTCCTTGGGCGTGTAGGTCACGGGCCAGGTCGGCGTCCACGGCGGGTCGTTCGAGTTCTGCACGAAGCCGCCCGGCGGATTGGTGACGCGCGGCAGGTCATCCAGCGGGTGCGTCTCGGTCCACAGGTAACGTGAGGAATCGCCCGGCACGAGCCCCTGCCAGAAGGCGATGTCGCCCTCGGCCCGTTTGGGCGCCACGCCGTTGAAGCTGTAGTTGATGGTCCCTTCGCGATCGGCGTAGACGATGTTGAAGGTCGGCACCTGCATCCGCGCCATGGCGGCTTCGTAGTCGTCGAAGCTGTCCGCCGTGATCATGTCGAAATACTGCTCGAGCATGCCCGGCCGATCCAGACCGGCGACCCGAACGGCGACGGCCGTGCCGTCCGCGCGCTCGAAGACCGGGCCATGGACGCTGGAGCGGATTTCCAGCGGCTTGTCGATCGTCGATCCGTCCGCCTGACGCAGGCGATACGAAACCTGACGCCGCTCAAACGGCCGCACCTGACCGTCATAAAGATAGCCGCCGTCCTGCAGCGTCAGCCGATAGTTTGTGGCCCCCAACATGCCGTTGACGGTGTTGGTGATGCCCATGCGCTGGTTGAAGGCGAAGCGGATGACCGGCAGGCCGATCTGGGTCGCGCCATAGATTTCAAAGTCCGGCGTGACGAGATGCGCCTCGTAGTAGGTGAAGTAGTCCGTCGTCCAGGACAGGTGCGGGTTCTGCAGCAGCAGGGCGTTCCCATTGGCCGTCTTGCCTGGCGCCACCGCCCAGGAGTTGGAGCCCTGATCGGCCAGGTCCGGCGGGTCGCCCTCGCCCAGGGTGCGGCCCGGCGATGCGACGTAGAGGAAGTTCATCAGGCGGTGGGCGTGGGCCACCACGTCGGCGCCGGAGACCGGCAGCACCTGCCGCACCTCGGGCGAGATGTCGTCTGGGTTCTGTTCCGCATAGGCGTTGATGCCCGCCGCGAAGGCGTCGAGGTTGGCGCGGAAATCAGGCGACTGCTGCGCATACCACTGCCGGGCGCGCTCCGGCACGCCGTTGGTCAGCAGCCAGACGGTCGTCTGTTCATAATCCGGGCCCCAGTATTCGGCCCCCTTGCCCCGCGCTTCTCCATACAGGCGCAGGATGTTGTCGCCGTGGCTGCGCGCCTGGGCCCAGCCGTAGCCGTAGAAGACCGACGGCGCGTCGACTCCATAGACATGGGGGACGCCGTAGCCGTCCCACAGGATCTCATTGGCCCTGGGCTTATAGGCCGTAATCGGCGCCTGCGGCGTCGAGGTCGGCTCGGCCAGCGCAAAGGCGACGCCGGGCGCAAGGCCGATCGCCGTCGCCATAACCAGGGCCGATGTCGCCCGGTGCAGAACTCTCAGCATGGATTTCCCCTCTCACCCCGACCTAGAGACGCCGCTGCGCGACGCCTCCGGACGTTCCCCTTGATCACCATTTGTAGGCGGCGCGCACGAACCAGGATCCGCCGGTGAAGCCGAACGGCGCAAGCCCGCTGTACATCCCATTGCCCAGGTTGGCCGAAGGCTCCTGAATCTTGGTCGGGTAAACGTTGAAGATGTTGTTGGCGCCGAGCGTCACGCGAACGGCGTCCGTCACATCGTAGTTGACCTGCAGATCGGTGATCCACGCCGCGTCAATGTCGTTGTCCAATGCAGGATTGGACGAGTGCCGCGTGGTGTATTCGCCGAACCGCGTCAGACGCAGGTTGGCGCTAAGCCGATCCAGCGCCCAGCCGCTGTTGAGCGAGATCTTGGATTTCGGCAGGGATTCCGTCAGCGCCGCCTGCTTGCTGCGGTCGAAGATGACGATATCGCCCAGCGCCGCCAGCTCCGGCGGATTGTCGATGATGCCGGTGATCTCGGTTTCGTTCTGATTATAACCGAAGCTGAAATCGAAATCGCCGAAGTCGACTGTGCCGTACTTGTAGGTCGCCACGATATCGAAGCCGCGTGTCCGCGTGTCGATGGCGTTGGTATAGTACTGACCGCTGACATCCGGCGACAGACCATTGGCGACCATGATGGCCTGAAGCTGCTCGCCGATTGTCGTCACCCCGTCCGCCGACAGACGCGTATCGATCGGCGAGAAGGTGGTGGTGACGGCGATGCGGTCAGCCACGTCGATCTGATAGGCGTCAAACGTCAAAGCGAAGTTCGAGAAGGGCGTCAGCGTGAAGCCCACGCTCAGGTTCTCCGACATTTCCGGCGTCAGGGGCTTGGCGCCCAAGGCGATGGCCTCCGGCGAGTTGACCTGGAAGTTCTTCAACCGCAGGGATTCGGCCACCCCGGTGCCCCGGATGTCGCGCAACTGGCTTGTCGTCGCCGAATAGGCCTGCTGCGCCAGGCTAGGAGCGCGGAAGCCCGTGTTGAATGAGGCGCGCAGAGCGGCCCAGTCGTTCAACTCATACCGGCTGCTGATCTTGTAGATGGTGGTGTCGCCGGCCGAGTCGTCGAAATTCTCGTAGCGCACAGCCCCGCCGAGATAGAATCGCTCGGTCGGATTCCAGCCCAGTTCGCCATAGACGCTGTAGTTGTTGCGGCTGACGTCAGCCTCGTCCTCGGGACGGAAGCCCGGCGTGGACTGCGTGCCCGGAGGCAGGGGCTGGCCCGCGAAGGGCTGGCCCGGCGGGCGAACGTAATCGCCCTGGATCCAGCTCGCCTCGTCCCCCTGCTTGATCGTGTAGTTCTCCCAGCGGTGCTGCAGACCGAAGGACACCTGCAACTCGCCCGCGTTCTCGAGCGTGAAGCCGCGCGTCACATCCAGCGCATTGACCCACTCGGCCGAAGCCAGTTGTCCGACGTAGAAATGACGTGGACTGCTCGGCCCCAGACTGGCGTTCAGACTGTAGTTCTCCCAGTCCGAAACATTCGAGCCGTAGCCCGTCGACAGGTCCCAATCCCAGCCGCCCAGCGAGCCCCGCGCACCGGCGACCGCTTCATAGTCCTTGTCCTTGATGACGGTCAGGGTGCGCAGGCCGTCCGGCGCGATCTCGGGCAGGACAGTGATGTCGGTCGGCGGCCGCCACGTCCAGCTCAGGTCGGACTTGCGCTGACCATAGGTGCCGAAGGCGTAGAGCTCGAGTTCGTTGCTGACCGTATAGGCCGCGTTCGCCCCGAAGACGTTGGAGACCTGAGGCATGGTGCCGTAGTTGGTCGTCACCATCCGGTCGATGATCGCTTCGCGCGGGTCGCGCGAACCGTCGGGCAACAGCGGATACAGGCGCACGGAATCGGCGATGCGCTCCGCTCGGTTCGATGCGCCGCGATCCATGAAGCTGTACGACAGGTTCAGGAAGCCGTCCTCGCCCAGCGCCAGGCCGAGATTGGCGTCCAGGTTCACATAGCGGCCGTCATTGCGGTCGAAATTTCGACCATGGGCGACGGAAATGCTGCCGCCCTGGGCGCTGGAATTCAGCATGACGTTGATGACGCCGGCCACGGCGTCCGAGCCATACTGGGCGGCGGCCCCGTCGCGCAGCACCTCGACCCTGGCGATGGCGCTGGACGGGATCATGTTCAGGTCGACCCCGACCGAGCCGTTGTAGAGCGTCGAAACCGAGTTGATCAGCGCCG
This sequence comes from Brevundimonas sp. S1H14, assembly GCF_047716865.1. NCBI lineage: Bacteria > Pseudomonadati > Pseudomonadota > Alphaproteobacteria > Caulobacterales > Caulobacteraceae > Brevundimonas > Brevundimonas sp. S1H14. The sequence continues at coordinate 1,697,524 of NZ_CP136679.1, read as the reverse complement.
TGCGGTGACGACGCTTCCCATTGACCAGCACCAGCGTCTGATCCGGATTCAGGCCCCGCAGCGCTCCGGTAGCGATGACGGTGGAGCTGCCGCCGCCCGACCGCGCCGGCAGGTTGAAGGACGGCACTAGGTAACGCACCGACTCGAACACGCCGGTCTGGGCCCCCTGCTGCAACTGCTCGGCGTTGAACACGTCGATGGGCGTCGGGCTCTCGATCGCTGTGCGCGGCGCTCCGCGCACGCCGGTGACGATGATGTCGTCCACCCGAGCCGCCTCGGCGGCTTCAGGCTGAGCGCGCTCCTGAGCCAGCGCCGCTCCCGCCGTCAGGCTAAGCAGACTGGCTGACGCCAGGCTCGCCGCTTTCAGGCCAACCCCTTTGAAATCTCTAGTCATCGCTAAGTCCCTCCCCCTCTGGATCGCGTTACAGCCCCTCGCTGCGCGAGCCGGTTTTTGTGATTACGCTGGGTGATACTGATTTCAATCGTGAGTAATCATGCTCTTATGTTTAGTATCCCTCATGAATATGAAGACGATGAGCGATATTCCGATCATGATCGTCACGTACCAGAAGTATGCGAACTCGTTATTCTGCGACTTGAACCACAGAGCGGCGTACTCGGCCGTGCCGCCGAACAGGGCGTTGGCGATGGCGTAAGGCAGGGCCACGCCCAGGGCCCGCACATGCGCCGGGAACAGTTCCGCCTTCACCACGGCGTTGATGGCGGTGTAACCGGACACGATCACGAGGGCCGCAAGAGCCAGGGCGAAAGCCGCCGGCGCGCTGTTCACCGTGGCCAGGGCCGACATGATCGGCACGGTGAAGAGCACGCCCAACACGCCGAAGGCGATCATCACCGGCCGTCGTCCAATCCGGTCCGACAAGGCTCCGACGACGGGCTGCAGCAACATAAAGACCAGAAGGGCCGCAGCGCTGATCTGGGTGGCCACGTCCTTGGAAAAGCCAGAGGTGTTGACCAAGAACTTCTGCAGATAGGTGGTGTACGTATAGAAGGCGAGCGTGCCGCCGGCCGTCAGTCCCATCACCAGAAGGGCTTCCTTCGGGTGCTTGAGGATCAGCAGCATGGCGCTGGATTTCGGCGCAGATCGGGTGTCTTCCGCCTTGAAGGCGTTGGTCTCATCCAGACCCCGGCGCAGCCAGAACACGACCACGGCCAGAGCCGCCCCGACGAAGAAGGGGATGCGCCAGCCCCAGGCGCCCAGCGCCTCATCCGTCATCACCGCCTGCAGGACGATGAGCAACAGCAGAGCCAGAAGTTGGCCCGAGATCAGAGTCACATACTGGAAACTGGACCAGAAGCCGCGGTTCTTGGCCGTCGCCATCTCGGACAGATAGGTGGCCGAAGAGCCGTATTCTCCACCAACGCTGATGCCCTGCAACAGCCGGGCGACCAGCAGCAGCGCCGGCGCGGCGATGCCGATCTGCGCGTACCCCGGCGTGCAGCCGATCAACAAGGAACCGGCGCACATCAAGGTGACCGACAGGGTCAGGCCAGCCTTGCGGCCCCGACGATCAGCGTAGACGCCCATGATCCAGGCGCCGATAGGCCGCATCAGGAAACCGACCGCAAAAACAGCCGCAGCGCCTAGAAGTTGGGCCGTTCCATCATCACTCGGGAAAAATATCGGCGCAAAATAGAGCGCGAACGCCGCATAGGCATACCAGTCAAACCACTCGACTAGATTACCTGTTGAGCCGCCTATGATGTTCTTGAGGCGGCGCGCGTTAGTCATTGAAGACATATCACCAACTCCGGGAGAATCTATTCTTGCAATCAAAGTGATCCCGGCTCATCAAATCTGACATATCCGCACCCCAAACCCTTCAACCGCTCTGCGACGGCTCGATGAATAATGATAGTCATGGGGATGATCATGGCGGCAACGCAGCCACGCAAAAACTTCACAACACGATGTTTTTCTTCACTTTAATGCCTGTTTTATTCCGACCTGGCGCCGCTCAGGCGTGTCGAAAAGCACCCATGTGAGACCGCCTTTGTCCCGCAAACCACACAGTCCCGTGCGAAAAGCTTTTCAGCCGCGACACCGCATGCTGACGCTTGTGGCGATCAGCCTCATCCTGGGCTGCGGACTTGCCGTCTGGGGCGGAGCTTATTGGGCGGCGCGTCAGGCCCGGCTGACGACGGACGCCGCAGCAGCCGAACAGGCGGACAAGCGCGCGCGTCAGTTAGCAGGCACGCTGCAAAAATTCCGCCTGCTTCCCCTGGTGCTGAGCGAATACCCTGATGTCCACGCCGTGCTCAGCGACGCCCGACCCGATGCCGTGGCGCGCCTGAACGGCAAACTGGAGCTGCTGGCGGAGCGGACCGACGCGGCCGCCATCTATGTCATCGCGCCGAACGGCCTGACTTTGGCGGCGAACAACTGGAACCAGCCCGGCAGCTTCGTAGGACAGAATTTCAGCTACCGGCCCTACTTCCTCAACGCCATGGCTAATGGGGAGGCCGAACTGTTCGCTGTAGGCTCGGTCACCGGACGACCAGGCTTCTTCATCGCTCGCAGGATCGACGAAGGCGCTCGAACCCTGGGCGTCATCGTCGTCAAAATAGATTTCGCCGACCTGGAAGCGCAATGGAGCGGCACGGCCGAGCACACCCTGGTTGTCGATCCCCGCGGCGTCGTCATCATCACCGACCACGCCCCCTGGCGATTTCGCGCCACACGCCCGCTGACGCCTGAAGATCATCAGGGCATCCGCAGCGCCCTTCAGTTCGCTTCCCTGCCGCTGTCGCCGCTCCGGTTCATGCAGAATAGCGACGGAGACCTGAGCATGGCGGATGCCGAAGGTCGCTTCCGCACGTCGCGAACGGCTGCCGCCATCGAAGGCGCATCCCTGCTGCACGTAGCTTCGCTGGAGCCGGCCTACAGAAGCGCCAACCTCCAGGCGCGCCTGGTCATCTTCGCCGTCCTGGCCGCCGCCGTCATGGCCTTCGCCGCCTATTGGCGCATACACATGGGCCGCCTGGCCCAGGTTCGCGCCCGTCAGGCTCTGGAAGAAGAAGTCGATGCGCGCACCAGCGAGTTGCGGGACGCCAATCGCCGTCTGCGCGAGGAGTCACAGGGGCGCCTGGCGGCCGATCGCCGGTGGCGCGCCGCCAGCGAAGAATTGGCGCAGGCCAACCGCCTCGGCCTGATTGGACAGGTCACGGCCGGCGTCGCCCACGAGATCAACCAGCCCATCGCCGCGATCCGCGCCTTCGCCGAAAACGGCGCGCGCTATCTTCAGCGCGGCAGCATCGCCAAGGTTCAGGACGATCTGGCGTCCATTGTCGACCTGACTGACCGCGTCGCGCGGATCACGACGGAACTCCGGTCCTTTTCACGCAAGCGAACCCCGTTGATGGACGAGGTCAGCCTGAACGAGGCGCTGGACGGCGCCCTGCTGCTGATCGGAGACCGTTTACGCACGGCCGGCGTGCGCCTGGACTGGACACCGCCCGTGAAGACCCTGCGAGTCAGCGCCGACAAGATGCGGCTGGAACAGATCTTCATCAACCTGATCCAGAATGCGACCGACGCCTTGCAGGATCGCCCCGACCCGAACATCGCCATTGTCATAGAGGTCGGCGACGAGGATGTTTCGATTGTTATCGCCGACAACGGTCCCGGCGTGTCTCCCGACCTGGAAGGATCCCTCTTCACGCCTTTTGTCACCAGTAAGCCCGCCGGATTGGGTCTCGGCCTCGGCATCGCCCGAGACATAGCCCGCGAGTTCGGCGGCTCCCTTTCTCTTGCGGCTTCTCCCTTGGGCGGCGCTGCGTTTCGTGTTCGATTGAGACGCGCATGACGACTCCGGAAACTCCTCCCTCGGTGCTGTTCATCGAAGATGACGCCGAGCTGCGGCGCGCAATCGTCGATGCGCTGGATCTTGAATCCATCACTGTTCAGGCCCTGCCTGACGCCGTCCAGGCGCTGGCCGCTCTGACGCCCCAGTTCCGCGGGGTGGTGGTTTCCGACATCCGCATGCCGGGCATGGACGGGCTGGAGCTGTTCTCACGCATTCGCGCGCTCGACTCCCAGATTCCGGTCATCCTGATCAGCGGACATGCCGATGTGCCGATGGCGGTCCAGGCGCTGCAGGACGGCGCCTTCGACTTCCTGACGAAACCGTTCGCCATGGAGCGGCTGATCACCGCCGTGAACCAGGCGCAGGACTATCGGACCCGCGCACTGGCGCATCGCTCATTGCGGGCGGCGACGGAAGCCGCCGCTCACGCCAACACGCTGCTGATCGGAGAGAGCCCCGCGATGGTCGCGCTGCGCGAGGCCATCGCCCGCATCGCCGCATCAGATCTGGACGTTCTCGTCGAAGGCGAAACCGGCACGGGCAAGGAATTGGCGGCTCTGACGTTGCACCGACTCAGCAAGCGACGCGGCAAGAGCTTCGTGCCGGTCAACTGCGGCGCCATCCCCGATCACTTCGCCGAGGTGGAGTTGTTCGGCCAGACGCTGGACGGCTCAGGCTATCGGCGAACCGCCCAGGTCGGCCGCATCGAGGCCGCTGACAAGGGCACGCTGTTCCTTGACGAGATCGACAGCATGAGCCCGGGCGTCCAGGTCAAGCTGCTGCGCGTTCTCGAGGAACGCACGCTAATGTCGGGAGGCGAGCCCTACCCTGTCGACATTCGCGTCATCGCCGCATCAAAGCGAGATCTGGAGAGCGCCGCGCGTGACGGCGCTTTCCGCTCCGACCTGTTCTACCGACTGAACGTGGTGCGCCTTCGGATGCCCCCTCTGCGTGAAAGACGCGAGGATATCCTGCCACTGTTTGCGCATTTCCTGGCGGACCGGAAACAGGCTCAGGAGACGGACGCCTACGCCATATCCGACCCCATTCGCCAACACCTACTGGAGCATAGCTGGCCCGGCAATGTACGGGAGTTGCGCAACTTCGCACTCAGCACCCTGGTTAACGCCCCGGAGATCGAAACCGCCGCGGCGTCCTCGCCTCAAAGCCTCACCCACCGCATGGATGCTTTCGAAGCGGCTCTGATCCGCGAAGCTTTACAGGCGGCCGGAGGCAACGTCTCCGAGGTCATCGCCAGATTGGGGACGCCCAGAAAGACCCTTTACGGCAAGTTCAAACGCCTCAACATCGACCCTGCGGCCTATCGGTAGGCTACGCCCGCGTCGCAACGCTGCGGTTGTGCCGAGCGTCTCTCTCCCGCCTCAATCGGACTTTGAAAACACGGCTGACAGAGCTTCGACCAACCATCGGGTTCCCATGTCGCCGTCAGAGCGTTCATGCCACACCAAGTGGTAGTCGAAAGGCTGGATTTCCTGCGGCGCCGGGAAGACGCCAAGGCCGTGCGCCGCCGCGAAACGCTCGGCTGCCCGGCGCGGCAGGAGGGCCACCGCCTCGCTAGCCTGCAGCAGATAGGGGACCAGGGCGAAGCTCTCGGCCCGCACCAGGACGCGACGCTCGGCCATATCGGGCAGATCGTCCGACACCCAGTCGCCGAAGCCGTCCCCCGCCGAAGGGACGACATGGGGCCAGCGCAGCAGTTCGGCGTGCGTCGGCTTCGTCTGGCAGACAGGATGGTCGCGGCGCGCCAGGCCCAGATGCGTCTCACGAAACAGCCAGCGCGCCTTCAGCCCCGCGCCCTCGGGATTCCAGCCGGTCAGCACCAGATCCAGCCGACCGTCCTCGAGCCGCCGCAGACTGGTGTCCGACAAAGGCTCGACGTCCAGTTCCACCCCCGTCGCCTCCTGCGCTATGCGGGCGATGGCGGGCGTCAGGACGCTGAGCAGCCCGAAATCGGTGGAGGCTAGACGGAACACCCGCTTCATCCGCCCGAGATCCAGGCTGGGGTCGCGCAGCAGGCTCTCGCCCGCCTCCAGCCAGGCGCGCAGCGGGCCCGACAGGGCCTCGGCGCGCGGCGTCGGCATCATGCCGCGCGGACCGCGCACCAGCAGGGGATCGTCGAACTGATCGCGCAGCCGGGCCAGGATGCGGCTCATCGCCGGCTGGCCGATGCCCAGACGCTCAGCCGCACGCGAGACGCTGCGCTGCTCGATCAGCACCTGAAGGTGCGGAAGCAGGGTGAAATCGACGCGGTGGGGAAGTCGCCCCGACATATGGCCTCGCTGCATGACGCCCCGCGCGTCGCCCCCGGCTGTATTAAGAACGCCTCTTAATTGCAACACATACGCACCCCAGTCCGCGACCCGTTTTAGCCACCTGCCGACGGCCGCCCCCTCATGCAACGAGGCGAATAGGCCCCATGCCGAATCCGACATTGAGACAATATTGCGAATGATTATTAGGAGCGGGCCGCTCGCACGGTCGAGCTTTCCTCCCCTCCCCGGGCGCCTGGCGCCCGCCTAACGCACGCCTCTGGGGGCGCATGATGCACCTATCAAAACGCCGCATCGGGCTGGGCCTGATGACCTCCACCCTACTCGCCGCCTCGCCGGTTCTGGCCGAGACCGTCATGCCGGACGTCTCCGGCGTCGATCCCCAGGCCACCACGGTCAGCGACGTCATCGTCACGGCGTCAGGCACGGCTGTGGACGTCCGCAACGCCCCTGCCTCGGTCAGCGTCATCACCCGCGACGAGATCGAGCGTCAGCCTGTGCAGAGCCTGGGCGAACTGTTGGGCCGTCTGCCTGGCGTGACCGGGGGCGTCAGCCCCACCGGAGCCATGTCCAAGATCACCATTCGCGGCCTGCCGGACAACTACACCCTGGTGCTGGTCGACGGCCGCCGCGTCGGCAACTCGCGCGACATCAGCTATCGCCCCGACCTGGGCCGACAGGACCTGAACTGGATCTCGCCCGACATGATCGAGCGCATCGAGGTCGTGCGCGGGCCGATGTCATCCCTCTATGGCTCCGACGCCATGGGAGGGGTCATCAATATCATCACCCGCAAAATCGCCCCGACGTGGCGCGGATCGGCCAACACCAGCTACACCTGGTCCGAGGATTCCGAACGCGGCGACGCCTATCAACTGGGCGTCAACGTGGCCGGTCCGCTGGCCGAGAACCTGGGCCTGCGCCTGGGCGCGACCTACGCCCGAACCAACCCGGACGAGGTGAACATCTCGAGCAACAACGGCGCGGGCGGCGTCGTAAACAAGAGCCTGAACGGCGTGCTGAACTGGGCGCCGTTCGAGAACCAAAACTTCTCGTTCGAGGCGAACTATGGGGTGGAGGAGCCCCTGGCGCCCAAGCTGTTGGTGCCGAACAGCAGTGGCGTGCTGACGCCGCAGGGCGCTTTCGGCTCCGAGACAGAGCGCACCAATTTCCGCGCCAGCCACGAGGGCGAATGGTCCTTCGGCAAGACGCGTCTGGACGTCTATCGCAACGCCTTCGAGAACAAGGCGATGGGCGAGTACGGCGGCTCCGGCGAGTTCGAGGAATGGATCGTCGACGGCCTGTGGAACTTCGAAAAGAATTTCGTCTGGCTGCACAAGTTCGCCCTCGGCGCCCAGTATCGTCAGGAAGAGCTGACCAACACCGACACCATCGGTACGGTGCCGATCGACTATGACGGCAACGTCATCACCGGCGCTACGCTGAAAGGCGACACGGCGGCCATCTTCGCCGAGGACCAGATCACCCTGCGCGAGAATCTACTGCTGACGCTGGGCGGTCGTCTGGACAGCCATGACAAGTACGGCGAGCATTTCAGTCCGCGCGCCTATCTGGTCTGGCATCCGGCCGAGGCCTGGACGCTGCGCGGGGGCGTCTCCAAGGGCTTCCGCGCGCCGTCCCTGAAGGAGAACAGCGCCGGCGCGGCGACAAACTCCGGCGGCAACGGCTGCCGGGGCCTGATCGGCATGGTCGCCAGGGACAAGAACGGAAACCCGATCCTGGACGGGAACGGCAACCCGCTGATCTACACCTCGGGCGGCTGCTGGATGGCGGGTAACCCCAACCTCAAGCCCGAGGAAAGCACCAGCTATGAGTTCGGCTTCGCCTATGACGGCGCCGCCTACAGCTTCGCCGCCACCTATTTCCACACCGACTTCGAAAACAAGATCCAGTACGCGCCGCTGGGCTATTTCGAAGGCCGCTGGTGGACCAAGAACGAGAACGTCCAGCGCGCCCGCACCAAAGGCCTTGAACTGACCGGCCAGGCCAACCTGCCCTATGATCTGACCCTGCGCGGCAACGCCACCTGGATGATCGAGGCCAAGAACCTCGACACCGGGGCCAGCCTGATCACCACGCCGGAATGGTCGGGCTACGCCTCGCTGGACTGGCGGGCGACGGATCGCCTGGGGGTCATGCTGTCGGCCCAGTACACCGGCGAGCAGCTGAGCGGCGGCTCGACCCTGACCAACGCCCGCACCGAGTTCGACCTGACGACCGCCTATGAGGCGTCCGACACGGTGACGCTGCGCGCCGGCGTCTCCAACCTCTTCAACGAGAAGGTCAGCGGCACCGCCGGCGATGGCTACTATTCGCCCGGCCGCCGCTTCTTCGTTGGCCTGACCACCCGCTTCTGATCCGGAGAAACTGCGATCATGACTAACCTACGCAAATCCCTTCGCGGCGCCGCCCTCGGCGCCCTTCTGGCGGCATCGGCCGTCGCAGTTCCGGCGACGGTCTCGGCCCAGGCCCTGTTCTCGGCGCCCGAGCGCCTGGACGGCGGCCAGGTCAGCTTCGCCTCGGGCGAGCGCGGCAAGCCCGTCCTGCCGGGCGGCCCCGTGGTCGCTGCCGGCCGCGGCTTCCATCCGGGTCAGAGCATCACTCTGATATACGGCCAGACGCCGCTGTCGACCGGCCCGATCACGGCTGACGCCGAAGGCGGCTTCGAGGCGCGGCTGACGCTGCCCGCCGACGCCCAGCCGGGCAATCATCCGATCGTGGCGGTGTCGCAGGCGCCCTACAACGCCGTCCTGGCCAATCTGAAGATTTCGCCGAACGTGCCGCTGTCGAACGAGGCGGCCTACCGGATCACCAGCATCCAGCCGACGCGCGGCCTGTACCAGACCGCCTACAGCGCCAAACGCAACGCCGTCTTCGCCACCTCGGCGGTCGGCCGTCCGCCGGTGCGCCAGTCGGAGCTGCTGCGCCTGAACGCCGACACCCTGGCGGTCGAAGCCCGCATCACCCCGGCCGCCGCGCCGGGCCGCGCCGGTCGCGACGGCCAGCCCCAGGACGGCGGAGTCTTCGCCGTCTACGGCGTCGGGGTCGATGACTCCAACGACACCGTCTGGGTCTCGAACAGCCGCCAGAACACGGTGGCCGTCTATCGCCAGTCAGACCTGTCGCTGGTGCGCCAGTTCGAGCCGGGCACGGTCAACCACGCCCGCGACGTCGTCATCGACGAAGAGCACGGCAAGGCCTACGCCAGCGCCACCTTCGAGCCCGAGGTCGTGGTGTTCGACACCGGCGCCCTGACGGTGGCCAAGCGCATCAAGATCGACTCGACCGTGCGCGGCGAGACTTTCTCAGCCGCCAGCGTCTCCTATGACCGCGAAGCGCGCCGCCTGTACGTCGCCTCCAACTCGACCAATGAGGTCGCCGTCATCGACGCCGCCGCCGACACCGTGCTGAACGTCTTCCGCGTGCCCGGCGCGCGCAGCGTGATCGGCGTTTCGCACGATCCGCAGACCGACCGCATCTTCGTCGCGGCCCAGGGCACCGACAACCTGGTGGTGCTGAACGGTTCGGACGGTTCGGTCGTGGCCGACACCCCGGTCGGCGCGGGCGCCCTGAACGTGGTGTTCGAGCCGAAGTCGCGCCGCGCCTTCGTCAGCACCTTCGGCGCCGGCACGGTGACAGTCACTGACGTCGACGGCCGCATCGTCGCCAACCTGCCGGCCCCGCCGGTGGCCAACCACGTCTCGACCGACGGTCGCGGCAACGTCTACGTCGCGGTCAAGTCCGGCTGGACCACGGACGGAAACGACTCCGTGCTGCGCATCCGCCCCGCGCGCTAATGAAGAAACTCTGACGCGAAGCGAGAACTAAAAAGAAGGGCCCTGGCGATCACTGCCAGGGCCCTTCCCGTCTCAAAAGCGTGGTGCGGGCCCTTACGACGGGCCTCTCGGATAATAAGAGACGCCCCTCGCCATTCACTGCCATGGCGAGGAGCGTCTGACCGTTTAGCGCTGGGTTGCGTCAGCGATCAGGGCGCGGGCGCGCTCTACAGCAGCCTGGGTGGTCAATGTCCCTGCGTTGATCTGGTCCGCTAGGTCCATCAGAGGGGCGCTGGTGACGGCGCCGGTTTCGGCGACCTCCTGAACATGGACGCCTCCCTCACGTGCGATCACTGCGTCCCATGCGGCGCGGACCTCAGCCCAGTAGTCTTTGGTCGCGGCCCAATAGTCGTCGCCGGGCTTGGGCTCGAAGGCCGTCGATGCGTCGTAGGTGTTGACCACGTCTTCCTGAACCACGGCCTGAGGAACACCGCCGTTACGCCCCGTCATCTTGACGTTGTCCTGAATGTGGACCCAGCCGCCCGGACGGATAACGTGGCGATTGGTCCCAAGATAACGGTCATAGACCGGGTTACGCACGGCGTCGCGACGGGCCAGCGGCCGCCAGGTCGGGCCGGACGTCCACACGGTCATGCCATTGTCGTAGCTCCAACGTCCGACGCCGCCATAGCGCGGCGAATCGTCCGTTTGCCAGACAGTCTGGGACCAGGCGCCGCGACGCTCTTCGGCCGACACAGGAGTCAGGGTCCACTGGTCCGGTCCGGCGTAGGTCAGCACGGTCTCGGGCTGATAGGCCCAGTCCTGACGCCAGTGTTTGACCAGTATGGTCTGGCCCTCGTGATACATGACCAGGATGTGCTGAAGGCTGATGCGATCGCCGGTGTCGTAGACGACACGCACGATCTCGGTGCCGCCGGACCGCTTGGGCTCGAGCGGCTGATAGTCCGCCTGCAGGCCGACCGTCTCGCGCATGTCGAAACGCACGCGATAATCGCCGACCTGGGCCAGGATGGCCTGACGGTCCTGTTCAAAGGCGCTGGCGGGCGCCTGGGTCTGGCCTGTCGCCGTCGAGGCGGGCAACGCCTGCACAGCCGGGGCGCCGGTCAGAAGGGCGGCCGCGATCAAGATTGCGCGCATGGGGGCTCCATTGGTTTGCGAAGGACGGGGTTTCAGCTGGCGCTTCCGGGGCATGGTCGAGCTCACAGGCGCACGCTCAGAGACACGCCGAAGTTGCGGCCGGGCTGGGTAAAGGCGTCCAGCGTCGCCGGTCGGGCGCCGACGGCCGGGCTGTTCAGGCCGCGCACGTCGCTCCACCAGGCGTATTTCTCGTCAAAGACGTTGAAGGCGCCGGCGCGCAGAGTGGCCCGTTCGGTCACGTTCCAGAAGGCGGTGACGTCCAGCAGGGTGAAGCGCTCGCCCGGCCAGCACAGACCGCCGCCGCATTCGTGGTTCGACTTCCTGTCCGACCAGGTGACGGTGGCGCTGCCGCCCCAGACGCCCGAGGGAGCGGCGTAGTTCAGCCCGCCGACCAGCTTGATCGGATCCACGCTGGTCAGGGCGCCGCGCTTGCCTTCCGTCTCCTGTTCGCCATCGGCGAAAGAGGCGGCGACGATGGTCGAGAAGCCGTTGTCCCAGTGAATGTCGCCGCGCGCTTCCAGGCCCCAGATCTCGACCTTGGTCAGGTTGACGTACTGATAGATCAGCGGATCGACGCCCGGCACGCCGGTCCCGCTCACCACGACCTGATTGATGAAGTCGTCGTATTCCGTGCGGAAGGCCGTGGCCTGCAGCGAAAGGGCGCCGCCGAAGGCCTCCAGATTGCGGAAGCGGAAGCCGCCCTCGATGCTCTCGCTGGTTTCGGGCTTCAGGTCCGGGTTCGGAATGGACTCATAGCCGAACACCGGGTTGGCGAAGAAGTTGTTCACCTGCATCGGCGATGGCGCCTTGAAGCCCTGGGCGTAGTTGGCGAAGACGCCGAAATGATCGTCGGCCCAGTAGATGGCGCCGATCTTGGGCGACAGATGGCTGTCGCTCTGCCCCTCGGCCGGGGCCGGGAACAGGGCGTCGGCCTGCGGCGTCAGCTCATACCAGTCGTAGCGCAGGGCCGGGATGATGCTGAGGCGGCCGCCCAGCAGATCAATCTCGTCCTGGATGAACAGGCCCGCCAGGTCGAACTCGGTCTTGGGGAAAGGCCGGGCGGGGAAAGGCTCGCCCATCGGCGGGACCGTGCCGTCGCGGATGCCTTCCTGGGTGGTGCGCGACCAGTCGGCGCCGAAGGTGACACGGTGACGAACAACCTCGCCGCCGAAGCTCTTGGAACCCTGCGCCGCCAGGCCCCAGACGACGTTGTCGAAGGTCACGTCGCGGGTGCGATCGCCCAGCGTCGGACGCTGCTCATAGGTGAACTGGCGCGTCGTGGCATCCTGCCAGAAGACGGCGGCGGAGCCGGAATCGAGGCCCAGGAAGTCGTCGAAACGCCAGTCAAGGCTGACGCGGTCTCGCTGCGTCTCGTCCTGGGCGCTCAGGCCGGTGACGGAAGCGGAATAGCTGCTGAGCGCCTCGCCCTCCATGTCCTGGTCGAAATGGTCGTAGGTCAGGCGCAGGGTGTGATGGTCATTCACATCCCAGACCAGCTTGGCCAACACGGCGTTGGAGGCGAAGTCCTGAGGGTTGGGCTGGGTGCGGGCCGCGCCGACGCCGCCGGTCTCAGCCATGTTCTCGGTCTCTTGTGCGTCACGGCGGGTGTAGGCCAGCAGACCCGAAAGGGCGCCGCTGCGCCCGGCCAGGGCAAGGCCTTCGGTCCAGCCCTCGTCAGCGGAGTTGTAGCCGACCCGCGCACGGGCGCCGAAGCTGCGGCCCGCCTCGATGAAGTCGGTCGGGTCCTTCGAGGTGAAGCTGACCGCCCCGGCGATGCCATCCGAGCCATACAGAGCCGAAGCCGGACCGCGCAGGATCTCGACCGACTTGACCAGATCCAGGTCATTATAGCCGCCCCGCCCGACCGCCTGGGCGCCGAAGGCGAAGCCGTCCGGCACCCGCACGCCGTCCTGGACGATCAAGACGCGGTTGCCGCCCATGCCGCGGATGGTGAAGCCTGAATTGCCGTCACGACCGGAGCCAGACAGCGCGGCCGAAAAGCGGGCCGGACTGGTCGGAACGCTGACGCCCGGCTCAAACCGGATCAGGTCCTTGATGTCCGTTACGAGGTTGTTCTCAATATCCTTGGCGGTGATCACGCTGATGCTGGCTGGGACTTCGTCGATGCGCCGTTCGGTGCGAGTGCCGACAACCGTGACCGGAGCCACCCGCACCGGTTGATTCAGGTCGATCTCAAACGCGCCCTCGGCGCTGGCCGGCAGGGCGGCCCCGAGGGCGGCGAGTCCGGCGGAAAACATCAATAGCGAACGCATAGGCGGCACCCTGTTTGAAAGAGTCCTCGCCTTTAGTGCGAACGATTATCAGAATCAATCTTAAACTGCTGCCCCCCGCCTGCATCCGCCTAAGGTCAACTGTCGCGCGAACGACAACGAAAGCGGGCTTGAGACTTCTGAGCGACCTCGCCCAGGCCCAAAGAGCATTTTCCTGGCTGGTGAAATCTTGCCCGACGCGTCGGCGACCGCCACTCTGACGCCTGGAGCACAATCCGCCGGAGGTCATATGCCGAAGCTATCGGACCGCACGCGACTGGTCGCCGGCGCCACGCGACGCGGTCTGGGTCGCCGTCCCGTCAATCCGCCGATTGAACGCGCCTCCACCATGCTGAGCGACGACCCGGCGGCGATGCAGGATCCCAGAGACGGTCCCGTCTATGGGCTGGACGGGACTAGCGCGGCGCGTGAACTGCGGGCGGCCCTGGCCGACCTGGAGGGGGCGAGCGAGGTCTTTCTGGTTCCGCGTCCGGCCTGGCGGCCGTCACCGTGCCTCTCACAGCCCTTCTTCGCCCCGGCGACGAAGTGCTGACGACCGAAGCCGTCTATGGCCCCACACGGCGGTTTCTGACGCGCCATATGGCCGACAGAGGCGTCGCCGCGCGCTTTCACCCGGCCGGGGCGTCTGTCGAGGAAGTGATGGATCAGGCAAATGAGCGCACGCGGGTGTTGCTGATCGAAGCGCCCGGCTCTCTCACCTTCGACATGATGGACGTGCCAGCCGTAGCGGCGGCCTGCAGGGCGCGTGGCGTGCTGACGGTGATGGACAACACCTGGGCGGCCGGTCTGGCCTTCCGCCCGCTGGCCCACGGCGTGGATGTCAGCGTTCAGGCCCTGACGAAGTATGCGGGAGGCCATTCCGACCTGCTGATGGGCGGCGTGGCGGCGCAGGCGCCTGAGATCATCCGGGCCATCAACAACATCATCGAGGACATGGGCTGGCACGTCTCGCCAGACGACGCCTGGCTGGCGCTGCGCGGGCTGCGCACCCTGCCGCTGCGCTATGAGGCCCAGGCGCGCGCCGCCCTGCGCGTCGCGCAATGGCTTCAGGACCAGCCCGAGGTGGCCCGCGTCCTGTACCCGCCCCTGCCCGGCTCAGTCGGGCACACGCTTTGGCGCAGGGATTTCGACGGCGCGGCTTCCCTGATGGGCGTGGTCATGAAGGGCGGCGAAAAGGCGGCGGCCCACGCCTTCATGCGCGCCCTCAGCCTGTTCGGCATGGGCTATTCCTGGGGCGGCTTCGAGAGCCTTATCACCCACGAAACCCCACAGCTGGCGTATCGGCAGCACGCGCCCGACCTGCCCGGCCAGTTGTTGCGCCTGCATATAGGGTTGGAGGATCCCGCCGATCTGATCGCCGATCTGACGCGTGGATTGGCGGCGTGGCGCGCCCAGCAGGACTCGAACCTGCAACCGTCCGCTTAGAAGGCGGGTGCTCTATCCGGTTGAGCTATGGGCGCCAGGGGCCGCGGCAGACCTTAGTGGGTCCAGGACTGCTTGCGATCGGTCGCGAAGTTGTCGGCGTAGGCCTTGATGATGACCGGCGCCTCGTTCGGCTCATGCAGGCGGAAGGCGATGCCGTGGCGTTCGGCGTATTCGATCGCCTCTTCCTTGGTGTCGAAGCTCAGGCGGACCTGGCCGTTCATGTCGGTCGAGCTGGTCCAGCCCATCAGAGGATCGATGGTGCGGGCCGAGGCGGGCTCGAACTCCAGACGCCAGTCGCACGTCTTGGCCTTGCCGGACTGCATCGCGGTCTTGGCCGGGCGATAGATGCGAGCGAGCATGGACGGAATCCTTCGGACGGAGAACTTGCCGGGTGCATACCCCGCCGTCGCCGCCCGGTCCAGACGCCGAAGCCGTCTCAGTCCGCTTGAAATCAGGCCGCCAGAGACGATGAACCGGCGTCGATCCAGCGACGCGCGGCGCGCTGGGCCTCAGCGATCTCGTCGTGCTCCATCTCCTGACTGAGATCGCGGCGATACCCCTTCGCCTCGAGCGAGCCCTTCATGGCCGCCAGATTGAAGATCATATGGGCCGACACCCGATCGATCGGACATCCGTCCAGGCCGGACGAATAGGCCAGGCCCAACCGGAACAGCGCATCGCCGTCCATATCCGGCGTGGGCAGGGGCAAGGGCGCGTAGTCGGTCTGTTCGCGCGCCGTATCATGGGCGTTCATCGCTAGGTTCCTCCTGAGAAGCACGTTCTGCGCCGCTCTCGGACACGCATTCAAATACCCGCGGTTTGAAATTAGCGTTAACGCGCCCGCCCTTGCAGACGCGAGGCTAACAGGCCGGTTCAGACGCCGTTCATTCGCCGCCGCCGAAGTTAGGCCCAGACAGGGTTTCGCCGCTTTGCATGGAGTTTAACATGAACCGCCTGACCAAGGCCGCCGTCATCGCCCTGGCGCTGGCGACCACGGCCGCTCCCATGATGGCGCAGGCCCAGGATCGTCATGATCGCCGTGAGTGGCGGCAGGACCGTCGTGACGACCGTCGCGACTGGCGTCAGGATCGCCGCGACGACCGCCGGGACTGGCGCCAGGATCGCCGCTCGGATCATCGCGACTGGCGTCAGGATCAGCGCCGCCAGGACCGCTGGAGCCGCGACAACCGCAACTGGTGGCGCGGACGCCCCGAATTCCGCGATTATCGCGGCGCGCGCAACGGCTATTGGTATGCACCGGGCCACGGCTATTATCGGGTCGAGCCGCGTTATTACGGTTATCGCTGGCGCACGGGCGGATACCTGCCGCCAGCGTATCGCAGCTACTATGTCAGCGACCCCTATTTCTATGGCCTGCGTCCGGCGCCGCGCGGTTACCGCTACGTCCACGCCGGCAATGACATCCTGATGATCGCGGTCGCCACCGGCCTGATCGCCAGCGTGATGAACAACGTCTATTAAACCTGCGCTCGTGCAGTCGACTGGCCCCGCAAGCGTCTGTCTTGCGGGGCTTTTTCATGACAACGCTCTGCGATCTTCGTTCAGCCGCAGTTCATGCCCCGGCGTCTATTTTCCGATCAAGCCGCCCAATCTGGGCGTGCGAGGATTCTGACCATGAAACGTTCTCTTCTCATGTTCGCGGCGGTTTCCGCCTTCCTCGTGCCCGCCGCAGCACCTCTGTCGGCCCTGGCCCAGGAACGGCCTCAACGCGCCCAGACCCGCGAGGACGGCCCACGCCGCTCTGAACGACGCGCTGCGCCGCAACCTGATCGCGGCGACATGGCCATAAGGCCGCGAGAGCGCCAGGAAGCGCCGCGCCAGAACGCCCAGCCTCGTCCCGATCAGCCGCGTCCCAACCAATCTCGGCCTGAAGCGCGGCCGGACGCCCAGCGTCCGCAGCGGCCTGGCGGCGAGCGCCCCGATCATCAACGACCCAACCGCCCGGATCGTCCAGAAGGACAGCGTCCCGATCGCCCAGACCGGCCGAACCGTCCCGACTGGAATCAACCGAACCAGCCTGGGCGCCCCGATCGGCCAGACCGCCCCAATCGTCCCGGCGCAAATCGTCCGGACCGTCCGGATTGGAACCGCCCGAATCGTCCGGACTCCAACCGGCCGAACCGTCCTGACTGGAACCGGCCTGGCCGCCCCGACGCCAACCGTCCACACCGGCCGGATCGTCCCGGCTGGAACCGGGACAGGGACTATCGCGAGTTCCACAATCGCTGGAACCGGGACCAGTGGCGCCGTGACTGGGACCGTCGTCATCGCAGCGACTGGTGGCGAAACGACTCTCGCTTCCGAGGCTGGAGCGGCGTGCGCGTCGGCTTCTATTTCGCACCGGGCTACGGCTACTACAGCGTGCCGCGCACCTATTGGAACCGCCAGTATTACGTCGGCCAATACCTGCCGGATATCTTCTGGCGCTATCAGGTGAATGACTGGCGCACCTATGGCCTGGGCTATCCGCCTCCGGGGACGCGGTGGGTCTATGTCGACAATGCGATCTATCTGATCGACGAATACGACGGCTACATCATCGAAGTCGTCCGCGACGCCTGGAGCTGGTAAGCGACAGGCTCCTGGCAAGAGACCCCGGAGAGCGATCTCCGGGGTCTCTCTTTTTTACACGCTGACATGCGCGGCCCGCGTAGGCAGACTGCTCCCATGATGATCAGGCCCCTGCCCATTCTCGCCCTCTGCCTGACCACAGCTCTGATGCTTCAGGGCTGCGTCGCGGGCGCCGTCGTCGGCGCAGGGGCCGCTGTGGTCGGCGGCGCGGCCAAGGTGACGGGAGCCGCCGTGGGCGCGGGCTTCGACGCCGTCACCACATCGGATGAGGAAACCAGGGCCAAGCGCGAACGCGAACAGCGCGCATGGGAGCGTGAACAACGCCGCTGCGAACAGAGGCAGAAGCGCGGCAAGGACTGTTGAGGGCCTACCGCACCCCGATATATTTGTGCGTCTGAACGCTGAGCCGCCATTTCGGATGAGTCAGGCAGTATTCAATGGCGGCCGCCGTATTGGCGGCCTGATCGGGCCCGTCCATAGGCTGAAGCCAGAAATGCTCGAAATCGAGGTGCTCGAACCGGTCGGGCATGGCCAGCGGCTGAGGAAAGACCAGTTTCAGTTCCTGACCCGTGGTCTGAACCACGGATGCGTCGGCCTTGGGGCTGATGCAGATCCAGTCGATCCCCTCCGGCGCCGCCAGCGTGCCGTTGCTTTCGATGGCGATCTGGAACCCCCGCGCGTGCAGGGCGTCGATCAGTGGCGCGTCCAACTGCATCAAAGGCTCGCCGCCGGTGCAGACCGCCAGCTTGGGGTCGCCCTCGCGACCGCGCCACATCCTCGCGACATGATCGGCCATCAGGTCAGCGGTCTTGAACTTGCCGCCGCCATCGCCGTCCACGCCGACGAAATCGGTGTCGCAGAAGGTGCAGACGGCGGCAGCGCGATCCCGCTCCTGCCCGCTCCACAGATTGCATCCGGCGAAGCGCAGGAAGACCGCCGGGCGGCCCGCCTGCCCACCCTCGCCCTGCACCGTCAGGAAGACTTCCTTGGCCGAATAGGTCATGCAGCCGCCCATTCGGCATAGCCCGCCGCGCGCAGTTCGCAGGCCGGGCAGGCTCCGCAGCCATACCCCCAGGCGTGACGCTGCGTCCGGTCGCCCAGATAGCAGGTATGGCTGAACTCGATGATCGCCTCGACCAGAACGCGGCCGCCGATCCGCTCGGCCAGTTCCCACGTCTGCGCCTTGGTCAGGAACATCAGCGGCGTCTCAACCGGCACCGACTTGTCCAGCCCCAGTGACAGGGCGCGGGCCGTGGCCTGAATGGTGTCGTTGCGACAATCCGGATAGCCTGAATAGTCCGTCTCGCACATGCCGCCGATCAATACTTCCAGCCCGCGTCGGTCGGCCAGCGCCGCCGCCGCGACCAGAAAGATCAGATTGCGTCCCGGAACGAAGGTGTTGGGCAGGCCGCGCGCGTCGGCCTCAATGGCGCGCTCGGTGGTCATGGCCGTCTCGCCGATGGCGCCGAAGCCCGTCAGATCGACCACATGATCATCGCCCAGTCTGTCCGCCCATTGCGGCAGAGCCTTGATCACCTCGCGTCGCACCGCCTGGCGCGCCTGCATCTCAACCGCATGGCGCTGGCCATAGTCGAAACCGACGGTCTCCACCCGATCAAACCGCTCC
The DNA here is from genome assembly GCF_047716865.1 of Brevundimonas sp. S1H14. Classification (NCBI taxonomy): domain Bacteria; kingdom Pseudomonadati; phylum Pseudomonadota; class Alphaproteobacteria; order Caulobacterales; family Caulobacteraceae; genus Brevundimonas; species Brevundimonas sp. S1H14. The sequence continues at coordinate 1,678,516 of NZ_CP136679.1, read as the reverse complement.
AGCGCCCAGGCCAGACAGGTGGCGCTGTCCTGCCCTCCGGAAAAGAGAACCAGGGCGGAGGTTGTGGGGTGGGGGTCGATTTCGCTCATGACAAACCTGCGGTCGGCCGGTCGGCCGCGCGCATCCAGAAGACGTTCCAGGATCAGGAAGATGGGTGGTCAAGAACCATAGACCAGACCCGCCCGCGCCGCAAAACAAACCAGCCGCCGTAATTTTGCGGACCCGGCTTAACGGTTCAGCAAACAATCATAAGCGAATGTAAAATCGCCTTAGTAGGAGTCCGGCCGAATGCCGACCATCGAAGTGCTGACCGACAGGGCGGAGCCCGTCCCCCCTTCTGCCAAGACAGGAGAGGTCTTTGCGCGTTTCGAGCGGGAGCCGGATACCCTGGCGATTGCTGTCGTGGACGGCGACCGCCCGGTCGGCCTGATCGAGCGCAGCGACTTCCTGATGAAGCTGGCCGGTCCGCTGGGCGTCAGCCTGTACGGCGGGCGCGAGGTCTCTCACCTGATGGACCCGGAACCGGCGGTGGTCGAGGCGGGCGTTCGCATCGACGCCTTCGCCGACATCATCCTGAAAAGCGGTCCCGGCGCGCTGATGCGCGGCTTTATCGTAACCCGCAACGGCGCCTATCGCGGCGTCGGTACGGCCGTGGCCCTGCTGCGCGCCGTCAACGAGCAGCAGAGGCATGAAAACCAGCGTCTGGCAGAACAGGCCCGCGCCGCCGTTGACGCCGATCACGCCATGCAGACCGCCGCCCGTGAGAAGAGCCGCTTCATGGGCCTGCTCAATCGCGAGCTGAGCACCTCCATGAACGGCGTGCTCGCCGTCGCGGAACTCCTGTATCGACAGCCGCTGAATGAAGCGGCCAAGGCGCACGCTCGCACCATCATGGAATCGGCCGAAGACCTCTTGGGCGACCTGCACGACGCGCTGGACCTGGCTCGTGCCGAGGCGGGAGAGCTGCAGTTGTCTCCGGCGCCTACGCCGCTACGCACCCTGATGGACCAGCTTCAGACCCATTGGTCTCCGCGCGCCGCCCAGGATGGCGTGACCCTGATGGTCGGGTATGAGGGCGACACCGAACTGGCGGCCATGCTGGACGCCGAGCGCCTGAAGCAGGTGTTCAACAACCTGATCGGCGCCGCCCTGGGCAATGCGCGTCACGGCATGGTCGAAGCCAGCCTGAAGGCTCAGGCTCGAGGCGATCAGGTGGTGATCGAGGCCCGCGTCCGCGACGACGGCGCGGCCGACCCGGCCCGGTTCGACGACGCGGCCGAACAGGACGGCGACCTGGGACTGATGGTCAGCCGCCGTCTGGTTCAATACATGGCTGGCAAGCTGCGCGCGGAGCACAACGCCGGTCGGGGCGCGACCTTCGCCTTTGAAATCGAAGCTCCCATCGCCTTGATGGAGCAGGAAACGCCATCCAACATCGCGGACCTGGAGCATCTGCACCTGCAGGCCCAGCCGCACATCCTCATCGCCGACGACAATGCGACCAACCGCGTCGTGGCCCAGGCCCTGTGCGAGATGTTCGGCTGCACCTCGGAAACTGTCGAGGACGGCCAGGAAGCTGTCGAAGCCGTGCAGACACGGCCGTTCGATCTGATCCTGATGGACATCAAGATGCCCCGCCTGGACGGCGTCGGCGCCACGCGCGCAATCCGCGCCCTGGCAGGACCCGCCAGCCAGATTCCCATCATCGCCCTCACCGCCAACGCCGATCCGGACGACGCCAAGGGCTATCTGGCGGCAGGAATGGCGGCCGTGGTCGAAAAACCCATCAAGCCTGAACGACTGCGCCTGGCGATGAACACGGCCCTTGATCCCGCTGAGCAGAACGTCGCCCGCAAGGATCGCGGCGCCGCCTGATGCCGGTTTAGCCGGCGTCCTCCAGCACGTTCTGCTCGCCTTCGCCTTCTTCGTCATAGCCGACAAGACGCAAGGCGCGCGCACGCATCTCCTTCAGTTCGCACCAACGCAGCAGGCCCTCCTCCCTGCCGTGCGTGATCCAGACTTCTTCCGGCGCGATCTCTTCGAACGTCCGCGTCAGTTCTGGCCAGTCGGCATGGTCGGAAATCACCAGCGGCAGTTCGACGCCGCGCTGCCGGGCGCGGGCGCGAACGCCCATCCAGCCCGATGCAAACGCCGCGATCGGCTCGGCGAACCTGCGCGCCCAGCGATCCTGAATGGCCGACGGCGGCGCAATGACCACCTCGCCGCCCAAGGCTCCGGCCTTCAGCCCCATTGCAGGCGCCAGCGGGCCTAGCGGGACGCCTGAAGCCTGATAGAGGTCATTCAGCCGCTCCAGCGCGCCGTGGACATAGATGGGCCGTTCCCAACCCGCTTCACGCAACAGTCGTATGATGCGCTGCGCCTTGCCCAGCGCATAGGCGCCGACCAGGTGCGCCCGCTCGGGAAACTGCGCCAGAGAGGACACAAGCCGCTGAATCTCTTCTGTGTCCGGCGGATGAACGAAGACCGGCAGGCCAAACGTCGCCTCTGAAATGAAGACATGGCAAGGCGTCGCCTCAAACGGAGCGCAGGTCGGATCGCGGCGGCGTTTATAGTCGCCTGATACCGTCATGATCAGGCCGCTCTGACTGACGACCGCCTGCGCCGAACCCAGAACATGTCCGGCCGGGATCAGTCGCACCTCGACGCCTCCGATGGTTGTCGTTTCGCCATAGCCCGCCGCCTGCGTCCGCCCGGCGAAATCCACGCCGTACCGCACCGCCATGATCGCCAGGGTCTCAGGCGTCGCCAGCACCGCCCCATGTCCGGCGCGCGCATGGTCCGAATGCCCATGCGTGATCACCGCCCGGTCCACCGGACGCACCGGATCGACATAGAAATCTCCGGGCGGGCAATAGAGACCTGCCGGCGTAGGCCGCAAAAGATCCTGAGGACGCATCATCGGTTCACAGTGTGGCTGGACAAGACAACCTCGGGCGGGCGACCAAAGGCGACGCTCACAAAGGACGCCTTGATGACGGAATCGTTCCTTACCACCCTGCTGCCGCAACTGGCCTCAGGCGCCGCCCATACCCACGCCCTGGGCTTTGCCTATGAAGGGCTGGAGGGTGATCGGGTGCGGATGCGCGTGCCCTATCGCGACGATCTCGTCGGCGACCCCGAGACGGGCGTGCTGGCGGGCGGGCTGGTCACCACCCTGTTGGATCATGCGGGCGGCCTGGCGGTCTGGGCGGCCCTGGATGCGTTCCGGCCCATCGCGACGCTGGACCTCAGGGTCGATTACATGCGCGCCGCCCAGCCAGGACGCGACCTGCTGGCCGAGGCTCGCTGTTACCGCCTGACGCGCAATCTGGCTTTCGTGCGGGCCTGGGCGTTCGAGGATGATCCTGCCGACCCCGTCGCGGCCGCCCAGTCCGCCTATATGGTCAGCGCCGAAGGCGACAGCCGCACCGGCGCCAACCTGAAACCCCGTAGAGCCAAGGACGCCGCATGACCGCCGCCCTGCTGGACACCCTGCCCTACGCCCGCTTTCTCGGCCTCCAGACACAGGTGAACGGTGATGAAATCACCGTCACCATGCCGTTTGACGACAGGCTGATCGGCAACCCGCTACTGCCCGCCCTGCATGGCGGTTCGACGGCCGCCCTGCTGGAGATGACGGCTATGGCTCAGGTCGCCCTCACCTATCCCGGCCTGCGCCTGCCGCGCCCGATCAATGTAACAGTGGCCTATCTCCGGTCCGGCAAGCCCGTGGACGTGTACGCCCGCGCCCGCATCAACCGCGCGGGACGCCGGGTGGCCTATGTCATCGCCGAAGCCTGGCAGGAAAACCATGCCCAGCCGATCGCCAGTCTAACCGCTCACTTCCTGCTGGATGAAGCCACCTCAGGCTGAAGCCGAATCTCGGCAGCGCCTCTCCTGCAACGTAAAAAATGGTAAACAAAACACTACCGAAGGTCGTTAACGCGTGTTAACTATTGCCCATCGTTCATTAGATGAGGGGTAAGCTATGCAACGCAACGAAGTCATCGCCGCCGTCGCCGGCGATCTGCACTCTGCTGAAAAGGCGATCGACGACGCGATCGTGCAAGCGACCGCCCTCGTGCAGTCGATGATCGGCGCCCGTTCCGCGCTCAACGTGTCCGCTGTTGCGGGAACGGTTTCGCAAGCCAAGGCGATGGAAGCCATCGCCGCCCTCAGCGCCGCGCGCGAAGCCATCGTCGCCAGCCACAACGAAATGGCCAAAGACCATCGCCGCATGGGCTACGGCGTCTACGCCGCCGGCCCCGTGGCCAAGCCCGACGAGTGGGACGACCGCCCGATGGGCCACCTGCGGGTTGCGTGAATTTAATCTAACCAAGCCATAGTGTTGGATGCGTTTTCCGCGCTTCGGTGACATGATACCCCCTTCGCTCACGGCGGAGGGGGTTTTTCATGTTCAGCTTCATGTCCGAGTACATCGGCATGACGATCATGCTCGCCATAGGGCTGTTCGCGCTCGCCAAGGGTGGGAAACCCGAACGGATCGGCGCTGCGACGATGCTTCTGGCGTGGTTTTTATCGATCCTGACCCAGAACTACATCGGCTATGCTGGCGTCCAGTGGCCGATGTTCGTGATTGACCTGGTTGTTCTGGGCGTTTTCGTCGCACTGGTGTGGAAGTCGCCTCGTTCCTGGCCCGTCTGGGCCAGTGCGCTTCAATTATTGACCGTCGCCAGCCATGTCATGGTTTTCATGAAGATGAAGCCGACGGTTTCCGCCTTCTACACCGTGCTGAACATGACGGCCTACGGCATCATGATCGCAATCGCCGTCGGCGCCTTTTTGGCCTGGCAGGAGCGTCGAGCCGTCGGCCAGGATACCGAATAGGCTAATATTCCTATACTCAGCCTGGCATGATAGGGTTGCACATGCCCCTGTCACACACGCAGATATGGAACGCGATTGATGCGCTGGCGCGCCGTGAGGGCCTGTCGGCCTCCGGACTGGCGCGCCGTGCAGGACTGGACCCCACCAGCTTCAATCCGTCAAAGCGGTTTGGCCCCGGCGCGCCTACGCGGCCGAGATGGCCCTCCACCGAAAGCCTGATGCGCGTATTGCAATCGACGGGCCTCAGCCTGGGCGAGTTCGCGGATCTGGCAGACGACGCCGGGCCGCGCACCCTGCCCATCCCCCTGCTCGGCCTGGCGCGCGCAGGCGACCAAGGCTTCTTCGACGACGCGGGCCTGCCCTTAGCTGAAGGCTGGGAGCAGACGGATCTGCCGACGCGGAAGGACAGCCTGTTCAGTCTGCGGATCGAGGGCGACTCGATGGCGCCCCTGTATCGCCCCGGCGACCGGGTGATTGTCGATCTGGACGCCACGGACATTCGGCGGGGCGATCGCGTGGCCTTGCGCACCCGAAGCGGCGAAACACTGGCGAAAGAGGCCGCCGCGCTCGGCGTGCGAGACATCGTCCTGGCCTCCATCAACCCCGAGTATCCGCCGCGCACCATTGCGCGCGATCAGCTCCTCTGGATGGCGCGTATCCTTTGGGTCAGCCAGTAAAGCACAAAGGCCGCCCCTTTCGGGACGGCCTTCGCTCTGATCGATGCGGGGGAGAAAATCGATCAGTTCGGCGCGACGTAGTGGGCGTTCACCCAACCGCCGCCGGCGATCTGGACCCACTCGCCCTGCGAGCCGATGGCGGTGAAGGGCTGACCGGCCGACAGGCTGCCGGTCTGGCGATAGTTGGCGCCCGGGCCCGTGCGAATGCGCAGGTTGGAGGTCGCGCGGTAGGAATTGGCGCCCGCCTGATTGGCCGACCGCGCACGTTGCTGGTTACAGCCGATATAGGAGCCCGCCGCAGCGCCGGCGCCAGCGCCGACCACCGCGCCAAGCGCGCGCTCATTCTTGGAAACCTGGCTGCCGGCCAGGCCGCCCAGAACGGCGCCGATCGCGGCGCCCGCCTGCTGGCGACCACCGGGGGCGTCGCAGTTGGTGACGCCGTTGGCCTGCGGCATGGCGGCGGCGCTCATCGGCACGGCGGCGGAACCCAGGGCGGCGAACATGGCGGTGGCGGCCAGACCCGCCTTGAACATCTTCGACATCTGTCTCTCCTGTCATCGAGTTGTCGATGAAGAGAGAATGCACCGGCGAAGCTGAAGGCTCCCCCTGCCTCGCCGTTATGTTGTGTTCATGTTTAGGGGGCCTACCGCCCTTCGCGCTGCTTGAGGCCATGATCAGTGGGCCTACCGCCCTTCGGGCTACTTGAGGCCCGTTGGCGCCCCCCGCCGTCATCCCGGAAACGGCGAAGCCGTTATCCGGGACCGCAGGAAACGCTGCCCGTCGTGCTCCGGGCGGTCCCGGCTCTACGCCTTGCGGCTTCGGCCGGGATAACGGTCAGGGTCAGGCGGCCAGTTCGCCGTTTGCACCAGATTCAAGCAGGGCGATCGTCTGCGGCAGGCCATAGATGGCCGCGAACGACCCGAAGCGCGGCCCCTGCGACGCACCCAGCAACACCTCATACAGCGCCTGGAACCAGGCCCGCAGCGGCTCGAACTCATGCGCCTTGCCCACGGCGTAGACCTCGCCCTGAATGACCTCGCCGTCAGTGGTATCAGCGGGCAGAGCCTTGAGACGCTCCGCCAGATCGAGCAGCGCCGCCGTCTCCTTGTCGTCGGGCAGACGATAGGTCTTCGAGGGCTTCACGAAGTCCTCGTAATAGTTCAGCGCATAGCCCATCAGCCGATCCAGCACGGGCTCGTTATCCGGCGTGGCGTCAGGCAGATATTTGGCGAAATAGGCCCACAGTTGGTCCTTGGTCGAGGCGTTGGCCACGCCGACCAGATTCAGCAGCAGGGCGAACGACACCGGCGAGGCGCTCTCAGGCGGCTGGCCCGAGTGGATGTGCCACACGGCGTTGTCCATCCGCTTGGCCGGTTCCTGCGTCTTGTACTGCTCGATGAAGGACAGATAGTCGTCCGTCGCGCGCGGAATGACGTTGAAGTGCAGGCTCTTGGCCGACTTCGGCGACTGGAACATGTACCAGCTCAGGCTCTCGGGCGTGCCGTAGCGCAGCCAGTCCTCCATGGTCAGGCCGTTGCCCTTGGACTTGGAGATCTTCTTCCCTTCGATGTCGAGGAAGAGCTCGTAGTTGAAGCCCTCAGGCGGAACGCCGCCGATGGCGCGGCACAGCTTGGACGACTCGCGCACGCTCTCGATCAGGTCCTTGCCCGACATCTCATAGTCGACATCCAGCGCCGTCCAGCGCATGGCCCAGTCGGGCTTCCACTGCAGCTTCACATGACCGCCGGTTACGGGAACCTCGGTGCGGCCGCCATCCTCGCCCTTGGCGGGATCGACGAAGACGATCGTGCCCTTCTCGACGTTGCGTTCCAGCGTCGGCACCTGCAGCACATGGCCGGTGATCGGGCTGATGGGCAGGAAGGGCGAATAGGTGGCCCGGCGCTCTTCGCCCAGGGTCGGCAACATGATGCCCATGACCTTGTCGAAACGCTCCAGCATGGTCAGCAGGGCCGTATCGAACCGACCCGACCGATAGGTCTCGGTCGAGGACATGAACTCATAATCGAAGCCGAAGCTGTCGAGGAAGGCGCGCAGGCGGGCGTTATTGTGCGCGCCGAAGCTGTCGTGCGTGCCGAACGGATCGCGCACCTTGGTCAGCGGCAGATGCAGGTCTTCGCGCAGCATCTCCGGGTTGGGGATGCCCTCCGGTACCTTGCGCAGGCCGTCCATGTCGTCGCTGAAGGCGATCAGGCGCGTGGCCCAGTGATCGCCAGTCAGGGCGCGAAACGCGTTGCGCACCATGGTCGTGCGCGCCACCTCGCCGAAGGTGCCCATGTGCGGCAGACCCGACGGGCCATAACCCGTCTCCAGGATCACCGGCTTGTTCAGCGCCTCGAAAGTCGCCAGAGCCTCGTCCGTCTTGCCCGCGTCGATCAGCAGTTTCGCGGCGTCGCGCTCCGCGTCAGACAGCCGTTTTTTGAGCACGTGGGCCAGCAGGTTGCGCGCTTGCTCAAACGGCCACGAACGGGCCTCACGGGACAGGGTTTCGAGGTTCTGTAGCATGCACCGGGCTTTGACGCCTTGAGCGAGCAAGGTCAACGACCTCATTGGAAACTCTGATAGCCTTGAGCTATTCAGCGGAGCGAAGATTTAGAGCCCCAATGCAGAGTCACCCCATGCGCTTCACGTTTCCGAGCCTTGCGGCCTTCCTTGTGGCTATGGCTGGCGCCTCAATCGCCACGGCGTCAAACAGGCAACTACCCCAAGGCCCTTTCACCTTGTTCGCGGGTAACAGCACAGCTGCAAATTTCATCGTAGAGAATTCTCGCACGCGCTCTGACGATATCGTTCTAGTCACAAATTACCGAGTTTACGCAAACGCCATCCCCAGCCCAAATGGGACAATCGATCAAGACACGACAGAACTAAAGATCGATTGCTCGGCATGGACCTATCAACAGATATCAATCAATGCGTTTGGTCCGCATGGCGACTGGATTGTTTCGTTCCCCATAGAAACAGCCAAGCCTATAGAACCTGAACAAACTTGGGATTTCCTCGCGCGCGTGGTCTGTAATGACCTTCGATTTCCAGCGAGCGCCACAGTGAATGGAGCAAGCGCCGCTCGGTCACTGGGGTTGTCTCGCCTGAAATAACCAAGTGCGGGCATCTCCAGCCATTGATAGCTGCCGCATCACGGCATCAGCCACCACACCTTGCCAAACCAAATTCAGAGTCGCGCTTCGGCGTTCCTCGGCAGTTGCATCTGGTTCTCGAAGCTCATGGCCAGATCGCCGTCCTGATTGATCACCGTCGTCTTGGTGCGCACGACGCCGCGATCGGGCTGGCTCTTCGACGGGCGGATATCGATGATCTCGCGGCGCACCGTCAGGGTGTCGCCGGGGCGCACCGGCCGCACCCACCACAGGGCGTCGACATTCATGCCCAGCAGGGGCGTCTTGCCGAAATAGGCTTCGTTCACGAACTGGCGCATGACGCGCGAGCAGACGTGCCAGCCGCTGGCGATCAGGCCGCCGAACCGTCCCGCCTCGGCCGCCGCCTTGTCGACATGCATGGGCTGGGGGTCGAACTCGGTCGCGAATGCGATGATCTCATCCTCCGTGATCGTGAAGGGTTCGCTGTCCCAGCTTTCGCCGACGGTCAGGTCGTCCAGATAGCGGTCGGTCATGCACTCAACTCCCATTGGCTGCGCCTGACATAGCGGCTGGGCCGAATTTCGCCAGTCGACTTTCGGCTGCGCCTCGCTTGACCGCAAAGGCGGGGCGTGAGCATTCCCCGCCCCATGCGGACATCCGATTTCGACTTCGACCTGCCCGAGGCGTGCATCGCCCTGCGCCCCGCCGACCCGCGCGACTCAGCTCGCCTGCTGATCGTAAAGGGCGGCGAGCTTCAGGACCGGATGATCCGTGACCTGCCCGATTTCCTGCAACCTGGCGACGCCCTGGTCTTCAACGACACCCGCGTGATCCCGGCCCGTCTGTCGGGCGTGCGCCATCGCACCGGACCGGAAGGCGAGCTCCTGTCCGTGCCGGTCGAGGCCACCCTGCACCACCGCGACGCACCCGATGTGTGGAGCGCCTTCATGAAGCCCGGCAAACGGCTGAAGGTCGGCGACCGGGTGCGCTTCGGGCGCGAGGAGGACAACGCCTGCTTCCTGGGCCAGGTCGACGCCGAGATCACCGCCAAGGGCGAGGACGGTCTCGTCACCCTGCGCTTCGATCTGGCCGGTCCTGTGCTGGACGACGCCATCCGCGAGGTCGGGGTCATGCCTTTGCCCCCCTATATCGCGGCCAAGCGAGCCGAGGACGAACAGGATCTGAAGGACTATCAGACCGTCTTCGCCGAGCATGACGGCTCGGTCGCGGCGCCGACGGCGGGCCTGCACTTCACCCCCGCCCTGCTGGACGCCATCCGGGCGCGCGGCGTGACGACCCATGCCGTGACCCTGCACGTCGGGGCGGGCACCTTCCTGCCGGTCAAGGCGGATGACACCGCCGATCACAGGATGCACTCCGAGTGGGGCGAGGTCTCAGCCGAGACCGCCGCCGCCCTGAACGCCGTGCGCGCGGCGGGCGGGCGCATCGTCTGCGTCGGCACCACCTCGCTTCGCCTGCTGGAGAGCGCTGCCAGCGAGAACGGCGTGGTCCAGCCCTTCCACGGCGACACGGCCATCTTCATCACGCCGGGCTATCGCTTCCGCGCCTGCGACGTGCTGATGACCAACTTCCACCTGCCGAAATCGACGCTGTTCATGCTGGTCAGCGCCTTCGCCGGACTGGAGACGATGAAGGCCGCATACGCCCACGCCATCGACAATGGTTACCGCTTCTATTCTTATGGCGACGGGAGCCTGCTGTTCCGCGATTAAACAGGCAAGATGGCCGACATGCTATGACGTTCAATATCGATCTAGAGAAAGTGCTCTCAAAGGCGTGGCAAAAAACCCTCGCTTGGCTGTCGCTCATTCCCTTAAGCTATGCATTCGGCCTTCGAATTTTACCGGGTTGGATCAACGGGGCAGCCTCTCTCTTCATCGGACTTGTCTGTATTTACGTCGTCGTAGCGTTTGCCCATGAACGACTAAAAGCTCGCGGCAAGAATGGATGGTGGCTGCTGTTATTCTTTGGGCCGCATGCGGCCATATGCTTCGCTTTGGAAAGATGGCTTCCATATTTTTCCAGCCGCCACCAGATTTTGGTTTTTATTTTTTCCGGTCTTCTTTCCGCACCCCTCTTCATCTGGGGCTTGTTTGAGTTGACAGCGAAACGACCTCAATCTCCCACTCAAGCCTCCACCAAGGACGCATGACTGACGATCTGCCCGACGACTTCTCCGCCTCTCTGGACATCCTCGTCTCAGCGGCGCGCGAACTTCAGGACCCGTGGTGGGTATTCGGCGGGGCCGCCATGATGCTTTGGGGCCTGCGCGACTGGCGCGCGCCCGACATCGACATCATGTGCAGCCCGCGTGACGCGCGTCGCCTGATCGAAAGCCTGCACGGTCAGGTGGTCGATGATCCCGGCGAGGGTCTGTTCCGTTCCCAGGTGTTCGGCCAGATTCTGACAACGCCTGTTCCGCTGGACGTCATGGCGGCGATGGATGTGCGGGCAGGCGGCGAATGGACCCCCGTCTCCTTTTCGACGCGCATCCCGGTCGCGGTCGAGGACTTCACCGTCTTCACCCCTTCGATCACAGAACAGATCGAAACCTGCCGCCTGTTCGGGCGGCCCAAGGATCTGCAGCGGGCGCAAATGCTGGAACGTCTGCGCTGACCCTTCACCCCTCGTATGAAGCAGGCGAGGTGACAAGCCGACTGTTCCGTGTTTGAGCAGTCCCGAATTCACATCGCCCGCCCTGCGGACATGAGCGGAGTCTCTGTTGCCTTTCCCGTTTGAAATTTCCGCCACCGAAGGTCGGGCCCGCACCGGCGTGCTGAAGACCACGCGCGGCGACATCCGCACCCCCGCCTTCATGCCCGTCGGCACCGCCGCCACGGTCAAAGCCATGACCCTGGATCAGGTCAAACAGACTGGCGCGGACATCATTCTGGGCAACACCTATCACCTGATGCTGCGGCCGGGGCCGGAGCGGATGGAGCGTCTGGGCGGCCTGCATAACTTCATGCGCTGGGACAAGCCGATCCTGACGGACTCCGGCGGCTTCCAGGTCATGAGTCTGTCGGGCATCTCCAAGCTGACCGAGGAGGCCGTCACCTTCTCCAGCCACATCGACGGCTCCAAACACGTCCTGACGCCCGAACGCTCGATTCAGATTCAGGCCGACCGTCTGGGCGCCGACATCGTCATGCAGTTGGACGAATGCGTCGCCTGGCCCGCCGAGGAACAGCGCGCCCGAGAGGGCATGGAGTTGTCGGCGCGCTGGGCCCAGCGCTCCAAGACCGCCTTCGGGACGCGGGATGCGCAAGCCCTGTTCGGCATCCAGCAGGGCTCGACGTTTGAAAACCTGCGCCGCGAGTCCTCGGAACGCCTGCAGGAGATCGGCTTCGACGGCTACGCCATCGGCGGTCTGGCCGTCGGCGAAGGCCATGACGCCATGTGCGAGGTGCTGGATTATGCGCCCGAGTTTCTACCCAAGGACCGGCCGCGCTATTTGATGGGCGTCGGCAAGCCGATCGATCTGGTCGAGGCGGTCTATCGCGGCGTGGACATGTTCGACTGCGTCCTGCCCACGCGCGCCGGGCGTCACGGCCAGGCCTGGACCTGGGACGGCCCGCTGAACCTCAAGAACGCCCGCTTCGCCGAGGATCAGGACCCGCTGGATGCAGAGGTCCCCTGCCCCGCGTCGCAGGACTATTCAAAGGCTTACCTGCATCACCTGATCCGCGCCGACGAGATCCTCGGCAAGATTCTGCTGAGCTGGCACAACATCGCCTTCTTCCAGGCGCTGACGGCCGCCATGCGCGCGGCCATCGCCGAGGGCAGGTTCGAACAGTTCCGCCGCGACTTTCGCGCGCGGCACCTGAAAGCCTAGCCTCGACGCGGAACGAAGCCGGCCGGGGCCGCCGGAGGCGCACAGTTTCGCTGCATTCCCACGCCCTTCAGGAAGGAGCGGCGACGCAGGCCGGCCTGAATCGCCGACTGGACGTGCTTGCTGTGCGCATCGGCGCCGGTCAGGCGCCGCACCCAACTGCGGGCGGGGATGAAGTCGGTCACCGTCCCGCGAACAGCATCAAGCGTCGCCCCCGCCGCCGCATCGGCGGCCCGCTCGCTCATGTAGGAACCGTCCTGCGACGGCGGCGCGTCCGTGTCAGGCCCCAAGGCCTCGTCCAGACGGGCGATCTCGGCCCCGATCGTGCGGCAGTTATTCAGGTTGCGCAGGTCATAGGGATTGGCTTCCGCCTGCAGCAGAATGGTCGGGATTTCATCGCGTCGCAGGTTCAGGTCTTCCAGCGGCGCGGTGACGGCGTCGCCCAGTCCGGCTCCGACCTGCTCGGCTCCTCCGCGCGCGGAGGCCCCCGCGTTACAGCCGGAAAGGACAAGGGAAACCGCGACAGCAGGTAAAATCAAAGAGCGCATAGCCGGTGTTAAATCACGACATGCAACCGCAAGCCAAGTCGATGGAATGAAGCCACCCTTCATCCGGGTCACATGGCGGAAAACCTGTGCGGCGAATCCATCGTAGGGTAGTAGTGATGTTCAGTCGCGCCGAGAGCGGGCGCGCCTGAGTTCACAGGGATCACAACACGATGAAGCCGCCAAGCCGTCCGTCAGCGGGCTCGAAGATGGAAAGCCTTGCGACGGTAGGACTGGCGCTGGTTCTCGCGTTCTTTCTCGGGACCGGGGTTCTGGCCTGGCGTAACGTCGAGGTGTTGCGAACCAATAATCAACAGATCATCCATACGCATGAGGTGATCGTCGCGGTCGAAGACATCCTGTCCGCCGCGCAGGATGCCGAAACGGGCCAGCGCGGCTATCTGTTGACCGGCGACATCCGATATCTTCAGCCCTATGAGGCCGCGACGGGTGATCTGAACCGGCGACTGGGCGACCTGGCGCATCTGACGCGCGACAACCCGAGCCAGCAGGCCCATCTGACTGAGTTGCGTCGCCTTCTCGACGCCAAGATGACCGAACTGGACGCAACGCTCCAGACCCGCCGGGTCGAGGGGATGCAGGCTGCTCTGGCGCGGATGGGAACGGACGAAGGCAAGCGCGTCATGGACGCTGTTCGCGCCCGTATCGGCTTGATGCGCGCCGAAGAGCAGCGCGTGCGCGAACAGCGCATCGCCGCCATGAACGCCGCCTATCGAACGGCGCTGGGCAGCGGCCTCCTGTCGGGTCTGCTGGGCGCCGTTCTGACGATCGTGATCTTCAACCTGATCCGACACAGCGCGCGCGATCGTGCGCGCCAGGAATGGCTGAACAAGGGACAGGTGGGCCTGGCGGAAGCTATGATGGGCGATCAGTCCCTTGAACAGTTGGGCGACAGCATCCTTGCCTATCTCGGCCGCTACGCCGGGGTGCAGGCGGCCGCTCTGTTCAAGGGCGAAGGCGGCCAATATCGCCGCATCGCCGCGCTGGGCGTTCCGTCCGACGCGGCCATTCCAGATCGTTTCGGCCTGCGTGAAGGCCTGCTGGGTCAGGTCGCGGCTGATGGCCAGGCTCTGCGCGTATCCGACGTGCCGGACGGCTATCTGACCATAGGATCGGCCCTGGGCCGCGATAAGCCCAGGCATCTGATCATCTCTCCGGCCCAGGCGGACGGCGCCGTCAACGCGGTGCTGGAACTGGGCTTCCTGCACGCTCCGGACGAGCAGTTGACGACCCTGCTCGAAGAGGTAGGCCCCGCCATCGGCGCCGCCCTGCGCTCGGCCCGCTATCGCGCCCAATTGCAAAATATGCTGGAGGAAACCCAGCGTCAGGCCGAAGAGCTTCAGGTCCAGAGCGAGGAACTGCGCGTCTCCAACGAAGAGTTGGAGGAACAGGGTCGGGCGCTCAAGGAATCCCAGTTCCGCCTCGAACAGCAGCAGGCCGAGTTGGAACAGACCAACAGCCAGCTGGAAGAACAGGCGCAGATGCTGGAGACACAGCGCGATGACCTGGAACGCGGCGCCGCCGCCCTGACGCTGAAGGCCCGCGAACTGGAACAGGCCAGCCAGTACAAGTCCGACTTCCTGGCCAATATGTCCCACGAACTGCGGACGCCGCTGAACTCTCTGCTGATCCTGTCCAAGCTGCTGGCGGACAATCCCGAGGGGAGCTTGTCAGAGGAACAGGTCAACTACGCCCGAACCATCCAGTCATCGGGGAACGACCTTCTGACCCTGATCAACGATATCCTGGATCTGTCCAAGATCGAGGCCGGCCACATCCAGGCGCGCCCGGAAGCCGTCTCGATGCAGCGGCTGGCCGGAGACATTCGCCAGACCTTCCAGCCCATCGCCGACGATCGCGGCCTGCCGTTCGAGATCGAGGTGGATACGGACCTCGATCTGATGGAGACAGACCGTCAACGGCTTGAGCAGATTCTCAAGAACCTGCTGTCCAACGCCTTCAAATTCACCGAAAGCGGCCTGGTCAAACTGGGCATATCCGCCCTGCCCGACGACGAGATCGCGTTCGCCGTCTCCGACACCGGCATCGGCATTTCCCCCGACCAGCAGAAGGGCGTCTTCGAGGCCTTCCAGCAGGCGGACGGCACCATCAGCCGCAAATACGGGGGAACAGGCCTGGGACTGTCGATCTCACGCGAACTGGCGCGGCTTCTGGGCGGTCGGATCGAACTGAAAAGCCATGTCGGCGAAGGCAGCGTCTTCACCCTTGTCCTGCCACGCGCCTATGACGCCGCACGGGTGGCCTCGCGTGAGACTGCGGTCGCGGCCTCGCCCGTCGCCCCAGCTCCAGCGGCGGCGAACCCGAGGTCGGCTGAGCCTCGCCCCGTGTCCGCGAACGTTGAGGACGATCGGGACAACCTCGGTGGAAACAGGCGGCTGCTGCTCGTGGTCGAGGACGACGGCCGGTTCGCCGCCATCGTGCGCGACCTGTCGCGCGAACTCGGCTTCCAGTGCATTGTGGCCGGCACCGCTGAGGAAGCCCTGAAACTGGCCAAACGCCATCGCCCCAGCGCCGTCGTGCTGGACATCGGCCTGCCCGACCAGTCCGGCCTTACCGTTCTGGACGAACTGAAGCGCGACGACGACACCCGCCACATCCCCATTCACGTCGTCTCGGGCGAGGACCACAGCCAGACCGCCCTTTCGCTGGGCGCGATCGGCTATCTGATCAAGCCGGTGAAGCGGGAGGACCTCGCCGAGGTCCTGCGCAACCTGGAGGAAAAGCTGACCCGCACCGTCCGGCGCGTCCTTATCGTCGAAGACGACCTGGTTCAGCGCGATGCGGTCAGCCGCCTGCTGAGCTCCGGCGACGTCGAAACGGTGGGCGTCGGCACCGCCGCAGAGTGTCTGGAGCAACTCAAGAGCCAGACTTTCGACTGCATGGTGCTGGACCTGACGCTGCCGGACGCCTCGGGCTTCTCCCTTCTGGAGACCCTCAGCCGCGACACCGGCCACAGCTTCCCGCCGGTCATCGTCTATACGGGCCGGGACCTGTCGCCCGATCATGAGCAACAACTGCGCCGCTACTCCAGCTCCATCATCATCAAGGGCGCCAAATCGCCGGAACGGCTTCTGGACGAAGTTTCCCTGTTCCTGCACCAGGTCGTGGCGGAACTGCCGCCAGAGCAGCAGAAGATGATCCGCAAGGCCCGCAACCGCGACGCCGTGCTGGAAGGCCGCCGCATTCTGATTGTCGAGGACGACGTGCGGAACGTCTATTCGCTGACCAATGTGCTCGAACCGCGCGGCGCCCTGGTCGAGATCGCCCGCAACGGCAAGGAGGCGCTGGAGGCGTTGGATCGGTCTTCTACCGATCCGTCCCAGGCGGTCGATCTGGTGCTGATGGATGTGATGATGCCGGTCATGGACGGTCTGACGGCGACCCGCGAGCTGAGAAAAGACCCGCGCTGGAAGACCTTGCCGGTGCTGATGCTGACGGCCAAGGCCATGCCGGACGATCAGGAACGCTGTATGGCGGCCGGGGCCAATGACTATATGGCCAAGCCGCTGGACGTAGACAAGCTGCTGTCCCTGGTGCGCGTCTGGATGCCCCGCTGAGCCACGAAATGCCCCACCAGACAGAAGACATTGAGATCGGCCTGCTGTTGGAGGCGTTGTACCAACGCTACCATTACGACTTCCGCCACTATGCGCGGGCGTCGATCAAACGCCGTCTGCTGCAGGCGCGCAGCCATTTCAACATGCCCAGCCTGACAGCCCTTCAGGAACGGGTGCTGCACGATCCCGAAATGCTTCCCCGCCTGCTCGGATTCCTGACCGTTCAAGTCAGCGAAATGTTCCGCGACCCCGGCTATTTCCGCGCCCTGCGAGAACAGGTCCTGCCTCACCTGCGCACCTATCCGTCGCTGAAGGTCTGGATTGCGGGCTGCAGCGCCGGCGAAGAGCTCTATTCCATGGCTATCCTGTTTCGCGAGGAAGGCCTGTTCGACCGTACGCTGTTCTACGCAACGGACATCAACCCTGACGCCCTAAGAGCTGCTGAGGCTGGGATCTATCCGCTGGATAGGATCCGCAAATTCACCGAGAACCATCAAAAATCAGGAGGGAGATCGTCACTCTCCGACTACTACACTGCGGACTATGGGCGAGCCGTCTTCGACAAATCACTGCGCGCCAACGTCGTCTTCTCTGATCACAGCCTGGTCACGGACGCCGTCTTTGCGGAAATGCAGCTGATCTCCTGCCGCAATGTGATGATTTATTTCGACCGAGGACTTCAGGACCGCGCCGTCGGCCTTTTCAGGGAATCCCTGGCGCGACACGGCTTTCTCGGCGTGGGGTCGAAGGAAAGCCTGCGTTTTTCCCGCCACGCGGCGGCCTTTTCCGAGTTTGTTCCCGAGGAAAAAATATACAGGAAACGCGAGGCATGAGTTCGGCGCCGGACCGGGCCGTGGTGATCGGCGCCTCCGCCGGGGGCGTTCAGGCTCTGCTCGCCCTCCTGCCCGCTCTGCCTGCCGATTTCCCCTGGCCGATCTTCATCGTCCTTCACGTCCCGGCCGACCGCAGCAATGTTCTGGCGCCTCTTTTCGAGGCCCAATGCGGACTTGAGGTGAAGGAAGCTGAGGACAAGGAGCCTGTCCGCTCCGGCGTGGTCTACTTCGCCCCCTCCGATTACCATCTCCTGGTTGAAGAAAACGGGGACTTGGCCCTGTCATCCGACGAAGCGATCAACTACTCACGTCCCTCCATCGACGTTCTGTTCGAGAGCGCCGCGGACGCCTATGGCGAAGGTTTGATCGGCGTCATCCTGACCGGCGCCAACAATGATGGAGCAGCCGGCCTCAAGGCGGTGCACGCCGCCGGCGGCGTCGCCCTGGTGCAGGACCCGACCGCCGCCTATGCCCGGACCATGCCTCAGGCCGCTCGTCAGGCCTGCAACGCCGCGCTCGTGCTGCCGCTCGAACGCATCGCCGACTATCTGAAAGGTCTCGAAAGAGAATGACCAGCACGGAACAGCCGATTCATCTCCTGCTGGTCGACGATCTTGAGGAGAACCTGCTGGCGCTGGAAGCTCTGCTGAAAAGCGAAGGCGTGGTCTGCCTCAAGGCCCGTTCGGGCGACGAGGCGCTGGAGTTGTTGCTGGTTCATGATGTCGCCCTGGCGCTGCTCGACGTTCAGATGCCCGGCATGGACGGTTTTCAACTGGCCGAATTCATGCGCGGCAACGTCAATGCCCGCCACATCCCCATCATCTTTGTCACCGCCGGAAGCGCCGATCTTCAGCGCCGCTTCAGGGGCTATGAAGCGGGCGCGGTGGACTTCATCCAAAAGCCGATTGAGGCGGACATTCTGCGCAGCAAGGCCAAGGTCTTCATCGACCTGTATCGCCAGCGCATGGAAAGCCTCGCCCAGCGCAATGAACTGGAGGCCTACGCCAACGCCCTGCGCGAGGCTGATCGGCGCAAGAACGACTTCATCGCCATGCTGGGCCATGAACTGCGCAATCCCATCATGGCGATTCACGCCGGACTTCAGTTGCTGCAACGCCAGTCGGACGAAGAGCGCAAGGCTGTGATTCACGCCCGCATGGAGGTGCAGGCCCACCACCTTTCGCGTCTGATCGAAGACCTTCTGGACGTCGCCAGAATCGATCAGGGCAAGATTTCCCTCAAACAAGAACGTGTGAGCCTGCAGAGCATCATCGACTCCGCCATCGACACCAGCCGCCCAAGGATCGAGGCTGCATCGCACGAACTGACGATCTCCCTGCCGCCCGAGCCGGTGTGGCTGAAGGGCGACTTCACCCGTCTGTCCCAGGTGATCAGCAACCTGCTCGCCAACGCCGCCAAATACACTCCGCGCGAGGGCCGCATACTCCTATCCGTCGACATCGAGCAGGATCAGATCCGGATTGATGTCGCCGACAATGGCATCGGCGTCTCAGCTGATCTGAAAGACCGGATCTTTGATCTGTTCGCTCAGTCGAAGGGCCCCGACGACCGCTCCCGCGACGGCCTGGGCATCGGCCTGGCGCTGGTCAAACAGCTGGTCGAACTGCACGACGGCACGATCGATCTCGTCAGCGAAGGCCCTGGTCTGGGCAGCTGCTTCACGGTGCGTTTGCCGCTCAGCGCGTGACATATGGACCGGCGTCTCGCCAAGGCGCCGTTTCAGGTCACGAGGCCGACAGGCCAGCCTGAACATCTACTGATTTTTGAGTGGAAAATGGTACGCCCCCCCGGGCTCGAACCGGGGACCCTCTGATTAAAAGTCAGATGCTCTAACCAACTGAGCTAGGGGCGCACATCGCGTCTGCGAAGAGGCGCGGAACATACGGTCGAGTTTCTGATCCGGCAAGCCGATATTTCGGAAAATTTGTTGGAAAACAAACACCCCGGATATGCCAGGCTGGAAAGGGTCTGGAGAGGCGGCGCAATGCTCGTTCGGGTTCAGATTGCGTTCAGAGATTCCACGCAACACCGTGGCGTGCGGGAACCTCCGTCCCCTTTTTCACGTTTCCAGCCCCTGAAAGGGGGAATCTCCATGAGCCAATTCATTCCGAAGCGTCTGCTGCTCGGCGCCGTCGCCCTGGGCGCCATGGCTGCGCTGGCGGCCTGTGAGGAGCCTCGCCACGAACCGGCCCCTGCCCCGGCGCCGGTCGTTGAACCCGAAACCCCCGCCGCCGAGGACGCCGCCGCCCCGACAGCAGCAGAAGCCCCCGACACGCCGCCGACCGCGCCTGTCGAAGCCCTGCCGCCCGACCATCGCTCCTCCGAGGAGACGGTGCAGCCTGAAAGCGATACGCTGTTTTACTGATTCCATCGGCGCAGACGGCTAAGTGCGGCGTGTTAACCACACACAGGGTTCAGATTTGACGTCGAGGCTCCCCCTCCTTCTAGCCACCGCGGCCCTGTGCGCCTTCGCCACACAGGCGACTGCCGAGCCGAGGGCCCAGATTCGCGGCGAGATCGACGCCGATTTGAAGCGACAGCTGGAACAGGCGGTGGGTCAGGTCGACGGCGCCCCGGCCAATCGCTTTGAAGCCCGTCGTCGCGCGCGGGCGGCGCTGGAATCGGCGCAGGCCCTGTTGCGGTCTGAAGGCTATTATCAGGCCACGGTCCAGGATCAGGTCGAAGGCGAGGAAACGCCTGTCGCCATCGTCGAGGTCACGCCCGGCCGCCGGTTCGTTCTGGGAGACGCCAAGGTCAACTGGAGCGCGCCTGCCCCGGACGCAGACACCAGCGCCGCGGTTATCAAGAACATCCAGCTGAAGCCCGGCGAGCCCGGCCGAGCGGCTGACGTGCTGGCGGCTGAGGGACGCTTGATCGCCGACCTGACCCGTCGCGGCTATGCAGACGCCGTCGCCCAGCCCCGCCGGGTCGTCGTGGATCATGCGACTTTTCTGGTGGAGCCAGGCTTCAATGTGGCGTCCGGCGAACTGGTGCGGCTGGACGGCATCCAACTGCGGACACGCGGCCCGACCAAGCTGGATTGGATTCAGAGCCTTGTCCCCTGGCAAGAAGGCGACCGTTACGATCCAGAAGACGTCGCCGAGCTGGAGCGCCGCCTGCTGGACACCGGCGTCTATGACGGCGTGGGCGTCGCCCTGTCGTCGCTGGACGATACGCGCCCGGACGGCTTGAGGCCGGTTGTCGTCACCCTGGCCGATCGGCCGGTCAGCCTGCTTGAGGCAGGCGCCAGCTATTCGACCTACGAGGGCGTCGGCGTCGATATCTTCCGCACCCGCTACAACCGCTTCGGCCGCGCCGACACGCTGCGGTACGGGGCGCGGATCGCCAGCATCGACAGTCGCATCGGCGGCGAGTGGTCGCAGCCCCACTGGCGGCGCGCGGGTCGGACGCTGAAACTGTCGTCCTTCATCGTCAACGAACAGACCGACGCCTATGACCGCAGCGCCCTGACGGTGGCGGCGGACCTGTCCCAGCGCCTCGGCAAGACGTCCTGGTTCAGCTACGGCCTGGGCGTGGACGCCGGGCGATATACGGAATACCGCTTCGATCCCCTGACGCAGACGCCGATCACCCTGGACCGGGACCTGGCGATCGTCACCCTGCGGGGCAGCGCCTTTATGGATCGCTCCAACGATCCGCTGAACCCCACGACCGGCTACCGCCTGTCCGTTTCAGCCCAGCCGACCGCAGTGACGGGCGAGGACACGGTCATGTTCCTGCGCACCGAGGGACAGGCCAGCGCCTATCTGCCGTTGCAGGACGGCGCGAAGACAGTTCTGGCCGGGCGCGCCCGTATCGGCTCGATCATCGGCGGCGAAGAGCTGACGGTTCCCTCCGACCGTCTGTTCTATTCCGGCGGCGGCGGCTCGGTGCGCGGCTATTCCTATCAGAGCATCAACCCGCGCCTGCCGGACAACCGTCCGCGCGGCGGCCTGTCGCTGTTTGAAACCTCGCTGGAGGTGCGGCGCGATATCGGCGAGAAATTCCAGGCTGTCGCCTTTGTCGACGGCGGCGCCGTCGGCTTTCAGGAAACGCCGAACTTCAGCAACATGCGTTACGGCGCAGGGGTCGGCGTCCGCTACAAGCTGCCGTTCGGTCCCGTCCGCGCCGACGTCGCCTTCCCGCTGAACAAGCGCGAAGGCGATTCCGGATTCCAGCTCTACATCAGCATCGGCCAGGCGTTTTGACCGACACTCCTCCGCCTCACGAAACGGGCGCAGACGTCGCCGACACGCCCGCCGAAAAGGCGAAGCGCAAACGCACCCGGCTTCAGCTGGCCGCCTTCATCGCCGGGGTCGTCTCTGCGGGCCTGCTGGCGCTGGTCATCGTCGCCCTCGTCGGCGGGCGGATGTATCTGGTTTCCGATCCGGGCCGTGAACTGATCACAAGCTTCGTCGCCGGCAAGAAGATCAGCCGCTACGGTCGCATCAACGTCGAAGGTCTGCAGGGCGACCTGTTCAGCGATTTCCGCCTGAAACGCGTCACCGTGACCGACGAAAAGGGCGTCTGGCTCGAAGCGACCGATGTGCGCGTCGACTGGTCCTATTGGCCCCTTCTGGCGCGGCGTTTTCACGCCACCGAAATCAGCGCGGGTCAGATCCGTCTGCTGCGCCGCCCGGAACTGGAGGCGCCCACCGAGCCGGGCGGCCCGCAAGCCATCTCCATCGACATCGACCGCTTCAGCGCCAATGTCGAATTGATGGAGGATTTCTCCAAGGAATACGGCCGCTGGACGCTGAGCGGCGACGCCGCCATTCCGCGCAAGGGCGTCAAGACCGCCAACGTCAACGCCTACAGCCTGAACCGCAAGGGCGACTACCTTCGCCTGGCCGCCGCCTTCGGCGACAAGCCTGAAGACCTGCGCGTCAACCTGCGTGCCAATGAGGCCCAGGGCGGGCCGATCGCCGGTTCGCTGGGCTATTCGCCTGACCAGCCCTTCTCGGCTGTCGCCGTGGTGAACGGCGAGGTCATCGACGTGGCCGTGCAGACCGGCCAATTCCGCCCCCTGCTGGTCAAAGGGACCTATGGCGACAACGGCGCCAAGGTTTCGGGCTATGCCGACTTCTCGGGCTCCGACCTGCTGGAGCCGTTCGTCGAGCGCATCGGCCGCACCGCCCGCTTCGGCTTCGCCATGACGCCGGACTCCAAACGCGAGGGCTATCAGGGAGTGGCCTGGCGCCTGTACGCCGACAACATTGAATCCAGCGCGCGCGGCCTGATCCGCACGACGGACAACACCGCGCCGGAAGGCATCAACCTGGAACTGACCACGCCGTCGCTCAGCCGTCTGGTCGGCAGCCCGGTCGCCGGTCCGGCCGCCTATACCGGCGTGTTCAAGGGCGACGCTCAGGTATGGAGCCTGCAAGGTTCGGCCAGTCTGCTGAACGCCGACATCGCCTCCTATCGCGCCACGCGCATCTCGGGTCCGGTCAACATCGCCGCCAACAAGGGTCGTATCGACGTGACGACCGACGTGCGGGCGGTCGGCGGTTCCTCGGCCGGTATCATCGGCGCCCTGTTGGGCGCGACGCCGCACATACAAATGGAAGGCGCCCGCATGGCCGATGGCGCCATGCTGCTGAAGAAGGTCGATGCGCGTGGCCAGGGCCTGACCCTGACCGGCTCGGGCGGACGCAGCCTGAACGGCGGCCTCAACTTTACGGGTCGCGCCGAACTGACCGACCTGTCGCGCATTCAGCCCGGCGCACGCGGGGCCTTTGGCGGACCGATCCGCGCTTCGTCCGCTCGGACCGGCGCGCCCTGGGTCCTCAGCTTCGACGGGCGCGGCTCTCGCATGGCCATCGGCATGGAAGAGCTGGATCGTCTTCTGGGCGCGACGCCGCGCCTGCAACTGGCCGGGTCGCTGAACGACGGCGTCGTCTCCATCAACACCGGCGAACTGACCGGCGCCGCCGGACGCGCAGGCGCCAAGGGGCGTATCGAGGGCTCCAAACTGCGCCTTGCCCTGGACTGGGACGCACGCGGTCCCTTCGGCGTCGGCCCGGTCGCCATCGACGGCGCCATGTCGGGCGACGGCGCCCTGACCGGCACCCTGGCCCAGCCGCGCGCCGACCTGCGCGCCGCCTTCGACAAGGTGGCTGCGGGCGGGCTGATCCTGACCAAGGCTGATCTGATCCTCAGCTTCCGCAAGGGCGCCGACGCCTCGGACGGCCGCGTGGTGCTGACCTCCGGCTCGAACTACGGACCGGCGCGCGCCTCGGGGAACTTCTATCTGGGCGGTCCGCGTCTGCGTCTGTCGGATGTCGATGTGAACGCAGGCGGCGTCACGGCTCAGGGCGACGTGGCTTTGTCAAACAACTTCCCCTCCAGCGCCGATCTGACCTTCACCGCGCGCCAAGGCGCCTTCCTGGCCTCGGGCGAGGCCAACGGCCGGGTGCGCCTGACCGAGGGCGCGGGCGATCAGACCGCCGTGCTGGACATCACCGGCCGCAACGTACGCCTGACGGGTCAGGACTGGACCCTGCGAAATCTGTCGCTGAAAGGCCAGGGCACGCTGGAACGCCTGCCCTTCACCGTGGCTGCCGATGTGGGCGGCGCCAATCCGGTCCAGTTCAACGGTTCCGGCGAATACTCCCGCCAGGGCCCGGCCCAGAGCCTGACCCTGCGCGGCGGCGGCCGTGTGCGCGAGATCGCCTTCACCACCCGTGCGCCCGCCGTCTTCGCCATCAACGGCGACGGCCGCGTAGCGCGGCTGGACCTGGGCGTCGGCGGCGGCGTCCTGACCGGCGAACTGAAGCAGGACAAGCAGGGCGCATCCATTCAAGCCGACATGACCAATGTCGAAATGGGCTCGCTGCTTCCCGATCTGCGCGGTCAGGTGACCGGCCGCATCTCGATGCAGGGACAGGGCGACACCCTGCGCGGCTCGGCCAATGTAGACCTGAAACAACTACGCAGCATCGACGCGCCGCGGGGTCTGGCGGTCGACGGCACGCTGAACGCCGACCTGACCGGCGACGTGCTGCGCCTGCGCGCCCAGGCCCATGACGGAACCGCCGTTCAGGCGACAGCCGACGTCAGCCTGCCGGTCGAAACCTCGGCCGCTCCGCTGCGTCTGGCCATCGCCCGGACCCGGGACATGTCGGGTCAGGTGGCTATTCGCGGTCAGATCCAGCCGATCTGGGACCTGTTCCTGGGCGGCGCCCAATCGCTGTCCGGTCAGGTGAACGGCCAAGCCACGCTGGCGGGCACGCTGAACGCGCCCCGACTGAACGGCCGACTGGACATGACGCAGGGCGCCTTCCGCGACAGCGCCTCGGGTCTGCGCCTGGAGAATGTGACCCTCGCCAGCCGTTTCAACGACAGCCAGGCCGTGATCGAACAGTTTCAGGCCACCGACGGACTGAAGGGCGAGGTTTCCGGCAATGGCGATATCGGCCTGCGTCAGGGATCGCCCTCGACGTTGCGGCTGGAACTGACGCGCTTCCGCATCATCGACAACGACATCGCCAAGGCCCGCGCCAACGGCCGCCTGACAGCAGTGCGCGGCGCGAACGGCGACATTCAACTGACCGGCGACCTGAACATCGACGACGCCGAGATTTCGCCGAACCTGCCCGGCTCCACCGGCATCGTCAAAATGGACGTGGTCGAGATCAACCGTCCCGGCGGCGACCCCGTTCAAACCGAGCAGAAGGCGCGAGGCGGTCCCAGGATCGGCCTGAACCTGAACCTGACCGGACGGGAAATCTATGTGCGCGGTCGCGGTCTGAACGTCGAACTCGCCGCCAATGCGCGGGTACGCGGCACGATCGCCGATCCTCAGTTGTCCGGCACGGCCAATGTAGTGCGCGGCGACTATGAGTTCGCGGGCAAGCGTTTCGTCTTTGACGATCGCGGCTCCGTCACCCTGTCGACGGACCCGTCGCGGATCCGCCTCAACCTTGAAGCCGTCCGCGAGGACCCTGCCCTGACCGCCGTGATCAAGGTCACCGGCACGGCCGCAGCGCCCAAGATCGAACTGACCTCGACCCCCGCCCTGCCCCAGGACGAAATCCTGTCGCAGGTGCTGTTCGGGCGATCCGCAGCCCAACTGTCCCCCTTCGAGGCGGCGCAACTCGCTTCGGCGGTCGCTTCACTAGCGGGCGGCGGCGGCTTCGACGTGATCGGCAACCTGCGCGAACTGGCTGGGCTGGATCGTCTGTCCTTCAGCGGCGAAGCGTCCAGCCTGACCGTCGCGGGCGGCCGCTACATCACCGACGACATCTATCTAGAGGTCATCGGCGGCGCCGAACGCGGGGCGGCGGTCAGCGTCGAGTGGCAGGTCCGCCGCAACCTCGCCGTAACTTCCAAGTTCGGCGGCGAAGGCGACACCTCCCTGTCCGTGCGCTGGCGTCGCGAGGGCCCGCGCCCTGGCGGCGACCGGCGCGACCGCAGGCCTAACGCCTCAGCACGGCGCTGATCTGAGCAAGAGCGCGATCGACGCGCCTGGCTCTCGGCGCTATTTTTGTTCTTGATTTGTTCTCATCGGTCCCGCATCCTGCGGCCATGAGTAAGGCGATCAACGGACGCGGCGCACGCTCCAACGCCTCGGGTCGGTATGAAGCCGATCGGCGCGAGGCTTATGACGACGGCTGGACGGATCAGGACGAGGCGGTTCCTCCGCTTCGCACGACTCTGTCCCCGGAACGCGCCCGCACCATCATCGCCAAAAATACGAGTCCCGACGTCGGCTTCGATCGCTCCATCAACCCCTATAAGGGCTGCGAACATGGCTGCATCTACTGCTACGCCCGTCCGTCCCATGCCTGGATGGGCCTATCCCCGGGCCTGGATTTCGAGAGCCGGATCTTCTTCAAGCCGGACGCCGCGCGTCTGTTGGAACAGGAACTCTCAAAGCCCCGGTACGTCTGTCGGCGCATCCACATAGGGGGCAACACCGACCCCTATCAGCCGGTCGAGCGCGAAACATGTTCTACCCGCTCGATCCTTGAGGTGATGCAACGGTTCAACCATCCCTTCAGCATCATCACCAAATCGGTGCTGATCGCGCGCGACGCCGACATCCTGGGCGATATGGGACGGAGAGGCCAGGCCTCCGCCTTCGTCTCCATCACCACATTGGACCGCAAGCTGGCGCGGGCGATGGAGCCGCGCGCGTCAACCCCTGCCAAACGGCTGGAGGCGATCAGCCGTCTGGCCGACGCGGGCTGTCCCGTCGGCGTCGGCTTCGCTCCCGTCATCCCCGGTCTGAATGATCATGAGCTGGAAGCGGTGCTGGAGGCGGCTCAGAAGGCCGGTGCGACCTCGGCCATGTACGTGACCCTGCGCCTGCCGCTGGAGATCAAAGACCTGTTCCGCGAATGGCTGGCCGACGCCCGCCCTGATCGCGCGGCGCGCGTCATGTCCCTGATCCGCCAGACGCGCGGCGGCAAGGACTATGATCCCGACTGGTCGCAACGGATGAAGGGAACCGGCCCGGTCGCCGAGCTGATCGCCGCGCGCTTCAAAGCGGCGGTCAAACGCTATGGACTGGACGCCCCGCGGCAGTCTCTGGACGTGACCCAGTTCCGCGTCCCGGCAGACGCCCGACCTCAACTGGACCTGTTCGATCTGGCGTCCTGATCAGCGCCGGAACACGCCGACCAGTTCGATGTGCGTCGACCAGATGAATTGATCAATCGGCGTGACGTTCTCCAGCTGGAAACCGGCGTCGACCAGCACCCGCGCATCGCGGGCGAAAGTCTGGGGATTGCACGACACCCCGACAATGACTGAGGCCTTGGTCCCCGGCAATTGCTGCGTCTGCTCTAGTGCGCCTGCGCGCGGCGGGTCCATGACGATAGCCTCGCAGCCCTTGAGGTCATAAGGCGACAACGGACGGCGGAACAGATCGCGCGCCTGAGCCTCAATCCCCTTCAGACCCTGAGCCGTGCTCACGCCTGCCTTCAGGGCGGCGATGGAAGAAGCAGCAGAATCGGCGGCGGTCACGCTCGCGACCTCGGCCAGCGGGAAGGTGAATGTGCCGGCCCCACAGAACAGATCGGCGACCTTCTTGGCCCCTTTCACCGCCGCAACCGCGCGCGCGACCATCGCGGCTTCCGCATCGGGCGACGCCTGCAGGAAGGCGCCCGGCGGCAGGGGTACAGAGGCGCGCCCGAACCGCACGCGCGGCTGGCGCGCCATGACCAGCGTGTCGCCATCCAGACTGAGCCGCGCCAGATCCGCTTCGGCCGCCGCCCCGATGGCCAGCGCCAGTTGATCTCCGTTCAGGCCGCCTGACCGCTTCTCAACGCCGGTCACGTCAACATCCAGACCGCTATCGGTCAGGGTGACATGCAGGGTCGGCGCCGATTTCGGATGCCCCAGCAAGGGCGCGGCGACTTTCGCCAGGGCGGGCAGAGCCGCAGTCAGCTGCGGATCCGACAATGGACAGTCGGTCAGTTCGACCACGCGCCACGACTTGCGCGCCTTGAACCCGAGGATGACCCGCCCGTCCGGCGCCTTGCGCGCGTGCAACGCCAGGCGCCGACGACTGCCCAGCGGCGTAGCCACGGCCGCCTCGACTTCAGTCTCCAATCCCTCACGCGCCAGCATCTGGATGACCACCTCGCGCTTCCAAGCCAGATAGGGTTCCTCGGCCCAGTGCTGCAGCGGCGCCACGCCGCATTCGGCATAGGTCTGCGAGTGGATCGGGCGCCGATCAGGGCTGGCCTCGATCAGGTCGAAGCGCTCGGCCCGGCCGTCCTTGACCTCGGCGGCGACCACCTCGCCCGGCAAGGCGCCCGGCACGAAGACCGGGCCGTCGGCGGTGTCGGCGATCCCGTCGCCCTGATGGCCCATGCGGGCGATGGTCAGCGTCTGCATCATGCGCGCCTTCTAGCGACATCTGCGCGGAAATCGAAACATGAACGAAGATGAACGAAGCGCTCAAAAGCCGTTCAGCTTCGCCGTCCTATCAATGGCTGCAACAGACGGCGGCCTGATCCGTTCAGGTGCGGCATCCGTCGAAGGAACAGAAACGATGATCGCTCTCATCTCGAAAAAAGCCTCGGCCGCCGCCATCGCCGCCCTGGCCTGCGCCTCTGCCGTCGCCCTGCCCGGCGTCGCCTCGGCCCAGAGCTACGGCTACGACTATCCGCCTGCCTATGGTTACGGCGCCAACGGCTACAGCCAGGGACCCTATTACGACCCCTGCGTCCGCGATCAACGTCAGCGCGCCACGACCGGCGGTGTTCTGGGCGCCGCCATCGGCGCCATCGCCGGGTCCCAGATGGCCGCGCGCGGCCGCCGTACCGAAGGCAGCGCCCTGGGCGGGGTTCTGGGCGCCGCGATCGGCGCAGGCGTGGGCAACAGCTCGGCCGCCTGCGACAGCCGCGCTCGCCGCGACGCCGACTACGGCTATCAGGGGACGTATGTCCCGCCGGCCTATGGTTATGACAACCGGGGTTACGACAGCCGCAGCTATGACAATCGCGCCTATGACCGTCGTTATGACGACCGCCGCGACAGCTATGACTACTATCGGGACTATCCCGACACCTACGCCTCTGCGCCCCGCGACGCCGATCAGTGCCGCCTGGCCGAGAGCAACATTCGTCTTCCCGACGGTCGCATGGAGACGCGCTACGTGCGCACCTGCATGGATCAATCGGGCCGTTATCGCGTCGTCGATTAAGTTTCAGCCCCCCTGTCAATCGACGATGTGAAGAGGGCCGCCGGCGATCCGGCGGCCCTCAAATCGTTTCAGTTCAGGGCTTTTGCGCCCAGAGCAGGAACTCGACATTGCCCTCGCCGCCGGTGATCGGACTGTCGGCGACCTCACGCACGCTCCAGCCGCCAGCTTCCAGCCAGTCGCGCACGCGGGCCACGGCTGCGGCATGCGCCTCGGGGTCCTTGACCACGCCCTTCTTGCCGACCGCCTTGGGGCCCTCCGCCTCGAATTGAGGCTTCACCAGAGTAATCAGGTCCGCCCCCGAAGCCGCCAGATCAAGGGCGGCGGGCAATACCTTCGCCAGACTGATGAAGCTGGCGTCGCAGACGATCAGGGACGGCGCATCAGTGATGATGGCGGGCGTCAGATCGCGGGCGTCCGTCTTTTCCAGATTCACAACGCGCGGATCGGCGGCGACTGTCGGGTGAAGCTGTCCCGTGCCGACATCGACGGCGAAGATTCGAGCCGCGCCGCGATCCAGACAGACCTCGGTGAAGCCGCCAGTCGAGGCGCCGACGTCGAGCACGACCCGCCCCTCGACCGCGACCGGCCACAGGTCCAGCGCTCGCTCAAGCTTCAGCGCGCCGCGTCCGACCCAGCGATGGGCGGCCTCGGCCTGGATGACGGCGTCCTCGGCGAACTTTTCCGACGGCTTGGCGACCGTGCGGCTGTCGGCTTTCACCAACCCCGCCTCAATGGCGGCGCGGGCGCGGGCGCGACTGTCAAAGACGCCCCGCGCGACAAGAAGCTGGTCGATCCTCACGCCCTTACAGGGATTCCAGCCGCTTCAACGCGGCCTGCAGGCGGGCCTTGCCCTCCTCCGCTTCAGCCAGTTTGGCGCGCTGTTCATCGACGACTTCCGCCGCCGCACGCGACACGAAGTTGGGGTTGCCCAGCTTCTTGTTCACATGGCCGATGTCAGCGTCGAAGGCGGCGATTTCTTTCTCGAGGCGCGCGCGCTCGGCGGCGAGGTCGATGATGCCCGCCAACGACAGGGCGACCGTCGCCCCGCCCGAAACGAAGGTCACGGCCCCGGCCGGCGCGGCCTCGACCACGGCCAACTCGGACACGCGGCCCAGGGTCAGGATCAGGTCGCGGTGGCGCGCGATGCGTTCAGCCGTGGCGGCGTCCGGGGCGACGAAGGCCAGCGGCGGTTTGGCCGACGGCGGCACGTTCATCTCGGCCCGCAGAGCGCGGATCTCACCGATCAGATCGACCAGCCAGCCGATCTCGGCCTCGGCCGAGGCATCGACAAAGGCGTCCGGCAGCACGGGCCAGGTCTCGCCCATCAGCAGGCCGTCGCGGCCAGAATCACGGGCAGCGCCTTCCTTGCCCAGTTCCCCCCACAACTCCTCGGTGATGTAGGGCATGACCGGGTGCAGCAGCTTCAGCGTCTGGTCGATGGTCCAGGCGGTCATGGCGCGCGTCTCGGCCTTGGCGGCTTCGTCCGAACCGTTGAACACGGGTTTGGCCAGCTCCAGATACCAGTCGCAGAAGACATTCCAGATGAAGCGGTAAAGCGCGCCCGCCGCATCGTCGAAACGGCCGCCTTCGATGGCGTCCGACACCTGGCGCTCGGCCTTGGTCAGTTCGCCGCGGATCCAGCGGTTGATCGTCTGCTGCACGGTCGCAGGGTCGAAGCCCTCGACACGGCGCGCCTCGTTCATCTGGCTGAAGCGTGCGGCGTTCCACAGCTTGGTGCCGAAATTGCGATAGCCTTCAATGCGCTGCTTCGACAACTTGATGTCGCGCGTGCCCGACAGGATGGCCATGGTGAAGCGCAGGGGGTCGGCGCCCAGTTCGTCGATGATGTTCAGCGGGTCGATGACGTTGCCCTTGGACTTCGACATCTTCTGGCCCTTCTCGTCGCGGACCAGACCATTGATGATGACGCGCTTGAACGGCACTTCGCCGTCCATGAAGTGCATCCCCATCATCATCATCCGGGCGACCCAGAAGAAGATGATGTCCGCCGCCGTAACCAGATCGCTGGTCGGATAGAAGCGCTCCAGATCTTCGGTCTTCTCCGGCCAGCCCATGGTCGAGAAGGGCCACAGGGCGGAACTGAACCAGGTGTCCAGAACGTCCTCATCCTGGGTCAGCACGACCTCGGAATCATAGTCCGACAGTGCCTGTTCGCGGGCGTCCTCTTCCGTTTCGGCGACGTAGATTTCGCCATTCGGGCCGTACCAGGCCGGGATGCGGTGCCCCCACCACAACTGGCGCGAAATGCACCACGGCTCGATGTTGCGCAGCCATTCGAAGTAGATCTTCTCATAGGACTTCGGCTCGAAGACGGTCGCGCCGTCCTCGACCGCCTTCAGGGCAGGCTGGGCCATGACCTTGGCGTCGACGTACCACTGGTCCGTCATCCATGGCTCGATGACGACGCCAGAGCGGTCGCCGTGCGGGACCATGTGCCTGGTCTTCTCGATCTCGCGCAGCCAGCCCTCTTCCTCGGCGCGGGCGACGACGGCCTTGCGAGCGGCGAAGCGCTCCATGCCCTCGTATTCTGCGGGCACGTCCGGCGTGTCGGCGGCGGTGATGCGACCGAAGGCGTCCATGACGTTCAGGGCTTCAAGTCTTGCACGCTTTCCGACCCCGAAGTCATTGAAATCGTGGGCAGGCGTGATCTTCACCGCGCCAGAACCTTTGGTCGGATCGGCATAGTCATCGGCGACGATCGGAATGCGACGGCCGGTGATCGGCAGGGTCACGAACCTGCCGACCAGACCCTTGTAGCGCTCGTCCTCCGGGTGAACGGCCACGCCGGTGTCGCCCAGCATGGTCTCCGGCCGGGTCGTGGCGACGACGATGAAGTCGCGCGTCTCGAACTCCGTCGCCTTGCCGTCCTCGTCGAAGGCGACCGGGTGCTGATAGGTCACGCCGTCCGACAGACGATAAGCGAAGTGCCAATAGGCGCCGTCGACCTCCTTCTGCTCGACCTCAAGGTCGCTGATGGCGGTCTGGAAATGCGGGTCCCAGTTCACCAGACGCTTGTCGCGATAGATCAGGCCGTCCTTGTGCAGTTGCACGAAGACCTTGCGGACGGCGGCGTTCAGCCCCTCGTCCAGGGTAAAGCGTTCGCGCGACCAGTCGCACGACGAGCCCAGACGGCGCAGTTGGCGCACGATGGTCCCGCCGGATTCGGCCTTCCACTCCCACACCTTCTCGATGAAGGCGTCGCGGCCCATGTTCCGGCGGCCGATGTTGCCCTCGGCCGCCAGCTTGCGCTCGACCACCATCTGGGTGGCGATGCCCGCGTGGTCGGTGCCCGGCAGCCACAGGACGGCCTTGCCCTTCATACGGTGATAACGGGCCAGGATGTCCTGAAGCGTGTTGTTCAGGGCGTGGCCGATGTGCAGGCTGCCCGTTACGTTCGGCGGCGGAATGACGATCGAATAGGCGTCGGCGGCGCCGTCTGTGGGCTTGGCCGCGCGCGGGACGAACAGGCCGCTGTCCTCCCACTGGGCGTAGATGCGCGGCTCGGCGGCCTTGGGTTCGAACGTCTTCTCAAGCATGGTCATCTCGTTTCCCCGCGGCGTCGCGCGAATACGCCGCTGATCGGGGCTGGAATTCTTCGGTAAAGCAAAGGGCGGTCCCGCCGGAACCGCCCTTAAGTGACTTAATGATCGCCGCAGCCCACGGCTAGGTCAAATCAGTGACGTCGCTGCGAGAACCAGCCTTCGTCCGTCCTAAGAAGCGACCCGGCCACGGCCAGGATCGCCAGCATCTGCTCAAAGCGATCCATCTTGCGGCGGCCATTTGGCCCCGCGAAACGGCCCGACAGTTCATCAAGCGACAGCGGCCCCATCTCGAGCCGAAAAACATCCAGGACTTCTGCGGCCAGATCTTCCGGAGCCTCCGGCAGGGGACGGATATCCCTGACCTGCGGGCGCAATGTCTCGACCGCCCGACGCGGGCCCACCGGTTTCACCCGGTCCTGCTGATAAGCGGGTCGCAGGAAACGGACATCGCCTCTCGCCTCCTGATCCGCACGCTCCTGGTTCAACGCCAGCAGGGCCGCCAGAATAGCCTCATCCGTCATACCCGAGGGCCAGCCATAGGCTCGATGAACCGCCGCATCCAGCTCCCGGTGCAGACGATCCAGTTTATCAAACCGACCCGAGCATCGCTCATTATAAAGCACCGTCATCGTCAGGGCGTCGTCCAAAGCCATCAACTCCTGACGCTTGGCCTCGATGGCTTCGGCGGCCACGCCGATCTCCAGGCCCGCCATCCCATCAAGACACGGGAACGGGAAGGTGTCGAAACAGGCGGTCTTGTTATAGACGGGCCGGTCCTCGAGGCGCCCGCCCTGCGCCAACGCCCACAGCCCATGCGCACGGGACGACAGCACGCCCAGAACGCGTGGATCATCCGACGCGACCGCCACCACCGTGTTGTCAGGCAGAACATCCGCATCCAGAAAGCGGAACCAGCGGTGCTTGGATTTCTCGACCGTGGCGATGTAGCGGGGCAGCCCGCGCAAGGCGTCGCGGAAGGCGCCTCGCGGTTCGCCGAACACCCACCATTTGTCGCGATAGGCGGCCCGACTGTTCCGGTCACGCTCAACCTTCACCGTGTCCGTCAGGCGCCGAAAGACCCGTGGCCAAAAGCGCCGGACATCGTCCTCCTCCAGGCCGTACAGGTCGATCACCTTCACGCCGCGAGGGCGGGCCGCCAGATCGCGCCCGTTCCGATAGGCCCGGATCGGCGGCGCATCCACGCCATCGCGCGCCAGTTCGTCGGCCTCGCTCTCCGAAACGATAAAGCCCGCCCCGTGCAGCTTCACGCCCGGCGAACACAGGAGTGCGTTCGCCCTCAACGGCTGCGCGGAGGACACCCCGCCGCCTATGGTCAGATCGGCGCCGATATCGCCCCGCTTTTCATCGAACTGAAGGACGATCTCGCCGCCTGCATCCGGACGCTCCTCTCGGATCGTAAGCAGGCGTCCCTGGCCGTTCGGGGCGCCGCGCTCGGCCACAGTCATGGCGATACGCACCTCGGCGCCACGTTCCTCGCCCTTGCTCCAGGGATGGTCAGGAATGGCGAAGGTCAGCCGCATGGGCGGCTCTCCGTTCAGGTGATGCTCCAGCACGCGGCGCGAGAAGTTCTGGGTGATGGAATTGGTGGTGATGAAGCCGAACCGCCTTAGCTGGCTCTTGGGCGCCGTCAGGATTTCAGCGGCGCGATCCCACCACGCCATGACCAGATCGGCCGAGCGGAACCGCCCCTGCCGCACATGCCACAGGGCGTCGACATAGCCGTCGCCCAGCTCGCGCCGAAGGTTCTTGCCCGCGATGAAGGGCGGGTTGCCGATGATGAAATGAGCGACCGGCCATTGGGTCGGCTGGGGCCGGCGATAGTGCACGACCTCCGTTTCCCGGTTGAACCGCCACAGACTGATCGGGCGGCCGCGCGCATCGCGATGCAGATCTTCACCCGCCGACACGAGCAGGGCGTCGGCCCGGATGATGCGGTCGCGCCCCCGTCTCGGAGCCAGTTGACCGGTAGCGGCCAGTTGGGACGGCGCCTCTCCGTTGCGGATGCGCCATTGCAGGTACCCGATCCACATGACGACCTCAGCGATCGAGGCGGCGTGGTCGGATTTCTCAATGCCCCAGAACTGGGTCGGGTTGATCTTGCGGCGCACAGCCGCGTCGGTCACCTCGCCTCCCAGTTGCTGCAAGGCGCTGAGGACGTCCCTCTCTAAGTCCTTCATCATGGTCATGGCGACATAGAGGAAGTTGCCCGTTCCGCAGGCGGGGTCCAGCACCCGGATCGTGCATAGGCGTCGTTGGAACCGCCGGACCGCCGCTCGTGCAGCCACGGCTTCGCCCCGGGCGTAATCGCTGAAAGCACAGGCTCGCACCGCCTCCCACTCCGCGCGCAGCGGGTCTATGATCGTCGCATCCACCAGGCGCTGCACATAGGCTCTCGGCGTGTAATGCGCGCCGAGTTCGTTACGATCGCCGGGTTCCAGAGCACGCTCCAGAAAGCTTCCGAAGACAGCGGGCTCGACGGCGGACCAGTCGCAGCCGGCGGCGCGTATCAATACCTCCAGATCAGCCTCGCTGAGCGGCAGCGCCACCTCTTCGCGAAACAGACCGCTGCCGAACGCGGGCACGTCCTGACGCAAGGCGGCGCAGTGACCTCCGCGCGCCAGACTGCGGAATACGGTCGCCGCGCTCAGGTGAAAGCGGGCTGCATGGCCGCGATAGCTTTCCAGCAGCGTCAGAAAGCCCTTGTGACGGATCAGACCGACGCTGTCGGCGTACATCGCCAGGATGCACTGCATCACGAACATGAAGATGCGACGATCCGTGATCGGCTGAAACGCCTGCGATGGATTATGCAGCGCCCGAGCCCGCATCGAACGCACCAGGCGCCCCAACACGCCCGAAATCTCCTGCGTCGCCGCATTCACCGGACGTTGCGGGTCAAGGCTGCGGGGGGCGTCCCACACCTTTCGCAGACGTTCCCTGATCGCCGGATCACGCAAATCCATCAGATCGATGCGGCTGCTCTTCACATCTGGAAACGGCGCATAGCCCCTCCCCGCCCGCTCGAAGTCAGCCCACAGGTGAATGGCCGCGCCGACATCGACCATCATCAAGAACGGCGGACATGCCGGCAGGGCCGCCGCATAGTTTTCAGCTTGAGCGCGCGCCTTGCCCATCAAGCGATTCAAGGCCTCCACGCCGCCCTTCGGCGCCTTTCGTCCGGGGCCATTCAACAGGGCCGCCAAATGACGCAGATCCATATCATCGCCCGCAGCCTGTTGGGGCGACAGCTTGAGCTCCATCACGAAAGAGCCGTGCTTGAAGCAGTCGATGGATTTGTTGCTGACCCGCCCCTCCCCGAGGTGGAATTTCACCCCGCGCTCGAAACAGTAATCACGGTCCCCAACCGCCTGCTGCCCCGGCGCTGCTACGCCCAGGACAGCGCAGAGTTCGATGATGAAGCTCTGGCCGTTCGCCCTTTCGCCAATCGTCGCCTCGCTCCAGCGCGCAATGAAAGCCTCGACGTCCATAGATTGTCCCTCCCTCGAGAAACTCTCTCATAACGCGAATATATTAATGACAACAACTTAACCTTGCATTGCAGGCGTGCTTAGCCGTTCCGGCGGGCTGCCGGAGGTCAAGAGCTGGAAAGACGATGGGCCTTTGGGCTGCAGTTAGCGCCGACTCATCTTCGGCCTCAGGCCCTGGACGAGACCCCGCCCAGATAGCGGCTGTGCAGCAGCGGCTTGCCCAGCCAATAGGCCAGTTCGGCCGGGCGGCTGATGTCCCACACGGCCAGATCGGCGGCCTTGCCCGCCTCGACCGTGCCGATCTCTTCGTGCAACCCTAGCGCGCGGGCCGCATGACGCGTGACCCCGGCCAGCGCCTCTTCCGGGGTCAGGCGGAACTGGACGCAGGCCAGGTTGATCGCCGCCGTCATCGACGCGACCGGCGAAGTGCCGGGGTTGCAGTCCGTCGCCACCGCCATGCGCGCGCCATGCTGGCGCAGCAGGGCGATCGGCGGCGCCTGCGTCTCGCGCAGCATCAGGAAGGCGCCGGGCAGCAACACCGCCACCACGCCCGCCTCAGCCATCGCCTTCACGCCCGCCTCGGTCGTGTGCTCGATATGGTCGGCCGACAGGGCCTGATAGCGCGCGGCCAGCGCCGCCCCGCCGCCGTCCGACAACTGGTCGGCGTGCAGCTTGACCGGCAGGCCCAGTTCCTCAGCCTTGTCGAACAGGCGGCTGACCTCCTCGACCGAGAAGGCGATGGGTTCGCAATAGGCGTCCACCGCGTCGACCAGTCCTTCGGCGTGGGCGGCAGGCAGGATTTGATCCACAGCCTTGTCCACATAGGCGGCGCGGTCAGCCTTATGCTCCGGTGGGACGGCATGAAGGCCGAGATAGGAGGTGCGCACCCGCACCCCGGCCTCGCGCCCGATGCGGCGCGCGACACGCAGCATCTTCAGTTCGCTGTCATGATCCAAACCATAGCCGGACTTGATCTCAACGGTGGTGACGCCTGTGGCCTTCAGCCCCTCCAGCCGCGCCAGGGCCGAGGCGTAGAGCTGATCCTCACTCTCTTCGCGCGTGGCCCGCACAGACGAGACGATGCCGCCCCCGGCGCGCGCGATCTCTTCATAGGTCGCGCCTTCCAGCCGCTGCTCGAACTCACCCGAGCGTTCGCCGCCGAAGACCAGATGGGTGTGGCAGTCGACCAGCCCAGGCGTGACCCAGCGCCCGCCCAGACGGTCGGTTTCCACAGCCTTGTGTACAGGCAGGTCCACGCGTGCGCCGACCCAGACGATGCGCCCATCCTTGATCAGGATGGCGGCGTCCTCGATGGCCCCATAAGGCTCCCCGCCCTCCGTCATTGCGGCGACGTGGCAGTCCGTGATGAGCCGATCGTAAGTCAGTGTCATTCGTCAGTTTCCAGCCTTCCAGCGGCCTGTCTCAAAGCTTCAACCATCTGTGGATCAACGACCTCGGCAGGGGTCAAATGGCTGATCACGTACCAGCGCCCCCAACGCCAAGGTTCGAAAGGCATATCGCTAACTCTAATGCGGCGGGCAAAAGCGATCACAACACCCTCAGCAGGCGTCTCACCACAATTGGTACTGACATTGGCCACACTTTTCCTAGGAGGAGTACTTCCTTGAATGGAAAGCACAGGGCGGAGTTGGCTCCGAGCCTCCGTTTCAGGTTTGGCTCTAGCTAGGAAAACGGCGTCTGCAGCGCTCAACAAACCCTGCTGAAAGTCCAGATTCTCGGCGTAGGTCGGCGCAAAGTACGAGCAGGACCAAGCGGGAGCAACGCCTACACATCCTAGCAGCAGAACTAGGGTCGCCGCCCAACGTCCTGTCATCGCGCGGCCACTCCAGCCAGGATTTCGCAGAACCAGCGGCCCGCCGTCAGGGAGCCGAGGTCGCCGACTTCCAGCGAGGGGTCGTATTCGGTCAGGTCGACGGCGCGCACCTTGGAGCAGGCGCCGATGGCGCGGGCGGCGTCGAAGAAGTCGTGCACCGACACTCCGCCCGGCCGCGCGCCGGGGCTGGCGGGCCACTGGCTGCGGTCAATGACGTCGATGTCGAAGTCGACGTAGATGACCTCGCACAGGGACGACAGGCGCTCCAACTCCTCGACCACGATATTGGCCAGACCGCGCTGGCGGCACTCTCGCGCGGTGCGGACGCTGATGCCTGAGCCTTCCGCCTTTTCGTGGGCGCGGCGGGTGTTGGCGAAGGGGGCGAGGCCGACCTGGCTGATGCGATGACCGTCCATGCCGTCGTCCAGCAAAGCCTGGATCGGATTGCCGTTGGTCAGGCCCTGATCCGTGTCGCGCAGGTCGAAATGGGCGTCCAGCGTCAGGACGCCGACGCTCGAAAGCCCCTTGGCGAGCCCCAGCGCGTGAACGCCCGGCCGGGTGATGGCGTTGTTGCCGCCGACCAGAATCGTGAGGTCGCGATGGGCCTGCGCCGCCACCGCGTCGCGCACCGGCTCGAAGGCGTCGAAAGGCGAGACGGCTTTCAGCGCCACATCGCCCGCGTCGTGGACCTTGATCTCGAGTTCCATGCCCGTCTCGACATCATAGGTCGACAAACGCGGCAGCACGCCTCGCAGGGCCTTCGGTCCCAGATCGCAACGGCCCGGCGTCAGCGACCGCTCGTTCAGCGGCGCACCGATCAGGGCGACGCGCGCGTCGGGATGATGGCCCACCAGATCGCCGACAGATCGCCACCCCAGGGCTTCAGACGGTTCGCTCATGGGGATCATCCTTTAGCCAATTAACTTTTAGTGGGGGAAAAGCGCGCGACCAGATCATAGGCCGCGCCGGGGAAAATCTGTGAGGCCCAGGTCACGCCCTGACCGTCGCGCCAGGTGCGACGCTCAAGCCGCAGACAGGGCGCGCCGTCGGCCAGCCCCAGACCCGCCGCCGTCTCATGATCGGCGCCGACCGCCGAGATGCGATGCTCGGCCTCGGTCCAGGGCATGTGAGCCAACAGCCAGCCGCCCGGCGGCTGCATTGTGAAGTCGGCGGTCTCCGCCTCCGGCGCCGCCGACAGGGAGATCAGGCGCCGCTCGAACACGAACGGCAGATCGTCCGCCAGGTGCAACGTCTGCAGTTCGATCAGCCGCTCGCCCAACCCCTCTTCGTCCTCACCGGCCGGGCGCACGATCCGGCCCAGCAGGCGGTGGGAATAGGCCAGCCCCCGCCCCTCGACCTCGGACTGAATGTCGGGAATGGCGACCAGAGCCGAGGAATGCACCGGCGGATGGGCCACTACGGTCCCGGCGCGGCGGCGGCGCACCACCAGCCCGCGAGACGCCAGATCGGACATGGCGCGCGACACCGTCATGCGGGCGCAACCGTACTCCGTCGTCAGTTCAGCCTCGGTCGGAATGCGGAAGCCCGGCCGCCACTCGCCCGAGGCGATGCGGCGCTCGATGTCGCTCGCGATGCGACGATGAAGCGGCTCCTGATCCATCATGCGAAACTGCCCCTTGCGCGCATTAATGTCTAGACATAACACTGAGCCCAACATTCGACGGCCGAAGCCGCATGGAGGATTCGATGTCCACGCCCAACACTCGCCAGAATACCAGAGTGATCCGCAGCCCGCGCGGGCCGGAAAAGACCGCAAAAACCTGGGCCGCCGAGGCCGCCATGCGGATGCTGATGAACAATCTCGACCCCGATGTGGCCGAGCGCCCCGAGGATCTGGTCGTCTATGGCGGCATCGGCAAGGCGGCGCGCAACTGGCAGGCGTTCGACACCATCGTCGACCAACTCAAGAAACTGGAAGCCGACGAGACGCTGATGGTCCAGTCGGGCAAGCCGGTCGGCGTGTTCCGCACTCATGTCGATGCCCCGCGCGTGCTGATCGCGAACTCCAACCTGGTGCCCAAATGGGCGACCTGGGACCATTTCAACGAGCTCGATAAGAAGGGGCTGGCCATGTACGGCCAGATGACCGCCGGATCGTGGATCTACATCGGCACCCAGGGCATCGTTCAGGGCACCTATGAAACCTTCATGGAAGCGGGTCGCCAGCACTATGGCGGCGACTGGTCGGGCAAGTGGATTCTGACGGCAGGTCTGGGCGGCATGGGCGGCGCCCAGCCGCTGGCCGCGACCATGGCCGGGGCCTCCTGCATCACCATCGAGTGCCAGCGCAGCCGCATCGAGTTCCGCCTGCGCACCCGCTATGTCGACGTCATGGCCGAGACGCTGGACGAGGCGCTGGCTCTGCTGGAGCAGTCGTTCAGGGACAAGAATCCCTTGTCGATCGGCCTGTTGGGCAATGCGGCTGATCTTCTACCTGAAATGGTCAAGCGCGGCGTTCGCCCCGATCTGGTGACGGATCAGACCAGCGCCCACGACCCGGTCAACGGTTACCTGCCCTCGGGCTGGACCGTCGCCGAGTGGGAGGAAAAGCGCGTCAGCGACCCGGCCGCCGTCGAGACCGCTGCGCGCGCGTCGATGGCCACACACGTCAAGGCCATGCTGGACTTCCAGAAGATGGGCGTCCCCACGACCGACTATGGCAACAACATCCGTCAGGTCGCCTTTGACGAAGGCGTCGAGAACGCCTTCGACTTCCCCGGCTTCGTGCCCGCCTATATCCGCCCGCTGTTCTGCCGCGGCATCGGGCCGTTCCGCTGGGCCGCTCTGTCGGGTGATCCCGAGGACATCCGCAAGACGGATGAGGCGATGAAGAAGCTGTTCCCCGACAACGCGGGCCTGCACCGCTGGCTGGACATGGCGGGGGAGCGCATCGCCTTCCAGGGCCTGCCGGCGCGCATCTGCTGGATCGGTCTGGGCGACCGTCACCGCGCGGGCCTGATGTTCAACGAGATGGTCGCTTCGGGCGAACTGAGCGCCCCCATCGTCATCGGCCGCGATCACCTGGACAGCGGCTCCGTCGCCAGCCCGAACCGCGAGACCGAAGCCATGATGGACGGCTCGGACGCCGTGTCCGACTGGCCTCTGCTGAACGCCCTGCTGAACACGGCGTCGGGCGCGTCGTGGGTGTCGCTGCATCACGGCGGCGGGGTCGGCATGGGCTATAGCCAGCACTCAGGCGTGGTCATCGTCGCCGACGGCACCGAAGAAGCCGCCAGACGTCTGGAACGCGTGCTGTGGAACGACCCGGCCACCGGCGTCATGCGCCACGCCGACGCCGGATACGACATCGCCAAGGACGCCGCGCGCGAACACGGCCTGAACCTGCCCTCGCTGGACCTGTAAGCTTATGACCACCACCATTGAAATCGGCGCCGCGCCGCTCACCCTCGCCCAGCTTCGCTCGGTCCTGAACGGTCCGGTCACGGTCAGCCTGACCGACGCCGCCTGGGCCAATGTCGAAAAGGGCGCGGCGACCGTCGCCGCCATCCTGGACGAAGGCCGCACTGTCTATGGCATCAACACCGGCTTCGGCCTGCTGGCCAACACCAGCATTGCGGCGGAAGACCTTGAAACCCTTCAGAAGAACCTGGTGCTCAGCCACGCCTGCGGCGTCGGCGAGCCGCTGAGCGAAGACACCACCCGCCTGCTGATGGTGCTGAAGATCGCCAGCCTGTCGAAGGGCGCCTCGGGCGTACGTCGTCACACGCTGGAGACCCTGATCGGCATAGTCAACGCCGAGGTCCTGCCGCTGATCCCATCCAAGGGTTCGGTCGGCGCCTCGGGCGATCTGGCGCCGCTGGCCCATATGTCGTGCGTCCTGATCGGCGTCAGCGAGGCCCGCTATCGGGGTCAGGTGCTGGACGCTGTTTCTGCTCTGGCCAAGGCTGGACTGAAGCCGGTCGTACTGGGCCCCAAGGAAGGTCTGGCCCTGCTGAACGGCACCCAGTGTTCGACGGCCCTGGCCCTGAATGGCCTTTTCGCGGCCGAAGACGTGTTCGCCGCCGCCATCGCCGCCGGCGGCCTGTCGGTCGATGCGCTTCTGGGTTCGGATGCGCCGTTCGACCACCGCATCCACGCCCTGCGCGGCCAGCCGGGTCAGATCGACGTGGCCCGTCGTCTGCGCGAACTGCTGAGCGGCAGCGCCATCCGCGACAGCCATCGTCACGACTGCACCAAGGTGCAGGACCCCTACTCCCTGCGCTGTCAGCCGCAGGTGATGGGCGCGACGCTGGACGTGCTGCGCAACGCCGCCGCCATGCTTGAGCGCGAAGCCAACGCCGTGACCGACAATCCGCTGGTCTTCATCGAGGACGGCGATGTCATCTCGGGCGGCAACTTCCACGCTGAACCCGTTGCTTATGCAGC
Organism: Brevundimonas sp. S1H14; assembly: GCF_047716865.1. Taxonomy (NCBI): domain Bacteria; kingdom Pseudomonadati; phylum Pseudomonadota; class Alphaproteobacteria; order Caulobacterales; family Caulobacteraceae; genus Brevundimonas; species Brevundimonas sp. S1H14. Next base: position 1,636,052 of record NZ_CP136679.1, on the reverse strand, counting down.
AGATCAGATCGCCATGGTCCTGTGCGAGATCGGCAATATCTCCGAACGCCGCACTTCGATCCTCGTCGATCCCAAGATGACCGACCTGCCCGCCTTCCTGGTCAAGGACAGCGGCGTGAACTCGGGCTTCATGATCGCCCAGGTGACGGCGGCGGCCCTGGTGGCCGAGAACCGCATGGTCGCCCACCCCTGCGTCATCGACACCGTGCCGACCAGCGCCAATCAGGAAGACCACGTGTCGATGGCCACCCACGGCGCCCGCCGCCTGCTGGACATGGCCGCCAATACGGCGACCGTCGTGGGCATCGAACTGCTGGCCGCGGCGCAAGGCATTGAGTTCCGCCGTCCGCTGACCTCCTCGCCGGAACTGGAGCAGACCTACGCCATCGTGCGCGAGGCCTGCGAGGCCTATACGGAAGACCGCTACTTCGCGCCGGATATCGCCCGTGCGACCGAGGGCGTCCGTGCTGGCCGCTATCGCGCCTTCGCCGGCGATCTGCTGCCTTCGGCTTGAACTGCACGGCGGTTGAGCGCTTTCGTAATCAAAACGAACGCAGGATGCCGCCGATCATGAGCAGAAGCGCCGTCATTCTGGCCTCCGCCGCCCTGGTTCTGACCGGACTGGGGGCGGCGGGCTGGGCCGTCTGGAACTCCACCTCGGCCGCGCACGGCGGGCGGGCCCCTGGGTACGGCGTGACCGTCGAGGTCGTACCACCGGTCGAACCGGATCTGCCGCCCGGCTCCATCATGACCGTGGGCGAGCTGCGCGACGGCTATGAGCACGATGCGGAGCGCGTCGCCCCCCCTCCCCGCGACGACGAACCCTATGGCGAAAGCGCGTGGCTGGAACTGACGCCGGAGCCGTCGCAGCCGCCCTATTACGACACGCCGTCCGATCCCGGCCCGCCTCGCTCGTCCCGACCGGCGCCGGAGCTGGAACGCGACGACTACGGCTTCGGTTTCGATGCGCCTCAGCCGGACTACGCCGCCGAACGCGCCGCGCGTCAGTCGGCGCTGCAGGAGCGGCCCCAGCGCCACAACAGGCCGGCGGCCGAAGAGATGTTCTATTAAAAAAGGCCCCGGTTTCGCCGGGGCCTTTTGCGCATCACCGCATGGTGGTGACGGAAACCGTGTAGTCGCCTTCCTGCGCCGAACTGAGGCTGTTGGCGCGGAAAGAATAGGAGCCGGGACGAAGGGTCTCGGTGATCATGGCGCTGGTCCCGCCGCCGCTGTCGTCGTCGGCGGCCAGGCTCTCGCCATCGCACTGCGGCCCTTCGTGCAGCGAGAGGTAGGCGTCGAACTGCGCCGAATCCATCCGGATCGACACATTGCCTCGGTTGCCGATGTTCAGGGCATAGCAGTCGTAGAAGGAGCCGTCGTCGGCCTGGCGGTCGCTGAACTCCAGACGGCCCTGACGACTTTCACCGACCGAGATCGGCACGATCTGGGTGGTCGGCCGCAGGCGCTGGCCTTCCGAAACGGTCAGGCGGAACGACCCGGTCTCGCCTTCGCTCAGCGTATTGGCGCGGATGATCCAGTTCCCGCCGTTCGAGATGAAGCGTAGCTGCGAGTCGGTGCCCATGTCCGGCCCGTCGTCGTTCGTCACCGAGGTCTCGTCGCAGTCCGTCCCGGCGCCGGCCATCAGATAGGTGTCGAAATCCGACGACCGCATGGTCACCGTATAGGCCTGACCGGCCTCGGTCTGGACGACGTAGCAACGATAGTGCGAACCGTCGTCCATGCGCGCGTCCTTGGCGCTGAAGTTGCCGTTGACGGTCTGCCCCGGCCGGATGGAGCTCTGGGCAGCCGCAGCGCCGGCCAGAATCAGCGAGGACGCCAGAACCGACGTCATCAACACAGCGCGCATGGGAATCTCCTTGGGTGCGACGCAAAAATCTAGGGGCGGAAATGCCCCGCTTATGTGACAGGAAGCAACGGAACTCGTTTCAACGCCGCTAAATTTGAAGCGTTTACGCAGAAACACACGGTACGCAGCTGCCTTATGACCAGTTGAAACTGTTCAATGACGGCCTCGGTCGAGACGGTAGCGGCCTGAATCACGCCCGAGGCCATGCCCACCATGTCAGCGCCCAGCCGGATCGCCTTGGCCGCATCCACCCCGTCCCGGACGCCGCCCGACCCGATCAGCAGGGCGTCCGGCAGGGCGTTGCGCGCCTCGGCCAGGGCGCGGGCCGTCGGTATGCCCCAGCCGGCGAAGGCCAGGGCATGGGCCTTGTCTGCGGGATCGGTCGCCCGTTCGCCTTCGATCAGGCCCCAGTTGGCGCCCCCGGCGCCGGCCACATCCACGCCCGCCGCCCCCATCGCCATCAGACGCTGGGCCGTGACGGCGGAAATCCCCGCCCCTGTCTCCTTGACGATGACCGGCGCGTCCAGATCGCGGATCAGGGCCTGAAGCGCCGCGCCCACGCCCCACCAGTCGCGATCTCCCTCAGGCTGGCAAGCCTCCTGAAGGGGGTTCAGGTGAACGACCAGGGCGTCGGCGCCGATCATGTCCAGCGCCCGGCGCGCCTCGTCCCGACCAAAGCCGCGCGTCAGCTGAGCCGCGCCGATATTGGCCAGGATCGGCGTGTCCGGCGCCTTGAGCCTGAGCGCGAAGTCCAGCCCGCCCGCCGCCCCGCCTTCCAGCGCCGCCCGTTGCGAACCGACGGCCAGGGCGATGCCCAGATGCTGGGCCGCTTCGGCCAGGCGGGCGTTGATCGCCTCGGCCCTGGCAGGCCCGCCGGTCATGGCGCTGATCAGCAGGGGCGCCTTCAGCCGCCGTCCCAGAAAGTCGACGCCCAGGTCGATCCGGGCATGGTCCACGTCCGGCAGGGCTTCGTGCACGAAGCGCCAGTCGTCGAACCCCGCCGAGACAGCATGACGTCCTCCGCCCGCCAGCACCACGTCCAGATGCTGATCCTTACGACCCATGATCAGGGCCGAGGGGGCGGTGTCGCTGGCGTCGTTCAGGGCTGCCGCTCCGTGATTAGCACATAGTCGCCGGTCGAGTTGGCGCTGAAGCTGCGGGCGCGCAGCACATAGGTCCCGTCGCGCGGGGCGGTCCAGCTCAGGCGAGCGTGGGTGTCGGACAGGCTGTCGTCATCCGTGTCCAGCTCGAAGTAGTCGCCGTCCTTCTCCTCGCCGACCTCGACGACCGCGTCGAAACTGCTGGCGATCAGGGTGAAGCGCAGCTTTTCGTCGGCCTTGGCCTTGAAGTGATAGGCGTCATAGAAGACGCCTTCGTCGGTGATGCTGGCCCGTTCGGTCAGGCGGCCGCGCACGGTCGATCCGATCAGCAGGCTGCCCGGCGAAGGCTCTCCCCCCAGATCCGTCAGTTCCAGCGAATACAGCCCCTTGGCGTCGCGCGACCAGGAACGCGCGCGCAGCACATAGTCTCCGGTCTCAGGCAGGGTGAAGATCAGGCGCGCATCCGTCCCCTGACCCAGACCGTCGTCGTCGCTGGCGATCTCGCTGAAATCGTCTTCGTCCTGACCCAGTTGCAGATAGGCGTCGAAGTCGCCGGACCGCATAACGGCCTGAATGCGCTGGCCCTCGGTCCCGCTGAAAACGAAGGCGTCATACAGGCGTCCGTCATCATCGGTGGCGTCGCTGGTCGCCAACTCGCCCTCGACGGTCTGGCCGAAGGCGATGGCGGACGGCGGCGGGGGCGGCGCGATCTCTTCGATCTTGAGCGTATAGGGCCCCTCGCCGCTGGAGAAGGCGCGCGCCTCGATCAGATAGTCGCCGTCCTCAGTCAGGATGTGCGTCAGCCGCGAGTTCAGGTCCCCGGCGCTGTCGTCGTCGCTGGCCAGACTGTTGTGATTGGCGTCGAACAGTTCAAGGAAGGTGTCGAACCCATCGGCCTTCATGGTGATGGCCAAACGCTGTCCGGCCCGGCCGCTGAAGCGGTACAGATCCGCCGGAGCGCCGGAATCGCTGCTGGCGCTATCCGGCGTCAGGCGCCCACGCGCTTCATCGCCGACCGAGACCGGCGTGGCGATCGGCGCGGGCGGTCCCTGCTCCAGCGCCAGTCGATACGTCCCCTGCGCCGAGCCGTCATAGGAGGTGGCGCGGACCAGATACTCTCCGTCCTGAGGCGCCGTGAACACCAGTCGCGCGTTCAGGCTGGACCCGCCGTCGTCATTCTCGGCCATCTGCACGAAGGCGCCGTTGACGATGCGGCCAACGCGCAGAAAGGCGTCGAAGTCGTCCGATTCCAGATCGATCCTCACCCGCTCGCCCGCCGAAGCCCGGAAGGCGTAGGCGTCATAGCGATTGCCGTCATCATCCTCGGCGCTGTTGGCCCCCAGGCGGCCAGAGGCGTCACGACCGATGGCGACGCGGCCGGGACGCGGCAAGCGCGGCGCGGCGCGCTCCTTCAGCGACAGCCGATAATCGCCGGTCTCCATCCCCGAGAAGGTACGCGCACGCACGATATAGACCCCGGATTCCGGCGCAGTGAAACGCAGGCGCGCATTCAAGCTGCCCGCGCTGTCGTCGTCGCTGGCCAGCGACTGTCGCATCGAGCCTTCGGCGTAGACTTCCAGATAGGCGTCGAAATCATCCGCCGTCATCTCGGCTTCCAGCCGCTGGCCAGCGCGCAGGTTCAGCCGATAGTCGTCATAGCGATAGGCGTCCCCGCCCCGCGTGCGGGCGTCGCCCTCTTCCAGCCGCCCCCGGATGTCGTCTCCCAGTCGGGCGTCAGCCGCCGTCTGGGCCCAGGCCGCGCCGGTGGACAGGAGGGCGACGGCGCTGGCCGCAGCGAACAGGGAATAACGCATAAAAACCTCTTTGCTGGCGTCATCATAGACGCCGAACCGCAGCGCCTGTAAATCGCGGCCACGCTTTCCAGTTCCCGGCAGATGGAGCCAAATATGGCTGTCGAACCCGCCCGCGCCTCTCTGATCGACGGCAAGGCCTTCTCACAGACCCTGGTGGAGCGCGTCGCAGCGGCCGCCGCCCGGCTGGAATCCGCCCACGGCGTCAAGCCCGGTCTGGCCGTCGTCATCGTCGGCGAAGACCCCGCTAGCCAGCTTTATGTCCGCAACAAGGGCGAGACGACGCTGAAGGCCGGGATGCGGTCCGACACCCACCGCCTGCCGGTCGAAACGACCCAGGACGAACTGCTGGCTCTGATCGCGTCGCTGAACGCCGATGCGGGCATCCACGGCATCCTCGTGCAGCTGCCCCTGCCCAAACATATCGATTCGTCCGCCGTTCTGGACGCCATCTCGCCGGACAAGGACGTGGACGGCTTCCACGTCGTCAACGCCGGACGTCTGGCCGTCGGCCTGCCCGGCATGATCCCCTGCACCCCGCTGGGCAGCCTGATGCTGCTGAAGGACCAGTTGGGCGACCTGTCGGGCCTGAACGCCGTCATCGTCGGCCGCTCCAACATCGTCGGCAAGCCGATGGCGCAACTGCTGCTGGGCGAAAGCTGCACTGTCACCATCGCTCACTCGCGCACCCGCGACCTGCCCGCCCTGTGCCGCACCGCCGACGTTCTGGTGGCCGCCGTCGGCCGCCCCGAAATGATCAAGGGCGACTGGATCAAGCCGGGCGCGACCGTCATCGACGTGGGCATCAACCGCGTCCCCTCGCGCGATCCGGTCAAGGCCGCCGAGGGCAAGACCCGCGTGGTCGGCGACGTGGACTTCAACGAGGCGATTGAAGTCGCGAGCCGCATCACCCCCGTCCCCGGCGGCGTCGGCCCCATGACCATCGCCTGCCTGCTGGCCAACACCTACACCGCCGCCTGCCGCGCGGCGGGCGTCGAGCCGGAAGACCTGAACGGCTGAGGCCTGCGTCAAAAATCCAGCCTTGAAGCGGAGCCTTTCGGCCCCGATAGTCTTTAGCGATCAGCGGTCATGAGGACCGCCCCGCAGGAGCTTCTTCATGGCTGGATTTTCGCCTCGCATCGCGGCCGTCGCCGCCGTCGTCGTCCTGGCTCCGGCCGTGAGCGCCTGCGGCTACAACACCATTCCGACCAAGCAGGAGCGCGCCGAAGCCGCCTGGGCCGACGTTCAGAGCCAGTATCAGCGCCGCGCCGATCTGGTGCCCAATCTGGTCGCCACCGTTCAGGGCGCGGCCATTCAGGAACGCACCACCCTGACCCAGGTGATCGAGGCCCGCGCCAAGGCCACCAGCGTCAACATCGACGCCTCCAACCTCGATAACGCCGCCGCCTTCCAGCAGTATCAACAGGCGCAGGGCGAGCTTTCCAGCGCCCTGTCGCGGCTGCTGGTGACGGTCGAGGCCTATCCCCAGCTTCAGGCCAACCAGAACTTCCTGACCCTGCAATCGCAGCTGGAAGGCACCGAGAACCGCATCTCCGTGGCGCGCCGCGACTACAATGAGGCCGTGCGCGACTACAACACCACCCTGCGCACCTTCCCGAGCGTGATCTGGGCCAAGACCCTGCACGGCGGCTCCAAGCCAATGCAGCTGTTCACCGCCACGGCCGAGGCCCAGTCGGCGCCCAACGTGAACTTCGACCTGGGCGTCCAGCCCGGCGGCGGCGCGCCTGCGACGACGCCCGGCGCCGCGCCCGGTTCGACGCCGCCCGCCCCGGCGGCGCAGTAAGCCTGAAATGAACCCTTCCGCCCTCGCCCTGAGGGAAGGCGCGGCGTGGGGCCTCCTCCCCGCGCTGATTCTGGCCCTCACCCTGTGGCTGACCGCCCTGCCCGGCGCCAGCCTGGCCGCCGAAATCCGTTTTCCGGCGCTGACCGGCCGCGTGGTCGATGACGCCCAGCTGCTGACGCCAGAACAGGAACAGGCCCTGACCGGCAAGCTGGCGACGCTGGAACAGCAGACCGGCGACCAGTTGGTCGTCGTCACCCTGCTCTCGCTTCAGGATCAGGAGATCGAGGACTTCGGCTACCAGCTCGGCCGTCACTGGGGCATCGGCCAGAAGGAGAATGACGGCGGCGCCCTGCTGATCGTCGCGCCGAACGAGCGCAAGGTGCGGATCGAAGTCGGCTATGGGCTGGAGGGCGTGCTGACCGACGCCTATTCCTCGCTCATCATCCGCAACGACATCCTGCCGGCCTTTCGTCAGGGCGATTATGCGGCAGGCATCATCGCCGGGACCGACTCCATCATCGCGCAACTGACCGCCGATCCGGCCGAGGCCCAGGCGCGGGCGGAAGCAGCCAAGAGCGCGGCGACAGAGGCGACCAAGCCGGTGCTGCCGGCGATCATCATCCTGCTGGTTTTCGCCTTTATCTTCTTCAGCATGGTCGGCGCAGCTGCGGGCGGTCGCAAACGGCGCGGCGGACGCGGCGACGGCCTGTCCCCAATCCTGATCTGGGCCGCCAGCGAAGCCTTGAAAGACCGCAATCGCGGCGGGCGCGGCGGCGGCTGGGGCGGCGGCGGTTTCGGCGGCGGCGGCGGCGGATTTGGCGGTGGAGGCGGCGGCTTCGGCGGCGGCGGCGCCTCGGGGGGATGGTGATGCAGTTCACGACAGACGACCACGCGCGCGTCGCCAGGGCCATCGCTCAGGCCGAAGCGCACACGTCGGGCGAAATCTTCTGTGTCGTGGCGCGGCAGGTGTCCTCCTATCGCGACGTCAGCCTGGGCTGGGCGGCCGCTGCGGCCCTGCTGCTGCCGCTGGGGTTGCTCCCGTTCGGCTTCAGCGGCGACTGGCTGGCTTTCGGCGGCGGCTGGGAGATCGCCCATGCGCCCGCCGCTTCAGTCGAGATCGGGCGCGCCCTGGCGGCCTATGGGCTGGTGCAGGCGGGCGTCTTCCTCGCCGTCTTCCTGCTGTCGCTGATCCCGGCCGTGCGCAGGCTGCTGACGCCCGCCGCCCTGCGCCGCACCCGCGTCCGCCGCGCCGCCATGCAGCAATTCCTGGCCCACGGCCTGCACGTCACCGAGGCGCGCACCGGCGTCCTGATCTTCGCCGCCCTGGCTGATCATCAGGTCGAGGTGGTGGCCGACGAAGGCATCCATTCCTGCGTCAGCCCCGAGGTCTGGGCCGACGCCGTCGCCGCCTTGACCAAAGCCCTGCGTCATGACCGCCCGGTCGAGGGGTTCGAACAGGCCATCAACCTGTGCGGCGGGGTGCTGGCGGAACGCTTTCCGCCCAAGCCCGCTGATCAAAACGAGATCCCCGACAGACTGGTTGTCATCTAGTCTGGCTATCAGGGCCTCGCGACCGCCGCATTGAGCCGCGACAGTCGCTGCGATCGCGGGCAAGGAATTCATGCCGAGACTTCTGACCTACAACGTCCATCGCTGCGTCGGCGTCGACCGGAAGCTGGACGTGAACCGCATCGCCGATGTCATCGCCGAGCATGAGCCTGACGTGGTCTGCCTGCAGGAACTGGATGTCGGCCGCGCCCGCACCGGGCATGTCGATCAGGCCAGCGCCATCGCTCAACACCTGGCCATGAGCGTGCAATTCCATCCCGCCATGAAGGTCGAGGCCGAGCTCTACGGCGACGCCATCCTGACCCACCGTCCCGAGCGGCTGGTGCGCGCCGCCGCCCTGCCCACCCTGCCCGGCATCAAGGGGCTGGAGCCGCGCGGCGCCTTGTGGTCTGCGGTCGATTTCGACGGGGCGGTGGTCAACATCATGAACACCCACCTGGGCCTGATCCCGCGCGAACAACGGCTACAGGTCGCCGCATTGATCGGCGAGGAATGGCTGGGCGATCCTATGTGTCAGGGACCGACCATTCTGACCGGCGACTTCAACGCCACCTCCATCACCCGCCCCTATCAGGCCCTGACGCGGCGGCTGGACGACGCCCAGCGACGCTTAGGGCTCAAGCCCTCGATCAAGACCTTTCCGTCCAGCTTCCCGGCCATCCGCATCGACCACTGCTTCGTCAGCCGCGAGATCCGCGTGACAGGCGCCCGCACCCCGTCCTCGCCTCTGGCGCGCGCCGCGTCGGACCATCTGCCCCTGATCATCGACTTCGAGATCGAAGGTCAGCCCAAGGATCAACCCGGCGCCTGACCGCCCTCGGACCTGGGCCGGGTGCGGTGCGAGCGGTTCAGCCGCTTCCACGGCCGCCAGGCGTCGGTCGCCGACACCGGATCGCCGAACTGCCACTCGGCGAACATCCGCTCGACCCGCGTCGGCTCTGCGGCGCCCAGCGGCTTCATCCGCGCCTGACCAAAGGTCTGGATCGCCTGCGCCACCGAACCCAGCAAGGTTTCCGCCTCGGCGAAGGCCTCGCCCGAGACGCCGATGAAATGGCCCAGCGAGTGGCGACGAAAGCGCCGGATCACATCGCGCTGCTGATCCGTCTGCGCCTCGACGGCCACGTCGCATTCCGTGTCCAGCCCCATCGAGCGATTGTTCAGATTGCTGGAGCCGATCCGCAGCAGCTTGTCGTCGATGATGGTCATCTTGGCGTGAACAATGATCCGCTCGCCCTCGTCCGTCACCGGATAGAAGGCGGTGAAGCGGTCATGGCGGTCCGCCTGCTCCAGCCGATACAGCACCTCGGCCCGCGCCGTATCCATCGTCAGACCGTCGAACCAGCTGGGGCTGCGCCCGGTCGAGACCAGCACCACCTCCGGCCCGTCCGGCTCGGCCAGACGTTCGGCCAGCGCCGCCGCCAGCAGGGGCGAGGTGAAATACTGGTTCTCCATATAGATCAGCGACCGCGCCTGCCGGATGGCCTCCAGATGCAGGGCCTCATTCTCGCGCACCTCAGGTCGGCCCCGGACCTGCGGTTCCGTGCGGGATATAGCGACCGGAACATCATGCAGCGTCGGCTCGACGCCATCGGGCCAGGCGTCGCCGTCGCGCGGCGTCGAAGCTTCCAGCACCTCGCCCGTCGCCCGCCGCCAGCGTTCGCGCGCCAGGTCGCCCAGGTTCTGCGCCGCCGGTCCGTCCAGCACGCACATCACCTCATGCCGCGGCGCCGGAATGACGCCGGTCGGCTCGCACCGGCGCGGATCGCCCGAGAAATGCTCCTCGGTGTCCCAGCGATCGGTCGAGATGTCGCCGCCGCCGCAGAAGGCGATCTGATTGTCGATCACCACCACCTTCTGATGATGGCAGGCGCCCAGAATACCCGGCCCGTCCAGCCGGAACTCCACGATCCGGCGGCGGAACCACCTCTGGGCCTTGTGCGGATAGAAGCCCTGCGACGCCGCGATCAGCAGGGGCGAGCGCCAGATCAGCAGGCGCACGTCCAGGTCCGGCTTGTGCCGCACCAGAGCCTTCAACTGATGACCGATCTCGGCCCGGCGGTCGGTCAGCGGCCCCTCCGGATCGAGCCGCGTGCGGGGATCGAACTGCCAGCCCAGAATCAGGATCGACCGTTTCGCCTTGTGCAGCGCCGAGGACAGGGCGTCGAAATAGGCTTTGTTCTCCATCAGCGGCGCGAAACGATGCGCGGGCGCAGACCGCCACACGCCCGGACCCGGCTCGATCAGACTGGCTTCATAAGAACGATCTGGCCCCATGACCCTCCGATGGCCGATTCGCGTGACGGCTTGATGCGCGGCCTCTACAGCAGAGGTCGAGCGGTTGCAGATCGTTCCATTTTCGCATCAGCACGGTCAATGGCGACGCTCCTTCACTTCGCCGCATTGTCGCCGGAACCGTGATCTGTCATTATGCGCGCCATGCAAGCTCTGATCGAAATGGTGATCGGCCTCATCGCACTGCTCGCCGCAGTCGCGCTGTCGCAGTTCGGCGTCGATCTCAGCCCGACGAAGAAGTCGGATGGCGAGATCCACCGAGTCGAAAAGAAGTGCGGCGACGCCCCGTCCACCCACATTCAGGTCAACGCCCCGACCTCCTGCTGATCCACAGCTTAGGCTTAGTGAAGCCGCCGCTTCAGGCCGGATAATACGCCCTCCAGCCTTTTCGCTTCTCGTTACAGTCGTTAGGGTCGCTCCGCACACGACCTCGCCCGCGTCTCCAGGCGACCAGTAATCGAGATCGACGCCCATGAAATCCCGCCCTCGGCCGCCGCTCAACCTGACCGACTCCGAGCCCGCCCTTGAGGACGAGGCCCCCGTGATCGCGTCCGACGCCCAGGCTGATGCGGCCACGCCCGAGCCGATGCCTGAGCATCCGCCGCTGCCTGAATCCGCCCCCGCCCCAGAACGGCCGATGTCCGAACGTCAGCGCCGCCGCCTGGCCGAACAGCAGGCGATCGCCGAACAGCGCGCGGCTGAGGCGGAAAAAGCAGCCCGCACCCTGGCCATTCTGGGCGAGTCGGCCGACACGCCGCCCGCCACCGTCGAATCAACGCCCCTTACCGTTCCCCCCTCCCCTCGCGCCAAGTCGGCCAAGGGCGGCGCCAACCACGCCTATCTGATCGCCGGTCTGGCGTCGGCCCTGTGGATCGGCGGGCTGGCGTCCTGGTTCGCCTATGAGCTGGGCTCCGGGATGATGGAGCTGGATCCGCTGCGGCTGGCGGTCTACGGCCTGATCCTTCTGGCGCCGGTCGGCCTGTCGATCCTGCTGGCCCACGCCGTGCGTCAGGGCGCCGGTCTGGCGCAAGAGACCCGCCGCGCCCGCGAAATGGCGAACGCCCTGGTCGGCCCGACCGCCCTGGCCGCCAACGAAGCCGGTCAGGTGCTGACCAGTCTGCGCGGCGATATCGACCTGGCCGCACAGGCCGCCGAACGCGCGCGTAACGACATGGCCCAACTTCGCGAAGCCCTGGCCAAGGAAACCGCCCTGCTGAACGAGGCGGCCGAACGCGCCGGCGGCACGGCCCGCCAACTGACCGAAAAGATGTCGGCCGAGCGGGAGCAGATGCACGGCCTCAGCGGCCGTCTGGAAACCCAGGCCTCCAACGTGGTCGAAACGGTCGAGCGCCAGTCGCGCATGGTGGCCGACGCCTCCGACCTGGCTCAAACGCAGTTGCGCGAGGCCGAAGCCGCCCTGGCCGCCCGCGCCGCCGACCTGGCCGCCGCCGCCAATGAAGCGCAGGACGCCGCCCGCGCCGCCGCCGACGACCTGGCCCGCCAGACCCTGCGTCTCGAAACCGCCGGCTCCGGCGTCGCTGAACAGATTCAATCGGTCGAGGAAGGTCTGGGCCAACAGCGCGCCGCCCTGGTCACCGCCGCCTATGCCCTGCGCACCGATCAGGAAGACTTCTCGGCCCAGGTGGAGAGCCAGCGCGCCCAGCTTCTGGATCACCTGTCCCAGACCCGCACCGCCGCCGACGACCTGAATCTGAAGGGCGAAGAGGCGGCCAACGCCATCAAGGCCCAGGTCGAGGCCGTGGTCGATCAGTTCCAGGCCCTGGTGCAGTTGTCTCAACGTGAAGCCGACGGCTTCGACCACGCCACCAAGCTGGCGCTGGACCGGTTCGAGGCGCTGTCCGCCGAATCCCGCGACCTGCTGGTCGAAGAGACGCGCCGTTCGTTGGCGGCGCTGCAGGCCACGGCCGACGCCCAGCGTCAGGCGGCCGACACGGCCATCGAGCAGGCGCAGATTCGCGCCGACCGCCTGGGCGAATCCCTGTTCGACGCCGCCCAGCAGGCCGACGCCGCCGCCGAGGCCCGCATCGAGGGCGCCCGTCGCATCATCGGCCAGACGGCTGAAATGGTGGACCAGACGGGCGAGCGCCTGATCGACAGTCTTCATGCCACCCTGACCCGCGTCACCGAGGCCCTGACCCAGGTCGAACAGGCCGTGTCCGAGATGGACGAACGCGCCAGCCGCCTGCCCCAGGAAGCCCAGAACCGTGTGGACTCGGTCCGCGCCGCCGTCGAAAACGGCCTGACCGCCCTGGGCGCCGCCTCCCGTAAGGCGGCCGAGGACACCGAAGCCCTGGAAAGCGGTTTCCAGGAGCGCGTCCGTCGCAACTACGACATGCTGACCGAGGCCGTGCGCCTGATGGGCGCCGTGTCCGGCGAAGGCGGCCGTCGTCGTCCCTTGAACCAGCCCGCCCCGACCGAGCGCCCCGCTGAACGGCCGCATGACAGCCTGCGCGGACGGCTGCGCCCTCAGAACGCGCCGGAGGGAGACATTGAAGCGATCCCGGCCGCGCCGCAGGCCCGACCGGCGCCGCCGCCGCGTGATACGACGCCGCCCGCGCCGCCCCACAGACACGAGGCGCCCGCCGCCGATCTGGACTGGAACGATCTGTCCGCTCCCAACGGCGGTCCTCAGACCGACGCCGCATCGCACGCCCCGGCGGCGCCAATCGGCTCGCCCGAAGAGATCGACGCCCTGGCCTCGCGCATCACCGACGCCATTCGGCGCATGGGCGTGGACCCCAACGCCCTGCTGCCGCGCCCACGCATCGAGGAAACGGCCCAGGCCTTCGCCGCCCATGACCCGTCGCGCGCCCGCCAGATCGTCCGCAGGGTGGCGCCCGCCGCCGTCCGCAGCGTCTCGCGCCGCGTGCTGAGCGACGACGCCCTGCGCGCCGACGCCGAGGCCTATGTGCGCGCCTTCGCCCACGGCCTGAGGCTTCAGGCCGAGCGCGGCGACGCCCATGACATTCAGGCGCGGCTGGCCACGGACGAAGGCCGCGCCTTCATGCTGCTGGACGCCGCCGTCGGCGACCTGGGCTGAAGCATCGGCTCAGGCTTGACCTCACGACGATTTTACCGGCACGCTCACTGAGCCTAGCGCCATCCCGACGTACAGGAGCCACGCCCCTTGGTGGACACGGATTCCCGCACCCGTCCTGATCGACGCCCCGCCCTCGCCATCTGCGTGTGGAATCCGGATTACCCGACCTGGGATCTGGTGGAAGACCTGTCCGGCGAGCCCTGGAGCCCGCCGGGCGCCCGCACCCAGCCGATCCCAGGCGATACCGACGCCCCGGCTCTCGCCGACCGCCTGATCGCCGCGCTGAAGGATCAGGACTGCGCCGCCCTGCTGCTGATCGGCCGCACCAGCCATCCCGGCCCCTTCCGTCTTCAGATGCGGGCCGAAAACCGGCGTCTGGACAGCGCCGGCCGACTGGATGAGACCGGCCCCGGCGTTGCGCGCGTCACCGCCCCAATCGCCGAGATGCTGCGCGATCTGACCGCTGCGGGCCTGCCGGCCATCGCCGCGTCCGACGCAGAGGAAGATGCGGGAAGCTACATCCTATACCGCGCCCTCGCCGACCTGCCCGACAGCCTGAACTCACCCTCCATCGGCCTGCTGCGCGCGCCCGACGGCGCGACCGAAGAGGCCATGCGCACCGCCATCAAGGCCGTCGCCTCGGCGATGGCGCGTCATTTGACGCCCCTGCCCCGCTCAAGCGCGGCCTGAGCCGCCCAACCGTCGCGCCAACAGCAGTCCCGTCACGCCGCCGACCAGCGCCAGTCCAGCCATGCCGAGATAGGCGCGCGAACCAAAAGCGTCGTACAGCGGCCCGCTGGCCAGGGTCGCCAGGCCGATCAGCACCCCGGCGGAAAGGGCCGAGCTCAAAGTCTGCGCCGCCGTATGGCTATCCGGCGGACACAGGCGCTCGACGATCTGCACGCCCGCCAGATAGGTGGCCGCGAACGTCAGGGCGTGCAGCGTCTGCAACGGCCACAGCAGCCACAGCGGCGGCGCAAAAGCCATGACGGTCCAGCGCAGCACCGCCGCGCCCGCGCCCAGCGCCAGAATGAACCAGGGCCCGATCCCCCGCCTGCGGCGCCACGGCTCGACCACCCACATGAAGCCGATCTCGACCAGGACGGAAAAGGCCCACAGCAGGCCCGTCATGCTCTCGGCCACGCCCTGCGCCCGCCACAGGATGGCGGAGAAGCCGTAGTAGAAGGCGTGCGCCGCCTGCACCGCGCCCACGGCGAAGATGGCGGTCATGAACACCGGGTCCGCCGCCAGACGCCCCAATCCGCGAAACCGCTCGAACCCCGACAGCGGCCCGTCGTCGCCTACCCGCTCGTCCGGCAGGATGCGCCACGCCGTCACGGCGATCAGCAAGGACGCCGCCACCGCCCAGATGATCACGACGTCCGCCGACATCCGCGTCAGCAGCCAGCCCATCACGACATTGGCGACGACGAAAGCCGCCGAACCACACCCGCGCGGCAGGGAGAAGGGAAAGCCCTCTCGCGCCGCGACCTTGAGGGTCAACACGTCGCTGAGCGGGATCAAGGCGGCCGCCGCCGTCGCTCCAATCAGCCAGAAGACCGCCCACAGGACGATCCCGTGCACCAGTCCCGCCCCGCCATAACCGACCGCCATCGCCAGCCCCAGCAGGGCGATCGGCGTGCGTCGGCGCCTGAAACCGTCGGCCCAGACAGCGATCAGCGGCCCGGTCAGCGCCCGCGCCAGCATGGGGATGGCCAAAAGGACGCCGATCTGCGCTCCGCTCAGTCCCTGAGCGCGGAACCACAGCCCCGCGAACGGCAGAGTCACGCCGCTGGCGCCGAACAGAAGGATGTATTGCAGGGCCATGCGCGGGGCGGACGTCATGGCGCGCCATAGCAGACTTCCCCCGATTTGTGGTCTAGACATAAGCCATGACGTCCAACCGCAAGCTTCTTGTCTTCGCCGGGCTCAACGGCGCCATGGCTGTAGCGCTGGGGGCCTTCGCGGCCCACGGCGCAGCGCCCGCTGTCAAAACCCTGCTGACCACGGGCGGCCAGTATCAGATGGTCCATGCGGCCTTAGCCGTAGCGCTGGCTCTATGGAACGGCGGCGGGCGTCTGGCGCGCCTCGCCGGATGGCTGGCTGCCGCCGGGGGGCTGATCTTCTGTCTGGCCCTGGCCATGATCGGCCTGCTCAGCCTGCCTGTGATGGGGGCCGTCGCCCCGATCGGCGGGGTCATGATGATCGCGGCCTGGTGCCTGGTCGTCGCCGCCGCCCTCAAGTCCGCGCCCAACAACGCCTAATCTCAAGCAGAACAGGGTCCCAGCATGTTTGCCGTGAACGAAACGCCCCGCCGTGACCTCTATCCCGAGATCGAAGCCTACGCCTCAGGCTGGATGCCGACCGACAGCGTCCACGAGATCTATTACGAGGAAAGCGGCAATCCGCATGGCGTGCCCGTCATCGTCCTGCACGGCGGCCCCGGCGGGGCGGTCAATCCGGGGATGCGCCGCTATTTCGACCCGGCCAAATACCGCATCGTCATGTTCGATCAGCGCGGCTGCGGCCTGTCGCGGCCCAACGCCTCGCTGGAAAACAACACCACCTGGGACCTCGTCGCCGACATCGAGCGCCTGCGCGAGAAGTTGGGCATCGACAAATGGGTCGTGTTCGGCGGGTCGTGGGGTTCGACCCTGTCGATGACCTACGCCATCAAACACCCGGATCGCTGCCTGGCGCTGGTGCTGCGCGGCATCTTCCTTCTCACCAAGAAAGAACTGCACTGGTTCTATCAGGACGGCGCCTCGATGATCTTCCCGGACGCCTGGGAGCGCTTCCTGGCCCCGATCCCGCAGGCCGAGCGCGGCGACCTGATGGCCGCCTATTACAAACGCCTGACCGGCGACGACATCGAGGAACGCAACCGCTGCGCCGTCGCCTGGGCCACCTGGGAAGGCGAGACCGTCAGCATCCAGGGGCCGTCAGGCAAGCCGGACAAGTTCGCCGATCCCGAGTTCGCCGTGGCCTTCGCCCGGATCGAGAACTGGTATTTCACCAATGGCGGCTTCATGGATAGCGAGAACTGGATCCTCGAAAACATCGGGACCATCCGCCACATCCCTTGCTGGATCGCGCAGGGGCGCTTTGACGTAGTGACGCCGATCTCGGGCGCCTGGTCCCTGCACCGCGCCTGGCCCGAGGCCAAGCTGGACATCATCGGCGACGCCGGCCACGCCTCGACCGAGCCGGGCATCATCGACAGCCTGATCCGCGCCACCGACTGGGCGGCGGCCTTATAATCCGTCATCCCGGCCCAGCGGCCGACGTTTCCGGGATGACGCTTAACCTTAGGCCCCCGCCGGTTTCGGACTGGTCTTCTGAACCATTTCGTTGAGCTGGAAGCCGATGCGGCGCGCCTCGCGCTCTTCCGGCTTCTTCACCGCGCTCAGCACCACATTGATCTGGCTGTAGTGCTGGATCAGGCGCACAGGCTTGCCGTCCGCGTTACGGCCGAAGAACATGATCAGATCCGGTCCCCAGAAGCCGACGTCCACGATTTGCATCGTGCCGTCGCCCGGCAGGCCGACGACGCGCGCGCCGATCTCCTCGTCCTTATCGAGATTGGCCTCGAATTCCTCGATCAGCTTGGACAGGCGGACAAAGGCCCATTCCGCCGGATTGTCCCGCATCCGAACGCCCTCGGCGAGAGCCGCCGCCTCATTCTGGGGGTCGGCCAGCACGGGCTGCGGACAAGGCGTATCGCCGCAGTCCGAAAACATGGCGGGGTCGGCCTTGGGCGCTTCGACGGCGGCTTGGATTTCGGGCGTTTCTTCAATCATGCCGCAAACCTAGCGCGCACAAGCGGTCAGAACAGCCCCTGTCCCTTCGGCAGTTCGACATAGCGGTGCACGCGCGTCGACAGGATCAGGCCGAAACCGACCATCACCGTCATCATCGACGATCCGCCATAGGACAGCATCGGCATGGGCACGCCGACGACCGGCGCCAGCCCCATCACCATCGCCCCGTTGATGAGCATGAACAGGGCCACGAAGGCCGTCATGCCCGCCGCGCTCAGACGACCGAAATGGCTGTGCGACAGCGCCGCGATCCGCAACGAAATCAGGATCAGCGCCACATAGCAGGCTATGACGGTGAAGGAGCCGATGAAGCCGAACTCCTCCGACACCGTCGAGAAGATAAAGTCCGTGTGGCGTTCCGGCAGGAACTCCAGCTGGCTCTGACTGCCCAGGCCATAGCCCTTGCCCATCAATCCGCCCGAACCCAGGGCGATCTTGGACTGGATGATGTTGTAGCCCGTGCCCGACGGGTCGGCTTCAGGGTTCAGGAAGGTCAGAACCCGGTTACGCTGATAATCGTGCATGCCGAACATCACGAAAGGCGGGATGACGGCCACGGCGGCGGCGACGCCTGCGCCGATCACGCGCCAGCTCAAGCCCGCCATGAACATCATCACCCCCCCGGTCAGGCCGATGATCATGGCCGAGCCGAGGTCCGGCTGCTTGGCCACCAGGATGAAGGGGACGCCGATAATCCCGGCCGGAAACAACAGCTTCCACGACCAGCGCGCGTCCTGAGCCGAATGTCCATGATACCAGCGCGCCAGGGCCAGCACGAGGCCGATCTTGACGAACTCGGCCGGCTGGATGCGGATGAAGCCCAGGTGGAGCCAGTTCTTGGCGCCGCCCGCCACGTACCCCAGCGGGGTGAACTCAACCAGCATCACCATGAACAGCAGGACGCCATAGACGGGATAGGCCGCGTGGAACCACCACTTCGGGTGGACCATGGCCAGGGCGATCATGCCCGCCAACAAAACCCCGAAACGGATCAGATGCTTGGCTGCCCACGGCTGCCAGTGGCCGCCCGCGATCGAATAGAGCATCGCCGTGCCGATCCCGGCCAGAATGCACAGCAGGCCGATGATGCGCCAGTCCAGCTCTGCGAACTTGGTGGACAGGCGATCGCGTTCGCCGGGGCGGGTCAGGGCGGAAGCGGTCATTGTCCGGGCTCCGTCAACGGCGGCGGGGCGACGGCGGCGCCTGCATCGGCATCGCCGTTGTCGATGGGCTCGCCTCTGGCTTCAGCTTCGCGGACGCCCGCGTCCTCCTGAGCCTCGAAACCGGCCGATTCGATGCGGGCGCGGATTTCGGGGTCCTTGAGCAGGGCCACCTTCATCGCTTCGCGCGCGCGCGGTGCCCCGGCCGTCCCCCCGCCCAGACCGCCATGCTGGACGATAACCGAGACGGCGTAGCGCGGATTGTCGGTCGGCGCATAGGCGACGAAAAGGTTGTGGTCCTTCTGGTCCCACGGACGGCCCGCCCCCTTGCGCGACCCGGAGCCATAGTTGCGCGCCTGGGCCGTGCCGGTCTTGCCCGCCATCTTGACCGTGCCCAAGCCCAGCTGACTGTTGCGGAAGCCCGTGCCCCCGGCGGCCGTCACCGCCTCCATGCCGTCGCGCAGCACCTGAATCATCTCGGGCGTATAGGGCAGGTCGGCGAAGGCGCTGCCGCCCTGCTCGACCCCGCCGATCGACTTGATCAGGCGCGGCGTCACCGCCTTGCGGCCATTGGCGATCCGCGCCGTATAAACGGCCAGTTGCAGGGCGTTCACCGTCAGCGCGCCCTGGCCGATGCCATAGCTGGGATTCTCGCCCGGATACCATTTCGTATCGCCGCGCACCGGATTCTTGCGGCGCCACTCGCGGTCCGGCACCAACCCGGCCTTCTGGCCGCCGATGCCGATATCGAATGTCTGCCCAAAGCCCAGATCCCGCGCCGTCTCCGCGATGGCGTCCGGCCCCATCTCTGCCGCCAGCGTCATGAAGTAGACGTTGCACGACGCCTTGATGGCCCCGCGCAGATCCAACGCGCCATGCCGCCCCAGACAGGCGAAGCGCCGCCCCAGATAGAAGCTGCCGCCGCAGAAGATGCGCCGCGACGGGTCCAGCCCCCGCTTCATCGCCGCCAGCCCCACGACCGGCTTGAAGGTCGAGCCCGGCGCGAAGGTCCCGCTCAACGCCTTGTCCAGCAGGGGGCGGCGCTCATAGTCGGCCAGGGCGCGATAGATCCTGGACGGCACCCCCGACACGAACAGGTTTGGATCGAACGACGGCGAAGACACCATCGCCAGGATGTCGCCGTTGCGCACATCCATGACCACCATGCTGCCGGCCTCTTCGCCGAAGACCTCCAGCGCCCGCTGCTGGACGTCGTTGTCCAGCGTCAGCACGATCTCTGACCCCTGCACCGCCGGACGCGAACCCGCGATGTCCTCGGCCACGACGCGGCCCCGCGCGTTGACCTCGACCCGCTTGCCGCCTTCGACGCCGCGCAGATCCAGGTCCAGCGAGCGCTCAATGCCCTGACGGCCGATGCGGAAACCGGGGTTGAACAGAATGGCGGGCGGCTGCTCGCCCTTGTCGCGGATCGCCTTCACGTCGCGATCCGAGACCTTGGCCACATAGCCGACCACATGGGCGTAGGCGCCGCCGTGCGGATAGTAGCGGGCCTCGTTCATGTCAGCCATGACGCCGGGCAGCTCGGCCGCGTGCAGGTTGACCTTGGAGAACTCTTCCCAGGTCAGGTCGCTCTTGACCGGAACCGGCGAGAAGCGCGGCGCGGCGTTGACCTCGCGGATGATGGTGCGTCGCCGCTCCAGCGTGTCCGGCAGCAGTTGGCCCAGCAGGTCCAGCGTCTGATCCAGATCCTTGGTCTCATCGCGCACGACCAGCACGCGGAAGCTGGGCCGGTTGCCGGCGATGACCACGCCGTTGCGGTCCTTGATCAGGCCCCGCGGCGGCGGGACCTGACGGAAGTTGAACTGATTGCGGGTCGCCAGGGTGGCGAACTCTTCGGACTTGAACAACTGCAGGTGCGCCAGCCGCCCGACCAGGGCCAGACCGCCCAGCGCCGTCGCCCCGCCCATCAGCATGGTGCGCCGCAGGAAGGAGCCCTGCCGTTCGTTCACATCGGAAAAGAAGATATGCGGTTCGCTGCTCATCGGAATCGCACGTCCGCGTCGTCGAAACGCTCGATCAGCCAGCCGGCCAGAGGGAAGAGCAACAACGTCGGGATCATCTGCCCCATGATAGCCAGCAGATTGGGCGCATTCCCAAGGCTGCCGCGCGTCACAAAATAGGCCACCGCAAACGCCAGCCCCGTCGAGGCGACATAGAGGGCGAACAGGACGATGGTCGCCTGCCCCGCCAGATATTTCGAAGCCAGCAGAATGGCTCCATAGATCAGCAGCAGGTTAAGCGCCCACATCCCTGCCTTGCCGCCCCAGAAGAAGTCCAGAAACAGTCCCAGACCGAACAGCACGACCGGCGCCAGCATCGACGGCCGGATCAGCGGCCAGGCGAAGGCCAACACCATCGGCCAGACCGGCTCAGGCAAGGTCAGGCCGAACAGGCGCAGCGGAATGGCGAACAGAATGGTCGCGGCTGCGGCGATCAGCGCCGGGTAGCCGATCCACTGCATCGGACCGACCATCCGTACGGTGATCGTCCGTCTCACTCGCGGCCCCCGTCGGGCGTTCCAGCCGCAGGTGCGGCAGGCTGGGTCGCGGCTGGGAGCGGCGGGGCGGCCGGAACCGGCGGCGGGGCGGCGTTGGCGGCGCGCACACGGTCGGCGGCGGCCTTGACGGCGGCGGCGCGGCGGGTCGCCACATCCTGAATGGCGGCGGCCTGGGCGGCGGTCGGCGGCGGCGCCGTCTTCAGGCTGGACAACGGCGGTGCGTTCAGCGCGTTCTGATCAGCCAGCTGGCCGAAATCCTGGAACAGCAGGACGCGCACATAGTCGATGGCCGTGCGGTCGCTGTACAGCTTGACACGCCAGGAGCCGTCGACCCCCTTGGCCACGACGCCGACCGGCAGGCCGCGCGGGAATCCGCCGCCGTCGCCCGAGGTCAGGATGCGGTCGCCGTCCTGCACCGAGCCCTGTCCACGCACATAGTCCAGACGCGGGCTGCGGCTGCCGTCTCCGGTCAGCATGGCGCGCGCGTCGGTGCGTTCGACCATCACAGGAATACGCGAAGCCACATCGGTCAGAAGAACCATGCGGCTGTAACCGCCGGCGGCGCCCGCGATGCGGCCGACCAGGCCGTGCTCGCTCAGGACCGGATTACCCACGCGCACGCCCTTGGCGGCGCCCACGTTCAGCAGGCGCGAACGCGCGAAGGGGCCGCGCGCATCAGTAATGGCCCGCCCGGCCGTCATCTCGATCGGCGGTTCGGTCTGCAGGCCCAGCAGTTGTTCATAGCGTGCGTTGAGGTTCTTGAGCGCCAGGGCGTCGTCGCGCCATGCGCTCATCTCCGCCAGTTCACGGCGCAGGCGACGGTTCTCGGAGACGGCGAAGAAATAGCCTTTGACGAAGTCGACGGCGTCGCCCGTCCATCGCACAGGAGCGGCCAACACCCCGCCCGTCGTTCCGGCGGCGGTATCAAACGCAGCCTGTGCGGGCTGGAGATCATCCACGCTCGGCGGCGGGCGATCGGCGAGCAGAAGCATGATCGCCGCGACGATGCCGCCGACAACCATGACCGCAGCCGTCCAGGCCAGCGGCACCTTCAGATTCTCGAACGGTCCGTCGCGAAACGCCACGGCCAGCCCTTCCTGCTAGAGCTCAGGGATCAGCGGGCCGAGGCCCGCCTTCGCGTGTGAAACAACCGTCGGGGGCGGCCTATAGCAGTCTGCGGCGCCCCCGGCGGCCAGTCAGTCTGTTAGAGCGACGCCTCAAGCACGCCCTTCATCCACGACGGGTGCTCCAGCACCTTGCCGCAGCCGATGGCGACGCACGACAGCGGATCGTCCGCCACCTGAACCGGCAGGCCCGTGTGGTCGCGGATCTCGGTGTCCAGACCACGCAGCAGAGCGCCGCCGCCCGTCAGCATGATGCCCTTGTCGGCGATGTCGGCGGCCAGTTCCGGCGGCGTGGCTTCCAGCGCGACCTTCACGGCTTCGACGATCTGGGCCACCGGCTCGGCCAGGGCTTCCGCCGCCTGGCGCTCGCTCATCTTCACTTCGCGCGGCACGCCCTGCATCAGGTCGCGGCCCTTGACCTCGATCGACAGGCCTTCGCCGTCGGCCGGGACGCGGGCAGTGCCGATGTCCTTCTTGATGCGCTCGGCGGTCGTCTCGCCGATCAGAAGGTTATGGTTGCGGCGCATATAGGCGATGATGGCGTCGTCCATCATGTCGCCGCCGACGCGGACCGAGCGCGAATAGACCACGCCCGACAGCGACAGCACGGCCACCTCGGTCGTGCCGCCGCCGATGTCGACGACCATAGAGCCGGTCGGCTCATGGATCGGCAGACCGGCGCCGATCGCGGCGGCCATCGGCTCGGGCAGCAGGCCGACACGGCGCGCCGAGGCGTTCAGGCAGCTGTCGTGAATGGCGCGGCGCTCAACCGCCGTGGCGCCCGAGGGGACGCAGACGATCATCTTCGGATTCACGAAACCCTTGCGGTTGTGAACCTTGCGGATGAAGTGCTTGATCATCTCTTCGGCGACTTCGAAGTCGGCGATGACGCCGTCGCGCATCGGGCGGATGGCTTCCATGTGGCCGGGCGTCCGGCCCAGCATCTGCTTGGCCTCAAGGCCGACAGCGTGGACGATCTTGCGGCCGCCGACGTTGCGCAGGGCGACGACCGACGGCTCGTTCAGGACGATCCCCTTGCCGCGCATATAGATCAGGGTGTTGGCCGTCCCCAGATCCATCGCGATGTCATTGGAAATCATGCCGAAGAGGGGTGAAAGCATGGGCGTCGGTTACCGCTTTAGTTCGGGCCTGCAAGGGCGTGAATTTCATTCGTCCGCTGTGGCGACGCCCTACCCCCGCTTCGCGTAACCGCAAAGCCGTCCTGACCGTCTTCGCCGAGCCGACTACAGGCCCGTTTGCCCTCATGCCGCGGGGATTGCAAGCGCCTATGGCTTCTCGATCACAGGCTTGTCACGGCAAGGCTTGAAAGCCTTGCCAGTCAAGCTTTCCAGCCCCGCTTGGGCCGCACGCGGATCAGACCGCCGGAATGCCTTCGGCCTCAAGCACGCGCTGTACGGCCGGGCGCGCCTGCACCCGGTCAAGATGGTCGTTCAGCCTGGCGAACCGGGTCTTGTCCAGCAGCCCCGCCTGACGCGCCCAGCGCGTGAAGACCATCAGATAGCCGTCCGCCATCGAATAATCTTCGCCCATGACCCAGGGGCCGGTCAGCACATGGTTCTCGGCCAGATCGTACTTCTCCAGCGCAATCTTCACGGCCTCCTCCTTCGCCTCGCCTTCCAGCGCCGGTCGTGAGAACAGCGTCTTGCCGATGGCCGGATGCAGCGACGAGGCCAGCCAGCCGTTGACGGCCTGCATCCGCGCGAACTCGAACGGGTCTTTCAGATCGGCCAGTCCGGCCTGCGGATGCGTCTGCGCCACATAGGCCAGGATGGCCGCGTTCTGGGTGATCACGCCCTCGGAGGTCTGAAGCGCCGGGGTCACGCCCGCCGGATTGATCGCCAGATATTCCGGCGTCCGCTGCTGACCGGCGCGCAGGTCGATCTTCTCGATCTCATAATCCGCGCCCGCCTCTTCCAGACCGATGTGCGAGGCGATGGCGCAGGCGCCGGGGGAGTAATAAAGCTTCAGCATGGTCGTTCTCCGATCAATCGACTGACAGGCCGCGCGCAGCCTCACGGCGCTTCACCCACTCGCGCACCGCCAGCATCAATACAAGCCAGACGGCGGCGACCGCCGCAAGGATCACCGAGGTCCAGACGCCGTCGCCGCTGACCGCCGCCATGAAGGATCCGCCGAAGAAGGCGACCAGCGCCGTCTTGGGCAGGACGCCCAGCGCGCATCCCGCCAGATAGGCCGGGAATGAGGCGCGCACGGCGCCGAAGGCCATGTTCACGACGATGAAGGGCGCCGACGGGACATTGCGGATGATGAAGCTGGCCGAAAAGGCGTTGCGGCCGACGAACCTGCGGATGCGCTCAACCGTCCCGCCGCCGTACCGCTCCAGCGTCCGCGCGGTCGGCCCGCGCCCCAGCCAATAGGTCACGGCCGCCGAGGCGATGGTGGCGATCCAGCTATAGAGAAATCCGAACCACGGCCCGAACGCCACCACGCAGGCGGCGATCAACAGGAACTGCGGCACGCCGATGAAGGCCGACAGGGTGAAAACAACAACCGCCGCCGCCAGTCCCCACGGCCCGGCGCGATACCCCGCCAGCCAGTGCTCCAGCCGATCCTCAGCCCCCAGCGCCAACTGCGTCTTGCCCAGAGCGAACAGGGCGATGATTCCCGCCAGCAGCAGCAGGGTCACGGCCAGGGTGCGCCACCGTCTGGCCTCCATATTCAGCAGAAAATCGACGACCCGCCGCATAGATTTCGCCCAAATCGCCTTTTGATCGTCCGCGACGCGCACAAACGTTGTGCGGCCCTGCGGGGTTGCGTATCAAGCCTTCGCCTCCCCGGCTCTCTTCACATCCTCCAGACAGGATAGCCATGTCCAGCCTTCAGTCCGCCTCCCTCGCCCGCGTCAAGCCTTCGGCCACCCTGGCCGTGACCGCCCAGGCGCGCGAGCTGAAACGTCAGGGTCGCGACGTGATCGGCCTGGGCGCCGGCGAGCCGGACTTCGACACGCCCGACAACGTCAAGGCGGCGGCCATCGAAGCCATCAAGCGCGGCGAGACGAAATACACCGACGCCGACGGCATGCCCGAACTGAAGGCGGCGATCGTCGCCAAGTTCGCCCGCGAAAACGACCTGACCTACGAGACCAACCAGATCCACGTCGCCTCGGGCGGCAAGCCGGTGATCTACAACGCCTTCGTCGCCACCCTGAATCCGGGCGACGAGGTGATCGTGCCCGCGCCCTACTGGGTGTCCTACCCGGACATGGTGCTGCTGGCCGGCGGCGAGCCCGTCACCGTGGTCGGCGAGGAAGCCGACGGTTTCAAGCTGCGCCCCGAAGTGCTGGACGCGGCCATCACGCCCAGGACCAAGTGGCTGATCCTCAACTCCCCGTCGAACCCAACCGGCGCCGCCTATACCCGGGCTGAGCTGGAAGCCCTGGCCGAGGTGCTGCGCAAGCATCCGCAGGTCTGGATCCTGACCGACGACATGTATGAGCACCTCGTCTATGGCGACTTCGACTATGTCACCATCGCCCAGGTCGCGCCGGACCTGTATGACCGCACCCTGACCTGCAACGGGGTGTCCAAGGCCTATGCCATGACCGGCTGGCGCATCGGCTATGCAGGCGGCCCCAAGCCCCTGATCGACCTGATGCGCAAGGTCGCCAGCCAGACGACCTCCAACCCCTCCTCCATCAGCCAGTGGGCCGCTGTCGAGGCCCTGAACGGCCCGCAGGACTTCCTGGCTGAGCGCGCCGCCGCCTTCGAGAAGCGTCGCGACCTGGTCGTCTCCATGCTGAATCAGGCCGACGGCATTCGTTGTCCGAAGCCGGAAGGCGCCTTCTACGTCTATCCGTCGATCGAGCAGTTGATCGGCAAGACGACGCCTTCGGGCGTGGTCATCGACAATGACGAGACCTTCACCGCCGAGCTGCTGAACGCCGAGGGCGTGGCCGTGGTCCAGGGCGCGGCCTTCGGCCTCAGCCCCTATTTCCGCATCAGCTACGCCACGTCGGAAGCGGTGCTGGAAGAAGGCTGCACCCGCATCCAGCGCTTCTGCGCCAGCCTGAAATAAGCTCTCAGTGAACCGGCGCCGGCGGAATGTTCAACGTCGGCGCCGTTTTCAGGATGAACTCGCTGCACCAGACGATGGCGCGACGCGAGTTGTCGACCACCCCGCCGGGAATGCGTGACAGGCGACAGGCGGCGTCCGGCTCACCCTCAACCTCGGGCCCTGCGTAAAGCACGATCGGGCCGTCGGGCAGGCTTCCCTCGCGATACAGCATGATCAACGGCGGCACGGAACGCACGGCCAGCGCCGCGTCATCCCGCGTCATGTCCTCGCCCAGAAGAGCGCGTGCCTGACCGCCCGGATCGCCCGACTCCAGACGAAACAGCTGCGCGCTCAGGGCGTCGCCCGGCTCTGGCCTCAATGTAAAACTTGGCGGCTGTTGCGCGCCCAGTTGCCCGGCGACAAGAAGCGCCGCCAGCATCAGGTCGCCCGGCTGACAGCGAAGTCGGCCAGGGACTCCAGTGCCGAGCGCCACGGCCCGGCGGGCAGCGCCTGCAAGGCGGCCTTGGCCCGGTCGGCGTATTCAGTCGCCGTATCCAGGGTGGCTTCGACGGCGCCGCTGCTGACGATCAACTGGCGCGCCCGCTCGAAATCCTCGGGCTTGCGGTCGCCCTTGGTGATGACGCGGTCCCAGAACAGGTCCTCGGTTCCCTTGGTCCGCTGAACAGCCAGCAACAGCGGCAGGGTCGCCTTGCCCTCGTTGAAGTCGTCGCCGGCGTTCTTGCCCAGCGTCTCGGTCGCGCCGCCGTAATCCAGGGCGTCGTCCGCCAACTGGAAGGCGATGCCCAGACCCATGCCGTAGTCACGCAGGGCCGCGACCTGTTCATCCGTGGCGCCCGCTCCGACCGCGCCGGACTCGGCGGCGGCGGCGAACAGCTCGGCCGTCTTGGCGCGGATGATCTGCAGATAGGTGTCTAGGTCCAGATTCAGGTCATGGGCGCGCGTCAGTTGCAGCACTTCGCCCTCGGCGATCACGGCCGAGGCCCGCGCCAGAATGCCGAGCGCACGCAGCGAATCCGTCTCGACCATCAGCTCGAACGCGCGCGCGAACAGGAAGTCGCCCACCAGCACCGAAGAGGCCGCGCCCCAAATCAGGTGCGCCGCGACCTTGCCCCGGCGCATTTCCGAGCCGTCGACGATGTCGTCATGCAGCAGGGTGGCGGTGTGGATGAACTCGACCGAGGCGGCCAGTTTCTTGGGGCCTTCGATGTCGCCGGTCTGGCCCGCCGCGCGCGCCGCAGCGACCGTCAGCAGGGGACGCAGACGCTTGCCGCCCGCCGAGACCAGATGCTCGGCCAGCAGGGGGATCACCGGCACATCGGACTGCATCCGCGCGATGATCAGGGCGTCGACCGCCGCCATGTCGTCCTTGGCCAGACGAACCAGGGCGTCTACATCGCCCTTGGGCCGGGAGGCGACGGCGAGAGCTGCGTCCACGAAAATCTCTTTCAGCACAGGGGCGAAGGGGGAGATTCGCCCGAAATTCACACGCATCCGCTTGCCCGGACGCGACGCGGCGCACAATGGTGGCGGCGTCATGATGGGTCAAGCCGAGTCATCCCTTACAACCGCCGCCGATGTTGCGGAATCCGCTCTGCTGGGCGGACGCATACGCCTGCGCCAGCCTGCGCGCGGCTATCGCGCCGGTCTGGACGCGGCTCTGCTGGCCGCCGCCGTCGGCGCCCGACCGGGCGAACGGGTGATCGAGGCCGGCTGCGGCGCCGGGGCGGTGCTGATGCAGATCGCGGCGCGACGGCCCGAGGCCCAGCTGACCGGACTGGAGCGCGACGCCGCCGCCGCCGCCCTGGCCCGACAGAACGCAGAGTTGAATCAGGCCGCCTCGCGCACGACCATATTGGACGGCGACGTGGCCCACGCCTTCCGCGCCCTGGACCTGCCGCCGTTCGACTGGGCGATCAGCAATCCGCCCTTCTTCGACGATCCCGGCGCCCTGCGCGCCCCCGCCGAGGGCAAGCGCGGCGCCTGGATGGCCGACGACGGCCTGTCGGCCTGGACCGGCTTTTTGCTGAAGGCGGTGCGCGAGGGCGGACGCATCGTCATCATTCACCGCGCCGACCGGCTGGCCGACATCCTTGCCCTGCTCGCGCCCAAGGCCGGTTCGTTCGCCATTCGCCCGATCCAGCCTTACGTCGATCAGCCCGCCAAACGGGTGCTGGTTCAGGCCATCAAGACGGGCAAGGCGCCGCTGCGCCTTCTGCCGCCGTTGATCGTACACGACCGCGCGGGGGCCAAGCACACCCTACAGGCCGAGGCCATTCTGCGCGGCGAGGCCGAACTCGGCTTCTGACCGCCGGGCCTCTACCCCTTCAGCAGGCGATCACGCGCTGCATTGACGCGGGCGGCCAGGCCTTCGGTCCCGCCCTGATCGGGATGGGCGCGCGCCATCAGGCGGCGCCAGGCGGCCTGCACCGTCTGCGCGTCGGCCCCGGCCGTTACGCCCAGGATCGCCCGCGCCTCGGCTTCGCTCATCCGCTCTGAGGGCTGAACCTTCGGCACCGCGAGCCGGACGCGCGACTGCACAGCCAGCCAGACCCCGGCCAGCGCCATGCCGCCGCCGATCAGCCACGCCCCGCGCGCCGCCGCCAGCACCGCCCCGGCCAACAGGGCCGCGCTCAGTATCGTCGCCGAGATGCGCCAGTGACCGCGCCGGGCGCGCTCGGTCTGACGGCCCAGCCGCACCAGAGCCCACAGGGCCACGGCGGCCAGACCCAGCCAGATCAATCCCATAAAGCTCTATCGGCCCATGAAGCAGTCAGGCCGCCGCGTCCATCGCCGCGATGGCGTCGTCCAGCCCCAGCGCCTGCATCAGATTGCGCATTTCCTGCCGCGCTGCCACGTGGGCCAGCGACACCGACACCGGGCGGATATCGTTCGACAGGTCCGCCACCGTCAGGCCGAAGGGGAAGAGTTCGCGATAGATGACCCGGTCGCGCAGACCCGGCCCGACGCGGAAGCCGACCCGTTTGGCCAGCTTGGCCATGCGCGAGGCCAGACGGCGACGGTTGCGGGCCTCGGCCACGGCCAGACGGTTGGTGACCACGATCCAGTCGATCGTCACCTGGCGGCCCTCGGTGATGGCGCGGTGCTTGCGCGCCTCCCAGACGCTTTCCGAATAGATCGAGGGGCGGATCAGATCCAGCGTCACCGGGTCCACCTCGCCCAGCAGGTCGAAGTCGACGAAGCTGTCGTTCATCGGAGTGACGATCTGATCAGCCCGGCCATGCGCGGCGCGCGACAGCGGCGTATCCCCGCCCGGCGTATCGATCAGGATGACATCCGCCGACGACTTGGCGTAGCTGAACGCCGCCTCGAAACGCGACAACTGCTCGGCCTCATCC
This sequence comes from Brevundimonas sp. S1H14, assembly GCF_047716865.1. Lineage (NCBI taxonomy): Bacteria > Pseudomonadati > Pseudomonadota > Alphaproteobacteria > Caulobacterales > Caulobacteraceae > Brevundimonas > Brevundimonas sp. S1H14. The sequence goes on along the minus strand of NZ_CP136679.1, from coordinate 1,606,513 downwards.
GCCTTATGCAGCACCTTGCCGTCGCCCATGTCGGGAACGATGGGCAGCGGCAGCACATGGCCGTTGGCCTTGGTCCAGGCGGCGCGGTTGGCGAAGAAACGCTCCAGCGAGCGCTGGCGCAGGTCCAGGTCGATGATGGCGACCTTGCGACCGGCATGAAGAAGGCCGGTGGCGATGTGAATGGCCAGGGTGGACTTGCCCGCCCCGCCCTTTTCATTGCCGATGACGATGACCTGAGGCTGCGCCATGTGAAATCCCACTGTGATCAGCAGGCGCGACTCATCTCTGTCCGCAGCCCGCCCATGCCGCGCAGGATCGGGCCGCGAGAGCCAATCGTCAACGAAACCTTAAGCTGAGCCTGTGGACGATCAGGCCGCCGCGCCGCCGGAGCGCGCACACCAGGGGTCCGACGCCGCCAGATCGCGGCACAGAATCTGCGCCTGTTCAGCCGTAGCGGCGACCTTCAGCCGGACCAGACGGCGCCCGCCGACCTCGACCGCCTCATAGGCAGGCTGAAGCCCCGACAGGGCCGCCCCGCCCGTGCTGCGGCTCAGGCGCGACCACGCCGCCCGGGCGCCCTCCTCGCTGGAAAAGGCGCCGAGCTGCACATGGCGCGCCGTCGGCGTCGATGGTCGTTCCGCCGGGACGGCAGGCGCAGGGGCCTCGAAATCAGGATAGGCGCTTGCGGCGGGCGCGGCCGCAGAGGTCCGACGAACCTTGCCCAGACCTTCCTTGGCGACCAGACCTTCGCGCGCGTCCCACAGCTCGTGCGGGGTCATCAGCTCGACCTTCAGCGGCGCTGCACGCTGACGCGGAGTGGAGGATGCAGCTCCCGACGCCGCCTGACCCTCCGCTTCAGCCGATACCGGGATGGCGGCGACAGACTGCGCCAGAGCCTCGAAACGGTGCGGATCGCGCTCGTTCACGCCGCAACTCGCCAGCACCAGGGCGGCCGCCGAAAGGGCGACGGCAAGCGGCAGTCGATGCAGGACGGGCTGGATCATAACGCCACCCTCGCCCGCCCTGCTTTGAGACGGAGTTAACGCGCCGATTCAGCCGATGGCGCCGACGCCGCCCTCGACCTCGCCCGGCGCCACGTCGGCGTCGGTCAGAGCCAAGGTCCAGCCGTGGTGCGTGTTCAGGCCCCAGCGACGCGCGCCCGAGCCGTCGCCCGCATCGCCGCCCGCCGTGACCACCACGCGGCGGCCCTTGGGCAGGGCCGGCGGATCAATCTTGCCAACGGCCAGAGACGTCGGCGTCTCGCCGCCGTAACCGTCGAACACGCTGAGCATCGACCACTCGCGACGCAGGCCGATCCACCAGGGATCATCGCCGCTGATGGACAGGACCGCCACGCCCTTGCCCTCGGCCGCATGGGCCAGGGCCGCCTGCGGATCGAGGACCAGCTTGATGTCGGCGGCGGCGCCGAAACGAAGGCGGGCGCCGTCCACGGCCTTGGACGGATCGATCGGCGCCCAGACTTGGACCTGCAGACGGCCCTGACGCGCCAGACCCCAGCCGACGATCTCGCGCCACAGGTGTTCGACGGCTTCGCGGTTTTCGGGTTCGCACTGCTTCAGGATGCGGGCCTGAACGGCCTGCTCGCGATCGGGGCGCAGCTTGGTGTGGGGGCCGGTCGGCGCGTCCTTGGCCTTGCCCACCTGGGCGGCGACGGACAGGCGGCGCTCGAACAGCTCGAGGATCTGATCGTCCAGGCTGTCGATTTCGGCGCGCAGGGCGGCCAGCGCCTTCTGTTCGGCGCTCAGTTCAGCGGATTCGGCGGGCCAGACTTGCTGGATGGCGGATTGCGACATGGGAGATGGCTTTCAGCATGGGATTTCGATGGGGAGGTCGCGTCCCGCCGACAGAAGGTCAGGCGTGAACGCGCGTACTGGCCGCTTGGGGAGAAGCGGTCGCCAGCGAGACAGTCAGGGTTTGGTTAGAAGCCCGACGCCTCAGCCGGCGTATCGAAAGCCGTAATAGCCGTAGCCAAAATAAAAGCCGGCCACCGCGCGCGAGGTGGTTTCAAGGGTCATTTGTGCGCGCAGCGAGGACATGAATCCGGTCCGGTTTCTGGATCAGGGTTGATCCGACCGGGCCTTACAACAGCAAATTTTATGCGCGGTCAAGCCTCAGGAGCCGTAAAGAGAACAAACCGTGTGCGGTTGTCGCTGAAATCCTGCAGATCGTTGCGCAGAACCGACAGGCCATAGACCTCAGCCGCGCGAGCGGGCGCGACGGCGGCGCGCGAGACGTCGCCCGCCTCGGCCACCGCAGCGGCCGCGCCCCCGGTGTCGAACACCTCGACGGACGCGATCGCCATCTCTTTCAGCGCCTTGGAGCACTGTTGCAGGGCCACAGGGTGGCTCTCGGCCGTCTTCACGTCCGACAGCCGCGCCTCGGGCACGCCCAGCAGGGCCAGCCGGATCGGCCGCCAGGCGTCGCTGACCGCCACCAGTCCCGCCTCTCGAACAAGCGTAGCGGCGGGCTCGACCACGCCCACGGTCGAGTTCTCGACCGGGATCAGGGCGCAGTGGCAGTCGCCGGTCAAGACAGCGTCGATCGCCCCCTGAAAGGTCTCGAAGCCGACCGCTTCGTCCCACGGGCGCAGGTCCAGGCAGGCTTCGTGGCTGAAGGCGCCCGGCGCGCCCTGATAGGCGACGCGGCCGGGCGTTTCGTCGTCTGACGTCATGCGGCCTCGGACCGGGCCTGCCGCCCGGCCTTGAGGCGCTCGGCGACCAGGAAGGCCAGCTCCAGCGCCTGATCCGCGTTCAGGCGCGGGTCGCAGTGGGTGTGATAACGGCTCGACAGGTCGTCTTCGGTCACCGCCTGAGCGCCGCCGATGCATTCGGTGACGTTCTGGCCGGTCATTTCCAGGTGGACGCCGCCGGGGTGGACGCCCTCGGCCTCGGCCACGTCGATGAAGGTGCGGACCTCGCCCATGACGCGATCGAACGGACGGGTCTTGTAGCCGTTGCCGGCCTTCAGCGTATTGCCGTGCATCGGGTCGATCGACCAGATGACGCGCTTGCCCGCCGCCTTCACCGCCCGCATCAGGCCCGGCAGACGGTCGCCCGCCTTGTCGTGACCGAAGCGGCCGATCAGCGTCAGACGGCCGGGGATGTTGTTCGGGTTCAGGGCGTCGATCAGCGGCAGCAGGTCGTCCGCCGTCATGGTCGGCCCGCACTTGACCCCGATGGGGTTGGAGATGCCGCGCATGAACTCGATGTGGGCGCCGTCCAGTTGGCGGGTGCGCTCGCCGATCCACAGCATGTGGGCCGAGGTGTCGAACCATTCGCCGGTCGAGCCGTCCAGGCGCGTCAGGGCGCTCTCGACGTTCAGCAGCAGGGCTTCGTGGCTGGTGAAGACCTCGACGCGCGACAGGTCGGGATGCGTCTCGGGCGTGACGCCGACCGCCTCCATGAAGGCCAGGGCCTCGGTGATCTTGTCGGCCAGCTCGCGGTAAGCCGCGCCCGCGCCGTCGTCGGCGAAGCCCAGCGTCCAGCGGTGGATGTTGTAGAGGTCCGCATACCCCCCGCCCGCAAAGGCGCGCAGCAGGTTCAACGTCGAGGCCGACTGGTTATAGGCGCGGATCAGGCGCTGCGGATCGGGCGTGCGCTCTTCCGGGGTGAAGCCCATGCCGTTGATGATGTCGCCGCGATAGGACGGCAGCTCGACCCCGCCGATCTCCTCAACCGGCGACGAGCGCGGCTTGGCGAACTGACCGGCGATACGGCCCACCTTCACCACCGGCTTGCGACCGGCGAAGGTCAGGACCACCGCCATCTGCAGGATCAGGCGGAAGGTGTCGCGGATGTTGTCGGTCGAGAACTCCTTGAAGCTCTCGGCGCAGTCGCCGCCCTGCAGCAGGAAGGCGTCGCCCGCCTCGACCTGCGCCAGGTGGCTGGTGAGCTTGCGCGCCTCGCCCGCAAAGACAAGGGGCGGCATCGCGCGCAGCTCGTCTTCGACGCGCGCCAGTTCGGCGGCGTCCGGATAGTCCGTCGGCATATGCAGAACGGGCTTGTTTCTCCAGGATTCGGGGGTCCAGCGCTTACTCATGCCGCCAAGATAGGCTTTTCAGCGATCTGGAACAACAAACCTTGCAGAAAATTACCCGATCAGCGGTTTCCATGCCTCACCCTCGGGCAAGGGTGCGAACAAGGCCTCGATCTGGGCGTCGGAAACCGAAGAAAGCTCGGCCGGCGACCACTTCGGCGCATTGTCTTTGTCGACGATGACGGCGCGGACGCCCTCCTGGAAATCATGGGTCTGCACCACGCGCCCGCCCAGCGCATATTCCATCGCCATGTTGTCGGCGAAGTCGGTCAGGGTCGCCCCCGTGCGGATCTGGCGCAGCGAGACCTTCAGCGACTGCGGCGACTTGGTTTTCAGGATGTCCAGTTGCTTCAACGCCCACTCCGAACCGTCGGCCTGAAGGGCGGCGACGATCTCCTCGACCGTGTCGAAGGCGAACAGGCGGTCAATGGCCTCGCGGTGCGGCGCCAGCGGCGAAGGCCCAGCGTCCCCGGCGACGCGGTGGGCGACCGCCTTGGGATCGGCAGGCGCGGCCAGCAGATCGGCCTTCAGGCCCTCGATAGCCTCGCTCGGCACGTAATGAGTGTGAATGCCCAAGGCCACCGTATCCGCCGCCTTCAGCCGCGCGCCGGTCAGGGCCAGCCAGACTCCCGTCTGGCCCGGCAGGCGCGGCAGGAACCAGCCGCCGCCCACGTCGGGGAACAGGCCGATGCCGGTTTCAGGCATGGCGTAGGTGGTGCGCTCGGTGGCGATGCGGATGTCGGCGGGTTCGCTGATGCCCACGCCGCCGCCCATGACGATGCCGTCCACCACCGCCGTGATCGGCTTGGGATAGACGAACATCAGATGGTTGAGTTGATACTCGGCCTTGAAGAAGGCCTTGGCTTCTGACGCGTCCCCCGCCCCGCTCTCGGCGATCATGCGGATGTCGCCCCCGGCGCAGAAGCCGCGCTCGCCCGCGTGGTCGATCAGCACCGACTGAACCGCGTCGTCCGCGCGCCAGGCCAGCAGCGCCTCGATCATCGCCTCGCACATCGCCCGGTTCAGGGCGTGGATCGCCTTGGGCCGGTTCAGGGTGATGCGGCCGATGCCGTTCTCGATACGGGTGATGACTTCGAGTTCGCTCATTTCGCCAGCTCCCGCGCGATGATCACCCGCATGATCTCGTTCGTGCCTTCCAGAATGCGGTGAACGCGCAGGTCGCGCACGATCCGCTCCAGCGGATAGTCCTTCAGATAGCCGTAGCCGCCGTGCAGCTGCAGCGCCTGATCGGCGATCTGGAAGCAGGCGTCGGTCGTCAGGCGCTTGGCCATGGCGCACCACTTGGTCTTTTCGGCGTGGCCGGTGTCGATGGCCCAGGCGCCGCGAAGCACCATCAGACGGGCGGCCTCAAGATCCGTGGCCATGTCCGCCAGCTCGAACTGGGTGTTCTGGAACTGGCCGATGGCCTGACCGAACTGCTTGCGGCCGGCGACGTATTCTTGCGCCGTCTCCAGCGCCAGACGCGCCCCGCCCAGCGAGCAGGCGGCGATGTTGAGGCGCCCGCCGTCCAGACCGGCCATGGCGTATTTGAAACCCGCGCCTTCCTCGCCCACCAGATTGGCGACCGGCACCCGGCAGTCGTCGAAGCTGACCACGGCGGTCGGCTGGGCGTTCCAGCCCATCTTCTTCTCATTGGCGCCGAAAGACAGGCCCGGCGTCCCCGCCTCGACCACGAGGGTCGAGATGCCCTTAGGGCCCTCGCCGCCCGTGCGGACCATGACGACATAGACGTCCGACGTCCCGGCGCCGGAAATGAAGGCCTTGGCGCCGTTCAGCACATAGTGGTCGCCATCGCGCACCGCCGTCGTCCGCAGCGCCGCCGCGTCCGAGCCCGAGCCGGGCTCAGTCAGGCAGTAGCTGGCGATCTTCTCCATCCCGACCAGCGACGGCACGAAGCGCGTCCGCAGCTCGTCCGAGCCGAAGCTGTCGATCATCCACGTCGCCATGTTGTGGATCGAGATGAAGGCCGCCGTCGCCACGTCGCCGCGCGACAGTTCTTCAAAGATCACCGCCGCCTCGACCCGGCCCAGACCCATGCCGCCGTGTTCCTCGCCCGTATAAATGCCGGCGAAACCCATCTCGGCGGCAGCCTTCAGCACGTCGACCGGGAAATGCTTGTCCTCGTCCCAGCGGGCCGAGTGCGGGGCCAGCTCGGCCTCGGCGAAGGCGCGGGCCGCGTCCTGAATGGCGCGTTGATCGTCGGTGAGGGCGAAGTTCATGAAAGCTCCCGCATTACAGCCTGCCCTCTGACGGGGCGTTCGGGGCGCTTCTAACGGCTGGCGGCGCGCGCGTCACCTTGCTGTCGGCTCCCACCTAGATTTCCGCTCATCCCGGCGGACGCCGGGATCCAGTACTTTGGCTTCAAACCTACCCATTCAAGTTCATGCCATGGCGCCCCCAATGTCAGCGATGCGCGCGTGGCTTTCACTGGGTCCCGGCGTCCGCCGGGATGAGCGGGGAGAAAGGGTGTTCGCCCGCTTGGACAGTTCGTCTTTTGCCTCTCCCCGCGCTTTGTTTTAAGCCGCGCATCATGACCATCCCCTTCCAGCCCGCCGCCTTCCCCTACGCCCGCCCTCGCCGCCTGCGTTCGCAGCCGTGGGTGCGCCGTCTGGTCGCCGAGACGACGCTGACGCCCGCCGATCTGATCTGGCCGCTGATCGTCCATGACGGCCCGGAAGACCGCCAGCCGGTCGCCTCCATGCCGGGCGTCTTCCGCCTGTCGCCCAGGGAGGCCGCCAAGGCCGCCGTCGAGGCGCGCGATCTGGGCATTCCGATGGTCGCCCTCTTCCCCAATGTGAACGACGGGCTGAAGGATAATGTCGCCACCGCCGCCACCGACCCGGACGGCCTGATCCCCGACTGCATCCGCGCCATCAAGGACGCCGCGCCCGAGATCGGCGTCATGACCGACGTGGCGCTGGACTGCTACACCGACCACGGCCACGACGGCGTTCTGGAGAACGGCCGTATCGTCAATGACCCGACGCTGGAGCGACTGGCCGAACAGGCCTTCATCCACGCCCACGCAGGCGCCGACGCCGTGGCGCCGTCCGACATGATGGACGGCCGTGTTCAGGCCATCCGCGAGGCGCTGGAGGCCAACGGCCTGAGCGACACCCTGATCATCAGCTATGCGGCCAAATACGCCTCGGCCTTCTATGGCCCGTATCGCGACGCGGTCGGTTCGTCCAAGTCGCTGACCGGCGACAAGAAGACCTATCAGATGGACTTCGCCAACGCCGAGGAGGCCCTGCGCGAAGTGGCGATGGACCTGTCGGAAGGCGCCGACGCCCTGATCGTCAAGCCGGGCCTGCCCTATCTGGATATCGTCCAGTTGGTGTCGCAGACGTTCAAGGTTCCGACCTTCGCCTATCAGGTGTCCGGCGAGTACGCGATGATGCAGGCCGCCTTCGCCAACGGCTGGCTGGACCCGGACCGCGCCATCCTTGAAAGCCTGCACGCTTTCAAGCGCGCGGGGGCGTCCGGCGTCATCAGCTATTTCGCGCCTCAAGCCGCGCGGATGATGGGCTAAGCCTTTATCCAGAATCAAGCGGTCGGATCGACCGCCTTGCCGTACTTGCCTCGGAAATAGGTCAGAGCGTCGCCCGGCCGCGTGTCGAACGCCTCGACCCGGCCGACAATGACCAGGTGATCGCCCATGACGATGCGGTCATGGGTCTGACAGGTCAAGCGCGTCACCGCGTTCAGAAGGCGCGGCGGCTCGGGATCATCAACCGCGAACTCATCGTCCGACAGACGGCACACCCCCCAGGCGAAACGGTCGGACATGGCCTTGTCCTCGACCGGCAGCATATGAACGGCGAAGCGCTCGGCCCCGGCGAAGGCGTCATGTCGGTCGGACTTGATGTCCATGCACCACAGCACCAGCGGCGGGTCCAGCGAGACGGAGGTGAAGCTGTTCACCGTGATCCCCATCGGCCCGTCGACCGTATGGGCCGTGACCACACATACCCCCGTCGCAAACCCGCCCAGCGCCCGGCGATAGGCGCGAGGATCGAATTCGGCGGCGGGAAAAGCGGACGCGTCGGACATGGCCCTCAGCTAGGCCGTGCGGCCCGCATCGGCAAGGGCACAAGGGCGCTGCATCACGTGCAACCGCTTCTTAAGCCCCGCATGGGATGTAAGGCGAACGAACACGGTTAAGACGGACCCCGCCCCATGGCGCTGAATGATCGCCCGATCCTGATCAAGAAGGTGAAAAAGGTTTCCGGCGGCGGACACCACGGCGGCGCGTGGAAGGTGGCCTATGCCGATTTCGTCACCGCCATGATGGCCTTCTTCCTGCTGATGTGGCTGATCAACACGACTGACCCGGAACAGAAACGCGGCATCGCCGAATACTTCGCCCCGGCCAGCGTATCCGCCTCCACCTCGGGCTCAGGCGGCATTCTTGGCGGCACGTCGCTGGGCGATTCCGAAGGAGCCAAGGGCGCCGGCTCCAACGCCGTCATCGAACAACTGGCCCCGGCCGCGCCCGACGCCCCCCAGGACGCAGGCCAGAACTCCAACCTGGCCTCGGCCAGCGAGGCCGCCCTGCGCGCCGAAATCGCCCGGCGCGAGGCCGCCGACTTCGCCAGCGCCGCCGAATCCCTGCGTCAGGCCATGCAGTCCATGCCGGAACTGGCCGAACTGTCGAAACAGCTGATCATCGATCAGACGCCCGAAGGCCTGCGCATCCAGCTGGTCGACCAGGAAGGCCGCTCGATGTTCGAGAACGGCTCGGCCCGCCCCAACCCGCGCGCCCAACTGTTGCTGCGTGCCGTGGCAAAGGTCATCAACCAACTGCCCAACCGCATCTCCATCACCGGCCATACCAGCGCCGTCGCCGGCTCCAGCCGCGCCAGCAGCCCCGGCGACTGGCCCCTGTCCTCGGCCCGCGCCGACGCCTCGCGCCTGACGCTGCAGGGTGCGGGCGTGAACGCCGACCGGGTCTATTCCGTCGCGGGCAAGGCGGGGTCCGATCCGCTGTATCCGGACGATCCGTCGCTGGCGGGCAACCGCCGCATCGCCATCGTCCTGCTGCGCGAGGCGCCGGTCCTGCCCACGGACACCAGCCTGTGAGGAAGCGCGGCGATAAGCCCGCCGCGCGAAGAAGGCTTGCGAAAACGGCTGGTTGCGCGCCAAATCAGGACATGAGCCGCGCGTACCCATCCAGCCCCTGTGCGGGCGCTGACACCATCACGGAGCGACAGCCGTGACGCAGCACTTCTTCTCGCGCCAGCTCCGATTCTTCATGACGGCCAGCGCCCCCTGCCCTTACCTGCCGGGCAAGTTCGAGCGGAAGGTCTTCGCCAACCTGCCGTTCAGCGACGGCGCCGACGTCAACGACGCCCTGACCCAGGCCGGGTTCCGCCGCAGCCAGAACATCGCCTATCGCCCGGCGTGCGAGGCCTGCGCGGCCTGCGTCTCGGTGCGGATTCCGGTGGCTGAGTTTGAGATGTCCCGTTCACGCCGCCGCATCCTTGCCCGCAACGCCGACCTGTCGCGCGACCTAGTCGAGGCCGAGGCGACGATGGAGCAGTTCGACCTGCTGCAACGCTATCTGAACACCCGCCACCCCGGGGGCGGAATGAGCGACATGAGCTGGTCCGACTATGTCTCCATGGTCGAGGACACCGCTGTTCGCACCCATCTGATCGAATACCGCCTGCCCAGCGAAGACGACGGGCCCGGCCGTCTGGTCGGCGTCTGCCTGACCGACCTGCTGCATGACGGGCTGTCCATGGTCTACAGCTTCTTCGACCCGGATATGGAGCGCCGCAGTCTGGGCCGCTTTGCTATCCTGGACCACCTGCAACAGGCCGAGACGGTGGAACTGCCCTATGTCTACCTCGGCTACTGGGTCCAAGGTTCGCCCAAGATGGACTACAAGGCCGAGTTCCGCCCGCTGGAGGCTCTGCGCCCCTGGGGCTGGGAGCGGCTGTAAGGCCCCTCTCCCACAAGGAGAGAAGGAATTACGTCGTCGGCACCGCCGTGCCCGTGGCTTGGGACACCCCGCCCCAGGGGCCGTCATCACGGCCGCCAGCGAACTGCACCAGCGCCGCGATGCGTTTCTCAATCGGCGGGTGCGTCGCGAACAGGCCCGAAAAACCCGTCTTCTCGGCCGTGTTGTCCAGGAACATGCCGCGCAGTTCGTCCGGCGCCTCGATCTTCGACTGGCCCGACACCTTTCTCAGCGCCGAGATCATGGCGTCCGGGTTCTTGGTCAGTTCCACCGCCCCGGCGTCGGCCACATATTCGCGCGTCCGTGACAGCGTCATGCGGATGACGGCGGCCAGCCCAAAGCCGATCACCCCGATGGCCAGACCGATCAGGATCAGCGGCATGGCGTTCTTGTTGTCCCGCCCGCGTCCGCCGCGCATGTAGAACAGGCTGCGGAACACCAGTTCGGCGATCACGCTGATGATGCCGGCAAAGATCGAGGCGATCACCATGGTCCGCACGTCCTTGTTGATGACGTGCGTCAGTTCGTGCGCCAGGACGCACTCCATCTCATCCCGGCTCAGGGTCTGCATCAGGCCGCGCGTGACGGTGACGCTATAGTTGCCCTCATGCAGGCCCGACGCATAGGCGTTCAGCGACGGGCTCTCGATGATGCGCAGGGCGGGCGTCTTCATCCCCCGCGAGATCGCCAGATTCTCCAGCAGGTTGTAGAGTTCAGGCTCGACCCGACGCTCGACCTTTCGCGCGCCCGTCATGACGTCGATCATCATCTGGTTGCCGAAATAGGCGATGACGAACCAGATCGCCGCAGCGATGGCGGCGAAGGGGACGGTCCAGCCCAGCATCGAAGCTGCCAGCGCCAAATCCTGCCCCAAATCCCCGCCCGAGTTGGGCAGCAGGCCGAACCCCATCATCAGCACCTGAACGCCGAACAATATGCCGACCAGCAGCACCGGGAACCCGGCCAGCAGGATCGCTGACCGGGCGTTGTTCCGCCAGATATGGGTCTTGAGGCCGACGGCCTGACCGAAAACCGCCATTGGGGCTTAGAACTTCACCGTCGGCGGCGCGGCGTTCAGGCCGGCGCGCTCGCTCTCGCCCACGTCGAAGAAAGGCTTGTCGGCGCCGAAGCCGAACATCCCGGCGAACAGGACGGTCGGGAACTGGCGGCGAACAGCGTTGAACTCGCTGACGGCGTTGTTGAAGAAGCGACGCGCGGCGGCCAGCTTGTTCTCAATGTCCGACAGGTCCATCTGCAACTGCTGGAAGTTGGTGTTGGCCTTCAGGTCGGGATAGGCCTCGGACACAGCGAACAGGCGCCCCAGCGTCGCCGTCAGCATGTTCTCGGCCTGCACCTTTTCATCAACCGTGCGAGCGCCCGCGGCGGCGGCGCGCGCCTGTGTCACAGCGTCCAGCGTGCCGCGCTCGTGCGTGGCGTAGCCCTTCACCGTCTCGACAAGGTTGGGGATCAGGTCCTGACGCTGCTTCAGCTGCACATCGATGTCAGCGAACGACTGGTTGGCGGTCTGATCCAGCTTCACCAGCCGGTTATAGGCGCCGACCACGACGAACAGCAGAATGGCGACGATGACGCCGATGATGATCAGGGTGATCATTGAGCCTCCTCCAGAGTTTCAGACGGAATATGGGGGGACTTCCCCGCCGCGCCCAATGAATTCGACGTCACCCTTCCCTCTCCCCGCGCAACAGGAAGGCAAACGCGCGCGCCTTCTCCCTCCCCTTCATGGGGAGGGAGGCTGAGCCTGAAAGGCGAAGCCGGGTGGGGGCGACAGAGCCATTCAAGCGCCGCGCCCTGATTGCCAAGCCCTCCCCACCCGGTCGCTCCGCGACCACCCTCCCCATGAAGGGGAGGGAGAAAAGATGGATCAGCGGAACTTTCGCAGTCCCCTCGGACCCTGCCGCCCCGCCCCGGCGCGTTTGCCCAGCCAATCCTTCCAGTCCGGCCAGTTGCGGCGGCGGCCGCCGCCATCGACCCATTCCGGCCCGGCCTCGGCGTTAAACACCGCCACATCGGCCAGGCCGCCCTGCTTGTAGTTCTGCAGCTTCACGCCCTTGCCACGGCCCATTTCGGGCAGGTCGGCCAGGGGGAAGACCAGCGTTTTGATGTTCTCGCCGATGACGGCGACGTGGTCGGCCTGCGGGTTCGAGGGCACGCGCAGCATGACCAGCATCTCGCCGTTCAACACCTGCTTGCCGCCGCGCTTCTGGGCCAGAAGGTCGTTCTCGGGCGCGACGAAGCCGTAGCCCGCCTTTGAGGCAATCAGCAGCTTCGCGTCCGGCTCATGCGCCACGACGTTGATGATGTCGGCCTTCTCGTCCAGGTCGATCATCAGGCGCAGCGGCTCGCCATGTCCGCGCCCGGAAGCCAGCTTGTCGGCGCCGATGGTGAAGATGCGCCCGTCCGATGCCCCTACCAACAGTTTGTCTGTCGTATAGGCGGGAACCAAGAAGCCCAGCTTGTCGCCTTCCTTGAACTTCAGCTCGGAGGGATCGTCGACCTTGCCCTTGGCGGCGCGGATCCAGCCGCGATCCGACAGGATGACAGTAATGGCCTCGCGCGGAATGAAGGCCTCCGGCGCGACGAAGGCCGAGGCGTCGACCGCCTCGCCGATCAAGGTGCGGCGCGGCGAGATCAGCGCCTTGCGCACGGCCTCCAGTTCCTTGCCGATCGCCTTCCACTGTTTCGCCTCGGAAGACGTCAGCGCCTGCAACGCTGCAAGTTCTTCCGACAGCTCCTTGAATTCCTTTTCGATCGTCATCTCTTCGAGACGGGCAAGCTGGCGCAGGCGGGTGTCGAGGATGAAGTCGGCCTGAAGCTCGCTCAGTCCGAAGGTCGCGATCAGGGCCGCCTTGGGCTGCTCTTCCTCGCGGACGATGCGGATGACCTCGTCCAGGTTCAGGAAGACGATACGCAGGCCTTCCAACAGGTGCAGGCGCTTCTCCACGCGGGCGATGCGCCACTGGCTGCGGCGGTTCAGCACCACCCGGCGGTGATCCAGGAAGGCCCGCAGACAGTCCTTCAGCCCCATGACGCGCGGCGTGCCGGTGGCGTCCAGCACGTTCATGTTGATGGGGAAGCGCACCTCGAGATCGGACAGCTTGAACAGGCTTTCCATCAGCATTTCAGGCTCGATGGTGCGATTCTTCGGTTCGAGGATCAGGCGGATGTCCTCCGCCGACTCGTCGCGCACGTCGCCCAGCAGGGGCGCCTTCTTGTTCTCGATCAGGTCGGCCAGGGCCTCGATCAGGCGCGACTTCTGCACCTGGTACGGCATCTCGGTGATGACGATCTGATAGGCGCCGCGATCGAGCTTTTCCTCGACCCATTTGGCGCGCAGACGCACGCCGCCGCGACCGGTCTCATAGGCGTCCAGAATGGCGGCCTGGCTCTCGACCGACACGCCGCCGGTTGGGAAGTCCGGTCCCGGCACGATCTGCATCAAATCGACGGTCGTGGCGTCCGGCCGCTCCAGCAGCAACTGGCAGGCGTCGATCAGTTCGCCCACATTATGCGGCGGGATGGAGGTCGCCATGCCCACGGCGATGCCCGACGACCCGTTGGCCAGCAGGTTGGGGAAGCCCGCCGGCAGGACCACCGGCTCTTCGTCCTGATCGTCATAGGTGGGGCGGAAGTCGACCGCGTCCTGGTCGATGCCGTCCAGCAGCAGGACGGCGGCGGGCGTCAGCTTGCACTCGGTGTAGCGCATGGCGGCTGCGCTATCGCCGTCGATGTTGCCGAAATTCCCTTGGCCGTCCACCAGCGGATAGCGCTGGGCGAAGTCCTGAGCCAGGCGGACCAGCGCCTCATAGATGGAGGCGTCGCCGTGCGGGTGATAGCCGCCCATCACCTCGCCAACGACCTTGGCGCATTTGCGCGCGGCCGCCTGCGGGTTCAGCCGCATCTGGTGCATGGCGTACATGATCCGCCGGTGCACCGGCTTGAAGCCGTCGCGCACGTCGGGCAGCGCGCGGTTGGTGATGGTCGACAGGGCGTAGGCCAGATAGCGGCGCGACAGCGCCTCGCCCATCGGTTCTTCGACGATGCGGCCGCCGTCGGGCGTCGGGGTGTGGATGGTCATGCGACTTCGAATCAATGATCGGACGAGGAAAGTCTAGCGCAGCCGGGGCCTGACGCCGGGATTGTCAGCGCCTATCTGTGCAGAAACGCGCGAAGGAGCCCCGATGAAGACCGCCCTGACCGATCGCCTCGACCTGACCCTCCCCCTGATCCAGGCGCCGATGGCGGGAACCTCGACCGCTGAACTGGCCGCCGCCGTGTCGAACGCAGGGGCGCTGGGCTCCATCGCCCTGGGGGCCATAGACGCCGAGGCGAGCCGGAAGGCCATCCGGGCGGCGAAGGCGCTGACCGACCGGCCGTTCAACGTCAATCTGTTCTGCCATACGCCGATCGCGGCCGATCCGGCGCGGGACGCCATCTGGATCGACAGCCTGCGCCCGATCTTCAGTGAGTTCGGCGCGGCCCCGCCCGAACGCCTCAACGACATCTACCAGAGCTTCCTGACCGACGACGCCAAGCTGGCCGTGCTGGTGGAGGAAAGACCCGCCGTGGTCAGCGTCCATTTCGGCCTGCCGCGCGCCGACCAGATCGCGGCGCTGAAGGCGGCGGGCTGCGTCCTGATCGCCAGCGCCACCACGCCCGAGGAAGGCCGCGCCGCTGTCGCCGCCGGGTTCGACATGGTGGTCGCCCAAGGAGTCGAGGCGGGCGGACATCGCGGCGTCTTCGACCCGGCCGACGATCCGCGCTTTGCGACCTTGCCGCTGACGCGCCTGCTGGCGCGCGACCTGCCGGTTCCGGTCATCGCGGCGGGCGGGATCATGGACGGCGCAGGGATCGCGGCGGCGCTGGCGCTGGGCGCGGCCGGGACGCAGATGGGCACGGCCTTCGTATCCTGCCCGGAATCGGCGGCGGATGGCGCCTATCGGACGGCCTTGTCGGGGGCTCAGGCTGGGCGCACGCGGATCAGCGCAGCCATCTCCGGCCGCCCGGCGCGCGGGGTCGAGAACGCCTTCATGCGCCGCGCCGATGAGACGAAGATCGCCGCCTATCCCTATGCCTACGACCTCGGCAAGGCGCTGAACGCGGCGGCCAGGGCCAAGGGCGACAACGGCTATGCCCCGCACTGGGCCGGTCAAGGCGCGCCGCTGGGCCGGACCCTGCCTGCCGCTGAACTGGTCGCGATGTTGGAAAGGGAAACGCGTGAGGCGATTGCGGGGCTGTCCCGCCTCTAGCCCGCCACCGGGATGAGCGGGCATGGGGCAGTTATAGCCGCCCGGCCTCGCCCAGTTTGTCGATCATCCATACGCGCGCGGGCGGCAGCGGCCGGTTCAGGGCGTGGAAGACGAACTGCTCAAGAAAATGTCCCGTCAACTCCAGCCCCGCCTTCACGTCCCCCTCGCCCAGCCCGGCCTGCGCGCCCAGCATGAAGGGCGGCAGCGTCAGCAGTTTGTCGGCATAGGGCGCGCCCGCCTCACGGCTGACGGCGCGGCCGGTGCGGGGGCTGACCCAGACCAGATCGTCCATCGACCCCGTGGAGGCGCACCGCGACAGGTCGAGACCAAACCCCAGATCATCCAGCAACCCGGCCTCGAACCGCACGAAGATGGCGGGCCAGACCTCCGGCACGGCGAAGGCCCCCATCAGCGCCTCGAAGGCGTAGAAGGCGCCGGGGTGCGGCTCCCGCTCCGGCAGGGCGCCCTGCGCCACCGCTGCCGCGGCGCTCAGCCCGGTCAGGGCCAGCGGGTCGTCGAACAGGGCGGCCGGACCTTCGCCCACCGGCTCCAGCCGCGCCGAGCCCAACTGATCCGAAGTCCTCGACCGCAGATCAGCCACGACCCGCGCGCCGGGCTGAAGGAAGGGCCGCATCCGGCGCGACGCCCCGCCCGCGACATAGGCGGCGCGGCGGCCGTGCCGCTCGGTCAGCAGGTCGACCACCGCCCCCGTATCGCCATGCGCCCGCGCCGATAGCACGAAGGCGTCGTCCTGAACCTCCATCAGTCGGCCTTGATGGCGTCGACGACGGCGCGCGCCCGGTCGTTCGGCACGGCGAAGCTGAGGACATACTGCTCGATCTTCCAGCCGTCGTCGGTCAGGCGCAGCACGCCCGAACCGCGCGTGGTCCCATAGGCGTCATTATCCAGCACCTCATCGAACCAGGCGACGCAGCGGCAGTCGATGGGGGCGATGGTCACGGTCCGTGCTGTCGGCCGATAGGTCCATCCGCGCCCTTGCGAGAAGTAGGGCGTGGCGTAGGCGCGGAACTCCGGCAGGCTCCACCGCTCGCCCGCGTCGGTGCCGATGAAGCGAGCGTCCGGCGTGAAGGTCGCGAAATAGGCCTCGCCGTCCGCGACCGAGGCTGCGGCATGCATGGCGTCCAGCGTCTGCTCGACAGGCGCAGTCTCTGCGGACGCGGCGGACAGTTGAAGCATCATCAGGGCGGCGGTGATCATGGCTTTGTTCTAGTCCTGTTCCGTCAGCGGGGGAAGCACGGCGCGCCTTGTCGCATCCCGGATCCGTCCCGGCCTGCTAACGCCTTTGTGATCACAGACTGTTACGACCAAAGCCGTATTGGAATCAGGGTGATGCGGCGCCTATGTCCGCTACGTTTTCCGAGCCCTTCCCGGCTCCAGTCGTCAGGTTTGCGATGTCCCGCGTCCGTAACGCCGCCCTCAAGTCGAAGATCATGTCCGCCCAGGACGCCGCCGCCCTGATCCCGGCGAACTCGACCGTGGGCATGAGCGGCTTCACCGGCTCGGGCTATCCCAAGGTCGTGCCGATGGCCCTGGCCGAGCGGATCGAGGCCGAGCACGCGGCGGGCAATCCGTTCCGGCTGAAGGTCTGGACCGGCGCCTCAACCGGGCCGGAACTGGACGGCGCCCTGGCCAAGGCCGACGGCATCGAGTTCCGCCTGCCCTACAACTCCGACCCCATCGCCCGCGAGAAGATCAACAAAGGCGAGATGGAATACCTTGACATGCATCTGTCGCAGGTGGCGCCGGCGGCCTGGCAGGGTTTCCTCGGCCCGCTGGAGACGGCGGTGGTCGAAGTCTCGGGCATCCGTGAGGACGGGGCGCTGATCCCCTCGTCGTCCATCGGCAACAACAAGACCTGGCTGGATCGCGCTGACCGCATCATCCTGGAGGTCAACAGCTGGCAGAACGCGGCGCTGGAGGGGATGCATGACATCTACTACGGCACCGCCCTGCCGCCCGCGCGCGTGCCGATCCCGCTGACCAGGCCGACCGACCTGATCGGCGAGACGGTCTTCCGCGTCGATCCGTCCAAGATCGCCGCCATCGTCGAGACGGACAGCCCCGACCGCAACCTGCCCTTCGCCGCGCCGGACGCCAGCGCCACGGCCATCGCCGGGCATCTGATCGAGTTCCTGCAGCACGAGGTGAAGCTGGGCCGCCTGCCCGCCCATCTTCTGCCGCTGCAATCGGGCGTGGGCAATGTCGCCAACGCCGTGCTGGCCGGCCTTCAGGACAGTCCGTTCGAGAACCTGACCGCCTATACGGAGGTGCTGCAGGACGGGATGCTGGACCTGCTGGACAGTGGCAAGCTGACCGTCGCCTCAGCCACCGCCTTCTCGCTCAGCCCCGAGGCCGCCGCCGATCTGAACAGCAGGATGGAGCAGTTCCGCGGCAAGATCATCCTGCGCCCGCAGGAAATCTCGAACCACCCGGAGATCATCCGCCGTCTGGGTTGCATCGCCATGAACGGCCTGATCGAGGCCGACATCTACGGCAACGTCAACTCGACCCACGTCATGGGCTCGCGCATCCAGAACGGCATCGGCGGCTCGGGCGACTTTGCGCGCAACGCCTACATCTCCTGCTTCGTCACGCCGTCGACGGCCAAGGGCGGCAAGATCTCGGCCATCGTCCCCATGGCCAGCCACGTCGACCACATCACCCAGGACGTGCAGGTCATCGTCACGGAACAGGGTCTGGCCGACCTGCGCGGCCTGTCGCCCAAGCAACGCGCGCGGGTCATCATCGCCAACTGCGCCCACCCCGACTATCGCGAAGCGCTGAAGGACTATTACGACCGCGCGCTGGAAGGCTCATACGGCCTGCAGTCGCCGCACCTGCTGACCGAGGCGCTGTCATGGCACCAGCGCTATATCGAGACGGGGTCGATGAAGGCCTGATCGGCCTTCGTCGCCCTAGCGGGCCAGCGCGGCCGGGACCGGGCGACCGAGAGCCTCGGCCATGGCCTGCTGATTGAGCAAAAGCACCAGGTCGCGCAGGTGGTAGTTGTTCGACAGCACCACCACCGTCACCTCCTGATCCGGCTGATAGGACACCAGGTTGCGGAAACCCGCCCAACTGCCGGTATGATAGATCTGGCGGTCGCTGAACGGCGCCGAAGTCCGCTCGCCCAGAGCGCTGACATAGAGCCCGTAGCCATAGGCCCGGTGCGGGCCGCGCCGCTCTGGCATGTCGTCGGGCGCGTGGTCGGCGATCAGGTCGGCATAGGCCTTTTGGCTCAGCACATGGCCCTGATGCAGGCCACGGTTCCAGGCCAGCATGTCATCCAGCGTCGAGTAAAGCGCCCCTGCCCCCGCCACGATGCTGACGTTGGCGATCGGCTGCGGCGTCAGACCCGCCGGGAACAGGCCGTAGCCCATGGCCAGGCCCTGGGCGTCGTCGTTCACGTCGGAGCCGGTGTCCTTCAGGCCCTGGGGCTTGAGGATGGCCTGCTCCAGATAGGTCTCGAACGGCTGGCCGCTGGCCCTCGACACGATCTCAGCCGCCAGATTGAAGGCGGCGTTGTTGTAGCGAACCTTTGTTCCCGGTTCGAACTGCAGGCCATAGCGGGCCGAGGTCTCGGTCAGCTCCTGCGGCGTACGATGGGTGACCCGAATACGGCCCCACTCGGCCTGAGCCATCAGGTCCGGGATGCCCGAGGTGTGCGACAGCAGGTGATGGATGCGCAGCGGCTCCCATGCGGCGGGGCACGGCTCGATCCATTTGCAGACGGGATCGTCAACCGACAGCTTGCCCTCATCCTGAAGCTTCAGGACAGCGACGGCGGTGAACTGTTTGGACACCGAGGCCAGGCGGAAGCGGGTGTCCAGTGCGAACGGCGTGTCCTGCTCATAGTTCGCCTTGCCGTAGACCTGGCGGAACAAGACCTGATCGCCTTTGGCCACCAGGACAGCGCCGGTGAACTGCTTGGCCGCAGCCAGGTGATCCAGCCGTTCCTTCAACTGCGGCAGGGCCTCGACCACTTCGACCGGCGGGCGCTTCGGCGTAGCCGGTTGGTTGACGACCGCCGCCTGGGTCTCCGGCGCGACAGCGTTGAGGAACCACGCGCCCGCCCCGGCCGATATCAGGCCGGCGGCGACGAGCGAGCCGAGAAACCAGGGCCTGCCGCCCGCGGTCTTGGGAACGATGAACACGAGACTAGACGTCAAACTCCAGGCCGAACTGGGCGTACAATGCCTTTGAGTCTTGCCATTTGGGATCGACCTTGACGGTCAAAAACAGGTGAACGGGCCGATCCAGGATCTCGATCAGCTCTTCGCGCGCCTTCTGACCGATCCATTTCAGGGTCTGGCCGCCCTTGCCCAGAACGATCGGACGCTGGCTTTCACGCTCGACATAGATGGTCTGCTCAATGCGGGCCGAGCCGTCGGCGCGGTCCTCGAAGCTGGTCGTCTCGACCGCCGCCGAATAGGGCAGTTCCTCGTGCACGCGCAGATAGACTTTCTCGCGCGTGATCTCGGCGGCCAGAACGCGCAGGGGCACGTCCGCCGACTGGTCTTCGGGGTACAGCCACGGGCCTTCCGGCATGGCCATCGCCAACCGCGTCATCAGATCGTCCACACCGTCGCCGCTCAGCGCCGAGATCATGAAGACCTCGGAATAGACGCCCGTCTCGAACAGGCGCTGCGACAGGGCCAACAGGGTGTCCCGGCGCATCCCGTCGATCTTGTTCAGCGCCAGAATGACCTTGGTGTCGGTCGCCTGCAGGTTGGCGATGATGGTTTCGGTGTCTTCGGCCGAGCGACGGTCGGCAGGCGTGCCTTCACGGCCCTCGGCGTCGATATGCGACTGGGCGTCGATCAGGTGGACGACGACATCGGCGTCCTGCGCGCCGCCCCAGGCTGAGGCGACCATCGCACGGTCCAAGCGACCGCGCGGCGTAAAGATGCCGGGCGTGTCCACCAGCACGATCTGGGCGTCGCCCTTGATGGCGATGCCGCGCACGGGAAAGCGCGTGGTCTGCACCTTCTGGGTGACGATGGAGACCTTGGAGCCCGTCAACCGGTTCACCAGCGTCGACTTGCCTGCATTGGGCGCGCCGATGATGGCGGCGAAACCCGCGTGCTGGTTGCTGATCTCGGTGGTTTCGGGAGTTTCGGTCAAATCACGCCTTCACGTTTCAAAAGAGCGATGGCTGCGGCCTTTTCCGCCTCCTGTCGCGAACGCCCTTGAGCTCGGGCGGCTTCATATCCTGTCACCGTCGCCTCGACCGTAAAGGTCGGCGCGTGGTCCGAGCCGGTGCGCTGGACCACCGCATAGGTCGGCAGCGGGCGGCCCTGGCCTTGCGCCCATTCCTGCAGGGCGGACTTGGGATTGGTGATGGCCGGCGCCGGGGGCGCAGCCAGTTCTTCGGCCCAGGCGCGCTCGAACACGGCCTGAGCCGCGATCAGGCCGCCGTCGCGATAGACAGCCGCCAGGATCGCCTCAACAGCATCGGCGATGACTCCGGCCTTTCTGCGGCCGCCGGTCTTGGTCTCGCCCGGCGACAGGCGAAGGGCGTCGCCGACGCCCAGCCGGTCGCCCACGCGGGCACAGGCGCTCTTGTCCACCAGGGCGTGCAGGCGGGCCGAAAGCTGCCCCTCGTCCGCCGCCGGGAAGTCGCGCACCAGACGGTCCGCGACCAGCAGACCCAGCACCCGGTCGCCCAGGAACTCCAGCCGCTCATTGTCTGCTGGAACCTGCGGCCCGGCGCCCTCGCCTACGCTGGAGTGCGTCAGGGCATGCTCCAGCAGGGAGGCGTCCTTGAAGTCATGCCCCATACGGCGACGCAGGGCCGCCACGGCCTCGGCGCGCACATTCGTGCGTCCGCCCGCCATCAGTCGAGGATCTTGAAGAACCGGCTGAAGCGCACATTGGCGAACCAGCTGACCGGGTTGAACAGCGAGGCGCCCGGCGTCCACGAGAACATGATGATCTCGGCCTTGCCGACCAGATTCTCGGCCGGAACCATGCCCACGCCAGAGGACATCTCGACACGGCTGTCGATGGAGTTGTCGCGGTTGTCGCCCATCATGAAGTAGTGGCCGGCCGGAACCTCATACAGGGGCGTGTCGTCCAGTTCGTTGCCGGGGCCGAAGTCCTGGGTCATGAAGCTCTTGCCGCCCGGCAGGGTCTCGCGCACTTGGGTCACGGCGCGCGGGCCGAACATGTCCGCCATCTCGGCGCGAGTGACCACCACATCCTGAACCGGCGCGCCGTTGATGTAGAGCCTGTTGGCGATCATCTGCACCTTGTCGCCCGGCAGGCCGATCACGCGCTTGATGTAGTCGGTCTTGTTGTCGCGCGGCAGCTTGAACACGGCGATGTCGCCGCGCGCAGGCTCGCGCCCCAGGATGCGGCCGTTGAACACCGGCGGGCTGAACGGGATCGAGTGCTTGGAATAGCCGTACGACCACTTCGACACGACGATGTAGTCGCCCTCGTACAGGTTCGGCTCCATCGAGGCCGAGGGGATGGTGAAGGGCTGGAACAGCAGCACCCGCAGCACCAGCGCGATCAGCAGGGCGAAAACGACGGTCTTGATGATCTCGACCGTTTCGTTGTTCGCGGACTTTTCTTTCTTCACTCGCTTGGCCTTCCTGGAGCGCCGGGGCGCATAGATCGGGGTCTCGCTGTCGAGCGCCTCGGGGTCATCCCCCATGTCGAAGGGCGCGTCGCCGTCGTCGCTCCAGATCGGCCGTTGGTCTGCCGGATCGAGGGCTGGATCGGCCGCTGCGCCGTTCGCCTTGGGGTCGTCGCTCATCGTCTGCTCGAATCCCCCGCCGAACGCGGGGTTTGAAGGTCGAGGCGTAGTCTCTGAAATCGCCGCGAGCAAGACTTTGGATGATGAAGGAACCGCAACCTTCGCGGCGGCGTCAGGCCCTGGGCAGTGCCTCGATCACCACGAAGGCCAGCGCATAGGGATGTTCGTCGCTGAGGGTCAGGTGGATGCGCGCCTCATGATCCGGCGGCGTCAGGCGGGCCAGATGTTCGGCCGCGTGGCCGGTCAGCGCCAGGGTCGGCTGCCCGGACGGCAGGTTCACCACCCCCATGTCGCGCCAGTAGACGTCAGAGCGCATCCCCGTGCCCAGCGCCTTGGCGCAGGCTTCCTTAGCGGCGAACCGCTTGGCGTAGCTCCACGCCGGGTCGGCCTTCCGGTCCGAACGGGTCCGCTCCAGCTCGGTGAAGACACGCTGTTTGAAACGGTCGCCGAAACGGTCCAGCGACGCCTGAATGCGCCGGATGTCCGACAGATCGGCGCCGACGCCGATAATCACGACCCGGCCCCGAGCGTGGCCTCGTCCATCGCCGCCCGCATCCGGCGGATGGCGGCGTCCAACCCGACGAAGACCGCCTCCCCGATCAGGAAGTGGCCGATGTTCAGTTCAACGATCTCGGGAATGGCCAGGATCGACCCCGCCGTAGCGTAGTTCAGACCGTGGCCCGCATGGACCTCCAGCCCCAGAATATCGGCCTGGGCGGCGGCGGCGGCGATACGCTCGAACTCGGCTTCACGCTCGGCCGGATCGCCCAGCAGGCAATAGCGGCCGGTGTGGAACTCCACCACCTGGGCGCCGACGGCGGCCGCGGCCTCGACCTGGTCCTCGGACGGCTCGATGAACAGGCTGACGCGGATTCCGGCGTCCGACAGGGCCTTCACCACCGGGGCGATGCGGGCCTCATGACCGGCCACAGCCAGACCGCCCTCGGTCGTGACCTCCTCGCGGCGTTCAGGCACCAGACAGGCGGCGTGCGGCGTGTGGCGCAGGGCGATGGCCAGCATCTCTTCCGTAACCGCCATCTCGAAGTTCAGCGGCTTGCCCGCGCGGCGGCACAGGGCCGTCAGCACGTCGATGTCGGCGTCGGTGATGTGACGGCGATCCTCACGCAGATGGGCGGTGATGCCGTCGGCTCCGGCCGCCAGCGCCGCCTCGGCCGCGCGGGCGGGATCAGGATGAGCGCCGCCGCGCGCGTTACGGACCGTGGCGACGTGGTCGATATTGACGCCCAGGCGAACCCGCTGACGCTTCATCCCGTTCTCTCTTCTCTACTTGGACAATCGGCGGCTGCCCGGATCCTCGACCGGCAGGGCGGCCAGTTCCGGCGGCAGGGCGTCGGCTGGATAGGCCGGGACCTCCATCGAGGCGAGGGCGATCAGGGGCACGCCCACATCGACCTTGCCGCCCGAGCGGTCGACGATGCAGGCGGCGGCGACGACATGGCCGCCCGCCTTCTGGATCGCGGCGATGCATTCGCGCGAAGAAAGCCCCGTGGTGACGATGTCCTCGACCATGACGATCTTCTCGCCCGGCTCGACCGAGAAGCCGCGACGCAGTTTGAATTCGCCGCCCTCGCGCTCGACGTACATGGAGCGGACGTTCAGGTGCTTGGCTGTCTCATAGCCGGGGATGATGCCGCCGACGGCGGGCGAGATCGCCGCATCGACCGGGCCGACCGTGGCGACGATCTTTTCCGCCAGCGCCTTGCACAGGCGCTCGCAGCGGGCGCCGTCCATGAAGACCAGGTTCTTCTGCAGGAAGACCGGGCTGTGCAGGCCGGACGAGAGGACGAAATGGCCTTCGCGCAAGGCGCCGGCGTCGCGGAATTCGTTGAGGACGTCTTCAGTGTTCATGAACGCCGTCCTTAGACCCTGTGACGGCCGCCCTCAACCCGCGCTTTATTTGATCTCCTGGCCCGGCTTCAACCCGCCTTCCAGCAGCTTGGCCCACACCGTTTCGGCATCATCGGCGAAGGCGAACAGATCCATGTCCGAGGCCTTGACCATGCCGTGTTCGATCAGGGCGTCGAAGTTGACGACCGAGCGCCAGTAGGCCTCGTCGAACAGGACGATGGGGATCGGCGGCGCCTTGTCCGTCTGGCGCAGGGTCAGGATTTCAAACAGCTCGTCCAGGGTGCCGAAACCGCCGGGGAAGACCACCAGCGCATTGGCCCGCATGGCCAGGTGCATCTTGCGCATGGCGAAGTAGTGGAACTGGAACGTCAGCTCCGGCGTCGACCAGGGGTTCGGGAACTGTTCGTGCGGCAGGGTGACGTTGAATCCGATCGACGGCGCCCCCGCCTCGTGCGCGCCCTGGTTGGCGGCCTGCATGATGCCCGGCCCGCCGCCCGTGGCGATGACGTTGTCGCGCACCTCGCCCGGCTCGCCCCGGAAGGCGCCGCCGCGTTCAGAGGCGATGCGGCCGAACTGACGGGCCTGTTCGTACCAATAGGCGTGGCGGCCGTCGCCGTTGACGCCCACGCGGGCGCTGCCGAAGACGACGATGGTCGAGCGCACGCCCCAGGCCTTCAGCGCCTGCTCGGCCTTTTCATATTCCATCAGGAAGCGCACGCCCCGCATCGATTCGCCCAGCAGGAAGTCCTGATCCAGGGCGGCCAGACGATAGGAGGGCGAAGCCACCTGGGCTTCGTTGGCGAGTCTTTGTTGTTCGGGAGACATTTCGACCTTTGAGAAAATGGATGGCGTCGGCGCGGCTCAGCCGCGCGCGCGATCGACCGTATCGACGTAAGGATTGGCCCTCAGCGCCGCAATGATCATGGTGGCGTGGCGGGCGTCCTCGACCTCCACGTCGATATCGACGTCATAGAAGTCGTGCTGCCTGTGGGCCATCGACAGGTTCAGGATATTACCGCCCGCCTCGCCGATGATGGAGGCCACCTGCCCCAGCACGCCGCGCGCATTGGTCAGGGTGGCGTGCAGCTTGACCGACCCGACCGCGCTGCGCTCGGCCTGCGGCGTCCATTGCAGGTCCTGCCAGACGGAATCGTCGTCGGCGAACTCGGCCAGGCTTTGGCAGTCGATGGTGTGGACCGTCAGCCCCTTGTCCGGCTCAAGAATACCGACGATGCGGTCGCCCGGCACCGGCGAGCAACACTGGCCGAAATGGATGCTGACGCCGGGCGTCAGCCCGCCGCCGCGCACGAACAGACGCGGCGATTCCTCGCCGATGCGCTTGCGCTCCGGCCCGGCCTTCAGTTGCCCCTTCAGCGCCGGGAACAGGGTCTCGGCCACGCGCGTCGCGGTCAGGCGGCCGCGACCGATGGCGTCGAACATGTCCTCTTCGGACGGCATGGCGAAGGTCTTCAGGACCTCGGTCAGCTTGACCTCGCCCAGCGACTTGCCCGCCCGCTCCAGCGTCTGTTCCAGCGTCGCCTTGCCCAGACGCACGAACTCTTCGCGTTCAGAAGTACGGATATGGCGGCGGATGGCCGAGCGGGCGCGGCCCGTGACCGTCAGGCTGCGCCAGTCGGTCGGAATCTCACGCTTGGTCCCGCGGATGATCTCGACCACGTCGCCGTTCTGAAGCGCGGTGCGCATGGGCTTCAGCTCGCCGTTGATCTTGACCCCGACGGCCGTGTCGCCGACCTCGGTGTGGACGGCATAGGCGAAGTCCAGCGGCATCCCGCCGCGCGGCAGGGTAATCAGCGTCCCCTTGGGCGTGAAGACGAAGACCTGATCGAGATACATTTCGAGCTTGGCGTGCTCGACCCAGTCTTCGCCACCCTCTCCGTGCTCGATCACCTGAACCAGATGGCGCAGGTTCAGCAGGGGGTCGCGGCCGCCATCGGCCTCCATCGCCTCGCGGTCGAAGCCATAGGACTGATTCTTGTAGCGCCAGTGCGCCGCCACCCCGTCCTCGGCCACCCGGTCCATCGCCTCGGTGCGGATCTGCATTTCGATGCGCAGACCGCCCGGCCCGACCACCGTCGTATGCAACGAGCGGTAGTTGTTCGACTTGGGCGTCGAGATGAAGTCCTTGAACCGCTCCGGCACCATCGGCCAGGCGCGGTGAATGACGCCCAGGGCGCGGTAACAGTCGTCCTCGCTCTCCACGATGACGCGGAAGCCGTAAATGTCCGACAGGGACGAAAAGCCGACCGTCTTGCGCTGCAGCTTGCGCCAGATGGAATAGGGCGTCTTCTCCCGCCCCTTGACCCGCGCCTGCACCCCGGCTTCGGCCAGGACGCGCTCGATCTCGGGCGAGACGGCCTCGATGGCGCTGCCGTTCTCGAGCTTCAGGGCTTCCAGACGACGCTGGATGGCGACGCGGGCCGTGGCGTTCAGATGCTCGAACGCGAGTTCTTCCAGCTCGGCGGCGATGGAGTGGATGCCGATCGACCGGCCCAGCGGGGCGTAGACTTCCAGCGTCTCGCGGCTGATGCGCTCGCGCTTCTCCGGCTTAACGAAGTGAAGGGTACGCATGTTGTGCAGGCGGTCGGCCAGCTTGACCAGCAGCACCCGCACGTCGCGCGAAATGGCGAGGATGAATTTGCGCAGGTTCTCGGCCTGGCGCGTATGCTCGGCCTGAAGCTCCAGCCGTGACAGCTTGGTCACGCCCTCGACCAGGACGGCGATCTCCTCGCCGAACATGTCCGCAATGTCGTCGCGGGTGGCCGAGGTGTCCTCCACCACGTCGTGCAGCAGGGCGGTGACGATGGTCGCCGTGTCCAGCCGATAGTCCGTCAGAATGCCCGCGACCTGGATCGGATGGGCGAAATAGGGATCGCCCGAGGCCCGCAGCTGCGAGCCGTGCATCTTCATCGCATAGACATAGGCGCGGTTCAGCAGCGCCTCATCGGCGGTCGGGTCATAGGCCTTGACCGCCTCGATCAGTTCGAACTGGCGCATGATCGGTGCGCGCTTGGTATCAGACAATGCAGGGCCTTCAGACGACTTCGGCGCCGCCTCGGGAAGAGACGACGCCGATGTCTTGTCCTGCAGATTCGCGGCGGGGTCCATCGGCGAGTCTGTTTGAGACCGCGCCGCCCGTCGGGCTACCTTGGTGACCGGATCGGTCGTCAGTAGCGCTCCTCCTGGCCCCCGTCCCGGTCGCTCTGCAGCGCGCGGATCAGTTCGGCTTCGGCCATGTTCATGTGCTGCGGCTCGGCCAGCAGGGCCACGACTTCGGCTTCGTCCTCGGCCTCGGTGCGCTCATCGACGCGTTGCAGGGTGGTGATGATGTTCTCGCGCAGTTCTTCCGGCACGACGGTCTCGTCGGCCAGTTCGCGCAGGGCGACGACAGGGTTCTTGTCGTTGTCGCGATCCAGCGTCAGCGGGGCGCCGTTGGCGATGTTGCGGGCGCGGTGGCCGGCCATCAGAACCAGACCAAAGCGGTTCGGCACCTTTTCGATGCAGTCTTCGACAGTGACGCGGGCCATGAAAATCCTCTGGCGGCAGGGAGAACCGCACAAAATATAGGTTGAAAGCCGATTGTGCAACGCCGCGAAGGCGTCATTGAGGCGGATCGGCGTCCGTCGCCCCTCCCCTCGCCCGACAGACCATCCCGCGTCAAGCCCTCCGCAGGGGGAAGGCGTCGCGCCCGACCTCGGCTGCATCCGCCAGATCGCGCGCCATCCGGCCGCAGAGCGGATGCCTCCACTCCGGCGCCAACTCGGCCAGCGGCCCCATAACGAACAGCCGCTGGGCCGCGCGCGGATGCGGCAGGATCAGCCCGTCGAGGTCGCCGCTCAGCCGCCCATAGGCGATCAGATCCAGATCCAGCGTGCGCGGCGCGTTGCGCGTGGTGCGCACCCGCCCGCAGACATCCTCGATCCGCGCCAGCGTCCGCATAAGAGTAGGGGCGTCCTGGGCGGTGCTGACGATCGCCACCCCATTCAGGAACGGCGGATCGGTCGGATCGGGCCAGGCCTGCGACGACCACCAGGACGACCGCGCCAGCACATCCACCCCCTCGGCGCGAAACCGGGCCAGCCCTGCCTCCAGCGCCTCAATGCAGGACGACCATGCGCCCTTGTCATTGCAGCCAAGGGCGACGATGACTGCGTCGTCCAGATCGAAGGCTGCTTCGGCCGCGTCGTTCCGGGCGTTCATTTTCTCGACCATTCCGACGGACTCATTTTTCTGCATGACCGACCACCCCGACGACCGCATCGCCCTGTTCATCGACGGCGCCAATCTCTATTCGGCCGCCCGCGCCCTGAACTGCGATCTGGACTTCAAGAAACTGTCTCAGCGCTTCACCGGCGAAGGCCGGCTGATCCGCGCCTATTATTACACAGCGGTGATCGAGGGCGAGGAATTCTCGCCGATCCGGCCCCTGGTCGACTGGCTCGACTACAACGGTTTCACCGTCGTGACCAAGCCGGTCAAACGCTATGTCGATGCTCAAGGCCACAGCCGCACCAAGGGCAATATGGACATGGAGATCGCGGTCGACATGCTGGAACTGGCCCCACGCCTGGATCATGCCGTGCTGTTCTCCGGCGACGGCGACTTCCGCCGCCTGGTGCAGGCCATGCAGGCCAAGGGCGTGCGCGTCACCGTCGTCTCGACGGTCAAGAGCCAGCCGCCCCAGATCTCGGACGACCTGCGCCGTCAGGCCGACGCCTTCATCGACCTGGCCGACATCGTCAATGAGGTGGGCAAGCCCAAGGCCCCGATGAATCAGGGCGTGACCCGCACCCTGGATCGGAACGACCGCGCGTGAGCGCTCGGCTGAACCCAGAGCCGCCCCGCGACTGTCCCCTCTGCCCGCGTCTGGTCGCCTATCGGGCCGAGAACGCGCGCCAGAACCCGGACTGGTGGAACGGCCCTGCGCCTTCGTTCGGCGACCCGGACGCGCGCCTGCTGATCGCGGGACTGGCGCCGGGGCGCACCGGCGCCAACCGCACCGGCCGCCCCTTCACCGGGGATCACGCAGGCTGGCTGCTGTACGACACGCTGAAGAAGACCGGCTTCGCGGAAGGTCGCTACGATCCCGACGGCGACGACGATCTGCGACTGGTCGACTGCATGATCACCAACGCCGTGCGCTGCGCCCCGCCTCAGAACAAACCGACGGCGACGGAAGAGAACACGTGCCGCCCCTTCCTTGTGGATCGGCTGGCCGCCCTGCCCCGGCTGAAGGTGATCGTGACGCTGGGCGACGTGTCCCGGCGCAGCATCCTGCGGACGCTGGGCTATCCCGGCTCGGCCATTCCCGCGGGACACGGCGTCGAGGGCAAGGTCGGCGCCTATACGCTGATCAACAGCTATCACTGCTCGCGGCTGAACACGAACACCGGCCGACTGACCGCCGAGATGTTCGAGGACATCTTCAGGCGGGCGAAGGCGGCGCTGGACGCCTGAAGCCTCAGCCCCCGGCGATCTCGCCTGCGACCATCACCGGGGCGGCGGGTTCGCGGAAATAGCGGTCGATGCCCTCGGCGACCGAGCGCATCAGGCGGCGGCGGGCGCGTTCGTCGGTCAGGACACGCTCGTCTTCCGAGTTGGTGATGAAGCCCATCTCCAGCAGCACGGCGGGCACGTCAGGCGCCAGCAGCACCGCCAGACCCGCGTCGCGGTGGCTGCGGCGCAGCAGGGGGTGGTTGTCGCCCTCGATATGGGTCAGCAGCACCCGCGCGAACTGGGCCGAGCGGTTCTGGGTGGCGCGCTGGGTCATGTCCAGCAGGATGCGGTCGACTGAAGGGTCGCGCCCCGGCAGGCGCAGATCACGCTGCCAGTCTTCGCCCTTGGTGAACTCGCGCACGGCCCGTCCGGCGCCCTGTTCGGACAGGGTGTAGACGCTGGCGCCGCGCAGGGCCGGGTCAGAACCGGCGTCGGCGTGCAGTGAGATGAACAGGTCCGCGCCCGCGTCGCGCGCCACCTGAACCCGGCGACCGTGGGCCACATAGATGTCGCCGTCGCGCGTCAGCCGCACGCGATAACGGCCGGTGCGCTCCAGCGCGGCCTTCAACTCCTGAGCGGCGGCCAGGGTGACGGCCTTTTCCTGAACATGCTGGCCTTGAGCGCCCGGATCGCGGCCGCCGTGGCCCGCGTCGATGACGATCAGGGGCTTCTCAGCACGGGCCTGCTCGCGGCGCGGGGCGACGACGGGCGCAGCGGCTGCGCCTGTCGCCTTCAGGTCGATGACATAGCGATAGTGGTCCACCCCGTCGCCGGGCGGCAGCAGGAAACGACGCTCGATCTCAGCGCCGCGCGCGAGGTCCAGACGCACGCGCGATGAAGAGCCCGAAGCCGACACCTCATAGCCGCGCACCAACCCCGAGCCTGAACCGTCCAGCCCCCGTCCCGGCTGAACGCCCGACAGCGCCAGAATGACCCGCCCGGACGACCCGTCCTCGATCACCTGACCACGCGTACTGCGGCCCAGATCGACGACGATGCGGGTGCGCTGGGCGTCGCCGCCGAAGCGCAGTCGCATGACTTCTCCGTCCGGCCCGAAGGCCAGCCCACGCCCGGCCGCCAGCACGACCGCGCATACGACGAGAACGGCGACGGCCGTCATCGCCCATTCGCGGACGCCCCAAAGGGCCAGATTGTCACGCCACCGACCGGCCATGAACCGAAGTTACCCTGTAGTTTGTCCCTGCATGATGCCGCTGCAGATTAAGGATTTCGTTAAGACCTCTTACCGTCGCGGTTCTTTTATTTTCCGCCGCATGTGCCTATTATGAGTTCCGCATGCGACTGATCGCGCCGCCCGCAGTTCTGCGGGACCGGGCGCGCCCTCCTCGCGGCGTTGACTTTCACCTATTCCGAGGATCGCCCGGCCTGGCCGACGATCCGGAGAACGGGTTCGGGATGCAGCCCTGATCGGCGCGTTCGGACCCAGGACCGACAACCTTATGGGCCACTACGCCTGCGATCCTCTTCGGCAAGACCTTGCCGCACTCGCTTTCTGCGAGGGGATGACGCGCGCCCCGGCCCCCATTTCCATTCGGCGAGCCGCCCCCATTCCCGCGATTGAACTCGCGGCGCACGGCCTGGCGCGCCTGAGAGAGACCCTTCATGTCAAAAACCATGTTGATCGACGCGGCGCACGCGGAAGAAACGCGCGTCGCGATCGTGGACGGCCGCCAGGTTGAGGAATTCGATTTCGAATCCCGCGCGCGCCGTCAGCTTCGCGGGAATATCTATCTCGCCAAGGTCACCCGCGTAGAGCCCAGCCTGCAGGCCGCCTTCGTCGAATACGGCGGCAACCGCCACGGCTTCCTGGCCTTTAACGAAATCCACCCGGACTATTATCAGATCCCGGTCGCCGACCGCGAAGCCATCATGGCCGAAGCGCAGTCGGACGATGACGACGATCACGACGATCTGGGCCGCGAAAGCGACGACGGCGAATCGGACGGCGGCCTGGCCGACGAGGAGCGCCTGAAGCGTCGCCTGATGCGCCGCTACAAGATTCAGGACGTCATCAAGCGCCGTCAGATCCTGCTGGTGCAGGTCGTCAAGGACGAGCGCGGCGCCAAAGGCGCGGCCCTGACCACCTGGCTGTCGCTGGCCGGCCGCTACTGCGTGCTGATGCCCAACACCGGCAAGGGCGGCGGCATTTCGCGCAAGATCACCAACACCTCGGACCGCCGCCGCCTGAAGGCCGCCGCCGCCGCGCTGAAGGTGCCGCAGGGCATGGGCCTGATCATCCGCACGGCGGGCGCCAAGCGCACCCGCGCCGAGATCAAGCGCGACTATGAATATCTGCTGCGCCTGTGGTCGACGATCCGCGAGACGACGCTGGGCTCCAACGCCCCGGCGATGATCTACGAGGAAGAAAACCTGGTCCGCCGCGCCGTGCGCGACATGTACGACAAGGACTTCGACGGCATTCAGGTCGAGGGCGTCGAGGGCTTCAAGCAGGCCCGCGACTTCATGCGCGTGCTGATGCCGTCCCAGGCCAAGAAGATCCACCTCTATCAGGGCTCGCGCCCGCTGTTCGCCTCGAACGGCATCGAAGAGGTGCTGACCCAGATCCACCAGCCGGTCGTGCCGCTGAAGTCGGGCGGTTATCTGGTCATCAACCAGACCGAGGCCCTGGTCGCGATCGATGTGAACTCAGGCCGCGCCACCAAGGAGCGCAACGTCGAGGCCACCGCGACCAAGACCAACATGGAAGCCGCCGTCGAGGCCGCCCGCCAGCTGCGCCTGCGCGACCTGGCCGGCCTGATCGTCATCGACTTCATCGACATGGACGAGGGCAAGAACAACCGCGCGGTTGAGAAGGCCCTCAAGGACGCGCTGGCCAAGGACCGCGCCCGCATCCAGATGGGCCGCATCTCCGGGTTCGGCCTGATGGAGATCAGCCGCCAGCGCCGCCGCCTGGGCGTGATCGAGGGCGCGACCGAAGTCTGCGAATGCTGCCAGGGCGCCGGGCGCGTCCGCTCGGCCGAATCGGCGGCCCTGACCACCCTGCGCGCCGTCGACATCGAGGCCGGCAAGAACGGCGCGGGTTCGGTGAACCTGCGCGTCTCGACCGCCGTGGCGCTGTATATTCTGAACCACAAGCGGGCCTATCTGCAGTCCCTGCTGGAGCTGCGCGGCCTCAACGTCGTCATCCAGATCGACGACAGCCTGGCCCAGGGCGAGCACTCGATCGAGCGCACCGAGACCAATGAGGACTTCGTCGCGCCGGAAAGCCACATCGACCTGGCCGACCTGGACGACGGCTTCGACGACAGCGCCTTCGCCGATGAAGACGAGGATCACGACGAAGATGAAGACTTCGGCGACGATCAGGACGAGGCCGAACTAGACTCTGAAGACGAGGACGACGACGAAGGCCGCGCGCGTCAGGAACAGGACGATGACGGCCGGGGCGGCCGTCGCCGCCGTCGCCGTCGCGGCGGACGTCGGGAGGATGAAGCCGAAGTCGTCGCCGCAGAGGACGATGACGACGGGCGCGGCGGTCGCCGTCGCCGGGGCCGTCGCGGCGGTCGCCGGGTCCGCGAGGAAGGCGAACGCGACGTCTTCACCTGGGTGCGCGGCCGTACGCCGTCGCTGCAGGACCCCTATGTCTGGTTCGACCCGATCAACCCGGCCCCGGTGCGCGCCGAACGCGTCGCTGAGGATGATGTCGAGCGCAGCGACGAGCCGCGCGATGTTCACGCCGAACAGGCGAACGAGGGCGAAGGCCGCAACGGCCGCTCGCGCCGTCGTCGCGGTCGTGGTCGCAGCCGAGGCGAGGTGACGCACGACGCCAAGGTCGAGGATCGCGCGGTCAACGAAGGCCTGCCTCCTGTCGGCTCGCCCGACACGCCGATCGCCGTGGTGATCGAAGACGAAACGCCTGCCGTTTCGGCCGACGCCTCGCCCGAAACCGCGACCGAGGCCGCCCCCGAGGCCGCCCCGACGCTGGAACCCGTTGAAGCGCCCAAGCGTCGCCGCGTGCGCCGCAAGGTCACCTCGGCCATCGCCGAGGAGTTGAACGAGGTCGCCGCTGAACAGCAGGCCGAAACGCCTGCGGCTGAAACCGAAGCGGTCGCTCCCGAAGCCGAGGTCGAAGCCGAACAACCGGCGCCGGTTCCGGCTGAACTGGACGTCACGCCCGCCGTGGCCGCCCGCATCGAGCAGGCGATCGAAGAGGTGCTGGCCGAGGAAGCCGTCGTCCTGGCCGAACCCGTTCCGGCGCCGACGCCTGAGGTCGATATCGCCGCCATCATCGCCGAGGATCCGAACCAGATCGTCGCCCCGCCCGCCAAGCCGAAACGCGGCTGGTGGCGCCGTTGATCGGACACGATTAGGCTGGAAGCTGCGGGGAGACGATCGCTCTGGAGTTCTTCATGACCAGGACGCCCCCCGCCGCACCCCGCTTCCGGCGCTATCTGGCCGCCGGGGTCGGCGCCCTTGCGGTGCTGACCTCGGCCGCATCCGCGCAGGCCCAGAGCCTGATCCGGGACACCGAGATCGAAGGCATCATCCATGACTGGTCCGAGCCGGTGCTGGACGCGATGGGCCTTGACCCCAACGAGGTCGAAATCCTGCTGGTCAACGACAACGACCTGAACGCCTTCGCCACGCGCGGGCGGATCATGGGGTTGAACACCGGCCTTATCCTGCGGACCAAGAGCCCCAATCAGCTTCTGGGCGTGATCGCCCACGAAGCCGGCCACATCAAGAACCGCCACACCCTGCGCGACGGCGCCCAGAACGCCGGGATGCAGCCGATGATCATGACCATGGCGCTGGGCGCCCTGGCCGCGATAGCGGGCGCCCCGGACGCGGGCGCTGCCCTGCTGGCCTCCAGCCAGTATTTCGGCACGCTCGGCGCCCTGCGCTATATGCAGAGTCAGGAAGGCGAGGCCGACATCACCGGCGCCCGCGCTCTGGAACGCGCCGGGGAATCCGGGCGCGGGATGGTCGAGTTCTTCGAGAACTTCCGCTCGCAGGAAATCTTCTCGGATCAGCGGCGCTATCCCTATTTCCGCAGCCACCCCCTGTCGTCACAGCGGATCGAGGCCCTGCGTCGCCCCGTCGAAGCCGCCTCCAACTATGAGAAGCGCGACAGCCCGCAGCGCATGGCTGAACACGCCCTCGTCGTAGCCAAGATCAGCGCCTTCATGGACGCGCCCAACGCCACCTTGCGCGACTATCCGTCCAGCGACACTTCCCTGCCCGCCCGCTACGCCCGCGCCATCGCCTGGTATCGCGACGGCCAGACGCAGAAGGCCCTGGACGCGGTCGACGTCCTGCTGACTGAACAGCCCGAAAACCCCTACTTCTGGGAGCTCAAGGGTCAGATCCTGTTCGAGGAAGGCCGGCCAGCCGAGGCCATCGGCGCCCATGAACGCTCCGTCGAGCTGAAGCCGGACGCGCCCCTGCTGCGCATCAACCTGGCCCACGCCCTGATCGAAACCAATGACACGGCCCGGCTGACCGAGGCTGAAAACCAGCTGAAGCGCGCCCTGGCGCTCGAAGGCGACAACAACCTGGCCTGGCGCCTGCTGTCCCAGGCCTACTCCAGCCAGGGCAAGGAGGGCGAGGCGCGCCTGGCCTCGGCTGAATACTGGTTCGCCCTGCGCCGTTCCGAACAGGCGGCCCAGTTCGCCATGCGCGCGCGCGACATGCTGGACCGCAACTCCATCGAATGGCGCCGCGCCACCGACATCGTCCTGGCCTCGGGCGCGACCGAGAAGGACATCACCGACGCCGAGCGCCGCAACGAACAGCGCAGCCGCTCCGGCGTCATCCCGCCCGGCGGGGAGTGAGCCCTTCCCGCCCCCTGCTGCACTGCCTGATAAGACGAGATGCTGATGACTGACGACGCGCGCCCCGAACCGACCCCGACCGCCACGCCGAAGAAGGCGCGCCTGGGGCTGTCGGGCACGACGCTGGGCTGGGCCGCCGCAGGCATGTCGGCCGTCGCCCTGGCGCTGTCGGCGGCGCCCTATCTGACCGGCGGTTTCGGCGAGCGGGTGCGGGCCTATCTGATCCAGAACCCGCAGGTGCTGGACGAAGTGCTGGCCGCACGTGAAACGGCGGAATCCCAATCGCGCGTTCAGAGCATCAACGCCGCCGCCGCCGCCAATCCGACCCTGCTGGCCGCCGATCCGCGCGACCCGGCCTTCGGACCCGAGAACGCCAAGGTGACGGTGATCGAGTTCTTCGACTTCCGCTGCCCGGGCTGCAAGGCGGTCGCGCCCGAATACCGCGCCCTGATGGCCGCCCACCCGGAGGTGCGCTTCGTCTTCAAGGACTGGCCGATCCTGGACCGGGGCGAGGACGTGACGTCCCAATACGCCGCGCGCGCCGCACTGGCCGCGCATCAGCAGGGCAAATACCTCGCCGTCTATGACGCCCTGATGGCCGAGCGCGCGCTGGACCGCGCCGCCATCGACCGCATCCTGGCCGACAACGGCGTCGACATGACCAAGGCGAACGCCGCCATCTCGACCCCCGAGATGACGCGCCACGTCACCGACATCCACACGGCGGCGGCGGCGCTGGGCCTGCAGGGCACGCCGACCTTCTTCATCAACGGCGTCGCCAGCCCCGGCATCGACCCGCGCGAAGTCGGCGCCCTGATCGAAGCGGCCAAGAAAAAGGGCTGACCTTTCGGTCAGCCCCGCTTCATCTTCAGATCAGCCCCGCCAGCGGCGAGGACGGGTCGGCGTAAAACCGCTTCTTCATCCGTCCCGCCAGATAGGATTCGCGCCCGGCGATGACCGCGTGCTTCATGGCGCTGGCCATCAGCAGGGGATCGCGGGCCTCGGCGATGGCGGTGTTCATCAGCACGCCGTCGCAGCCCAACTCCATCGCGATGGCGGCGTCCGAGGCCGTGCCGACGCCCGCGTCGACCAGCACCGGCACCTTCGATTGCTCGACGATCAGGCGGATATTGATCGGGTTCTGCACCCCCAGCCCCGAGCCGATCGGCGCGCCCAGCGGCATGATGGCCACGGCGCCCGCATCCTCCAGCTTGCGCGCATAGACCGGGTCGTCGGTGCAATAGACCATGACCTCAAAGCCCTCGGCGGTCAGCAGCTTCAGCGACCGCAGCGTCTCTTCCATGTCCGGGAACAGGGTCTTGGGGTCCGCCAGAACCTCCAGCTTGACTAGGGTCCAGCCGCCGGCCTCGCGCGCCAGACGCAGGGTCCGCACGGCGTCCTCGCCGGTGAAGCAGCCCGCCGTGTTCGGCAGATAGGTGTATTTCTTCGGGTCGATGAAGTCCGTCAGCACCGGCTGGTTCGGATCGGTCAGGTTCACCCGGCGCACGGCCACGGTGACCATCTCGGCGCCCGACGCCTCGGCCGCCGCCGCGTTCTGGGCATAGTCGCGATACTTGCCGGTGCCCACGATCAGTCGCGAATTAAAGGTGCGGCCGGCGACGGTCCAGTTGTCGGTGCGGGGAGCGGTGTCAGTCATGCTTCTGACCTAGCGCCGCCCGCCGCCGGGGGGAAGCGCCGTTGCGGGAATTGATGAGCTATCCTCCTCCCGCTCATCCCGGCGGACGCCGGGATCCAGTGAGAACCTCACGCGCAACCTTTGGAGGGCGAATCTGTCGCCAAAAAACTGGATCCCGGCGTCCGCCGGGATGAGCGGAGCATAGGGCGGCCTCAGCCGCCGCCCACGAACTGCACCAGTTCGATCCTGTCGCCCTCGGCCAGCGCCGTCTCGCCGTGCAGCGAGCGCGGCACGATCTCCAGATTGCGCTCGACCGCCACCTTCTTGGGGTCCAGCGACAACTCCTGAACCAGACCCAAAATGGTCGTGGCTGCGGTGTCCCGCGCCTCGCCGTTGACTTCGATACGCAAACTGTTCGCTCCAGGGGATGCAGAGTGGAGAGGCAAAGCCTCTTTCGGAAACTTCAGATAATGGGGGTTCCGGCGCAGGACATCAAACCCACGGTCTCAGCCGCTTTCGACCCGTTGCGGACTAGGCAATCGGTAGAGCTGTTGCAGCGACCTAGCCGAAATGTTCGAATGCCGTGATGACGCAGTTCAACAACATGCCATGCTTGGGTGCAGCCGCCGTAACTGCGCTGCTTGTCCTCGCCCTTCCGGGAATAGGTGCCGCCCAAACACCGGAAGGTTTGGTGGAGCGTCATCACCGTGTGTGTGTACTATCAGCGGCGCAGCCGGAAGTCGTCAGGAGTTTACTTGCCGATGAAGAAGAGTGGCGGCCCATGTTCGCCGCCAGTGAAAGCCGCGATGATCTCGTAAGCCGGGTTTCCGTTACCGACCCGATGGACGTCATCATGGCCCAGACCGTCAATACGCGTGGCGTAGTAGAGTCAATCTGTAGCGTCCAACGTCGCGGCGGCGATTTCGATCTGTTAAAGGCCGAATTCGAAGCAAGCACGACACTAGAGCCGGTCGCGCGCTACTCAAGCCGGACGGTAGCCGTCTATATCGCACGCGTGATTGACGGTCATTTGGCCAGCGTCGAGCAGCCCGATCTGGACCGCGCACGACGAAATCGGTCGTTCCGAATATTCTCCCTGTCTCGGATGGGTTCAGATGCACTAATCGTCGTGTCAGCGCCACAAGGAGAGCGCCCCCGGTAGCGGCGTAAGCCTCTTTAGAGCAAGTGTCTACTTCCCCCTAACGACGCTCGCGAAGGTCCGCTCGCCGTCGCCACCCTCCCCCTACGTCACCCTTTTCACCCGCCCGCTTTGCGCCGCGCGCCACCTGGGCTACAACGCGCGCTCGATTCCGCGCGGCGGCGCGCCTGTTTTGCGAGCGAATGCCCGAAACTCTCACCCTGTATGTCCTGAACGGGCCGAACCTGAACCTGCTGGGGGTTCGGGAGCCGGATATCTATGGCCGCGAGACGCTGGCCGACGTTCAGGCCATGTGCGAGGCGGCGGCCGACGGCGCCCGCGTCGTTTTCCGTCAGTCGAATCATGAAGGCCAGCTGGTCGACTGGATTCAGGAAGCCAGGACTGAGGCTGACGCCCTGGTCATCAATCCGGCCGCCTTCACCCACACCTCGGTGGCCCTGCTGGACGCGCTGAAGACGCTGAGCATCCCCGTGGTCGAATGCCACCTGTCGAACCCCGCCGCGCGCGAGGCGTTTCGGCATCACTCCTATGTGTCCCTGGCCGCGACCGGCGTGATCGCCGGCTTCGGCCCCCGCAGCTATGAATTGGCCGTCCGGGCCGCTCTGGACCTGGCGCGCCGCGCCGGGGCCAAGGGCTGACCGCCGCGCGCCGTCTGAAGATCAAGTAGAAGAGACCCCCATGTCCGACGACAAGAACAAGCACATCGACGCCGAACTGGTCCGCAGCCTGGCCGACATCCTGAACGACACCGATCTGACCGAGATCGAGGTCGAGCGCGGCGATCTGAAGATCAAGGTCAAGCGCGAAGTCACCGTCGCCGCCGCCCCGATCCAGTACGCCGCCGCCCCTGCGCCGGTGGCTCACGCTGCCCCGGCCGCCGCGCCTGCCGCGCCGATGGCCGCTGACGCCACCACCATCGTCGCCCGCTCGGGCGAAGAGGTGAAGTCGCCGATGGTCGGGACCGCCTATCTGCAGCCTGCGCCGGGTTCGGACCCCTTCATCAAGGCTGGCGACAAGGTCAAGAAGGGCCAGACCCTGCTGATCGTCGAAGCCATGAAGACGATGAACCCGATCCAGGCGCCGCGCGACGGCGTCGTGGCTGAAATCCTGGTGGGCGACGCCCAACCGGTCGAGTTCGGCGAAGCCCTGGTCGTTCTGGAAGCCTGAGCCCCATGTTCACCAAGGTCCTGATCGCCAACCGGGGCGAGATCGCGCTGCGCATCCACCGCGCATGCAAGGAGATGGGAATCTCCACCGTCGCCGTTCACTCCGAGGCCGATCGCGGCGCCATGTGGGTGCGTCTGGCCGATGAGAGCGTCTGCATCGGCCCCGCGCCGGCGGCCAAGTCCTATCTGAACATCCCCTCGATCATCGCGGCGGCGGAAATCACCGGCGCCCAGGCGATCCACCCCGGCTACGGCTTCCTGGCCGAGAACGCCCGCTTCGCCGAGATCATCGAAGCCCACGGCATGACCTTTATCGGTCCCAAGCCGGACCACATCCGGATCATGGGCGACAAGATCACCGCCAAGCAGGCGGTGAAGGAGGCGGGCATTCCCGTCGTCCCCGGCTCTGACGGCGAGGTCGAGACGGTCGAACAGGCCATCGAGGCGTCCAAGGCCATCGGCTTCCCCCTGATCGTCAAGGCGGCCGCCGGCGGCGGCGGTCGCGGCATGAAGGTGGCCCAGACGGCCGACGATCTGGTCGAGGCCGTGCAGACGGCCCAGGCCGAGGCCCTGGCCGCCTTCGGCAACGGCGCCGTCTATATGGAGCGCTATCTCCAGAAGCCGCGCCACATCGAGATCCAGGTCATCGCCGACAGCCACGGCAACGTCGTCCACCTGGGCGAACGCGACTGCTCGCTGCAGCGCCGTCACCAGAAGGTGCTGGAAGAGGCCCCCTCTCCCGCGCTTTCCGCTGAAGGCCGGATCAAGATCGGCGAGACGGTCAACAAGGCCATCGCCGCCATCGGCTATCTGGGCGCCGGGACCATCGAGTTCCTGTGGGAGGATGGCGAGTTCTTCTTCATCGAGATGAACACCCGCCTGCAGGTCGAGCATCCGGTCACTGAGATGATCACCGGCGTCGATCTGGTGCGCGAACAGATCCGCATCGCTGCGGGTATGCCGCTGTCGTTCAAGCAGGAAGACATCACCTTCGAGGGCCACGCCATCGAGGTGCGGATCAACGCCGAGAACCCGGACACCTTCACCCCCTCGCCGGGCACGATCACCGAGTTCCACGCGCCGGGCGGTCTGGGCGTGCGTCTGGATAGCGCCATATACGCCGGCTATTCGATCCCGCCCTATTACGACAGCCTGATCGGCAAGCTGATCGTTCACGGCCGCGACCGTGAGGAAGCGCTGGCCCGTCTCAAGCGTTCGTTGGGCGAGACGATCATCAGCGGCGTCGACACCACCATCCCCCTGTTCCAGAAGCTGTTGCAGGAGCCGGACATCCTGTCGGGCGACTATGACATCCACTGGCTGGAGAAGTGGGCGGCGGCGCAGAAGGCCAAGGCCTAACCCCTCTTGGACGAACCCGGCTTCAGCGCGAGCGGCGCCTCTGACGTCTTCGGACCGGAGGCGCTGCTCGCCTGCTACGCGCGGGGCGTCTTCCCGATGGCCGAGGCGCACGACGATCCGCGCGTCTTTCTGGTCGAGCCGGACCAGCGCGGCCTGATACCGCTGGATCGCTTTCACATCCCCTCGCGCCTGCGCCGCACCGTGCGGGGCGAGCCGTTCGACGTGCGGGTCAACACGGCCTTCGCGGCCGTGCTGGACGCCTGCGCCGCCTCTGCGCCGGGCCGCGAGGACACCTGGATCAACGCCCCGATCCGTCGCCTCTATGTCGAACTGCATCAGCGCGGCTTCGCCCACAGCATCGAGTGCTGGCGGGACGAGGCGCTGGTCGGCGGCCTTTACGGCGTGACGCTGGGCGGCGCCTTCTTCGGCGAGAGCATGTTCAGCCGGGCGACGGACGCGTCCAAGGTCGCCCTGGTCCATCTGGTCGCGCGCCTGAAAAAGGGCGGCTGGCGGCTGCTGGACACCCAGTTCCTGACCGAACATCTGGGCCAGTTCGGCACCGTGGAAACGCCGCAGGAGGCTTACTTACGGATGCTGCCCTGGGCCATGCAGGCCACGCCCGACATGGACGCCTTTACGGAGCCCCTAAGCGGGGCCGACGCCGTGGCCTACGCCTTACAGCCCACCACCCAGGCGTCATAGACTGGGTGCTGCAGGCCGCTGACGCTGGGCGATGAGGCGAACATCCAGCCCTTGAACACCTGACGCGCCTCGGTCGGCGCCGCCAGACCGCGCGGCTGAACCCCGACCTCCATATAGGCGATAGCGTCCTCGGTCATTTCGTCGGAGGCCGAGACCTCGCAGGCGCGGGCCTTGAACAGAAGGGTCCTGCCGAACCGCACCGGACGGCCGCCCACCTCGACTTCGAACCGCATGGTCTCGGCAGTAGTCTTGTCCACCGCCTGGATGACGGCGATGCGGCGGCGCTGACGCACGCCCGGCGGCGAGGCCGGTTCCGTGGGCGCAGGCGCGACCTCTTCGACCGGGATTTCGTCCGGCGCTTCTTCCTGAACCGCCACTTCCTCGCCCTGAGCCACGATGACAGGCGTCGTCGGCGTCGCGGCGGGCGCGGTCGGCATCACAATGGCCGGGCTGTTGGACGGCGCCGGTTGCTGCGGCTGCGTCGCCGGGCCCTGCGGATTCTGCAGCGGCGTGCGGGTGGTGTCGCGCAGCATGTCGCCGATCGGATCGGCCGGAGCCGGCGTCGCGTCCTGCGGCAGGTCCATCAGGACGCTGGCCACGCCGGCGCCCGATATCGCCAGTCCCGCGACGACCACCCCGGCCAGCAGGACATGGCGAAGGCTCATTCCGGGCTCCAGGCCTGATAGTCGCCGGTGGCGGCCGGGCGTTGGCCCAGGGCGGCCAGCGAGCCCTGCGGGCGACGCGCCATCGGCGTGCCCGTCATGTTCGGCAGGTGATCTTTCTCCCACGCCTGACGCGGCAGCGGACGCTCGGCCGGAGTCTCGTCATAGGTGTAGCGCAGCCAGCCCTGCCATTCCGGCGGCACCTTGGTCGCCTCGGCATAGCCGTCATAGATGACCCAGCGGCGCTTGCGGCCGTCATAGCTGACGGTGTCGCGGGATTCGTAATAGCGATTGCCGAACTCGTCCGTGCCGACCTGCTGGCCGCGTTTGCCAACGGTGAACAGGGTGCCGATCGTGGCGCCGTTCCACCAGGTGAAGATCTTGCTCAGCACGTCGTCGAACTCACTCGAATCCACCGCCCCGGGGAGATCCGGCGGCGCGGGCCGATCATAGAAACCGCGACGCCCTACGTCCAGCGCGGAGCGCACGGGAAACGCCTCAACATCTTGTGGGCAACACCCCCGATAGCCGCAACATCTATTGAACGCTGTCATGATCGCCCGATAGGTTGTCTTCAGGACACGCTCCACCTCCAGCGTGGGAGACGCCTGATGCGCTTCAAGCCCCTGTTTGCTCCCCTGACCGCCGCCGTCCCCGTCGCGCTGCGCGAGATCGAACGCGCCGACGCCGTCGAGAGCCTGCTGGCGCCCGAGGCCTGGCCCGATGTGCAGGTCGAAGCGTGGATGGACTGGGCCGATGCATCATCCCCTCCCCAGCCCGACCTGCCGCTGAACGGCGCCGTGCACGATTGGGCGGCCCGTCTCGCCGTCGCAGGGCGCGAGGGCGGCGCCTTCGCCAACGCCGCCGAGTGCGCCCGATTCGAGGCGGAATTGACGGGCGCGGTCCTGCTGGGTCTGGCCGCCGTCAGCGATGCGGATAGGCCCCCCGCAACCGCCCTTCGTCTGGATCTGTCCGAGCCGGAGGCCGAACGCCGTCTGGCCGATCAGGCCGCCGCCTGGCGTCGCGAGCGGCTGGCCGGCCAGGCCGCCGAGGCCCTGGCTCAGGCGCTGGCCAACGTCGCCGACGCCGTGGCGCGGTGTGAAGGCGACGCGGCCGCCTGCGCCGATCCCGCCTCCAACCCCGCCCTGACCCGCGCCGCCCATGTCGCGCGCCAGTGCGGCGCCGCCGATGCGGACATCCTGCGCGCCATCAAGGGCGAGGGCCTGTCGAGCACAGCCGCGCCGTCCGTCGTCGCCCCGCAGACGCCGATGATCGTGCTGGCGTCACCCGACACGGCCGCCGCCGGCGGGCCGCTGGCGCTGGCCGTGGCCGAAGCGGCGCTGGCAGGCCCCGTCGCCGCCGTCTTCACGCCCGCCGACGCTGACGCAGCGGCCGATACGCCTCTGGCCGCACGCGCGACGATCAACCTGCCCGCTCTGGCCGCCGCCTTCCCGCAAGCGTTCGACTCGGCGTTGGCCGCTCTGACCGAGTTGCTGGTTACGGCGCTGGACCTGACGCTGGACGCGCAGGGCTGCTGCGCCGCCGCACGCCCCATCGCCCTTGGTCTGGGCGGCCTGACGGACTGGGCCGTGTCGCAGGACGCCGCAGCCCCCGCCCTCCCCGCCGCCGCCGTGGCCGCACAGGTCGCGCGCTGCGCCAACGCCGCCTCGGCCGATCTGGCCGCACGGCTCGGCCCCTGCGTGGAGTGGGAGGCGGCGAAGGACGAAACCCTCGCCGCCCTGGCCGAACGCGGCGAGCCGGTCGAAGCTCTGCGCGCCCACGGCCGCCGCCATGCGGCCATCAGCCTGTTCGCCGACGACGCCGAACTGACCTTGCGCCTTGGCGCCTCGCCCTTCGCGGCGACGGATGTCTGGCAGACGGCGGACGGCGAGGTCGAACGTCGCCTCCGCCCCGCCCTGGCCGTAGCCCTGACCCGCGCGGGCGCTGATGTCGAGGCGGCGGAGCGCCATCTGTTCGGCCGCCGCACCCTGCCCGAGGCGCCGGGCGTCAGCCACGGCCGCCTGCGCGAACTGGGCTTCACCGATCTGGAGCTTGAGGGGATCGAGCGCGCCCTGTCTTCCGTCGAGGATTTCGCCGCCGCCTTCGCCCCGCCTGTGCTGGACGAGGGTTTCATCGGCGACGT
Organism: Brevundimonas sp. S1H14; assembly: GCF_047716865.1. Classification (NCBI taxonomy): domain Bacteria; kingdom Pseudomonadati; phylum Pseudomonadota; class Alphaproteobacteria; order Caulobacterales; family Caulobacteraceae; genus Brevundimonas; species Brevundimonas sp. S1H14. Next base: position 1,562,391 of record NZ_CP136679.1, on the reverse strand, counting down.
TCTCGGCCTGACCCTGGCGCCGGGCGAGGCCCTGCTGCCGCGTCTGGGCTTTGACGAGGCGGCGATCCGGGCGGCGGCCGATTACGTCTTCGGCCGTCCCGATCTGTCCGACTGGGCCGACGCGCCTGAGGCCCTGCGGCCCCTGCTGTCGCAATCCGGCGAGACGCTGGAAGCCGGCCTGCGCCGCGCCATTGAGCCGTTCAGCGACGCCCCCGACCTGCACCCTGTCACGCTGGACTGGCGCGCCGATCGGCTGGATCTGGCCCGCGCCCTCGCTGACGCCGCGCTCGACGGTCGCCGCGCCGCCGTGCTGCGCCGGGCCGAGGCCCCTGCCGATTTCCGCCTGCGCCTGCCCGAGCTCGAGGCCCCGCGCCGCGAAGCATCCCCCGAGCCCGCGCCCCGCACCGTCGAGCGCGTGGTCGAAAAGGTGGTCGAGCGCGACCGCACCCGCCGTCGCCTGCCCGACCGCCGCAAGGGCTATATCCAGAAGGCCTCGGTCGGCGGCCACAAGGTCTATATCCACACCGGCGAGTATGAAGACGGCGAACTGGGCGAGATCTTCATCGACATGCACAAGGAAGGCGCCGCCTTCCGCTCGATGATGAACAACTTCGCCATCGCCATCTCCATCGGCCTGCAGTACGGCGTGCCGCTGGACGAGTTCGTGGACGCCTTCGTCTTCACCCGGTTCGAGCCGTCGGGGCGGGTCACGGGCAATGACTCCATCCGCTCGGCGACATCCATCCTCGACTATGTGTTCCGCGAGCTGGGCGTCTCCTACCTGGACCGGCGCGAACTGGCGCAGGTGACGCCCGAGGCCGCCAATCTGGACGGCATGGATGGGGGGCCGACCGAAGCGCCCCAGCCCGTACCCGCCGCCCGCTTCATTTCCAAGGGCTTCGCCCGGGGCGCGGCGCCGGACAACCTGATCGTCGCCCCTTTCGGCCGCAAAGAGCCCTCTGCGCGCACGACGCCGTCCGTACAGGCTGGTCCCTGCCCCGAGTGCGGCGACCTGATGCTGACGGACCGGAACGGGACGCCCGTGTGCGGCGCCTGCGGCGCGGCGCCCAAGGCTCAGGGCTAACAAGGTTCATGGGCTGAAACGGGACGCCCAAAGCGGGACAGGCTGTCCCGAAACGGCGGCCCGCTTCTTGCTGCAACAGGCCCAAAGCCTGGAGCCATTCACATGATCCGTCCCGCAATCGCCCTTCTCGCCGCCGTCGGCCTGACGCTGACGGCCCTGCCCGCCTCGGCGCAGAACGCCTCGCAGATCGCACAGGTGCGTCGCGGCGCCTCCTGCCCCGGATGCAACCTGTTCCAGGGCGACTTCTCCGGCATGGAGCGCACCGGCCTGAACCTGTCCGGCGCCCGCATCCGTCAGGCGGACATCAGCCTGTCGGTGATGAACCGCACCAACTTCAGCCGCTCTGACCTGCGCGATGTCGAGGCCTATGGCGCCGTCCTGTCCAGCTCGAACTTCAACGGCGCCGACCTGACCAACGCCAGCTTCGTGGGGACCTTCCTGGAAGGGGCCTCCTTCACCGGAGCCAAGCTGAACGGGACCAATCTGTCGGGCGCCGAAATGGCGCGCGCGCGCGGCCTGACGCAGTCGCAGCTCAATCAGGCCTGCGGCGACCAGAACACGGTTCTGCCTTCTGGCCTACGCATTCCCGCCTGTTGAGCGTCGCCTTCGTTACCGCGATTTAAGTAGGGTTTTTACGGACTAAGGCGCATTCAATAAGGGTGATGAAACGCTCGATTTCTCCCCTGCGCCGTCTGGCCCTCGCCGCCTCAGCCCTCACGGGACTGATGGCGGCCGCCCCCGCCACGGCCGGAGCCGTGGACATGACCTGGGCCCAGGATCGCGACGTCGCCCGCATGGTGTCGCTGGGTGGAAGCTGCACGCGTTGCGAACTGTCGGGCCGCGACCTGTCGGGCGCCACCCTGACCGGCGCCAACTTCGCCCAGGCCACCCTGGTCGGCGCCAATCTGCGCGGCGCTGAACTGGTCGGCTCGAACTTCACAGGGGCGGACTTCAGCCGGGCCGACATGCGCGGCATTGAGATGGTCGGCTCGAACTTCACCAACGCCAAGATGACCGGCGTCCAGTTGATGGGCGCCGAGGCGACGGGCGCCGTCCTGATCCGCGTCGACCTGAGCGGCGCCAATCTGAGCGGGGCCGAGCTTCAGGGCGTGAACATGAACAGCGCCGTCCTGACCCGCGCCCGCCTCAACGACGCCGAGATTTTCGGCGCCACCCTGGCCAACGTGAACGCCAGCGGCGCCGACTTCAGCAACGCCGACATCAAGGCCTCCAACCTGACGGGCGGCAACTTCAGCAGCGCCTCCTTCCGCAACGCTGATCTGGACGGCGCGCGCCTGTCCGGCGGCGACTTCACCCGCACCGATTTTCGCGGCGCCTCTATGCGCCGTACGGACATCCGCGGTCTGGATCTGACGCGCGCGCGCGGCCTCAGCGCCGACCAGGTCTCCGAGGCGTGCGGCGACGCCGCCACCCGCCTGCCCGGCGACATGACCGCCCGCAACTGCCGTATCAGCGGCGTGCGCGTCATCCGCACCCCGCCTGCCCCTCCGGCGCCGCCCGCCCCGCCTGTTCCGCCGCGTCAGCGCAACCTGGTCATTTCATCAGGCAACTGAAGCCCGGATGCAAAAAGGGAGGGGGCGCCCCCTCCCTTTTCCAATTCGACGCTGCAGCGCCGATCAGACCTTGATCGGCAGCTGGGTGCGGATCGACAGTTCCTTCAGCTGACGCTCCTCGACCTCGGCCGGGGCGCTCATCAGCAGGTCCTGGCCCTGCTGGTTCAGCGGGAAGGCGATGACCTCGCGGATGGCCTGTTCGCCCGCCAGCAGCATGACGATACGGTCGATGCCCGGCGCCAGACCGCCGTGCGGCGGCGCGCCATAGCGGAAGGCGTTCAGCATGCCGCCGAACTGCTCTTCGACCACCGAGGAATCGTAGCCCGCGATCTCGAAGGCCTTCAGCATGATCTCGGCCCTGTGGTTCCGGATCGCGCCCGAGCACAGCTCATAGCCGTTGCAGACGATGTCGTACTGATAGGCGCGGATGGTCAGCGGGTCCTGCGTCTCCAGCGCCTCCATGCCGCCCTGCGGCATCGAGAAGGGGTTGTGGCTGAAGTCGACCTTCTTCTCTTCTTCCGACCATTCGAACATCGGGAAGTCGACGATCCAGCAGAACTTGAACTGGTCCTCGTCGACCAGCTTCAGCTCCGTGCCGACGCGGGTGCGGGCCAGACCGGCGAACTTGGCGAAGACGCCCGGCTGACCGGCGACGAAGAAGGCCGCGTCGCCCTTGCCCAGACCCAGCGAAGACATCAGAGCCTCGGTCGGCTCCTGACCCAGGTTCTTGGCGATCGGGCCGCCCCACGACTGCTGGTCGTCGGACCAGAAGATGTAGCCCAGACCCGGCTGGCCCTCGCCCTGCGCCCAGGAGTTCATGCGGTCGCAGAAGGCGCGGCTGCCGCCGGTCGGCGCCGGGATGGCCCAGACGGCGTTCTTCTCGTCGGCGCCCAGGATCTTGGCGAACAGGCCGAAACCGCCGTCGCGGAAGTGGTCGGACACGTCCTGCATCTTGATCGGGTTGCGCAGGTCCGGCTTGTCCGAGCCGTACCACTTCATCGACTGCTCGAACGTCAGGCGCTCGAAGCCCTTGTGCTCCATCGTCTGGCCGAAGTCGTTGGTGAAGACGTGCGTCCCGTCGATCGGCGACACCGGCTTGCCTTCGCCGAACTCGGTGAACAGGCCGTGCATCAGCGGCTCGATCGCCTGGAAGACGTCTTCCTGCGTGACGAAGCTCATTTCTACGTCGAGCTGGTAGAATTCCAGCGAGCGGTCGGCGCGCAGGTCTTCGTCGCGGAAGCAGGGCGCGATCTGGAAATAGCGGTCGAAGCCCGACACCATCAGCAGTTGCTTAAACTGCTGCGGGGCCTGCGGCAGGGCGTAGAACTTGCCCGGATGCATCCGGCTCGGCACCAGGAAATCGCGCGCGCCTTCCGGCGACGAGGCCGTCAGGATCGGCGTCTGATACTCAAGGAAGCCTTGGGCGACCATGCGGGTGCGGATCGACTGGATCACGCGCGACCGCAGGACGATGTTCCGGTGCAGACGCTCACGACGCAGGTCGAGGAAGCGGTTGCTCAGGCGAATCTCTTCCGGGTACTCCTGCTCGCCGAAAACCGGCATCGGCAGTTCGGCGGCTTCAGACAGGACTTCCACCGACAGGACGCGCACCTCGACCTCGCCGGTCGGCAGGTTGGCGTTGACGGTCGAGCCTTCGCGCAGGACCACCTCGCCGTCGACCTTGATCACGCTCTCGGCGCGCAAGCGCTCGACCACGTCAAAGCCCGGCGTCTCGGGGTGCAGCACCAGCTGGGTCAGGCCGTAGTGGTCGCGCAGGTCGATGAACAGCAGGCCGCCGTGGTCGCGCTTGCGGTGGATCCAGCCCGACAGACGAACATTCGCGCCCGCATCCGTCGAACGGAGGGCGCCGCAGGTGTGGGTGCGATAGGCGTGCATATCGGATTTCGTCTGAAAACGGCTGTCGAACAGCGTGAATTAGGAGCGGGGAAAGGCCCATCATCGCCCCCGAAAGTCAAGGCTGACGCCTCAAACGCCCATGATACGCCATCCACAGGGCGAGGCCGGTTGTCCCCGTGATCCCGCCCTATCAACAGAGACGCCCGCGCCCCCGCCCGGCTAGGGTCCAGTCGTTATGAACGCCCCGGCCGCCGAAATCCGACAACTGCGCCTGCCCCTGCAGCAGGAGACGCCCCAGCGCGCCTCGGATCTGGCGATCTCGGTGGCGAACGCAGCGGGCGTGGCGACCCTGGCCGCATGGCCGGAATCGCCCGGCGCCGTCCTGGCCCTGTTCGGCCCGGCGGGTTGCGGAAAGAGCCATCTGGCCGCCGCCTGGGTCGAGCGCACCGGCGCTATCGCCCTGCACGGGGCCGAGGCGGCCCTGGTCGACCCGCTGGAGCTGGAAGGCCGCCCCGTCCTGCTGGACGACGCTCAGGAGGCCGACGACGAGAGCCTGTTCCACCTGATCAACCTGACCCAGTCAGGCGGCGGGGCCCTGCTCTTGGTGTCGCGCGATCCGCCCGCGTCGTGGGCGACGGACCTGCCCGACCTGCGCTCGCGTCTGAACGCCATCCGAACCGTGGGGATCGAAGCGCCCGATGATGTGGTCTTCGCCGCCATGCTGCGCCGCGCCTTCGCCAGCCGGAACATCACCCCGGCCGATGAACTGATCGACTATCTGGTCCGCCGCATCGACCGCTCGGCCGAAGCCGCCGAAGCCGTGGTCGACCGCCTGGACGCCCTACACCGGCCCGTGACGCGCGTGTTGGCGCGGCAAGTGCTGGACGGTGAGTAAGGCCCCCCTACCCGCTCATCCCGGCGGACGCCGGGACCCAGTGCTTTGGCTGCAAGCTCGAGCGTGGATAAATGAGCTGGTCTCTAAACGGGGCGTTTGAGGCTCTCACTGGATCCCGGCGTCCGCCGGGATGAGCGGAATTATACGTGGCGTTCCAAAGTCCCGCCCGCCGCGACACAATCGCGGTTGCAGCCGTCACGGGCGCGCGCGACAACGGAATCATGACCGATATCGCGCCCATCGCCGTCGACACCACCGGCGAGGAAGTCCCCTCCTCGCGCGCACCGCAGCTGGAGCTGTCCGAGGCGCTGATGGCCTCGCCCGAGCGGTTCATCAACCGCGAGCTGTCGTGGCTGGCGTTCAACGGCCGCGTGCTGGAAGAGGCCGCGAACGAGGGCCACCCCCTGCTGGAGCGAGTGCGCTTCCTGTCCATCTCGGCCAACAACCTGGACGAGTTCTTCATGACCCGCGTGGCGGGCCTGAAGGGGCAGTTCCGCGAGCGCATCCGCGTCGTCTCGCCCGACGGCCTGACCCCCGCCGAGCAGCTGGAGCAGGTCAATGCCGCAGCAGGCGGCCTGATGGCCGAACAACAGCGCCAGTGGCGCGTCCTGCGCAAGGAGATGGCGGCCGCCGGGATCGAAATCGTCGAACGCGCCCGCATCACCAAGACCGAGCGCGAGCGTCTGGAGCCCGAGTTCCTGAACCAGCTGTTCGCCGTCTTGACGCCGATGGCCATCGACCCGGCGCACCCCTTCCCCTTCCTGCCCAACCTGGGCTTCTCGCTGGCGCTGAAGCTGAGGCGCAACAGCGACAACCGCGTCCTCTACGCCCTGGTGCCGGTGCCGACGCAGGTGCGGCGCTTCTGGGCGCTGGCGACGGACGGGCGTTCGACGCCGGGGCGGACGCGCTACGTCTCGCTGGAAAACCTGCTGCTGCTGTTCATCGACCACATGTTTCCGGGCTGCGAGATCCTGGAAAAGGGCCTGTTCCGCCTGATCCGCGATTCCGATATCGAGATCGAGGAAGAAGCCGAAGACCTGGTCATGGAATTCGAGGAGGCGCTGAAGCAGCGCCGCATGGGTTCGGTCGTCCGCATCAAGATTCAGGCGGACATGCCCGACGACCTGCGCGACTTCATCATCGCCCAGCTTCATGCCCAGCCGCAGGACGTGGTGCTGGTCGACGGCATGCTGGGACTGGCCCAACTGTCCGAATTGATCCCCAGCGGCCATCCCGACCTGAAGTTCAAGGGCTATGAGCCGCGCTACCCCGAGCGGGTGCGTGACAACGGCGGAGACATCTTCGCGGCCGTGCGCGAAAAGGACATGCTGATCCACCACCCGTTCGAGAGCTTCGACGTGGTGGTCCAGTTCCTGCGTCAGGCGGCGCGCGACCCGCACGTCATCGCCATCAAGCAGACGCTTTACCGCACCTCCAAGGACAGCCCCATCGTCGCCGCCCTGATCGAGGCGGCCGAGAACGGCAAGAACGTCACCGCCCTGGTCGAGCTGAAGGCGCGTTTTGACGAGGAAGCCAACCTGCGCTGGGCGCGCCAGATGGAGCGGGCGGGCGTCCACGTCGTCTTCGGCTTCGTGGAGTACAAGACCCACGCCAAGATGAGCGTAGTCGTGCGGCGCGAGGGCGAATCCCTGCGCACCTACTGCCACTTCGGCACCGGCAACTATCACCCGGTCACGGCCAAGATCTACACGGACCTGAGCCTGTTCACCTGCGATCCGGCGCTGGGCCGCGACGCCACGCGGGTGTTCAACTACATCACCGGCTATGCGGCGCCGGACGAGTTGGAGGCCCTGGTCGTCTCGCCGCTGAACATGAAAACCAGCCTGATCGAAATGATCAGCAAGGAGATGTCGGCCGCCGCCAAGGGCAAGCCCGCCGCCATCTGGGCCAAGATGAACGCCCTGGTCGACCCTGAGATCATCGACGCCCTCTATCGCGCCAGCCAGCAGGGCGTTCGCATCGAACTGGTCATCCGGGGCATCTGCTGCCTGCGCCCCGGCGTGACGGGCCTGTCGGAAAACATCCGGGTCAAGTCGATCGTCGGCCGCTTCCTGGAGCACAGCCGCATCGTCGCTTTCGCCAACGGCCACGACCTGCCCAGCAACCGGGCGCGGCTCTATATCTCCTCGGCCGACTGGATGCCGCGCAATCTGGACCGCCGGGTCGAGGTGATGACGCCGATCCTGAACGCCACCGTCCACGATCAGGTGCTGGATCAGATCATGGTCGCCAATCTGAAAGACGACGCCCAGAGCTGGGTGCTGGAGCCCGACGGCTCCTATCGACGGCTGATCCCCAGCGGGTCCGAACGACCCTTCTCAGCGCACAAATACTTCATGACCAACCCCAGCCTGTCGGGGCGCGGCCGCAAGGTGAAGACCCTGCCCGGCGCCCTGTCCTATCCGGGTCTCAAGGTGCGGAAGCGCCGCTCATGAGCCCCGAGCGCGAATACGAATCTAAACAGATCGCCGTCATCGACATCGGCTCCAACTCGGTGCGCCTTGTGCTGTACCGGCTGGAGGGCCGCGCGGTCTGGACCATGTTCAACGAGAAGGTGCTGGCCGGTCTGGGCCGCGATCTGGCCGCCACCCGGCGCCTGTCCGAGCCGGGCGTAGTCATGGCCATGACGGCGCTGCGCCGCTTCGCCGCCGTGATCGAGGGCGTCCAGCCCGATCAGGTGCTGGTCGCCGCCACCGCCGCCGTCCGTCAGGCCGAAGACGGCCCTGAATTCTGCGAGCGCGTGGCCGCCGAGACGGGGCTTCGCATCCGCGTCCTCAGCGGCGAGGAGGAGGCGAAATATTCGGCGCTTGGCGTTCTGGCGGGCGATCCCGGCGCGCGCGGCGTGGCCGCCGACATGGGCGGCGCCAGTCTGGAGCTGACACGGATCGGGGATGGTCCGCGCGGCAAGGGCGTGACCCTGCCGCTGGGTCCCTTCGCCCTGCTGGACGACAGAGGCTTCGACGCCGACCGCCTGCGCGGCCGCATCGCCAAGCGGCTGGAGCCGATCGAGGACCATTACGCCACGCCGACGCTCTACGCCGTCGGCGGCGCCTGGCGCAGCTTGGCCCAGATGCATATGGCGATGGTCGAGCATCCGATCCGCATCGTCCACCAATACGCCATGAGCGCCGCCGACGCCCGAGACATGGCCCGGCTGGTCGCGCGCCAGTCCCGCGCCTCGCTCGAGAAGCTGCCCGGCCTGTCCAAACGCCGCGCCGAGACCCTGCCCTACGCCGCCCTGGTGCTGGAGGGACTGATTGACCGGCTGCGGCTGTCGTCCGTCTGCTTCTCAGCCTGGGGCGTGCGCGAAGGACTGCTTTACCACGGCATGGACCCCGCCATGCGGGCGGTCGATCCCCTGCTGGCCGGGTGTTCGGCATGGGGCGGTCGCCAGGGCGTGGACCCCGCCCTGCCCCGCGCACTCGACGGTTGGCTGCAATCCGTGATCTCCGCCCTGCCCGAAGTGTTCGGCGAGGAACGCGACGCCCTGCTGACCTCATCGGTCTGCCGCCTGGCGGACCTGGGCGCGCGCCTGCACCCCGACCACCGCGTCAGCCTGGTGTTCGATCAGGTCCTGTGGTCGCCCATTCCCGGCCAGACCCACGCCGAGCGCGCCTTCATGGCCGTGGCGATGAACGCCCGCTATGGCGGCGAGGCGCGCACGCCCGCGCCGGAAACAGTCGACCGCCTACTGTCGGAAAAGGGGCAGAAACGCGCGCGAGCCCTGGGGCTGGCCATGCGGCTGGCCTGCGACCTGTCGGGCCGCTCGCCGCAGCTGCTGGCCAACGCCACGGCCACGGTGGAGAAAGGCGCCCTGCGCGTCACCGCCGCCAACGGCTACGCCGACATGCTGCTGGGCGAACAGACGAAACGGCGGGCCAAGGCGCTGGCCGAAGCGATGGATCTGGCGCTGAAGATATAAAGCCCTCTCCCGCCGGGAGAGGGTGGATCAGCCCTCGATCTCGACTACTTCGACGCGGGCGCCGTTCAGCACCAGGGCGATCTCGCCCTTCTTCAGCTTCAGCGCGTCTTCTCCGAACAGTTCGCGGCGCCAGCCCTTCATGGCCTCGATGTCCGCATTGTCGTTCAAGGCGATCTTTTCGAGGTCCGAGACCGTGGCGATCAGCTTGGCGGCCACGCCCGCATTGTCGCTCTTGGCCTTCAGCAGCACCTTCAGCAGTTCAACCACCGAGGGCGGCGCGGGCTGGTTGTTGGCCGGGCGTTCCAGCTTGGGCGCATGGGCTTCCGGGTCGGCCAGGACGCGCTTCAGTTCGGCCGCCAGCTCCAGCCCCAGACGCGAGCCGCCGAAGCCCTTGGGCACCGAACGCAGGCGGTTGAAGGCGTCCGGGTCGGTCGGCGTCTGGACGGCAATCTCGTCGATGGCCTCGTCCTTCAGGATGCGGCCGCGCGGCTGATCGCGCTCCTGCGCCGCGCGCTCGCGCCAGACGGCCGTGGCGACGAAACCGGCCAGGTATTTGGCGTTGAACTTCTTGGGCTTCAGCCGCTTCCAGGCGTTCTCGGGCGAGGTGTCGTACAGCGCCGGGTCCGTGACCGCGCCCATTTCCGACATGACCCAGTCCAGACGGCCTTCCTTCTGCAGCCGGTCGCGCAGTTTGGGATACAGGGCCGACAGGTGCGTCACGTCGCCCAGCGCATAGGTCAGCTGCGCCTCCGACAGCGGGCGGCGCGCCCAGTCGGTGAAGCGGCTGCCCTTGTCCAGCTCCTGACGCAGCATCTGGCGGACCAGGGCCTCATAGCTGACCTGATCGCCGAAGCCGGCGGCCATGGCGGCGACCTGGGTGTCGAACAGCGGACGCGGCATGGCGCCCAGCTTGTTGAAGATCTCAACGTCCTGCCGGGCGGCGTGAAAAACCTTCAGAATCGATTCGTCCCGCAGGATGTCGAGGAAGGGCTCCAGATCCAGCCCTTCCGCCATCGGATCGATGATGGCGGCGTCCGTGGGCGAAGCCGCAGCCTGAATCAGGCACAGCTTGGGCCAGTAGGTGGTTTCCCGCATGAATTCCGTATCAACGGTGATGAACGGGGCCTTGGCCAAACGCTCGCAAAAGGCGATCAGCGCGTCATTGGTGGTGATTGGCGTCATTCCGATGCTATAGCCCCGCGCGACGCCGTCGTGGCAAGAGCGCCGCGACAAATTTTCGCCCCCGATTTCGAGCCGTGACCGATGAGCGACACCCCCGAGGCCCTAAAGAACGGCCTGACCTACGCCGATGCGGGCGTCGATATCGACGCCGGAGAACAGCTGGTCGACGCCATCAAGCCGTTGGCGAAGTCCACGCGCCGCCCCGGCGCCGAGGCCTCGCTGGGCGGTTTCGGCGCCCTGTTCGACCTGAAGGCCGCCGGTTTTGAAGATCCGCTGATCGTCACCACCACCGACGGCGTCGGCACCAAGCTGAAGATCGCCATCGAGACCAGCCGTCACGACGGCGTGGGCGTCGACCTGGTCGCCATGTGCGTCAACGACCTGCTGGCTCAGGGCGCCGAGCCGCTGATGTTCCTGGACTATTACGCCACGGGCAAGCTGGACGTGGACGCCGCGCGCCGCGTCGTCGCCGGCATCGCCGAGGGCTGCCGCCAGTCGGGCAGCGCCCTGGTCGGCGGCGAGACGGCCGAGATGCCGGGCATGTATTCGGGCGGCGACTATGATCTTGCCGGTTTCTCGGTCGGCGCCGTCGAGCGCGGCAAGGTCCTGCCCTATCTGGACCAACAGAAGCCGGGCGACATCATTATCGGCCTGGCCTCCTCGGGTCCGCACTCGAACGGCTATTCCCTGATCCGCAAGGTGGTCGAGAAGTCCGGCCTGGCCTGGGGCGACGACGCTCCCTTCGCCAAGGACCAGTCGCTGGCCCAGGCCCTGATGGAGCCGACCCGCATCTATGTGAAGCCGGTCCTGCCGCTGATGAAGGCCGACCTGATCAAGGGCGCGGCCCACATCACGGGCGGCGGTCTGATCGAAAACCCGCCGCGCTGCATCGCCGAGGGCCTTGAGGCCAGTTTCGACTGGGACGCCTGGCCCATGCCCGACGTCTTCCAATGGCTGGCCGAGACGGGCGGGATTTCGGACCACGAGATGCGCCGCACCTTCAACTGCGGCGTGGGCTTCATCCTGATCGTCGCGCCCGAGAACGTCGAGCCGGTTCTGGCCGCCCTGCTGAACGCAGGCGAGACGGCGTTTGTCTGCGGGCAGCTCCAGGCGGCGTAAAGCCACCCCATTCCGACAAGACAAAAGCCCCCGGCCAACGCGGCCGGGGGCTTTTTTGTGGTCTGATCCCCTTCATCTCCGCTCATCCCGGCGGACGCCGGGATCCAGTGCTTTGGCTCAGGACGCCGCGCTTGCGGTTCTCATTGGGCCCCGGTCGCACTGACCGGGGCCTTCTTCATTTCAGGCTGTCGCCGGGATCAGCGCAGGCCGCCGTTGACCGTCTCGTCGTAGAATTTCGACAGGTCGACGTGCAGTTGCTCCAGCGCCGGGCGAGCCGTGTACATCATGTGGCCGCCTTCATAGTAGGTGAACTCCAGGTTCCGGCGCAGGTGCGGCTCCAGCATCATCTGAGCCAGATCATACTCCGTGCCGAAGAACGGCGTGGCGGCGTCGTAATAGCCGTTCAGCGCCAGCACCTTCATGTGCGGATTGCGGCGGATGGCGGTGGCCAGGTCGACGGCCGTGTTCGGCGTGGTCTGCGGGCCGCCGACCGGCGGACGGTGGTTCCAGTCCCAGTTGAAGCCCGGCAGGCCGCGCGCCGACTGGCGGTAATCCACATCGGTCCGATAGTTCAGCGTCGTGGCGATATAGTCGCGGAAGATGCCGAAATAGGCGCCGGTGATGGCGCTGCTCGACGGGTCTTCTTCGGGCGAGGCGCCGACGGCGTTGGCGTCGATGCCGGTATAGCGCATGTCCAGACGGCCGATGGTCTGGCGACGGTCGCGCAGCAGTTCCTTGCGGAAGGGGCTGAGCTCAAGGCGCAGGTTGGCCTGATCCAGCACCGTCGGCGAGATGCCGATCAGGGCGCTCATCTGCTGGGCGATCTGGGCGCGCTCGGCGTCCGAGATCAGGTGTCCCTTCGACAGGGCCGCCGCATAGGGGCCGATGGCGAATTCGCGGGCGCGCTGGACGTGTTCTTCCAGGCTGGGCTTGTTCGGGATCTTGTTGTGATACCAGGCCGTCGCCGCATAGGTCGGCAGCAGGGTGACGAAGTTCTGCGGATAGCCCGGCTGGCGCACGCCGTAGTTCATGATCGACGACAGCAGGACCACGCCATTCAGGGACATGCCGCGATCTTCCAGCTGGTGCACCAGGGCGCCGGCGCGCAGGGTGCCGTAGCTTTCGCCCAGAACGTATTTCGGGCTGGACCAGCGGTCGAATTTGGTCGTGTAGCGCATGATGGCGCGGGCGAAGGTGTCCGCATCCTGATCCACGCCCCAGAAGGCCGAACCCGGCGTCTCGCCCAGCGGACGCGAATAACCGGCGCCGACCATGTCGATGAAGACCAGGTCGGTCTTGTCCAGCAGGGTCATGTCGTTGGGCGCCAGGTTGAACGGCGCAGGGCGCTCCACCACCGGCTCATCGGTCTGGACCCGCATCGGGCCGAAGGCGCCCATGTGCAGCCACACCGTCGGCGAACCCGGCCCGCCGTTGAACATATAGGTGATCGGACGGCGACCGACCGGCTGGCCGTCCAGCGTATAGGCCACATAGAACAGGCTGGCCGTCGGCATGCCTGCATCGTTACGCACCGTCAGCGTGCCCGCCGTCGCCTTGTAGCGCAGGGTGCGGCCGTGGGCGTTGATCGAGTGGCTGGTGGTCACTTCCGATTCATCGGCGGTGGCGCGCGCCCAGTTCTTTTCGATCTGTTCGGCGGTGACGTTGCGCAGGCGATCAGAGGCCGAGCGGACCGGCCCCGAGCCGCCGCTGGACGCGGCTTCCTGAGCCATGGAAACGGCCGGCGCGGCCAATAGGGCCGCGGCGCAGGCGGCGGTCAACAGACGACGCATATAGGATACTCCCCCTTGGATGCCGGACTCCCCGGCGCATGGACGCTAACGCCGCCGTTTCCGAAGAAGCAACGGAGTTTGCGTCAGTTCAACGACAATGGTTCGGCGGCGCTGCGCCCTTCCCCTCGACCCTGCCGTCCCTCTTGCTAAGTCGCCTCCGGGGCCGCATGGCAGTCACGCCATCTTCCACGCGTGAGCCGCCCATGTCCGTCGCCAAAACCCGTGTCGCCGTCCTGATCTCCGGGACCGGCTCGAACATGGTCAGCCTGATCGAGGCAGGACAGGCGCCGGATGCGCCATATGAAGTCGTGCTGGTGGTCTCCAACATCGTGGACGCCGCCGGTCTGGACAAGGCGCGTGCGCTGGGGGTCGAGGCCGTCGCTGTCGAACACGCCTCCTTCGGCAAGGATAGAGAGGCGCACGAACGCGCCGTGGACGCCCTCCTTCGCGAACATGGCGTCGAGGCCGTGGCGCTGGCCGGTTACATGCGCCTGCTGACGCCGTGGCTGGTGCGCGGTTGGGCGGGTCGGATGCTGAACATCCACCCGTCGCTGCTGCCGCTCTATCCCGGCCTGAACACCCACGCCCGCGCCATAGAAGCGGGGGACCATGAGGCGGGCTGCACCGTTCATATCGTCACCGAAGGCGTCGATGAGGGCCCCGTTCTGGGCCAGGCGCGCGTGCCCATTCTGCCCGGCGACACGGCTGAAATTCTCTCCGAGCGCGTCAAGGCGGCGGAACATCAGCTTTATCCCCGAATTCTGATGAATTTTCTGAACGCTCCGAAACCTTAACGATTTTTAATGCGACAGCCGGTCGCAGGCGGGCGCAGTTTGCCGTCAAGCATGAATGCGCCGCCCTGACGGCGCAATCGCGCACGTCTGCACCACTGGGAAAGACCCGATGATGAAAACCCGCCTGATGGGCGCCGCCGCCATGGCCCTCGCCCTCGCCTTCACGGCTCAACCGACCTTGGCCCAGCACGCCCACGCCTCGGCGGCGGCCTCCACCGCGCCCGAGATCAAGCCCTGGGGCTTCGACCTGGACGGCCGCGACCTGACGGTGAAGCCGGGCGACGACTTCAACGCCTACGCCAACGGCGTCTATCTGAAGAACACCGAGATTCCGTCCGACAAGGCCCGCTTCGGTCCGTTCGACGTCCTGTATGAGAATTCACAGGCCCAGCTGCGCGCCATCATCGAGGCCAGCGCCGCCAATCCGACCAACGCCAACGCCCAGAAAGTCGGCGCCCTGTACGCCAGCTTCATGGACGAGGCCCGCGTCAACCAACTGGGCGCCCAGCCCCTGGCCGCCGACCTGGCCGCCATCCGCGCCGTGACGAACCATAGCGACATGGCCCGCCTGATGGGCGCCAGCCATGAAGGATTCGGCGGCTCGCTGTTCGGCCTGGCGGTGTTCGAGGACCTGCAGGACCCGAACATCAACTCGGCCTATCTGGGTCAGGGCGGGCTAGGCCTGCCGGACCGCGACTATTATCTGAAGCCCGACTTCGCCTCGCAGCGCGAAGCCTATGTCGCCTATGTCACGCGCGCCCTGACCGCTGCCGGCTGGGATAATCCGGCTGAGGCCGCCGCCGACATCCTGGCCTTCGAGACCAAGGTGGCCGAGAAGCACTGGACCACGGTCGAGCGTCGTCAGATCGACAAGATCTACAACCCGACCCCGGCCGCGCAACTGGCGACCTTCGCACCGGGCTTCGACTGGGCCGCCTTCCTGCAGGCCTCCAAGGTCGAGAACGTCCCAACCCTAGTGCTGATGGAGAACACCGCCATCCCCGGCATCGCCCAGGTGTTCGCTGATGCCCCGATCGAGACGCTGAAAGCCTGGCAGGCCTTCCAGACTGTCGATCAGGCCAGCCCCTATCTGTCCGACGCCTTCGTCGACTCGCGCTTCGAGTTCCGCGGCAAGACCCTGCGCGGCCAACCCGAAAACCGTCCGCGCTGGAATCGCGGCGTGGTTCTGGTCGACGGCCAGCTGGGCGAGGTGCTGGGCCAGGAATATGTCCGCCTGCACTTCCCGGCTTCGTCCAAGACGCAGATGGAGACGCTGGTCGCCAACCTCAGCGCCGCCATGACCGAGCGCCTGAAGGCCCTGGACTGGATGAGCGAGGCCACGCGCGAGCAGGCCCTGCTGAAGATGTCCAAGTTCGGCGTGAAGATCGGCTATCCTGAGAAGTGGCGCGACTATGATGGTCTGGAGCTGAAGGCCGACGACCTCTACGGCAACGTCGAGCGCGCCGCCGCCTTCGACTGGGCCTGGAACCGCGGCAAGATCGGCCAGCCGGTCGATCCGCTGGAGTGGGGCATGACGCCCCAGACGGTGAACGCCTACTACAACCCGCCGCGCAACGAGATCGTCTTCCCCGCCGCCATTCTGCAGGCGCCCTTCTTCGACCCGAACGCCGATCCGGCGGTCAACTACGGCGGCATCGGCGCGGTGATCGGCCACGAGATCACCCATGGCTTCGATGATCAGGGCCGCAAGACCGACGCCAACGGCGTGCTGCGCGACTGGTGGACGCCTGAGGACGCCGCCCGCTTCGAAGAGCGCGCCAAGACGCTCGGTGCCATCTACGCCGCCGAAGAGCCGGTGCCGGGGATGCACATCAACGGCGACCTGACGATGGGCGAGAACATCGCCGATCTGGGCGGCCTGCTGATGGCGCTGGACGCCTATAAGCGCAGCCTGAACGGTCAACCGGCCCCGGTGATCGACGGCCTGACCGGCGAACAGCGCGTCTTCCTGGGCTGGGCTCAGGTGTGGCGCGAGAAGTCGCGCGAAGAGGCTCTGAAAGAGCAGCTGACCACCGACCCGCACTCGCCCGGCATGGCCCGCGCCGCCACCCCGCCGCGCAACATCGACGCCTGGTACGCCGCCTTCGGCGTCACCCCGGATCAGGCGGAATACATCGCCCCTGAGAAGCGCGCCCGCATCTGGTAAGCGGCGCGTCCGGCGACGGACAAAAGGAAAGGGCGTCGGCTTCGCGGCCGACGCCCTTATTCTTATCGCGCGGCGAAAGCCTTACTCGTGCGGCTTTTTCGGCGTGGTGGCGGCGCCGCCGATGGCGCCGATGGCCGCGCCGGCGACCGTCGCGCCGGTATTGCCGCCGATCGCCTGACCGGCGACCGCGCCGCCCAGGGCGCCCGTGGCGGCGCGTTGTTCCGTGGTGGTGCCGCACGCGGCCAGCAGGGCCGTCAGGCCCAGCACCGGGGCAAGCTTCAGCATCGTCTTCATGGCGGTCATCCTTGTTCTTCTTCGAGAGGGACGGCGTGACCGTAAAAACGAAACGGCCCGCCCCCGGTTCCGGGAGCAGGCCGAATTGTCACAAGCCGCGTCGGGTCGAAAAGGCTGAGCCTTTTGACCGCGGCTTACAAAAAGCTTCCCGAAGGGTCGACGATCGCGGCCCCTCAGAAAAGCCCCTTAGCCGACGATGTCGGCGTCCGTGAAGAACTGCTCGATCTCGATCTTGGCGTTGTCCAGCGAGTCCGAACCGTGGACCGAGTTCTCGCCGATCGACAGGGCGAACAGCTTGCGGATGGTGCCTTCGGCGGCGTCGTTCGGGTTGGTGGCGCCCATGACTTCGCGGTACTTGGCGACAGCGTTATCGCCTTCCAGCACCTGCACGACGACCGGCTCGGCGATCATTTGCGACACCAGTTCGCCGTAGAAGGGACGCTCGGCGTGCACTTCGTAGAATTTCTTGGCTTGGGCTTCGGTCAGCTTGACGCGGCGCTGGCCGACGATGCGCAGGCCGGCGCCTTCGATCACGGCGTTGATGGCGCCCGTCAGGTTGCGGCGGGTGGCGTCCGGCTTGATGATCGAGAACGTGCGTTCGGTCATGGGAGTGACTTCTTGTTTGGGAGTTTGAGGGTCGGCGGCTTATAGCGAGCGCCGCACATCTTTCCAATATCCCCGCGCGTAAGCCTTTTTCTTTCCGGTTCCCATGCTGCAGATCAAAAACCTGACCTACAACGCCTGGGGCCGCGAGTTCCTGGACGACGCCTCCGTCAGCCTCCCCCCAGGCTCCAAGGTCGGGCTCGTCGGCCGCAACGGCATCGGCAAATCGACCCTGTTCAAGCTGATCCTGGGCGAGCTGGCCGCCAACGGCGACGAAATCTCCCTGCCCAAGACCGCCCGCATCGGCTCGGTCGATCAGGAACACCCCGCAACGCCCGTCAGCGTGCTGGACACCATCCTTGAGGCCGACGTCGAGCGCCACGACCTGCTGACCCGGCTGGAAACCGCCGAGCCCGAGGAAATGGGCGAAATCTGGGGCCGTCTGATCGAGATCGACGCCGACAGCGCCCCCGCCCGCGCCTCGGAAATCCTGGCCGGTCTCGGTTTCAGCCATGACGACATCCTGCGCCCGATGGCCGAGTTCTCGGGCGGGTGGCGGATGCGCGTCGCCCTGGCCGCCGCCCTGTTCGCCGAGCCGGACATGCTGCTGCTGGACGAACCGACCAACTACCTCGACCTGGAAGGCGCCCTGTGGCTGGAGCAGCGGCTGAAGCGCTATCCACACACCGCCCTGATCATCAGCCACGACCGCGAACTGCTGAACGGCGTCTGCACCCACATCCTGCAACTGTCCAACCGCAAGCTGGACCTCTACACCGGCAACTACGACACCTTCGAAAAGACGCGGGCCGAAAAGCTGCGCCTGATGGCGTCGACCCAGGCCAAGCAGGACGCCGAGCGCGCCCACCTGCAGAAGTTCATCGACCGCTTCAAGGCCAAGGCGTCCAAGGCCACCCAGGCCCAGTCGCGCGTCAAGCGACTGGAGAAGATGCAGCGCATCGAACTGCCGCCTGAAGAGCGCGTCGCCCCCTTCACCCTGCCCTCGCCGGAACGCCCCCTGCCCCCGCCGCTGATCCGGCTGGAGAAGGCCAACGTCGGCTATGAGCCGGGCAAGCCGATCCTGAAGAACCTGAATCTGCGGATGGATCTGGACGACCGCATCGGCCTGCTGGGCGTCAACGGGGCGGGCAAGTCGACCTTCGCCAAGCTGATCGCCAAGGCCCTGACCATCGAGACGGGCGAGTTCCATCGCGACGGCAAGATGCGCGTGGGCTGGTTCCACCAGCACCAGATCGAGGCGATGGACCCGACCGATACGCCGCTGGAGATCATCCGCCGCGCCATGCCGGACGCCTCGGAGAGCAGCCGCCGCAGCCGTCTGGCCCAGTTCGGCCTGCCGTTCGAGAAGCAGGAGACCACCGTCGGCGCCCTGTCCGGCGGCGAGCGCGCGCGCCTGCTGCTGAATCTGGTGGCGATGGACGCGCCGCACATCCTGATCCTGGATGAACCGACCAACCACCTGGACATCGACAGCCGCCGCGCCCTGCTGGACGCGCTGAACGAGTATACCGGCGCGGTCATCCTGATCACCCACGACCGCTCGCTGATGGAGCTGGTGGCCGACCGCCTGTGGCTGGCCGCCGACGGCTCGGTGAAGCCGTTCGACGGCGACATGGACGACTATCAGAAGTTCGTTCTCGACCGCGCCAAACAGGCGGGCATGAAGCCCAGCCAGGTCAAGCATGAGGAGGTCGCCGCCGAGGCGCCCGCCCCCGTCGCCGCGCCCAAGGCCGAGAAGAAGAAAGGCCCCTCGCCCTCGACACTGCGTCACGCCGTGAAGAAGGCCGAGGACCGGATGGCGCAACTGACCGCCGACCTGGCGCGTCTGGACGACGATCTGGCCAACGCCGCCGTCAACGATCCGAAGAAGCTGGAAGGCCTGACCCGCTCACGCGCCAAGACCCAGACCGATCTGGATCAGGCCGAAGCTGACTGGATCGCCGCCGAGGAAGCCCTGGCCGAGGTGTCTTGATGAGCAAGGTCCCGCCGCCCCTGCTGACCAAGGACGAAATGCAGGAGGCGGCCGCCCGCCTGAAAACCTATCTGCGCGACGAGCTGGAGGTCGAGGTCGGCCGCCTGCCCGCCGAGATGCTGGTCGAGTTCATCGGCCGGGACATCGGCCGCCTGTTCTACAACCGCGGCCTGCGAGACGCCGAAACCGTCGTGCGCCAGAAGGTCGAGGACATCGCCGACGCCCTCTACGGACTGGAGCGATAGGTCCCCCGCCCGGTTCCCGCTCACCCCGGCGGTCGCCCGGGATGAGCGGATATTCCAGGAACCCTACCCGCAGCTGACGCGGGTCACGACATTGGTCTTGTCGTCATAGGTGAAGGTCACGCGGTTCTCGCGATAGTCCATCGTCGCCGCGCAACTGCTGCACAGGACACGGAAAATACGCCCGCGCGGCGCTTCGGCCGGGATTGTCGAGCGATTGCGGCCGACGTACTCCTGATAGTCGCTGGCCTTGCAGGCCACCGGCGTCGCCTCGCCGCCCGGCGCGGTCGTCGCCCCGCCCCCTTGCGTCGGCGCACAGGCCGCCAGCGCCAGAAACCCTGCGGCGGCGCTCAGCGTCACAAATGACTTCATAACGTCGTCCCTCATGATCATCCGCAGCGGACCTGTTCGATCAGGCCCGTGCGCTGGTTGTAGAAAATATTGAGCCGATAGGGCGAATAGTCCTCGGTGATCGGGCAGGTCGTACAGGCGACCCGACGGTTCACCACATCCACCGGAACGGGGATCTCAGTGCGAGGTTTCCCGATCAGCCACTGAAACTCATCGGCCTTGCACATGGCAGCGCCCGAAACGTTGCGCACGCCCGGTTCGGACAGATAGGGCCGTTCGGTCGGCGACACCGGGGCGGCAGGCGTCGAGGCCGGATAGGCGGGATAGGCCGTCGTTCGGGCGGGCGGCGGCGCAGCGCAGGCCGCGACAGCCAGGGCGCTCCCAACGGCGATCAGGCCGCCTTTTCCCAACGCCCTTCGTCCGACTGTTTCCAATAGGCCAGGTCGGCGCCGTCCGCCTTCAGCGTCCGCCAGCGCCCGCGCGCATGGTTCAGCGCCTGCTCGTCCCGACCGTCGAAGATGATGAAGCAACGTGCGAACTCCTGCGTGGCCCCAAGCTCTGAATCATCGACGATGAACAGCGCCTGAGCGCCATTCAGGTTCTCGCCCGATTCGGACAGAAGCACAGGCTGGCGCGCGGCGTGATCGCCGTCGGCACGTCCGTGAGGCAGGAAGCTGTCGTCGCGATAGGTCCATAACAGCTCGTCGATATCGTCGAGCCGATGCGAGGTCGCGCCCCGGATAAGGGCGCGCCAGCCCCGCTGAAGCGTGCGCTCCAGCAGGGTCGGCAACACCTGGTCCAGCGTCGACCGCTCCAGGTGGTAGAACCAGATTTCCGGCTTGGCGTCAGACACCCGGCCCTGCCTTCCTGAAACGGGATCAGCCTTCGTAGTGATCCGCGACCATGCGGTCGAGCAGACGCACGCCATAACCCACGGCGCCGTCCGGCACGGTCGGGTTCTTGGAGTCCTTGACCCAGGCGGTCGAGGCGATGTCGATGTGCGCCCACGGCGTGCCGTTGGTGAAGCGCTGCAGGAACAGGGCGGCGGTGATCGAGCCGCCGGCGCGGCCGTTGCCCATGTTCTTCACATCGGCGATCGGGCTGTCGATGTGGCGATCGTATTCGGCCGGGATCGGCATACGCCACGACTTCTCGCCCACCTTCGGACCAGCGTCGGCGATGTTGGCGGCCAGTTCGTCGCTGTTGGTGAAGACGCCCGCATATTCCAGGCCCAGCGAGATGATGATGGCGCCCGTCAGGGTAGCCAGGTCGATCATGAACTTCGGCTTGAAGCGGTCCTGCGTGTACCAGAGAGCGTCGGCCAGAACGAGGCGGCCCTCGGCGTCGGTGTTCAGCACTTCGATGGTCTGGCCCGACATGGAGGTGACCACGTCGCCCGGACGCTGGGCGTTTCCGTCCGGCATGTTCTCGACCAAGCCCAGAACGCCGACGACGTTCACCTTGGCCTTGCGACCCGCCAGGGCGTGCATCAGGCCGGCCACGGCGGCGGCGCCGCCCATGTCCCACTTCATCTCTTCCATGCCGTCGGCTGGCTTCAGGCTGATGCCGCCGGTGTCGAAGCAGACGCCCTTGCCGACGAAGGCGATGGGGGCCTCGCCGTCCTTGCCGCCGTTCCACTGGATGACGGCCAGCTGGCTTTCACGCACCGAGCCCTGGCCGACGCCAAGCAGCGAGCCCATGCCCAGCTTCTCCATCTCGGCCTCGCCCAGGATCTCGACCTTGGCGCCCAGAGCTTCCAGTTCCTTCACGCGGCGCGCGAACTCGGCCGGGTACAGGATGTTGGCGGGTTCCGACACCAGATCGCGCGAGAACAGCACGGCGTCGGCCACGGCCGACAGCGGGCCGAAGGCGGCCTCGGCGGCGGCGACGTCAGACGTCACGACACGCACCGTCGTCACCGACGGAATCTTGTCGGCCTTCTGCTTGGTCAAGTATTTGGCGAAGCGATAGGCGGCCAGGCGAACGGCGAAACCGGCGCGGGCGGCCAGTTCCGGCGACAGGTGCGACGCCTCGATGGTCAGGACTTCGGCGCCCGACAGCTTGGTCGCCTGATAGGCGGCGGCGGCGGCGGTTTCGACCGCCAGATCATCCTGCTTGTCCGCCGCGCCCGCACCGACCAGCAGCACGGCGTTCGCGTCGATCCCGGCCGGGGCCGCCACGTTCAGGCTGCTGTTGGACGCGCCGTTGAAGCGGCTGTTCTTCATCGCCTTGGTCAAAGCGCCCGAAGACGCCTGATCCAGCGCCGCACCGGCGCCGGCGAGGGCTCGTCCTTCATTCACCAGCACGGCGAGAATTTCTGCGGCGCCGGTCGAAGCGACGAATTCGATTTTCATGAAACTGACTCCAGACCGGAAAAACCTGTCCCGATCACGCTTGAATTTGCCATGGTCGCGGCGACGGTTTCGTCGGGGCGGCCGGATGTGTATTACATGGCTCGCATCGCCCTGGGCTGCAACACGTTCGCAGCCGATTATACGACCTTTCCGGCCTTATGACCCTGATCCAGAGGTATCTTTTCCGCCAGATCGGCCTGCCCGTCGTGGCGGCGGTCGCGGCGCTGGCCGGTATCGGCCTGCTGAGCCAGAGCCTGGATCAGCTGGAAGTCATCGTCGAGCGCGGACAAAGCGTATGGGTGATGGTCAAGCTGACTCTGCTGGCCCTGCCGCAGTTGATCGCCGTCATCCTGCCCATCGGCCTTTTCGTCGGCGCCCTGATCGCCCTGACCCGCCTGCAGCGCGAGCAGGAGCTGACCGCCGCCTACGCCGCCGGGGTCAGCCGCTGGGCGCTGATCCGGCCCGCCCTGCAAATCGCCCTGATCGTCACCGTCATCGCCCTGCTGGTGAACGTCTTCGTCCAGCCCTGGGCCCAGCGCGAGGGCCGTCGTCAGGCCTTCGCCATCCGCACCGACCTCGCCGCCCTGCTGGTCGAGGAAGGTCGGTTCGTCCAGGGGCCTGACGGCCTGACCGTCTACGTCCAGCAGATCGAGCAGAACGGTCTGATGAAGAACCTCTTCGTCTATCTGGACAACGGCAAGACGGTCACCACCTGGGACGCCGAAACCGCTCGTTTCGGCCGCGTCGACGGCCTGCCGGTCCTGACCATGCAGAACGGGTCGATGCAGCGCTATTCCTCGCGCGAGGTGCTGAACCAGCTGTCGTTCGACCAGCAGGTGTTCGATCTGTCGCCTTACGCCCAGACAAGCGAGCGCATCCGCTTCAAGCCGTCGGATCTGTGGCTGACTGACCTGTTCGACCCGACGCCCGCCCTGCTTGAGACCGCCGGAACGCGCGGCGAGCTGGCGGCCGAGGGCCATTCGCGCCTGGCCTCGCCCTTCTACGCCCTGGCGGCGATGGCCTTTGCGCTGGCGGCCATTCTGGGCGGCGCCTTCAGCCGGACAGGCTACACCGGCCGCATCGCCAAGGCGGCGGGCGCCTTCCTGATCCTGCGCGTCATCGGCTACGGCCTGGTCGCGGCCAGCGCCTGGAACGGCGCCCTGAACATCCTGCAATACGTCGTGCCGTTGGCCGCCACGGCCCTGGCCCTGCGCATCCTGTTCCGCGCGCTCAAACCGCGCCGTCGCCGCGCCTTGTCGCCGCTGGCCCGCGTGAAGGCGAGGACCGCATGAAGCTTCGTCTCGGCCGCATCGAACGCTATGTGCTGATCCAGCAGATGAAGTCGCTGGGCGTGGCCTTGGCCGTGATCGCCGCCCTGGTCATGCTGATCGACTTTGTCGAGGTGTCGCGCGGGCTGAACTCTTCTGGCGAGCTGTCCAGCGCGCGGATCTTCGGCCTGGTGCTGATGAAATCGCCCTCGGTCATCCTCCAGCTCCTGCCCTTCGTCTTCCTCTTCGGCACCCTGGGCGCCTTCGTCAGCCTGAACCGGCGCAGCGAACTGATCGCCATGCGGGCGGCGGGCGTGTCGGCCTGGCGCTTCGTCCTGCCCGCGGCGGGCGCCGCCGTGCTGCTGGGCGCGCTGACCGTCACCGTTCTGGGCCCTATGGCCGCAGCGGGCGACGGCGTCTGGCAGCGTGAGCGCGGCCGCATCTCCGGCTCGACGCCCGGAGGCGATTCACGCGAATCCGTCTGGCTGCGGGAAGGCGACGAGAACCGCCAGATGATCATTCGCGGCGGACGGCAGGAACAGGCCACCGGCCGCCTGCTGGACGCGACCTTCTTCATCTACACCACGACCTCGGGCGGCCATCGCGTCTTCACCGAACGGGTTGATGCGGCCACGGCCACCCTGAACGCCGGGCGCTGGCGCCTGACCGACGCCTCCGGCGCGCAGACAGGCCAGCGGGCGGTCCGCTACGCCACCCTGGACCTGCCCTCCAACCTGGCCGACAAGGAAGCGTTCCAGCGCTTCGCCCGGCCGCAGTCCACGCCCTTCTGGTCCCTGCCCAATCAGATTCGCCGCATCGAGGACGCCGGCTTCGCCTCCACTGCCTATCGCCTGCGGTTGCAGCAGTTGCTGGCCACGCCGCTGGTCTTCGGCGCCATGTCGATCCTTGCTGCGGCCTTCTCCCTGCGGCTGATGCGTCTGGGCGATCTGGCGCGGATGACGGTGGCGGCCGTGGTGCTGGGCTTCGCCTTCTTCTTCCTGAACCAGTTCTCCTCGGCCATGGGCTCGGCCGAAGTGGTGCCCCCGGTCATCGCCGCCTGGCTGCCGCCCATATTGACGGCTCTCGCCGCCTTTACCTTGCTGATCTATACCGAAGACGGCTAATCGGGCGGTTTCCGCCCGGCCGGTAATGAGTGGACACCGCATGACCCATCGCCGCCTCCCCCGTATGGGAGCCCTGCGCCTTCGGCTGTTGACCGGCGCGGCGTTGGTCATAGGCGCGCCCCTCTCATCCCTGGCCTTCGCCTCGGCCGCACAGGCCCAGACGGCGCCCGTCCCGGTTCAGGCTCCCGCGCAGCCCGCGCCCCAAACCACAACCGAGGCCGCGCCCGGCGCCGACGGCCTGACGCCCGACGCCGTTTTCGTGGACGCCGATTCCGCTCAGCGTCAGGGCGACGTCATCTCGGCCCACGGCTCGGCCGAGGATCGGGTCATGGCGCGCTTTCAGGACCACAGCCTGCGCGCTCAGGACCTCACCTATGACCTCCAGAACCAGGTCGCCACGGCTTCAGGCGACGCCGAACTGACGGCGCCGGACGGTTCGGTCGTCCACGCCCAGCGGATCGAACTGGATTCCGACCTCAAGGCGGGCGTCGCCGTCGACCTGGCCACTCGGCTGTCCAACGGCTCCAGCCTGATGGCCGCCACCGCCGTTCGTCGCTCCGAGACTGTCAGCGAGCTGAACAACGTCATCTTCACCCCCTGCCCGATCTGCACCGTGGACGGCGCGGCCAAGACGCCCAGCGTCTCCATCCAGGCCTCCAGGGCCGTCCAGAACGAAGAGTTGCGCGCGATTCTGTATCGCGACGTAGTGTTCCGGCTGGGCGGGGTTCCGATCTTCTACCTGCCCGCCTTCTCTCATCCCGACCCGACCGTGGACCGGGCGTCAGGCTTCCTGGTGCCGTGGGGGGATTATCAGGCGGGACGCGGGGTCTCGCTGGAGATTCCCTATCTGCATGTCATCTCGCCCTCTGAAGACGTGCTGGTCAGCCCCCAGTTCAACACCAAGGTCGCCCCGCTGCTGAACCTGCAGTGGCGCAAGCGATTCACCGACGGGATGATCGTCGCGCGCGGCGGCGCCACCTACGGCCGCAGCTTCGGCGACTTTGATCTGGACGGCGACGGCCAGGCGGAAAGCAACGTCCGTTTCGGCGACAAGACGACCCGCAGCTATCTGCTGGCCCACGGCAAGTTCGATCCCGACGGCCCGTGGCGCTGGGGCTTCACGGCCGAACGTGTCTCGGACAAGACCCTGTTCGACCGCTATGACATCCGCGACGCCTATCAGGACAACGGCCTCTACTACGGCGACAGCCGCCGCCTGATCAGCCAGATCTACGCCGAGCGCCAGACCGAGCGGTCCTATCTGTCGGTCGCGGCCTTCACCCTGCAGAGCCTGCGGGTGGCCGAGTTCAACCCGATCACCCCGGCCCTGAACGTCTTTGAAGACGACAACACCCTGCCGCTGGTCGCGCCGCTGATCGAAGCGCGCTGGGAGCCTGAAGGCCCTGTGCTGGGCGGTCGCCTGCGCCTGCGCGGCTCGGCCGTGGCGCTGACGCGCGACGCCTATGTCGGCTTCCCGACCCTGGCGCCCGAACTGATTCCCGGCGGGCCGACCGACGGCCTGCCCGGCGTCGACAGCCGCCGCATCACCGGCCAGGCCGAGTGGCGCCGGGTGCTGACCTCGCCCATCGGCGTGCGGTGGGAGCCCTTCGTGGACCTGCGCGCCGACGTCTATTCGGTCGATGATCTGCCGCCTGCCCTCGGCGTCGAGAACGAGACCTACACGCGCGCCCGCACCAGCGCTGGCATCGACGTCAGCTATCCGCTGTACCGCCCCCTCAGCGCCTCGTCCGACCTGATCCTTGAGCCGATGGCCCAGCTGTCGATTTCCAACAAGGCCGACCTGGACCCGCGCATCCCGAACGAAGACAGCCAGATCACCGAGCTGGACCACCTGTCCCTGTTCCGCATGGACCGCTTCCCCGGCTACGACCTGCTGGAGGGCGGCCTGCGCTTCACGGCAGGCGCCCGCGCCACCCTGCGCTGGGACGAGGTGCGTTCGGCCAGCCTGTTCATCGGCCGCAGCATGCGCGCCGACGACCAGGACGAATATCTGACGCCGATCCCGGATGATCCGAGCCGCCTCTACGACCCGTCGGGACTGGCCAGCCGCACCTCGGACTGGGTCGTTCAGGGGACTTTCAATCCGTCGGACCGGATGCGCGGCTGGTTCCACGCGACCATCGACGGCAAGGGCGAGATCCGCCGGGCCGAAGCGACGGTCGACGGCCGCTGGGGCCGCCGCAACCTGGCCAGCGTCAGCTACATCGTCGACCGCTCCAATCCGCTGGACGGACCCGAGAACCGCAACTACGAATTCGTCCAGCTGTCGGGTCACCAGTTCGTCTATGGCAACTGGGGCGTGGCGGTGACCGGCATCGCCGATCTGGAACGCGACATCATCACCCGCTCGGAGGTCGGCCTGTTGTTTGACGACGACTGTTTCCGCATCGAGCTGGGCTGGCGTCGCGACAACACCCGCGTGCGCCCCACCGGCCCGGCCGAGGGCGTCTATATCCGTCTTAACCTCGCCACTTTTGGAGGTTCAGGCTATGATCGCGGCAATATGCGGTAGGCATGGCGTGGATTGCGGCTTACGGGGATGTATCCCCTTGCGCGGCGGTGCGGACAGCATCGCTCACCGGGTCGGGACCGCTTTAGGGAATCAGGACTGACGATGCGTTTGAAGCGTTACTCTATGGGAGCCGCCCTGGCCGCCCTTATGGTCGTGACGGCCGTGGAGCCTTCGTGGGCCCAGACGGCGCCTGCTCAGACAGCGCCTGCTCAGACGGCGCCCGCAGCCGGCGCTCTGAATCCCGCGGCGGAAGAAGCGCCACAGCGCGCGACCGCCGCGCCCCAGTTCCGCATGGCCGACGGCATCATCGCCACGGTCAACGACCGCATCATCACGGGCTTCGACCTGCGCCAGCGTATGCTGGTCGTCATGGCCATGTCCCAGTTGCAGCCGACCGAAGAGAACATCGCCGCGATCCAGCAGCAGGCGCTGAACGACCTTATCGAACAGCACCTTCAGGCGCAGGAAATCGCCAAGTTCGACCAGTTGAGGATCACTGACGACGAGGTCGATCGCGAAATCGCCGACATGGCGCGTCAGGCGGGCGCCAGTCCTGAATCCTTCCTCACCTTCCTGCAGCAGGGCGGCATCGCCCTTCCCGCCTTCCGCGAACAGATCCGCACCGAGGTGGGCTGGCGCGAACTGGTCGGCGGCCGCTTCCGCGACCGCGCCCGCGTCAGCAAGAGCCAGGTCGATCAGGCCATGCGCCAACTGACGGAATCGGCCACCAAGCCCCAGTATCTGGTCGGCGAAATCTACCTCGAAGCGGCTCGTGTCGGCGGGATGCAGGAAGCCATGAGCGGCGCCCGCCAACTGGTGCAGCAGATGATCCAGGGCGCCCCCTTCATGGCCGTGGCGCGCCAATTCTCGGCCGCCCCTTCGGCCGCGCGCGGCGGCGACGCCGGCTGGATCGTCCAAGGCACGACCCAGCCCGCCCTGGAATCGGTCATGGACACCCTTGAGGTCGGCCAGCTGTCGAACCCCATTCCCGTCGATGGCGGGGTCTACATCCTTTACATGCGCGACAAGCGCTCGGGCGTCTCGACCAGCATGGTCAAGATGAAGCAGGTCATGATCGAACTGCCCGAGACCGCCGACGAGGCCCAGGTCGCCGCCGCCACCCAGCGCCTGGACGCCCTGCGCGGCCAACTAACGTGCGACAACATCCTGACCCGCGCCCGCTCCGAAACCGGCCTGCTGGGCGCTGATCTGGGCGAAAGCGACGTCGCGGATCTGCTGCCGCAGTTCCAGCAGGTCGCCCGCTCGGCCGAGGTCGGCTCCATCAGCACCGCAGTGCGCACCCCGCTGGGCGTCCATCTGCTGGCCGTCTGCGACCGTCGCCTGGGCGGCCCCGAAGCCCCCTCTGCGCAACAGGTCGAAAGCCGTCTGCAGAACCAGAACTACGCCATGCTGGGCCGCCGCTACCTGCGCGATCTGCGCGAAGACGCCCTGATCGAAATCAAGCAATGACGATGCTCCGGCCGCTCATCGTCACGATGGGCGACCCCGCCGGGGTCGGGCCGGAGATCATCGCCCGCGCCTGGTCGGTGCTGTCGTCGCCGCCCGGCCCGCTGGCCCCGATCACGCCCTTCGTCGTAGTCGGCGACGCGCAGACGATGAAAGCGCAGGGCCAGCCGGTCGAGGCCGTGCTCAGCCCCTCGGACGCCTCGACCGTCTTCGGCCGCGCCATCCCTGTTCTGCACCATCCGGCGCCCGCGCCCGTAACGCCCGGCCAGCCCGACCCCGCCAACGCCGTCGCCGTGGCCGACTGGATCGAGCGCGGCGTCGATCTGGTGCTGTCGGGCGAAGGCTGCGGTCTGGTGACGGCGCCCATCGCCAAGGCGCCCATGTACGCCTCCGGCTTCCGCTTTCCCGGCCACACCGAGTTCATCGCCGAACTGACCGCCGACATCCCCTTCAGCGGCACGCGCGGCCCTGTAATGATGCTGACGGCGAAAGATCTGCGCGCCTGCCTCGTCACCATCCATGTGCCGATCGACCAACTGCCTGAACTGGTGACAGGCGAGCGCGTCGCCCGCGTCGCTCGCGTCGTCCACGAATCGATGAAGCGCGACTTCGGCATCGCCGCCCCGCGTCTGGCGATGGCCGCCCTCAACCCGCACGCGGGCGAAGGCGGCGCCATCGGCCTGCAGGAGGTGACCGTCCTGCGCCCGGCTGCTGAGGCTCTGCGTGCCGAGGGACTGAACATCACCGATCCCCTGCCCGCCGACACCCTGTTCCACGAAGAGGCGCGGGCGCGCTACGACGCCGTGGTCTGCCTCTATCACGATCAGGCGCTTATCCCGGTGAAGACCTTGGACTTCTGGGGCGGGGTCAACGCCACCCTCGGCCTGCCCATCGTCCGCACCTCTCCCGATCACGGCACCGGCTTCGACATCGCCGGCAAGGGCGTCGCCCGCGCCGACAGCTTCATCGCCGCCGTCCGCCTGGCTTCGGAGATGGCGTCCGCCCGCGCCAGCCGATAGCCTTCTCCCCTCGGGGGAGAAGGTGGCAGGCGCAGCCTGACGGATGAGGGGGCGGCCAACCATGTGGCAAACGCCAGACCGGACAAGGCGCGCCCGTCGGCAACGCCGAACCCTGACCCACGCCGAGGAAATATTTTGGCGCCTTGTCCGCGACCGCCGCTTCGATAACCTCAAGTTTCGTCGTCAGACGCCAGTCTGCGGCGTGATCTGTGACTTCGCCTGCATGAAAATTCGACTCATCGTAGAGCTGGACGGCGGCGTTCATAAGCTTCATGACGCCCGGGATGCTGAACGTGACGCCAGACTGGAGCAGGCGGGATTCATGGTGCTGAGATCGGGCAATGAGGCCTTCCTGTCCGACCCTAACGTCCTGCTGGACGCGATCCGCCTTCGTGCGGCGCAGATGCGGACCCAGCCCCCTCATCCGAGCGGCTCCGCCGCCCACCTTCTCCCCCGAGGAGAGAAGGGCGAATGACTCTGCCCTCCCTGCGTGAAACGCTCGACGCCCACGGCCTGTCGGCCAAGAAGAGCTTCGGCCAGCACTTCCTGCTGGACCTGAACGTCACGCGAAAAATCGTCCGCTACGCCGGGCCGTTCGACGGCCGCGCCGTCATCGAGGTCGGCCCTGGCCCCGGCGGCCTGACCCGCGCCCTGCTGGAAAGCGATGCGGGCAAGGTGGTGCTGGTCGAGAAGGATCCCCGCTTCATCCCCCTGCTGTCCGAACTGGACGATGGCTCGGGCCGCCTGACCATCGTCGAGGCCGACGCCCTGAAGGTGAAGGAAGCCGACTTGGTCGAGGGACCGGCGCACCTCGTCTCCAACCTGCCTTACAACGTCGGCACGCCGCTGCTGATCAAATGGCTGACGGGGCCGTGGAGCCCTTGCGCCCTCACCCTGATGTTCCAGAAGGAGGTCGCCGAGCGCGTGGTGGCCCAGCCCGGCGAGGACGCCTATGGCCGCCTGGCCGTCATCAGTCAGGCCGTGGCCGAGGCGCGCATCGTCATGCACCTGCCCGCCGCCGCCTTCACCCCGCCGCCCAAGGTGGCCTCGGCTGTGGTGCATCTGATACCCTTGGCCGAGCGCCCCGCCCCCGACCGCCTGAAGCGGCTGGAACGGGTTACGGCGGCCGCCTTCGGCCAGCGTCGCAAGATGCTGCGCTCCAGCCTGAAACAACTCGGCGGCGCCGCCCTGTGCGAAGCCGCTGGAATCGAACCCGACGCCCGCGCCGAGACCATCGACGTGGCGGGCTTCCTCAGATTGGCCGACGCTTTGACATGACAGTAGAAATCGAACCCTTCCGCGCCATCGCCATCAGCCGCATCGCCCATGAGATGAAGGCTAAGGGCCAGTCGGTCATCCACATGGAGTTCGGCCAGCCCTCGACCGGCGCCCCTGCGCCCGCCCTGGCCGAGGCGCACCGCGTGATCGACGCCGAGGCCGGCGGCTATTGGGAAAGCCCCCTGCTGCGCGCCCGCGTGGCCAAGCTGTATAAAGACCGCTACGGCGTCGTCATAGATCCCGAGCGCGTCATCATGACGGCCGGCGCCTCGCCCGCTCTGGTGGTGGCGCTGAACATGCGCTTCGCCCCCGGCGACTGCGTCGCCATCGCCCGCCCCGGCTACGTCGCCTATCGCAACACGATGAAGGCCCTGCACATCGTCCCGCAGGAGATCGACTGCGGCCCCGACGTGCGCTTCCAACTGACGGCCAAGGCCCTGCGCGAACTGGACCCGGCGCCCAAGGGCGTCATCATCGCCAGCCCGGCCAACCCGACCGGCACCGTCATCGCCGAGAACGAGCTGAAGGCCATCGTCGAGGTCTGCCGCGAGCGCAACATCAGCATCATCTCGGACGAGATCTATCACGGCATCACCTACGGCCACGACACGCCCTGCATGTTGCAGTTCGACGACAAGGCCATGATCGTCAACAGCTTCTCCAAATACTGGAGCATGGCGGGCTGGCGCCTCGGCTGGCTGATCCTGCCGGAAGAAGAGGTCCAGCAGGCCCGCGCGCGCATGGGCAACATGTTCCTGACGCCGCCGACGCTCAGCCAGTTCGCAGGTCTGGCCGCCATGGACTGCGAAGAAGAGCTGGAAGCCAACATCGACGTCTATCGCGCCAATCGCGAGCTGATGCTGAAGGCGCTACCCGCCATGGGCCTGCGCTCGATCGCCCCGCCGGACGGCGCCTTCTACATCTATGCTGACATCGGCCACCTGACCAACGACAGCATGGCCTTCTGCGAGAAGCTGGTGCGCGAGACGGGCGTGGCCACGGCGCCGGGCGTCGACTTCGATCCGGTCAACGGCCACCGCTTCATCCGCTTCAGCTTCGCCGTCTCGACGCCCGAGATCGAGGACGCGCTCAGCCGCCTTAAGCCCTTCTTCGCCGCCCGCACCGAAGAGACCCAGGAACAGCAGACCGCGTAAGCGCGTTCGACAAGCCCCGGAACCTTCGGAGCTTTCATGTCGAAATCGCGCCTCGCCGCCTCTGCCCTGCCCTTCATCGCGGCTGCCCTGACGGCCTGCGGCTCTCCGGCTGAAACGCCCAGGCCGGAGCAGCCGCCGGCGGCCGCCCAGCCCCCGGCGCCCGCCGCTCTGACGCGTGAGGCGGTCGAAAGCGCCGTATTCGAAACCGCCCCCGTTCCCGTCGAGGGCCAGCCCGCGCGGCCAGACGCGGCCACGGCGCGCGCGCAGATCCTGCTGGACCGCGCCAACTTCTCGCCCGGCGTCATCGACGGCCTGGGCGGGGACAACACGCGTCAGGCCATCGCCGCCTTCGAAAAAGCCGCCGGCCTGCCGCAGGACGGAGTGCTGGACGCCGAGGTATTCCGCCGCTTGACCTCAGGCGACGACGGCCGCGTCCTGACCGACTACACGATCACCGCCGCCGACCTCAGCGGCCCCTTCATCGGCCAGGTTCCGGCCAGTCTGGCGGACATGGCCAAGCTGAAGACGGTCGGCTACGCCACGCCGCTGGAGATGCTGGCCGAGAAATTCCACATGACCGAAGGCCTGCTGCAGGCGCTCAACCCCGGCGTCGACTTCGGCAAGGCGGGTCAGACCATCGTCGTGGCCGCCGTCGCCCAGACCGACCTGGCGGCCGAGGTCGCCCATATCGTCGTGGACAAGGCCGAACGCTCGGTGCGGGTCTATGACGCCTCGGACAAGCTCCTGGCCTTCTATCCGGCCACCATCGGCAGTTCGGCCCGCCCGGCGCCCTCGGGCGAACTGACCGTCGTCGGCGTCGCGCCCGAGCCGAACTACACTTACGATCCGGACCGGGTCAGCTATGACCGGGGCGACCGCAAGGTCATCGTGCCGCCGGGGCCGAACAATCCGGTCGGCTCAGTCTGGATCGACCTGTCGCGCGACACCTACGGCATCCACGGCACGCCGGACCCGTCCAAGGTCGGCAAGACCTTCTCCAGCGGCTGCGTCCGCCTGACCAACTGGGACGCCGAGCAACTGGCCTCCAAGGTCAAGCCCGGCGTGCGCGTGACCTTCCGCTAGGCGCCGTAAAGCTCCGCCGCCGTCCGCCCCGGCACGTCCAGTTGCGTCAACGGCAACGGCGGCGGGTCCAGCGTCACGCCCAGCGCCTGATAGGTCGCCGCGCTGGAGAAGCCGTAAGGCTCGGCGTCCGCATTGCTGAAGGCGTAGTAGACGGCGCTGACCCGCGTCATCACAGCCGCCGCCAGGCACATGGGGCACGGGTGGCCGCTGGCGTAGAGGACCGCGCCCGACAGGTCGACGCCGCCCAGCGCCGGCCCCGCCTGACGCAGGGCCTCCATTTCGGCGTGTGAGCTGGGATCGTTCGTCGCCAGCATCCGGTTGACGCCGCTGGCGACCAGCGAGCCGCCCTTGACCAGCACCGCCCCGAACGGCCGACCGCCCGCCCGGACGTTCTCCAGCGCCAGATCGATCGCCTGAGCCAGCCAGAGGCGGTGTTCGGCCTCGTTCATGGGCGTCAGACCACTTCCTTCAACAGGGCCGCCTTATAGCCGTCGACCCACAGGTTGCGACGACGGCAGCTGCGCTCGGCGTGATAGATGTGCGCCAGTTCGGCGTAGGACCGATCAAAGTCCTCATTGACCAGCACATAGTCGAACTCGTCGCAGTGCTCGATCTCGCCCTTGGCGTTAGCGACGCGACGCTCGATCACGTCCTCGGCGTCCTGAGAACGCGTCACCAGACGGCGGCGCAGCTCTTCCAGGCTCGGCGGCAGGATGAAGACCCGCACGGCGTCGCCGGGGCATTTGGCGGCCACGTCGCGGGCGCCCTGCCAGTCGATGTCGAACAGGACGTCGCGCCCCTCGGCCAGCGCCCGTTCGACCGGGGCGGCCGGGCTGCCGTAGCGGTTGCCGTGCACATCGGCCCATTCCAGGAAGGCGTCGGCGTCGATCAGGCGCTGGAATTCCTCGACCGAAACGAAGTTGTAGTCGCGCCCGTCCACCTCGCCCGGCCGAATGTCGCGCGTGGTCATCGAAACCGACAGCTCCAGCCCCTTGTGATCGGCCATCAGGCGGCGGCACAGCGAGGTCTTTCCGGCCCCCGACGGACTGGCCACGATCAGCAGGACGCCACGGCGGGGGGTGCGGTTATTCGACATTCTGAACTTGTTCTCGAAGCTGCTCGATGACGGCCTTCAACTCCAGGCCGATTCCGGTGAGCGCGGTCGTAGCGGATTTCGAACAGAGGGTGTTCGCCTCGCGCATGAATTCCTGCATCAGGAAGTCGAGTTTTCGACCGGCGGGGGGTTGCTGCAACAGTGCGCGGGCCGAAGCGACGTGAGCCGTCAGCCGGTCCAGCTCCTCGCGCACATCGGCCTTGGTCGCCAGGGCGGCGGCTTCAAGGAAGACGCGCTCGTCCAGCCCGGGCGCGTCGGGCGCCAGTTCGCTGATGCGGCGCGTGAAGCGGTCGCGGATGGCCTCGACCTGAGCCGACGCCTCTAGTTCGGCGCGCGCGACCAGAGCCTCGATGGTCCCGACGAAGTCGTGGATCACCGGCGTCAGTTGTTCGCCTTCGCGCTGACGCGACGCCTTCAGCGCATCCAGCGCCTGTTCGACCGTGGCGGCCATGGCGGCCTCAAGGGCGGCGCGACCTTCGGTGTCCTCGTCCTCTTCGGCGACCTCGATGACGCCGCGCAGGGCCAGCAGGCCGTCGGCCGAGGGCGGGGTCGCTCCTTCCTCCGCCAACTGGTTCGCCAGCCGCAGATAGGTCGCCAGCACCGCCTCATTGACGCGTGGCGCGGGCTCGGTTCCCTCGGCGCGTTTAGCCTGAAGGCCCAGCGTCACCTGCCCGCGGTTCAGCCGCGCCTGAGCCGCCGCCTTGGCCAGCCGTTCCAGATTGTCGAAGCCGTGCGGGCCGCGAAAACGCATCTCCAGCGACCGGCCGTTGACCGAGCGCGCCTCGACCGTCCAGGTCCAGCCGTCCAGCGTCCCGTCGGCCCGGCCGAAGCCCGTCATGCCCGAGATCGAGTTGCTCATCGTCCGGCCTCCGTCGGCACGCGAATGACCTTGGCGCCCGGCGGAATGGCGATGGCCGGGCCAGCCGCTTCATCCGTCATCGGCGCAGGCGACGTCTCCGGCGCGGTTTCCCCCGCCGTCAGACCGGCCTTGCGGCGCTCGATCTCGCGCCAGCGGGCCACGTTGAGCAGATGCTCCTGATAGGTGCGGGCGAAGACGTGGCCGCCCGTGCCGTCGGCGACGAAGAAGACGTATTCCGAACGCGGCGGGTTCAGCACGGCCTTGATCGCCTCTTCGCCCGGATTGGCGATGGGCGTCGGCGGCAGGCCGTCGATCAGATAGGTGTTCCACGGCGTCGGCTTGCGCAGCTCCGACAGCAGGATGCCGCGCCCCAGCGGCCGCCCCTTGGTCACGCCGTAGACGATGGTCGGGTCGCTCTCCAGCCGCATCCCCAGACGCAGGCGGTTGGTGAAGACGGCCGCCACCTCGGGCCGTTCGGAGGCGATGCCCGTCTCCTTCTCGACGATGGAGGCCAGGACGACCGCCTCTTCCGGCGTCGTGACCACCGTGGCGGGCGAGCGGGCGGCCCACAGCGTCTCCAGCTTGGTCTTGGCAGCGCGCTGCATCCGGGCGACGACGGCGGCGCGGGTTTCGCCGCGCGTGATCTCATAGGTCTCGGGCCACAGGCTGCCCT
This sequence comes from Brevundimonas sp. S1H14, assembly GCF_047716865.1. Lineage (NCBI taxonomy): Bacteria > Pseudomonadati > Pseudomonadota > Alphaproteobacteria > Caulobacterales > Caulobacteraceae > Brevundimonas > Brevundimonas sp. S1H14. Next base: position 1,526,577 of record NZ_CP136679.1, on the reverse strand, counting down.
CGGGCGGAACCTCGACCTCGCCGGTCAGGACCGGCTGTTTCATGAGGATGTCGACGGCCTGGGCGCTGGACCAGCCCTCAGGCAGGGTCACGTAGTGGCGCACCGACTTGCCGTCGACCAGCAGGCCCACCACCGTCGCCAGAGAGGCGCCTGACGGCACCTCATATTCGCCCGCGCGGATCTTGCGGTCGGCGCCGGTCAGGCTGATCGCCGCGCGGAACAGGTCGGTCGAGCGGATCACCCCCGCCGATTTCAGATTGGCCGCAATGGCCGGAACGCCCGCCCCGGACGGCAGGGTGACGATGGTCGCCTCCCCTTCCGCCGCCTTCGGCCCCGGCCCCCAGTAGACGGCCCAGAACGCCACCAGCGCGGCGACCAGAAACAGACCCAGCGTCCCGGCGGCCGTGATCAGGCCGACGCCGAGACCGGACTTTGCGCCTCCGCCCCCGCTTCCCTTTTTCGGAACGCGCGACTTGGGAATGCGAACCTTGGGGGTGCGGCGGGACGGAGCCTTGGCCAAGTCAGTCGACCTTCTTGAAGATCACAGAGGCGTTTGTGCCGCCGAAACCGAAGCTGTTGGACATGGCGACATCGATCTTCCTAGCCTTGCCCTTGTGCGGAACCAGGTCGATCGGCGTCTCCATCTCCGGATCGTCCAGATTGATGGTCGGCGGCGCCATCTGATCGCGGATGGCCAGGACCGAGAAGATGCTCTCGATCGCCCCGGCGGCGCCCAGCAGGTGGCCCGTCATCGACTTGGTGGACGACACGGCCAGATCCTTGGCGTGGTCGCCGACCAGACGCTCGACCGCCTTCAGCTCGATCCAGTCGGCCATGGTCGAGGTGCCGTGGGCGTTGACGTAGTCGAGATCGGACGGCTGCATGCCGGCGCGCTTCAGCGCCGCCTTCATGGCCCGCAGGCCGCCGTCGCCGTCTTCCGACGGAGCGGTGATGTGATAGGCGTCGCCGCTCATGCCGTAGCCGACGACCTCGGCGTAGATCTTGGCGCCGCGCGCCTTAGCGTGTTCGTACTCCTCCAGCACCATGATCCCGGCTCCTTCGCCCATGACGAAGCCCGCATGGCCGCGATCATAGGGACGCGAGGCCTTCTCCGGCGTGTCGTTATAGGCGGTGCACAGGGCCTTGCAGGCCAGGAAGCCCGCGATGCCGATCGGCACGACCGAGCTCTCAGCCCCGCCCGCCACCATGACGTCGGCGTCGCCCAGGGCGATCATCCGGGCCGCGTCGCCGATGGCGTGTGCGCCGGTGGCGCAGGCGGTGACGACCGAGTGGTTCGGACCCTTCAGGCCGTGGCGGATCGAAATCTGGCCCGACGCCAGGTTGATCAGGGCCGAGGGGATGAAGAAGGGGCTGACGCGGCGGACGCCCTGTTCCTTCAGGATGATGGCCGTGTCCGCGATGGGGCCCAGGCCGCCGATGCCCGAACCGACCATGACGCCGGTCGCTTCCTTGTCGTCTTCCGTTTCCGGCTTCCAGTTCGCATCGGCCAACGCCTCGTCCGCCGCTGCGATGGCGTACAGGATGAAGTCGTCGACGCGCTTGCGGTCCTTGGCGGACATGACCTGATCAGGATCGAAGACGCCGGGCTGACCGGGTTCGCCGCCGCCGCGCCCGTCGACGCTGGGCACCTCGCCCGCGATGGTGCAGCCGTAGCCCTCGGTGTCGAAGGCGGTGATCGGACGGATGCCCGAGCGGCCTTCCAGAATGCCCTTCCAGACGTGCTCGACGCCCGTGCCCAGAGGCGTAACCAGGCCGAGGCCCGTGATGACGACGCGGCGCATGGTTCGCGCTCCTTCTTGGTCAGAATCGTAACCAGAAACACTAATGGCCGCCGGACGGTCCCGCTAGGGGTCCGTCACGGCGGCCATCAGCTGGTAAGTGCGACGAATCGCAGCCGGATCAGGCGGCCAGCTTCTCGTCGATGAACTTCACCGCGTCGCCGACGGTCTGGATGTGCTCAGCGGCGTCATCCGGGATTTCGACGTCGAATTCTTCTTCGAAGGCCATGACCAGTTCGACGTTGTCGAGCGAGTCAGCGCCCAGGTCGTCGATGAAGGAAGCCTTCTCAGTGACCTTGTCCGGATCGGCGTCCAGGTGGTCGATCACGATCTTGCGGACGCGTTCGAGGGTGTCGGACATGAGTGTCTCTCTTGCCTGTTTGAAATCGCCGTGATGGCGGGTCGTGGGTTGTTTCGCCGTGTCACGGCTGCCTGCCGGGATCAAGCCTCAATGAGACTCACCCCCGAAAGACGTCCGTGCCCTTTAGCACAGGGTGCGGAAGTGGAAATAGTCTGTTGCGCGTCGTGATGACACTTCACGCTTCGATCAAATCATCGCCATGCCGCCGTTAACGTGCAGCGTCTGGCCGGTGACATAGGCCGCTTCATCCGACGACAGATAGACGGCGGCCGAGGCGATTTCGTCGCCCGCGCCCAGACGTCCGGCCGGAATCTTGGACAGGATGGCCTCGCGCTGCTGGTCGTTCAGCACGTCGGTCATCGGCGAGGCGATGAAGCCCGGCGCGATGCAGTTGACCGTGATCCCGCGCGAGCCGACTTCCTGGGCCAGCGACTTGGAGAAGCCGATCATCCCTGCCTTGGAGGCGGAATAGTTGGTCTGGCCGGGGTTGCCCGTGACGCCGACCACGGAGGTGATGCCGATGATGCGGCCCGAACGGCGCTTCATCATCCCCTTCACCGCCGCGCGGGTCAGGCGGAAATAGCTCTCGAGGTTGATCTGGATGACGGACTGGAAGTCCTCGTCCTTCATCCGCATCAGCAGGCCGTCCTTGGTGATGCCCGCGTTGGCGACCAGGATGTCCAGCGGCGCGCCCGCCGCTTCCTCAGCGCGCGCGACCAGACCGTCGACCGAGTCCGCGTCGGACAGGTTGGCGGCGGCGAAATGCGCCCGCTCGCCCAGCTCCTTGGCCAGATCGGCCAGCACGGCTTCGCGCGTGCCGGACAGGACGACAGTCGCCCCCTGCGCGTGCAGGGCGCGGGCGATCGCCCCGCCGATGCCGCCGGTGGCGCCGGTCACAAGGGCGGTCTTTCCCGAAAGATTGAACATTGAAATCTCCGCTCATCCCCGCGGAGGCGGGGACCTAGGCTTTAGCTTCAAGCGCCGCATCTCGTTCCCAAAGAAGTGGGTCCCCGCCTCCGCGGGGATGAGCGGCTTCAGAGGGTTTTCGCGAAGGCTTCCAGCTCTTCCGCCGTGTTCAGCGCCAGCGCCTCGGCGTCGGGAGCGATGCGCTTGGCCATGCCGGTCAGCACCTTGCCGGAGCCGACCTCGACGAAGCGGGTCACGCCGCCTTCAGTCGCCATCCACTCCATGCTCTCGCGCCAGCGCACGCGGCCCGTCACCTGTTCGACCAGCAGGCGGCGGATGACTTCGGCGTCAGTTTCCGGGCGGGCGGTGACGTTGGCGACCACCGGCACGACCGGCGCCACGATCTTCGCATCAGCCAAAGCCGCGGCCATCTCGTCCGCAGCAGGCTGCATCAGCGGGCAGTGGAAGGGCGCCGAAACATTCAGCGGAATGGCGCGCGCGCCCAGTTCCTTGGCTTTCTCGATGGCCAGATCCACGGCGGCCTTATCGCCCGAGATGACGACGTTGCCCTTGTTGTTATCGTTAGCGACGACGCAGACGCCCGCCGCCGAACCGGCCTTGGCGGCCTCTTCAGCCAGCGCCAGATCGGTCTTGGGCCCGATCAGCGAGGCCATCGCGCCCTTGCCCACCGGCACGGCGCGCTGCATGGCCTGACCGCGCAGCTTCAACAGACGGGCGGTGTCCGACAGGCTGATCGCGCCTGCCGCCGCCAGGGCCGAATATTCGCCCAGCGAGTGACCGGCGACAAAGGCCGCCCGCGTCACATCGACGCCGAACTCGACCTTCAACACCCGCGCTGTGGCGACCGAGACGGCCATCAGGGCCGGCTGGGCGTTCTCGGTCAGGGTCAGCTGATCTTCCGGCCCCTCGCGCATCAAGGCGAACAGCTTCTGGTTCAGGGCGTCATCCACCTCGGCGAAGACGTCGCGCGCGCTGGCGAAGGCCTCCGACAGGGCGACGCCCATGCCGACCGACTGGCTGCCCTGACCGGGAAAGAGAAGCGCGAGGCTCATCCGGGATCGTCCGTCATCCGTTGAATCAAGCCGCGAGGGTTAGGCGAATCCCTCCCCTACGGCAAGAAGGACGGCGGGCCGGTTCAGTCCTTCCCGCGCGCCGTGCAGGGACGGTCGTCCGGTCCCGCCGCGCCGTTGCAGCGACGCTGGGCCATCAACGTCTCTTCCGTTTCGACCAGACGCTTCGTCCCGTCTGCCTGCCGCTCCAGCGTGAAGGCGTCATACAGCCCGCCGGTCGCCGTGAAGGCGCGGAACGACAGGCGATCCGCCTCGACGTCGATCAGCTGATACAGTTCGGTGTTCTCGGCCGCGCGCACCGGCTGCGTGTCGGCCCGGTCGTTCAGCCCGTACATCTTCGACCCCGTGACCGAGACCACATAGACCGGCCCCTGCGGGCGGCCCGCCGCGCTGTCGGCGCGCGAGGCCTCGGCCCCGGCCGGGTTGGAGACGCGGCCGTAGCAATGGTCGTGCCCCTGCAGCACCAGATCGATGTTGCGGGCGTCGAAGATCGGCTTCCAGGCGGCCTTCAGCTCCTCGGTGTCCTCGGGCCGGGCGCAGGTGTAGATCGGCTGGTGGAACAGAGCGACGTTCCAGCGCGCCGAGCTATCGGCCAGCACACGGTCCAGCCAGCGCGTCTGGCTTTCCCCTGCCCCCAGATCGATCGCCGCCGTGCCGTCCAGCACGATGAAGCGCACGCCCTGATAGTCGACATAATAGCTGGTCGCCTTCGCTCCCTCGGCGCCATTGTCCGGCAGGGCGAACTGCAGCGGCCAATGCGGGCCCAGAACGCGCGATTCCTCGCCGTTCGGCAGCACGTGGTCGACGTATTCGTGGTTGCCGCTGGCGGGCAGTTGCGGCGTCATGGCGAAGGCGCGGCCGCCCGCCTCGGTCCATTCGCCCCATTCGTCGTCGTGAACCTTTTCCTCGCGCTGCGCCACCAGATCGCCCGCGTGAACGACCAGCGCCGCCGGTCCCGCCTCCTTGAAGGCCGAGCGGATCACGCGCGAGCCGATCTCCAGAATGTCGTTCTGGGTGTCGCCCAGATAGATAAAGCGGAACGGCGCGAACTCAGCCTTCGCCGTGCGGAACGGCAGCCACTCGCTCCAGCCGTCGGCGGCGCGCACGCGATAGACATAGCGCGTGTCCGGTTTCAGCCCGTCAAAGCGCGCCTGATGATAGAGGGCGCGGCCGTTCTCATTCTCGATCGGCGCCGTGGTCCCGGCCACGGTGCGGGCGGCGAAGTCCAGCAGCGGGCCGTCGATCTCCTCGGCGATCTGGGCCTCTGCGGCGGTCTGGCGCACATCGGTGCGCCAGGCGACGGCGGCGCCGCGCGCAGCGTCGGCGGCGGGGCTCAGCACGATGCGGTCGGCCCACCCCTTGGCCGCCCAGCGCCCGTTCGGCGCGTGCAGCGGCGCAGGCTTCGCCGCCGCCTCCGCCAGGGCCATAGAGGGCGCGCCGGCCAGCAGGGCGGCGGCCAAGAATGCGACTTGGCAGGCGACAGACAACTTCATGACGATAGATCCCCAACCCGATATGGTCGTGGGCGATGCCTACCGGCCCAATGCGACGGCTCGCCGGGACTTTTGTGAAACTCCTGCGAGGAATAGGCCGCTCACGACCGAAGCCGCAGGCTTGGGCCCGCTCCCTGCCTTGCCCTGACGGGGGTTTTCCCGTATAGGCGCGCCCTTTCCAGGGCTTCGGTCCTGCTGCGGAACGTCAAAGGGCCGGGAAACTCCCGTCCGCCGCATCAGGAGCCATCGTGGACGAACTCACCCGGTTCGTTCGCGCCGATGTCCGCCAAGGGAGAATACCGCATGGCTCTTTACGAGCACACGGTCATGACGCGCCAGGATATCTCGGCGCAACAGGCCGAAGCGCTGAACGACACCATCAAGGCTCTGATCGAAGAAGGCGGCGGCTCCGTCGCCAAGATCGAGTACTGGGGTCTGCGCAACCTGACCTACCGGGTCAAGAAGAACCGCAAGGCTCACTATTCGCTGATGGCCGTCGACTGCCCGCCGGCCGCCATGGCCGAAGTCGAGCGCCAGCTGTCGATCAACGAAGACGTGCTGCGCTGGCTGACCATCCGCGTCGAGGAACTCGACCTGGAGCTGTCGCCCCTGCTGGCCCGCCGCGAACGCGAGCGTGACCGCAGCGCCCCGCGCGGCGAAGACGCCGCGGCTTCGGAATAAGGAACCGGATCATGACCGATATGACTGCCCCCATCCCGGGCGCTCCGGCCGGCTCCGGCCCGGCCCGTCGCCCCTTCTATCGTCGCCGCAAGGTTTGCCCGTTCTCGGGCGCCAACGCGCCGAAGATCGACTACAAGGACGTGAAGCTGCTGCAGCGTTACGTCTCCGAACGCGGCAAGATCGTGCCTTCGCGCATCACCGCCGTTTCCGCCAAGAAGCAACGCGAACTGGCCAAGGCCATCAAGCGCGCCCGCTACCTGGCCCTCCTGCCGTACGTGGTGAAGTAAGATGAAGGTCGTTCTGCTGGAACGCGTCGAGAACCTCGGCGCCATCGGCGACGTCGTCACCGTCAAGGACGGCTTCGCCCGTAACTTCCTCCTGCCACGCGACAAGGCGCGTCGGGCCACGGAAGCCAACCTGAAGGCCTTCGAAATCGAACGCGCCGCCATCGAGCAGCGCAACGAGAAGAACAAGGCCGAGTCGCAGAAGATCGCCGACAAGATCGACGGTCAGAGCTACATCATGATCCGTCAGGCCGGTGAAACCGGCCAGCTGTACGGCTCGGTCGCCGGCCGCGACGTCGCTGAGGCCGTTCGCGCCGAAGGCGGCAAGGTCGAGCGCTCGCAGGTCGTGCTGAACACGGCGATCAAGACGCTGGGCGTCCACGAGGTGCTGGTCCGCCTGCACCCCGAGGTCTCGGCCACGGTCAAGATCAACATCGCCCGTTCGGCTGACGAAGCCGAGCGTCAGGCCAAGGGCGAGGACGTGATCCGCAGCCAGTTCGACGACGAGCGTCAAGCTGCTGATCAGGCCGCTCAGGAGCTGCTGGAAGGCGGCGCCGGCCAACAGGAAGGCTTCGGCGACGAAGCCTGATCCTGTCGCTTCGGCGAGATGATCCATGGGCGCTTCCGCAAGGAAGCGCCCCTTTTTCTTTGCCCGGGCTTTGCCCTGCCGACAGAACGAAACCGTCGCCTACCCTTAGCTTTTCTAACTGACCTGTGAAGTAATCTCGATACCGGACGCCGTCTTCGCGCCGCAGTATCGCCGCGTCTCGTCACATTCGACGCGCCGGAGCCGCCATGTCTTCAGTCCAGTCCCGCCCGACCTGGGAGCCGCGTTCGCAGGCCGCTCCCTGTCGCGATTGTGACTGATTTCGGCCCTCGGAAACTTCTCGTTAGCCTTACCGACGCAGGCTTGGACCGTCGCGCTTTCAGTATGCGGCGCTTTCCCCGCGTCCAACCAGAAAAGCTGATCTCTCCCATGCCCATCGTTTCGTTCCGCCGCCCCGCCCTGCTGGCCGCCGCGTCCGGCGCCGCCCTCCTGATCGCCGGCGCCGCCCAGGCCCAGAGCACGCCCGACAACGCCACCTCAGTAGACGACATCGTCGTCACCGGCACCCGCGTCGCCAACCGCACCCGTCTGGACACGGTCGCGCCTGTCGATGTCGTCACTGCCGAAGCGCTGGAACAGCGCGGCACGACCGAACTAGCGGCTCAGCTGGCGGCGACAGTTCCCGCCCTGAACTTCCCCCGCCCGTCGGCGACCGACGGCACGGACTCCATCCGCCCGGCCACCCTGCGCGGTCAGGGGCCGGACCAGACCCTGGTCCTGGTCAACGGCCTGCGCCGTCACCAGACCGCCCTGGTCAACCTGAACGGTTCGGTCGGTCGCGGCTCGTCGGCGGTCGACCTCAACGCCATCCCCTCTTCCGCCGTCGAGCGGATCGAGGTGCTGCGCGACGGCGCCGCGGCTCAATACGGGTCTGACGCCATCGCCGGGGTCATCAACCTGCGCCTGCGCGAAGCCCGCGAAGGCGGCGGCGCCAGCGTGACCTACGGCTCCTATGTCACCGACTTCAACGGCTTCTATGGCCGCGAGGGCGACATCCGCGACGGCGACACCGTCACTGTCTCTGCCTGGCAGGGCTTCGGCCTGGGCCAGGACGGCTTTCTGACCGCCTCGGTGGAATACCGCGACCGCGACAGCACGAACCGCTCCGACATCAATCCGACGCTGGGGCGGATCACCGGCGGACAGGGCGACGCCGAGGTGGAGGACATCTCAGCCTATCTGAACGCGGGCCTGCCGCTGGGCAATGGCTGGGAGGCCTATGGTTGGGCCGGCTATCAGCAGCGTGACGCCTCGGCGGCCGCCTTCTATCGCACTCCGACGGACAACGCCCAGAACCCGGACTACGGCTCGGGGCGCAAATACCCGAACGGCTATCTGCCCTACATCCTGACCGACACCACCGACTGGACCGCCGCGGGCGGGCTCCGTGGGCAGGCGGGCGGCTGGGATATCGACGTCAACCTGGGATACGGCTCGAACAAGATCGACTTCGGCGCCAAAAATACGATGAACCCAACCTATGGGATCGACGGCCAGACGTCGTTCGACGCCGGTTCGCTGGAATACAGCCAGTTGGTGTTCGGCGCCGACGCTTCGCGCCAGTTCGATCTCGGCTGGGCCGGCCCGCTGAACGTTGCCTTCGGTCTGGAAGCGCGCCGCGAAACCTACAAGATCGGCGCGGGCGAAGAAGCCTCCTATGCCCGGGGCCCCATCCTGACGGCCGGCGGCACGACGCTGAACTGGGGCTCGCGCGGCTTCACCGGATTCACGCCCAACAACGAAGTCGACGAGGATCGCAGCAACGTCGGCGTCTATCTGGATCTGGAAGGCGAGGTCATCGAGAACCTGACCCTATCGGGCGCTCTGCGTTACGAAAACTATTCAGACTTCGGCGACAACGTCTCGGGCAAGATCGCGGGCCGCTACGACTTCAACCCGCACTTCGCCATCCGCGGCGCCGTCTCGACCGGCTTCCGCGCCCCCAGCCTGCAACAACAGTATTACACCCAGACCGCCGTCCTCTACATCAACAACATCCCCTATGAGACCGGCACCTATCCGTCGATCAGCGACGTGGGTCTGGCGCTGGGCGGCACGGCGCTGGAAGCCGAAACCTCGGTCAACTATTCGCTGGGCTTCGTCGTGCGCAATGGCCCGTTCGAGCTGACGGCCGACGCCTATCGCATCGACATCGACGACCGGATCATCCTGTCCGAGACCCTGACCGGCGACGCCAACGCCGCCGCAGGCAGCAACGCCAAGACTATCTTCGACCTGCTGACGCCCTATGGCGCCACGGCGGCGCGCTTCTTCATCAACGGGGTCGATACCGAGACGACCGGCCTAGACGTTGTGGCCCGTTACCGCGCCGAAACCGCGGCCGGTCACCGTCTGGACTTCACCCTCGCGGGCAACGTCAACGACTTCAAGGTGACCAAGACGCCGATGACGCAGACCGGCATCCTGCCGACGCCGACCTCCCTGTTCGGGCGTCAGGCGGTCACCCGCTTTGAAGAAGGCACGCCGCCGTGGAAGGTCGTCTTCCAGACGGATTGGGAGGCTCAGCGTCTGGGCGGCACATTCCGCCTGACCGGCTATGGCGACGTTCTGGCCGCCGGCGCGAGCGAAGCCACCGATCTGCAACTGGGCGACGCCCTGGTGGCCGATGTCGAGGCGCGTTACCGCTTCAATGATCGCGTCACCGTCTCGATCGGCGCGGACAACATCCTGGATCAGTATCCGCGCCAGAGCCTGCGGGAGAACAACACGACCGGCGCCTTCCCCTTCTCCAACTTCTCGCCGTACGGCTTCAACGGCCGCTTCGTTTACGGGCGACTGGCGGTGAAGTGGTGACGGCTGCGGGGCGCGCGTCTGACGGCTTCCTCCCTGGCCCTTGAGCGCGCCTCCATCGTCAGGCGCGGCGTGCATCGCAGCCGCCGCGCCTGACGAAAACTTAATGCACGACGCCGTTCGGCGCTCATGGTTCCGCTGCAAGCCGTGCGCTAGGCTCCTCCTCTCACGAAAGGGAAGCCATGAAAGCCGCTGCAATCGCCGTCGTCGCCGCCCTGACCCTGTCGGCCCTGCCCGGCGCAGCCGCCGCCATGTCGGTTCAGGAGTTCCTGACCTCGGCCAACCGCATCCCGCGCAATCCGACCGCCCTTCTGCGGTCAGACACGCGGCGGCTGATGAACGAGATGAAGGCGGCGTTCAGGACAATCCGAGACGAGCAGGCGGCCGCCCGCGCCGCCGGTCGTCGCCCGGCCACCTGCGTGCCGGATAAGGTCAGCGTGAACACCGGCGAGATTCTGGGCCGCTTCAGCAGCATCCCGCCCCAGCGGCGCGGCATCTCCGTGACCCAGGCGGTGCGCGAATGGATGGCCGAGGCGCATCCGTGTCCCGCATGACCCTGAACCGCCAGACCTTGCGAAGCCGGCTGCACGAGAGCATTTAGTTCCCCATGTCGCGTTTCGCTCTCGCCCTCATCGCCGCGCCTCTGGCTTCGGTGACGCTGTTCGCCTCCGCTCCCACCGCCCAGGCCCAGTCGTCCGACATGACCGTCCAGCAGTTTCTGACCATCGGTCAGAACATCCCGCGCAACCGCGCCGTGGCCATGATGCGCCCGGACACCCGTCGCCTGATCCGCGAGGTCACCGGCGCCGTCAGCACGGTGAAGTCCGAGCAGGCCTCAGCCGTCTCGGCCGGTCGCCGCCCGGCCCACTGCATCCCCGCCTCCGGCACCGGCATCACCCCCGAGACGCTCGTCGCCCGGTTCGAGACCATGCCCGAGGCCCGGCGCCGCGTCACCGTGACCCAGGCCGTGCGCGACTGGATGGTCGAACGCTACCCCTGCCGCAGCTGACGGCCCCTCACTGATCCGACAGCGGTTTTCCGCGCCCGTCCACAGGCGCAGGCGACTGTCCACGACGACGACCGCGCCCGCGTCTGACGCAGGGCGCGCCTATGGCTATTGATGATGTCGATGAACGCCTTCGCCCCCCTGCCCTATGATTCCGCCAACGACCCCGTGCAGGTGTCGTCCATGCCCCATAATCTGGAGGCGGAGCAGGCCCTGCTGGGCTCTCTGATGTTCGACAACGCCGTGTTCGAACGCCTGTCGGACCGACTGCGCGGCAGCCATTTCTACGAGCCCTTCCACCAGCGGCTGTTCGACGCGATCGAGGACCACATCCGTCAAGGCCTGCTGGCCGAGCCCACCATCCTGATGGAGCGATTCAAGCAGGACCCGGCCTTTCAGGAGTTCGGCGGCCTGCGCTATCTGGCCGATCTGGTGGACCGGGCGCCGCCCGCCGCCAACGCTCCCGACTACGCCCGCGTCGTCTATGACCTGGCGCTGCGCCGCGACCTGATCCGCATCGGCGGCGAGATCATCAAGGAGGCGCCCAACCCCGAGACGCCCGCCGACGAGCAGATCGAACAGGCCGAGCAGACGCTTTATTCGCTGGCCGAGACGGGCAAGCCGTCGTCGGGCTTCGTGTCCTTCTCACAGGCCCTGTCGGGCGCTGTGGAAATGGCGGGCGAGGCCTATCAGCGCGAGGGCAAGCTGGCCGGTCTGGCCACCCGGCTGGACGATCTGGACCAGAAGCTGGGCGGTCTGCACCCCTCCGACCTTCTGATCCTCGCGGGCCGTCCCTCCATGGGCAAGACGGCGCTGGCGACCAACATCGCCTTCAACATCGCGCGCAACTATCGATGGGAGCCGACCCCGGACGGCGGGCGCAAGACCGTCGACGGCGGCGTGGTCGCCTTCTACTCGCTGGAAATGAGCGCTGAACAGCTGGCCATGCGTATTCTGGCCGACGCCTCGGGCGTATCCTCGGACAAGCTGCGCAAGGGCGAGATCGACGCCTCGGACTTCGGCAAGATTCGCGACGCCGCCATCGAGATCGGCGAAAGCCCGCTCTACATCGACGCCACCGGCGGCCTGTCCATCTCCAAGCTGGCGGCGCGCGCGCGGCGGCTGAAGCGGATGGAAAACGGTCTGGACCTGATCGTGGTCGACTACCTCCAGCTCGTCACCACCGGCGACAACAGCCAGAAGAACCGGGTGCAGGAAGTCTCCGAAATCACCGGCGGCCTGAAGGCGCTCGCCAAGGAGCTGAACGTCCCCATCATCGCCCTGTCGCAGCTGTCGCGTCAGGTGGAGCAGCGCGAAGACAAGCGGCCGCAACTGTCCGACCTGCGGGAATCCGGCTCGATCGAGCAGGACGCCGACTGCGTCATGTTCGTCTATCGCGAAAGCTACTACCTGGGCCGCGCCGAGCCGCGCGAAGGCACCGAAGAACACCTGAAGTGGCAGGAAGACATGGACCGCCTGCAGCACCAGGCCGAGGTGGTCATCGGCAAGCAGCGTCACGGCCCCATCGGCATCGTCAAGCTGGCGTTCGATTCCAACACCACCCGCTTCGGCAACCTGGCCCACGACGGCCGCTACGGCGGCGCCTATGCGGATATTCCGGAGTAAACGCTCCACCCTCCGGTCGGGGCCACACGCGTGTCGCTAGGACATAAAAGCCGGTAGCGCCGCCCGAGCAGCGGCCTATAACCCTTTTCATGACCTCCCCTGCCCTTGCTCCCGCTGTCCTCAACGTCGATCTGGACGCGCTCGTCCGCAACTATCGCACCCTCGAGACCGTGACGGGCCGTCCGGTCCATCCGGTCGTGAAGGCCGACGGCTACGGCCTGGGCGCCGCCGCCGTGGCGCGTCGGTTGATGGCCGAAGGCGCCCGCACCTTCTTCGTCGCCCGCGCCGCCGAGGGCGTGCGCCTGCGCGAGGCGATCGGGCCTGAGCCGGCCATCTATATTCTGGACGGCTGCCACGGCGATGGCGCGGCCATGCTCAAGGCCTCGAACCTGCGGCCCGTCATCAACCACCCGACCCAGCTTCAGACCTGGCAGGCGGCAGGCGGCAGCGCCTGCGCCCTGCAACTGGACACCGGCATGAACCGGCTGGGTTTCCGCGCCGAGGACGCGCCTGAACCGTTCGAGGGCCTCGAACTGGTGATGACCCACCTGGCCTGCGCCGACGAACCGTCGAACCCGCTGAACCGGGCCCAGCGCGACGCCTTCGCCGCGGCGGTCCAGCGCTATCCGGGCGTGACGCGTTCTCTGGCCAACTCAGGCGGCTGTTTCCTGGGGCCGGACTTCGCCTTCGACGTGGTGCGCCCCGGCATCTGCCTGTACGGCGGCGGCCCGGAAGGTCGTCCTCATGAAAAGATCGCCCCCGTCGCCAGCCTGATCGCCCAGGCGGTGCAGGTGCGCGACGTGCCCGCAGGCGAAACCGTCGGCTATGCCCAGGGCCACAAGGCCGACAGACCCATGCGCGTGGCGACCGTCGGCGCCGGCTACGCCGACGGCGTGCTGCGCTCCTACAGCCCCAAGGGACAGGTCCTCATCGCAGGCGAGATGCGGCCGATCATCGGCCGGGTGTCTATGGACGTGCTGGCCGTCGACGTAACCGGCCTGGACGTCAAGGCGGGCGATCCGGTCGAGATCTACGGCGCCAACCGCCTGATCGACGACGCGGCCACGGCGGCAGGCACCATCAGCTATGAACTGCTGACCTCGATCACGCCACGCGTGCCGCGCGTCTACAAGGGCTGAATAGCAAAGGGCCGGGGCGCACCGCCCCAACCCTTCATCTTCAGACTTAGCTCAGGGCGAAGGCCGTCGCGCCCACGCCGACGATGACGAAGCTGGCGATGACCGCTGCGACGAGCGACCAGACGATCGCCAACAGGATGATGGCCGCCACGACCACGACGATGGTGTAGCCCAGCGCCTTTTCGGCCGTCGTCTTCATCAGCACCGGCAGGCCCAGATACATCAGATAGAAGCCGTAAAAGCCGATCAGAAGCGCCAACCAGCCCAGCGTCGGGATGATGTTCAGCACGCCCGCCACCCACATGGGCGTCATGGAATAGACGGCGACCTGCATCGCCTTCACCCGGTCCTTGGTCCCGCCGAAGGTCGGCGCCAGGGCATCGATGATCATGCCCAGGATGTAGACGCTGATCAGGCTCAGCACATAGCTGAGCGCGCCCGCCAGCACCGGTCCGACCAGTCCGCGATGACCGAAGGCGATCTGGCCCACGACGGTCGCTACCGCCGGAATGGCCGCCAGAATGACGGCGTAGTTGGTGAACAGCCCCTTGATGGTCGCGCTCTCGGCGTCGATCACCGGCCATTCGAACTTGGGCCGCGTCAGGATAAACTTCACCCGCGAGACGAGCGAGGGATCGACGGCGGGGGGATTTTCCAGGGTCATTCGTTTGCCTTCCGGGCGGTTGAGTCGGATCACGGCCTTATCATGGCAGAATGACGGCTGTGTGGACGCCTGCGCAACCCCGCAGTCTCCCTATGACAGTTTCGGACGCATCTTGATCCAACCCGCCTGCCCTCGGCCGTCTGATCTGCTAGGTCTGTCTTATGGCGCGCGACTCTCTTCTCTTCGTCTGCAAATCCTGCGGGGCGGTTCATTCCAAATGGGCCGGGCAATGCTCGGCCTGCGGCGAGTGGAACGTGCTGGTCGAGGAGTCCAAGGCCGCCCCTCCGGGCGCCATGAAGCCCGCCTCGACCGCGCGCGGGCGCGGGGTGCAGTTCGAGACGCTGCAATCCGACACGCCTGAGCCGCCGCGCATCGTCACCGGGGTGACCGAGTTCGACCGCGTCTGCGGCGGCGGCGTCGTGCCCGGCTCGGCCATCCTGCTGGGCGGCGACCCCGGCGTCGGCAAGTCGACCCTGCTGCTGGAGGTCACGGCCAAGGCCGCGCGCAACGGCGCCAGGGTCGCCTATATCTCGGGCGAGGAAGCCATCGAGCAGATCCGCGCCCGCGCCAAACGCATGGGCGTGGCCGACGCCGACGTGGCCCTGGCCTCCGCCACCGCCCTGCGCGACATACTGACGACGCTGAAGCGCGACCCGTTCGACATCGTCATCATCGACTCCATCCAGACGCTATGGAGCGACGCCCACGACGCCGGGCCGGGCTCCATCACCCAGGTGCGCGCCTGCGCCGCCGAACTGGTGCGGCTAGCCAAGAACGGCGGTCCGGCCATCGTCCTGGTCGGCCACGTCACCAAGGACGGCCAGATCGCCGGGCCGCGCGTGGTCGAACACATGGTCGACGCCGTGCTCAGCTTCGAGGGCGAGCGCGGCTATCCCTTCCGCATCCTGCGCGCTGGCAAGAACCGTTTCGGCGCCACCGACGAGATTGGCGTGTTCGAGATGGGCGACGCCGGCCTGCGTGAAGTGCCCAACCCCTCCGCCCTGTTCCTGGGCGAAGGCAAGGACCGGGCGCCCGGCGCCGCCGTCTTCGCCGGGATCGAGGGCTCGCGCCCTGTTCTGGTGGAAATTCAGGCTCTTGTCGCGCCCTCTGCATACGGCACGCCAAGACGCGCCGTCGTCGGCTGGGACTCGGGTCGTCTCGCCATGCTGCTGGCGGTGCTGGAGGCGCGCTGCGGCCTCGGGTTCGGCGACAAGGACGTCTATCTGAACGTCGCGGGCGGGATGCGGATCAACGAGCCCGCCGCCGATCTGGCCGCCGCCGCCGCCCTGATCTCATCGGCGCTGGACATGCCCCTGCCGCAGGGCTGTGTCGTCTTCGGCGAGATCGGCCTGTCGGGCGAGGTCCGCGCCGTCGGGCGCGCCGAGGCCCGCCTGCGCGAGGCCCAGAAGCTCGGCTTCGAGCGCGCCCTCGCCCCGCCACAGGCCAATGGAAAGGTGAAGAAGGGCGACGTCGCCCTGACCGTCGTCACCCGCCTGACCGACGCGGTCGAGCGAATCTCCCAGAACCGCTATTAGGGCGCGTTCCCCATCCTCCTTGAGGCCGCAGAGCGCGTGACCGGCTACGACGTCTTCGTGATCCTGGCCCTGCTGGCCTCGGGCGCCGCCGGATGGTTCCGGGGCGGCATGCGCGAGATCACGGCCCTGTTCAGCTTCCTGCTGGCGGCCCTGCTGGCTCTGATCACCCTGCCGTGGACGGCGCCGGTCGGGCGCTCTCTGGTCGATCCCGACTGGGCCGGGTCGGTGCTGGCCGTGGGGCTGGTCTTCGTCATCCTCTATTTCGGCCTGCGCTTTATCGGCTCGGCCATTTCGCAGGGCGCGCGCGGCCACGCCCTGGGCGTGCTGGATCAGACGCTGGGTCTGGCTGTCGGACTGGTTCGCGCCCTGGCCCTGATCGGCGCTGTCCACCTGATCATCATGGGCGCCATGCAGGACAACCCGCCGCGCTGGCTTTCCGAGGCCGCCACAGCCCCCGTCAGCGAAGGCGCCGCCCGCGCCATCCAGATCGTGCTGCCCACGCTTGGAAAGGGCGCCGACGCCCTGACGCCCGTGGTCGGTTCTTCCGTCCGCGAAGGGTTTTCGTCGCAATGAGCCTTGCCCCCGACGCATTCGCAGACTACGTGCGCGTCGCCGCCCATTGAGTTATCTTCCCCCGGTCATCGGAGCCTGACGATGCGCCACCATATCGCCGAACCCGTCGTTCACCGTGAGCATTGGCGTGAGCCGGGCGATGACCAGCTTCGCCTCGAATGCGGCGTCTGCGGCGTCTGGGGGGCGCCGAAAAACGAAGCCTCGTCCATCGTCGCCCTGGGCCTGCACGCCCTGCAGCATCGCGGGCAGGAAGCCTGCGGCATCGCCAGCGTCCACGACGAACTCTTCTATACCGAGCGGCATCAGGGCCTGGTCGGCGACGCCTTCGGTAATGCCGAGCTGAGCAAGCGTCTGCCCGGCACGGCCGCCATCGGCCACACCCGTTACTCGACCGCAGGCGGCAGCTTCCTGCGCAACATCCAGCCGATGTTCGCCGATCTGGACCAGGGCGGCATCGCCATCGCCCACAACGGAAATCTGACGAATTTCAAATACCTGCATGCGCAACTTGTCTCTGAAGGTGCGATTTTCCAGTCCACGTCGGACTCCGAGGCCATCCTCCACCTGATCGCCCGCAGCCGAAAGGCCAAGATCGTCGATCGCTTCATCGACGCCCTCAGCCGGATTGAGGGCGGCTACGCCCTGATCGCTCAGACCCGGCTGAAGCTGATCGGCGCACGCGACCCGCTGGGCATCCGCCCGCTGGTGCTGGGCAAGGTCGGCGAGGCCTGGGTGCTGGCGTCCGAGACCTGTGCGCTGGACCTGATCGGCGCCACCTTCGTGCGCGATGTCGAGCACGGCGAGGTCGTGGTCATCGACGACGAGGGCCTGACGTCGATCAAGCCCTTCGCCGCCCGCGCCGCCCGTCCCTGCCTGTTCGAGTACGTCTACTTCGCCCGCCCCGACTCGGTCGTGAACGGCCGCGCCGTCTATGAGGTCCGCAAGGAGATGGGCCGTCGCCTGGCCCGCGAACATGTGGTCGAGGCCGATGTCGTGGTGCCGGTGCCCGACTCGGGCGTCCCCGCCGCTCTCGGCTATGCGCAGGAAAGCGGCCTGCCCTACGAGATGGGCATCATCCGCAGCCATTATCTGGGCCGCACCTTCATCCAGCCCAGCCAGGGCGCCCGTCAGAAGGGCGTGCGGATGAAGCACAGCCCCAACCGCGCCGCCCTGGAAGGCAAGCGCGTCGTGCTGATCGACGACTCCATCGTGCGCGGCACGACCTCGCTGAAACTGGTCCGCGCCGTGCGCGCGGCGGGCGCCAGGGAGGTGCACCTGCGCTCGGCCAGCCCGCAGATCCTCTACCCCGACTTCTACGGCATCGACATGCCCGAGCGCTCGCAGCTGATGGCCGCCACCCACAGCATGGAAGAGATGCGCGCGGTTCTCGAGGTCGATTCGCTCGGCTTCCTGTCCATCGACGGCCTGTACGACGCGCTCGGCGCCGGGCCGCGCGATCCGGCGAGCCCGCAGTTCACCGACCACTACTTCACCGGCGATTATCCGACCCGCCTGCTGGACCGCGAGATCGAGGAAGGCGGCCGCGATCCGCGCGGGAAGCAACTTTCTCTGCTGGTGACCGCTTAAGGCTGGATGATCCAGCTCGGCTACTTCACGCTCGACACACCTGACGTCGACAAGGCCCGCGCCTTCTATGCGGGCCTGTTCGGCTGGCGCTTCGACGACGCCTCGTCCAGCCCGACCTACGCCCATGTGGCCCAGTCCGATCCTGCATTCGGCATCACCAAGGGCGAGCAGAAGGCCTTCCCCAACCTCTATTTCCGCGTCGACGACATAGAGGCGGCCTGCGCCCGGGTGGTCGAACTGGGCGGCCGATGCGCCGTGCCCGCCGAAAGCCCGTCAGGCCTGTCCGCCGTCGTCAGCGACGACCAGGGGGTCAGCTTCAGCCTGTGGCAGCCCGCACCGGGCTACTGAAGATCAGGCTTCCCTCTCCCGGCGGGAGAGGGAAGCTGTCGCGCCCTTCCACCCTGCGTCCGGCCGCGCTATCAGCGGGCCATGTCCGAGAATGCTTCCCTCCCCCTCGCCAATCGCGTCGCCCTGGTCGTCGGCGCCTCGCGCGGCATCGGCCGCGAGGCCGCCCTCGCCCTGGCCAAGGCCGGCGCCCATGTCATCGCCGCCGCCCGCACCCAGGGCGCGCTTGAGGAGCTGGACGACGAAATCTTCGCCGCCACCGGCCAGCACGCCAGCCTGGTTCCGTTCGACCTCGTGGACGGCGGCGCCATCGACCGTCTGGGCGGCGCCCTGTTCGAGCGGTTCGGCAAGCTGGACATCTGGGTTCAGGCCGCCGCCACAATGGGCCCATCGGGCCTGACCCCGGTCGCCCACGCTGAGCCGCGCGAGTTCGCCAAGGTCGAGAAGATCAACTTCACCGGCGTCTATCGCCTGATCCGCTCGCTGGAGCCTCTGTTGCGCGCCTCCGACGCCGGTCGCGCCATCCACCTGACCACCAGCGTCGCCAGCCAGCCGCGCGCTTTCTGGGGCATGTACGCCGCGACCAAGGCGGGCGCCGAAGCCCTGGTCAAATGCTGGGCGGACGAGATCGAAAGCACGCCGGTGCGCGCCTGCATCGTCGATCCGGGCCGGATGCGGACCCAATTGCGCGCTCAGGCCTTTCCGGGCGAAGATCCCGAAGTCCTGCCTCATCCTTCGGAGATCGGCCCCCTGATGGTCGAACTGGCCCGCCCCGACTTCACCCCGCCCCTGACGGTCAGCTTCAAGGAATGGAAGCAGGGCCTGTCGGCGGCCGCCCTGGTCTGACACCCGGATGTCCGGGGGAGCGGGCGCAGAAGACCAGATGATCCTGGCCCCAGCGGAGAAGCGTCCCTCGCTTCCGCTCATCCGCGCCGCCCCTCTGGCCGATATCGTGGCGGTCATCGCCTCGATCGGCCTGATCCTGACCTATGTCGGCTTCTGGAGCGCGCCGCTGACCGGCTATGGCGCGCGATCGGCCGACTTCCTGCGCAACTTCTATTATCCGGCCTATCTGCTGGCGCTGGTGCTGGTCTGTATGCGCCCCGGCCGCGCGTTGAAGGGGATGCTGCGCTCGCCGCTGCTGATCGCCTTGCTGCTGCTGACGGCCGCGACCTATTTCTGGTCGATCATGCCGGACCTGACGGCGCGGCGCATTCCCGCTCTGGTCTTCACTACTCTGGCCGGCGTGGCGCTGGCGTCGCGCTGGAGCTGGAAAAGCCTGACCGAAATCGTAGCCGGGACGCTGGCGGTGCTGGCGGTGATTTCCTTCCTGTTGGGCCTGTTGCTGCCCGACATGGGCCGGATGCAGGAACTCTTCCCCGGCGCCTGGCGCGGACTGTGGCTGGAAAAGAACTCACTCGGCAACGTCATGGTGAAATCCGCCGTCTTCATGATCGCCGCGGGCATGATGGCGCCGGAACGACGCAAGCTCTGGTTCGGCCTCGCCATCCTGCCCGTCATGCTCATCATCCTGTCGACATCGAAAACCGCCCTTGTGGTGCTGTTCCTGTCGATGGCCGCCATGGGCTTTGTAGCGATCGTGAAATCCGGTCCGCTGCGCGCCGTCATCGCTACCTGGCTGGCGGTCGTAGTGGTGATCGGCGCGGGCCTGCTGATCGCAATGGAGACGGATACCTTCTTCGCCCTGCTGGGCAAGGACGCCACCCTGACCGGCCGGACCGAAATCTGGTCCGGCATCATGCAGCAGATGTCCGAGCACCCGTGGCGCGGCTTCGGCTATGGCGCGGTGTGGGACGACCCCAGCTTCACCGGCCCCAAGGCGTGGATCGGCTATCAGGCCCACTTCATTCCCGCCGACGCCCACAGCGGCTGGCTGGAGCTCTACATCGCCCTGGGTCTGGGCGGCGTCATCCTGTTCGCCCTCTTCCTGCTGCAGATCTGGGCGCAGTCCTTCTGGGCCGCCTATACCAGCCCGGCAGGATGGCTGGTCCTGCCGATGATGACCTCCTACACCATCACCATGATGACCGAGAGCATCGCCATGAACTGGCATGAGCTGCGCTGGGTGGTCGTCGTCGCCATCGCGCTCAAGCTGGCCCTGGGCGACGAGCCCGAGACCCCGAACCAAACCGCGCCAAGACGGCTATCGCGCAGGTAGCCTGTTACGGAATGAACGGGGCGTCAGCCCTGTATCAGACCCTCTGGCCCAGCCAGCTTACGTTCGCATATCGAATAGCGGTTGGCGGCCGCCGCATAGTCGGCCAAGGCCGCCGTATAGTCGTTCAGCGTATCGACATAGGCGTTGAAGGCCTCGCCATAGGCCGCCAATTCACGCTCGAAAGCCGCATAGGCCGCCGGACGGCAGTTATGCCGCGCCCGCGCCTCATCGACACATGACGGCGTCGCAGGTCGCGTGGGCTTGACCGGGCGGATCACCGGCGGCGCTTCGGGCGCCCGGCACTCCGCTGTTACGGCCGCCGCTTCTCCGGCCTGGACGACGAGCGCCAGCATCAGAACCGCTGCAAGCATAAAACCCTCCTTCATCAACCCTGCAGACGCAGACTTGGCGAAGCCCGCATAAAAGAAGCGGCGCCTTAGCGCTTGGCGCCGCCCTTCTGGCCCGTGCGGACGCGGCCCGAGCGCGACACCTGACGGGCGCCGCCGCGCGCGCCCTTGCCGACGAAGGCGTTCGAGCCGGACTTCTTGGACGCGCTGGCCTTCAGCCCGCCCAGCGGCTTCACCTTGGGCTTGATGCCGGCCTTGGCCTTCTGCTCCAGCGCCTTGCCGGGCAGGTTGGACAGCTTCTCGGCCTTCTCGGCCTTGATCACCCGACGCGGCGCCGTCTTGGCGTCGCCCTTGAACCGTTCCGGCCCCGACTTGGCGCCGCCCGCGGCATAGGGGTTGGCCGAGCCCGACTTGACGTTCAGGCGGATGGGCGTGCCCTGCAGGTCGAAGCTCTCGCGGATCGAGTTGACCAGATAGCGCTTGTAGTGATCCGGCATCGCCTCGGCCCGGCTGGCCATCAGCACGAACGTCGGAGGACGCGCCTTGGTCTGGGCGATGTATTTGGGCTTGATGCGCTTGCCGTCCACGGCGGGCGGCGGGTGCCTCTGGGTCGCCAGGGACAGCCAGTCGTTGAGGTCCTTGGTCTTCACCTTGACCGACCAGGTGTCATAGGCCTCCAGCACGGCGGGCATCAGACGCTCGACGCCCCGACCGTTGAACGACGACAGGGCGACAAACGGCGAACCGCGCAGCTGCGGCAGCTTGTCGTCGGCCAGACGCTTCAGCTCGGCCAGACGCGACTGAGGCTCTTCCTCCAGATCCCATTTAGCGGCGACATAGACCAGCGCCCGCCCTTCCCGCTCGACCAGATCGGCCAGTTGCAGGTCCTGGGTGTCGAAGGCGTCGTCCTTGTCCATCACCATGATCACCACCTCGGCGAAGGTGATGGCGCGTATGGTGTCGGCGACCGACAGCTTTTCCAGCTTCTCCTGGACGCGGGCCTTGCGGCGCATCCCGGCGGTGTCGATCAGACGGATGTTGCGGCCTTCCCAGACCCAGTCCACCGAGATGGAGTCGCGCGTGATCCCGGCTTCCGGGCCGGTCAGTAGGCGGTCATCGCCGATCAGGCGGTTGATCAGAGTCGACTTGCCCGCGTTCGGACGGCCGATGACGGCGATGCGGATCGGCTTTTCAGGCTCGTCGACTTCCTCGATGAAGATGTCTTCGGACGCCGCCACGACCGCCTGATACAGGTCGGCCATGCCCTCGCCGTGCTCGGCCGAGATCGGCACCGGCTCGCCGAAGCCCAGGCCGTGCGCCTCGCCCACGCCGCCGCCGCTCTCGCGGCTTTCAGACTTGTTGGCCAGCAGGACGATGGGCTTGTGCACCTTGCGCAGGCGATCGGCGAAGATGCGGTCCAGCGAGGTCACGCCTTCGCGCGCGTCCATCATGAACAGGATCAGGTCCGCGTCCTCGATCGCCGCCTCGGTCTGCTCGCGCATCCGGGCTTCCAGGCTTTCGTCGGTGACGTCCTCATACCCCGCCGTGTCGATCAGGGTCAGGTCCATGTCGCCGATCACGCCGTCGGCGTAGCGGCGGTCGCGGGTCACGCCGGGGCGATCATCGACCAGCGCAAGGCGCTTGCCGACGAGACGATTGAACAGTGTCGACTTGCCCACATTGGGGCGGCCGACGATGGCGACCTTCAGAGCCATGTCGGCCTTCTAGCTTAAATCGGGGGAAAGGTCAGCGGATGCTGACCAGCTGACCTTTGTCGGTCAGGACATACAGGGTGCCGTTATAGGCGGCCGGGGCGATATAGGCGGCCGAACCCAGCTTCAGGCTGGCGGTCTGCGCGCCGGTCTTCGGATCGAAGGCCACCGCCTCGCCGTCCGAGTTGACCAGCACCAGACGGTTGGACGCCAGGATCGGACCCGACCAGACCGGACGCACGGTGCGCTTGCCGAAGCCCAGGAAGCCGCCTTCCTTGCGCACCCGGCCCTCGTTCAGGTCGCGGGTCCAGTAGACCTGCCCCGTCTCGCGGTTGACCACGGTCAGTTCGCCCGACTTGGACACCACATAGAGCACGTCGCCGACCGGCAGGGGCTGGTTCACGCCCGCCACCGGCAGGGACCACTTGGGCTGGCCGCTGCGCAGATCCATCGACTGCAGCACGCCCGACTGGCTGACGGCATAGACCTGGCCGCGGCTGACCACCGGGCGACCGGCGATGTCGCGCAGTTCCGACAGGGCGCTGGTGCGGCTGGTGCGCGACAGCACCTGCTCCCACACCGGCTGGCCGTTCGAGGCCTGCAGGGCCACGATCTGGCCCGAGGAGAAGGGCGCCACCACCGTACCGCCGCTGACCGCCGGGCTGGAGGCGCGCATGATGCGGGCCGGCTCGGTGATGCCCCGATAGGACCAGTCCTGCTGCCCGTTGGCCACGTTGAAGGCCATCAACTGGTTGTCGACGTCGACGACATAGACCCGCTGGCCCGACACCGTCGGCGCGCCGTGGATCGGCAGATCGACCGGGGTGCGCCACAGCTCGGCGCCCGTATTGGCGTCGAACGCCGTCATCACGCGATAGCCGGACGAGACGAAAACCTTGCCGTCGCTGACGGCGAGACCGCCGCCGAAGCCGCCGCCGCCCGCCCCGCGGCCAAAGCCGACGCCCAGGATGCGACGACCGCGATCGACTTCCTCGACCTTGACGCTGGCCTTCCAGGCCACCTGACCGGTGCCGGCGTCGACGGCGGTCACGCCCGCCTCGCCGTCCAGTACGAAGATCTTGCCGCCGTCGGCGACGACCGGCGACATCACCTGATCGGTGCGCCCCGAACCCGCGCCGATGTCACGACGCCAGGCGACGGCGAAATCCGGCGCGGCGATAACGTGTTCAACGGCGTTTTCGGCGTTGCCGCCCGGCTGGCTCCAGCTAGTGACCGCCTGCGGGCCGGGCAGGAAGAAATCGCGGCCCGACAGAGCGGCCGAAGGCGTCAACTGCTGTTCGAACTCAAGAATGGAAATCCGCTGACCTTCGCTGGCGGTCGCCACCGGATCCTTGCCGCCGCCCAGACCGAACGGCAGGGCTTTGCGAACGGTGCCGCAGGAGGCGACGGTCATCGCCAGACCGCACAGCAGAGCGACTTTCAGGGTTTTGTTCATGCGAATCGTCCCGAAGGCGTCAAATCAAGGGCGAGCGGCCGGAGCCGCAGCGGCGGGAGCGGCGTCGGCCTCAGCGACCGGCGCGGCCGGAGCCCCAGCGGCAGCCGCGGCGGTCGTCGGCAGGGCCGCAGCGGCCTTGACGATGGCGGCCAGGCTGGCCGCCGTGCCGGTGTCGATCGCCTGAACGGCCGCCTGGGCGCGCTGACGCACCGGGTCGGGCACGTCCTGCCCCAGTTGCAGCTGGACGAAGGCCTGTCGCGCCTCGGCGGTCTTGCCGTGCTGCAGCTGCGCCATCGCCAGCGCTTCCTGGGCGAACGGCTGCAGCGGGCGCTTGTCGCCGGCCAGCGGCTCCAGACGCTTCTGCACGTCTTCCAGCGAACCGGTGTCCATCACCAGGAAGGCGGCCTTCAGCGCGGCCATGTCCGACAGGATCGGATCGCGCGTCGCCTTGGCGGCTTCGTCGAACAGGGCGACGGCTTCAGTCGTCTTCTTCTCGGCCAGAGCCAGACCGCCCTGTTGCATCAGGGCCAGGACCTTATAGCCGCCGCCGACCTTGGCGGCCTCGGCGAAGGCGGCGTCGGCTTCAGCCGACTTGCCCGACTGCAGGGCTTCGACGCCCTTTTCATAGGCGGCCGAGGCCTTGTCGGCCTGCGAGCTCACATAGGACTGCCAGCCCCACCAGGCCAGCGCCGCGACCAGGGCGACCGCCAGAACGCCGCCCAGAACGGGCAGCCAGGTGCGGGCCAGACGCCGATAGCGTTCGGAGCGAAGCTCCTCCTCGACCTGTTCGAAGACATCAACCACGAAGCGTCGCCCCAAAAAATGCAGCCAAGGCCGAACATTAAAAACGCCGCGACCCTAGAGGTTCGGCGTCATCGCCGCAACGCAGGCGTTGGGCGCGAAACGGCTTTTTCCAGCCCTAAGCCGGGACTGGGGCGGGAAAACGGCGCTCAGATCTGTTGCGACAGCTTCACCGCCCCCGCCGCCAGCAGGGCGACCAGCACCCCGGCCGTGGCCCAGAACATCTGCATCCCGCCCATTGAGCCCATCGCGCTGAGCGCCGCATCGCCCAGTCCTGACCGCTCCAGCAGCGACTGAAGCGCCAGCCCGCCCTGAGCGCCAGCCGAATCAAGCGACCCCGCGCCCGCCTCGGCGGTGAAGCTGTTCGGACCCAGATGGAAGTTGACGTTCAGCAGTTCGCGCACGGCGATGACGCCGCCCGCCAGCCCCGCCACGGAAAGGGCCATTGAGCGGAACCGCGACGCCTTGTTCAGCCGCTCCGCCACATCGGCTTCAAAGAAGACCGAATCGGGGAACTGCGGCGCCTGGGCGAACAGGCGCTCGATCGCAGGATCGAATTCATCAGCCGACATGGGATGCGCTCCCGAGTGCAACCGGCCCCGGCTGGAGCCGGGCCCGAAGTTTATCCAGACCACGCTTGACATGAGATTTCACCGTTCCGAGCGGCAAATTCATGGCCGCGGCGATTTCCGGGTGCGACAGCCCCGCGCCGTGGCACAGGGAAACGCACAGGCGTTCAGCCTCGCTGAGCCCCTTGAGCGCCTCGTCCAGATCGACGCGGCCGATGCTGTCGACCACAGGCGCGACATGTTCCGTTTCGCTTTCAGCCACATAGCGCGCCTCCTTCGAGATACGCTTCAGATACAGGCGCGCGGCGATGCGCTTGATCCAGGCGGCGAAGGTGCCCTCGCCCCTGAACTCGGCGCATTTCTCGAACGCCAGCAGAAAGGCGTCCTGGGCCACGTCGTCGGCCAGCGCCGGCTGGGCGCCCATGCGGCGCAGAAGGCCCCGCACCGCCGAGCCATGCCGACGAACCAGCTCGCCGAACTCGCGGCGGCCGCCCCCGGCCGCCAGCCCGGCCAGCTCGACATCGTGCAGATCGCGTAAAGGTTTGGCCATGACGGCTTCCCTGCCCCGATCCGCCTTAACCCTTGTTCTTGTTAAAGAAGCTCAGGATGATGAACGCCAGACCGATCATGCCCGGGATCGCGGCGACCCCGACGATGGGATAGTAGGCGTCCATCTCGGCGAAACTGACCGCATAGCCCAAGATGCCGATGCCGACGGCCACCGCCACCAGGATGACTCCGGTGCGCAGATCGCGCGCGGCCGTCGCCGGCGGCTTGGCGTTTTCCTTGCTGATGCTCTCGATCACTTCAGGCGGCAGGGGCTGGCCCTTTTCAATGGCCGCCCGCAGCGTGGCCTGCATCTCGCGCCGGTCGCGGCTCTTCAGCCAGGCGGGGATGGCGACGATGGCGACCACCATGAGGAAGGGCGCCAGGGGGATGAGGATTTCAAAGCCGTTCATGGGTTGTCGCCCCTAGTGTGAAACCTGGTTAGGCCGAACCTGATATGGCGGCCTTCTGATCACAAGAGGCGGCGATGATGGCCTACGGATGCAGTCGCGCGCATGAACTCTTCGTAATGCGTCACCACAGCGTGACTCGACACGCTCCGGGCCGCGTTCAACGGTGTCGCCAGACCCCTCGGAGACGCCGAATGAACATCACCTATCGCATCGTCCCGCACGACGGCGGCTGGGCCTATCAACTGGGCGACAGCTATTCCGAGACCTTTCCCAGCCACGCGGCGGCGCTGGCGGCCGCCTCGGCGGCGGCGCGCGAACAACGCGTGCCGGACCGCACCTCCTGGATCGAGTATGAAGACGCCTCGGGCCAGTGGATCACCGAACGCGCGGACGGCCACGACCGCCCCGACACGGCCGTCGAGGACTGACTCTCAGCCCTTCAGAGCCTCGGCGTAGATGTCCGGCTTGAAGCCCAGCAGCGTCCGCCCGTCGCCCAGATCCAGCACCGGCCGCTTGATCATCGACGGCTGGGCCAGCATCAGCTCAACCGCCTTGGCGGCGTCGATATCGGCCTTGTCGGCGTCGGACAGCTTGCGGAAGGTCGTGCCCGCCCGGTTCAGCACCTTTTCCCAGCCATGCTCGGTGACCCAGCGCTCCACATCGGCGCGATCCGCGCCTGCGGCTTTATAGTCATGGAAATCATAGGCCACGCCGTTCTGATCCAGCCAGACGCGCGCCTTCTTCATCGTGTCGCAGGCCTTGATGCCATACAGGGTGCGGGTCATGGGCGAACTCCAAGCGTGACGAACAGCCGGGGTCTGGCATCGAAGCGCGGAGGGGTCAATTTGGGGGCGCGTGGAAGGTCCGCTTTCGACCGTAGCGGTCTCTCCCGAGAGCCGTTATTGTTGGATTATGAGTGCTGCTCGCCAAAAATCGTTAGCTGTCAGTTTGGCTGTAGGCGCGACGGCTCTGCTTTTGGCCAGCTGCACCAATGAACAGCAGCGTGTCTCTGGTCATCGCTACAATGTGCCCGTCGCTAATCTAGTTCCCAGGAGTTCTACTCCATTCTTCCTTCCTAAGCCGAAAGACGAAGGGTTCATATTCATCCTCAACCCTGCAGATGACTTGCGACAACATATACTTGTCCTAGTTGAAGACAGGACAGAGCTATGTCGACGGGCTAATGGGGGTGGATACGTTTCAAAAACCATTTGCAGCCCGAATACAATCGAATGGCAAGGCCACGAGTGGATCAAGGCTGGCGATGATACCTACTGGACCTACAGCCCGAATACATCTTCCGGAACACACGCTCCATTTGTAAGTTGCTTCAAAGGGCGCTCCGGTCTTTGCTCGGCAACACTCGCCGTTGACGACTTGGCGCTCACAATCAATTTGAAGGATGATGAGCTTCCAGCGCTCGAAACAATCTATCATAAGGCAGTGGCGATGCTGCACTTATGGGAGTCATAGCATTGGCCGATTCTCACCCATTGCGCGGTTCACATCGATAGCTTTTCGGCGTTCTCAATTAACTGAAAGAGTAACGCATCGTCGTCCGTTCCATGTCGCTCTACAGCAACGCCGTCTGACCAACTCCCCAAGCGATACATGCCATTGCTGACTTCGGTTATCGCGAACGACCAACTCTACGGCGGTTTCCGGGCAACCGATCTCTGATGACTGGATAGACGCACAATACAACTTGGGCAATATCGACAACACACCTATAGTTGAAACTCAGCAACTCGCGCCTTCACAGCACCTGCAGCACCGCCTCCAGCGGCCGACCGATCACCGCGCCCTTCGCTGTTTCCACAATAGGTCGCTCGACAATGACCGGGCTCTCGATCATGGCGGCGAGAACCGTCGCATCGTCGGCATCGGCGGCCAGAAGTTCGGCGGCTTTCGCCTCCTTCTTGCGCAGCAGGCCCTTCAGCCCGCCGCCCGTCCCCCGCGCCAGACGGTTCAGCGTTTCGGCGTCCCAGCCGGTCTTCAGATACTCGACCACCGTCGGCTCGATCCCGCGTTCACGCAGCAGCTCCAGCGCCTTGCGCGAGGTCGAGCATTTCGGGTTGTGGTATAGGGTGACGGTCATGGGCGAACTCCTGTCTGTCCCCTGACCTAGGCCGTGGGGCCGTCTTTCGCCAGCGCCGTCGCCCCGCGCAGGCCTCCGATGTGCAGCAACAGGCACAGGATCATGGCGGTGCCCGCCACGCCGAAGCTCCAGCCCGGCATGCCCGCCGCGCCCAGCGGCGCGCCGACCATCAGGCTGACCGACAGGGCGCTGAGCTCATAGACCGCCCACACCATGCCGAAACCGGGCAGCAGCCGGTTCGGACGCCGCCACTGCACCCGACCCAACAGAAAGGCGATGGCGGCGAAGAAGACGGCGAAACCCGCCGTCGTCCCGCGCATGGCTTCATGCTCGGGCGCTCCCATGAACCAGACCAGGGCCGCCTGCATCAGGCCGACCGCGCCCCAGATCCAGAAGGCGATGGCGCTGCCGCGCGCCAGCGCCGCCGCCGTCTCGGCCGAATCGACCGGGGCGAAGGGTTGAGGCGGTGCGATCCGACGGTTCATGCGCGACTCCCTGACTGAGGCGGCGAAACTATCCCGCCGAAGCCCGAAATCCCAAGGGCGTGAGAGAGATATCGCCCCGCCTTCACCTTTTTCCCGCGCACGTCTAGGCTCGCCGCCATGCGGATCGAACCTCAGGATCAGGCCGTGCTGGACCACGTCGCGGCCCGTGGCGACGCCATTGTTCAACGCGCCATCGACTGGTCCGACATCAACTCAGGCAGCCGCCACGCCGAAGGGCTGGCGCGGGTTCTCGACGTTCTGGAGGCGACAGCGCGCGCCGCTTTCGGCACAGCCACGGTCGAGCGCGTGCCGACCCAGGGCTCGACCACCGTCGCCGACAGCGGCGCGGTGATCGCCGAGAGCTACGCCGACTGCCTGAAGATCACCGCCCGGCCCCAGGCGCCGCTTCAGGTCGTGCTGACCGGCCACTACGACACCGTCTTCCCCGCCGACAGCGCCTTCCAGAGCGTCATCACGCGCGACGACGGAGCCCTGAACGGACCGGGCATCGCCGATATGAAGGGCGGGATCAGCGTCATGCTGGCCGCGCTGGAAGCCTTCGAGACCCATCCCGACAAGGCCCGCGTCGGCTGGACCGTCCTGCTGTCCCCCGACGAAGAGATCGGCTCTCCCGCCTCTGCCCCCCTGCTGGCGGAACTGGGCGCGCGCGGCCACGTGGGCCTGACCTATGAGCCCGCCCTGTCCGACGGCACCCTGGCGGGCGAGCGCAAGGGCAGCGGCAACTTCCACCTGATCGTCACCGGCAAGGCCGCCCATGCGGGCCGCGCCTTCCACGAGGGCGCCAACGCCGTCGCGGGCGCCGCCATCATCGCCGCCCGCCTGCACGCCCTGAACGGCCAGCGCGAGGGCGTCACCGTCAATGTCGCCAAGATCGCGGGCGGCGGCCCCCTGAACGTCGTGGCCGACAACGCCGTGGTCCGCTTCAACGTCCGCGTACCGGACGCCCAAAGCGCGACATGGATCGACGAGGCGGTGCGCGCCCTCGCCGCCGAGCCGCCATTCTCCGGCCTGACGCTGGACCTGCACGGCGGCATGACCCGCGCGCCCAAGCCGATGGACGCCAGCCAGACCGCCCTGTTCCACGCCGTGCGCGACGCGGGCGACCTGCTGGGCCAGACCATCGCCTGGAAGCCCTCGGGCGGCGTCTGCGAGGGCAACAACCTGCACGCCGCGGGCCTGCCCAACGTCGACACCCTGGGCGTCGTCGGCGGCGAGATTCATTCGGATCAGGAATTCGCCTGGCCCGCCAGCTTCGTCGAACGGGCACAGTTATCCGCCCTGATCCTGTGCAAGATCGCCTCGGGCGAGATCGACGCCCTCAAACTGAAACAGCTCCGACTGGAGACGATGTAACCGCATGCTCGTTGTTCGCCCCGCCGGTCCCGCCGACCTCCATCACCTGCTCGAACTGGCCATCCTGTCCGGCCCCGGCTTCACCAGCCTGCCCGAGGACGCCGACGTCCTGAGCGAGCGGCTGGAACTCAGCAAGGCCAGCTTTGAAGGCAGGATCGCGCCCGAAGAGGCCTGGTACACCCTGATGCTGGAAGACGGCGACACGGGCGACATCGACGGCATCGGCTCGGTCAAGGCGACGGTGGGGCTGAAGCGGCCCTTCTTCAGCTTCCGCGTGGTCAACAACACCGTCCAGTCGCCGTCCCTGAACGTGAAACTGAACCATCAGACGCTGGTGCTGGTCAACGAATGCACCGGCTGGACCGAGGTCGGCTCCCTGTTCCTGAAAGCCGACCGGCGCAAGGGCGGCGCCGGGCGTCTGCTCAGCCAGTCGCGTTATATGCTGATCGGCGCCCAGCCCGAGCTGTTCGCGGACAATGTGCTGGCCGAACTGCGCGGCGTTTTCACGCCCGACGGCTACTGCCCCTTCTGGGACCATGTGGCGCACAAGTTCTTCCCGATGGACTTCGACGACGCCGATCGCATGACCGGCTCGACCGACAAGCAGTTCATCCTCGACCTGGCCCCGCGCCACCCCATCTACATCGACCTGCTGCCCGAACCGGCCCGCGCCGTGATCGGCAAGGTCCACCCCCAGGGCGTGCCCGCCATGGCCCTGCTGGAAAGCGAAGGCTTCCGCCCCAACGGTCTGGTCGACATCTTCGACGCCGGCCCGACCGTGGCCTGCGGCCGCGACAACATCCGCACCGTGCGCGACGCCCGCGTCCTGACCGCGTGCATCGAAAACGAGGTCGAGGTCGACCTGCCCTCCCTCGTCTCGACTGACAGCGTCGCCGCCTTCCGCGCCGTCCGCGCCCGCGTCCTGGTCGACGGCGATCTGGCCCGCATGAGTCCCGATGTCGCCGCCGCCCTGAAGATCAAGGACGGCGCTACGGTGCGGGTGAAGTCGTGATCCTCGGGATTTCCCGCTCATCCCGGCGGACGCCGGGACCCAGTGAGAACCCCGCGCACAACGCCTCCCGACTTGACTTGGCCTTTCGTCCCGCCGCTCAGATGCGGCCAAAGTACTGGGTCCCGGCGTCCGCCGGGATGAGCGGATACTGATATGACCCACTTCACCTCCACCAACCCCGCCACCGGCGAAACCGTCTGGGAAGGCGAAGCCGCCACGGCAGAACAGGTCGGCGCCGCCGTCGAGGCCGCCCGCGCCGCCTTCCCCGACTGGGCCGACCGCCCGCGCGGTGATCGCATCGACGCGGTGAAACGTTATCAGGCCATCCTGAAAGAACGCGCGCCCGAAATGGCCGAGGCCATCGCCAGAGAAACCGGCAAGGCCCTGTGGGAGACGAAAACCGAACTGGCCTCCATGCAGGGCAAGGTCGACATCTCGATCCGCGCCTATGACGAGCGCACCGGCGAGCGGTCGAACGACACCGCCTTCGGCCGCGCCGTCCTTCGCCACCGCCCGCACGGCGTCTCGGCGGTGCTCGGCCCGTTCAACTTCCCCGGCCACCTGCCCAACGGCCACATCGTTCCGGCCCTGCTGGCGGGCGACACAGTGGTGTTCAAGCCGTCCGAGGAAACGCCCCTGACCGGCCAGCTGATGGCCGAATGCCTCGAGGCCGCAGACCTGCCCAAGGGCGTGTTCAACATGGTGCAGGGCGGGCGCGAGACCGGCGCGGCCTTGCTGGATCAGCCGATCGACGCCCTGATGTTCACCGGCTCGGGCGCGGCAGGCGCCCACTTCCGCCGCAAGTTCGCCGACGATCCGCACGTCATCCTGGCGCTGGAGCTGGGCGGCAACAATCCGCTGGTCGTGTGGGACGCCGCCGACGCCGAAGCGGTCGCGGGCATCGTGGTCCAGTCCGCCTTCGTCACCACCGGCCAGCGCTGCTCCTGCGCCCGCCGCCTGATCGTGCCGGAGGGCGCAGCGGGTGACGCGATCGTCGAGGCCGTCGCCGCCCTGTCGGATCGCCTGAACTTCGCCCCCTGGGACAGCGATCCCGAGCCCTACGCCGGGCCGCTGATCTCGGAAAAGGCGGCGACCGCTGCGCTGGCCGCCCTGCAACAACGCATCGACGCGGGCGCGAGCGTGATCCGCGCCTCTGGCCCCGTCGACAACCTTCCGGGCGCCTTCTTGAAGCCTGCGATCATCGACGTCACCGGCGTCGCGGTCGAGGACGAAGAGATGTTCGCCCCCTTCCTGCAGGTGCTGCGCGTCCCCACCTTCGACGCCGCCATCGCCGCCGCCAACGCCACCAGATACGGCCTGTCCGCCGGTCTGGTCAGCGACGATGCGAAGAACTGGGACCGCTTCATCAAACGCATCCGCGCGGGCGTGGTGAACTTCAACCGTCCGACCACGGGCGCGGCGGGCGACATGCCCTTTGGCGGCCTCGGCGCCAGCGGCAACCACCGCCCCAGCGCCTACTACGCCGCCGACTACTGCGCCTATCCGGTCGCCAGCTTCGAAGCCGGTGCGATCAAGAATATCGAAAGCGAGATCAAGGGCCTGCGCGCATGACTTCCGCGGTCGAAGCCAACGCCGACGGCCTGATCGGGCCGACGCACTCCTACGCCGGGCTATCGCCGGGCAATCTGGCGTCTAGCCTGAACAAGGGCGAGGCGTCGAACCCGCGCGCGGCCGTGCTGCAAGGCCTCGACAAGATGAAACTGCTGGCCGACCTGGGCCTGCCCCAGTTCGTCCTCCCCCCGCATGAGCGGCCGAACATTCCCTTCCTGCGGTCGCTGGGCTTCACCGGTTCCGACGCCCAGGTGCTGGAGCGGGCGTGGAAGGACGCCCCCTCCTTCGCCGCCGCCGCCTGTTCGGCCTCGCCCATGTGGGCCGCCAACGCCGCCACGGTGACGCCCAGCGCCGACGCCGCCGACGGCCGCGTCCACTTCACCCCCGCCAACCTGATCACCAACCTGCACCGCAGTCTGGAGCACGATCAGACCAAGCGTTCGCTGGACGCCCTCTTCCCCGACGCCAGCCGGTTCGCCGTTCATGACGCCCTGCCCTCGGTCGCCCATCTGGCGGACGAAGGCGCAGCCAACCACGTCCGCCTGTGCCGCGATCACGGCGAGGCGGGCGTCAATCTGA
Source organism: Brevundimonas sp. S1H14 (assembly GCF_047716865.1). Taxonomy (NCBI): domain Bacteria; kingdom Pseudomonadati; phylum Pseudomonadota; class Alphaproteobacteria; order Caulobacterales; family Caulobacteraceae; genus Brevundimonas; species Brevundimonas sp. S1H14. Next base: position 1,492,926 of record NZ_CP136679.1, on the reverse strand, counting down.
TGGTCTGGGGCCGCGAGGCCTGGGAACATTGGGACGGTCCCTTCCCCGCCCGCCAGACGCGCGAAGCGTCCGAGGCCATCATGCGCCGCCATGCAGCGTCCGGCGCCGTTCTGGCGCGTCAGGGCAAGGCCGCCATCGCGGGCGGGACCTTTCACAACGACGTGGTCTGCGTCGGGGCGCTGGACACCCTCTTCTTCCATGAGTTGGCCTTCGAAAACACGGACGCGACCAAGGCCGCCATCCGCGCCGCCGCCGTCGGCTTCGAGCCGCAGTTCGTCGAGGTCTCGGCCGCCGACCTGCCGCTGGCCGACGCCATCAGCTCCTATCTGTTCAACTCCATGCTGATCCGGGTTCCGGGCCAGGACCGCCTGACCCTGATCTGCCCGACCGAAACGCGAGACAACCCGCGCAGTCATGCGGTGGCGCAAAGCCTCGCCGCTTCCAACGGCCCGATCGGCCATGTCGAATACGTTGATGTGCGCCAGTCGATGCGCAACGGCGGCGGCCCCGCCTGCCTGCGTCTGCGCGTCGTCCTGACCGAGGCCGAACTGGCGGCGACCAACCCGGCCATGCGCCTGACCGACACCCTGCACGCCCGCCTGTCCGACTGGGGCCGCCGCTGGTATCGCGACAGCCTGACGGCGCGCGACCTGGCCGACCCCGCCCTGCTGGACGAGACGCGCGGCGCGCTGGACGAGCTGACGCAGATCCTCGACCTGGGCGGCGGCTTCTACCCGTTCCAGCGCACTTAAGCCCTTAGCCCACAATCGGAGACGGAAGAGGCGACAGAGGCGCCTGCAGCCATCGCAACACCGCCTCCCAATCCCTGAAAAGCACGGGCTTTGTGGGCGTCCCGCAGGCCTTAGCCCGCCCGCCCTTCACCGCGCGCCATCATCGCCTCCCCGCCCGCGCCGCGAAGGAGATTTCAGACGATTCAGACGAATTGGACTCTGTTTTTCTCCCTCCCCTTTATGGGGAGGGTGGTTGAGCCCGCAGGGCGAAAACGGGTGGGGGCGGCTTGGCTATTCAAGCGCTGAACCCAGGATCACCTGGCCCTCCCCACCCGGTCGCTACGCGACCACCCTCCCCATAAAGGGGAGGGAGAAGATGCGCCGTCTATGCCGCGAACCGCCCGCCCTTCCTGGCGTAGGCCTGAGTGCCCTGCGTGAAGACCTTGTCCGTCGGCAGCACAGCTTCGATCGGCAGGGCCTCGGCGCCCTTCAGCCGCTCATAGACCGGTCCGAAGTCCTGCAGCGTCACCGTTTTCAGCGCCTCGATGCTGTCGATGACGAAATAGACCTGCTGGAAGTCGTCGATGCGGTACAGGGTCTTCATCACGCGCTCCAGGTCGAAGCCCAGCCGGTTCGGCGAGGGGTCGTCAAGGCTGAAGACGCTCTCGGTCGCCGACGACACGATGCCCGCGCCATAGATGCGAAGGCCGTCCGCCTCCTGCATCAGACCGAACTCGACCGTGTACCAGTACAGGCGCGCCAGGTTCGGCAGCATCCCCAGCGACGCCGCCCGCTGCCCGCCCTTGCCGTAGGCCTCCATATAGGCGGCGAAGTCGGGGTCGGTCAGCATCGGCACATGGCCGAACACGTCGTGGAAAATGTCCGGCTCCTGCAGGTAATCCAGCTGATCCGGCTTGCGGATGAACTGGCCCGAGACGAAGCGGCGGTTGGCCAGGTGGTCGAAGAAGACCTCGTCCGGCACCAATCCCGGCACGCAGACCACGGTCCAGCCGGTCAGGGCCTGAAGCTTCGGATTGATGACGTCGAAGTCGGGGATGCCGCCCGCGTTCAGGTCCAGCGCGTCCAGACCGCGCAGGAAGGCTTCGCTGGCGCGACCGGGCAGGATCTTCATCTGCCGCTCGTACAGGGTGTTCCAGGTCTGGTGTTCGACCTCGGTATAGGCCGACCAGTTCTGGGGGATGGTCCAGTCGGCGGCGGCGCCTTCCGGCGGCTGCTCGAAAACGTGCTCGAAGTCGGACATGGAACGCTCCTCACGGCTCTGATGGCCTTTCGGGGTAGATTAGCGCGGCGGTTCGCAGTCGTCACGCATGACTGTTGCAACGCTGGACCAAGCCGCCTCATTCGTCACCGCATGCGACGACGGACTGGCGCGACAGGGAGTCGCGGTCTAACCTGTCGGGGACGGGCGCCGCTTCGGACCGCCCACATGAAAGCTCGGCCCATGCCGGAGACCCCTGGCGCGCCTGAACGGCGCGACTCGCGGTCCCTGCCTCGGCGTTCCCGCAGCGGCGGGAGCATCGATCGAGACGCCCCTCTGTACGGCGCGCTCGACCTGGGGACCAATAATTGCCGCCTGCTGATCGCGCGTCCGGCGCGTGACGGATTTCGCGTGGTGGATTCCTTCAGTCGCATCGTGCGCCTGGGCGAAAGCCTGTCGCGCACCGGCCGTCTGGACGACCGGGCGATGGACCGGGCCTATGACGCCCTGGCCCTGTGCGCCGAGCGTCTGGTGCGCAAGGGCGTTGATCCCAAGCGCCTGACCGCCGTCGCCACCCAGGCCTGCCGCATGGCCGAAAACGGCCCCGCCTTTGTCGAGCGCGTACGGCGCGGCACCGGCCTTCGCCTGCGGATCATCGACCCGGCGGAGGAAGCCGCCCTGTCGGTCGCGGGCTGCCTGAACCTGTTCGATCCGCGCGCCGAGGCGGTGCTGGTGATCGACGTCGGCGGCGGCTCGACGGAACTGTCCTGGCTGATGAAGGGCGCGCGCGGGATTGAAACCGTGGCGTGGATGTCGGCGCCGCTGGGCGTCGTAAGTCTGGCCGAACGCCACCCTGAACCCAAGGACGGAACCAGCGAATGGTATGAGGCCATGGTCGCGGACTTCGGCGCCGCCATCGCCTCTGGCGGACCGGGTCCTGAATTCCTGGCCCGTATCGAGGCGGGGCGCGGCCATATGGTCGGCACCTCGGGCGCCATCACCAGTCTGGCCGGGATTCATCTGGGGCTGAGGCGATACCAGCGCGATCTGGTCGACGGCCTGTGGATGACGCGCGGCGACTGCGAAAAAGCCGCCGACCGCCTGATCGCGCTCGGCCCCGCAGGACGGGCGGCGGAAAGCTGCATCGGGCCGGACCGCGCCGATCTGGTCCTGGCCGGGGCCGCTATTCTGGAGGCCGTCCAGCGCGCCTGGCCGTGCGAGCGTGTCCGCGTCGCCGATCGCGGCCTGCGCGAAGGGCTTCTGTTGCAGAAAATGCGCGAGGATCGGCAGCAGAAGCCGCGCCGTCGCAGGCGTCGCAAGCGCGGCGGCGGAAACAGCGGCGTCGCTGAATAGACGGCGGCTAATCCACCTCGACCGGCAATTCGATGTCGCAGGCCGAGAAGTCCGCCCCTCTGGCTGCTCTGGTCCTCTCGACCAGGGTGCGGAAACGGGCGCTGTCTGTGCTCAGCACACGCACGGACGGTCGTTCGCCCTCCGCCAGGTCGCCCGCCACGCGCACCCGCGTCATCCGGTCAGGGTCCGTGACGATGCCGTCCGGATTGGGGCTGAACTTCAGGGCGCGCACCACATCCAGCCCCGACACGACCCGGCCCCAGATGGTGTAACGCTTCTCCAGCGCCGGATAGGGCTGGCGCATCAGGAAGAACTGGCTGTTGGCGCTGTCGGGCGCATCGTCGCGGGCCATGCCCGCCACGCCCGGACAATACAGGCCCCAGGCGTGAACCTTGCGATCCGCCGTCGTCGCCATCACGGCGTCGGGCTGAGTCTGGACCGGCAGCGACTGCATAAAGCCGATCAGCGCGCCCGCCGGCGCAGCCACGGGAGCAAAAGGCGTCTGGGCGTCGCGGCGGAAGGTGAACTCGGCCTTCAGGTCTGGATGCCAGCTCTGGCCCTCGCCGGTGCCGAGCGGATCGCCGGTCTGCGCCATGAAGCCGTCGATGACCCGATGCCAGGGTATGCCGTCATAGAAGCCCGCCTTGGTCAGCAGGCGAATGCGGGCGACATGGCCGGGCGCCGCCTCGGGCGTCATCTCGACCAGGATACGGCCCTTGTTGGTGTCGATGATCAGCAGATTGTCCGGCGCCACAGAGCGCCAGTCGCGGGCGGCGATGGCCGCCGCCCGGTCTTGCTCATCCGCAATCGCCGCAGCGTCCTGAGCAGCGGCCGAACTCGCCAGCATGGCGGCCAGCAACGCCGCCCCGATAGTGTGAACTCCCCGCTTCATGTCCCCGCCCCTCCCCGAGCGTGGCGCGCGGCTCAGCCGCCCTGCACAGGCGGCTGAACGTCGCAGATAGTGAAAGAGGCGCCTTTTTCAGCGCGCGCCGCCTCGACGGCGGCGTTGAACGGCGCCGAACCGGGCACGGCCACGCGCATCGTCGGCCGCTCGGCCTCCGGCATGGCCGAGGCCAGACGCACGCGACCCATCGCGTCGGCATCAGGACCGACGGCGCCGTCGCTGGCGTCATTGCCCTTCTTGAGCGACTTCACCACGTCCAGCCCCTGAAGCACGCGTCCGAAGACCGTGTAGGAGCCGTTCAGATTATCGTTCTGGCCGGTCATCAGGAAAAACTGGCTGTTGGCGCTGTCGGGGGAACCGGCGCGCGCCATGCCCGCCACGCCGGGACAGAACAACCCTTGCGCCGAGGTCTTGAAGTCAGCCGTCACGAACATCTGGGCGTCCGGCTGGGTCACGATGGGAATGGAGCCCATGACGCCGCGCAGGCCCGGCCCGCTGTTCTCGACCGGGGCGAAGCCGCTGTCGCGTCCGCGCCGGAAGGTGAACTCGCCCTTCAGGTCCGGCAATTCGCTGCCGCCCTCGCCCGTGCCCTTGGGGTCGCCGGTCTGGGCCATGAAGTCGGGAATGACGCGGTGGAATTTCAGCCCGTCATAAAAGCCCTGACTGGTCAGGGTGCGGATGCGCTCGATGTGGTTCGGCGCCGCGCGCGGCTCCAGCTCCACCAGGATGCGCCCCCTGGCCGTGTCGATCACCCACAGGTTCTCGGGCGACACAGTGCGCCAGTCACTAGACTGGCTGGTCGCCTGCGCCATCGCAGCTCCGGCCAGCAGGGCAGTCGCCGTCGCCAGCGCCATCACAGACTTGATCTTCAAACCCGACCTCAATCCTTCTTGACCTTGGCCAACACGCTCGCGGCGACCGCGGGGCTGACGAAGCTGTCGATCCGGCCGTCCAGCCGGGCGATTTCCTTCACCAGTCGCGAGGCGATCGCCTGATGCCGCGGATCGGCCATCAGAAACACCGTCTCTATGTCGCTGTTGAGGCGCTGATTCATCGCCGTCATCTGGAACTCATACTCGAAATCGGCGACCGCGCGCAGGCCGCGCACGATAACGCTGGCGTTCAGTTCCTCGGCGAAGTGCATAAGCAGGCTGGAAAATGGCCGCACCTCGATGTCGGCGTTGAAGCGCGCGACCTCGGCCTTGATCATCTCGACCCGCTCAGCGGTCGAGAAGAGAGGGCCCTTGTCGTCGTTCTGGGCCACGCCGATGACCAGACGGTCCACCAGCTTGACCGCCCGCCCGATAATATCGAGATGACCGTTGGTAACCGGATCGAAGGTGCCCGGATAAAGTCCGATACGCATGGCCAGCGGCCTCCCCATCGTTTGGGTCCGTTTAGCAGGTGCGAAATGAACGGCCTAGATTTTCTGACGCGGCTGTGATCGCCAAAGGGCGCCTATTTGTTGCACTGCATCAGCCGCGCCGCTGAAAACATGGTTGTCGATGGCCGCGATCTCGGCTGCGGGCGTAGCGCTGTTGCACAGAAAAGCCCCATCAAAGCGGGACAGATCGGTCAGCCTCACCACCGCCTTGCGCTGCGGCGCTCCGGCGCGCTCCAACGCGTCGCGGATCAGGGCCTGCGCCACGCCGTCCAGCATGGGCGCGTCCGGCCAGACGACCGTATCGCCCTGAATGAAGCCGACATTCCACAGCGAGCCTTCGCAAATCCGGCCTTCCGCGTCCGTGAACAGGGCGTCGTCATAGCCTGCCAGCCGCGCCATGCGCCGCGCCCTGAGCAGGCCCATCGTGGCGACATGCTTCAGATGCGACGCCTCGCGCCCATAGGTCTGGCTTTGCAGACGCACGCCGTGCGGCAGAGGCGACGGCGGCGACGAGACGCTGATCATCACCTGCGGCGCGCCGATCCAGTCCGGCTGACGCAGGGACAGTTCGCGGGAAAACAGGCTGATGCGTAGCCAGGCTCCAGTCCGCCCGGCCAGAGCCGCCCGCATCTGTTCGCGCAGGCGCTGCTCGGCGACAGCCTCGCCGAACAGTTCCAGCGCCGAACGGTTCAGACGGTCCAGATGCCGGTCCAGCCCGCGCACGCCGCCCTGCTCCACGACGAAGGAGGTCAGGGCGCCGTAGTTGATCAGGGCCTGATGGCCCAGATCCTCAAGCCCGGCAGGACGGCCGTCGATCCAGAGCTCAGGAGCGACGGCCATACAGGATCAGGCCTCGCCGCCCTCGACCGCCGGGGCGTCGCCCGCGTCGCCGTCTTCATCATCGCCGCCGGAATCGGCCAGACGTTCGACCGAGACGACCTTCTCGTCCTTGCCGGTGCGGAAGATGGTCACGCCCTGGCTGGAGCGGCCGACGATGCGGACCTGTCCGACCGGAGTGCGGATCATCTGGCCGCCGTCGGTGACCAGCATCAGATCGTCCGACTCCTCGACCGGGAAGGCGGCGGCCAGACGCGTGCCTGCACGACCGCCCAGGCCGTGGGCCGTCAGCCCCTGCCCGCCACGACCCGTGCGACGATACTCATAGGCCGAGGACCGCTTGCCGAAACCGGTTTCCGTGACCGTCAGGATGAACTGCTCGGCCGCGCCCAGTTCGGCGATGCGCTCCACGGACAGGGCGGCGTCACCCGCATCCTCTTCGTCCGCCTCGACCGTGACGCCTTCGTCCTCTGCATCGGCGCCGGACAGCGCCTTGCGCATGGCGTTGGCGTGTTTGACGTAGGCGGCGCGTTCCTCCGGCGTCGCATCGACGCGACCGAGGATCGCCATCGAGATGACCGTGTCGCCGTCCTGCAGGCGGATGCCCCGCACGCCGGTGGAATCGCGGCCCTTGAACACGCGCACGTCGTCGGCCTTGAAGCGAATGGCCCGGCCCAGCGCGGTCGTCAGCAGCACGTCGTCCTCGGCCGTGCACAAGCCGACCCCGACCATGCCGTCGCCGTCTTCCAGCTTCATGGCGATCTTGCCCGCGCGGTTCACTGTGGCGAAGTCGCTCAGCTTGTTGCGGCGCACGTCGCCCGAGCGGGTAGCGAACATGATGTCGTAGTCGCCCCAGGTCGCCTCATCCTCGGGCAGCGGCAGCACGTTCATGATGCTGTCGCCCGGCTCGATCGGCAGCAGGTTGACGAAGGCCTTGCCGCGCGACTGCGGATTGCCCAGCGGCAGGCGCCAGGTCTTCAGCTTATAGGCTTTGCCGTTGGTGGCGAAGAACAGGACCGGCGTGTGGGTCGAAGCACTGAACACGCCGGTGATGGCGTCTTCGTCCTTCATCGACATGCCGCTGCGGCCCTTGCCGCCGCGATGCTGGGTCCGATAGGCGTTCAAGGCGACGCGCTTGACGTAGCCCGAGTGGGTGACGGTCACGACCATGTCCTCGCGCGGGATCAGGTCTTCGTCCTCCATCTCGGCGTCGCCTTCGCCGATGAGGGTGCGGCGATCCACGCCGAACTGCGCCCTGACCAACAGCAGGTCTTCGCGGATGATGGCCAGGACGTTCTTGCGGTCCGACAGGATGGTCAGATGGCCCTGAATGGTGTCGGCCAGGCTGCGGGCCTCACCGAAGATGTCGTCGCGGCCCAGGCCGGTCAGACGCGATAGCGTCAGGGCCAGGATGGCGCGGGCCTGCTCGTCGGTCAGACTGATCTTGCCGCCTTCAACCAGCACGGTGCGCGGGTCGGCGATCAGCTCGACCAGGGCCATCATGTCCCCGACCGGCCAGGCCTTGGCCTGCAGCCGCTCGCGCGCCTCGGCGGGGTCGGCCGAGCTGCGGATGATGTGAATGACCTCGTCGATGTTGGCGACGGCGACGGCCAGACCGACCAGGACGTGGCCCCGATCCCGAGCCTTGGCCAGCTCGAACTTGACGCGGCGGACCACCACTTCCTCGCGGAACTCGAGGAAGGCTTCCAGCAGGGCGCGCAGGCCCATCTGCTCGGGTCGCCCGTGGTTCAGCGCCAGCATATTGACGCCGAACGAAGATTGCAGCGCCGTATAGCGATACAGCTGATTCAGGATCACATCGCCCGAGGCGTCGCGCTTCAGCTCGATGACGATGCGCATCCCGGCGCGGTCCGACTCGTCGCGGACGTCGGCGATGCCTTCCAGACGCTTCTCGCGCACCATTTCGGCGATGCGCTCGATCAGGGTCTGCTTGTTCACCTGGAACGGCAGTTCGGTGATGATGATGGCGTCGCGATCCTTGCGGATCTCTTCGACCGAGGCCTTGCCGCGCACGATGACCGAGCCGCGCCCGTCGCGCAGGGCGTTGCGCGGGGCCGTGCGGCCCATGATCTCACCGCCCGTGGGGAAGTCAGGACCCGGCACGATGTCCAGCAGGGCGTCGTCCGAGACGTTCGGATCGTCCAGCAGGGCGACCGAGGCGTCGATCACTTCGCGCAGGTTGTGCGGCGGGATGTTGGTCGCCATGCCGACGGCGATGCCGCCCGCGCCGTTGACCAGCAGGTTCGGAATCCGCGCCGGCAGGACGACAGGCTCCAACTCCTTCTCGTCATAGTTCGGCTGGAAATCGACCGTGTCCTTCTCGATGTCGGTCAGCAGGGCCACGGCGGCCGGGGCCATCTTGGCCTCGGTGTAACGCATGGAGGCCGGCATATCGCCGTCGACCGAGCCGAAGTTGCCCTGGCCGTCGACCAGCATCAGCCCCATCGAGAAGTCCTGGGCCATCCGGACCAGGGCCATGTAGACCGAGGCGTCGCCGTGCGGGTGGAAGCGGCCCAGCACGTCGCCGACCACGCGGGCGCACTTCGAGTACGACCGCTCGGGCGTCATGTTCAGGTCGTGCATCGAGTACAGGATGCGGCGATGCACAGGCTTCAGACCGTCGCGCGCGTCCGGCAGAGCGCGGCTGACGATCACGCTCATGGCGTAGTCGAGGTAGGAGCGCTTCAGCTCATCCTCGATGGTGATGGTCGAAATATCGCCCGGCGCCATCGGGGCGGCGTTTTGGTAACTGTCGTCGGTCAAGGAAATCAGGCTTTAAATGGCCGGAATCGGAACGTGATCCGCTGTTCCGGTTTCTATCATCCGGGGGCCGTGGTGGCAAAGAAACGCCGCTGAAATCCCCATGCCGAAAAGGACAGGAAAGCCATGCGTTTAGCCGCTTCGAAACTGATCGCTCCCAGCGCCCTCGCCGTGGTGCTCGTCGCCGGGGCCGCCTGCAGCCAGAACCCGGCGACGCCGCCGGCTTCAGAGGCCCCGCCGGCAGCCCCGGCCGAGGCCGCCGAGCGTGCTGCGCCGGGCCAAACGGCGCAGGTCGCCATCATCAACGGCCAGGGCGCCGAAACGGGCAAGGCGACCCTGACTCAGGGAGCCACAGGCCTGCTGATCAAGGTCGAGGCCACGGGCCTGACGCCCGGCTGGCACGGCATCCACATCCACGCCACGGGCCAGTGCGAGGCTCCCTTCACCTCGGCCGGCGCCCATATCAATCACGGCGATCCCCAGAAGCCGCACGGCCTGCTGAACGCCGACGGGCCTGACGACGGCGACCTGCCCAACGTCTTCGCCGACGCGAAGGGCGCCGTGAATGCCGAAGTCTTCACCACCCGCGCCCGTCTGGCGGATGCCGGTCCGGGTCAGTGGCTGCTGGACGACGACGGCTCGGCCCTGGTGATCCACGCCAACGCCGACGACCACTCCAGCCAGCCGATCGGCGGCGCGGGCGACCGCGTGGCCTGCGCCGTCATCAAGGCGCAGTAAGCAGACCTAAACCTTGGCGGGGGCGCCGGCGCGAAGGCCGCGCTCCCCCAGGGCCACCGTGACCACGCCCAGCAAGGCGATGGCGACACCCGTCAGGATCTGCGGCGTCAGCACGTCGCCCATGAACAGGCCGCCGATCATGATCGACACCAAGGGCGAGCCCAGCAGATAGGGCGTCACCCGCCCGGCCTCGCGTCGCTGGACCAGCCAGAACATCAGGCTGGTGGCGAACACGGACGAAATCACCCCCGCCCAGATCAGCGTGCCCCATACCAGCGGCGTCGCGGCCTTGGCCGCTTCCCACTGCCCGTTCTCGAACAGGGCCGACCCCAGGGTCAGCACCGGAAATGCCATCAGGGCCAGCAGGCCCTGCATCTTCAAGGGCGGGATCGAGGTCGTCCGGCGCGCGATCACCGTCGTCAACGCCCAGGCCGATGCGCCCAGCGCGCCCACCAGAATGGCCTTCCAGTCGTTCAGGGCGTGGGGATCCAGCGTCATCCACGCCACGCCTGCAAAGGCGATGACCAAGCCGACGGCGGCCATCCTCGAAATCCGCTCTCCCAGCATCAGGAAGGCGAACAGGGACGTCAGGGGAATCCACAACTGGGTGGCGATGGTCACCGGGCTAACGTCATGAGCCAGCCAGAAGGCCAGGTAGATCAGCCCATAGTGGATCGGGCCGCCCACCACGGCGATGATCAGCAGGCTTTTCCAGTTCGGGAACGGCGGTCGCACGAACCAGACCAGACAGGCGGCGGCGATAGCAAAGCGCAAGGCGCCCGTCATCAGCGGCGGCAGCATCTCGGTGGCGACCTTGGCGGCGGCGTTGTTCACGCCCCAGATGACCAGAACGGCCACGATGGCGGCGATTTCAAGCGGCGTCAGCGCGTGCGGGGAGGAGGAGGAGGAGCTGGACACGCCTCCATGCTTGCCACAAGGCGCGACGTTTTGCCTCTCACGAAGCATGACCACAGGTTACCCCGCCGCATGTCATGCCCCACGACCGCGAACCGGCTATAGAAGCCGCCATGAAGATCCCTGCCCTACTGTTGTCCGCCCTCGCCGTCCTGACCGTCTGCATCGGCGCTGCGCCTGTGAGCGCCGAGCCGACCGTCGTGGTTTCGCCTCAGCCCCTGCCCATCGACAACGACCGTCCGCGCGTCTTCCTGGGCGGCAGCATCGACATGGGCGGCGCGCCCGACTGGCAGGGGGCGCTGACGCAGGCCTTGTCCGACATGGACGTCACCGTCCTGAATCCTCGCCGCCCCGACTGGAACCCCGCCTGGCGGCCCGAAGCGGACGAGCCTGAATTCCTGCGTCAGGTCGAATGGGAGCTGGCCGCGCTGGAAAGCGCCGACGTCATCGTCATGTATTTCGCGCCCGGCACGCAAAGCCCGATCAGCCTGCTGGAAATGGGCCTGCACGCCCGCGGCGGAAAGCTGATCGTGCTGGCTCCCGAAGGGTTCTGGCGCAAGGGCAATGTCGACATCACCGCCCGCGCCTATGGGGTGCGTCAGGTGCAGAGCATGGACGAACTGACCGCCGCCGTCCGTCAGGCCCTGACCGAAGCCGCCGAGAAAGGCCGCTTCGCACGCTGACCCTCCATGAAAAAAGCCGCGCCCCGGCTGGGGCGAACCTTAGAACGGAATGTCGTCGTTCAGGTCGTAGCTTTCCTTCGGACCCGAGGGCTTGTTGGCGCCGCCGGTCGAGAAGCCCGAGGAATAGTCGTCGTCGCGACCGCCGCCGTAGCCGCCGCGATCACCGCCGCCCTGGCTATCGCCACGGCCGCCCAGCATGGTCAGCTGGCCGTTGAAGCGCTGGATGACGATCTCGGTCGTGTATTTCTCGACGCCCTGCTGATCGGTCCATTTGCGGGTCTGCAGCGAGCCTTCGATGTAAACGGTCGAGCCCTTCTTCAGATAGTTCTCGACCACTTTGACGATGTTGTCGTTGAAGATGACCACCGAGTGCCACTCGGTCTTTTCCTTGCGCTCGCCGGTCGACTTGTCGCGCCAGGTTTCCGAGGTGGCGATGCGCAGGTTGGCGACGCGGTCGCCGTTGTTCAGCGAACGGATTTCCGGATCGCGGCCCAGATTGCCGATGAGGATGACCTTGTTGACGCTGCCCGCCATGACGAATGTCCTTTTATGTTCTTGCGCCGAGTCCTAGCGGATTTCGACGAGATGTTCCAGTTTTGTTCACGCCCAATTCCGGGCGCTGAAATCAGTTCGGAGCGACCGCGACCGGGCTTCCGTCGATCTGGCGCTGAATCGCGCCGGGAATGGCCAGGCGGCCGTCCCCGGTGCGCGCCAGGGCGAAGAACCGGGGGCCGTCCAGGCTCTTGCCGAACTTGACCCCAGCGCGGTCGATGAAGATGAACTGCCCCTGATAGGCGCCGACCATCTCGGTCTTGCTGCCGCCCAGACGCAGGAATTTCAGACGCATCTCTTCGAGTCGCGCTGCGCAGAATTCGATCTGCGGCTGGTCGCGGGCGACGACGTTGAAGCGCACGCCCCCGCCCTCGGCGTCCTGGCCCATGTGGTAGCAGACGCCCGTTCCGCCCGGCGCCTCCGCCTTCTTGGCGCAGGCGCTCAGAGCCGCAGACACCGCGACAATCGCCAGCAGGGTGATCGAAGCGCGGCTCATGCTCACAGCTCCGGGAACTGACATTGGCGGTCCTGCTGGGCCAGGGTGCGGAAACGGTTGTTGTCGGTCGACTGCTCCACGCGGCGCGGGACCAGACGCAGGGTCGTGTCCCCCCACCGCCCGTAACGCGCCTCGCCCGGCGCGACGCAGGTTCCCGAATAGAGAGCCTGGACACAGGCCGCCAGGCTCATATTGCCCGACACTTGGCGCCATTCCGAACCGGTGTGGCGCAGGCAGGCCGTGCCCGAGGTAGAAGGCGCCGCGCGCGTATCCTCGGCGGCGCCCGGCTGGCCCGCAGGGGCGATCTCGACGGCCGGGGTCGAAGGCAGTTCCGGCGGCGGCGCGAAGGAGGCCGTCGGCGCCGCGACCAGCGAGCCGGAAGCGTCCAGCCCCACATCCAGGGCGCTGGTGGCCACGCCGTTGCGCTTGGCGCAGTCGGCCAGGGTGGCCAGGCCGACGAACTGGCCGTCCACGAAGCAGCGCAGTTCCCGGGTCGGCTCCAGCGTCGGGGCCTCGGCCACGTCGATGGTCAGTCCGCCCTTGGACGCAGGCGGCGGCTCAGATGGCGCGCCCTTGCCGCCGCTGAAGACCAGGGCGGCGGCCACGGCGCCGACGACGGCCAGACCCGCGCCGACGATCAGAACCGTACGATTGTCTTTCGAAAGGGCCATGCAGCTCTCAACGCGCCAAAGAAGGCCCCACTAACCCCGAGCGCCCCACAGCCGTCAACCGAAAGCGCCCTCAACCCCGGCTTAGCCTGTGAGTCTCGCCAGAGCAGCCTGATAGTTGGCCAGTTGCGCCTGCAGATAGGCCGGAGCCTGGCCTGTCACCTTGGGCTTGTCGCTTGCCGGGTCCAGGGCGCGATAGGCGTCGCGCATGGCCTTGATCGCCAGTTGCACCTGATCCCGCGACTTGGCGATGGCCTCTGCGCTGGACAGGTTCAGCAAGGGCGACAGGTCGATCCCGAAGGTCTTGCTCTTGTCCTGTGTCTTGCCGATGAAGCCGGGCGTCAGGCCCAGTCCCGCCAGGGCGTCCCGCCCGGCCTCGCCCGGCGTCAGAACGGCTCCGGCCCTCCCGTCGGCGCTGGTGATGGAAAGGCGCTGGACCCCGCCGCTGGTCACCCGTGCGTCGCCGTCCATGCCGGTCACATAGTCGCGGTCGGTCTTGATCGTGACCTTCAGATAACGCCCCGACGCCATTTCGATCTTGCGCGCCAGCGACTGCAGCGTGTCCTTGGCGTCGATCGTCACGGCCGTCTTCCGGCCGGTCAAAGGGTTCTGCACATAGAACCGGTCGCCCGCTCGGACGGCCGTCGCATCCACCAGGGTCTTGGACTGGCTCTGGCTGATCTCGCCCTGCGGCATGCCCCACCGATCCAGCACGCTGGCGCCGCCCGAAGACACGGTCAGGGCCAGGGGCTTGGCCTGGCCGTCAGCCGCCGTCCATGTCTGGCTCCACTCTACCTGCCCCGTCTGCACGTCCAGTCGCGCCAGATAGCCGCGCGAGGGGTCTTCGGCCTTGGCCCCGATGGCGCGATCCGACACGCCGGTCAGCCAAACCTTGCCGTCGTGCACCTTGACGTCGGCGGCGGTGTCGTCGCCCGCCCCGCCGTAATAGGTCACCCGATCCGCGCCCGAGGCGGCCAGGTCCGTGGACAGGACAGCGACAAAGGCGTCCTGACCTCCGGCATGAGCATTGGCGACCTGACCCGCATTCAGGGCGCCGTTGCCGGTCGCGCCCGAGATGATCAGCCGCCCGTCCGCCACCGCAAGGCCAGCGATCTCGCCGCCCGAAGAGGAGCCCAGATTACGCACGCTCAGAAGCTCGGGCGCGCCCGTCGCGCCGATACGGAAATGACGCACGACAAAGGCGCCGTTCTCGACGCCCGCCGTGTAGAGATTGTCGCCGTCGACAGTCATGGCCTGGACGTTGTCGTCGCCGGCCGTGCCGAACTGGGTCGCCCCTGTCGCCGTCGCCGTAATCGGCGCCAGACTGTGGACCTGACTTTCGCTGAAGGCCTGAACATAGCCGTCCCAGCCGCCCACGGCCAAGGTCCCCGGCATGGCCGACTTGGCCCGCCCCGCCACATAGACCCGCCCGTCGGCGCCGAAGGAGACGGCGGTCGCTTCATCCTCGGCCTTGGCGCCGCGCCTCTGGGTCCACTGTTCGCGCCCCTGAGCGTCGAAGACGGTGACGAAACTGTCGGCCGTCGTGGCGGAGGCGCCTGCCTCGCCGGGCACAAGAGCGCCGATCACCGATCCGGCCACGGCCACCCGCCCGTCCGCATCCACGGCGATGGCGTAGCCGCTGGCCTTGGACGCCGCGCCCAGAGCGCGACTGACGACCACATTGCCCGCCGAATCCAGCTTCATCAGAACGACGTCGCCCTGCCCCTTGATCGGCTGGGTCGAGGCGCCGGCGCTGACATCGGCCACAATCCACATCGAACCGTCCGGCCCGGCCGCGCTGGCCCGCACCGTCTCGACGCCGTCCGGCAGGGACGAGACGCCGCTGCGGCCCTCGACCCAGAACCCGCCGCCGGAGCCCGCCACCGGATTGCCGTCCGGGTCGAACTTCAGCACCTCATGGGCGCCCTTGCTGCCTGCCCCCTGTACGACCTGAATCGAATCCCGCGCCTCGGCGGGGGTGAAGCTGATCGTCTCCAGCGAGACGCCGGCGACCGTCAGCCCCCAGCGCGCCGGCCCGGCCGGAAGGGTGATGGTCTTGTCGCCCGCCTTGACCGTGCGCGGCTCGGCCTCAATCGTCTGCCGATGGATGCGGGTCTGCACGCCCGCCTCTTCCAGCTTGCCGTTGATGTGCTGCACCACCGCATCCATCGTACGCGGCGTCGCCCCCATCTCAGCCAGGTCGATATCGACCGTCTGGCTTCCGGTCGTGGTCTTCACCGTGATGCCGAAACGCACGTCGCCTTGGAAAGCCGCGACCTCGTCGGTCAGGGCGCCGTCGTGAATCGGGCCGGTCAGATATTTGGGATTGTCGCGCGGCACCGCCGCTGTCGACTGGCTCTGCGAGGCCGAGACGCCCTGAACCACGCGCACGCCTTCGAACTGAGCGGAATTCAGGAAATCCATCACCTCCGTCATGCCGGAAGCGAACCGTCGAGACAGTTGCTCGGATTCCATACGGGTGACCCCGCGTTCGCCCGCGCGGTTCGTCAGGGCCTCAAGCATGGTCAGCCCCTGATACAGGGCGAAAATCTTGCGGTAGTCGCTTGAGGAGACGCCCTTGACGTCAAGAACGGCATTGTCCTCGTTGACGAGCTTTCGCCCGCTCAAGGCCGTACGCAGAAGGTCCGACTGGCTGGGCTTTTCCTTGCCGCTCAAGGTCCACGGCGCGGTCGGTTGCGTCTTCGGCTTGGGCGCGGACTGCGCGGACGACGAGGCGCCCGCTCCTCCGGCGAGACCGTAAAGGCCCAGCAGATAGCTGTTGTTGATCACCGCCACGAAAGCCTCCGCAGGCCAGCTTGCCGCAGGCACGGTAACGAATTGTTTAACCCCCGCACGCAACCGCCCCGCGTCAGCCGCAGTTCACTCTTGTCTGCAGCCTGATGTGGAGATGTTCATGTCGCGCGTACGCTGGCTTTTAATGCGGCTGATGAGCCTTTACGGCCTGATGCCCCGCCCCGCGCCGCGCCGCCGGCGCCCGCCCGTCACTCTGGGCTATGGGCCGACCCGGCGAATGGGTTAGCGGCTTCAGCCCTTGAACAGCGACAGGATGATCTGCGGCGCCTGGTTGGCGATCGACAGAGCCTGAGCGCCGAGTTGCTGCTGCACCTGCAAGGCCTGCAGACGTGCGCTTTCACGCGCCATGTCCGCGTCCACCAGATTGCCGACGCCGACTTCCAGCGAATCCATCAGCTTGGTGACGAACAGGGTGTGCTTCTCGATCTGCTTGGACTGAGCGCCCAGTTCAGCGAGCTTGCCGCTGGCGCCGGTCAAAGCGGTTTCAACCAGAGCCAGCGCAGCCTCAGCGTCCGCCTGCGTCAGCAGCTCAGGCATAACGTCCGGGTCCGTCGGCGCAGCGCCCGCGACAGCTAGACCAAGCCCGCGCAACGACAGGTCCTGCCGGTTCATGGTGATGGTTTCGGACGCATCCGCATTCGCAAGGAAGTTAAGCGGGGTCAAATCGGCAGGCGTCGCTGCCCTGACGCCGTTCACCTTGCCGTTCAGGATATTCTCGCCATCGAATGAGGCGTTGTCCGCAAACGACTGCAAGGACTTCAGCAGCGACTGAAACTCATCGTTGTAGGCCTTGCGCGTCGCGTCCGACGCCGACGGGTCGGCCGCCGCGGTGGCCTTCTGACGAAGTTCGACGAGGATATCTGAAATCTGCTGACCAGCCGCCAGGGCCACATCGGCGACCGAGGTCGCCCGGTTCAGGCTGGTCTTGACCGATTCAAGCGCGTTCATGTCGGCGCGCTGGTTCTGGGCGATGGCCCAGGTGGCGGCGTTGTCCTTGGCGCCCTGGACCTTCAGCCCGGTGTTCACCCGGCTCTGGGTCGCCGCCAACTTGGAGTTGGTGGCGTTCAGGTTCTGAAGCGCGATAAGCGCCGACGCATTGGTGATTACGCTGTTGGTCATGGCCGTTCTCGCCTCAGATCCGATTCTGGCGAGTAGTAATGACGCTGATTCCTGAGCGTATGGTTAACGGCGCCGCAACGCCTGTTAACGCCGCCCGGCGCCGCCGAGGGGCGTCAAGCCGCCTTCCGTCGCCCAGACCGCCGCTCAGATCTCGGTCTTGATGATCTTGCCAACGTCATAGGCCGGGCTCTGACGCAGCTTCAGGACTTCTTCACGAGGGAACTGGCGAACCACCTCCCCGGTGACCCGATCCAGGGTCTTATAGACGTAGCCGGTCGACTCGCGCTCGATCGTCAATCGGTAACGACCTGCGTCGTCGCTATCTTTCTGCGCGCCCTGCACAGCTTGCTGCGCCTCGATAGCGCCGCCCTGGGGCTCGCGATCGAGGTAGGTTACGCTGGACACTCCCGCGACATTGTCAGCCATATCCTTTCGCGCGGACGCGCCGCGCCTCCCGTATCGAACGACACGAGAAAGGGGCGAACCTTACGGCCCGCCCCCTTCCTAATCGCATCGGATTAGCGGAACAGGCCCAGCAGGATCGAGCTGGACTGGTTCGCGATCGACAGCGCCTGCACACCCAGCTGCTGCTTGGTCTGCAGAGCCGTCAGGCGAGCGCTTTCCTTGGCCAGGTCGGCGGCCACCAGGTTGTCGACGCCGACTTCCAGGGCGTCCTGCAGCTTGCCGACGAAGACGTTCTGACGGCCCAGCGACTTGGACTGGGTGCCCAGCGTCGCCAGATTGGCGGTGAAGCCCTCAATCGCCGTCTGAATGTCATCAGCGGAGTCGTAGGTGGCGGCCGTGACGCCCGAGGTGACAGCAGCAGCAAAGCCCACGTCGTAAGTTGCGGTCGAATCCAGGCCGGTGCGCACGGTCGTAACCGTGCCGTCGAACAGGTTGATGCCGTCGAACTTCGCGCCTTCAATGGCCGAGTCGATTTCTGCAACCAGCGCGTCATAGTCAGCCTGATAGGCCGTCTCGGCGGCGCTGCCGGTCTCGACGGTTTCCAGGGCGACGGCGATGCTCTTCAGTTCCTTGAAGGCTTCGACGACGGTGTCGCCGGCCGCCAGGGCGACATCCACCAGCGACTGACCGCGCGAGACGGAGTTCTTGACTGCGTCCAGCGAGGCGATGTCAGCGCGTTGGTTGGTGGCGATGGCGAAGATCGCGCCGTTGTCTTTGGCGGTGGCGACCTTGAAGCCCGTGTTCACGCGGTTTTGCGTGACGTTGAGGTCACGGTTGGTCGCGTTCAGGTTTTGCAGCGCAACGAGGGCGCCAACGTTCGTGTTGATGCTGTTAGCCATTTTGGCTGTCCTTTGTCTTCAGACGATGTCCGACGCCATTTTGGCTGCCGGGAGCTTTCTGCTCGGAAGGTCAGGTCGCAAGTGGCGGGCCAACAGAGCGTCGCTGGTTCCAGAAGCCAGCGCATTGATTTTTCAATGTTAGATTCTGGAAACCATATCAGAACGCCCGGCACTTCCTGCCGTCAGCGAGCGTAGACGGCAATAAGTGCCGGGCTTATCGGCAAAAAATGCCGCCTGCTGTCCTATCGAAAAGACAAACTCACGGACGGGAATGCACCCATGCGTCGATCAGGGCGCGTTCGGCCTGAAGCGTCTCAACCGCCAGTCGCCGCGCCGCATCGCACGTCAGGATCTGCCCGCCGCGCCGCACATAGGCCTCCTCCAGATCCGCCGTCGTGGCCGCCTCGGGCAGCACCGCCAGATCACAGGGCCGCGTCACGGCGTCAGGAAGGATCAGACGCGGCGGTGCAGCCGGCGACGGCTGGGGCAAGGCGGCACAGTTCGCGGTCATGATCACGCAGGCGCTGAGCGCGAGCGGGGTCCAGAGGCGTATCGGCGTCATCGGCGGTCCTTGCTTGGGTTTCAGCCGTCGCGGTCGCCCGCGCCACGGCCTCGGCATGATGGTGAAAGGCGTCCAGAGCCTCGAGCTGGCGACCGCGCGCGGCGGCCTCCAGGGCGCGGGCGGCCGCCAGGGCCTCGGCCTGATCCGCGCGGCGCTGAACAGTTTCAAGACGGCGCGCCTGCAGATGCAGCGGATCCCACCGCACCCCGAGTCCTCGCCCGACGATCAGAATCAGAACTACGACGACGCCGAACGCCGCCAGCCAGCCCAGCGGCGTCAGGGTGCGAAGAACGCCGCCGCTCATGGATAGGCCCCCCGGTCCAGTTCGTAATGCGGGCCGTCGCGCAGACGCGGCCAGTCGCCTCCCCAAATCAACCGCACGCCCCGCCCTTTCGCCGCCGCCTTGAAGGCCTCGGCGATGCGCGGATAAAGCGGCCAGTCCCAGCGGACCTGCCCATCGACCCAGGCGGCCACATCAATGGCGTGCCCGGTCAGGTGGCGCGAGTTCAGCGTCCGGCTGGCCCCTGCCCGCACCAGCTCCGCCTGACGCGCCGCCGTGCGCAGGCCCTCGGTGACCATGAAATCCACCGGCGTCAGCTCGATGGCGGCCTCGACCACGGCCACCAGGTCGGGATGCACCCCCTGCAGCGCGGCGCGCGAGCGTTGCGAAAGCCGGAAGCTCATGGCCGCCCGCCCGCGCGCAGACGCATCATATTGACGATCTGCTGGGCGCTGGGCGCCACCAGATAGAGCAACAGCATCAGGGCGATCAGTCCCATCAGGCCGTCAGCAATACGCGGCAGGTCCGAGGCCTCAGCCCGGCTCACCGCCAGCCGCAGCAACAGCCACAGGGCCAGGCTGGCCGCATAGACATAGATCCGCCGCCACAGCCAGCGGCCCTCAGCGAGATCATGCGTCGGTTCCTTGGGCGTCATCATTGGTCGTCCTCCGGATCAAAGGGCGCGGCGGAGACCCGCCAGTCGGCGCCCAGATGGTCGAAACAGTCGTCGGCGCTGAGCCGGTCAGGCGCGGACCAGGTCTCCTCGTCCGGCAGTTCAGGCAAAGGAGGCGCGGCCTCGTCCCACTGCTCCACAGTTTGAATGATGCGATGCAGGCGCTGGGTCATGACGTCACCCGATCGCCGTCAGCCGGACCAAGCCGGGCGCGCCCGCGCCGCCTGCGCCCGCCGCCGTCACGCCCGCGCCGCCCCCGCCGCCGCCGCCGCCGTAAAGGCCCCCGTCGCCCCCTGCACGCCCGGCTCCGGACGCCTGAGCGCCGCCCCCCGCGCCGCCGCCGCCCGCCCAGTGCAGATCGTTTAGAGGCGCGTTCTGTCCGGCGTTTCCGACGCCAGCGCCGCCCGCCCCGCCGGTCGCCTTGACCGACAACAGGCCGCCATCGCCCCCGGCGCCGCCCGACTGGATGATATTCGCCGCGCCGACGCCCCCTCCGCCGCCGCCGCCGCCCGGTCCATCAGGCCGCGCGCCGGACTGGCCCGCCATGCCCGTCGCCGTGACCGAAGAGGCTCCGCCCCCATTGGATGCCATCAGGCCGCCGCCGCCGGCGCCGCCAAGCCCGGCCGCGGACGCGCCGCCCGCCCCGCCGCGCCCGCCCTCGCCGGTCAACAGCGTCACGCCGCCCAGTGTGATGCGGCTATCGGCGCCCGGCTCGCCCGCAGCGGCCGAGCCGGAACCACCGCCCCCGCCTGCCCCGACGACGATGCTCAATCCGGCGCCTAGCGCCTCGACAGGCCAAAGGGCGCTCATCACCCCGCCCGCGCCGCCGCCGCCGCCGCCGTGGCGGCTGGTCCCGGCCGGACCGGCCAGCCCGGCCCCGCCTCCTCCGCCGCCGCCGACGCAGACCGCTTCGACCCAGCGCGCCCATTCAGGAGGCGACCAGGGCCCGCCGGTCGTCAGGGTCGTCGTCTCACGCCGCGTCGCGCCGCGGGCGAACCAGGCGCGGCCGGTGTGCCGGTCGGCCATCAGCACCTCGCGCCAGGTTCCGCCGTCCGCGCTGACCTTCAACCGCAGGTCGTCGTCGCCGATCAGGCCCAGTTCGGCCCGGCCGCCCCAGCCGCTCTGGAACAGCAGGGACAGCACGTCCGCCGATGTCTGCTTGTTGAAGGTGAAGCGCAGATCGCCGTCGCCGCCGCTCTCGCTTTCCAGCGCGGTCCACAGGGCCTTGTTCGCCCGCACCGTCACTACGTTCGTCGCGTCCGCCGTGGCGTTCACGCCCAGGCGGGTGATCTGCTGCAGTTCGTCCGGCGTCGCGGTCTGAAGCGGCGTCCAGTCGCCATTACGGCGCACGACGATCTCTTCGCTGTCCAGCACCACGGCCAGATGTCCATCCGGCGTGGGCGTCACGGTCCAGCCGCCCAGCTCATGACGCATCAGCGCCCCCGCCGCCCGGCCCGACCAGTCATCACCCTGTGCCGCTTCCGGCAGGATGTAGAGGTCGCCGTCCGAGGCCTCGGCGGGTTGGATGGCCGTCGTCCGGCTGACCACCGCCGTCTGGGTCAGGGCGTCCAGAAAGGTCAGCGCCTCGTTCAGGGTGACGTGCTTCTGAAGTTGTCCGGCCGCCAGATAGGGCAGGCCCAGCCGCGCGCTGGCGTCGATGCTCATGTTCAGTCTCCGTGGATCAGGAGATGTCAGTCTGTGCAGCCGCCCCATGCAGGCGCGTCGATCGGATCGAGGCGTCGCCAAAGCCGGGAATTTTCAGGCATCGGCGTATTCGGTCGCGATAGCCGCGCCGTTTCTGCGCGCGGAACGGCCGCCTCGACAGCGCCCGGATCGGCGGCTAACCGGATCAGCCCACTCCCGCCGTTCGCGATCTGCTGCATGACCCTGTTTCAGGCCCTGACGCGCCTGACCGCCCTGGCCGTTCTGGCGCCGCCCGCCCTGGTCGCCGTCTCGGCGCTCAGCCGCATCGGCCACCGGCTGCCTGATCTGCTGACGCAGTTCACCGCTCCGGCCCTGATCGCGACGGTGGCGGTGTGCGAGGTCTTCCTGTTGCTGAGGCTGTGGGACATGGCGGCGCTGGGCGGGGTCGTCGCAGGACTGCTGCTGGTCGCCGTCTGGCCGCAGTGGACGCCGCCGCGCGGGACGCCTGCCGATGGCGCCGCAACGCTCACCCTCTATTCCGCCAACCTGTGGGCGCGGAACAATGATGCGGACGCGGTCGCCCGCTCCATCGCCGCCGCAGACGCCGACATCGTCATGCTGATCGAGCTCGGCGACGGCCCCAACGCCCGGCTGGACGAGGTTCTGGCGGCCTATCCCCACCGCGTCGCCACCCCGCGCAAGGATCGGCCCAGCGGCGCAGCGCGCTCGGTGATCGCCTCGAAACGGCCGCTGCGCCGCGTGCGCGACGCCGACGGTCAGGGGCTGGCCGCCCTGGTCGCCGAGGCCGAGACGGCGCTGGGGCCGGTCCATCTGATCGCCGTCCACATGACCCGCCCCTGGCCCTTCCAGCATCCTTACGGCCAGATCAGTCAGGCCGAGCGGCTGGCCGGACTGCACCACGGACTGACGGAGCCGGTCGTCATCGCGGGGGACTTCAACAGCGTCTCCAGCGGCCGCATCGGCCGTCAGATCAAGGCGCAATCCGGCCTGATCCCCGCCCCGGCCTGGCCCGGCACCTGGCCCGCCGTGGCGCCCTCGCCGCTGGGCGTCACCATCGACCATGTATGGCGCTCGCCCGATCTGGCCCTGCTCGACCGGCGGCTGGGCGACAGGACCGGCTCGGACCACCGTCCCGTCATCGTCGAGCTTACGCGGGCGACGCAATAAGCGCCTTCAGCCGCGCCTCATGACCGTGGTCGGGGAAGTCGTCGGCGATCCAGCCGTCTTCAAAGGCCTTCAGGACGCGGCCTGTCTCGGGCCCCGGCTTCAGACCCAGTCGCGCCAGATCACGCCCGCCGACCGGCAGCTTCGGCGGCGTCCAGTCGGCCGCGAGGGCCAGCAACGCCTGCATCCTCGCCGCCTCGCCGCCCCCCGCCCAGGCGCGCATCACGCGATCCTCGAACGCTTGCCGCCCCTCGCGCCATATGACGGCGCGCGCGCGCGCGTCGCTAATATCCGGGTCAAGCGGCGCTCTAGCGGCGGCGATCAGCCGGTCCTTCTGGGCGTTGGAGAGCCGCAGCCGGTTCGCTGATGCGCGCACCGTCTCAACGTCCGCCGGCAACAGGGCCGACAGCCGCAGCACCGGGTCCGGGCTGACCCCGACCATCGCCTCGAACAACGTCAGGCTATCAGACGGCGGCAGGATACGGCCCAGGACCCCCGCATCCTGCATCAGCCGCACCGCCGGACGCGGATCGGGCGCGGCCAGCAGCTTGAGCATCTCCTTCGACACCCGCTCGGCCGACAGCCGCTCGACCCCTTCGGCCAGGGCGGCGCAGGCGGCCACCGCAGCCGCATCCGGCGCGCCTCGCCCATACCAGGCGAAGAAGCGATAGAAGCGCAGAATGCGCAGATAGTCCTCTTCGATGCGCTGTTCCGGCTCGCCGACGAAGACGATCCTTCCCGCCAGCGCGTCGTCATAGCCCGCCCCGGTCGGGTCGAGGATCACGCCTTGCGCATCGGCATAGAGGGCGTTCAGGCGGAAATCCCGCCGCGCCGCGTCCTCGGCCCAGTCGTCGGTGAAGGCGACAGTGGCGCGCCGTCCGTCCGTCGAGACATCGCGGCGCAGGGTGGTGATCTCGAACGGCTGGCGCTCCGATATGGCCGTGACCGTGCCGTGCTCCATGCCGGTCGGCACGCTCTTCAGCCCCGCCGCCTTCAGCGCCCTGACCACCGCCTCGGGCATCAGGACCGTGGCGATGTCCACGTCGTCGATCGGCGCGCCCAGCACGGCGTTGCGCACGCAGCCCCCGACGAAGCGGGCGCAGTCCGCCCCGCCCGCCGCCGCCAGAGCCGCCATCACCGCACGCGTGGCGTCGGCCGTCAGCCAGTCCTGCCCCTCAAGGACGCGGCTCATCCCACGCGCTCGCTCGCGTCGGCCTCGGCGGCCTGATGCGGCGCGGCTTCCTCGCCATAGAGGCGGTTGAACAGTCCCTTCAGAATGCCCGCCGTCACGCCCCAGATGTAGCGCTCGCGATAAGGCATGGCCCAGAACCAGCGGCGCGGCCCGTTCTCCTGATCGTAATAATCACGGCGATGGTTCACCGGGTCCATCAGGAAGTCCCACGGCGCCTCGAACACCTCGGCCACCTCGGCGGGCGACGGGGTGACAGCGGGCGGCGCCGTCAGCCAGCCGACCACCGGCGTCACCAGAAAGCCGGTGCCCGTCTCATACGGATCGCCCAGCCCCAAGGGCTCGACCACGGCCGGGTCCAGCGCAATCTCCTCCCACGCCTCACGCAAAGCCGCGTCCAGCGCCGTCTCGCCCGGATCGAGTCGTCCGCCCGCAAAGGCGATCTGCCCCGTATGGCTGGCCAGACTGTCGGATCGCCGCGTCAGCAGGACGCTGGGGCCGTCCTCGCGCGCGATGATGGGGATCAGCACCGCCGCCGGTCTCAACTTGACCTTCGGACGGCTGAAATCGGGGTTCAGGTCATAGTCGGACCGCACCGCCCCACGCTGCGGCGACCACGCCGATACCGGGTCCAGCTTCTGTTGCAGCCGCGCCTTCAAGCCGGAACAGGTCAAAGCCCCGCCCCTTCCGGCCCCAGCGGAAACGTCACCCCGCCCGAGCGCACCGCCAGCCGTCCGCCCGCCTCCTGCGCCCGTTCGACCAGCTCATAGAAGACCGGCCGCGCGATCCGCGCCCACAGATCGCCGCGCACATGAACACGCGGCGCAGGCTCGCCGGTCGCCGCGTCCGTCTCGACGACGATGGCGTGGTCGGGACCGGCGGCGGCCTCGTCGCCCTGATCCGTGGTGAAGACCAGCGCCTCACCCTCTTCGCGCACGGCCACGGCGCGGAACGGCAGATCCTCGACCGCGATCTTCAGCTTCTCGACCGGCGTGACCAGGTGATAGCCGTCCGGATCCTTCCTCAGCACCGTCGAGAACAGCCGCACCAGCTCGGACCGGCCAATGGGCGATCCTTCATGCATCCACACCCCGTCGGCGCGGATCAGGATGTCGATCTCGCCGCAATGTTCAGGATGCCACAGATGAACTGGAGGCAGACCTCGCCCCGGCGCCTGACGGGCAGCCTCGGCCACGCCTGTCAGACCCGAGGATGTCGGTGGGTTCGTCATGTCTGAACTATGGGATGCGTCGCCCTCCAAAGGAAGGCCGCGCCCGGCTCAGGCGTCGGGGCGCACCGCTCCGACCGGCGCCGCATCAGTGAAAGGCAGCCACATGACCCGGCGCTGGTCCACCGGCCCCGGCAGCACGGCGTCCGGCGCCGGCTCAAACCCGAAGCGCGAGAAATAGGGCGGATCGCCGACCAGCAGAATGCCGTCCAGCCCCAGCGCCCTCGCCTCTTCGATGCAGGCGCGCACCAGTTCGCCGCCCAGCCCGGTGCTGCGGCTGGCCTTGTCCACGGCGATCGGCCCCAGAAAAACCGAGCGCGCCTCGCCCGTCAGGATCGACCACAACCGTACCGAACCGATCAGGCGGCCGTCTTCATGCAGGCAGAACCCGGCCGCCAGCGGCGCCCGCTCGCGCAGACGTTCGGCCGTCTTGGCGAAGCGGCCGGGGCCGAAGGCGGCGATGACCAGGGCGTCGACAGCCGCCGCATCGGCCGTCGTCTCACGCGTAATCGGCCCCGCGATCTGCGGGTCGTCTGAAGGGGCGGAGGCGGGCGCGGCGTTCATGCGCGGCCCCTAGTCCCCCACGCCCGCCGAATCAATCGCGATCTTCGGCGAAACCGCCGGAAATCAGCCCAGTTTGGAGAAGTCCGGAGCCCGCTTCTGGCTGAAGGCCATGAAGGCCTCCATCGCCTCGGGACTGCGCATCTGAGAGCCGAACGCCTTGGCTTCCATCTGCATCACGCCCCACAGGGCCTCGGCGTCGCGCATCAGGGCCTTGGTCTTGCGGATGGAGTTGGGCGCCCGCGCCGCCAGCTTGCTCGCCAGATCCGCCGCCGTCGTCTCGACCTGATCGGCCGGAACCGCGCGGTTGGCCAGCCCCCAGGCCAGCGCCGTCTTGCCGTCGATCGCCTCGCCCAGGGCGAACAGTTCAAACGCCCGCTGATGCCCCAGCACGCGCGGCAGCAACAGCGACGAAGCCGCCTCCGGCGCCAGCGCCAGATTGACGAACGGCACGGACAGCAGGGCGTCTTCGGCCGCCACCACCATGTCGCAGTGCAGCAGCAGCGTCAGGCCGATCCCCACCGCCCGGCCGCGCACCGCCGCCACGGCGGGCTTGTCCAGATCGGCCAGCGCCTTCAGGAAGCGGAACACCCCCATCTCGACCAGATCGCCTTCGGTCTGGCCCAGGGAAATGAAGTCGGCGATATCGTTGCCCGCCGAGAAGGAATCGCCCTCGCTTCGGAACAGGATGACTCGGACGGCGTCGTCAGCTTTCGCCTTCTCCGTCGCATCGGCCAGCGCCGTATACATCGCTTGCGTGATGGCGTTCTTCTTATCGGCGCGGTCGAAGACGACCGTCAGGACGCCGCCCTCCAGATGGGTCCGAATATGTTCGCTCATTGGCCTGTCTCCGAAAGGCTCCACCAGTCCACGCCGTCCCCGTCCCGCTCGCGGCGGACACGTCCCTGGCGTTCAAGATAGTTCAGGTGCGCCAGCGCCTCGCCGGTCGCCATGCCCAGCACGGCGTCGCCCACCGGCCGCGCGAAAAGGGCGCCGAACACATCCACGGCGCGGCACGGCGTCCGCAGCGTCTTCTCCAGCCGCTTCAGCGCCACCTCATGCCCGCGCATCAGCGCTTCCAGCCGCAGGGTCACGCCATAGAACGGCTCCCCATGCGCCGGCAGCACCAGCAGATCGCCCGGCAACCGTTCCTTCAGCGCCGCCAGCGACCGGAGCCAGTCGCCCAGCGGATCGGCCTGCGGCTCCGTCGGCCAGATCGAGATGTTGGAGGAAATGCGCGGCAGGATCTGATCGCCGGCGATGAAAACGCCGTCCTTCTCGCGCCACAGACAGACGTGTTCAGGGCTGTGGCCCTCGCCGACCACCACGCGCCATTCGTCGTCGCCGATGATCAGCGCCTCGCCATCCTGCACCCGACGATAGTCGCGCGGAAAGTCCTGCACCATGCGGCCGAAACCGCCATAGCCGTCGCGCCAGCGCGCCACCTGCTCGTCCGACCAGCCAGCCGCCCGATAGAAGGCCTCAGCGCTCGCCGGAGGCCCCAGGGCCTCGTCGCCGATCAGCAGTCGCGCCGTCACATACTCCGTCCGCGACATCAGCAGCGGCGCGTCGAACCGCTCGCACAGCCAGCCCGCCAGTCCGATGTGATCCGGGTGCATATGGGTGCAGATGACGCGGGTGATCGGCCGCCCTCCCAGCACGCCCTCCAACGCCGTGTTCCACCCGTCGCGCGACGCATCCGTCGCCAGCCCGGCGTCGACGACCGCCCAGCCCTCGCCATCTTCGATGGCGTAGAGGTTGATGTGGTTCAGCGCCATCGGCAGCGGCAGGCGCAACCACAGGACGCCAGGCGCCACGACGGTCGCTTCGCCCGCTGCGGGCATCGCCAGGGCGGGATAAGTCAGACCGCGCTCCGTGCGGGTTCCTGCAAGGGTTTCGCCGTCAGACAAGTCCGTCTCCAATCGCAACTATGGTTCTTATGACGGATTCCAGGTCGCGTCTATTCTTGACCCGAGGCGTCAGCGCGGTCAGGGATATGCAACTTTCTTAAGGAGCGCCCCCGTGTCCCGTAATGCTCGTACTATGATCGCTGTGACCGCGGCGGTCCTGATCTCCGGCCTGACCTCGCCCGCCTTCGCCCAACGCTCCGCCCAGGATCAGGACGGCGTCCGGGTCACCGAGGCGCAGAGCCGCACTTCGCGCAACCGCGAACGCCAGCCGCGCAACCAGCCCAAGCCGCCCAGCGCCGAAGAAATTCAAGCCGGCGCCCAGGCCGTGCTGACGGCGACCAACACCAACTGCCAGATGACCGAGTCCAAGCTGCTCGGTCAGTCCGCGGCCAAGGAGTCGCTGTACGAAGTGTCGTGCGCCACCGGCCCCGGCTACCTGCTGCTGACCTCGACCCCGCCGCAGGCCACGGACTGCATGGTGCTCGCCTCCTCGGCCGAACAGGCCCGCGCACGCGACCCCAACGCCGATGTCGGCTCGCAGTGCACCCTGCCA
Organism: Brevundimonas sp. S1H14; assembly: GCF_047716865.1. Taxonomy (NCBI): domain Bacteria; kingdom Pseudomonadati; phylum Pseudomonadota; class Alphaproteobacteria; order Caulobacterales; family Caulobacteraceae; genus Brevundimonas; species Brevundimonas sp. S1H14. The sequence goes on along the minus strand of NZ_CP136679.1, from coordinate 1,464,643 downwards.
GCCAACGACAACGCCATGGCCGTCTTCACCGCCTTCGCTCAGGAAGCCGGTCTGACCTGCACGGTCGACGAGGGCCGCATCATCGGCGCCAAGCCAGGCGGCGCGGTGGTCTATGAAATCGGCTGCGCTGGCGTCGACGGCGCCCAGATCAACAAGAGCGGCGCCGGCTGGGAAGTCGTGGACTGCCTGGAACTGGCCTCGGCCGGTTCGACCTGCCGCTTCACCACGGAGCAGGAGCAAGCCGCCACGGTCAAGGCCATGCTGGCCGGGTCGGACGCCGCTTCGTGCGACGTGACCCAGGTCCGCTACATGGGCAAGAACGCCAACGGCGCCTTCTATGAAGCCGCCTGTAACGGCGCCGACGGCCTGATCGCCCGCGTGAACACCGAGAACGCCGTGCAACAGGTCTACCCTTGCGAAACCGCCTCCCAGATCGGCGGCGGCTGCAAGCTGACGACCACGCCTCCGGCCGCAACGCCGAACAGCTGATCCTTCGCATCAGACTGAAGTTTCCAGACGCCGCCGGAGCGATCCGGCGGCGTCTTTGTTTTGGGCGCCCCTCTTCCCGAAAGGGGCGGCTCACCTTAGCCTTGCGTCCCATGCGCATCGCCACCTGGAACGTGAACTCGGTCAACGCCCGCCTGCCTACGGTGCTGGAGTGGATTCAGGCCGCCAATCCCGACGTCGCCTGCTTCCAGGAGATCAAATGCGTGGACGAGAAGTTCCCGCGCGAGGCCTTCGAGGACCTGAGCTACAACGTCGAGACGCATGGCCAGAAGAGCTACAACGGCGTCGCCCTGCTATCGAAGTATCCGCTGTCGGACGTGCGGCGCGGCCTGCCCGGCGACGGCACGGACGAACAGGCCCGCTATATCGAGGCCCTGATCGAGGCGCCCCGGCCGATCCGCGTCGCCTCCATCTACCTGCCCAACGGCAATCCCATCGGGACAGAAAAATTCACCTACAAGCTGGCGTGGTTCCAGCGGTTGCAGAATCACGCGCGCGAACTGCTGGCGCTGGAAGAGCCGCTGGCCCTGTGCGGCGACTACAACGTCATACCCGAGGCCGAAGACGCCAAGAACCCCGCCGCCTGGGCCGAGGACGCCCTGTTCCAGCCGCAGAGCCGCGAGGCCTTCCGCGCGCTGAAATGGCTGGGCCTGGCCGATTCACACGAACTGGGCCGCGAACCCGCCGGAACCTTCACCTTCTGGGATTATCAGGCAGGAGCCTGGCGTCGGGACCACGGCATCCGCATCGACTTCGCCATGCTGTCGCCTCAGGCCGCAGACCGCTTCCGCGCCATCGAGACGCACCGCGACGCGCGCGACATGGACAAGCCCAGCGACCATGTCCCTGTCGTGGTCGATCTGGATCTGGAGGCCTGATCCATGGGCGACACGTTCAGGGCTATTCTGCTGATCGCCCTGATCGCCGCCTTCCTGACCACCGGCGTCCTGCTGTTTTCCTGGTGGATGGAGTCCGAGCGGCGACTGCGGCGGGCGATGAAGAAGGCGCTGGGCGCCCCGGCCGACACCCTGGCTCTGTCGGCCCATGAAGGCCGCGCGGCCGGGCTGGACCTCGAAGGCGGCCAACTGGTCGTGCTGTGGAACCGGGGCGCAATGGGCCTTGTCTACGCCTTCGAAGAAGTGCTGGGCGCAGAGATCATCGTCGACGGCCATGTCGTCGCCCGCGTCCTGCGCGGCCAGATGCGCAAGGAAATCGACCTGGACGCGCCCGACGCCGAACTGGTCGTGTTGCGGCTGATCTTCAGCGACCCGCACAACGCCGAGTTCGAGTTGGCCCTGTGGAACGGCACGCGCACCGCGCCCGCCTCTGAGGCCGAAAAAACCAGCGGTGCCCGCTCGCCGGGCGAGGGTCTGCGGCTGGGGCGCCGCTGGTTGTCGCACGTCGAAGCCCTGATGCAACGCTGATCGCCCTTCACGGCTTGAGTCCGGACGGCTAGAACCCCTCGTCCTGCTTTTTACTTTCTTTCTTCAGGAGCCCCCGTGGCCCGCCTTTTCGACGCCTACATCATCGCCAACTGGACCGCCGCCGAAGGCAAGAAGCTGGGCGAACAGACCCTGTGGGTCGGCGTCGCCAAACGCGACGTGCGCTTCCGACTCTATGCCGAGACGCACAACGTCGCCACGCGCGCCGAGGGCGAAAAGCTGATCGCCGACCTGCTGGCCGAACACCGCAAGCGCGGCGACCGCGTACTGGTGGGCTTCGATTTCGACTTCGGATTCCCGGCCGGAACCGCCGCGCGACTTAATCTGGACGGCCGCCCGTGGGACGCGATGGGCAAGTTCCTGGCCGCCAACATCGTCGACAAGGCCGATAACGCGAACAACCGCTATCAGGTCGCGGCCAAGATGAACCGCCTGATGACGGACGAGCCCTGGCCCTTCTGGGGCGCGCCCGCCAGCCAGGCCCAGCGCTGGCTGACCACGACCAAGCCGCCCGAAGGCGCCGGCGCCGACATCCCCGAGTTCCGCGCCACTGAACTGGCCGCGCGCAAGGACAAGCTGCCGCCCAAGAGCGTCTGGCAGATGCACGGCGCGGGCGCCATCGGCGGCCTGACGCTGGTCGGCGTGCCCATGCTGCGCCGCCTGCTGGACACTCTGGGCGCCTCTGCGGCCGTCTGGCCGTTCGGCACCGGCTGGCGCGAACTGACCGAGGCCGACATCGCGCCCCTGTCGGCCGTCGTCGTCGAAGTCTGGCCCGCCCTCTATGAAGCCAAGCGCGGCGTGAACGCCGAGGGCGTCAAGGAATACAAGACCCAGGCCCAGGTCCGCGCCGCCGCCGAAGCCTTCGCCCGCATGGACGACGCCGGCGACCTGCAAAAGGCGTTTGCACCGCCTGCAAGTGCTGACGACGCGCTGATCGCCCAGGTCGAAAGCGAAGAAGGCTGGATCCTGGGGGTCTGACCTCCACCGCCGATTGAGGCTGATGGCGTTGTGTGTTCACTTCAGGATATGAACGAACACCGTCCTTTCATCATCAACCTCATGATGCACTGGACCTGCCTCCTCATGGCGGTAGCGCTGACGTCTGCGCTTCCAGCAACCGCTCACGCTGACGACGAACATTGCCGCCAGGATTCGCCGACCGTTTTCGTCATCCAGGGCGAGATCGACGATGCGATGGCCGCCTGCGTGAAGGCCCGCTTTCAGCCATCAACGACTGAGCTGCTTTTGGACAGCAGAGGCGGCTCAGTCGAAGCCGCGATCACAATCGCGCAGCATTTCGAGGGACATGGCCTCGCAATGCGCGTTCGCAATGAATGCAGTTCCTCATGCGCGAACTACTTCCTGCCCCTTGCGGGTCAGTTGATCGTTGAACCCGGCGCGCTGATCGTGATTCATGGAGGCGCAGACCCCATGCTGGTCAAAGAAATGCGTGACGAAGGCGAACCCGAACTGGTCGTGGCGGCCTTGTCCCAACTCGCCGAGCTACAACTGGACTTCGCCCGACGAAATGCAATCCATCCAGGCTGGCTTCTATATCGTCAGGCCGGTCGCGCCACGACCGACGCGCTGGATGGCGTCTGGGAGGGCTCCTCAGCCTCAACCCACGCTTATGTCGTAGAAGAAAAAATGGCGCGTAGTTGTCTGGGCGGCGTTGAAGTCCTTCCTTTTCAGGATGCCCTGAACCGCGGCCCGCTACAGCCTTCCCGCGCGCAGAAGTTGCACCAACAGGGCGTCGCCCGCTCTGCCAGTGTCGTCTGCAACAGCATGGATTGGGAGGACGTGATCGCCCCTACCCGATCAGCACTCTCGCCGCCGCCCGCGCTTCATCAGTGATCTCGGCGCCCGACAGCATCCGCGCGATCTCTTCCTGACGCGGACCTTCCTCCAGTACGTCGATAGAGGTCCGCGTGTGGCCCTCCACGTCGGCCTTGCGGACCTTCCAGTGGGCGTGGCCCCGCGCCGCGACCTGCGGACTGTGCGTCACCACCAGCACCTGCGCTCCGCGCGACAGGCGTTGCAGGCGCCCGCCGACGGCCTCGGCCACGGCGCCGCCGACGCCCTGATCCACCTCGTCGAAGATCATCACCGGCTGGCGCTGGTCCTCGCGGCTGGCCAGCGCCGCCTTCATCGCCAGCGCAAAGCGCGCCAGTTCCCCGCCCGAGGCCACCGTATCCAGCGGGCCGAAGGCGGTCCCGGCGTTGGTCGCCACCTCGAACCGCACCGTCTCGACGCCCAGCGGACCACGGCGCCCCTCGACCGGCTCCAGCGTCACGCGGAACCGCGCCCGCTCCAACTTCAGCGGGCCAAGCTCGTCCATGACGGCAGCGACCAGACGATCCCCCGCCGCCTCCCGCGCCGAAGTCAGCAGCATGGCCGCCACATCATAGGCCTCGATCGCTACGGCGACGTCGCGGCGGGCCTTGGTCAGCGCCTCTTCGCCGTCCTCGATCAGGCGCAGTTGCTCGCGCAGTTTCACCCGCAGCGCCGGCAAAGCCTCGACCGTCGTGTTCAGTTTGCGTGCGGCGGCGCGCAGGGCGAACAGCCGCTCCTCAGCCTTGTCCAGACGGCCCGGCTCGAAGTCGAAGGCGTCGGCGGCGGTGTCGACGCAGGCCACGGCCTCGGTCGCCTCGACCAGCGCCCGGTCCACCGCCTCGGCGGCCTGGGCCAGTTTGACGATGATGGGGTTGTCGCCCTCGGCGCCCGCCTGCACCGCCCGCTGGCGCGCGTGCTCCACTGCGCGCAGGGCCGAAGCCAGACGCTGGCTCAGCTTGTCGCCGCCCAGCAGATTGCGCGCGTCGGCCAGATCGGCGACCGCCTTTTCCGCCGCGCCGAGGATGGCCCGTTCGCCCGCCAGTTCCGTCTCTTCGTCCGGCTTGGGGTCCAGGGCGTCCAGATCCGCCAGATTCAGAGCGATTTCCTCAGCCCTGGCCGCCGCCTCGGCTGCGGACGCCTCAAGCTCGTCCAGATGAGCCTGCGCCGTTTTCAGACGCTCGGCCGCCCCCGCCACGCCCGTCAGCTGCGGCTGTAACCCGCCATAATTGTCGAGCAGGGTGCGGTGCGTCTTCCAGTCCAGCAGGCCGACCGTCTCATGCTGGCCGTGCACCTCGACCAGCAGGGCGCCGATCTCGCGCAGAGCCGTCACCCCGGCAGGCTGGTCGTTGACATAGGCGCGACTGCGGCCGTCGGCAGACACCACCCGGCGCAGGATCAGGTCTTCGCCCGGCGCGACCTCGAAACCGCGCTCGGACAGCAGGGCGATCAGGGCTTCATCGTCAGGCGCCGTGAAAACAGCCGTGGCCGAGGCCTGTTTGGCGCCGTTGCGCACCAGTCCGGCGTCGGAGCGGGCGCCCAGCGCCAGGCCCAATGCGTCAAGGATGATGGACTTGCCCGCACCGGTCTCGCCCGTCAGCACAGTCAGGCCGTCCTCGACCTCCAGGTCCAGGGCGTCGACAAGAACGATGTCGCGGATCGAGAGCGTGGTCAGCATGGACGATCTGATTCTAGGTTTCGCCGCATCCTAGCCGGAAACAGAACAGGAACGCAGCGACTTAATCACCGCGCGCCTGTTTTGCTGCGACCGGATCAGGCGCCGCCGGGAATCAGGCGTTGCAGCCAGGATTCGCGCTTGCCCTCAGGCTTGACGTCAAGGCCCTGCCCCCGCTCGTTCAGCAAGGCGTAAGCCTCGGCGTACCAGGGGCTGCCCGGATAGTTGTGGCCCAGGACGGCGGCGTTGCGCGTCGCCTCCTCGGTCAGACCAAGACTCAGATTGACCTCAACCAGACGGTAGAGCGCTTCGGGCGTATGCGAGGTGCGCTGGAAGGCCTCGTTGTTGATCACCGCCTTATAGCGGTTCAGGGCGCCCAGCGGCTGATTGGCGCGCTGATAGAAGCGGCCCACGGCCATTTCCTTGCCGGCCAGCTGGTCATTGACCATGTCGATCTTGACCCGCGCATCGGTGGCGTAGGTCGAACCGGGATAGCGGCGCACAACATCGCGCAGGCCCGCCAGAGCGGCCTCGGCGTAACCCTGGTCTCGGCCCACATCGACGATCTGCTCGAAGTTGCAGACGGCCTTCATGTAGAAGGCGTAGCCCGCCGAGGGATTGCCGGGGAACAGGGCGATGAAGCGGTCCGCCGCCGCGATCGCGTCCTGATAGGCGTTGTTCTGATAATAGGCGTAGACCTGCATCAGGATCGCCCGGCGCGCCCATTCCGAATAGGGGTGCTGGCGTTCGACTTCCTGGAAATAGTCGACGGCGTCCATCCAGCGCCTGGACTGCAGCCGCTGATAGCCCGTGTTGTACAGGGCCTCGACCGGACGCTCTTCATAAGCCAGGCGCTGGCGGGGCTTGGTGCCCGAGCAGGCCGAGACCGTCAGGACCGCGGCGGCCGCCGTCAGCAGGATCAGGCCGGACCGGGTTTTCGAAGCGAGCCGAGTGTTCGAAGCAGGCAAGTGCGACCTCATCAAGATGCCTTCGGGACGCGGACACGCGACACGCGCCCTCGTTAGCAGGATGCGTCCTCTATAACAGCGCCCGCGTCCAAGCCAATCGGCTGAAATCGAAGATACGTCCGGAACACGGCTGGACGCCGCCCCGTTCGCCGCCTAGAGAGCGCGTCCAGAAACGCCTCCGCGACTATTGGCGGGGCGATGACGGCGAAAGGATGACCGGTCAATGAAGCTGCTCGCAGGCAATTCGAACCGGACGTTGGCCCAGGCCATTGCTTCCCATCTGGACATGCCGCTGACCAAGGCCCAGGTGAAGCGTTTCGCGGACAATGAAGTGTTCGCCGTCGTCGAGGAAAACGTGCGCGGCGAGGATGTCTTCATCATCCAGTCGACCTCCTATCCGGCCAACGACAACCTGATGGAAATGCTGATCATGACCGACGCGCTGGTGCGCGCCTCGGCCAAGCGGATCACGGCCGTCATGCCCTATTTCGGCTACGCCCGTCAGGACCGTAAGACCGGGGGCCGCACCCCGATCTCGGCCAAGCTGGTCGCCAATCTGATCACTCGCGCGGGCGCCGACCGCGTCCTGACTATGGACCTGCACGCAGGCCAGATTCAGGGCTTTTTCGATATCCCCACCGACAATCTGGTGGCCACGCCCGTGCTGGCGCAGGACATCAAGGAAAACTATCCGCGCGGCGATGATCTGATGATCGTCTCGCCCGACGTCGGCGGCGTGGTGCGCGCCCGCACCCTGGCCAGCCGCCTGGACGCCGACCTGGCCATCGTCGACAAGCGCCGCCCCAAGGCGGGCGAGAGCGAGGTCATGAACATCATCGGCGACGTCGAAGGGCGCCGCTGCATCCTGTTCGACGACATCGTCGATTCGGGCGGTACGCTGGTGAATGCGGCCAAGGCGCTGATCGACCGGGGCGCGACCGAGGTGTCAGCCTATATCAGCCACGGCGTCCTGTCCGGTCCGGCGGTGGATCGCGTCACCAACGGCCCGCTGAAGGAACTGGTGATCACCGACTCCATCGAACAGCCTGACGAAGTTTTGAACTGCTCCAAGATCCGCCGCGTGTCCGTGGCGCCGTTGATGGGCGAGGCCATTCGGCGCATCGCCAACGAAGAGTCGGTCTCCAAGCTGTTCGATTAAGGTTCGGCTAACCATTCCCTCGGCGATATAAGGGCCTGTAGTCTGAGGCGGCGCGCGCCTCGGACGCTTGTCCAAGTGCGTATCGCTTAATCAAGGGAAGACCGCCGATGACCCAGGCCTTCTTGCGCCACGGCCTCTCTGTCGCCGCCGTCGCCGCAGCCGCCGTCCTGGCCAGTTGTTCGACGCCGGAACCGGAAGCCCCGCCGCCGCCTCCTCCCCCGCCGCCGCCTCCGGCGCTGGCGCTGAATCAGAGCGTGGCCGAGGCCGCATCGGTCTATGTCGCCTTTGTGCGCGAAGTCCGCTCGATCCAGGCCGGTTTCCCTGACGCCGAGACCATTCAGGCGGCTGTGCGCAAGGGCGCCGCCGTCGAGGCTGGCCAACTGTCGCGCGGCATGATCGCCTATGGCGCCATCCTGGCCCTGCAGTCGCCCGAGTATGTCGCCGGCGTTCGCCAGTACGCTGCTGATCCGGCCCAGCGCCAACAGATGGTGGCGCGAATCGTTGCCGATCCCGCCTACGCCGCCACCCTGCCCGGCGCCGAATCAGCCGCAGGCCTGATCGCCAGCACCATGGGCAAGGACGCCGAAATCATGACCGCCCTGGCCGAGGCGGTCGAGACGGACGCCTATACGATTCAGGAGCGCACAGACCCTCGTCGCCGCTGGGCCACCCAGCCTGTCGCCGACCGCAACGGTCGGCTGGAGAGCGCCAAATCCCTATCGGCCGTGCCTCGCTTGCCCTCGGCCGAGGATAGCGCCCGCCTGTTCGCCGCCGCCAACAGCGGCTCGGGCCTGAACCTGTCCGCCGCACAGCGCGGCGCGCCCTTCACCCCGGCCATCGTCAACTCCCTGGCCATTGCGGCCCTGGCGGCGCTTGGCGCGGCGGGCGAGGACGCCAAGGCGAACACCGACGCCCTGACGACCGAATCGAACAATGAGTTCTGCCTCAGCATGTCCAAGCTGATGCTGTTCCAGTGTCTGGCGGCGGCCAAGCCGAACTATGAGGACATCTTCTGCGCCGGTCGCCACATCGTGCGCGACATGGCTCAGTGCACGGCCCAGTACACAGGCCCCATGCCGACCATCACCGTGGCTGTGCCGCCTGCGGGCGCGCCCACGCCGATGGCGCAGGCGCAGAACCAGTCGACGCCGACGCCTTCGCCGCACGGTTGAGGCTGAATATCGCTGCGGGCTGAGCCGGGACGGTTGCGTCCGCCCCGTGTTCCGTGTAATAGCCCGCCCTCTTGAATTCGAAGGGTTCATGACCCCGCCGCGCGGGCCCCGGTTCCGCGCAGGCGTTTACTTGTATTGAAGGCGAGCCCGATGGCCGAGATCATTCTGAACGTTGATGTCCGCGAGAACGTGGGCACCGGCGGCGCCCGCGCCGCGCGTCGCGACGGCGCTGTGCCCGGCGTCCTGTACGGCGGCGACAAGGCCCCGGTGGCCATCTCCGTGAACGAACGCGAGTTCCGCAAGTCGCTGTACACCGGCAAGCTGATCGGTCACCTGGTGACCCTGAAGCATGGCAAGGAATCGCAGCCGGTCATCGCCAAGGACATCCAGTTCGACCCGGTCAGCGACCGCCCGCTGCACTTCGACCTGATGCGCGTCGGCGCCAAGGAAGAGATCAAGATCGAAATCCCGGTCGCCTTCGTCAACGCCGACGAAGCCCCCTACACCCGTCAGGGCGGCATGCTGGAAGTCGTGCGCCACACCGTCGAGATCATGGTCCGCGCCGACCGCATCCCGTCGGAACTGGTCGTGGACCTGAAGGGCCGCGAGATCGGCGAGAACATCCGCATCTCGGACATCCAGCTGCCGGAAGGCGCCGCGCCGACCATCGCTGACCGCGACTTCATGATCGCCGCGATCAAGAACTCGGCCGCTGGCCAGTCGGACGCCGGCGACACCACCGCGGAAGCCGAAGCCGAAGAGGCCTGATGTTTCCTCCCCTATCGCCCTGCGCGCGGCACAGGGCTGCTTGAGGGGTTTGAACAACAAGACACAGCCCCGCCGGGTTCATCCGGCGGGGCTTTTCTTTGTCTGAACCTCGGGGCATGAGGACCGCATGATCATCATCGCAGGCCTGGGCAACCCCGGCGCCAAATACGAAAAGAACCGCCACAACATCGGCTTCATGGCCGTGGACGAGATCGCCAGCCGCTGGCGCTTCGGCCCGTCGCGCGCCAAGTTCCAGTCGATCGTCGCCGACGGCGAGGTCGATGGGACCAAGGTCCTGCTGATGAAGCCCCAGACCTATATGAATGAGAGCGGCCGGGCCGTGGGCGAGGCGGCGCGTTTCTACAAGGTGAAGCCCGAGCACGTCATCGTCTTCCACGACGAGATCGATCTGGCGCCCGGCCGCTTCCGCATGAAGCAGGGCGGCGGCGCAGCGGGCCAGAACGGCGTGCGCAGCCTGATCAGCCACCTGGGCGCCGATTTCCGCCGAGCCCGCATGGGCATCGGCCACCCCGGCGAGCCGCAGTTGGTCATGCACCACGTCCTGGGCGACTTCCATAAGGCCGACAAGCCGTGGCTGGATGCGCTGCTGCAAGCCTGCGCCGACGCCCTGCCTTTCGCGGTGAACGGCGACGACGAGCGCTATCAGGGCGAAGTCATGCGCCTGGCCCCCGCGCCGAAGTTCAGCCCCAGACAGGCGGCCAGGGGCGAGTAGTACAAAGCCTCTCCCTCCCCTTCATGGGGAGGGTGGCTGAGGCCGTAAGGCCGAAGTCGGGTGGGGGCGGCGAGGCTATTCAGGCGCTGAGGGTCGATCGCCTAGCCCTCCCCACCCGGTCGCTGCGCGACCACCCTACCCATGAAGGGGAGGGAGAAACACAGCTCAATCCGTCGTCGTCCACGCCGCCTTCAGCGTCGCCGCGCCGTTCGCGGGCACGGCCAGCGTCCACACCGGATAGCCGGTGTCGTCAATCCGACTGCGCACCGACTGGCTGCGGATGCGGAAGCCGCGTTGCATGGCGGCGTTGGCGACCAGTTCCACGGTGACCGCCTCCGAGCGGGCGTTGGTGACCGTAGTCTCGATTTCGGAACGCTGCGTCGTCACCGCCCCCCGTCGAGAGCTGTCCGACTTCACCAGCCGCGTCTGCACCTGCACATCCGGCGACTGACCGAAGTGCAGCCGCACCGGCAGGCCCACGCCCTTGTCCTCGAACCGGTCCTGACCGGCCAGCAGCACGCCGCCTGCGCCATCCGGCTGCATCACCGCCACCGAGCCGCCCGGCAGGGCCACGCCGAGCCCGGCGCGCGCCTCATTGCGCAGTTTCAGGACCACGCCCATCGGACGGGATTCCTCGTCCTGATCCAGCAGTCCGGCGCGATAGACCCGCTCATAGGCCACGCTGTCGCGCTCCAGGAAACGCACCTGCTTGGTCTGGCGCGCCGCGACGGTCGTCGGTTCGGGCAGGGTGTAGATCTTGTAGTCGCCCAGTTCGCCTTGCCGGGCGATCCGGCTTCCGGTCACAACCACTGCATCCATCGCCTCATTGGCGACCATCCGCAGCATGGGAGCAGAAGGCGCCGGAGGCGGCGGAGCCCCGCCATAGCCCGTGAACTGTCCCGATCCGAACGTCGTCGTCCCCTGTGGCCAGCACTGGTTCTGCTGATAACGGACCAGAGGCTCGACCGGCGTGGTGCCTGCATCCTTCCTCAGAGTGCCCGCCACCACCTGCACCGGCGCGTCGGGGAAGCCCGTGCCGCCGAAGTTGGCCAGCGTCACCCAGCCGGTCAGGTCCAGCGTGCCGTCACTCGGATCCAGACGCGCCACATAGTCGGCCGACCACTGAAGCCCTGTCGTCAGATAGGCCAGCGTCACCGTGTGCCGCCCCGCCCGCTCGGCGCGCGTGCGCACCGACAGGGTCGGTTGGTCGCCCAGCCCCTCGGGCACGCGGTCGAACACGACCCGCTCGGTCTGGCCCGAGCAGTCCAGCGCCTCGAACTGGCCGTCGATCTCCAGCACCGTCCCTTGGCCGCCCGCGCGGATGACGGCCGCCTTCTCGACCTGTTCGCCGGTCGCAGGGTTGGTACGGACGACGCGCACCACCTCGCCCACCGACTTTTCCATCAGACTAGCGGGCGACAGCAGGTCGAAGTCGGCGTTGCGCTCGACCACATGGGCGGGCAGCCCCTCCAGCACCGCGCTCTGCGGCACGACGCCGGTGGCCAGTCCGCGAAAGCGGATGATCCCCTCCCCGGCGGGAAGATCGACCGTGCGCGTCTCAACGATCAGGGCCAGGCCCTGCCGGTCCATCCGGTTCCACGACTGCCGCGACTGTTCCATCAGGACGACCGTATCGACCGGCTGGTCGCGATAGATGACCACCGTCGCCCCGTCGGGACGCGCGGACACGCTTTCCGTCTGGGCCCAAACCGTGGGGGCCAGAAGGCTCAACGCCGTGGTGATCGCCAGAAGGCGGCGCATGGATCAGCCGCCCGTCGTGATGGTCGCGGTCAGCCTGGTCTCGCCGTTGGCGGGCACCGGCACGCGCCAGACGACGGTGCGCGCATCGCGCATCTCGCCCTCGATGCTCTGGTCCGTCAGTTCGGTGTCGCGGCCCAGACCGCGCTGGCGCACCTCGACCGTCACCGCCTCGGGCCGGGCGTTGCGGACGGTGTACTCCATCGCATAGCGGGTGCGGAAATAGTCGACCAACCGCTTGGACACCCGCTCGGACGACACCAGACGCGGCTGCACCGTCACATCGAAGGCGTCGCCGGTCGTCACCACGATCTCGGACCCGGCGGGCGAGTGATCGACCTGGCTTTCGCCGATGAAGCGCGGTTCGCCCGCCTCATCCTTCACATAGACGCGGATGACGCCCGCAGGCAGGGCGCGCGCGGCGGCGCCTGATCCGTTGGCGAAGATGACCCCGACCTCGGCCGCTATCGGCTGTTCGGCGGTGGAGAAGCCGTTGATGACCCGCAGATAACGCTTGGTCGCCGGCACGCCGGCCGCGTCGATCAGCCCGACCTGCTTGGTCTGATTGTTGGCCACGGTGACGGCCTCAGGAAGCGGATAGACATAGACGTCGGCCAGAGCGCCTTCTCCGCCCGACTGGGTTCCATTGCCGCGCACGCCGCCGCCGCGAACCGGCTGGCGCGGATTATAGCCGCCCTGATTGCCGATCAGATTGACGTCGCCCGCCACCACCCGCGTCTGGGCGTTGCTGAAGGTCGCGCCGGAGTTGTTCGTCAGCGTCACCCAGCCGGTCAGGTCCAGCTTGCCCGCCTTCTCGTCGAAACGGGCGACATAGTCCGCCTTCCACGTCAGACCGCTGGTCAGATAGGACAAGGTCGTCTCGCGCCGCCCTGCCCCTTCGGCGTCCAGAGTCACGCTGAGCGTCGGGCGGGGGCGCAGGTTCTGCGGCACCCGGTCGAAGATGACGCGCGTCGGCACGCCGTCGTCGCGCAGCACCTCGATACGGTCGCCGATCTGCAGCACCACGCCTTGATTCGCCGCCAGCACGCGCGCGCGCTCGGTCGTTTGCCCCCCCGAGCCGGGGTTGGTGCGGACGATGCCGATCTCATTGCCGACAGCGCTTTCCATCAGCTTGCCGGGCGTCAGCAGGTCATAGTCGAAGTTCTGCTCGACCACCGACAAACCGCGCCCCGACAGCCCCACCGTCTCGGGCCGGATGCTGGCGGATACGCCCGGAAACTCCTGGCGAGAGCGTCCGGCGGGCACGTTCAGGTTCCGCACGTCCTCAACCAGGGCGATGTTCTGATTATAGACCGTCAGTGAGACGCGGTCGGGACCGCCCGGCCCCTCCTCCACCTGTTGCGCGTTTGCGGGCGCCGCGAGAAGCAGGGCGAGAGCGAAGGGTCCGATGGCGCGGATCATGCGTATCCTCGATGGCTATTCGACCGCCACGCTGGCACGGGTAAAGCGGCATTGTCGAGGCGCCGCGCGACCGTCGGTCGCTCCGCATGGTCTGGCTTCCCTGCATGGGAAGGTTTAAGGGGCCTGCATCGTGATCCGCTCTCAGGCAGAAAACTGGTCGACCTGGCGCTCGCTGGCCTTCCTGGCCGCGACGTTCGCCATCGTCATCGGCAGCCTGATGCCGTTCGCGGCTCTGGCCGCCTCCACGCCCGGCCAGCCCGTCGTCATCTGCTCAGCGGATGGTCCCCAGACCATCCAGTCCGGCGGCGTCGACGGCCCGATCAAGGCCGAGATGGGCGCCAAATGCGCCGCCTGCATCATGCCCTTGCTGGCCGCCCTGCCTGCGCCTCCTGCGCCGGAGCCGTCGCCGGTCGTGCGTCTGTCGCAGGCCGTCGTCTACGCCCCCTTCATCGCCAGCCCGCCGCCCCCGGCCCGGGCTCCGCCGCGTCCGCCGTCGCGCGCGCCGCCTCACGCCTGAAAACCAGAAACCCCTGCCGCCTCGCTCGCGTCCAATAGCGACGCCTGCGATTGCACCTCTGTTTTCAGGACTTCAGTTTCATGTTTCTCAAGACCGCTGCGGCGCCGTGCGCCCTGCTGATCGGCGCCTGCCTGGCGCCCGCCCTTGCCCACGCCTACGACCTGCCCGGCGCTGACAGCCCCACCGTCGTCGACAGCATCATCGTCACCGGCCGCCGCAACGCCGAAGACCCGACCGTCGTGGCGGAGGCCCGCGACCGTCTCAGCCGCACCCCCGGCGCCGTGGCCGTGGTGTCGGCCGAAAGCTACTCCGACCGCTTCGTCCAAGGCTTTTCCGACACTCTTCGCAATGTCCCCGGCGTTCTGGCGCAAAAGCGGTTCGGCGAGGAAAGCCGTCTGTCCATTCGCGGGTCGGGCATCGCCCAGGGCTTCCACCAGCGCGGCGTCCTGTTCGCCCAGGACGGCGTGCCCTTCGCCGACGCCGACGGCTTTTCCGACTTCCAGAGCGTGGACTCCCTCAGCGCCCGCTATGTCGAGGTGTGGAAGGGCGCCAACACCCTGCGCTTCGGGGGAGCGCAGCTGGGCGGGGCGATCAACCTGATCACCCCCACCGGCCGCACGGCGAACCAGCGCGCCCTGATGCAGGTCGAGGGCGGCAGCTACGGCTTCGCGCGCGCCCACGGCGCCGTCGCCGAGACCTATGGCGACTGGGATGTCTACGCCGCCGCCACGGCGATGCAGGGCGACGGCTGGCGCGACCACAGCCAGCAGTCGCAGGGGCGCCTGACGGTCAATGCGGGCCGCTCGTTCGGCGAAGACCGCGAGGTGCGCCTGATCGCTCAGGCCGCCGACATCAAACAGGACATGCCCGGCTCCCTGACCCTGAAACAGGCGCTGGAGACCCCGCGCATGGCCTCGGCCAGCGCCCTGTCCGGCGATCAGGCCCGCGACCTGACGGTCAAGCGGCTGACGCTTCAGACCCGCTGGCGCTTCAATGAATCCACCCTGTTCGAGGGCGCGATCTGGGGCTGGGAGAAGTCGCTGTATCACCCGATCTTCCAGGTGATGGATCAGGACAGCACGACGCGCGGCGCCTTCGCCCGCATCGACTGGACCGGCAATGTCGGCGGCCTGCGCGCCGACGCCTTCTACGGCTTCTCGTGGCGCGAAGGAGAAGTCGAGGCCCTGCGCTATGTGAACCTGGCGGGCCAGCGCGACGTCAAGACGGCTGATGCGCGTCAGAACGCCTCCGGCCTGGACGTCTTCGCCGAGGGGCGGCTGTTCGTCACCGAACAACTGGCCCTGGTCGCGGGTGGTTCCTGGGGACGCGCCACGCGCGACTATCTGGACCGCATGACCCCGGCCAATGACGCCAGCCGGACCTATGACTGGTTCTCGCCGCGCATCGGCCTGTTGTGGGAAGCGGAAAGCGGCGCCCAGGTCTTCGCCAACCTGACCCGCTCGGTCGAGCCGCCGACCTATGGAGCCTTGGTTCAGGCGCCGCTGGCCGGCTTCGCCCCGGTCGAGGTTCAGGACGCCTGGACCGGCGAGATCGGCACGCGCGGCCGTCGCGGGCCTCTGGCCTGGGATCTGGTCGCCTATCGCAGCCGGATCGAGGGCGAGATGCTGAACTTCATCACCGGCCCCGACATTCCCGCCGCCACCTTCAACGCCAAAAAGACCATCCACCAAGGCGTCGAGGCCGGGCTGGACTGGACCCTGCCGGTCGAACTGGCGGACGGGTCGCTGATGCTGCGTCAGGTCTATAACTGGAGCGACTTCCGCTTCGACGGCGACGCGCGCTGGGGCGACAACCGCCTGCCGGTCGTGCCTGAGCACCAATACCGGGCCGAACTGACGTGGCGCCATCCGACGGGCGTCTTCGTCACCCCGTCGGTCGAGTGGCGGCTGTCCAGCCCCTATGTCGACTACGCCAACACCATGAAGGCTTCGGACTACGTCGTGCTGGGCCTGACCGGCGGCTTCAACATCGGCCCGAACGCCTCAGTCTACATCGACGCGCGCAACCTGACCGACAAGCGCTACGTCGGCGAATTCTCGGCTGTGACGGACGCCAGCACAACACAGACGGCCGTCTTCTTCCCCGGCGAGGGCCGTTCGGTCTTCATCGGCCTGCGGTTGGCCTACTGATGACCGTCTCTCTCAAGAACAAGGCGCCGGACATGATGTCCGGCGCCTATCGGACCGTCTGGCGCTGGCACTTCTACGCCGGAGTGCTGGTCATGCCGTTCCTGATGCTGCTGACGCTGACGGGCGGCCTCTATCTGTTCAAGGACGAGATCGACCACGCCGTCTATCGCTCCATGATCGAGGTTCCGGTCAGCGCTCAGCAGGCCGATCCCGATCAGTGGCTGGCCGCCGCCGCCCGCGCGGGCGAAGGCCGGGCAGCGAATGTGCTGGTGCCTGACCGCGCCGATCAGGCCGTGCGCGTGCGCGTCGACCGGCCCGACGGCGCCCAGCGCACCGTCTTCGTCGATCCGCATACGGCCACGGTCACCGGCGTCACCGCCTATGGCGGCGTGACCGAGACGATCAAGAAGCTGCACTCCCTCAGCCTGTTCGGCGGCCCCATCGGCACGGCGCTGAACATTCTGGTCGAGATCGTCGCGGGCTGGGCCATCATCCTGTGCGCCACCGGCCTCTATCTGTGGTGGCCGCGCCGCCGCGCCGGCGCCGTGCTGAAGCCCAGCGAGACGGACGCCCGTCGACGTCCCTTCTGGCGCGATGTCCACGCCCTGACCGGCTTCTACGTCGGCGGGGTGATCATCTTCCTCGCGGCCACGGGGATGCCGTGGTCGGCCGTCTGGGGCGATCAGTTCATGGGCGTCATGCGCGGCACCGGACTGGGCCGCCCGCCCGCGCCCGCCGCCGCCAGCCCCTGGAGCCATGCCAAGCCTCACGACGCCCCGGCAGGCGTGGGTTGGACGCTGGAGAACGCAGTCCTGTCCGCCGACAGCCACGCGCATGGCCACTCACACTCAGCTCCCAGTCTGACGCGCGTGCTTCAGACGACCCACGAACAGGGCCTGCCGCGCCCCTTCACCGTCAGCATCCCCCAATCCTCCGATCTAGCCTGGACCGTCGCCCGCCAGACCCGCAAGGCCGAGGACGCCCGCAGCCTCTATGTCGACGGCGTCAGCGGCGAGGTGAAGGCCGACCTGCGCTGGAGCCAGTTCGGCGTCATGGCCAAGAGTTTTGAGTGGGGCATCGCCGTCCATCAGGGACTGCAATACGGCTGGATCAACCGCATCGTCATGCTGATCGGCTGCATCGCCGTCTGGCTGCTGGCGATCAGCGGCCTGATCATGTGGTGGATGCGCCGCCCGCCCAGCCTGTCGCGACGCAATTCCGGCGCCCCGCCCGCTCCGCCCGGCTCGCGCGCAAGAATCGCCGTGCTGTGCATCGTCATCCCCCTGTCCATCCTCTATCCCTTGACGGGACTGAGCCTCGTGGCCGCCCTGCTGCTCGACCGAGCGGTGCGTGCGTTCACCGGGTCCAAGCCCGTCGCAGCCTCTTGATAAGGAGCTTCAACATGAAACGTCTGTTCGCCCTGACCGCCCTGTCGGCCGCCGCCCTCACACTCGTCGCCTGCGGCCAGCCCGCCGAGAAAACGGCCGAGGTCGTCGACGCGACGGTCGCCCCCGGCACGGTCCAGGTCGCCGACGCCTGGTGCCGCCCCACGCCCAACGGCGCCAAGGCCGGGGGCTGCTATCTGACCCTGACGGCGGGTTCCGACGACCGTCTGGTCAGCGTCTCGACCGCTCTGGCCCAGTCGGCCGAGGTGCATGAGATGAAGATGGAGAACGGCGTCATGAGCATGGCCCACCTGCACGACGGCCTGCCCCTGCCCGCCGGAACGCCGGTCGAGCTGAAGCCGGGCGGCAACCACATCATGCTGATGGGCCTGCGCGATCCTCTGGTCGATGGCCGGATCGCCTCCTTCACCCTGACGTTCGAAAAAGCCGGTCCGATCAGCGTCCACGCGGCGATCAAGCAGCCCCCGGTGGTGGATTCGGAAGAGTAAGAAGCTCTCTTGGCGGCGCGAGCCTGACAAACCGGCCCGAACCGGCTAAAGGCTCGCGCTCACGAGGAATACCATGGCCCTGAAAGTCGCGATCGTCGGCTTGCCCAACGTCGGCAAGTCCACCCTGTTCAACGCCCTGACCAAGACGGCGGCGGCCCAAGCGGCCAACTATCCGTTCTGCACCATCGAGCCGAACACCGGCGACGTGGCCGTGCCGGAACCGCGGCTGAACGTCCTGGCCGGCATCGCCGGGTCCAAGGAGATCATCCCCGCGCGGATCACCTTCGTCGACGTGGCGGGCCTGGTGCGCGGCGCGTCGAAGGGCGAGGGCCTGGGCAACCAGTTCCTGGCCAACATCCGCGACTGCGACGCCATCGCCTTCGTCGCCCGCTGCTTCGTCGATGACGACATTACCCACGTCGAGAACCGCATCGACCCCATCTCGGACCTCGAGATCATCGAGACTGAGCTAATGCTGGCCGACCTCGAGAGCCTGGAGCGTCGCCGCGTCCAGATCGAGAAGCGCGCCAAGGGCGGCGATAAGGAATCCCAGCTGAACCTGAAGCTGATCGACGCCGCGCTCGAAAAGCTGCGCGACGGCAAGCCCGCGCGTCTGGCCGAGGTGTCCAAGGAGGACAAGAAGGCCTGGGACATGCTGCAACTGCTGACCGCCCTGCCCGCCCTCTACGTCGCCAACGTCGAGGAAGGCTCGGCCGACAAGGGCAATGAGCTGTCCGACCTGGTCGCCAAGCGCGCCGCCGAGGACAACGCCAACTCAGTGGTCATCTCGGCCCAGATCGAGTCGGAAATCGCCGTCCTGGACGACGAGGAGCAAAAAGAGTTCCTCGAAACCCTGGGTCTGGAAGAGCCCGGTCTGAACCGCCTGATCCGCGAGGCCTACAAACTGCTGGGCCTGCAGACCTACTTCACCGTCGGCCCCAAGGAAGCGCGCGCCTGGACCATCCCCGTCGGCGCCACCGCGCCGCAGGCGGCGGGCGTGATCCACACCGACTTCGAAAAGGGCTTCATCCGCGGCGAAACCATCGCTTTCGACGACTATGTCGCGCTGAAGGGCGAAGCGGGCGCCAAGGAAGCGGGCAAGATGCGCGCCGAAGGCAAGGCCTATATCGTCAAGGACGGGGATGTGATGCATTTCCTGTTCAACAACTAGGGCGTTTTCTCAGGGCGGTTAGAAAATCTGACCGCCCTGATAGAATTGCTGAAAACTTATGCCCTTGCGGGTATCGCCGAAGCCCTGGATGAATCAGCCCGACTGACGCTGAAAATTCTCCAGGGAAGCCATGAAGTTCGACACCCTCGCCGTGCACGCGGGCTATACGCCCGATCCGACCACCAAATCGGTGGCCGTGCCCATCTATCAGACCACGAGCTACGCCTTTGACGACACCCAGCACGGGGCCGACCTGTTCGACCTGAAGGTGGCGGGCAACATCTACACCCGCATCATGAACCCGACCTCGGACGTGCTGGAGCAGCGTCTGGCGGCGCTGGAGGGCGGGGTCGCGGCCCTGACCGTGGCCTCGGGCATGGCGGCCATCACCTATGCCATCCTGACCATCGCCGAGGCCGGCGACAACATCATCGCCACGGGCGCCCTGTATGGCGGCACCTACAACCTGTTCGCCCACACCCTGCCCCAGTACGGCATCGAGGTGCGCTTCATCGACGCCGACGACATCGCGGCGGTGGCGGCCAATACGGATGAGCGGACCAAGGCGGTCTTCTGCGAATCCATCGGCAATCCGCTGGGCAATGTGGTGGACTTCGCCGCCCTGGCCGACGCCGCCCACGCGCAAGGCCTGCCGCTGATCGTCGACAACACCGTGCCGACCCCCTACCTGACCCGGCCGATCGAGCATGGCGCCGACATCGTCGTCCACGCCCTGACCAAATATATCGGCGGCCACGGCACCTCGATCGGCGGCGCCGTCATCGACGGCGGGACCTTCCCCTGGGCCGAGCACAAGGAACGCTTCCGCCGCCTGAACGAGCCGGAAGTCAGCTACCACGGCGTAGTCTATACCGAGGCCTTCGGCCCGGCGGCCTTCATCGGCCGGGTGCGTACGGTGCTGTTGAGGAACACCGGCGCAGCCATCTCGCCGTTCAACAGCTTCCTGATCCTGCTGGGGCTGGAGACGCTGGCCCTGCGCATGGACCGCCACGTCGAGAACGCCACGGCCGTCGCCCAGTGGCTGAAGGCGCACCCCAAGGTCGACTGGGTCAACTATGCGGGCCTGGCCGAGCACAAGGATCACGCCCTGATCCAGAAGTATTTCGGCGGCAAGGCCTCGGGTCTGCTGACCTTCGGAGTGAAGGGCGGCCGCGAGGCCGGCGCCCGCTTCCAGGACGCGGTCAAGCTGTTCACCCGACTGGTCAACATCGGCGACGCCAAGTCGCTGGTCTGCCACCCAGCCTCGACCACCCACCGCCAGTTGTCGCCCGATGAACTGAAGAAGGCGGGCGTGACTGAGGACACCGTCCGTCTGTCGGTCGGCATCGAGCACATCGACGACCTGATCGCCGACCTGGAGCAGGCGCTGGCGGCGGTCTGACCGTCAAAGGCTGACATGAGAAGGCCCTCTGCCCGGCGATGGACAGAGGGTCTTTCTTCTTGCGCCTAAGCCGCCTCTAGCGTCTCGCCGCCGCGCTGCGGTCGCGGACCTGGCCGAACTCCGACGTCGGCTTCCACGTCGGCCACTCGTCGCCGTTGGCCAGATCCAGACCCAGTCGATACAGCAGAGTCAGATTCTCGACCGCTGAGCGCAGATCCCAGTCCGCCGACCATTCGTCGCTGGGACGGTGATAGTCGGCGCCGAACTTGGCCTTCCACGCCGCCAGTCCCGCTTCGCGTCCGCCCTCGACCCAGTCCACGCCGTGCCACGGCATCAGGGCCGGGACCCCGGCGCGGGCGAAGGGGAAGTGGTCCGAGCGATAATAGAAGTTCTGCTCCGGCTGGCCGTCGTCGGAGACATAACGCCCCTCCTTCTCGGCCAGGGCCTGCAGGTCGTCCTCAAGGCTGTTCTGCCCCTTGCCGAAGATCGGCACGTCCTTCGTCGGGCCGCTGAGAGGCAGCATGTCGATGTTGATGTCAGCTACAGTCGTCTCCAGCGGATAGACCGGATCGGCGACATAGGCGTAGGCGCCCAGCAGGCCCATTTCCTCCGCCGCCATATGGGCGAAGACGATGCTGCGTTTCGGCGTCGGCGCGGCCTTCAACTGACGGGCCATTTCGACCACGCCGATGGTGCCCGAGGCGTTGTCCCAGGCGCCGTTGAAGATCTTGTCGTCGCCTGCGGTATTCTCATTGACGCCGACATGGTCCCAGTGGGCCGAATAGATGATGACCTCGTTCGGGCGCTCGCTGCCGGTGATGCGGGCCAGCAGATTGTGGGTGCGCAGGATTTCGACCGTCTCCTCGGCCGCGGCGGTGATCCGCACATCCAGCGGAAAGGCGCGGAAATCGCCGGTCTGGAGCCGGGGCTTCAGCGTCGCTAGATCCACGCCCATTTCGGCGGCTGCATCACGGTTGACGGCGCCGCTCAGCGTCAGTTCGGCCGAACCGGGCGTCAGGGTACGGGTCCGCGTCGCCCCGCCCGTTTCGCGGCGCCACGCAGCGGCGCCCGCGTCGCCGTCGATGATCGTCAGAACCGCGACCGCGCCGCGCCGCTCGGCCTCGTCGGCCTTGTAGGCGGCGGACTGATAGTTGGTGGCGTAGGGGCCGTTGAACAGGTCGCCGTCAGGCTCGCCCGCCACGACCAGGACGACCGCCCCTGTCACATCCAGATCGCCATAGTCGTCCCAGCCCCTTTCGGGCGCATGGATCCCGTAACCGGCGAAGACGACGGGTGCGTTCGCCACCTCACCGGCCGCCGCATCGTTCATCGCGCGCAGGGTGAAGTCCGTGCCCGCGATCAGGGCTCGCCCCTGAGACGTCGCACCAGACCAGGTCAGCGTCGGCTGGCCCTTGGGCGTCAGCCGCTTCAGGTCGATGATCTGCAGCCATTGGCCGTCAGGACCGCCCGGCTCCATCCCCATGGCTTCATACTGAGCCTGCAGCCAGTCCAGCGTCTTCTTCTCGCCCTCAGTGCCCGGATAGCGGCCCTGGAAATCGTCGGCGCTGATGATGCGTATCTCATCCGACAGGCGCTGGGCCGAAAAGTCCTGGGCCGAGACCGCGCCTGCAACCAGCAGCAGGGCGGCGGCGGCGACGCCGCGAATGAAGCGGTGGTGCATGGCGATTCCCTTCAGCCTCCCCCACGAGGCCCGTTTTGATAGTCATAGGGCGGCCTCTTGCGAGGCCGCCCCTTACATTTTCGTCATGTTCGTCGCGAAAGACGGATCAGCGGCGCTGAGCGGCGCTCTTGGCGCGCTCGGGGCCGAACTCCGAACCGGCCTTCCATTCGGGCCAGTCACGGCTGTTAGCCAGGTCCTGGCCGACCTTGAACATGACTTCCAGGTCCTGAAGCATGCCGGCGTAGTCCCAATCGGCCTCCCACTCATCTGCCGCCTGGTGGTAGCGGTTGGCGCGATAGTCGGCGGCCTTGGCCTGACGCGGCTCGATCGGCGCATCGACGAAATCGCCGGTCGACGACAGATAGGCCATCGGCACGCCCTTCTTGGCCAGCGGGAAGTGATCCGAGCGGAAGTAGATGCCCGCTGCGGCCCCAGCATCGCCGACGAAGCCGCGTCCCTGCGCCGCCGCCGCCGCGATCACCGGCTCGTCCAGCTCCGAATGGCCATAGCCGGTCACGCCCAGCTTGTTCATGCGGCCGAACACGGCGGCCGAGTCCAGGTTGAAGCCGCCGACGGTCTTCTCCAGCGGATACAGCGGGTTTGCGGCGTAGAATTCCGACCCCAGCAGGCCGCTTTCCTCGCCGGTGAAGCTGATCATGACGATGGTGCGTTCCGGCTTCGGTCCGGCCGACCACTGACGCGCCAGTTCCAGAAGGCCGGCCGTGCCCGATGCGTTGTCGATGGCGCCGTTGAAGATGCGGTCGCCGTTGGCGTCCGGCTCGCCCATGCCGATGTGGTCCCAGTGGCCGGTGTACAGGATGGTCTCGTCCGGATGGGTCGAGCCTTCCAGCTTGGCCACGACGTTGTGGGTGACGATGCGGTCGGTGGCGACGTCGAAGCTGGCGTCGACCGTCGCGCCCTTCAGCTCAACCGGCTGGAAGTCTCGGCTGCGCGCCTTGATCTTCTCCTGCTCGAAATCGAGCCCGGCGCGGCGGAACAGATCGACCGCCAGATCACGCTGGATCCAACCTTCCATCGCCACGCGTTCGGACGCCGGATCAGCGCGCACGATGTCGAACTGCGGCACGCCCCACGAGTTGGCGACCGTGGTCCAGCCGTAGGAAGCGGGCTTGGTCTCGTGCACGATCAGCACGCCCGCAGCGCCCTGACGCGCGGCTTCCTCGAACTTGTAGGTCCAGCGGCCGTAGTAGGTCATGGCCTCGCCGCCGAAGGTGTTCAGCGACGGGTCTTCAAAGTCGGCGTCATTGACCAGGACGACGATGACCTTGCCGCGCACGTCGGTCTTGAAGTCGTTCCAATCACGCTCGGGCGCACTGATGCCATAGCCGACGAAGACCAGCGGCTTGTCCTTCAGGTCGACCGCAGCGCCCGGCAGGCGCGTCGTCATGGTGACTTCCTGGCCCTGCGTCAGCGACTGGCTCCAGTCGCCCAGCTTCAGCCGGCCCGCCACGTTGGAAACGGCGAAACGGTTCAGCCCGACCGCCTGGGTCCAACCGCCGTTCTCACCGCCCGGCGCGAAGCCAGCGGCGGCGTACTGGCGGCTCAGATAGTCGATGACCTTCTGCTCGGCCGGGGTGGCGATGCCGCGTCCCTCGAAGCTGTCATCCGACAGGACGCGGATGTCTTCGGAAATGCGCGCGGCGTCGAAGGCCGGCGCGGTCTGGGCCTGTACGGCGGCCGCCGCGCCCAGAGCGGCGGCAAAGGCCAGAACGGCGATGGAAGATGAAATACGCATACAGGCTCACCCCTCGGAGAATTCGATGCTGGGACCGTAGTCAGCCCGCTCGCAGGTGTCGACTGCCGAAAGGCGCTGAGCAGCCATGAAAAAACCCGCCGGATCGCTCCGGCGGGTTCTTTCGTTTCGATCAGACAATCGCGCCTTAGTGGGCGACGCCCTTCCAGATGCGGCGGTAGCTGGCGTAGGTCACGCCCGCGAAGGCCAGCAGGAAGATGATGACGCCGAAGCCCATCTGCTTGCGCTCGACCATCTTCGGCTCGGAGGTCCAGGCGATGAAGGCGGCGACGTCCTTGGACATCTGGTCCACCGTCGCCTCGGTGCCGTCGTCATAGGTGACCTGGCCGGCGCTCAGCGGCGGCGGCATGGCGATGAAGCCGCCCTTGGGCACGTCGCCCTTGCCGGTCCAGAACGGGGTCATGTCGCCGGCCATATAGGGGTTGTAGTGCTGGGTCTCGGTCATCTTCAGACCCGCCGGCGGAGCGGAATAGCCCGACAGCAACGAGTAGATGTAGTTGGCGCCGTCGTGACGCGCCTTGGCCATGACCGACAGGTCCGGCGGCATGGCGCCGCCGTTGGCCGCAGCCGCAGCCGTCGGGTTCGGATAGGGGTTGGGGAAGCGGTCGGCCGTGGTGGCGTCGCGCATCAGGGCCTCGCCCGTTTCCGAGTCGATGTCGCCGACCTGGATTTCCTTGGCCAGCGCCTTCACGACCGGGTTGTCGTTCGGGTTCGGATACTTCGGATTCCAGAACGGGCCGTGCTTATCGCCCAGGTTGCGGAAGTGCACCATATCCATGCCGTGGCAGGAGGCGCAGACTTCGCGATAGACCTTATAGCCGCGTTGCAGCTGGCCCTGATCGAAGGTGCCGAACGGCCCGGCGAAGCTGAAGCCGCCGTCGCGCGGATGCTTGGCGCCCCCGGCGGCCATCGCCGGAGCGGCGATGGCGACCAGGCCGACAGCGGCCGTCACAGAGACAAGGATCTTGCGGAAGGACACGGTCTTTTTCTCGTTGCTCATCATCGCGCTCACGCCTTCTCGGCTGCGGTCGACGGGAGCACGGGCTCCGAGATCGTCGCCGGGATCGGCAGCGGCTTTTCCTTCAGTCCCACGAAGAACATGATCGGCCCAAGGAAGGCGAAATAGTACAGCGTGAACAAACGGGTCAGCCACAGGTAGGAGTTCAGCTGGCCGTCGATCAGGTTGAAGCTGGGCATGCCCGGCACGACCGGAGCGTCCGGCAGTTGCGCGCCGCACCAGCCCAGTCCGAAGCAGACGAACAGGAAGATAATGAAGAAGGTCCGCATCGTCGGGCGGTAACGCATCGAGCGCACCTTGGACGTATCGATCCACGGCAGGACGAACAGGATGCCGATCGCCGCGAACATGGCCACCACGCCGCCGAACTTGTCGGGAATGGCGCGCAGGATCGCGTAGAAGGGCAGCATGTACCACTCAGGCACGATGTGCGCCGGAGTCTGCAGCGGGTTGGCCGGGATGTAGTTGTCGGCGTGGCCCAGAGCGTTCGGCTGATAGAAGACGAAGACCGCAAACAGGATCAGGAACAGGATGATCGCGAAGCCGTCCTTGACCGTGAAGTACGGGTGGAAGGGCAGCATGTCCTTCTTGGCGCGGTCCTTCGGGATCAGGATGCCGACCGGGTTGTTCTGACCGGCGGCGTGCAGGGCCCACAGGTGCAGCACAACGCAGCCGGCGATGACGAACGGCAGCAGGTAGTGCAGCGAGAAGAAGCGGTTCAGCGTCGCATTGTCGATCGCCGGGCCGCCACGCAGCCAGATCAGGATCGGCTCGCCGACGACCGGAATGGCGCCGATCAGGTTGGTGATGACCTCAGCGCCCCAGAAGGACATCTGGCCCCACGGCAGGACGTAGCCGAGGAAGGCGGTGGCGATCATCAGGAAGAAGATCACGCAACCGACGATCCAGATCATCTCGCGCGGCGCCTTGTAGGAGCCGTAGTATAGGCCCCGCAGCATGTGCAGATAGACGGCGATGAAGAACATCGACGCGCCGTTGGCGTGCACATAACGGATCAGCCAGCCGCCGTTCACGTCGCGCATGATGCGCTCGACCGAGGCGAAGGCCATGTCGACGTGCGGGGTGTAGTGCATGGCCAGGACGATGCCGGTGATGATCTGGGTCATCAGGCAGAGCGCCAGGATGCCGCCGAAGGTCCACCAGTAGTTCAGGTTCCTCGGGGTCGGCAGGTTCGCATAGTCCATGCCGAAACGGATGATCGGCAGGCGCGTGTCCATCCACCGCTCGACAGCGGTTTTCGGGACGTAAGTGGATTCGTGATCGCTCATGGTTCCTCTGTCCGTCCTCAGCCGATCTTCACGCGGGTGTCGGACATGTATTCGTAGTTCGGCACGATCAGGTTCAACGGCGCCGGGCCCTTACGGATACGCCCCGAGGCGTCGTAGTGCGAACCGTGGCACGGGCAGAACCAGCCGCCGTACTCGCCGGCGTTGAAGGTCGGCACGCAGCCCAGGTGGGTGCACGAGCCGATGACGACGAGATATTTCTCGTGACCGGCCTTGGTGCGCTCGGCGTCGGTCTGCGGCGGGCTGCCCACGGCGCCCTCGTCGATGACCTTGGTCAGCTCGGCCGGAGTGCGATAGCGCACGAAGACCGGTTTGCCCTGCCACTTGATGACGACCTGCTGGCCTTCCTGAACCTTGGTCAGATCGAATTCGATCGACGCCAGGGCCAGGGTGTCGGCCGCCGGGTTCATCTGGTTGATCAGCGGCCACGCCACCATCACGCCAGCACCGGCCGCAGCCGCACCTGCCGCAATGTGGATGAAGTCGCGGCGGGTGGCGTCGCCACCCCCGTGTTGGCCGTCAGGCCCGTCAGCATTCACGACCGATTCGGCCACGCGTTTCACCTCTGCATCGCCGGTCGTCCGCCCCAAGATGGAACGTCAACCGAATGGAACCCTTTGTGCGAAGGCAAACCCCTGCCCGTCCGGCCTTGGTTTCGGCTGCTTCAGACAAGTCGCGAAAGCGATTTGCGAAACAGTCGCAACAAAAGCCGCGACAAGGCCCCGCCCCGCGCGTATGAGGGCCTTAGAATGCGTCTCGCCCTTTTTCAACCTGACATCCCCCATAATGTCGGCGCCTGCATCCGTCTGAGCGCCTGTTTCGGCGTGGAATTGCACGTCATCGAGCCCACGAGCTTTAATTTCGACGATCGGGCGATGAAGCGGGCGGCTCTGGATTACGGGCCTCTGTCCCATATGACGCGCCATGCCGACTGGGAGACTTTCCAGCGCGACCGCGCGCCGGGTCGGCTGGTGCTGTTCACGACGCGCGCGGCCGAGCCGCTGACGGATTTCGTGTTCCAGCCCGACGACGTCCTGCTGTTCGGCAAGGAGAGCGCCGGTTCGCCCGACTACGTCCACGCGGCGGCCGATGCGCGAATCTATATTCCGATCCGGCCGGAAGCCCGGTCTCTGAACCTGTCGGTCAGCGCCGGGATCGGCCTGCATGAGGCGTTGAGGCAGATGCAGGGGTTGCCGCAGCGCTGATTCTTCTCCCCTTGAGGGAGAAGGTGGACGGCGGAGCCGGACGGATGAGGGGTGCGAAGACGCGCGCTCGCGTTTCCCACTTCATACCGCCCGCCGACACCCCTCATCCGAGCCCTTCGGGCCCACCTTCTCCCTCAAGGGGAGAAGGGTTCGACTTACTCCGGCGCGCCGTCGTCGGGCAGCTTAGCCAGGCTCGGTCGCTCAGCCCGCTTGGACTCAGCCACCCGTTCCACAGCCCGCATGACGCGCAGCAGGTTCTCGCCTGAAATCTTGCGGATATCCGCCTCGCTCCAGCCTCGGCGCATCAACTCGGCCAGCAGGCGCGGATAGCCGTCCACGCCCTCCAGGCCGACCGGCAGGCTGTCCACCCCGTCATAGTCGCCGCCCAGACCCACATGGTCGATGCCCGCCACGTCGCGGACGTGCTGGATGTGAGCGATGACATCCTCAATCGTCGCCTTGGGCGCCGGGTTGGCGGCGTTCCAGGCGTCCATGCCCGCCTTGACCGCTGCGGGATCGCCGGGGTTGAGGGCGCTAAGCCGCGTCATCTCAGCGGCCCGCGCCGCGCCCGAGGCGCGCACCGCCTCGCTGATGAAGCCCGGCACGAAGGTGACCATGACAATGCCGCCGTTGCCCGCCATCTGGCGCAGCACGACGTCGGGCACATTGCGCGGATGGGCCGTCACCGCTCGCGCCGACGAGTGAGAGAAGATCACCGGCGCCGACGACACGCGGATGGCGTCGACCATCGTGTCCTCGGACACGTGGCTGAGGTCGACCATCATGCCCAGCCGGTTCATCTCCCGGACCACGTCCTCGCCGAAGGCGTTCAGCCCGTTCCACTTGGGCGCGTCGGTGCCGCTGTCGGCCCAGGTGGTGCTCTTGGAGTGGGTCAGCGTCATGTAGCGCGCGCCCGAATCATAGAACTCGCGCAACAGACCCAGGGAATCGTCGATGGAATAGCCGCCCTCCATGCCGATCAGGCTGGCGATCTTGCCCGCGCGGTGGATGCGGACCAGGTCATCGGCGGTCGTGGCGATCTCGAAAGTCTCGGGATAGGCGGCGGCGATACGCTTGACGGTGTCGATCTGCTCGAAGGTGGCCTTGGCGGCCTCCACCGGCGCCATGCTGGCCGGGACATAGACCGACCAGAACTGACCGCCCACGCCCCCGGCGCGCAGACGCGGAATATCCGTATGCAGACGCGTCGACGCCGAAAGATTCGCATTCAGATCAACGCCATGCGGGTCATTCCCAAAGCCCTGACGCAAGGCCCACGGCAGGTCGTTGTGCCCGTCGATCAGGGGCGTGCGTTTCAGAATCTGCATTACCCGCGCCTCTTGCGGCTGGGTTTGAGCCAAGGCCGGTCCCGCCAGAACGGCGATGGAAGCGGCGGCCAACAGACTGGCTCGCAGTCTGGCGTTCAGTCTGGCGTTCAGGGCGATGCGGATCATGGTTTCCCCTCTTTGATACTAGGCCCGCCCGGTCGCCATCGGCGCTGCTTCTTGCGGGTGTGGCAGGCTGGCACAGCCGGACCGCGGAGGGAACTGTTCGTATACCGCCTTGACGCCAAGGGATTGTGATCTGGATCAAGGCCCCCCCGCCTCGCCTGCGGCATCAGGCCGTCATCCGCGCACCCCGCCGGACTGTTCAGAAAGGCCGCGTCATGGTTGAAGCCCTCATGATCCAAGCTGACCCCGCCCTGATGATTGAGCGCCGCGAGCGCGCCCGCGCCTGGTTCGAGACCCTGCGCGACAAGATCCACGCCGGTTTCGAGGCGCTGGAGGACGCCGCCCCCGCTGAACTGTTCACCGGAGAGCCCGGTCGTTTCGTCCGCACGCCCTGGGATCGCCCCGAAGGCGGCGGAGGCGTCATGGGCATGATGAGCGGCCGCCTGTTTGAAAAGGTCGGCGTCCACTGCTCGACCGTCCACGGAACCTTCCCCGCCGACTACGCCAAGAACGTGCCCGGCGCCGAGGAAGACCCGCGCTTCTACGCCACCGGCATCAGTCTGATCTGCCACCCGGTCAGCCCGCGCGTGCCCGCCGTGCACATGAACACCCGCCTGATCTCCACGACGAAGACTTGGTTCGGCGGCGGCGGCGACCTGACGCCTGTTCTGGATGTCGATCGCCGAGACGATCACCCCGACACCGTCGATTTCCACGCCGCCATGAAGGGCGCCTGCGACGCCTTCGACCCGGCCTGGCACGCCAAATACAAGCAGTGGTGCGACGAGTATTTCTTCCTGCCCCACCGCAACGAGCCGCGCGGCACCGGCGGCATCTTCTACGATCACCACGACAGCGGCGACTGGGAGAAGGATTTCGCCTTCACCCAGGCGGTCGGCGAGGCCTTCCTGAAGGTCTACTCTGAAATCGTCGCCCGCCGGATGCAGGAGCCCTGGACCGACGCGGAGCGCGAGGAACAGCTGATCCGTCGCGGCCGCTACGTCGAGTTCAACCTGCTCTACGACCGCGGCACCATGTTTGGCCTGAAGACCGGCGGCAATGTGGACGCCATCCTCAGTTCCATGCCGCCCGTGGTGAAGTGGCCCTGAGCCGCACGGATCAGGCCGGAACCTGATCCGCCTCATGCATGACGGCCGCCTCGATCGCCTCGGTCAGGGCGGCCACGGTCAGGGGCTTGGTCAGGTGGCCGTCAGCGCCCGCCGCCTGCCCGGCCTCGACGTGCTCCCTCAGCGCATTGGCGGTCAACATCAGCACGGGCGTGCGCGGCGCGTGCGTCGCCCGCTCATGCTCGCGAATGGCGGCGGTGGCGGTCAGGCCGTCCATGACCGGCATCTGCATATCCATCAGCACCAGATCGAAGCCATCTCGCCTGAAGGCCTCCAGCGCCTCAGCGCCGTTCTCAACGCTGACCAGATCGACCGGCATGGCCTCCAGCATGACCTGAACCACCAAGCGGTTGGCCGGATGGTCGTCGGCCAGCAGCACCTTCAGGCGCTCATGGCGCGCGATGGAGCGCGCGGCGGGCGCAACAGTCTGAACCTCAGGCTCCGGCGCAGGAGGCAGAGACAGTTCGAACCAGAACCGCGCGCCTCCGTCCGTCGGCGATTCGCAATCGAGACGCCCGCCCATCAGCCGCACCAGATCAGCCGAAATCGCCAACCCTAAACCGCTGCCCCCGAACCGCCGGGTAATGGAGCCATCCGCCTGCTGGAAACGATGGAAGATTCGCTGCTTGAACTCCTCGTCGAAGCCGATGCCGGTATCCGAAACCATGAACGAAGCCCGCCCATCCGCAGCGAGACGCGCTTCAAGCCGCACCTGACCTGTTTCGGTGAACTTCACGGCGTTGCTAACCAGATTGGTCAACACCTGCCGCAGGCGCACCACGTCGCCGATGAAGGCGGCGTCGAGAACAGGGTCCAGTTCAAGCGCAAGGTTGACGCCCTTCTGAATGGCCATAGGCGTCCACAAGGCCATGATTTCGCGCAACATGACGCCCAGATCGAAGGGCGCCGGGTCCAGTCTGATCTCGCCGGTCTCAACCCGAACCGTGTCGAGAATATCCGACAGCAACCGCTCCAGGGTGACGCCGGACGACCGGATGATGTCGACCAGTTCGCGATCCTTGGGCGTCAAATCCCGCCGTGACAGCACGTCGGTCATCGCTACAACGCCGTTCAAGGGCGTGCGGATTTCATGGCTCATATTAGCCAGGAACTCGCTTTTGGCCTGACTGGCCTCTTCGGCGCGAAGCTGGGCTGCGCGCAGGCGCCGGGACTGGCGCCTCTGCCAGATGACGACGAACAACGCCGAAAGGACGAACAGGAGACCGATGCCCATGATCCAGTTCTGACCACGGATGACCGCACGCTGAAGCTGGGTATTGGCCCGCGCGGTCTGCAACTGACGACGACGCTCGGCCAACTGTTCCTGCATGTCGCCGGTGACCTGATGGATGCCGGCGCTGAAGCGCTGCGCCGCCTGCACGGCGCGGCGCTGTTCATAGTCGCGCAGCACGTCAAAGGCCTCGGCCGCCCGCCCGGACGCCCTCAGCACCTCCGCCTCCACGAGGCGCTCGCGCGGATCGACGATGCCGTCCGGCGCAAGCTCGCGCAGGCGCTCCAGGTCGCGCCGGGCGCCTTGGATGTCGCCCATACGCGCCCGCGCTACGCCGCGCAGCGGCAGGATGTCCAGCGACAGGAAGGCCTTGCGGTCAATAAGCCTAGCGTGAGGCGCCAGGCATTCCAGCACCTGGGCCGACAGTTGCCGCATATCGGCCACCGCAGCGCACAGGGCCGCGTCATAGGCGCGAATAGCCGCAATGCCGGACCGCTCAGCCAAGCGGTGGTGCGCCGCGTAATAATGCTCGGCCCGCGCCAGATCGCCGACCTGAACCGACATCCGCGTCAGATTGTACAGGCTGTCGAAATCCGGGCGGGGATATGCCGGGTTGGAATAGTCGATTTCAAACCGATGGAAAGCAGCAGCCGCCCCGGCCACGTCGTTGAGCTTCATCAGCCCCATACCGGTCACTTCCCACACCCCGG
This sequence comes from Brevundimonas sp. S1H14, assembly GCF_047716865.1. Classification (NCBI taxonomy): domain Bacteria; kingdom Pseudomonadati; phylum Pseudomonadota; class Alphaproteobacteria; order Caulobacterales; family Caulobacteraceae; genus Brevundimonas; species Brevundimonas sp. S1H14. The sequence continues at coordinate 1,432,571 of NZ_CP136679.1, read as the reverse complement.
CGCGAGCGGTGTCGGCGAAAGGGTCCTCGACCGGAATTTCGGTTTCAACGGCAGCCAGAAGACGCAGTCCCTCGCCGACCCGATCCTGATCCATCAGAGCCAACGCGTACAGCCGAGCGGCGTGCGCCTTGACGAACCAGTCGCCAGTCGTCGACGCTGCGCCCTCCATTTCAGCGGCCACAGCCAGATCGCCCTGGTCATAGCGCGCCGTCAGCGCATTGAGATGCGCGATCGCCAGATAGCGACTATCGTTCGCCGCCCTTGCCTGCGCCGCCAAGCGACTGTTCCATAGAGCGGCCCGCTCGAAATCGCCCTGATTCAGAAACGTCCAGGCGACATGGTACAGGCGATTCAGCCCCTCGCGGTCGCTTCGCCTGAGGGCCTGATGGCCAAAAGCCTCAAGCGCGTCGAAGTTCGTGCGCATCGCCCGCTGCTCGACCGCGCGAGCCAGTTCGACGGTCGCCGGAGGAGGCGCCGTATCGGCCTGTATGGGCGGCTCGGCGACAGCGACAGAGGCCGCCGCAACGCCCGCGAGAACGAAGCCCCTGAACAGAACACGGCGCTTCAACATCTTCCTCCCGCCTGACATGGGCGCGACAGTGGGGGCGAGATATTGAGCAAGGCTTATCGCCCCGCCGCAATCAGGCCTTATTTTCCTCTGCGTTCGATACGCCCAGATAGTTGCGGATCCAAGCGCCCAGTATCGCCCTGTCGTTGGCCTGCTGCAGGCTGGCCTGCGCCTCGTCCACCAGATGCTCGGCGATCCGTCCGCGCCGCCCTTCGGTCAGGGCTGCGGCGAAGGCAGGGTCAAATTCCGGATGGCACTGGAAGCTGATGGCGTCGTCCCCCCAGGCCACGCCTGCATTGGGCGTGAAGGGGCTGGCTGCGATCACCCGCGCGCCATCCGCCAGGGCGATCACTTGGTCCTGGTGCGAGGCGGGAATAGATAAGGTCCCAGCGGGCGGCTGCATCCATGCCTCGTCGCCGGTGACCTCATAGGTATGCAGGCCCACGCCCCAGCCGCGCCCCGACTTTTCGACCCGGCCGCCGAACGCCTGAGCCATGATCTGATGGCCGAAGCAGATGCCCGTCAGGCGCGTCTTGCCGCGCGCATCGCGCAGCCACTGCGCCAGCGGCTCGATCCACGGCAGATCCTCATAAACGCCCGCCGCAGAGCCTGTGACGATGACTCCGGCGAAGGCCGCAGGATCGTCCGGCAGTTCGCCCGCCTGAACGTCAAAGCGGCGCGTGGCCGCCCCGTCGCCCAGCAGGGCGCGGAACTGATCGACATAGTCGCCGTATCGGGCGGCCAGATCCGCTGGCGGTCGCCCGGTCTCAAGAATGGCGATGACGTTCATGCTCGGTTTTCACTCCCGCAGACGCACGATGAAGGAGGCGTCAGCCCCTGGATTGGGGTAGAAGATCAGCCAAGGCAATGGGACGAACCGTCATGACCGCAACCGATGATCCGGTCGTGCTGATCAACATCTTCAAGTGCGACCAGCGCCACCTGGACGAACTGATCGAGCGCCTTGCGGCCCTGGCGAAGGTGCAATCCGGCCTGCCCGGCTTTGTCTCAGCGACCCTGCATCGCGGACTGAACGGCCGCGTCGCCGCCAATCACGCGATCTGGGCCAGCGCGACGGACTGGAAGGCCATGACACGCCACCCCCAGGTCGTCGCCGCCATGGGCCCGATCCTGGCCATCGCCACTTTCGAGCCTCACCTCTATGAACCAGGCGAGCCGACGAGCGGCTAGCCCGCGCGCCAGACCTCGGCCCGGGCCCCGGCGTCGCCCAGCGCCTGAACCGTCCAGCCGCAGATTTCAGCCGCCGCCGCTTCGGCCCCCGACGGCGCATTGACCACCGTCATCGCGCAGCCGTTCATCTTCATCGGATTGTTCAGCGGCCGCAGGCGCGCCTCGGCGACCAGCACCCGCGCCAACCCCGCCTGCTCCAGCCGTCGGATGAAGCCGTCGAACGTCTCAAGGTCTTTCAAAGGCGTCCAGATCGCGACGCACGCCGTCGGATCCGCGCGCACCACCGCCGCCGCCGTCTCGGCCGAGCGGACATAGTCGTCAGGCCGCTCGAACGGCGGATCGATCAGCACCAACGGCGCCTTGACGCCTCTGGCCGCGCGCACCGCCTCTTCATAGCCGTCGCCCGCCCGTCCCGTCGCGTTCGGCCATGCGGCGAGCGACTCGATCAGCAGGGCTTCGACAGGCGGGCTCAGCTCGAAACCGCGATAGGCATCCTCCGGCCGCAGCGCCCGCGCCGTCAGCACCGGCGAGCCCGGATAGAACCGCACGCCGCCTTGGGGATTCAGCGCGGCCACTTCGGCCGCCAGCGCTTCGATCAGCGGCGGCCGCGCCTCGGCGGTCATCAGCCGCGCCACCCCGGCCTCGGCCTCGCGCGAGCGCTGGGCGTCGCCCGACAGATCATAGAGGCCCGCCCCCGCGTGGGTGTCGAACACCGTCACCGGCCCCCTGGCCTGGCGATCCTTCAGCAGCCACAGCACCAGGGCGTGCTTGACCAGGTCGGCGAAGTTTCCGGCGTGAAAGCTGTGACGATAATTCATGCCGCTCCGTCCCTCGCCTGCGCCTTCAGGTCAAGCCATCGGCGAGACTCGGCTAAGGAACCGCTCGACGCGGCCGCCGTTGCCGTATGCCGCCCGAGAAGAGCCATGATGATCGACCACCCGGTCCTGTCCGACGAAGACCGCACGCCCGGCGCCGCCATCGCCAAGGCGGCCCGGCAAGGCCTGGCCCTTCGTGAACAACATGGACGCGGCGGGACCGAGGTCGGCGTTCGCCGCGCCGAACAGCTGATGTCGCGCACGCCGCTCAGCGATCGCGACATCAAATCCATGTACAGCTATTTCGCCCGTCACGCCGTGGACAGGCACGGTCGCCATTGGGCCGATCCGATCAAGCCCTCGGCGGGCTACATCGCCTGGAACCTGTGGGGCGGGGACGAGGCCCGCGACTGGATCAACATCCTGCGCGCCCGCCTGCGCGAGGTCGGCGTGTGACGTCCCCTCATCCCCCACCGCCGAAAGGGCTGACCTGGTGCAGCGATGACAGCCCGGGGCTGACGCGCCGTCGCTCCGGTCGCGGCTTCTGCTATCGGGATGCGGCCGGCGACCTGATCCGGGAAACCTCCACGCTGGACCGTATCCGCAGCCTGGCCATCCCGCCGGCCTGGACCGATGTGTGGATCTGTCCGCGCGCCACCGGCCATATTCAGGCGACGGGGCGCGATGCGCGCGGCCGCAAACAGTACCGCTATCACCCCGACTGGACGGCTCATGCATCTGAAAACAAGTTCGAGCGCCTGCCCGCCTTCGCCCGCGCCCTGCCCCGTCTGCGACAGCGCGTAGAGGACGACCTGTCGCGGCGCGGCCCGTGTCGGGAAAAGGTGCTGGCCACCGCCGTGCGCCTGCTTGAGATCACCCTGATCCGCGTCGGCAACGACCAGTATGCGCGCCAGAACCGCTCCTATGGCCTGACCACTCTCAGCAAGCGCCACCTGGATGTGGACGGCGCCGCCCTGACCTTCGCCTTTCGCGGCAAGAGCGGGATCGAACACAGCGTCAGCGTCCGCGACCGACGCCTCGCCACGGTGGTCCGGGCGCTGCGGGATCTGCCCGGTCAGCAGTTGTTCAAATACCGTGATGCGGACGGCGCCCTGCATCCCGTCACCTCGGACGAGGTCAACGCCTATATCCGCGAGGCGGCGGGAGAGGAGTTTTCAGCCAAGGACTTCCGCACCTGGGCCGGTACGGTGTCCGCCGCCCGCGCCCTGCGCGACGCCGAGGCCCCGACCTCGGCCGCCGACGCCAAACGGAAGGTGACGATCTGCATCAAGGCTGTGGCGGGTCTGCTGGGCAATACGCCGACCGTCTGCCGCTCGTCCTACGTCCACCCTGCGGTCGTCACCCTGTTCGAACAGGGGCGGCTGGCGCAAAGCCTGCCGAAGTCAGAAGCGGCCTCTTTCGAGACCGCCCTGATCAAGCTGCTTGCGGCCTGATCCAGGCCGCCCCGCCTCAATCGGCCCAGTTCAGGACGACCTTGCCCGACTTGCCCGACTTCATGGCCTCAAAGCCTGCCTCGAAGTCCTGATAGGGCATCTGGTGCGTGATCAGCGGGGTCAGGTCCAGACCGGCCTTCAGCAGGCCCAGCATCTTGCGCCAGGTGGTGAACATCTCACGCCCATAGACGCCCTTGATGGTCAGGGCCTTCAGGATGATCGCGCCCCAGTCCGTCTCCATCGGCTTGCTGGGAATGCCCAGCATGGCCATGCCGCCGCCCATGATCAGGGTGTCGACGCACTGTTTGAAGGCGACGGGCGAGCCCGACATCTCCAGCGCCACATCGAAGCCGACCTTCAGGCCCAGTTCGTGCATCACGTCGCGCAGGTCTTCCTTGGTGGTGTTGACCGTGCGCACGCCCGGCGCGACTTTTTGCGCAAGTTCCAGACGGAAGTCATTGATATCCGTCAAGACTACGGTACGCGCGCCCGCATGACGCGCCACAGCCGCCGCCATCATGCCGATCGGACCAGCTCCGGTGACGATGACGTCCTCGCCCAGCAGGTCGAACTGCTGCGCCGTGTGCACAGCGTTCCCGAACGGGTCGAGGATGGAGCCGATCTCATAGGGCACATCGTCCGGCAGCTCGATCACGTTGAAGGCCGGGGCCACCACGTACTCTGCGAAGGCGCCCTGACGGTTCACGCCGATGCCGCGCGTGTCGGGGTCCAGGTGGAAGTGACCGGCGCGGGCCGCTTCGGAGTTCAGGTCGATCACATGTCCCTCGGCCGAGACGCGCTGGCCCACCTTCAGACGGCGATCCACGTCCTTGCCGATAGCAACGATCTCGCCCGAGAATTCGTGGCCGGTGATCATCGGAACCGGCACGTTCTTCTGGGACCATTCGTCCCAGTTCCAGATGTGGATGTCGGTGCCGCAGACAGCGGTGCGGTGCACCTTGATCAGCACGTCCTCGTCGCCCGCTACGGGGATGGGGGCGTCGATCAGTTCCAGCCCTTCGGCCGGTTTCGTCTTGGCCAGGGCCTTCATGGTGTCGGTCATCAGATAACTCCCAATTCCTTGCCGGCCGTCGTGAACGCCGCGACCGCTTGATCAATCTGCTCGAAGGTATGGGCCGCCGACATCTGGGTGCGGATTCGGGCCTGGCCGCGCGGCACCACGGGGAACGAAAAGCCGATGACGTAGACGCCCAGCTCCAGCAGGCGCGCGGCCATGTCCTGCGCCAGCTTGGCGTCGCCCAGCATGACCGGGATGATCGGGTGCTCGCCCGGCAGCAGGTCGAAACCGGCCTCCGCCATCGCCGAGCGGAAGCGCGCGGCGTTGGCGAACAGTTGGGCGCGCAGCTTGTCGCCTTCCTCGCCCGAAGCGATGCGGATGGCCTCCAGCGACGAGCCGCAGACGGCGGGCGCGAGGGCGTTGGAGAAGAGGTAGGGCCGCGCGCGCTGCTTCAGCAGTTCCACGACGTTCGACCGGGCGCAGATGAAGCCGCCCATCGCCCCGCCCAGCGCCTTGCCGAAGGTGCCGGTGACGAAGTCGACCTCGACCCCGCAGTGCGCAAACGAGCCCTTGCCCTTGTCGCCCAGGAAGCCGGTCGCGTGGCAGTCATCGACCATGATCAGGGCCTGATACTGGTCGGCCAGGGCGCGAATCTGGTCGATCTTGCCGATATAGCCGTCCATCGAGAAGGCGCCGTCGGTGGCGATGATGATGTTGCGGGCGCCGGCGGCGCGCGCCTCCTTCAGCTTAGTCTCCAGATCGGCCATGTCCGAGTTGGCGAAGCGGTAGCGCTGAGCCTTCGACAGGCGCACGCCGTCGATGATGGAGGCGTGGTTCAGGCTGTCCGAGACGATGGCGTCCTCGGCCCCGAACAGCGGCTCGAAGATGCCGCCGTTGGCGTCGAAGGCGGCGGCGAACAGGATGGCGTCCTCAAAGCCGAGGTAGTCGGCGATGGCGCGCTCCAGCTCCTTATGGATTTCGAGCGTGCCGCAGATGAAGCGCACCGACGCCGTGCCCGCGCCCCACTTTTCCTGCGCCCTGATCCCGGCCTGGGTGACGCGCTCGTCGCCTGCCAGGCCCAGATAGTTGTTGGCGCAGAAGTTCAGCACGTCGCGGCCGTTGACGGAGATCACCGGCCCCTGGCGCGAGGCGATGACGCGCTCGGGCTTGGTCAGCCCCTGGGCGTCGATATCAGCCAGTTCGGCGGAAACACGGTCGTAGAAAGCCTGGTTCATATTCTGGGTCATGTTTGCTCCGCTACGCTGAATCTCGGCAGGTTTGAACCCCTAGCCTGCGGCGGGCGCAGCCGCCTGAGCCGAGGCCTCAGCCACGGGGCGCAAGGGGCTGACCTCAACCTGCCCGCCGCAGGGCGTGAAGGCCAGCGGCAGGGCGATGGCGCTCGCCGCGCCCGGCGCCGTGACCCGCACCGTCTTGGCCGAGGGACAGGTCGTCTCGCCCTTGTCCTCATGCGGGATGACGCTCCAGGCCAGATCGAACCAGGCGGCCTGTTGCGGGCGGATCTCCACCGGCGTCGGCGCGCGCCCCTGCGCGAAATAGTTGCCCGGCGCCTGCGCCGCCCGAACGCCCGTCAGCAGCTTGCCGTCGCCGTCCAACAGGCTGACGGAGGGATAGCCCGTGACCGTGCAGGCGGACGGGCCTGTATTCCTCAGCGCCAGAGTGGTCACGCGGTGACCCATGCCCGCATCGCCGCCTTCGACCGCCAGACGCAGGTTCTCGGCGGCGCAGGGTGCGCCCGAGGGCGGCGGCGCCACTGCAGCGACCGGGCGGCTGCAGCGCTCGATGATGACGCCGCCCGCCTGATCCCCCTGCCCCATACGGCTCAGCGTGCCGCTCTCGGTCTCTCCGCGGCTGGCTGTCCACCACTCCAGCCCCTGCCCCGCATAACGCGCGCCGCTGGCCGAGACGACGCTGGTCAGGGCGTAGTCCTTGCCTTCGTAGGAGACGCGGGCGGTCTGCGCGTCGGGGTAGGCGACAACGACCGTCTTGCCGCTTTCGCAGGCATAGCCGACGGCCGCCGCGTCCTGCGTCGCCGGGGCCTCGATCGGCGAGGTCGGCTCGGCTGGCTTTTCCTGCGAACAACCGGCGACCAGCAGGCCCAGCCCGGCGGTCAGGGCGATGGTCTGAAACGTAACGGTTCTGGTCATGGCGGCCCCCTTGAAACAGCGACCCTGCTGCAACGTCGCGGGCTTGTGAAGGCTCCCCCAAGACGAAATCGTCAAGGGGGTGGTTGCGTAATGATATACTATAACATATCAAGCCTCACATCATTGTAACGGGGATGCGTGACATGCGATTTCGGACCTTCCTGCTGACTGCCGCGGGGGCGGCGGCGGTGACCAGCCTGGGCGTCGCTGCGCCTGCTTTCGCCGAGGATGTCGTACAGCGTCAGTCCCAGAACGATCCGCACGATCACGCCCCCCGCGCCGCCGACGCCTATGAGGTGGATGAGGTCGTCGTGCGCGCCCTGCCCCTGGGCCGCGCAGGCGATGACGTCGGCTCGCACGTCGCCCTGCTGAGCGGCGACGACCTGGTTCACCGGCGCCAGTCGACGCTGGGCGACACCCTCAGCAGCATCCCCGGCGTCAACTCCGACACCTTCGGCGGGGGCGCCAGCCGCCCGGTGGTGCGCGGCCAGACCTCGCCTCGCGTCAAGGTGCTGAGCGAAGGCGCGGGCCTGATGGACGCTTCCGAAGTCTCGCCCGACCACGCCGTCAGCGGCGAGCCCCTGCTGCTGGAAGGCGTCGAGATCCTGCGCGGTCCGGCGGCCCTGCTCTATGGCGGCGGCGCCATCGGCGGCGCGGTCAATCTGCTGGACAAGAAGATCCCGACCCGCATCCCGGCTGAAGGCGGAGAAGGCGTGGCCGAATATCGTCGCGGCTCGGTCGACAATGAGGAAGCCGGCGTGGTCGGCATGACGGTCGGGGCCGGAAACTTCGCCCTCCGCGTCGAAGCGGCGGCGCGCAAGTCGGACGATTACAAGGTTCCGGGCTGGGACGAACCGCGCCTGGACGGCTCCTATAATGAGACCTCGACGGCGACCCTGGGCGCCTCCTGGATCGGCTCGCGCGGCTATCTGGGCGCGGCCTATACGGAACAGACCAGCCACTACGGCCTGGCCGGTCACAGCCACGAATATGAGGGCTGCCACCCTCACGGCGACCACCTCCACTGCGGCGGCGGCCACGATCATGGCCATGACGACCACGATCACGGGGACGACGACCATGGGCACGACCATGAAGGCGACCACGACCACGCCGCCCCCGAAGTCCGCCTGAAGAGCCGCCGGGTCGATCTGCGCGGCGAACTGCGCGATCCGCTGCCGGGCATTGAGAACGTACGTCTGCGCGCCGGTTACACCGACTATGAGCACAGCGAGCTGGAAGAAGGCGTCGTCGCCACGACCTTCACCAACAAGGGCTATGACGGCCGGATCGAGGCCCAACACCGCGAAATCGCCGGTTTCAAGGGCGTCGTCGGCCTGCAGTTGAGCAAGAGCGATTTCGCCGCCGTCGGTCTCGAAAGCTTCCTGGCGCCCAGCACGACCAAGAACACCGGCCTGTTCGTGATGGAGGAGTACGAGATCGGCCTATGGCACCTGGAGGGCGCCCTGCGTCAGGAATGGCAGGAGGCCTCGGCGCTCGGACTGGCCGATGTCAAACACAAGCCCTTCTCCATCTCGGGCGCAGCTGTATGGCACTTCACCCCCGGCTGGACGGGCGCCGTGTCGCTGTCACGTTCGCAGCGCGCGCCCTCGGCTCAGGAACTTTATGCCGACGGCGTCCACCTGGCGACCAACACCTATGAGATCGGCGATTCCGATCTGAGCGTCGAGACGGCCAATTCGATCGAACTGACCCTGCGCAAGACCGAAGGCTCCCTGACCGGATCGGTCAGCGCCTATCACTATGTCTATGACGACTACATCTTCGCTCGAACGCTGGATCAATACGAAGATTTCCGTCTGATCCGCTACAGCCAGGCCGACGCGACCTTCACCGGCATCGAGGGCGAACTGACGCAACAGTTCACGCCGTGGCTGTCGGGCACGGTCTTCGGCGACTACGTCCAGGGCGAGCTGAAAGGCGACGGCGGGAACCTGCCGCGCATCCCGGCGGCGCGGGCGGGCGTGCGTCTGGCCGCCTTCCAGGGACCGTGGTCGGGCGACGTCGAATACAGCCGCACCTTCAAACAGACCGACATCGCCGCCTTCGAGACCGAGACGCCGGGCTACGACATGGTCAACGCCACGATCGCCTATGACGTCGATCTGGGGCCGGTCCGCTCGCAGATCTTCCTGCGCGGGACCAATCTGCTGGACGAGACGGCGTTCAACCACGCCTCCTTCCTGGCCGAGACGGCGCCCCTGCGCGGGCGCAACCTGACGGTCGGCGTGCGCGCCCGCTTCTAGGTTTCTTCCACGCTGCAAAAAACAGGGGGCGGGATCCGACGGATTCCGTCCCTTCGTCCGTTGGACCCATGTCGGTTCTGACGGGACTAAGCCTCTTATTACAGGAGTTTAATTCCTGAGTGCGATTGCGCCCCTTTTCGGCGCACATTGTTCTCTATCTGAGCCGATGCGGTCGATGAGACAGGGCTTCGACCGCGAGCGTGCCTATTTCCCGGTTGCCTTTAGGACTCGACATGTCGCCAGTCGCCTTGCTGTTCGCCCTCGCCTCCCTGTCTCCTGCCGACACGGCGGCGGCTTCCTCCGCGCCCCCATCCTCGCCCGCCCCATCCTCGCCCAGTCAGGCCGCGCCCGCTCAGACTGCGACCCCTGTGCCGCAGGAAGAGATCGACGATGACGCCTATGACCTGGGCACGCTGGAGGTCGTGACGACCGCCCGGCGCGGCGCAGCCTTAGGCGATTACGAGCCGGAACTGGTCCTCGACGAAGAACAGATCAAGGCTTACGGCGCCAGCAGCATTCAGGAGCTGATGACCCTGCTGGAGCCGGTGACGCGCAGTTCGCGCGGCGGCTCGCCGGTCTTCCTGGTCAATGGCCGCCGCATCTCGGGCTTCCGTGAAATTCGCGGGATTCCGCCCGAGGCGATCGAGCGCACCGAAATCCTGCCCGAGGAAACCGCCCTGTCCTACGGCTACAGCGCCGACCAGCGGGTGGTGAACTTCGTGCTCAAGGCCGATTTCCGCTCCCTGACGACCCAGGCCAGCGTGCGCCGCCCCGAGCAGGGCGGCCGCACCTTGACGCAGATCGACAACAACGTCCTGCGCATCGCCGGCAAGCAGCGCTGGACGCTGGACCTCGGCTATCAGAACGACAGCCCCCTGTTCGAGACCGAGCGCAACATCCGCCGCGACGGCGTTCCCTATGACCTGATGGGCAATATCACGGCGCCCGGCGGCGGCGAGATCGATCCCGCCCTGTCGGCCCTGCTGGGCCAGAGCGTGACGACCGCTTCGGTCGGCGCGGGCGCAGGCGGCGGCGCCAGCCTGGGCGACTTCGGCATCGGGCCGCGCACCGACGACCTGACCGCCTATCGCACCTTGTCGCCCAAGCGCGAGAACAGCTCCATCACCGGCTCGCTGGTGCGTGACCTGAACCAGACCATGTCCCTGACGCTCAGCGGGGAACTGTCCGATACCACCAGCTTCTCCTATCTGGGCCTGCCGGGCCTCAGCCTCGCCCTGCCCTCGACCAGCCCGTATTCGCCCTTCGCCAGCGATGTGCTGCTGCACCGCTATGTCGATGCGCCGGGCGCCTTGGGACGGAGCAGCGACACCCTGTCGGGTCAGCTGGGCTTCCTGGTCGACGGCTATCTGGGCGACTGGCGCTGGACGGTGAACGGCGGCTATGACCGCGCCGAGACCAAGACCCGCACCGGACGCGGCCTCAACGACGACGCCCTGCAGGCGGGGGTGACTGCGGGGGTCATCGACCCCTTCGGCGACCTGGGCCAGTTGCCGACCAATCCGTTCGACACCGCCCGCTCCGTCTCCAGCAAGTCCAGCATCGAAGGCGTCATCAACGGCACGGCCTGGGAAGGTCCGGCCGGATCGCTGACCTCGACCTTCAAGATCGGTTTCGACAGCCAGTCGCTCGATTCCGAGACCCTGCGCTTCTCTGAACAGGAACAGACCAGCGTCTTCTCCGAACGCTCCCTGTCGCGCGACCGCACCAGCGCCTCGGGCAACTTCAACCTGCCCATCGCCAACCGCGACCGCGAAGTGCTGGGCGCGCTCGGCAATCTGTCGGCCAATCTGAACCTGGCCTATGAGGACCTGTCCGACTTCGGCGGCCTTTCGGCATATACGGTCGGGCTGAACTGGTCGCCGTGGGAGCCGGTCAACTTCAACGCCAGTTGGGCCGACGAGCAGAAGGCCCCGTCGATGTCGCAGTTGAACGACCCGACGCTGTCGACCCCCAACGTGCCGGTCTATGACTTCGCCACCGGCCAGTCCGTCACCATCACCCGGATCGAAGGCGGCAACCCCAACCTGTCCGAGGAGACCAAGCGCGTCCTGAAGTTCGGGGTCAATCTGACGCCGCTGAAGGACAAGGACCTGCGGTTCACGGCCAACTACACCCGCACCGAAACCGAAGGCTCCATCGCCTCCTTCCCGACCATCACGCCGGAACTGGAAGCCGCCCTGCCCGAGCGCTTCACCCGCGATCTGGACGGCAATCTGCTGTCGATCGACGCTCGGCCGCTGAACTTCCAGAAGGCCGAGCAGCAGGAAATCCGCTGGGGTCTGAACTTCTCCACCGCCTTTGGCAAGCCGGACCCGGCGGCCATGGCGCGGATGAACGCACGCAGCGGCGGCGGCCCGCGCGGATCGGGCGCGCCGGGCGGCGCTGGCGCAGGCGCTCGGCCGGGCGGCGGCGCTCCGGATGGCGCGCCGACCGTCATGCGGGTCGAGGGCGGTCCGCCCCCTGGCGGCGCTCCGGGCGCAGGCGGCCCTCCTCCGGGTGGAGCGGTGCGGATGCAGGCCGGCGGGTCGGGCGGCCCCGGCGGACGGGGTCGCGGCGGCGGCATGATGCCGGGCCAGGGCCGGTTCAACGTCTCGCTGTATCACACCTATCGCATCCAGGATGAGATCACGATCCGCGACGGCCTGCCCGTGCTCGACCTGCTGGACGGCGCCGCCATCGGCGCGCGCGGCGGCCAGTCCCGTAACGAAGTCCAGTTGCAGATGGGCGCCTTCAAGAACGGCATGGGCGGGTTCCTGAACGCCAACTGGAAGGAATCCACCCGTATCAACGGCGGCTCCTCGCCCGACGACGACCTGAGCTTCTCCGACCTGACGACGGTGAACCTGAACCTGTTCGCCGACCTGTCGTCGCGCGAAAACCTGGTCTCACGTTATCCGTGGCTGAAGGGGACGCGCGTCAGCCTCGGCGTCGAGAACATCTTCGACCAGCGGCTGGATGTGCGTGACGGTCTGGGGAACACGCCGCTGTCGTATCAGCCCGACTACCTCGACCCGATGGGCCGGACGTTCAGGATCAGCCTGCGGAAGATCTTGTACTGATCGGCGTCACGCTGCTCACCGTCATAGAAAAGGCCCGGTCTCGCGACCGGGCCTTTTGCCTGTATCGGTTTACAAAACCGAAGCTCAGTGCGCCTCTTTCGGCGTCTCCATCAGTTCGATCAGCACCCCGCCCATCTCCTTGGGATGCAGGAACACCACCGGCGTGCCATGCGCGCCGATCCGCGGCTCGCCCGTGCCCAGGATGGTCACGCCCTTGGCGCGCATTTCAGCGATGGCGGCATGAATGTCCGCCACCTCAAAGCAGACGTGGTGCTGCCCGCCCTTGGGGTTCTTGGCCAGGAAGCCGGTAATCGGGCTGGTCTCGTCAAACGGCTCGATCAGTTCGATCTGGGCCGTCGGCGTGTCGATGAAGCAGACCTTCACCCCCTGCGCGGGCAGGTCGAACGGCTCGCCGATCTTCGTCGCGCCCAGCACGTCGCGATACAGCTTGATCGACTCGGCGATGGAGGGCGTGGCGACGCCGACGTGGTTCAGGTTGCCGATCACTTCTTCGTCTCCCCCATGTTCTGGACTGGCGCGGGCTGAGCATAGCCCAGGCGCTGGTTCAGCTTCTCGATCAGGTCCACGGCCGTCTCGGCGATGACCGAGCCGGGCGGATAGACGGCCGCCGCGCCCATATCGATCAGAGGCTGCACGTCCGACGGCGGAATGACGCCGCCGACCACGATCATGATGTCCTCGCGCCCCAGCTTGGCCAGTTCGGCCTTCAGCTCGGGCACCAGCGTCAGGTGCCCCGCCGCCAGCGACGAGGCGCCGACCGCGTGGACGTTCTTCTCGACCGCATCGCGCGCGGCCTCCGCCGGCGTCTGGAACAGAGCCCCCGCCGTCACGTCGAAGCCGATGTCGCCGTAGCCGGTGGCGACGACCTTCTGGCCGCGATCATGGCCGTCCTGACCCAGCTTGGCGATCAGGATGCGCGGCGGGCCGCCGTCGTTCTCGACGAAGGCCGCAACCATCGAGCGGGCGCGGGCGACCTTGGGATCGCTCCCAGCCTCCTTGGCGTAGACGCCCGAGACCATCTTCACCGTCGCGATATGGCGGCCGAAGGCGGCCTCCAGCGCGTCGGAGATTTCGCCCACAGTGGCCTTGGCGCGGGCCGCCCGCACCGCCAGCTCCATCAGGTTTTCATTGCCACGCGCGCCCTCGGTCAGAGCGTCCAGCGCGGCCTGCGTCGCCGCCTCGTCCCGCTCGGCCTTCAGGCGTTGCAGCTTCTCGATCTGACGGGCGCGCACCTCGGCGTTGTCGACCTTCAGCATCGGAATGTCGTCGACCACGGGGTTCAGATATTTGTTCACGCCCACGACCGTCTGCTGGCCGGTGTCGATGCGGGCCTGCGTCTTGGCGGCGGATTCCTCGATCCGCAGCTTGGGGATGCCCGCTTCAATGGCCTTGGCCATGCCGCCGTAGGCCTCGACCTCCTCCATCAGGGCGCGGGCCTTGGTCGCCAGCTCCTGCGTCAGGCGCTCGACGTAGAAGCTGCCGCCCCAGGGATCGATGACGCGGGTCAGGCCGGTCTCGGCCTGCGCCAGAATCTGCGTGTTCCGCGCGATTCGGGCCGAGAAGTCGGTCGGAAGGGCCAGGGCTTCATCCAACGCATTGGTGTGCAGGCTCTGCGTCTGACCGCCCGCCGCCGCCATGCACTCGACCATGGTGCGGGGCACATTGTTGAACACGTCCTGCGCCGCCAGCGACCAGCCTGAGGTCTGGCAGTGGGTCCGCAAGCTGAGCGACTTCGGATTGACGCCGCCTTCCCGCTTGACCGCCTCGGCCCACAGCAGGCGGCCGGCGCGCATCTTGGCCACCTCCATGAAGTAGTTCATGCCGATGGCCCAGAAGAAGCTCAGACGCGGCGCGAACCGGTCGATCTCCATGCCCGCCGCCTTGCCCGCGCGCAGGTATTCGATCCCGTCCGACAGGGTGTAGGCCAGCTCGATATCCGCCGAGGCCCCCGCCTCCTGCATGTGATAGCCGGAGATGGAGATGGAGTTGAACTTGGGCGTTTCCTTCGCCGTCCACTCGAAGATGTCGGCGATGATCCGCATCGAAGGCGCGGGCGGATAGATGTAGGTGTTGCGGACCATGAACTCCTTCAGAATGTCGTTCTGAATGGTCCCGGTCAGCTTGGCGTGATCGACGCCCTGCTCCTCGCCCGCCACGACGTAGAGGGCCAGGATCGGCAGCACCGCGCCGTTCATGGTCATGGACACCGACATCTGGTCCAGCGGAATGCCGTCGAACAGGGTCCGCATGTCCAGAATGCTGTCGATGGCCACACCCGCCATGCCGACGTCGCCCTTCACCCGCGGGTGGTCCGAGTCATAGCCCCGGTGGGTGGCCAGATCGAAGGCGACCGACAGGCCCTTCTGACCGGCGGCAAGGTTGCGGCGATAGAAGGCGTTGGACTCCTCGGCGGTCGAGAAGCCCGCATATTGGCGGATCGTCCACGGCGCGCCCGCATACATGGTCGGATAGGGCCCGCGCACGAACGGAGCGAAGCCCGGCAGGCCGTGGATGAAGTCCAGCCCGTCCAGCGCCTCCGGCCCATAGGCCGTCTCGACCGTCAGCCCCTCGGGCGTGGTCCATGCCACGCGGTCCGGCCCGACGCCGGTCGCGCCCAGATCAAGGGCGACCTTGGAGAAATCAGGAAAGCTCATTGAGCGGCCTCCTCGAAGGCGGCGGCGAAGCGGACAGGCGCCAAGGCCTCGAACGCTCCGGCGACGGCGGCCACGGCGGGCGCAGGCGTCACCGGCGCGGAACGCACGTCCGGATCGACGAATTTGGTGACGCCGACGATCTGGGCGGCGCCGTCTTTGAAGGCCTTCTCGACCATGTCGCGAGCGCGGGCGATGCGAGGCTGGATCACTCCGCCTTCCAGACAGGCGATCACGCCGCCTTCGGCCTCATAGACCTGAAACTCGGCCCATGCCGCCTCGGCCAGTTCGCGGGTGCGCGCGTCCAGATACCAGGAGCCGCTGGCCGGATCGTCGACACGGCCCAGATTGGACTCCTCCATCAGGATCAACTGGGTGTTGCGCGCCTGACGTTTGGCGAAGTCGTCCGGCAGGCCCGCCGCGCGGGTGAAGCCGTCCAGCACCACCGCATCAGCCCCGCCCACGGCCCCGGCGAACCCGGCGGCGGTCAGGCGCAGCATATTCGGCCACGGATCGCGCGCCGACAGCATCCGTCGCGACGAGCGCGCCTCGATGACCGCCGGAACCTCGGCGCCGAACGCCTTGGAGACGGTGGCCCAGACCAGACGCAGGGCGCGGATCTTGGCCAGGGAGTCGAAATAGGCCTGATCGACGGCCACGCCCAGAACCACGCCCTTCAGCGCCGCCTCGGCCGACAGGCCCGCCGCCACGGCCGCCTTCACATAGGCCACAGCCGACGACGCGGCGAAGGCCAGTTCCTGCGCGATGGAGCCGCCCGCCTCATGCGCCACACGGCCCGAGGCCATGAACAGCGTCGCCTCGGGATAGGTCGCGGCATGGGTCGCCGCCGCCTTGGCCGTCTCGGCCATGAGGGTCGCGAAATCCCCTGACGCCCCGCCCGCCTTGGCATAGGCCGAGATCGGATCGAGGTGGAAGGCCAGCTTGGCGCGGGGGGAACCCTTGGCGACCGCCGACAGAGCCTCGGCCGCCTTCACCCCGTCGAACCCGGCGTCCAGCGCCACCGGCGCCAGCTCCAGCGCCACCCCGTCCAGTGCGCGTGCCAGCTTCGCAGTGTCCGCCGCTGCCGGCCCGGCGATCAGGACGGATGCCGCCCCGTTCACCAGATCAGTCAGGACGGCTTGGTTCAGGGCGTCCGCGTCCTCGCCCTCGTTCAGCGCCCGCACGTCCCACGCCCGGCCTTCGGAATCCGAGGGCCGGGGCGCGAATACAGGCTCGCCGCCATTCGCCGCCCCATACAGCGGCTTGGTCGCCAGATGGTCCGCATCCAGATGGATGAGGCTGTCCAGCGGACGCTCCTTCAGCGCCTTGACTGCGGCCTCGCGCCACTCCAGCGGGGTCGGATTGGGGAAGGTCATGCAGCCGCTCCTTCTTCCTTCGTCATCCTCCGGCCAGCCGCGCAGCGGCGCAGACCGGGGGACCCAGCGGCGCGCGAAAGCGCGAAGCTGTCACGCACGCCGTGCGCCCCATCAAAACGCGGCGTTGTCGCCTTCGCTTCGCTGCGGCGCCGCTGGGTCCCCCGGTCGCTCCTGCGGAGCGCCGGAGGATAACGAAAGAAGGAAAGCATCACTCGAACTCCACCAGCACGTCGTCGGCGGCGACCGGATCGCCGGCCTTGGCCTTGACGGCCTTCACCTTGCCGTCGCGCTCGGCCTTGAGGATGTTCTGCATCTTCATGGCTTCGATGATGGCGACGGTTTCGCCGGACTTGACCTCCTGCCCCTCGACCACCGGGATATCGACCACCAGCCCCGGCATCGGCGACAGCACCAGCTTGGAGGTGTCCGCCGCCTGCTTCTCGGGCAGCAGGGCGTAGAGGTGGGCCACGTCGGGACGCAGCACCCGCACCCGCGCCTTGGCCGCGCGGTGGCGGATGTCGAAGCCGTCGGCGGCGCGCTTCACCTCGGCGGTGAAGGCGTCGTCGTCCAGCACCGCCTTGAACAGCGACAGACCCGGACGCCAGTCGATCTCGGACAGGGAGACCTCTTCGCCGTCGATGGCGACGATCAGGTCCTCGGCCTCATCATAGCCGACCTCGACCTCATGGGCCGCCTTGTCGACCAGCACGGTCCAGTCGGTGCGCTCGCTGGGGTCGCCGTCCTGTTCGGCGATGACCTCGTTCATGGCCACGGCCGAGGCGATCAGGATCTTCACCTGCTCGACCGACGGTGCCAGGCCGTGGAAGCCGCCGGGGAACTCGTCCTTGATGTAGCTGGTCGCCAGTTCGCCGGACTGGAAGCGTTCCTGGTCCATGACCGCCGCCAGGAAGGGCACATTGTGGCCCAGCCCCGACAGATGTGTGTCCTCCAGCGCGCGGGCCATGCCGCGCACGGCGTCCTCGCGCGTCTCACCCCAGGCGCACAGCTTGGCGATCATGGGGTCGTAGAACATGCTGATCTCGTCGCCCTCGCGGACGCCCGAGTCATTGCGGACGATGTAGTCGCCCTGATCGCCTTCCTCGGGCTGCTCATAGCGCACCAGACGGCCGATCGACGGCAGGAAGCCGCGATAGGGGTCCTCGGCGTAGATGCGGCTCTCGATGGCCCAGCCGTTGATCGACAGGTCGTCCTGCTTGATCGCCAGTTGCTCGCCCCAGGCCGAGCGGATCATCTGCTCAACCAGATCGACGCCGGTGATCAGCTCCGTCACCGGATGCTCGACCTGCAGACGGGTGTTCATCTCCAGGAAGAAGAAGCTCTTGTCCTGACCGGCGACGAACTCGACCGTGCCCGCCGAGTCATAGTTCACCGCCTTGGCCAGGGCGACGGCCTGCGCCCCCATGGCGGCGCGGGTGGCCTCGTCCAGCAGGGGCGACGGCGCCTCCTCGATGACCTTCTGGTTTCGGCGCTGGATCGAGCATTCGCGCTCGAACAGGTGGATGACGTTGCCGTGCTTGTCGCCCAGCACCTGAATCTCGATGTGGCGCGGATCGACGATGAACTTCTCAAGGAAGACGCGGTCGTCGCCGAAGGCGTTCAGCGCCTCGGCCTTTACGGCGGCGAAGCCCTCGGCCATGTCGTCGTCCGAATGGGCGACGCGGATGCCCTTGCCCCCGCCCCCGGCCGACGCCTTGATCATCACCGGATAGCCGATCTCACGCGCGATCCTGACCGCCTCGTCCGGCGTTTCAATCAGACCCATGTGGCCCGGCACCGTCGAGACGCCCGCCTCGGCGGCGAACTTCTTGGACGTGATCTTGTCGCCCATGGCGTCGATCGCCTCGGGGTTCGGCCCGATGAAGGCGATGCCCTCGGCCTTCAGCCGCCGCGCAAACCCGGCGTTCTCCGACAGGAAGCCGAAGCCGGGGTGCACGGCCTGCGCCCCCGTCTGCTTCACGGCGTCCACGATCTTGTCCTGGATCAGATAGGACTGGGCAGCGGGCGACGGGCCGATGTGAACCGTCTCGTCCGCCATCTCGCACGCCAGCGAACCAGCGTCGGCGTCGGAATAGACGACCACCGTCTTGATGCCCATGCGACGGCAGGTCTTGATGACACGAACCGCGATCTCGCCCCGGTTGGCGATGAGGATTTTCTTGAACATGGGCTATTTCCCTGTCGTCTTGGCGACGGCGTCGAGGAGTCGCTGCGCTCTCAGAACCTCGTCCTGAACCGCGAGCATGATTTCCTCGGTGTTGAACTTCGAGATCGAATGCGGTGCGACGGCGACATCGCGGATGACGGCTTCACGCTCGTCGTCACTCATCGTCCACCACGGCAATCGTCCACTCATGGCGTCTGTCAGAATGCAGGACACGAGTTCGTTCCTGAATTCAGGATCGGCGCCGACATCGACTGAAGGAGTGTCACCGGCCAAATCCTTGACCATTTCAGCCATCCACTCGCTCAGCACGGCATGACGCTCCAACGGCCGAGCAAACTTGGCCCGAAGCAAGACTCCAAGCAGCAACTGCCGCCCCTGCTTGCCGGCAAAGGTCACATCTCCGTCAGGAGAAAGCGCGACGCCCTCTGGAAGCTTGGACCCCATCACAGCGGGATGTTGTCGTGCTTCTTCCAGGGATTTTCCTGGGTCTTGTTCTTCAGCGTCTTCAGCGCCTTGATCAGACGACGGCGGGTGCCGTGGGGCATGATGACGTCGTCTATGTAGCCAAGCCCGGCCGCGACGAAGGGGTTGGCGAAGCGTTCCTTGTATTCGGCCTCGCGCGCGGCCAGGGCCTCGGGGTCGCCGGCCTCCTTGCGGAAGATGATCTCGACCGCGCCCTTGGCGCCCATGACCGCGATCTCGGCGGTGGGCCAGGCGTAGTTGACGTCGCCGCGCAGGTGTTTGGAGCTCATGACGTCATAGGCGCCGCCATAGGCCTTGCGCGTGATGACCGTCAGCTTGGGCACGGTGGCCTCGGCATAGGCGAACAGCAGCTTGGCGCCGTGTTTGATCAGGGCGCCGTATTCCTGCTTCGTGCCCGGCATGAAGCCCGGCACGTCGACGAACGTCACCAGCGGGATGTGGAAGGCGTCACAGAAACGCACGAAGCGCGCGGCCTTGCGGCTACTGTCGATATCCAGCACGCCCGCCAGCGTCTGGGGCTGATTGCCGACGATGCCAACCGGCTGGCCGTCCAGACGGCCGAAGCCGCAGATGATGTTCTTGGCGAAGTCGGCGCCGATCTCGAAGAAGTCGGCCTCGTCGACCGTCTTCAGGATCAGTTCCTTCATGTCATAGGGCTGGTTCGGATTGGCCGGGACCAGGGTGTCCAGCGAGGCCTCGTCGCGATCCGGCTCGTCATAGGTGTCGCGGACCGGCGGCGTCTCGCGGTTCGACAGCGGCAGGAAGCCGATCAGGCGGCGGACTTCCGACAGGGCCTCCAGATCGTTCTCGAAGGCGCCGTCGGCAACCCCCGACTTGCCCGCATGGACGCGGGCGCCGCCCAGATCCTCGTGGCTGACCACCTCGTTGGTGACGGTCTTCACCACGTCGGGGCCGGTCACATACATGTAGGAGGTGTCCTTCACCATGAAGATGAAGTCGGTGATGGCAGGCGAATAGACGTCGCCGCCCGCGCACGGGCCCATGATGACCGAGATCTGCGGGATGACGCCCGAGGCCAGAGTGTTCTGCAGGAAGATGTCGGCGTAGCCGGCGAGGCTCTCCACCCCTTCCTGAATACGGGCGCCGCCTGCATCGAACAGGCCGATGATCGGCGCGCCCGCCGTCAGGGCCATCTTCTGGATCTTGACGATCTTGGCCGCGTGGGCGCCCGACAGCGAACCGCCGAACACGGTGAAGTCCTTCGAGAAGACATAGACCAGACGGCCGTTGATCGTGCCGCGCCCGGTGACGACGCCGTCGCCGGGGATGCGCTGGTCCTGCATCCCGAAGTCGTGGCTGCGGTGCTCCACGAACATGTCGGTCTCTTCGAAGGAGCCTTCGTCCAGCAGGACGCCGATGCGTTCGCGGGCGGTCAGCTTGCCCTTGGCGTGCTGGCTGGCGATGCGCTTCTCGCCCCCGCCCAGCTTGGCGGCGGCGCGACGGCGCTCGAGTTCCTCGAGGATGGCCTGGCTCATGGTTGGGCGACTCCCTGACTTCGTTCAGGGTCCAACAAGCCGCTTCGTTGCAAAAAGGCAATCGCAACTTTGCAAAAGGTGCGTAAGTGCGTAAGCCTGCCAAGGCGCACAGGCGTTTTTGCAAAGTTGCAACGCCGATGACCGATGCAGGGCGATGGCTGAAAAACTCTACCTCGGGACCAAGGTCCGCAAGCTGCGCGAGACGCGCGGCTGGACGCTGGAGCAGTGCGCCGGGCGGCTGGCGCTGTCGCCGTCCTATCTGTCGCAGATCGAGACGAACCAGCGCCCGGCCACGGCACGGGTGCTGATCGCCCTGACGCGCGCCTTCGACGTGGACGCCAGCCTATTCGACCTGGACGGCGACGCCCGCCTGATCGCCGACCTGCGCGAGGCGACCACCGACGTCGCGGGCCACGCCGAGGCGCCGACGGCGGGCGAGCTGAAGCAGGCGGCCATGAACGCGCCCCGGCTGGCGCGGCAGTTTCTGGCCCTGCATCAGGACTATCGCCGTCTGGACGAGCGGCTTAAGACGCTGAACGAGACGCTGGGCCGCGACGAACGCGCCACAGTCGCCGCCCCCGCCCTGCCCTATGAGGCGGTGCGCGACTTCTTCCACTATCGCGACAACTACATCGACGCCCTGGACCGGGCGGCGGAAAATCTGGCCGCGCGGCTGAACCTCGGCGACGGCGCCCACCCGGAACGTGAGTTGGAGACCGCCCTCAACGACCTGTGCGGCGTGCGCGTCGCCACGGGTCAGGGGCGCGGCGCCATGCGGCGTTTCGATCCGGGCGCGCGCATCCTCTATGTCGACGCCAGCCTGCCGGGCGCCACCCGCGCCTTCCAGATGGCGCACCAACTGGTTCGCTTACGGTTCGAGGACCTGATCGAGCACGAACTGGACCGCGCCGCCTTCGACATCCCCGCCGCGCGGGATGTGTGCCGGGTCGGTCTGGCCAACTATGCGGCGGGGGCGCTGCTGCTGCCCTATCGCGCTTTTCTGGAGGCGGCGCGGGAGTTGCGGCACGACGTGGACCGGCTGCGCAACCGCTTCCACGTCAGCTTCGAGCAGGCCTGCCACCGGCTATCGACGCTGCAACGGCCGGGCTGGCGCGGCGTGCCCTTCTATTTCGCTCGGGTGGACATGGCGGGGAACATCACCAAGCGGCACAGCGCGACGCGCTTCCAGTTCGCCCGCTTCGGCGGCGCCTGCCCGCTGTGGAACGTGCATGAGGCGTTCAGCGCGCCGGACCGCATCCTGGTCAATCTGTCGGAAATGCCGGACGGCGCCCGCTACGTCTGCCTCGCCAAGAGCGTGTCCAAACCGGGCGGGTCGTTTCTGGAGCCAGACAGGCGCTATGCGCTGGGACTGGGGTGCGAGATCGAGCACGCGGGGCAGCTGGTCTATGCCGACGGGCTGGATCTGAACGGCCCCCCGACGCGAATGGGCGTCAACTGCCGCATCTGCGAACGCACCGACTGCACCCAGCGGGCCTTTCCGCCGATCGACCGCACGCTGGCCGTGCCGGAGAATGAGCGGGGGGTGATCCCGTATGTTCTCAGCTAATCCTTCTCCCGATGGGAGAAGGTGGCCCGAAGGGCCGGATGAGGGTTCCCGGCCTCAGTCGGCGTAAGCCGTCGCAAAACGGCTGACTTCGGAACCCTCACCCTTTCGCCTGTTCCAATCGCTTCGCTCTTGGAGGCTCAAGCCCTCTCCCATCGGGAGAGGGTCAGAGTCAGCTCATCGTCGGGATGATGAAGCTGGAGTCTTCATGCTCCAGCGCGCTGTCGGGCCAGCGGGCCGTCACCGTCTTGGTCTTGGTCCAGAACTTCACGCCTTCCATGCCGTACTGGTTGGTGTCGCCGAAGCCCGAACGCTTCCAGCCGCCGAAGGAGTGGTAGGCCACCGGCACCGGGATCGGCACATTGATGCCGACCATGCCGACGTTGACGCGGGCGGCGAAGTCGCGGGCCGCGCGGCCGTTCTGGGTGAAGATGGCGACGCCGTTGCCGTACTGATGCTTGGACGGCAGGCTCAGGGCCTCCTCAAAGTTGGCGGCGCGGACGATCTGCAGCACCGGGCCGAAGATCTCTTCCTGATACGACGACATGTCCGTCGTCACATGGTCGAACAGCGACGGGCCGATGAAATAGCCCTTCTCATGCCCCTGCAGGCTGAAGTCGCGCCCGTCGACGACCAGTTCGGCGCCTTCCTCAACGCCCTTGCTGATCCAGCCGGCGACGCGGTCGCGGTGCTGGGCCGAGACGACGGGGCCATAGTGAGCCTGGTCATCGGTCGAGACGCCGACGCGCAGGGTCGGGATTTCAGCGACCAGACGCTCGCGCAGTTCATCGGCGGTCTTCTTGCCGACCGGAACGACAACCGGCAGGGCCATGCAGCGTTCGCCCGCCGAGCCATAGGCCGCGCCGGACAGGTCCTTGATGACCTGATCCAGATCGGCGTCGGGCATGACGATGCCGTGGTTCTTGGCGCCGCCCATGGCCTGGACGCGTTTCCCGTGCTGGGCGCCGGTCTGATAGACGTAGTGGGCGATGTCCGAAGAGCCGACGAAGCTGACGGCGTGGATGTCGGGGTGGGCCAGGATGGCGTCGACCGCCGTCTTGTCGCCGTGAACGACGTTCAGCACGCCCTTGGGCGCGCCCGCCTCCATCATCAGTTCGCCCAGACGCACCGGCACGGACGGGTCGCGCTCGGACGGCTTCAGGATGAAGGTGTTGCCGACGGCGATGGCGACGCCGAACATCCACATCGGGATCATGGCCGGGAAGTTGAACGGGGTGATGCCCGCCACCACGCCCAGGGCCTGACGCGAGGAGTAGACGTCGATGCCCGGACCGGCGCCCAGCGTGTATTCGCCCTTCAGGGCGTGCGGGATGCCGCAGGCGAACTCGATGACTTCCAGACCACGCTGGATGTCGCCCTTGGAGTCGGCGATGACCTTGCCGTGCTCGCTGGACAGCATCTCGGCCAGTTCGTTCATGTTCGCCTCGACCAGGCGCTTGAACTCGAACATGACGCGGGCGCGGCGCTGCGGGTTGGTCGAGGACCAGCCTTCAAAGGCGGCCTGCGCCGACTGGACCGCACGGTCCATCTCGCTGACGGTCGCCAGTTGGACGCGGGCCTGAACCTCGCCGGTGTTGGGGTTGAAGACGTCGCCGAAGCGGCCCGACGCCCCCTCGAAAGCCGCACCGTCGATGAAGTGGCGAATATCGCGCATTGAACGTCTCTCCCGATGATTATGGTTCTTCGTCAACCTGCCCTAGCAGAGCGGGTCGGTCAGGCCCATTGCAATCTTGCAGGTGATGATGTGCATATCTGCATATGTTCGACTGGGATGATCTGAGGGTGTTTCTGGCGGCCGCTCGCGCCGGGTCTCTGGCCACGGCGGCGCAGCGACTGGGCGTTGACGCGGCCACCGTCGGACGGCGTGTCGCGCGGCTGGAGACAGCGCTGAAGTCGACCCTTCTGGTGCGCTCGGCCGCCGGGCTGCACCTGACGGCCACCGGCGCCCAGTTGCTGGAGCGGGCGCTGGACGCCGAAAGCGCGATGGAGGCCGCCGGGCGCGTCACCCAGCCCGACCTGATCGCGGGCGCCGTGCGGATCAGCGCCTCGGAAGGCTTCGGCGGCGCGGTGCTGGCTCCCGCCCTGCCAGGCCTGCTGGCGGCGCATCCGGGACTGAACGTCGAACTGGCGGCCAGTTCCGGCTTCCTGTCGCCCAGCCGCCGCGAGGTGGACATGGCCATCACTCTCAGCCCCGCCGACAGCCCGCGCCTGATCGTCGAGCCGCTGACCACCTATCAGCTGGCGCTCTACGCCGCCCCCGAACACCTGGAACGGCACGGGGCGCCCGATAGCATCGACGATCTGAACCGCTTCGACATGGTCGGCTATGTCGACGACCTGATCTATGCCCCCGAGTTGCGCTATCTGGAGGAGATCCGGCCCAATCTGCGGCCGCGACTGGCGTCCTCGTCCATCCGCGCCCAGCGGGACATGGTGGCGGCGGGCGGCGGCATCGGCGTCCTGCCGTGTTTTCTGGCCGAAGGGCTGACGCGGATTCTGGCCGATCAGGTGCTGATCGAACGGCGCTTCTGGCTCAGCACCCACCGCGAGGTTCACGGCGCCGCCCGGCTGAAAACGGTGCGGCGCTGGATCAAGTCCCTGTGCCGGGATCAGGCGCCCCGCTTGACCCCACTGCCAGGCTTGTCACAGTGAATTTCAACCTTTCCGCGAGGTGACCATATTTTACATTTTACACTCACCTAACCCGCCACTTCCACGGCTATGGTTCAGCCATTCCCCGGAGCGTGCAGAACTATGAAAATCGCGGTGTTGGATGACGATCCTGTCCAGTTGGAGTTCATCTCCGACGTGGTCGAGGACGCCGGTTATCGCGCCACTCTTTTTTCGCGAGGCCAGGCGCTGATCTCGGCGCTACGCAAGGACACCTTCGACATGATCATTGTCGACTGGAACCTGCCGGATCGGTCGGGGCTGGAAATCCTGACCTGGGCGCGGAACAATCTGAAGCCCGCGCCGCCCATGCTGCTGGTCACCAGCCGCGCCGAGGACGAAGACGTGGTCGCAGGCCTGGACGCCGGGGCTGACGACTACCTGCCCAAGCCCTTGTCCAAGCCGGTGCTGGCCGCGCGCATCAACGCCCTGATCCGCCGCGCCTACGCCCAGCCGGTCACGCCGGGGATAGAAACCTACGACGACATTGTCTTTCACGAGGCGGCAGGCAGCGTGGCGCGCAATGGCGAGACCATCGCCCTGACGGCCAAGGAATACGCCCTGGCCCTGCTGCTGTTCCGCAACCTGCACCGGGCGCTGTCGCGGACCTATATTCTGGAGACGGTCTGGGGCAACGAGCCCAACCTGAACAGCCGCTCGCTGGACATGCACGTCTCACGCGTCCGCAACAAGCTGGAGCTAAGGCCGGAGCAAGGCTTCCGCCTGACCCCCATTTACAGCTACGGATACCGCCTGGAGCGCGTCGCGGGGGCCGAAACCGCCGTCGACGCCTGAGTATAGGCGGATGAGACGAGGCATGAGCAACAACTGGGCCAGTGTTCTGGCGGCTGCGGTGCTGCTGTCGGCGGCGCCGGCGGCGGCGCAGTCGACCGCCCCTTTACGCCAGGCCGAGACCCTCGACTATGTGGTTCGCCCCGGCGACACCCTGATCGACCTGGCGACCGCCTATATGAACCGGCCGCTGGATTACCGTCGGGTGCAGCGCGAGAATAGGGTGGCCAATCCGCGCCGCCTGTCGATCGGACGCACCCTGGCTCTGCCCGTGGATCTGCTGCGCGCCGATCCGGATGAGGCGCGCATCGCCGGCTTTCGCGGCGCCGTCAGCCTGAATCAGGGCGGCGTTTCGGGCGCGCCCACAGCCGGTCAGATCGTTCGTGAGTCCGCCGTCCTGAGCACCGGCGCCAACGCCTTCGTCCGCCTGGCCCTGTCGGACGGCAGCCATGTGGTCGTGCCTTCCAACAGCCGCGTGCGCGTCAGCCGCCTGCGCCGCTACGCCATCAACGGCGCCGTCGATCACGCCCTGACCGTCGAAACGGGCCGCGCGGAATCTAGGGTCACGCCGCGCACCCGCCCGGGCGGCTTCGCCATCCGCACCCCCGTCTCGGTTTCGGCCGTGCGCGGCACCGACTTCCGCGTCTCCTTCGACGAAGCCAGCGAACGGTCGGCCACCGAAGTGCTGGAAGGCGCCGTCGCCGTGGCCTCCGGCGAGGCTGAGCAACTGGCCGCCGCCGATGAGGGCGTCAGCGCCGCCGCAGGCGCCGTTCGCCTGCTGCCCCTGCTGCCCGCCCCCGCCCTCGCCCGCCCCGACGCGCCTCAGACCCAACCCCAGGTCGTTTTCGAGGTCCAGCCTCTGCCCGGCGCCGAACGCTATCGCGGCCGCATCGCTCAGGACGCCGGCATGATCGAGGCCTTCGCCGAGGCCGACAGCCCGCCCGGCGGCCCGCTGGCGTTCGGAGACATGGAAGAAGGCGCCTACTTCCTGCGCCTGACCGCCCTGTCGCCCGAGGGGCTGGAGGGCAAGGCCACGACCTACAGTTTCATCCGCGCCCGTAACGGCGTCGGCGGTCTGGCCTCGGCGATGGACCAGCGCGACCGCAGGCGTTTCTATCGCTTCCGCTGGGAGGCCGAGGGCGTGGGCGAAGCCTCGTTCCGCTTCCAGCTGTGGCGCGAAACCGAGGAGGGCGGCGTCGACGGCCCCCTTCTGATCGACCAGCCCGGCCTGACCGACGAGGCCTTCACCCTCAGCGACCTTCCGCCAGGCGTCTACAGCTGGCGGGTACAGGGCGCGCGTCACCGCTTCGGCCGCCTGCTGGAAGCCTGGTCCGAGCCGCAACAGCTGCGCATCGGGCGCTAGGGTGGCGCCCGCGCCTTCCGGGCTGAGAGGCGGCTGGAAACGCTGGTTCGGCGCTCGCCTCACCGGCCGCCGCGCCCTGGTCGAATGGGTTGTCGTTGCGGCTTCATCCGCCCTGCTGGTCAGTTGGCTGGCGCTGACGCCCGTGGCCGACGGGCCCGACCACCTGGCCTATGACGTCCTGATGCGGGCCAAGGCCGGGCCGGCTGACGAGAACATCGTCATCATCGCCATCGACGACCGCAGTCTGGAGGCCCTGGGGCAATGGCCCTGGCCGCGCGACCTGCACGCCCGCCTGATCGACCGCCTGACCGAGGCGGGCGCCGGGCCGGTCGCCTATGACGTCCTGTTCACCGAGCCGTCTTCGCAGGATGACGCCCTGGCCGCCGCCCTTGCCCGCAACGGCAAGGTCCGCCTGCCTGTCGTCGTGGATGCGCCGGGTCTGAACGACGCCGCCTTTCGCAAAGACGCCCCCGCCCCCATTCTGGCCACGGCGGCAGCGGGGATGGGCCACGTCAATCTGACGGTCGACAACGACGGCGTCGTGCGTCGCCTGCCCCTGTATCTCCAGTCGAGCGATCAGAGCTGGCCGCATCTGATCCTGCCTCTAGCCGCCACGCGAACCACTATCCCGCCCCCGCCGGCGCCACAGGCTGACGACGCCCTCTACCCCGCCATATCGGAAGCCGTGGTCTATCGCGGCCCGCCCGGCGCCTTCCGCACCCTGTCCTTTGCCGATGTATTGACCGGCGAGACGCCCGCCGCCTTTCTGAAGGACAGACTGGTGCTGGTCGGGGCCACCGCGCCGGGACTGGGCGACCGCTACGCCACCCCGGCCACGCCGCACGGCGAGCTACGCCCCGGCGTCGAGGTGCAGGCCGCCCTGTTGCAGACCCTGCTGGACGGCGGCGGCCCTCGCAGCCTCTCGCCCGGCTGGGTGCTGGTCCTTTCCCTGCTGCCGCTCAGCCTGCTGGTCGTCGGCTTTCTGATCCTGCGCCCGGCGGCCAATATGGCGCTGGGCGTCGGTCTTATCATCCTGACCCTGTTCGCCACGGCGCTGGCCTTCCTGGCGGGCGGCGTGTGGTTCCCGCCCTCTGCGGCGGCGGCGGGTCTGGCTCTGGCCTATCCTCTGTGGAGCTGGCGTCGTCTCGCCGCCGCCTCGGCCTATATGCAGAGCGAGGTCGAGGCCTTCGAGCGCGACGGCGTACGTCTCAGCGGCCCGGCCCGAGGCGGCGACGTCGTGGCCCGTCAGGTCGACGCCCTGCGCGCCGCCGTGCGCCAGGTCCGCGACCTCGAACGCTTCATCTCCGACGCCCTGCGCAGCCTGCCCGACGCCACGGTGGTGGCCGACCCCTACGCCCGCATCATCCTGTCCAACGACCGGGCCGAGGCCCTGTTCGGCGACCAGTTGCAAACGGACGCCGACCTGCCCCTGCTGTTCCAGTCGCTGGGCGAGCCCGCCTGGCGCCGCTTCCTCGACCCGGACGGCGATCCCGGCGAGATCACCACGCCCGACAGCCGCATCCTGAAAGCGGCGGCCTCTGTCCTGACCGACGCCGAGGGGCAGCCCGTCGGCCACATCGTGCGCTTCGCCGACATGACCCGTTTCCGCGCCGCCGAGCGCCAGCGGACCGAGGCGCTGCAACTGCTCAGCCACGACATGCGCGCGCCCCAGGTGTCGATCCTGACGCTGCTGGACGGCCCCGCGCCGCGTCTGGACGCAGCGGTCCAGAAACGCATCGCCGATTACGCGCGCCAGACCCTCGACCTGGCTGAAGGCTATGTGCAGCTGGCCCGCGCCGAGAGCCAGCCCTATCGCTCAGAGCTCATGGACCTGGGTCAGGTGGCGATGGACGCCGCCGACATCCTGTGGCCCCAGGCGTCGAAGAAGGGCGTCCGCATCCTGACGCCCGACGGCGAAGAAGAATTCCTGGTTCAGGGCGATCCCGCCCTGCTGCGTCGCCTGACCACCAATCTGCTGGACAACGCCCTGAAATACGGTCCCAGCGACGGAACCATTCAGGTCAGCCTGAGCGGCGCCGAAGAAAACGGCCGCCCGGTCTGCGTCCTCAGCGTGAGCGATCAGGGACCCGGTCTGTCCGAAGACGCCGCCCGGCGCCTGTTCCAGGCCTTCGGTCACGGCGGCGCCGACCATCGAGGCGCGGGCCTCGGCCTCGCCTTCGTCCGCACGGTCGCCGAGCGTCACGGCGGAACCATCAGTCATCAGCCCGGCACGCCAGGCGCGACCTTCATCCTGACCCTGCCCAGGATCATTGAGACAGAGTCGCCCGCGACCAGCTCCGCAGGCTAGTTCGCGGCTTCCAACTGCGCCACCGCCGCCTCGGCCAGCAGGTTCGCCGCATCGTCCGCCTGACGACGCCCCAGCACCGCGACCGCCGACGCGCGATAGGCGCCCGCCTCATCGCCCGGTCCCGTCAGGATCACGCTCAGGGAGTGGATCTGACGGTTGCGGCTCCACCATTGCGGCAAATGCGGCGCCTCGGTCCATTCGCCGCCCCGCGCATCGACATCGGTGAAGACCCCGGTCTTCTGCGGCCGCACGGCATAGGCCGTCTCAACCCGCCAGGCGGTCTTGTCGTCCACCTCGCGCCAGCCGCGCGCGGCCAGCGCCTGGCGCACGGCGTCGCTCGCCGCGCGATCGGCCGCAGTCGGCGCCTCGCCCTCGAACAGGCGATAGGCGGTCACAGCGACAGGCACGGCGGCCGACAGGCGGGTCTCGACGCGCGGCGCCGAGGCGCAGCCCGCCAGAACCGCCGCACTGATCAGGGGAAGAGCCACACGTGAGAACATGGCTGCGATACCTGCCTCGGCGCGCCGCCCAAGTCCACAACCGTTGAAGGGAGCAGGTTGAAAAGCGCCCTAGGCGCCCGAGGCCAGCGCGCCGCTGACGCCCAGCGTTCCGTCAGCATTTTCGACCACGCCCAGTTCCTCGATCCGCGCACCGCCCTGCTCCAGCGCCGCCAGCCAGCCGAAGGCCTGGGTCGTCGTCACGCGATCCAGTCGAAAACCCAGCCGCCCGCCCTCGGACATGCCCAGCGCCGGCTGAACGCCCGCCGCCGATGCCGTCGAAGCGACGAGCGCCTGAAGGTCGACAGCCTCAGTCGGTCGCCCGCCTCGCTGGGCCACGGCGGTCTGAAGCTGCGCCATCTGCCGCTCGGCCGCGACGCGGGCGCGCGCCTGGTCGGCCTTCCAACCGTCCAGCGGACGCACCACGCCCAGCCAGGCGATGACGCCCAGCACCCCAACGCCCATGACCGCCAGCATCCGCCGTTCGCGCAATGACCGCCCGTCCCACAAGGCGACGACGGATGAGAAAGAGGTCCTCATCGGGCGCCTCCGATCGTGAGCGTGCTGATCATCCGTCCACCCTCCTCAGCCGAGGTTTCATCGACCACCGCCAGACCGGCCTCGACCAGGTCGGCGCGCACGGCGTCCAGATCATTGAAGGCCGCATGGTCCATCGTGACCCGCAGCCCTTCGCCGCCGAGGGTCGCATCATCCAGTTCAGCGCCCGGCACGCGCTCGACGGCGGCGAAGACGGCGGCCATGGCGCGCGCAGTTCCGCCCGGCGGCGGGCCAGTGTCCAGACGGCGCAGAGCTTCGGGCGCCGCATCCTTCATCGTCGCCAGTTCGGGATAGAGCTTCACCGCCCCGGCCCTTGCGTCCGCTCCGGCGCGATCCGCCGCCGCACGGTCACGCAGCCCTTCAGCCGCCATCAGGATCAAATGCGAGGCCAGAAGCGCCGCCGCCAGACCGGCCGCCAGCCGCCAGCCCCTGGCCGCCTGCCCCCGCTCGCGCCGGTCATGGACCTGCAACAGGTCGACCGGCGCCGCCAGCGCCCCTGCCGCCAGCGCCGCGTCCAGCGCCTCGCCCTGCAGCCAGTCGAGCGCGCGCCCGGCCGCAATCGCCTCGACGAGATCAGGCTGCACCGTCGCAGCGAAGGTCGAACCGCGCAGAGCCACGTCCGCGCCCACCTGCGCAGCGGCCAACATCTCGTCTTCCAGCGGCGCGGGCAGGCACAGATTGTCCGGCACGACGGCGTCAGGCCGGATGTCGAAGGTCTCCATCCACCGCAGCCAGGCCTGTAGCATCTTGGCCGACACCGCCGCCGTCAGGCGCGGGCCGCCGTCGACAGGCGCGGCGCCCAGCGCGACGTCCAGCCCGTCCACCTCGCCCGCCGCCTGATCGCGCAGCGCCCAGCGCGCGGCGGCTCTGGCCTGGGCCATATTGCCCGGCGGCAGGTCCAGCCAGCGCGTCATGACATCCGCGCCCGGCGCCACGGCGATGGTCCGCATCGGCGGCGGGGTCTCGGCCTGATGCGGGTCCAGTTCGCCGCGCCCGACGACGCGGCCTTCGCGATCGACCAGCAGGAAACGCGCGGCCAAGGTCGCGTTGGTCGGGATGAACAGGATGCGGGCGTGGCTCATTCTTCCATGCTCATTCTTCAGGCGTCCAGCGACGGATGACGGTGCGCGCCGCCCCATCGGACGCGACGTGAATCAGGGCGGTGCGGACGGCGCGCGCGTCGCCGTGCTCGATCTCGACCCTCAGGTCGAAATAACGGGTGGCCAGGGTGATCTGGCCCTTGGTCTCTTCGTCGACGACCACGCCGGAGAGGGCGGGCTGGGCCCAGAAGGCGTCGGGGCTGGTCCAGCCGGTCGCCGGGCGCGCGGCGATGGCCGCCTTGGCGGCGTTCAGGCCCACCACACCCCGGCTGATCGCGACCAGCAGCACAGCGTCCTGCGGCTCCAGCGTGTTCACGTTCAGGGGCGACAGCCTCGCCTCCGGCAAGGCGCACAGATACGGCCTCAGACGGCGATAGAGTGCGTCGTCCACCCCCGCCACGGCGCGCAGTTCGCTGACCTCGGCCAACATGACCCCGCCGGTGCGATAGGGAGTCGGGCGGCTGGCGTAGGCGGGGTCCTCGGCCCCCTGCGGCGAGACCTCGTCGTCGCCGTCCATCCAGTCGGTCAGGGCCGCCGCCACCGTCGCCATCCGCCCGCGCGGCACGCCCAGCGTCTCGCCGAGTGCGATGAACTGCGCCGCCCCTTCGGGCCTCGCGATCAGATCCTCGCCCTGCCCCAGCACCAGACTGTTCAGGTTGAAACAGGCCTGGCCGTCGCTGATCACCGCCCGCCCCTCGCCCTCTTCCAGCGGCAGGGCGAAGACGCGGCCGTTCCACTGGGGTTGAAGCGGCGTGCGGGCAGGATCAGCGCGGACCAGATCGGACAGCCGCCGCCGCGCCAGGGCCTCCGCCCCCGCCGCAAAGCCTTGCGCCTGCGCCTGGCTCTCGGCGTTGGTGGTACGCCGCACGGAAAAGCGCACATCGTCCAGCAGCACCACGCACAGCGCCGCCATCACCGCCACCAGCAGCAGGACGGTCAGCAGGGCCATGCCCCGGCGGTCACGCGCGCCCGGCTTCATGCGGCGGCGACCAGAAACAGCTGCTCGACCGGGCCAAAGCCGTCGAGCGTCAACGTCACCCGCACGGCATCCGGCAGGGGCCGGTCGCTGCTGGCGGAAAAGGCGGGGGCCTCGGACCCGTTCTGGATGAAGGCGACGCGCGCGTCCTTCACCCCGCGATACAGCACCTGCGGCGGCCCGGCTCGCGCTCCATCCAGATAGGGGGCGACGCGGCGCTCCAGCCGGTCCTCGACCAGTCGGTATTCTACCCGCTGCAACGAGGCGCGCGGCGCGCCGTCCGGGTTGCTCCAGCCGCTGCGGGCCAGCACCAGCAGGGGACCGCCCGGCCGTTGCGGCCCCATGATCGCCTGAGGCGCCGGACGCCCCGTCGGCCCGCGCACCCGCCGCCCCGTCGCCTGCGCCAGATCGGCGCGCAGCAGGGCGCGCGTGCGTTGCAGCGCGGCGACCCGGTCAGCATTGGCCTTCACCGCAAATCGGTTGTCGATCGACTGCCCCAGCACCAGCGCGCCCGCCCCCGCCAGCAGGGCGAAGATCAACAGAGCGATCATGACTTCGACAAGGGTGAACCCTTGTCGGCTTTTCGCGCTATCGCTCGCGCCACGGGCGCTCGCTGCTTGAGCGCGTTTGGAGGCGCTACCGCTCGCCGCGCGGCGGCTCGCTGCTTGAGCGGATAGGCGATCTTTCGTCATGCCCCCGCCGCCCGGAACAGCACCCGCTCGGCGGCCTGTTCCTCATCCGCGAAGACGCGCACGTCGATGCGGCCGACGCCGGGCATGTCCGTCGCGCTGACCACTCGCACCCAGCGCCACTCGCGTCCGCCCAGCGACGCCTGACCAGCCGTGCTGCCGCTGGGCAGGTCGGGCGCGATCATCGCCTCGGCGGCCACGTTATCGGCGACGATGCCGCCCAGCGTCCGCGTTTCGACCCGCGCCGCCGAGCGGGTGCTCTCGCCTGACAGGTTCAGCAGCGCCGTCGCCGCCAGACCGAACACGGCCAGCGCCACAAGGCATTCGATCAGGGTGAAGCCCGCGCGGGACGAACCCTCACTCATGGATCGTCACCTCGCCCGCCCCGTCGATGGCGACGATGACGGCCTGCCCTTCGCGCTCCAGCCGCACGCTGGCGGCGTCGGCGCCACCGGTGGGGTCGAACACGGCGCGGGCGGCTCCGGCTCCGGCGACGGCGGCGCCCTCGCCCCACGCCTTAGGCGCCAGCGCGCCCGTCAACGGCGTCCAGACGGCGCCGTCGAAGCTCTCGAAACCATAGCCCGCCGCATCGGCGCGCAGGGCTATCGGACGGTTCGTCATCACCGCCTCCTCCCGCGCCAGCGTCAGGCGCGCAGCGAACCGCTCGGCCTCGACCGCCAGCGTCGGACGCGGGTCCGGCATGGACAGCATCACCGCCCCCGCCGCCACGCCGATAATGGCGATGACCACCATTAACTCGACAAGGGTAAACCCTTGTCGCGCGCTACCGCTCACCGCGCGGCGGCTCACTGTTTCAGCGCGTTTGGGCGTGTCCACGGCTGTCGAGCGAGCCGAACGAGAATGCGCTTCAGCCCTGCCAGTTGCCGATGTCGGCGTCATTCCCCTCGCCCCCTTGCTGACCGTCGGCGCCGAAGGACCAGATGTCGAACTGGCCGCCATGGGCGCTGCGACGACGGTACTGATAGGGATTGCCCCACGGATCTTCCGGCAGGCGACGGACATAGCCCCCCTGGCGATAGCGTTCCGGCCGCGCCAGATCGGCGGGCGGCGCAGTCAGGGCCTTTAGCCCCTGCTGGTCCGTCGGGAAGGTCAGGTTGTCGAGGCGATAGGTCTCCACCGCCTGCTCCAGCACCGAGATATCGGCCCGCGCCTTGCCGAGCATCGCCTTGTCCTGACTGGGCAGGACGTTGATCGCCACCACCGTCGCCAACAGGCCGATAATGACGATCACAACCATCAGCTCGACAAGGGTGAAGCCCTGACGTTTCTGACGTTTATCCTGAGTATCTTCGCTGCGCATGGAAGGTCTCCTCACCCCAGGGCCAGGGTGTTGATCTGAAGAATGGGAAGCAGGATCGACAGCACGATCACGGCGACGATCCCGCCCATGACCACGATGATCGCTGGCTCCAGCAGGCTGAGCATCACGGCGGTGAAGTTGGAGAATTCGCGCTCCAGATAGTCGGCCGCACGCTCCAGCATGGGCTCCAGCCGACCGCTGCTTTCGCCGGATGCAGTCATGTAGACGAGGATGGGCGGGAAGACCTCGGCGCGGCGCATGGCGGCCGACAGGCCCCCGCCTTCGCGCACGGCCTCGGCCATCTGTTCGGTGGCGCGGCGCAGGGCGCGGTTGGAGACGGTGCGGGCGGTGATGGTCAGCCCCTCCAGCACCGGCAGGCCCGCCGCGATCATGGTCGACAGGGTGCGGGCCATGCGCGCCCCGTGCAGATCGCGCGTCAACCGTCCGACCAGCGGCAGCCGCAGCACCCAGGCGTCCAGCTTCAGCCGCACCGCCTCGCGACGCCGCGCGATCAGCCCCGCAGCGACCACGGCGGCGAGGATCAGCGCCATCAACCAGCCCCAGTCGCGCATCAGGTCCGACAGGCCGATGACCAGCCGCGTCAGCAGCGGCAGGGTCTGACCCATGCTGTCGAACTGATCGACCACCTTGGGCACGATATAGGTCATCATGGCGACGATGACGCCCAGCGCCACGACCGCCAGCACACACGGATAGACCAGCGCCGTCAGCACCTTGCCGCGCACGACCTCGTCCCGCTCCAGCCCGTCGGCCAGCCGTTCGAGGATGGGTTGCAGCGCGCCTGACTGCTCGCCCGCCGCCGTCATGGCGCGATACAGCGGCGGAAAGGCCGCACCCTGCTGGCCCATGGCGTCGGACAGGCGCCGTCCTTCGATCACCCCGGCGTGGACGCCTTCCAGCACGCGGCGGACGTTCGGCCGATCCGCCTGTAGCATCAGATTGCGCAGCGCCTCTTCCAGCGGAGAGACGGAGATCAGCGTCGCCAGCTGTCGCGTCGTCAGCGCCAGCGCCTTGGGCGACAGCCGTCCGGCCTTGCCGGCTTTCGACGCCGCCGCGACTGCGCCCGAGCGACCGGGCGACAGCTGTAATGGCGCCAGCTGACGCTTCGCCAGCGCCTTGCGCGCGGCGGCCTCGTCGGCAGCGGTCACAGAGCCGCTGACCGTCCGCCCGACCGCGTCAGCCGCGATGTAGTCGAAGGCCGCCATCAGGCCGCGACCTCTTCGGCGGCGGTTTCCTGACGCGCCACGCGCAGGGCCTCCTCGACCGAGGTGACGCCCTCCAGCACCAGCGCTCGCGCCCGGTCGGCCAGCGTCCCGCCGCGCGCGAAGGCGGCGTCGAACACCGCGTCTTCATCCGCGCCCGAGGCGATCAGGCGGCGCACCTTCTCGTCCACCGTCAGCGTCTCATAGAGGCCGATGCGGCCGACATAGCCGGTCGAGCCGCAGTCGGCGCAGCCGTGCGGCCGCCAGACGCGCACGCCTTCTTCGGCGCCGATCAGCCGCGCCGTCGCCCTGTCCGCAGTCTCCTCGATCCGGCAGTGCGGGCACAGGCGCCGCACCAGCCTTTGCGCCACCACCAGCCGCAGAGTCGAGGCCAGCAGGAAGGGCTCGACTCCCATGTCGCGCAGGCGCGTCACGGCCCCGGCCGCGTCGTTGGTGTGGACCGTCGACAGCACCAGGTGGCCTGTCAGCGACGCCTGCACGGCGATGGCCGCCGTCTCCGTGTCGCGGATCTCGCCGACCATGACCACATCGGGATCCTGACGCAGGATGGCGCGCAGACCGGCGGCGAAGGTCATGCCGACCTTGGGGTTCACCTGCGTCTGGCCCACGCCCTCCATGGCGTATTCAACCGGGTCTTCGACCGTCAGGATGTTGCGCGAGCCGTCGTTCAGCAGCGACAGTCCGGCATAGAGGCTGGTCGTCTTGCCCGAACCGGTCGGGCCGGTGACGAGGATGATGCCGTTCGGCTCGGCCAGCGCGTGACGGAAGGCCTCCAGCGCCGCCGGATTCATGCCCAGCCGATCCAGCGTCAGCCCGGCCTGATCCTTGTCCAGAATCCGCAGCACCACCCGCTCGCCCGCCCGCGACGGCAGGGTCGAGACGCGCACGTCCAGCGACTTTCCGCCCAGCGTCAGGGGAATGCGCCCGTCCTGAGGTTTGCGCTTCTCGGCGATGTCGAGACGCGCCATGACCTTGATACGCGACACCAGCAGCGGCGCCACGCGTGGGTTCAGGCTCAGCGCCTCGCGCAGCACCCCGTCCACCCGCATCCGCACCAGCAGGCGCGTCTCATAGCTTTCCAGATGCACGTCCGAGGCGCCGATGCGGGCGGCCTCGGCGATGACGCCGTTGATCAGGCGGATGACCGGCGCGTCGTCCGTGGCGTCCAGCAGGTCCGCCGCCGCCGGAATGTCGTCCACCAGACTGTCCAGCCCCACCGGCAGGGACAGGTCGTCGCCGTCGGCCGCCGTCAACTGCTCGCCCGCATAGACTTCCGACAGCTTGCGATCGAAGGCGGCGGCGCTGAGCGGCGTCGCCTCCAGCGGGCGGCCCAGCGCGCGGCGCGCCTCGACCAGCGCCAGAGGGTCTGCGCCCTCGCGCACCCCCACCGCCATCACCTCGCCCGCCGCCAGCAGCAGGACGCCGTGAGTCTTGGCGAAGCCGTAGGGCAGACGCGGATCGACGACGGTGATCACCGGGCGGCTCCCGCTGCGGGCGGCAGCTGCCGGGCCGCGACCGGCGCCACAGGGGCGATGACCAACGGCTCCCCCGCTGCCGGAGCCGCAGGCGGCTGGGCCTGCATATAGTCACGCAGCAGGGCGTCTAGGCTCGGCTCGCGGTCGGGGTGAACCCGCTGCTGCTCGCCGCGCATATAGCCCCAGCGATCCGCCGCCAGCCCCTGCGCGTCCGCCGTCGTGCGCAATATGGTCGGGCGCAGGAAGACCATCAGATTGGTCCGCCCCCGCTCGCGGCTGGTCGAGCGGAACAGGACGCCGACGCCCGGAATGTCGCCCAGACCCGGCACCTTGCTGACCTCCAGCCGATCGTTCTGATCCAGCAGGCCGCCCGCCACGGCGATGTCGCCGTCATCGACCACCAGCGTCGTCTCC
Organism: Brevundimonas sp. S1H14; assembly: GCF_047716865.1. Lineage (NCBI taxonomy): Bacteria > Pseudomonadati > Pseudomonadota > Alphaproteobacteria > Caulobacterales > Caulobacteraceae > Brevundimonas > Brevundimonas sp. S1H14. The sequence goes on along the minus strand of NZ_CP136679.1, from coordinate 1,394,809 downwards.
AGCTCGCGCTTGTCCAGGATCAGGTCGTTGGCGCCGCTGGTCAGCAGGCCGTTGATGCTCGACACCTCCTGCCGCAGCGTCAGGGTGATGGAGCCGCCCGCATTGATCTGGGGCCGCACCGTCAGGCGCACGCCGATGTCCTTGCGCTCGGTCGTGGTGAAGGGGTTGGAGTTGCCGTCCAGAATGGCCCGGCCGGTGGTGATCGGCACCTCCTGCCCGACCAGGAAGGTCGCCTCTTCGTTGTCCAGCGTCATGATCGACGGGGTCTGCAACAGGTTGGAGCCCGCGTCCGTCTTGGCCGCATTGATGATGAAGCCGAACAGGCCGTCGCCCCATTTGCCGCCCGCCCCGCCGACAAAGCCGTTGGCGCCCAGCAGGCTGTTCAGCGCCAGGTTCTGCAACCGCTCGCGCAGGGGGTCGTCCTTGTCCAGCTGCCCTGCCGCCGCCCCGCCCGCGATGGGAACCAGCGGCGCCGCACGGTCGGAATAGTTGGTCAGGCCGACGCCGTTTTCGCCCGCCATCAGCCACTGCACGCCCAGATCGCGCACGGCCTTGTCGCTCAGTTCTACGACGATGGCCTCGATCAGCACCTGCTGCCGGCGCACGTCCAGTTGGCGGATCACCTCGGTCAAGGTGCGTTGCAGGTCCGCCGGGCCGGAGATGACCAGAGCGTTCGCGCCGGGGAAACGGGCGATCGTGGCGCGCTGGCCGGTGGCGGTCACCGTGGTCGAGCCGATCGGCCCGCTGTCGCCCTCGCCCGTCGTGGTCAGGCCGCCCTGCCCCATGCCGCTCGTTGCATTGTTCGCCCCGGCGCGGGCGGTGCGCAGGCGCGGAGACGAGGTCGCCGCCGCATCGGCAGGCTGCCCCACGATCTGTTGCAGAACCGGCAGAAGCTGCTCGGCGTCCGCGTGTTCCAGAAAGACGACATTAACGTCCTGACTGGCCCGCGCCCGGCCGTCCAGATCGGCGATCAGGCCGCGCACCCGCGACAGGGCCTGACCGTCCCCGCGCAGCACCAGGGCGTTGGAGCTTTCGACCGGGGTGATCGTCACCAGACCCGGCCCGCCGGGACCGCCCGTCACCTGTTGCAACACGCCTGCGATCTCTCGCGCCGAGGCGTTCTCCAGCGCCACCACCTCATAGGCGGAACGGTCCACGTCGATGCGGCCGACCAGCGCCCGGATGCGCGACAGGTTATCGGCGAAGTCGGCCACCACCACGCTGTTGGCGCCGGGATTGGCCAGCACCTGCCCCTGCGCCCCGACCAGAGGCCGGATCGTCTCGGCGGCCGAGGCGGCGTCGATGTGGCGAAGGGTGAAGACCTCGGTGGTGAAGCGTTCGGCGCCGACGGTGGCGGGGCCTTGCGCCGCGCCCTGGGCCGGGCTGATGCGATAGGCGCCGGACGACGTCGGCGTCACCACCAGACCATTGGCCCGCAGCGTCGACAGGAAGACCTCGAACAGCTGAGCGCGGGTCAGCGGGCGCGGGCTGGACACCGTCACCGTGCCCGTCACCGCCGGATCGACGATGAAGGTGCGCCCCGTCGTGCGCGCCACATCCTGCACGAAGGCGCGAATGTCGGCGTTCTGGACGTTCAGCGTCTGACGCGTCTCCTGCGCCATCACCGACGCGGCGGCCAGCGGCTGGACCGCCAGAACAGCGGCCAGAACGCCGGTAAGCAGGGAGCGGCTTCCGGAGCGACGACTGGGGGCCTTCATGGGCGCGTCCTTAGGGTGGTGGAGCGGACCTGACCGTCGCGCTCGAACTGAATCTGGGCCGAAGGGGCGTCGGCCAGTTGGCCGCGCAGGGCGGCGAGCGCCTGAGGGCTGTTCAGGACCGTGCCGTTGACAGACAGGATGACGTCGCCCGAGCGCAGCCTCGCATTGCGCAACTCCCCCCCGTCGCCCGATGCGGAAACGGTCAGGCCGTTGACGCCCAGCCCCTGGATGCGGGGTCGCAGCCCCGCCTGGGCGATCAGGCGCTGAGGATCGACCACCGCGTCCTCGGCCGAGGCGGGTTCAGGCGCCGTCACAGCGGGTTGCGGCGTCGTTGCAGGCGCTGCGGGCACGGCGCCCGAGACCATATCGGGAAAGTCGAGACGGAACGGCGCGCCGCCGCGCGACAGCATGATATGATCAGGGGCGACCGAGGTCAGGGTCAGCCCCGGCTCCAGTTCCTCGCCCGCCGCGACCGAGACCTGGCGTCCGTCCGACAGGCCGATGATGGCCGAACCGCCGCCCGCGCCGTCCGCGCGCACGCCGAACAGGGTCAGGCCGCCGCCGTCCGACGGAGACGTTTGCGCACCTCCACCGCCGTTACGGAAGAAGGCGTCGAAGCGCGACAGGATGCTGAGATCGACCTCCGGCAGAAGACGCGCCTGCACGGCCTGCGGCGCCGGAGCCGCGAACAGCCAGACCAGCCGCCCGGCCTGCACCAGAAGAAGCAGGATCAGCGCCGCTTCGACCACGCGCCGCAGCGGCAGACGACGGAGGGACAAGCCGCCCCGGCCCCATGAAACGCCGCTCAGTTTGCGAAGGCCAGCGAGCAAGGAAGACATCCCCAACGGCCTCTCGCGGCCGCAACGCCTCCCTAGGCGGATGCTCCGTACCCGGCTCGCTCCGAACCATGACAGCGCCGAGAAGTTGTCACGACAGATGCAGCGGGTTCGGAGCGAATGACGTGCAAACGTCACCCTCTCCCGGCGGGAGAGGGCTTGAGCTTCGGAGGGCCGCAGGCGATCCGCAAAGCGAAAGGGTGAGGGGTTTGTCCCATCCGTCGGCGCAAGCCGTCGCGCCACGGCCTTCGGCCGACTTCACCCGCGAACCCTCACCCTTTCGCCTGAGCCAATCGCTTCGCTCTTGGAGGCTCAAGCCCTCTCCCATCAGGAGAGGGAATAAAAAAAAGCCGGGAGGCCGCTAGACCTCCCGGCTCAAATGTCAGTCGTAACCTGCGCCTAAAAACGCGCGGTCAGGCTGACCGAGGCGCTCTGGCCCAGATCGTATTTGTTGATGCGGATCTTGTTGCCCAGTTCCTGATACTCCTCGAACCCGGTCCCCAGCAGGTTGCGCAGCTCGAAGGCGAAGCCCAGGTCGCGGCCCTTAACGGTGAAGTCCTTGCGATAGACGAAGTCGAGGAAGGCGCCCGGCTCCTGCAGATAGTCAGGCTCGCGGGCTTCATACAGACCCGCGCCACGCGCCGTGATCCGCTCCGACACATAGTTCAGGATCAGCGTCGCCTGCGACCGCGCCGTGTCGTCTTCCCAGCCCAGTTGCAGGTTGGCGACGTGTTCGGACTGGCCCTGCAGACGGCTGCCGTCCTGCAGGAAGGCGCGGGCCGGTTGCGGGGCGCCCGCGCCGCTCAGGGTGATGACGGTGTCGTTCTCACCCACCGAAATCTCGGAGTCGGACCAGGTGTAGTTGGCCTGCACCAGCCAGCGCTTGTTGGAAATGAAGGCCGCCTGATCGGCGAACTCGAAATACTTCTTCACCTCGGCCTCGACGCCCATGACGGTCGCTTCCGGCGCATTGAGGAAGGACTGCTGGCGCTGATTGCCGACGTCGACGATCATCGCTTCGACCGGCTTGTCCAGCTTCTTGTAGAAGACGCCCGCCGTGACGAACTGCTGGCGACCGAAGTACCATTCCCAGCGTGCGTCCAGGTTCAGGATCTCGGTGTCCGTCAGATAGGGGTTGCCGATGAAGACGCGGTCGCTTTCCGGATCGGTGTAGGCCTGAGGCGCCAGCTCGCGGAACTGCGGGCGGCCGATCGTCTTGGACGCGCCGAAGCGCAGTTGCTGATCCTCGGTGAAGTTCCACGTCGCGGTGAACGACGGCAGCCAGTACTGCTCCTTGATCTCGGTCGCCTCATAGGACGAGGTCCCGCCGAACAGGTCGCGGGGGGTCACGCTCTGCTGTCCGTCCTCGAAACGGACGCCGAAGGTGGTGCGCACGGTCGGCACGAACTCGGCGTCGACCATGGCGTAGACCGCGTTGACCTTGAGGTCGGCGTCATAGGCGTTGGCGCCGTTCGAGCCTGCGACCTCACGCAACTGCAGGGTCCACGGATTGATGTTGAAGTCCGAGAACAGATAGTCGATGCGCGCCCGGCGCTGGCTGTCGGTCAGGCCGTTGACGGCCTCGAACTGCAGGTCGTGACGCTCGGCTGATCGGGTGTTGTCCAGCGTCGATGCGCCGACGCTGATGGTTGCTTCGCGGCCCGCCGCCATCGGCAGTTTGTAGGCCAGGTCCGCGCCGCCGGACCAGACTTCATCGTCCAGTTCGCTGAACGAGATCTGGTTGCCCTGAACATTGTGGATCAGGCGATCCTGGGCGTCGACGCCATACTGGAAGCGCGATTCATAGGGGGCGTCGCGCGAGGTCTTGGCGTAGGCCGCGCGCCAGTCCAGCTTCCACGCGCCGTCAGCGCCGAAATAATGTTCGCCCGCGAGCTGGCTGGTGAACAACTGGCGCACGAACCATTCCGTGTAGTCGTTGCGGATGATGCTGTCGCCCGCGTCGAAGTCCGGGCCGCTGGAGATGCGGGCGCGCTTGGTCGTGGTGCGGACATAGAGGTTCGTCCACTTCACCTCATGATCGTCGGTCGTCAGCGACAGGCCGCCCAGGAAGTTCAGGCGCACATCGTTCTGATTGGACTCAACATCCTTGGTCGACCGGGGGATCAGGATGTCGCCTTCGAACTGCGATTTTTCCTGGATCGCCTGACGGGTGCGCCACGAGTTGTCATAGCCGGCGACGGCGATGACGCCCATGTCGCCGATCTCGGTCGGGGTGCGGAAGCCGCCCGCCAGCTCCAGACTACCGTCGACCGGCGTCTGCTGACGCTGCATCAGACGCAGCGGCGCATTGACCAGCGAGCGGCCCATCGCCTGAACTTCCGACGCCGAGAAGTTGGCCAGGTTGATCTGTTTGCCGAGACGGAAGGCCTGGGCGATCTGGCCCGGAACCTTGCGGGTGTCGTCGTCGAACCCGGTCCAGTCGGAATCCGAGCCGTAGTAGACGAGGTTGTCGCGCGCGGTGGTCTCGGTGTTGCCGCCGACGCCCGCCTTGAAGGTCAGGAAGGGCTCGGCCGGGGCGTCCACCGTACGCAGGTCAATGACCCCGCCGCCGAACTCGCCCGGATAGTTGGGAGAATAGGACTTCTGAACCGTCACGCCCGCCAGGATGCTGGAGGGGAACAGGTCCAGCGGCACCACGCGTTGCAGCGGTTCGGGACTGGGCAACGGCGAGCCGTTCAGCAGGGCCGAGGAATAGCGCTCGCCCAGACCGCGTACATAGACGAAGCGACCATCGACGATCGACAGGCCGGTCACGCGGGTCAGGGCGGCGGCGGCGGTGGAATCGCCGGTGCGTTGCAGGTCTTCGGAGGTCAGGAAAGCAGCCACCTCGGCGCTCTGACGGTTCGGCTCCGGGATATTGCGCCCCAGGACGACAATGTCGCCCAACTGGGTGGCCGGGGTCTGCGTCACCTGATCCGGGCTTTCCGGATCGGCGGGCAGTTCAGTGCTCAGCGCCACGGCGGCGGCGGGAGCAGCCGCCTGTGCGACAGCCTGGGCGAGCGCGAGACTGGGCGCGCCGAAAGCGGCGACGAGGGCGCTGCTGGCCAGCAGCACCCCGTTACGGGTCAGGGTCTTGTTCTTCATGTTCGGCTGCCTTGCGAAGGTCGAGAGAGGCTGGGCGCTCAATGGGTCGGCGGCGGCCCTTTCGGACCGCCGCCTCGCCAGAGGGTTCATCAGCACTTCGAGTTGGCGGTCAGGCCGCAGGTCCAACCCTGCCACCAGGTGTCCGAGGCGTTCTTCACGGCGCCGATATAGTCGGTATCGACAAAGAAGGGATGCACGCCCGAGGCCTTGACCGGGGTCACGGCGGTTTCATTGGCGCCGTTGATGAAGGTCAGAACCTGATTGGTGATGGTGACGCCCGAGGTCGGCGCGGTCAGGGTCGAGGTTCCCTTGACCGTGTTGTTCGAACCGGCCGTGAAGATTGGCTCCGAACGCGCAGCGCCGCTGGCGCGGTAGGGAATGCCGCAGGACATGAAGACCGAGTTGAACACCGGGTTCACGCTGGCGGTGTCGGCGTCCGCAATGTCCAGGCAACCGGCTGCGGAACCCGCCACGCTGGTGAAGACCGAGTTGACGACGGTGGCCTTCACGCCCGTGTCGAAGTGGGCGACGGTGTGGGCGTCGGTCGGCGAGTTGCGGCCCACCAGGGTCCAGTTGGCGATCTTGGGCTGGGAGTTGTAGCGCTGGGCCAGAGGCGTCGAGGCCGGGGCGGCCGAGAACTCGAAACCGGCCGAGCGGCTGGTCGCATTCGGAGCGCGCTGGGTCACGATGCCGAACTGGGCGCCGCCGCGCCAGCCGGTGTCGGTGTCGAAGCCATCGTCGTCAGCGCCGTTGATGACGATGCGGCTCAGGTTGACGTTGCCGCCGAAGATTTCGATGCCGTCGTCCGACGAGTTGTAGGACTGGACGTATTCGATGACAGTGCCCGCGCCGACGCCCGCCAGGGTCAGAGCCTGCAGTTCGTTGCCGGTCGAGATTTCAAAGCCCGAATAACGGATCTGCACGTAACGCAGACGCCCCGAGTTGTCGTTGGCGTTGCCGCCGCCATAGAAGGCGTTGGTGCCCTCGACCTGGCCGGTGCAGGTGACCGGTGCGGTCAGCTGGCAGTTGGCCTGAGGCGCGCGGCCGGCGATGACGATGCCGCCCCATTGACCGTGCGAGTTCTCGTTCGTCGCGCCTTCGACGTTCTGGCGGCTGGTGAAGATGATCGGCTGCGAGGCCGTGCCTTCCGCGTAGATCTGCGAGCCGCGGTTGATCAGCAGATAGTCGCCGCCGCCCGAGGCGAAGATGGTCACGCCCGCCTCGACCGTCAGTACGCCCTGAGTGCCGGTGTTGGCCGAGGCGTCGACGCCGCCGTCCACGCCGACGGCCGTGCGGCCCGAAATCGAATAGATGGTGCCGGCGCGCAGCGGCACGGTCAGCGGGCCGTTGATCTGCTGCGGCAGCTGACAGTTGCGCAACGTGCCGTTGGCCATGGTGCCGACGTTGGCGAAACCAGCGGGGCAGTCCGCCGCCGCCTGGCCGTTGCCGCCATTGCCGTTGCCGTTACCGCCGCCATTGCCGCCGCCATTGCCGAAGTCGCCCTCGCCGGGCGAAGCCACCTCGGCCGAGCCGCCGCAGGCCGCCAGAGCCAGGGTGCTGGCCGCCACCACGAGCAGGGTCTTGAAGCTGCTGTTCATCGTCGTTCCACCGATTGATCAAAAATCTGCGGCGGGGGGACGGCCATACCGACCGGTAATGACATCGGACCCCTCCTGCCCGATGGGGAGGGATAGAGAAAAGCGCGATGGAAGCTTGCGCGTGCCGGTGACGGATCGGCCTCGTTTTCGTGCCGTTTCAACGGTGAAACCGTGACGAAAATTCCGCCATCGGATCAGAAATCCGGACGGGTCGTCCGCTGGCGCGCCCGAGCCCCTTGTATTGCCGCGGCATCCACCGCAAACCCGCTGGCTTCATGACCTTCCCCAGACAGGAGCCACCGATGGGCGGCCCAGACGCGCTACCGCGCTCCAATCCAGAACCGGGCCCCCAAAGCCTCGCTCGCAGCCTGAGCTGGCCGCATCTGGTGGCGATGGGCGTAGGCGCCATCGTCGGCACCGGCATCCTGACCCTGATCGGCATCGGCGCGGACAAGGCGGGCCCCGCCGTCCTGCTGTCCTTCCTGATCGCCGGTTTCGTCTGCGCCTGCGCCGCCATGTGCTACGCAGAGATGGCCAGCACGGTGACGGCGTCGGGCAGCGCCTATACCTATTCGCGCGTAGTGCTGGGCCAGATGGCAGGTTGGGTCATCGGCTGGAGCCTGATCCTGGAATACAGCCTTGTGGTCAGCGCCGTGGCCGTCAGTTGGGCAGGCTATGCTGCCCCTCTGCTGCATGACTGGCTGGGCCTGCCGATGGCCCTGATGCAGGGGCCGCACGCGGGCGGAATCGCCAACGTGCCCGCCCTCTTCATCATCGTCGTCGTGGCCGCCCTGCTGCTGACGGGCGCCAAGAAAAGCGCGACGCTGAACCTGATCCTGGTGGCGGTGAAGCTGTCGGCCCTGGCCCTGTTCGTCTGGTTCGCCCTGCCTCACTTCAACGCCGCCAACCTGGAGCCCTTCAGCCCCTATGGTTTCGCCCGTCACATGGGGCCTGACGGCGTCGAGCGCGGGGTCATGGCGGCGGCGGCCATCATCTTCTCGGCCTTCTACGGTTTCGACGCCATCGCCACGGCGGCCGAGGAAACGCGCAATCCCAAGCGCGACCTGGCGATTGGGATCATCGGCTCCATGCTGGCCTGCGCGGCCATCTACACCATCATCGCCACCGTCGCCCTGGGGGCGACACCCTTCACCCGCTTCGCCAACAGCCCCGAGCCGCTGGCCCTGATCCTGCGCGAGATCAGCCAGCCCGGCGCCGCTCATTTCCTGGCGGTCACGGCGGTCCTGACCCTGCCCACGGTGATCCTGGCCTTCTTCTACGGCCAGAGCCGCATCTTCTTCGTCATGGCGCGCGACGGCCTGCTGCCGCGCGGCCTGGCCCGCGTCTCCAGGGGCGGCGCCCCGGTGCGCATCACCATGTTCACCGCCTGCGTGGTGGGAACCATCGCCCTGTTCTTCCCGCTGGACGAAATCGTCGCCCTCGCCAACGCCGGCACTCTGGTGGCGTTCAGCGCCGTGGCCCTGTGCATGTTGATCCTGCGTCGTCGCGCGCCGGACATGGCGCGCGGCTTCCGCACGCCGCTGGGCTGGTTCGTTGGTCCCGTCGCCATCGCGGGCTGTCTGTACCTGCTCGCCAGCCTGCCGCAGAAGACACAGATCTGGTTCGTGGTCTGGAACCTTGTCGGCCTCGCCGTCTACTTCATCTATGGCCGCAGCCGGGCCGCGAAGGCGGCGCAGGCCGACGCCTCCGAAAGCTGATCCCGACGCTTCCCGCAGCAAAAAGGCCGCCCCGCAGACGCCGGGCGGCCTTTTCATTTTTACGCCTGAGCGCCGCGCTTAGTCCTTAGCGCGGCTTGCAGCGGGGCCGTAGAACAGGGCGTTGAACAGCAGTCGCGACGACGCCCGCGCCTGGGCGCGGTTCACCACATCGGGACCCAGAACGATGACCCGGCCCTGGCTGTGCTGCAGGTCCAGCACGGCGTCGGCGCCCGACAGCCTCTCCGGGCCGATCGCCCAGCCGCTGGAGACGGCGACCTGTTGCGGATAGCGCACCAGGCCGGCCCCTTCGCCCGCATGGCGGAAGCCCGTGTTGCGGTTGAAGAAGACGTTCATCTGACGCGGGGCGCCGAAGGTCAGGGGGCGGCTGTTGTCGACCTCGGTCTGCATCACCGCGCCGGGGATGAAGAAGTCGGTCGAGGCCAGGGGCTTGCCGTCGGCGCCCGTCAGCACGTCCTGCACCGGCGCGCCCATGGCGGCGGCCAGGCGGTGGGCCGAGCCGATGGTGACGACGCTGCCGCCCGCCCGTGCAAAGGCGTCCAGCTGGGGCACGGTCGTCTCGGCGGTGATGTGGCCCAGCCAGCCGCGGTATTCGGCGGGGATGCTCTCGGGCGCCGGCTGCGGGCGCTGGGCGGCGGCGGACAGGTCGGCCGGGATCATGTCCGAGGCGAAGACCAGGACGTCGAAATCCTTGTTCAGGTCGCCTGCGTCGAGGCGCTGCGGGTAGACCACCTCGAACGGATATTCGAACTGCTCCAGCATCCACTGGGTCCAGCCCGAGGCCATGGAGCCGCCGTAGCGGTCGACCAGGCCGATGCGCACCGGCTTCAGGGCGATCTGCTCGCCGCCCGGCGCGCGGGCGACCGCGTGGGCGGTCAGGCCCAGGTCGCGCACGGCCGCCTCGACAATCGGGCGGGCCTTGTCGTCGGCCGGAATCCACAGGGCGCCGGGCGGCAGGGTCGCGCGACCGGCGCGGGTCTCGCCCTCCTGCCAGTAGACGGGCAGACCCGCCGCCAGCAGGCGGTTGGTCAGGATGTAGCCGTTGACGGGCGCATGATCGATCAGCCAGCCCGCCCGGCCCGATCCCTCGATCCGGCCCGGCGGCGGGGCCATGACGTCGGCGACGCGTTCGGTCGGCGCCTCGAAGCCGTCCAGGATGCGGTCGAACTGCACGCCCATCTGCATGGCCAGGGTGTAGCCGGTGGCGTCATAGGGCAGTTTGGGCGGGCCGCCCGGATACTGCAGGTCGTGCGGGTGGTCCTGCGGCTCGAACATGTCCAGGACGTGCGGGCGATAGGCCTGGGCCGTCTTCACCACATAGGAGCCCGCCGGATAGGTCTTGCCGCCCACGGTGAAGGCCTGGGTGGCGCGATCCACATCCACGCCGGTCTTGATCAGGCTGTTGAGGAAGGCGACGGCGGTGGGCAGGTCGGCCTGATCCGCCGGGATGACATAGCCGCGCGGATCGCGCCGGGCCGGGTCGCGCAACACGCTTTCATACAGCGCCGGATCGACTCGGCGAGCGTTCTCGCCCGCCGCTGCGTTCAGGGCGTCGATCGCCGAGGGCGTGACCCGCCAGGTGTCGGCATTCCCCTTGTCGATGGCGTTTTGCCCCATGCGCCAGATGTTGAACAGCACCCGATCCTTGTTGCGCGAGGCGTAGTTCAGCACCGCCCGATTGATCGATTGCGAGTACTCAATCGACTGGGCGAAACGCCAGGTCTGGGGCGCCACCGGCAGGGGCAGGTCGTTGCGCGGCAACTGGTTGTCCGGGATCAGGCTGATCTGGCTGGGGGTCGGATGGCCGGTGATCTCGGTCAGCAGGCCGACCGCATTGTGGAAATAGGTGACGGAGCGCTCCATCCCGTTGTTCCATGTCGAATAGTTGGCCCCGCTGCGCATGGTCGAGCCGGGCTTGCCCTCCTCGATCAGGCGGCTGTGCATGGCGGCCCCGACCTCGGACAGGGTGCTCATGACCAGCGGATCGTAGTTGTAGTTGAAGGGGTCGCGGAACGGCGGCATGAAGACCACGGTCCCCGCCGGCGCCGTCTGGTGGTGGTTGTAGATGATCTGCGGGAACCACTCGCGGAAGAACTGCCGATTGACGTTGGTCGTCTCGGTCATCGCCGACAGGTAGTAGTCGCGGTTGTTATCGTGACCGACGTACTTCTGATACAGGCGGGGAATAGACGCGTATTCGCGCTTCAGCGGGTCCGCGTTACGCATATACCAGGTCGAGACCAGCTCCCATCCGTCCGGGTTCATCGGCGCGAACAGGATGACCACGTCGTCCAGGATGCGCCTGGCCTCGGCGTCCTCGGCGGTCAGCCATTCATACAAGGCGGCGATCAGGGCCTGGGGCGGCACGGTTTCGGTGGAGTGCAGGCCGCCGTCGATCCACACCACGGCCTTGCCCTCGGCGGCCAGGGCGCGGGCCTCGTCCTCGCTGACGCCCTCGGCCTTGGCCAGGCGCCGCGCGATCTCCTGATAGCGGTCGATGTTCGCCAGGTTCTGCGGCGAGGAAACGACCGAGAGGTACTGCGTCCGCCCTTCCGAGGACTTGCCGATCTCCAACAGCTTCATCCGGTCCGACTGGCCGGCCAGGGTGTGCAGATAGCGCTCGAACTGGGTGTAGGTGATCAGATGATAGTCCGCCCCCACCTCATGGCCGAACGCCTCCAGCGGGGTGGTGAGGGTGCGGGCGGGGGCGGCCTGGGCGACTATCGCCGCCGGGGCCGAACCGGCCTCCAGCGCCAGGGCGCTGACGGAAGACAGGGCCCAAAAAGCCAAACTGGCCGCAAGCACGGCGGGCGGACGGGTCATGGGATCTCCTGATGCGTTCACTCTCAGCCTTCTGCGAGGCTTGGCGACAGCTTGGCGTCTTCGCGGCCCGGACGCAATTTACCCGCAGCCTGAAAAGGCCTGCGACGAGGATTACCCACAGCCAAGCCACGGCGGAGGCAAAAAGAAAGGGCGGCCGGATCGCTCCGGCCGCCCTTTCGACATTTCAACAGTAAAGCCTGAAATCAGGCCTCGTCGTCGCCCTCGATGGCGAAGACCGGACCGGAGTCCTTGCCCTTGGCCTCGACGTCGCGATCCACGAACTCGATGACGGCCATCGCAGCGTTGTCGCCGTGACGGAAGCCCGCCTTCATGATGCGGATGTAGCCGCCGTTACGCTCGGCGTAACGCGGAGCCAGCGTGTCGAACAGCTTGCCGACCTGCGGCACGTCGCGAACGGCGCTGATGGCCTGACGACGGGCGTGCAGGTCGCCCTTCTTGGCCAGGGTGACCAGCTTCTCGACGAACGGACGCAGTTCCTTCGCCTTGGGCAGGGTGGTCGTGATCTGCTCGTGCTTGATCAGCGAGGCGGCCATGTTGGCGAACATGGCCTGGCGGTGGCTGACCGTACGGCCGAGCTTACGATAGGCGGCGCCGTGGCGCATCGGGGTCTCTCCTACTCGACCCTGGTTTCTCGTCCCTACTTGGCGGACGAGACCTGGGGCCTCTCATTCTAACCGCCCCAACCGATCCACGCGGGACCTGGGCGGAGGGGTTAATGATCAGATCTGGTCGTCGAACTTCTTGGCCAGATCTTCGATGTTTTCCGGCGGCCAGTTCGGCACATCCATGCCGAGGCTCAGGCTCATGGACGCCAGAACTTCCTTGATTTCGTTCAACGACTTGCGGCCGAAGTTCGGGGTGCGAAGCATTTCGCCCTCGGTCTTCTGGATCAGGTCGCCGATGTAGACGATGTTGTCGTTCTTCAGGCAGTTGGCCGAACGGACCGACAGCTCCAGCTCGTCCACCTTCTTCAGCAGGGCCGGGTTGAAGGGCAGTTCGGGCTTGCCGTCCGACTGCTCGACAGCCTTCGTCGGCTCATCGAAGGTGATGAAGATCTGCAGCTGGTCTTGCAGGATGCGCGCGGCGTAGGCCACGGCGTCAACCGGCGAGACGGCGCCGTTGGTTTCAACTTCCAGGATCAGCTTGTCGTAGTCCAGCGACTGGCCCTGACGGGTCGGCTCGACGCGATAGGCGACGCGCTTCACCGGCGAATACAGGGCGTCGACGGCGATCAGGCCGATCGGAGCGTCTTCCGGGCGGTTCAGTTCGGCGGCGACGTAGCCCTTGCCGTTCTGGACCGTCAGTTCCATGCGGACCGAAGCGCCGTCGTCCAGGGTGCAGATCACGTGATCCGGGTTCAGCACCTCGATATCGGCCGGCAGTTCGATCTGAGCCGCAGTCACCGGGCCAGGGCCCGTGGCGCGCAGGGTCATCCGCTTCGGACCTTCTGCGTGCATGCGCAGGGCCAGTTGCTTGATGTTCAGAACGATGTCGACGACGTCCTCGCGAACGCCTTCCAGCGACGAGAACTCGTGAACAACGCCGTCGATCTGAATGGCCGTGACCGCCGCGCCTTGAAGCGAAGACAGCAGAACGCGACGAAGCGCGTTGCCGAGCGTCACACCGAAACCGCGCTCGAGAGGTTCGGCGATCAGACGCGCCTTGTGCTGCGGGTCAGACCCGCCCTCGACTTGCGGTTTCTCGGGACGGATCAGCTCTTGCCAGTTTCTTTCGATCATAAAGTCCCTCGAACGGGTTTCGACGGCTCCGTGTCCTCACGTTCAGGACAACAGGAGCCGCCGGGAGAAGGGGTAGGCGGCGTGAACCTTAGACGCGACGGCGCTTGGGCGGACGGCAGCCGTTGTGCGGCATCGGCGTCACGTCGCGGATGGTCGTGATCGTCATGCCGACGGCCTGCAGGGCGCGCAGGGCCGACTCACGGCCCGACCCCGGACCCGAGACGTTCACTTCCAGCGTCTTGACGCCGTGCTCGGCGGCCTTCTTGCCAGCGTCTTCCGCAGCCATCTGAGCGGCGTACGGCGTCGACTTGCGCGAGCCCTTGAAGCCCATGTGGCCGGCCGACGACCAGGAAATCGCATTCCCTTGAGCGTCGGTGATGGTCACCATGGTGTTGTTGAACGAAGCATTCACGTGGGCGACGCCCGAGGTGATGTTCTTACGTTCGCGGCGCTTAACGCGACCCGGTTCCTTAGCCATCGGTCAGGCCTCTCTCTTACTTCTTCTTGCCGGCGATCGGCTTGGCCGGACCCTTGCGGGTGCGAGCGTTGGTGTGAGTGCGCTGGCCGCGGACCGGCAGGCCCTTACGGTGACGCAGGCCGCGATAGCAGGCCAGGTCCATCAGACGCTTGATGTTCATCGACGTCTCGCGACGCAGGTCGCCTTCGACGGTGTAGTCGCGGTCGATGGCTTCGCGGATCTGCAGGATCTCCGCGTCGGTCAGCTGGTTCACGCGGCGAGCCGGCTCGATGCCGATCTTGGCCGTGATCTCCTTGGCGTTGTGCGCGCCAATGCCGTGGATGTACTGAAGCGCGATTTCAACGCGCTTGTTGGTCGGAATGTTGACGCCTGCGATACGGGCCACGAAATTCTCCAAGTACGCGTTAATCAGACGCAGAAACCGCTCCGGTCAACAGACCAGGAGCGTGTACGCCCTTCGCGGAAGTCCGCCCTTATACAGGGGATTCCCGATGCGTCAACGGGCAAGCGCCGTGAGCAGGATGGTTCAGGGCCATTCGACCCCCACCCGGACCTCTCGACCATCAATCGGCGCTCCGTTCTGCGTCGGAGGACGAAAGCGGAAATATCGTGAGGCCGCAAGGGCCGCCTGACCGAATCCCATCCCCGGCGGCGTTTCGTCCACCAGGCGGCAGTCGCTCAGGGTGGTGTCCAGCCGAACCCGACAGGCCAGCGTCGCCTGCCCGCCCCTCCGCTGGCGGAAGGCTTCGCGCGGATGCAGGGCCCGCAGTTCGCCCACCGTCGGGCCGCGGATGATGCGCGGCGGGCCGTCGCCCTCGCCGGGGCCGACGCCGGAACCGCTGCCCCCGCCGCTGCCCGTCCCCTGCCCGCCCTGGCCCTGACCCGGCGTCGGACCGGGCTCTGGCGCCGCGCCGACGACCAGTGGCTGTTCATGAGCGGGACGCGGGGGCGCGACGACTTCGGGCGGAGGCGGCGCCGGACGCGGGCGCGGGGGGCGCACGCTTGAGGCGGCGGCGGGCGCTCCGCCCCCTTGCGTGACTGCCGGTTCCGCAGGCGGGGGCGGAGGCGGCTCGGGACGTTCAAACGGAATCAGGTCGACAATGATAAGCGGCGGCGGCGCGTCCAGGGTCGTCTCGGGCCGCCCTACGCCCAAAAGCACAAAGGCGCCGAGGTGCAGAAGAGCCACAAGCCCCGCTGCGCCCCAGCGCCATTGTTTCATTCGTTCCGGTCGCAACCGCCTCTCCCGCACAGGCTTCCGAACGCTAACGCTTCAGAAGTCGAGGAGATCAGACCGCGCGCCTGATCAGGCGTCCAGCGCTGCGTCGATAGCGGCGGCCACGGCGGCGATATCGCCCATGCCGTCCACCTCGGTCAGCTTGCCCTGGCCTTCATAGTAGGGAAGCAGCGGCGCGGTCTGGCGGTTGTAGACGGCCAGACGGTCCTTGAAGGTCTCGGGATTGTCGTCTGCACGGCCCTGCTCGGCGAACCGCTTGCCGATCCGATCCGTCAGGGCGGCGTCGTCCACCTTCAGGCGGATGACGCTGTCGATCTTGGCGCCGCGCTTGGCCAGCATGGCGTCCAATGCTTCAGCCTGAGCCACCGTGCGGGGGAAGCCGTCAAAGATGGCGCCGCCGGCGGCCTCGGCCTCCGGCAGACGGGCTTCGATCAGGGCGATGACGATCTCGTCGGTGACGAGGTCGCCGCGCGCCAGCACGTCCTTGACCTTCAGCCCCAGCTCGGAGCCGGAAGCGATCGCCGCGCGCAGCATGTCGCCGGTCGAGAGCTGGACCATGCCCCGCCCCTCGACCAGCCGCTTGGCCTGGGTGCCCTTGCCGGCCGCAGGCGGCCCGAACAGGATCAGGTTCATTATGTCTTCGGGCCCCCTACCCGATCAGCGACGGGCAGGAGCGGAACCGCCCCGGCCACGGCCGCGCAACTTGGCCTTCTTGATCAGCCCCTCATACTGGTGAGCCAGCAGGTGCGACTGAATCTGGGCGACAGTGTCCATCGTCACCGAGACCACGATCAAGATAGACGTTCCGCCAAAGTACAGGCTGTTCCCCAGGCTGCTGACCAGGAACTCCGGCAGCAGACAGACGGCGGTGATATAGGCGGCGCCGATCACCGTCAGGCGCGTCAGGACATAGTCCAGATACTCGGCCGTGCGCTTGCCCGGACGGATGCCCGGCAGGAAGCCGCCGTATTTGCGCAGGTTCTCGGCCGTGTCCTCGGGGTTGAAGGTGATCGAGGTGTAGAAGAAGCAGAAGAAGATGATCAGGACGGCGTACAGCACCATGAAGACGGGCTTGCCGTGCGTCAGCTGCGCCGTCACCAGCGGCAGCCAACTCATCCATTCCGGCAGATTCGCGTTCGCCGTGAACTGAGCCACCGTCGTCGGCAGCATCAGCAGCGACGAAGCGAAGATGGCCGGGATCACGCCGGCGGTGTTGACCTTCAGCGGCAGGAAGCTGCGCTCGCCGCCGGTCATGCGGTTGCCTTCCTGGCGCTTCGGATACTGGATCAGAAGACGGCGCTGGGCGCGCTCCATAAAGACGATGAAGACGATGACCGCCACCGCCATGATGGCGATGAAGAACAGGGTGAAGGCCGACATCTGGCCCTGCTGGGCCAGGCCCAGCATCCGCGCCACCGTCGACGGCAGAACCGCCACAATGCCCGCGAAGATGATCAGGGAGATGCCGTTGCCGACGCCGCGCGCCGTCACCTGCTCGCCCAGCCACATCAGGAACATGGTGCCGCCGGTCAGGACCGTGACCGTCGAAATGATGAAGAACAGACCGGGCTGGTCGATCAGGCCGGGCTGGGCGTTCAGGCCCACCGCGATGCCGAAGGACTGGGCCAGGGCCAGGAACACCGTCAGATAGCGGGTGTACTGGTTCAGCTGCTTGCGGCCCGACTCGCCGCCTTCCTTCTTCAGCTTCTCCCACGGCGGATAGACCGCGCCCATCAGCTGGACGATGATCGACGCCGAGATGTAGGGCATCACGTTCAGCGCGAACACGGCCATGCGCTCGACGGCGCCGCCCGAGAACATGTTGAACATGTCCAGGATGCCGCGTTGGCCATCCGGATTCTGGAAGAAGGCCAGGAAGGCCTCGCCATTGATCCCGGGGATCGGAACATAGGTGCCGATCCGATAGACCAGCAGCGCGCCCAGCGTGAACAGCAGGCGCTTGTGCAGCTCGGTCGCTTTCGCGAACGAGCCGATGTTCATATTGGCAGCAAGTTGTTCAGCGGCCGAAGCCATCAGGCGCTCCCCACACGGTCACCATTAGTCATGCCCGTGCTCAGATAGGCGGAAAGCGGCGCTCTTGCGAGGGCCGCTTTCGGAAAATCGTCATCCCGTTCCGGACCTTCCCGGCGAAGGCGCGAGAGCCGCGCCCCCGTCGGGATGACGATATCGGATTTAGGCCTTGGCCGCGGCGCGCTTGGCGCGAGCCGAGATCTTGTTGGCGTCGCCCAGCGGAGCCTTCGGCGCCGGAGCCTTGCCGCGAGCCGCATTGCGCTTCTCGAGACGGGCCGCAGCCTTGGCTTCAGCTTCGATGCGCTCCTGCTTGACCGAACCGCCGGCGGCTTCCACCGCCTTAATGGCGCCGGCCGAGGCCGACCAGACCACCAGGTTCAGCTTGGCCTTCAGCTCGCCTTCGCCCAGGACGCGCACGCCGTCCTTGACGCGGCGGATCACGCCGGCGGCGACCAGGGCCGCGCCGTTGATCTCGGCCTTGGCGTCCAGCTTGCCGCCGTCGATGGCCTCTTGCAGGCGCCACAGGTTGACTTCAGCCAGCTTCGGCGCGTTCGGCACGTTAAAGCCGCGCTTCGGCATACGCATGTACAGCGGCATCTGGCCGCCTTCGAAGCCGACCTTGCCGCCGCCCGAACGCGAGTTCTGGCCCTTGACGCCGCGACCAGCGGTCTTGCCCTTGCCCGAGCCCGGGCCACGGCCGACGCGCATGCGCTTCTTGGTTGCGCCTTCGTTGTCGCGGATTTCGTTCAGTTTCATTGCCTGATCCTTTCGGGTTCTAGCGCCAGGTCCGCCAGGCGGTCCTGACTCGGCGTTGTAAAAATTGAAGGGTCGCTGATTAAGCGACCCGCGTCTGCATCGCAAGATGCTTCTTCATAAAGCGAAACGCCCTCCCCCGCGAACGGGAGAGGGCGAAGCGTCTTATTTCTCGACCACTTCCACCATGTGGGCGACCTTGGCGATCATCCCACGGACGGAGGGGGTGTCTTCCAGGGTCGACTCACGGCCGATCTGGTTGAGACCCAGGCCCACCAGGGTGGCGCGCTGATCGCCCTTGCGGCGGATCGGGCTCGCCGTCTGACGGACGGTCACAGTCTTCTTTTCGGTCTTGGCCATCTATCAGCCCTCCACGGCTTCCGGCGCCGAAGCGCCGTCATTGCGGCGGCCCATCAGGTCGGACACCTTCTTGCCCCGCTTGGAGGCGATCTGGCGCGGCGACGACTGGACCTTCAGAGCTTCGAAGGTGGCGCGGATCATGTTGTAGGGGTTCGACGAGCCGGTCGACTTGCCCACGACGTCCTGGACGCCGAGGGTTTCGAGGACTGCACGCATCGGACCGCCCGCGATGACGCCGGTGCCCGGAGGCGCCGCACGCATCATGATCTTGCCAGCGCCCCAACGGCCGTTGCCGTCGTGGTGCAGGGTGCGGTTCTCGCGCAGCGGAACCTTGATCATGGTCTTCTTGGCTTCTTCGGTCGCCTTGCGGATGGCTTCCGGCACTTCGCGCGCCTTGCCATGACCGAAGCCGACGCGGCCCTTGCCGTCGCCGACGACCATCAGGGCCGCGAACGAGAACCGGCGGCCGCCTTTGACGGTGGCGGCGACGCGGTTGATGTGCACCAGCTTCTCGACGATGTCCGAATCCGGACCATCAACGGGAGCGTTGCGGTTGTCGCGACGGTTGCGGTCGCCGCCGCCGCGTTGGGGTTCACGAGCCATGCTTGCCGTTCCCTTAGAAGTTCAGGCCGGCTTCGCGCGCGGCTTCCGCCAGCGCCTTGACCCGGCCGTGATAGATGTAGCCGCCACGATCGAAGACGACGTCGGTGACGCCCTTCTCGATGGCGCGCTCGGCGATCAGCTTGCCGATCTTGGCAGCGGCTGCGACGTCCGAACCCTTGGACCCCTTGCCGCCTTCCAGCGACGAGGCGGAGGCCACCGTGACGCCCTGGGCGTCGTCGATGATCTGGGCCGAGATGTTCTTGTCCGAACGGTGAACCGACAGACGCAGGCGACCGTTGGCGACAGCCTTCAGGCGGCGGCGAGTGCGCTCGGCGCGGCGCTTGGCTTGTTGTTGAAGAGAGAGAGCCATGACTTACTTCTTCTTGCCTTCCTTGCGCCGGACGAATTCGCCCTGATAGCGCACGCCCTTGCCCTTATACGGCTCCGGCGGACGCATCTTGCGGATGACTGCGGCGATTTCACCAACGACCTGCTTGTCGGCGCCCGAGATCTTGATCTCGGTCTGCTTCGGCACAGCGAAGGTGACGCCTTCCGGCGGAGCGATGTCGACGTCGTGCGAGAAGCCGAGCTGCAGCGAGAGATCCTTGCCCTTCAGGGCGGCGCGGTAACCGACGCCGACCAGTTCCAGGGTCTTCTCGAAGCCTTCGGTCACGCCCGTCACCATGTTGGCGACCAGGGTGCGCGACAGGCCCCACATGGCCTTGGCGCGCTGCGTGTCCGAACGCGGGGTCAGCGACAGTTCGTCGCCTTCCTGCTTGACTTCGATCTCTTCGGCGACGGTCCAGGAGCGTTCGCCCTTCGGACCCTTCACGGTGATGTCCTGGCCGTTGAGCGTGACGGTCACGCCCTTCGGCACAGCGATGGTTTTCTTGCCGATACGAGACATATCAGTAGACCCTGCAGAGGACTTCGCCGCCGACGTTAGCGTCGCGGGCGGCGGCGTCGGACATGACGCCCTTCGAAGTCGAAAGGATCGAGATGCCGAGGCCGTTCTTGACCGGCTTCAGATCGCCGATGGCCGAATAGACGCGACGGCCGGGCTTCGACACGCGGGCGATCTCGGCGATCACCGGCTGGCCGTCGAAGTACTTCAGCTCGATCTCGAACTGCGGGAACTCGC
Source organism: Brevundimonas sp. S1H14 (assembly GCF_047716865.1). Classification (NCBI taxonomy): domain Bacteria; kingdom Pseudomonadati; phylum Pseudomonadota; class Alphaproteobacteria; order Caulobacterales; family Caulobacteraceae; genus Brevundimonas; species Brevundimonas sp. S1H14. Next base: position 1,374,633 of record NZ_CP136679.1, on the reverse strand, counting down.
CGGGGTTCTGAACCAGCGAATAGCCGCGGATGTAGCCCTCGTCCTGCAGCACGTCCAGGACGCGCTGGCGCAGGCGGGAAGCCGGGGTGAGCACCGACGAACGCTTGCGGGTGGCCGCGTTCTTGATGCGAGCGATCATGTCGCTCAGGGGATCGTTGATCATCATGTCTGTTCGCTCCCCTTACCAGCTCGACTTCGTCAGGCCGGGGATCTGACCCATGTTGCCCAGCTCACGCAGGGCGACACGGCTCATCTTGAGCTTGCGGTAATAAGCCCGCGGACGGCCCGTCACTTCGCAACGGTTGCGGATACGGCTCGGGGCCGAGTTGCGCGGCAGGGCCGCCAGCTTCAGGCGCGCATCGAAACGCTCCTCAAGCGGCAGGCTCTCGTCGTTGGCGATAGCCTTCAGGGCGTCCCGCTTCGCGGCATACTTCGCAACCAGGGCCTTGACGGCTTCGTTGCGGTTTACGGCGCTTTTCTTAGCCATTGTTCTCTTCCCTTCCCGCTCAGTTCACGAACGGGAACTTGAACTCGGTGAGGAGAGCCTTGGCTTCCTCATCGGTCTTGGCCGTGGTGCAGACGATGATGTCCATGCCCCACATCTGGTCGATCTGGTCGTAGTTGATCTCGGGGAACACGATGTGCTCCTTCAGACCCGTGGCGTAGTTGCCGCGACCGTCGAACGAGGTGCCCTTCAGGCCACGGAAGTCCTTCACGCGCGGCAGGGCGATCGTGATGAAGCGGTCCAGGAACTCGTACATCTGGGCGCCACGCAGAGTGACCTTCCCGCCGATGATCATGCCTTCGCGCAGCTTGAAGCCGGCGATGGAGTTACGAGCCTTGGTCGGCACGGCCTTCTGACCGGCGATGGCCGTCAGGTCCTTGAGGGCCGCAGTGGCCTTCTTGGAGTCCGCGACGGCTTCACCGATGCCCATGTTCAGGACGATCTTGTCCAGCTTGGGGATCTGCATCTCGTTCGTGTAGCCGAACTTTTCCTTCAGGGCGCCGCGGATGCGGTCCTGATAGTCGGTCTTGAGACGCGGCGTGTACTTGGTGTCGGCCATCAGATGACGTCTCCCGTCGACTTGGCGAAGCGGACCTTCTTGTCCCCCTCGACCTTGAAGCCCACGCGGGTCGCCTTGCCGTTGGCGTCGGCGATCGCGACGTTCGACAGGTGAAGCGAGGCTTCCTTGTGCTTGATGCCGCCTTGCGGGTCAGCCTGGGTCGGGCGCGTGTGGCGCTGGACCATGTTGACGCCTTGCACGACGACGCGGTTCTCGGTCGGCAGGACCTGCAGCACCTGGCCGGTGCGGCCCTTGTCCTTGCCGGTCAGGACGACGACCTTGTCGCCCTTTTTGATCTTGGCGGCCATGTTACAGGACCTCCGGAGCCAGCGAGATGATCTTCATGTGGTTCTTAGCGCGCAGCTCGCGCGGAACCGGGCCGAAGATACGGGTGCCGACAGGCTCGTTTTGCTTGTTGACGATGACGGCGGCCGACTTGTCGAAACGGATGACAGAGCCGTCCTTGCGCTGGATGTCCTTGGCGGTGCGCACGACGATGGCGCGAACGACGTCGCCCTTCTTCACGCGGCCGCGCGGAATCGCTTCCTTCACCGAGGCGACGATGGTGTCGCCGATCGAGGCGTAGCGGCGCTTGGAGCCGCCCAACACCTTGATGCACATGACCCGGCGAGCGCCCGAGTTATCGGCGACCTCCAGGTTAGTTTGCATCTGGATCATGGGATCCGATCCTTCTTCTTACGAAGCCGAAGACGGGGAAATGATTTCCCAGCGCTTCAACTTGGACTTGGGGGCGCATTCGATGATGCGCGCGATATCGCCGACTTTGAGAGCGTTAGCTTCATCGTGGGCGTGGTAGTTCTTGGACTTACGAACCGTCTTGCGGAGCAGCGGGTGCAGCAGGGTGCGCTCGACCTTCACGACGACGGTCTTGTCGCCCTTGTCGGAGACGACCACGCCTTCAAGAATGCGTTTGGGCATCGGTGTTTCCTTACGAGGCCGCACGCTTCTCGCGCAGAAGCGTCGAGATGCGAGCGATGTCCTTGCGCACTTCCGAGACCCGGTGGGTCTTTTCCATCTGGCCGGTGGCGGCCTGGAAGCGCAGGTTGAACTGTTCCTTCTTGAGCTTCAGCAGCTCGTCGGACAGTTGGTCGACGGTTTGCGACCGGAGATCGGCGATCTTGGTCATTAGGCGGCTTGCTCCGTAACGATGCCGGCGTCCAGGCGGGTGACCACCTTGGTGCGGATCGGCAGCTTGGCGGCGCCGAGGCGCAGCGCTTCACGAGCCACGTCGTCCGGCACGCCGTCGATTTCGAACATGATGCGGCCAGGAGCCACGCGAGCGGCCCAGTGGTCCACCGCGCCCTTGCCCTTACCCATCCGCACTTCGGCCGGCTTGCCGGAAACCGGCACGTCGGGGAAGATACGGATCCAGACGCGGCCCTGACGCTTCATCTGACGGGTGATCGCGCGGCGAGCCGCTTCGATCTGACGCGCCGTGATGCGCTCCGGCTCGACGGCCTTCAGACCGTAGGAGCCGAAGTTCAGCGAGAAACCACCCTTGGACGAGCCGTGGATGCGGCCCTTGAAGGCCTTGCGGTACTTGGTCTTTTTCGGTTGCAACATGGCCTATCAGCCCTCACGACCACGGCGCGGACCGCGATCACCGCGGGGGCCGCGCTCACGGCCTTCGTTGGACGACGGACCCGAGGCTTCCTGGGCCCAGCGCTTGTCCTGGGCCATCGGGTCGTGCTCGAGCACTTCACCCTTAAACACCCAGACCTTCACGCCAATGATGCCGTAGGTCGTCTTGGCTTCATAGAAGCCGTAGTCGATGTCGGCGCGCAGCGTGTGAAGCGGCACGCGACCTTCGCGGTACCATTCCATACGAGCGATTTCGGCGCCGCCCAGACGGCCCGAGACGTTGATGCGGACGCCCTTGGCGCCCAGGCGCATGGCCGACTGCATCGAACGCTTCATGGCGCGGCGGAACGCGATACGGCGTTCCAGCTGCTGAGCGATGTTCTCGGCGATCAGCTGAGCGTCGGTCTCCGGCTTGCGGACCTCGACGATGTTCAGGTGAACTTCGCCTTCGGTGCGAGCCGCGATGTCCTTGCGCAGCTTCTCGATGTCAGCGCCCTTCTTGCCGATCACGACACCCGGACGGGCAGCGTAGATCGTCACGCGGCACTTCTTGTGCGGACGCTCGATGATGATGCGCGACACGCCGGCGGCCGACAGGCGTTCCTTCAGCCACGTGCGCAGCTTCAGGTCCTGGTGGAGCAGTTTGGCGTAGTCGGCGCCGCCGGCGAACCAGCGGCTGTCCCACGTGCGGTTCACGCCGAGGCGCAGACCGATCGGATTGATTTTCTGACCCATCAGGCGGCCTCACCTGCTTCGCGAACCACGATGGTGATTTCGCTGAACGGTTTCAGGATGCGCGACGAGCGGCCGCGAGCACGGCTCGCGAAACGCTTCATCACCAGGTTCTTGCCCACGAAGGCCTCGGCGACGACCAGGTTGTCGATGTCGAGGTTGTGGTTGTTCTCGGCGTTTGAGACGGCCGAGTACAGGACCTTGCGGACGTCGCCGGCGATGCGCTTGCGGCTGAATTCCAGCTCGTTGAGAGCCTTCTGCACCGGCAGGCCGCGGATCGATTGGGCCACCAGGTTCAGCTTCTGAGGGCTGATGCGGACGTTGACCAGCTTGGCGCGGGCCTCGGTCGTCGCAACGCGACGGGGGTTCTTGGTCTGGGCCATGGATTACTTCCTCTTGGCCTTCTTGTCCGCCGCGTGGCCCGGGAAGTTCCGGGTCGGGGCGAACTCGCCGAACTTCATGCCGACCATTTCTTCGGAGACCGACACCGGCACATGCTTCTGGCCGTTGTGGACGCCGAACGTCAGACCGACGAACTGCGGCAGGATGGTGGAGCGGCGCGACCAGGTCTTGATCACGTCCTTGCGGCCCGACGATTGAGCGGCGTCGGCCTTCTTGAGCAGATACCCGTCGACAAACGGGCCTTTCCAGGAGGAGCGGGCCATTCTTAGCGAGCCTTCTTCACGTGACGGCTACGGATGATGAACTTATCCGTCGCCTTGTTCTTGCGGGTACGAGAGCCCTTGGTGTCCTTGCCCCACGGCGTAACCGGGGTACGACCACCAGAGGTCCGGCCTTCACCACCACCATGCGGGTGGTCGATCGGGTTCATGGCGACGCCGCGAACGTGCGGACGCCAGCCCATGTGACGCTTGCGACCGGCCTTGCCCAGGTTCTGGTTCATGTGCTCGGGGTTCGACACGGCGCCGACCACGGCCAGGCACGAGTCCAGAACCATGCGCAGCTCGCCCGAGCCCAGACGGATCTGAGCGTAGCCCTGGTCGCGACCGACCAGTTGAGCGTAGGCGCCGGCCGAACGGGCCAGCTGAGCGCCCTTGCCCGGCTTCATCTCCACGTTGTGGATGATGGTGCCGACCGGCATCGAACGCAGGGGCATGGCGTTGCCCGGCTTCACGTCGACCTTTTCACCCGCGACGATGGTGTCGCCGGCGTGCAGGCGCTGAGGCGCGATGATGTAGGTCTTCTCGCCGTCGGCGTAGTTCACCAGAGCGATGAAGGCCGTGCGGTTCGGGTCGTATTCCAGACGCTCGACCGTGCCGACCACGTCGAACTTGCGACGCTTGAAGTCGATCTTGCGGTACAGCTTCTTGGCGCCGCCGCCGCGGAAGCGGACAGCGATACGACCGCCCTGACCACGGCCGCCCGACTTGGTCAGGCCCTCGGTCAGCGACTTCTCCGGGCGGCCCTTGTGCAGCTCGGAGCGGTCGACCAGCACCAGGGCGCGGCGGCCCGGCGACGTCGGATTGTAATGCTTCAGAGCCATCTTCTTAGAGCCCCGTCGTGACGTCGATCGACTGACCATCGGCCAGCGTCACGATCGCTTTCTTGATGTCCACGCGGCGACCGAGGATGCCCCGGAAGCGCTTGGTCTTACCCTCTTGAACCAGGGTGTTGACCTTGAGGACGTTGACTTTGAATAGGCTTTCGACCGCAGCGGCGATCTCGTCCTTGGTCGCCGTGCCGGCGACGCGGAACACGACCTTGTTCTGCTCCGACAGGATCGTGGCCTTCTCGGTGATCACCGGAGCCAGGATGGTGTCGTAGTGCTTGGCGGTGGGTTGAGCGGCGGCCATTATGCGGCTTCCTTCTCAGCGAAGCGGGCCTCGATCGCCTCGACGGCGGCCTTGGTCAGCACCAGTTTGTCCGCCCGCAGGATGTCATAGACGTTCAGGCCGGCGTTCGGCAGCACGTCGATGTGCGGGATGTTGCGCGCGGCCAGGCCGAAGTTGGCTTCGACTTCCGGACCCGCGATGATCAGAGCCTTGGTCCAGCCCAGCTTGCCGAAGGTTTCGCGCAGAGCGGCCGTCTTCGGCTCCTTGACCGAGACGCTGTCGACAACGACCAGATCGCCGGCCTTAACCTTGGACGACAGGGCGTGCTTCAGCGCCAGGGCGCGGACCTTTTTCGGCAGCGAGAAGCCGTGGTCGCGGACGACCGGGCCGAACGCCGGCGAACCGCCGACGAACTGGGGCGCACGACGCGAGCCGTGACGGGCGCCGCCCGTGCCCTTCTGCTTGTACATCTTCTTGCCCGTACGAGAGTTCTCGTTGCGGGTTTGAACCTTGTGGGTGCCGGCGCGGCGCTTGGCCAGCTGCCAGTTGACGTAACGGGCCAGCAGGTCGCCGCGGATGTCGGAGATGCCGAAGACGGCGTCCGACAGCTCAACGTCGCCAGCAGCCTTGCCGTCGAGTTTGATGACCGAGAGTTTCATTACGCTTCACCGCCTTCGGTCGCTTCCACGGCCGGAGCTTCTTCAGCCGGCGTCGAAGCGGGTTGAGCAGCAGCCGACTTGACGGCGCCCGGGAACGGGGCGTCCGACGGACGGGCCTTCTTGATGGCGTCGCTGATCTTGACGTAGGCGCCGTCGTGACCCGGGACAGCGCCCTTGATCAGGATCAGGCCACGCTCGGCGTCGACGCGGACGACGGTCAGGTTCTGGGTGGTGACGACTTCCTGGCCCAGGTGGCCGGCCATCTTCTTACCCTTGAAGACCTTGCCCGGATCCTGACGCTGGCCGGTCGAACCGTGCGAGCGGTGCGAAATCGACACGCCGTGCGAAGCACGCAGACCGCCGAAGTTCCAGCGCTTCATGGCGCCGGCAAAGCCCTTACCGATGGTATGGCCCTGGATGTCGACCTTCTGACCCGCGAGGAAGTGGTCGGCCGACAGTTCGGCGCCCACGTCCAGCAGGGCGTCTTCGCCCACGCGGAACTCAGTCACATAGGCCTTCGGCTCGACCTCGGCCTTCGCGAAAACTTCGCGTTGAGCCTTGGCCGTGTTCTTGGCCTTCTTAACGCCAGCGCCCAGCTGAAGGGCGACGTAGCCGTCGCGCTCCTTGGTACGTTGGCCGACGACTTGGCAGCCGTCGAGCTGGAGTACAGTGACCGGAACGTGTGCGCCGTCATCGGCGAACACGCGGGTCATCCCCAGCTTCTTGGCGATCACGCCCGTGCGCATGTCGGATCCCGCCTCTTTCTTTCTTAGATCTTGATCTCGACGTCCACGCCAGCGGACAGGTCGAGCTTCATGAGCGCGTCCACGGTCTGCGGGGTGGGGTCGACGATGTCGAGCACGCGTTTGTGCGTGCGGATTTCAAACTGCTCACGCGACTTCTTGTCGACGTGCGGCGAGCGGTTCACGGTGAACTTTTCGATCAGGGTCGGCAGCGGGATCGGACCACGAACGGTCGCGCCCGTGCGCTTGGCGGTGTTGACGATTTCGCGCGTCGAAAAGTCGAGGACGCGATGATCGAAGGCCTTGAGCCTGATGCGGATGCTTTGATCCATATCGGTTGTTATTCCCATGCGGCCGGAGCCGCGTCCCTGTGAACCATTTCAAAGACCGAAGCCCCGAGACGAAAACTCGCCCCCAGGAAACGCAAATCCGCAAAAACGAGCGGCCCACGCAGTCCCCCGCGAAGGCCGTAAGTTCCCAAGAAGCTGCAAAGAACAGTAACTTAGGTCGTTCCTGCGGACCGCGTCTGCACCCGAAAGTGCACAGCCGGTCCAACAAGAGGGGCGCTTATGCCCTCCGATTCCGTTTCCGTCAAGCGTGGAAATCCCCGCCCCGTCAGGGTTTGCGACTCACCGCCCGCGCTGCCCCCAGAAACGATGCGGCGCAACATAACACGGGCTGATTGTTAGGGACTACGGCCGGAAAGCGGCCATATGAACGCCCCGGAAAGGCGCCGCCGCAATGCTCGCCGTATACTGACGCACTTATGCCTCAATGCGTCACTTTTGGGCAACATCGCCCCCGATGTGACGAGGCCATGACATGTTTGTTACGGCAAAGGGCGAAACTGCGACCTATGTCTTGCCCATCGCCGGGCGGCTCAGCTTCCCGGCGGCAGTACATAAGGACAAAAAAATGAAAACCGTCTTTCTCGCTTCGGTCGCCGCCGCGACCCTGATCGCTGCTCCCGCCTTCGCCCAAGACGCCATCGGCTCGGCCGGCATCGCCTATAACTACGCCGACGTGGACGGCACGGACGTGAACCGCGGCGTCATCGACGGCACCGTCGCCTCGTCGGTGTTCGGCGACTGGACCGTGACCTTCAACGCTGAAGCCGCCTATACCGACGTCAAGCACGGTGGCGACGAAACCACCCTGGCCGGCGCCGTCCACCTGTCGAAGAAGATCGAAGACATGCGCTTCGGCGGCTTCTACGGCGCTTCGGAACTGGGCGCGACCACGCTGAACACCTTCGGCCTGGAAGGCCAGAAGTACCTGGACCGCGCCACCCTGACGGGCGTCGTCTCGTACGGCACGGCTGCTGACGCCGACATCTGGACCGTGGCCGGCGACGCCGCCTTCTACGCCACGCCGCAACTGCGCCTGAGCGGCGGCGCCGCCTACACCAACGTCGACGCCGACAACATCTTCATCGGCGCCGGCGACGTGGACGCCTGGTCGGCTGGCGTGGCTGCCGAGTATCAGTTCGCCAATTCGCCGTACTCGGTCTTCGGCGGCTACGACTACGTCAAGTCCTCGGACCTGGACGTCGACGCCAACGTCTTCAAGATCGGCATGCGCTACAGCTTCGGCGGCGGTCTGCAAGCCCGCGACCAAGCCGGCGCCAACCTGGGCCGCACGCATAACGGCGTCGCCGCCCTGTTCGGCCACTAAGACGTCTGCGCGGTCCGCAAGGGCCGCATGGAACGACGAAACCCCGGCGGAGCGATCCGCCGGGGTTTTTGTTTTCTCGTATCCATGATATGCTAATAGCGGATTTTACATTGCGCAAGGATCTGACATGAAGCTCTTTTATGCTATCGTCGCGTTTACTATTATCAGTTCCCACACAACCGCAGAGGCCTCAGCAAATGCTCGCGAGAAAGCGTGCGAGTCCAGCTACACTCAGAAAATAGATACTTGCAATTATTTTTTCCCTATTACTGAACAAAGAGGAATGTGGTCGGAATGCATGAATGTAGCAACCCAACAATATGGTGAATGCATGAGAATGGCGGGCCCCATTCAAATGGACACACTTCCAGAATTTTAGGACCATCCGTAAAGCGCGTCTAAAGGGCCTATATCTTGCAAGATATAGGCCCTTTCTTTCACAAGATGAAGTCAACCCCCAATTTGCAAATCGCCTGACCCCACAACAGCTCGCGACACTAGACCGGTCACTTTGGACACACGTACATTGCCTGACCCCGCGATGGCGGCTTCGACACTCCTCGCCGTCCCATCAAAGCGTACATTGCCAGATCCATTGATAGCGGCCTCTAAGCTTAATGCTTGCCCGTTCCGAATCCATATGTCGCCCGAGCCACTTATTGAAATATCCGCGTCCCCATTCATGCTAGCCACAGTAACATTGCCCGACCCACTAGATGAGATGTCAAGATCTCTGGTCGCGCCCGCCGAAATCGACCCAGATCCGCTCACTGAAATATCGAGCGAGGATGATGTACCGGTACGGATATTTCCAGAACCGCTCATCACCACACCTAGCGTTTCTTCGACGTTGGCCACAGTCCAGGAGCCGCAGCCGCCAGAGCCAAGATCGACCGAGCGGGCGCCGCGCCCGATGGAGCCAAACACAGCCCCTCCCCCGTTAACGTCCACGTCGCGCGGCGTGCGCAGGACGATCATCGGCGCATCCTCCATCCGGATTCGCCCCTTGCCCCGCACCTCGACCGTGGCGCCGTCGCCGGGCTGGCGAGCGTCAGCCCGGCCGTTGTTGCACGAACCGATCAGGCCGCTGTTGAAGCCCATGCCGCGCGAACGACCCAGGCCTCCGTCGATGCGCACCTGATCGCCGCGACGCTCGATACGCAGTTCCGGCAGATCGGCTGAACCCTGGGTGATCTCCACCCCGACATCCGCGCGGTCTTCCGGAATGACGATCACACGCGCCACCGCATTGCGGATGGTCACTTCGGCGGCGAACGCCGGAGCCGCCAGAACGGCGGATGCGGCCAGGGCGGATCCCAAGGCGGCGGCGATAGCGGCGGGTTTCATCAGCGAGCTCTCCCTGTCTCTGTGTCCAGACGAAACTGAGGGCCCCACGCCGCAAAGTCAGTTTAAATCGAGGTCATGAACCCCTTTTAACCTTGCCCCCCCGCCGGCTCGGCGTTCAGTCGCCCGGCGCCGTCCACGGCGCCCGCCTCAGGCACGAAGTCACGCTCGAAGTTCTCCAGGCGGCTCTTCAGGGCGCCGGTCTTCTTCAGCAACACCGACGCCGCCCAGCGCGCGGCCAGTTCAGGCGTTCCCATCTGATCGGTCGAACGGGGCGCCCCTCCCCGGCTGCGCAGCACAGCGTTGGTATAGAGAGCGCCTCGTCTCAGTCGCGAACTCCAGGTCTGGAAGTCGACCGACAGGGAGACGCAGAACCGATCCAGATTCTCCACCCGATGCGGCGCAAAGAAGGGCCAGGTCAGCGCCTGCCCGGGTTCCAAGTCGATCGCCCGGGCGTCCTGTTCAAAGGCGCGGACATAGGGGATTTCCTCGGTCGTCTGCCGCGCGATCACCTGCTCCATGCTGCGCTCAGGCAGATGCGCCTCATCGCCCGGAAAGACGAACAGCCGCTTGCGGCCGCGCATGTGGAACAGGATCACCCCCGACGCGTCGAAATGATAGGGCACACGAGCCTTCGGCGACGACAGGATCAGCTGACCATTGCGGCTGACCGCCTTCAGGCCCGGATAGGCGTCGCCCATGATCCGGTCGAACTCGGCCATTGTCGCCTGCCACAACTCGGGCCAGCCGCGCTCGACGTCGCGCATATTGACCCACAACCGGCCCTGCTGGATCGCCTCCAGCAGTTCCGCCCCGTTCAGCCGCCCGCGAGCGCCCGTGCGCAGGCTGACCTGCCCTTCGTCGTCGTAGTCGTAGAGGTTGATGTCGAACAGATCCGCAGGATACCGGTCCAGCACTTCGGCCAGCGCCTGATCCTCGGCGAAGCCGTTGGCGACCAGGGCATGAGCATGGACTGCCGCCTGGCTGATCGGACCCGCATAACGCGTCATGGAAGCCGTCATTCCGTTTCCTCCTCTACCGGCCTGTCCGGCCGCCCTCTATTTCCGCAACATGTCGACGGCGGCGCGCAACGCCCCCGAAGCTCGGCCCGTCAAACTCGTTTCACACGCCTCGATCACGGCCCAGCGGCGCCGCGTACTGGTGCGCAGACGCTGCGCCCGCTCACGGCCCGCCAGGCCGACAGCGGCGCTCATCGTGGCGCACAGGGCCCTGGACACGCCGGGCCGGGTCACGACGCCTTCGGCGGTCACCAGGCCGCCGTCATCGTAGTATTTCTTGTAGTAGCCGCCTACGCCGACGCCGTAGTCGAAGATCCGGTAACCCCGTTCGGACCCCAGCCGGATCGTCTCCTGCGTCAGCACTATGCCCGGCGACCAGCGCGCGACTTCCTGATTATAGACCGGGAACCACAGGTGGAAATGACGTCCCGCGTGCATGGAATATTCCATCGCCACCACGCGGCCATCGACACGCAGCACCGCCATCGACGCGCCGAAACCGTCTTCGCCCTCGCAGTCCATCAGGGCGTGCAGGACCTGACCGGTCCAGCCGCAGGCGAAAATGTCATGCAGCCCGGTGCGGCGATACTGCTCGCTCTTTTCGATGATCAGCCGCTCCAGCAGAGCGTGATCATGGAGGCCGATCTCGATCTCTACCGTCTTGAAGGCGCCGTCCAGCCCCCGCCGCGAACGCTCCTTGTCCTTGAAGTATTTCGGAAAGGCTTTCCTGCGCCGCGCGTACCAGGCGTCGAAGCCGCCTTCGTCCGGCACGACCGAGACGACGCTGTGATGGCGGGGCATCTGTTCCGGCGCTTCGCCGATCCAGGCGGCGGCGGCGAAGCGCGGTGCGCCCAGCAGGCGCGCCGCTTCCTGCATCGAGGGCTTCTGATCCTTGGGACCGATGACCCCGTGATAGTCGTTCATCGGCGCCGCCAGCGGCTGGATCGTCCCGCCCCGGCGCTGATGCGGATAATATCCGACGACGCGACCGTCCCGTTTGAAGACAGCCACCGCCGAGCCGGGACAGATCGCCCCCGCCGTGCGCGCGAACTCCCAACGGAAATAGGGGCTGCTCAGGTCGGGATCCGCGCGCGCCCAGTCATTCCACTGTGCGCCCTCATCGGGCGTCAGCTCGTCCAGGCTGCGGATTTCGACTGATAGTGGTCCCGACATGACGCTCCCTTCGGAACGATCAAAGCAAGTCCCGTTCCATCCCTGCCTGATAAGGCCAAGCTCTTGAGGCGGGGTTAGCGCGCAGTCGCGTTGGCGCAGAAACGGAGCCTCTTGTCGCCCCCGGCATTGTCTTTAGCAGGAGGTCCCTCATGACAACGCCCCGCCCCAAGGCACGCGAAACCGAGAACGAGAACCAGCGCCCCGATAAGGCCGGTCATCCGCCGCGCCCCGCGACCGAACCGAAAGGCGCCGAAGGCAGCAGCAACTCCGGCCGCACCGAAACCGACCCAGCGACCGGCGAACCGAACAGCTGAATGCAAAACGGCCCCCGGATCGCTCCAGGGGCCGCTCTGTTACGCTTTACTCTTGGCCTAACGCCCTTGCGGGCTGCGTGAGGCCATTACTGCGGCCTAACGCCCTTGCGGGCTGCTTGAGGCCGGTACTCTTACGCTTACTCGTTACTGGCGAACCAGCGAGGGCCGAGGCCCTCGCTCATTCTGACGTCGATATTACTCGACGATCTTGGCCACGACGCCGGCGCCGACGGTGCGGCCGCCTTCGCGGATGGCGAAGCGCAGCTTCTCTTCCATCGCGATCGGCGTGATCAGCTCGACGTCCAGCTCGGCGTTGTCGCCCGGCATGATCATTTCCACGCCTTCCTTCAGGCGCACGATGCCGGTCACGTCCGTCGTGCGGAAGTAGAACTGCGGGCGGTAGTTCGTGAAGAACGGCGTGTGACGGCCGCCTTCTTCCTTGTTCAGGATGTAGGCTTCAGCCACGAACTTGGTGTGCGGGGTGATCGAACCCGGCTTGCACAGCACCTGGCCGCGCTCGACGTCTTCACGCTTGGTGCCGCGCAGCAGCACGCCCACGTTGTCGCCCGCCTGGCCCTGGTCCAGCAGCTTGCGGAACATTTCGACGCCCGTGCAGGTCGTCTTCTGAACCGGACGGATGCCGACGATTTCGACTTCTTCACCGACCTTGACGATGCCGCGCTCGACGCGACCCGTCACCACGGTGCCGCGGCCCGAGATCGAGAACACGTCTTCGACCGGCATCAGGAACGGCATGTCGATCGGGCGTTCCGGTTGCGGGATGTAGCTGTCGACCGCCGCCATCAGCTCCAGGATGCGCTCTTCGCCGATCTGCGGATCGCGGTCTTCGACGGCGGCCAGGGCCGAGCCCTTCACGACCGGGATGTCGTCGCCCGGGAACTGGTACGAGCTGAGCAGCTCGCGCACTTCCATTTCGACCAGCTCCAGCAGTTCCTCGTCGTCGACCATGTCGACCTTGTTCAGGAACACGACCAGAGCCGGAACGCCGACCTGACGCGACAGCAGGATGTGCTCGCGGGTCTGCGGCATCGGGCCGTCAGCGGCCGAGCACACCAGGATCGCGCCGTCCATCTGGGCGGCGCCCGTGATCATGTTCTTCACGTAGTCGGCGTGGCCCGGGCAGTCCACGTGCGCGTAGTGACGGTTGGCCGTCTCATATTCCACGTGCGACGTGTTGATCGTGATGCCGCGCGCTTTTTCTTCCGGCGCGTTGTCGATGTCGGCGTAGTTCATCGCCTTGCTGCCGCCGGCCTTCGCCAGCGTCATCGAGATCGCCGCCGTCAGCGTCGTCTTGCCGTGGTCAACGTGACCGATCGTGCCGATGTTCACGTGCGGCTTGGTGCGTTCGAACTTTTCCTTGGCCATTCTCTAGCTCCTGGAATCCCCAAAACGGGGGTCCAAATGGGTTTGGGGATAGATGGGGCGATTTGTGCTCAAACCGCCCCGTTTTCAAGTGCGTCCGTCGGAAAGACGGACTTAGGCGTACTTCTTGATCACTTCGTCGGCGACGTGTTGCGGCACCGCTTCATAGTGGTCGTACTGCATGGTGAACTGGGCGCGGCCCTGCGACATGCCGCGCAGCGTGTTCACATAGCCGAACATGTTGGCCAGCGGCACGAAGGCGTTCACGACGACGGCGTTGCCGCGCATGTCCTGACCCTGGATCATGCCGCGACGGCCGTTCAGGTCGCCGATGATCGAACCCAGGTACTCTTCCGGGGTCACGACCTCGACGGCCATGATCGGCTCGAGCAGCTTCGGTCCGCCCTTTTCCTTCAGTTCGCGGAACGCGGCGCGCGAGGCGATTTCAAACGCCAGCACCGAGGAGTCGACGTCGTGGAAGGCGCCGTCGATCAGGGTCGCCTTGACGTCGATGACCGGGAAGCCGGCCAGCAGGCCGTTGTCCTTGGCCGACTTCAGGCCCTTTTCCACGCCCGGGATGTATTCCTTGGGCACGGCGCCGCCGACGATGGCCGACTCGAAGACGAAGTCCGAACCCGGCTCGCCCGGCTCGAACACCAGCTTGACGCGGGCGAACTGGCCCGTACCGCCGGTCTGCTTCTTGTGGGTGTAGTCGATCTCGGCCTTGCGGCTGATGGATTCGCGATAGGCCACCTGCGGCGCGCCGATGGTCGCTTCGACCTTGTAGGTGCGCTTCAGGATGTCGATCTTGATGTCCAGGTGCAGCTCGCCCATGCCCTTCAGGATCGTCTGGCCCGACTCGTGGTCGGTCGAGACGGTGAAGGACGGATCTTCCGAAGCCAGCTTGGCCAGGGCGACGCCCAGCTTCTCCTGGTCGGCCTTGGTCTTGGGCTCGACGGCGATCTCGATCACCGGCGCCGGGAATTCCATCTTCTCGAGGATGACCGGCGACTTCAGCGGATCACACAGGGTGTCGCCGGTGCGGGTTTCCTTCAGGCCGGCCAGGGCGACGATGTCGCCGGCGTAGGCTTCCTTGATGTCTTCACGGTTGTTCGAGTGCATCAGCAGCATGCGGCCGACGCGCTCGCGCTTGTCGCGCGACGAGTTCAGCAGCGACTGGCCGGTTTCCATCTTGCCCGAGTAGATGCGGCAGAAGGTGATCGAACCGACGAAGGGGTCGTCCATGATCTTGAACGCCAGGACCGACAGGGCTTCATCGTCCGAAGCCTGACGCGAGGTCGGCTCTTCGGTCTTGAAGTCGATGCCCGGAATGGCGGGGATGTCCACCGGCGACGGCAGATAGTCGACGACGGCGTCCAGCAGCGGCTGCACGCCCTTGTTCTTGAAGGCCGAGCCGCAGAGGATCGGATAGAAGGCGCCCGAAATCACGGCCTTGCGGATGCAGCGCTTCAGCACTTCGACCGAAGGCTCTTCGCCGCCCAGGTAGGACTCCATGGCCTCGTCGTCGATCTCGACGGCGTTGTCGACCAGGTACTGGCGGGCTTCGGCGGCGGCGTCGGCCAGATCAGCCGGGATGTCGCGCACGTCAGCGGAAGCGCCGACTTGGTCGGTTTCCCAGACCAGGGCCTTCATCTCGACCAGGTCGATCACGCCCTTCAGGTTCGATTCCGAACCGATCGGCAGTTGGATCGGCACAGCCTTGGCGCCCAGACGGTCGCGGATCGACTCGACCGACTTCTCGAAGTCGGCGCCGATCTTGTCCATCTTGTTGACGAAGACGATGCGCGGAACCTTGTATTTGTCGGCCTGACGCCAGACGGTTTCCGTCTGCGGCTCAACACCGGCGTTGCCGTCCAGAACGGTCACGGCGCCGTCGAGCACGCGCAGCGAACGCTCGACTTCAATGGTGAAGTCCACGTGGCCGGGGGTGTCGATGATGTTGAGACGCTTCTCTTTCCAGAAGGCGGTCGTCGCGGCCGACGTGATGGTGATGCCGCGTTCCTGTTCCTGATCCATCCAGTCCATGGTGGACGCGCCGTCGTGCGTCTCGCCCATTTTGTGGTTCTTGCCGGTGTAGAACAGAATCCGCTCGGTCGTCGTCGTCTTGCCCGCGTCGATGTGGGCCATGATGCCGAAGTTGCGGTAGTCTTCGATTTTATGTGTGCGGGGCATTCGATTTGCCTTCCGGGAGCTTCGCGGACGCGCGAGCGCCCTGGGGTGTCGGATATGACGGCGCGGGCAGTTCAGTCTGAACGCCCGCGCCGGATCGTCTGATTAGCGACCGCCCCATTATCCGAAGAACAGGGACGGTTTTAAGACGTTTACCAGCGGTAGTGGCTGAAGGCGCGGTTGGCTTCGGCCATCTTGTGGGTGTCTTCACGCTTCTTGACGGCGGTGCCGCGGTTGTTCGAGGCGTCCAGCAGCTCGGCGGCCAGCTTTTCGGTCATGGTGTTTTCGCCGCGGTTGCGCGCAGCGTTGACCAGCCAGCGGATGGCCAGGGCGCGACGACGGTCCGGACGGACCTCGACCGGCACCTGATAGGTGGCGCCGCCGACGCGACGCGAGCGGACTTCGACGGCCGGGGCGACGTTTTCCAGCGCAGCGTGGAAGGTCTCGACCGCAGTCTGTTCCTTCTTCTTCTCCGCCAGGATGTCGAAGGCGCCGTAAACGATGTTTTCGGCGACGGCCTTCTTACCTTCGTACATGACGTAGTTCATGAACTTGGTGACCACCAGGTCGCCAAACTTCGGATCCGGCAGAACTTCACGCTTCTGAGCGCGGTGACGACGGGACATGGATGTATCCTCTTAAATCTGTAGGGCGCTAGGAGCGGATTACTTCGGACGCTTGGCGCCGTAGTGCGAACGACGCTGCTTGCGGTCCTTGACGCCCTGGGTGTCGAGCACGCCGCGCAGGATGTGGTAGCGAACGCCGGGCAAGTCCTTCACGCGGCCGCCGCGGATCAGCACGACCGAGTGCTCCTGCAGGTTGTGGCCTTCGCCGGGGATGTAGCACACGGCTTCGACGCCGTTCTTGGCCAGACGGACCTTGGCGACCTTACGCAGAGCCGAGTTCGGCTTCTTCGGGGTCGTGGTGTAGACGCGGGTGCAGACGCCGCGGCGCTGGGGCGAACCTTCCAGGGCCGGGACCTTGTTACGGACCGGCTTGGGTTTGCGGGGCTTGCGGATCAGCTGGTTGATCGTGGGCATTCGAATTCGTCTCTTTTCGATGTGGAGGCGTGTGTCTTTCGACCGGAGCGCCTCATGAGCCTTCTTTTGAACGGGACCGAAGCCCCGCCCGGGTGTTATCGAGCCGAACGAGACGCCCAAACAGAAAAACCGGAACGCGCGCTTCGGGCGTTCCGGCGGGCGCAGCCCGTCCGTTCGATTGTCACGATCTGAGCGAACGGCGAACCGCCCACCTCTCGAAAGTGCGCGGCTTCTACGCGCGATCCGTTAACAGGTCAAGGGTTTCGCAGACGCGTCCGCCTCATCGTACGCCGTTAGTCCTGTTCAACGCTCCGCCCACATATCGCCACGCTTGCAAAGCCATGTTCTCCTTGAGGGATGGGGAGGTCGCATGACCGTCGCGGTTCTGGACAGATTGAGCCTGGGCCGCCAGTCCGGCCGACAACGCGCGGTGACGATCGGCGCGTCCGTAGTGATCCACGGCCTGCTGCTGGCCCCCCTCGCCTTCCATACCGTCAGACCGGCGCCGAATCTGAATCAGACCGCCCCTGCCGTCGTCTATCTGGATATAGAGCCGCGCCCTCTTCTGCCCCATGAGCGGCCTCGCCTTCCTACGGTCGCCTCAGCTCCCGCTCCGCAGGTCCGCCCCGCAGGTCCGGTCAGCCGCCAGCCAGCGCCCGCTCTTCCCTCCGTGGAACGCCCTGCCCCGCTGGCCCCGCGCCTGGCCCGCGAGGCCCCGGAGGGCACGCCCGCGCCGCCCGCCGAACAGGCCGCCGATCCCTGGCAGGTAACGCCGGAAAGCCAGGCCGCCGCCACCGCGCGCGCCCTGCGCACCTCTCCGGTCGGCTGCCGCTCGCCGGAACTGCTGACCCGCGCTGAACGGGTGATCTGCGACGAGCGCTTCAACGAGCGCGCGGCCGAAGCGGCGGCGCGGCGCCCCATCACCGGCAGCGGAAATCCTGATCGCGACACGCGCTTTGCTCGCGAAGGCGCGCGCGAGCTGCAACGCTATGAGGCCAAACGTCGCCCTCTCAGCGGGGGCGTCGGCGTTCTGGCGCCGCAGGACTGCCCCGGCTCCAACTTCGGCACGGGCTGCGCGGGCGCCCATCTGGATTCCTCGATGCAGATGGACTCCAGCCGCAACGTCCAGACCCGCCGTGACGGCGCCCCTGCCTCCGGCCGCCCGATGACGCCCGGCGCCGCCGGACCGCGCGAGCCCATGCGGCCGCAGTAGGCTTTCGGCGCACCCCTCCTCAGCTCGCCCACGCCCACGCCCAACGGCCTCAAGCAGCGCAGAGCGCGGCAGGCCAACAAAAAAGAGCGGCGCCTTTCGGCGCCGCCCTCCTCAGTCTTTCAGGTCTGAACCCGGATCAGTCGGCCGACTGCTCCAGCTCCAGGGCCAGATCCGCGGGAAGCGGTTCGACCGCCTCTTCGCGGGCCTGGGTCAGCACAGCGTCGCGCTCGTTGGCGATCTTCTGCAGGCTGCGCAGGTAGGCGCCGGTGCCGGCCGGGATCAGGCGACCAACGATGACGTTTTCCTTCAGGCCTTCCAGCGTGTCCTTCTTGCCGTGGACCGAAGCCTCGGTGAGGACGCGGGTGGTTTCCTGGAACGACGCCGCCGAGATGAAGCTGCGGGTCTGCAGCGACGCCTTGGTGATGCCCAGCAGGACCGGCTGCACGGTGGCGATACGGCCGCCGCGCTTCTCGACCTTGGCGTTCTCGATATCGACTTCGACCTTATCGACGTGGTCGCCCTTGATGAGCGTCGTCTCGGCGGAGTCGATGACTTCGACCTTCTGCAGCATCTGGCGAACGATCACCTCGATGTGCTTGTCGTTAATCGGCACGCCCTGCAGTCGGTAGACCTCCTGCACTTCGTTCACCAGATACTCGGCCAGCGCTTCGACGCCCTGGATGCGCAGCAGGTCGTGCGGATCCGGGTTGCCGTCGATGATGTAGTCGCCCTTCTGGATCAGATCGCCGTCGTGGACGGAGATATGCTTGCCCTTCGGGATCAGGAACTCGACCGCTTCGCCCTGGTTGCCGTCGGCATCCGGCTCCGGGGTGATCTTGATGCGGCGCTTGTTCTTGTAGTCGCGACCGAATTCGACGCGACCGTCCATCTCGGCGATGACCGCGCAGTCCTTAGGACGACGGGCTTCGAACAGCTCGGCAACACGCGGCAGACCGCCGGTGATGTCGCGGGTCTTGGCGCCCTCGGTCGGGATACGGGCGATGATGTCGCCCGGCTTGGTCTCGTCGCCATTGGCCACCGACAGGATGGCGCCGACGGGCAGCAGGTAACGCGCGTCAGAACCGCTCGACAGCTTGGCGTAGCTGTCGCCCTGGGTGACGCCCATGGCCGGACGCAGGTCCGCGCCGCGCGGGCTGGCGCGCCAGTCGGAGACGACGCGCTGGGCGATGCCCGTGGCCTCGTCGGTCTCTTCCTTGACGGACAGGCCGTCGACCAGGTCCTCGAAACGCACCACGCCGCCGACTTCCGTCAGGATCGGGGTGGTGTAGGGGTCCCACTCGGCCAGACGCTGGTTCTTGGTCACCTCGGCGCCGTCCTTGACGCGCAGGCGCGCGCCGTAAGGCACCTTGTAGGATTCGCGGTCCTTGCCGTCGACGGTCACCGTGACCACCACGTTGCGGCTCATGGACACCGGGTCGCCGTGTGCGGCGATAACGGTCGGTCCGACGACCTTGATGACGCCGGCGTTGGTCGCCTCGAAGAAGGAGGTCTCCGCCACCTGAGCCGTACCGCCGATGTGGAAGGTCCGCATCGTCAGCTGGGTGCCCGGCTCGCCGATCGACTGGGCGGCGATGACGCCCACCGCTTCGCCGATGTTGACGTTGGTGCCGCGCGCCAGGTCACGACCGTAGCAGGTCGCGCAGATGCCGGTTTCGGCTTCACAGGTCAGGGCCGAACGGACCTTGATGGACTGGACGCCCACCTTGTCGATCAGCTCGACTTCCTCTTCCTGCAGATAGGTGTCGGCAGGGAACAGGACTTCGCCGCCCGGCTCCTTGATGTCTTCGGCCGCGTAACGGCCCAGCACGCGCTGGCCCAGCGAAACGAGCACGTCGCCGCCTTCGACCACGGCGCGCAGGGTGATGCCGCGCGTCGAGCCGCAGTCTTCCTCGGTGACGATGGAGTCCTGCGCCACGTCCACCAGACGACGGGTCAGATAACCCGAGTTGGCGGTCTTCAGGGCGGTGTCGGCCAGACCCTTACGGGCGCCGTGGGTGGAGTTGAAGTATTCAAGGACGGTCAGACCTTCCTTGAAGTTCGAGATGATCGGCGTCTCGATGATCTCGCCCGAAGGCTTGGCCATCAGGCCGCGCATCCCGCCCAGCTGCTTCATCTGGGCCTGCGAGCCACGAGCGCCCGAGTTGGCCATCATGAAGACCGAGTTGATGTCCGGCTCCTGACCCTTGATCAGCACGCGCGGCTGGGCGATTTCGCCCATCATCTCATCGGCGATCTTGTCCGTGGCCTTGGCCCAGGCGTCGACGACCTTGTTGTACTTCTCGCCCTTGGTGATCAGGCCGTCGGCGTACTGTTGCTCGTACTCCTCGACCTGGGTGCGGGTCTCGTTGACCAGCTGTTCCTTCTTGGCCGGGATGACGATGTCGTCCTTGCCCACCGAGATGCCGGCCTTGGCCGCCTCGCGGAAGCCCATCTGCATCATCTGGTCGGCGAAGATGACCGTCGCCTTCTGACCGCAGTGACGGTAGACCTGATCGATCAGGTTGCCGATCTCCTTCTTGGTCAGGTTCTTGTCCAGAAGGTTGTACCCGATGTTCGGGTTCAGCGGCAGCAGGGCGCCCAGCTTCATCCGGCCCGGCGTGGTGTCGATCACCTTGGTCACGACTTCGCCTTCCGAGTTCATCTCGGTCCAGCGCGCCTTGATCTTGGTGTGCAGGGTCACGACACGGGCGTCCAGCGCCGCGTCGATTTCGCCCATGTTGGCGAACAGCTTGCCTTCGCCGGGCTGCTTTTCCTTGACCAGCGACAGGTAGTACAGGCCGAGCACGATGTCCTGCGACGGCACGATGATCGGCTTGCCGTTGGCGGGCGACAGGATGTTGTTTGTCGACATCATCAGCACGCGCGCTTCCAGCTGGGCCTCAAGGCTCAACGGGACGTGCACGGCCATCTGGTCGCCGTCGAAGTCAGCGTTGAACGCCGTACAGACCAGCGGGTGCAGGCGGATGGCCTTGCCCTCGATCAGTTTGGGCTCGAACGCCTGGATGCCCAGACGGTGCAGCGTCGGGGCGCGGTTCAGCAGAACCGGGTGCTCGCGGATGACCTCGTCCAGGATGTCCCAGACGGCGGGCTGTTCACGCTCGACCATACGCTTGGACTGCTTGACGGTGCCCGACAGGCCCTTGGCGTCCAGACGCGCGTAGATGAACGGCTTGAAGAGCTCCAGCGCCATCTTCTTGGGCAGGCCGCACTCGTGCAGCTTCAGCTCGGGGCCCACGGTGATGACCGAACGGCCCGAGTAGTCGACGCGCTTGCCCAGCAGGTTCTGACGGAAGCGACCCTGCTTGCCCTTCAGCATGTCGGCCAGCGACTTCAGCGGACGCTTGTTGGCGCCCGTGATCACGCGGCCGCGACGACCGTTATCGAACAGGGCGTCGACCGACTCCTGCAGCATCCGCTTTTCGTTGCGGATAATGATGTCCGGCGCGCGCAGTTCGATCAGGCGCTTCAGGCGGTTGTTCCGGTTGATGACCCGGCGATACAGGTCGTTCAGGTCCGAGGTGGCGAAGCGGCCGCCGTCCAGCGGCACCAGCGGACGCAGTTCCGGCGGGATGACCGGGACGATGGTCAGGATCATCCACTCGGGCTTGTTGCCCGACTCGATGAAGGCCTCCAGCAGCTTCAGGCGCTTGGACGCCTTCTTGGCCTTCAGCTCCGACGGGTTGTCGGCCAGTTCGGCGCGGTGCTTCTCGGCCTCGGCGTTCAGGTCGATCGCCATCAGCAGGTTGCGGACCGCCTCGGCGCCGATCTCAGCGGTGAAGCCGTCGTCGCCGAACTCTTCCTGATAGTGATAGAATTCGTCTTCCGTCAGCAGCTGGTTCTGCTTCAGCGGGGTCAGGCCCGGCTCGGTGACGATGTAGTTCTCGAAGTACAGGACGCGCTCGACGTCCTTCAGCGCCATGTCCAGCATCAGCGAGATGCGGCTCGGCAGCGACTTCAGGAACCAGATGTGGGCGACCGGGGCTGCCAGGTCGATGTGGCCCATGCGCTCGCGGCGGACGCGGGCCAGGGTGACCTCAACGCCGCACTTCTCGCAGATGATGCCCTTGTACTTCATGCGCTTGTACTTGCCGCACAGGCATTCGTAGTCCTTGGTCGGGCCAAAGATACGGGCGCAGAACAGGCCGTCACGCTCGGGCTTGAACGTGCGGTAGTTGATGGTTTCCGGCTTCTTGATCTCGCCGAACGACCACGAACGGATCTTCTCCGGCGAGGCCAGGGCGATCTTGATCTGGTCGAAGGTCGGGGTGACCGGGACCGGGTTGAAGATGTTCAGGACTTCCTGGTTCATCTTTTTTCCTTCTGCGGGAATGCCCCGCGAAAATCATTCAGAGAGGAGAACAGGCGGACCGCCCTTCCCCGCCGAGGCGAGGAAGGGCGCTTGATCCGATCAGCTGTTTTCCAGCTCCACGTTCAGGCCCAGCGAGCGCATTTCCTTCACGAGCACGTTGAACGACTCGGGGATGCCGGCCTCGAAGCTGTCGTCGCCACGGACGATGGCCTCGTAGACCTTGGTCCGGCCGGCCACGTCGTCCGACTTCACCGTCAGCATTTCCTGCAGGGTGTAGGCGGCGCCGTAGGCTTCCAGAGCCCAGACCTCCATCTCCCCGAAGCGCTGACCGCCGAACTGCGCCTTACCGCCCAGCGGCTGCTGGGTGACGAGCGAGTACGGGCCGATCGAGCGGGCGTGGATCTTGTCGTCGACCAGGTGGTGCAGCTTCAGCATGTAGATGTAGCCGACCGTGACCGGACGCTTGAACTGCTCGCCGGTCTGACCGTCGTACAGGATCGACTGGCCCGAACGGTCCAGGCCCGCCGATTCCAGCAGGTCCTCGATGTCCGAGATGCGCGCACCGTCGAAGACCGGGGTCGCGAAAGGCACGCCCTTGGACAGGTTCTTCGCTAGTTCGATCAGGTCTTCCTCGTCGTCCGGCAGCGGGGTGTCGGCGCCATAAACCTCGGTCAGACGCTCGATCAGAGCCTGCTTCTGACCGCCGTGCTGCCAGGCTTCCAGCAGACCGGAGATCTGCTTGCCCAGACCGGCGGCGGCCCAACCCAGGTGGGTCTCGAAAATCTGACCGATGTTCATGCGCGACGGCACGCCCAGCGGGTTCAGCACCACATCGACGTGGGTGCCGTCTTCCAGGTACGGCATGTCCTCGATCGGCAGGATCTTGGAGATGACGCCCTTGTTCCCGTGACGGCCGGCCATCTTGTCGCCCGGCTGCAGCTTGCGCTTCACGGCCACGAAGACCTTGACCATCTTCATGACGCCAGGCGGCATCTCGTCGCCGCGCTGCAGCTTCTCGACCTTGTCTTCGAAGCGACGGTCGAGGGCCTTACGGGCGTCCTCGAACTGCTTCTTCATGGCTTCCAGCTCGCCCATCGCCTTCTCGTCGTCGAGGGCGACCTGCCACCACAGGCCCTTGGACACTTCGGCCAGCTTCTCTTCGGTGACCTCCCCGCGGCCCATGCCCTTCGGGCCGGACACAGCGGTCTTGCCGAGCAGCAGCGGCTTCACGCGGCCGTAGACGTTGCGCTCAAGGATCTTGAGCTCGTCGTCGCGGTCCTTGCCCAGACGCTCGATCTCGGCGCGCTCGATCGCCATCGCGCGCTCGTCCTTGTCGATGCCGTGGCGGTTGAACACGCGCACGTCGACGATGGTGCCGGCGACGCCGGGCGGCAGACGCAGCGAGGTGTCGCGCACGTCCGAAGCCTTCTCGCCGAAGATGGCGCGCAGCAGCTTCTCTTCCGGAGTCATCGGGCTTTCGCCCTTCGGCGTCACCTTGCCGACCAGGATGTCGCCCGGCTGGACTTCGGCGCCGATGGCCACGATGCCCGCCTCGTCAAGGTTGCGCAGGGCTTCCTCGCCGACGTTCGGGATGTCGCGGGTGATCTCTTCCGGGCCCAGCTTGGTGTCGCGGGCCATGACCTCGAACTCTTCCAGGTGGATCGAGGTGAAGATGTCGTCACGCACGATCCGTTCGGAGATCAGGATCGAGTCTTCGAAGTTGTAGCCGTTCCAGGGCATGAAGGCGACCAGGGCGTTGCGGCCCAGAGCCAGTTCGCCCAGGTCCGTCGACGGGCCGTCGGCGATGACGTCGCCCGCCTTCACCGCATCGCCCACGCGCACGATCGGGCGCTGGTTGATGCAGGTCGACTGGTTCGAACGCTGGAACTTCGACAGCCGATAGATGTCAACGCCCGAGCGGCCGGCTTCCACGTCGCCCGTGGCGCGCACGACGATACGGGTGCCGTCGATCTGCTCGACCACGCCCTCACGACGGGCGACCACGACAGCGCCGGAGTCCACGGCCACCACGGCTTCCATGCCGGTGCCAACCAGCGGCGCGTCCGACTTCACCAGCGGCACAGCCTGACGCTGCATGTTGGCGCCCATCAGCGCGCGGTTGGCGTCGTCGTTTTCCAGGAAGGGGATCAGGGCGGCGGCGACCGAAACGACCTGCTTCGGCGACACGTCCATCATGTCCACGTCGGCCTTGGTCAGCAGCTGGGAGTCGCCGTTGATACGGCCCGGCACCAGCTCCTCGACGATCTCGCCGTCCTTCAGGTCGATGTTGGCCTGGGCGATGACGTGCTTCGCCTCTTCCATGGCCGAGATGTAGACCACCTCGTCCGTCGCCTTGCCTTCGACCACGCGACGGTACGGGCTTTCGATGAAGCCGTACTTGTTCACGCGGGCGTGGGTGGCCAAGGAGTTGATCAGACCGATGTTCGGGCCTTCCGGCGTTTCAATCGGGCAGATGCGGCCATAGTGCGTCGGGTGCACGTCGCGGACTTCAAAGCCCGCGCGCTCGCGCGTCAGACCGCCCGGGCCAAGCGCCGACAGGCGACGCTTGTGGGTGATTTCCGACAGCGGGTTGGTCTGGTCCATGAACTGCGACAGCTGCGACGAACCGAAGAACTCGCGAACCGCAGCGGCGGCCGGCTTGGCGTTGATCAGGTCGTGCGGCATGACCGTGTCGATATCGACAGAGGACATGCGCTCCTTGATGGCGCGCTCCATGCGCAGCAGGCCGACGCGGTACTGGTTTTCCAGCAGCTCGCCCACCGAACGGACCCGGCGGTTGCCCAGGTTGTCGATGTCGTCGATCTCGCCGCGGCCGTCCTTCAGACCGACCAGGATCTGCAGCACCTTCAGCACATCGTCCTTCTGCAGGACGCGGATTTCGTCCGAAACCTCGGGGGTTTCCAGACGCATGTTCATCTTCACGCGGCCCACGGCCGACAGGTCGTAGCGCTCGGCGTCGAAGAACAGGGAGTTGAACATGGCCTCGGCCGCTTCCGGCGTCGGCGGCTCGCCCGGGCGCATGACGCGATAGACGTCGAACAGGGCGTCCTCGCGGCCCGTGTTCTTGTCCACGCGCAGGGTGTTGCGCATGTAGGCGCCGACCGTGACGTGGTCGATGTCCAGCACGTCGATGGTGGTGAAGCCGTTGGCTTCCAGCAGCTCGATCGCCGCGGCGTCCAGCTCGTCGCCCGCCTCGGCGTAGATTTCGCCGGTCTCGAAGTTGACGGCGTCGGAGGCCAGATACTTGGTCAGCAGGGCGTCAGCCGCCAGCGACAGCGACTTCAGGCCGCCGTCAGCCAGCTTCTTGGCGGCGCGGGCGCTGATCTTCTGACCGGCCGGAGCGACCACTTCGCCGGTGTCGGCGTCGACCAGATCGAACTCCGGCTTCACGCCGCGCCAGCGTTCCGGCTTGTAGGGCGTGACCCAGCCTTCGCCGCGCTTCTCGTACGGAACCGTCTCGTAGAAGGTCTTGAGAATCTCTTCCCCGTCCATGCCCAGGGCATAGAGGAAGGTCGAGGCCGGCAGCTTACGGCGACGGTCGATGCGGACGTAGACGATGTCCTTGGCGTCGAACTCGAAGTCCAGCCACGAGCCGCGATAGGGGATCACGCGGGCGGCGAACAGCAGCTTGCCCGACGAGTGGGTCTTGCCCTTGTCGTGGTCGAAGAAGACGCCCGGCGAGCGGTGCATCTGCGAGACGATCACGCGCTCGGTGCCGTTGACGATGAAGGTGCCCTTGTCCGTCATGAGCGGGATGTCGCCCATGTAGACGTCCTGCTCCTTGATGTCCTTGACCGAACGGGCGCCCGTTTCTTCCTCGGTCTCGAACACGATCAGGCGCAGCTTGACCTTCAGCGGCGCGGCATAGGTCATGTCGCGCTGGATGCACTCCTCAACGTCGTACTTCGGGTCCTCGAACTCGTAGGAGACGTATTCCAGGACGGCGCGCTCGTTGAAATCCTTGATCGGGAACACCGACTTGAAGACCGCCTCGATGCCCTCGTCGTTGCGCAGACCCGGACGCGACTCGCGCTGCAGGAACTGCTCATAGGAAGCGCGCTGAACCTCGATCAGGTTCGGCATCTGCACGGCTTCGGGGATGCGCCCGAAGCTGTAGCGAATGCGCTTCTTGCCGGTAAACGACGTGGCGGCAGCGATCTTACCCAAGGCGAGACCGTCGGTGGACTTGGCCATTCTGTTTTCCCAATCGCGGCCCCTTGCGAGGCCCGCTCTCAATGCAGCAGCCACGGCGCGCCGACCGGCGATCCGTGACCGTTAAATGTCTCTCGACGTCCACCCTCGATCCGCACGCAGATCAGGACGCCTGGATGTATCCGCCCCCTTGGGGAGGGGCGACGCCTTCGCACCGGTCGGAGGGCGACAAACCGGGCCTCGGCGCTTTCGCGCGGGATTCATGGAATCTGCGGGACGCGCATATATACGCCCTTCTTCGGCGAAATAAAGGCCCCCACACGCGAGCAGGTGACAGTTTCGATCAGCGTGATAAGCCTTGCGTTATGAAGCACATCGCCCTACCCCTCCTCGCCGCCCTGTCGTTGGCGGCCTGCGCCTCGACGTCGGATGTCGGCTATCCCGGCCTGCGAGAGGCGGTCGGCCCCGCGACCCAGGAGAATTGGGAGGTCGGCCAGGCCGCCTATCTGATGTGGAACAGCCAGCGTCGCGGCTGGACCTCGACCCCGTCGGGCCTGCAATATCGCCTTGTCAGCAAGGCCAATCCGAACGGCGCCCAGCCGTCCGCGACCGACACGGTCAAGGTCCATTATCGCGGCACCTTCATCGACGGGCGCGAGTTCGACAGCTCCTATTCGCGCAACGAGCCCGCGACCTTCCCCCTGAACCGGGTCATCAAGGGCTGGACCGAGGGCGTCGCCCTGATGCGCGAGGGCGAGACTTATGAGTTCGTCATCCCCGCCGACCTGGCCTACGGCTCGCGCTGGATGGGGACAGAAATCCCCGCCAACTCGGCGCTGCGCTTCACGGTCGAACTGCTCGAAGTGAATCCGCAGGGCTGACGCGCCGCTCGGCATAGAATTTGGGAGCTAACTCTAATCCCCGCTCATCCCGGCGGACGCCGGGACCCAGTACTTTGGCTTCCGGCGCCTCGCCGAGGGGATAAGTCCCAGTGTGGCGCTCTCACTGGGTCCCGGCGTCCGCCGGGATGAGCGGGATGGAAAGCATCGACACGGAATCGTCATCCGTCTTGACGACGCCTGCGACACATTGTCGTCTGCGCCTCCTTGTTGAGGCCGCGTTGGGGGCGGCCGTCCTGAGATAGCCGTCATGAAACCTTTCCTCCTGGCCACCAGCGCCTCGGTCCTCCTGTTGGCTACGGGCGCGCCCGTTCTGGCCCAGGTCGGGACGCCCGCCCTGCCCGTGGCCCTGGCGCCGATCCCGGCGGCCAGGGACGAAGCCTATCCCGGCGTCATCAAGCTGGATGTCGACGCCACCGACATCGACCGCCGCCTGATCCAGGTGCGTCAGACTATCCCCGTCAGCGGCCCCGGCCCTCTGATCCTCTTCTATCCCCAGTGGATTCCCGGCCATCACGGTCCGGTCGGCCCAGTCGCCAACGTCGGCGGCCTGACCTTCACCGCCAACGGCCGGCGACTGGAATGGGTGCGCAACACCGTCCAGCCCTGGGCCTATCAGATCGAAGTTCCCGCCGGTGTGACCGAGGTCGAGGCCGCCTTCCAATGGCTGACGCCGATCGAGGGCGGCCAGGGCCGCGTCACCGTCACCCCCGAAATGGCCAACGTCCAGTGGGACAAGACCCTGCTCTATCCAGCGGGCTATTATTCGCGCCAGATCACCTTCCAGCCGACGCTGAAACTACCGCAGGGCTGGAACTACGGCACGGGGCTGGACACCGTCAGTTTTGAGAACGGCGTCGCGACCTTCGCCCCCATCACGCTGGAGCATCTGGCCGACAGCCCGGTCTTCGCGGGCGCCCATTATCGCCAGTTCGACCTTGATCCAGGCGGCCGCTCGCCGGTGCGGCTGAACGTCATCGCTGACACCGCCAAGATGCTGGAAGCCTCGGACGAGCATATCCAGCTGCACCGCAATCTGGTCCGCCAGGCCGACCGCCTGTTCGGCGCGCGCCACTATGACCACTACGACTTCCTGCTGGCCGTGACCGACAAGCTGGGGGGCATAGGGCTGGAGCATCACCGCTCGTCCGAGAACAGCGCCGATGTGAAGTATTTCACCGACCGCGAAGCGACCCTGGCCGACCGCGACCTGCTGGGCCACGAATACACCCACAGCTGGAACGGCAAATGGCGCCGCCCGGCGGATCAACTGACGCCCAATCTGAACGAGCCGCTGCAGAACTCCCTGATGTGGGTCTATGAGGGCCAGACGCAGTACTGGGGCTTAGTCCTGACCGCCCGCGCGGGGCTGATGAGCAAGCAGCAGGCGCTGGACGTGCTGGCTATGACCGCCGCCAGCTTCCAGAACATCCCCGGCCGCCAGTGGCGCGCCATGCAGGACACCACCAACGACCCCATCATCAGCCAGCGCCGCCCACAGCCGTGGAGCAGCTATCAGCGCAGCGAGGACTATTACCGCGAGGGCTCGCTGATCTGGCTGGACGCCGACACCCTGATCCGCGAGCGGACCGGCGGCAAGAAGTCGCTGGACGACTTCGCCAAGGCCTTCTTCGGCGTCGAGGACGGGAACTGGGATCCGGCCCCCTACACCTTCGCTGACGTGACCTCGGCCCTGAACGGAGTGCAGGCCAACGACTGGGCCGCCTTCCTGCGCGAACGGCTGGACGCGGTCGGCCCCGGCTCGCGCGGCCCGCTCGACGGCATCGAACGCGGCGGCTACCGCCTGGTCTTCAAGGAAGAGCCGTCCGGCTACATGGGCGCCCTGTATAAAGAGCTGGGCCGCAACGACTTCACCTATTCGCTCGGCTTCATGATGAACGGGTCGAACAAGATCACCTCCGTCCTGTGGGGCGGCCCCGCGTTCGAGCAAGGTCTGACCTCGGGCTGGGAAGTCGTCGCCGTCGGCGGCCGCGCGGCCTCGGCCGACGTGCTGAAGGAGGCCGTCACCGCCGCCAAGGGATCGGCCGAGCCGATCGAACTGATCCTCAAGAACGGCGACGTCTTCAAGACGGTGCGCTTCGACTACCATGACGGCCTGCGCTACCCGCACCTGGAGCGGATCGAGGGCACGCCCGACCGATTGGGCGACATCCTGTCGCCGAAGCGGCGGTAACGGCCAAGCGCCGCGCCTCTCCCTCCCCTTCATGGGGAGGGTGGTCGGAGCGAAGCGAAGACCGGGTGGGGGCGGCAAGGCTGATCAAGCACCGGCGTCCTGCATCGCCAAGCCCTCCCCACCCGGCCTCGGCCTGACGGCCTCAGCCACCCTCCCCATGAAGGGGAGGGAGAAGGTCGCGCTGCGGCGGAAACGCCGCTACAGCTTCAACATGACCCTGACACACCGCCTGCCCGCCGCCGCCCTCGCCCTGCTGCTGTCCTCCGCTGCGCCCGCCGCCCTCGCCCAGGACTGGACCGGCCCGCAGGCGCCGACCGCGCCGACGCCCCAGAACACGCCGCTGGCCCTGCCCCGCGCCCTGCCGCCGATCCCGGCGCCGACGGCCGAGGCCTATCCCGGCGTCATCCGCTATGAGGTCGACGCCACCGACGTCGAGAAGAAGATCGTCCGCGTGCGCCAGACCATTCCGGTCACGCCCGGTCCTCTGATCCTGCTTTATCCGAAATTCCTGCCGGGCAACCACGCTCCGACCGGCCCGATCCAGCTGGTGTCGGGCGTGAAGGTCCAGGGCGGCGGCTCAGATGGCTCTGGGCGCATCGACTGGCTGCGCGACACCATCGACCCCTACGCCTTCCACATCGAGGTGCCTCAGGGCGTCAGCGAGATCACCGTCGACTTCCAGTGGCTGACCCAGCCCGACAACTCGACCTGGCGCGTGGTCATGACCCCCGAGATGGTCAACCTGCAGTGGGAAAAGGCCCTGCTCTATCCGGCGGGCTATCGCTCGACGGGCATCACCTTCGCCCCGTCGATCCGCCTGCCGCAGGGCTGGAAATACGGCGTCGCCCTCGACACCGAGAGCTTCGTCGACGGTCTGGCGACCTTTGCGCCGACCGACCTCTACACCCTGATCGACAGCCCCCTGTTCGGCGGCGCCCACTTCCAGCGCATCGCCATCGACCCGCGCCGGGGGAACGGCGAAGGCGCCGTCCACCTGAACATCATGGCCGATACGGCCAAGGATCTCGCCCCCACGGCCGAGCAACTGAGCTGGTTCGAAAATCTGGTCGCCCAGACCGACCGTCTGTTCGGCGCCCGTCCCTATGACCGGTACGACTTCCTGCTGGCGGCGACGTCAAAGCTGGGCGGCATCGGCCTGGAGCATCACCGCTCGTCCGAGAATTCGGTCCCGGCCGACTTCTTCACCAACTGGGGCAAGAGTATGGGCGCTGTCGGCCTGCTGCCGCACGAGTTCACTCACGCCTGGAACGGCAAGCGCCAGCGCCCGGCTGACGAACTGACCGCCAACCACAACATTCCGACGCAGAACACCCTGCTGTGGGTCTATGAGGGGCAGACGGAATATTGGGGCGACGTGCTGACGGCGCGCTCAGGCCTGGCCTCCAAGGCCGACATCCTGACCAGCTTTGCCGAGGTCGCCGCCTTCTACGACAACCAGCCGGGCCGCGAATGGCGCCCGCTGCAGGACGTCAACAACCACAACCTGCTCGGCTACCGCACCGGCAATCCCTATTCCTCGTGGATGCGCGGCACCGGCGACTACTACCGCGAGGCCCTGCTGATCTGGCTGGACGCCGACACCCTGATCCGCGAGGCGACCGGCGGGAAGACATCGCTGGACGACTTCGCCAAGGGCTTCTTCGGCGGCGACGACGGCTCATGGGCGCCGCGCGGCTATACGTTCGACGATGTTGTGACGGCGCTGAACGCGGTCCACCCTCACGATTGGGCGACATTCCTGCGCACCCGTCTGGACGCCAGCGGGCCGGACGCCAAGGCGCCGCTCGACGGTCTGACGCGCGGCGGCTACCGCCTGACCTACACCGACAGCCTGACCGCCGACGAAAAGCGCGTCCAATCGGGCTGGGCCAACGACTTCCAGTATTCCCTGGGCTTCACCCTGTCGTCCTCGAATAAGCTGACTGGAATCCGCTGGGGCGGCCGAGCCTTCGAGGCCGACATCGGGCCGGGCTGGGAACTGGTCGCCGTCAACGACGTGGCCGCCTCGGCCGAGAAGCTGCGCGACGCCGTCACCGCCGCCAAGGGAACCGACGCCCCGATCCGTCTGCTGCTTAAGAACGGCGACCGCTACCGCACGGTCGACTTCGACTACCACGACGGCCTGCGCTACCCGCGCCTGGAGCGCATTCCCGGCACGCCGGATCGGCTGGGCGACATCCTCAGCCCGCGCCGGCGGTAGAAACCAAGGCGCGGCGCGCCTCTCCCTCCCCTTCATGGGGAGGGTGGTCGACGCGAAGCGGAGACCGGGTGGGGAGGACTTGGCGACCCTGATCTCAGCGTTTGATTTGCCTCGCCGCCCCCACCCGGCTTCGGCCTGACGGCCTCAGCCACCCTCCCCATGAAGGGGAGGGAGAAGATCGCGCTTCAAAAAGAAAACGGGCCGGAGGTTTCCCTCCGGCCCGCTTCGCTTTGAAAGCTGTCTCTGGCGAACCAGAGGCCAGATCCGAAATCTTACTTGATTTCGACCTTGGCGCCGGCTTCTTCCAGCTTCTTCTTCAGCTCTTCAGCGGCTTGCTTCGAGACGTTCTCGACGACCGGCTGCGGAGCGCCTTCAACCAGATCCTTGGCTTCCTTCAGACCCAGGTCGGTGCGGACGCCGCGGACTTCCTTGATGACGTTGATCTTCTTGTCGCCGCCGTCAACCAGGACAACGGTGAACTCGGTTTGCTCTTCAGCGGCTTCAGCCGGAGCAGCGCCACCGGCGACAGCAGCGACGGCGACCGGAGCAGCAGCCGAGACGCCCCACTTGTCTTCCAGCAGCTTCGACAGTTCAGCGGCTTCCAGGACGGTCAGAGCCGACAGTTCTTCAACGATTTTGGCGAGATCAGCCATGTTAGTCTTCCTTCGGTAGGATGAGGTTCAGAGAGATATGCAGAGATGACGGGGCTTAGGCGGCGTCTTTGGTCGCGTACGCGTTGAAGACGCGGGCCAGTTGGCCGGCAGGCGCCTGCAGGACGCCAGCAACCTTGGTCGCCGGGGCTTGCAGCAGGCCGATGAGCTTGCCGCGCAGTTGATCCAGCGACGGCAGCTTGGACAGAGCCTCGACGCCCTTGGCGTCCAGAACCTTGTCGCCCATGAAACCACCAAGGATGTTGAACTTGTCGTTCCCCTTGGCGAATTCGGCCGTGACCTTGGCGGCGGTGACCGGGTCGGCTGCATAAGCGATGCCCACGGGACCCTTGAACAGGTCGTGGTACTCGCTGCCTTCCTCGACGCCCAGCGCCTTGAGCGCCAGACGGTTCTTCACCACCTTGAACGCGCCGCCTTCCTTACGAAGGCGACGGCGCAGGTCTTCCATCTCCACAACGGTCAGACCCAGGTTGTGGGTCACGACCACGGCGCCCGCGTCGGCGAACACGCTCTTCAGCTGTTCGATCGACTCGGCTTTTTGTGCGCGGTCCATTGTGGTCTCCAGTTTTGGCATTCGCCGCCGGGCTTATTCCCGACGACGGATTTGGTTTAAGCGCCATGCATCGCTGCACAGCGTTCAGGCCGGTCGTATTGTCCGAAGGAAGCGCGGCCCGCCCGCCGGATACCGGCAGGACGAAAGCTCTTTGCATCCCCATCTCCCCACGGTGCCAGAGGGCTCTCTGGACGATTATGACGCGGGCGACCCCCGCATCCCGAAGTTCTCGGACAGGCATCGTCAGAACCGAGGCCCTGACGAGATGTGGGCTCTATACACGGCCCGGCGGGAAAATCAACGGCTGGGCGGCGCCTTCCAGCGCCCGACACGAAAGCGGCCTATTCGGCCACGCCGCCGCCTGGCTGGAAGTGAAGGATCAGCTCCGACAGTTCCGCCTCGTCCACCGCCGCGGCGGCGTCTTCAGCCGACATCCAGCGGCGTTCGCGCTGGGCGTCCTCGGGCCAGGCGCCCAGCTGGATGAAGACCTCCAGCGGATAGACGCTGGCGATGGTGGCCTGAACCCGCCCCGACTTCAGCCGCTTGCCATAGCGGAACCAGCCGATGGGCGCGCCCATGACGTCGCCCTGAACGCCCGCCTCCTCATAAGCCTCGATCACGGCCGCTTCGGCGTCGGTCTTGCCGGCCATGCGGTTGCCCTTGGGGATGACCCAGCGCCGCGTCTCGCGCGAGGTGATCATCATGATCTCGACGCCGTCCGCGCCGTGCCGCCAGGGCAAGGCCGCGACCTGACGCGTTTCCGATGACAGGGTGCGGGGCTTGCTCGACATCAGGTCAGGAACAGGCCGCCCACGGCGTAGAACAGGGCGCCGATGGCGGCGGCGGCGGGCATGGTGATGAACCAGGCGGTGACGATGCTGCGCGCCACGCTCCAGCGCACGGCCGAGACACGCTTGGCCGCGCCCACGCCGACGATGGCGCCGGTGATGGTGTGGGTGGTCGACACCGGAATGCCCATGCTGGTCGCCGCGAACAGGGTGATCGCCCCGCCCGTCTCAGCACAGAACCCCTGCTGGGGGCTGAGCCGCGTGATCCGCGACCCCATGGTGTGAACGATCTTCCACCCGCCGAACAGGGTGCCCAGGGCGATGGCCGCCTGACAGGTGATGACCACCCAGAAGGGCACATGGAACTCGCCGCCCAGCATGCCGCGCGAATAGAGCAGGATGGCGATGATCCCCATCGTCTTCTGGGCGTCGTTGCCCCCGTGCCCCAGGGAATAGGCCGAGGCGGAGACGAACTGCAAACCACGGAAGACTCGGTCGGCGAAGTTCGGATTGGCCTTGGCGAACAGCCAGGACACGATCAGCACCAGCAGCAGCGCCAGCATGAAGCCGATCGCCGGAGACATGAAGATGGCCCCGACCGTCTTCAGCACGCCGCTGATGACCACGGCCCCGCCGCCCGCCTTGGCCACCCCGGCCCCCAGTAGGCCGCCGATCAGGGCGTGTGAACTGGACGACGGAATTCCGAACAACCAGGTGATGATGTTCCAGCTGATGGCCCCCATCAGGGCGCCGAAGATCACCTGATCCGAAATGATGTCCGGCGAAATGATGCCTCGACCGATCGTATCCGCAACGTGCAGCCCGAAGAACAGAAAGGCGATGAAGTTGAAGAAGGCCGCCCACCCCACCGCATAGATCGGCGGCAGGACGCGCGTGGCGACGATGGTGGCGATGGAATTGGCCGCATCGTGCAGGCCGTTCAGAAAGTCGAACAGCAGGGCGACGCCGATCAGGAAGATCAGGATCAGGAGGGCGTGGTCCATGATGGTCCTACAGGTGCTCGACCAGGACGCCGTTGATGCGGTTGGCCACATCCTCGAACCGGTCGATCACCTTCTCCAGGTGATCCAGCAGTTGGCTGCCGATGATGAAGCCCAGAGTGTTGCCGCCCGTGCCGTCATGGCGGTGCGCCTCATACAGCGCCTTCATTCCGGCGTCGTACAGATCGTCGCTGCGCGCCTCCAGATCGGTGATGCGCTCGGTCAGGACCACCAGACGTTCGTGGTTCTTGCGCATGGCCGGCAGCAGGGTGAAGGCTTCCTGCGTCAGAGCCGCGCACTGCACGGCGATGTCGGCCAGTTCCTGCATCTTGGGCGAGAAGGCGCGCATCTCGTACAGCGTGACCACCTTGGCCGCCTTCTGCATCTGGTCGATGGTGTCGTCCAGCGAGTTGGTCAGGCCCCGGATGTCGGCGCGGTCGAACGGGGTGATGAAGCTGCGGCGCACGGCGAACAGAACCTCGCGCGCGACCTCGTCGGCTTCCTCTTCATGAGCGACCACCTTGGCGCACCATTCGCCGGTCTCCGGCCCGCCGTCCATCATCTTGCGCAGCGCGCCCGCGCCGTGAACCAGGCTCAGAGCATGGGCGTCGAAAAGCCGAAAGAAGTTGTCTTCCTTAGGCAGCAGCGCCTGAAACCAGTTGAGCATGATCATCTCCCGCAAAGCCGCCTCCTGCGTGTGGAGGATCAAGCCGGGCTCCAACTCCCGGCTTACAGCCGCTTCGTCAAGTCATCCGTATGCGGATTTCAGGTTTTCTTCCCCGACTATTGACGCCCCCCATGTGGCGCCTCATGAGAAAAAGTGTCATTTATGTGGTCAAATAACGGCCAAAATCGCCATGCCCTACCCTGCAGCGCAAGAACGTCTACTGGTCGCCGCCGGCCAGGCCCTGGCTCGTCGCGACCCCCGCTCCGCACTGGAATTGCTTGATCAGGCCGATCAATTCGGCCCGACGCACAATGCGACTCTGAATCGCGCCGTCGCCCTGCGTCTGCTGGGCGACTATCATGGTTCGTTGCGCGTACTAGATGACGCGCTGGAGATGCGCCCCTACGACTTCATGGCCCTGTTGGCGAAAGGGGCCATGCTGGAGAAGATCAACCAGCCCAAGGCGGCGATCGAGATCTATCGCAATGCCCTGAAGATCGCCCCCCCGCGCGATTCCTGCCCGCCTGGCGTCATCGCCCAAATGGATTACGCTGACCGCCTGGTCGAACAACACGCCAGAAATCTGGCCGATTTCATGAAGGACCGCGTGGCGTCCCTAAAGCCCGAACTCAGTGACGCCAACCGTGAGCGTTTCGATGAAGGGCTCGAAATTTATGCCGGATTGAAGCAGCCGCCCCGACATCAGCCGCTGCTGCTCAACTATCCACGCCTGCCCATCATTCCCTTCTATGATCGTTCGCTGTTTCCCTGGTTGTCGACGCTGGAAGAGGCGACGCCTGTGATTCAGGCCGAGTTGACCGCCCTGCTTGAAACCGACTTTGACGCCTTCTCCCCCTACATCGCCTATCCGAAGGGAGCGCCGGTGAACCAATGGGGAGAGTTGAATCATTCGCGCAAATGGACCTCCCTCTTCCTGTGGAAGGACGGACGACGCCAGGACGACATCTGCGCCCGCGCGCCTGCAACAGCCGCCCTTCTGGAAAGCCTGCCCATGGCGGACCAGGAGGATTTCGCCCCTACGGCTGTATTCTCCGCCCTACAGCCCAGGACGCACATTCCACCGCACACGGGCTCGTCCAATGTGCGCCTGCTGACCCACCTGCCCCTGATCCTGCCGGGCCCGGCGCGCTTTCGCGTAGGCAATACAGTTCGCGAATGGGAGATGGGCACGGCATGGGTGTTCGACGACACCATCGAGCACGAAGCCTGGAATGACGCCGAATCCATGCGGGTCATCCTGATCTTTGACGTCTGGAACCCCTACCTCGACGAGGGCGAAAAGCGCCTGATCACCGAGATGATGAAGGCGCAGCGGGACTATATGTCAGATCAGGCTTCGCCCCGCCCCTTGTCATAGGCTGACCGAGCGGCCGCCACTTGGTCCATTCGCGTCTCGGCCCAATCGATCATCGGGCGCAGAGACTGCACGAGTTCCCGCCCCAGAGGCGTGATGGCGTAGGTGACCGAGACAGGCACGCTGGCCTCCACCGTGCGGGTGACAAGGCCGTCGCGCTCAATCTGACGCAGGGTCTGGCTGAGCATCTTCTGGGACACGCCTTCTATCCGGCGCTTCAGCGCGTTGAAGCGCATCGGGCCGTCATCCAGCGTCGTCAGCAACAGAACTGTCCATTTATCCGCGATCCGATCCAGCAGCAGGCGGGTCGGACAGTCGACGGCATAGACGTCGCCGCGACCATCCTCGCGCGCGTCGGTCACCGCCGGGGAACCTGGTGAGGAAAAAGTGCCTTCTTGCATGGTCGCTTCCCCTATCACACCTGGTACCCATTGGTAACTTAAAGAGAGCAAGCCGATGAAAGTGACTGTTCTGGGGGCCAGCGGCCGCGCCGGTTCGGAGATCGTCAAGGAACTGGCCCGACGTGGACATGCCGTGACCGCCGTCGCCCGACGGCCTGAACGCATTCCCGAGGCGGCTGGCGTCACCGCCGCCGCAGGAGACGTCAACCAGCCAGAGACCCTCGTCCCTGCCCTGAGCGGCGCCGACGCCGTCGTTAGCGCCATCATGTTCGTCGACAGCGATCCGCAGCGCCTGATCAAGGCGGTCAAGGACGCGGGCGTCCCGCGTTATCTAGTCGTAGGCGGCGCAGGCAGTCTGGAAGTCGCCTCCGGACAGGCCCTGATCAACACGCCCGGCTTTCCAGACGCCTACAGGGCCGAGGCCGAGGCGGGCGGGCGCTTCCTCGAAACCCTGCGCGCCGAACCGGAACTGAACTGGACCTTCCTGTCGCCGTCGGCCCTGTTTGACGGGTCAGAGCGCACCGGGATCTTCCGACTGGGCGACAACACCCTGCTGACGGACGATCAGGGCGACAGCCGCATTTCCTTCCCCGACTACGCCATCGCCATGGTCGATGAGATCGAGACGCCCCGTTACCCCCGCGCCCGCTTCACCGTCGGCTACTGAGAAGGGCGCACAGATGAAATCGTTCGCGCTGGCCGTACTGGCCGCCCTCACCTTCAACGCCGCAGCCGCTCCGGCCAGCGCCGGTGAGGCGCCCTCTGCTTCGGCACAGACGTCCGCCGCGCGCACCCCGACTGAAGCCGAAAACGCCCGGATCGTCGTCGCCTTCTATGATCTGGCCTTCAACCAGCATCGCCCGACCGAGGCGGCGCGGCTCTACATCGGCGACCGTTACATCCAGCACAATCCCCTCGTGCCTAACGGCGCCGAGCCATTCTACGCCTACTTTGAAGGCTTCTTCCGCGACAACCCGCAATCGCGCGCCACCATCCACCGCGTGATCGCAGACGGCGATCTGGTCGCCCTGCATGTCCATTCGCAAGAGACGCCCGACGATCCCGGTCGCGCAATCGTCGACATCTTCCGCGTCGAGAACGGCAAGATCGTTGAGCATTTCGACGTCATACAGGCCGTCCCCGCCACAACCGCCAACGGCAACACCATGTTCAGCGGCGACAAGGCCGACTGACCGAGCCAGCGAATACACGCCTTAAGCAGCGCGAGGCGCCGCAGGCGTAATCAACAAAGAAAACGGCCCCGGAAGATCGCTCTTCCGGGGCCGTCGTCATTCTTAGCCGTGAAGCCGGATCAGGCGCCCAGCGAAGCCGGGTCGACCTTGAAGCCGGGCCCCATCGTCGAGGACAGGGCGATGCGCTTCACATAGGTGCCCTTGGCGCCCGACGGCTTGGCGCGGACGAGGGCGTCCACGATGGCCTTGACGTTGGCTTCCAGGGCGTCCTGGGTGAAGGAGGCCTTGCCGATGCCGGCGTGGACGATGCCCGCCTTTTCGACGCGGAACTCGACGGCGCCACCCTTGGCGTCCTTGACGGCCTGAGCGACGTTCGGGGTCACGGTGCCGACCTTCGGGTTCGGCATCAGGCCGCGCGGGCCCAGCACCTTACCCAGACGACCGACCAGGGCCATCATGTCCGGCGACGCGATCACGCGGTCGAACTCCATGAAGCCGCCGGCGATCTTCTCGTACAGGTCTTCGGCGCCGACGTGCTCGGCGCCGGCCGCCTTGGCTTCATCAGCCTTGGCGTCCTTGGCGAAGACGGCGACGCGGACGTCACGGCCGGTGCCCGAGGGCAGGTTCACCACGCCGCGGACCTGTTGGTCGGCGTGACGCGGGTCGACGCCCAGGTTGACCGAGATTTCGATCGACTCGTCGAACTTGGCCTTGGCGTTGTCTTTCACCAGCTTGATGGCGTCCGAGAAGACCAGCAGGTCTTCGGTGACGCCCGTACGGGCCTTATGGGCTTTAGTCAGCTTAGCCATGTCTTAGCCCTCCACCACTTGAATGCCGATGGCGCGGGCCGAGCCCTCGATGATGCGCGACGCGGCGTCCAGGTCGTTCGCGTTCAGGTCCTTCATCTTCTTCTCGGCGATTTCGCGCAGTTGCGTCTGCGTGATCTTGCCGGCGAACTCGCGGCCGACGAGCTTGGAGCCCGACTTGATGCCAGCGGCCTGCTTCAGATACCAAGTCGCCGGCGGCGTCTTGGTGATGAAGGTGAACGACTTGTCCTGATAGACGGTGATGACGGTCGGAAGCGGGGTGCCCTTGGCTTCCTTCTCGGTCCGCGCGTTGAACTCCTTGCAGAAGCCCATGATGTTCACGCCGCGCTGACCCAGAGCCGGGCCGATCGGGGGCGAAGGCGTGGCCGAGGCGGCCGGCACTTGCAGCTTGATATAGCCGAGAATCTTCTTGGCCATTGGTCTCTCCTATGAATGACCCGATGACGATGCGTCGGGCCGGTGAGCCGTGGTCCGGCATGGCTGCCTCCCACGGATTTGCCGCCGGGCGACTCGAGGGTCGTCCAGCGAAGGCGCGCGTTTAGCAGGCGCAGGGGTGGAAAGCAAATGGAGCGCCTGAATACCCTCTCCCGATGGGAGAGGGCTTGAGCCTCCAAGAGCGCAGCGATTGGCTAAGGCGAAAGGGTGAGGGTTCACGGGTGAAGTCGGCCGAAGGCCGTGGCTGGTCGTAGGCACGACGGCTTACGCCGACTGAGGGGACTAGCCCCTCACCCTTTCGCTTGGCGGATCGCCTTCGGCTCTCCGAAGCTCAAGCCCTCTCCCGCCGGGAGAGGGACAGCAAAAACGCAAAACGGCGACCCGAAGGCCGCCGCTGCATATTCGTCGAAAACGTCAGGCCGATCAGGCGCTGACCTTCTCCACCTGATTGTATTCCAGATCGACCGGGGTCGGGCGGCCGAAAATGGAGACGGCCACGCGCAGGCGGGCGTTCTCTTCGTCGACGCTTTCGACCTGACCGTCGAAGCTGGCAAACGGACCGTCGGTGACCTTGACGTTCTCGCCGATATCGAAGCGGATGGTGGGCTTCGGACGCTCGACGCCCTCTTCCACCTGGCCGATGATGTTCTGGACTTCGCGTTCCGAGACCGGCAGCGGCTTGGTGCCGCCCGCGGCGCCCAGGAAGCCCGTGACCTTCGGCGTGTTCTTGACCAGGTGATAGGCCTCGTCGGTCATCTCCATCTTCACCAGCACATAGCCGGGGAAGAATTTGCGCTCGGCGTTGACCTTCTTGCCGCGACGGATCTCGACGACATCCTCGGTCGGGACCAGGATTTCGGAGAAGGCGTCTTCAAGGCCCTGCTGCTTGGCCTGATCGCGCAGTTGTTCCGCGACCTTCTTCTCGAAGTTGGAATAGGCGTGGACGATGTACCACTTGTGGCGGGGATTGGCCGCCGGCTTGGGCGCTGCATCGGTCATATGCGCGTCTCCTTTATTGGCCAAGGCTGAGGATGAGGCGGGACGCGAAGCCAAGGCCCGTATCCACGATCCAGAAGAAGGCTGCCGCGATCAGCACCATGATGAAGACCATCACCGAAGTGATCCAGGTCTCCTTGCGGCTGGGCCAGGTGATCTTGCGGGCCTCAGCGCGGACTTCGCTGATGAACTGGGGGATGGACGTCTTTTTCTTCGGCGCGGGCGCGTCGACGGCCACGGTCGCTGCGCCTTGCGCGGCTGCTGCGGTCTTGGTCCCCGTGGTGCGGCGGCCGCCGGGGGTCTTCGCCTTGGCCATGTGACGTCTCTTCAACCTCTGGATCCTGCTGCTCCACATGGGAAGTCCCAGGCGATAACAACAGGGGGAATGGCAGGAGTGGAGGGACTCGAACCCCCGGCCCTCGGTTTTGGAGACCGATGCTCTACCAGCTGAGCTACACTCCTAGTGTCCCGGACAAAGATCAGCGCGCCGTGGAAATCGTTCCAGCGGCGCGACCCTCGCCAGAGGGGGGCGTATGCCCGAGCCCCACGGCCATTTCAAGGGCCATCTGCGCCGCAGACGCATGAAGTCGCGGATTTTCCTCAGAACAACCGCGCCACGGCGCTCGGCTCATAGCTCAGGCCTTTGACCAGGTCGTCGGGGTCGCCGATCGAGAAGGCTTCGGCCCGGCTGCGGCCGCCGATGACCGCCACCGCCTTGATGGTTTCCGGAACCACCTTGACCACGGCCACCGCGTCACCGCCCGGCGCCCACGGACTGAAATCCGGCGAGCGGGCGATAATCAGATCATTCAACCGCTTCACCTCATCGCCGTCCGTCACCTCTTCGGCGCGACCGTCGATGGAGACGCCGACCGCCTCGCCCTCTTCGCCCACGCCGCGCACCGCCACGCCGACGCGCGGATCGGCGGTCAGGTTCTTCAGCTTCTCGCTGTCGCGGCCGGTGACGAAATACAGGTTCAGCCCGTCGTTCAGATAGCCCAGCGTCGCCGCCTGCGGGCGTCCATCCGCCCGGTTCACCGCCAGGGTCATCAGCTTCTGGCTGTCCAGCAGCTTCAGGATGGCGGCCACCGCCCCGCCGTGGATCGGGGTCGTGCGCGAGGTCGAGTTCATGGCGATTCTCCAAAAGGATGGCGACAGCAGAAGGATGACTAAAGCAGACTGGGACGACAGCTTCATCCCGGCCTTGACGCAGATCAAGGCGACTGGACGCCGCTTCGGTTCCAATCGTCCCATGACAGAGTCCCGCCTCGCGCCTGACGCGCCTCGTCTCGAGGTGTCCCCCCTCAGCAAAACCGAGGCGCCGGCCGCCTTCGCCCTGGCGCGGTTGTGGCGCCCCAGTCTGGAGCCCGCCCAGTGGGACGCCTTCCTGTCGGCCTGGCGCGCCGCGCCGGAGAGCCGCGGCATCCTCAGCGCCCGCAATCAGCGCGGCGGCGTTCTGGGCTTCGTCAGTTGGTGGCGCCAGCCTGACCTGGAGTACGGCGAGACCCTGTGGGCCGGTCCCTTCGTGGTGCGCGAGATGGGCGTGCGGCCGCTGGTGCGTCAGAGCCTGGCCGTCGAGCTGACAGCCCTCGCCGCCCAACTGGGCGCCCGGCTGCGCTATGCCGAAGAGGCCCATACGCCGGACTGCGCCGTCCAAAGGGCGGCTAGGACAGGCTGACCTATTCGAAATCGGCGACGCTTGGCCTAGACTGCCCCGTCATCCGGGAGACGACCTTCGTGAACACCGCTGCGGCCCAGACCCAAATCGAAGAGGTGCGTCTGGAGGACGTGCATCCGTGCGCCAGCTGCGGCGCCCGTCCGCTGGGCGTCTGCGCCGACCTGAAGGGTCATGAGCTCCAGAGCATGGCCTGCGCCAGCGAG
The DNA here is from genome assembly GCF_047716865.1 of Brevundimonas sp. S1H14. Classification (NCBI taxonomy): domain Bacteria; kingdom Pseudomonadati; phylum Pseudomonadota; class Alphaproteobacteria; order Caulobacterales; family Caulobacteraceae; genus Brevundimonas; species Brevundimonas sp. S1H14. Next base: position 1,332,085 of record NZ_CP136679.1, on the reverse strand, counting down.
ACCGTCACGGCCCAGCCGGGGCAGGCCCTGTTCCATGAAGGCGATCCCAATCCCTTCATCTTCAACGTCGTGGACGGAGCGGTGAAGCTGTATCGCCTGCTGCCTGACGGGCGTCGCCAGATCACCGGCTTCCTGTTTCAGGGCGACTTTCTGGGCCTTGGCGGACGCGGGGCTTCCAGCTTCACGGCCGAGGCGCTGACGCCGCTGAACGCCTGCCGCTTCCGGCGCAGCGACTTCGATCAGCTTCTGAACGCCCTGCCGGCGCTGGAGCACCGCCTGGTGGCTCTGGCCGGGGACGAGCTGATGGCGGCTCAGGAACAGATCGTCCTGCTGGGCCGCAAGACCGCGCGCGAGAGGCTGGCCAGCTTCCTGACCCGCCTTGCTGAACGTCAGGTGCAGTTGGGCGGCCCGGAGGGTCAGGTCCACCTGCCGATGACCCGGCTGGACATCGCCGACTACCTGGGCCTGACGATCGAGACCGTCAGCCGGGTCTTCACCCAGTTCAAGACCTCGGGCTTGATCCAGCTTCTGCCGGGCAACGACGTCGCCCTGCCCGATCCGGCCGCGCTGAAGGCTCTGGGCGAAGGCGCCGCCTGATCCATTTTCGTTGAAGGGATAAGGGGGCGCGGCCTGACGTTCCGCGCCCCTCCCCGCATCGGCTCTAGAACTTGCGGCCGACGCCCACCGACACGACCCAGGGATCCAGACTGACGCTGCTCTTCAGCGCGCCGCCGTTAATCTTGGCGTCCGTGTCGAACCACACCTTCTTGGCGTCCACATTTAGCGTCCACGGGCCGGAAATGTTCCAGTCGGCTCCGGCCTGCAAGGCGACGCCAAAGCCGTTGTCGAGATCGACCTCGAAGCCGTTTTTGTCCTTGCCGCTGAAGAAGGCCATGTAGCTGACGCCCGCACCGACATAGGGGCTGATCGTCGCGTTCGGGGTCGGCCGGTATTGCAGCGTCACCACCGGCGGCAGCACCCAGGTCTCATGCACGGCCACATCCGTTCCCGCCCCCTTGGCGCGGACCTCATGCTGGGTCGCGCCCAGAATGGCCTCGACGGCCCAGTGGTCGGCGACGAAATAGGTGAAGCCCAGCGTCGGCATCCAGTCGTCGCCCACATCGACCTTCAGGCCGCTGTCGGCCCCGGCGGCGGTGACGATAGCGTCGTCGGCCTGGGGCAGGACGCCGGTCATTCGGGCGGTGACGATCAGCGAGCCCTTGCCCACCGGTTCGGGTGCGGCCGTCTGGGCGGAAGCTGCGCCCGCGACAGCCAGCAGGCTGACGGAAGCGATAAGGGCGGCGGCGGTTTTCATCGGTTCAATTCCCGACATTCGCCGGGTCGGAAGAGGGCCCGGCTTCGATGTCCCGATCACCCTGCGCCCACCCCGTCCGTCTCGCCTTGATCCATCGCAAGCAGCGGATATTTCGTCGGTTTCGTCCAAGAAAAATCCCCTCCGGCCAGCGCCGAAGGGGATGATTCAGTTCAGACCGTCAAATGACGGGGATCAGGGCTCCGAGTGTCCCTCGTCCCCTTCGTCGAAAAGCCGGAACTCGTGCCACAGGCCGTTCAGCACGCCGAAGGCCACCGCCAGGCCGAGGCCCAGGATCCAGGCGAAATACCACATGAGATGATCTCCTTTCGCGGGATCAGTAGAGGTCGGGGTTGGTCTTCAGCGCGTCCATCGTCGAGCGGCCCCACAGCACCTTATAGACCCAGGAGGTGTAGAGCAGGACGAAGGGCAGGAAGACCGCGACCACGATCAGCATGATGAACAGGGTCGTATGGCTGGACGAGGCGTTCCACACCGTCAGGCTGGACTGGGCGTCGATCGAGCTGGGCAGGATGAAGGGGAACATCGACAGGCCGACCGTCGAGATGATCCCGACCGCCGAAGCCGACGATCCGCCGAAGGCCAGCGCCGCTGACTTGCGCCACATCCCCAGCAGACCGACCGCAGCGCCCGCAAAGCCCAGAACGGGCGCGATGAGCATCCACGGATAGCGGCCGTAGTTGTCCATCCAGGCGCCCGGCGCCGCCTCCACCGCCGTGCGCAGGGGGTTGGAGGCGCCCGCCGTGTCGACCACGCCGGTGATGCGGAAGCCCATGTCGCCGAAGGCGACCATGGCTCCGCCGATGGCGAACAGCACCAGACTGGCTGCACCGGCGGCGGTGCCGATGGCGCGAGCGCGTTTCAGCACCGGACCTTCTTCGCCCTTGATCGACAGCCAGGCCGCGCCGTGCAGGACCAGCATGGACACCGACAACAGGCCGCAGATCAGGGTGAAGGGCGAGAACAGACCCAACAGGCTGCCCTCATAGAAGCTGCGCAGGTCGCTCGTCAGGCGGAAGGGCGCGCCCAGCAGGACGTTGCCGACCGCCACGCCGAACACCAGAGCCGGAACGAAGCTGCCGATGAACAGGCCCCAGTCCCACATGGAGCGCCAGCGCGCCTCGGGCCGCTTGGAGCGATACTTGAACGACACCGGCCGCAGGATCAGCGCGGCCAGCACCAGGAACATCGCCAGGTAGAAGCCCGAGAAACTGACGGCGTAGACCTGCGGCCAGGCGGCGAAGATCGCCGCTCCGCCGACGATGAACCAGACCTGGTTGCCTTCCCAGGTCGCGCCGATGGTGTTGATCACCATGCGACGCTCTTCATCCTTCTTGGCGACGAAGGGCAACAGGGCGCCGACGCCCATGTCGAACCCGTCGGTCAGGGCGAAGCCGATCAGCAGCACGCCCAGCAATCCCCACCAGATCAGGCGGAGGGTGGTGTAGTCGAGGGGGAGTTCCATCTCTCTTTTTTCCTTCAACGACCGGGTCAGGCGACCGCGGGCTCGCCTTCCGTGCGGGCGTCTTCTTCGCGGGCTTCCTGCTCGGCGAACGGCCCCTTCTTGACCGCGCGCAGGATCAGGCCGACCTCGACGACGGCGAGGGCGCCGTACAGCAGGGTGAAGCAGATGATCGTGGTCCACAGATGCGCCACCGTCAGGCTGGACGCACCCAGGAAGGTCGGCAGAACGCCTTCCACGGCCCAGGGCTGACGCCCCACTTCGGCCAGAAGCCAACCGGCCTCGATCGCGATCCACGGCAGCGGGATGGCCAGGACGGCCAGGCGCAGGAACCACTTGGTCTCATGCTTGCGCAGGGTGCACAGCACGAAGGCCGTGCCGAACAGGCCGATCATCAGGAAGCCGATGCCCGCCATGAAGCGGAACACCCAGAACATCAGCGGTACGTTCGGCACCGTCGACCAGGCGGCCAGCTTGATCTGGTCCGGCGTCGCGGCGCGCGGATCCTCGACATAACGCTTCAGCAGCAGGCCGTAGCCCAGGTCGTTGCGGACCGTCTCGAACTGGCCGCGCGCGGCCATGTCGGTCGGATCGGCCTTGACCTTCTCCAGCGCGTCATAGGCGACGACGCCGCGTTCGATGCGGTCTTCGGCGACGGCGACCAATTCCAGGATGCCCTCGACCGGCTTGTCGATGCTGCGCGTCGAGATCAGGCCCAGAACATAGGGCACCTTGACCTCGAAGTGGGTGTGACGGTCCTCAAGGTTCGGCAGGCCGAACAGGGTCAGACCGGCGGGCGCCTCTTCGGTGCGCCACATGGCTTCCAGGGCGGCCAGCTTCATCTTCTGATTGTCGGTCAGCGCATAGCCCGACTCATCGCCCAGAACGACCACCGACAGCGACGACAGCAGGCCGAAGGCCGCGGCGACGGTCATCGACCGCTTGGCGAAGCCCTTGTGCTTGCCCTTCAGCAGATAGAAGGCCGAGATGCCCAGCACGACCACGGCGGCGCAGACGTAACCGGCCGACACGGTGTGCACGAACTTGGCCTGGGCCACCGGGTTGAAGATCACCGCCATGAAGTCGGTGATTTCCATACGCATGGTGTCGGGATTAAAGGCCGCGCCGACGGGGTTCTGCATCCAGCCGTTGGCGACCAGGATCCACAGGGCCGACAGGTTGGTGCCCAGGGCGACCATGAAGGTGACGAACAGGTGGGCGTGCGGCTTCAGCTTGTCCCAGCCGAAGAACATCAGGCCGACGAAGGTCGCCTCAAGGAAGAAGGCCATCAGGCCCTCGATCGCCAGCGGCGCCCCGAAGATGTCCCCGACGTAGTGGGAATAGTAGCTCCAGTTCATGCCGAACTGGAATTCCATTGTTAGGCCGGTGGCGACGCCCAGCACGAAGTTGATGCCGAAAATCGTGCCCCAGAAACGGGTGATCGTCCGCCAGATCGGCCGGCGGGTCATCACATAGATGCTCTCCATGATGACCAGCATGAAGGAGAGGCCCAATGTGAGGGGCACAAACAGAAAGTGGTATAGCGCCGTCAGTGCGAACTGAAGGCGTGAAAGGTCTACGACCGCCAGGTCGATCATCGTTCCAGGCTCCTGACCGCCAGCCCCCATCGACCGGCGTTCTACTCTAACCTAAAGCCACGCAGTTTGGCGCGCCTTGATCCTGATCAAAGCCGACAGAGCCGACTCGGACTAGACGGCGTTTCGCCCAAGGTCCTTTCGTCCCATGGGCCTTTTGCCCAATCCCGCGTCGTCGGCGATCATGGCTGATCCGCTGATCGACCCTGGAGACAAGATGACGGCCCAGCCGATCGCCCCCAACGCCCCTGCCTTAGACGACACGCAGCCCGCCGCCTGGTTGAAGGCCGCTCTGGCGCCCTGGCGGCGGCTGATGACCCTGGGCGGCGCGCTGGTCATCGCCGACACCGTGCCTGCGGTCGGATTCGCAGCCGGTCTGGCCCTGGCGGTCGGCGCCCTGCCTCAAGGCATCGACGGCGCCCTGCCGGGCCTGGGTCTGGCGGCCGTCTCCCTGCTGGCGCGCGGCGCGCTCAGCCACACGGCGGTCAAGGTGAACACTCGCGCGGCCCGCGCCGCCAAGAACGGAATTCGCCGCTCCATCCTGACGGAGGCCCTGTCCGGCCGCCTGTCCGACGCCGCCGCCATGACCGCCGTCGTCGAAGGGGTCGAGGCGCTGGACGGCCATGTCGCGCGCTTTTCGCCCGCCCGCACGGCGGCTGCCGCCTCGCCGCTGATTCTGATCGCCGTGACCGCCGTGGTCAGCCCCTTCACCGCCGGCATACTGATCTTCACCCTCCTGCCGTTCATCATCGGCATGGCCCTGACCGGCATGGCGGCGGGCGCCGAAAGCCGTCGTCAGTTCCAGGCGCTGGAACGGCTGTCGGGCCTGTTCCTGGACCGGGTTCGCGCCCTGCCCGCCATTCTCGCCTTTCAGGCCGAGACGCAGCAGAGCCGCGTCATTGCCCGCGCCTCCGACGACCTGGCCCGCCGCACCGGCAAGGTGCTGAAGGTCGCCTTCCTGTCCTCGGCGGTGCTGGAGTTCTTCTCTGCCCTAGCCGTGGCTCTGGTCGCCGTCTATTGCGGCTTCAACCTTCTGAAGCTGCTGCCCTTTCCGGCTCCGGAACAGCTCAGCCTGACTCGCGCCTTCTTCGTTCTGGCGCTGGCGCCGGAAGTCTATCAGCCGATGCGCCGCCTCGCCGCCGCCTACCACGACCGTCAGGCCGCCGAGTCCGCCGTCCCCAGCCTGCGTCGCCTGAGCGTCGAAGCCGCGCGGAACACGCGCCCGCCCCGCCCCGGCCAGGCGCCCGCCATCGCCTTCCACGACGTCGCCATCGCCTATGACGGCGCGTCTGTGATCAAAGGCTTCACTCTGGATGTCGCCCCCGGCTCCATCGTCGCCCTGACCGGCCTCAGCGGCTCGGGCAAGAGCAGCCTGCTGCACCTCTTCCTGGGCCTGTCGCCTCTCAGCGCGGGAGAGGTCATGCTCGGCGATACGCGCCTGTCGCAGGCGGGCGACCTGACCGACTGGATCGCCTGGGCCGGGCAAGCCCCTGTCGTCATCCGCGGAACCCTGGCCGAGAACATCGCCCTGGCCCATCGCGGCGCGACGCCCGAGGCCGTGGAACAGGCGGCGCGCAAGGCGGGCCTGAACGGCGCGCTGGACCGCCCAATCGACGAACGCGGCGGCGGCCTGTCGGGCGGCGAGCGCCGCCGCCTGGGCCTGGCCCGCGCCTTCCTGAAGCCCGCGCCCCTGCTGCTTCTGGACGAACCCACCGCAAATCTGGACGCCGAGGCTGAAGCAGCCCTGCTGCCCGTCATTCGCGAGGCCGCGCGCGGCCGCACCGTCATGATCGCAACCCATTCCGACGCCGTCGCCGCCCTGGCCGACAAGGTGGTGCGCCTGTGAGCCGTTCTGATTCGCCCGGCGTCGTCCGCCTGAAGGCTCTTATCCGCGCTCAGGAGAAAGCCCAGCGCCCGCGCCTGCTGGCCGCCTCCATCACCGCCGCCCTGGTGTCCGCAGGCGCCGTGCTGCTGCTGGGCCTGTCAGGCTGGTTCATTACCGCCGCCGCCCTGGCCGGGGCCGCCGGCCCCGCCGTGGCCCACGTCTTCAACTACATGGTGCCCAGCGCCATGATCCGCTTCTTCGCCATCGTGCGCACCGCCTCGCGCTATGGCGAACGCGTCACAGGCCACGACGCGGCTTTGAAGGCGCTGGCCGCCCTGCGTCCGCAACTGTTCCTCGGCCTGGCCCGCGCGCCCACGACCAGGGCTCTTTCTCTGGCAGGCGGCGAGGCCTCCGCGCGACTGGTTCAGGACGTGGACGCGATTCAGGATCGTTTCGTGCGCCTCTCGACGCCCTGGGGCGCGGGCGCCGGTCTGGTCGCAGGCATCGGCATGGCGGCCCTGGCCGGATGGGCCCCCGCGCTCGTCGTCGCAGGCGCGGCCGCTCTGGGCGTCGTCCTGGCCGTCGTGATCGGCCGCCGCTTCGCCGAACCCGCCGGTCAGCGCCTTCAGCAGGCGTCCGGCGGCCTGAAGACCGAGTTCGCCGCCCTGGCCGCCGCCGCGCCCGAGCTTCAGGCCTATGGCATGAAGGCCTGGGCCGCCGACCGTCTGGCCGAACATGGCGACGCTGTCGAAGACGCCGCCGAACGACTGGCGCGCGCTGGCGGCCTGATCATGGCCAGCCAGAGCCTCGCCATGGCCGCTGGCGTGGCGGGCGCGGTTCTGGCGGCAGGCGCAGGCGCCCCTGCCCTGACCGCCCTGTCCATGCTGGCCGCTGTCGCCACGGTCGAAAGCGCCGGAACCCTGCTGAACGCCCTGCGCCAGAACGGCGCGGTGAAGGCGGCGGTCCAACGTCTGGGCGAACTTCTGGACGAGGAGGCGCCCGCCTCGCCGGTCGCTGCTGCATCTCCGAGCCTGCGCCTGTCCGGCGCCGATCTGACGGTCGCCCCGCCGCAACGTCTGGCGATCACCGGCCCGTCCGGCTCCGGCAAGACGACCCTGATTGAACGCATGATGGGCCTGCGCCCCGCCTCCCCCGGCGAAATCCTGCACGGAGACGCCGACGCCGCCGCCCTCGGCGCCGAGGGCCTGCGCCCCCTGTTCGCCTACGCCCCACAGCAGGCCGTGCTTCTGACCGGCAGCGTGCGCGAAAACCTGCGCCTGGCCGCCCCGTCAGCGTCGGACGACGATCTGTGGGCCGCGCTGGAAGACGCCGCCCTGGCCGACCGCATCCGCGCCGCGCCCGGCGGGCTGGACGCCTCCGTAGGCGAGAACGGCGCCCGCCTGTCGGGCGGCGAGCGACGCCGTCTGGGGCTCGCCCGCGCCTATCTGCGCCCGGCGCCCTGGCTGGTGCTGGACGAACCCACCGAGGGTCTGGACGCCGCCACCGAAGCACAGGTGCTTGAACGGCTCTCCGCCCGTCTGCATCACAGCGGTCAGGGCCTGATCGTCGTCAGCCACCGCCCGGCGCCCCTGGCTCTGTGCGACGCCGCCCTGACCGTTTCGGGCATAGGCGCCGAGGCAGCATCCAGATCAGTGCAAGGCCCCGGCAAGCCGCCGCCTGACCACCATATCTTTGATCTCCATCAAGGCGACGCGGGCGATTAGCGGCTCTTCTGTCGGCAGAGGAGATCAACCATGCCCGCAGACATCATCGCCCCCGTCGTCGCCATCAGCGCCTTCTTCATGACCTTCATCGTCGGCATGGCCTACGGCTGCATCGCCAGTAGTCTGGCCAAGCCCGAAGAGGGCTGAGCCTCATGACCCTGCATCACATCCGCCTTGAGCTCGCGCGCGCGCCCGAACATCCGCACGGAGACGCGGGGGACGGCTACGACCTGGTCTTGACGCTGGACCAGAACGCCCGGCTCGACACAGCCGCCATCGCCATCGCGCCAGAAAACACCCGTGTCCGCCGCTTCAAGGGCACGCAGACGCTGGCTATCGGCCAACTGACCCGCGCAGAAGACGGCCGGTGGATTCTCGACCTTCCAGGCGAAGATGCGGACGCCGAAGGTTTCCGCCTGGAAGACGAACAGTTCGTCGTCGGTGAATACGTCTCCTTGGCCCAGCCGGGCGGGGACATGCGCGCCTATCGCGTCACCCTGGCCCAGCCGCTTCCCACGGCCTGACAACCGCTGACAACCGAAGCCGTCCGCGACGCCGCCTGATATCAGGCGGCGTCGTCTGCGTGCGTGTGGATCACCGGCCGGAACAGCAGCTTGTCGATGCGGCGGTCATCCATGTCGATGACCTCGACCTCGAAACGGCCCAGTTGCAGGATGTCCCCCTCGTTCGGCACGCGCGACAGATGGTGCAGCACCAGGCCCGCCACAGTGTGGAAGCCTTCGTGCTCGCCGAAGTCTTCGCCCAGGATTTCACCCAGTTCGTCCAGATCAATCTGACCGTCGACCGCCCAGGTGCCGTCGTTGCGCTTTCGCACGGCGGTTTCGGTCTCGTCGTGGCTTTCGTTGAAGTCGCCGGCGATCATCTCCAGCAGGTCCGTGGCCGTGACCACGCCTTCAAAGGCGCCGTATTCGTCAACGACGAAGGCCATGTGCACCTTCGATCCCTTCAGGATCTCCAGCGCCTTCAGCACCGAGGTCGACTGCGGGATGAAGGCCGGTTCGGCCACCAGCGTCTCGACGTTGAACTCGCCATTGGTGAGCAGGCTGTCCAGCAGGTCTTTCTTGTGGACCACGCCCAGCGGATTATCGATATCGTTGTCCCGCGCCACCACGATACGCGAATAGGGGCAGGTGCGGATTTCCTCGCGCAGCGTCTCTTCGGAATCGTCCAGCGCGATCCAGTAGACCTCGTGGCGCGGCGTCATGGCCACGCGCACCGCCCGGTCGCCCAGACGCAGGATCTCTTCGATCATCTCCTGCTCTTCCGGCTCGATCAGCCCCGCAGACGTGCCCTCGGCCAGAATGCTTTCCACCTCTTCCTGGGTGACGTCCGAACCATCGCGGTCCTTGACGCCCAGCAGCTTCAGGATGCCCGAAGTCGAGGCCGTCAGCAGCAGCACGAACGGCTTCATCACCAGGGCCAGGGTCGAAATCGGACCGGCCATCTTGGAGGCGATGGTCTCAGGGAAGATCAGCGCCAGCCGCTTGGGCACCAGCTCGCCGACGATCAGCGAGACATAGGTGATCAGCACCACCACCACGGCGGTGGCGATGATCTGCGAATAAGGCGCCAGGGCGGGCAGGTTCGCCTTGAGAATCTCATCCAGCTGGCCGGCGATAGCCGCCTGACCATAGGCGCCCGCCAGAATACCGATCAGGGTGATGCCCACCTGGACGGCCGACAGGAACTGCGTCGGCTCTTCGGCCAGCTTCAACGCGGCTCGGGCGCCGCGGTCGCCTCTTTCGGCGCGGCTCTGCAGCTTGGATTTTCGGGAAGACACGACCGCAAGTTCGGTCATGGCGAAAAGGCCGTTCAGCACCACAAGCAGCAGCACGACGACGATAGCGATGGTCAACATCGAAAAGGGAGAAGCCCTGACGCGGCGCGACTAACGGCGTCCGCGCGGCCTATAGTAAAGATGAACCTCGGTCTGCGCCAGCTTTCTTGTCGGCTATGCGGCGGCCCGTCGCTGCCGCCCCGCATCAGGCCGCCGTCGGAATCTTGACTTCCGACCACGCGTCGGCTGCTGCGGCGCCCCGCTCCATCCCGTTCAACAGAATCTGCAACGTCACCGGCTTGGCTGTCAGATGGTCCGCCCCAGCCTGCATGGCCTTTACATGGTGCGCCTCGGTCGTGTTGGCGGTCAGCATGACGATCGGCGTCCGGCGTCGCCCTGAGCGCGCCTCGGCCGCCCGAATCCGCCGCATGGCTTCCAGTCCGTCCATGACCGGCATCTGCATGTCCATCAGAACCATGTCGAAAGGTTCAAGCATGAAGCGCTCGACGCCCTCGGCGCCATTGTCTGCGGTGACGATCTCAAAGCCCAGCGGCTCCAGCAGACAGCGCACCACCATCTGATTGGCCGGATTGTCCTCCACCGCCAGCACGCGCAGGCGTCCCGCCGGTTCCGGCTGTTCCGCCGTCTCCGCCGAAGCCTCGTCGCTATTAGGCGCCTGCCGCTCGATGGGTATGGCCACGCGGAATACACTGCCGCGTCCCAAGGCCGATTCCGCCGAAATCGTTCCGCCCATCAACTCCGCCAACAGGCGACAGATCGACAGCCCCAGTCCGGTCCCGCCGAATTGGCGCGAGATGGCGTCGTCGGCCTGAACGAAAGGCTGGAACAGGCGCTGCGCCGCCTGTTCGTCGAAACCGATCCCCTCATCCTCCACCTCGATCAGCAGGCGTTCAGCCTGCGTATCGCCGGCCACATCGACGCGAACCGCCACATGGCCCTGAGCCGTGAACTTCACCGCATTGGAGACCAGATTGGAGACGATCTGCGCGATCCTTACGCCATCGCCGACCACCATGCCGTTCGCCGCATCGCTGAAGGTCGCCGCCAGCGTCAGCCCCTTGGCCTCCGCCCCCGCGCGGCGCATCTCCACGACCGCCCCGATGTCGGCTCTCAGGTCGAACGGCGCGGGCGCCAGGGTGAACTGGCCTGCCTGCATTTTCGACAGGTCCAGCATGTCATCCAGCACCCGGCGCAACGCATCCCCCGCCCCCGTGATCAGGTTCAGCATCTCGTTCTGGCGCGGAGTCAAGGTCGTGTGCGTTAGGGCCGACGCCAGCCCCAGCACGGCGTTCAACGGGGTGCGGACCTCATGGCTGATGTTCGCAAAGAAGCGATCCCGCGCCTCGGCGGCCTGGCGCGCTTCCGCCTGCGCAACCTCCAGCGCCTTCAACGCCCGCACGTGATCCGAGACCTCGAAGCGAATGGCCGTATAGGTTTCCGGCCGCCCATCAGACCCGAGATTCGGCACAATGGTGGTGTCCACCCAGTAGGGCGCGCCAGCCTTGGTGCGGTTCTCAATGGTGCCGCGCCATACCTGACCGCTCGCAATGGTGCGGTACAGATCGCGGAAATAGTCGCGCGTGTGGGCGCCGGAGTTCACTACCCTGTGCGTCTGGCCGATCAGTTCCTCGCGCGAATAGCCGCTGACCGCCTCGAACTTGTCGTTGCAATACAGGATGCGGCCGGCGCGGTCGGTGATCGCCACAATGGCGGCCTCGTCCAGTGCGGCAGAGAGCCCCGCCCGGCGGGGCCAATCGACGTCAGACATTAGCTAGGGGGTCCTTTCAGACCGCCACATGCGCCCGCCATCGCTGCCAAATGCTTAATCGTAACACCCGACCAAGGTCTAGGTTTACGCTTTGATCCAGCGCAAAGCGCCTGTCCACCATGCAAAACGGCCCCCGGATCGCTCCGGGGGCCGCTCTGTTACGCTTTACTCTTGGCCTAACGCCCTTTCGGGCTGCTTCAGGCCATTACTGCGGCCTAACGCCCTTGCGGGCTGCTTGAGGCCGGTACGCTTACGCTTACTCGTTACTGGCGAACCAGCGAGGGCCGAGGCCCTCGCTCATTCTGACGTCGATATTACTCGACGATCTTGGCCACGACGCCGGCGCCGACGGTGCGGCCGCCTTCGCGGATGGCGAAGCGCAGCTTCTCTTCCATCGCGATCGGCGTGATCAGCTCGACGTCCAGCTCGGCGTTGTCGCCCGGCATGATCATTTCCACGCCTTCCTTCAGGCGCACGATGCCGGTCACGTCCGTCGTGCGGAAGTAGAACTGCGGGCGGTAGTTCGTGAAGAACGGCGTGTGACGGCCGCCTTCTTCCTTGTTCAGGATGTAGGCTTCAGCCACGAACTTGGTGTGCGGGGTGATCGAACCCGGCTTGCACAGCACCTGGCCGCGCTCGACGTCTTCACGCTTGGTGCCGCGCAGCAGCACGCCCACGTTGTCGCCCGCCTGGCCCTGGTCCAGCAGCTTGCGGAACATTTCGACGCCCGTGCAGGTCGTCTTCTGAACCGGACGGATGCCGACGATTTCGACTTCTTCACCGACCTTGACGATGCCGCGCTCGACGCGACCCGTCACCACGGTGCCGCGGCCCGAGATCGAGAACACGTCTTCGACCGGCATCAGGAACGGCATGTCGATCGGGCGTTCCGGTTGCGGGATGTAGCTGTCGACCGCCGCCATCAGCTCCAGGATGCGCTCTTCGCCGATCTGCGGATCGCGGTCTTCGACGGCGGCCAGGGCCGAGCCCTTCACGACCGGGATGTCGTCGCCCGGGAACTGGTACGAGCTGAGCAGCTCGCGCACTTCCATTTCGACCAGCTCCAGCAGTTCCTCGTCGTCGACCATGTCGACCTTGTTCAGGAACACGACCAGAGCCGGAACGCCGACCTGACGCGACAGCAGGATGTGCTCGCGGGTCTGCGGCATCGGGCCGTCAGCGGCCGAGCACACCAGGATCGCGCCGTCCATCTGGGCGGCGCCCGTGATCATGTTCTTCACGTAGTCGGCGTGGCCCGGGCAGTCCACGTGCGCGTAGTGACGGTTGGCCGTCTCATATTCCACGTGCGACGTGTTGATCGTGATGCCGCGCGCTTTTTCTTCCGGCGCGTTGTCGATGTCGGCGTAGTTCATCGCCTTGCTGCCGCCGGCCTTCGCCAGCGTCATCGAGATCGCCGCCGTCAGCGTCGTCTTGCCGTGGTCAACGTGGCCGATCGTGCCGATGTTCACGTGCGGCTTGGTGCGTTCGAACTTTTCCTTGGCCATGGCCAAACTCCTGTGGCCCGGGTCCGGAACGGAGGGGCGCTGTGCTCAGTTCATAAAACCTGGAGCGGGTAGCGGGAATCGAACCCGCATATTCAGCTTGGAAGGCTGCTGCACTACCATTGTGCTATACCCGCGCGAAGAATGCGGCTGCACCGCCCTTCGTTTGAAGAGCGACGTTTCCGCACCCGATTCCTTTCTGGACTCCCGGCCCGGCGGGCATTGAAGGCGCGTGGTGGGGGAAGCAGGACTCGAACCTGCGAAGCTTACGCAGCGGATTTACAGTCCGCCCCCTTTGCCGCTCGGGACATTCCCCCAGCGCGCCTTATGTCAATGCCGGTCTGGAAACGCCGGAAACAATCTTTCGATCATTTCGCGACGAAAGCCTTCGCTGTCGGGCGACGCCTGCAGTAGAGGAAGCGCCTGAACCGAAAGCCCTGGGGCCCAAATCGGAGGCCGTCTTATAGTGTCGTCATTTCGAGAACGCAACGACCGGAAAACCGGTAAAAAACAATCTTTCCACAAGAGAGACGAAACACGCCCAAATCGGGCTCAAACCCCCGCGCCGCAAGGACGCAGCTCCGGCGAAAACGAGCGCAGGCCCGCCCGATCGCGCCCGGACGCCGATAATTTTCTTTGGGGACGCCACCCGGTTCTGGCCGCTTTGGCGAATCCGGCGCGTCGGGGAACGGGCCGTCTGATGGTCACGGAAGACCGCGCCGAGGAGATTCAGCGCGAGAATCTGGCGAACGGCCACCGAATCGAAGTGGTCGATTCGGTCGCCCTTGGCCGGATGCTGCCCGCCGGGGCCGTGCACCAGGGCATGGCCTTCAAGGTCCAGCCGCTGGAGGGCGTCGATCTGGAAGACCTGGCCGAACCGGCTGAGGGCGTCATCGTCATGCTGGATCAACTGACCGACCCCCAGAATGTCGGCGCCATCTTCCGCTCGGCCCTGGCCTTCGGCGCGCGCGGCATCGTCGTGCAGGATCGCCACTCCCCCGCCCTCGCCGGCGCCCTGGCCAAGGCCTCGGCCGGCGCGACCGAGCGCCTGCCCTGCGCCCGCGTGACGAATCTCAGCCGCGCGTTGGAAAAACTGGCCGACCACGGCTGGCGCGCCATCGGCATGGACGGCGGCTCGGACCTGACGCTGGAACAGGCGCTGGACCCCCGTCCGACCGTCATCGTCATGGGCTCGGAAGGCGACGGCGTGCGCCGCCTGGTGGCCGAGCACTGCGAAGCGATGGCCCGCATCCCCATGCCCGGCGGTTTCGAGAGCCTGAACGTCTCCAACGCCGCGGCCATCGCTCTTTATGAAGCCGCGCGGGCTCAGGGGCGCGCAAGCTAGGGACACCCCCCCGCGCCACTTCGCCCCTGCGGCGTCTTGGCGCGGGTCCCGTCGGGCTTTATGAGTGCGGCATGGACTTCCTCTCCAATCCCGAACTGATCAGTCAGGCCTCCGCCCTCGGCAAGGTGCTGATGATCGACCTGGTGCTGGCCGGCGACAACGCTGTCGCCGTCGGCCTGGCCGCCGCCGCCCTGCCGCAGGAACAGCGCCGCAAGGCCATCCTGGTCGGCCTGGCCGCCGCCGTCGTCATGCGCATCGGTCTGGCGCTGATCACCGTCCAGCTGTTGGCCATCGTCGGCCTGTTGCTGGCAGGCGGCTTCCTGCTGCTGTGGGTCTGCTGGAAGATGTGGCGCGAGCTGCGCGAACAGGCCACCCACGATCAGGCCGAAGCCGAGGCCGAGATCGAGCGCGCCATGGCCATCGAGCATGGCGGCGGCCCCTCGCCCGAAGAGATGGGTCTCAAGCGCAAAACCTTCGGCGCCGCCCTGATCCAGATCATGATCGCTGACCTGACCATGTCGCTGGACAATGTGCTGGCCGTGGCGGGCGCCAGCCATGATCACCCGTGGATCATGGTGTTCGGCCTGATCCTGTCGATCGCCCTGATGGGTCTGGCGGCCACCTTCATCGCCAAGCTGCTGAACCGTTATCGCTGGATCGCCTACGTCGGCCTGGCGATCGTGCTGTACGTCGCGCTACACATGATCTGGGACGGCGGCCGTTCGGTGATCGTGCGCACCGGCCATACGGAACAGTTCAACGCCTCGGCCCCGGCCTTCCTGGCGATCGGCGCGGAGGAAGAAGCCAAACATCTGCGTCAGGGCGGCAAGGGCGCAAACTCACATACGCCCCACGCCCTGCCCGGCGGTCGAGAGCGGGGCGCCCCGCCGCCGCAGACGGTCGAGCCCGCGCCGCCTGCGCCCTGAAACAAAAAAAGGCCCGGATCGCTCCGGGCCTTTTCTTTATTGCATGCCTTGGTCGTTAAGGCCCTTACCCCTCAGCGCCGCCGAAGCGTTCGGTCCATTCGGCGACCTGAGCGTCCTCGATCTTGGCGAACAGCACCTGGGCAGAGGCTACGGCCTGCCCCGTCGGCAGGGCGTTCAGCAGATCGACCTGCGCGTCCGGCCAGGACAGGTCGGTCGAGCCCACGGTCGCGGCGATGCGGGCCGCCGCCTCGGGCATGAAGGGGGCGGTGATCCGGGCGAACAGGGCGACCAGGTTCAGGCCGGTGCGGACGCCGACGGCGGCGCGCTCACGGTCGGTCTTCAGCGCCGTCCACGGCGCGGCGACCTGCAGATACTCATTGCCCAGGGCCCACAGGGCGCGCGCGGCCTGGGCCGCCTTGCGGAACTCCATGGCCTCGAACTCGGCGGTCAGTTCGTCCAGCCCGGCCTTGATGTCGGCGGCCAGCTTGATCTCCAGCGGCCCGGCCTCGCCTTCGGCCGGCAGGACGCCGTCGAACTTGGACTCGGTGAACTTGACGATGCGGTTGACGAAGTTGCCCAGCACGTCGGCCAGGTCCTTGTTCGTCGTCGACTGGAACTGCTCCCAGGTGAAGGCCGCGTCGGAATGTTCCGGCCCATAGGCCGTCAGATGCCAGCGCCAGTAATCGGCGGGCAGCAGCTCCAGCGCCTGATCCATAAAGACGCCCCGACCCATGCTGGTCGAGAACTTGCCGCCGTACCAGTTCAGCCAGTTGAAGGCCTTCAGCTGGTCCACCGTCTTCCACGGCTCGCCCGAGCCGAGGATGGTCGAGGGGAAGCTGACGGTGTGGAAGGCGACGTTGTCCTTGCCCATGAACTGGACGTAGCGCACGTCCTCGGCGCCCTCGTCCAGACGCCACCACGAGCGCCAGTCCCCGCCGGTCTTGTCGGCCCATTCCTCGGTCGCGCCGATGTATTCGATGGGGGCGTCGAACCAGACGTAGAAGACCTTGCCTTCCATGCCCGGACGCGGCCCGCCGTCGGGCCCGACGACCGGCACGCCCCACTTCAGGTCGCGGGTGATGCCCCGGTCGATCAGGCCTTCGTCCAGGTGCTTATAGGCGATGGAGCGAGCCAGCGGCTGCCACTGGGGCGAGCGGGCGTCGACCCAGGCGCGCACATCGTCGGCCACCTTGGTCTGCAGCAGATAGAGGTGGCGCGTGTCGCGGACCTCCAGATTGCGGCTGCCCGACACCGCCGAATAGGGATTGATCAGATCGGTCGGATCCAGCAGCCGGCCGCAGTTGTCGCACTGGTCCCCGCGCGCCTTCTCATAGGCGCAGTGCGGACAGGTGCCTTCGACGTAACGGTCGGGCAGGAAGCGGGCGTCGTCGATCGAATAGATCATCCGGTCGACGCGCTCCTCGATCAAGCCGCGCTCTTCCAGCACCTTGGCGAAATGCTGGGTCAGGCGGGTGTTCGGCGCGTTGGAGCTGCGGCCGAACACGTCGAACGACAGGCTGAAGGCTTCGCCCGCGCGGCGCTGCACCTCGTGCTGCTCGTCGCAATAGGCGCGCACATCCTGACCGGCGGCGGCGGCGGCCAGTTCGGCCGGGGTGCCGTGTTCATCGGTGGCGCAGACATAGAGGACGTCATGCCCCCTCGCCCGCATGAAACGCGCCCACACATCGGCGGGCAGCATCGACCCGGCCAGATTCCCAAGGTGCTTGATGCCGTTGATATAGGGCAGCGCCGAGGTGATGAGGATGCGGGCCATGATGTTCCAACGTCTGACAGGGAGGCGTCGGATATAGAGGGCGAAACGCCACGCGTCACCTTCTCCCTCCCTCTTCGTGGACAGAGAGAAGGCTGGCCCGCCCTACAGACGCCGCGCGATGCGCACGAAGCGCCCGGTCAGCAGCGCGCCCGAGATCAGGCTGGCGACGATCACCGACCAGACCAGTCCGTCCACCCCGATCCGGTGCGCCAGGAACCAGCCCAGCGGGATCATGATCAGGCCATAGGACAACAGGTGCATCAGCGTCGGCCACACCACGTCGCCTGCCGCACGGTTGGCCTGTGCGGCGACCACCTGCATGGCGTCGGCGACGAAGAACAGCGTCGCCAGCACCAGCGCCGGAGCCGCAATGGCGAGGATCGCCGGGTCGGTCGTATAGGCGCCGACGATCAGCCGCGCCGACGGCCAGATGATCAGGGCGATGATGAAGGCCAGCACCGTCACCACGCCGATGCCGGCCAGACCGCCGCGCATCACGCCCGCCTTGTCCGCCGCGCCATAGCTGCGACCGACCAGCACCGCCGTCGCGGACGAAAGCCCCATCGGCACCATGAAGACGATGGCCGAGATGTTGATCACGACCGCCCAGCTGGCGGTCTGGGCGGCGCCCAGCTGACCGGCGAACAGGGTCATGGCGGCGAATGCGCCGACCTCGATGAAGTTCGACGCGCCCGCGCCCAGCCCGACCTTCATCTGCTGGCTCTCGACCGCCTTGTCGCGTTTGGGCTTCTTGAACACGCCCCAGGCCCGCGCCTCGGGCAGGCGCAGGATGAAGACGACCAGAAAGATCGCCAGCGCCGTGCGCGCGCCGAACGTCGCCCAGGCCGAGGCCACGGCCCCGTGCAGGCCGATGCCCAGCAGGTCCGGCACCAGCAGCAGATTCAGCGCCAGGTTGACCGCATTGGCCACCCACATGGCGACCATGCCCGCCTTGGGTCTGTGCAGGCCCTCAAGGAAGAACTGGGCGCAGACCGAAATCAGATAGGCGGGCATCGACAGGGCGAAGACCATCAGGGCGGGCGTCGCGCCCTCGCCCAGACCATCCTCCAGCCCCATGTGAACCAGTCCGAACGGCCCGAGCAGCAGCAGGCCGATCATCGAGACCAGACCGATCTGCAGCGAATAGGTCATCCCGCGCCTCAGGACGGCGCCGACTTCATCGCCCCTGCCCTCGCCCAGCAGGCGGGCGGTCATGACCTGCACCCCCATCATCAGGCCGACCGCCGTGGTCAGCACGACCGAGGACGGCGCCCATGCCAGGGAGTGGAAGGCCAGTTCGCGGCTGGCGTAGTGGCCGACGACGATGGCGTCCGTCAGCCCCATCGTCATGATGCCCAGACGCGCCATAACGACCGGCCAGGCCAGCTTCAGCAGCTCGGACAGGGTGGCGCGTGTTTTGAAGCTGAACAGGGCGTGGGTCATCGGAGGCCGCAACAGCCACGCGCCCATGCGCGCGTCAATCGATTTTCCGTGTGTTTCGGGCGCCTACCAGGCGCCCAGTTCGCGCAACTCCCGCGCCAGTTCGGGTGGCAGGTCCGTCGGCTCGGCCACCGACAGGTCCGGCGGCACGTCCTTGTCGAAATAGCGCCAGCCCTGAAACGGCCGCCGGGCCAGCGGCGCGGTGCGGATGACCTGGCTGTCCAGCTTGATCTCGCAGCGACTGGCCTTGCCCTCGCCCACGGTCGTTATGTCCAGAATGCGCTGACGGCAGGTCACCACGCCCTTCATCACCCAATAAAGGGAGCCGCCGTCCTCGATCTCGGCGGCGCGCTTGGGCGTCATGCGGGTGTGGACGATGCGCCAGTCGGACCGGGCGGCGTTCGCCTCCAGCGTCTCGACCTCGGACACGCCGACGCAGAGCTTGATCATGTGCAGGGGCATGAAACGCCGCCTCTACTCCGTTCATCCCGGCGGACGCCGGGACCCAGTAAGAGCCCCGCACGCGACGCTCGACAAACTTGCTCGGGCCAACTCCCGGCGTCCGCCGGGATGAGCGGGGGTTTAGTCCGCCGCCTTCACCACAGCCAGAACCGCGCCGTCCACGACCTGATCACCGACAGCGACGTTGAACTCGGCCACCACGCCGTCGAAGGGCGCAGTCAGGGCGTGCTCCATCTTCATGGCTTCCAGCACCACGACGGGTTGGCCCTTGGTCACGGCGTCGCCGGCCTTGGCGGGCGCCGCGACGATCTTGCCCGGCATGGGCGCGCGCAGGCCGCCGTCCGAGGCGGAGCCTACTGTGGCCGTTGTCGGTCGGCACAGCGACACCCGCGAAACTTCCCCGGCGCGGAAAACGACGACGTCATCTTCAACCGATATGATCGAGGCGGCAGGCCGACCGTCGAACATCACGGAGGCTCCCTTGCCACGCCCCCCCCATTGCACGTCAGTGACCAACGAGGTAGCGCCCGCGCTCACGTTCCAATTCCAATCCGGCCTAGACGAAAATACGAAGTCCGATGCCGCATCCGCCGAATAGACCCGCACCTTAGCCCCAGGCGAGCTATTGGCGCGGAACCCGAATATGCCGTCCGGGGTCGGCGTCCACGGGTCGAAAGGCCCACTTCCCCAGAACGCCCGGTCGTCATCGCGGGCAAGACCGTCGAGCAGAGCAGCGGCTCCTGCTAAGACTGCTTCCGAAGCGGACGCCGCGATCAGCGCGCTCTCCTCCGCTGCGATGAAGCCGGTGTCCACGTCACCCTCGACGAAGCGCCGGTGATCCAGACAGCGCGCCATGAAGCCCGCGTTGGTCTTCACCGGCCAGACTTCTACCTCGCGGCAGGCGTCGGCCAGGCGGGCGGCGGCGGCTTCGCGGGTGTCTTCATGGACGATCAGCTTGGCGATCATCGGGTCGTAGAACTGGCTGACCTCGCCGCCCTGCATCACGCCGGTGTCGACGCGGATGTCGCCAAAGTCCTGGGAGGGCATGACGAAGTGATCCAGCCGCCCGATGGACGGTAGGAAGCCGTTGGCGGGATCTTCAGCGTAGAGGCGGGCCTCCATGGCCCAGCCCTTCATCGGGATGTCGGCCTGCGCCAGCGGAATGGGCTCGCCCGCCGCGACGCGCAGTTGCCATTCCACCAGATCGACGCCGGTGATGGCCTCCGTCACCGGGTGCTCGACCTGCAGTCGGGTGTTCATCTCCATGAACCAGATGCGGTCGGCCTTCAGTCCGTCCGAGGCGTCGGCGATGAACTCGATGGTGCCTGCGCCCTGATAGTCCACGGCCTTGGCGGCCCGCACGGCGGCGGCGGTGACGGCGTCGCGCGTGGCCTGATCCATGCCGGGCGCCGGGGCCTCCTCGATCACCTTCTGGTGGCGACGTTGCAGCGAGCAATCGCGTTCATGCAGGTGGACGACGTTGCCATGGCTGTCGCCGAAGACCTGCACCTCGATGTGGCGCGGGCGAGTGATGTAGCTCTCGATCAGCACGCGCGGGTCGCCGAAGGACGACTGCCCCTCGCGCTGGGCTGAGGCCAGACCTTCGGCGAAGTCCTCAGGCCTGTCGACCTTGCGCATCCCCTTGCCGCCGCCGCCCGCGACCGCCTTGATCAGGACGGGGAAGCCGATGCGGTTCGCTTCGGCGCTCAGAGTCTCCAGCGACTGGTCCTCGCCCTGATAGCCGGGGGTGACGGGCACCCCCGCCTCGATCATCAGCTTCTTGGCCGCGTCCTTCAGGCCCATGGCGCGGATCGAGGACGGCTTGGGGCCGATCCAGACGATGCCCGCCGCCGCCACGGCCTCGGCGAAGTCGGCGTTCTCGGACAGGAAGCCGTAGCCGGGGTGGATGGCCTCCGCCCCCGTCGCCTTGGCCGCCGCCAGCACCCTGGCCGCATCCAGATAGGATTCGCGCGCCGCCGCCGGGCCGATCAGCACCGCCTCGTCCGCCTCGCGCACGTGCAGGGCGTTGGCGTCCGCCTCGGAATAGACGGCGATGGTGCGCAGGCCCATGCGGCGGGCGGTGCGAAAGACGCGGCAGGCGATCTCGCCGCGATTGGCGACCAGGACGGACTTGAACATTCGGCTACCTTATTGCGCCCAGTTCGGCGCGCGTTTGTCGAGGAAGGCGCGCACGCCCTCCTGGCCCTCGGCCGAGACGCGGGCGCGGGCGATGCGCTTGGCGGTCTCTTCCAGCAGGCGGTTGTCGATCTCTTCGCCCGCCACATCGTTGACCAGACGCTTGGCGTCGCCCATCGCGCCCGGCGCATTGGCCGACAGGCTGTCCGTCAGCATGGAGATGAACTCGTCCACCGAGCCTTCGGGCAGGACCATGTCGATCAGCCCCGCATGGGCGGCGTAATCGGCGTCGAAGATGTTGGCCGTCAGAAACAGCTGGCGCGCGCGGCGCGCGCCGACCGCCTCGATGACATAGGGAGCGATGGTCGCGGGGATCAGGCCCAGCTTGACCTCGGAGAAGGCGAAGCGCGCGCCCTCGACCGCCACGGCCATGTCGCAGGCGGCGACGATGCCCGCACCGCCGCCCATCGCCGCGCCCTCGACCAGAGCCACCGTCAGCGCCGGCACGTCGTGCAGGGCCTTCAGCATCTTCGCCAGGCCCATGGCGTCGTCGCGGTTGTCGCTTTCGGACCAGTCGGCCGCGTCACGCATCCAGTTCAGGTCGGCGCCCGCGCTGAACGTCCCGCCCGCGCCGCGGATGAAGACCACCCGCACCCGGTCGGCGCCCTGCAACGTCTCAAACGCCTCATACAGGGCGGCGATGGTGGCGGCGTCGAAGGCGTTCTTCTTCTGCGGCCGGTTGATGGTGACGAAGACCACGCCGTCGGCCGTGGCGTCGATCTGCACCAGATCGTCGTTCGCGTCCGGCGCCGGATCGGCGACGAAGGGATGGGCGATGGCGTTCATCTCCGCCGCCTCGGCGTCGGTGATGTCCAGAGCGTTCAGCTCGTCTTCGGTCGGTTTCTGGTCGGTCATGGTCGGCTCCTTGCCGAAGTGAAACGCGGCAGTACGGCTTTGGTGCAGGCTTTCGCCGGTTACATCCGGAACACGCCGAAGGTCGTCTCGGGGATGGGGGCGTTCAGGCTGGCGCTGATGGCCAGGCCCAGCACATCGCGGGTCTGGGCCGGGTCGATGACGCCGTCGTCCCACAGGCGGGCGGTGGCGTAATAGGGGTTGCCCTCGTCCTCGTATTTCTGACGGATCGGCGCCTTGAAGGCCTCGGCCTCTTCAGGCGTCCACGTATCCGCGTCACGGTGAACGGTGGCCAGAACGCTGGCCGCCTGCTCGCCGCCCATCACGCTGATGCGGCTGTTGGGCCAGGTGAACAGGAAGCGCGGGGAATAGGCCCGGCCGCACATGCCGTAGTTGCCGGCCCCGAACGACCCGCCGATCAGGACGGTGAACTTGGGCACCTCGGCGCTGGCGACGGCCGTCACCAGCTTGGCGCCGTGCTTGGCGATGCCCTCGGCTTCATATTTGCCGCCGACCATGAAGCCCGAGATGTTCTGCAAGAACAGCAGCGGAATCTTGCGCTTGCAGGCCAGTTCGATGAAGTGCGCGCCCTTCTGGGCGCTCTCGGAGAACAGCACGCCGTTGTTGGCCAGGATGGCGACGGGCATCCCCCAGATGCGGGCGAAGCCGCAGACCAGCGACGTGCCGTACAATGCCTTGAACTCGTCCATCTCCGAGCCGTCGACGATGCGGGCGATGACCTCGCGCACGTCATAGGGGGCCCGGACATCCTCGGGGATGATGCCGTACAGCTCAGCCGGATCGTAAGCGGGGGCGCGCGGCTCGCGCGCGTCCAGCGGCTGGGGCTTGGTGGTGTTCAGGTTGGCGACGATGGAGCGCACGATCTCCAGCGCGTGCTCGTCGTTCTCGGCCACATGGTCGACCACGCCGGACCTGCGGCCATGGGTCTCGGCCCCGCCCAGCTCCTCGGCCGAGATGACCTCGCCGGTCGCGGCCTTCACCAGCGGCGGACCGGCCAGGAAGATGGTGCCCTGATTGCGTACGATCACCGTCTCGTCCGACATGGCGGGCACATAGGCGCCGCCCGCGGTGCAACTGCCCATGACGCACGCGATCTGCGGGATCGAGCGCGCGCTCATCCGCGCCTGGTTGAAGAAGATGCGGCCGAAGTGGTCGCGATCAGGAAAGACCTCCGCCTGATGCGGCAGGTTGGCCCCGCCGGAATCGACCAGATAGACGCACGGCAGGTTGTTCTGCTCGGCGATCTCCTGCGCCCGCAGGTGCTTCTTCACCGTCATCGGGAAGTAGGCGCCGCCCTTCACCGTCGGGTCATTGGCGACGATCATCACCTCGCGGCCCGACACCCGGCCGACGCCGCAGATCATCCCGGCGCCCGGCGCTTCGTCCCGATACATCCCATCGGCGGCCAACTGGCCCACCTCCAGAAACGGCGAGCCCGGATCCAGAAACCGCTCGACCCGATCCCTCGGCAACAGCTTGCCGCGCGCCACATGGCGCTCGCGGCTGGCGTCCGACCCGCCCCGCGCTGCCTTGGCGACCTTTTCATAAAGCACGTCCCGCAGGGCGCGATTGTGCGCATCCAGCGCTTTGAAAGCAGGACTGTTGCGATCGACGGCGGAAATCAGCTTGGGCATGCCTAAGGTTTAGGAGGCTTCCGCGCCGGGGGGAAGCCGTTCGGTTCACCGAAGACGAAATCGGCTATATCTCCTTCCCATGGCCCCGCTTCGACCGGACACCCTCGCCGCCGCCCTGACCCGCGCCTTCGAGGACGCGCAGGACAGCCGCGCCAGCTGGTTCGCCCTGACGCGGGGCGAGCGGCTGTTTTCCGCCGGCGACCGCGCCGACACCCTCTATCTGCTGCGCGCCGGGCGACTGGGCGTCTTCCGTCGCGACGACGGCCGCACCCCCCAGATGATCGCGGTCATCAAGCCCGGCGAGCCGGTCGGCGAACTGGCCATGCTGGCGGGGACCTCGCACATGTCGGACGTTGTCGCCCTGCGCGACAGCGACGTGCTGGCCCTGCCGCGCGAGGCCTTCTTCGACGCCGCGCGCAACGATCCCCTGCTGATGTCGGAGTTGGGTCAGATCATGCTGACCCGGGCGCGTGAGCGCGGCGGCGGGACCGAGCCCAACGTCTTCGGCTTCGTCTCGGCCCGCGACAAGCCGATCCACGCCTTCGTCGAGCGCGTCGCCCGCGCGGTCGAGGCTCAGGGCGTCACCTGCCACGTCATCGACAGCTCGGCCCTGTCATCCGCCGCCGAGTGGTTTTCGCGGGTCGAGGACGCCCACGACTATGTCCTCTATGTCGCCGAGGCGGATGAGCCGAACTGGGCCGCCCTGTGCGCGCGTCAGGTCGACCGGCTGTTCCTGGTCGGCGCCGCCGACTGCCCCCCGCCCCTCGCCCCGCCCGTGGCCGACGAGTGGGACGATGCGGGCCAACGCACCGACCTGATCCTGCTGCGCGATCCCCGGATGCCGCGTCCCAGCAACACCCGCGCCTGGCTGGACGTGCTGAAGCCCGGCCGCTGGTTCCACGCTGTCGAGGGCCTGTTCGAAGACACCGCGCGGATCGCCCGGCTGATCACCGGCTCCTCCGTCGGGGTGGTGCTGTCCGGCGGCGGCGCGCGCGCCTACGCCCACATCGGCGCGCTGAAGGCCCTGCGCGAGGCGGGCACGCCCATCGACTTCATCGGCGGCGCCTCAATGGGGGCGGTCATCGGCGCCGGTCCCGCTCTCGGCTGGTCCGACGAAGAACTGGAGCACCACATCCGCCAGGCCTTCGTCCTGTCCGATCCCCTGGCCGACATCGCCCCGCCCATCATCGCCATGACCCACGCCCGCAAGGTCAAGGCGCTGATGAAAGAGGCCTTCGGCGACGTGCAGATGGAGGATATGCTGCTGCCCTTCTTCGCCGTCTCGACCAATCTGACCGCAGGCAGGCTGGAGGTGCACCGCGAGGGCACGCTGCGCCACGCCCTGCGCGCCTCCATCTCCATTCCCGGCGTCATGCCGCCCGTGGTGATGAACGGCCAGGTGCTGGTCGACGGCGCCGTTCTGCGCAACTTCCCCAGCGACGTGATGCGCCGGTTGAACAGCGGCCCGGTCGTCGGCGTCGACGTGTCTCAGTCACGCGGCGTGGACGCTTCGGCGCTGGAGAATCCCCCCTCCTGGTGGCGTTGGATCCTGTCGGGGGCATGGAAGCACGGCCCGCCGATCGTCTCCATCCTGATGCGCTCGGCCACCTTGTCGAGCGAGGCCGAACGGATGCAGGCCCGCGCCGAGACGGACCTGCTGATCCTGCCGCCCTCAGACGGCGTCGATATCCGCGACTGGAAGGCCTATGAGCCCGGCGTCGCCGCCGGCTATGAGGCCGCGCGCGCCGCCCTGGACAGCCTCAACGGCCCGGTCGAGACCCTGCACCGGCGCCGCCGCTCCGACGCGCCAGAAGAAACAGTCGAGGAAATGGCAGAAGAGTCCTTCCCTCAGGACGTCTTGGAAACGCCTGGCCCAACACCTGGCCCAGGCGCGTCAGGAAAGCGTCGCGGCTGGCTGGGTCTTCGCAAAGCGCGGTGAGATAGGGCCGCAGGGCGGTCCCCTTCATCCACTCCAGCACGGCGTCATCGCCTTCCAGCACATGCAGATAGGTGGTCGACCAGATGTCGACCTCTTCGCACAGATCCGCCGCCGCATCGTAATAGGCCTCCGCCGCCAGCAGAGGCTGAATGGTGTCCACGCCGCTCAGCCGCTCGCGCCACGGTCCGTCCGCCGCCGTCTGACGCATCAGCGTATGGTGGCGCGTCTCCCACGCCATCGGCATCTGCACCGCCAGCACGCCGCCCGGCGCCAGAGCTTTGATCAGACGCCGGAACAGGGCCGCATGGTACGGCGCCCACTGTAGCGAGGCGTTGGCCAGGATCAGATCGACCGGCGCATCCGGCGCCCAGCACTCCAGATCGCCCTGCACCCAGCGCACGTCGTCCGGCAGGCCGCGCGCCTGTTCCAACATCGCCGCGCTGGAATCCAGCCCATGCACCCGCGCGCCCGGCCAGCGTCGTTTCAGCAGCGCCGCATGCTGTCCCGTGCCGCAGCCGATGTCCCAGACCTCATGCGGGTCCAGATCGTCCGGCAGATGCGACAGCAGGTCGATGGCCGCGCGATCGCGCTGGCGCTCGAAGCGATTGTATTGCTGGGGGTCCCACGCCGGCGACGTCATCGTCATTATTCTCCTTCGAGCATCGCGAAAGCGATTCGAAGGAGAATGGTACAGCCTCTCAGGATTGAACTGAGGACCTCCGGCTCCACAAACCGGCGCTCTAACCAGCTGAGCTAAGGCTGCACATCTCTGCGCGAGGGCGGTTCTCTAGCGGGCCTCGCCGCCGGGGGCAAGCGGCCTTTTCACCCTCGCGTAGAATTTATGTTCTATCCCCGTCAGTTCCAACCTCGACTGGCGATATATTGCTGCAACTGAGCGATCCGGGTCTGATCCGACGGGTGGGTCGAGGCGAACTCCGGCGTGCCCGACTGCCGCCCAGCCGCCATCGCGCGCCACAGCGTCAGCGACTCGGACGGCTTGTAACCGGCCGCCGCCATGTAATCGACGCCCAGCCGATCCGCCTCCAACTCATGACTGCGCGAGAAAGGCAGCAGCACGCCCAACTGGGCGCCCAGGCCGCCGAAAGCCTGCACTGCCTGGCCATAATCCCCTGCCCGGCTCTGCACGGCGCCCAGAACCAGACCCGTCGTCTGCGTTGTCGATGCCCGCTCGGCCGCATGGCGCGCGACGACGTGGCCAACCTCGTGGCCGATCACCGCCGCCAGTTGGTCGTCGTTCTTGGCGATGGCGAGCAGCCCCGTCGTCACGCCCATATGGCCGGACGGCAGGACGAAGGCGTTCGGCGTGGCGTCGTCGAACACCGCATAGTCCCAGTGACGATTGGTCAGGTTCGCCGCCTGGACGATTCGATCGCCGACGCGGCGAACGCGCGCGTTCTGGGCGGCGTTGTTCGACACCTTCTGCGTCCGCAGGGTCTCGGCCCAGGCAGCCTGAGACTGCTGGATCAGCGCGCTGTCGTCCATCAGAACGAACTGGCTGCGGCCCAGCGCCTCATTATAGGCGCAGCCGCCGATGCCGGCGCCGACAACGCTCGCGCCAATGGCCAGAGCGACGAGGATGGGTTTGTGGGACATGGGGCCTCCAGACAGCAATTCGCTCTTCATAATGCACAGCCTGTCCGCTCGGCTCCACGTCATGCGAGCGCAATCTGCCGTCTATCGAGCAAGGCGGCGGGCCGGAGTAGCGCCGATTGCGCCCTGAGTGGCCCATGAAAAAAGCGCCCCGAGGCGAAACCTCGAGGCGCTTCTTTTCGTTCAGTGCGATCGCTCGCTTAGTCCAGGTTAAACGGCACCCGGACCACGAACTTGGCGTTCGTTGCAGCGCCATCGACCGTGCGGGGCGAAAGTTGCCCGCGCTGGACGATGCGGACCGCTGCGGCGCCGAAGCCCATGCCCGACGGCTCTTCCGAGACGACACGGCAGTCTTCAGGACGACCGCTCGGGGTCACCGTACATTCGACCGTGGCCGAACCACCCACGCCGCGATCAAGAGCGCGCTGCGGGAAGTCCCGTTCGGTCGGACGCGGCGGGCGAGCCCACTGCGGGTTGGTGATCACCGAAGGACGCGGCGGCGCGGGCGGCGCCGGCGGAGGCGGAGGACCTGGGACGATCACGGGCGGGCCCGTGTATTCGACGCGGTCTTCCTTCTTCGTCGGCTCGATCGGCAAGGTCACCGGCGGCGGAGGCGCCGAGGTGTTGACGACCGGCTCGCGCACCTGAAGCTTCGGCGGCGGAGGCGTGTCCGGCGGCGGAGGCGGAGGCGGCGGAGGAGGAGGCGGTGGCGGCGGCGCCATCAGCTCCACATCTACAGCCTCGTCTACATAGTTGAACTCCTGGAGTTCGAACTTGCTCTTGTAGAGGTAAAGACCCGCAAGAACGTGAACGGCGATAGAGATGCCGATTCCGACCATTGCGCCCGTCGAAAGTTTTTTCTTTCTCGGAGCGTCGAGCAGAGGGTCGCGATGCTCGCGATGTTCAGCAGTCATGCTTGCGTCACGCCCCCTTACGACTGATCTTCGCCAACCAGGGCGACACTGTAGAAACCATTATCCTGCAAGGCGTTCATGACCTGCATGAAGTCCCCGTAACGCGTTTGCTGGTCAGCACGGATGAAAATCCGCTCCTGCTCAGGGTCACGTGTTCCGATCTGGACCTTCAGATCATCGCCCAACGAGCCCACCGAGGTCCGGAAGTCGCCGATCCACACTTCACCGCCATTCTGGATGGAGATGAAGACAGGCTTGGGCGGATTCTGGGCCGGCGGAGCGACGGCGCGAGGAAGCGTCACCGGCACCGACACGGTGGCGAGCGGAGCCGCCACCATGAAGATGATGAGGAGAACGAGCATAATGTCCACGAAAGGCGTGACATTGATTTCGCTGTTCGCCTCGACGGTGTACTTGCCGCCGCCGGAACCGGAAAGTTTGGCGGCCATTCGGCTTACGCTCCCTTGTCGAGTTGACGCGAGATCGAGTTGATGAGCTCAGCGTTGAACCCGTCGGCGCGAGCGCCGTACGAAGCGATGCGGGTGTTGAAGTAGTTATAGAAGATAACCGCCGGGATAGCCGCGAACAGGCCGATACCGGTGGCCAGCAGGGCTTCAGCGATACCCGGAGCAACGACGGCCAGGTTGGTCGTGTTCGACTCGGCGATGCCGATGAACGAGTTCATGATGCCGTACACGGTGCCGAACAGACCGATGAACGGACCGCCCGAACCGACCGACGCCAGGAACTGCTGGCCGCCCGACAGACGGATGCCCAGACCACCTTGAACGGCGCCGATGGCGTTGTTCGCGCGGTCGATCGTCGAGCCGCGGTGAACGCCAGCGACGTCCAGGCCGGCTTGACGCGACAGTTCCACTTCGCCGGTGGCGGCGGCGGCCATGTCGGCCAGCGGGTTGCCGTCGAACTCTTCCGAGGTGGCCAGGCGACGGATGTCAGCCAGGGTGCGAGCACCGCGGTACTCTTCCAGGAAGCGGTTGGTCTTTTTGCCCAGCGAGCTGAACTCGACCAGTTTGATGAGCAGCAGCGTCCAGGAGAAGATCGACGCCAGGATCAGACCTGCCATCACGACCTTAACGACCGGGTGCGCCATCATGAACATGGCGATCGGGGTCAGGCCCGCACCGCCGTGACCTTCAGCGGCGGCTTCTTCGGTGGCGGCTGCATCAGCAGCCGGGGCGGCGGCGTCGGCGGCCGGAGCGGCGGCGTCGGCAGCGGCGGGAGCCGAAGCGGCGGCCGGAGCGGCCGGAGCGGCTGCGTCCTGCGCCAGAACCGGCGAGCTCGCCATCAGGACGGCTGCGCCGGCCATAGCGAGGAGGATATTCGTCTTCTTATCGAGCATGTTTCGCCAGTTCCTGCTTTGGTCTGACTCGTGGAACCCAAGACGGCGACCGCGTCAGTCGGCCGCGCCTTTACAGTGAAATCTTTTCCTCCCGCCGGATTTCTCCCCCGCCGGTCGGCGCCGCAATCCTCCAAACGCCGAAACGTCTGCGGACCTGGCGACAGAGACAATATCTCGCCGCCCACAGCCTGCAAGCAGGAATGCGGTCCTGTCCCTTTGGCGAAGCCCCATCTTAGCGTCAAGGGCGGAAAATGTCTTTTCACCCCCGGCCGGAGGCTGTTCGTCACGTCGCGCACAAAAAATGCACGTCCAGGACACAGAACGGCAACAAACTTGCAGTGTTACCGATTGTTAAGAAAAGTTTAAGCCCATGATGAATTTTCGGCTTTTTCGGGGCCGAGGCGAATATTCATCAAAGAGGGGAAAGTGGTGCCTGGAGGCGGATTCGAACCACCGACACGCGGATTTTCAATCCGCTGCTCTACCAACTGAGCTATCCAGGCGTCGCTTTGCGTCGCGAGAGGCGGCTCTATAGGCGAGCCCGGACGGGCTGTCCAGACGCCAATTCACTCAATTCCGCGATCTTTTTCATCATCGTGCGCTTCTTCGGCCGGAATGGCGTAGCCGCCGGCGAACCAACGCTGCAGATCGATGTCGGCGCAACGCTTGGAGCAGAACGGCTTATAGGCCGCGACGGTCTCGGCGCGACGGCAAATGGGGCACTGGGCCATGCGTCAGCCCTCCTTGATATGAAAGTCGCCCGGCGCGGCGTCGGGGCGGATATGGGCGCGCGGCCCCAGTTCAGCCGCCCACTGCGACAGAATCGTTTCAGAGGCCGGGCTGCAATGCAGCGTCAGACGCGGCGTCGCCCGATCCGTCGCCAGCGCCAGTCGCAGGCGATGCAGGGCGGCGCGTTCGGCTGCGCCCGGCCCGGCCAGCCGCTCGTCCGCCGGGGTTCGCCCCCACGGCAGGGACAGTTGCAGCAGCCCGAACCGACTGAGCGGCCCCACCGCTACGCCTTGCGTCCCGGCGAAGGCCTGACGCGCCATGTTCAACGTGCTTTCGGGATGCAGGCCCACGCCCGCCAGATCAACCGCCACCAGACCGCCCCACCCCGTCAGGCCCAGCAGGCGGGCGGTCTGGCGAAGCCCCTCGCGATTCACCGCCTCGCGCCCCTTGCGGGAATCACGACCGGCGACAGGGGCGTAATCAATGTCGACCGCGATCAGGGCGCGCGTCCGCTGGATCGCCAGATCCAGCCCGACCGCAGACGCGACAACCCCGCCCGCCAGCGCCTCTTCCTGAGCCTCCGTCGCGGCGCGAATGGCCACGGCGCCGGTCGTAATGAGCGCGTCAGGATAAAGGGTCTTCAGAATCGCCTGAATATCCGGCCCCGGCGCCAGCAGGCGCGGCTCGCCGCTCGCCTCGGCCAGACGGCGCAGCACCGGCCCCTTGCGCTCGCGGGGCTCAGCGGTGATTTCCAGTTCCAGTTTGGCGCCTTCGGCCGGGCGATCCGCCTTGCCCAGAGGCAGGAAGCCGAACGGCTCGCCGCAGCCCAGGTCGACGAAGGCGCCGTGCAGCCCCGGCGCCAGCCGCGCCACCCGCCCCACGACGCGCGCGCCCAGGCGATGCTCGGGCCGGTCGTCGTCTCTATGAAGGATCAGCGTCTCGGCGCGGCCGTCGCGGAACGCCACGCCTCGGGTCTCGCCCGGAGCCGCGTCCAGGAAGACCTCGATATCGGACATCAGGCCCCCTCGCCTCGCCAGCCGGCGCCGCGAAGAAGATTCGCCGCCTCATACAGAGGCAGGCCCATGACGGCGGGATGGCTGCCGACAATTCGGGTGATGAAGGCCGCCGCCCGGCCCTGGATGCCATAGCCCCCGGCCTTGCCGCGCCATTCGCCCGAGGCGACATAGGCGGCGATCTCGCCGTCCGACAGCGGCTTGAAGCTGACGCGGGTTTCCACCACCCGCCAGGACGTCCGCCCGCCGTGGATCACGGCCACGCCGGTGAAGACGCGATGATTGCGTCCCGACAGCAGCTTCAGGAACCGGATCGCCTCGGCCTCGTCAGAAGGCTTTTCCAGCAGACGGCGCCCGACAGCCACCACTGTGTCGGCGGCCAGGACCACGTCGTCGGGATGGCGTTCGGCCACGACGGCGGCCTTGGAACAGGCTAGCCGCTGGGCCAGACGCGCGGGCGTCTCGGCCCGCTCGGGCGTTTCGTCGATGTCGGCAGGGTCGACCAGATCGGGCGCAATGCCGATCTGCGCCAGCAGTTCGATACGGCGCGGGCTCGACGAGGCCAGGATCAGCCTCGGAGCCAGGGCGTCAGGACGCGACACGCGCGTCCTTACTTGAAGCGATAGGTGATGCGACCCTTGGTCAGGTCATAGGGCGTCATTTCGACCAGCACCTTGTCGCCGGCCAGCACCCGGATGCGGTTCTTGCGCATCTTGCCCGCAGTGTGGGCGATGATCTCGTGATCGTTTTCCAGCGTCACGCGGAACGTCGCGTTCGGCAGCAATTCGCTGACCACGCCGGGGAACTCCAGAAGTTCTTCCTTAGCCATGCGGCCTCTCTCGCCCCTGTGAATACGGCATAAGGCTCGCGCCGGGCGTGAGCGCGAGCCGTAAAAGTGAGGGCGCCTAATGCACCAAAACGCTTAGATAGTCGAGTTCAGCCCCGACGGTAGAGGGCGCAGACCAAAGTAAAGAGCCGCCGCGCGGTCTCCTGGTCCATCTCGACCTTGCCTTCCAGACGCGCTTTCAGCAGGGCGGCGCCTTCATTGTGCAGTCCCCGGCGCCCCATGTCGACCGACTCGATCTGACTGGGCGAAGAGCCGCGCAGGGCCTCGTAATAGCTTTCGCAGATCAGGCCGTAGTCGCGGATCACCGTCTTCATCGGCGTCAGGGACAGGACGTGGGTGCGGCTGAAATCCGGGCCGGTGATGTCGAAGGCCAGGCGATTGTCCTGTGACGACAGCTTCAGCCCATAGGGGCCGCCTTCGGCGCCTTCGGGGACAAAACTGTTCTGCTCCACCAGGTCGAAGATGGCGACGCGGCGCTCATGCTCGATCTCGGCCGTGGCCGCAGGCAGGGAGGCGTTGTCGATCTCGATCGCCGTCAGCTTGTGCGTCGCGCTCATCAGCCCGCCTCGTCCAGATGAGTCGGCGCCACGCGGGCGGGCCAGCGTTCGGACAGATCGGTCAGGACCGCGTCCAGGCATTCGACGTCGATTCGCAGGTCTCCGCCGCCGGCGAACATCATGAACACCTTGCCTCCCGGCGCCTCGGTCGGATGAAAGTCCATCGCCAGCAGTTCCAGCGCCTGATCCGGCAGGCGCGGCAGACGGCGGCTCTTGACCGCCTGAACGTCGCCGAACTGCATGGCCGCCATGACGCGCGTGCCCCCGCATTCCCAACAGAAGCGCGACAGGACCACCGTCAGGCGCCGCGCCTCCTTTTCCCAGCGGATGTCGACCGGGCGCATGATGGCGTCCTGAAGCGCAGCCGAAATGATCTGCAGGTCGTCCGCATCCTCGGCCAGCAGGCGCAGCGGCGCGATCGGCGCGGCCTCCTCGCCATCGCCGTCGATCACGGGATCAGGGATGGATTCGCCGTCAGTGGTCATCGCCCTCCCCCTTGATGCGTCGGACATCGGCGCCGCAGGCGCCCAGTTTCTCTTCCATGCGCTCGAAGCCGCGATCCAGATGATAGACGCGGCCGACCGTCGTCTCACCTTCGGCCACAAGACCGGCGATGACCAGAGACATGGAGGCGCGAAGATCGGTCGCCATGACCGGCGCCCCCTTCAGCCCCTCGACGCCCCGCACCACCGCCTGACCGGCGTGGACGGTAATGTCCGCGCCCAGACGCGCTAGTTCCGGTGCGTGCATGAAGCGATTCTCGAAGATGTTTTCCTGGATGACGCTTTCGCCTTCGGCCGTCGTCATCAGGGCCATGAACTGCGCCTGCAGGTCGGTGGCGAAGCCCGGATAGATCTCGGTCGTGGCGTCGACCGCCTTCAGCCGCTGCGTCGGGTCGCGGCGCACGATCAGGCCGTCGTCCGTGGGCTCGATCTCAACCCCCGCCTCGATCATCCTGTCGGTCAGGGCGGTGATCAGATCGGCGCGGCCCTTGGTCAGGCGCACCTCGCCCCCAGCCATCGCCGCAGCAAGCGCATAGGAGCCCATCTCGATCCGGTCGGGAATCACCGACCAGGTCGCGCCTGACAGGGACGAGACGCCGGTGATCGTCAGCACGTCCGTATCCAGCCCCTCGATCCTGGCCCCCATCGCGATCAGGCAGCGGGCCAGATCGCCGATCTCAGGCTCGCGCGCGGCCCGCTTCAGCACCGTTGTCCCGTCCGCCAGCACGGCGGCCAGAAGAGCGTGTTCGGTCGCGCCGACGGAGACGAAGGGAAACTCGATCTCTGCCCCGCGCAACCCTCTGGGTGCGGTGGCGGAGACATAGCCCTCTTCCAGCTCGATCGCCGCGCCCATAGCGGTCAGGGCCTGCAGGTGCAGATCCACCGGACGCGCACCGATGGTGCAGCCGCCCGGCAGGGAGACCTTGGCGTTCCCCGTGCGCGCCAGCAGCGGTCCCAGCACGTTGAACGAGGCCCGCATCTGACGCACCAGATCATAGGGAGCGAAGGTGGAGGTCAGCTCCGGCGCATGAAACAGGGTCTCCTGTCCATCCGCGCCGTCCCGCTCGGTCACTTCCACGCCGAACTGACGCAGCAGCTGGCCCAGGAATCGCGTGTCGGCCAGGCGAGGCATATTCGTCAGCAACAGGGGCTGATCCGTCAGAATCGACGCCGCCATCAGCTTGATCGCCGAATTCTTGGCGCCGCTGACCGGAATGGAGCCGTTGAGGCGGTGGCCGCCGTGGATGACGATGCTGTCCATGGGTGTCGGGGAAGTCCTGGGAGGCCGGGCCCCTACGGCCCGGCGAACCGGCTATCTAGCAAGCCTGGCGGCGCAGGCGAAAGGCCGGAACTTCGCAATAGGGATGACTTTCAGTTGCTTTCCTTGGCCGGGCGCGCACCGGCCGCGCCCGGCGCCTTGCGGCGACGCAGATTCGCGCGCAGGGCAGCGGCCAGACGCGCCGCCCGCTCGGCCTTGGCCGAGGCGGCGGGCGAAGCTGAAGAAGGAACGGCGGGCTCAGGGCCCGCCCCATCGGCGTCTTTGGTCGGCTTATCCATGACCGCAGCAGACCGCGCCCAAAGATTTTGATCAAGCGTGCATTTTTGGCTTGGCCCGGCCAAAACCTTTGGCTATACGGCCGCTTCCTCAGTGACCCGCCGCCGTAGCTCAGTGGTAGAGCGCATCCTTGGTAAGGCTGAGGTCGGCAGTTCAATCCTGCCCGGCGGCACCATCGAGGCCCAGACCTTCCGGTCTGGGCCTCGACCATTTCCGGCCCCGATAATCCTGATCCACCGCCTCGGCGCCGAAAGCTGGTCAGGCCTCAAGCTCTGCTTTTGAACAAGCAGGCCGAGGTCCTCACGATTCACCGAAGAATATTCGGACCTGCCGACCTTATCCCGACTAGCCAAGGTCCGGCCGCTGCCGCTAGCTTCGCCCCCATCTGTATACGTTTGATAGCCGAGGGGGCTTTCATGGAGCGCGTTCTATTGACTACGGCTGCGGCTCTGGCCGTGGCTTTCCCGGCCTTCGCCCAGGATTCCAGCCAGACGGCGACGCCGAAATGGGATGTCCAGAATCCCATCGGCCCCCAGCGCGACATAAACATCAACGTCGACGAAGGCACCTGGATGGCCGTCGACGTCAGCCCCGACGGCCGCGAGATCGTCTTCGACCTGCTGGGCGACATCTATGTGATGCCCATCGGCGGCGGCGAAGCCCGTCCGATCGCCTCGGGCGTGTCGTGGGATATGCAGCCGCGCTATTCGCCGGACGGCCGCTTCATCGCCTTCACCTCCGACCGTGGCGGCGGCGAAAACCTGTGGGTCATGAACCGCGACGGCTCCAACCCGCGTCAGGTGTCGAATGAAACGTTCCGCCTGCTGAACTCCCCGACCTGGACGCCCGACAGCCAGTTCGTCGTCGGCCGCAAGCATTTCACCTCTTCACGCTCGCTGGGCGCGGGCGAGATGTGGATGTACCACCGCTCGGGCGGCGGCAGCGGCGTGCAACTGACCGAGCGTCGCACCCAGCAGAAGGACACGGGCGAGCCCGCCTTCTCGCCCGACGGCCGCTACATGTACTTCAGCGACGACGCCACGCCGGGGGGCGTCTTCGACTATTCCAAGGACCCCAACACCCAGCTCTATGTGATCCGTCGACTGGATCGCGAGACGGGCGAGATCAAACCCTTCGTCACCGGCCCAGGCGGTTCGGTGCGCCCGACGCCGTCGCCGGACGGCAAGTCGCTCGCCTTCGTGCGCCGCGACCGCTACCAGTCGGTCCTCTACGTCATGGACCTGGAGTCGGGCCGCGAGACGCCGATTTATGACGCCCTTGACCGCGACATGCAGGAGACCTGGGCCATCCACGGCGTTTACCCAGGCTTCGCCTGGACGCCGGACAACGGCTCCATCGTCATCTGGGCGGGCGGCAAGATCCGCCGTATCGACGTGGCCTCCAAGGCCGTCAGCGAGATTCCCTTCCGCGTCACCGACACCCGCCGGGTGCAGGAGACCGCCCGTTTCCCCGTCGAGGTGGCGCCGGACCAGTTCGAAGTGAAGATGATCCGCTGGGCCCAGACCTCGCCCGACGGCTCCAAGGTGGTGTTCGAAGCCCTGGGCAATCTGTGGGTCCGCGACCTGCGTAACGGCGTGGCCGGAACGCCGCGCCGCCTGACGCGCCAGAGCGATCATTTCGAGCTTTATCCGTCCTGGTCGCGCGACGGCCGCTCGATCGTCTACACGACCTGGAGCGACGACAAACTGGGCTCCATCCGCGTCGTTCCCGTCGCAGGCGGCGAAGGCCGGACCATCACGACCAACCCCGGCCACTATCTGGAGCCGCGCTTCTCGCCGGACGGACAGACGGTCGTCTACCGCACCTCCAGCGACGGCTATCTGCGCTCGGCCCTGTGGAGCCGCGAGCCAGGCGTCTACCGCGTCTCCGTGCGCGGCGGCGCGCCGGTCAAGATCACCGATTCGGGCACGACGCCGCAGTTCGGCGCCAGCAACGACCGCATCTTCGTCAGCGCGCGTGAGGGCGACAAGCGCGTCCTGCGCTCGATGAACCTGTCGGGCGGCGAGGTGCGCAACCACCTGAGCAGCGAATGGGCGGCCGAGTTCTCGGTCTCGCCGGACGAGCAGTGGATCGCCTGGACCGAGCGTTTCAACGCCTATATCGCGCCCTTCGCCTCCACGGGCCGCGCCATCACGGTTGGCGCCGACACCAAGGCCCTGCCGCAGACGCGCGTCACTCGCGATGCGGGCGAATGGCTGCACTGGTCGGGCGATTCCAGCCGTCTGCAGTGGTCGATGGGACCGGAGCTGTTCTCGCGTCCGCTGAGCGAAAGCTTCGCCTTCGTCGACGGCGCCCCGGCAGATCTGCCCAAGCCCGCCGAGCACGGGATCAAGATCGGCTTCACCGCCGACTACGCCCGCCCCAGCGGCGTCACCGTCCTGTCGGGCGCCCGCCTGATCACCATGAAGGGCGAGGAAGTCATCGAGGACGGCGTCGTCGTCATCAACGGCAACCGCATCGAGGCCATCGGCCCGCGCGGCTCGGTCACGGTTCCGGCCGGCGCCCACGTCATGGACATGGCCGGCAAGACCATCATCCCCGGTCTGGTCGACGCCCACTGGCACGGCCGCATGGGCTCGGATCAGATCATCCCGCAGCAGAGCTGGGTGAACTACGCCGCCCTGGCCTTCGGCGTAACGACGCTGCACGACCCGTCCAACAACAACAGCGAAATCTTCGCCCACAGCGAACTGGCCAAGGCCGGTCGCGTGGTCGCGCCGCGAATCTTCTCGACCGGCACGGTCCTGTACGGCGCAGCCACGCCGACCACCGCCGTGATCAACAGCCTGGACGACGCGCGCTCGCACCTTCGCCGGATGCAGGCCGTCGGCGCCTGGAGCGTCAAGAGCTACAACCAGCCGCGCCGCGAACAACGTCAGCAGATCATGCAGGCCGCCCGCGAACTGGGCATGATGGTCGTGCCGGAAGGCGGCTCGCTCTATAACGTCAACATGAGCATGCTGGTCGATGGTCACACCACCATCGAGCACTCGGTGCCGGTGGCGCGCATGTACGACGACGCCGTACAGCTGTGGTCGCAGACGGGTACGGCCTATACCCCGACCCTGATCGTCGGCTTCGGCGGCGCCTGGGGCGAGAACCACTGGTATGAGGTCACCGACGTCTGGAAGGACCCGATCCTCAGCCAGTATGTCCCGCGCCGCATTCTGGACGACCGTTCGCGTCGGCCGGTCAAGACCCCTCCGGAAGAGCTGAACCACATCTCCATCGCTCGCGAATCCAAGCGGCTGATGGATCAGGGCGTCTCGGTCCAGATCGGCGCCCACGGTCAGCGCGAAGGTCTCGGCGCCCACTGGGAGCTGTGGATGTTCGAACAAGGCGGCATGAGCCCGCACGAAGCCCTGCGTGTCGGCACCATCAACGGCGCCCGCGCGCTGGGGATGGACAAGGACATCGGCTCGCTGGAAACCGGCAAGCTGGCCGACCTGGTCGTTCTGGACGCCAATCCGCTCGAGAACCTGCGGGACTCGACCAAGATCAGCCACACCATGATCAACGGCCGCCTGTTCGATAACCATATGAACGAGGTCGGCGGCGCTGAGCGCAAGCCGTTCTGGTTCGAAAGCGAAGACGGTCAGGCCTGGAGCGCCTCGGGCACGGCTACGGCCGCCGAATCGCACAGCCACACCCACGACTGATCCCGCCGCACACAGGAACGCGAAAGGGCCCGGCATCCGCCGGGCCCTTTTTCGTGGGCAGTTCTGTTTGAGTGTTTCTCGCTGCCTACCTCCGCTCATCCCGGCGGACGCCGGGACCCAGTGAGTGAGCCAGAGCGGGGCCTAACCGCTCAGCCGAGCGCTCTGAAGCCAAAGCACTAGGTCCCGGCGTCCGCCGGGATGAGCGGGGATGAACAGACACAGCTCAGAACCAGCCCGAGGATGGCCGAGGGCCGGCCTCTCGCCTTGCCCCCTACACCGCCGACAAGAGCGGGCGGGTTACTCCCCCAGCCCGCGCACCGAGGCTTCCAGCAGCGCGTTGCGCCGCGCCGCGCGGCCCTTCAGCCAACGCATGGCGACGACCAAGGCCGCCACCACCGCGACGAAGGCCAGCAGCCACAGTGTCGGATTGTGCGCCTCGCTCATCATCTCCAGCCGCGCCAGCCCCTTGGCGGCCAGATAGCCCGGCGCCAGCATGGCCAGCACCCAGACGAAGGCCGAACTGACATTGGCGATCTGGAACACGCGCTGGCGCATCTGCAGCACGCCAACCATCACCGGCACGAAGGCGCGCAAGGGACCGAAGAAACGGCCGATGAAGATCGAAGCCACGCCGTAGCGACGGCAGTACAGGCGCGTCCAGGCCAGCTTGCGGCGGTGCGGCACCAGCAGGTGATGACGCAGCACCCGCGTGCCCAGCCGCCGTCCGATCCAGTAGGAGATGGCGTCGCCCATGACGGCGCCGATGACGCAGCCGCCGATGACGGTGAAGGGGTCCAGCACGCCTGCCGCCACCAGTCCGCCCGCCGCGACCAGCAGGCCCGTCGCCGGCACGAAGGCGCCGATGACGACCAGCGACTCAAAGAAGGTCACCGCGCCAAGGATCACGCCGGCCCACATGGCGTTGCGGGCGATGAAGTCGGCGGCCGAGGTAAGCAAACTGTCCATACTGATCCTTTGCCCGAGGGCATATGGGATCAGGCCCTATAAAGGGAATGCGGCGATGCGACGCCCAGGCCTAAAAAAGGTCTGCGTGGCGTATGGGACGCACTTTATCGGCGGTCTGACTATCGACCGGCGTCGCCATCCGGGTCGCGCGCGGGCTCAGCCTGCCGCTCATCCGTGCTGAAGGGGCGGATGCGGCTGGGGCGTTCATGCGGACTGCGCACCCCCATCGGCCCCGGCATGGCGCCATAGGCGTCGCGCCAGCCATAGCCGTTCAGCCCATAGCGGCCCGCGCCATAATAGCCGTAGGGGCCGTAGCCATAGCCCCAGGGCGCGTTCTTGGTCTGACTGACGCTCAGGTTCAGCGTGCCGCTTTCGCCCAGCGGCATGGAGACGGCGGCGGCGAAGTCGCGATAGCCGCCGGTGCCGATCCCGGCGCTGACCTCGCCGTGCATCTTGCGGGGCGCGGCCTCTTCCCAGGCGTCGGCCCATTGCTCGA
Source organism: Brevundimonas sp. S1H14 (assembly GCF_047716865.1). Lineage (NCBI taxonomy): Bacteria > Pseudomonadati > Pseudomonadota > Alphaproteobacteria > Caulobacterales > Caulobacteraceae > Brevundimonas > Brevundimonas sp. S1H14. Next base: position 1,292,237 of record NZ_CP136679.1, on the reverse strand, counting down.
CCGGACGCGCATCCGTCTTGCGCTCGCCGATCCAGCGGGAAATCTGTTCTTCGGTGCTCAGGCCGTGCGGCGCCGCCGTCTGCAGCGTCACAGCAGGCGAGGCCTCGCCCACGGTCTCGGCCAGCGCGGCCGCGCTGGCGGTCGGCACGGCGCCCGAGCCCGCGCGCGGAGCGGTCGAAACCACGCCCTCGGGATCGCTGCTCGCCAGCAAGAGGGAGGCCGTCATGAGTTCGATCAGCATACGCATCTACTCCCGTTCACAACCACCCTACCCCTAAATGCGGCCAAGGTCAGGCGGTCCCATCGCCGCGCCCCAAAGGATCGGGCAGGGATTCGCCTTCGGCTACGAAACTCAAGGCGACCGAGTTGATGCAGTAGCGCAGGCCCGTGGGCGGCGGCCCGTCCGGGAAGACGTGGCCCTGATGGCTGTCGCAGCGGGCGCAGCGTGTCTCGACGCGCACCATGCCGTAGGTGTCGTCGCGCACGGCGCGGACATGGGCCGGATCGACCGGCTCGGTGAAGCTGGGCCAGCCGGTGCCGCTTTCGAACTTGGTTCCCGACCGGAACAGCGGCAGGCCGCATTCGCGACAGCAGAACACCCCTGCCCGCTTTTCGCCCAGCAGCGTCCCGCAGAACGGCGCCTCGGTGCCGTGCGCCAGAAGCACGCGTTTCTCTTCAGGCGACAGGTCGGCCTCCAGCGCCGCGCGTTGGCTGTCGGTCGGCGGCGTTAGGTCATAGCCGGAGGCGGAACGCATGGCGGCGTGAGATTCGGTCTGGGTCATGGTCTGAAAATAGGAAGGGCCGGACGGTCGTTCCACCGTCCGGCCCTCGATAGGCTGATTTAGGTCGTCGCGGTCAGGCGCCGAACAGGCCGGCGACCCAGGCGCGAACGGCCGTCTCATCGGTGGCGTCGCCCGTATAGGCCAGCGCTCCCGCGGGCGCGTAGGGCGAGTTGTTGCCGCGCTGGCGCGTCGTCCAGGCCTTATGGCCATAGCTCAGGTCGGCGTAGTTGGACGGCAGACGCAGGGTCGTCGGCTCGATGAAGATGGTGTCTTCGGCCGTGGTCGAACCGGCGATGCGCACGTTCGGCAGGCGGCTCAGCAGGTCCAGCGTGTCCAGGCAGCCGCCCGAGCAACCAGCGTCCACCAGCACGACCACCTGGCCCTGCACCGGATTGGCGGCGCCGGTGTCTGGGGTCGCCGGGCGGCCCGGCATGACGAAGGTCGGCTGACCGGCGGCGATGGCGCTGTCGAAGGCGGCGACGATGGCCTGGGTCTGTTCGATCACCGCGCCCGATTCCTGAACAAAGCGCGGATCAGACTGCATCCGGTTCAGGGTGTCGGCGAACCACTGGCGGTTGCCCGGCGTGGCGCGATAGGTGATCTGACCGGCTTCCGGCTGGCGGCTGACGGTGAATTCCGGCGACCAGATGCGGTTGGCAAGGCCATAGCCGCGCGAGGTGGCGTTGGCCGAGGAACCGTTGGCGCCGCGCAGGTCCAGCACAAAGCCCTGCGGCCCGCGAATGGCGGCGGACTGGGCCTCGACCTGGGCGAAGAAGGCGTCCCAGGCCGCGTCGTCGGCCAGCGAGTGAACGCTGACCCACGGACGTCCGTCGACCATCTCGACCGACAGCGGCGCGCCCGACGGCGTATAGACCGAGGCGCGATAGGCGGCTTCCAGATTCTGGGCCGTGGCCGGCTGCGGCGACAGGGTGAAGCTGCGGGTGCGGCGGCCGACCTGGAACTCGCAGGTCCCCGGCACGCCCGTCGTCATCGGGTTGTTGCGGTTCCACAGCAGATAGGGGGCGCTGCGGACGCGACCGGCTTCGGTCGTCAGATCGCCCTCGAACTGATCCAGCTTGGCCTTGGCCAGGTCCTCGATCGGCTCGGCGTTGCAGCTCTTCAGCACGGCGCCCAGCGGCGGCGCGCCGCGCACGCCCTCCTGAACATAGGAGACGACGTACTGGCCGTTGCGCCAGGCCGTGGCCACGCCCGGCCAGCTGGTGGCGAAATACGGGCCGAGACCTTCATAGGTCGGACGGGCGGCGATGTTGGAATCGCGGAAGCCGTTGGCGTACCAGCGCAGCAGATAGGCGTGGCTGTCGCCGCTGTTGACCTGTCCGGCCTTGGCCTGCGCTTCCTGCAGGCCGGTGTCCAGCCAGCCGCGGAAGGTCGCGCTGGCCTCGCCCGGCGTCACGGCGGCCGGATGGTTGTCGCGCAGGGCCGCGTGCATGGCCTGAAGGTCCTGACGCGCCAGATCGCTGAAGTTCTGGGCCGAGGCGGCCGAGGCGGCGAAGCTCAGGGCCAGCACGGCCGCCGAAGCGGAAAGCAGGCGTTGCATAGGGGGTTTCTCCCAGTCCGTTCAGTATGCGGGTTGGTCGTGTTTTAGACCCATTAACGGCGCCGTCGCCACCCCTGTGACGAAATTGCACCGCTTTGCGGACCGCGGCGTTTACGCGCGCCCCTTTCCCGACTAGGCCGGGTTTCCGCAGGCGCAAAACGCGCCGAAACGCCGCGTGCCCCCAGAATGACCGCCCTGGCTGATCTCTTTTTGAATTCTACGGGACGCATCGGTCGAAGCCGCTTTTCAGCGGGCGCAGTCTGCCTGATCGGCGCCTGGATCGCCGTTGATGTTTTTCTGCGAACGCCCGGCTGGCTTCACGCCCTGATCGCGGCCGCCCTGCTTTACGGCGGCTTCTGCATCCTGTCGCAGCGCCTGCATGATCGCGGACGCTCAGGCTGGTGGAGCGGGCCGATCCTGCTGGCCTTCGCCCTGGTCTGGCCGCAACCGCTGACGCTTCTGGATTGGGTCGCGACGGCCGCTCTCGCCCTGGCCGCCTTCGACCTCGCGATCCTGCCGGGCCGGAAGGCCTTCAACCGCTACGGCGCCGCGCCGGGCGCCCAGCGTCACAGGGGCGCGACGCCCGGCTGAACCGGGCCGAACACCTGCTGGAAGGACGACTTGAGCGCATCGTCCGCCTCATCCATCGTCGCTAGAACTCCCAGATCGACCAGGCTGGTCACGCCGTGTTCGGTGATGCCGCACGGCACGATGCCGCCGAAATGGTCCAGGTCCGGCTCCACGTTCAGGCTGATGCCGTGGAAGCTGACCCATTTACGGACCTTGACGCCGATGGCGGCGATCTTGTCCTCGCGGCTCCAGCCCGCGCCCTTGCGCTCGACCCAGACGCCGACGCGGCCCTCGCGCATCCCCGCCTCAACGCCGAAGCGGTCCAGGGCGCCGATGATCCAGTCCTCCAGCCCATGCACGAAGCCGCGCACGTCCTTGCCGCGCTGGTTCAGGTCGAGCATCACATAGGCCACGCGCTGGCCCGGCCCGTGATAGGTGAACTGCCCGCCCCGCCCCGTCCGGTGCACCGGGAAGCGGTCCGGCGCCAGCAGGTCGTCGTCCTTGGCCGAGACGCCAGCGGTATAGAGCGGCGGATGCTCCAGCAGCCAGACCAGTTCCTCGGCCTGCCCCGCCGCGATGGCGGCCACGCGCGCCTCCATCGCGGCCTCGGCGGCAGCGTAGTCGACGTAGCCGGACGACAGCGCCCATTGGACAGGGCGCTCATCCTCGCGGAGCAGGCTGCGTTGGGAAGAGTTTAACGGGTCGGCAAGCATGATGCCCTCAATGTGGGGCCGAACGCGGCGGCGCAAGGGCCGCCCGTTGATTTGCGAGTATCCTCTTTGAGCCAGATCGATGCCGTCGATGTCGAGATTTCGGTCGTACTGGGCCGTTCGGTCCTGCCGATGCAGCAACTGCTGCGCATGGGCCGTGGCGCGGTGATCCCTCTGGACGCCTCGGAAAAGGACGAGGTCTGGATCCTGGCCAACAACCATCCGGTCGCGCGCGGCGAGATCGAGATTCGCGACGACCGCATCGCCATCACGGTGACGCGCCCCGCGGATGTCTATGACTTCATGGCGGGGGCGGCTTGATGCTGGGCCGCGATCAGAAGGCTGCGCCTTCTCGACCCGACGCGGCCTGACCCTCGCCCTCCCGTCGAGAGAAGGCCTCACGCACCGTCGATAGACAGGAATTGCGCCTGTCTCTGCTATTTCCGCAAAACACTCTTTTCTTTCCGCTCTCTCTCCGCTATTGCCCGCCCTCCGATGCGAGCGGTCGTGGCGGAATTGGTAGACGCGCAGCGTTGAGGTCGCTGTGGGGCAACCCGTGGAAGTTCGAGTCTTCTCGACCGCACCATCTGATCTGACAGGGCGAATCTCGGCTAGATACGGCTGATATCAACTCCAGAGGAGGCAGACACGTGACCCACACGGACCTTGCCCCTCTGCGCCCCGAAGACCCTCATCTCGAAGACGAAGATCACGCCGCCCTCGGCGAGGACTACGCCCTGACGGCGGCGTTCGTCGAAAAGGTCGTGGACGCGGCCGACGACGGCGACGGCATGCGGCTGCGCAGCCTGCTGGAAGACCTGCACCCCGCCGACGTCGCCGATCTGATGGGCTTCCTGACCGCCGAACACCGCTCGGTCGTGGTCCAGTGGCTGCCGCCCGATCTGCTGGCCGAAGCCCTGCCCGAAATGGACGACGGCATCCGTGAAAAGGTGCTGGAGCGCGTCCCCTCGGCCACCCTGGCCGAAGCCCTTCAGGAACTGGATTCGGACGACGCCGCCTCGGTCGTCGAAGACCTTGAGGAGGACCAGCGCGAGCGCGTGCTGGCCGCCATGCCCGAGGTCGAGCGCGCCGCCATCGAATCCTCGCTCGGCTATGAAGAGGATTCGGCCGGCCGCCTCATGCAGCGCGAGTTCATGGCGGCGCCGCAGTTCTGGAACGTCGGCGACACCATCGACCACGTCCGCGCCCAGGGCGATCACCTGCCCGAGCTCTTCTTCGACATCTATGTCGTCGATCCCATGAACCGACCCGTCGGCGGAGTGGCCATCAGCCGCATGCTGCGCAGCCCGCGCGACACGCCCCTCACCGAGCTGATGGAGCCGGTGAACCCCATTGAAGTGGACGTCGACCAGGAAGAGGTCGCCTACATCTTCGAGAAATACCACCTGATCTCGGCGCCCGTAGTCGATACGGGCGGGCGGCTGGTCGGCCAGTTGACCGTCGATGACGTCGTCAACATCATTCAGGAAGAGAACCGCGAGGACATCCTTCGTCTGGCCGGCGTCTCGGACGAGGACCGCTCGTCCAGCGTGCTGGAGATCGTGCGCGGCCGCGTGCCCTGGCTGGGCATCAACCTGTTCACCGCCGTGCTGGGCGCCAGCGTCATCGCCCTGTTCGAGGGCACCATCCAGCAGATCGTCGCCTTGGCCGTGCTGATGCCCATTGTTTCGGCCATCGGCGGCAATGCGGGCACGCAGGCCCTGACCGTTACCGTGCGCGCCCTGGCGACGCGCGAACTGAACGCATCGAACGCCCTGCGCACCTTCTGGCGCGAAATGGCCGTAGGCCTGGCCAACGGCTTCGTCCTGGCGCCGCTGATCGGCCTGGCGGCAGGGTTCTGGTTCCAGGACTGGAGGATCGGCGGCGTGATCGCCACGGCCATGATCCTGAACCTGCTGGTCGCCGCCAGCGTCGGGGTGCTGACGCCGCTGACCCTGGCCAAGCTGAAGTTCGACCCGGCCGTGTCCTCGGCCGTTTTCGTGACGGCGACGACCGACTTCTTCGGCTTCCTGATCTTCCTGGGCCTGGCGACCATCGTCCTGCTGTAAATATGACCTGAAACGGCCTCGCCCGTTTCGGAACAAGGCTTGCTCCGCCCCGGTCAGGGCGAGAACGCCCGTTTCGAATTGGGTCAGTCCGTGTCCGCAGCCGCGCCGCAACGCCGCAAGGTCTCTCGTGAAGGCCTTCTGCTGATCAAGAGTTTCGAGGGCTTTCGCCCGCGCACCGTGCTGCGCCGCGACGGGACGCCGGTCATCGGCTATGGCCACTCGCGCTCGGCCCGCCCCGGCGCCGTGGTCAGCGAGACCGAGGCCGAACTGCTGCTGCAATACGACCTGATGCCCATCGTCGCCCTGTTGAACGAGCGGGTGCGCCTGCCGCTGAACCAGCACCAGTTCGACGCCCTGGCCAGCTTCATCTTCTCCATCGGCCTTGAGCGCTTCCAGGGTTCCGACGTGCTGGAGAAGCTGGACGCCGACGCCCTGCCCGAGGCCGCCGACGCCCTGTCCGCCTGGCCCGAGCGCGCCTCGCCGCCGGTCGACGCCCTTTATCGCCGCCGTTCGGCCGAACGCGCCCTGTTCGACACGGCGCCCGACCAGCCCGCCCCACTGGACGCCCTGCTGACCGCGCCGGTGCGAGGCCCCGGCGCCGAGGCTACGTCCGCCGAGGCCGCTTCCGCCGACGCCGCACCGCCCAGCGTACCCGTCCTGCGTCATGAAAAGCGCGCCGCCAAAGACGCCGCCAGCGACGCCGCCCTGGGCGACAAGGGCGCCGTCCTGTTCATCGGCGGCGTCGGCGCCCTGGCCTTCGCAGCCGGGATCGCCGCCTTCCGTCGCGCCCTTAACGCCCCCGCATCGGGAGACGCCACGGTGGTGATCGGCGCCGGTCTGGCGGCGGCGGGGCTGGTCTTCATCGGCGTGGCGGCCTGGAGCTTCCTGCGCGGCAAGGACCTTCCGCCAAAGCACAAACAGTCGCGCTAACAGGCGTCTTTGCGAAGGCCGCGCACGATGCTACGCCTTTGGGCATGAGCATTCCCTTCGCGCCCCAATCCATGGAATTCGGCCTCGGCGAGACCGCTGACGCCATCCGCGACACCACCGCCCGCTGGGCCGCCGAACGGCTGGCCCCCCGCGCCGCCGAAATCGACGAAAAGAACGAGTTCGCCCGCGACCTGTGGCCCGAGATGGGCGAGTTGGGCCTGCACGGCGTCACGGTGGAAGAAGAGTTCGGCGGCCTCGGCCTCGGCTACCTCGAACACGTGGTGGCGATGGAGGAGGTGTCGCGCGCCTCGGCCTCGATCGGCCTGAGCTACGGCGCCCACTCCAACCTGTGCGTCAACCAGATCCGTCGCTGGGGCACGCCCGAGCAGAAGGCGAAATACCTGCCCAAGCTGATCTCGGGCGAGCACGTCGGCTCGCTCGCCATGTCCGAGGCCGGTTCGGGTTCGGACGTCATGTCCATGCGCACCCGCGCCGAGAAGAAGGGCGACCGCTACGTCCTGAACGGCACCAAGTTCTGGATCACCAACGCCCCCCACGCCGAGACCCTGGTCGTCTACGCCCGCACCGGCGACGGCAACGGCGGCGTCACCGCATTCCTGATCGAAAAGGGCATGAAGGGTTTCAGCGTCTCCAAGAAGCTGGACAAGATGGGCATGCGCGGCTCGGACACGGCCGAACTGGTGTTCGAGGACTGCGAGGTCCCCGAAGAGAACATCATGGGCGGCGAAGGGCGCGGCGCGGCCGTGCTGATGAGCGGCCTGGACTATGAGCGCGCCGTCCTGTCCGCCGGCCCTCTGGGCATCATGCAGGCCGCGCTGGACGTCGTCCTGCCCTACGTCCGCGACCGCAAGCAGTTCGGCAAGGCCATCGGCTCCTTCCAGTTGATGCAGGGCAAGGTGGCCGACATGTACGTCGCCCTGAACAGCGCGCGCGCCTATGTCTATTCGGTCGCCCGCGCCTGCGATCAGGGCCTGACCACCCGCTACGACGCAGCGGGCGCCATCCTGCTCGCCTCGGAGAACGCAGTGAAGGTCACGCTGGAGGCCGTCCAGGCCCTGGGCGGCGCCGGTTACACCAGGGAATGGCCGGTCGAGCGCCTGGTCCGCGACGCCAAGCTCTACGATATCGGCGCCGGCACCAACGAAATCCGCCGCTTCCTGATCGGCCGCGAACTTCTGGGAAGCTGATGTGATCTGGCGGGGGGCTTTGCTGGGTGCTCTGGGCGCGCTTTTCACTTCCGCTGCCTGGGCTCAGGCCCCCTCGCCGACACTTGATCAGGACGCCCTGATGGCGCAGGCCGAGCGCGTCGAACATCACGCCGACGCCCTCAGTCGCCTGTGGCCCGGCTACTGGCCCAAGGACCAGCCCTTCATCCTCTATGCGCCGGATATCGGCGCCGTCTTCGGCGGCGACCGCCTGCCCGGCACGCCCCGCTTCAGACCCGGCCGCCTGGAAGGCGCCGAGTTTCATTTCGTACTCGACTATCCTTCCGGCGTTCCGGACACAGTGCTGTTGCAACCCGACGGCCCCGACGACGACCTGTCGACCCTCTTCCACGAACAGTTCCACGACTTCCAGAACACGGCCTTTCGCTGGATGTCGGGCGACGGGCATCAGGAATTCGTCGATCTGAACACAATCCCCGACCTTGCGGGTTTCATCGCCGCGCTGGATCTGGAGCGGCTGGTCCTGCAAGCCGCCCTGCTGGAGCCTGACGCGAGCGCCCGACGACATCTGGCGCGAACCTATCTGGCGCTCAGGACAGCACGCAGCGCCGATCTGCCTGCCGAAGTGCTGGCGGTGCAGCAGCAAAGAGAATGGTCCGAAGGCACGGCCGAGTTCATCGGCCTGCAGGCCAGCCATCTGATCGCCGGTCGCCCCGACGCAGCCCTGCCTTCCGCCATCGCCAGAGCGCTCGCAACGCCCAGCCAGAACGACATGAGTCTGGTTTCCGAATTGTTTCGCTGGCGCGCCTATCCCGTCGGCGCCGCCCTGACCTGGCTGCTGGCGGACGTAGGCGCGGACCAGTGGCGAGCCCAGGTCGGCCAGGGCGTCCCGCTGGATGTTCATCTGCGCCAAACGATCGGCGAAGGTTCCGCCGAAGATGTCGCGACCGCCGCCGCGCGTTTCGACCTTCCCGCCCTCAAAGCCCAGGCGGCTGAGAGACTGGCCCATGCGCCCGAAGGCGTCACGACGCGCGAAGCCTTCCTTGATCAGGCCGCGCATTGGCTGGTTCTGGAACTGAAATCGCCCGTCAGTCGCGTTAAGGAAGTTCAGTTGTCCTTTTCAGCCGGCGGGATGACGCCGCTGGCCGACGGCGCCATCGCCCTGCCGCAGGGCATGGTGGTCATGCAGGCTCCGGGCTTCGCATTGAAGAGCGAACACAGTCCGGCCCTCATTGATGTTCCGGTCGGCGTGGTCGCGGACGGCGTGATCGCCCACGTCGTCACCCTGCCGTTAGCTGCCGTCGACCTTCACGAGTTGCGCGTGGACGAGCCCTTTCTGCTTGAAAAGGAAGGCCTGTCGCTGCGCATCGCCGCGCCCGACGAAATCCAGCAGCAGGCCGGCCGAACCCGGATCAGCTTTACCCTGCCCAAGGAACCCTAAGGACAGGCGGACAGTTGCTCCTTCTCGAAAGGAGATCGCCATGCCCGCCAAATCCGCCGCCCAGCAGAAAGCCGCCGGGGCCGCCCTGTCGGCCAAGCGAGGGGATACGCCCAAGTCCAAGTTGAAGGGCGCGTCGAAATCCATGATGGAATCGATGAGCGAAAAACAGCTTGAAGAATTCGCCCACACCAAGCGCAAGGGCAAACCTGAACACGTCTCGAAGCACTAGAGGCCTTATTTCGTCGCAACCCTCGCGGCGGGGATGGCGCAAGTCGCAGCGCGCCCCTAACGTCGTGCACGACATCGCTTTGAGTCTCGCTTGATGACGCTCGTTTCCACGCCGCCGCCCGATGAGGGACGGACCTTCTCCGACGTGCTGGAGCGCCTGGGCCAGGACCGGCTGGATCAGGGCGAATCCGACAAACTGTCCCTTCGCGAAATGGTCGAGGCTTTCGGCGAACGCGGCTTCGGCGCCGTCATCCTGATGCTGGCCCTGATGGCGCTGTTTCCGTGGCCGCCGGGCGGCAAGGCGGTCTTTTCCGTTCCGATCATCCTGATCGCCGCCGAGATGGCGCTGCAGCGCGAGAAGGTCTGGCTGCCGCGCTGGTTGTTGAACCTGTCGGTAAGCCGTCAGTCCTATCGTTCCGCCACGGCGAAAATCCTGCCCCGCCTGCGCCGTGTCGAGCGCCTGACCCGGCCACGCTGGCCGGTCCTGACGGGCGAGGCCGCCGATGTCGCCATCGGCGTGATCTGCATTCTGCTGGCCCTGATGATGGCCTTGCCCGTACCGTTCGGCGACGCCCTGCCCGGCCTGACCCTGGCCCTGTTCGGCCTGGGCATCATCCAGCGTGACGGCGCCTTCATCCTGGCCGGTCTCTTCGGCTCAGCGGTGTGCGGCGTCTATCTGGCCCTGGTGTGGACCACGGTGGTGGCTGTCGTCAGCGGCATAGCCCACTGGGCCGCGAACCTGTTCTAGGCTCGTAACTAGGCCCGCAGGAAGCGTTCAGCCCGCGTCCGTCTGACCGCTGAGTCCCTGCATGATCATGCGGTTGATCTCGATCAGGGTCGAGAAATCGTCCTCGCCGCGCATGACTTCGGACGTGTTGCGGTTGACGAACAGGCTCAGCGAAATGAACTGCGCCCGCATCGCCTGCGGCAAGGCGTTGTCCGGGTCCGTGCAGGCGGTCGCCAGCGTCGACCACAGCCGACGGTTCCAGTCCAGGGCGTCCATCCGCCCGGCGACATCCGACCTGTCCAGGGTCGAGGCGTGCATCAGGGCGCGCGTCACCTGGCCGAACAGCCGGTATTCCATTTCACGCGGGGATTCAGCCCGCGTCGCCGCCGTCTTGTACGCCTGAAGCGACATTGCCGAGCCTTTGATCTTCGTAATCGACGATTTTGCGAGCGCCCATCAGGGCCTTGTAATACTGACGCGCCAGCACGTGCTTCGAGCAGGCGACGCATTCGCTCAGGATGTCCGGATTGCGCACCGCGCCCATGAACTCCGTCAGGCGCAGGGCGAACTCGTCATAGAATTTCGGCGCGTCGGCCTCATCCAGATACATCATCATGACGGGGAAATAGATGCGGCGCGCGGGCGTCGTGACGTCCTCGGGCTGCATGATGTCCTTTTCGCGCAGGACGCTGGCCTTGTTCTGCAGGATCAGAACGCCGCGACGGTCGCCGTTCTGGACGACGGCCCCGTTCAGCACGAATTTCTCGCCGGGTTTCAGCGACAGTTTCAGAGGCAAGGGAAGGTCTCCGTGGCGCCGCCCTCACCGTGACGGCCGGCCGCTGATGAACTGTAAAGCGACGTGGTTAACCATCCCTTCACTTCGCCCTTCCCCAGCGTCATGGCCGCAGGCGGGAACGCCCTGACGAGCCGAGCCGTTGATCTGGTCGGAAGGGAGACAATGATGGCAGGACCCGACTTCGACACCGACGCCCAGGATCAGGCCGAGGTCTATGACGAGACCCATCTGGACGATGACGGCGACGGCGACCTGTCGTTCGACGAGGTCGAGGATGTGCTGGACGTCACCCAAATGGATGGAGACGCCGACGCCGAACCCTTTGACGAAGATGACCCGGATCTCGACGCGGAACTGGCTCTGGACGGCATAGAGGCCGAGGCTGACGCCCTGCTCGGCGTCGACAGCGTTCGGCTCAGCCAGGCCGACGGCGACGGAGCTCTCGCCGCAGGGCCCGACGAGGTGGAACTGGTCTACGCCGGCCTGATGCGCAACCAGCGCGGAGCCCAGGCCAGCGCCGCCCATTGGGAAGCCAAACGTCTCTCCGACGACGACATAGAGGACCTGGGCTACGGCCCTGAACAATGAGGGATTTCATGACCGAACATCATCCGACCAAAGCCCAGGAAGACGCCGATCCGAACACCCCTCCGGCCAAGCGCGCGCCTCAGGAAAAGGGCAAGCCCGACCAACTGAAGGACAAGGAAAAGGACGCCGAGAACCGTCAGGAGGCCCTGATCGACGAGGGCGTCGAGGAAACCTTCCCAGCCAGCGACCCAGTGTCGGCCAAGCGCATCACCTGATCCTGCCGCCTGTTCACGCCCATCTCTTTAAGCTACCTGCTCCCTTCCCCCGGAATGGAGCAGGTTTCGCATGAGCCGGTTCGAAGGCACGTCCAACTATATCGCCACCGACGACCTGAAGGTCGCCGTCAACGCCGCCGTGGCGCTGGAACGGCCGCTGCTGATCAAGGGTGAGCCCGGCACGGGCAAGACGGTCCTGGCCTATGAACTGGCCCGCGCGCTGAACGCGCCGCTGATCACCTGGCACGTCAAGTCCACGACCAAGGCCCACAACGGTCTGTATGAATACGACGCCGTGTCCCGCCTGCGCGACAGCCAGCTGGGCGACAAGCGCGTGCACGACGTGCGCAACTATCTGAAGAAGGGCAAGCTGTGGGAGGCCTTCACCGCCCCGACCCGCCCCGTCCTGCTGATCGACGAGATCGACAAGGCCGACATCGAGTTCCCCAACGACCTGTTGCAGGAGCTCGACCGCATGGAGTTCTACGTCCAGGAGACGGACGAGACGATCCGCGCCGAGGTCCGCCCCGTCGTCGTCATCACCTCGAACAATGAGAAGGAGCTGCCGGACGCCTTCCTGCGCCGCTGCTTCTTCCACTACATCCGCTTCCCCGACGCGCAGACGATGCAGGACATCGTCGAGGTCCATTTCCCCGGCATCAAGCCGCGCCTGGTGTCGGAAGCGCTGAAGACCTTCTATGAAATCCGCGACACGCCGGGCCTGAAGAAGAAGCCTTCAACGTCGGAACTGCTGGACTGGCTGAAGCTGTTGCTGGTCGACGACGTGGCGCCGGAAACCCTGCGCGAAAAGACGCCGGGCAAGCTGATCCCCCCGCTGCACGGCGCCCTGCTGAAGAATGAGCAGGACGTGCATCTGTTCGAACGCCTGGCCTTCATGAACCGTCGCGAAGGCGCCCGTCCCGGGGGCTGAAGGGGCGGCTGATTTCAGCCGCTTTCCCGTCGTCTTTCGATTACCGCGATTTCACTGGCCCTGCGGCGCTTATGGCGCACAATCGGGACCTTGAGTGGAGCCGACCATGCAACAGATCACCTGGCCTGTTATCGCTTTGGCGCTGATGGCCGCCGCCTGCGACAACCCCGGCACGGTGCGCATCACCACGTCGTCGACCTCGGATTCGTCCGGGGTGCTGAAGGTGGTCGACGCCCTGCAATGCCCCCAGACCCAGGGCGTGCTGACGCGCAAGGGTTCGGCCCGCGCCGACGGGTCGTGCGTCTATGGCGGGCCGCGCGGTTCGGAAGTCATCCTGCAACTGGTTCAACTGGACGGCCGCTCTTCCACCGAGGCCCTGAAAAGCTTTGAGAACCGCCTGACCTCCGACCTGCCCGAGGCCGTGGCCGAGGTGGAGGCCGAAAACGCCCGCGTCGAGGCCGAGGCCGCCAGGGCTGAGGCGAACGCAGCCCGCGCCGAAGCCGATGCGTCCCGCGCCGCCGCCGAAGCCGAGGCCGCCGCCGGCGATTCCGCCCAGGTCAGGATGCCGGGCCTGCGCGTCGATGCTCAGGGCGACAAGGCCACCGTCCGACTGCCCGGCATGAAGATCGAGGCCGACGGCGACCGCGCCAACATCCGCATCGGCGGCCTGACCATCCGCGCCGACGACAAGTCCAGCCGGGTCAACGTCTCGTCCCGCGACGACACGGTGAACATCGACGCGACCGACGGCGCCGCCCGCATCCGCACCAGCGGTTCCGGCGAGGCGGTGCGCGCCACCTTCCTGATGACCGGCAAGGAGGCCTCGGCCAGCGGCTGGCGCACGGTCGGATACGAGGCGCGCGGCCCGGTCGGCGGCCCCATCGTCGTCGCCACCGTCCGCAGCAAGGACCGCGACCCGGACCGCCTGTTCGACGCGGCCAAGGCGTTGGTGACGCTCAACGTCGGCGATTAACCCCCATCTATCGCAACGGCCGCCCTTGATCGCGCGTTCGGTCTGAGTCACCAGCCTGAGCATGCGCAACATCAAGACCTTGGCCGAAGAAATCGAAGACGCCGGCCCCGCGCCCCGAGTCCGCAAACCCAAGCCGCCCCGCGCCTGGCAGCGGATGCTGTCGGGCCGCCGCCTGGACCTGCTGGACCCGTCGCCGTTCGACATCGAGATCGAGGACATCGCCCACGGTCTGGCCCGCGTCGCCCGCTGGAACGGCCAGACCATCGGCGAGCACGCCTTCTCGGTCGCTCAGCACTCCCTGGTGGTCGAGGAGATCGCCGCCCACATCCGGCCGGGGCTGGAGCCGAAATGGCGCCTCGCCGCCCTGCTGCACGACGCCTCGGAATACGTCATCGGCGACATGATCTCGCCATTCAAATCGGCGCTTGGCTCCAGCTACAAGGATTTCGAGGCCCGACTGGAAGCCGCCATCCACGTCCGCTTCCAACTGCCTCCCAAGACGCCGCAGACGATCAAGACCCTGATCAAGAAGGCCGACAAGGCTTGCGCCTTCTATGAGGCGACGCAGCTGGCCGGCTTCACCCGTCGCGAGTCGCTGCAGATCTTCGGGGCCCCGCCGCCCGGCTATGATCTGGTGATCGAGCCCCAGCCCGCCGCCGTCGCCCAGCAGCGCTATCTGGACCGCTACCGCGTTCTGGCCGAAGCTGTCGGCATCCTGCCCGGCGCCGACGCCTGGCACACAGAATAGGACGCTTGATGAAGCAGGGGGGCGAACAGGGCGTGCGGATCGGCCTGTCGGCCGTGGTCATCGCTCTGCGCGAACGTCAGGCCGTAGTGCTGACCACACATGCCCCGGACGGCGCCTCCGCCCTGCCCTTCGGCCCGTTCGATCCGTCGCGCGACCGGACCTTTGAACTGGCCCTGCGCGCCTTCGTCACCGAACAGACCGGCTTCCCGCTCGGCTTTGTCGAGCAGCTCTACACCTTCGGCGACGCCGGTCGCGCCGCGCCCCGCGCCACGCCGGGGCCGGAACGCGCGCGCGAAGTCTCCGTCGGCTACCTGGCCCTGACCGCTGAGGCGCCCGACGCTCCCGGCTTCGCCTCGGGCAGGGACGCCGCGTGGACTCCCATCTTCGACATCTTTCCCTGGGAGGACTGGCGCCAGGGCCGCCCCTCCGTCCTGGCCAGCCTGCGTTCAGACCTGGCCGACTGGGCAGGCGATGATCCCGCCCGACGCGGCCGCGCCGAGTCCCTGTTCGCCCTCTCGCCCGACGCGCGCTGGAACGAGGAGCGCGTGCTGGAACGCTATGAACTTCTCTATGAGGCGGGCCTGGTCGCCGAATCCGCCCGCGATCATGACCGGCCCGTCCCGGTGCCTCTGGGCGACCTGTCCATGACCTCAGACCACCGCCGCATCGTCGCCACGGGCCTTGGCCGACTGCGCTCCAAGCTGAAGTACCGCCCGGTCCTGTTCGACCTGACGCCGCCGACCTTCACCCTGTCCGCTCTGCAGAACGCGGCCGAAGCGGTGGCGGGCCTGTCGCTGCACAAGCAGAACTTCCGACGCGGCGTCGAGCGCACCGGCCTGGTCCAGCCCACTGGCGTTTTCGCCAGCGACACCGGCGGCCGCCCGGCCGAACTTTTTCGCTATATCGGCCCCGAACCGGCCGGCGGCGCCCCTTCGGGACTGGCTCTTCCCGGACAGCGTTGAAGCGGCAGTCGATTTTCTTCGACATACGGCTTGCAGCCCGACACGGCTTTCATTAGAGAGACCGCTCGCTCAGCCCCATTAGGGACTACCGACCCGCGGAGAGGTGGCAGAGTGGTTGAATGTACCGCACTCGAAATGCGGCGTACGTGGAAGCGTACCGGGGGTTCGAATCCCCCCCTCTCCGCCACTTCGGTATAAAACCGGGAACGCCGATTCCCGCCGATTTCCCTCCTTTTGTGGCTATCAGCGCCCTCAACAGCGTGTTTTTGCTGCCGTTGATGTAGATCGCATCGTCCCCGACCTCGACATGCTGGGCGAAAGCCCGGACGTGATCCCGCCGATAACCGCCCTTTCCGAGCCGAAGCCCGGTCCGCGCTTCGCTCGCCAGCTCCCGCACGGCCGCGCCTGTGAGGCCCTTATGGGCCGAGCTTTTCAGCATGGCCTCGGTCCTTACGGCGTCGGCCCGTGCCTGATCCCGTATCGCCGTAAGGCCCGCGATGCGTTCGCCGAGGGCGGATTCGGCCGGGTCGAGCGAACCCGCCTCGATAGCCTCGTAGAGCCGCTTTAGCCGCATATCGGCCTCGGCCGCGCGCTGGTTCAACTCGGTGATGTGCTGGCTGCGCCGCTCGACGCTCTCCTGCCGGCGATCCAGCAGCGAGGCGAGCACGTCTTCGATCCGCTCGGGGTCCAGCAGCCTTTCCTCGATGTGGCTGACCACGATGCGGTCCAGCTTGTCCATCGGGATCGCGCGGCCCTTGCAGCCGGTTTCGCCCTGCCGTGCCCGGATCGAACAGGCATAGTAGCGGTAGCGGCCGTTCTTGCCCGTGCGCAGCGTCATGGCCCCACCGCAATTGCCGCAATAGCAAATGCCGGTCAGCAGGTTCGGGCCGCTGACGACGCGCGGCGGCGTCACCTTCGGATTGTTGACCTGCAACCGCTTCTGCACCGCCTCGAATATCTCAAGGTCGATCAGCGGCGGCACCGCGACGGTGACGACTTCTTCCTCGGGCTTCACCTCGCCTTTCTTGGACCGGCGGTTGAACCGATGTTCGCCGATATAGGTGCGGCGGGTCAGGACGCGGTGAAGCTGGCCGATGCCCCAACGTCCGCCGCTGCGGGTGAACATGCGGTTCCTGTTGAGGTAGCTGACGATGTTCTTGACGCCCATGGGGCCGGACGTGCCGTCGCCTTCCAATGCTAGGCGGAAGATCATCCGCACGGTGTCGGCGTGCAGCGGGTCGATTTCCAGCTTCTTCTTCATCTTCGTGCCGCGCTGCTCGGCATCGACGACGCGGTAGCCGATGGGCGGCAGCGAGCCATTCCAGAAGCCTTGCCGCGCGTTCTCCTTCAAGGCGCGCAGGACGTGCTTGGCGTTCTCCTTCGACTGGTATTCGTCGAACAGTGACATGATCCGCCGCATCATCTGGTGGATCGGATCGTCGCCAAGCTCCTGCGTCATGGATACGAGCTTGACGCCGTTCTTCGCCAGCTTCCGGTAGTAGTATTCCATTTCAAATTCGTCGCGGAAGAACCGCGAGAAGCTATGCACCACCACCACGTCGAACGCTGGCGGCTTCGACGTGCCGGCTTCGATCATGCGCTGGAACTCGGGGCGGCGGTCGTTGGTCGCCGATGCGCCCGGCTCGATGAAGGTTTCCACAAGCTGATAACCGCGAGACTCGCAATAGGCTTCGCCCTGCCGCTTCTGGTCGGGGATCGACACGTCATGCTCGGCTTGCCGCGCCGTCGAGACGCGCAGATAGAGCGCGGCGCGCAGGGCGACGTGTGGGGAATGAATGTTCATAGCGCGCCTCCTTTCGCCGCGCGGCGTTCGAGCAAGGGCAACGCCAGTTCAACACGGTCATGGACAACCTTGGGCGCGAGCTTGCGGCCTTCCTTCTCCAAGCGGACAAGGCCGTAGCTCTCCATCGTCTTCATGGTGCGTGACAGGTTGGATAAGGCCCGGCCGGTGATCTCCGAAAGTTCCTCCAGCGAGGCCGGAGCTTTCTCGGCGATGACGCGCAGCAGTTCGCGGTTCCCGGCCGACAGCACCTTGGCGAAGGATTCGGTTGATGTGAACCACACCTTCGGATCGTCCGCCGCCGGCTTTTCCTCGCCGCGCGCGATCCGCATGGTGCGGGCCTTCATCTCGTCGTAGCCGGCAATCCCAACTTTCAATGTGGTCATAGGGCACCTCGCTCCTTCAATACCGCGTCCACCGCCTGCCAGAAGTCGGCCAGCAGCGTGGCCGCATCCTCGTAGGCGTAGGGCTTCACGGTCTGGAGGCGGTGTCGATGGTCCATCGGCTCGCCCCTCCTGCCTCGGCCGACCGGATGGGCATTATCGAAGCCGACCAGCCGTTCGCCCGAAGGCCCGTGAAGCGTGAGCGAGTAATCGAGGCCGCGCGGCTTTTCCGGCGATGCCGGAACGCGGGTGATAACGAACTTCACCCAATGGCCGCCCTCGGGATCGACAACGAGCACCTGTCCGTCGAGGTCCAGAAGCGTGTCGAGGCTCGGGTCACGTTCCTCGCTCATGACTTATCCTTATCACTTTCTGATAAGTATGGCAAGGATTTATTCTCGGCTTCAAGGTCGATTGGGCCGAAAAGGCGGTCGAGCACATGACCGAAATACCGCTCGAAGATTTGTAGTTCTTCCTCGGTGATCGGCACCTTTTCGGGCCAGTCGTCGAAGACCGGCAGCGTCTCAACATCGACGATGCGAAGCGGCGAGCTGCGGCGTTCCCGGCCGTCTGGCGTGGGTTCGTCGGCGTAGTCGAAAAGATCGTCGGGAAGTGCTTCGGGGACCGGGTGTCGCGGTCGCCCTTTGCGGGCGCGGCGGCGCTCTGCGCACATGGAATCCTCCTTGGTTCTGGTGGATTCCGGGGCGCAATAGGCCCCGGAATTAGGCGAACCATGGAGGGCAGTCGGCGGCCTGTAGCGTGCCGCATTTGCGTCTATGCGCTGGCGGCACCCCTGCCGGGATGGGACTTAGTTGGCGGCTCGCCGCGCTCTCGCAAACCCCCGATCCGTTGCGATGAACCGCTCCAGCATCGGCACGATGAGCCTGACGGGATCGGCGACAGGCTGGCCCGTCTCGCGCGCCAGCACTTCGGCATAAGCGACCAGATCGCGGTGGAGCGGCGCGGGCAACTCCACCGTCACCTTGACGGGCTTGTCGTCTGGCAGCGGGCCGAGTTTCAGCTTGGTCATGGTCAACCTCCTGCCGGCTCGAACACAAGATCGCGGGTGACGATAATCCTGACCGGAAAGCCGGGCCGGATCGTCAGCGTCGGCGCGACCTGCAACTGGCGTTGGACGATCTGCTGGCCGGCCTGATTGACGGTATCCTGCGCCCCGTCGCGGATGGCGCGGATCAGCCGGTCCTCGTCGCTGGTCGCCAGCTCGGTGCCGACTGCGAGCAGCGTGGACAGCCCTGCGGCCTTCATCAGATCCCACCAATGATAATCGACGCCATCCTCAAGGCCAGCATAGCCGCTGGCGTCCGCGCCCGGCAGGCGTTCCAGAACGATGGACCGGCCGCCCGGCAGGATCAGGCGATTCCAGACCAGCAACACGCGACGCTGGCCGAAGGTCACGCCGTCATTGTATTGGCCGATGATGCGGGTGCCTTGCGGGATCAGCAGCAGCGAGCCGGTCGGGCTGTCATAGACGTTCTCCGTCACCTGCGCGGTGATCTGGCCGGGCAGATCGGAACGGATGCCGGTTATCAGCGCAGCGGGGATCACGGCCCCGGCCTGAAGGATGTAGGGCGATGCCGGCGGCGCAACGCGATCCGGGGCGACGGTCTGCCGGTCCACGGGTCCATTGAGAAATGCCGCGTGGCGATCCTGTGTCGCGGGCTGCCCGCCGAGGCCAAGCCCGGCAAGGCCGGGCATGGCGGTGCCGGCTGGCGCTCCCCTGCGGGGGCCGGACTGGAAAAAGACGTTGCTCAAGCGCGCGGCTTCTTCCTCGGCCCTGCGGCGTTCTTCCTCTGGATCGACGGCGGGCGTCGTGATTGCCGGCGTTACAATGGGCTGCCCCCGGTTCTGCGCGTCGAGGATCGGGCGGCCGAGGTCGCCGGGTAGCGCCGGGCCGAGCGCCGGGCCGCTATAGTCGCGCGGCAGGCCAGACAATCCGTCCGCCGTGGGGCGGTTCTCGGTCGAATAGAGTTCGTCCCCTCCCGGTCCTGCATCGCGGGTCTGGAGCGCATAGATCAGCGCCCCGCCGATGCCGAGAAGCGCGACGGCTCCGACGCCTGCCAGCATCTTGCGCGATAGGCGCGTGACACGGGGCGTTTCGGCGCGCAGGCGCATGGGGGCGGCGGTATCGGTATCGCTCATGAGGACGATCCTCCCGTGGTCGTGCTGGCTGGCTCTGCTGCGGCCTGCGTCGGGTTGGTGCGGACGATCCTGACGACCTGCTGGCGGTTGCCGCTGCCAAGGCGCAACTCGGCCGCGCCGAACAGGCGGTCCACGATCAGGACGTGTTGATTTCCACTGAGAACTGACCCGGGTTTTCCATCGAGATTTGACCCACCTTTGATTATGGATTTCGGGTTAGTTCTGGGTCAAGGACGGGTTTCACTCCTTCTTTTTTCGGGCTGTTGCGGCTGAGCTTGCCTTGAACCGGAAGCTATCGTTTCCGGTCTCCAAGATGTGGCAGCGGTGGGTGAGGCGGTCGAGCAATGCCGTGGTCATCTTTGCGTCGCCAAAGACCGTTGCCCATTCGCTGAAGCTGAGGTTGGTGGTGATGATGACGCTGGTGCGCTCGTAAAGCTTGCTCAGCAAGTGGAACAGCAGGGCCCCACCCGATGCGCTGAATGGCAGGTATCCCAACTCGTCGAGGATCACGAGGTCGAGCCTGGTCAGGCCTTCTGCAATCTGGCCGGCCTTGCCCTTGGCCTTTTCTTGTTCGAGGGCATTGACCAGTTCAATGGTGGAGAAGAAGCGGACCTTCCTGCGATGATGCTCGATGGCCTGGATACCGAGGGCCGTCGCGACATGGGTCTTGCCGGTTCCTGGTCCTCCGATCAGCACGACATTCTGCGCGCCGTCCATGAACTCACCGCGATGGAGGGTCCGAACGGTAGCCTCGTTGATCTCGCTGGCGGCGAAGTCGAAGCCCGAGAGGTCCTTGTAGGCCGGGAACCTTGCCGCCTTCATGTGATAGGCGATGGAGCGCACTTCGCGTTCGGCCAATTCGGCCTTCAGCAGTTGCGACAGGACCGGGATGGCGGCTTCAAAAGCCGGGGCCCCCTGTTCGATGAAGTCCTCAACAGCTTGGGCCATGCCATACATCTTCAGGCTGCGGAGCATGATGACGATGGCAGCGGCGGCGGGGTCATGACGCATGGCGGCCTCCCGCGATCTGGCTGCGCAGGGCGTCATAGCGCTCGACATTGGCCTTGGGTTCTCGGCGCAGGGTCAGTGCCTGCGGGGTATCCAGTGGTGGCCCACCGATCACCTTGCCGTCGACCAGTCGGTGCAGCAGGTTCAGCACATGGGTCTTGGTTGGCACGCCCTCAGCCAAGGCCAGCTCCACGGCGGTCAACACGGCTTGCTCATCGTGGTGCAAGACAAGCGCAAGGATATCGACCATCTCTCGATCGCCGCCGGGCTTTCGGAGCATGTGATCCTGCAACTGCCTGAAGGCCAACGGCAATTCTAGGAAGGGTGCCCCATTCCGAAGAGCCCCGGGCTTGCGTTGCACGACTGCCAGATAATGCCGCCAGTCGTAGACCGTCTTCGCGGGCAGCTTATGACTGCGCTGAATGATACGGGTGTGCTCGCACAGGATGTTGCCCTCAGCGGCCACGACCAGCCGGTCAGGGTAGACGCGAAGGCTGACGGGGCGGTTCGCAAATGATGCTGGAACGCTGTAGCGGTTGCGTTCAAAGCTGATCAGGCAGGTGGGCGAGACGCGCTTGCTGATCTCAATGAAGCCATCAAAAGCCACCGGCAGGGGCATCAAGGCTGCCCGTTCCTCAGCCCAGGCGTCGGCGATTGTTCCAGGCAACATGCCATGGGCTGTCTCATGCCACAGCGCGATGCAACGTTGTTCCAGCCAGTCATTCAGCGCGGCAAGATCGGGAAAGTCCGGCATGCCTTGCAGCATCTGATGACGGGAGTCGCGGACGTTCTTCTCGACTTGACCTTTCTCCCAGCCCGCTGCCGGATTGCAGAAGTCCGGCTCGAAGACGTAGTGGTTCGCCATGGCCAAGAAGCGGATATTGACCTGCCGCGCCTTGCCGCGACCCACAAGATCGACCGCCGTCTTCATGTTGTCATAAATACCGCGTTCTGGCACGCCGCCGAACACCCGGAACGCATGCCAGTGCGCGTCGAACAGCATCTCGTGGGTCTGCAAGGGATAGGCCCGCAGAAGGAAGGCCCGGCTGTGCGACAGCTTGATATGGGCGACCTGGAGCTTCATCCGCTCGCCACTGATGACCGCAAAGTCCTCGCTCCAGTCGAACTGGAACGCCTCGCCGGGGCGGAAAGCCAAGGGGACGAAGGTGCCGCGCCCCGTCGTTTGTTCTTCACGCTGACGATCGGCCCGCCACTGCCGTGCAAAGGCAGCCACACGGTTGTAGGAACCGGTGAAGCCAAGAGCGACGAGATCGGCATGCATCTTCTTCAGCGTGTGCCGATCTTTGCGCCCCTTCTTCGCATTGGTCTTGAGCCAGCCTGCCAGCGTCTCGGCAAAAGGATCAAGCTTGCTCGACCGTTCCGGCGTTGCAAACTTCGGCTCGATCGCATCGGCTTTGAGATACTTCTTGATGGTATTGCGCGACACACCGGTCCGACGCTCAATCTCCCGCAGCGCCAAACCCTGGCGCAGGCGGAGCTTCCGGATAACGTTCAGTAGTCCCATGTCGATCACTCCTTTGGCCCCCTCGCTCTTCGCTGGGGGAGGGTCACATGGGTCAAATCTCAGTGGAAATTATGCGCCTACCCGGGTCAGTTCTCAGTGGAAATCAACAGGCAACCAGACAGCGGTAAAGGCAACCGGCTCTGGTTCATCCGCAAAAGGTAGGAAGACGATTCCGGTCGTCGGCAGCAGCGCCGTGGCCGCGCCGACGATGGTGATGCCGAAACCCTGTCCGACCATGGACAACATTGTTCCACGCTCCACATCGAAGCGCAGGATCGACGGCGCAGGCCAGCGTCCGGCATGGCGCAGCACGATATGGTCGTGGACTTGCGGGCCAGTGCCGCCATAGCGGACAAGGAAGGTCTCGCCGGCCAGATCGGCCCATGTGATAGCCGCCTGCCCGGCAAGGCGATGCTGTTCCGGCAGCACCGCCACCAGCGGTTCAGTCCAGATCGGGCGGGCATGGCAGTCGGGCAATTCAAGCTTGCCGGCGACGAACGCCACGTCGAGCCGGTCGGCGCGAAGCTGCATCACCGCGTCGCGGGCCGTGCCTTCGATCATCTCGATCTCGATGCCGGGATGGTCTTCCCGGTATTGTGCGATCAGATCAGCAAGGAAGCTGCCGGGGATCAGGGCATGGATACCGATGCGCAGACGACCCCATTTCCCTGCCGCCGTCATGCCTGCGGTCTTCACCGCATGGTCGAGCTGATCGACGCCGGCCGCTATCCGCTCGACGAAGTGGCGTCCGGCCTCAGTCAGTCGCACGCCCCGAGCATGCCGCTCGAACAGAAGGATGCCAAGGTCTTCCTCCAGCGCCTTTACGCGCGCGCTGACGCTGGATTGCGCCACGCCGAGCGCATTGGCCGCGTGGCGGAAGTTCAGATACTCAGCGACGGCAAGCGTCTGGATCAGCGATGCGAGGGGGATACGCGATCCGAGCGTGGTCGGCACGCCCCATGGGCAACCATTCATCGGTGCTGATCGCCGCCGTCGCATCGCTCAAATGCCACTACAGTGCTTCATTGCACGCCGTAGCGGACGCAGTTGCTTGGCTTCCTTAGAATGACGCATTGGATTGCCCCTCCCTCTATGTCGCCTACTACGCACAAGTGACTTGCATGATGGAAGTTACACCATTATGGATGTGTCATGCAACGAACAAGCTTTCTGTCATTAGAGTGTCCCGCAGCCCGAGCGCTGGAAAGCGTCGGTGACTGGTGGAGCATCTTGATCCTGCGGGACGCCTTCCAAGGGTTGAGCAAATTCGATGAATTCGAGAAGAATCTCGGTATTTCCGCGAACATTTTGGCGAGGCGATTGAAACATCTCACAGCCGAAGGGTTGTTTGAAAGGCAACGATACAATGATCATCCGCCTCGATTTGAATACGTCCTTACCGACAAAGGGCGAGATTTCTATCCGGTAGCAATCGCCCTGTTCGCATGGGGAAACCGGAACCTTGCGCCCAATGAAATAGCCATGCGCCTTGGCGACAGGGAAACTGGTAGGGAACGAAACGCCATCATAGTCGATGCGGATACTGGAGAAAAAATCACTCCTGAAAACACGGTTCTTCTAGCAGGCCCAGCGGCAACGGAAGAAACGATGCGCGTCATAAACCGCGTGAAGCGGATAAGCTCAGAAAAAGGAGCGGAATAATCCAATGCGTCGAATTGTTGTGACCGGCATGGGTTTAGTCGGCCCTCTTGGTTCCGGGGCTGAAATAAGCTGGAACAGACTCCTTGATGGAAAATCAGGCATTAGAACATTGCCTGATGAAATTTCCAGCAATCTACCAGTGAAAATCGGGGGACTCGTTCCTAGCCTGATTGAAGATTCCGAAGCCGGTTTCGATCCCGATTTGATCGTTGACACAAAGGATCAACGAAAAATGGATCGCTTCATTCTGTTTGCACTTGCGGCCGCAAAGGAGGCTCTTGAAACGGCGGGATGGCATCCCGCGAGCGACTACGAATTTGAGCGCACAGCAACGATTATTGCTTCTGGTATAGGCGGGTTTCCCGCTATCGCTTCGGCAGTTCGCATAACCGACACTCGGGGGCCACGGAGGCTATCACCGTTTACCGTACCATCGTTTCTTGCCAACCTCGCGGCGGGACAGGTTACCATCAGGTATGGATTTACAGGCCCAATTGGCACGCCTGTAACCGCCTGCGCTGCCAGCGTTCAGGCCATCGGCGACGCCGCGCGGCTGATACGCTCCAACGAAGCCGACATCGCTCTGTGCGGCGGGGCAGAAGCGTGCATTGATACGGTTAGTCTCGGGGCATTTGCTGCCGCGCGAGCACTATCCATGGGGTACAATACTACGCCGGAAATGGCGTCGAGGCCGTTCGACACCGAGCGCGATGGTTTCGTAATGTCCGAAGGGGCGGGTCTGATCGTCATAGAGGAATTGGAACATGCCCTGGCTCGGGGTGCCACGCCCATAGCCGAATTGGTGGGATACGGCACAAGCGCTGATGCACACCATATGACTGCCGGTCCAGAGGACGGTCGAGGTGCGGCCCGTGCGATGAAAATCGCGCTCCAGAGTGCCGGGTTGAAGCCAATCGATATTCAACATTTGAACGCTCATTCCACCTCCACTCCCGTAGGAGATCGAGGAGAAATTGCCGCGATAAAATCCGTGTTTGGCAATCATGATGTGGCCGTAAGCGCCACGAAATCGGCGACGGGGCACCTACTTGGTGCCGCAGGTGGTATTGAGGCAATCTTCACGATACTCGCCCTACGGGATCAAATCGCTCCCCCCACGAGAAACTTAGAAAACCCCGATCCTGTTGCCGCAGGTATCGACCTAGTTCACCGATCTGCGCGGCCCGTTCTCATGGAACATGCCATTTCCAACGGATTCGGCTTTGGCGGCGTTAATGCAAGTGTCGCTTTCCGGCGATGGCAATAACAGTCCCGGACGGTGCTTCCGCGACCACTTCGGCTCACGCCCTCGCTATCCGTGGCGGTACTGAATTCGTGCAGACCTGCCGGCCCATGTCGCTGGCGACCGTGAGCAGGTTGCGCAGCGCGGCGCTGCGGTTGGACGGCGACCAGACAGCCGAGAAGGCGACCGGCTCGGGCTCATCGGCGAAGGGCAGGAAGACAATGCCGGTTGTCGGCAACAGCGCCGAGGCGGTCCCGACGATGGTGATGCCGAAGCCCTGTCCGACCATGGACAGCAGCGCGCCGCGCCCCACGTCGAAGCGCAGGATCGACGGCGCGGGCCAGCGTCCGGCATGGCGCAGCACGATATGGCTATGAACCTGCGGGCCGGTGCCGCCATGCCGAACAAGGAACGTCTCGCCCGCCAGATCGGCCCATGTAACGGCCGACCGCTCGGCGAGCGGATGCTGCTCCGGTAACACCGCCAAGAGCGGTTCGGTCCATATGCGGCGGGAATGGCAGTCGGGCAACTCGGGCGTGCCGGCGACGAACACCACGTCCAGCCGGTCGGCGCGAAGCTGCATCACCGCTTCGCGGGCTGTGCCTTCGGTCATTTCGACTTCAACGCCGGGGTGGTCTTCGCGGTATTGGCCGATCAGCTTTGCGAGGAAGCTGCGAGGGATCAGGGCATGGATACCGATGCGAAGCCGGCCGCTTTCTCCGGCTGCCGCCATGCCGGCGGTCTTCACCGCATGGTCGAGTTGGTCGATGCCTGCGGCTATCCGCTCGACGAAGTGGCGTCCAGCCTCGGTCAACCGAACACCCCGCGCATGGCGCTCGAACAGAAGGATGCCAAGGTCTTTTTCCAGCGCCTTCACGCGGGCGCTGACGCTGGATTGCGCCACGCCGAGCGCATTGGCGGCGTGGCGGAAGTTCAGATATTCGGCGACGGCGAGAGTGTGAACTAAGGTCATCATCGGCACTCGCCCCGAGAGGAGATGATGGCTCAACGGATTTAATCCGTCATTCCTCGTAAGTCTACGCATACCAATTCGCCATGACTCAATCACAATGAAGTTGCGAAAGGTCTGAGTAGTATTGGCAGACATATTAAATAGAGGATCGCGCCGACAATCCAAACCCAACCGTTCCATGCTCCTATGGTGGCAGAATAGAGTGCCGTGAAGCCAAGCGGTCCCGCGATAGAGCTTAGATTGGTGAGGCTTGTAAGCGTTCCCTGTAAAGCTCCTTGCTTGTTACTGCTGACATTGTTTGAAAGCATTGCCTGCAAGGCCGGCATGCCAACACCTCCGGCGGCAAGCAGCAACAAAATCGGGAACACCATCCATCCCTGCGTGGCAAAAGCCAGAAGAATGAAGCCAGTCGCATCCGCAGCCATGCCAAAGAGTAGCGTGCGCCGCTCTCCAAGCCGGCTTGAAAGCGGGCCGGTAACAAACGCTTGGAAGATCGCATGTGTTGCTCCAAATGCCGCAAGCGACAAACCAACAGTCGTGGTGTCCCACTGAAAACGGTCCTCGCCATAGATGACCCATAGGGCCGCAGGCACTTGGCCGATCAGTTGAATAATGAAGAAGACTGCGAAAAGCGCAGCTAGCCCGCGCAATGCATCATCCAGCCGGAACAGAACGAATGGTTTGATGCGAACCGGCTTTCCGGTCCCGCCATGGCTGTGATGAGTCTCCTTGAGAAAAATGCAGGCAAGCAGGAACGCGAAGCCGTTGAGAAGGGCAGCGGCGATAAACGGAGCATGGGCAGAAATACCACCGAGCATGCCACCAAGTGCTGGCCCGGCAATCATGCCTGCTCCATAACAGGCCCCCATGTAGCCGAACCAGCGTGCGCGAGAACCTTCCCCCGTCGAATCGGCAATGGTTGAGGCAGCTACGGCTCCGGTTGCTCCCGTGACGCCAGAAACGAGTCGGCCGATATAGAGAACCCATAAGACCGGCGCTGATGCCATAATCGTGTAATCGACTGCGGCCCCCGCAAGAGAAGCCAGAAGCACCGGACGCCGGCCGTAAGCATCTGAAAATTTTCCAAGCACGGGCGCGAAGACGACCTGCATCAACGCATAGAGTGACAGCAAAGCACCATAGTGACCAGCGACCTGTTCCGCCGGCACAAGCTCGCGCAGAAGCGTCGGAAGGACCGGCATGATGAGGCCGAGTCCCATGGCGTCGAGACTGACGATCAGCAGGGCGATGATGGCAGAGCTGCGCACCTGAAACTCCAGCGCCGCTCAATGCGAGCGACTTTATCAATGATAAGAACATAGACATAGAAATTATCGTTGATAAATTGTCAAGCACTGGCAGAGGAACGTGAATGACCAAACTGGACAAAGGCACCGTGATCGCAGCGGCGCTGGAGCTGCTGAACGAGGTTGGCATGGACAACCTGACGACGCGAAAGCTCGCTGAACGCCTCAAGGTTCAGCAGCCTGCGCTTTACTGGCATTTCCAGAGCAAGCGCGCGCTGCTTGACGCACTTGCGGAGGCGATGTTGACGGAACGCCACACCCGCTCGCTACCCGAAGAGAACGAAGACTGGCGGCTATTCCTGAAAGAGAACGCCCAGAGTTTCAGAACGGCGTTGCTCTATTATCGCGACGGGGCGCGCATCCATGCCGGCACTCGACCGACAGAACCGAATTTTGGCACTGCCGAGACACAAATACGCTTTCTCTGCGCGGCGGGCTTTGGTCCGAAGCACGCTGTTTGGGCGCTCCGGGCGGTCAGTCACTATGTGGTCGGTTCCGTTCTCGAGCAGCAGGCATCTGATGCCGATGAGAGAATGTCGGACAGATCAGATGTGTCCGGGCAGGCAGCATCGTCCTTCCTGCACGATCTGTTTCACGAGTTGGAAACAGAAGGCATAGATGCTGCGTTCAACTTCGGACTTGACAGCCTCATCACCGGTTTCGAGCGGCTACGTTCATCTACAACAGATTAGAGGCTTATCCCCCTCTGCCGCGCGAGTTGCCACGATTCCGATCCGCCCTGCACGACGCCCATGACCTCGCGGCCGAGCTGGCGGTCGATGACCGGCCGCCAGCGGTGCCCTCCGTGATTTCGATGTCGAGATTGGGATGGTCCTTCCGATACTGGCCGACCAGCTCTGCAAGGAAGCTGCCCGGAATCAGGGCATAGACACCGATGCGAAGCCGGCCACATTCTCCTTGAGCTGTCATGCCGGCGGTCTTCACCGCGTGATCGAGTTGATCGACACCCGCCGTGACACGCTCCATGAAGTGCCTGCCTGCGTCTGTTAGCCGAACGCCCCGCGCATGGCGCTCAAACAGCAGGACACCAAGGTTATCCTCCAGCGCTTTCACACGCGCGCTGACGCTCGACTGGCTGATACCAAGTGCCTTGGCCGCATGCCGAAAATTCAGATGCTCGGCGACGGCGATGAACTGAACAAGGGAAATGAGCGGTATCCTGCCAGACAGGATACCGACATTCACGAGGTTTCGATGGTTAGTGCGCCGCATCGGAGCGGGCCTGCTACCAGTCGTCGGTTAGACGACTGGCGACTTCTCGGTGGCAGCCCCACGGAGCCGAAGGAGCACCAGCCCCAACGAAACCAGTACCGCCATCGCCGTGGCGTAACAGATCACGGGCCACGCTGTGTCACCGTTTAAAAGTGCCACCGCCAATGTCCCGACAATGCTGACTATCAGGCTTTGAACGCAGAAGTAGAACGCGACCGCTGATCCCGCGATGTCGTCGAACTCTGCCAAAGCGCCGTTCGCGGTAACGGACACCGTGAAGACAATACCGACCGCGACAACCCACATCGGTAGGATGAAGGTGAGGAATGACGGCGAGCCGTAAAGTTCGCCGATCCCCAACAGGACCGCTCCGCAAACAAGCAACGCCATCCCACGCGCCACGCATCCTGCGATGCCCCATCTGGCGACAAAGGACTTCGCGAAACGGGTTGTCACGATCATTACAAGCGCGACAGTGGCGAAGGCAAAGCTGAATCCGATCTCGGAATATTCCGCTTGGCCTATGAGCACACGGGGAGCCGTCGAGAAGAAGACGAAGTAGGTGCCCATACCGGCGCTAAAGCCGACAGTGTAAACCCAAAAAGCCGGACTCGCGAAGATCGGCAAGACAGATCGGCGCGTCTTGACTTGATCCAGAGGGCGGGTTTCGTGCCACCTGAAACCCGCATTTAGGAGTGCGAGCATCGCCAGTATAGCCAAAGTAATGAATATCGCCTGCCATCCCAAGAACTCGCCGATCAATACTCCGGCGATAGGGCCGAGCGCAGGCACGAACGCCAGCATCGAACTGAAAAGGCCGTAGATGACGACACCCTCAGGACGGTTGGCATAAACGTCGCGAACCGTCGCGAACGTCGCCACCAGCATGGCCGACGCGCCCACTGCTTGAAGTAGACGGAAAGCGACAAAGGCCGGTGCAGTTGAAGACCAAGCTGCTCCCAGAGACGCAATGACGAAAGCCGTTGCGCCCGCAAGTAGAATTGGCCGTCGCCCGATTCTGTCTGAGAGCGGACCAAAAATCACCTGGCCCACGCCGAGCATCACCATATAGAGGCTCAACGTGAGTTGGATCATAGCGGGCGTCGTGTTCAGGATGCCGGGCATCGCTGGAACGACAGGGAGATAAATATCCATCGCCAGTGAAGCGAGGATGTCGAAAGGAGCCATCAGCAGCAGTGCTGCCGGCAGCGTATAGGCCCACGCGGGGCGTGTGGTGGTCATGACGAATCAACCGCTCGATTAAGGAATACCGGGCGACGTCTGCTCGTCAGCAATCAGATGAGACTAGCCTTACAGAGCGCCGCAACAACAATACTGGTTGTTGCGGCTTACTTGTCTGCTGACTTGGAATTTCCCATCTGATTACTCCACGCTTACGAATATGAATTGCTACCTTTTATCCGATTATCTTTTGCTTCGCAATGCGGCATGGGCGCACTCAGCGTTCCAGCCCCCTCTGCCGCCCTAACTGCCACGACACCGACCCGCCCTGCACGATGCCCATAACCTCGCGGCCGAGTTGGCGGTCGATGATCGGCCGCCACGGGACAAGGGTGAACTCATGGGATTTCTCGACCACGGCGAACTTGCCGCTCGATAGATGCACGGTTCCGGTAAACTTGCCGCTGACGCTCTCGCCGTCCGTGGCGGCGCGGAACGGCAGGCCCTTACTCAAAGCCATATCCGATCCGACGCCGGCTACCTCGCGCTCCCGCAGGATGGCGAGAAGGTTGCGCCGGTAGAAGACGCGGCTGTCCCGGCTGCGGGTGGCGTCGCCCTGCTCGATATGATGCTCGCGGCGCCGGTCCATGGCCTCGCGCACCTGCTGGCCGAAGCCGGTCGGGGCAAGGTCGGCGGTCTCGCCCTGGATCAGCCGCCGGTCCAGCCAGGTCGCGCCGTCCGATCCGATCTGCTTTTCCAGACCGACCGGGGAAAGGACGCGGACGCTGGCCTGCCGGTCGCGGCCGGCGTCATAGGCGGCGGCGCGGCTCTCGAAGTCCTCGGGGATGCGCCATTGGTCGGCGTCGATCCGCTCGGCGATCCCGGCCCGGCGCAATGCCTCCAGCCGGCGCACATGGGCATCGACATAGCCCTCATAATCGCCGCCGGGAACGCGGCCCTCGAATCTGGCCTGCTCCAGATGGCGGCTCGGGCGGTAGATGCCGTCCTCGGCGATGGCCGCGATGCTGCGGTCGGACGGCCGGGCCGTCGCCTCGGCCGGGCCGATCTGGACGACGCTGCCAACGCGGGCATCCTCCAGCCGCTCGGGCGCGATGCCGGCGACGTGGTGCGTCCGCCCGTCGATCCCGTCCACCACGATTGTCAGGTTCTCGCCCAGCTCGTCGGACAGGTGCTTGTCCACGACGCGGCCAACGATGGGCGTCTCGGGCGCACCATCATGGATTTGGAAACTCATGGGATCGCGTTCGCCACCCTGCGGGCCGAGCGCCTTCTGCATAGTGCGGATGATGTCGCCGCGCTCGCCCAGCTCGCGCAGGGTCGGTTCCACGTCCTTGCTCAACTCCCACACGCCCGGCGCGTGCTCGGTCGCCAGTCCCATCTTCTCCAGCTTGGCGAGGCGGCGCAGGCGCAATGTCCGCTCGAACTGCCGCCTCGGCGCGACCGGCTCATGGCGCAGGTCGAGGAAACGGGCGTCGGCTTCCTCGGCCATGGCGCGGTCGATGCGGGTGAAACGGTCCTGGTCGATTTCGGCCGACAGCTTGCGGGTCTGCTCAATCTCGGTGACGGGGCCGAGTTCCAGACTGGCAAGTTCGCTGGCCCGCTCGCGCAGGCCGACGGAAAGGTAGTCGCCATTGATGACTAGATCCCCGCCCGTGTCGTCGCGGCCGTTGACGATGACATGCACATGGGGATGGCCGGTGTTGTAGTGGTTCACCGCAACCCAATCGAGTTTGGTGCCGAGGTCGGCTTCCACCTGCTTCATGAAATCGCGGGTGTAGGCCGTGAGGTCCGATAGCTCCGCGCCGTCCTCTGGCGAGACGATGAACCTGAACTGATGTCGGTCGCCCTTGCCGCGATCAAGGAAGGCGTCGCCATCGGCGCGGTCCTCGGTCCCCGCATAGAGCCGGCCGCGCTCGCCGTCGCGTGACGTGCCGTCGCGCTGGACATAGAGCAGATGCGCGCGGGCACGGCCGCCCTTCCACGCGGCCCGGACGCTGCGCTGCTTGACAATCACGCGGCGGCTGCCGGGCTGGCGATGATGCCAATGGCCGGAGATATTGCGGGCGCGCACGAAGCTCGCGCCCCGGCCGCGCTTCACACCCTTGCCGCTGGCGACCACGGCGCGGGACCGGCCCGGCGATGACGGGCGGGCGGATGACGGCATGGAAGGATCGCGGGAGGCTGCTGCCTGATGCTGCCGCGTGATCTTCTTGACCTGCGTGAAAAAGCTCTTGGTCTTGCCGGCCCTTCGGCGTGTCGGATCGGATACGGCCGGGCTTCGGACGGAAGCGGTTTTCGTCGTCGGCGCTCATGGGCGCGGCTCCAGCGAAAACCGCCGAAAACAGACCGATATTGGCCTATGGTGCCGCTCGAAACCCTGCAAAGCAAAGGCTTTGCGCGAAATCGCGGCACGCGGCCCCTCAAAACCATGGTGCCGGAACCGGCCACCTAACCAGTGTGCAGACAACAATAATTTCCAGAAGCGGCCCGACATGGTGCCGTCTTCTTTAATCTTGCCCTCCGCCCTTTCTGTCTTTTCTGCCCCTCCTGCCGGGAATCCTGCCGGGCGAAAACCTGCCCGACTGGACACCGGAATGAGCGCCGCCGAGCGCGGGAACGCCGTCCTCATGGCGTTCCCGAACCGCTCGCGTCGGCGACGAAAATGCTGTCGCCCTGCGGCTCCGCACCGGCAGGATCGCGCGCCGGAACGGTCGCGCGGCCGTCGCCGGATTGTGCGTCGGGCGGCGGCGCGGCGACAGCCCGCGCGTCGCCCGGACGCATGACGAACAGCGGTGCCTCGCGCCAATCGGGCGGCGGTGGCGGTGCCGATGACGGCGGTTCGGTTGCAGCCGCGCCGCCGAGGATCGGCGCTAGCGCGGCGATATACGCCCGCGTTTCGGCCGGCAGCGTGCGGCCGGTCGCAAGGTATTCGTCATAGCGGCCGGGACCGGCATTGTGGGCCGCCAGCATCGCCGCGACATTGCCGTAGCGGTCGAACATTTCGCGCAGATAGGCGGTGCCCGCCAAGATGTTGTCGCGGGGGTCGTAGGGATCGCGGCCGAGGCCATAGCGATCGCGCAGTTCCGCCCATGTCACGGGCATCACCTGCATCAATCCCATTGCCCCGGCCGACGAAATCGCGCGCACGTCGCCCGCGCTCTCGGCGCGCAGCACGGCGCGAATCCATTGCTCGGGGATGCCGAAACGCTGCGACGCCTCGGCGATGTGCGCCGCGTAAGGATGGGCGGCGGCCGGGCGCTCGACCGGCACGGATTGCGCGACCGCGACGCCCGATCCGGCGCAGACGGAAAGCGCGCCGGCCAGCAGCAGGACGGCATAATGCCATGCCGGCCTGTCTCCGCAACAACGGCAGCCTGCCAGCGTGCTCGCTGCGGTCAAGGGCAAGGCGCAAGCGCCGGCCGATGGCCGCCCCTGACCTTCGCTGCGCGCGCCGGCCGTCTGGTCGCCGAGCGGGACGGAGGGATGAGACGGTTTTTTCGCGAACAAAGGGATGCCGATCTTTGACCGGATGGCGGGCCGGACGCGCGCGGCCGTCATTCCTCATCCTCGATCTTCCGCGCGTGCTTCCAACGCAGGGTCCAGACCGAAGGATCGTCGTTCGACTGGAACAGTTTGGCGCGGATCGGGGACGGGAAGATTGGCCCCTCCAAACGCATCGACACGAACTCGCCAGCGTTCTCGCTGGAGTCTTTCCATGCGGGGCCGGCGTCCGGGCCGTCCTCGCTATCGAGGCGCACGCGATAGTCGGGCGCGTTCTTCACGTCGCTCGGCTTGGCCGGGACGATGAACAGCTTTTCGTGGAGGCCGAACGAATGAAGCTCCCCCGCATAGCCGGCTTCGGTGCGGGTGAAGGTGCCTATCTCTGCCATGGGAAATCTCCTGTGGTTGGTTTTCGGGGGGGGTGGTTTCAGTGCGTCGGCGCGCGCCACTCGTAGCGGCCGACGCCTTCCTCATCGGTCCAGAGCGGAACCGCTCGGCCGATGGCGGAAGCTGCGGGTATGGGTCCGAAATAACGGCCGTCGAGGCTGTCGCGGACTTCC
Source organism: Brevundimonas sp. S1H14 (assembly GCF_047716865.1). NCBI lineage: Bacteria > Pseudomonadati > Pseudomonadota > Alphaproteobacteria > Caulobacterales > Caulobacteraceae > Brevundimonas > Brevundimonas sp. S1H14. The sequence continues at coordinate 1,258,263 of NZ_CP136679.1, read as the reverse complement.
CAATTCATGAGGAAAAGCTGGTCGCCGCCGATGACGCGGCAGCCCTGCCAGACGGGCAGATCGCGGCCGAGGCTGTCGCGCTCCAGCGCCTCGCCCATCTCGATCCCGTCAACCGTGATCGTGCGGCCGGCGCGGCAAACCCGCTGTCCGGGCAGGCCCAAGACGCGCTTCAAGAGCGGGACGCCTCGCGCGATATAGCCGCGCTCGACCATGAAGGCGGCGAGCGGTTCGGGCGGCATGATGGCGACCAGCTCGGGCACGTCGATCCGGTCTGCCGGCTCGACGGTGTAGAACCCGACTGGCGCGCTGGCGGTGGCGTTCCATATGAGTTTCGTCGGCGTCTCGACCGCGCTGGCGGCGGCGATGCCGATGGCGGCGAGCGCCGTCACCGTAAGGGTGCGGCGGCGCGTCATGGCTCGATCCTTCGGCGGTGAAGCCACGCGGCATGTCGCTCGGGCGTGTAGGCGTGCGGCTCCAGATTGGCGGTCAAACGGTTATGGACGTGCCGCCAGTGCTCCGGTGCGGCGTCGGCCGGATCGAGGCCGAGCGATTCCACGGCGTCGATGGCGGCAAAACCGCGCTGCACCTTCGGCCAGCTATCGAGCCGCAACAGGATTTCGCCGCCGGGGCGCACGAACGGCAATGTCTGGAACGGCTCGCCCCGGCCGATGGCGCGCACAATGTCGATGCGCGAAACGACAGTGCCGTGCTCGCCGCTCGCCCATCGCACGAAGGCAAAGACGCTGCCCGGCGCGAAGCCGACGACGCTGCGGCGGCGGTCGATGATCTGCTCGTAGCTCTTGCGGCCGAAGCGTATCCAGTGCTCGACCTTGCGTTTCTCGAAGGTCAGCTCGACCAATGTGGTAAAGGGCGCAGGTCCGTCCGGCAGCGGACGGCCGTGCGCGCTGCGGTGGGCGCGGCGGGTCATTGTGCGTCTCCGGCGATGTGCTGGTGGGGTGCGCGCGCGTGCGCTGCGTCAACGGCGGGCGTCATGGCTCGCCGCTCCCGGCAGAACCGGCACCACGCTTCGCCTGCGCGCGCGTCAAAGAAAAAGAGTTAGATTCTCTGTTAGATAAGTTAGCGGTCGGATTCCGCTTTTCAGGCCAAAGCGTTAGCTGCGGTTCGTGCGCCTGATCTGCCGATAGTGGTGCGCCTGATCTGCCGATACCCCGTGCGCCTGATCTGCCGATGGCATTAACAGGGTTATCAACAGTGCCTGTTGATAGGTTTTCGGGGCGGATGCGCAGCAGCTCGCGGCCGTCTTCCCGCTCGATCTGGAGCAGGTAGCCGGGAAGTTGCTGGCGGGCCGCGATCCGGCGCAGGTCGAGCGCGAAGTCGGACGGCCGGGCGAGGCTGCCGGATTTCTGATGAAGGTGCGCGACCTCGAAAATCCAGCCGTGGCGCTGGTGCCCGGCGTGCTTTCTGGCGACGCGGTAAAGCCATCGCTCGATGCCGCCAGTCAGCCGGAAATAGGCAGGGTCGATGGTCAGGACCAGCGAGCGGTCGATGACGCTATTGTAGAACCATTCGGGCAGGACAAATTCCATGCCCTCGACGCGGCCGGCGCGCGTCGTCATTTCCTCCCACTCGTTGATCCATGAGAATTGCCGGCGACGCCAATGCGGGCCGTTGCGGATGGTGGTGGCAATGACGGTCGATTGCAGCCGCGCCAGCGCGGCTTTCAGAAGCCGGTATTGGTGATTGCCGGTCGGCCGCCCGATGGCGCGCAACAGATGGTAGGGCGTAAACCGGACAAAGCGCGACGTGGTGAGGCCGTTGTTCTCGGCCGCAACGATCTGCGAGGCCGCCCATATCAGCACATCGGCGTCCCATATGGTCGCCATGCCATGCTCGGGCATCCCGAACACCTGCACCTCTATGTCGGCGGCCTTGTAGAGAATCGGCTTGGTGCGCGGGGTCTTCGCCAGCGAGAAGAACGGCCGTTCCATCAAGTCGCGCTGGTCGCGCGGCGGCGCGTCGCCCGTTGCGACCACGAAGGGGTCTAGACGGCTGCGCTCGCTATCCTCGGTCGGGTGCGCGGGGTCGTGATCGTCCTCGCGCAGCATCTAGCAGTCGCCCCGTTCTTCGGGCGTGAGGGGACGCGCGGGAAAGACGGTGCCGGCGGTCTTGTCGCGGGTGGATTTGCGTTCGCCGACCGCGCTCCAGTCTTCCAGATCGCGGACGGTGTAGAGGACGCGACCGCCGACCTTGCGATAGGTCGGGCCGGTCCCGTAGGTGCGATGCTTCTCAAGGGTGCGGATGGATATGCCGAGGAAGCGCGCGGCTTCCTTGGTGCGCAGCAGGCGCGGCGGCAGGCCCGCAAGCGGGTTGGGCATGGATCACCTCCAGTCAGGATTGGGCTGCCGGGGGCGGCAGCGGACTGTGGCGAACCATGGCGAGGGATCGGCGGCGCGTAGCGTGCCGCATTTGCGCCTATGCGCTGGCGGCACCCCCTCTGGGGTGATGCGGGCTAATAAATGAGATAATTCAGCGTCTCACTGCCTGCCCCGCCGAATAGGCAAAGACATTTACGGCCGGCTCGGATAGAAACGTAGACGGAGCAGACGCGCTGCTCTGGGGCGTAGTAACCCCTGACTAGCGGTTGGTGCCGGCCGTGACGGCACCACCATCCTCGAACCTTATGGTCGGGGAGCCCATGGCGTATGTCCAGGGCTTCTCGCCTAAAGGTCATGGGGCCGTCTAGTCACGGTTACTAACTCCCCGATCACCAGGTAGAGGGGCCAGTTGCGGGGGCGCACCGCAAACAAGGCTCTCTGGAACCTAGGAGGAGTGACTATGCGGGTTCCCGTCGAACTCGATCCCGATGTGGACGATGAAGCGCCGACCGGCGATACCATAACCGTCTATGACAAACGGCATTACGTTACCTATCTGCGCCTTCTCGATGCGAAGGCCGAGGGCGCGGACTGGAAGGAAGTCGCGCAGATCGTGTTGCACCGTGATCCGGTCGCCGATGAACTTCGCACCCGCCGTTGCTGGCGAAGCCATCTCGAACGCGCGCAATGGCTGTCGCGTGAGGGCTATCGGAAGATTCTGGAGCAGGCGGCAGCCAACAAGGCGTGAGGGTCACGCCACCCGATCAACGCTTGCCGGGCTTGATCGGGTAGTGAAGCAGAAGGCGATAGCCGCCGCGCATCATCTTGATACCGTGCGTGACCAGGCGGCGGGCCTTGTTCTTGCGAGGATCGCTCTCAAAGTCCTCCTTGGTGCCGCGAAAGCCGAGCAGGACTTCAGCGATGGTGCGATAACTTTCGCCATGCAGTCGGGCGTCGAGCGCGCGCAGGGACAGGATATGCCATTGCCGGAGTTGGGCGGGAACGGCCCGGAAGTCGGGACCGGGCGCGCGACCGTTGAGAGACCGCCAAAGACGGCGCGCAGCGTGGGCGCGCAGCTCCAGAAAGGAATCCATCGGCAGCGTGACAGCGTAGAACGCTGCCGCGTCGGGCACCGCCTTTGGCAGCCAGAATTGATGCGCGACGCCATCCACCTGCCAGATGCCGTGCCAGCCATCGGCCGCGCGGCGCATATCGAGGCCGTCGAGATGCGCCAACGTCAGTACCGGTTCGGTGTCGTCGTCCTTGTGATTGACGGGCGACAACATTACGGCTTGCGGTTGAAGGCGCGGACTCCAGATTGGCGAATGCTGCTCATGCGGCGCGTCTGGATCGCACGGGAAATCGCAAACCCCAGCGATGCGCGAACTCTTCGAGGTCGCGGGCATCTGTCCCTCCGGTCAATGCGATGGTCTGGCAGTCCCGACGATATTCGTCGTTGCGGCGCAGGTATTCCCAAGCGAAACCAGCGGCAGGGATGTGCTTTGTGTACCCGTATGCCGCCGGAGATCGCCAATCGATGCTGAGCATGGCGTCACCTCCCCAAGCCGGGATGCTGGGCAGCGCCCGGCAAAGAGAGGTTCAAGGATCGTTGGAAATAGAGAAGCCGCTCAAAGCAGATACCTTGAGCGGCTAACCCGATCATTCTTTGGTGTTTTTAGCTTAGCGACAGCCGGTGCTTTCGAGATGCCTGCCCTTATGAGCACGGACAGGCATTCACGTTCTCATCTGCTGGAAAACACATGCACCTCGCCATGCGCCGTCTCGATGGTGAACAGGTCGCCACCGATCTCAGCGTCGCGCGCCATCGCCTGCCAATCGACATAGTAGCGCAGCGCCTCGGGGATCGTGACGCTCTCTGAGGTCAATTCCTCCATATAGTCGGCGAGGCTGGCGTACTGACCATGATAGCAGTCTTGAAAGGCGGTTTCGGCTTGGTCCATGTCGCCACCGAAATGCCCCAGCAAGCCCGCGCCGAGTGCGCCATGCTCTGCGATGAAAGCGGCCATCCGCGCCACGCTGTCGATGCCGGCATATTCGGAGATGCTGACGCCCTCGAAGCCCTCATAGTCGTGAATGGCGTATTCCTCCGCGTCCTCGACGGGGGAACGGGCAAGCATCGCGGCAATCTCGTCCCTGATCTGGTCCGCGTCCTGATCCGCGTCGATCCAAGTGCCATGCAAATAGCCGTTATTGTAGGCGGCAAGGCAGGCGACATAGATGCGGGGGGTGCTGTCGGATACGTTGGTCATTTCTCTGATCCTCGGGTCGGAAGGTCAGCGAAGCGGAACGCCGCGCCTGACCTTCTGGCCGTCGCCGAGACCGGGTGTGCAAACGGAAGGAGGCTTCGCGGGGAACCGGCTGCACGGAGCGCGGCACGCGCGTAGGAAGCTGGGCGGAAGCCTCTTGAAGTGCGCGGAGGGCAGAGCCCTAACAGGCTGCTGAAGAAGTCGGCCCTTGGCCCGGTTCGAGGAACATGATTCACCCTTCGCAGGCTTTGGCGAGGGTGATGATGCGCGGGACGGACGAGGCGAGCGGGTCGCTGTTCAGCTATGTAGACTTGGAAGCGCGCATCCCCGCGCGGCATCCGCTGCGCAAGATCCGGCAGGTGGTGAACGACGCGCTTGCGAGCCTGGATGCCGAGTTCGAGGCGCTTTACAGCGATTTCGGCCGGCCCTCGATCGCGCCGGAACGGCTGATCCGCGCGAGCCTGATCCAGATCCTGTTCTCGGTCCGCTCCGAGCGGCAGCTTATGGAACAGATGCAATACAACCTCTTGTTCCGCTGGTTCGTCGGCCTCGGGATCGACGATCCGGTCTGGGTCCCGACCGTCTTCACCAAGAACCGCGACCGGCTGCTGACGACCGACATGTCGCGCAAGGTGATGGCGGCGATCCTGGCCCACCGCGAGGTCGCGCCGCTGTTGTCGGACGATCACTTCTCGGTCGATGGCACGCTGGTCAAGGCCTGGGCCTCGATGAAGAGTTTCCAGCCCAAAGCCATCGGCACGCCGCCCGACGACGATCCGGGCGACCCGCCCGGACCCGACGCGACTGCTGAAGACCTGACCGAAGCAACCGAAGCCGAGACCGACCCGATGCCCCGCCCCACCCGCCAAAGCCGCAATACCGAGGTCGATTTCCGGGGCGAGAGGCGGTCCAACGCCACCCATGCCTCGACCACGGACCCCGATGCGCGGCTCTACAAGAAGTCCCCCGGCACCGGCGCCATGCTGTGCTTCATCGGCCACGCGCTGATGGAGAACCGCGCCGGTCTGATCGTGCAGGGCGACCTGACGCAGGCCGATGGTCATGCGGAACGGCGCGCGGCAATGGACATGATCCATCGCCATTCCCCCGGATCGACCCGGCAACTGACACTGGGCGCGGACAAGGGCTTCGACGCCGCCGAGTTCGTCGCCGATCTGCGCCAGGCCTGTGTCACGCCGCATGTCGCGCAGAAAACGCGATATTCAGCGATCGACGGCCGCACCACCCGACACGAGGGCTATGCCTTGTCGATCAGGAACCGCAAACGCATCGAGGAGGCCTTCGGCTGGGCCAAGACCGTCGGCGGCATGGCCCAGACCGTCTATCGCGGCCTCGAAAGGGTGCGCTCCCGCTTCATCCTGACCATGGCCGCCAACAATCTCGCCCGGCTACCTCGGCTGCTCGGAGCTTGACGACAGGGGGCGGCATCAGGCACCCACACTCATTGCCTCGACCAACCCGAAGCCGAACGCCGCCGACCACCCAGAAGGGAAACCGTTCCGCCTCGCCGACTTCTTCAGCAGCCTTCTAAGTCTCAATCCTCAGAAAGGAATTTCGTCATCCAGATCGGGAGAAGTGGAATTGTTCATGGGAACCGCACCCTCGCTAGATGCCGTTGGCGGTTCCGTGCTTTGAGCGTCAACTGCGATAGGGGCTGTCCAGTGCCGGGCGATCCGATGCCAATCAACTTCGCGCTTGTTGGCACCTGTCCAAACATCCCAAAAATCAGGGTCGGCGGATTGAGGCTGATGCTCCTTTGCCAACTCGTCGATCTCGACCAGTACGGGAATAGGCGTCGCCCATCCCAACAGGATCGCCTGTTTTGATGGCAAGCTGGGCAGATCGCGCAGCAACCCACCCACGTTGTCTGGTACAAGACGCGCGACAAGGTTTTGGTCGGAATCGTTGACTATACGATGGAGAATGAAGGTGTTGCACTGAGCCAAAACGGTCGGCGAAAGCTCTGATGGTCGCTGCGACGACAGCACCAGACCTAAGCCGAATTTGCGTCCCTCGCGGGCAATGCGCTCGAAAATTTCCCGGCAGAGCTGGTTAGGACTGGACGCCGGGCCTTCGTCGTCCTTACCGCGTCGAATGAAGGTGTGAGCTTCTTCCAGCACGAGGACTGTGGGCAGTGATAGCCCCTCTGCATTGAGCCGCCGATAGCGTTGCAGAGATTCAAAAATCACCCGGGCCAGCACGGCCACAACGACGTGAACGACCTCGGAGGGGACCAAGGAAAGGTCGACGACAGCTAGCGGGCCATTGCGTGCGCCGTCATCACCGATATAACTTTTTAGCCATTCCTCGAAGCTGGTTGGCGGTACCTTTCCAATGACGCTTCCAAGCCGTTGATCCGCGAGCATGCTGCGAATACGAAGGCCAAGCGTGCTAATAAACGCCGCGAAATTTCCGCCTTGCTCGGCAGCCAGATGATCCAGATGTTCGGCAAGCAGTGTGACATCGAATGGAACTGGAGCGTCTTCACTGATTGCGGCGGCCGCGCCGACAATATCCGGTAGGGCATCTGTAACAACAGCGATGGCGTCACGGGCCGATTCAAGATCGCCGACCAAGAAGTCGTTAAAATAGGTCAATCCCGACCGCCGGGAGTCAACAATTTCAGTGATTGTGGCAGAAAGCGTTTGCAATAGCGTCGTCGCTGGGTCATCGACCGATGCTGCAAAATGAGCGGAATCCTCGGCGATGCCGCCCAGCAAGCGCGCGCAATCAAACCGGGGGCCGACCGCTCCGGCGAAGGCGGTGCTTCCCATATTGAGCATGGCGGTAATGCGACCACTTGAAACAAGCAGATGCCGCTTGATGGTGGCTTCTCGCGGTACATCTTCATGATGGCCGCTCTTCAGTTCTCGTATCCCGCGCAACAGAAGCGGACGTTGCGCACCCGGCTGGGCATGGGCAACGGCAGTCCATTCATGGCCGCTCCAAAGCCATGCCGGAACATCCAGCTCTCTTTCAGTTCCAACGACTGGTGGGACTCGGAACAGACGGAGTTGATCTCCTCGATCCGCAAAGGCTTTGGCATATTCGCCATTGGGATCTAGAACGATGAAGCGCGCGTTCGGATGGCCTTTTCGGCCCGCGTCACTCATCGCTTTTGCTCCTGCGTCGAGCGACCAGCGGATCAGTCCGGCAACCGTACAGGACTTGCCACTGCCCGTATTGCCGAGCACGGCGAGATGTCTGCCGAATAGCTTGTCGGGATCGACCTTGATCTCGGCGCTCGATGCAAGGGCCGAAGTCCCGATACGGACACGCCGATCCGACTCCTTCGCACCAACGATAGCCTCGACCTGTTCAGGTGTCGGCATGAGTACCTGATCGCCCACTGACGGAAACGCGGCTACGCCGCGCGACAGTTCATACACTGTCTGCTTCGATGCTCGGTCCCGCCGAGACGTGAGTGTGCCGACAGGCGAGACGCACATCTTTCGCAGTGGAAACGGAAGGTCGATCAGACCGAAATCTTTCAAGCCCGACCGTTTGGGATAGGGCGACCGCTCTATCCCGATCCATGATCGCGTAAACATCGCGGATTGTCGCAAAAAGTGCGACCAGCATCGCTGAAGCACCGATTGCCTGCACCAATCTGAGCAACACGAACAGCCCAGCGGACGAGGTGCCGGCGAGCGCAAACGATGTGATGACAAAAATGATCGCTCCCAAGATCAATACCGGGCGACGGCCGAGGCGGTCAGAAAGTGGGCCAAATACTACCTGACCCACGCCGAGCATAATCATGTAGAGCGTCAGTGTAAGCTGCACGACCTCCGAACTCGTGCCAAGAATTCCTGGCATGGCTGGAACGACGGGCAGGTAGATATCCATGCCCAGAGAAGCGAGAATGTTGAAGGGGGCCAGAAGCAAAAGTGCGACCGGCAGGCTGTAAGTCCACAGCCGTGTCTTGTACGCAGACATATTTATATTTCCGCATGAACGATTAGATTCAGCGGCGGCTGCGCGTCAAAGGTAACAGATTGAAACCAAGGCAGGCGCCGCAACAACGAGAATTGCTGTTGCGGCTTATCTATCCGAGATTTTCATGCCCTTGGTTCCAGTTTGCCTGAGGTTTGGAAGAATTCGGGGCGTGCATGTAGCATGATGATCGAGATTCGGCAATCCCCTCCTGCGTGGATGTGGGCGGTATCTGGTCTTAAGCGTAGTCCGCCCCGGTCAAAATGCATGATTGTTTAGGTTATCATGCAGTTTCACAGTGGCATAGGAGAGCACATGAGAAACACCGGCAATGCCTATGCGGTGCAATCACATTCGTGCTGTCGGAGGGCCCCGTAGGAACTAGGGCCTGCTGGTGCCGAACTTGCCAGTACCTCTGTTCGGGTAATGCCTCTTTCAGTGTGTTTTTTCGCCAGCGCGCCTTGAGCGTCTTCGGTGAGCCAGCAGAGTTCCTATCACTGTCGGATGCGGGCAATTTGATCCGACGGCGCTTCTGTCCGCAATGCGGCACTCCGCTCTTTGCCGATGCTCCGATCGAACCCGAATACTTGATCGTGCGCTTAGGGGCGCTGGACGATCGCCAGATCTGCAACCCGGCCAGCATAGTCTGGACAGCTTCGGCACCGAGCTGGGCCTGGTTCGACCACGACAAGCCGTCTTTTCCCGGTCAGCCATCGTGACAGGACGGTGTTCGACTAAAAGGTTTGGTACGCGCACATTTGACACCGGCGTCCGGCAGTAGCGACGCAGATCGAAAACCTTGGCGCGAGCGCCCTACAATGGGCAGCACGCGCCAAGGTTTTCAGGCTTTCGCAAGATGCATGTGACCAAGCTCATTATCGATGGCATAGGCGATCAACGGACAGGCAGCGGTCACCGGGCTCATCAAGTGAAGCGAGCGAACACAACATGCTGGGATTCGTCAACTTGAAGCATAATTCGCGGACAGTTGCCCGCACGCCGCGTCAATATCGTTGCCAAACGACGCTCGGATCGTCGTCTTTACGTTATTTTGCAACAGTATATTTTGGAAGAGGCGTGCACTTGAATTCTTGCTTCGCGCAAAGCTTCCTGGCGCGGACGCTATCTCATTGAACGTAATCAGCGAGACATGAAGAAGCCGACCGTTCTGGAATCGAGCGTTTATCAGTTTGGCTAAGGCCTTAGCATGGTCCCTGGTGTCGTTGACACCGCGAATCAGGACGTAGGCGATGTACGTCTTGCGCCTTGTTTCTCGAACGTGTCGATCGAGCGCCTCCATAAGCATAGGGATTGGGTATTTCCGACTTATCGGCATCATCTCAGTACGCTGTTCGTTGAACGGCGTGTGCAGAGAAAGCGTCAAGTTGACCTGCGGGAAGTCGGAGGCCAGCCTTTCCATCTGCGGTACGATGCCGATGGTCGAGACAGTGATGCGACGAGGGCTTAGCGCGAAGAGCGCCGGGTGCGTCATTAGCCGAAGAGCATCAAACGTATGAACGTTCGAAAGCGCTTCGCCCATGCCCATGAAGGATACGCTGTCAATTGTTCTGCCGTGAAAGTGGAAGTCGAGTAGTTGATCGGTGATCTCATCGGCGGTCATGTTGCGCAGCAAACCAAGCTTGCCTGTTGCGCAGAATGTGCAGCCGAAACCGCAGCCGGATTGAGAGGAGATGCAGAACGACTCCCATCCCGCTTGGAACTTTAGGGAGACGGCTTCAACACGTTCCCCGCTGGGAAGCGCGTAGAGGGTTTTCTCGGCTTGCTCAGACTCTTTCGTCGCCACTCTCTTGAGGGATAAAATCTCGTCGCCGAACTCAGTCGCGAGCTTCAAACGCAGTGGCTTCGGCAAGGCGACCATATCGGAAAAACGGGTTATCCGATCCTGAAAGATTGCCTTGAAAATCTGTCGGTGGCGGAAATCCGGCGCACCGGCGTCGCGAAGGATTTGCCAAATTCGAGTGTACTTACTGGAATAGGCACTATTTAAACCAAGCGCAGAAAACTCATTTCCGCGAAAGTTTGTTTTAGGCATGATAAAATCCTGCATTCCCCAAGTGGCGTGTCGTTTGAGGTGAAGATCGCCTGTATCCGAGCGCTAGACAAGGATTTTCTGCCGCAAGCGGCACCTGCGGTCGCGCAGACTGCTGGATCTGGACGGATCAGACCGCGAAGCCGCTGTTTCCTTGCCCAGGGGCGGCGTTTTTCAGCGCAGCGGACAGATCTGTCCAGCCGCTTTCGTTCAGTTTGAGCGTGGATCGCGATCATGCGCATAGCGGTGGCGCTCGCAATCGGCGGATAGCGGCGAGGATGGCGCGTACCATCGTGCCGGTGACAGCGACCTCGGCCAGCTGGAAGGTGATGGTGCGGGCGTGACGGACCACACGTGCCCCGATCTTGATCAGCTTCAGTTGCAGGCTGGTCAACGACCAGTCGGCCATGGCCTCGGGCAGCTCGATGCAGTGCAAGAAGGTGGCCAGGTTGTACGCCAGGGCGTGCAGTTGCAGCCGCACCTCATTGTCGCGGAACTTCCGGCACGACAGCCGCGTCCAGCGAAAGGCGTATTTGCCCTCTTTGATGTGCTGCTCGGCGGTGCCGCGCTGGTTGTAGAACCGCACCACCCAGTCCGGCTCCATCGGCAGGTTGGTGACGATGAAGCCGACACGCGGGAACAGTTCGCCCGGATGCCATTCGATCTTGGCGATCACCCGGCGTTCCTTGTCCCAGGACGCCGCCTGATACTCGAATTCCTCGAAGAACCGCTTGACCTTGGTCAGTGACGGCCGCCCGACAGGGCGCGTTAGCCGATGCGCGATCTTGTCCTTGAGGACCGCGTTTGCGGGCAGCCGGATGGCGTAGAAGAACCGCGCTTCTTCCAATCGCTCATAGATCGCCGGGATCGCGTAGGCAGCATCGGCCCGGAAGAACCTGCCACCAAGGTCGCGCTCCGCGTAGCGCGCAATGACGGGGTCGAGAACATCACGCCAGCCATCGGCGCTGTGGACGTTGCCATGGCGCAGGGCGCAGCGTTCCAGCATCCCGAACTGGTTGAACAGAAAGTTGGGGTGATAGCAGCTACAGTCGAAATGGCCATTCCAGGCGGACCCTTCCTGGTCGCCATGGGTCGGGCTGACCGAGCTGTCCATGTCCAGAACGATGTACTTCAGCCCGTTACGGTCATGGAACCGGTCGATCCATTGCCCGTTCAGGTCGGCCAGCGCGGCACGGTTCCCGGCCAGAGCCAGCGTCTCGGTCTCGAACCGTCCCATCTGCGATGCCGAGGCCGCTTGTGCATCGACCGCTCTGCCGCCGACAACTTGGCGCATGACCGGATCGCAGGCGAGACGGTTGGCGTCGTTGACATCCTCGTATCCGGCCAGCCGCCCAAAGACTGATTGCCGGAACAGGCCGTCGAGCCGATGGACCGTGTTCTTGCCAGAGCGAGTATCGCGCAGCGCCGCTGACGCCAAATCGGACAACCCGAGCGCGTCATCAAGCTCGCGCATCACCAGAAGGCCGCCGTCGGAACTGAGCTGCGTGCCGCGAAATTCCAGCCGCACGCGAGGGTCGAAATCCACCCGATCTGCCCGTTGCAAGCCCGCACCCTCTGGGTGATCCATGAAACGCGCCCCTCGCAGCCTTCAACACCATGTTTTATATAGGAAATATAATGGTCAGGACAGCGAAATCAGCGCCTTACTTGGGAAATGTGGGATGATATGTAGGCGACCGTCGCGCCGGCCTCGTTAGGAATAAGGACATAGCCATTGAGGCGAGGAAATGCGGCAGGTGTTCCTGTGTTCAGCGCCGTTGCCTGCGGTGCATCCAATTCGAGCAGGATGCGGATTTCATCAGGCGAAACAGACTCAACCGCGCCGATAACCAAGCCAGCAATGGACTCTATGGGCGTGGTCATGCTGTTGTTCCGCCGCCTAACAATTCGCCGAACTCATCGGTAGTCGCAGCAGCAGCGTCTGGTGCGGACGGATGCTCTGGCGGGCGGTGCTTCAATAGTTCGGTCATGCGCCCGGTGATGTAATCAAGCGTTGGTTTCGGGAGGTAGTTTTCGATCAACGTTGTGAGGTCACCGAAATGGGGACCGATTAACAGCGATACCTGCGCCTCGCGAGTCCGTGAAAGAAAGCCTTTCAAGCGGTCATCCGCCGAGTAAGCGAGCACCACGAGATGGGTTGATGGGATCGTCAGCATGTCGAGCAACACGCGGTTGATGTGATCGTCCCCGAAGCCATAGCCGTAAGTGACGACAACCGCATTGGGCCTGCACGTTGCGGCGGCAAAATCACGAAACAGCTCTGCGTACGGATACTGTGTCGTTTCGACATCCTTCGCCGGGTTCGGATAGATCATCACCGTATCGACCGGCTTTTTGGGCAGATCGGTGTGATCGGTGGGGGCACCGAAGGGTATTCCCTTCCGCAAAATCTTCCGATCTGTCGTGCTGAATAGCCAGTCGAGAGAACCATGAAGTTTGGTCAGGCGGATGACGCCTTCCATGAAGCGTGGTTCCCCGCGAATGCCCGGCGGGTTGTAATGCACATCAACCTCGACGCGGGTTGACCGGAAAACAGGCGTGAGCGCTCCAACAAAACGGTCGATAATACGAAGCCCGGCGAGGTCGCAACCGTGCTCAATCAACCTGTCGTAGTTCGTAGTGAAGACATGCAGCCTCTCGCGCGAAGCCGCGCGACTGGCGAAGCTGAGTAGGAACGACTGAACTGCCCCTTCTGCAATGACTCGCTTTGCCGGATCGCCGCTGATCAGACCGGCTTCAGTTTTGAGAAGTGATTCAAGGAAACCACGGAGCTGTACATCCATCGCGGATTTAAGGGTGGCGGTGACGTGCCCCTGAGAATTTCCTCCACGTGGAGCTAGAGTCCGGCCCTTGAAAGGACGGACGGAATGAAACGAGCGAGATTCACGGAAGAGCAGATCATCGGGATCCTGCGGGAGAACGAGGCCGGCGCCAAAGCGGGCGAGCTGGCGCGCAAGCACGGCGTGTCGGAGGGCACGATCTACGCCTGGAAGGCCAAGTTCGGCGGGATGAGCGTGTCGGACGCCCAGCGCCTCCGGGCCCTGGAAGACGAGAACGGAAAGCTGAAGCGCCTGCTGGCCGACGCCATGCTCGACAAAGCCGCGTTGAACGATCTGCTGTCAAAAAAGTGGTAGGGCCCGCGGCGCTGCGCCAGGCCGTCGCCCATCTGAAGGCGGCGTTCGGCGTCAGCGAGCGACGGGCCTGCTCCATCATCAAGGCGGACCGTAAGTCGGTGCGCTATCGCTCCTGCCGACAGCCGGACACGGCGCTGCGGGAGCGGCTGCGCGCCCTGGCTGTCGAGCGGCGACGGTTCGGCTATCGGCGGCTGTTCGTGCTGCTGCGGCGTGAGGGAGAGCCCTCGGGCAAGAACCGGATCTACCGGCTCTATCGCGAGGAAGGCCTGACGGTGCGCAAGCGCCGCTCACGTCGTCGCGCCATGGGCACGCGCGCGCCGATCCTGGTCGAGGCCAGGCCGAACGCCCGCTGGTCGCTGGACTTTGTGCACGACCAGTTCGCCACGGGCCGCCGCTTCCGCATTCTCAACGTGGTCGACGACGTCACCCGCGAGTGCCTGGCGGCGATCCCCGACACCTCGATCTCGGGACGCCGCGTCGCGCGAGAGCTGACAGCGCTGATCGCTCGGCGGGGCCGTCCCGCCATGATCGTCAGCGACAACGGCACGGAGTTCACGTCCACCGCCATCCTGGCCTGGGCGCAGGATCATGGCGTCGACTGGCACTACATCGCGCCGGGCAAGCCGACCCAGAACGGGTTTGTGGAATCCTTCAACGGCCGGATGCGCGACGAACTGCTCAACGAGAGCCTGTTCTTCAGCCTGGATCACGCCCGCCAGAAGGTCGCCGCCTGGGCGCTGGACTACAACACCCGCCGGCCGCACTCGTCGATCGGCTACCTCACCCCGGAGGCTTTTGCCGCCAGTCTGACCGCAACAGGCCGACCCGCTGCGCAGGATGAAAGCTGCGCGGCCCGGCCTGTTGCTCACCCCACGCTGCGAGGCGTAACTAACCCAAGGACTCTGGTCGCCGCTGGATGAAAACTCAGGGGCACGTCAGCGGCTTTAGCCGTATCAATGATCTTCAACCCCTCATAAACCGAAAGGGCTGCCCGGAACTGATCCTCGATATTGGCCGCACCACGCCCCATGCGTGCCGCCTCGTTCGCAGCGAAGTCGTCGATCTGCTTGTCGAACTCGCTCCCGAACACAACCTTGCCCATGCCTGTAGCATTGGCTCCGGCCATATATCCCACGGCGGTCGTGAAGCCGCTACCTATCAAAAGATTCAAGTGTTCGGCTTGAAAAACAGCGGATAGCCAAGGCTCGATCCGCTTTCGCGCTGACGCGATGAATTTATCTAGCGTATCGTCATCCGCAGGTAGATCGCTCCATGACTCGGAATGGCTCCCAACGCGATACGCATGCTTATCATCAAGATTCATATTTCCCCCGAACACACCCTACACGCCCTGAGGCTCGATCACCTTGAAAGGTGTTTTTCAAGAGCAGCATTAGTTGCCTTGAATAGGCGCTCGAACCGGCCTTCACTTGCGGCGGGCAAAACCGACGACGGGTCGCTGGCCATTTTTTGTAGGAACAGCCGCGTTGGCCGTGTTTTGTGAAACGCAATAGTAAGTGCATCAAACGCCGCCTCGAAGCGGCGGGCTATGCGAGGAATGCGGGCATTCAATTCCAACGTTTTGCCCTTCAGTTCCTTGGCGTAGGCTTCGTGCACAAGTGCTTCGTAAACAGCCGAGTCCAGTATATCTTCAATGTCGGCTTCAGTGGGGGGAGCTTCGAATGCTTCGCTTACGAAAACGATGTTATCCGACCGGATAAGCTTGCCTTTCACCAAATCGTCGCGCGTTGCCTTGGCGTCCTTTTCGTCATCGAATAGGACAAGCACGTTCAGTTGTTCAGACGTTAGCAGCGCTACCATGTAGTGAACTTTTTGCGCGCCGCCGGCTGGCGTTATGGTCAACCGGTCATCGAGGCCAACTTTTCCTTGCTCATTCAGATATGCCGAAACCGCCGAAAGAATCCAAAAGTCGGTGACGCCTTCAACAACCAGGTTGTTCGGCCCGATAAACAGGCTTTGGGCAAGGTCGTATCCAAGCGCGGCTTGCAACGGAAACAGGGTGCGGGCGTCACCGTTCGGGTCGTTGGAAACGGTCGTGCCTTCTTCTTCGGCAATATTGACCGTTCGTACCCAATCCAATTGGTGCGTTGGGACCATGAACGGTGAGTGTGTCGTATAGACGATTTGGTTGGTGAAATCGTCTTCGAGGTGTCGAAGCAAATCACCTTGCGACCGCGCGTGGAGATAGAGACCCGGTTCGTCCAACAGCAAAATCGCGCCATCGGCTTCGCCGTCTTCGGTATCTGCCGCGAACACGACATAGAACGCGAAAAACCATTGGAAGCCACGGCTTCTTTCATCAAGGTTCACTTCAACGTCATACGTACTGTTAGGATCGGAAATCAGCGTGTCGAAATGGTGTGCGTCGAGGTTGAAGCGTACCTTCAGTTCGCGGTCCTTCCACCGCTTGCGAATGGCGGTCGTGACGACGGCACCAGCACGGTTGGCTAATTGCCCACGTGTTTCTTGGTCATCGCTTTGCGACAGTTCGTTGAGCTTTTCAGGGCTAAGCCCGGCAACCTTACAAAGCTTTTCAAAATTTACGTCGGCGGCTGTCTGCTGCCCTTCATTTTTACGCTTGAGGAAGCGAGCAATATCTTGATGACCTCGTATTTCGGGGTAGTCTTCAAGATACATGAACTTTGGCAAGCGTTCGATAATCCAACCGCGCGCCTTCGAGTGTGCTTCTTCGCTTCCCGGGATGGCTTCGGCCATCTCTTCCAAGGACACAATTTTTTGGTCTTGGGCGTCTGTAAGTTCGATGTCCGCTGCTGCAAGCGCCTGCCGAAGCGCGGCAAGCGCCGAGGTCGCCGTTGCAGCCCATTTCGCGGCAGTCACTCCGGCACCGATGGCAACCACGAATGCGTCTGAAGCCCGCTCCAACTCGGCCTTTGCTTCGCCCGTCAACTTCGAGGCTTTTGCCTTGACCGCCGCGTCAATCTTACGCGCTTCGGCTTTAATCGCAGCGAGGTCGAAAGGGGTTTCCGGGGCGTCGATGCCAACATACCGCTTGTCGCCATATCGACGGCCAACAGTGACCTCAGACACACCTTCAGCGGCCGGCCAAATCTCAGCTAGGCGTCGCTGTTCGTACTCGCTCAATTGCCATGTGGAGTCTACAACCGGGGTGTGGTCGTTACATTCTGAAAGCTTCCGATGTCTCGGAAAATCCTTGATGGGATTGAGCGCCTTGAAGCCGTCTGCTGGGTTTAGACTATGAAGCGCCCGCAAGACGTTCGACTTGCCGCTCTCGTTTCGACCTAGTAACGCCGTGATACGAGAAACATCAACTTCACCGCTATCGTTGATGGATCGAAAATTCCTTACGCGAAAAGACTTGAGCTGCATTCGACACCCCCCCCCCTTGAAGCACGAGGATAGGCGGTTCATGAGCCTCTCTCAATACAGTATGTGTCATCAAGACCAGCAACGAAGCTGCTGGAGCATGACCGCATCCCTCGGACTGGCTGTGGCATAGCGTCCGTGCACTAAAGGGCGTTGGGGCGTTCCTCAATTATCAGCTAAAAGCCACAAGTGATCCTCAAGTACAGTGACCGAAAGTGAAACGGGGGGAGCAAGGGGCGCGGAACACAATCAACCAAAGCCTCACGGGTCATTTGGGAGGGCTATAGCGTAGGTGTAGTTCTCTGTTTCTTCGGCTTCGGCCCGCCACACACTTTCCTTCCTGAAATTGTAGAATTGCGCTCCCGCCCGATAGCTTGGGTGGTTGGAGGGGCAGGCGTCGCCGTCTTCAGGCCAGAGTCACGGGCGTATCACTGGGGCGCCTGGGGTTTCCCGTCAGTTCCCGCCCCGTTCCCAAACTTTTCGTGTAGCGCTGCTGTAGGAACCGGCTTCTCCCCTGTTGCTTGATTTCACTCAATCAACAGAGAGAACCGTCATGACCGACGTCCAACCGAACGACCCCAACCGCGACGACGAGACCGGCCTTGATGGCGACGAGGTCGAGGCTGGCCGAGCCGCCCGGAAGGCGGCCGCCAACCAGGATCCAGAGCAGACCAGCAACCCCGCTGACCGAAGCGCGACGCCCTCAACCGGCGGCGCTGGCGCTGCTGGCGCCGGTGGTCCCAAGGGCTTTGGCACAGGAACCTGAACAGTGTGGAGAGGAGAGAGAGGTACGAGCAACGACCTCGCTCTCTCCTCCTTCACAGGGAGAAGACGATGACGGCAAACGCTCAAGACCCTCGCAGCCCCGCTGACAAAGACAGCCTCCAGGAGCAGGCCCGCCGCGAGACCGGCGACGCAGAACGCCGCGACCGACAACCCGATCCCAGCGTCACCACCCCTCAGCCGGACGAAGACCCTGACCAACGCCGAAGGCTGGAAGAAGAAGCCGCCAAGGCTCCTGCGCCGACGGCGCCGATCGCCAACCCGGATTGAGCTTTTCGTTGAGATTGGCCAATATCGCTCAGTATTTTGAGCATCACAGACGCTAAATCAACAACTTAGCTCCCACGCAAAAAGGGCTTGTTGCATAATCCGTAATGCGGCCCACTCTCAGGCTAGCGATCCCTCAGAGAAGATCGCAGGCAGGATGGGCGGGAAACGAATGGCGGCGCCATTTTCCACGGACAGGATTTTCGTAGGCGGCGTATGGCGATCCGCCGCCGACGGCGCCACCCTGCCGATTGAGAACCCGTCGACGGGCGAGGTCATGGGCGCTCTGGCCGCAGGGACCGCCGCAGACGTGGACGCCGCCGTCCGCGCCGCGCGCGCCGCCTTCGACGGAGACTGGGGCCGCATGACGGCCGTCGAGCGCGGCCGCATTCTGGCCCGCATGGGGCGCGAGGTCGAAGCCCGCATCGACCTGCTGGCCGAACTGGAAGCGCTGGACGTCGGCAAGCCGTTGAAGCAGGCCCGCAACGATGTCGTCGCCCTGGCCCGCTATCTCGAATTCTATGCCGGTGCAGCCGATAAGCTGCACGGCGAGACCATTCCCTTCCAGGACGGCTACACCGTCTACACCCTGCGCGAGCCGCACGGCGTGACGGGGCACATCATCCCCTGGAACTATCCGATGCAGATCATCGGCCGCTCGGTCGTGGCGGCCCTGTGCGTCGGCAACGCCGTGGTGCTGAAGCCCGCAGAGCAGGCGTCGCTGACCGCCCTCGCCTTCGCCCACATCGCCGCCGATTGCGGCCTGCCCGCAGGCGCTCTGAACATCGTGACCGGCACGGGGGCCGAGGCGGGTGCGGCGCTGGCCGCCCATCCGGGCATCAACCACCTGTCCTTCACCGGCTCGACCGGGGTGGGCGTGGCCATCCAGCAGGCGGCGGCGCTCAACGCCGTGCCGGTGACGCTGGAGCTGGGCGGCAAGTCGCCCCAGTTGATCTTCGACGACGCCGATCTGGACAAGGCCCTGCCCTTCCTCGTCAACGCGGGCGTTCAGAACGCGGGCCAGACCTGTTCGGCCGGATCGCGCGTACTGGTCCAGCGCGGCGTCTATGTCGAGGTCGTGCGCCGCATGGCCGAGCGCTTCGGCGCCCTGACTGTCGGCCCCGCGATGGACGACTGCGACGTCGGCCCGCTGGTGTCGAAGAAGCAGCAGGCCATGGTCGAAGGCTTCATCGACAAGGGCCGCGCCGACGGCCTGATCGTCGCGCAGGCGACGCTGACCGACCTGCCGTCCGGCGGCGCCTATGTCGCCCCGACCCTGTTCGCCAATGTCGCGCCCGACCATCCGCTGGCGCAACAGGAAATCTTCGGCCCCGCCGTCGTCGTCATTCCGTTCGAGACGGAAGACGACGCCGTCGCCATCGCCAACGGCACGGACTACGGCCTGGTCGCAGGCGTCTGGACCGCCGATGGCGGGCGGCAGATGCGGCTGGCGAAACGGCTGCGGGCCGGACAGGTCTTCATCAACAACTACGGCGCGGCGGGCGGGGTCGAACTGCCCTTCGGCGGCGTCGGAAAATCGGGCCACGGTCGCGAGAAGGGGTTCGAGGCGCTCTACGCCTTCACCGCCCTGAAGACCGTCGCGGCCCATCACGGATAGCGCAAGGGAGTAGCGTCTTGGGGGAGAACAGATCGAAGCGGCTGGAGGGCAAGCGAGCGATCGTCACGGGCGGAGCCTCCGGCTTCGGCGCCGGAATCGCGCGCCGCTTCGCCGAGGAAGGCGCCCGCGTCATCGTCGCCGACCTGAACTTTGAGGCCGCCCGCACGCTGGCCGCCGAACTGGGCGACGCCGATCTGGGCGTGAAGGTCGACGTGTCCAGCGCCGCTGACGTGGCCGCACTCGCCGAGACCGCTGAGCGCCTGCTGAGCGGCGTCGACATCGTGGTCAACAACGCAGGCGTCGGCCACACGCCCCAGCCGCTGGACGAACTGTCGGACGAAGCCTTCGACCGCATCGCCGCCGTCAATATGCGCGCCATCTATCTGATGTCGAAAGCCTTCGTCCCGGCGATGAAGGCGCAAGGGTCCGGCGCCATCCTGAACATCGCCTCGACTGGCGGGGTCAGCCCCCGGCCCAACCTGACCTGGTATAACGCCTCCAAGGGCTGGGTCATCACGGCGACGCGGGCGATGGCGGTCGAACTGGCGCCCTTCCAGGTGCGGGTGAACGCGCTGAACCCGGTGGCGGGCGACACCCCCCTGCTGAAGACCTTCATGGGCGCCGACACGCCCGAGGTGCGCGCCAAATTCCTGGCCTCCATCCCCATCGGCCGCTTCTCGACGCCCGAGGACATGGGCGCCGCCGCCGCCTTCCTCTGTTCGGACGACGCCTCGATGATCACCGGCGTGGCCATGGAGGTCGACGGTGGCCGCTGCATCTGACCGCGTGTTCAAGCTGCTGGTCCTGCCGGGCGACGGCATCGGGCCCGAGATCATCCGCGAGACCCTGCGCGTCGTCGACTGGGCCCGGAACGCCGGGCTGCGCATCGAACTGAGCGAGGGTCTGGCGGGCGGCGCCAGCATCGACGCCGTCGGCGCCCCCATCGCCGAGGACGTGGTCGAGCAGGCGCTGGCCTCTGACGCCGTCCTGTTCGGCGCCGTCGGCGGGCCGAAGTGGGACCACCTGCCCCGCGCCCAGCGGCCCGAAATGGGCATACTGCGCCTGCGTCAGGCGCTGGACCTCTACGCCAACCTGCGCCCCGCCGTCTGCTTCGACGAACTGCTGGACGCCTCGGCGCTGAAGCCCGAACTGATCCGGGGTCTCGACATCCTGATCGTGCGCGAGGCGACGGCGGGGGTCTATTTCAGCCTGCCCCGCGCCAATGAGATCGACGCGAACGGCCAGCGCCGCGCCTATGACACCCAGGCCTATACCGAGGCCGAGATCGCCCGCGTCTGCCGCACGGCTTTTGAACTGGCCCGCACCCGCCAGCGCCGCGTCTGCTCGGTCGACAAGGGCAATGTCATGGAGACCGGCGCCCTGTGGCGGGCCGTCGCGACCGAGGTCGCCGCCGACTATCCCGACGTGGAGCTGTCGCACATGTACGCCGACAACTGCGCCATGCAGCTGGTCCGGCGCCCGGACCAGTTCGACGTCATCGTCACCGACAACCTGTTCGGCGACATCCTGTCGGACGCGGCGGCGGCCCTGACGGGGTCGCTGGGTCTGCTGCCCTCCGCCTCCCTGTCCGGCCTTGGGCCCGAAAGCATGGGACAAGGCGGCGCCAGCCGGGGCCTGTATGAGCCGATCCACGGCTCGGCGCCCGATATCGCGGGCCAGGGCGTCGCCAACCCGATCGCCACCATCCTGTCCTTCGCCCTGTGCCTGCGCTGGTCCTTCGACCGAGCGGACCTGGCCGACCGGCTTGAACGCGCCGTGCGGCACGTCGTGTCCAGCGGCGTCCGCACCCCCGATATCGCCCACCCCGGCGTCGCCGCCGTTTCCACCATTGAGATGACCGACGCGGTTCTGGCCGCCTTGGCTGCCGAGTGAGGTTCAACCGATGAGCGCCCCGACCCTGCAGACCGTCAT
This sequence comes from Brevundimonas sp. S1H14, assembly GCF_047716865.1. NCBI lineage: Bacteria > Pseudomonadati > Pseudomonadota > Alphaproteobacteria > Caulobacterales > Caulobacteraceae > Brevundimonas > Brevundimonas sp. S1H14. The sequence continues at coordinate 1,236,532 of NZ_CP136679.1, read as the reverse complement.
GGACCTGATCGACGGCCGCACCGACGAACTGGTCGCCCTGACCCAGGATCTGATCCGCTTTCCCACTATCAACCCGCCGGGCGAGGCCTATCGCCCCTGCGCCGAATACATCGGCGAGCGGCTGAAGAAGCGCGGCTTCACCGTCGAATATGTGCGCGGCGAGGGCTCGCCAGGCGACAGCGACCAGTACCCGCGCACCAACGTCATCGCCCGCTGGACCGGCAGCGAGCCCGGCCCCTGCGTCCACTTCAACAGCCATATCGACGTGGTCGAGGTCGGCGCGGGCTGGACCGTCGATCCCTTCGGCGGCGAGGTGAAGGACGGCAAAGTCTACGGCCGGGGCGCCTGCGACATGAAGGGCGGGCTGGCCGCCTCCATCATCGCGGTCGAGGCCCTGATCGACTCCGGCCTGCCCCTGCCCGGCGCGCTCGAAATCTCCGGCACGGTGGACGAGGAATCGGGCGGCTACGGCGGCGTCGCCTATCTGGCCGAGCGCGGCTGGTTCTCGGAGCCAAAAGTCAACCACGTCATCATCCCCGAGCCGCTGAACGTGGACCGGGTCTGCATCGGCCATCGCGGCGTCTGGTGGGCCGAGATCGAGACCAAGGGCCGCATCGCCCACGGCTCCATGCCCTTCCTGGGCGACTCCGCCATCCGCCACATGGGCGCGGTGATGGAAGAGTTCGAGAGCAAGCTCTATCCCGCCATGGCCGCCCGCCATTCCGACATGCCGGTCGTGCCCGAAGGCGCCCGCCAGTCGACGATGAACATCAACTCCATCCACGGCGGTCAGGCCGAGGGCTTCGACGGCCTGCCCGCGCCCTGCGTCGCCGATTCCAGCCGCATGATCATCGACCGCCGCTTCCTGATCGAGGAGACGCTGGAAGATGTGAAGGGCGAGGTGAAGGCCATCCTCGACGGTCTGGCGGCCCAGCGCCACGGCTTCCGCTATGAGATGCGCGACCTGTTCCAGGTGGCGCCCAGCATGGCCGACCGCGACGGCCCCGTCGCCAGCACGACCGCCGCCGCCATCGAGACGGTGCTGGGGAAAAAGGCCCAGTTCATCTGCTCGCCCGGCACCTATGACCAGAAGCACATCGACCGCATCGGCAAGCTGAAGGACTGCATCGCCTATGGTCCCGGCGTGCTGGATCTGGCGCACCAGCCGGACGAATGGGTCGGCATCGACGACATGAGCAACTCGGCCAAGGTCATGGCTCGCGCGGCCTATGACCTGCTGACCCGCAAGCGGAGCTAGCCAGATGGCGCGTGGCGATATGGAAGAAGAAAACATCATCGGCCCGCGCCTGCGCGCCCTTCGGGACCGCCTCGGCCTGTCGCAACGGGCGCTCGCCCGCAAGGCCGGGGTGCCGTCCAGCACCGTCAGTCTGGTCGAGAGTGGCCGTACCAGCCCTTCGGTCGGCTCGCTGAAACGGCTGCTGGACGCGGCGGGCATATCGCTGGGCGACTTCTTCAGCTCCGAGTTCGAGACCCCGACCAAATACTTCTATCGCCACGACGAACTGACCGAGATCTCGCGCGGCGAGGTCTCCTATCGCCAGTTGGGGTCCAGTCAGGATTCCAGCCTGCAGATCCTGTATGAGACCTATCAACCCGGCTCGGACAGCGGCCGGGTCATGCTGTCTCACGAAGGCGAAGAAGGCGGCATGATCATCTCGGGCCGTCTGGAAGTCACCGTCGACGGCCAGTCGCGCGTGCTGAAGGCGGGCGAAGGCTATCTGTTCCCCAGCGTCCTGCCGCACCGTTTCCGCAACATCGGCGACTGCCCCTGCGTGGTCATCAGCGCATGCACGCCGCCAACCTTCTGACGGGGCCGTTGCGAATGATCGATATTCCGATCATTGGAATATTTTCTCTATATTGGACAGGTATCTAGGCAAACAAAGAAACAGCCTTGCCCAAATTCCTCGTCAGGCGGCTACTGATCGCCGAGGGAAGAGGGTTTTTTGCGGCCGATCGTTGCAACGGCAAACGAATGCTGCATTGCACAAAATGTCGGCTACGAAGATAGTTCGGCGATCGGGCTGTCCCGGTCGCGACGGCTGAACGCGGCTTCAAAGACTGCGGCGGCCTCATGGGGAGGAAGACGATGAATCGTCTGATGGTCAGCGTTTCCGCCGGGGCCTTGCTGGCCCTGTCCGCCACCTCCGTCGCCGCGCAGCGCGCGTCGGACGAGCCCGCCGCCACCACGGTGGACGAGGTCATCGTCACCGCCCAGCGCCGCGAACAGGCGGCTCAGGACGTGGGCATCGCACTCAGCGTCCTCAGCGGCGAAAGCCTGACGCAGCAGGGCGTCACTAACGTCAACCAGCTTCAGAACGCCACGCCCAACCTGGAGGTAGAACCGGCCTTCGGCGGCGGCGCGGCCCAGTTCCGCATGCGCGGCGTCGGCTTTCAGGACTACGCCTCCAACAACTCGCCCACCGTCGGCGTCTATGTGAACGAGGTCGCCTATCCGGTCCCGGTCATGACGCAGGGGCTGATCTTCGACATCGATCGGGTCGAGGTGCTGCGCGGGCCGCAGGGCACCCTGTACGGCCGCAACACCACCGGCGGCGCCATCAGCTTCGTCACCAAGCGCCCGACCGAGGAACTGTCCGCCGGCCTGATGACCGAATGGGGCAGTCACAACCTGTTCCGGGGCGAAGGCTATGTCTCAGGCCCGCTGACTGGCGCCCTGCGCGGCCGTCTGGCCGTCTCGACTGAGCAAGGCGGCGCCTGGCAGCGAAACCGCGACACGGGCGAAAGCCTGGGCGACGCCGACCGCACCGGCGCCCGCGCCCTGCTGGAATGGACGCCCAATGAGACCTTCACGGCCCTGCTGGACGTCCACGGCGGCGTCGACAAATCGGAAAACCAGGGCCTGTATCTGATCAGCGACCTGCACACCGGCGCGGTCAACCGCCCCAGCTATCTGATCCCCGCCGACAAGGACCGCTCCAAGACCGGCTGGGGCCTGTCGCAACGCTTCGCCGCCGCCATCGGCCGCGATGTGAACGCCAAACCGGGACGGGACAACTCATCCTGGGGCGCCTCGCTGAACGCCAATCTGGCGCTGAAGGGCATGAACCTGTCCAGCATCACCAGCTATGAGACGCTGGAGCGCAGCGAATACGGCGACTGGGATTCCAGCCCCTCGGTCGAGGCCGATACCTTCTTCGGCAGTGACGTAGACGTGATTTCACAGGAACTGCGTCTGGCGTCGGACAACGACAGCCCCCTGACCTGGGTGGCCGGTTTCTACTATTCGAAACAGGATCTGCACGAGCGCTACTTCTCGGACTTCATCGACATCTACAACACCTACGCCCAGGTCACCTATGACCAGAAGGTCGAGTCCTGGAGCCTGTTCGGCCAAGCCGAATACGCCTTTACCGAGCGCTGGAAAGCCATTCTGGGCCTGCGCTACGAAGAAGAAACCCGCGAGCTTGAAGGCTTCGGCTCAGCCTTCGGCGGCGCCACCGCCCTGCCCCCGACCAGCGTCGACACCAAGATGACTCCGCTGACCGGCAAGGCGGCGCTGGAGTTCAAACCCGCCGATAACATCCTGCTCTATGGCTCGGCCAGCCGGGGCGCCAAGTCGGGCGGCTTCACCACCTACAACACCGGCGACAGCAGCGGCATCGAGCCCTTCGATCCTGAAATCCTGTGGGCCTATGAACTGGGCTTCAAGGCCGACCCGTCGCGCGCGGTCCAGATCAACGGCGCGGCCTACTACTACGACTACAACGGCCAGCAGGTGCTGTCGGCCGTCTGCGGCGCCAACGGCCCGGTCGGCCGCTTCACCAACGCCGATTCCAAGATTTACGGAGCCGAGCTTGAGGGCGTCCTGCGCCCGGCGGCGGGCCTGCGTATCAGCCAGAACCTCAGCTACAAGAAGGGCGAGTACACCGACTTCGTCGACCTGGACATCGGCGCCTGCCAGCAGACGCCCGGCACAGCCGTCTACATCGACAAGTCAGGCCAGAAGATTCCCTTCCCCGCCTGGTCCTACGGCGGCTCGATTTCCTATGACTGGATCGTCGGCGGCTTCGCCGTCACGGCCGAGGCCAACTACAGCTATCGCGACGAATACCCGTCCTGGCTGGGCCAGAAATACGACGTCGAGGCCTATTGGCTGGCCAACGCCAGCATCACCGTGGGGCCTGAAGACGCCGACTGGTCCATCGCCTTCTGGGCTCGCAACCTGTTCGATCAGGATTACGATCTGACGCGCAACTTCTTCACCAGCGCGGACATCGCCCAGCCGGGCCGTCCTCGCACGATCGGCGCGCGGCTGACGCTTCGCTACTGAGCGTTGAGAGCGCTCACATAATCGAGCACGCGGACAAATTGTTTATATTTATCCGTACATTAAATCACCGAAGTAACAGTCTTCCCTTTCGCTGCGGTTCGGCCGCTACTGGCGAAAGACAGAGGATGACCGCATGACCGCTGCCAAAGCCGCCAACGACCTCGATCCGTTCTGGATGCCGTTCACGGCGAACCGCGCCTTCAAGGCGCAGCCGCGCCTGTTCGCCTCGGCCAAGGACATGCATTACTTCACGCCGGACGGTCGTGCGGTGATGGACGGCGCCGCCGGCCTGTGGTGCGTCAACGCCGGCCACGCCCGCCGGCCGATCGTCGAGGCCATCCAGCGTCAGGCCGAGGTTCTCGACTACGCCCCGACCTTCCAGCTGGGCCATCCGCTGGCGTTCGAGCTGGCGTCGCGTCTGGGCATGCTGCTGCCGGGCGACCTGAACCACGTCTTCTTCGCCGGTTCGGGGTCCGAGGCGGTGGACAGCTCCCTAAAGATCGCCCTCGCCTATCAGCGCGCCAGGGGTTTTGAGAACCGCACCCGCCTGATCGGCCGCCAGAAGGGCTACCACGGCGTCGGCTTCGGCGGCATTTCCGTGGGTGGACTGGAGAACAACAGGCGCGGCTTCCTCACCCTGCCCGGCGTCGACCATCTGCCGCACACGCTGAACCTGGACGAGGCCGCCTTCACGCGCGGCCAGCCGAGCTGGGGCCTGCACCTGGCCGATGAGCTGGAGGTTCTGATCGAGGCCCACGGCGCCGAGACCATCGCCGCCGTCATCGTCGAGCCCATGTCCGGCTCGGCCGGGGTCATCGTGCCGCCGCTTGGCTATCTGGAGCGTCTGCGCGAGATCACGGCGCAGCACGGCATCCTGCTGATCTTTGACGAGGTCATCACCGGCTTCGGCCGTCTGGGCGCCCTGACGGCGGCCGAGGCTCTGGGCGTCACGCCCGACCTGATGACCTGCGCCAAGGGGCTGACCAACGGCGCCGTGCCGATGGGCGCTGTCGGCGTCAGCGCCGCCGTCTATCAGGCCGTGGTCGAGGGCGCGGCCGGGCCGGGCATCGAGTTCTTCCACGGCTACACCTATTCCGGCCACCCGCTGGCGGCGGCGGCCGGGCTGGCGACGCTGGACGTCTATGAGAACGAAGGCCTGTTCCAGCGCGCGGCCGAACTGACGCCCTACTGGCAGGACGCCGTGCACAGTCTGAAGGGGCTGCCGCATGTCATCGACATCCGCGACATGGGTCTGGTCGCGGGAATTGAGCTTGAACCCCGTCCCGGCGCGCCCGGCGCCCGCGCCACGGAAGCCTTCCACCGCGCCTTCGATGACGGAATTCTAGTAAGGGTTACAGCAGATGTCATCGCGCTGTCGCCTCCTTTGATTATCAGCCGCGACCAGATCGACGAGTTGATCGATCGCCTTTCCAGCATCATCAAAACCATAAGTTAGAATAACAATGGTATTGAGGGGGACGATATGAACAAATATATCTTGGTATCTTCTGTCAGTTTACTGACAATAGCTGCTTTCTCCAACGCCAATGCTCAGAGCAACGCTCGCTCGGGAGAGCAGGCGACGCGCGTCGATGAGATCATCGTCACCGCCCAGCGCCGCGAACAGGCCAGCCAGGACGTCGGCGTGTCGCTCAGCGTCATCGGCGGCGAACAGCTCGATGAGAAGGGCATCTCGGTCGTCAACGATCTTGAGAACGCCGTCCCCAACATGGAGGTCGACAGCCAGTTCGGCGGCGGCCAGCCCCAGTTCCGCATCCGCGGCATCGGCGCGCGCGAATACTCGTCGAACAACGCTTCGACCGTCGGCATCTATGTCGATGAAGTGGCCCACCCCTACACCGTGACCACGCAGGGCGCGATGTTCGACATCGCCCGTCTGGAAGTCCTGCGCGGACCGCAGGGCACCCTGTACGGCCGCAACACCACCGGCGGCGCCGTCAATATCATCACCAACGCCCCGACCGCCGATTTCCAGGCCGGTTTCAACGCCGAATACGGCACGTTCGACCGCTATAAGGTCGAGGGCTATGTCTCGGGCCAGATCGCCCCGACCCTGCTGGGCCGTCTGGCCGCCGTCACCGAGCAGGGCGGCGCCTGGCAATACCACCGCGACACCGGCGAGAAGCTGGGCGACCTGAACAAGACCGCCATTCGCGGCCGCCTGACCTGGGACGTCAGCGATACCGTGACCGCCGACCTCAGCGCCACCTATTCGATCGACAAGTCCGACGGGCGCGGCTTCCGCCTGCTCGGCCCTTACAAGGTCGCAGACGGCAGCGTGACCTATCCCAAAGACACCGCCTGGCGCATCACCGGCTGGGGCATCTCCCAGCGCCTGGCCGATGTGGCGGGCGTCTCCACCGACGCCAAACCGTTTAGGGACAACGACGGTTTCGACCTCAGCGCCCGCATCAAGGCCGATCTCGGCTGGGCGGACCTGACGTCCATCACCGCCTACCAGACCTTCTCCCGCAAGGAGTACAACGACTGGGACGGCACGCGCTTCCAGGAGTCTGATGTCTACTTTTACAATGACATCAATGTCTTCGCTCAGGAACTACGCCTGAGCTCGACCAGCGACGGCCCTCTGCAGTGGATGATCGGCGCCCACTATGCGGATGAAACCATCAAGGGCGGCTTCTTCACCGAGTTCCGGGGATCAACGGCCCCCGACTACCTCTCAAGCCTGATCAATACGTCCTACGATCAAGGCGTTACCGCCTTCGGGATCTTCACCCACAACTCCTATCAGGTGAACGAACGGCTCAACCTGATCCTGGGCCTGCGGTGGGAGAAGGAAGATCGCGACCTGACCAGCTTCGGCACGGAGATCGCCCCCAACCCGGTGCCTCCGCCGCGCACCTTCGACACGACGATGGAAGAAGTGACCGGCCGCCTCGGGCTGGAATATAAGCTGACCGATGACGCCCTGTTCTACGCCAGCGTGGCGCGGGGTGTGAAATCCGGCGGCTTCACCACCTACAACTCGACCAAGTCGGAAGCCACCGAGCCGTTCAAGCCCGAAACCGTCATCGCCTATGAGGCGGGCGTCAAGTCGGACCTGTTCGACCGTCGCCTGCGTCTGAACGGCGCCCTGTTCTACTACGACTATAGGGATCAACAGGTTCAGGGTCTGGAGTATGACCGCGACGCCGGTCGCCTCGGCAAGATCACCAACGTGCCCAAGTCGCACATCATGGGCGGTGAAATCGAAGCGATCTGGATGCCGATCAATGGCCTGACCATTACCCAGAACATCGGCTACAAGACCGGTGAATACGATGAGTATTTCGCCATCGACGGCCCCGCCACCGACGCCGCCAACAACAATCAGGCACCGTGGGACATCATCATCACCGGCGACAAGTCCGGCGAACGCCTGTCCTTCCCCAAGATGAACTATGGCGGCTCGGTCGCCTATGACTGGGAAATGTCAGAGTGGGAACTGCGCGCCGAGACCAACTACAACTATCGGGACGAGCTGTATTCGGTCAGTTCCTCGTCGATCATCGATGCCTACTGGCTATGGAACGCCAACTTCAGCGTCAGCCCGGCCGGCGCCAACTGGCGGGCGGGCCTGTGGGTGCGGAACATGTTCAACACCTACTACGAAGAGACCCGCAACGGGTTTAACGGCTCAGCCCGTCCGACCACCTCGCCCAGCCAGGGCCGCACCTTCGGCGTGCGGCTGTCGATGGACTTCTAGGACTTCGTCCCCGAACGAGGCGGGCCGACTTCGATCGGTCCGCCTCAAGCTGGTGCTGATGGTATGATGCATTTTTCCACTTCCCGCCTTGATCGCCGGACCCTGCTAACGGGTCTGGTCGTCGCGCCCGCCGTGCTGAGTTTCGGCCGGGCGCAGGCGGGCGGCGCCTATCTGTTTCCGCTAGGCGTCGCCAGCGGCGATCCAGCTCCGGACGGCTTCGTCATCTGGACCCGGCTTGCCGCCGATCCCCTCGCCGCCGATGGGCTGGGCGGCCTGTCCGCAAACATTCCGGTGCGCTGGGAAGTCGCTGCCGACGACCAGTTCCGCCGCATCGCCGCCGCCGGGGATGTGACCGCCTCAAGCGACGCCGCCCACAGCGTCCATGTCGAGGTCGCCGGCCTCGCCCCCGGCCGCCCCTACTGGTATCGCTTCACCGCCGAGGGCCAGCAGAGTCCGACCGGCCGCGCCCTGACCACGCCCGCTCCGAACGCCGCCGCCGACCGCCTGCGTCTGGCCGTCGCCTCCTGCTCGCACTGGGAGCGCGGCTATTTCAGCGCCTATGGCCATATGGCCGACGAACAGCCTGACCTGACCCTGTTCCTGGGCGACTACATCTATGAATACAGCCTGGGGCCGGATCGCGCCGATCAGGTGGTGCGTCCCTACAACCTCGAAGAAGCGACGACGCTGGCCGGCTATCGCAACCGCTACGCCCTGCATCGCACCGACGCGAACCTTCAGCGTCTGCACGCCGTCGCCCCGTGTGTCGCCATCTGGGACGACCATGAGGTTCAGGACGACTATTCCGGCGTCTGGTCCAAGATTTCCGGCGTCGCCCCCAACGACTTCCTGCAACGTCGCGCCGCCGCCTATCAGGCCTTCTACGAGGCCATGCCGATCCGCCGCACGCGCCTGAACGCCGCCCTGCAGATGCCGATCTATCGCCGCGTCCGCTATGGCAGGCTGGCCGAGTTCTTCATGCTGGACGGGCGCCAATACCGCTCTAAACAACCGTGCAGCGACGGCGAGAACGGCGGCAAGGGCCAGATCGTCACCGACGCGACCTGTACTGACCGACTGGATCCCTCGCGCACCTTCCTCGGCTTCGAGCAGGAGCGCTGGCTGTATGACAGTCTGGCCCGCGCAGACGCGCGCTGGAACATCCTCGGCCAGAATCTGGTGATGGCGGGCCTGCGTCTGGCCCGCAGCCCGGCCGAGGAAAACCGCTACTGGACCGACACCTGGGATGGTTTCCCCGCCGCACGCGACCGCCTGACCTCCGCCCTGTCCGAACTGAAGCCGTCCAACCCTGTGGTGCTCAGCGGCGACTACCACTCCTTCTGGACCAATGACGTTAAGCTGGACAGCCGCGACCCGTCCTCGGCCACCGTGGCGACCGAGTTCGTCGGCACCTCCATCACCTCGACCGGCCCCAGCTACGACGGTCTGATGGCCGTCATGCCCAATAATCCGCAGGTGAAGTTCTTCGACAGCCGCCCGCGCGGCTATATGTCGATCGACGTGCGCCCCGACCGCATGGATACGCGCTATCAGGTCATCAGCGACGTCCGCGATCCCAAGGCCAGCCTGTCGACCCTGAAATCCTGGACCGTTGAATCGGGCCGCCCCGGCGCCGTCGCCGCATGATCCCCGTCACCCGGAGTTTTTCCATGACCATCTCGCGCCGCTCTTCCTCTCTCATCGCGATGAGTCTGGCTCTCGCGCTTGGCGGAGCGTTGAGCGGTTGCGCCAGCACGGCCGCGACGCAGACAGCAGCCGTAACCCCCACAACCTTCTGGGAAGGCTTCCGCGATCATCCGCACGGCTATCTGACGGCTGAGAACACGCCCAACGCCGCCAACTTCCTGCCGCCGCCGCCCGAGGAAGGCTCCCTGCGCGAACAGGCCGACATCGCCGCCTATCGCGCCATGCGGTCGCTGGAAGGCTCCGAGCGCTGGGCCATCGCCCGCGCCGACAATGAGATCGAGACGCCCGGCGCCCCGCGCGCCTTCGACTGCGCCCTTGGCTTCAAGTTCGAGCCTGAACAGATGCCGACCCTGACCCTGCTGATGGGCAAGATGCTGGGCGATCTGGAGATGATCCAGACCCCGGCCAAGAAGGGCTATTTCCGCAAACGCCCCTTCGTGGTCGAGCCTTTGCCGACCTGTATCGCGCCCGAGACATGGCTGGGCGCCAGCGGCTCCTATCCGTCGGGCCACTCAGCGCTGGGCTGGGCCTGGGCGCTGGTTCTGGCCGAACTGGCGCCCGACCGCGCCGACGCCCTCCTGCGGCGCGGACTGGCCTATGGCGAAAGCCGCGCGGTGTGCGGCGTCCACTATGTCAGCGACGTCGAGGCGGGCCGCATCGTCGGCGCGACCATCGTCACGCGCCTGAAGGCCGATCCGGCGTTCCAGGCCGACTTCGCCAAGGCCAAGGAAGAGTTCGACGCCGCCCGCGCCGCCGCGACAGAGGCGACCGCCGCCTGCCCCGCCTCGCTGTCTCGCCAGCCCTGGTGAGGCGCGCTTAATCGATGGCGTGAGTGCAAATCCATGACGTAGGCTGACGCAGATCGGCCACGTCGCAAGGGGGGAGATCGAGGGAAGGTGACGAAGACAGGGGCGACACGCGTCGCGACAGCATCCCGACGGCGCGGCCGGAACGGCGGGCTTCGGCCCGGCCTGATCACGCTCGTGCTGTCGCTGGCCCTGTGCGTCGTCTGGGGCCTGACGGCGCCGCAGGTTCAGGCGCAGGCGCCGCGTGACCGTCTGGTGCTGGGCCTGCCGCTGGAGCCGCCGAACCTCGATCCGACCTCGGGCGCGGCGGCGGCGGTGGATGAAGTCGTCTACGCCAACCTCTTCGAGGGCCTGACCAGGCTGACCCAGAACGGCGCCGTCGCTCCGTCTCTGGCCGAGTCTTGGGAGGCCGCTCCCGACGGCCTGACCTGGACCTTCCATCTGCGGCGCGGCGTGACCTTCTCCGACGGTTCGCCGTTCGACGCCGCCGTCGCCAAATTCTCTCTCGACCGCATCACCGCCGAGGGCTCGACCAACGCCCAGAAGGCCCTGTTCGCGCCGATCCGCAATGTCGAAGTCGTCGACCCGGCGACCCTGCGCATCCAGCTGTCGCGGCCGATGGCGACCCTGCCCTACGTCCTGGCCTGGGGCGATGCCGTGATGGTGTCGCCAAAGAGCGCCGCGACCAACGCCGTCACCCCCGTCGGCACCGGCCCGTTCAAGCTGCAGAGCTGGCAGCGCGGCAGCCAGCTGACCCTGATCCGCCGCGACGGCTACTGGGGGCCTGCGCCGCGCCTGAACACTATCGTCTTCCGCTTCATCAGCGACCCGACCGCCGCCTTCGCCGCCGTCAGCGCGGGCGATGTGGACGCCTTCCCCAACTATCCCGCGCCCGAAAACGTGGCCCAGTTCCAGCGCGACCCGCGCTTCCGCGTCGTCGTCGGCGCCTCCGAAGGCAAGGTCATTCTGGGGATCAACAACACCAAGGCGCCGTTCAATGACGTGCGGGTGCGCCGCGCCCTGTCCTACGCCATCGACCGGGACGCCCTGATACAGGGCGCCATGTTCGGCTTCGGCCAGCCGATCGGCAGCCACTATTCGCGTCAGGCGCCGGGCTATATCGACCTGACCGGCCTCTATCCGCATGATCCGGCCAAGGCGCGCGCCCTGCTGGCCGAGGCGGGCTATCCCAACGGCATCGACGTGACCCTTCGCCTGCCGCCCCGCCCCTACGCCCGGCGCAGCGGCGAGGTGCTGATCTCGCAACTGGCCGAGGCTGGCATCCGCGCGAAGATCGAAAACCTGGAATGGGCCCAGTGGCTGGATCAGGTGTTCAAGCGCCGCCAGTTCGACCTGACCATCGTCGAGCACGTCGAGCCGATGGACTACGACATCTATGGCCGCAAGGACTACTATTTCGGCTACGACAGCCCCGCCTTCGACGCCCTGCTGGCGCAGGTCAACGCCGCCCCGGACGAGACGACGCGCAACCGCCTGCTGGGCGATCTACAACGCCGCATCGCCGATGACGCGGTCAACGGCTTCCTGTTCCAGTCCTCACGCATCGGCGTGTGGAAGGCGGACGTCAACGGCCTGTGGATCAACGGCCCCATCGCCGCCAACGACGTCACCGGCGCCTACTGGACCGGCGCGGGCGCAGCGGGCGCATCGACTGCCGAGCGCACGGGCGGCGCCCTGCCCTGGGGCTGGATCAGCCTGATCGCGGGCGCCGCGCTTCTCGCCTTCGTCGCCTGGCGCTTCGGCGCGGCCTGGCTGCTGAAGAAGCTGGGCGGCCACGCCCTGACTCTGCTGGCGGCGACCGTCGTCATCTTCCTGCTGCTGCAGATCGTGCCCGGCGACCCGGCCAGCTATATGATGGGGCTGAACGCCAGCCCGGAATCCATCGCCGCCCTGCGCCAGCAGATGGGCCTCGAAGGCTCAGGCCTTGAGCGTTACTTCGCTTGGCTCGGCGACCTGCTGACCGGCAAGTTCGGGACCAGCTACACCTATCAGGTGCCGGTCGGCGGCCTGATCGCGGAACGTCTGGCCGTGTCTGCGCCGCTGGCCCTGATGGCCACCGTCCTGTCGCTGCTGGTCGCCCTGCCCATCGGCGTCACCGCCGCCAGCCGCAGGGGAACCGCCGTCGACACCGGCCTGATCGGCGTGACCCAGGTCGGCGTCGCCCTGCCCAACTTCTGGATCGCCATGCTGCTGATCCTGCTGTTCTCGGTGAACCTCGGCTGGTTCTCGGCGGGCGGCTTCCCCGGCTGGAGCCAAGGCTTCTGGCCCGCCTTCAAGGCCCTGATCCTGCCCGCCGTCGCCCTGGCCGCGCCCCAGGCCGCCATCCTGGCGCGCGTCCTGCGCACCGCCCTGCTCGACACCATGAACGAGGACTATGTCCGCACCGCCCGCGCCAAGGGTCTGTCGGTCAATCAGGCCCTTTGGCGGCACGCGCTGCGCAACGCCTGGATCCCGGTCCTGACCATTCTGGGCCTTCAATTCCCCTTCCTGCTGGCGGGCGGCATTATCATCGAGAACGTCTTTTCCCTGCCCGGCCTCGGCCGACTGGTCTTTCAGGCCATCACCCAGCGCGACCTGATCGTGGTGCAGAGTGTGGTGGTGGTGCTGGTCTTCGCCGTGGTGCTGGTCAGCTTCCTGATCGACCTCGCCTATCTGTTCGCTGATCCGCGCCTGAGGGGACGCCGCGCATGACCGACGCCCCCGCCATCACCGCCCCCGCCAAACCCCGCGTGCGCTGGCCTCTGTCGTTGATCGTCGGCGCAGGCCTGACTGCCGTCGTGCTGGCGACCGCCCTTCTAGCCCTCGTCTGGACGCCCTATGACGTCGAGGCGGTCGACATCGCCGCCAAGCTGACCGCCCCCTCCGCCGCCCACTGGATGGGCACGGACCACTTCGGCCGCGATGTGCTGTCGATGATCATGGCGGGGGCGCAGAACTCCCTCGTCGTGGCCTTCGTCGCCGTCGGCATCGGCGTCGCAATCGGCACGCCCCTAGGCCTGACCGCAGCGGCGCGCGGCGGCTGGGTCGACGAACTGGTCATGCGCGGCAACGACCTGATCTTCGCCTTCCCCGCCCTGCTGCTGGCCGTGATGATCACCGCCGTCATGGGACCGGGCGCGATCAACGCCGTCATCGCCATCGGCGCCTTCAACATCCCCGTCTTCACCCGCGTGGCGCGCGGCGCGGCGCAGGGCCTGTGGACCCGCGAATACGTCCTGGCCGCCCGTACGGCGGGCAAGTCCAAGGCCCTGATCTCGCTCCAGCACATCCTGCCCAATCTCATGAGCCTGCTGGTCGTTCAGGCGGCGATCCAGTTCGCCGTCGGCATCGTGGCCGAGGCCGGCCTGTCCTACGTCGGTCTCGGCGCCCAGCCGCCCGCGCCCAGCTGGGGCCGGATGCTGGCCGAGGCCCAGACCATGATCGGCTTCGCGCCGTGGCTGGCCATCATGCCGGGGCTGGCCATCTTCGTGACCGTGCTGGGCCTCAGCCTGACTGGCGACGGCCTGCGCGACCTGTTCGACCCGCGCGTGCGGCGAGAGCGTTGACCATGACCGTCCTCGACATCCGCGACCTCAACCTGTCGATCGGCCAGACCCCGATCCTGAAGAACGTCAGCCTGTCCGTCGCCCCCGGCGAAATCCTCGGTCTGGTCGGCGAGAGCGGCTCGGGCAAGTCAATGACGGCGCTGGCCGTGCTGGGCCTGACGCCGCCGCGCGCGACCATGACGGGCGAGATCCGCCTGAACGGTCAGGTCGTCTCGAACGCCCCCGACGCCGTGATGCAACAGGTCCGCGGCCGCGACGTGGGCATCATCTTTCAGGAGCCGATGACGGCCCTGAACCCCGTCTTGACCATCGGCGATCAGGTCGCCGAGACGGTGCGCCTGCACAAGAAGGCCTCGCGCAAGGAGGCCCTCGCCGTCGCCCGAGCCGTGCTGGATCGGGTTGGCCTGCCCGCCGAGCGCTTCCCACTGACCCGCTATCCGCACGAACTGTCGGGCGGCCAGAGGCAGCGCGTCGCCATCGCCATCGCCATCGCCCTGACGCCCAAACTGCTGATCGCGGACGAGGCGACGACGGCGCTGGACGTGACGACGCAGGCTCAGGTGCTGGACCTGCTGAAGCGGCTGGTGCGCGAGGACGGCATGGGCCTGATCCTCATCACCCACGATCTCGCCGTCGTGGCCGAAACCGCCGACCGGCTGGCGGTGATGAAGGACGGCGAACTGGTCGAAGAAGCGCCCGTCGACCGCATTGGCGCCGGCATGGCCCACCCCTATTCCCAGCGCCTGCTGGCAAACGCCACCCACGCCCCGAAGCGCCGTAGCCGCCCACAGGCCGACGCCGCCCCCGTGCTTCAGGTCGAGGGAATGGTGCGCGAATACGGCGGCGCGCCTGCCCTGTTCGGAAAGTCCAAGACCTTCCGCGCCGTGGATCAAGTCAGTCTGTCGATCCAGCCGGGCGAGAGCGTCGGCCTCGTCGGCGAAAGCGGCTGCGGCAAGTCCACCCTGCTGCGCGCCATCCTCGCGCTGGAGCCCCCGCAAGCGGGCCGCGTCCGGGTCAAGGGCCGCGACATCACCGCCGCGCGCGGCGCCGCGCTGAAGGCCATCCGCCGCGACATCCAGGTGGTGTTTCAGGACCCCTACGGCAGCTTCGACCCGCGCTGGAAGGTCAGCGATCTGGTGGCCGAGAACTTCCACCTGCTGGACGCCCGCCCCAGCCCCGCCGAGGCCCGTCGCCGGGTCGATGAAATGCTGGAGCGCGTCGGTCTGAACAGCGCCGCCGCCGACCGCTATCCGCACGAGTTCTCGGGCGGCCAGCGCCAGCGCATCGCCATCGCCCGCGCCCTGATCACCGAGCCGTCGGTCATCTGTCTGGACGAGGCGGTCTCAGCGCTGGACGTCTCGGTGCGGGCCCAGGTGCTGGACCTGCTGGCCGATCTGTCGGATCGCCTCGGCCTGTCCTACCTCTTCGTCACCCACGACCTCAGCGTCGTGCGCACGGTGACGGATCGCCTGCTGGTCATGCAGGCCGGAAAGATCGTCGAACAGGGCGAGACGGCCGCCGTCTTCGCCGCACCATCGCACCCCTATACGCAGAAACTTCTGGCGGCGACGCCGGATCTGGTCCGCAATCACGCTCTGGAAAAGGAAAACGCCGGATGAACCGCAGAACCGTCCTCGGCTCGGCCCTGATCGGCGCCGCAGCCTCCGCAGCAGGAGCCGCCAGCGCCAAACCCGCCGCGCAGTCCGCCGCCCGCGCCTCGGGCCGCACCGGACCGCTCAACCTCATCACCGACGTCGAGGGCCTCAAGGTCGGTCAGGCGCATGACGCAAGCGTCCGCACCGGCGTCACCGTCATTCTGGCCGAAAAGCCCGCCACGGCCGCCGTGGACGTGCGCGGCGGCGGCCCCGCCGGGCGCGAGACCGACGTGCTGCGCCCTGAAAATCTGGTGCAGGAGGTGGACGCCATCATCCTGTCGGGCGGGTCGGTCTATGGCCTCGGCTCGGCCGATAGCGTCGCCGCATGGATGGGGATGCGCGGGCGCGGCTACGGCATGGGCGGGGCGCCGGGCGTGCCCCCCTCGCCCATCATCCCGACCGCCTGCCTCTATGATCTGGCCAACGGCGGGAACAAGCAGTGGGAGATGGAGCCGCCCTATCGCCGCCTGTCGGTTCAGGCGCTGGAGGCCGCCAGCGACCGCTTCGATCTGGGTACAGCGGGCGCGGGCTATGGCGCCGAGGCCGGCGCGCTGAAGGGCGGCATCGGCTCGGCATCGGCCGTCATGGCCTCGGGCTGGACGGTCGGCGCCATCGTGGCGGTCAACAGCGTCGGCTCGGTCGTCGCGCCCGGCGGCAAGAGCTTCTGGGCCGCCCCCTATGAGATCGGCGACGAGTTCGGCGGCCTCGGCTCGTCCGGCCTGCACGCCTCGGCCGAGGACTGGGGCCTGTCCAAGTTCCGGCCCCAGCCGCGCGAGAACACCACCATCGCCTGCATCGCCACCGACGTGGCCCTGACCCGCGTCGAGCTTCAGCGCGTGGCCATCATGGCGCAGGACGGCATGGCCCGCGCCATCCGCCCCGCCCACGCTCCGTTCGACGGCGACACCCTGTTCAGCCTGTCGACCGGCAAGAAGATCATCGAGGACCCCGCCGCCCGCCAGGTCGCGGTGGCGCAACTGGGCAACGTCGCCGCCGATGTGCTGGCCCGCGCGGTGGCCCGCGGCGTCTATCACGCCACCAACTATGACGGCGTCACCGGCAGGACCTGGCGCGAGATGGCCTGACCCCCTCCCGCCGGGAGAGGGTCTCGATCAGCCGCCGGTTTAGCGGACGCCCAGCGCCAGGGCGTCCGGACGGCGGGTGTCGGCGGCGCCAAGGAAGCGGTCGCCATCAACCAGAATGGACTGGGTGCTGCCCATCGTCATGGACGGACGCACCGTGTGGCCGCGCTCGCGCAACAGCCGCTCCACGTCGGGCGAGAAGCCGCCTTCCAGCTCCAGCGGGCTGTCGCCGCCGCCCTGATTCAGGCGCGGACGCATGGCGGCCTCGGCCACGTTCAACTGGTGGTCGATGACGTTGGAGACCAGTTGCACCATCGTCGCGATGATATAGCCGCCGCCCGGCGTGCCGGTGACCAGCCACGGCTTGTCGTCCTTGAACACGATCATCGGCGTGATGGTCGAGCCCAGACGCTTGCCCGGCGCGGGCGAGTTCGGCTGCCCCTGCGTGCCCCAGTAGAAGTTGTCCAGGTGGTTGTTCAGCAGGATGCCCGTGCCGACCGGCGCGACATGGGCGCCGTAGGAGTTCGACAGCGTATAGGTGTTCGACACCGCATTGCCGTAGGCGTCGGCCACCGAATAGTGCGTCGTGTCCTTGCTCTCGAACGGATAGGGATTGCCTTCCGGCACATCCTCGGCCTTCAGCGTCTTGTCCAGCGAGATCAGTTTGACGCGCTCGGCGGCGAATTCCTTGCTCGCCAGGCCCTTGGCCGGGGTCGTCCACTGCGGCGCCCCGCCGATCAGGTTGCGGTCGGACGAGGTGATCTTCATCGCCTCGGAGATCAGGTGCAGGCTGTCGACGCTGCCCCATCCCATCGCGCGCAGGTCGAAATGCTCCAGCAGGTTCAGCGCCTCGGCGACGCTGACGCCCGAGGCCGTCGGCGGCATGAAGGAGATGCGGTGACCGCGATAGCTGCCCCAGATCGGCTCTGACACGTCGGCGCGATAGGCCGCCATGTCTTCCATCGTGATGACGCCGCCATGCGCCTGAATCCCGGCCACGATCTGACGCGCCAGTTCGCCCTTGTAGAACTCGTCCGCGCCGCCGCGCGCCAGTTTGCGCAGGCTCTCGGCCAGCAGGGGCTGACGGAAGACCTCCCCCGCCCGATAGACTGAACCGTCAGCCTTCAGATAGGCCTCGCGCGCGCCCGGATCGGTCGCCAGGACGCGGGCGCGGCCGCCGGTGGCGTCGGCCTCGCCGTCGGAAAGAACATAGCCCTCCTCGGCCAGGGCGATGGCAGGAGCCACCAGATCCGCCCAGGGCATGGAGCCGAAACGCTGGTGCGCTTCCCACAGTCCCATGACGGTGCCCGGCACCGCCACATTGCGGAAGCCCGACGGCTTGGAGCGGTCGAACCGGCCGTCCGGTCCCAGCAGCAGGTCAGGCGTCGTCGCCGCCGGGGCCGTGCCGTAATAGTTGATGGCGATGTCCTGGGCCGGACGATCCTGCGTGGCCGCCATATGCACGACCATATAGCCTGAGCCGCCGATGTTGCCTGCGCGCGGCAGGGTCACCGCCTCGGCGAAGGCCACGGCGATGGCCGAGTCCACGGCGTTGCCGCCCTGGCGCAGGATGTCGACGCCAACGCGGGTCGCCGGGTCGCTCTGGCTGACCACCATGCCGCCGCGTCCCACGACAGGGCTGTGAATCTGGCCGTAGTTGACGATGTCGCCGCCGCTGCCGGTGGTCGGCCGAACCTGGACCGCCGCCTCCTGGGCCATCCCCGGCGCAGCCAGCAACATCAGGGCCGCCGCCGAAACAGCCGTCGCCGACTTCATCAAACCCAAACGCATACAGAAATCCCCGCCTCAAGCCCGTGCGTCGCGAAAGGCTGAAGCGCCCGCCACGCTTTCCCGCAGGACAATATTATCAAGAACCATAGCGATAGCATTGCTCAAAACAGTAGTTCAAGGACGAGCTTGAGTGATTATCGCGCTCATTATTTGGGATATCAGCAATATTTTTTCAGCTAAGGTTGACGCGCCGCAGTGTGGCCGCTTCAAGTTCGGACTGAGGCGAACTCTCCGCGCCGCGCCAGGTTTTTCGATTCGTCGGGGCGGCGCGCGCGGGAGTCGGCCTCATTCGACAAACAGATCAGTCAGCGATGCGACGCCTGCTTCAGACAGGAGCGCAGAACGATGACCACAACGGGGATGACTATTTCATGAGCACTGTCTTGGCGCGCCGCACCATGCGAACGGCCCTGCTGGCCACCACGGCCTTGTTCGGCGCAACCGCCGCCTTCGCCCAGGAGGCGCAGGACGAAGTCACTCAGGTCGACGAGATCGTCGTCGTCGGCTCGCAGATCCGCGGCTCCAAGGTGACGGCCGCCCTGCCGGTAACCGTCGTCAGCGAAGACGACATCGTCGCCGCCGCTCCGGCATCGGGCGACGACCTGTTCCGCTCCATCCCGCAAATGGGCGATGTGACCTTCAACTCGTCCTACCTGCCCTACACCTCGAACGCGGCGCGCGGCGACACCGGCTCGGTGAACTTGCGCAGCCTGGGCATCGGCAACACCCTCGTGCTGCTGAACGGCCGTCGCGTCGTCGGCCACCCGACGTCGCAGGCCAATGAGCATCTGGTGCCGGTCCTGACCTACAACACCAACGCCATTCCGGTGTCGGGCCTGAAGCGCATGGAAGTCCTGCGCGACGGCGCCGCCGCCATTTACGGCGCCGACGCCGTGGCGGGCGTGGTCAACACCGTCCTGCGCGACGACATGGACGGCCTGACCATCTCGACCCAGTACGGCGGCGCCGAAGGCACCGGCATGCGCGAGCTGAACCTGTCGATCTATGGCGGCAAGGACATTCAGGACGGTCGCGGCAACATCTCGGCCTTCTTCAACTACGACCACCGCGACGAGCTGAACACGCTCGATCAGGACTACACCGCCTCCAACGACCTGACGTCGCTGTTCGCCGGCACGGGCTTTGAGAACAACAGCAGCCTGATCGGCACCTCGCCGCTGACGCCCTGGGGCCGCTTCACCGTCAACGGCTCCGGCGCGACGATCAACGGCAGGGCCTACAGCGCCTTCACCGTCCTGCCGGGAACGCACAACGACTGCGTCACCGCCATCGGCGACGGCCTGTGCGTCATGAGCGGCGCCAACCTGCCGTCGGACCTTAACGCCGACATGGCCAAGCTGGGCCTGACGGTCATGCCCGAGGTTGACCGTTTCAACCTCTTCGTCACCGGCAAATACCAGATCAACGACGCCGTCGAGGCCTTCGGCGAGCTGGGCGGCTACTATGCCGAATCCCAAGCCTGGCAGGAGCCGATCGCAACGGCCTCGGCTGTGCCCTTCATCATCCCCGGCACGAACCACTACAACCCGCTGGACGGCAATCAGAACCTGACCCTGACCGGCTATCGGTTCATGGACATGGGCCCGATCAGCGTCAATGTGGTCAACAAGCAGTACCGCATCCTGGGCGGCCTGCGCGGCGACTGGAACGGCTGGAACTGGGAAACCGCCCTGACCTGGTCGGAAGCTTCGGCCAAGGACGTGTCGGACAACATTTCCGCCACCAAGCTGCAGGAGTGGGCCGCCAAGTCGACCCCGGACGCCTACAACTTCTTCAACGGCGGCTCGCTGACCAACCCCACGGTCGGTGACGACACCCTGTCGAACCAGGCGGCCCTGGACGGCATCCGCGTGGACATGGTCCGCAAGACCAAGACCGAACTGGGCATGTGGGACTTCCGCATCTCGCGTCCGGACGTCTATCAGCTGCCCGCCGGTCCCGTCGGCGTCGCCGCCGGCATCGAGCTGCGCACCGAGACCCAGTTGGACGACCGCGACAGCCGCGTCGACGGCACGATCCGCTTCACCAACCTGCTGGGCGTCCAGTCTTCGGACCTGATCAACCAGTCGGAGAACCCGGACACCTACGGCGAACGCGACGTCTTCTCGGCCTATGTCGAGCTCGCCGCCCCGCTGATCTCGCCGGAAATGGGCGTGCCGCTGGTCCACAACCTGGAAGTCCAGCTCGCCGGTCGCTTTGAGGAGTATTCGGACTTCGGTTCGGTCGCCAAGCCCAAGTTCGCTGCGGCCTGGGACATCGTCGACGGTTTCCGTATCCGCGGCTCGTGGGCGCAAGGCTTCCGCGCTCCGAACCTGGAGCAGATGAACGCCACCGTCATCACCCGCTCGAACAACAGCAACGACTGGATCTATTGCGAGGCCCTGCGCGTTCAGGGCGGCCTCAAGACCGCCACGGGCGCGATCGACAACACCCTGCGCGGCTGCGGCGCCTCGATGAGCTCCAGGGTCGCGGACGAGTTCAAGGCGAACTTCAGCCAAACCCACGCCCGCAAGTCGACGCAGGAGCGCCGCTCGGGCAACCCGGACCTGGCCCCGGAAGAGTCCGAAACCGTCTCGCTGGGCTTCGTCATCCAGCCGCGCTTCATCCCGGCTGAGTTCGGCGACTTCACCTTCACCGCTGACTGGTGGCAAGTGAAGCAGGAAGGCATGGTTGGCCTGTTCCGCGGTCAGAACGCTCTGACGCTGGACTACCTGCTGCGCAAGCAGGGCTCGTTCAACGAGAACGTCGTCCGCGCCGATCCGACCGCCGCCGACATCGCCCTCTTCGCAGGCTCGGGCCTCGAGGCGGCGGGCGAAGTTCTCTACATCAAGGACGCCTATACCAACCAGCAGCCCCAGACGGTCGAGGGCCTGGACCTGGGCGTGATGTGGCGTCTGCGCGGCACCCAGTACGGCGACTTCAACGTCAACCTGAACGTCTCGCACCTGATCAAATACTATCTGGACATGGCGCCGGACACCAAGATGCTGGCCGACGCCCAGGCTTCGGGTCAGCTGGACGAGGCCATCTTCCTGTCGGGTTCGTTCGGCGACATGATCGCCGACTTCGGTCGCCCGGAATGGAAGTGGTCGCTGTCGGCGACGTGGCGCAAGGACGACTGGACGGTCGGCGCCTTCACCCAGTACATCTCGTCGCTGTATGACGACGGCCTGACCAACTCGGCGGGCGATTACTGGACGGTGGACTCCACCATCACCGCCAACCTCTATGCGGAATACGCCTTCGACGGTTCGCGCTTCAGCGAGGCGCTGGCCGACTCGGCCGTTCGCGTCGGCGTGCGCAACATCACCGACGAACAGCCCCCGCTGGCCAGCGGCGGTTATGTCGGCACGGTGTACCAGCCCTACGGGCGCTACTGGTACGCCAGCTTCCGCAAGTCCTTCTGATCAGTCTCTGACTGATTTCGGGGCGGTTGGCGGCGACGCCTTCCGCCCCTTCTTCTTTCCTGTTCCCGGAGTTCCCATGAAGCCCGTTTCGATGCGCGTCCTCGCCCTAGCCGCCGCGATGACCAGCCTGCCTCTGGCCCCCGCCGTCGCCGCTGAACTGTCGCCGCAGGCCAGAGCCCAGATCACCTCTACCGTCGACCGCAACCAGGCCGCCCTGGATCACGCCGCGCTGGAGATCTGGAAGTTCGCCGAGCTGGGCTATCAGGAGACCCAGAGCACCGCCCTGCTGCAGGATCAGCTGCGCGACGCGGGCTTCGCCATCACCGCCGGCATCGCCAATGAGCCGACCGCCTTCCTGGCCAGCTTCAAGAACGGCGCCGGTCCGGTGATCGCCGTCCTGGCCGAATACGACGCCCTGCCCGGTCTGTCGCAGACCCTCAGCCCGATCCAGGAATCCGCAGGCGGCCATGCGGGCCACGGCTGCGGCCACAACCTGTTCGGCGCCGCCTCGATCCACGCCGCCATCGCGGTCAAGGACTGGATGGTCGCCAACAACATCAAGGGCGAACTGCGCGTCTACGGCACCCCGGCCGAAGAAGGCGGCTCTGGCAAGGTCTATATGGTCCGCGACGGCCTGTTCGACGACGTCGACGTGTCGCTGCACTGGCACCCCGGCAATGTGAACTCGGCCCGTCAGGGCGACACGATGGCCAACGTCTCGGGCAAGTTCCGCTTCTACGGCACGGCGTCCCACGCCGCCGCCGCGCCCGACAAGGGCCGCTCGGCGCTCGATGGGGTCGAGGCCCTGAACTACATGGTCAACATGATGCGCGAGCACGTGCCGGACCGCACCCGCATCCACTACGCCATCACCGACGGCGGCAAGGCGCCCAACGTCGTCCCAGCCTATGCCGAGGCCTATTACTACGTGCGCCACAACAACCCCGAGATCGTCCGCGACGTGCTGGAGCGGGTGAAGCTGGCGGCTGACGGCGCCGCCCTGGGCACCGGCACCCGCGTCGAGTTCGAGGCCATCGGCGGCGTCTATTCCATGCTGCCCAATCAGGCCCTGATGACGGTCATGGACCGCAACCTGCGCCATGTCGGCGGTATCACCTGGACGGCCGAGGAAACCGCCCTGGCGACCGAAATCCAGAAGACCCTGACCTCCAAGCCGGACCTGGCCAGCGTCGGTCAGATCGAGGACGCCGTGATCGGGGGCGACTTCGGCGGCTCCACCGACGTGTCGGACGTGTCGTGGGTCACGCCGACGGTCGGCCTGTCGACGGCGACCTTCGTGCCGGGTTCGGCCGGTCACTCCTGGCAGAACGTGGTGGCGGCGGGCACGACCATCGGCCTGAAGGGCGCCCATCTGGCAGCCAAGACCCTGGCCCTGACCACGGCCGAACTGTTCCAGAGCCCGGACACCATCGCCGCCGCCAAGGCCGAGTTCGAACAGCGTCGCGGCCCGAACTTCGAATACCGCGCCCTGCTGGGCGACCGCGCCCCGGCGCTGAACTACCGCGACTGATCCGGCTCGGCCGCCGTCCCCGCGGGCGGCGGCCGACGCTCCCGCGTCGCCTGTTCATAGGCGTGGCCCAGAGACAGGATGCGGGCGTCGTCCCACTTGCCGCCAATGAAGCTGAGGCCGATCGGCATCCCCCGATCAAACCCCATCGGCACCGTCAGGTGCGGATAGCCCGCCACGGCCGCCAGCCGGCTGGCGGAGCCCTGCGACCGATCATCGTCGTTGGGATCATTGGTCCAGGCCCGCGACGTGGTCGGGGCGATCAGAGCGACCACGCCGTGCTCGCGCATCATGCGGTCGATTCCATCCGGCCCCGCCGCCTGGAAGGCCTTGGCCCGCACCTCGAGATAGGTTGGGTCGTCCAGGCCCGCGGTCGCTTCGGCCATCTCGAAGAACTCCTGTCCGAACAGTTCCGTCTCGCGCGGTTCGGCGGCGTTGAAGGCGATCACCTCGGCCAGGGTGCGCGTCCTGACCTGGGCCGGGTCGGTCGAGGCCAGATAGACGTTCAGGCCGTGCTTCAGCTCGGTCAGCATGCCGGTCAGTTCCCAGCCGCCGATGGCCTGCATATTAGGCCCCTCGCCGATCTCGACCACCTCGGCGCCTGCGGCCTGCAGAGCC
Source organism: Brevundimonas sp. S1H14 (assembly GCF_047716865.1). NCBI lineage: Bacteria > Pseudomonadati > Pseudomonadota > Alphaproteobacteria > Caulobacterales > Caulobacteraceae > Brevundimonas > Brevundimonas sp. S1H14. The sequence continues at coordinate 1,212,309 of NZ_CP136679.1, read as the reverse complement.
TCCACGGCCCGGTCGAACTCCGCGCGCGCCTCGGTCGAGTAGGCGGGCAACAGGAAGCCCATGACCCCGAGCCGCGCGCCGCGCAGGCTGCCAGCGTCCAGGGCCGCGCGATAGTCGACCTTTCGCGCATCCGCCTCGGCCGTCGCCGGATCCTCGGGATCGGACCCCGCCATGACGGTCAGGACGATGGCCGCGTCCTCCACCGTCGTGGCGAAGGGGCCCGGCGTGTCCTGGGAATGACTGATGGGGATGACGTGGGTGCGGCTGACCAGGCCCACCGTCGGCTTGAAGCCGACCACGCCGTTGACCGAGGCCGGGCAGACGATGGAGCCGTCTGTCTCGGTGCCGATGGCTACCGGCGCCAGGCCGATGGCTACCGCCACGGCGCTGCCTGAAGACGAGCCGCACGGCGTCCGCTCCGGATCATAGGGATTGCGCGTCTGGCCGCCGACGGCGCTCCAGCCGCTGATGGACCGCGACGAACGGATGTTGGCCCATTCCGACAGATTGGCCTTGCCCAGGATGACGGCGCCGGCCTCCCGCAACCGCGCCACGATGGGAGCGTCGCGGCCGGGCGCATTATCGGCCAGGGCCAGCGAGCCGGCCGTGGTCGGCATGTCGCGCGTCTCGATGTTGTCCTTGAGCAGGACCAGCACGCCCTGCATTTGAGCGTCGTTTCCGTCTCGCATCCTCATGACTTCTGGCGATGACCATCGGAGCACGCTTCGATAGCGCTCATCCATTGTCTGCAGCATTCCGACGAACGACGCCGCAGAGGTCGCCCTCTCTCGGCAGACCTCGACGTCTGCTCCATCCGGAATGGGGCGTCCGCGCGCGGCGGCGGCGCGACGAATTTCAGCTTGCTCGGCAGGAGCCATCTGGCTGAGCAATCGGCAGCCCGAATGGGTTGACGTCGCCTGTGCGGCTGCCGGGGTTACAACCCCGCAATAGAGAGCTCCGGCAGCCGCCGCCGCGATCAATCGGCCTTTACGGGCGCCCGCGTGCCGATCGTGCGGTCCAGGAAGTCGAGGTAGGTGCGCCATAGGTGAAGTTGCCTGTCGTTGCCGCGCACGCCGTGACGCTGGCCCGGATAGAGCATGGTCTCGAACAGAATGCTCTTTTCCTGCAGCGCGTTCAGCACCCGCGTGGTGTTCTCGAAGATGACGTTGTCGTCGGCCATGCCGTGCAGCAGCAGCAGACGCCCGGTCAGGTTGTCCAGACGGCCCAGCACATCTGACGCGGCGTAGCCCTCCACATTGCCCTGCGGCGTCGACATATAGCGCTCGGTATAGGCCGTGTCGTACAGGCTCCACTCCGTCGGCGGCGCCCCCGCCAGCGCCGCCGCCAGCCCCATCTTAGGCTCCGTCAGCGCCATCAGGCTCATGAACCCGCCGTAGGACCAGCCCATCATGGCGATGCGGCTGTCGTCGACGTAGGGCAGCGAGCGCAGGTAGTCGGCGCCGATGACCTGATCCTCAATCTCGGGCTGGCCCATTTTCAGATAGAGGGCCTGTTTGAAGGCGGCCGAACGGTCGCCTTCGCCCCGGTTGTCCAGCCGGAAGACGATATAGCCTGCTTCAGTGAGCAACTGGTTCGTCGCCCCCTGCCAGGCGTTCTTCACCCCGCCCGCCGACGGGCCGCCATAGACCTGCATCACCACCGGATACTGCTTGGCCGGATCGAAGCCCGGCGGCGTGGTCATCTGCCAGACCAGGGTCTCGCCGTGGCTCTGCAGGGTTCCGAAGGTCGGCTTCTGCTGGCGCTCGGCATAGGGCCAGAAGGGGTGGCCCGGCTGGAGCTTGTTCTCCTCGATCCAGCGCACGCGCTGGCCGTTGATGGAATAAAGCGCCGACTGCGCCGGGGTGTTCACGTCGCTGTAGTTGCCGACATAGGCCGTGCCCGTGCCGTTGACAGTGGCGCTCCACCAGCCGCCGCGCGGCGTGACCTCAGTGGGGTTCAGCGTCCGCTTATAGCTGGCGCGGAACAGCTGCTGCTCGATCGGATATTCCCTGCCGTCGCGCATGGAGGCGGTGAAGAAGGCCTCGCCCGTCTCCTGATTGACGCCCGCCAGCGACTTGACCGGATAGTCGCCACGCGTGATCGCGCGCAGGCGGCGTCCGTCCTTGGCGTAGAGGTACAGGTGACGCCACCCGCTCTCCTCGCTGGACCAGATGAAGTTCCCGTCCTTCAGCGCCTTGAAGTCATGGGTGACGTTGACCCAGGCGTTCGAGGTCTGGCTGGCGATCACGCGGCTGGCGCCCGTGGCCGGATCGACGCTGAGCAGGTCCAGCCGCTTCTGGTCCCGCGACAGGCGCTGGACATAGGCGACCGAGCCGTCCGCCGCCCAGTTCACCCGGCCCAGGTAGATGTCGTGATCGGCGCCCAGATCGACCTTGACCCGCTGGCCGCTCTGCACGTCCTGCACATAAAGCTCGACCACGGCGTTGGGCCGTCCGGCGCGGGGGTAGCGTTGCTGAGCCACCGAGGCGCCGCCGCCGGTGATGTCCAGACGCGGAATGACGTCGACGGTGCTCTCGTCCGTGCGCTGCAGGGCGATGTAGCGCTCGTCCGGGCTCCACCAGTAACCGGTGTCGCGATCCAGTTCTTCCTGGGCGATGAACTCGGCCGTGGCCCAGGTGATCAGGTCCTTGCCGTCGGTAGTGATCGCCTGTTCGGCGCCCGTCTCAAGGTTGATCAGGAACAGGTTCTGATCGCGCACGAAGCTGACGAAAGCGCCCTTGGGCGAGACCTTGGCGTCGATCTCGTCGGCCGCCGTCTCCGTCAGACGCCGCACGGAGCCGTCGGCTCGGTTGGCCAGGAAGACGTCGCCTTCCAGCGGCGCCAGGATGTAGCGGCCCTGTTCGTCCCACGAGTATTCGACTACGCCGCGCTGGGAAATCCGCATCCGCTCGCGCCGCGCCTTCTCGGCCTCGGACAGTTCGCCCGCATCGGGGACCAGGGCGCGGGCGTCGATCAGCTTGAACGGCTCGCCGCCCTTCACCGGCGCGGCCCACAGGTCCAGCACGTCCACATCATCCTCGCGCGAGCGCAGGAAGGCGACCAGTTCGCCGTCAGGCGACAGGCTGACGCCCCGCGCCACCGGCCCGGCCAGCGACGGATTGGCGAACACCCGCTCGACCGTCAGGATCGAGGACGCCGGCGCCGTGGCGGCGGACGGCGTGGCAGGTTGCTGAGCGAAGGCCGGCGTCGCAGCCATCAGGATCGTCGAGGCGAGAAGAAGTGTGCGCATGGCGGCGAAGCTAGAGCCGGAATCCTCCGTCGTCATCCCTTCTTTCGCCCGCCCCCTGTTCATGGCGGAAGGAGGCTCGCCCCGATCAGCCCGCCTACCCTGCCGCCCATGCTAGACTGCGCTCCGACCACGAGAGAGACGACCGCCCGTTGCAGGGGATTTCAGACGATTCAGACGAATTGGACTCTCTTTTTCTTCCTTCTCCCCTTGAGGGAGAAGGTGGCTCGCTAGCCTACCATATTCCCTAGCATTTTAGGTCATCTAAGTGGTTGTGAAGCAGCTGTGTAGGATGCCCGGGTATGGAAATGCGATCCAGATAGCCTTATGCCGTTGGCTCACTGGGACCTTGAAATACCTCTGTTCGACTACTGATTGCTTAGGTCGAGGAGATCGCGTACGCGGTGGGGAGTTTACCAGCGCGTCAGGAGAGCGGCTTGATCAAAGAATGGTCCGTCGAAGGCTTCAAATCCGTCAGAGGTCCAACCTCTCTGCCTCTCGGGAAGATAACCGTTTTTGCAGGTGCCAACAGTGGTGGCAAAAGCACATTTCTCCAAAGCATGCTGCTCCTCAAGCAGACCCTACAGTATGGAGCTCCTAATCGACCCTTAGCCCTCAACGGGCCGATTATGCGCCTCGGGGCAATGGATGATGTGATCTGCGCCACGGCGGACACCCGCTCAATCAAAATAGGATTTCGACTAGACGTTCCCAACGTGAGCGCGTCCTCAGACGCCCCTTGGATTGGCATCTTGCAACGAGCGTCTTTTCGGGCGGTCGAGCAAGGACACGTTACGAGCGTTCAATGCTCGTTCGATTGGATGCAGCGTGAAAATTCGCAAGTGAGGGCTGCGGACAAGCTTCAAGCAGTGCTGACGCGCGGCGAGTTGCAACTTGATAAGTTTACACCTGAATCTGACGACCATCATACGTATTTCTGCAAATACGAACTGATGTCAAAAGCAATGGCTCACGATGCATTCTCCGTAAAGCTTGACTCTATATCTGATAGTCAAGTTTTGGATGATCGCCCAGACTCTGAAGCGAGAGCTGTCCACGTTTCGCACTTTCTTCCAACCTGGGTGGAAGTTCGCTTTAATGAGACAAAGCAGAGGGCAAGAAATATTGCTACTTCTCTGTTCTCTCATGGGCGGTTTATTGGACGCGTCGGGGCCAGCAACAATCCAAATGATTTGCTGCCCGGAATAGCTTTGTCGCTTGTAAATGATTGGCTAGAGGAAAATTCTCTACCCCTTATATATACAGAACCATCACCGACGATTGGTGATGCTTCCGATCATTTAAGAAAATTCATATCCAGAAGAGGAACGCTTCTCTCTCAACGGTCACTTTTTGCCTCCGATGCGCCAAATAACTTGCTTGCTGTTCAAGAATTGCAAGACAGTATTGAGCAAGCCTTGGTTGATGCGGAGCCGAGGCAAGAATTTTCGTCAGATATAGAGATGCCTCGAAACGTATCTCAGGGCGCTGAGTTTATTAAGAGCTACTTTAAGCTTGGGATCAGATATCTCGGCCCATTGCGCGACGAGCCAAGACCAGTTTACCCTCTTGAAATTGTAGAAAATCCAACCGATGTTGGTTATAGAGGCGAGCATACAGCAGCAGTCCTCGAGTTAAATGCTAATAAGTGGGTTCAATACCTACCATCATCCTACTATTCTGATGGGAAGACTAAGAACGCGACCAGGTATGGGAAGCTCATCGATGCTGTCCGGGACTGGCTGGGGTACTTAGGCGTTGCCGAAGATGTCGTAGCCCATGAGCAAGGCGTATTTGGAAATCGCCTACAGGTTACAACTAGCGGACTTGGAAAATGGCACGACCTGACAAACGTCGGCGTGGGGGTAAGCCAAGTTCTGCCTATCGTTGTGTCTGCACTTCTTGCCCCTTCCACCAGCGTCTTAATATTTGAGCAGCCGGAGCTGCACCTGCACCCCAGGGTTCAGGCGAGGCTGGCCGATTTCTTCCTATCGCTCGCGTCTGCTGGGCGCCAGTGCGTGGTCGAAACCCATAGCGAGTACATGATTGAAAGGCTTCGCCTGAGGATTGCCGAGGATGACGGCAACCTTCAGGACGATTTGAAGGTTTACTTTGCAGAGCGCTCTAATGGAGAAACTAGGTATCGTGACGTCCCCATATCTAGATACGGGGCGGTCATAGATTGGCCCGAAGATTTCTTTGATCAGAGCCAATTTGAGACGAGCCGAATTTTAGAGGCGGCAGCCCGCAAGCGCGCGAATGATCGTGCAGAGAACGCGAAGAAGGACCATCCATGAGCGCTGTGTTTTGCGTAGACACAGCGCTGCTTGCAATTCCGAGTTACGCTGAAGATGAAATTCAGGCTGAAAACATAATCTTGAAGCTTAAAGAGTGGTCAGATGTCGCTAGCAATCTAGGTCGCAATAGAGTTGCTAGATCTTCCACCGCCGAATTGGATCTCGGAGCGCTAGGATTTTTCCCGGGATTAAAAAATGTCGAAGACCTTATCAATTTCAGCGGATTAAAGGGCGTTTATGACGCCAAAACTGTATGGTCCACATACAACAATATATTGAATAGAGCTGGAATTTTAGAAGAGCTATCAGGTGTTGACGTTTGTAAATATAGAGATGTTGAGCTTAAACCTGATCTACTAGATGGGCTCGCGCCGTTTGACTTGAGAAAGCTGAGCGAATCGATGTTGGTCGCAATCGGTTTTTCCAATTATCTATCAGGATCGAGTAATTTTCTTTTTGCTGGAGCCTCCGACGAGCGCTGCGAGAGCGTCGATTTCTGCGCCTGGATTGAAGAGGCGCAAGGACTTAACTGCGCGTCAATTCCGACACATGCGAAAAGTAAAATATCGGTCGTTACGCGCCTGCCTGACGTTATGAATAGCGTTAAGTCTGATGAACTTTGGAAAAGCTCGACTATATCTTCTGATTTTTACTTCGCAATTTCCATAAGAGCAATGGAAATTTTGAAGAGTTCAGGAAAAGATCCTAGTTTTTACGATGTTCCCCGCTTCGTTTTGGGTTCAGAGTTTATCCAGTCTATTCGGAATCACGGCGGATTTGGCGACAGTCAATTCTCGGGAACAATTCTTGATTGCTGCGCAAGGGTTGTTTTGGGGAATCCAAAGGAGCCGCTTAAACCATTTGGCCGACCAAAGCAGATGGTCCGAGATCGTGACAGTGCCAAGGCTTTGAGGTCACACATAACAAGCACGAAAGTTGGACTTAGATTGATGGTGTGGATGAAGGCGTGCGGCACCGTTGAAATAGCGAATGTAGGACCTAAATTTGAAGTTATGATTGAGTATGGGGACGACGATGGTTCCTATACAGTTTCATACGGACGAAATTGACGCAAGCGCCTCTATCTATACCTCTCAATGTCAACATTATGGTCGGCATGCTGCATCCGATAGGAGTGAGTTCGCCGGATAGTTTGTGCTAATATTTCGATTGAAGAAAACTCTTCTCGTCCGAAACGAAATCTTACACTCTCCGAATGTCTGCTCATCGCCACATATGCCGCATGCCGATCCATGTGACGGCTCGCCAGGACGTAGGTTCGATCGACCGTTGCGCCCTGCATCTTGTGGATCGTGGCGGCGTAGCCGTGGGTCAGGTCCGCATAATCCTTGCGGCCGAACCGCAGATTTCGGCCGTCATCCAGCCTCACCTCCATCGAAGAACGGCCAAGAGCGGTCAGCGTCCCGAGGGTCCCGTTCTTCACCCCGAGCGACCGCTCGTTCCGTAGGAACATCACCCGGTCCCCGGCCGCGAAAGCCCGTTCACCGTTCGTGGCCTGCACTACGTGATCCGGCCCTATCTGCCCGGCGGCTCGCAACGCCGCCCGCGCCAGCCGATTCAGTTCCGCCACGTCCGCCCGCGTGTAGGCCAGAAGCATCTGTGATGTGGCCGGATCGCGCACCCGATCAGCCAACCAGTCCGCCACCAACGCCCGTCGCGCCTCGTCACGCGTGTCGTGTCCGTGGACGGCGCCGGAAGCATCGTATCGCGCGATGGCGGCTTGGGTTCGTCCCGTCGCTAGCTCCTTGGTCGCCGCCCGCTGCCACTCATCCCGCTGGCGGCGCACCTCGGTGATCTCCATGGCACCCTGGCGCTCGACGAGTCTCCGGAACGGCGCCCCGGCCTCGATGGCCTGAAGCTGCTCCGGATCACCGACCATCACGACCTTGGCGCCGCCGCGCTCGGCCGCCTCAAGGATGCGACGCATCTGCCGCGTCCCGACCATGCCTGCCTCATCAATCACCAGCACGTCGTTGCGCGTCAGGTGATCCCGGTCGCGCGCCCAAGCGTATTCCAGGCTCGCCAGCGTCCGCGACCGGATGCCCGACCCCTTCTCCAGATTCTCCGCTGCGATGCCGCTGAGCGCCGCCCCTACGACCCGGTAGCCCTCCGCCTCCCAGGCCGCGCGCGCTACGCCCAGCGCTGTGCTCTTCCCGGTCCCGGCGTAGCCAACGACCGCCGCCAAACACCCGACCGACAGCACATGCGCCACCGCCAGCACCTGCTCGTCGCCGAGCGGTCGCCCCACGGCCGCCATTTCTGCTCTCGCTGCGTGGCCGGAGCGTTCGGTGATGGCGTGATGAGGGTGACTCGCCAGCCGGTCAGACGCCCTAAGCATCGCTTCTTGGGCATGGATCAGGTCGCGGCTGGTGAAGCGCTCCCGCCCGCGCTCATCGGCTCTCAGCGGCACTAATTCCGGCGACGCCAGTATCCGGGCGTGGAGCCGGTCGAACTGGTCCTTGCCGTCGGTGTGGCGGAAGACGAACCGCGCCAGATCATGGCGGCTGAAGGTTTCCCGCGTGTGGGTCAGAGCTTCGAGGGCGGCGGCAGGATTGCGCAGTAAACGTTCGCCATTGCGCCGGGCGATACCTCGATGCTGCTCGGCCCGTTCGGAGGCCCGGCCGCGCGCTTCAGATCGCGCGGCGGCCGGGCCGATCTTGAACTGTGGCTCAAGATCGATGCCCTGATCTTTGAGGCTGCGGTGATCGATGCGGATGTCGTGGTCGAGTTCAGCCAGGCGGGCGTTCGCATGCTCGGCCCAGGCTTCGCGCCAGTGCTCCAGCAGGGCGGCGCTGTTCCAGTCCCGCGCCTTGGCGCCAAAGCCGTCGGTGCCCACCTCCCGCAGCGCCAGCATCACATGCGCATGCGGCCTGGGCAGGCCGTCCTCGCTGATGTCGCAATGGACGTTGAAATCGGCGACCATGCCGCGCCGCACGAACTCACGCTCGACGAAGGCGCGGGTCAGTTCGATGGCGTCGTCCGGCTTCATCTCTCTGGGCAGGGCGAACTCGATCTCGCGGGCGAGTTGGGCGTCCTTTCGCTTCTCGCTCGACTCGACCTCATTCCAGAGCGCCTGTCGCTCGAACCAGCGCTCGGGCGCGCCGTCTGGCAGCAGGATCTCCGAGTGCAACACGCCCGACTTGCGGCTGTAGTCGAAGGGCTGCTCGGTGCGTTCGTCGAACAGCCGGGACGCCGAGCGATAGGCGGCGGCCGCCACGGCGCTGCGGCCGGTCGAGCGGGAGATGATCTTGGCGGAGAAGTGGTAGATGGCCACGACCGCAGCGCCCCGAGGAAAGCGCACGTCGGAACGACGTATAAGCGCGCACTCCGGACAGCATGTCCGTCGTGACGGGGACTGGCGTCCCGCAAGTCTACGGAGGTGGAAAGCCGCGATCCTTCATCGCGTCCGGTTTCCAGGCATGAGGGGACGTGCAAGGCTGAGCCCGACTATTCCCCCCACCATCAGGACCTGAATGCATGGATGAGCTGACCGCCGAGACCGACCTGATCGGCATGACCGCCGATATCGTTTCGGCCTTCGTGTCGAACAACGCCATCGCCGCTGACGCCCTGCCGCGTCTGATTGCGGGCGTGCATGGCGCGCTGGCGGGCACAACGCAGGTTGCGGCGCCTGAACCCGAACCGCAGGCGCCTGCGGTGTCGATCCGCAAGAGCATCACCCCGGACCACATCATCTGCCTGGAGGACGGTAAGCCCTTCAAGTCGATGAAGCGCCACCTGGCCCAGAAGTACGGCCTCACCCCGGAGGACTATCGCGCCAAGTGGGGCCTGCCGAAGGACTATCCGATGGTGGCGCCGAACTACGCGGCCGCGCGCTCGGAACTGGCGAAGTCGATGGGCCTCGGCCAGGGCGGCCGCAAGCACGCCAAACGCGGCCGCAAGCCAGCGGCCAAGTAAGCCGCTCACGCCCGCGCACCACCGCAGACTTACGGGGGCGCGCGCAAGGCAGGACCGAAGCATGATGGCGGCTCTTCGAAGGAAGAGAGAGCCGGCATCATGCGAAAGCCCAGGGACATCGACACCGAACTCGCCGCGCTTGCGGAACGCGCCGCCGCGCTGAAGGCGCGCCGGGTCACCCAGCTCGGCGAACTCGTCATCGCCAGCGGCGCCGACGCCCTGGGCGCCGACATCCTCATGGGTGCCCTGAGCGCTGCGGCGGCCGAGAAGAACGACCAAACCCGAAGCCAGTGGCGCCAGCGGGGCGAAGCCGTCTTTCGTGGTGAACGGACGCGCACCTCTGCGGCTTGCGCTACGCGCAACGACCCAAAGGCTGGAGCGTCTTCCAGCCCTGACGCGCCGGGCTGAGGCCATGCAGCGGCGGACCGAACATCAGGAACGTCAGGACGCGCGGCGCGCCCGCACCCGCCACCTGATCGAACTGGGCGGTCTGGTGCAGAAGGCAGGCCTCATTGAGCTTACTGGCGACGACCGCAACGCCATTCTCGGCGGCCTGCTTGTCGTCGCCGCCATGCTGCATTCTGATCGGCGCGACGAGGCCATGGCGGTTCTGGCGCACCGGGGACGGCGCGCCTTCAGGGGTGACAAGGAGTCCCCCAGCGGCGATGCTCCCGCCCCATGGTGATCCGTCGCGAATACCACAGAGCCGGCCGTGAGGAGCTTCGCCTTGCGAAGCGCGGCGGTAACGGCAAGACTCGCCGGATGAAGACGAGTCTTGACCATCTGCCGCTCGGCAAGCGCCGCGAGCTGGAGCACGTGCTCGGCGTCATCAAGGACGAGTTCCGCAAGGCCATCGCCAACCGGCGCGCGGAGGGCGTGAAGGATGGCCAGATCCTCAAGGTCATCCTCTACGGATCATACGCCCGGGGCGACTGGGTGGAGGATCCCGTCGGGCGCTACTTCTCCGACTTCGATCTGCTCGTCGTCGTCAGCGACGAGAAACTGACGGACGTGCTGGAGTTCTGGGAGGGCACCGAAAAGCGCCTGCGCAGCGACCTAGCGTCCGGCGCTAATCTGCGTACCCCCGCCGACCTGATCATTCATTCGCTCGACGACGTGAACGACCAACTGGCCCAGGGCCGGTACTTCTTCGCAGACATCGTGCGGGAAGGTGTGGTGCTGTTTGAAGAACCGGAGCATCCGTTCGTCGATCCGCAGCCGTTGCCGAGCGAGGCTGCGCTAAAGGAAGCTGAAAAGTTCTACCGCGAGCATTTCACGGCAGGCCAGCAGTTCCTCCGGCAAGCTCAACACGCCATCGACGACGACGCCCCTAAGATTGCAGCTTTTGATCTGCACCAGGCTGCCGAGCATTTCTACAATGCGGTCCTGCTAGTCGCGACGCTGTACACGCCGAAGTCGCACAATCTGGTCCGGTTGCGGAACGCAGCCGAGCCGATTGACGCGCGGTTGGCGGAGGTCTGGCCGACGGCGACGAAGTTCCAGAAACGGTGCTTTGAGCTCCTACGCGCGGCCTACGTGAAGGCCCGGTACTCCGAGCATTATAAGGTGACGACCGAGGAACTCGCCTGGATGCTGGAGCGACTTAACATGCTCCGAAACCTAGTCGAGACGATCTGCCAAGCTCGATTGATTGTGTTGGGCACCGCGAAGGATAAGGACGTCACCTAAGTCTAGAAGACTGACACCGACGGGCCATCTGCTAGTCAAGGGAAACGCGCAGCAATAGCAGCGGCGACCATTAGGTTGCCATTGCCCGCCACGCGCGGCAACGTGTCCATAGGTTGTCATCGGGGGATGAAACTTGAGAGAACGTCAAGAAGGCCAGCTTCCACGCCTGCTGATGCCTGCGGCGCCAGCGGTTGGGCCAAAGCGAGCGTTCGTGAACGCTTGATGGTTGGCTTTATTGACTCATGGGATGGCGACGAGTGGGAGGCCCACATCGGACGCCTGCTGCACGACCGTCATGGTGCAACCAACGTGCAGAAGGTACCTGCCCGGCATCGAGGCGATGGCGGCCTCGACTACTATTGCCTGTCTGAGGCCGTGGTGTACCAATGCTACGCTGTGCAGGAGCCTGTCGATGTCGCGACGCGCGCCGACAGACAAAAGGCCAAAATAACCACCGACGTCGGCAAGATCTGCAAAGCCGACGGGGCAGCGTCGATCATCTTCAAGAGCAAACCGATTGCCCGCTGGATTCTGGCGGTGCCTCGCCACGACAGCCAAGAAGTCAACCAGCACGCCTCAAAGAAGGCGCTCGAAATCCGGCAACGGGGTCTGGCCCACATCTCGCCGGACTTCGAGATTCTCGTGCATGACCGCGACGACTTCGAGGAGGAGTCTTGGAACCGGCGCGCCTCGCTAAGGGCGCGGCTCCGGCCGATCCTCGCGCCCGCCAGCGCCGAGGACGTGGCCAAAGTCGGTGCCACCCGCGTCGATCTAGTCGAGAACCTTCGACGCAAGCTGACCAAGCGAGTGAAGGATGCCGACGACATCGAAGACGATGTCGACGATGCCATCCGTTCGTTCGTCGACTACCAGAACGCCTTGGACTTCCTGCGCGCGAACGCACCCCTAGCGCATGAGGAGATCGTCGCTCTGATCTCCCAGCGGCTCCGGCGCCTGAAGCTGGTCGGCGCGAAGGCGGGCGAGAGCCCAGCAAGCGTGCTGGAGACTGAACTCGACGGCCTGATCAAGAGCTTTGTCGAACGGGTGCCAAACCTAGATCCCGACTTTGCCCAGCAGCTTGCGTTCGGGGCGGTGAGCGACTGGCTGATGCGCTGCCCGCTGGACTTCGCATGACCAACGCCTCGGACCGTTTCCGCAGGCTGCTCCGGGGCCCGTTCACGGTCACCGAGCGCCCCCAACCGGTGCCAGGCGACCTGCGCATTGGATGGGGCGTGGCCTTGGTGCTACTGGTGCTGGACTCATCGCGCGGACAGCGTTGCAGCCTCCAGAAGCTGCACTTCCTGGCACATCTCAGCCGCACCGATCACATGCGCTCGCAAACGCTCGACGTCCTCGAACGGCGGCGAAATCCTGACACCCTCACCGTCCGGATCGAGCCGTGGGTGAATCGGGCGCTCGCCTTCGCTGCGGCTGAAGGCTTGGCTATCATGAAGGACGGCAAGGCCGCCAAGCTCACCGACAGCGGCAAGGCGCTGGTCGCAGAGCTGACGAAACTCCAAGTGCTCAGTGAGGAGCAGGTATTCCTCAAGACAGTCGGTCCGCGGGCCACCGAGAAGGTCGTCGACCAGATCATGAAGATGGAACAGTTCTGATGTCGCTCGTCGTGCGCCACATCCGCCTGCGGGCCCAGACTACCGGTGGGCTCTACGGCGCCGATATCCCGATCCAGCCCGGCTGCACCATCCTCCATGCACCCAATACCTCCGGTAAATCCACCACTCTGCAAGCTTTGCTATATGCGCTGGGCCTGGAGCAGATGCTCAGCCCCAAACGGGAAATTCCCCTACCATTCGCAATGCGCACGCATGTCGAAGACCCTGAAACATCAGAAACCCATCAGATCATCGAGTCTTATGTGGCCGTCGAGCTGGAAAACGCTCAGCAGGAGCGCATCGCGGTCAAGCGAGGCGTGACCGTCACCGCAACGGATCGGCGATTGGTCTCGGTGTTCTCGGGCCCCGAACTCACCGACCCAGGCAAGTCCTACGCGCGCCGCGACTATTTCGTTCTAGATGGGGGCGCGGCGCAGCGCGAGGCTGGATTCCACCGCTTCCTAGCCGACTTCATAGGCTGGCACCTGCCCATCGTGAAGCGCTACGATGGCAGCGAATGTCCCCTATATGTGGAAACCCTATTCCCGCTGTTCTTCGTGGAACAGAAGACGGGCTGGACAGCAATTCCAGCCAACATCCCCACCCACTTCAAGATCCGGGATGTGCACCGCCGGAGTGTGGAGTTCCTGCTCGATCTAGAAACCCACGAAATCGAACGGCGCAAGCAGGACTTGGAAATCCAGCAGATCGCCTTGCGGGCCAGGTGGAGCGGCATCATCCACGACATGAAGGCCATGGCCAACGCCGCTGGTCTCAGCGCCACCCAACTGCCAGAGGCCCCCACAGCCTTTGTCGACGAGGTGCGCGCCGCTCATCTCCTAGTCTTCGAGGACAAGGCCTGGCGCCCGCTGGCCGCGCAATTGGCGACCCTTCAAGAGCGGCTAGACTCGCTCGATGACGTCCTGATTCCCGAGGTCGAGGGCGTGGCCGACGAGGCCTCGGCGGAAGCAGACCAGCTGACGCGGGAAATCCAGACTCTCAACGCCGATCGTTCGGAGATCTTCCGCGAACGCCAAGCCGAAGCGCTGCAACTATCCGCCACCCAAGAACGGCTGAGCTTGCTTGCGGATGACATCCGAAAAAACCAAGACGCCCGAAAGCTGCAGACCTATGGGTCGGAACTGGCCAAGGACCTGTCGCCCAACCATTGCCCGACCTGCGAGCAACCTCTCGACGACTCCCTATTGCCGCAGGGAGTGCTCGCCTCGGTGATGTCGATCGACGACAATATCGACTATTTGTCCGCGCAGCGTAACATCTTCAGGCGTCTAGCTGATCGGTCCGAGAGCGCCATCCGGGACCTAGATCTCGAGCTTCTGAGCACTAACGAAGAGGTTCGCCGCAAGGCCGCTCGCCTACGCGCCTTGAAGTCAGACCTGATCGCGCCTTCGCACGCTGCGTCTGCGGCGTTCATCGAGCAACGACTTCGCCTCGAACAGAGGGTGCTACAGTTGGTCGAAGCCCAAGAACGCTTCAGCGGCGTCATCGATCACCTTCAGCGCCAGGTGGAGGACTGGAAAGACCTGTTGGCCGCCAAGGCCAAGCTGCCCGACAACCGGCTAGGTGAAAAGGATATTGAAAAGCTACGCTTGTTCGAGAGATCAATCCGCGCGCAGCTAGACCTCTACAAATTTACGACCTTTCCCACCTCGGAGCTGACGGTGTCCGAAGATACCTATCGCCCCGAAAAGGAAGGCTTTGAGATCGGCTTCGAGCTGTCGGCAAGCGACAGCATCCGCTTGAAATGGGCCTATCAGATGGGCCTGCTAGAGGTAGCCAAAACCACTGCCACAAACCACCCGGGCCTTCTGGTATTTGACGAACCGCGCCAGCAGGAAGCGGCGAAGGTGAGCATGGCCGGGCTGCTACGCGTGGCGGCACGCAATGGCGCAAACGGCGCCCAGATCATCATCGCCACGAGCGAGCAACTCGATACCATCAAGGAGTTGACCACCGGCCTGCAGTGCAACCTGCAGACCTTCCCAGGGCGCATCATCAGGAGAATCCCAGACGAACACTAGCCTCAACGCGCCCCCTTAACGCCAGCCGTTGGCGCCGTAGTCGATCTGAACGGCAACTAAGGCGTCTAGGATCGGGAGAAACCCGCTGAAGTCCACAGCGCCCGGCGGTTGCTTGGCGACGTGGTCCGCTAGAGCGGCCTTTCCGAAGTGGATTGCCGGATTAAGGCCTGTGTTATCTTTGTGAAATGTCTTGTTGTTTAGGACGACACCGGTAGTGGCGGGTTTTAAAAACGACTCGATGTCCGTTTTCGTATTGCCAACTAATGGCAATGGAACGACATAAAGGTTACCGTATATGTGATAGAATTGCTTCGATCCATCGACGTTAGGCGTCTTGGTGATTGTTCTGATGACGCTGAATACAGGGCGGGCTCCGGAATCGTTGTCTACAACTATTATCACTGGAGCTGTCGGCTTAGTCGCAGAGAAGTCCGCAGTCGCGGGTTTGTATCTCGGTATGAGTGTCTGAAGCTCGCCTGTGCCCCCGCCAAGCTCCTGCACGACGCGAGTCGTTTCATTGCGCTTGAACAGATGGGGAATCATCTTGATGCCTTCCGCAGATACCGTCGCTAACGATGGGTATTGAGCTGCGTACGCCCTAATGGCGCTGCGGAGATAGACGTTGTCGGTTTTGCCCTCTGCGATGATCGTGGGGCGCTGTATCCCGTAGAAATACTTGTAATCAAGGAACCGTCGGTACAGCCGGTAGATACCGGGCATGTATTCCTTCCAATCAAATGCCTGACGGTCCCCGTTCGGCAGGCGTGGAAATTTTACGTTGAAGATATACGACAGGCGACCGTGAAGAGGCTCTAAGGCGCGGCCAGGGCTAGGCGTCTTTGATCCAGGCGTATATTCGTACGCCCCCGATCGGAAGAGCTTGTCGCACATAGCGCGTGTCGTTTTGTAGTATTCTGATGGAACGTTGACCGCATGATTCACTATGAGCCCGGTAACCATCTGTCGGGAGTTGCGTAGCGACATGCGCGTCTTGGCGTGGTTTATGTCGAACCCGGCCCGGCGGATTCGCGACTGCAGCTCGCGCCCGACAGTCCAGCCGCTCGGCGCATCCGATGGGGTCGCGATCGCGTTAGGGAAGACCTTGAGGTTTGTAGAGAAGCTAAGATCGTCAGCATAGCGTGTGTATGTGCACCCGTTACGCGCGCCAAGCTCCCCAAGATGTACGTCCAGAATGTTGCCGATAAGATTTGATATCACTGGGGAGCACGGACTCCCCTGCGGGAGGGATCCGTTTCTGCAAGCGATTTGAGCGAGAATAGTAGCTACCTTAATAGGGAGAAGAAAATCCCGATTTTGATGGAAATAGCCACGTACTCGACCGAAGTTTATAGATGGAAAATAATCCGCAAGATCAAGATTGAATACGTAGCGATGGTTCCTGTGTCGCTTCGCATTACTTACAATTGAAAAACCTTTTTTGAAGCCGTGAGATAGAACGCATTCGTCTGCCACTCCGCGAGCGGACTCTATCTCCATCAGGCACAGCGTCAGGTGTTTTGATAGGCGCCGCTGGACGATCTTAAGTTCATCTATCGGAACATGGATGACGCGCGTTCCTCCCGATCGCTTCGGTATTTGAATCTCCGAATATTTTTTATCATCGTCGATCTTGTATAGAATGTACGATAGGCCTGACGGTTTTATGCCGAGCAAGGCGGCGATGTCGGCAAGCGTTGCGCAGTTCTTCAAGCGGCCAAGCGCTGTCATTCAAATCTCAATAGTCAAGCGGCTTGCGGATACTCGTTGGCAAACCAGAGGTTTACATAGAAAGCGTATCGTCGCGTAGGGGCATTCAATGGAACATCCCGATCAACTGCCGCGAAACACGGCAGCAAAATCTATCCGCAAGCCGGGAAGGAGTTTAGGGCACGATTCGGAGCAACGTCACGCGAAACTCGCTTGCTAGTGCATTTGATTGCAGTCAATTGATCACGGTACATGCTGCGCCCATGTCCCGTGACGTCGATGCAGGAAGGGCGGTCAAATGTTCATTTCTGCATGGATCAAGAGGCTGCCTTGGCGCTAGACGGCCTCCCAACCTGGAAGCCCCTGCAGAATGCGGGCAGCGTTCTTCACGGGATTGATATGTCCATAATGGTCCTCGATCATCTTTACTGACGTCCCCATCTGTTTGGACAGGAAATAGACATCCACGCCCTCGGTCAGTCGGAACGTCGCGTAGGTGTGGCGGAAGCAGTAGGTGGAGCGCGTCGAACCTGAGGCGCTGAGAAGCAGGCCTGCTTCTCTAAGAAGCGCTTCGATCTGGTCGGCATAGAGGGTGGCTGCGGGATCACCCTTGCCATTGACGAAGACGGCGCCCTCGGGCGCCGTCTCATTGGTTGTCAGGGAGCGAACTCGCTCCAGGTAGTCAGCAACGTTCCCGGCCGCGACCAACTGCCGGGATTTGTCCTTCCCGCGCACGTGAAGAATGACCATGCGCCGTTCGTCGCTGTCCGTGCGGATCGCCACATCCCTCCAGCGGAGGTTCTTGGCCTCGGCCGGGCGCATGCCCGTGTTGCACATGATCAAAATGAAGTTGTAGGCGAGTTGGCGATGCCACTCGAACTTCTTGGTTCTCGCGCGTTTGATCCAGCCGCGCGCGAAGGTGTGGAGCTTGCGATACTCCTCAGGCGTGAACTCCTCGCGGCGCACCTTCGCCAGCGGCAGCTTGCCCTTGTAGACGTGGCTCTCAGGCACGAACCGTTTGCCGACCGCGAAGGCGATGACGGAACGGAAGATGGACATCTCATACCGGATGGTAGCGTCCGACACAGGCCGTCCGCCGCGACCCAGCCCATTCTGGCGGCGCCAGAGGGGATAGCCCAGGAAGTCATCATGCGAGACGTGAGCGATCTGCTTGGCGCCTACGTAGCGATTGATCTGGGCGCGAATGATAGACTCCACCACCTCCCAGCGATGGCGAGTGATCTCACCGGCCTCTGAGCGGGCCTGCTGATGGTCGGCGTACATCTTCGCGATCTGGGCGAAGGTCCGGTTGAACACCGGGACATCATGCTTCACGCGAAAGCGCAGATCCGCGTCGACGTCGAAGGCGGCCTCCTTGGCCGTCGTTACATCGGCAGTGCGGAGCGAGACCGTCTTATACCGGTCGGAGCCCGGCACCTTGATGCGGCAATACCAGTTGCGGTGCTGAACGTCCGCGCGGCGGAAGAGGATGAGCCCAGGCTTCAGCTCCTGGGGGTCGATCAAAAAGGCCATCGGGGCGGCTCCCTGTGCAGGGTCTGTGTCGCCTCAGGGTCTAAGTCCTTGACTCTCCATAGGCTGGATAGGCCCTGAGCAGGCCTTGAGCGTGGACAAATCTGAAGAGAAACAAACCCGTAACATCACCCCCTCTCCCCTTGTGGGAGAAGGTGGCCCGCCAGGGCCGGATGAGGGGTGTCGGCGCGAGGCCTGCCCGGAAGTCGCTCGCCTGCTTCCTCGCCCCCCTCATCCGTCAGGCTCCGCCTGCCACCTTCTCCCTCAAGGGGAGAAGGATCGCCGCAGCACTCTTTCGCAATCGCCCGCGACCGCCTAGGTAGTCGCCATGTCTGACGCCTCCCTCGCCGCGCCGCCCGTCAAGGCCAGTCCGTTCCATGAGTTGGAAGTCCTGTGGGTCCGCCACTGGAACGACCAGCTGTTCAGCTTCGGCGTGAAACGGCCCGAGGATTTCCGCTTCCGCTCAGGCGAGTTCGTGATGATCGGCCTGCCCGGCGAGGACGGCGGC
Source organism: Brevundimonas sp. S1H14 (assembly GCF_047716865.1). NCBI lineage: Bacteria > Pseudomonadati > Pseudomonadota > Alphaproteobacteria > Caulobacterales > Caulobacteraceae > Brevundimonas > Brevundimonas sp. S1H14. Next base: position 1,193,737 of record NZ_CP136679.1, on the reverse strand, counting down.
AAGCCCATCCTGCGCGCCTATTCGATCGCGTCGCCCTTCTGGGCCGAGGAGCTGGAGTTCTTCTCCATCAAGGTCCAGGACGGCCCCCTGACCTCGCGCCTGCAGAAGATCGTCGCGGGCGACAGCGTTCTGATGGGCAAGAAGCCGACCGGCACCCTGGTGCTGGACGCCCTGACCGGCGGCGAGCGTCTGTGGCTGATCGGCACCGGCACGGGCCTGGCGCCCTGGCTGTCGGTTGCGCGCGATCCGGAAACCTATTCGCGCTTCAAGCAGGTCATCGTCTGCCACACGGTGCGCAATGTCGCCGACCTGGCCTATCGCGACTTCTTCAGCCACGAGATCCACGACGACCCGCTGATCGGCGACGAGGCCAAGGCCCAGCTGACCTATTATCCGACGGTGACGCGCGAACGGTTCGAGACGCCGGGCCGTATCACCGACCGCATCAAGTCGGGCGATCTGTTCGCCGACCTGCAACTGCCCATCGGCTTTTCGCCCAACAGCGACCGCGTCATGCTGTGCGGCTCGATGGCCATGATCAAGGAGACCGGCGAACTGCTGGAATCCTACGGCCTGAAAGAAGGCTCGAACGCCGAACCCGGCGACTATGTTCTGGAGCGCGCCTTTGTCGGCTGACCTGATGACCTCTCCCCGCACCGTCGCCATTGACGAGCGCAAGGCCCCTGAAGACTGCGTCACCATGGTCGATGTGCGTCAGGGGGTGGATGCGCTAGACCGCGCTCTGGTGACCCTGCTGGCCGAGCGTCAGCGCTATATGGACGCCGCCGCCCGCATCAAGCCGAACCGCGACGCCGTCTTCGATCAGGCCCGCATCGACGACGTGGTGGCCAAGGTGCTGAAGGCGGCCGAACCCGCCGGCCTGTCGCCCGACATCGCCGAGCCGGTCTGGCGCCTGCTCATCGACCGCTGCATCGCCCACGAGTTCGGAACCTGGGACCAGACGCGGGCCTAGCCTCGCTTCAGCCCTTCAAACTCCTGAGCGCCAGTTCATGGCGATAGGCGGCGACGTCGGCCAGGGCCGCGTCCAGCGCCGTCTTCACCCGCTCCAAACCGGCAGGCGCGGCGGATTGCTCGCCGAACTCCACCTCTTCACAGACCTGGGCCAGGGCCTTGGCCCCAATGCCTGCCCCGGCGCCGCGGATGGTGTGAACGGCGTCGCGCCAGCCTTCGCTGGACGCATCCAGAAGGGCCGACCACATGCGGGCCTGTTCGGCGAACAGGCCCAGCACTTCTTCCGTCACCTCATCCATGCCGCCAGTCATGGCTTCGAGGACGGTGAAATCCACCGCCCCCGACAGGTCGCGCCTGGCCATTAACCCCTGCCCGTCTCGTCTGGGGCCTCTTCGCCCTTGGCCAGGCGCGAGTTACGCGACGACCAGACCAGATAGACGGCCAGACCGAACAGGTTCCACAGCAGGAAATACAGCTGCGTCGAACTCTTCAGGCTGAAGAAGAAGACGATGCAGCCGACGATAGCCACCCCGCCGACCAGCTGCCACAGCGGCGCCTTGAACTTGCGCTCGCGGTTCGGCTCACGCACGCGCAGCACGATCAGGCTGATCCCCACGGCCATGAAGGCCATCAGGGTGCCGGCGTTGGCCAGCGACGCCAGTTCGTCCAGACGCATGATGCCCGCCAGGAAGGCGACGACGATAGCGGTGAAGATCGTCACCACGGTCGGCACGCCGCGATTGGAGATCTTGGCAAGGCGATTGGGCAGCAGGCCGTCGCGGGCCATGCCCAGGAAGATGCGGCTCTGGCCGAACAGGAAGGCCAGCAGGACGGTCGGCAAGGCGACGACGGCAGCGGCGGCGATCCATTGTGCAGCGACGCCCTGACCCAGACCGCGCATGATATGGGCCAGCGGTTCGGGGCTGTCGGCGAAGCTGGACACCGGCGCGGCGCCGATCGCAGCCGCGGCGACGGCGATGTACAGGATGGTGCAGACCACCATCGAACCGACGATGCCGATGGCCAGATCGCGCTCGGGCTTCTTGGTCTCTTCGGCCGCCGTAGCGATGGCGTCGAAGCCGTAGAAGGCGAAGAAGATGATGGCGGCGGCCGCCATGACACCCGTCTGAACGAAGGGCGCCCCGAAGCCGTGCGGCATGAAGGGGGTGAAGTTCGCCGCATCGAACTTCGGCAGGGCGATCGCCACGAAAGCCACCAGGGCGGCGATCTTGATGACCACCAGCACCGCGTTCAGCGTCGCGCTCTCGCGCGTGCCCATCAACAGCAGGCCGGTGACGATGCCGATGATGAACACCGCCGGCAGGTTGATCAGCCCGCCTTCGACGTGCGGCCCGACGGTCAGGGCGAACGGAAGGTCGATTCCCAGCCCGGCCAGGAAGGGCGCCGCATAGCCCGACCAGCCGACAGCCACGGCCGACACCACGAGGGAGTATTCAAGGATCAGGCTCCAGCCCACGACCCAGGCGAAGATCTCGCCCAGGGCGGCGTAGGAGTAGGTATAGGCGCTGCCCGAGGCGGGCATGATCGTCGACAGCTCGGCATAGGCCAGGGCGGCGCAAGCGCACACCAGACCGGCCAGGGCGAAGCTGATCAGCACCGCCGGACCCGCCAAGCCCGCCCCGACCCCGATCAGGGTCAGGATGCCGGTGCCGACGATGGCCCCGACGCCCAACGCCATAAGGTGCGGCCAACTCAGGGTCTTTTTGAGCCCCGGCCCCGAGCTCGGAGCCAACATCGCGTCGATCGAGCGCCGACGGTTCCAGAACGCCATAATCTTTACTCCCCCTCGCCGCATCTTTCGGCGGCTGATTCAAGGCGCGACCTTAGCGCGCGTTGCAATCATGATAAAAGACGCATTTGGCGCTTGCACCGCATGATCGCTGCGAGTAATAGGAGCGCCCTTCGCCGAGGTTGTTCACACCGCAGCGAAGGACCGGCGCCACACCAAGGGCGCAGACGACGGTACGGGTGATTAGCTCAGTTGGTAGAGCAGCTGACTCTTAATCAGCGGGTCCACAGTTCGAACCTGTGATCACCCACCATCGTCTCTTTATTCCTTCATTACAGAAGACAGCCGCCCAGGCGGCAGGCCATCCGACCGCCGCCGGTTTCTGCTAGAAGTCGCGCATGTCCGACGCCGTCTCGATTCCCGCCCCCGCCCCTTCTGCCTGCGGCCCCCTTCACGGCGTGCGGGTTCTGGACCTGTCGCGGGTGCTGGCGGGGCCTTGGGCGACGCAGACCCTGGCTGATCTGGGGGCCGAGGTCATCAAGATCGAACGGCCCGGCGCCGGCGACGACACCCGCCACTGGGGCCCGCCCTTCACCACCACGGCCGACGGCGCGCCCGGCGACGCCGCCTATTTCCTGTGCGCCAACCGGGGCAAGAAGTCGGTCGAGCTGGACATCGCCAGCCCGGAAGGCGCCGAGGCCGTGCGCCGTCTGGCCGCGACCTGCGACGTGGTGGTCGAGAACTTCAAGACCGGCGGGCTGAAGAAGTACGGCCTCGACTACGCCTCGCTGGCGGCGGTCAATCCGAGGCTGGTCTACTGCTCGATCACCGGCTTCGGCCAGGACGGGCCGGACGCGCACCGGGCGGGCTATGACTACATGATCCAGGCCATGGGCGGGCTGATGTCCATCACCGGCCAGCCCGACGGCGCGCCGGGCGCCGAGCCGATGAAGGTCGGGGTGGCGGTCGTCGATCTGTTCACCGGCCTTTACGCCTCCAACGCCATCCTTGCGGCCCTGTGGCATGCGCGCGCGACCGGCGAGGGCCAGCACGTCGATATCGCCCTGTTCGACGTTCAGGCGGCCATGCTGGCCAATCAGGCGACCAACTGGTTCGTGTCCGGCAAGGCGCCGACGCGGATGGGCAACGCCCATCCCAATCTGGCCCCCTATCAGCCCTTCGCCTGTTCCGACGGGATGGTGATCATCGCCGTGGGCAACGACGGCCAGTTCCGCGCCCTGTGCGGCGCCCTGGGGCTGGAGGTCGAGGACCGCTTCGCCACCAACGCCCTGCGGGTCGCTGAGCGCGAGGCGCTGGGGCCGCTGATCGCGGCGAAGACGGCGGGCTTCACCATGCAGGAGCTGATGCAGGCGCTGGAGGCGGCGGGCGTGCCCTGCGGCCCCGTCAACACCATCGATCAGGTGTTCGCCGAGCCTCAGGCGATCCATCGCGGCCTGACGGTCGAACAGACCCGGCCCGATCTGGCCGATCCGATCCGCACGGTCGCCTCGCCCATCCGCCTGTCGAAGACGCCGGTGCGATACGACGCCCCGCCGCCGAAGCTGGGGCAGGATACGCAAGATGTGCTGGGGCGTTGAAGACGGAGGGATGAGCGGAGCCGCTGATTAGCTGACCTGACGCTTCTCCAGCTTCCGCGCCAGGGTGCGGCGGTGCATCCCGAGACGTCGTGCGGCCTCGGAGATGTTGAAGTCGGTCTCGGCCAGAACCTCGTGAATACGCTCCCACTCCAGCGTCTTGATCGAGGTCGGGCGGGCGGTCAGAGGGGCGTCAGGGTCGCCCGCTGCGCGACCGAAAGCGGCCTCGATGTCATCCGTGCCAGCAGGCTTGGCGAGGTAGTGACGGGCGCCCAGTTTGATGGCCTCGACCGCCGTGGCGATGCTGGCGAAGCCAGTCAGGACGACGATCACCAGATCGGGGTCGAAGGCGTGCAGCGTCTGTACGCACGTCAGGCCCGAGGCCGTGCCCAGCTTCAGGTCCACCACGGCGTAGTCGGGATGATGCGTCTTCAACAGCTCGACCATCTGGTCATGACTGTGGGCGGCCACCACCTGATAGCCGCGCCGCTCGAACGAGCGCCGCAGGGTGCGGGAGAAGGACTCGTCGTCCTCGACGATCAGAAGCCGGCGGGTTTCGTCCGTCATCTCATGCCCTCTTTCCAGACTGCTTACTTCGGCGCCAGGGCGTCGATGGGCAAGGCCAGTCGCACCACGGCCCCGCCGCCCGCCGCGCCCGGACGGTTGGCGGCGACGACCGTGCCGCCCAGTTTTCGCACCACATTGACCAGCAGGAACAGGCCCAGCCCCGCCCCTGCCCGCGCCTTGGTGGACTGATAGGGCTGGCCCAGCTTTTCCAGAATGACGGGCGCGAAACCAGGGCCGTCGTCCTCGAAGGCGATGAACAGGCCGTCGGCGTCAGCGACCGCCCGCATCTCCAGGTTTCGCGCGCCCGCCTCCTGCGCATTGTCCAGCAGGGCGCTGAATACCTGTTTCAGAGCCGGGTCGGCGATGATGGACGGATCGCGCGGCGTCGGGCCGCTGAGGGCGACCTGCATGGCGTCGCCGGGTCGGCTGGCGGACCAGTCATAGATGATCTCGCCGAGGAAGCCGCTGAGGGCGGTGACGGTCGGCGCCTCGCCGCGCGCCTCGCCCGCCGACATCAGAATGTTGGTGACGATGGATTTGCAGCGGTCGACCTCGGCCTGCATCTGTTCGATGTCGTGGCGCAGGTCCTCGTCGCCGGTCAGGGCGGGCATGCGCCGCCAGTCGCTGAGGATTACGGACAGGGAGGCCAGCGGCGTGCCGAGTTCATGCGCTGCGCCCGAGGCCAGCAGCCCCATGCGCACGATGTGGTCCTGTTCCGCCGCCTGCTGCCGGGCCTCGGCCAGATAGGCGTCGCGGGCGCGCACGTTCTGGCTGGTGCGGGTGACGAAGGCCACCAGCAGCACGGCGATCAGGATGAAGTTGATCAGGGCGCCCTGCTGGATCAGGCCCAGCCGCGCATCGGCGCCATCCGGCAGGTCCAGCGGCTGTCGCCACACGGCCAGGAAGGCCAGGCAGGCCCCCGTCGCCAGCACGAAGCCCCAGGCGTAGACCGGCCGCAGCAGCACCGCCGCCAGCACCACCTGCATCAGGTAAAGGGCCGCGAACGGATTGGTCGCCCCGCCGCTGAAGTAGAGCAGCCAGCTCAGCGCCGCCACGTCGACGCACAGGGCCAGCAGAATCTCTGGGTCGGTGACGACCTTGCGCCGCAGGGTGACCGGCGCGCTGACCAGATTCATCACCGCCAGCGCCGTCGGCGCCAGCAGCAGAGGCCCCAGCGGGACGCTGATCTTCAGACCCCAGTGGACGATGACGATGGTCGCCACCTGACCGATGACCGCCAGCCACCTCAACTGGATCAGCAGCAACATGTTGCGCCGGCCGGCCGCGCCCGGCGACACCGGGGTCTCGGCGTTGGCGTCCATGCCTAGAACGGTTTGAGCGAAGCGGCCCAGAGTCTGCGTCTGCACTATCGCCCCCCTGCCCTGCGGCGCCGCTCGTCGCGCAGCCACAGAACGGCGCCGCCCGCCGACATCAGCGCCAGACCGAACCAGGTCAGAGCATAGACCAGATGACTGTTGGCGAAGCGCACCACCGTCAGACCGCCGCGCGGCCAGCCGCCGGGATTGGGCGTCGAGTCAGCATCTATGAAATAGGGCGCAACCGGGCCGTCCAGCCGCTTGGCCTGCGCGATCGCCGCCACATCGCGCGAGAACCAGCGGTCGCCGACTGGATCATTGTCGCGTAGGAAGCCGCCCTTCGGTTCACTGATCCGCAACAGGCCGGTGACGGAGACCGGGCCGTCGACCTGACCTTCGGTGCGGGTTTCAGGGGCCGTTCGCTCGGCGGGGACGAAGCCCCGGTTGATCAGGACGGTGAAGCCCCGCGCATCCGCCAGCGGCGTGACGACCCAGAAGCCCGGCCCCAGGTCCGTCACCGCCTTCACCCGCGCCTCGCGGTCATGCAGGAACCGGCCGCTGGCCTTGACGCGGCGATACTGGTCCGCCTCGCGCGTCACGGCGTCGAAGCTTGCAGGCCCCGGCGCCGGGACAGGATCGGCATGGATGCGGCTGTCGACCTGGCGGATCAGCTCCTGCTTCCACGCCAGGCGCTGGACCTGCCAGACCCCCAGCGCGGAAAAGCCTGCGAACAGTACGGCGAAGACCGCCAGTCCCGCGATCCATCGACGGCGTGTCGCCGGACGGGCGGCGGGTTCAGGGGCCGACGATGACGTCAAGCAGCGTCTCCGCGTGCAAAAGGGCTCAGCCCATCACCTGCATGTCGTGGACCGGCATCATGTTGGTGTTCAGGTGATACATGACCCAGACCGAACCGGCGACGGCGATGACCACGATCACCAGGGTGAAGATCAGCGCCAGCATGTTCCACCCGCCCTCGGACTTATGGTTCATGTGCAGGAAGAAGATCATGTGCACCACGATCTGCACCACGGCGAAGGCAGTGATGATCAACCCTGTCAGCTGCGGCGCCAGCACCCCGGCCATGACCAGCCAGAAGGGAATCGCCGTCAGCACGACCGACAGGCCGAAGCCGATCAGATAGCTCCTGTAGGTGCCGTGATCGTGGTCGTCGCCGTGATGATCGACGGCGTGCTCGTTGTGGGCTTCGGCGCTCATCGCAGCATCCCGAACAGATAGACGAAGGTGAAGACGCCGATCCAGATGACGTCCAGGAAGTGCCAGAACAGGCTCAGGCACATGAGGCGGCGCTTGTTGGCCTGGATCAGGCCCTTCTGCCCCACCTGGATCATCAGGGTGACCAGCCAGATGCAGCCGAAGGTGACGTGCAGGCCGTGCGTGCCCACCAGGATGAAGAAGGCCGACAGGAAGCCGCTGCGCTGGGGCGTGGCGCCTAGGTGGATCATGTGGGCGAACTCATAGAGCTCAATGCCCAGGAAGCAGAGGCCGAACAGGCCGGTGATCGCCAGCCACGCCTGCGTCTGCGCCACCTTGTTGCGGTACATCGCCAGCATGGCGAAGCCGTAGGTGATCGACGAGAACAGCAGCATGGAGGTGTTCACCGCCACCAGCGGCAGGTCGAACAGGTCCTTGGGCGCCGGACCGGCGGCATAGTTGCCGCCCAGCACCGCGTAGACCGCAAACAGGATCGCGAAGATGAGGCAGTCGCTCATCAGATACATCCAGAAGCCCAGCATGGTGCTGTGGCCCTCCGGGTGGTGCGGCTCCTCTACCGGGTGGAAGATCGGCCGCCCGGTCTCGTCGACGTAGTCGGGGTTGAGGGTTGGTGCGTGGCTCATCGGATCACCCCTGCGTCGCTGCTGCGGCCGTCAGGGCCTGGGTGCGCGCGTCCTCGGTCGCCTGAACCGTCTCGGCCGGGATGTAGTAGTCGCGCCTGTAGTTGAAGGTGTGGAAGATGGCGTAGGCGATCAGGGCGGCGAAGCCCGCCGCCGCCAGCCACCAGATGTACCAGATCAGGGCGAAGCCGACGATCAGCGACAGCGCCGACAGGATGAAGCCGGCCCCGGTATTGGCGGGCATGTGGATCGGCTTGAAACCTTCGCTCGGCCGCTCATAGCCGCGCGTCTTCATGTCCCACCAGGCGTCGCTGTCATGGATGATCGGCGTCTTGGCGAAGTTGTAGTCCGGCGGCGGAGACGACGTGGCCCACTCCAGCGTGCGGCCCTGCCAGGGGTCGCCGGTCTCGTCGCGCAGCTTGTCGCGATGGATGATGCTGACGGCGAACTGGATCAGCATGGCCAGGATGCCGACGGCGATGACGGCCACGCCCACGCCCGCGATGACGAACCAGATCTGATAGGCCGGGTCGTCGAAGACCCGCATCCGCCGCGTCACGCCCATGAAGCCCAGGACGTACAGCGGCATGAAGGCCATCCAGAAGCCGACCACCCAGCACCAGAAGCTGACCAGGCCCCACTTCTTCTCCAGCCGGAAGCCGAAGGCCTTGGGCCACCAGAAGTTGATGGCGGCGAACAGGCCGAACAGCACCCCGCCGATGATGACGTTGTGGAAGTGGGCGATCAGGAACAGGGAGTTGTGCAGCACGAAGTCCGCCGGCGGCACCGCCAGCATGACGCCCGTCATCCCGCCGATCACGAAGGTCAGCATGAAGGCGACCGTCCACATCATCGGCAGTTCGAACCGGATGCGGCCGCGATACATGGTGAACAGCCAGTTGAACAGCTTGGCCCCTGTCGGGATCGAGATGATCATCGTCGTGATCCCGAAGAAGGAGTTCACGGACGCGCCGGAGCCCATGGTGAAGAAGTGGTGCAGCCACACCAGGTAGGACAGGATGGTGATCACCACCGTCGCATAGACCATGGAGGTGTAGCCGAAGAGCTTCTTGCCCGAGAAGGTCGAGGTGACTTCGGAAAACACGCCGAACAGCGGCAGGATCAGGATGTAGACCTCGGGGTGGCCCCAGATCCAGATCAGGTTCACGTACATCATCGGATTGCCGCCGAAGTCGTTCGTGAAGAAGTTGGTGCCGATGTAGCGATCCGCCGACAGCAGGACCAGGGTGGCTGTCAGGATCGGGAAGGACGCCACGATCAGGATGTTGGCGCACAGCGAGGTCCAGGTGAAGACCGGCATCTTCATCAGGCCCATGCCCGGCGCGCGCATCTTCACGATGGTCGCGATCAGGTTGATGCCGGACAGGGTGGTGCCTACCCCCGCGATCTGCAGCGCCCAGATATAGTAGTCGACCCCGACGCCCGGACTGTAGCCGATGCCCGACAGCGGCGGATAGGCCAGCCAGCCCGTGCGCGCGAACTCGCCGATGAACAGCGAAGCCATCACCAGAACGGCCCCCATCGTCGTCATCCAGAAGCTGAAGTTGTTCAGGAAGGGGAAGGAGACGTCCCGCGCCCCGATCTGCAACGGCACCAGATAGTTCATCAGGCCGGTGATCAGGGGCATGGCCACGAAGAAGATCATGATCACGCCGTGGGCGGTGAAGATCTGATCATAGTGGTGGGCGTTCAGGTAGCCCTCGGATCCGCCGAAAGCCATGGCCTGCTGCAGACGCATCATGACCGCATCGGCGAAGCCCCGCAGGAACATGATCAGGCCCAGGATCATGTACATGATCCCGATCTTCTTGTGGTCCACCGTCGTGAACCACTCCTTCCAGAGATAACCCCACAGTTTGTAGCGGGTGATCAGGGCCAGCACCCCCAGGCCGCCGATGACGACGACGGCGAAGGTGGCGACCAGGATGGGCTCGTGGAACGGAAGCGACTCCCAGTTCAACCGGCCCAGAAGCGGCGATGTGGAATGTTCAACGGTCATGATCGTTCAGGCGCTCAGGATTGCGACGCAGCAGCCGCGGAGAAGAGGGAGGCGAAACGCTGGCCCGGTTCGGATCGGCCGGGGCGCTCCAGCCCCTGACCCATGACGCGGTTCAGCGGCGTGTCGCGGGCGACGTCCTCGCCGAAGGCCTGACGGCGACGGGCGGCCTCGACGGCGGCGGCCTCGGCCTCCAGCGGGGTGCAGATCGTCAGCACATAGGACTCGCCCGCGCCGAAGACGGCGTCGCCGCGACGGGCGTATTTGTCATAGACCAGCGGCAGGGTGTTCTTGACCGCCGTCAGGCCCAGACCGCCCTTGCGGTCGATGTCCATCATCTCGCCCATGCACATCTTGCCCGGCTCGACGCACATGTTGACCACGGCGTCGAACAGGCGGTCGTCGACCGAGGCGTAGTGGATGACGGGGACCTTCTCGCTGGGTTTCTCCAGCTCCAGATAGGTGTCGCGGTCCAGACCCTGACCGGCGGCGCGCACGCCCGCGACCCACTGGTCGAAGCCCGCTTCATCCAGCCCGTGGAAGGCGAAACGCATGTTGGAGAAGCCGTCGCCGGAATAGTTGGCCGAGAAGCCGACGTATTCGCCCGGACGGTTGATGACGGCGTGCAGCTTCGTCTCCATGCCCGGCATGGCGTAGATCTGACCGGCCAGCGCCGGGATGTAGAAGGAGTTCATCACCCCGGTCGAGGTGATGTGGAAACGGATCGGCCGATCAACCGGGGCGGCCAGCTCGTTCACCGTGGCGATGCCGTATTCGGGGTAGATGAACAGCCACTTCCAGTCCATCGCCACCACTTCGACCTGAAGCGGACGGTGATCCTCGGCGACGGCCTGCCCGGCCGCGACACGGTCCAGCGGCCGATAGGGGTCCAGCAGGTGCGTCCCGGCCCAGGTTATGGCGCCCAGGCAGATGATGATCAGCAGCGGCGCCGCCCAGATCACCAGCTCCAGATGAGTCGAGTGGTCCCAGTCCGGCTCGTAACGGGCTTCCTTGTTCGACTCCCGATATTTCCAGGCGAAGAAGACGGTCAGAATCATCACCGGGATGATGACGATCAGCATCAGCAGCACGGACATGACCAGCAGGTCGCGCTGCTGGGCGGCGATGTCGCCGGCGGGCGCCAGCACCACGGCCTGACAGGCGGGCAGCAAGGCCAGAAGGGGCAACAGCAACAGGGGGCGCAGTCGGCGCACGGCGGCTCCAGTCGAGGTTTGAGACAAGGGCTCGGTCATCGTCCAGCCCCCGTAAACCCCACCCCCAGCGTGCGACATTGGACAATCTGCCCTATCCCCTCTGCGATCCGAGGGGAGCAAAGGGACGCTTTAGCCATTCTATGATCGCGGGCGTGTATGCGCCCCGGTGCAGGGAGCCTCATGGTCATGAACGCAGCCAGCGGCGCGCCTTCTTCAGAGCCCCTTGAACGGGACGCCAGCCGGATCAACGCACGAGACGGCAAAATCGACGCGGGCGAAATCGCCATCGGCGTCATCATCGGCCGGACGTCGGAGTTTTTCGACTTCTTCGTCTACGCCATCGCCTCGGTCGTGGTGTTTCCGCAGCTGGTGTTTCCCTATGCAGGACCACTGGGCGGCACGTTGCTGTCCTTCGCCGTCTTCGCCGTGGCCTTCATCGCCCGGCCGTTCGGCACGGCCCTGTTCATCGCCATCGACCGACGCTTCGGGCGCGGGACCAAGCTGACCATCGCCCTGTTCCTGCTGGGCCTGTCGACCGTCTGCCTGGGCTTCCTGCCGAGCCATGCGCAGGTCGGTCACTGGTCGGCCGCCATGCTGATCGCCCTGCGGATCGGTCAGGGCGTGGCCCTGGGCGGCGCCTGGGACGGCATGGCCTCCCTCCTGTCCGTCAGCGCGCCTGAAAAGCGCCGAGGCTGGTATGCGATGGTCCCGCAGTTGGGGGCGCCGATCGGCCTGATCGTGGCCAGCGCCCTCTTCGCCTATTTCCTGAGCAAGCTGTCGGCCGCCGACTTCATGGACTGGGGCTGGCGCTACCCCTTCTTCGTGGCCTTCGCCATCAACGTGGTGGCCCTGTTCGCGCGCCTGCGCATCGTGGTGACGCCGACCTTCCAGGCGGCCTTCGAGACTCTGGAGCTGCACCCCGCGCCTGTGACCAAGGCCGTGCGCGAAGAAGGCGGCGACATCATCATCGGCGCCTTCGCCCCCCTGGCCAGCTTCGCCATGTTCCACATGGTGACGGTGTTCCCCCTATCGTGGGTCTTCCTCTACACTGACGAGGCGCCCAGCCGCTTCCTGATGATCGAGTTGATCGGCGCCGTCTTCGGCCTGTTCGCCATCCTGGCCTCGGGCTGGCTGGCCGATCGCTATGGCCGCCGCGCCCTGCTGGCCGTCACTGCGGCGGGCATCGCCGCCTTCTCGGGCTTCGCGCCCCAGCTTCTGGACGGCGGCCCGGCGGGCGAACTGACCTATATGATCCTGGGCTTCATCCTGCTGGGCCTGTCGTTCGGCCAGGCCTCGGGCGCCATCGCCTCCAGCTTCAGCCTGAAGAACCGCTACACCGCCTCGGCCCTGACCTCGGACCTGGCGTGGCTGTTCGGCGCAGGCTTCGCCCCGCTCGCGGCCCTGGCGCTGTCAGGCAGGTTCGGCCTGGTGGCGGGCGGCGCCTATCTGCTGTCGGGCGCGATCTGCACCCTGCTGGCCCTGTGGCTGAACCGCGAACTGGCCAAGGGCCGCGCAGGCGGCAAGGCGTAGAGCTTGCTCTCAGGCTTAAGATCAAGGGGCGCGACTGGTCGGTCGCGCCCCTTCTTTTGTTTGCACTATCGCTCGGCACGCGGCGCCTCGCTGCTTGAGCGCGCGGTGGCGTGTGGTCAGCCCTGCGCCTTAGCCTTGCGGCGCCAGTGAGTCAGCAGGTGCTCGGTATAGCCGTTCGGCTGCTCCCTGCCCCTGAACACCAGATCGCAGGCCGCCTGCCACGCCGGGCCGTCATAGGCGGGCGCAAGCGGGCGATAGGCCGGGTCGCCCGCATTCTGGCGATCCACCACCACGGCCATGCGCTTCAGCGCCTCCATGACCTCGTCCTCAGTCGCGACGCCGTGGCGCAGCCAGTTGGCCAGATGCTGGCTGGAGATGCGCAGAGTCGCCCGGTCCTCCATCAGGCCCACGTCGTGGATGTCCGGCACCTTGGAGCAGCCGACGCCCTGATCCACCCAACGCACGACGTAGCCGAGGATGCCCTGGGCGTTGTTGTCCAGCTCCTGCCGGATTTCATCACCGCCCGGCGTTCCGGTCGCGAACGGTGGCGTCAGCAGCGGCGTCAGTCCGGTCGGTGCGCGCGTCGCGATCTCGGCCTGACGCGACCAGACGTCGACCTCGTGATAGTGCAGGGCGTGAAGGGTCGCCGCCGTCGGCGACGGAACCCACGCCGTCGAGGCTCCCGCGCGCGGATGGCCCGCCTTGGCCGCCAACATGTCGCCCATGCGGTCGGGCGCAGCCCACATCCCCTTGCCGATCTGCGCCCGGCCCGACAGGCCCGCCTTCAGGCCGATGTCGACGTTGCGGTCCTCATAGGCCTTGATCCAGCCGGTCTCGCGCACCGCCTCCTTGCGGACGACGGGGCCGCCTTCCATCACCGTGTGAATCTCGTCGCCCGTGCGATCTAGGAAGCCGGTGTTGATGAAGACCACCCGTCCCTTAGCCGCCGCGATGCAGTTCATCAGGTTGACGCTGGTGCGACGCTCCTCGTCCATGATGCCCATCTTCAGCGTCAGCACGGGCAGGCCCAGCATGGCCTCGACCGCGCCGAACAGTTCGTCGGTGAAGGCCACCTCGTCCGAGCCGTGCATCTTGGGCCGCACCACATAGACCGAGCCCACCGGGCTGTTGCGCGCCTCTGCCGGGCGACGCAGGTCGTGCAGGCCGATCAGGCCGGTCATGGCGATGTCCAGCAGATGCTCGGGCGTCTCGCGCCCGTGGGCGTCCAACACGGCGTCGGTCGTCAGGTGCAGGCCGACGTTGCGCACCAGCATCAGGCTGCGCCCCCTCAGCGCCAGCGTCGACCCGTCCTGCGCCGTATAGAGGCGGTCCGGGTTCAGGCGCCGCTCGACCGTGCGGCCGTCCTTCTCAAAGTCGGCCTGAAGGTCGCCGCGCATCAGGCCCAGCCAGTTGGCGTAGACAAGCCGCTTGTCCGCCGCGTCGACGGCGGCGACGCTGTCCTCGGCGTCAGCGATGGCCGACAGGGCCGCCTCGACCAGCACGTCGGCGACGCCCGCCCGGTCGTCCCGGCCGATGCGATGCGCGCGGTCGATGACGATCTCCAGATGCAGGCCGTTGTGGCGCAACAGAACGCCCGACGGCGCATCCGCAGCGCCGGAATGGCCCGCGAACATACCGGCACCCGCCAGCCCCGTCTCCAGCCCGCCGTCCAGCGTCACGATCAGCCGCCCGTGCTCGACCCGATAGGCCGTCGCCTGAGCGTGCGATCCGGTCGCCAGCGGCGCCGCCTGATCCAGAAAGGCGCGGGCGCGGGCGATGACCTTGGCGCCGCGCTCGACGTCATAGCCGCCCGCCTTCGGCGCCTCGCCCAGCGCATCGGTGCCATAAAGCGCATCGTACAGGCTGCCCCAGCGCGCATTGGCCGCGTTCAGCAGATAGCGGGCGTTGGTCAGCGGCACGACCAGCTGCGGCCCGGCCATGGAGGCGATCTCGGGATCGACGTTCGCCGTCTCGGCCTGCACGCCGTCGCGCTCAGGCTCGATATATCCGATCTCGCGCAAATAGGCCTGATAGGCCGCCTGATCCGGCTGGCCCGGATAGGCGCGGTGCCAGTCGTCCAGCCTGTGCTGAAGCTGGTCGCGGCGCTCCAGCAGCTCACGGTTGCGGCGGCTGAAGCGGGCCAGCAGCCCCTCGACCCCGGCCCAGAAGGCTGCGGCGCTCACGCCCGTATCCGGCGTCGCCTGATCGCGCACGAAGGCGTCCAGTTCGGCGGCGACCTTCAGGCTGCCGTGGCGGACATAGGCGTCGGCGGGGGTCTTGGGGGCGTCGAACATGGCAGTCTCCTTCAGCCTGAAGACTACGCCCTAACGGCCGCCGCTATCCACGGCGAAGAAAGCTGCTTATCTTTGCGAAATCTGCAATGATGAGAGCCCGCCATGCTGGCCGAGTATGAAATCTTCGTCCGTGCGCTGGAGGAAGGCAGCCTGTCCGCCGCTGCGCGGCGGCTGGACCTTTCGCCCGCCGTGGCCTCGCGCAGGCTGGCTCGGCTGGAAGACCGGCTGGGCGTCCGGCTGATCGAGCGCACCTCGCGCCGTCTGGCTCCGACCGAGGCGGGACGGCTGGTCTATGACCGCGCGGCGCAGCTGCTGGAAGGGGTCGAGGATCTGGAGGCCGTGGTGTCGCGCCGCACGACGCAGGCGCGCGGCCTGCTGCGCGTCTCGGCGCCGACCTCGTTCGGGCGGCGACGGCTGGCGCCGCTGCTGCAGCCGTTTCTGGAGGCGCAGCCGCGCCTGACGCTGGAGCTGAACCTGACCGACGCCTTCGTCGACCTGATGGCTGAGGACGTGGACGTGGCGGTGCGGATCGGCGGCTATGAGGCGGAAAACCCGCTGATGCACCGACTGGCGCCGAACCGGCGCGTGCTGTGCGCCTCGCCCGCCTATCTGGCCGAGCACGGCGTGCCGGAGAGCTTGGAAGACCTGCGCCGTCACGCCCAACTGGCCGCCGAAAATCAATCGACCTGGCGGCTGGAGGGTCCGGAAGGCCCCGTCGTCTTCCGCGCCCGCAGCCGGGTGCGGACCAACTCAAGCGAAGTGGCGCGCGAACTGGCTCTGGCGGGCGTCGGCGTCGCCCTGCGCTCGACGTGGGACATCGGCGACGAACTGCGCGACGGGCGGCTGAAGGTGGTGCTGCCGCAGTATACGGGATCGTCGGACGTAGCCGTCTTCGCCCTGACGGCCGGGCGGGCGCGGACCGAAACCCGCGTCCGCGCCTTCATCGACTTCCTGACCGGCCTCTATGGAGAGACGCCGGAGTGGGATCGCTGATCACTCCTGTCCGGTCATCGCCGCCGGCTTCATCCAGCGATCCAGCCAGGCGCCCATCTCATACAGGGTATGACCGACGGACTCCCGCGCGCGGTAGCCGTGCGCCTCCAGCGGCAGAACGACATAGCGCGCCGTGGCGCCATTGCCCTTCAACGCCGCATAGAAGCGTTCGGTCTGCACCGGGAAGGTGCCCGAATTGTCGTCCTCCTCGCCGTGGATCAGCAGGATCGGCTCGTTGATCTTGTTGGCGTAGGTGAAGGGCGACATGGCGTTGTAGGTGTCGGTCGCCTCCCAATAGGACCGCTGTTCCGCCTGGAAGCCGAACGGCGTCAGCGTCCGGTTATAGGCGCCCGAGCGGGCGATGCCGGTCTTGAACAGGTCGGTGTGCGCCAGCAGGTTGGCCGTCATGAACGCGCCGTAGGAGTGGCCGCCGACGGCGATCCGGTCGCGATCCGCCACGCCAAGAGCGACCACGGCGTCGACCGCCGCCTTGGCGCTGGCGGACAGTTGCTCGATGTAGGTGTCGTTCGGCTCGGCCCCGTCGCGGCCGATGATCGGCATCGTCGGATTGTCCAGGATGGCGTAGCCCTGCGTCAGCAGGAACAGGTGGCTGGAGCCGCCCGGCCGCACGAAGCGGTTATCGGTGTCGACGACCTGACCGGCCACGGCGGCGTCGGTGAACTCGGCCGGATAGGCCCACATCAACAGCGGCAGCGGGCCGTCGCGGTCCTTGTCGTAACCGGCGGGCAGATAGAGGGTGCCCGACAGCTCCACCCCGTCGTCGCGGGTATAGGTGATCAGTTCGCGGCTGACCCCCGCCAGTTGCGGCGCCGGGTCCGGAAAGTGCGTCAGTTGGGTGACGCCGCCGTCCAGATCCCGCACGCGCAGGTTGGCCGGGTCAGTGCGGCTTTCGCGATAGGTGACCAGCTTGCGGCCGTTCTCGTCCAGCACGCCGACGACGGTTTCGTATTCGCCCTGGGCCGAGCGCCACAGACGTTCGGACGCGCCGGTCTTGAGATCCATCAGGTCGAGGAAGGGATATTGCCCCTCGCGCGTCGCCCCGCCGCCCTCCACGAAGACCTTGGAGCCGTCGGCGTTGAAGCGCATGACCGAGCGGCCGCGCGCGTTCGGCTCGGTCATTACCGAGCCCGGATCATTGTAGCGGTCCTGATAGTTGCGATCGACCAGGACGCGGCCCGCGCCGGGATTGGATGGATCGACCAGGGTGCGGGTCTCATGCCGAGTGTTGAACCAGCGGCTGTTGACGATGGCCACGTCGTCGCGGCCCCAGGTGGTGCCGGCGTAGCGTTCCTTGAGGTCAAGCAGCACCTGCGGCCGGTCGTTGAACGGCGCGCGCAGCATGAAGACGCGGTCACGCACCTCGGCGGCGTTGCGCGGATCGCCCCCGTCCTGAGCCTCGGTCCAGACCAGGGTGGCGTCGGCGTCCGCGCGCCACTGCACCGAGCGCGGCCCCGGCGCCACGGCGTCGAACGGCGTCGGCACATTATCCCGCAGCGGCAGGTCGGCGACGCGGTGCGCCTCGCGGCCGTTCAGGTCGGTGACAATGACGTCGGACGGAAACAGGCTGGCCGGCACGACATAGGAATAAGGCTTCTTCACCCGCGTCTGCAGGATGTAGCGGCCGTCCGGCGAGGTCGACAGGCCCAGAATGACGCCCGGCTGCCCAACGGTGCGGGCGCGGCCGTTCAGCGACACCGCCGTCGGCTGGCTGGTGAAGTAATAGCCGAACAGGGCCTCGTCGCCCGCATTGGACAGCAGGTCCTGATAGGTGCGCACGGGAGCGGCGCGGCCGCCCGTCTCGGTGATGATCGGGCCCTCGGGCGGATGATCCACGTTCGGGGCTACGCCCCGCCCGGCCGGAACCGCCAGGACCAGCAGGCCAGAGGAATCCGGCAGCCAGGAGAAGCCCGAACCCGAGGCGGCGTTGACCATCGGCCCGTTCAGCTTGCGCGCCCTGGCCTGGGCGACATCGGCGACCCACAGCTCCAGCCCGTTCGGGACGTTGACCAGGAAGGCGACCGTCCTGCCGTCCGGCGCCCAGCTGGTGTTCGTCAGGCGCGCATTGGCGGGCAGGCCCGTGACCGGCCGCGCCGCGCCGCCATCGATCGACTGGAAGCTGAGCCCGGTCAGCCAGGACACGCGGCTGTTGGCCGGCCCATTGTTCTTCGGATTGATGCGGTATCCGGCCAAGCGAAGCATCGGTTCGGACAGTTCGGCGATGCTGGGCAGGTTGGAGCGATCGGTCAGCAACAGGGTCTTGCGATCCGGGCTGACGCTGACGCCGGGGTTGGGCTTGGCGTCGAGGATTTGTGCGATCGGCGCGGGCGGCTGCTGATAGGTCGGCGCCGCCTCCTGGGCGACCGCTGCGACCGGCAGCGTCAGGGCCGGAACGGCCGCAGCCAGAACCAGGGCGGGCAATGCGGCCCGCATCAGTCGATTGCGCATGGAGTTTCCCCACTGAGATTTAAGTCTTCTGTGAGCCTAGGTGTGTCGCCCCCGGGTCGCGCGGTCAACCGCCGAGCCTTTCGACGCATGGCGCTTGCCCCCTTCTCTCGCCCGCTTTAAGGACGGAGAAGACCGCGATATTCATCAGACGGTGAAAAAGGGAGTCCGATGGGCAAGATTTACGCTGACGTGAAGTCCGCGCTGGAGGGGCTGACATTCGACGGCATGACCGTCATGTCGGGCGGCTTCGGCCTGTGCGGCATTCCCGAGAACCTGATCGCGGGTCTGCGCGATACGGGGGTCAAGGGCCTGACCGTCATCTCCAACAATGCGGGCGTGGACGGCTTCGGTCTGGGCCAGTTGCTGGAGACGAAGCAGATCGCGAAGATGATCTCGTCCTACGTCGGCGAGAACAAGGAGTTCGAGCGCCAGTATCTGGCCGGCGAGCTGCAACTGGAGTTCAACCCGCAGGGCACCCTGGCCGAGCGCATCCGCGCGGGCGGCGCGGGCATCCCCGCCTTCTTCACCGCCACCGGCGTCGGCACCCTGGTCGCCGAAGGCAAGGAAGTGCGCGAGTTCGACGGCCGCAAATACGTCATGGAGACGGGGCTGGTCGCCGACCTGTCCATCATCAAGGCGTGGAAGGCCGATGAGCGCGGCAACCTCGTCTTCCGCAAGACGGCCCGCAACTTCAATCCGATGATGGCGACCGCCGGCAAGGTGACGGTCGTCGAGGTGGAAGAGATCGTCCCCGTCGGCTCGATCGACCCCGACCACATCCATACGCCGGGCGTGTATGTCGACCGCCTGATCCAGACCGTGTCCGAAAAGCGCATCGAACAGCGCACTACGCGCAAACGGGAGGCTTAATCCAATGGCACGTACTCGCGAACAACTGGCTGAACGCGCCGCGAAAGAGCTTCAGGACGGCTTCTATGTGAACCTGGGCATCGGCATCCCGACGCTGGTCGCCAATTATATCCCGCAGGGCATGACCGTCACGCTGCAGAGCGAGAACGGCATGCTGGGCATGGGCCCCTTCCCCTATGAGGGCGAGGAAGACCCCGACCTGATCAATGCGGGCAAGCAGACGATCACTGAAATCCCCGAGAGCAGCTATTTCAGCTCCTCGGACAGCTTCGCCATGATCCGCGGCGGCCACATCAACCTGTCGATCCTGGGCGCGATGGAAGTGGCCCAGAACGGCGACATCGCCAACTGGATGATCCCCGGCAAGCTGGTGAAGGGCATGGGCGGCGCCATGGACCTGGTCGCGGGCGTCAAGCGCGTGGTCGTGGTCATGGATCACGCCAACAAGCACGGTCAGTCCAAGGTGCTGAAGGAATGCACCCTGCCCCTGACCGGCGCGGGCGTAGTCAGCCGCATCATCACCGATCTGGCGGTGTTCGACGTCAAGCCGGACGGTTCGGGTCTGGAACTGATCGAACTGGCCGACGGCGTCACGCTGGACGAGGTCGCGGCCAAGACCGAGGCCGACTACACGGTGGCGCCGGGCGTGGGCTGAACCGCCCTCTTCCGCTTCTGAAAACAGAAAACCCCGGCGACCTCGCGGTCGCCGGGGTTTTCCATGTCTTCATTCTCCCTGAAGGGGAGAAGAGATTTAATCCCGCGTCGCCTGGAAGCCCTGCTGGTCGGTCCACAGGACGATCTGGCGGCTGGCCTCGGCCGTGGCGCGGTCGAAGGCGGCGACGATGGCCGACTGGCGGTTGGCGCCCGCGCTCTCGCTGACCGAGATGCGATCCTCGGCCAAGATGGAACGGTCCCCCGGCCGAACCAGACGCAACAGCACGACGATGTTCGCATCCGGCACGGCGCCCGGCGCGGCGTAGGCCGCCTCAAAGCGGCGCACGTCGACGCTGAGCAACAGGCCGTTGCGGGCCATCGGACCGCTGCTCAGGACCGTGCAGGCGCCGCCGTCGGCAAAGGCGTTGCGCAGAGCTTCTTCGAACAGGGTCTCGGCCGGAGACACCCAGCGCGCGCCCTTGATGTAGGCGGCTTCGGTCCCGGTTACGGCCAACATGCGGTCGCCGCGCGCGGCCTCGGGGAAGTCGACGCGGCGCATGGCGACATGAACGTCAGGACAGGCCGAGGTCGCTCCGGTCCCGGCGTAGGCGGATGCGCCGCCAAAGCGATACAGTTGGACGGGATCCGGCGTCGCCAGAACAGCACAGCCGGACAAAGCGCCCGCAAGCGCAGCGCTGGCGGCAACGGTCATCCATCGGTTGCGGATCATGGCTGCACCTCGATTTCCTTGGACGGCGCCTTGGCGAAGAAGTCGCGCGGACTGTCGCGCACATTGTCGATCAGCGACTGCAGCGAGCGCGTCGCCTGATCCAGCTGGCGAATGGTGTCGTTCAACTGCGGCACTGTCTGTGTACCGAAATCGCCCAGAGGCCCTTCGAGACCGGACGCCGAACGATTGATCGAGGCGATGGCGGCCTGAGCTTCCTGCGTCGCCTTGTTGATGTTGGCGATAGCCTGCCTGCCGTCGGTATCGACCATCTGGCGCGCACTGACGCCCAGGGCCTGGTATTCGCCGACTGCGGCATTGGCCTTGGCGATCGTCTCTTCCAGCTGCTGGAACATGCCCTTGCGGGCTTCCAGCTCGGCGGTCAGGGCCTCGACGTTTTTCACGCTGGACGAGAAGCTGCGGATATTGTCGTCCGACATGACCCGATTGATGCGGTTCAGGGCGTCGACCGTCTGCGCCAGCACCGTTCCCGAGCCGCTGAGCAATTCAGCCAGCGGACTGGGCTGGCTCTGGATCACTGGGACGACATTGTCGGGATACTGGTCCTTCAGAAGCGGGCTGGACGCCTCGCCCGCCGTGATCTGGATATAGTTCAGGCCCGTGATGCCCTGCGGCTCCAACTGGGCGCGCGAGGTGACGCGCACCGGGGTCGTGCCGTTCAGACGCACCCGGGCGATGACCTGATCGCCCTTTTTGGGGTCCAGGTTCAGGTTCGTCACTTCACCGACGCGGATGCCGTTGAAGTGGACCTCGCCGCCTTCCGACAGGCCGCGCACGGGACCGTAGAAGATGATGTCATAGACATCGTAGTCCTTGTTGAACTGCAACCGCGCCAGCCAGATCGTGAACACGGCCAGCGCCACCAGAAGGGCGACGGTGGCGATGCCGACGGCGGCGTAATGAGCGTCTCTTTCCATCGTTTCGCGCCCTCCTCAGGCCGCGGTCTTGTGGGCGGCGCGTCCGCGCGGCCCCAGGAAATATTCCTTGATCCAAGGGTGGTCAGAGCGTTCCAGCTCGGCGACCGGCGCCTTGGCCACCACATGTTTATCAGCCAGCACCGCCACCTGGTCGCAGATGGCGTACAGGCTATCGAGATCGTGGGTGATCATGAAGACGGTCAGCCCCAGATCGTCTGACAGCTGACGGATCAGGTCGTCGAACGCCGCCGCCCCGATGGGGTCCAGCCCCGCTGTCGGCTCGTCCAGAAAGACCAGCTCGGGGTCCAGCGCCAGCGCCCGCGCCAGGCCGACGCGCTTGCGCATCCCGCCCGACAGTTCCGCCGGTTTCAGATAGAGCGCCTCGGGCTTGAGCCCCACCATGGCGACCTTCATCTCGGCCAGTTCACGGATCGTGTTCTTCGGCAAATGGGTATGTTCGACCAGCGGCGATGCCACATTGTCGAGCACCGACAGGGAGGAGAACAGCGCCCCCTGCTGGAACAGCACGCCGGTGCGGCGCTCGACGGCGGCGGCCTCTTCCTTGGTCATGGCGCTGCGGTCCTCGCCGAACAGACGCACTTCCCCGCCCTCAGGCTCTTTCAGGCCGATGATGGAATTCAACAGCACCGTCTTGCCCGTGCCGGACCCACCGACGACGCCCAGCACTTCGCCGCGCATCACGTCCAGATCCAGGTCCTGGTGGATAACCCGCTCGCCGAACTGGCTGAGCAGGCCCCGCACCTGAATGACGGCCTCGCGGTCGTCCGGTTTGCGCGTCTCGCCCGTCATATTTTCAGCTCGATGAAGATCAGGGCGAAGACGGCGTCCAGCAGGATGATGGCGAAGATGGCCTGCACCACGGCCGCCGTGACCCGGCGCCCCAGGCTTTCGACATCGCCCGCCACCGACATGCCCTGTCGGCAACCGATGGCCGCGACGACGAGGGCGAAGACCGGCGCCTTGATCAGACCCACCATCATGTGGGTCGGCATATAGCCGTCCTCGACCAGCCGCTGGAAAAAGAAGGCCGGGCCGAGGTTCAGCTGGCTCCAAGACACCAGCACCCCACCCAACAGCCCGCCCACCATCGCCAGGAAGGTGAGCAGGGGCAGCATCACCAGCAGGGCCGCCAGACGCGGAATGACCAGGGCCTGAAAGGGATCGACCCCCATGACCCGCATGGCGTCCACCTCCTGCGTCATGCGCATGGAGCCGATTTCGGCGGCGAAGGACGAGGCCGAGCGGCCCGCCAGCAGCACCGCCGTGATCACCACAGCGAACTCGCGGAAGACGGCGACGCCGATCAACTGCACCGAGAAGACCCCGGCGCCGAACTGGGTCAGCAGGTCCACGCCGATGAAGGCCACCACAGCGCCGATGAAGAAGTTGGTCACCACCACGATGGGAATGGCGTCCAGGCCCGTGCGCTCCGCCTGACTGAACCAGGCGGCCCAGCGGATGCTGCCGGGGTGCTTCAGCGTCGTGATGACGGCGGCCATCAAGCGACCCAGAAAGGCCAGCGACAGCATGGCTTCAGCGCCGAAATCATAGACCCCGCGACCGACCTTGGCGAAGCCGCGCGTCATCGGCGCGGATCGGCGCGGCGGCTCCGTCGTCATACAGTCCAGCTTGGCCACCATACGGTACAGCCGCCCCGCCTCGGGCCGGGCAGACCAGGCGGATTCGGGAATGGGGCTGCTCATCGCCTGGGCCACCGCCAAAGCGCCCGCCGTATCGAAACGGCCCAGATCGTCCAGATCCAGCGCCGTAACCGATCGCCCGTCCAGTTCGGACTTCAGCCGGTCGCCCAGACGCCCGACAGACACCGTCGACCAGTCGCCGGCCAACCGCAGGCGCGCCTGTCCGTCCTGATGATCGTCAATCTGGAAATCCGCCCGATTCATGAGCTCGACACTGACACAGGCCCGTCCGCGCGCCTACGCGGCTTAAAGCTATGCTTTTCGCCGGACGTCAACGACTGATGACAACTCTTGATCTCTTCCGGCCTTGCTGAGCGCAAGCCAAGCCCTCCCGTCACGGCGCAGCTTTGTGAACGTCGTGGGAGGATTTTTGTTCAGAGGCGTCGAAAAGCAAAGGCCTAGACCATTATCGGTTCGGATTGAATCAATCCGAACTCAGATCAATGGTCCAGATCAATCACTCGAGCGAATATCTGGGTTCACATGCGATCGCATGTGAACCGATTTCGCTCTAGCGCAGATAGTCCAGCAGCGAGACCTGCCGCAATTGGCTGATCACCTGGGCCGAAGCCTGCAGGGCGATCTGGGCCATCTCCAGTTCCACAACCGCCTCAGCCATGTTGGCGTCGGTCTTGCCGGCCAGGATCGTGTCGACCGAGATCTTGCGCGCCTCCTGCGACTCCAGCAGGCGATCCACCCGGTTCTGCATTCCGCCGTTGGCGGCCTGAAGTTCAACGACGCCTTTGGCCGCCGCCTCGAAGCGCCCCATCTGAGTGGTCAGGAAGGCCTTCTGCGCGTCGGTCATCTGCCCTTCCAGCGGCGCCGCCTCATGGGCCAGTTGAATGTCGCGGAAGATGGCGAACAACTCCGCCCCCATAGCGTCGGCCAGGAAGCCGGTGTCCATCGACACGTTCTCGTCCAGCCAGGACGATTGCTTCAGTTGATCGTTGCGGAAGGCCGCATTCTCATCAGGCAAGGCGGCCAGCTTGGCTATCATGGTCGCGCCAGGCTGGCCGGGGATGTCAGGCAGGTCCACGGGCGCGCGGTCAACAGCCCCGCCGCTGAACAGATACTTGCCCTGATGCTTCATGTTCAGCCCGTCCTGAGCCTCCATGAACAGGCTTTCCAGCGAGCCCATCAGCGCGTCCATACGTCCCGCGGCGATGGCGTCGGCGAGGGCCTGGCGCGCGGCGGTCGCAGCGTCGGCCACCCGGTCCATCGCCAGGTCCTGCGTCTCCAGCCGGGCGGCGACGGCCTTGTTGGTGTCGATGAAGGTCTGGATGCGGGTCTGGCTGGACTTCAGCGCGCTGACCGTTTCCGATCCCCGCCCGAAGCCCACCAGATCGGTGGCGTTCTTCTGAGTGTTGACCTTCTTCTGGGCCGTCTCGGCGCGCGACTGGGCCGACATCAGGTCCAGCAGGGCCGATTGGTAGTTTCCATAGGTCGAGACGCGGGTCATCGCACCATCCCCAGCAGGATATCGTACATGTCCTTGGCGGCCTGAACCATGCGCGCCGAAGCGTTAAAGGCTTGCTGATAGGTGGTCATCAGCACCAGTTCCTCGTCCAGATTGACGCCTTCGACCGAGGTCCGCCGCGCCGTCGCCTCCTTGGCCAGGGCCGTGGCGCTGATGGCGTTGTTCTTGGCCATTGCGGCGCGGCTGCCGATTTCGCCCGACAGTTCGGACGCATAGCGCGACAGCGACATGGAGCCGCCCGCCGATCCGCCCGCCGCAGAGAAAGTCGTCGCATTCTCGCCCGCAGCGGCCAGAAGCCGGGCGCCGCGCGCGTCATTCCGCCCGACGACGGCCGTGCCCAGACCGCCCGTCGCGTCCGCTTGAGCGAAGGCCATCAGCGCCGGGTCGCGCACAATGTCCGCCCGGACAGAAAAGGCGTCCGCACGCGAGGCGCGCGCCCCGCCCAGGCCGAACAGGGCGCTCATCGACACGCCTGACGGAACCTGGGTCGTGCGGTCCTGAAACACCGAAAGCTGGGCGCCGGAGCCAGGGCGCGGGGTGAACGCCATCTCGCCCGCCGCATTGAGGCTGAAGGTCCCCATCCGCCCGGCGCCCGTCATCGGATCGTTCAGCGCGGCCAGCAGGCTGGTCATGTCGCCGCCCGCAGGGACCGCCACCTGGACATCGCGCAGCTTGGCGCCCGCCGCATCGCTGAAGCGGAAGGTGATAGTCTCGCCCGCCGGGAAGCCATGCTGCGACGCGCCCGTCATGCCGGTTTCGTACATCGCCGGCTGGTCGCTGGAGATCAGGTCGTTCAGGCCAAAGAAGTGCGAAAAGCCCCGCCCGCCCTTGTTCGTCGGCGCGGCGGGATCGTCGACCACCACGACCCCCGTTCCCGGCGCGCCCTCAATCTTCAGCCGCCCGTCGACGAAGCTGGCGCTGCCGTTGGTTCCCAGCTGGGCGTTCAGATCGGCCAGGAAGGTCGCCGGGTTCATCGTCGCCAGATCCAGGTCCACCTTGTGCAGAGCGACGCCCTGATCATTGGTGATGACGATGGAGGTTCGGCCGGTAAAGCCCGCCAGCGCGGTCTCCAGCGACTGGCCCACATTGCGCCCGGTCAGGCTGTTCGGCGGCGGCGCGGCCGAGGAGGCGTTGTGCGCCCGGTTCAGTTCGTCGGCCAGCCGCGACATCAGTTCAGCCAGACGCTCGGCGGTGGCCGGCGCCTCGCCGTCGCGCAATTCCAGCAGGCCCTTGATCTCGCCCGAACCCAGCCCTTCGGCCAGGGAGCGGGCCTTTCCGGCAGGCGGCTCTATGACCGTGATCTCGTTGAACACCGTCTCGGCCGCGACAGCGCCCGCGCGCACATAGTCCAGCTTGGCCGCGCCCTGCCCCGCCAGCAGGATGCCGGCGCCGGTGCGGATTTCGACCCCGCCGACCGCGCGCCCGGTGATGCGAACGTCCATCAGGCCGGACAACTGGTCGATCAGGGCGGCCTGCGCCGTCTGGGCGCCGGATGAGTCCGCATTGACCACCGTAGCCTTGGCGATCTCGACGTTCAGCTTTTCGATCTGCTCCAGCAGGCTGTTGGCCGTCTCGACCGCGCTCTTGATGCGGGCGTCGGCGTCTTCGCGCACCGACTGGATCTGACTGTTGATGCGGGCCGCTTCGTCGAACAGCCCTTGAGTCTTCCAGATGGCGTCCTGACGCGCGGGACCGGAGGTCGAATTCTCGGCCGAGGCGGCGAAGGCGGCGAAGACGCTGTCGATCTGCGAGAAGAAACCGCTGTTGGCGCCGGGGTCGCCGAACATCGACTGGATGCGGTCATACAGTTCATAGCGCACCGTCTGGCGCCCGGCGTCGGCGCTGGCGTTCAGGCTGGCCGCCTGCAGGAAACGGTCGGTCGCCAGGCGGATGCGGGCGATCTCGACGCCTGCGCCCACGCCCTGACTGGCCCAGGACTGCTGGTCAGCGATCTTGCGGACATAACCGGGCGTATTGACGTTGGAGACATTGTCAGAAACCACCCGCAGCTGCGTCTGGGCCGCATTCATGCCCGAGGTGGCGATGTTCATGATCGAGTTAAGGGACATCAGACGCCTCCTGACGCCGGCGACCGCCCGCCCGGCAAGCCTTGCAGGCGAGCGTGCAGATCTTGCCCGGCGAAACGAGCAGGTCTTCTGACCATCTCTTTGATTTTCCTCGACATCGGCATTCGGCCCCTGTGCGTTCCCAGGTGAGGGAGGCAAGGCGCGGGCCAAGTCGTGCGGCGGCCTCTTCGCCCGGCAAAAAGCGACAGGCGCGGCAAGAAGCGCCCGGCGCGGGAAAACGAAAACGGCGCGCCGCGCGTTATAAATATGGCGTTAATTCAGTAGGTTACCTCGACAACCTGCACTTGGCCCGAGGCTTGCGGAGCCTCTGCCGAATGTCCCAGGCGCAGCAGGCGCCGCCTTACACGACCGAAAGCGCCTGCCCGCCGCATGTCCGCCATCAACATCCTGTCTGTCCTGACGCCCGCCGCCCCCGACGGCGCGGGCCCGGACGCCTCGATCGAGGCGGCGACGGACAGCGCCATGTTCGCGGACCTGATGCTCAAGGAAGAGACGCCCGAAGCCCCAGCCGCCGCTCCGCCGTCCGTCCGGACGCCCGCCGCGCAGACTGAGCCCGACGACATGGGCGCGGCCGTCGCCATGATTCCGGTCTGGTTCGCCCCGACGCCCGAGCCTCAACAGCTTGCGGCCGGCGCACCGGCGTTGACGATTGAAGGCGACGACACCCCGCTGAACACGGACGCCGGGGCCGAAGAACCCGCTTCTGAGAAGATGGCGAAGTCGTCCACCGAAGCCGAGACGAAGGGCGCAGAAGCTATCGCGGCCGCCGCACCTGCGGCTTCGTCCGCATTCGCCGCGCCCGCTAACCCGGTAGCGCCCGCTGCGAACGGGCTCGCGCTCAGCCCCGCCGCCGCGCCGCTCGTCGCCCTCAAGGCGGCCGCCCCCCTCCCCGCAGGATCTGACGCCCCGATCGAAGCCGCGCCCGCCGAGGGCGAGACGCAGGCTGAAGGTTCGACGCCCGACCGCTCCCCCCTGCCCTCGCCTTCGGGTCCTTCCCCCGCCATGCCGGGCGTGACCGGCTTCCGCTCCGGCGCGGGCGAGCGCCTGGCCTCTGCGCGTGAAGTCGTTCAGGCTGCGGCGCAGACGGAAGGCGGCTCCGATCTGTCGGCGGCCGACCGTCTCAAGACAAGCGATGCTCCGGCGACCGTCGCAGCTGGAGCCGTCGCTCGCCCTACTACAGCCGCAACGCTCCCCACGCCGCCGGCGCCCGCCCCCGCCCCACCCGCCGCCGACGCGGACGCGCCGGTCCAGCCGCCCGCCGCCGCCCAAACGGCCGCGCCGCAGGAGTCTGCCGCGCCACGCGATCTGGGCCTGTCCCATCTGTCGCGCGCCACGGTCGAGACCACCGCCCAGATCGCCGCCCAGATCATCAAGAAGCTGGACGGCCGCTCGACCCGCTTCGACATGGCGCTGACGCCCGAGGGTCTGGGCCGGGTCGATGTCAGCCTTGAGATCGAGTCCGACGGTCAGGTCACGGCCCGTCTGGCCTTCGACACCCCGGCCGCCGCCGCCGACCTGCGCGCCCGCGCCGATGAACTGCGTCGCCAGCTGATGGAGGCGGGGCTGCACCTGTCGAGCGACGACCTGGAGTTCGCCGAGCGCGACCCCTCGTCCGGCTTCGGCGGCGGCGCGTTTGAGCGCCAGCCCGACCGCCGCGCCTTCACCGGCGCCGCCCGCCTGGCCGCAGAGGCCGATTCCCTCGTTCCGCCGCCCAGCGCCTGGACGTCCCTTTCCCTGACGCCTGACCGCGTCGATCTGAAGGTCTGACGATGGTTGACGCCGTCTCCACCAACAACGCCGCAGGCCGGGTGAACGCCGGAGGCCAGATGCTGGCCTCCAACTTCCAGACCTTCCTGTCGCTGCTGACCACCCAGCTAAGGAACCAGGACCCGCTGTCGCCGGTCGATTCCAACGAATTCACCGCCCAGCTGACGCAGATGGCGGGCGTCGAGCAGCAGCTGCTGACCAACGACCTGCTGACCGGTCTGCTGAAGGCTCAGCAGGGCGACGGCTTGACCGGCGCCGCGCCCTATATCGGCAAGGACGCCACCGCCGTCTGGTCCGCCACCCGCTTCGAGGACGGCGAAGCCAGCTGGAGCTATGAACTGGCGGCCGATGCGACCGACGCCACGCTTCAGGTGCTGGACGCCTCGGGCAAGGCGGTCTGGAGCGGCCCGGCGCCGGACAAGACCAACGGCCTGCATGACTTCAAGTGGGACGGAAAGACCACCGGCGGCGGTCAGGTGGACGACGGCGGCGTCTATACGCTGAAGGTCGTCGCCAAGGACGGCGCCGGCAAGGATGTCGACAGCCAGGTGCTGATCCGCGGCCGCGTCACCGGGGTCGAGATGTACGACAACACCCCCTTCGTCGTCATCGGCAAGTCGATCATGCCGGTGTCCAGCCTGATCGCGCTGGAAGAACAAAAGGCCGCCGCCAAACCCGATCCGGACGAGGACGCAGGCGCGCTCAGCGCCCTGGCCTCGAAACTCAACCCCTTCAATCTTCTCTCGTAAGGAACCCCAGCCATGAGCATCAACGGCGCCATGCTGGCCGGCGTGTCCGGCCTGACCGCGAACGCCGCGGCCCTTTCGACGATCTCGCAGAACATCGCTAATGTGAACACGGTCGGCTACAAGCGTGCGGCGACGGAGTTCTCCACCGTCGTCAACGCCCAGACACAGGGCGTCGGCTATTCGGCCGGAGGGGTGCAGGCGACTGCCCGTCACTTCATCAGCCAGGCGGGACAACTTCAGCGCACCACCTCGGGCACCGACCTGGCCATCGCGGGCCAGGGCTTCTTCGTCGTGACTGAAAAGTCCGAAAACCTGACCCTGTCGGACGCGCGCCTGTTCACCCGCGCCGGGGCGTTCAAGATCGACGACCTGGGCTATCTGCAGAACACCTCGGGCCTGTATCTGCAGGGCTGGCCGGTCGCCAGCGACGGCACGGTCAACGCCGACCCGTCTGACATGAGCCGCCTGCGCACCATCAACGTCGGCTCGGTCGGCGGCGCCGCCGAACCCACGACCCGCGTCAGCCTGAACGCCAACCTGAAGTCCAGCACCGAGCCCGATGCGGCCGAACTGGCGCGCTACGGCGCTGGCGAAACAATGGCCGCCTATAAGGCGGACGCCGTGCCGGCGGTCGGGGTGAAGCCCAATTTTGAAATCTCCATTCCGGTGTCGGACTCCAAGGGCGGCCAGCAGAACCTCACCGTCGCCTTCCTGAAGGGACCCAACCCCAATGAATGGTTCGCGGAAATCTATGCGCCCGACGGTTCGGTGATCAACGCAGACGGCACCCTCATGACGCCGAATGCGCCGATCAAGAGCGGTATCGTCAAATTCACCCAGGACGGCCGGCTTGATACGTCTTTTACCGGTCCGAACGCCCTGTTCCCGGATCCGACCAACGCCACCATCACCATGGGAGCGTCGCTGACGACGCCGCCGACGCCGCCGACCCCCGGCGCGCCGACGCCGGACGTTCTCTGGGCCACAGATCTTGGCGTCGCCGCCCAGACCATCAGCATCGACCTGGGCGCCTCGACGGGCGGACTGACCCAGTACGACAGCACCTCCATCGTCCAGGCCACCTATACGAACGGCACCGCCTTCGGAAACCTGACCGAGGTGAAGATCGACGAGGCGGGCTTCGTCACCGCCATCTTCGACAACGGCGTCATGCGCAAGATCGCCCAGGTCGCCCTGGCCACCTTCCCCAGCGCCGACAGCCTGACCGAAGTCGCGGGCAACGCCTTCCGGGTCAGCCAGAACTCCGGCACCTTCAACCTGAAGGCCCCCGGCACGGGCGGCGCAGGCCTCCTGGGCGCCCAGCAGCTGGAGGCCTCGACCGTCGACCTGTCGACCGAGTTCACCGGCCTGATCACCACCCAGCGCGCCTATTCGGCCTCGTCTAAGATCATCACCACCGCCGACGAAATGCTGGCGGAGCTGATCAACATCAAGCGCTGATCGGCTAACAGGAATCCATGAGCAAGGTCTCGTTAGACTCGATGAATCCTTCCTTTAGCCGGCGCAGAACGCGTCGGATCGGCCGGATGCGTCTTAGCCATTCCTTCACCACGACGCTTAAACGCCCCTTAGCGGGCGGGGGCCTAGCCTGCGCGTCTATGGTGGTGGTGAGAGAGGCTTAAAGCCCATGCTGCAAGAGCGACGCCTTAACAGTAACGGCGAACAGTACGTGGTCGGGCCGACGGGCACGCCCCTGACCCTGCGCGACCTTCCGCCGTCGGATACGAACCGCTGGGTCATCCGGCGCAAGGCCGAGGTCGTGGCCGCCGTGCGCGGTGGGCTGATCAGCCTTGAGGACGCCCTCGAGAAGTACCGTCTGACGGCCGAGGAATTCATGGCCTGGCAGAAGGCCATCGACAAATGGGGCATGCAGGGCCTGCGCACCACGCGCATCCAGAGCTATCGCGACTAAGCCTGCCCGGCTTGACGCATGATCATGGGCCGCTCCTGAATGGGGGCGGTCTTTTTCATGTCTGGAGTTCAGCGCGGTGAAGGTCTCAGGTCCAATCCTCGCGAGCGCGCTGCTTCTCGGCGGATGCGCAGCCGCTCGTCCGGCCGCCCAATGTATCCCGCAGGAAGCCGTTGTCTGGCTGGAATGTCTCGGAGAGACAGACGCTCTCGCCACGCAATGCGAGATCGTGAACGGCCCGCCGCCCCCGTGCGGCCAGGCGGAAAAAGCCATCGCCTTCGGCCACGCCCAGATGTTCCATCCGCAAGATTCAACCCCGCGCTGGTTCCGTTTTCTGGTGAAGGTCGAGGCGGATGGAACGACAAGTCGCCATCTCTCTGAAGCCAGGCCTCGAAATCGCGCGCCTTAAGGCCTAAATGGCGGCGATGACCATGGACGCCCTGACCGACGACATCCTCTGCCCCGTTCCCGATATCGCCCCCATGTCGCAAGCCGACATGGACGCCGCGATCGAGAGCGTGCGACAGGCCGTCGGCCTGCCGCAGGGCGCGCGCGTGGTCGCCGCCATGTCCGGCGGAGTGGATTCCACCGTCGTGGCCGCCCTGCTGCACAAGGCGGGCTATGACGTCGTGGGCGTGACCCTTCAGCTCTACGACCACGGCGAGGCGCTGAAGAAGAAAGGCGCCTGCTGCGCCGGTCAGGACATTCACGACGCCCGTCTGGCCGCCGACCTGATCGGCATTCCGCACTACGTCCTCGACTACGAAAACCGCTTCAGGGACGCGGTGATCGACCAGTTCGCGGACTCGTACCTGAAGGGCCAGACGCCGGTCCCCTGCATCCGCTGCAATCAGACGGTGAAGTTCCGCGATCTGCTGGACGTCGCCCGCGATCTGGGCGCCGAGGCCATGGCCACTGGCCACTACGTTCGCCGCGCCACCCACGGCAACCGCTCGCAGATGAGGAAGGCGGTCGATCACTCGCGCGACCAATCCTACTTCCTGTTCGCCACGACGCAGGATCAGTTGGACTATCTGCGCTTTCCTTTAGCCGATCTGGAAAAGCCCCAGGTGCGAGGCGTCGCCGCGTCGCTGGGCCTGCGCATCGCGTCCAAGCCGGACAGCCAGGATATCTGCTTCGTGCCGACCGGCGACTATCGCACCCTGATCGACCGGCTGCGGCCACAGGGACGTGAGGCCGGCGACATCGTCCACATGGACGGCCGGGTTCTGGGCCGCCATTCGGGCATCACCGACTACACCATCGGCCAGCGCCGGGGGCTGAACGTCGCTGTGGGCGAGCCTCTGTTCGTAACCAAGCTGGACCCAGACAACCGCCGCGTCATCGTCGGCCCGCGCGAAGCCCTGCTGACCGCGCGCCTGACGCTGGAGGAAACCAACTGGCTGGGCGATCAGGCCACCATCGAGGAAGCCGCCCGCGACGGCGCCCCGGTGCTGGCCCGCGTCCGCTCGACACGCCAGCCCTCCCCGGCCCATCTGGCGTTCATGGAAGACGCCATTCAGGTCGTCTTCGATCAGGGCGAGGAAGGCGTCGCCCCCGGCCAGGCCTGCGTCCTCTACGATCCGGCCGACGACGAACGGGTCCTGGGCGGCGGTTTCATCCAGTCGACCGAGGCCGTGGCGGTCTAACCTCCTTAAATTTGCAAGCCGCGCGGAGCCGCTCAGGTCACGCACACGTCCGCCATGGGCCCTCGGAACAAGCCCGAGGGTGACGGTTCTGACGGACCGCATAGACCCGCAGGCAGTTGCCGTCCGGGTCGCGCGCCACGAAGCCGTGGCCGCCGTCCATGTCTGTCGGCGGCAGGATGATGCGCGCGCCCCGGTCCCACCAGTCGATGTGCAGTTCATCCACCACGCCGGGAGCCTCCATGCGCAGGTCCGCCTGGGTTCCGCCTCGACCGCGCCACAGGCTGAGTCTCCGCCCCGGCGCCAGCAGGAAAACGGCATGGTCCGGCCCCGCCTCGACCGGTCGTCGACCCAGCAGCCCGGCGTAGAAACGCGCGCTGGCGTCCGGATCGGCCACGTTCAGCACAATGTCGTCGCTCATGGTCATGGTCCCTCCACCTGTCTGAACAGAAGGAGAACCTAGTCGGGCCTGCCGCCAGTTTCTGTCAGCATCATCGCGGCGGCCCCTGCCGCTCGCACGCCTCATGCCAGCGTTTCAGCAGCACGGCCTTTCGCGTGGGATAGCGGGCCTCCAGCACCTCGGCCTCGACGATGCGGTCGGTGCGGAAGCTGCGGAAGTCGCCGCGCAGCTCGCACCAGCCGATCAGCAGCCGCACCCGGTCGAAGAAGGCCAGGGCGAAGGGCCAGACGACCCGTTCCGACGCCGCGCCCGCCTCGTCGCGATAGTTCAGCCTCAGCTTTCGCTCGATGCGGATCGCCTTGCGCAAATGGGCCGGATCGACCGCATCGGCGGGGATCGCCGCGCCCGGTCCAATGAACAGGGCAGAGGCCTCCATCTCGTCGCGCAGATCCGGCGGCAGCACCGCCGCGATCCGCGCCTGGGCGCTCAACGCCGCATCCCGCAATCGCGCATCCGCCCGCTCGGCCACCCAGCGCGAGCCCAGGGCCAGGGCCTCGATCTCTTCCGGTGTGAACATCAGCGGCGGCAGCATATAGCCGGGCTTCAGCACATAGCCCACGCCCGGCTCGCCCTCGATCGTCGCGCCCTGCGCCTGCAGGCTGGCGATATCGCGATAGAGGGTGCGCAGGGAAACGCCCGTCTCCTCCGCCAGCGCGCGGCCGCTGACCGGCCGACGATGGCGCCGCAGGGTGTTGAGAAGATCAAGAAGACGTTCGGAGCGCGACACCCCGCAAGCTTAACAGACTTGCTGTCAGAAAGCGGCAGCATCGGTCGGACAGAGACGCTCTTGCTCCCGCCCCGCCTGAGCGGACATGATGGATTTCCAACGGGAGAACGCCCTTGCGCGGCATCGACTTCAGCTCATGGCAGAGCCTGTTCGCCACCTTGCTGGGCCTGGCCCTGGTCACCCTGATCGGGATGGGCATACGGCTGATGATGATGTTCGCCATCCAGCAGCGGCGCGAACGGATGAACCGCCAGATCAACGAGCGCCTGCGCACCCTGATCGCCGCCTATAAGGTGCTGGGCGGATCGTTCACCGGCGATCTGAGCGTCGATCCCCGCCACATGCGCGACATCCGGCGCGGCGGCGCTGGCGACGACGACGCCGCCGCTCACGAACGCTCGGACCGCGCCCGCCGCATCCGCGATGCGGTTGAATCGGCCCTGTCCGACATCATCCTGCTGGGGACGGAAGACCAGGTGCGC
Source organism: Brevundimonas sp. S1H14 (assembly GCF_047716865.1). Classification (NCBI taxonomy): domain Bacteria; kingdom Pseudomonadati; phylum Pseudomonadota; class Alphaproteobacteria; order Caulobacterales; family Caulobacteraceae; genus Brevundimonas; species Brevundimonas sp. S1H14. The sequence goes on along the minus strand of NZ_CP136679.1, from coordinate 1,158,932 downwards.
CTGGCCGAGCAGGCCGCGCGCGACCTCGTCGCCGGGCGGCCTGTGCGCACCCACGCCCTGGTCGTCTCCCTGCGAGACTTCATCCGCAACGCTCTGGACCTCACCCCCGTCCCGCGCAGCCTCGACATTCCGCCGCAAGGTCCGGCCCGCCCGTCAGGAAGCAAGAGCGGCCGCGACGACGCCAAGGGCGGCGGCTCCGGCGGCGGAGGGGGCGGCATGGGCATGGGGATGGGCATGGGGATGGGCATGGGCATGGGCGGCTCGGACGACGTCTCGCAGCACAAGACAGGCTGATCGGCCATTCCGCCAGCCTCCGCCGGCGTGGCCTCTCAGGCCGCTTCGTCCTTGGTCGGCATGACCTCGCCGACGGTCGGTCGGTTCTCGGTGAAGACCACCTCCACCTCGCGCGGTCGAACCATCTCATTGCAGCAGCCGCAGGCGATACGCGGCTTCAGGTCATGGCCGCAGGTCTTGTGGCGCAGGACGATTCCCGACGCCTCGTCGCCATAGACGTGCTTCTCGCCCCAGGCGTGCAGGGTGACGAGGACCCCGTACAGATCCTTGCCCTTGGCGGTCAGCACATATTCGTTGCGCGGCGGGCGTTCGGAATAGGGGCGCGGCTCCAGCACGCCGTGATGCACCAGCGACTTCAGCCGCGCGGCTAGAACGTTCCGCGCCACGCCCAGCCGCTCCTGCCACTGCTCGAAGCGGCGGACGCCGTTGAAGGCGTCGCGGATGACCAGCATGGTCCACGGGTCGCCGATCACCTCGAGGGTGGCGGCGACCGAGCAGCTCTGGCGCGAATAGTCGGCGGTGCGTCCCATACAACTGAAAGTGACGCTCCGTCAGGCTTTTGACAAGGGTTGCCAATCGCGACGCAGTCAGTCAGTTTCTATTGGCAACGGACATGGCCGCCCCCGGCCATATCCTTCCCTCGACTCGGAGGCGGCGCCGTCGCAGGTTCCGCCTCCGCTTTTCGATGAGAGCCATGACCGAACCCGACCTGATCCACGCCGCCTTTCGCCTGACGCCTGAAGATGACGGCGTTCTGGCGGCCCATCTTTCCGGCGAATTCTCCAACGGCCCGATCAGCGCCCCGCCCGAAGCGGGCTTCCCCTTCGGCGGCCTGCTGGCGGCCCTGTGCGCCGGGGCCATGCGTCAGAGCCTGGGGATCGAGGCGCCGCTGCGCAGTCTGACGGTCCAGTATCTGGCCGCCGCCCGCTACGGCCAGTCGTTGCAGTTTCGGCCCCGGATGCTGAGGGGCGGCCGCAACGTCGCCTATGCCGTGGTCGAGGGCGGCCAAGGTTCGAAGCTGACCCACCACGCCAGCGCCACCTACGGCGCGGACGGCGCGACGCCCACGCCGCTGACGCCGCTTCTGGCGTCGCCGCCCTCGCTGGACAGCCTGAAGGACGCGCCGGGCATCAGCGGCCCGATGGCGCCGCGCTTCTCTCAGCACGTCGACTATCGCTTCGACGACGGCCCCAACATCCTGGGCGGCAATGAGGGCAGGCCTGTCGTCGAGCGGGTCTGGATGCGGGTGAAGGACGGCGCGCCGCTGGACGAACTTCGGATGTGCTACCTGCTGGACGCCCTCTATCCACCCGCCTGGACGGCCTTCAAGGCGCCGCCGATGATGACGACGGTCGATCTGCGCTGCGACTTCCTGGCCGATCCGACGCCGGACAGCGCGCCCGACGGCTGGGCCTTCTTCGAATACCGCCTGCTCGATCACGGCCTGGGGTGGTCGGTAGATGAAGCGATCGCCTGGGGCGCCGACGGCCGCCCGCTGGCCCTGGCCCGCCAGCGCCGCAAGCTATTGTGAAGCGCCACAAGCTGCTGTGAGGCGCCGCTTGCCAGCAGGCCTTCGCCTCCCCTAATCCCCCTCGAAACGATTCAACTTACGGAAACGTCCGCCATGACCGCCGCTTCTGACCCCGTCGTCATCTGCTCCTTCGCCCGCACGCCGATGGGCGGCTTCCAGGGCGCGCTGTCGCCGGTGAAGGCCACTGATCTGGGCGCCGTCGCGGTCAAGGCCGCTGTCGAGCGTGCAGGCGTCGCGCCTGAGAAGGTCGAGCAGATCTTCATGGGCTGCGTCCTGCCCGCCGGTCTGGGCCAGGCCCCTGCGCGTCAGGCCGCCATCGGCGCCGGGCTCGGCAAACACGTCGAGGCGACGACGGTGAACAAGATGTGCGGCTCGGGCCTGCAATCGGCCATGATGGCGCACGACGCCCTGCTCGCGGGGACGGCCGATGTCATCGTCGCGGGCGGCATGGAGTCGATGACGGGCGCCCCCTACCTGATGAACAAGCACCGCGGCGGCGCCCGCATCGGCCACGACGTCATCGTCGACAGCATGATGATGGACGGGCTGGAGGACGCCTATTCCCCCGGCAAGGCCATGGGCGTCTTCGCCGAGGACGCAGCGGCCCAGTATCAGTTCACCCGCCAGGCGATGGACGAATACGCCATCGAGAGCCTGACCCGCGCCAAGAACGCCATCGCCTCCGGCGCCTTCAAGGCCGAGATCGTCCCCGTCGAGGTCGCCACCCGCAAGGGCCCGGTGACGGTCAGCGAGGACGAGCAGCCCGGCAAGGCCGATCCGGCCAAGATCCCGACGCTGAAGCCCGCCTTCGTCAAGGACGGCGCGATCACCGCCGCCAACTCCAGCTCCATCTCCGACGGCGCGGCCGCCATGGTCATGACGCGCGAAAGCACGGCCAAGGCTCTGGGCTTGCCCATCGTCGCCCGCGTGGTCAGCCACGCCGCCCACGCCCACGAGCCGGGCCTGTTCACCACCGCCCCGGTTCCGGCCATGCGGAAGGCGCTGAAGAAGGCTGGCTGGTCGGTCGAGGACGTGGACCTGTGGGAGGTCAACGAGGCCTTCGCCGTCGTCGCCATGATCGCCCAACAGGAGCTGGGCATCGACCGCGCCAAGCTGAACGTCAACGGCGGCGCCACGGCTCTGGGCCACCCCATCGGCGCATCGGGCGCGCGCATCCTGTCCACCCTGCTGGCGGCGCTTCAGGCGCGCGGCGGCAAGAAGGGGGTGGCCTCCCTGTGCATCGGCGGCGGCGAGGCCGTGGCCATGGCTGTGGAACTCGCCTGATCCTGCGACGTTGTCGGCGGTCAAGCTAACTGTGGAGACCTCCCCCTTGAAACTCCCTGCCCTGCTCGCCGCCGGCGTAGCCGCCCTCAGCCTCTCCGCCTGCGCTACCGCACAGGCAGAAGGCGTGATGCCCCAGGACAACACTGTCGCCGGCCAGGCCGGTTCCGCTGACCTCAAGGCCTTCCCGGCCGCGACGTCGGGCCAGACGCGCCACGTCATCAACCTGCCGGCCCAGTCGGACGAGGACGTGTTGAAGGTCGAACTGATCCTGGGCAAGACTCAGACGGTCGACTGCAACCGCCAGTTCTTCGGCGGCCGCCTTGAAACCCGCACCGCCGAGGGCTGGGGATATGACTACTATGTCCTGCCTGCTCTGGGGAACGCGGCCAGCACCCTGATGGGGTGCCCTCCCGGCTCGGAACGTCAGGCTTTCGTGACGACGCAGGAACAGCCGCTGATCCGCTATAACTCGCGTCTGCCGGTCGTGGTCTACACGCCGTCAGATGTCGAGCTGCGCTATCGCGTGTGGCGTGCGGGCGAGACCCAGACGACGCGCTGATCCGGGCCGTTCATTGAGATCAGACGCGGGCGTCGGTCGGATTCGATCGGCGCCCGTTTCGATTCCGGGCCGCGCCCTCCATCCCCGCGCCTTCCATCAGCGTCCCGCTGCATCAGCGAAGCCAGAGAAGCGCATCCGGCGCTCAGGACAATCATGGGCCGACTCCTGCATTTGCGAACCATTTGCAGGTTTGCGCAGAGTCGGCCGTCGTGCAAGCGTCCTTCTCTACTTCTCTCGGAGACTCGCCATGCGCGAAGACGGCAAGCTGGATTATCTCGAACTGCCCGCCACGGACCTGGCGGCGCACAAGGCCTTCTACGCCCAGGCGTTCGGGTGGAGCTTCCAAGACTACGGACCCGCCTATGCGGCGTTCAGCGAAGGCTTGGACGGCGGCTTCACGCCCGACGCCATGACGCCCAAGCCGCTGCCCATCCTGTACGCCCATGATCTGGAAGCCATGCAGGCCAGGGTCGAGGCGGCGGGCGGCGCCGTCACCCACGCCATCTTCGCCTTCCCCGGCGGACGTCGTTTCCACTTCCGCGACCCGTCCGGTAACGAACTGGCCGTCTGGTCCGAGAACTAGCCTACCTCGGGTCCACGGTCTGGGCGATGCGCTCGGCCTCGTCCCGGTCGGCGCCGTCCTGGGCCATCAGCCAGACGTGGATTTCGGCGGGTTCGCCCGAGCGCTGGAACAGGTGCTCCATAGCGATGCGCCGCAGCCCCTCGGTCGTCACCACGGAGATGCGACCGCCGACCGTCACCTGCTCCCCGTCATAGATCGGAAACTGGGACGAAGGCCCGGCGTAGATCATCAGATAGGTCTTGCCCGCCTTGCGCGCCGAATAGACGTGAGCGCCGGGGCCCGAACGGCCTTCGACCAGATGGAAGCCCGGCGGCAGGTCGATGCGGAACGGCAACGCAGCCCTCTCGGCCGCGCTCAGGCCTTGCGGGCCGGACGCAGGCGCGGACTGAGCCGACACAGACGGGCCTGCAGCGGGAGCGGGCGCGCTTTGATCCGTCGCCGGACGGCGAACCGGCGCCTCCTGGACAGGCCGAGGCTGCGGTTGAGTCGGCGTCGGCGCGGGTCGAGATCGGGCTTCCTGAGCGGACTGGGGCTGAGCCGCAGGCGTCTGTGTCGGAGCCGGATTCGGAGCCGTGGTCGGCCGTGGCGCGGCAGCAGGCGCTGAAGCCGGAGCCGAAGGCGCTCCGTTCAGGCGGCGGGTCAGTTCCTCGATGCGCGCGCGTTCAGCCGGATCCTGACGCGCGGCGGGCGGAGGCGTCGTCTGAGCGACCGGCGCTGCTGAGGGCCGGGATGGCGCCGCCGACTGCGACGATTGCGGCTGGGACGCCGGCGGGGCGCCGTTCAGGCGGCGGGTCAGTTCTTCGATGCGAGCACGCTCGTCCGGGTCCTGCTGGGCGGCGGCGGGGGTCGCAACGACCGCCAGCGGGGCGATAAGCGACAGGGCGACGATAGCAGCTTTCATGACCCGACATTGGCGGCGCGGGCCGCGCCGGGTCAAGCGGCCATATCAGCGGACCTGTCTCAGACGCCGGGCATCTCCACCCAGAAGGTAGCGCCTTCCCCAACCACGGAATGCACGCCGATATCACCGCCCTGCAGTTCGACCAACCGCTTGGCCAGCGTCAGGCCGACGCCGTGCCCCTCGATGCTGGAACGGTCCAGGCCCAGGCGGTTGAAAGGTTCGAAAAGCTGAGCCTGTTTGTCTTCCGACAGCCCCGGCCCCCGGTCGATCACCTCGATGCGGATGCGGTCGCCGCTCCATGCCGCGCGCAGGATGACCACTCCACCCGACGCGCCGTATTTCATAGCGTTACTGGCCAGGTTGCCGACCACCTGCGTCAGTCGCTGAGAATCAGCCATCGCCACCAGGGCGTCGCCGTCCGCCGCCACCTCGATCCGCAGACCTTCCGCTTCGGGCAGCAGCGCCATGGACCGGCGCACATCCTCCAGCACGCCGCTGACCTCCGTCGGACGCAGGTCGACCTTGACCGCCCCGGCTTCGGCGCGCGCCACGTCCAGCAGATCATGCGTCAGCGCCTCGATCTGACGCGCCGTCTTGACCAGCATCTGCGCCATCTCGACCTGGCTGTCCGTCACCTGGCCCACATGGCCGCCCGCCCACAGTTCGCCGATGCCGATGACGCCGCCGATGGGGCTCTTGATCTCATGAGCCACATTGGCCAGCAGCCGAGACTTGGCGGCCGAGGCCCGTTCGGCGCGTAACCGGCCTTCCTTGGCGCGCTGCATCAGTTGGTCGCGCTCTTCCAGCAAGGCCGCGACGACGAGGATCGGCATATAGCCCAGCAGCACCAGAAGTTGCGCCAGCAAGGCGCGATCCTCGGCTCCGAACTGGTGATAGGGACCGTGTCCGGCCATCGTGCCGCCGATCGCGACCACCGACACCACCAATAGAGCCCAGGCGGCCCCGATCACGCGGAACCGCACCGCCGCAATCAGGATCAAGGGCAAAAGCAGGAAGCCGAACGGCAAGCTGAGATGGGAAAAAATCGCATAACATGCGCTGCCGAGCAGAAGGCCCAGGCCGAGACCTTCGGCCAGCCGCGCCGGTTGTTTCAACAGTTGCAGGTGCGCCTTGCGCAGGCTCAGCCCGACAACGCCGATCACGGCGAAGCCCAGGGCGTGGCCGCTCCACCAAATGCGGAAGGCGTCGAGGAAGTCCTGTTCGGCCAGGTTCGCCACCGCCGCACAAGCCAGCAGCGCAGACGGCAAGGGAGCGATGGCGCAGATGGTCAGAAACCGCGTCAATCCCTGAACGCTGTCGACATGCAGGCCCGTCACCAGCCGACGCGTCAGCACGACGGCCAACACGATCTCCAGCACATTGCTCAGCGTGAACAGAGCGGACAGCCAGAGCTTGTTTCCGGCCAGGATCTCGCCGGCGAAAACCCCCGCAGCGACCAGGACGCCGAAGCCCAGATCATACTGCAGGCCGCGACCGCTGCGCAGCCAGGCGGCCATCGCCAGCCCGCCTGCCCCCCACAAGGCGGCGATCAGTCCGTTGGCGCGGGCGAAGCTGATCGCCAGCACCACCAGGATCGCGACGCCCAGAGCCGTCAGTATCGGCGCCAGCGGCTGACGGAAGAAATCGGCGTTGGGCGGGACCTGGGTTTCAACCCCGATCGCTCCCTTCGCTGTCGCTTCCAGTGCGACCTCACCCCTGTGGAGCGCGCGGCTCATGCTCATCAATCCGGCCCAGAACTAGAGTCTCAGGGCCTGATCTTGATCCATGTTCCTAAACATCCTCTGAAATCGATGCTGGACTTCAGGATGCGGCGCCCAGCACCTCATTGAAGGCGCGCACGGCCGCTGCAGGACCATCCGGATAGAGCCAGACCCCTGCGCTGACCGCGACGAAGTCGGCGCCCGCCGCCGCCAGGCCGCCTGCGTTCTCGACCGTCACCCCGCCGATGGCGACACAGGGCGTCTCCATCGTTTCCTGCCAGATCGTCAGAATGTCCGGTTCGGCGTGATGGACCACCTCCTTGGTCGACGTCGGGAAGAAGGCGCCGAAGGCCACATAATCGGCGCCGCCCTCAGCCGCCTCCATCGCCAGGTGGCGGCTGTCGTGGCAGGTGACGCCGATCATGGCGTCCTCGCCCATCATGCGACGCGCATCGGCCAGGGAGGCGTCCTCCTGACCCACATGCACGCCGTCGCAGCCGGTGGCGCGAGCCAGATCGGGCCGGTCATTCATGATCAGGGCGACGCCGTGCGCCTGACAGACAGGCTTCAGCCGCGTGGCGGCCGCGCGAATGGCGTCGTCCGAGGCCTCCTTCAGCCGGATCTGCAAGGCGGCGCAGTCGCCGGCGGCCAGCGCGGCCTCCAACTGGACGGCGAAGGCCTCGAGATCCGGCAGGACCGAGGGCGTGATCAGATACAGACGGCAGGGCGGACGGGCGGGAATTTGCGGTTGACGAGCCATGACACCGCCCTGCCCTTCGGCGCCCACCCCGTCAATGTTGCAGAGCGCATGCGAATGATTTGCACCCGCCTTAATAGATGCTATAGCGAGCCATTCTCAGTGTTCCGGGTGCCTCGCCTTGTACGTCTGCAACTGTAACGGCCTTCGCCAGCGTGACGTCGCCCTAGCCATCGAGGCGGGCGCGAACCGTCCCAAGGACATCTTCGCCAGCCATCAGTGCGCGCCGCAATGCGCCAAATGCGTGTGCGAGATGCGCCAGATGATCCAGGAACAGCAGACCGCCTTCGCCATCGCAGCGGAATAGGCCCGTTTTGAAAGCGGATTTCACTCGCATTATCAATGCAGTGATAAAAACTCGCAAATAAACTGCGACGGCAAAGCCGTGGTATGAAGGTCGTCACGGGCGGTTCCGAGGCTCGGTCTTGCGTCAAGGCCGACTCCGCCGCTGCTTTTAAAGGACGACGACCATGAAGGGCGATCCCGCGATCATCCGCACCCTCAATGCGGTGCTGACCAACGAACTGACGGCGGTGAACCAGTACTTCCTGCACGCCCGAATGTTCGAAAGCTGGGGCCTGGCTCACCTGGGTCAGGTCATCTACGAAGAATCGATCGGCGAGATGAAGCACGCCGACATGCTGATCAAACGCATCCTCTTCCTGGACGGCCTGCCCAACCTGCAGGACCTGCACAAGCTGAAGGTCGGCGAAGACCCGATCGAGTGCCTGGGCGCTGACCTGCAGCTCGAGATCGACAGCCGCGCCACGACGCGGGACGCCGTCACCCAGTGCGAGCAAGCCCGCGACTATGTCAGCCGCGACCTGCTGATGAAGATCCTGGCCGACACCGAGGAGCATGTGGACTTCCTCGAGAACCAGCACAGCTTGATCCAGCTGATGGGCGCACAGAATTATCTGCAGTCGGCCATGAAGGAAATCGTCACCGACGGCGCCGCCACGGGCAACTGATCCAAAGGCCGGGCGCGGCCCCAGAGGGCGGGAACGTCCGCCGCGCCCGGTTGTTCTGGCTGCATGAGCAGCATGGACGACGCCCTAGACGCCGCCCGCGACCACGCGGCGGACTTCCTCAACGCCGAAGGCCGCGACTGGCGCCACGTCGCCCTGGGCGCCGCGCTGACCGTCGGCTTCGCCCTGGCGGCCACCGTAGTGGCCACGCGCGCCGTTCCCCCCCAGACCCGCAGCCTGACAGGGGCCCGCAAGCGCGAAGGCCCGATCACCGAGCGGCCGCGCGGACCGTTCAGCCTGATCCTGCCCGCAGTCTTTTCGGCCACCACCCTGTCGGCTCTGCGCGTATGGAACGCTCCGGCCCGGCCCGGCCGCAACGCCGCCATGGGCCTTTGGGCCGTCGCCCAGACAGTCAACGCGGTCTGGCTGGCCGCCCGCCCGACTGGGCGCTGGACCCAGATTCTGGCCGCCATGTCCTCCGCCGGGCTGGCGGCCGCCTTCGCCCATGAAGCGCGCAAGCTCGACCCCGGCGCAGCCAAGCTGGCGGCTCCGACCGGCATTGGCGTGCGCCTGGCCAATCAGGCTGAACGCGGTCTGGACAGCCCAGCCTGAAACAACACGCAGCGACGCCGTCGCCATTGCCCTTTTTCGCCTTATCCTCTAGGGCTCGCGGCGATTTGGCGCGCCACGCTCTGGCGGTCGGCGCCTGCCGCCCCCCAGCAACGAGCCCTACGGTTCTCATGAAAATCAACGCCAACACCATCAAGCCCGGCATGGTCCTGCAACACAACGGCGGCCTGTGGGTCGTCACCAAGGCCAGCCACGTCAAGCCCGGCAAGGGCGGCGCCTTCGCCAACGTCGAGGCCAAGAACCTCGAGACCGGCAACAAGCTGAACGAACGCTTCCGCTCGGAAGACAAGGTCGAGCGCGTCACGCTGGAACAACGCGACTACTCCTATCTGTTCGACAACGGCGAAACCCTCGTCTTCATGGACGACGAGTCCTATGAGCAGATCGAACTGCAAAAGGGATGGGTCGGCGAAGACCGCATTCCCTACCTTCAGGAAGGCATGAAGGTCATCATCGAGTCGCACGAGGAGCGCCCGATCGGCCTGGAACTGCCGGAACAGGTCGTTCTGGAAGTCGTCGAGACCGAGCCGACCGTGAAGGGCCAGACCGCCTCGTCGTCCTACAAGCCCGCCAAGGCCTCGAACGGCATCCGCGTCATGATCCCGCCCTTCATGTCGACGGGTGAGAAGATCGTCGTCGACACCTCGACCGGCGAATACGTCCGCCGCGCGGACTAATAAAAGTCTCGTTTCCCGGCCAAGGCCGGGCAAGTTATGACTACAGGGGCGCGGATGGTCCGCGCCCCTTTTGCTTCTCCGTCCATCCGGGCCGCAGGCCTTTCAAGGATCGACGGATCAGGAGAACCGCCTATGGCCCTCGCTTCCGCCCTGCTCCAGGTCATGATGGACGCCGTCCGCAAGACCGCCCGCCCGATGCTCCGGGATTTCGGCGAGGTGTCCCAGCTCCAGGTGTCCCGCAAGGGCCCCGGCGACTTCGTCACCGCAGCCGACGTCAAGGCTGAACAGACCCTGTTCGAACTGCTGCTGAAGGCCCGCCCCGGCTACGGCTTCCTGGGCGAAGAGCGCGGCATGATCGAAGGCACCGACAAGACCCACACCTGGATCGTCGACCCGATCGACGGCACCACAAACTTCATGCACGCCATGCCCCACTTCGCCATCACTGTGGGCCTGGAGCGCAAGCATCCCGACGGCATGGCCGAAATCGTGGCCTGCGTCACCTACAACCCGGTCCTGAACGAGATGTTCTGGGCCGAAAAGGGCAAGGGCTGCTACCTGAACGACACGCGCATCCGCATCGCCGGACGCGCCGACATGGCCGAGTGCCTGATCGCCACGGGCCTGCCCTTCATCGGCAAGACGGGCCACGGCCAGGCCATCAAGGACATCCACGCCGTGGGCCAGCGCGTGGCGGGCATCCGTCGCCTGGGCGCCGCCTCGCTGGACTTCGCCTGGGTCGCCGCGGGCCGCTACGACGCCTATTTCGAGCGCAACCTGCAACCGTGGGACGTGGCGGCGGGCATACTGCTGGTCACAGAAGCCGGCGGCGTCGTCACCACCATCGACCAGGACGGCGATCCCATGAGCGGCAAGCAGATCGTGGCGGGCAATCCCGAAATCCAGGCCAAGCTGCGCAAGATCCTGCGCGAGGCGTAAGACAGCATTCTGCCTCCCCTTCATGGGGAGGTCGGCTGGGCCAGCCGGGGCGGCGCTTCGCAAGAGGCGCCGCCTCTGTCGTAATCACGCGCCTGTCACGTCCGGTCCCTACCCTTCGTGCATGATCGCCGCCATGCTGACCGCCGTCCTTCTGTCGTCGAGCCAACCGGCCATGTCCACGCCGTCTCCCAGCCCCATCGTCATCGCCCACCGGGGCGCCTCAGGCGAGCGGCCTGAGCACACCCGCGCGGCCTATGAGCTGGCGATCGACCAAGGCGCGGACTTCATCGAGCCGGACCTGGTCATGACGCGCGACGGCCATCTGGTCGTCCGCCACGAGAACGAAATCGGCGAGACCACCGATGTCGCCGACCATCCCGATTTCGCTGCGCGCCGCACCACCCGCGACGTGGACGGCGTTCCAATCACCGGTTGGTTCACCGAAGATTTCACCCTGGCGGAGATGAAGACCCTGCGCGCCCGCGAGCGGCTGCCCGCCCTGCGCCCCGCCTCGGCCGCCTTCGACGGGCAGGAGCCGATCCTGACCTTCGACGATGTGGTAACCATCGCCCGCGACGCCAGCGCCCGCACCGGACGCGTCATCGGCGTCGCGCCCGAACTGAAGCACCCCAGCCATTTCGCCGCTCTGGGCCAGCCGATGGAGGAGGCCTTCGTCGCAGCGCTGGAGCGCCACGGTCTGACCGGCGCCGAGGCTCCCATCCTGATCCAGTGCTTCGAGGTCGGGACGCTGGAGCGGTTGAAGGCGCGCATCGACGCGCCGCTGCTGCAACTGATGCAGGCGGACGGCGGCCCCGCCGACCGGCCCGGCGCGACCTATGCCGAAATGGCGACGCCGCAGGGGCTGGCCGAGATCGCCCGCTATGCTGACGCGGTTGGAGTGCAGGACCTGATGGTGGTGCCGCGCGATGACGCGGGTCGCGCGCTGGAGGCGTCGCCGCTGACGGCCGACGCCCATGCGGCGGGTCTGAAGGTCGCAGTCTGGACCTTGAGAGCGGAGAACGTGTTCCTGCCTGCGCAGTATCGCATCGGCGACGCGCCTGCTGACCACGGCGACCTGACGGGCTGGCTGAAAGCGATCTACGCGCTAGGTGTCGACGCTGTGTTCAGCGACTTTCCCGCGGCCGCTGTCGAGGCTCGTTAGTTTCCCTCTCCCGATGGGAGAGGGCTTGAGCCTCCAAGAGCCGGAGGCGATTGGGTAAGGCAAAAGGGTGAGGGTTCGCGATCAAAGTCGGCCGAAGGCCGTTGTGCGGCGGCTTACGCCGACTGATAGGACAAGCCCCTCACCCTTTCGCGCCAGAACGATCGCTGCGCTCTCGTGCGCTCAAGCCCTCTCCCGCCGGGAGAGGGTAGCTTTTACGTCCCCTGAAACTGCAGCTTGGCCAGGCGCGCATACAGCCCGCCCTTGGCTGACAGCTCGGCGTGCGTGCCTTCTTCGACCACCTGGCCGCCGTCCATCACCACGATGCGGTCAGCCCGCAGCACCGTCGCCAGACGGTGGGCGATGACCAGGGTGGTGCGTTCGGACATGGCCTGATCCAGCGCCGCCTGGACCAGACGTTCGTTCTCGGCGTCGAGGGCGCTGGTCGCCTCGTCCAGCAGCAGGATCGGCGCCTCGCGCACCAGGGCCCGCGCGATGGCCAGGCGCTGGCGCTGGCCGCCCGACAAGCTCTTGCCGCGCTCGCCCAGCGGCGTGTCGAAGCCCTCCGGCAAGGCGTCGATGAAGCCCAGGGCCTGCGCCTCGGCGGCGACGGCGCGGGCCTCTTCCAGCGTGGCGGCCTCGCGGCCGAAGCGGATGTTCTCCAGCGCCGAGCCCGAGAACAGCAGCGCCTCCTGCGACACCCAGGCGAAGCGATTGCGCACCGCGACCGGATCGGCCGCGCGCACGTCCACGCCGTCGACCGACACCAGGCCCGACTGCGGATCATAGAAACGCAGCAGCAGGCGGAAGACCGTCGACTTGCCCGCCCCCGACGGCCCGACCAGAGCCACCGTCTCGCCCGGCCGCACGGTCAGGCTGAAGCCCTTCAGCGCAGGCAGGTCGGGGCGGCCCGGATAGGCGAAGTCCACCGCCGACATCGACACTTCGCCGCGCGGCGGCTGAGGCAGGGCGACCGGACTGGCGGGCGGCGCGATGGCAGGCGTCGCCCGCATCAGCTCGTCGATCCGCTCCATGGCGCCCGCCGCCTTCTGCACGTCGCCCCAGCTTTCGCCCAGCGCGCCCACGGCCCCCGCCGCGAACACCGACAGCAGCACGAACTGCAGCAGAGCGCCCGGCGTCATGGTCCCGGCGATCACGTCCTGCGCGCCCAGCCACAGCACCAGGGTCACGCCGCCGAACATGACGACGATGATCATGGCCGTCATCACCGCCCGCGCCCGCATCCGCTTCAGGGAGACGCCGAACGCCTCCTCCACCGCCGCGCCGAAGCGGCCGATGGCGCTCTTTTCGCGGCCGAAGGCCTGAACCGTCTCGATGGCGTCGACGCTTTCCCCGGCGAAGCCCACGGCCCCGGCAAAGGTGTCCTGCGACTTCACCGTCAGCTTGCGCACGATCCGACCGAAGATGAACAGGGGCGCGATCAGCACCGGCACGATCAACAGGACGAAACCGGTCAGCTTCGGGCTGACGAAAAACAGCAGGATAACCCCGCCGATCAGGGTCAGGAAGTTGCGCAGCGCATAGCTGATCGAGGTGGTCAGCAGGGTGTCGACCAGCTGAATGTCCGTGGTCAGACGCGACAGCACCTCGCCCGTCCGCATATGGGCGAAGAAGACCGGGTCCAGCGTCAGGATGCGCTGGAACAAAGCCTTGCGCAGGTCGGCGATGACTCGCTCGCCGGTCTTGGTCACGTAGAAATAGCGCAGCGCCGTCGCCAGCCCCAGGATCATGGCGTTGAGGCCCAGGATCAGGAACCATTTGTCGATATTGGCGCCGCCGTTCTCGAAGCCCTGGTCGATGGCGCCGCGCGCCGTCGCCGTCAGGGCCAGCGAGGCGACGGTCGAACCGATCAGCCAGATCGCCGAAATGCCCGCGTCCAGCCTGTGCCGGGCCAGGAAGGGCAGCAACCGGCCCAGCGGACGGATGTTGCGGCTCTTGGCGCGCTTGCCGCCCGCCTCATCCATCTGTTCGGCCAGGACGGCCCCGGCGCCGGGGCGGCCCTCGGGCTGTCCTGTCGGTTGGGCGTGACGTTGCGGTTCGGCGTGGGTCATGGCAGCGCTCTTGCCCCGGATCGCCCCCCGGTGTAAACGCCGCCCCTCGCTCCCGTCGCGCTCCGTGGCGGGATTCTCTAATTACGCGCAGTGACGGTCGGCATCGTCGTCGCGCAGAGACGGACAAGATCGATGAAAGCGGACACGCACCCCGACTACCACTTCATCACTGTTGTGATGACCGACGGCACCACCTACCAGACCCGTTCGACCTACGGGAAGGAAGGCGCCACGCTGAACCTGGACATCGACCCGACGTCTCACCCGGCCTGGACCGGCGGCAACCAGCACCTGATGGACCGCGGCGGCCGCGTGTCGCGCTTCAACAACAAGTTCGGCGGCTTCATCAAGAAGTAAGCCACGCTTGCTGCGACATGTTCGCCACAAAAGCGTCGGTCCCCGGGCCGGCGCTTTTTTGTTGCCTGGAACGCCGTTAACATGGGTGCGTTCGATCCTCCGGGGCGTGGACGTTGGGTCCGGGCCGATATCGGACCACAAGAGTTGCAGACGATGAATCGACGGGAACTGGGCCTTGGCGTCGCCACGACGAGCCTGACGCTGGCGGCCGCAAGCGGAGCGCTTGCGCAGACCCGCACGACCGACCCGCAGATTTTCATCGCCGGCTTTGACGCTCAGGCCGGGCGCCTGCCCGCCGCCCAGCAGGCCGACGTCCGCGCCGTCTATCAGCTGACCCAGGGCAAGCCCATCTGGACCGCCGACCGCCTGCGCGTGCTTCAGGAAGTCGCCGCCGGGGCCGAGCGTCACGGCCTGCCCGCCGGAGACTTCTTCGACTTCGTCGGCCTGGCCGCCGACCGCGAAACGGCCGAAATCCGCACCACCGCCGCCGCCCTGGCCTATGCGAAGGTTCTGGCCGAGGGCCGCGTCCGGCCCGAGACGGTCGAAGAGCTGTGGGAGATGCAGAAGAACAGCGTCGACCTGCCGCGCGGCCTCGTCGACGCCGTCGCCGCCAACAAACTGAGCCAGTGGTTCGACGCCCTGCCCCCGACGGATCTGGGCTACACCAATCTGTCGGCCGGTTACGCCCGCTATCGCCGGATCGCCCGTCAGGGCGGCTGGCCGGCTTTTCGCCTGAACAGCGGCACGATCGAGCCGGGAACCAGCGACCCGCGCATCCCCGCCCTGATCGCCCGTCTGGCGGCTGAGGGCGACCTGAGCGCCGCCAACGCCGAGCGCCTGAAGGGCAATCTGGCTTACGGCCCTGAGTTGCAGCAGGCGGTGCGCAGTTTCCAGACCCGCCACGGTCTGGGCGCCGACGGCCGCATCGGCGGCGCCACCCAGCGCTCGCTGACCGCGACGGCCGAGGATCGCGCCCGCCAGATCGCCCTGAACCTGGAGCGCCGCCGCTGGCTGAAGCGCGACCTGAATCCCGAGCGGATCGAGGTCAACACCGCCGCCGCCATCATGGTCTACTGGAAGGACGGCAAGCCGGTTCACTCCAACCGCGTCGTCGTCGGCACCGTCGCCAACCAGACCCCCAGCCTGGAAAAGCCCTTCGCCTCGGTCGTGGCCAATCCGCCGTGGACGGTGCCGATGGGCATCGCGCGTCGCGAAATCCTGCCGAAGGGCCCCGCCTACCTCGCCGCCAACGACATGTACGTCAACGCCGACGGCTGGGTAGTGCAGCGCGCCGGGCCGAAGTCGTCGCTGGGCAATGTGAAGTTCGAGCTGCAGGACAGCTACGCCATCTTCCTGCACGACACGCCCGCGCGCGGGGCCTTCAACCTGTCGGTGCGCCAGCGCAGTCACGGCTGCGTGCGGGTGCAGGACGCCATCGGCTTCGCCCGCCTGCTGCTGTCGCCCGACCCGGCGCGTCTGGCCACCTTCGACGAGGCGCAGGCCAGCGGCGAAACCAAGCGGGTGACCACCGGCCGCAACATCGGCGTGCGCCTGCTGTACTGGACCGCCTTCGTCGATGGCCAGGGCCGCGTCGCCTTCCGCGAGGACGTCTATAAGCGCGACGCCAAGCTGGCTGATGCCCTGGGCATCGCCGTCAACCTGCCGCAGGTGGTGGCCGACGCCCCGATCGACCCGGACGAAGTGACGCCTTAAGGCGCCGCTACCTTATCCGAAGGCGGCGCGCAGCATGTCCATCTGGCTTTGCACTGGATTGGCCGGCGCCGTCGCCGGCTCGACATACATCTGGCGATCCAGGTGCAGCACGCGGTCGTACAGCTTTTCGGCCCGCACGGCGTATTCGATCAGGGCGATGGGCAGGTCGCCGCGACGCGGTTCCGTCTCCATGCGGCGGTCAGCCAGGCGATAGCGGGGATCGCCCGCCGCCTCGGCGCTCATGTCTTGCTCACGCACGGCGCGCTGGACCAAAAGCCACGAGGCGATCTGCATCAGCCGCGTGGTCAGCTTCATGCTCTCGCCCGCATAGGACAGGGCCGCCGCCCGCGACAGCAGGCGTGAATCCTGGCGCCCGTCCCCGTCCAGATAGGCGGCGGTCTCCTCGACCAGCTCCATGCCTTCGCGGAAGGTGCGCTCAAACAACTCAGAGCGCGCGAAATCCAGCACCTCGGCGCCTGACAGGCCTGCCCGGCTCAGATTGGCTTCAATGGCGGTCACAGGCGTCCATCCAAGAATTTCATGTATCCGCTGGCTGCAATCGTCATGCCACGGAAGTCGCCTCTGTGGCAGAGCGCCGTCGAAACCATCCCCAACCGCCGTCGCTCAGCGGAAGTTGAACAGCGCATCGGCAGCGCTGCGCTGCGACGACTTGCCGTCGATGGCGGCCCTGGAACGCGCGATCTCGGCTTCAAGGGCGGCGATCCGCTCCTGAAGTTCGTCCACCGCATAGAGGTCGAGGTCTTCGCGGCCGAGGGCGCTGAGGGCCTCGCCGCGCTGCGGCCGGGGCTCCAGATCTTCAAAACTCATCCTCGCCTCCTTGGCCATCGCAGACACGAACGCCTATGTGAACGCCGCATTGAACAGGAATGCAAGCAAGGGAGGCTTCACCATGCAGGCCATTGAGATCGAAAACGGACGCGGCCCCGCCGACGCCCTGCGCCTGACGACGCGCCCCCTGCCCGACCCGGCGCCCGGCGAGATCCGCATCCGTGTGCGTGCGGCCGGGGTCAACCGCCCGGACATCGTCCAGCGCGAGGGCCGCTATCCGCCTCCGCCGGGCGCTTCGGACATTCTGGGGCTGGAGGTTGCGGGCGAGGTCGAGGCCGTCGGCGAGGGCGTGACCCGCTGGGCGATCGGCGACCGGGTCTGCGCCCTGCTGGGCGGCGGCGCATATGCCGAATACGCCGTGGTCGACGCCCGCCACGCCCTGCCGATCCCCGACGGCCTCGACTTCGTGCAGGCCGCCGCCCTGCCTGAAACCGCCTTCACCGTCTTCGCCAACGTGTTCGAAGGCGGCGGGCTGAAGGCAGGCGAGACCCTGCTGCTCCACGGCGCGACCAGCGGCATCGGCGTCATGGCCATTCAGATGGCCAAGGCGGCGGGCGCCCGCGTCATCGCCACCTCGCGCGGAGCCGCCAAGGCCAAGGCCGCCCGCGCCCTGGGCGCCGACGTCAGTCTGGACGCGACGGCGCAGGACCTGGCGGTCGCCATTCAGGAGGCGGGCGGCGCAGACGTGGTCCTGGACATGGTCGGGGCCGCCTATGCCGAACTAAACCTCAACGCCCTGAAGCCCGGCGGGCGCTGGGTGGTGATCGCCACCCTCACCGGCGCCAAGGCCGAGGTCGATCTGATGCGGATCATGCTGAAGCGGATCGTGCTGACCGGCTCGACCCTGCGCAGCCGCCCCGCCGATGAAAAGGCCCGGCTGGCCGCCGCCGTCGAGGCGACCGTCTGGCCGTGGGTCGCATCCGGCGCCGTCAAGGCGCAGGTCGAGGCGACCTTCCCCCTGGCCGAGGCCGCCGCCGCCCACGCCCACCTGGAAACGGGCGCCCACGTCGGCAAGGTCGTGCTGCTGCCCTGATCAAGAAAAAGGGCGGGAAGTCGAAGCTTCCCGCCCTATCCGTCAAACCGTCGCTACAGCTTACCAGCGACCGCCGCTGCGGGCCGGACGCAGGGACGAAATCTTGTCATTCAGGCCCGTATTGCGCAGGTCGCGGATATCGCCGCGCACGACCTCGCAGCGCCCGCGATAATTGGCGTCTTCGCAGACTTCCCAGCTTCCACGCGACAGGCGGATCGAGCTGATCGCGTCGTTCATGCCCAGGTTGCGCAGGTTCGGAACCTCGTCACGGAAGCTCATCGACTGGCCGCGATAATTGGCGTCGCGATAGACGGTGATCGAGGACTGGTTCCAGCCGCCGCCCTGACCGGGGCGATTGTTGTCCCAGCCGCCGCCGGGACGGTTCGGCCGACCGCTGTTTTCGAAATCTCCCATCACGCGTCCACAGGCCAGCCGGCCGTCACGGTTCACGATCTCGTCGCTGGAGCAGCGCGCCAGCTCGATGGAGGTCTCGCGGACATTTCCGCGCATGTCGCGACAATCAGCATAGAGACGGCCCTGGTTCACATAGGAGCCGGTGCAGCTCTGCGCATAGGAACCGCGCGGCGCGCCACGGGCCTGAACCTGCGCTTCAGCCGTCCCGACATTGACGACGGAGAAGCCGCCCGCCGCCATGACCAAACCTGCCGCTGCAACCACGAACTTCTTCATGACACGGTCTCCTTAGAGGTCTCTTCCGGCGCACAACGCGCCCTAGCCCTGAATGTTCATCATCACAGATGAACCTTTGCTGTATGGCGACGACAGACGACGTTTTCATTTGCCGCGAAATCCCCTATATGTGGGCTATCGCGCCCGGCCGAAAAGGTCGGGCGCCGTCGATTCAAACGCCCGTTTTTCGGGCCGCAACCGCCGGGATCCATGCCCATGACCGACATCCTGATGCCCAAGGCCACCGCGGTCTGGCTAGTGGACAACACCTCGCTCTCGTTCGAGCAGATCGCCGACTTCTGCGGCCTGCACCCGCTGGAGGTGCGCGGCATCGCCGATGGCGACGTGGCGCGCGACATTCGCGGCGCCGACCCCATCGTCAACGGCCAACTGACCCGCGAAGAGCTGGACAAGGCCCAGAACGATGAAAACTACCGCATGAAGGCCGTGGTCAGCCGCCACGCCGAACTGCTGAAGCCCGCCAAGTCAGGTCCGAAGTACACGCCTGTGTCGCGCCGTCAGGACCGTCCGGACGCCATCATGTGGTTCGTCCGCAACCACCCCGAAGTGACCGACGCCCAGATCGCCAAGCTGCTTGGCACGACCAAGGCCACGATCGAGAGCGTACGCAACCGCACCCACTGGAACTCGGCCAATATCAAGCCGGTCGACCCTGTGACGCTGGGCCTGACCGGTCAGCTGCAACTGGACGAAGTGGTCCGCAAGGCTGCTGACAAGAAGGCCAAGGACGACGCCAAGAACGGCGTCCTGCAACCCATCGAGGCCGAACCCGAACCGGAAGCCGCCGTCGAAGACGCCGAAGAAGAATATGGCATGGGCGCCGAGCCCACTGCCGAATCGGTGTTCGGCCCGCGCGACTGATCCCTTCGATCCGCCGAACGATACAAAACGGCCCCGGAAGAGCGATCTTCCGGGGCCGTCGTCATTTTCAGATGGAAAGCGGCGTCAGTGAGCGCGGGCTTCCAGGCTGTTGATCTCTTCCTTAAGTCGCAGCTTTCGCTGCTTCATCTCCCTGAGGTGTATCGGGTCCGCGGAGGGGCGGCGCATCTCCTGCTGGATGGTCTCATCCAGCGACCGATGCCGATTACCCAGTTCGCGAATACGAGCCTCGATGGTCATGGCTTGCGCCTCCATGTGTAAGGGACCACTACACTGAGCGCCCGGTTCGACGGGGTGTGGAATCACATTGCAGTGACCCTCGCCGCTCCGGACACGGACAGGTTGGAGGCGAATTTGGCCGATGTTGTGAACTCGACCGTTCGGGCGCCGGCGCCCTCTCGGCTAGTCGTTGGAATCTCTGGCGCTTCCGGCGTCATCTATGGCGCGCGCGTGCTGGACGCCCTGCGCGAACTGGGCGTCGAGAGCCATCTGGTCGTCACCCGCGCCGCCCTGCTCACATTGTCGCAGGAGACGGATCTCACCCCCGACGAACTGACGGCCAAGGCCGATGTGGTTCATCGGCTGAACGACGTGGGAGCGACCATCTCATCCGGTTCCTTCCGCACCCTGGGCATGATCGTCGCGCCCTGTTCTGTGCGGACGATGAGCGAGATCGCCACTGGCGTCACCTCGACCCTGCTGACCCGCGCCGCCGATGTGACATTGAAGGAGCGCCGTGCGCTGGTGCTGATGGTGCGCGAGACGCCGCTGCATCTGGGTCACCTGCGCACCATGACGGCCCTTGCCGAGATGGGCGCCGTCATCGCCCCGCCCCTGCCCGCCTTCTACGCCCGACCGGAAAGTCTGGAGCAGATGATCGATCAGTCGGTCGGCCGGGCGCTGGACGTCTTTGGTCTGGATTGGGCGCCGGTGCGCCGCTGGGAAGGGCTGAAGGGCGGGGTCGAGGCATGAGCGACGACCTGTGGAGCTGGGCCTGCGCCGCCTATGCCGCGCCGGGCGTGAGCGAGGCCTGCCTGGCGCTGCAGGACTATCACGAACAGAATGTGCCCCTGCTGTTGTGGGCGGCCTGGACCGCAGCCACCGGCCGCCGCCCCGACGAAGAGACGATCGAGGCCGCCTGCGACACGGCGCGCGCCTGGCAGACGACGACCATCGCGCCGCTGCGCGCGGTGCGGCGCACGCTCAAGACACCTATTCCGGACCTCGAAACCGAAGCCCGTCTGGCGGTGCGCGAGCAGGTGAAGGCCGCCGAACTGGCCGCCGAGCGGCATCTGTTGGAAGGGCTTCAGGCCCTGTCTCCCGCCGCCTCAGCCGCCCCGCGCCCGGCGGTCGACGCGATGGCCGAGGCCGCGCGGCTATGGGACAGGGTCGTGCCGCGGCCGGGGCTTAGAACCCTGGCCGACCTGCTTCCGACCTGACCCTGGCTCAGCTATAATCGCCCGGTCCGGGGCCTGATGATGAACGACGACGAACCTTACCTGTCCGAAGAAGACGAGGCGCTGCGCGCCGAGCTGACCTGCCTGCTGCAGGAGCACGCCGACCTGGACGCCTCGATCGAGGCGTTGGGCCATATGCCTGCGCCCGATCAGCTGATGATCGCCCGGCTCAAGCGCAAGAAGCTGGCTCTGCGCGATGACATCGTGAAGCTGCAAGACCGCATCCTGCCTGACATCATCGCCTGATAATTTCCGGGCCTGACAGCTTCCCTCTCCCGGCGAGAGAGGGAAGCAGGAACGCACGCGCTACAGCGGCAGGACCGAGGTGTCCTTGACCTCTTCCATCACCGCATAGGTACGTGTTTCGCGTACGCCCGGCATGGTGATCAGGGTGTCGGCCAGGAAGACGCGATAGGCGGCCATGTCTTTCATCCGCACCTTGACCAGATAGTCAAAGCCGCCGGCGACCATGTGGCACTCCAGCACCTCCGGCGAGCGCCGGATGCGGTCTGCAAACTGGTCGAAAATGTCCGAGGTCGTGCGATCCAGCAGCACCTCGATGAAGATCAGCAGTTCCCGCTCGGCGAACTTCGGATCAATCAGCGCCGTATAGCCGACGATCACGCCCCGCTCCCGCAGGCGGCGCACCCGTTCAAAGCACGATGACGCCGACATGTTGCAGGCAGACGCCAGGTCCTGATTGGTGATGCGCCCATCCTGCTGCAACACCCTCAGGATTCGGCGATCCGCGTCATCCAACTTGTAATCCGCTGTGTTCATGCGCGGCTCCCCCTTACGCATCTACCCTACTCCAACTTTGTCAAACCGCCTGCTGATCCGCAATGGATCAGCAGGCGGTGGAGACCAACGACCTGGGAGAAAATCGTCGGCCAGAAAGATCGCCTGTCAGAAAAACGGCCGCTTACTCGGCGCGCCGCGTCCCGGCCGCCTGTTTGCTCTGGGCGATGAAGGCCTCCATTTCGGCGGTCATGGCCGGAATGGTGGCGACGCCCAGAGCCAGCAGATGGTCGTGGAAAGCCCTGATATCGAAGTCGGCTCCCAGTTCGGCCTCGGCCTTGCGCCGCAGGCGGACGATTTCAATCTCGCCCAGCTTGTAGGCCAGGGCCTGCCCGGGCCAGGTGATGTAGCGATCGATCTCGGTGCCGACCTCATGATCCGACAGGGCCGTATTTTCGCTCAGAAAGGCGACCGCCTGATCGCGGGTCCAGCCCTTGGAGTGCAGGCCCGTGTCGATCACCAGACGCGCCGCGCGCCACATCTCATAGTTCAGACGCCCGAAATCCTCATACGCGTCTTCATAAATGCCCATCTCGACGGCCAGTTTTTCCGTGTAGAGCGCCCAGCCCTCCCCGAAGGCGGAGATCCCCGCCTGCGAACGCCATTCCGGCAGGGCGGCGTGCTCGCGACGCAGCACGCCGTGCCAGGCGTGACCGGGGTTGCACTCATGCACCGTCAGCGCAGGGATGTTGTATCGCGGACGCGACGGCAGGTCATAGGTGTTCAACAAGCACGCCCCGTTGCCGCCGCGTCCCGCCGTATAGAAGGGCGCGATGGCCGGCGGCACCGGAATCAGGCTGAAGGTGTCGCGCGGCTTCAGGTTGAAATACTGCCCCATCTTGCCGTCGACCTTCTTGATCACCCAGGCGCCGTGCCAGAGCAGATGCTCGGGCTTGTCGTACTGGAACTGGCGATCGGTCTTCAGGAAGGTGAGGAAGTCGGCGAAGCTGCCCGTCCATCCGGTGCTGCGCATGACCGCTTCCATTTCGGCGCGGACGCGGGCCACCTCGGCGCGGCCGATCTGGTGAATTTGATCCGGCGTCAGGTTGACGCTCGTGTATTGACGGATCTGCGTCTGATAGAAGTCGTCGCCGTCCGGCAGGCGGTTGGCGCCCAGGGTGTCGCGCGCGCCTGGCACATACTCATCGCGGATGAAGCTGAGCAGGGTGCGATGCGCAGGCACGACCTGCTGTTGGATTACCTGAACAGCCTCGGCGCGCAGGCGCTGTTTGTCTGCCTCCGGAATCGTCGACGGCATGTCGATGAAGGGCTTGTAGATCGGGTTGGCCTGCGGATCCGTCGGCTCGGTCACCGCCAGGATGGAGACGTCTCGTCCGACCAGAGAAGCCTTGGGCTGGGTGAAGCCGCGCGCCAGTCCAGCGCGCATATTGGCGATCTGCTGGTCGAAATAGCGCGGCGTATCGCGCAGTTGGGACAGGTAGCGGTCATAGTCCTCCACCGAGGTGAAGGTCTGATTCGCCATGCCCGAAATCGACGACCAGAACGAGCTGTCCGAGTTGAAGGGCATTTCGTAGAGGCGATGACGGCCGTCATCGACGAAATTGTCGATCTGGTGCTTGTAGACGGCGTAGTTGGTGCGCTCGGACGGCGACAGCTGGTCCGGCGAAATGGCGTTCAGGCGGCGCTGGATCTCGGTCCAATAGGCCAGGCGGCGCTGCTGGGTGGCGGCGCTGACGTCCGGCAGATGGGTCGGCTTGGACGCTCGCGAAGGAATCTCGTTTCGGCGCCAGGCGTATTCTTCGTCGGCGATAGCGCGGAACTGGGCGTCAAGGGCGCTGGCCGTCGTCGCCGTGGCCGTGGCAGGCGCCGAGGCCGACGCAGCCGTCGGCAGGGCGGCGAAAGCCAGCACGCCGACGGCGGCGGCGATGGCGCTGTATGCGGTCAGGGTCTTCATCAGTTTCTCCCCCATAGTCATGCGGACGCCCGCTTAGGCCGCCCCGTGTGAAAAGCCGCCCGTCGCCGGGCGGCTTTCCCTGTTTGCGGATCAGAAGCGCGCGTTCACGCCGATGTAGGCGTAGCGGCCCAGGTTGTTGTAGACGCTGGCGTTGAACCCGGTGTTCAGCGACGTGCCGGTCCAGGTGAACGGCGTCTGCGGCGGCTCCTCATTGGTGAAGTTGTTCACCCCGGCGAAGACCGAGAACTTGTCGAACCGATACTCCGCCCGGATGTCATGGGTCAGCCAGGACGGCGCCTTGTAAGGCTCATAGGCCCCTGCCGGATCCTGATTGCTGCGCACCATGCTGCTCAGATACTGGTTGGCGTAGGACAGCGAGACGCGGTCATAATCCCAGGTGACGCGGAAGTTCATCCGGCGCTTGGGATTGGGCAGTTCGCCCGCCTGTTCATCCCGCACGCTGGCGTCGCCCGGCACCGGATCATAGGTCAGGTCTTCCAGGAAACCCGCCGCCGCATTGAACGACAGCGAGCCGTAGTCCGGCAGCCCCAGCTTGGCTAGATCGGTGCGATACGACGCGGTGACGTCCCAGCCCGAGTTGGTGTACTCGGCCACGTTCAGAACCTGGTTCAGCACCTTGGTGATGTTGCCGTCGGCCCCGCGCGACACGCTGGTGCAGAACGGGTTGCTCAGATTCGGGCTGTCTACGCAGTTGTTGATGATGTTGCGCCAGCCCAGCGAGGCGATCACGTCGCTCATCTTGATATCGTAGTGGTCGATCGTGACCGCCAGACCCGGCAGGAAGGACGGCGTCAGAACCACGCCCAAGGTCAGGGTCTCGCCCTCTTCCGGGTTCAGGTCAGGGTTGCCCTGGCTGACCACCGGGCGCGTGGCGGTCGACTGGACGAAGTCCGGCGACAGGCCCAGGGCCGCGCAGTTCGCCTTGCGGTTCGAGGCTGCGTTGCCGAGGTTCAGGCGCGTGGCGTCGCAGGGATCCTCGATCTGGCTGTAGCCCTCGCTGCCGCCGCCGAACAACTCGTTGATGTTCGGCGAACGTACGGCCTTGGCGTAGTTGCCGCGGAAGCGGATGTTGCGGTCGACCGTCCATTCCAGGCCGACGCCATAGCTGCTGTCGCCGCCCGTGGTGGTGTAGTCCTGGTAGCGATAGGCCGCCGTCAGATCCAGGTACTGAACGAACGGAACGTCCGCCAGCAGCGGCAGGTTGATCTCACCGAAGATCTCCTTGGACTCATATCGGCCGTCGGTGATCTGCTGGGCGTTCTGGAAGATCAACGCATCTTGTGAGCGCTTGTCTGGTACGGAACGCGCATATTCCTTGCGCCACTCCACGCCCGCCGCGAAGGCGACCGGCAGGCTGGTCCCGCTGAAGAGGGACGGATAGGAGAACAACTCGCCGTTGACGCTGGCCACGGCGTTCCACTGGCGCGTGATGTCGTTCCGCACCGTGTGGATGTAGGAGTAATCGATCGCCTCCTGCGAAGCGACGCCCGCGCCAAACAGGTTCAGCGGCTTGCATCCCGCGGCGCGGGCAGCGTCGTCCCGACAGACGATGGTGTTGCTCACTGGATCCAGGTAGGCGTCGATCGACTGATAGAACTCCTTCTGCAGACGATCGAAATTGGTGAACTCCGATTTGGTCTGGCCGTAGTTGGCGTAGGCTTCGAAGCGCCAGCCGTTGCTGAAAGCGCCGTCCACGCCGGCGACGAAGCGGGTGGTGTCGTACACGCTCTCATAGGTACGGATGCCGAAATCGCGGTCGTTACGGGTGATGTCGAACTTGGTCACACCGGCTGCGGTCAGCATGGCCCGCAGGTCACTGGGCAGGAAGGGGTTGTCGGCCTGAATGCGATAGGCGTTTCCGGTCGCCGTGCCCTCCACATCGCCGGCGAAGGTGCCGTTTTCGCGCTGGCTGGTCGCCTCGGTGTGGAAATACTTGCCCTCGGCGAACAGGTTCAGTTCGGTGATGAAGTCTCCGGACGGCTGGAACTGGTGACGCATCTGCAGTTCGCCCCCATACCGCTCGACCGGGGTGCGCAGGGCGTCTTCGCTGAACTTGAAGCCGTCGCCGCCGATGGAAACCTTCTGCGGGCGACCGTTGCCGTCCACCACAACCTGTCCGCGGTCGAAAGGAACAAGCTTGCCGTCCGGCGTGAAGGTCAGGCTGTAGGCCGCATTGCCGCCGATCGGGGTGACGATCACCGGAGTGAAGCTGTCGTTGGTGATGTTGGTATAGACGTCCCGGGCCATAATGAAGGACGGCAGGCCGTCATCCGGGCTCTTCTTGTTCGGGTTCGGGATGTAGGCCAAGCCGCTCATCGCGTAGTCGCGCTCGTGCCGGTACAGGCCCTCGGTCTTGTCATAGGTGGCGGCCGCCATGACGTTGGTGCGGCCGTCGTTGAAGTTCCGGCCGATCGCCACAGAACCATAGTAGGTGTTCGGGCCGTCGGCTGAGCCGTACTGGGTCTGGGCGGCGACGCCCTCGAAGTCCTGCTTGGTGATGAAGTTCACCACGCCGGCGACGGCGTCAGCCCCGTAGACCGCCGAAGAGCCGCCGGTCACCGTATCGACGCGAGCGATGGTGGTCTTGGAGATGGTGTTGACGTCCACGGCGCTGGTGCCGCTCGACCCCGCTACATGGCGGCGACCGTTGACCAGCACCAGGGTGCGGCTGGCTCCCAGGTTGCGCAGATTCAGCGTCGCCAGTCCTTGGCCTGCCACCGTATTGGTGGTGCTGGACGCCGATGCGCCCAGGCCGACCTGCGGTTGTCGGGCCATGGCGTCGATCAGGTTGGTGACGCCGATGTTCTCGATTTCCTGAGCGTCGACGACGTTGACCGGGGTCGAGGCTTCGACGTTCGGGCGGCGGATACGCGAGCCGGTCACTACGATGTCGGCGACGGCGCTGGCCTCCGGGTCGGTCCCCGAGCTTTCGGATTGCGCCCAGGCGGGCTGGGCGGCGGCGGCCGTGACGGCCAGACCGGCGATCATGGTGCCGGTCTTCAGATACGCAGACAGTCTCATTGAATCACCCCTCGTTTTTTTTGATGTGAAGCACGGGCGCGCCCTCCCCATTAGGCGGCGCCCGGCTCGTCCGTTGTTGGATCAGCGCCCTCCTTGCGCCTCTCCTCGTTCGGCTTTTTGCCGATCGACCATGGCCCGCACGTCGGCCAGCAGGGCCGGCGCGTCGTAGGCGACGCCGCGCGCCACCGTCCAACGCACCCCACCCACCGTCTCGATGCGGTTTTCAGGGCTCAAGCGTTCATGCCCTGTGCCGTAAAGCGTCTTGAAGTTGGCCAGCGGGTTCTCGGTCGTGATGACCAGATCCGCACTCATGCCCGGCCGCACGATGCCGAAGGTCGGCGCCTTGCCAGTCGGCTCGGCCAGGGTCATGGCCCCGTCCATCGTGGCGGCGCGAACGATCTCCAACGGATGGAAACCGGCTTCCTGCAGCAGTTCCAGCTCTTCGACGTAGCCGAAGCCGTACAGCTTCCAGATGAAGCCCGAGTCCGACCCGACCGTGACCCGGCCGCCGACCTTCTTGTAGTCGTTCAGCAACAGCATGAACCGCTCATAGAAGCGGCGCCACGCCACCTCGTTCGACGTCGTCCAGTCGAAGAAGTAGCTGCCGTGGTTGTCGCGCGTGGACTGGAAATAGTCCGCCAGCGTCGGGAGGGTATAGATCTGGTGCCAGGGCGCATTACGCGCCCGCATCAGGTCGCGCGAGGCGGCATAGATGGTCATCGTCGGGTCAAAGACGACGCCCGTCTCCTTTTGAGCCTCAAGATAGGCGTACCATTGCGGCGAGCCGGGCTCGACTTCGTCCCAGATCTCCGCCGCTTCGCCGAACCGCTTCTGCTCGTCGTAGAAGTTGTAGTCGGTCGGATAGTTCTGGATCGTCCGCCCGCCCAGCAGAGATTCGAAATGGCCGTAGAAATGGGTGATGGTGCCCAGGCCCGCCGCCGCCAGCTGTTCGGCGTTCAACTGGGCCACGCCGGGCTGGGCGATATGGGCGACCGTTCCCATGTGGTTTTTCTTGGCTTCGTCGATGGCGGCCAGGACCACTTCGGGCGTCTCGTCGCCGCGCAGGAAGAACTTGATGCCGTCCACGCCGTTGGCCGCGCCCCAGCGCACCCATTCGCGCGCCATCTCAGGGCTGCGGATGCGGCCCCGCGACCAGCCTGAACCGATGGTCTGATAGTTGTAGATGCGCGGGGCGACGATCTCGCCCCGGGCCGAGCGGGCCTTTTCCGACACGGCGATGTCGTGCGGCGCCAGGCTGACGCCGCGCACCGTCGTCACCCCGTGGGCGAGCCACAGCTTGTAGACATACTCAAGGTCCGGCGCCTTCTGCGGGCTGCCGCCGTGGGCGTGGGCGTCGACGAAGCCCGGCATGACGTACATCCCGCGCGCGTCGATCTCGTGCGCTGCATTCAGCGGCGGGCGGCCTTCGCGCTCCGGCAGGCCCGGCCAGCCGGCCTGAATGATGTCCGTGATCTTGTCATTCTCGATGACGATGTCGACCGGCCCCATCGGCGGCGCGCCCGTGCCGTCGATCAGCATGGCGCCGCGCACCACCATCAGGGGATAAGGCCCGTATCCCTCGCCCGCCCGACGCGCCGGCGCCGGATTCAGGCTGGCGCGCGTCGGCGCCGCCTGAGCCTGAGCCTGAGTTTGAGCTGAAACTGCGCTCGGCGCCGTGGCCAACATAAGCGCGGCCGCACACGCCGCGCCGGCGCTCCTGAACATGGACTTTTTCTCTAAACGAGTCCGCAAGCTGCAATCCCTCCCAAGATCGAGGGTCTTTCAGACCCCTGCCAGCGCATGCCGGGCCCCTCAGCCAGACCTCCAATTCGCTAGCACCCCGCGGCGGGCAAGAGTTTCGGATATTTTCCGCCTTCCGAAATAAAATTCCCGAAAAACCCCATAACCGTATGCGTTCTTCGAAATATGAGTTTTTGTGCCGGGTGAGCGAAAGAAGCGTTGTTTATGCGGCAATTCTGATTTTATGATCTAAGGATAGCGATTAAAAACGGTGTCTTGGGGTCGTTTTTTTTCGGCAATGCCCTGCACGCACCTCAAGGGCGATCTAAGAATGCTGCGCCATATCGCCGCTAATCCGAATATTCTCATTTCATAAAATGGCATTATCCAATGTCCGGGGGAGACGCATGAGTTTCTTGACACGCCGCAAGGCCTTGCCTGCGCTGGGAGGCGCAGCGCCCAGGGCTCATGGACTGAAGCCCACCCTGTCGTGGCCTCACCTCGTGGCGTTGGGCGTCGGCGCCATCGTGGGAACCGGCATCTACACCCTGATCGGCGTGGGCGCCGAGCGGGCGGGCCCGGCGGTCATGCTGGCCTTCGTCATCGCGGGCATCGTCTGCGTATGCGCCGCCCTGGCCTATGCCGAACTGGCGACCATGATTCCAGAGTCGGGGTCCGCCTACACCTACTCCTACACCACGCTGGGCGAGGGCGCGGCCTGGATGGTCGGGTGGAGCCTGATCCTGGAATACACCGTCGTCTGCTCTGCCGTGGCCGTCGGCTGGGCAGGATATTTTTCGGGCATGATGGAAGGCATCGGCATGGGCTTGCCCGCCGTACTGACCTCGGCGCCGTCCCAGGGCGGCATCGTCAACCTGCCCGCCGTCGTCATCGTCGCCGCCGTGGCGGGACTGCTGGTTGCCGGCACCAAGGAAAGCGCCTCGATCAACGCGGCCCTGGTGGTGGTCAAGATCGTCGCCCTGATCGCCTTCGTGGCCATCGCCCTGCCCCACTTCAATCCGGAGAACCTCAAGCCCTTCATGCCCTACGGCTTCTCGCACGGGGTCGGGGCTCAGACCGGCGTGATGGCGGCGGCGGCCATCATCTTCTTCGCCTTCTACGGCTTCGACGCGGTAGCGACGGCGGCGGAAGAGACCCGCAACCCCGCCCGCGACCTGACCATCGGCATCATCGGTTCGATGGTGGCCTGCGTCGCCATCTATATGGCCGTCGCCATCGCCGCGCTGGGCGCCATGCCCTTCACCGAGTTCATGAAGTCGCCCGAGCCGCTGTCGCACATCATCCGCACCGTCGGTTCGGACCTGTGGGCCACCCTGATAGCGGGCGCGGCGGTCGTCGCCCTGCCGACCGTCATCCTGGCCTTCATGTTCGGCCAGAGCCGCATCTTCTTCGTCATGGCGCGCGACGGCCTGCTGCCGCGCAGCCTGGCCCATGTGTCGAAGCGGTCGGGCGGCCCGGTTCGTGTCACGGCGGGAACGGCCGTCCTGATGGCGATCATCGCCGGCTTCATCCCTCTGGGCGACCTGGCCGCCCTGGCCAACGCCGGGACGCTAGCGGCCTTCGCCTCGGTCGGCCTGTGCCTGATCGTACTGCGACGCCGCGAGCCGAGCCGCCCGCGCGTGTTCCGCGCTCCGGTCTGGTGGCTGGTGGGACCGATCGCCATCGCGGGCTGCGTCTATCTGTTCTTCAGCCTGCCCGCCTCGACCCAGATCAACTTCGTCATCTGGAATGTGATCGGGGTGGCGGTCTACCTGCTCTACAGCCGGCGCAACAGCCTGCTGAACGGCTAAGAAACATGGGCGCCGAGGCTGACCTCGGCGCCCTTTTCAATTCATCAGCGGCTCGCTTCGGGCCGCGCCTTTTTCCGCAGCCACATGGCCGCGTCCGCCTCGGCCAGCCAGACCTCGGCATCCGCCTGTCCGGCGAAGGCGCGCACGCCGAACGAGCCGCCCAGAGGCAGGCGCTCGCCCTCCCAGACAAAACCGTCACGGTTCAGCGCCTCGCTCAGCCGCCGCGCCTTCTCGCGACCTTCCTCAGCGCCCGCATTCATCAGCACCACGGTGAACTCATCGCCGCCCATACGACCCACGGCGTCAGATTCGCGCACGTTCGCCAGCAACAACTCCGCCACGGCGATCAGAGCCGCGTCGCCCGCCGCATGGCCCAGACCGTCGTTGACGCCCTTGAACCCGTCCAGATCGAGATACAGCAGCGCCGCCTCGACCCCGTGGCGACGGCAATAGGCCAGGTTGCGCGCCAGCACCGTCATGAAGCCGCGCCGGTTCAGCGCAGGCGTCAGCACGTCATGATCAGCCAGAGCCTCGGCCCGCTCGGCCCGCTCGGTCAGCGCCGCCACCTCGGCGCGCAGGCGGGCGATCTCGGCCTGCAAATCGGCATCGGCGCCCGCAGCGGTCGTCTGTTCGGCCAGGTGGTTCAAGGCGGGCTCCGGCGTCGCATTTCCGGCCGACTCAGGGCCCAGCGACGGTGATGAGTCTAGCGTCCTCGGTTGCGGGCGCAACGCGGGTGCTGTAACGGGCCGCTTTCCGCATGGGGAGCCTTTGCGCATGACCGCCTCCACGCCGCCCGTTTCCGTCGCCATCATCATGGGCAGCCGCTCGGACTGGCCCACGATGAAGCTGGCCGCCGACCGCCTGGACCAACTGGGCGTCGCCTGGGAGGCCAAGGTCGTCAGCGCCCACCGTACGCCCCAGCGCCTCTATGACTTCGCCACCACGGCCAAGGACAAGGGCTTCAAGGTCATCATCGCCGGCGCCGGCGGGGCGGCTCACCTGCCCGGCATGGCCGCCTCCATGACCGACCTGCCTGTGCTGGGCGTGCCGGTCCAGTCCAAGGCGCTGAAGGGCCTCGATAGCCTGCTGTCAATCGTCCAGATGCCCGGCGGCGTGCCGGTCGCCACCCTGGCCATCGGCGAAGCGGGCGCCGCCAACGCCGGGATTCTGGCGGCGCAGATTCTGGCCCTGTCCGATCCCGCGATCGCCGAGCGCCTGTCCGCCTTCCGCGCCGCCCAGACCGAATCCGTCGCCGAAAGCGTCGAGGACTGATGCGCCCGTTGCCCGAGAAACTGCCTTTGGCCCCCGATTCGACCCTCGGCATTCTCGGCGGGGGCCAGTTGGGCCGGATGCTGAGCCAGGCCGCCTCGCGCCTTGGCTTCGACGTGGTGATCCTCGATCCCCAGCCGGATTGCCCGGCCGCCCGCGTCTCGCGCGCCCAGATCACCGCCCCTTATGACGATCCTGACGCGCTTCAGGCGCTGGGCCGCCTGTGCGACGTCGTCACCTTTGAGTTCGAAAACGTCCCCGCCGCCTCGGTCGAGACGCTGGCCGAAGCGGGCGCCCTTGTCGCACCGGGGCCGACGGCGCTGGCCGTGGCTCAGGACCGGGTGGACGAGAAGACCTATCTGAACGCCGTGGGCGCCCCGACTGTGGCCTTCGCCGCCGTGACCACGCTGGACGACCTGACCGCCGCCATCGGCGCGCTTGGTCTGCCTGCCCTGCTGAAGACTCGCCGCGAAGGCTATGACGGCAAGGGTCAGGTCTGGATCCGCGACGCCGCCGACGCCGAGGCCGCCTTCGACGCCATTGGTCGCCGCCCCGCCGTGCTGGAGGCCGCCGCGGTGTTCCAGCGCGAACTGTCGGTCATCGCCGCGCGCGGCCGCGACGGCGCCGTCGCCGTCTATCCCCTGGGCGAGAACGTCCACCAGAACGGGGTGCTGAAGACCACCATCGCCCCCGCCGCCGTCGATCCGGCCACACAAGGACGCGCCGAACAGATCGCCGCCGCCGTTCTGGACGGCCTGGACTACATCGGCGTCATGGGCATCGAACTGTTCGACATGGGCAGCGGAGAGCTGCTGGTGAACGAGGTCGCCCCGCGCGTCCACAACACCGGCCACTGGACCCAGGACGGCTGTGTCTGCGA
Source organism: Brevundimonas sp. S1H14 (assembly GCF_047716865.1). Taxonomy (NCBI): domain Bacteria; kingdom Pseudomonadati; phylum Pseudomonadota; class Alphaproteobacteria; order Caulobacterales; family Caulobacteraceae; genus Brevundimonas; species Brevundimonas sp. S1H14. Next base: position 1,126,403 of record NZ_CP136679.1, on the reverse strand, counting down.
TCAGTTCGAGCAGCACGTCCGCGCCGTCGTCGGCTGGCCGCTGGGTCCGACGCAGGCCCACGCCCGCGTCGAGATGACCAATCTGCTGGGCGACGAGGTCGAGCAGTGGCGCGCCCTGGCCGCCGAGCCCCATGCCCGCCTGCACCTCTACGGCAAGCACGACGCCCGGCCGGGGCGGAAGATGGCGCACGTCAACCGCATCCTCTGAAACCCTCTCCCGATGGGAGAGGGCTTGAGCCTCCAAGAGCATAGCGATTGGCTAAGGCGAAAGGGTGAGGGTCGGCGGTCACCCGTTCAGACGCCCCGCGTGCCCCCTCACCGCTTCGATCAGCCTCTCCGGTTCCTCATAGGCCTGATCGTTCGTCACGCGAATTACCGTCCAGCCCAGCGCCTCAAGCACCCGCTGCCGCCCAAGATCACGCGCGGCCACTTCGTCCAGCCGATGCACCCCGCCATCGATCTCAATGATCAGGCGCAACCGATCACAGGCGAAGTCCGCAAAGTACGGCCCGACAGGATGCTGACGCCGGAACTTGTGGCCGTCGATCCTGCCTCCGCGTAGAGCCGCCCAGACACGCTCCTCCGCACGCCCGGAAGACTGGCGCAACGCCCGCGCACGGTCGGTTCGCGAGTTCGTCATGAGAAGACTGTGCGGACCGCGAGCGATGACGGCAAGCCGGGAACCCTCACCCTTTCGCGCAAGTGCGACGGCTGCGCCGCCGCGCGCTCAAGCCCTCTCCCATCGGGAGAGGGTCAGGCCTTCTGACCGTATCTCAACCGCCCCAGCGCCTCGGTGATCGTGCGGACTGGCGCGTCGAAATCCTTGCCCGCCTTCCACTTCTCGAAGGCCATGACGTTTTCGATGCGGCGAGCGACAAAAGCTTCCGCCGCCTCGCGTCCGTCGAACCAGCGCATCGTCAGGGCCGGAATCAGGATGCCGCCCAGAATCGCCCGCTTGGAGTAGTGATTCTGGTCCGTCGCCGTATCCCCGGCCCAGCGCCAGAGATGATCCGCCGTCTCCCACGCCAGCTTGAAGCCCAGGTCGACATTGGTCGGCAGGCTGAGGAAACCCGCGCAGAGTTTGGCCGCCTCGAGGTCCTGCGCCCCCGCCTCCATCCGCGCCGAGACGGCGGCGGCGATTCGTTCGCGAATCTTCATCGTGGCCGCAGGCGTGGCCTCCAGAGCTTTCAGAGCCCGCGCGTCATGGCGGCGCGACAGCAGGACCGCTAGGTCGCGCGGACCGTTCGGCAGCAGCAACTCCTGATCGCCCAGTGACAGGCCGCACGCCTCGCACGCGGCGCGCGTCATGCGCGTGTTCCAGCCCAGCGCGGGCGCGCGTTCTATGGCCGCGTCCAGAACGGCCTGTTCTGTGCGGTCGGCCCAATCGCCTTTCGGAGCGGTCTCGGCTGTCTCGGTCATGGACGGCACGATACGCCCATACGGCGGGCGTTTCGACCCATCACGATTAGGCGCGACGATCTGGACACGCCCCCCCCGATCATGTATCAGCGCGCCTTCACTTGAGAGGCCTTCCTCTCGAGCGTGGTTTTGTTTTGTCTGCCCGTCTCCCTTGGAAAGGACGCGGCGGGCGGCCAAAGGAGAGAGACCCCTGGTTCAGATTTTTGTCCGCGACAACAATGTCGATCAGGCGCTGAAAGCCCTGAAGAAAAAGATGCAGCGCGAAGGCAGCTTCCGCGAAATGAAGCGTCACGTGCACTTTGAAAAGCCGTCGGAAAAGCGCGCTCGCCAGAAGGCTGAAGCCGTCCGTCGCGCCCGCAAGCTGGCCCGCAAGCGCGCCCAGCGCGAAGGCCTGCTGCCGGCTCCGAAGGGTCGCGGTCGCTAAGACCTGCTGACGCCTGAAAGATCAAAGGCCGCCCCGGATCGCCGGGGCGGCCTTTTTCTTTGCCTTTCGACAGTCACGTTGCGTAGCCTGCCTCATAGAGGAGTGAACGGCTATGACCGATCAGCGCACTCGCGGCCTGCCGCAACGCCTCATGTATGTGGAGAATCGCAACGGCGGCCTGATCGACGGCTCCCCGGCCCGCATCGGCTGGGTGTCGTTCTCCAAGACCGGCAAGACCGTCTATTATCGCGGCCTCGAACTCGCCAGCATTGGCGGCTCCGGCATAAGCGGTAACTTCATGGATGCAGAGACCCGCGAGGAATATTGGGTCTCAGGCGTCAAGAAACGCGGCTCGAACAACCATCCCAAAGAAAGAAGCGTCCGCACCGAAATCGATGCGGACGCTCTGGACGCCTATCAGTCCTTGCGAGCGGACAGTTAGGGCGCGCTGTTAAAGAAGATCACCGCCCCGTCACGGCGCCCATGAAGCTCTTCCAACTCAGCTTCACATCCGACAGGGCGCCGGCGCGGAAGGCGCGGCCCGCCGCCCAGACCATCAGGGCGGCAAACAGGAACATGCCGAGCAGGCCGCCGATCAGTTCGATCAACGGCGGTCCGCTGGGCGCGCGGGCGGCCATGACGAAGGGGGTGAAGGGCGGGATCAGGCTGATCACCTTCACCACCATCGCGTCCGGGGTGCGGATGGCCATCTGCATGACCAGGATCGGCACGACCAGCACCATCATGATCGGCCCCATCAGGGTCTGGGCGTCGCGCGGCGTGTCGCAGAAGGCGCCGATGGCGGCGAACAGCACCGCATACATCAGATAGCCGCCGACCAGGAACAGCAGGAACCAGACGAACAGGCCGTCGGTCAGCAGCACCGAACCGATGTCGCGCGCCACGTCCGGCACGCTCGCCATCAGGCCGATGGCGCCGATCCCGCCCCAGGCGCCCAACACGGCCAGGGTCAGCAGGGCCACGCCCAGCACCTTGCCGGTCAGGATCTCAGTCGCCGAGGCCGAGGACAGCAGCACCTCGAGGATTTTGTTCGACTTCTCCTCCATCACGCTGTTCAGCAGGATGGAGGCGCCGGTGATGATCAGCGACCACAGGATAAAGCCCACCGCCATGCCGACGATGACCGGCAGCTTGTCACGGAACGACACCTCGCCACCCGACGCCGCGCGCGGCGAGAAGACCGAGACCTCGGGCCGGAAGCGCTCGGTCTGCGCCACCACCGAGGGATCGATGCCGCTGGACACGAAGACGCGGCTGCGGTTGGCGGACTTCAGGGCGTCGCGCACGGCGTCTTCCACGACATCGTCGGTGGCGCGGCCGGTCCAGACGCGTGCGCCGGGCTGGCCGTCCTTGTCGGTCAGGAAGACCACGGCGTTCAGACGCTCGCCCTCAGGCGCATCCTTGTCGACATAGCGACGGGCCAGGGCGTCGCGCGCCTCGCCCGGCGCGGCAGCCATCAGTTCAGCAGGCGCCTCGACCAGCTCAAAGGAGCGCTTGGGCGTCTTGAAGCCCGCGGCGGCGCGCGGCGCCTCCTTCTTCAGCGCCTCAAGCCCGGCGTCAAAACCGCCCTTCTCGGCGGCCTCGCGCACCCGGTCGCCCCCAGCCGTCCCCGACTCGGGCACGGCGGCCATACGCAGGGCGGCGATGTCGGCGCGGCCCCGTTCCGTCTCCAGCGCCTGACGCACGGCGGCGGCCAGGCCGGACCCGGCCGGGGTCTCGTCGACGATGACGGCTTCGCGCACCGGTTCGGCGTGCTTCATCAGCATCGGAACGGCGCCGCCCAGAACGGCGAACAGCGGAAAGGCCAGCAGGGACAACCAGAAGCCGACCGTCTTGGCGTAGGCCAGGAACTCGCGGCGCGCGATCAGAAGAATGCGGCTCATCGCGCGGCCTCCATCTTGTCAGTCTTGGCGACGGACTGATCTTCGTCCGGGTGGTCGCCGGTCAGGGCGATGAAGGCGTCGTGCAGGGTCGGCTCCTTCATCTGGAAACGCCGCACGTCCAGTCCGCCCAGGAAGGCGGCGCGCAGGGCGGATTGCGCCTCCGCCCCCGGCGTCAAGCCGACGCGCAGGGTGCTGACGGCGCCGTCTTCAGCCAGGGTCTCGATACCGCTGACGCCCGGCAGGGCGGCGACCGCGTTCCGGTCCAGCGTCCCTTCCAGCTCCAGAAAGCGCGGCGAGGTGGCGCGCGCCTCGTCCACCGTGCCTTCGAACGCCTTGCGTCCCCGGGCCAGCAGCACGACCTTGTCGCACAGACGCTCTGCGTGCTGCATGACGTGCGTCGAGAACAGCACCGTCGCCCCATCGGCGGCCAGGGCGCGGATCATGGCCTCCAGACCCTGCTGGTTCATCGGATCCAGCCCCGAGAACGGCTCGTCCAGAATGACGAACTCCGGCTGATGCACCACCGAGGCGATCAGTTGGACCTTCTGGGCCATCCCCTTGGACAGCTCCTTCATCTTCTTTTTGCTGGCCTCGCCCAGGCCCATCTGCTCCAGCATCTCGCGGCCGCGACGACGCCCCTCGGGCAGGGGCAGGCCCTTCAGGGCGCCGAAGAAGGCGATGGCGTCCACCGGCGTCATCTTCTTATAGAGGCCACGCTCTTCGGGCAGGAAGCCGATCCGGTCGCGCACCTTGCGCCCGTCGTCGGCGCCCAGGATGTCGATGCGCCCGCTGGTCGCCGGTTGCAGGCCCAGGATCATACGCAGGGTCGAGGTCTTGCCTGCCCCGTTCGGCCCCAGAAAGCCGCAGATCGAACCTTTCTCGACCTGGAAGCTCAGGTCGGAAACCGCCTGGAAGCTTCCGTATCTCTTGCTGATTCCGTCCAGCGTCAGCGCCGCGACCATTCGGTTCCCCTGCGATAATTCGAGGATCGAAGGTAAGGGCGCGAGCTGCCCCGAGTAAAGCAACTTTTACATTACGGTTTGGTCATGATGCCGCGCCGCCTGATGCGGTCAGGCCGGCGCCTTCACCCGAATGTCGAAGCTCTGGCCGACGATCTTGGCCGGGTCGACCTGGCCGCCGTTGCGGCGCACCTCGAAATGCAGGTGCGGGCCGGTCGAATAGCCGGTCGAGCCGACCAGGCCGATGCGCTCGCCCGCCGCCACCGCCTTGCCCGAGTGGACGTCGATGCGGCTGAGGTGTCCGTACAAGCTGGTCATGCCGTTGGGATGCTGCACCTCGATAAAGTTGCCGTAGCCCCCCGCATCGTAGCCGGCGCGCAGAACCTTGCCCTCGGTCGTGGCGAAGACGCTGGTGCCGGTCGGCGCGGCGATGTCCACGCCCTTGTGCGCCCGCGCCTTGGCCTCGATCGCCAGCTTGCGCAGGCCGAAGGGCGAGTTGATGCGATAGCCCTTCAACGGCGCCTCGAAAACGATCTTGCGGGTGACGGGACCGGCGGGTTCGGCCACGGCCTTGACCGGCGGCGCAGTGGGGACGGACACTTCAATGACCTTTTCCGGCGCGCCGGAGATCATGCCGACGGGCGCCGCCGCCATAGCCAGAACCGCCAGGCCGACCATGGCCCCGGTCTGGCCGAAACGGATCACATGCGGCCGCACGGCCGTGGGAACTAAACGCATACTCTAACGACTCATTCTGAGCGCTTCGTCAGCGCGGGGAGCCGTCAGAAGGGCGCGCGAAACACGCACGCAGGCAGCGAGATGGACACTCGCCGACGGCTGGACTTGACTGTCTTTTGCAATTTCACCGGGACATGAATGGGGCGCCCCGAGGGCGACACGGCGTCGCACCTCGGGAACCTGCGTTTTCCAGCTCTACAGCGGCAGGCTGAGCTTCACCGCCGCCATATGGCTGTCGGCATGGTCGCCGAAGCGACCCTTGTAGCCGATCGACACCTTCAGCCGCTCCATGATGGTGCCTTCGATCCCGGCGGCGGCCAGCACCTGCCCGCCGAACGGCAGATCCACGTCGCGGGCCAGAACCTTGGCCGGATTGCCGAGGATGCCGGTGCGCACCGCGTCGCTGTCGTCGCTTAGGCTGTCGCGATAGCCGCCCTCGGCGTAGAAGCGGACGCGCTCGGTGCCGCCCTCGGCGCGCAGGGCGATCTCGGCCGTCGTCGCCTGCACCGAACGGTCGGCATAGGCGTATTGCGCCGCCGGCCCCTGCTCGCTGAAGCCGTCCACGTCGGCCTTGATCCAGGCCACAGCCGCGCGCGGCGACAGGGCGAAGCCGCCCATGTCGAACCACATCCCGCCCTGCAGCCGCGCCCCGGTTGAGACGCCCCGCGTCGAGCCGCTGTGAACGATCGGCGCCAGGCTGGTCAGGCGGTTGATGTCGTTGAAGTCGTCCTGAGCCACGCCCGCCGCCGCATTGACGAAGACGTCGCCCGAGCGCCAGCCGCCGTAGACGTCCAGCCCGAAGCTGTCGATGTCGGCGCGCAGGGCGCCTGCGTCCACATCTGCGTTGCGATAGGAGCCGGACAGGCCGAAACGCAGGGTCTCGGTACCGGACTCCAGGGCGATGCGCACGCCATAACCGTCGGAGGTCGCCTTGCCGATGGCGCCGCGCGCGTCTGTCTCAGTCTTGTCAGCCAGCGCGCCGACCGAGATGGAGGTCCCGCTCTCCCACGCCTCACGCCCCGACAGGGCCGCGGTCGATCCGTCCAGCGCGTCCTCGCGATGCCGCCACGCCGTCTCGCCCAGCACGGCCGTCTGGCTGCCCAGGTCGCCGTAGTACAGGTAGTCGTTGCTCAGACGAGCGATCACCTCATGCCCCTTGGCCGTCGGGTGCACCCCGTCGAAATAGAAGTAGTCGTCCGGGTTGGAGCACAGGGTCACGCCGTTGAAGCAGGCCTGGGTCACGTTCGACACGCCGAAAGCGCTGGGGTTGGCGGCCACCACGTCGCCGACCTTGAACAGGTCCATCAGGATGATGTTGGTCCCCGGCCGCGCCGCCGCCGTCGCGTTCAGCCCGGTCAGCAGGGCGCCGTTGAAGGTGGTGACGGCGAAGTCGGCCAGCGGCGCGGCGGGGGTGCCGCGAAACTGCGGCGTAATGCTCAGTTTGGGCAGGTTGGTGACCAGCACCGTCCCCGCTCCGGCCTGGGCTATCCCGTTGACGATGAAGTTGATGTCCGCCGCCGCGCTCAAGGCTACGAGCGTGATGGCGCCGGTCGGATTGGTCGAGGCCCCGGCTGCGGGCAGACCCTGGAAAATGTTGTTCGCCCCGCCCAGGACGCTGACCAGATCGTTCGCGCCGAAGGTTCCGCCGCGCTGCTGATACTGGGCCAGTTGCACACGCATCCCCAGCGGCATGGCCTCGGCGTCGGTGCGCGCCCCGCCGAAGGCGTAGTTGATGCTGCCCGTCACCGGCCCCATGAAGTTGGCGGCGTTGAAGCCCAGCCGCTCGGTAAACACCGGCCCGTTGGAGAATCGCCCGGCGCCATAGGGAGGCGAGGCCGGGGTCGATCCGCCCGTCGCCAGATACAGGTTGCCATTGTCCGACAGGCTGTCGCCGAACACCACCAGACGGTTGTAGCTCTGGGCCGAGGCGGCCCCGGCGACAGACACGGCGGCCAGGCTCAGGGCGGCCAGCGCCGCTCCGCGAAGAAGACGAGACATCCTATTCCCTCCGATCGACCGTCAGTATGCGGTCGTTAAACGGCACTCTGCGCCGCTTTTCACAGGACGCAAGATGCCCCTGGGGAAGGTAATCGGCGATCAGTGCAGGCGCCGGAAGCGGATCGTGCCCGGAAGCTGCTTCAGCGCCGTCAGCGCCTCGCGGTCATAGTCGCGGTCCACGTCGGTGATGACATAGCCGGTGCGCTCGTCCGTCTTCAGGTGCTGACCCAGAATGTTGAGCCCCGCATCGGACAGGGCGCGGTTCAGTTCGGCGAGCACGCCCGGCTGGTTGCGGTGGATGTGCAGCAGGCGGTGCGCGCGCGTCACCTCAGCCAGCTGCACGTTCGGCAGGTTGACGCAGAAGGTGGTGTCGCCCCGGTTCAGATAGCCCAGCAGACGCTCGGCCGCGAACTCGGCGATGGCTTCCTGCGCCTCCTCGGTCGAGCCGCCGATGTGCGGCGTCAGGATGGTCTTGTCCAGACCGACCAGCGGGCTGTCGAACGGGTCGGCGTTGGTGCGCGGCTCCTCGGGGAAGACGTCGACCGCCGCTCCGCCCAGACGGCCGGACTTCAGCACCGCCGCCATCGCGTCCACATCGACCACATGGCCGCGCGACAGGTTCAGGAACAGGGCGCCCGGCTTCATCCTGGCGAATTGGTCGGCGCCGATGATGGCGGTGTTGTCCTTGCGGCCGTCGACGTGCATCGTCACCACATCCGCCTCGGCCAGCAGGGCGTCCAGCGAGCGCATCCGCCGGGCGTTGCCCAGCGCCAGCCGCTCGGACAGGTCGTAAAACAGCACCCTCATGCCCAGGTTCTCGGCCAGCACCGAAAGCTGGCTGCCGATGGCGCCGTAGCCGACGATGCCCAGCGTCTTGCCGCGCACTTCGCGCGACCCGGTCGCCGACTTGTTCCACTTGCCCTTGTGCATCTCGCGCGACTTGTCCGCCACGTCGCGCATCAGGACGATCATCATGCCGATGGCCAGTTCGACCACCGAGCGGGTGTTGGAATAGGGGGCGTTGAAGACCGCCACGCCCTTGTCCGCCGCCGCGTCCAGATCGACCTGATTGGTGCCGATGCAGAAGGCCGCCACGGCCATCAGCCGGTCGGCTGCGTCCAGCACCCTGCGGCTGACGTTGGTCTTGGAGCGGATGCCCAGCACGTGCACGCCCTTGATCGCCTCGATCAGGTCGTCCTCGTCCAGCGCGCCCTTCATCGTCTCGACGGTATAGCCCGCCTCCTCCAGCCGCTCGACGGCGGCGGGGTGGACGTTCTCCAGCAGCAGCATGCGGATGCGGTTGCGCGGATAGGACCAGCGCCCGGCCACGCCCTCGGCGTAGAGCACCTCGTCCAGCGAGGCGGCGACGGCGTCGGCGGCCTCGACCACCTTGTCGCGGCGGACGATCTCGGTGAAGGCGTAAAAGCGGTCGGCCGCGCCGTTCAGCTTGACCTCGGCGTCGGTCCAGCCGTCGCCGACCATGACCACGGGGCCTTCAAGGTTCAGAGCGCGGATGACCTCGGGCTTGCCGTTCTCGCGCGACAGGGGGTTGGCCGTGTCCACGCCCGTGACGCGGCCTTCGTCATCATAGATCAGGTCGTTGGCCAGCACATGGTCGGCCGCCAGACCCAACCGCTCGGCCAGAGGCGCGATCACCTCGCGAAAACCGCCGGACAGGATGTAGATGCGCTCGGCGTGGCGCTGGAAGAAATCGACGTTGCGGCGGATGGAGACGGTCGCCTCGTCCAGAATCCGGTCGGTCAGGGCCTCGACGTGTTCACGACGCAGGGCCAGCAGTTCCAGCCGCTGTTTCAGCGCCTCCCCGAAGCCGATGCGGCCGTTCATGGCGTCGTCGGTCAGGGCCGCGATCCGGGCCTTGCGCTCGGCGGCGTCCGGGGCGTCCTTGAGCGCGAGGTCGGCCAGAGCCTCCAGCGTCTCGATGCGAACCAGGGTGGAATCGAAGTCGAAGATGAAGACAGGCGAGATCATGCGCGGGCTCTAGCCCCTCTTCGCACACGCAGCAATAAAAAGGGGCGTCGAAACGCCCCTTTCCGCATGATTTTTCCATCCGAGGATGAAAACCCGCTCGGCGACCGCCGTTTTAACCCCGTCGACGGCTTTCCAGCGCCGCCGCGCCGATCAGAGCGGCGATGGTCGCCACGGCCAGAAGGGCGCCGCCCTCCTTGGCGTGATCGCGGGCGAAGTCGCCGGCGTCCTCGGCGTAGCGACGCGCCTGCTTGGTGTAGCGGCGCATCGGGCGACGCGATTTCTTCTTGGCGCGGCGATACCAGGCGTCGGCGCGATCACGAGCGTCCTCGCTGAAGCGGCCGACGCGTTCGCCCGCATGGTCGCCGAAATCGGCGGCGCGCTGGCCCAGGTCATCAGCGCTGTCACGGACGCCGCGCGCGATGTCGTCAAAGCGGTGGCGCAGGGCCTCGGCGTCGAACCAGCCGCGCGGATCCATGCGCGTCTTGATCCGCTCATAGCGGGTCGGGCCCGTACGCTGGTTCAGCAGAATGGTCGCCAGCCCGACGCCCGCCAGCACGGCGACGACGCCCGCCACGATGCCGGGATGCTTGCGGACCTCGTCCACGACGTTGAACTCATGATCCATCATGTCTGACCTCTTGCATTAGAAAACGGGTTTTCAGCTAAGGGAGCGAGCTTCAGCACAAAGAGTTCCCCGGTTGCGGTCAAGCTTGTCGAACAGAGCGTGGTCGTGGCGCAGGCGACACGCCCTGCCCTTACCAAGCGGCCGTCGGCTCCCTATGTTGCGCCGCTTCCGACAGTTTTCAGGATTTCACGCCGTGACCGATCACGCGCCCGCCGCTCCCATCGCCGCCCCGACGGACGACTTCGCCGCCGCCTTCCAGATCGAAGGCTGGCCGGTGCGCGGCCGCCTGGTCCGTCTCGGCGAGGCGATCGACAAGGTGCTGTCGGCCCACGCCTATCCCGAGCCGGTCGCCGCCCTGCTGGGCGAAGCCTGCGTTCTGGCCGCCATCGTCGGCTCGGCCCTGAAGTTCGACGGCCGCCTGATCGTTCAGGCCCAGGGCGACGGCCCGGTGCGCTATGTCGTCGCCGATTACGGCACCGACGGGCATCTGCGCGGCTTTTGCCGCTTCGATCCTGAAGAAGTGGCCAAGGCGTCGGAAGGCTTCGCCCGTCCCGGCGCCAAGACCTTGTTGGGCGGCGGCGTCTTCATCATGACGGTGGATCGCGGCGCCGACTTCGAACGCACCCAGGGCGTGACGCCGATCGAAGGCGAAAGCCTGTCGCTGTGCGCCGAACACTATTTCACCCAGTCCGAACAGGTGCCGACCAAGGTGCGCCTGGCCGTCGGCGAGGTCGAAACCGAAACGGGCCGTACCTGGCGCGCGGGCGGGGCGATGATCCAGGTCATCGCCGGCGACGAATCGCGCGGCTCGACCGAGGAGGTGTGGGAGCGCACCCGCGCCCTGTTCAACACTCTGGGCGACGACGAACTGATCGACCCGACCATCAGCGCCGAGACCCTGCTGTATCGCCTGTTCCACGAGGACGGCGTGCGGCTGGAAGGCGCGAAGTCGCTGGCCGCCGTCTGCCGCTGCTCGAAGGAGCGCATCGCCACCGTGCTGCAATCCTTCCCGACGGAAGAACGCGCCGAGATGGTCGAAGACGACGGCAAGATCCGCGTGACATGCGAATACTGCTCGACCGCCTATGAGATCGACCCGGCCGAGTTGGAGACGGCTGAGGCCTGATCCTTCAGACCAGCATGAAGACGGCGTTGCCGTAGTTATGCAGCAGGACCGGCAGCAGCACGCTGCCGGTCTTTTCGCGCAGCCAGACCAGCAACAGGCCCGCCAGTCCCGTCGTCGCCATCGGCGCCCAGTCGAAGGTGAAGGCGCCGTCCCGATAGCCCAGGGCGTGAGTCAGGCCGAACGCCAGCGCGGTCAGCATCGCGCCCCAGCCCATCTGCGCGCCCAGCACGCGGACCGGCCGCCCGAACGCCTCGTTCAACATCAGCAGCAGCACGCCGCGATAGAAGATTTCCTCGTCCAGTCCCGGCATGGTCAGTTGGAAGGCCAGGCTGTCGGCGTCGAACCCCTCGCCCGGCGCCCAGATCGCCAGACCGAGGAACAGCAGGACCAGCAGGCCGGACAGGATCAGCGCCCCCTTCAGCCCTTGCCGGTCCTGATGCAGGGTCAGGCCGCTGCGCCTCCACCCAACAATGGGCAGGCTGGCGACGGCAAGGGACAGCATGACGGCCAGCGTCTTGCCCTCCCAGTTCCAGCGCGAAGGTCCGAAATCCAGCGGGATATGCCCATAGCCGCGTGTCAGCACAGCGTCATAGACGGCCATCAGCAACAGGGCTGCGACCAGCCAGCCCCAGCGCACTCTGCCGCGCGACAGCATTGCAGCCGCCAGGCCCGCCAGCGCGACGGCTCCCACCCAGCCCAGCATGGCGATGACTGCGTCCGGCATGACCTGCCTCCCCCGATGCAATGTCGGCGTTCAGAGGTGGCCGGACGGGCCTGCGGATGCAAATGAAGAAAACTTAAGCTTCCTTCTCCCCGAGGGGAGAAGGGTCTAATTATTCAGGTCCAGCGAATAACCCGCAGAACGCACCGTGCGGATCGGGTTGACGGTGCCTTCGACGTTCAGCGCCTTGCGCAGGCGGCCGACGTGGACGTCCACGGTGCGGGCCTCGACATAGACGTCCGAGCCCCAGACCGCATCCAGCAGCTGCTCACGGCTGAACACCCGGCCCGGATGCTTCAGGAAGTGGTCCAGCAGGCGGAACTCGGTGGGACCCAGGTGGACCTCCTTGCCCGCGCGGCTGACGCGGTGGGCGACGCGGTCCATGATGATGTCGGCGTGGTTGACCCGGTCGTCGGCCAGACCCGGGCGGATGCGGCGCAGCACGGCGCGAATGCGCGCGGTCAGTTCCGTCATCGAGAAGGGCTTGGTCATATAGTCGTCGGCGCCGGTGTCCAGGCCGCGCACGCGGTCCGTCTCTTCGCCGCGCGCGGTCAGCATGATGATCGGCAGGTTGCGCGTCTCGGCCCGGCCGCGGATGCGGCGGCAGACCTCGATGCCCGACAGCTTGGGCAGCATCCAGTCCAGCAGGATCAGGTCGGGGGTGCGCTCCTCGACCTGCAGCATCCCCTCCTCGCCGTCGGCGGCGACGGCCACGTCATAGCCTTCCTTCTCCAGATTATACTGAAGCAGGGTGGCCAGGGCGTCCTCGTCTTCCATCACCAGGATATAGGGTTGCACGTCAGCCTCTCCGGTTCGTCGAAGTCGTCAGCGATGTAGGGGTGTCAGTCGTCCGCTGCGTCGGGAGACGCAGACAGATGCGGGGTCGGCGTCGGCTCTTCGCCGGGACCGGGCACGGCCTTCGGCCGCTCGCCCAGCATTTCCTCGCCCGTGATCTCATAGTGGACCGTCTCGGCGATATTGGTCGCGTGGTCGCCGATCCGCTCCAGGTTCTTGGCCATGAACAGCAGGTGGGTGCAGGCCGTGATCGTACGCGGGTCGCCCATCATATAGGTGAGCAGTTCGCGGAACAGGGCGTTGTAGTGCTCGTCCACCTCGTCGTCGGTCTGCCAGACCGACAGGGCGCGCTCGATCTCTGACGCCGTATAGGCGTCCAGCACGTCGCGCAGGCGGTTCGACACCAGCCGCCCCATACGCTCGATCGAGCGCGTCAGCGGCTGCATCGGCTCGGCCTCGGCCAGGATCAGCGCCCGCTTGGCGATGTTCTTGGCCAGATCGCCGGTCCGCTCGAGGTCCGAGGCCAGCTTCATCGCTCCCAGCGTCCGGCGCAGGTCGCTGGCGACCGGCTGGCGCAGGGCGATCAGGCGGATCGCCTTCTTCTCGATGTCGCGGTGCAGGGCGTCGAGGCGGTTGTCGCGCTCGACCACCGCCCTGGCCAGCGCTACGTCGCGGCGGGCGACGGATTCGATGGCGTCCGCCACCTGGGCCTCGGCCAGACCGCCCATGCGCACGACCTCCGCCGTCAACTGGTTCAGCTCGTCGCCGTAAGCCTTGACCGTATGCTGGTTCATCGTCGCGTCCTCAGCCGAAGCGGCCGGTGATGTAGTCGAGCGTGCGCCGCTCGCGCGGATTGGTGAAGATCTCTTCGGTGTCGCCCGTCTCGACCAGCTTGCCCATGTGGAAGAAGGCCGTGCGCTGCGACACACGGGCCGCCTGCGCCATCGAGTGGGTGACGATGACGATGCAGTAGCGCTCGCGCAGTTCGTCGATCAGTTCCTCGATCTTGGCCGTGGCGATCGGGTCCAGCGCCGAGCAGGGCTCGTCCATCAGAATGACTTCGGGCTCGACCGCAATGGCGCGGGCGATGACCAGACGCTGTTGCTGGCCGCCCGACAGGCCGGTGCCCGGCGAATGCAGGCGGTCGGCGACCTCGTCCCACAGGCCGGCGCGCTTCAGCGACTTCTGGACGATCTCGTCCATCTCGCCCTTGCTGGAGGCCAGACCGTGGATTTTCGGGCCATAGGCCACGTTCTCATAGATCGACTTCGGGAAGGGGTTCGGCTTCTGGAACACCATGCCGACCTGGGCGCGCAGCAGCACCGGGTCGATCTTGCGGTCGTTGATGTCGCCTCCGTCCATCTCGATCCGGCCGGTCACGCGGGTGCCGGGGATGGTGTCGTTCATGCGGTTCATCGTCCGCAGGAAGGTGGATTTGCCGCAACCCGACGGGCCGATCAGCGCCGTCACCGTCTTGTCCGGGATGTCCAGCGACACGTCGAACAGAGCCTGTTTGTCGCCGTAGAAGACACTGACGTCGCGCGCAGCGATCTTGATCGGGCCCAGCGGCGCAGAGGCGTGGGCGCCGACCGTCGGAGCTGTCGTCAGCGTAGCGGCCTCGGAGGCGCCGCCGTTCGACGTACCTTCAGGAGCGCGGAGGATGCGGGACTTCATAGGATTTACCACCGGCGTTCGAAGCGACGGCGCAGCAGGACTGCGGCGGCGTTCATGACGATCATGAAGGCGAGAAGGACAAGAATGGCGGCCGCCGTCCGTTCGTGGAAGGCGCGCTCGGACGCGTTCTCCCAGATGTAGATCAGCGACGGCAGGGCGCCGACAGGTTCGTCGATGGCGTGCGGCACGCCCGGCACGAAGCTGATCATGCCGATCAGCAGCAGGGGCGCCGTCTCGCCGAGCGCGTGGGCCATGGAGATGATGGCGCCGGTCATCACGCCGGGCATAGCGAGCGGCAGGACATGGCCGAACACCGTCTGGGTGCGGCTGGCGCCCATGGCCAGGGCCGCCTCGCGGATCGACGGCGGCACCGCCTTCAGCGATGAGCGGGTGGCGATGATGATGGTCGGCAGGGCCATCAGCGCCAGCACCAGACCCCCGACCAGCGGACTAGCGCGCGGCAGGTGCAGGAAGTTGATGAACAGGGCCAGACCCAGCAGGCCGTAAACGATGGACGGCACGGCGGCCAGGTTGTTGATGTTGACCTCGATGATCGCCGTGATGCGGTTGCGCGGGGAGTATTCCTCCAGCCAGACGGCGGCGCCGACGCCGACCGGAATGGCGATCAGAGCCGTCACCATCAGCATCAGGGCCGAACCGACGACCGCGCCCAGCAGGCCCGCCAGCTCCGGCTGGGTCGAGTCGCCCTTGGTGAACAGCGCCGCGTTGAAGTGGGCGCGGATGGCGCCCGAGGCCTTCATCCGGTCCAGCCAGTCCATCTGCGCATTGGAGACCCGGCGCTGGTCCTCGGGCTGATCGCGGGTGATCTTGCCCTTCAGATACATTTCGGCGTCGTCGGACAGGGGCGCGGCGATCGGCACGGTCTGACCCAGCAGGCTGGGCTGGCGCGCGACCATCTTGGCGGCCTGGAACTTCAGTTCCGAGGACAGCAGGGCCTTCATGGCCGAGGCCTTGGTCCCCTGCTCGTCGTCCGGCACGCCCAGGCGGCGGACCTGCTGCTCGGCGACGATCTGCTCGAAGTTGGCGCCCTGCGGATAGGAGCGGTCGATCCGCGCCGGATCCATATAGACCGGCAGGGTCACGGTGTGGGCGTAGAAGGCGGTGTAGCCCTGGGTGATGATGCTGCCGAGCAGGATCACCAGGAAGGCCAGCGCCACGCCGATGGCCGCGCGGCCGTACCAGCGGAAGCGGGTCTCGCGCGCATAGCGGGCGCGCAGGCGGGCCTTCAGGCGCTGGGTGCGCGGGCTGACGCCGGTCGGGGAAGAAGCCGCGTCAGTCATACTGTTCCCGATAGGCTTGCACGATACGCATGGCGACGATGTTCAGCAGCAGGGTGACGACGAACAGCGTCAGGCCCAGACCGAAGGCGGCCAGGGTCTTGGGACTGTTGAACTCCTGATCGCCGGTCAGCAGGGTGACGATCTGGACGGTGACGGTCGTGACCGTCTCCAGCGGGTTCAGGGTCAGCTTGGCGGCAAGACCCGCCGCCATCGTCACGATCATGGTCTCGCCGATGGCGCGCGACACGGCCAGCAGCAGGGCTCCGGCGATGCCCGGCAGGGCGGCGGGCAGAAGCACCTTCTTGACCGTCTCGGACTTGGTCGCGCCCATCGCATAAGAGCCGTCGCGCAGGGACTGCGGCACAGCGTTCAGGATATCGTCCGACAGGGAGCTGACGAAGGGGATCAGCATGATCCCCATGACCGCTCCCGCCACCAGAGCCATCTGGTTCTGCACCAGAGACAGGTATAGCCCCAGATCGTTCAGCGGCCCGCCGATCAGCATGTCGCCGATGCTGTTGAAGAAGACGCGCAGAGCCGGTCCCACGGTCAGGGCGGCGAAGAAGCCGTAGACCACGGTCGGCACGCCCGCGAGAACCTCAAGCGCAGGCTTGACCAGGGCGCGGGTCTTGCGGCCCGAATATTCCGACAGATAGACGGCCGAGAACAGGCCGATCGGCGCCGCCACCGCCATCGCGATCAACATGATCAGGAAGGTGCCTGCGAACAGGGGCACAGCCCCGAAGGCGCCCGACGAGCCCACCTGATCGGCACGAATGGCGATCTGCGGGCTCCACTTGGTCCCGAACAGGAACTCGGTGATCGGCACCATGCTGAAGAAGCGCAGCGAATCGATCACCAGCGAGAAGATGATGCCCAGCGTCGTCAGCACCGCCACCGCCGAACAGGCGAACAGGAGGCCCGTGATCCAGCCCTCGACCTTGTTGCGCGCACGCAGGTCCGGGCGGATGCGAGTGAAGACGAACAGGCCGCCCAGCACGGCGGCGATCAGGGCGGCGACGCCCCCGCCCCAGTTCAGGGTCGAGGCGATGCGGTGGGCGCGGCGGCCCTCGGCGGGCAGTTCCTCGGCGTAGGGGGCGGGCCAGATCTGGCGCGCCTCCTGCCCGGCGCCGACCAGACGGGCGTCGGCGAAGAAGGCCTCGCGGCGGAAGGGCTCAAGCGCGGCGACGCTGTCCGGCGCGCCCGCCCGCATCATCTGCTGTTCGATCGAGGTCGAGAAGACCGAGGCGGCGATCAGCATGGCCAGCGCCGGCGCTCCAACCCAGATCAGGGCGTAGAGGCCATGTTGGCCGGGTCGCGAATGCGACTTCGCGCCTCGGCTCCGACGCACGGCCAGCGTCCGCCCGGCCACATAGGCCATGACGACGAAGGCGATCAGCAGCAGCAGGAAAATCCAGATCATCCGGTCCGATCAGCGCAGGAATCGATGAACGCGCCGGGTGCGGTGCGTTTCGGCCGGGAAACTGCCTGCGATACGTCAGCGGATTAAGACGGCTGGATGACAGTTATGTTACGGCGTAGGTCCGTCATGTCGCAGTCCTGTGACGGTGAATCCGCAAACGCCCGGATTTCCTTCGCTTCCGTCAGCTTTCAGAGGTCGGAGCCAGCGGGAAACAGGCCGCAAAGATAGCCCCCTGCCCCGGCGCGCTGTCCACAGACAGGCCGCCTCGGTGGCGGATGATGATGTGCCGAACAATGGCCAGGCCCAGACCCGTGCCCTGACGATCGCCGCTCTTCTGTCCCTCGACACGATAGAAGCGCTCGGTCAGGCGCGGCAGATGCTCGCGCGCCATCCCCGGCCCGTGATCACGTACGGTGACCACGGCGTAGCGCTGCCCCGCCTCGCGGTCCGGCGTGGCCAGCGACAGGCGGTTGCCCTCGGCCATCCGGCTCGACATGGCCTCGTCCAGCGTGCGGTCGATCTCGATGCCGACCTCAATGGTACCGCCCGCGCTGGAGTATTTCAGCGCATTGTCGATCAGGTTCTGCACCACCTGGGCGATCTCGTCCCGGTCGCCGGTCACGGCGGACCCGCCGTGCGGCAGTTCCGCCTTGATCGTCACCTGACGCTCGCGCGAGATGACGCTGACCGCATCGACCACGTCGGCCGTCGCCCGCGCCAGATTAACCCGGCCCAGCGGCGCGATGTGTTCGTTCAGTTCGATCCGGCTCAGAGACAGCAGGTCAGCCACCAGACGCCGCATCCGGTCGGCCTGCACCGCCATGATGTCGAGGAATTTGTCGCGCGCCTTGGGGTCGTCCCTGGCGTGGCCCTTCAGCGTCTCGATGAAGCCGGACAGCGAGGCCAGCGGCGTGCGCAGTTCATGGCTGGCGTTGGCCAGGAAGTCGACGCGCATCTTCTCCATGCGCCGCACGTCCGTCTCGTCGCGCAACGCCAGCAGGGCCAGGGCGCCGCCGCCCCAGTCGTTCGCCTCGCGCGCGGGAAGCGGGCGGATCAAGGCGCGCCAGTGGCGTTCCTGCGCGCCGCCGCCGACATATTCCACCGCCCCCGCCAATCCCTCGAACAGGGCCTCATCCACGGCCTCAAGCACGCGCGGCTCGCGGATCACCGAGACCAGCAGCCCCGCGCCGGTCCCGCCCAGCCGAAACAGTTCGCGCGCCGAGGCATTGGCCAGGGCGATGCGGCGCCCGGCGATATCGTCCGCCTCGCCGCCGCTGATGATGAACAGCGGGTCGTCCAGCGCTTCGAACACATCGCCCAGCAGGGCCGCATCCGGGCCCAGGTCCACGGCGCCGCCGTCCAAATCGGAAATATCCACCGGCGCCGGGGGCGTGCGGTTGACCAGCCAGGTCGCCAGGATCACCGCGGCCGCGCCAGCCGCCAGCCACCCGGCCAGTTCCGGCTTCATCACCGCCAGCACCGCCATCACCAGGACCGCCACGCCGCCGCTGGCGCCCGCGGTCCAGAGCCGGGAGGTCGCCGTAGGGGCTACGGGTGATGGCGGATGCTCATAAGGCATGGTGATCGACGTTATCTCATTCTTCAGCAGACCGGCGTTAGGCTGCTGGACTTGGGGGCGCCGAGTCGCACGACGTCGAACGACACTAAGGGCGTTTCTTCACGGATTTACGGCGGATTTTTCAACAGTTTTCGGAGCAAGCGGAACACAGGCCATGAGGACCGTCATCAGTTGCCTCGTCAATGATCACGACTGGCGCCTGCTCCCGGTCGCCATACTGGTCTGCCTGTTCAGTCTGGCCACCGCCTTCGTACTGACCGACCGGGCGCGGCGCGTGGCGCGGCGGTCGCGCCTGCCCTATATGGCGGCGGCGCCGCTGGTAGGCGGGCTGGGAGTGTGGAGCACCCATTTCATCGCCATGCAGGCCTATGACGCAGGCGTGCCGGTGCGCTACGATCCGGCCGAAACCCTGTTGTCGCTGGCCATCATCATTCTGGCTCTGGGCGCCAGCATCAGCCTGGGTTTCGCAGCCCTTGGTCCGCGCCACCGTTCAATCGTCACTCTGGGGCGCAGAGCGCCGGGCGGCCTCCTTCCTGCGGTGACCGCAGGTTTCGGCGTCACAGCCATGCATTTCGTGGGCATGGACGCCGTACGCCTGTCCGGCGCCGTCATTGTCTGGAACCTGCCTCTAGCGATGGCGGCCGTCGCCGGCGGCGTCGCCATTTTCGCCTCCATCGCCTTCCTTCCCTCATGGCGCGACTGGCGGGCGCTGGCAGGCGGAACCGTCATTGCGGCGTTGGGCGTCTGCTGGCTGCATTTCGTCGGCATGAGCGCCGCCTCCGTCATCCCGGCGCCCGGCGTACTGCTGCCGGAAGCCGCCGCCTCGGCCCGGCTCATCGGCCTGTGGACGATGATCGGGGTCGGCCTGACCGTCTTGATCGCCGCCTTCCTGACCGGGATGATCTGGTGGTCGCGACGCAGCGTCCTGGGGCAGGTGTTGGAGGCGATCCACGCCATGCCTGACGGTCTGGGAGTCTATGACGCCGACGACCAGCTGCAAATCTGGAACGAGCGGTACCTGGATATCAGCCCGCACCTGGCCAGCGCCCTGAAAGTCGGCGTCTCGTTTGAAGAACTTCTCGACATCGGCCTGAAGACGGGCGTCTACCCCGAAGCCGTCGGCCGCGAACGCGACTGGGCCGCCGAACGACTGGCCCAACGCCGCCATCCCCATGGCCCGCGCGAGCTTCAGGTCGGCGATCGATGGCTGCGCGTCCAGGACCGTCGCACCACCGGCGGCGGTCTGGTCACCGTCTGTTCGGACATCACCGACATGATCCGCAGCGCCGAAGCCCTGGCCGAGGCTCGCGACGCCGCCGAAACCGCCAACCGCGCCAAGAGCCGCTTCCTGGCGAATATGAGCCACGAGATCCGCACGCCCCTGAACGGCGTCATCGGCGTCGCCCAGGCGCTGGCGCGAACCGAGCTCAACCCCAGCCAGCATGAGATGCTGGACCTGATCCAGTCGTCCAGCCGCACCCTGCAGACCCTGCTCAGCGACATTCTGGACCTAGCCCGGATCGAGTCCGGACGGCTGGACCTGAAGGATGAGGCCTTCGATCTGGCCCGCGTCGTCGAAGAAGCCGCCCTGCTCTACGCCGCCGCCGCGCGCGACAAGGGCCTGCAGTTCATCGTCGAGGTAGCGCCCGAAGCCCGCGCCTGGGTCAACGGCGATGCAGTTCGCCTGAAACAGGTGCTGACCAATCTGGTCTCCAACGCGGTCAAGTTCACGTCCTCCGGCTTCGTCAGCCTGACCGTCGACGCCGCCCCGGCGCAGAGTCCCGAGACCCTTCGCTTCGTCGTGCAGGACACCGGCATCGGCTTCGACGCCCCCACTCGCGACCGCCTGTTCACGCGGTTCGAACAGGCCGACGGCGACATCACCCGCCACTACGGCGGGTCCGGCCTGGGTCTGGCGATCTCGCGCGATCTGGCGGCCATGATGGGCGGCGACCTGGACTGCGAGAGCGAACCGGGCGCGGGCGCCGCCTTCATCCTGACCCTGCCGTGGCGTGAGGTCGCCGCGCCCGATACCGCTGCGCCCGCCTCCCCGACGCAGGCCTGCGAGCCGCAGGCTTGCGACCCGGCCCCACGCCGCCTGCGCATCCTCGCCGCCGACGATCACCCCACGAACCGCAGGGTGGTCGAACTGATCCTCGACCCGTCCCTGTTCGACCTGGTCTCGGTCGAGAACGGCGCCGAAGCGGTCGAGACCTATCGCGCCCAGGCTTTCGATCTGGTGCTGATGGACATGCAGATGCCCGTCATGGACGGCGTGACCGCCGTGCGTGAAATCCGGCTGCATGAGGCGGTCATTGGCCTTGCGCCTACGCCCATCGTCATGCTGACCGCTAACGCCCTGCCCGAACATCTGCAACAGGCTCTGGTCGCCGGGGCCGACCGCCATATGGCCAAGCCGTTCAGCGTCGAGGCCCTGCTGGCCGCTGTCGATGAACTGACCGCACAAACGCCTCAGGCCGCCGAAGCCGCGGCCTGAGATCGCCTTCATTCAACCGCGGCAGAGCCTATTCGTAGCCGTGCGCCGCTTCGTTGATGACCTGGCTGGGCATGGATGAGAAGTCCACGCTCAGCGGCCGGGCGGCCTTGGACTGGAACGTCCTGATGACGTGCTCCAGGCGGCGGCGCGCCTCTCGCTCGCCCTCTCCTGATCCGTCGAGCCCCAGCGGCGCCAGACAGAAGTCGATGATGGCCTGTGGTCTGCTCAGCGGTTCCATAGGGTTTCCTTTCCTGTGAAGTCTGGAACTCAGGCGGCGTGGAACTGGGCGGTTTCGGTGGAGTCCTTCAGGGCCGTCGTCGAGGACTGGCCCGAAGAGATGACCGTGGCGACGTCGTCGAAATAGCCGGTGCCGACTTCGCGCTGGTGGCGGGTGGCGGTGTAGCCGGTCGCCTCATTGGCGAACTCGCGCTGTTGCAGCTCCGAATAGGCCGCCATGCCGCGATCCCGATAGCCGCTGGCCAGCTCGAACATCCCGTTGTTCAGGCTGTGGAAGCCCGCCAGCGTCACGAACTGGAACTTGTAGCCCATCGCCCCCAGTTCCCGCTGAAACTTGGCGATGGTGTCCTTGTCCAGCTTGGCTTCCCAGTTGAATGAGGGCGAGCAGTTGTAGGCCATCAGCTTGCCCGGATGCTCTTTCTGAACGGCCTCGGCGAACTTCTTGGCGTCGTCCAGATCGGGGTGCGAGGTCTCCCACCACAGCAGGTCAGCGTATTTGGCGTAGGACAGGCCGCGCGCGATGCAGTGGTCCAGACCCGTGCCCGGCTTGAGGCGATAGAAGCCCTCCGGCGTGCGGTTCTCGCGGTCGATGAAGGGGTGGTCCCGCTCGTCGATGTCCGAGGTGATCAGCTGGGCCGACTCCGCATCCGTGCGCGCCACCGTCAGGGTAGGCGTGCCGCAGACGTCGGCCGCCAGACGCGCCGCGATCAGGTTGCGCTCATGCGCCTGAGTCGGGATCAGCACCTTGCCGCCCAGGTGACCGCACTTCTTCTCGCTGGCCAGTTGGTCCTCGAAGTGGACGCCTGCGGCGCCCGCCTCGATGAAGGCCTTCATGATCTCGAAGCTGTTCAGCGGCCCGCCGAAACCAGCCTCGGCGTCGGCGACGATGGGGGCGAACCAGTCGCGCTTGGCGCCGCCTTCGGCGTGCTCGATCTGGTCGGCGCGCTGCAGGGTGCGGTTGATGCGACGGCACAGTTCCGGCGCGGCGTTGGCCGGATACAGCGACTGGTCCGGATACATGGCGCTGGCCGTGTTGGCGTCGGCCGCGACCTGCCAGCCCGACAGATAGATGGCCTTCAGACCCGCGCGGACCATCTGCATCGCCTGATTGCCGGTCACGGCGCCCAGGGCGTTGATGTAGGGCTCGGAGTGCAGCAGCTCCCACAGGCGGTTGGCGCCGCGCTCGGCCAGCGTATGGGTGACCGGCACCGAGCCGCGCAGACGCAGGACGTCTTCCGGCGAATAGGGACGCTCAATGCCGGCGAAACGGCCGGCGGGCGAAGGAACCAGATCGGCGAAGGTCGTCATGTTCGTCTCGGTCTCGATAAGGCGCGGCCGCAGCCGCCGTCCCGAAGACCTGAACACGCCATCGTCACGATTGACACAGTTATAGGCATATCATTCAAGTCAAAGAGTCACATCATGACACTTGCCAAGAAGTCATGATGTGACATGATCGCGCCATGAACGCCGCCGCTGATCGCAAGCTCTTTCTCGGCGGCCGCCTCAAGCGGCTGCGGCGCGAGCTTGACCTGTCGCAGACGGCGATGGCGGCGGACCTGGGCGTCTCGCCCTCCTATCTGAACCATATCGAGCGCAACCAACGCCCCGTCTCGGCGCAGCTGCTGCTGCGTCTGGCCGAGACCTATGACGTCGATCTGCGCAATCTGGGCCACTCCGGCGGCCCGGCGTCCGAGGCGGAACTGTCCGAAGTCTTCGCCGATCCCCTGTTTCAGGGTCTGGCCGTGCCGCGCCACGAGATTATGCAGCTGGCCGAGGATCAGCCCGCCGCCGCCGACGCTGTGCTGCGCCTCTATCGCGCCTTCACCGACCGGCGCGTGCGCGACCGGGCCGAGGTCGAGGCGGGCGGCGGCGCCGCCCCGACCGACAGCCCGTCTGAATGGGTGCGTGAATATGTCCAGTCCCGCCACAACCACTTCCCGGACCTCGACGCGCTGGGAGAGGCCCTGCACGACGCCCTGCGCGCCGAAGCCCCCGGCCCCGACGAAGGCTTTGAGGCCCTGGCCCGCGCGCGCCTGTTCGCCCGCCACGGCCTGACGGTCCGCACCCTGCCCGCCGAGGTCATGGTCGAGTGGACCCGCCGCTTCGACCCGCATCGGGGACGGCTGCTGCTGTCCGATGCGCTGGGGCCGTCGTCGCGCGCTTTCGCCGTCGCCAACCAACTGGTCCTGATGGAGCATGGCGCCGAACTTCAGACCCTAACCGAGGCGGCGAACGCGCCCGACCTGCCGACCCGAAATCTGCTGAAGACCTCGCTGACCAACACCCTGGCTGCCGCCGTGCTGATGCCCTACGCCGCCTTCCAGCGCGCGGCCGAGGAAACCGGCTATGATCTGGCCCGGCTACAGGCCCGATTCGGCGTCGGCTTCGAGCAGGCGGCGCACCGGCTGACCACCCTATCGCGGCCGACGGCGCGGGGCGTGCCCTTCTTCCTGATGCGGGTGGATCAGGCAGGCAATGTGTCCAAGCGTTACGCGTCGGGCGCCTTCCCCTTCTCGCGCTTCGGCGGCGCCTGCCCGCGCTGGCGCCTGCACTCGGCCTTCCGCACGCCGGGCCGCATCGTCACCCAGATCATCGAGACTCCCGATGGCGGTCGCTGGTTCACCCTGGCCCGCACAGTGGATCGTCAGGGTCAGGACGCCTTCACCGAGGGGCATGACCTGGCCATCGGCCTGGGCTGCGAACTGAAACACGCCCACCGCCTCGTCTATGCGCGCGGTCTGGACCTTCAGAAGCCGGAGGTCACGCCCATCGGCCCCGCCTGCCGCCTGTGCGAGCGCCACCCCTGCGCCGAACGCGCCGCCCCGCCGGTCGGACGAGCGCTGACGGTCGATGACTGGTCCAAATCCGTCAGCCCCTATCCGTTTGCCTGACGCGTTTCAGTGCGCCAGCATCAAGGCCACAGGCGCTTCGGTCAGCAGGGTCTGCGTCACCCCGCCGAAGATCCATTGCCGCATCCGCGCATGGCCCCAGGCCCCGGCGACGATCAGCCCGGCTCCCATTTCCTCGGCGCAGTCGATCAGGCGTCGCCCGCCTGAGCGGTCGTCGTGTGCGCGGGCGTCGGGCTCGGCGGCGACACCATGCCCGGCCAGCCACCGGACGACGTCCTGCGTCCTGATCCGCGCCCCGTCGATATCTTCGGGGTCGCACAGTTCGACGACCCGCACGCTGTCGGCGCGCTTCAGCAGCGGCAGGGCCGCCTGCGCCGCTAGTCGGCTCTCACGCGTGTCGGTCCAGGCCAGCAGCGCCGCCGCATCCACCATCGACCGGATCGGGTTAGGCGGCAGGACCACGACCGGCCGCCCCGCACGCATGGCCAGATCAGCCGGATGCGGCGCGCGCCAAGCGCTGAGCCCGCCCGCGTCGCGCCCGACCAGGGCCGCATCCGCCGCCCGCAGATGGCGCAGGGTCAGAGCCGTGGGATCGCCCACATCGCCCCGCCATTCGCCCTCGACCCCCGCCGCCTCGACGGCGGTGCGGAACCTCTGCTCGGCGGATTTCAGCGTGGTCTCGTTACGCGCCTGCTGGGCCGCCATCACCTCGCCCAGCAGTATGCCCGCGCCATAGGCGTCGGCCACAGGCGTCTCGGGCGCGCAGCCCGAAACCCCGATCAGCCGCGCTCCATAAGCGCGGGCCAAGGTACAGGCCTCGATCAGGCGGGCGGGGTTGTCGGCTTCGTCATCGACGTAAACGATCAGACTGGTCCAGGGCATGGCGGCCTCCTGTTTCAGGACACGCCCTATCAACGCACCAAACGCCGTTCCGCGCCTTGAGCAGGATCAATTCACGTCAGGAGGATGCGCGCGCCTTCGGCCCGATGCGGCACGCCCGCGCGGCGGAACAGGCTGGCGATCTCGGCCGCCGGATCGGCTGCCCCCTGATCCAGCATCCGCCCGATGTCGGCCGCCAGCGTCGGATCGCCCGACATGCGCGTCAGAGCGTTCAGCCATTCGTCGCGGGACAGCACTCCATCCCTGCGGTTGGCGTCCAGCAAGGGGCGCAGGAAGCCGAACCAGTCGCCCCCGTCGCGCCGCTTTTGCGCCCCCTCGGCCGTCATGGCGAAGACGGCGCCGCAGGCGTAATAGGCGCGGTGCTCGCCCCGCTCCGCCGCTCCGGCCACGCCGCGCCCCTGGCTCAGGGTCACGCAGTCGTCGACCTCTTCCTGCAGGGCCTTGCGGTCGTCGTAGGCCGGATCCAGCGCCTTCAGCGCCCGCACCGCCATCAGGTCGGCGCCGCCCTCGGTGATCCAGGCGTCGCGCGCGAACTCGTACCGCACCGTCTGGCCCAGCCAGAAGTGGGCGCTCTCATGGGCGATGAACCAGCGGGACACCGTCTCCATCTCGGCCGTGGGGCGGGTCACGCCCGTCCCCTCGAACGACATGACGATCAGGCCGGGCAGGACGCTGCCCCCCATGCTGGTCATCCGTTCGGTCGGGCCGTTCCACGACACCATGACGACCGGCTTGTCGCCGCCCGCGCCGGGACGGCCCAGCCGCTGCATATAGAACTGACCCACGCGCGGGGCGAAGTCGCGGATTTTTTCGCCGATCCACGGCGGAAGATTGGGGTCCATGACCGTGGTCAGTCCCTCGCCCGGCGTCACCCGCGCCTGGCCCAGCAGGACATAGGACCGCTCGCCTGTCGTCGTCAGTTCGGCGTGACGCTCGCCGTTGAACAGCACAGGGCCGTCCATGTCGCGCCAGGTCACGCGCGAGGGTCCGCCGTCCAGATTGACCCCGTTCAGATCGGCCGGAACCGCCGCCGCCGCCTCGGGCGAGCCCAGGGCGAAGACATCCATCTGCCGCGTCGGCAGGGCCACGGCCCCGTCGGAGAAGACCAGAGTCTTGTACTCCGCCTCCAGCTCGACCGCCTGCGGCCGGACGCTGAAGCGGACATGACGCGGCACGGGACCGCCGTCGGCGCTGCGAATGATGTCGTAGTGGCCGCGCCGCTCCATCACCACGCCGGGCGTCTCGACCGTCCACTGGCGCGGCCGCCACGGCTCGCGCACGTCGGAGATCAACGCCGAGTCCATGAAGGCCCAGACCACGGCGTCGCGGTTGAAGGCGTAGTCGACCGTCAACCGTCCGTCCGCGCGCGTCACCGTCACCTGCGGCGCCGCCTCGGCGTTCCAGCGAGCGGGCGCCGGCGTCGCAGCGCAGGCGGTCAGCAAGGCGACGACGGACAGGGCGGTTGCAGACAGGACTTTCAGACGCACGAAGAGAAGTCTCCTAGAGGGAACGGCGCAGCTTAGGGCTCTCAAACACCGCCCGTCACCTTACGGTTTCCTCAGCATTACGCCCCTTCGAGGGCGCGCCCCGCCGCGTCCAGCGCCTCGGCCATCGCCGCCTTCAGACGTTCCGGCCCCAGGATGGTGGCCTGCTCGCCCCAGGTGAACAGATGCCAGGCCAGTTCGCGCATCCCTGAGGCGCGGAACCGCACCACGACCGCGCCGTCGACCTGATCCTCGATCGTCTGGGTCGGATGCCAGCGCCAGCCGCGCGCCTCACTGGCGCCTTCGGGCGCGATGCGGACGGCGACCTCTTCGATCTCGTCCTGATAGATGCCGAAGGACTGGCTGGCGAAGGCGCCGAGGTCGAAGTCCTGGGGCGGGCGGGCCGTGCCTTCGCCCGCCTCGACTGCGCTCATCCGGTCCAGCCGGAAGGTCTGGATGCGCCCGCTCTCGCGGTCGG
Organism: Brevundimonas sp. S1H14; assembly: GCF_047716865.1. Classification (NCBI taxonomy): domain Bacteria; kingdom Pseudomonadati; phylum Pseudomonadota; class Alphaproteobacteria; order Caulobacterales; family Caulobacteraceae; genus Brevundimonas; species Brevundimonas sp. S1H14. Next base: position 1,099,280 of record NZ_CP136679.1, on the reverse strand, counting down.
CCGCCACCAGATAGTTGGCGCGCCCGAACATCAGGCCGCATGGGGTCATGGTGCGGGTGCGCGCCTCCGCCCCCGGCCGGGCGTAGATGAAGTTCAACGGCCGCTCGGCCAGCACCGCCCCACGAATCTCGGCCAGCACCGTCTCGTCGGCGCTGGGACGCGGCCCGGCCTGGACAGCGATGGTCTCGGCCCGGACCAGAGCTTCCAGATCCGGCGCCATGCGGTTCAGGGTGGTCGAGCGCATCGCCGCCTTCACCTTGCGCTCAAGGCTTTCCAGCGCCGCCGCCCGCGCCGGTTCGCCCGCCGCGCGCAGAGCCGCCGCCGCCTTGGTCAGTTCCAGCATTTCGGTCGCCGTCGGCGCCTGTTCAAAGGCCGACAGCCCGCCGCGGATGCGCCAGCGTTTGGTCGGCGGGTCGGACACCTCCTCTACCTGCGGAAACAGCATCAGCACGGCGTCGCGCATCCGTTCGGCCGTGCGGCGCCCGACGTTCAGCTGAGCGGCCATCTCATTCAGCGTCAGCCCCTCGGCGCTGGCCGCCATGCCCCGCGCCAGATCGATGACCATGGCCGCCTTGTCGTGCCGCAAGATATCTTCTCCACAGAGATACGTCCGAAACTGGCGCAATGCTGTCTCATATTCATCCTGTCAGCAAGAGGCGACGCCCTTCGCATCAGGAGTTTTCACATGGCCTTCGTCCGCACCCCCTCCGTCCAGAAGCCCGCCCGCAAGACCTTCGCCGACCGCTACATGATCGTGCCTTGCGAAACCGAGAGCGATCTGGCCGTCATCTGGGACCGTCAGGAAGAACAGGTCGTAGACGTCATCAGCGCCTCGACCAGCCGCTACACCAACGAGGACGCCCTGTGGGACGAGTTCCACACCCCGCCGTTCAACGCCCGTTCGGACTGGCGCGCGGCGGCCTGAGCCAGCAAGGGTTGCGGAACCCTCCCCACGGCCCAACGTTGCGCCAGCGTGGCAGTTTGAAGGCCACGGGCTGGGAGCCGAACTCATGACTTCGTCCAACGCCGCGCCTTCGCTGGAAGGCTTTGTCAAATCCGCCCTGCATCGGTCGTGGTGGCTGCTGCTGTTGCGCGGAATCGCCGCTGTGGCCTTCGGCGTCCTGACCTTTGTGTGGCCGCAGATCAGCCTGCTGACGCTCATCATGGTCTATGGGATCTACGCCCTGGCCGATGGAGTTCTGGCCCTGATCGCAGCGATCCGCGGCGGCGGCATGGTCCCGCGTTGGTGGCTGGCGTTGGCCGGGGTGATCAGCGTCCTGACCGCCGTCATCGTCTTCGCCTGGCCGGGCCTGACGGCTCTGGTCCTGGTCTATCTAATCGGCTTCTGGTCGATCCTGCGCGGCGTGCTCGAAATCGTCGGCGCCATCCGTCTGCGCAACGAGATCGCCAATGAATGGAGCCTGGGCGCCGCCGGGGCCCTGTCGGTGATCTTCGGCCTGATCCTGGTCTTCATGCCGGGGGCGGGCGCCCTGGGCCTGCTATGGTTAATCGCGACGTGGGCCGTGCTGTTCGGCCTGTTGCTGATCTGGGTCGCCTTCAAGGTCAGGACGCTGGCGAAGGCGTAAACGCAGCATTGCGCGCCGCGACCCGAGCGCGGATTTCGGCGCGCATCCGCTCCAGTTCGGCCGCATCGATCAGGCGGCCGCGCAGCATCACCGCCTCGGCGCCGCGGGTGGCGCTGACGTCCTTCAGAGGGTCAGCCTCCAGAATCAGCAGATCCGCAGACTTGCCCGCCGCCACGGCGCCGTAGCGTTCGCCCTGGTTCAGGAAGCGCGGCCCGTCCACGACCGAACCCATCAGCGCTTCGCGCGGCGTCAGGCCCAGCTCCACATAGAGCTCCAGCTCATCGTGCAGCGAGAAGCCCGGATAGTTGAACGAGTTCAGGAAGCCCGCGTCCGTCCCGGTCAGGATGGTCACGCCCGCATCGCGCAGCATGGGCAGGGTTCGCGCGGTGACGTCCTTGACGAAATGACGGTCCTCGACCTGCTGCGGCGTGGCCTGCGCCGCGCGCTGGATGCGCCAGTCATAGGTCGCCCGGATGCCCGGCCCGACATAGGCCAGACCCTCGTCATGCGAGTGGTCGTCAAGGTCCAGATTGGCCAGCGTGGTCGAGCCGTAGAGGGTCGGCGACACCGCCGTGCCCAGCTCCCTCAGCCGCGCATAAACCCGCCGCGCCGTCTCCACGTCAAACGTGTCGGCATAGCGCCGCATCGTCTCGGCATAGGTGTATTTGCCCTCCAGATAATCGGCGGCGATAGCCGCCTCATCGCGCGAGCCCGCCTTCATGGCGTAGTCGAGGTGTTCGATCGACGACAGGCCCGCTTCGGCGGCCTCCAGCACGGTGATGCTGGCGGGAATGTGGGCCGAAGTCTTCATGCCCCGCTTCTTCGCCTCACGCACGGCGTAGAGGAAAAGCTCGGGCTTCAGGGTGTTGTCGGTGATCTTGACGAAGTCGACACGCAGGGCCTGCAGCCGGTCCAGAGCCGCGTCCACGTCCGCCTCGCTGCCCGTCTCGATCACGCCCTTCCAGACAGGGGCTATGCCCTCGATCTTGGGGCCGGAGGTGAAGATTCGCGGGCTGTCCGGGCTTGGCGGCGCGTCACGCCAGTCCAGCACCTGCTGCGCCAGATCGCCCGCCGCGTCGCGCACCGCCACCACGCCGTTGATGACGAACAGCGGCATCAGCTCGGCATTCTCCTCGATCAGGGCCTCGCCGCCGCCAAAGTGGACATGCATGTCCCACAGGCCCGGCATGACGTAGCGATCGCCCAGATCCTGTGTCCGCGCGGCCTGATAGCGGCCCGCCTCGGCCTCGGGGCCCACAGCCACGATGTCGCCGCCGCGCACGGCCACCAGTTGATCCGGCGTCGTCGTCCCCTTCTCGACGTCGACCACAGTGGCCGAGGTCAGCAGCAGATCGACTGGCTGAACCGGCGTTTCGGCGGCGGCCAAAGGCGCCAGGGCGCAGGCGGACAAGAGGGCGGAGGCGGCGATCAAAAAGGTGCGCATGAATCCGCTATAGGCCCTTCGCTCGCTCGGGCAAGCCCATCAGGAATAGCGGCGTTTCTTAGCCAGCCGCCGGACAAGCCTCAGGCAGGGCGCACCTGACCCATCCCGATCCAACCCGAGAGACACCATCCCCCGACCACTCTCGTCCGAACCCAACCGCCCTCAGGAACCGTGAGCCACCGACCCGATCCAGCCGTCAGGGTTTCCCGCCGTACGCCTGCCTCGGTCGCCAGTTCGACCTCTAGCGCCGCGCCCATGTAGACGGTCCAAAGCTCCTCGGCCTCAACCGCGCGCCAGTCATCTAAAGTCTCTGGCGTCAGCAGGCGATAGGCGCTGACCACGCCGCTGGGCGCCGTCCCTTCGCCTGCGGCCATTACGCGTCCCCAGCCGCCATCATCCAGAGGCCGCAGCCCCAGGCTGTCAATGACTTCATCGCGCGTAAAATCAGCCTCGCCTTCCATCCATTTGCTAGTGACGCGCTTCGCCGACTTCGTCTACGAGCGGGCTGCGCTCCTGCGCCGTAACGGGACGCCAGCGGCCGTGCTCAAACAACACCTCGCCGCCGCCGCGCCAGGGCACGCGGCTCAGCGGCCCGCCCGTCAGGCCGTAGCCGACCACGGCGTAGCGCACGCCAGGCTGGAGCGGGGTCGGGTCCATCGTCGTCTCGAAACCCTCGGGCGCCTGGCCGTAGACGACCTGTCTCAGACTCCGGCAGTTGCGGCCGCGCGCCTCTATCGACCAGATCGGGCGCATCAGGGAGTTCGACAGTTCATGCACGGCGATGCCGCCCAGACAGGCCTTTTCAGGCTTTGCAGGGTCAAGCCCGAAGGTCGCGATCGGCTGCTCCAGGTCGCCGCTGATATTCACCGAGATCGTCGCCGAACAGGCGGCCAGCATGGCGGCCGCCGCAGCCAGCGCCGCCCCGGCGCGCAGAACCGCGACTTGCTTCACCGTCCTGTCTCTCAGCACCCGCCGTAAGGGACGTAGCCGACCTCGATCTCGTCGATGCGGACGGTCTTCAGTTCTCGGATCGCCAGCTGGTCGAAGTCGGCGCTACAGTTGAAGGTCGTGTCGATGACGTAGTCCTCGCCCTTGGCCGCCTTGATGGCGTCGCGGATGCGGAAGGAGGCGTCGATGGTCGCGTCGCTGACCATAACGGCCGAAGCGCGGATGCCCGGCGTAGCGCGCGGCCCGGCGCTCTCCAGATGGACCCACGGATCGGCCGCATTGCCGCACAGCGTCAGGCAGTCGGCCTTGAAGTCGACGTTGCCGCGCGCCGCCGCGAACTCGCCCATGGTCAGGTCGATCTTCTGCGGCAGGTCATAATCCTTCAGCGCCGCCAGGGCCTGGGTCGAACAGACCGGCGTCATCGGCACGGCGTAGCCGACGACCTCGCCGCCATCAGCGCTGACGCGGACCGTGCAGTCGCCGATCTCATAGGTGCGTTGCTTGTCCTGAACCGTGCGGGCCGGGCCGAGCTTGGACTCCAGATAGGCGACCTGCACCCCCATCATCTGGTCGATCGTCGGCGCGCCGCTGGCAGCAGACGCGGCTGCAGGGGCGGGCGTCTCGGCCGGGCCTTCGGCTTTCGCAGGCGCCTTATCCGCCTGACCGCAGGCGGCCAGCCCCGCCAGTGCGCCGATCATGGCGACGATCTTCAGTCCCTGGAATACGGTCATCATCTCTCCACGGCTCAGGTTGAGCGTCGCAACCAACGCACCACGGCGCGAAGGGTTCTGATGCGCGAACTCAAAGGGCCTTCACGATCCCCTCGACCATCTTCTTGGCGTCGGCGAACAGCATCATGGTGTTGTCGCGGAAGAAGAGCTCGTTCTCGACGCCTGCATAGCCGCTGCCCATCGACCGCTTGATGAACAGGACGGTGCCCGCCTTCTCCACGTCCAGCACCGGCATGCCGTAGATGGGCGACTGCGGGTCGGTCTTCGCCGCCGGATTGGTCACGTCGTTGGCGCCGATGACGAAAGCGACGTCGGCCGAGGCGAATTCGCTGTTGATGTCCTCCAGCTCGAACACCTCATCATAGGGGACGTTCGCCTCGGCCAGCAGGACGTTCATGTGGCCCGGCATTCGGCCCGCGACGGGGTGGATGGCGTATTTCACCTCGACGCCTTCTTCTTTCAGCGTGTCGGCCATCTCGCGAAGGGCGTGCTGCGCCTGGGCCACCGCCATGCCGTAGCCCGGCACGATGATGACCTTGGAGGCGTTCTTCATGATGAAGGCGGCGTCCTCGGCCGAGCCCTGCTTGACCGGTCGCGTCTCGACCGCCCCGCCGCCCGACGCCGCGCCCGCCTCGGCGCCGAAGCCGCCCAGGATGACGCTGACGAAGCTGCGGTTCATCCCCTTGCACATGATGTAGCTCAGGATCGCGCCCGACGACCCGACCAGGGCGCCGGTGATGATCAGGGCGATGTTCTCCAGCGTGAAGCCCAGGGCCGCCGCCGCCCAGCCGGAATAGGAATTCAGCATGGACACCACCACCGGCATGTCCGCCCCGCCGATGGGGATGATCAGCGTCGCGCCCAGGATCAGGGCGATGGCGAACACGCCCCAGAAGGCCCAGACCGCCGTGCCGCCCGTCCCGATCAGGATGCCGATCAGGAAGACCAGGGCCAGAGCCAGCGCAATGTTGATCAGGTGCCGCGCGGGCAGCAGGATAGGCGCCCCGCTCATCCGCCCATCCAGCTTGGCGAAGGCGATGACCGAGCCGGTGAAGGTGATGGCCCCGATGGCCACGCCCAGGCTCAGTTCGACGATGGACAGAGTCTTAATCCCGCCGCTCGCGGTGACGATGCCGAAGGCGTCGGGCGCATAGACCGCCCCCACCGCCACCAGACAGGCCGCCAGGCCGACGAGGGAGTGAAAGGCCGCCACCAGCTGCGGCATGGCTGTCATCGGCACGCGGTTGGCGATCACCGCGCCCGCGCCGCCGCCGACCACGACCCCGCCCGCGATCAGAGCCAGTGTCAGGGGGTCCAACGCCCCCGAGGCGCCCAGCGTCAACAGGGTGACGCCGACAGCCAGGGCCATGCCGACCATGCCCAGCGTATTGCCCCGTCGGCTGGTCTCGGGACTGGACAGCCCCCGAAGAGACAGGATGAACAGAACCCCCGCCGCCAGATAGGCCAGCGCCGCGATGGATGCGTTCATCCCCCTCCCCCCTCTTCAGTCTTGAATCAGAAAACGTTGACGATGGCGGGCGCGCCGCCGTTGGTGCCCGCGGCCTTGGCCTCGCCGTCCTTGACCACCGCCAGGCCGACGGGGCCTTCGCCGCCGGTCTTGGTGACCTTGCAGCGGCCGTTGTCGCCCGGCAGGCGACCGGCCATCCGGCCCGAGCCGGTGTGGTTGATGCGGTTCATGTGAATCCCCCGGATCGTCACCGGGGTGAAGCCGCACTCCAGCGCCCAGCTGGCGCCCTGAGGCGCGACCACCGACCAGTGCAGGCCGTTATAAGGGTTCTTGCCCACCTCGCGGTCCGACTGGGCCGAGGCGGCGCCCGCGACGGCGACGACGGCCGACACGGCCAGGGCGGAAATCAGGGAAGCTTTCATCACGCGATACTCGTTGGATTAGCGTTTGACGGATTGAGTGCGCGACAGACGCCACAGCGCCGCCGCAATGAAAAGTGGGCCCAGCAGCATCATCGCCCAGTCGAAGACCGTCATCTCCCGATCCTGAATTATGATGCGCGTCAGCACGGCGGCGAACACCATGACCACGCCGCAGTCCTGGAACCGCAGCCGCCCGATGGGATCCTTGATCCGCACCCAGCTGACGATCCACAGCGCCACGCCCAGACCGGTGACGGCCCAGGAAGCGTAAAACGCCAACAGATAGGGGGATAAGCTCACGAAGCGGCCTCAGTATTATCCCGCCGCCTCAGTCGTGCGCGGACAATGCGCACGCCGTTCCAGACGACCAGCCCCGCAAAAATGAGCGAGCCGACCATCACCGCCCTGTCATCCTGCGTGGCGGCCCGCCACAGAAACAGGCTGGCGGCGCCGGGATAGAAGACCAGCGCCAACGCCAGTTCAACACGTCGACGCGCATCAACCGACAGCCTGCCCCCAAGCATGGCTGCGCCCAGAATGAGCAGCACGCCCCCGGCGAGGAGCAGAGTCAGCATGCCGGCGCTCAGACTCGTCACCCGCGTCGTTCCTTCTTCTTGTACATGGCCAGCATCCGGCGCGTGACCATGAAGCCGCCGAAGATGTTGACGCTGGCCAACGTCACGGCGGCCACGCCCGCGCCCTTGGCGATCCAGGCGTTCGGCCCGCCGGCCTGCGCGCTCATCGCCGCCGCCGCGATCAGGCCGCCGACGATGATGACGCTGGAAATGGCGTTGGTCACGGCCATCAGCGGCGTGTGCAGCGCCGGCGTCACGCTCCAGACGACATAGTAGCCGACGAAGATCGACAGGACGAAGATCGCCAGACGAAAGACGGTGGGATCGACGTGTTCCATCAGCCTATCACTCCCTCATGCACCACGGCGCCGCCGTGGGTGACGACGGCGGCCTTGAGGATTTCCTCCTCCAGATCGACCGACAGGACGCCGTCCTTGATCATCAACCCCAGAAAGGCGACCAGATTGCGGGCGTAAAGGGCGCTGGCGTCCGCCGCGATGCGGCCGGGCATGTTGCTCCAGCCGACGATTTTCACGCCGTTGGCCGTGGTCACCACCTCGTTCGGTTTCGAGCCTTCGACATTGCCGCCCGCCTCGACCGCCAGATCGACGATGACCGAGCCCGGCTTCATCGAGGCGACGTGCGCCGCCGTCACCAGCTTCGGCGCCGGGCGGCCGGGGATCAGGGCCGTGGTGATGACCACGTCCTGCTTGACGATATGGGCGGCGGTCAGATCGGCCTGCTTGGCCTGATATTCGGCCGACATGGCCTTGGCGTAGCCGCCCGCCGTCTCGGCCGCCTTGAACTCTTCATCCTCGACGGCGACGAATTTGGCGCCCAGGCTCTCGACCTGTTCCTTGGCGGCGGGGCGCACGTCAGTGGCCGTGACGACCGCGCCCAGACGCCGCGCGGTGGCGATGGCCTGAAGTCCCGCGACCCCCGCCCCCATGACGAAGGTCTTGGCGGCGGCCACCGTCCCGGCGGCCGTCATCATCATGGGAAAGCCCTTGCCATAGGCGTAGGCCGCCTCGATCACCGCCCGGTATCCGGCCAGATTGGCCTGGGACGACAGCACGTCCATGACCTGGGCCCGCGTGATGCGCGGCACGAACTCCATGGCGAAGGCGGTGGCGTTGGCGCCCCTCAACGCCTCGACCGTCGCCTTGTCGCGCCAGGCGTCCAGCAGGCTGACGACCACCGCGCCGGGCTTCAGGGCGCTGATCTCCGACGCCGTGGGTCCGCGCACCTTCAGCAGAACGTCCGCCCCGGCCAGAGCCGCCGACAAATCCGGCTTCACGCTGGCGCCCGCTTCGGCGTAGTCGGTATCGGTCAGGGAAGAGCCAAGGCCCGTCCCGGCCTCGACGCTGACCGTCGCGCCAAGCGCAATCAGCTTCTTCACCGTCTCCGGCGTTACGGCGCAGCGCGTTTCGCCTTCACGGCGTTCGCGGGTCACGGCGATGGCGACAGCCAAGCGAATCCCTCCCACTCCCCAGGGTCGAACCGACGTTAGGCCGAAGCCGAAGCGGGCGTCAAAGGCGCACCTGCGTCAACGGGCGATTTTCTTGCCGACTTGACCAGTCGCCTGCCCCACGGCGCAAATTTCAACCAAAGACCCAACCCTGACGCGCAAACAAAAGGCCCGCCGGACGCGCCGACGGGCCTTTCAATCACGTCAGTCCGGAAGACCGGGCTTAATGGGCCTTTTTGGTCTTCAGCATGAAGAAGCCGATGACCGACACCACCACCGAGGCGATGAAGGCTGGCACGAAGCCGGCGCCCACGCCGAACCACACCGTCAGGAACAGGATCACCACCGCCGTGGCCAGCGAGACCCACTTGGTCAGCCCCAGGAACAGAGCCCAGGTCCAGGCCTGTTCCGAGATGTTCATTTCCCCGTGGACGTGGGGGGCGGTCGCTTCAGCGTGCTGGTCGGCCATGGGGTCTTCCAAAAAAAGAGTCGAGATTTCGACGGCTCTTATAGCGAGGCCTGCGCGCGGCTCAAGTCCGTGGGCCCCAACCGGCTTTAGTCGAGGCTTTCCAGCACCGCTCGGGCGAAGGCGGCGACGTCGAACGGCTTGCCCGCCGGGTCTTCGCCGCGCCGCACGATGACGATGTCGCGGCTGGGCGCGATCACCACATACTGCCCCCGATTGCCGAAGGCGGCGAAGGTATCAGACGGCACGCCTTCGGAGCGGTTCATCAGCCAGAAGGTCGCGCCATAGCCGAAGTCGCCCGTCGGCGGCTGCGGGCCGGTCGGCGCCGTGACGTAATCGCGCCAGCCTTCAGGCAGGAGACGACGCCCCTCCCACACTCCGTCCTGCAGATACAGCTGACCGAAGCGGGCCAGATCGCGCGCCGTGGTCCAGACCTGGCTCGACAGGATGTAGTTCCCGCGCCAGTCCGTCTCAGCCCAGGTGTGGGTCATGCCCAGCGCATCAAACAGTTCGGCGGGCGGATGGGCGGCGAAGCCCGGGGCCGCCGCCAGGGTCGCCAACAGGGTGTCGTTGTTGGCGTAGCGATAAACCGTCCCCACCGGCGCCAGCAGCGGCCAGCCCGGCGCCTGCTCATCGACCGCCACCCCGCCGAAATAGAGGCCGTCAGTGCGGTTGCCCGCCGTGTCGCTGGTCAGGCCCGAAGACATCCGCATCAGGGCGTCGAGCGTGATGGCCGCGCGCGGATCGCCGGGCGCCTGCCAGTTGGCGATGGCGGCGGGCGCCTTCACGTCCAGTTCGCCGCGCTGGACCGCAGCGCCGATGACGGTTCCGGCCAGGCTCTTGGCCACCGACCAGGTGCGCTGGGGCGTGTTCGGGCCGAAGTCGGCGGCATAGCGTTCCGCCACCCGCTTGCCGCCCTGCATCACCATCACGCCGGTCGTGTTGGTCCCCTCGCCGAAGCCCCGATCGAAGGCGCGGCCGACGGCGGCTTCCAGCGCGCGGGCGTTCCCCTTGGGCCGCGCGGTCGGCAGGTCGGGCGCCGAGGCCCGGCGCGCCAGCGGCGCCCGTTCAGGCGCGCCGCCCTGCACATAACCCATCGGCTCGATGACGCAGCCGCGCCCCTCGGTCCAGGTCGCGACGCGAGCCGGGGCGGCCTGATCCCATGCGACCGAGACGGCGTTCCCGGCCATCTCGACCTTCATGGCGCCCACCAGAGACTGAAGCTCAGAATAGATGCCGACCAGTTCGTTCGCCTCGACGCTGGCGACCGTCCGTTCGGCGCCCGCCGCGCGCGCCGAATGCACGGCGCTGCACACCGTCAGCGCCTTGTATCCCGCCGCCAGAGCGCGGTGATTGGCCGAAGCCTCAGTCTGGGCGGAAACCGTCGTCGGCAGGGCGAGAACGGCGGCGAGAACAAGAACACGTGACGCGATTTTCATGCAGCCACGCTTCAACGTCGCACGCGTCCCTGTCAACGCATACCTGTCAACGCATAGTCGTCAGGCCAGCGCCTCGAACCGGTCGATCAGACCTTCCAGCCGCTTGGTCCCGATGGTCCAGAAGGCCGGGTCGCGCGGGTTCAGGCCGAACGGCTTCAGCGCCTCGACATAGGTCCGCGCCCCGCCGCTGGACAGCAGCTCGCGATACAGCGGCGTGAAGCCCGCCGGATCCTTGGCCCGCGTCTCCATCAGCGCCGCGACCAGCAGGTCGCCGAACGCATAGGCGTAGACATAGAAGGGCGCGTGGACGAAGTGGCTGACATAGGCCCACCAGTCTTCGTAGCCGGTCAGGTCGACGGGCGGGCCGAGGCTGGCGCCCAGTTCCTCCATCCAGATTTCACGGATGCGCTCGACCGGCACCTCGCCCGCCGTCCGCTCGTCGTGGAAGCGCGTCTCGAAGCGGTGGAAGGCGATCTGGCGCACCACCGTGTTCAACCCGTCCTCGATCCGGCCCGCCAGCAGGGCGCGCTGTTCATCCGGCGTCGCCTCGGCCAGCAGGCGGTCGAAGGTCAGCCCCTCGGCGAAGATCGACGCCGTCTCGGCCAACGTCAGCGGCGTGTCGGCCAACAGCGACCCCTGCCCCGCCGCCAGCGTCTGATGCACGCCATGCCCCAGTTCGTGCGCCAGCGTCAGCACGTCGCGCCGCTCGCCCATCCAGTTCAGGAAGACATAGGGGTGCCGATCCGCCGTTACCGGGTGGGCGTAGGCGCCGGACTGCTTGCCCGCCCGCGCCCGTGCATCGATCCACGGCCGGTCGAAGAACCAGCCCGCCCGCTCGGCGAAGTCGCCGCCCAGATCGGCGAAGCTGGACAGCACCACCTCGCGTCCGCCCGCCCAGTCATAGGCGCGCGACGCCGCCGCCTCGATCGGGGCGTTACGGTCCCAGTGGGCCAGCCGCTCCTTGCCCATCGCCTTCGCCTTCAGCGCGTAATAGCGATGCGCCAGACGCGGATAGGCTTCGGCCACCGCCTCGGCCATCGCGTCCACGCTCTCGCCGTCGACCTCATTGCCCAGATGGCGGCTGTCGGCGGGGCGTTTGAAGCCGCGCTTGCGGTCTTCCAGCGCCTTCTCGGCGGCGACGGTGTTCAGCACCATGGCCATGGTCCGGGCGATGCCGGAAAAAGCCTTCGACAGGCCCTCGCCCGCCGCCTGACGCTTGGCGCCATCCACGTCGCTGAGACGGTTCAGCCCCTCGGCCAGAGTCAGTTCCTCATCCCCGACCGATGCGCGCAGCACCGCCAGAGTCTCGTCGAACAGGCGCGGCCACTGGGCCTGAATCGCTCCCCGCTCGGCGATGAAGGTCTCAAGTTCGGCCGACAGTTCATGCGGCTTCATCGCTCGCACCCGGCGCAGCCACGGCGCCCAGCGCGCGGCCGGAGCATGGGCGGTCAGCGCCGCCTCCACCGCCGCTTCATCGAGCGCATTGATCTCCAGCGTCAGCCAGACGGTCGGGGTGGCGATGACCGTCAGCTTCTCGCGGACATCGGCCTCGAACGCTTGCGCTGCTGCATCCTCGCGGTTGGTGGAGGCGGCCAGGAAGGCGTAGGCGCCCAAGCCTCCCATCACGTCCGCCGCCTGTTCGTAAAGCCCGATCGTCTCGTCCAGCGCCCGGCCCAGCTCGGCGCCCGACAGCACGGCCAGCCGCCCCTGCCAGCCGTTCATCCGCTCCACCAGCGCCCTTGCGCGCTCCAGATCGACGGCGATGCGCGGGTCTTCGCGCGAGGCGTAGAGGTCGGACAGGTCCCACACGGGAGCGTCGGCGAATTCGGTCGGTTTGGCGGGCGCGTTCATGCCCTTGGTTGTGGGGAGGCAGCCGCCGTGATGCAAGCCGCTTCCCCCTCGCTTGAGGGAGAGGGTGGACGCAGCGCCGTCTGTCGGTTCACCCTGCCTGCAAAGTTCAGGACAAAGCCCGCCATGACCCACCCCGTCACCGACCCCACCGGCCGCGCCTCGCTGGACGGTGCGCGTGGGCTTGCCGCCATGCGTATCGGCATCGGTCTGGCGCAGGGCCTGATCCTCTATCTGCTCTATCGCTCGGCAGCGGACAGTGAGGCTCTGGCCTGGCCCGCGACCCAACCGCCGCTGTTCGCCGCCCTGGTGCTGGCGGCCCTGTTCGCGCCCGTGATGCTGCTGGCCGGCGTCGGGCGGATGGGGTGGAAGGCGCTGGCGCTGTGGGGCGCCGTGGCGGCGGCGGTGCTGGCGCTGATGGGCTGGCATGACGCGGCCCAGCAAACCAGGGACTATTTCCACCCGCCTTATCTGAACTTCCCGGTCCTGGCCTTCTCGGCGGCGGGCCTGTTCATCGCCCACCACCTGATCGTGCCCGCCGTCGCCGCGAGACGCTGGATCGCCGATTTCGACGACTATTTCGACACAGCTTGGAAGGCCGGGGTGCAACTGGTGCTATCGCTGGGCTTCACCGGCGCCTTCTGGCTGCTGCTGTTCCTGGGCGCGGCCCTGTTTCGCGTCATCGGACTCAGGTTCCTGGCCGACCTGATCGACGAGAAGTGGTTCTCCATCCCCGTCACCTGCCTGGTCTTCGCCGTGGCGGTGCAACTGACCGATGTGCGCGGCGGGCTGATCCGGGGCGTGCGGACGGTGGCGTTGATGCTGTTGTCGTGGCTGCTGCTCGTCATCACCGTCCTGGTGGCGGGCTTTCTGGCCGCCCTGCCGTTCACCGGGCTTGATGGACTGTGGAAGACGGGCAGCGCTACGGCCCTGGTGCTGTCGGCGGCCGCCGCTCTGATCGTGCTGATCAACACCGCCTATCAGGACGGACGCGAGGACAATCTGCCGCCGGTCGCCTTGCGCCTTGGCGCGCGGGTCGCCTCGGTGCTGCTGACGCCGCTGATCCTGATCGCCATCTGGGGCCTGAGCCTTCGCATCGGTCAGCATGGCCTGACGCCCGACCGCATCATCGCCTCGGCCTGCGCCCTCGTGGGCGTCATCTATGCCGCCGGATACGGCTGGGCGGCGCTGTCGCCGCTGTGGCGCAGGACCGCGTGGATGAAGCCGCTGGAGCGGACCAATGTTCTGGCCGCCGTCCTGACGGTGCTGGTCATCCTGGCCCTGTTCAGCCCCCTGGCCGACCCGGCGCGCCTGTCGGTCAATGATCAGATGGCGCGGCTTAAGCGGGGCGGCGTCAGCGCGGCCCGGTTCGACTACGCCTTCCTGCGTTATGACGCCGGCAAGGCCGGGCGCGCCGCCCTGGCCGAGCTGGCCAAATCGTCCGACGCGGAAGTCGCCCGTCACGCCAAGGCCGCGCAGGCCTCGACCTCGCGCTATGACCTGCCGGACGCGACCACGCCCCCGCGCACGCCGAAGATCGCCCCCTGGCCCGCGGACAGGCCTTTGCCCGCCGCCTTCCTGGCGCCGACGGCGCCGCCCGATCCGCGCTATGCCTGCAACAGCGACGACAACTGCCTGGCTGCACTGCGCGACCTGAACGGCGACGGCCGCGATGAAATCCTGCTGGCGACCGCCTACAGGATCGCCCTGTTCGCTCAGGGCGCCGACGGCCGCTGGGTCCATCAGGGCGACTATCAGGTTCCGCATTGCCCCGGCCCCGGCGGGCGCGACCTGCGCGAGGCGCTCAAACATCCCGATCTGAAGACCGCCGCCTCACCCTGGCCCGATCTGAACATGGGCGACTTGACCGGTCGACTACAGCCGGAAACCGTCTGCCCAAAATCCGCCGTCGTTAACCCCTGACTCAGGTCTCCGAAACCCGATCTTCATTCCCTCCGTTCTAGGATTGTGTCGAAACGAGCCAGTCCCGAGCCAATGAGGACGGCCGTTCGATGGTGATGTTGAAGGGTGTGCTCAAATGGCCAAGACCATTCTGGTCGTCGACGATGATCCTACCCAGCGCCGCCTGCTGCAGGCGGTGCTGGAGCGTGAATCCTATGCAGTCGTCCATGCCGAATCCGGCGGCGAGGCCATTGATCGGCTGACCAAGGGCGGCGGCGCTGATGTCGTGCTGCTGGATCTGGTGATGCCGGGCCTGTCGGGTCTGGAAGCTCTGGCCGAACTGCGCACGGCGGGCGTGACCACGCCGGTCATCGTGCTGACGGCCAACGGCGGCATCGAGACGGTGGTCCGGGCCATGCAGGCCGGCGCTCAGGACTTCTTCGTCAAGCCGGTCGGGCCCGAGCGCCTGCTGGTGGGCGTTCGCAACGCCCTGCAGATGACCCAGTTGACCGCCGAGATCGGCCGCCTGAAGAAGCGGGCCACAGGCCGCTCTTCGTTTGACGACATGGTCGGCGACAGCGAGCCCATGCGTATGGTCAAGGCCCTGGGTCAGCGCGCGGCCAAATCCTCCATCCCCGTGCTGATCACCGGCGAGAGCGGCGTGGGTAAAGAGGTCATCGCCCGCGCCCTGCACGGCGCTTCGGACCGGGCGGGCAAGCCCTTCATCGCCGTCAACTGCGGCGCCCTACCCGCCAATCTGGTCGAGTCCATCCTGTTCGGCCACGAGAAGGGCGCCTTCACCGGCGCGCATGAAAAGCACGCCGGCAAATTCGTCGAGGCCAACGGCGGCACCCTGTTCCTGGACGAGATCGGGGAACTGCCGCTGGACATGCAGGTCAAGCTGCTGCGCGCCCTTCAGGAAGGCGAAGTCGATCCCGTCGGCGGCAAGCGTCCGGTCAA
Organism: Brevundimonas sp. S1H14; assembly: GCF_047716865.1. Lineage (NCBI taxonomy): Bacteria > Pseudomonadati > Pseudomonadota > Alphaproteobacteria > Caulobacterales > Caulobacteraceae > Brevundimonas > Brevundimonas sp. S1H14. The sequence goes on along the minus strand of NZ_CP136679.1, from coordinate 1,084,023 downwards.
GGTCGACGTCCGCATCGTCTCGGCCACCAACCGGGACCCGGCCCAGCAGGTGAAGGAAGGCGCCTTCCGCGAAGACCTCTTCTATCGCCTGAACGTCTTCCCGATCGAGGCCCCGGCCCTGCGCGAACGGCGCGAGGACATCCCCGCCCTGGTCGACCATTTCATCGCCCGCTTCAACGTCGAGGAAGGCAAGCGCGTCACCGGCTGCTCGGTCGAGACCCTGGCCCTGCTTCAAGGTCATGACTGGCCCGGCAATGTCCGCCAGTTGGAGAACGCCGTCTATCGCGCCCTGGTGCTGGCCGATTCGCCTCTGCTTCAGCCCCACGACTTCCCGGCCATTTCCGGCGTCGCCGTGCCGCTGGACTCGATGACAGCCGCCGCTGTCGGAGAGACGACGTCCGAGCCGACGACAGCGGCGCCGTCGACCGACGACGACGGCCAGCACGACAGCCCGGTCCGCATCACCGATGAACGCGGGCATGTCCGCACTCTGGAAGAGATCGAGCGCGACCTGATCCAGCACGCCATCGAGGTCTATTCCGGCCACATGTCCGAGATCGCCCGTCGCCTGGGCATCGGCCGCTCCACCCTCTACCGCAAGGTCCGCGAACAGGGGCTTGAGGAGCAGGTCAGAGAAGCGGGCTGACCAAGCCCGTCTTTTCTGTTTCAGGGTTTCAACAGGGCATTTTTCACGCCACACCACCCCTTCCTGTTTACGGAGGGGAGCCTTCCATCTTGTTACGTCCTGTTGTTATCGCCCTGAGCCTGGCGTCCGTCGCCGCCTTGACCGCCGCCTGCTCCAACGGCGAGGCGCCGGCCAAAGCTGAAGCCGCCGCTTCCGCCACGACCAAGATCGCCCTGCCGCCCGAGTGCGAGAACCACCCCCTGCTGGCCGCCATGCCGACGGCCCAGACCATCGCCGGCAAGCCGCTGACCGAGGTGGAGTGCCAGGCCTTCTCCGTCGCGATGACCTATGGCGAACCGGGAACCAGCGCCAAGATTGTTCTGATCGACGCCAAGGCGCCGATTCCCGAGGACGCCGGCGCGCTGGGAGGTCTGCTCGCTACCGCCCAGAAGACGGCCTATGAGAGCGTCTCTCGCGGCGTCATCATGACCAAAGGCGTACGCGAAGCCGCCCTCACCTCCCCGACCGCCGTCGCCTCCGTCGGCGGCGAAAACTACCTTTCTGTCGTGATGGACGGCCCGACGGGCGAACCTGCCGTCATCAGCGTCGAGCCCAAGGACGCCGACGGCCGCGTCGGCGCCCTGATGAGCGTGCTCAAGGGCCGCTACGCCCTGAGCATCGGCATCGAACAGGACGATCTGTCCGGCGCAGACTCAGCGCGCGCGGCCTATCAGCCCTATTTCAACGCCATGCGCCTGAGCGCCCTGCCGTAAATCCTGCCGTCACCCTCGGGCCTGGCCTGAGGGTGACGACGCCCCTCGCCGTCCTCCCGGAAGGAACCCAGCCCCTATCCGGCGCCGCATCAAACGCCTGCGCCTGCGGCGGTTCCGGCTCAAGACCGGGAGGACGCTGGAGGCCGCTTCCGCCTCGCGGGTTTCTCGCCTTTGGCCTTGGCGGTGATCTCTTTCAATTTGCGCCCCTGCATGGCCGACAGCGGCTGACCCGGCGCGCCCTTTTCCGGATCGGCGAAGGCGCGGCCGTGTTCGCGAATCCGCTCCCCGACCGAATCGAGAAACTCGCCCTCCCAGTCGGACAGGGAAACGCCCGCCTTCTCAGCCGAGCGGCGGGCGCGTTTCAGGGCGTTGAGCGCCGAGCGCTTGGCCGCCTCGCGCTGTTGATCCCAAGGGCTCAACAGCTTGGTTTTAAGGGCGCTGCCGTCCTTCGGACTACTTGAGCGGGTTTTAGTGGCGCTATCGCCCTTCGGACTACTTGAGCGGGTTTTAGTGGCGCTATCGCCCTTCGGGCTGCTTGAGCGCAGTTTAGAAGCGCTATCGCCCTTCGGGCTACTTGAGCGCGAGAAGCCGCTGGAGCGCAGCTTGCTCGAGTCGCCGCCCTTCAGGCGGCTGGAGCGTGAAGGGCCGTTGGAGGGCTTGAAGGGCGTGCGCTTCAGGCCCGCCTCCCTCAGATCTCGCCGAGGGCCGAGAGGTAGAGGTCGAGAATCGCTTCTTCTTCCTGACGCTTGGCCTTGTCCTGCTTGCGCAGGCGCAGAACCTTGCGCAGCACCTTGACGTCATAGCCTTCGCCCTTGGCCTCGGCGAAGACCTCCTTCATGTCGCCCATGACGGCCTGCTTGTCCTCTTCGAGGCGCTCCAGGCGTTCGATGATGGAGCGCAGACGGCCCTGGGCCGTGGCGGTCAGGACGTCGGGGCTGGCGTCGAAGGAAGCGTCGTCCATGACTGAACTCCAGAACTCATAACAGGCTGCGCCCTCAAACAGGCCGAAGGCCGTTAGGGCAAGAAATAAAGCTCTCAAACAGGCCGAAGGCCGTTAGGGCGACTAAGCACGCCCTCAAGCAGGCCAAGGGCCGTTAGGGCCGTTTGAGAAAGAATCACTAATCACGCGCAGGCGCGGGGCTCAACGCCGGACGCGAAAAAGCCGCGGACAACGCCCGCGGCCCTGTGGATAGTCATCCCATCCACCGACGATCGGCGCGCGCCTCGCCTTCAGCAGGCAGGGCGCGCCGGATCGCGCCTGATCAGCCTTGCTTGGCTTTGAAGCGCGGGTCGGTCTTGTTGATGACGTACAGAACGCCCTTGCGACGAACGATCTTGCAGTCGCGGTGGCGACCCTTCAGCGATTTCAGCGAGCTACGGACCTTCATGGTCGGACGTCCCGGATTTGGAGGCCCGTGAGGGCGGGTAAAACAAAAGAGCCGCGGGCGAACCTGCGGCGGAGGCGGTCGTATAGAGAGGCCTTGGCCTTTCGTCAACATTCCGCGCGGGAAATCCGCTGGAGGCCTGGCCTCCAAGTCGAACGGAGGGTCTTCGGACATGCACGTCCGACGCGTCGCCCCTCCGCCACCAGGCCGTGCTCAGGGAACGACGCAATGTAAATTCCACTCCCTTAACCGCCTACTGCCAAAAAGGGTTAACGGCGCATTCACCCTTATCACGGAAACTGATCCCGCCTTCGCGCGCTTGTGATTGGTCGTGGAATTCGGGGGCGTTAGCCTGTGCTCATGCGTATCGCTTATCGTCTGCTTTTGCTTGGGTCGGTCGCCGCCTGCACCCCCATGGTTCCCACGCCGCCGCAGCCCCAGCCTGCGCCGCCGCCCGTGGTCGAGCCTGCGCCCGCGACGCCTGCCCCCACGCCTCCCCCCGCCCAGACTGATCTGAGCGAGGCCTATGACCACGCCAGCTTCGACGCCTGGAAACAGAGCTTCCTGGAACGCCACGGCGGCGCGCATAAATGGGAATACGCCCGAGAACTGGAGGGCGTGACGCCCAACCCCAGCGTCGTGCGTCTGGACCGTAACCAGCCCGAGTTCTCCCGCCCCGCCGGGGTCTACATCCAGAACGCCACCACCCCGGCGCGAATCGCCATGGCCCGCCAGCGCGTCGACCGCGTTCCGTGGGACGTGACCCAGAAATATGGCGTACCGACCGAAATCCTGCTGGGCGTCTGGGCCCAGGAAAGCGCCTTCGGTCAGGTTCAGGGCGACTTCGACGTCATCCGCTCGCTGGCGACCCTGGCCTATGACGGCCGCCGTCGCGCCTGGGCCGAAGAGCAACTGAAGCACGCCCTGGACATCGTCGTCTCGGGCAAGCGCGACCGCGCGGGCCTGAAAGGCAGTTGGGCCGGGGCGATGGGCCAGACCCAGTTCATGCCCGACAACTATCTGAAGCTGGGCGTCGATCAGAACGGCGACGGCAAGGTCGACATCTGGGGCTCGGACGCGGACGCCCTCGCTTCGGCGGCCAATCTGCTGGCTCAGGCGGGCTGGAAGCGCGGCCAGGGCTGGGCCTATGAGGTCACACTGCCCTCCAACTTCGATTACAGTCAGGCCGAAGGGCCGAAACACCCCTGGTCCTATTGGGTCGCGCGCGGCGTGCGGCTGGCCGACGGTTCCTCCCCCAACAGCGCCGAGGCGGCCGAGGGTTCCGCTATCCTGCTGCCGCAGGGTGCCAAGGGGCCCGCCTTCCTGGCCCTGCCGAACCACTATGTGATTCGCCGCTACAACAACTCGGTCAGCTACGCCCTGGCCATCGGCATGATCGCCGACGGGGTGGCGGGCAAGCCGGCGCTCAAGGCCTCCTGGCCCAACGACGGCCCCCTGACGCGGGATCAGAGAATCGGCGCCCAACAGGCCCTGACCCGCATGGGCTTCGACACTCAGGGCGTCGACGGCGTCATCGGCACGAACACCCGCAACGCCCTGCGCCGCTGGCAACAGGCCAACGGGCGGACGGCGGACGGATACCTGACCGACGTGCTGGCGGAAGAGTTGATCAGAAGGGCGCGCTGAGTCTCTCCCTCCCCTTCATGGGGAGGGTGGCTGAGCCCTTCGGGCGAAGTCGGGTGGGGGTGACGAGACTATTCCAGCGCCGAGCCTAGCATCACCTGGCCCTCCCCACCCGGTCGCTGCGCGACCACCCTCCCCATGAAGGGGAGGGAGAGACGTCGCCCTAGCTCTTCATCCGCCAGGTCGCGCCCTGCGGGCCGTCCATGACGACGACGTTCAGCTCGTTCAGCCGATCGCGGATGCGGTCGGCCTCTGCCCAGTTCTTGGCCGTGCGGGCGGCCGCGCGTTGCTCCAGCAAGCCCTCGACCTCGGCCTTCAGCCCTTCGTCGACGCCCGAGAACCACTCGCCCGGATCGGCCTGAAGCACGCCCAGGATCGAAGCCGCCGCGATCAACTGCCCCTTGGCCGTCGCCACCGCCGCCTCGTCGCCCGCCGTCATGCCGCGCTCGATGTCGCTGGACAGGGCGAACAGGGCCGCCATGGCGCCCGGCGTGTTCAGGTCGTCCTCGATCGACTTCAGGAACTCGACCGGCGGCTCCACGTCCGCCGCCTCGACCCCGGCCGCGCGGTGCAGGGCGCCGTAGAGGCGGTCCAGGTTCTTGCGGCTCTGCTCCAGCAGGGTCTGGTTCCAGTCCAGCGGCTGACGATAGTGGGCGCTCAGCAGGGCCCAGCGCACCACCTCGCCCGGCATGGCCTGCACCAGATCATGCAACAGCAGGACATTGCCGATGGACTTGGACATCTTCTCGGCGTCCACGGTCAGGAAGCCGTTGTGCATCCAGTAGCGGGCGTATTCGTCGTGCGCCGCGTCGCCGTGGGCATGGCCGTGGGCGCAGACGCCCTGCGCGATCTCATTCTCATGGTGAGGAAAGACAAGGTCGATGCCGCCGCCGTGGATGTCGATGGGCAGGCCCAGCGTCTCCTCGATCATGGCCGAGCATTCGATGTGCCAGCCGGGACGCCCCTCTCCCCACGGCGACGGCCATGAGGGCTCGTCCGCCTTGGAGGGCTTCCACAGCACGAAGTCGTGCGGGTTCTTCTTGTAGGGAGCCACCTCGACGCGGGCGCCGGCGATCATGTCGTCCAGATTGCGCCCCGACAGCGCGCCGTAGGATGGATAGGAAGACACGTCGAACAGCACATGGCCCTCGGCCGCATAGGCGCAGCCGGCGTCGATGATCGCCTGGATCTGTTTGGCGATCGCTTCGATGTAATTCGTGACGTGCGGGGCGATGTCGGGAGGGCTGACGTTCAACAGACCCATGTCGGCCAGATAGGCGGCCTCATACCGCGCCGTGATCTCGCCGATGGCGACGCCTTCCTTGGCCGCCTTGGCGTTGATCTTGTCGTCCACGTCGGTGACGTTGCGGGCGTAGACCACCTTGTCGGCGCCATAGGTGCGACGCAGCAGGCGCACCAGCACGTCGAACACGACCGGCGGGCGGGCGTTGCCGATATGAGCGTAGTCATAGACCGTCGGGCCGCAGACATAGAGGCTCACCCGGTTCGGATCACGCGGCGTGAACAGGCGCTTTTCACGGCGCAGGGTGTCGTGGATGTGCAGGGCCATGGGTCAGGTCTTTTGCGAGTTTTCTTGCGGGACGGACGAGGTGTCCCATATAGCGGCCTGATAGACAGTCAGGGCCGCGCGCCCAAGTCCATATATAATAGTATTCTGAACAGGCGCTCTCGCCGCCGCCGGATCGTTTCATGAGCAGCACCCCCGCCAAGCCCGTCCTCGTCGCCAATGAGGCGCCCCAGCGTCCCAGCCGCGAACAGGCTCTGGAGGCCGTGCGCACCCTGATCGCCTGGGCCGGCGACAATCCCGACCGTCCCGGCCTGCTGGACACGCCCAAGCGGGTGGTCGACGCCTATGGCGAATGGTTCGACGGCTATGACGCCGATGCGGGCAAGGAACTGTCGCGCACCTTCGAGGACGTGACCGGCTATGACGACATGGTCATCCTGCGCGACATCGAGGTCGAGAGCCACTGCGAGCACCACCTGGCTCCTTTCCTGGGCAAGGCCTACGTCGCCTACCTGCCGGGCGAGAAGGTGGTGGGCATCTCCAAGCTGGCCCGCGTGGTCGAGATCTTCGCCCGCCGTCTCCAGAATCAGGAAACCCTGACCAACGACATCATCGACGCTATCGAATCGCACCTCCAGCCTAGGGGCGTGGCCGTGCTGGTCGATGCGGCGCACCAGTGCATGACGACGCGCGGCGTGCATCACCGCCACGTCTCGACCATCACCACGCGCTTCACTGGCGCCTTCAAGAGCGACCCGGCCCTGGCCGAGCGATTCCTCAAACTGGCCCGGGGCTGAGCCTCAAAGGGCTGTGATACGGGGCTGAATTGATCGCGGCCAAGGCGGCCTTGCGCCGAATTCGCAATCTTATTCCCCCGGCGGCGTCATTTCCTCGCATTCAACGGCTTTACAAGCTCGCTTCAGGACGCCAAGAGACGAGCGAGACTTTCAGTTTGGCCCGCCGGAGGGTGTGGGCCTTGATAGAGACGAGGGCGTAATGGGCGCGAGACTTTCTTCGGGCGGCGGCGGCGGCAGCGGCAAGCTGGCGGCACAGAACGCGGACATCAACGTCACGCCGTTCGTGGACATCATGCTGGTTCTGCTGATCATCTTCATGGTCGCGGCGCCGATGGCCACCGTGTCGATCCGTCTGGACCTGCCGCCGGCGACACCGCCGGCAGACGACGCCGAGCCCAAGGAACCGGTGTACATCACCATCCAGGAATCGGGTTCGCTGTTCATCGCCGAGCAGGAAACGACCATCTCCAAACTGGCCGCCGACGTCTGCGCCGCGCAGGGCGCCGTAGCCGACTGCCGTGACGAGCGCGTGTTTGTCCGCGCCGAGCCGGAAGTGAAATACAACCAGTTCATGGAAGTCATGAACACCCTGCAGGAGAACGGCTACTTCAAGGTCGGCCTGCTGAACGAAGACATCACCTGATCCGGTCTTCAGTTGGATATTGAAAGGGTCGCCTTCGGGCGGCCCTTTTTCTTTTGCCGCAAGCGCATCGACGGCTTGCGCCTTCCCCCTGTTCCGGCGTCAATGCGCGCCTCGAACGAGGGGGAGTAAATCATCATGCGTCGTCGTACTTTTCTTTCGGCCCTGCCCGCCGGAGCCCTGATGGCGGGCGCCGCCCGCGCCCAGCAGGGGCCCGCCGCTGCGCCGGTCGCCAATCCGGCTTCGGTGCAGCCCGCCCCCGCGCCCGACCCTTACGCCGGCGTCGGCATCGGCGACCGCATCACCGGCCCCCGCTTCGTCGGCCGCTCGACCGTCTGGGGCGCCAACGGCGCCGCCGCCACAGCCCACCCCGCCGCGACGATGATCGGGCTGGACACCCTGCGGCGCGGCGGCTCGGCCATCGACGCCGCCATCGCCATCAACGCCGCCCTCGGCTTCCTTGAACCGACCGCCAACGGCATCGGCGGCGACGCCTTCTGCCTGATGTGGGACCCGGCCCAGAAGAAGGTCGTCGGCTTCAACGGCTCGGGCCCCAGCCCGCGCGGCCTGTCGCTGGAAACAGCGCGCTCCAAGGCCGGGGCCGACGGCTACCTGCCCCGCTACGGCGCCGTGACGGTCAATGTCCCCGGCGCGGTCGACGCCTGGTGGAGCGCGCACCAGCGCTATGGCAAGCTGCCGTGGAAGGACGTCCTGCTGCCGGTCGCCGAACTGTGCGAGCAGGGCGTGCCTGTGCCGCAGGTCGTGGCTTATTACCTCGAACGCGGCATGGCCAACTTCGACAAGAGCGCCGCGACGATCGAGGAAAACGACAACCGCAAGAAGGTCTGGCTGACCGGCGGCCGCACGCCCAAGACAGGCGAGATCTTCGCCAACCCGGACCTGGGCCGCACCTATCGCCTGATCGCCGAGGGCGGCCGCGACGCCTTCTATGACGGGGTGATCGCCGACCACATCGAGCGTTACTTCAAGCGCATCGGCGGCTGGATGACCCGCGCCGATCTGGCCGCGCACCGCACCGAATGGGTCGAGCCGCTGATGACCACCTATCGCGGGGTCGAGGTCTATTCGCTCGGTCCGAACACCCAGGGCCTCTCGACCAACCAGATCCTGAACATCTGCGAACAGTTCGACCTGAAGGCCATGGGCTTCCAGTCCGCCGCCTCGATCCACGTTCAGGCCGAGGCCAAGCGCCTGGCCTTCGAGGACCGCGCCCGCTACTTCGCCGACGAACGCTTCGCCAAGGCCCCGACCGCGTGGCTGAACTCCAAGGAATACGCCACCGAACGCGCCAAACTGATCAACCCGAGCCGCGTCATGGACCGCGTCTTCCCCGGCGACGCGCCGACGCAGGGCGACACCACCTATTTCAGCGTCGCCGACAGCGACGGCATGATGGTCAGCTGGATCCAGTCCAACTATCGCGGCATGGGCGGCGGTCTGGTCGCCGACGGCCCGGACGGCGGCACTCTGGGCTTCATGTTCCAGAACCGCGGCGAACTGTTCGCCCTGACCGACGGCCACCCGAACGTCTATGCGCCGGGCAAGCGCCCCTTCCACACCATCATCCCCGGCTTCGCCTGCAAGGACGGAGAACCGTGGCTGGCCTATGGCGTCATGGGCGGCGGGATGCAGCCGCAGGGACAGGCCCAGATCATCATCAACATGGTCGACTACGGCCTGGACCCGCAGGAAGCCGGCGACAGCCCGCGCTGGCAGCACTACGGCTCGTCCGAACCGACCGGCCAACCGGCTGAGGGCGTCGGCAAGCTGCATCTCGAATCCGGCGTGCCTGAAGCGACCAAACAGCAGCTGACAGCGATGGGCTGGGACCTCGGCCCGCCCGACGGCGGCTTCGGCGGCTATCAGAACGTGATGAAGCAGATCAACGAACAGGGCCGCTGGACCTACGGCGCCGCCACCGAAATGCGCAAGGACGGCAACGCGCTGGCCTATTGAGTGGCGCCTATTGAACGGCCCCATTACGCAGATCTGTTGATCGACCCTCGACGGCCGCGCTCCGACTGATAGGCTTTCGTCGGGGTTCGATTCCCCGTTGAAGACGAGCGAGCGGCGCGACGTTCGGCGACGAACGCGGTCAGCCGCGCAAACGGTCATCTTCTTTCTGGTTGCAAACAGGCGCCCTCGCGTCTGCCGAAAGGCGAGCCATGGACAGGCTCTGCGGGTTTCGGACTCCCGCCTGTCCGTCGCGACACGAGGGCGCCATTTCCAAGCACGAGGGCCTATCATGTCGCCAATCGTCCTCATCACCCTCGCGATCCTGGCTCTTGTCGCCATCAGCGTCGCCTGGACATTCAAATTGAGAATGACCGTCGTCGTGCCTGACTGGCAACGCGCTGCTGTCTATCTGGACGGTGGATTTGAAAGAATTCTGGGACCGGGCCGGCACCGTCTGTGGCGCTCAAACCGAACCGTCATCGTGCGTATAGAAATGACGCCGCAACATCTGGCGGTTGGGCCGATCGACGTTGTCACCGCGGACCGGCTGCCGCTTCGACTGGCGGCCACAGCGCTTCATAAGATTGAGGATGCAGAAGCCTCGCTGCGTGAACAAACCTCCGCCGCACTGCAGTTGGCCCTCTCCAGCGCCCTAGTCCGATTGGCTGCTGAACGCACTCTGGAACAACTGCTGACCCGTGATCTTGAGCTCGACGCCGCCCTGACGGCGAGCGTGGGTCCAGCCATCGGCGCCACACGAGTCCTCGGCATCGTCCTGACAGGCGTGATCCTGCCGCCTGAGTTGCGACGACTGATGTCCGATGTTGAGCGCTCGCGTCTCGAAGGCCAGGCGGCTCTGGAACGCGCTCGCTCGGAGCAGGCAAGCCTGCGAGCGCTGTCGAACGCTGCACGACTGTTGAAGGATAATCCCGAACTGGCGCGCCTGCGCTTGTTTCAGGCGGCCGCTTCCGCCCGAAGCGCCACCTTTGTAGTCGGCGACCCCGCCTTGTCCGCCAACAGTGCGCCCCCTCCTCACAACCCAACTTGACCTGACGCCGCGTCAATCCGCTAGAGTTCGTTTCCAAACAGGACGGACCTATGACCGATCTCGTCACGCGCGACTTCACCGCCCCGGCCGCCGACGGCTATCCGCTGTCGATGCGGCTGGTTTCGGCCGCCGAGCCCCTGATCGCCGTACTGGTTTCCTCCGGCACGGGCTTTCCCAAGGGCTTTTACGAGCGGTTCGCCCGCTATCTGGCGGAGCGAGGGGCGGCGGTGCTGACCTATGATTTTCGCGGCATCGCCGGGTCGCGGCCGGATGAGCTGAAGGGCTCGGCCATCGACTATCCCGACTGGGGACGGCTGGACATGCCCGCCGCGCTGGACGCCCTGATCGAAGCGGCGCCGGGCCTGCGCATCGTTCATGTCGGCCACAGCGTCGGCGGCCACTTCGTCGGCTTCATGCCCAATCACGACCGGATCGAGCGGCACGCCTTCGTCTCGGTCGGGACCGGCTGGTGGGGCGGGCACCACCGCCGCTACAACCCGCTGGAGCTGTTCTTCTGGCTGGGCTTCGGCCCGTTCAGCCTGATGCGGCACGGCTATATCAAGGGCGGCGGTCTGTGGGCCGGGACCGACCTGCCGCGCGGTGTTTTCACCGCCTGGCGGCGCTGGTGCCTGAAGCGGGAATACTTCTCCAAGGAGTTGGAGACCAGCCTGCGGCCCCACCACTATGAGGCTGTGACCGCCCCGATCCGGTCGTGGATATTCACCGACGACCCTATCGCCACGCCAGGCACGGCGCGCGACCTGGTGAGCGTCTATCCCAACGCCGAATCCGAGATCAGCGTCCACGCGCCGGGCGATTTCGGCGCGCGCCGCATCGGTCACGAAGGCGCCTTCCGCAAGGGGATGGAGCCGCTGTGGGATCAGGTTTTCCACTGGCTGAACAATGGCGAGGCCTGAGCGGGCGCCTATATTCCAGGCTCCTATTCCTCACCGGAGCCTCCCCATGCCCCATTCGCCATCCTTCTCGGGCCAGCCAACCGTGACCGCTTCGGGCGTTGAGATTCCGCTGCTCGGCTTCGGCACCTGGCAACTGGAGCCCGACGACGCCCGCCGCATGGTGCGCGAGGCCCTGCGCATCGGCTATCGCCACATCGACACCGCCTGGATCTACAGGAACGAGAAGGCCGTCGGCGACGGCATCGCCGACGCCGTGGCCGAGGGGATCGTCACGCGCGACGACATCTTCGTCACCACCAAGATCTGGGTCGAGCATTTCCATCGCGACGCCCTGCTGCGTCAGGCCGAGGAATCGGCCATCAGCCTGGGCCTGACGCCGGACCTGCTGCTGCTGCACTGGCCCAAGCCGACGCCCGCGCTGAAAGAAACCATCGGCGCCCTGAATGAGGCGAAGGAAAAGGGCTTCGCCAAGAACATCGGCCTGTCCAACTTCCCCTCCGCCCTGTTCCGCGAGGCCGCCGCCCTGTCGAGCGCGCCGCTGATCACCAATCAGGTCGAGTATCACCCCTATCTGTCGCAGAAGACGCTGATCGAGACGGCGCGCGAACTGGGCTCGTCCATCACCGCCTGGTCGCCGCTGGCTCAGGGCAAGATCGCCGACGACGCCGTGATCGGCGAGATCGCGAAGAGCCACGGCAAGACCAATGGCCAGATCACCCTGCGCTGGATCATGCAGCAGGGCGTCATCGCCATTCCGCGCACCACCAAGGAGAGCCGCGCGGCCGAGAATTTCGGCATCTTCGACTTCGAGCTTTCTGCGGACGAGATGGCGCAGGTCAGCGCCCTGGCCCGCCCCGACGGCCGCATCGGCGACTGGCTGGACGAGGCCTTTGAGTGGGATCAGGATGCCTGATCCGACACCGATCTAGAGGCGCGGGCGCACAGGAGGGGGCTTTGGGTTCAGTTCTGGATTTCCCGGCGAGCGATCCGAACGACGCCGTCGTCGGCGCCCGCATCCGCCGCTGGCGCGACCGGCGCGGCGTGCCGTTCGAGGATCTGGCCGCCGCCCTCGACCTGACGCCTGAAGCCCTGCGCCGTGTCGAAACCGGTCGTCAGCGGCTGGATTCGGCCCGGCTGGACGCCGCAACCCGCGCCCTGCGCCTGCCGGTGTGGGCGCTTGTGTCCGACGCCCCGGCCTATTGAAGCGCGCATGGCGTGACAGACGGCTCGCGTCCGCCTAAGCGTCAGCGCATGGCCTACAAGTCCCTGCGCGATTTTCTTGCGACCCTCGAAGCCGACGGCGAACTGGTCCGCGTGTCGGAGCCCGTCTCCACCCATCTGGAGATGACCGAGATCCAGACCCGGCTGCTGCGCAACGGCGGCCCGGCGGTCCTGTTCGAGAAGCCGGTCATGCCCGACGGCTCGATCAGCCCCATCCCCTGCCTCGCCAACCTGTTCGGCACGGTGAAGCGCGTCGCCATGGGCGTGACGCTGGAGGGCAAGCAACGCACCACCGCGGGCGAACTGCGAGAAGTCGGCGAACTGCTGGCCTTCCTGCGCAACCCGACGCCGCCGCGCGGGTTCGGCGACGCCATGGAGATGCTGCCGCTGGCCCAGACCGTCATGTCCATGCGGCCCAAGACGGTGAAGAAGGCCCCGGTGCAGGAAGTGGTGCTGAAGGGCGATCAGATCGACCTGACCGCCCTGCCCATTCAGGGCTGCTGGCCCGGCGAACCCGCGCCATTGATCACCTGGGGCTTAGTCGTGACCAAGGGGCCGTCGGACGAGCGTGAGGACGACTTCAACCTGGGCATCTATCGGATGCAGGTGCTGGACAAGGACAAGGCCATCATGCGCTGGCTGGCCCATCGCGGCGGGGCCCAGCACTACGCCCGGCACAAGAAGGCGGGTAAGCGCGAGCCCCTGCCCTGCGCCGTCGTTCTGGGCGCTGATCCGGGGACGATCCTAGCCGCAGTGACCCCGGTGCCGGAGACCCTTTCGGAGTATCAGTTCGCCGGCCTGATGCGCGGCTCCAAGGCCGAGCTGGTTCCGTGCAAGACCGTGCCGCTGATGGTCCCGGCGCAGGCCGAGATCGTGCTGGAAGGCCACGTCCTGCTGGACGAGTTCGAGGACGAAGGCCCCTACGGCGACCACACCGGCTATTACAACTCGGTCGAGAAGTTCCCGGTCTTCCAGGTGTCGGCGATCACCATGCGCAAGGACCCCATCTATCTGACCACCTTCACCGGTCGCCCCCCGGATGAGCCGTCCGTGCTGGGCGAGGCGCTGAACGAAGTCTTCATCCCCCTGATCCGCCAGCAGTTCCCCGAAATCACCGACTTCTGGCTGCCGCCCGAGGGGTGCAGCTATCGCATCGCCGTGGTGTCGATGAAGAAGGCCTACCCCGGCCACGCCAAGCGCGTGATGATGGGCTGCTGGAGCTATCTGCGCCAGTTCATGTACACCAAATGGATCATCGTCGTGGACGACGACATCAACGCCCGCGACTGGAAGGACGTCATGTGGGCCGTCTCGACCAAGATGGACCCCGCGCGCGACATCACCGTCATCGAGAACACCCCCATCGACTATCTGGACTTCGCCAGCCCCGAGAGCGGGCTGGGCTCCAAGATCGGCCTGGACGCCACCGACAAGTGGGAGCCGGAGACCAAGCGCGAATGGGGCGAGGAGATCCGCATGGACGAGGACGTCATCGAACGGGTCAACGACATCTGGGATCGCCTGGGCCTGCCGGGCGACAAGACTCCGATCTGGAAATAGCTGACTTCTCCCGGAGGGAGAGGGCTGAAAGCTTGCCTCATCGGACCATTCGGCCCACCAAAGCGCATGCGCTCCTGTCTGTTGTTCGCCGCCGCCCTTCTGCTCGCGAGTCCCGCCATGTCCCAGACGCCCCCATCGGCCCTGCCCAACGCCGCACCGTGGGATCAGGCCTTCCTGCCGCCTGCGCCGGCCTGGAACGGCGCCAGCCGAGCCCTGCTGCGCGACGCCTCCGATCCGTGGGTTACGGGCTTCGAGGCCGATGCTGCGCATGATTTCTCGCCGTCATACGCCGACACCCGCGCTTGGTTCGACAAACTGGACGCCGCCAGCGACCTGATCCGCCTCGAACAGTTCGGAACCTCGCCGGAAGGGCGTCCGATCTACGCCGTGATCGCCTCCAAGGACGGCGCGGCCTTCGATCCGTCCAAGCCGGTCCTGCTGGCCCAGGCCGGCATCCACCCCGGCGAGATCGACGGCAAGGACGCGGGCATGATGCTGCTGCGCGACATCGCCTTTTACGGCAAGGACGACCTGCTGGACCGGGCTAACCTGATCCTGATCCCCATCCTGAGCGTCGACGGGCACGAGCGCACCGGCCTCTATTCCCGCCCCAACCAGCGCGGGCCGCGCAATCAGGGCTGGCGCCACACGGCGACGAACCAGAACCTGAACCGCGACTTCATGAAGCTGGATCAGGCCGAGATGCAGGCCGTCATGGGCCTGATCCACAAATACCAGCCCGACCTCTACGTCGATATCCACGTCACCGACGGCATCGATTATCAATATGACGTCACCTTCGGCTACAACGGCGAGGACGGCGTCTGGAGCCGCAGCCCGGCCATCGCTCAGTGGCTGGACGCCGCCTTCAAGCCCGCCATGTATGAGGCGCTGGAGGCGCAAGGCCACATCCCAGGCGAACTGGTCTTCGCCATCGACGACCGCGACCCGAAGAAGGGCCTGAACGACGGCGGTCTGGGCGAGCGCTTCTCCAACGGCTGGGGTTCGGCGGCGCACGTCCCGACCATACTGATCGAGAACCACAGCCTGAAGCCGCACGAGCAGCGGGTTCTGGGAACCTATGTCTTCCTCGAACAGGCGCTGAAGCTGCTGGCCGAAAAGTCCGGCGACCTGCGCGCCGCCATCGCCGCCGACCGCGCCCTGCGCCCCGCCGAACTGCCCGCCAATTTCGACAGCGACGAGACGCCCTCGCACACTCGCCCCTTCAAGGGCATCCGCTATGAGACCTTCGACAGCCTGGCATCGGGCCGCCCCGAAATCCGCTGGCTGGGCCAGCCGGACGCCGAACTTTGGCAGATGCCCTTCTATGGCTCCCACCCCACACTGACGCTGAAGCGGCCGAGCGCCTATTGGGTGCCGTCCTATCGTCAGGACGTGATCGAGCGGCTGCGGGTCCACGGCGTGCAGATGGAGACGCTGGAAGCCCCGCGCACCGTCGCCGTCGACATGCTGCGCCTGGTCGATCCCAAGGTCTCCGCCCGCACCAATGAAGGCCATGTGCCGATCTCGGTCGCCGAAATCCGGCCCGAGGCCCACGACTGGACCTTCCCTGTCGGCTCGGTGCGCGTGCCGACCGATCAGCCGATGGGCGACCTCGCCATCCTGCTGCTGGAGCCGCAGTCGAACGAGAGCTTCTTCGCCTGGGGCATGTTCCCCGAGGTGCTGAACCGCGTCGAATACATCGAGGCCTACGCCATCGCCCCCCTCGCCGAGAAGATGCTGGCCGCCGATCCGGCGCTGAAGGCCGCGTTCGAGGCCAAGCTGGCGGCTGATCCGACCTTCGCCGCCGACGGCGACGCGCGCCTGGCCTGGTTCTATGAGCGCACCCCCTTCTACGATGCGCGCTATCGCCTCTATCCGGTGGGGCGCGAGAATTGAGCCTGATTCCGACCATACAGGCGGCCGCCCTATGGGGCGGGCTGCTGATCCTGCTGCTGTTCGTTCTGTCGGGCGTGGTGGTGAACCGGCGGCGCAAGCATCTGGTCGAGTTCGGCGACGGCGGGGTGCGCGAACTGGTCTGCGCCACCCGCGCCTTTTCCAATGCGGCCGAATACATCCCGGCCGGGATGTGCGGCCTGATCCTGCTGGCCTTCCTCGGGGCCCCCGCCCTGTTGATCCATGCGGTCGGCGGGACGCTGTTTGCAGGAAGGGTGATCCACGCCCTGGGCCTGCTGTTTCAGGAGGGACCGTCGCTGGGTCGGTCGATCGGCATGATCCTGACCTGGCTGGCGCTTCTGGTAGCGGCGGTCAGCCTGATCGCCTGGTCCATTCTCTAGTCCGGCTGTTGCGGGCGCGGGTTCCGTCCGCCATATCGGGGCATGTCCGATAAGACGCCCTCCCCCGATATCCTGAACGACCTGATCTCCGCCGCGCTGAAGGCCGGCGCCGATGCGGCCGAGGCCGTGTCCGCCCATCGCGCCTCCCTGTCCGTCGGCGTGCGCAACGGCGCGCTGGAGGATGTGGAGCGTGAAGAGGCCCGCGATCTGGGCCTGCGCGTCTTCATCGGGAGGCGTCAGGCGACGGTGTCCGCTTCCGACCTGTCCGACGCGACCCGCGCCCGTCTGGTCGAGCGCGCCGTGGCGATGGCGAAGCTGGCGCCGGAAGACCCCTACGCCGCGCTTGCGCCGCAGGACCGGCTGGCCGCCGCGCCGCACGCCAACCTTGAACTTTACGACCCCGCCGAACGCTCGGCCGAGGCGCTGGAAGCCGCCGCCGCCGAGGCCGAAGCCGCCGCCCTGGCCGTATCGGGCGTCTCCAAATCCGAAGGCGGCCACGCCTCATGGTCGGCCAGCGAATGGCGCCTCGTCACCTCGCATGGCTTCGACGGGCGCCATCGCGGCAGCGCCTTTTCGCTGGGCGTCGGCGTCATCGCCAAAAAGGACGGCGCCATGGAACGCGGCGGCGAAAGCCGCACTGTCCGCCACCTGTCCGACCTGCCCGACCCCGCCTCCATCGGCCTGAAGGCGGGCGAGCGCGCCATCGCCCGCGTCGGCCCGCGCAAGATCGCCTCGACCACCGCCCCCGTCATCTTCGAGAACCGTGTGGCGACACAGGTGCTGTCGCCGCTGCTGGGCGCCATTTCCGGCCCGTCGATCGCGCGCGGCAGTTCCTTCCTGAAGGACAAGCTGAACCAGAGCGTCCTGCCGACCGGCGTCGACCTGATCGACGACCCGTTCCGCCCGCGCGGCCTCGGCTCCACCCCCTTCGACGACGAGGGCGTGGCCGTCGAACGGCGCGAGATCGTCAAGGACGGCGTCCTGACCACCTGGCTGCTGAACACGGCCTCGGCGGCCCAGCTGGGCCTGCAGACCACCGGCCACGCCTCGCGCGGGCTGGCGGGGCCGTCGGGCGTCTCGACCCACAACCTGCATCTGGCGCCAGGCGAAGGCGATCTGGAGGCCCTGATGGCGCAGGCCGGGACGGGCCTGCTGATCACCTCCATGTTCGGCCCCTCGCTGAACGGCAACACCGGCGACTGGTCGGCGGGGGTGTCCGGCTTCTGGTTCGAGAACGGCCAGCGCGCCTATCCGGTCAGCGAAGTCACCGTGGCGGGTAATCTGATCGACCTCTACGCCCGCCTGCAACGCGCGGGCGATCTGGAGTTCCGCGGCTCGTTCAACAGCCCCTCCCTGCTGTTCGACAAGGTGGCGATCGCGGGCAAATGA
This sequence comes from Brevundimonas sp. S1H14, assembly GCF_047716865.1. Taxonomy (NCBI): domain Bacteria; kingdom Pseudomonadati; phylum Pseudomonadota; class Alphaproteobacteria; order Caulobacterales; family Caulobacteraceae; genus Brevundimonas; species Brevundimonas sp. S1H14. Next base: position 1,066,222 of record NZ_CP136679.1, on the reverse strand, counting down.
GCGACTACAGCGCCGACCTCGCCCTGATCCGCGACGCGGCGCTGGCCGCCGGTCGGCTGGCGCTCGAACACCGCGAGGCCGGGCTGAAGGTCTGGTCCAAGGACGGCGGCTCGCCTGTCACCAGCGCCGACCTGGCCGTGGACCAACTGCTGCGCGACGCCCTGCTGAGCGCCCGGCCAGACTACGGCTGGCTGTCCGAGGAAACGGCCGACAGCACGGACCGCCTGTCGAAGAAACGCATCTTCGTCGTCGACCCGATCGACGGCACGGTCGCCTTCATGAAGAACAAGCCGTGGTGGTGCGTGCCCATCGCCGTGGTCGAAGACGGCCGCCCCGTCGCCGCCGTCATCCACGCCCCGATGATGGACGAGATGTTCGAGGCCACCCTGGGCGGCGGCGCCCGCCTGAGGGGCCGCCCCATCAGCGCCTCCGACACCGACGATCTGGAAGACGCCGAGCTTCTGGCCGACGCCCGGCTGATGGAGGCGCGCGAATGGGACGAGCCATGGCCGCCGATGCGCTTTTCCAAGCGCAACGCCCTGGCCTACCGCATGGCCCTGGTGGCGGCGGGGGCCTTCGATGCGGCCATCGCCATCAGCCCCAAATGGGATTGGGACGTCTGCGCCGGCGCCCTGATCGCCGAAGAGGCCGGGGCGAAGGTCAGCGACCATATGGGCCGTCCGTGGAGATTTAATCGCCCTGATCCGCGTCAAACCAGCCTGATATGCGCCGCACCGGCCCTTCACCCGTTGATCGTAAGGCGCACAGCGCCTATCCCGCTGGCCATCTGACATTCCTCCCGCAATGGACCCCCTCTCCATGGCCGACTCTCACGACCCCCAACTGCTTCACCTCGTCATCGGCGGCGAGATGCGCCACCCTGCCGAGCCCGTTTTCCGCGACCTGAGCCAGGTCGAATTCGTCGGCGCCTTCGGCAGCTATGACGAAGCCAAGAAGGCGTGGAAGGCCCGCGCCCAGGCGACCGTCGACAACGCCCACATGCGCTATTTCATCCTGCACGCGCACAAGCTGATCGACCCGCGCACCGACGCCTGAGTCAGCGCTCACGGCGTCATCACGCTGCTGTTCCGGAACCGCAGAGGCGGCTGATGCGCTTTCGTGTCAGTCGCCTTTGTTCTTGAACAGGATTTCCCATGCTGCCGACCTTCATCGTCCTGCTGCTGGTCGTTGTCGCCGTCGCGGCGATCGTCTGGGTCGTGCGCAAGGGACCGCCGCACGTCGCCCGTCCCGATGAGGACCAGGACACCGCCTGGAACGACCCCATCACCCCGGCTGACCGAGACCCTCGACCTTGACCCTTTTCGGCCAGACGCTGGACGCCCAGCAGATTTTCAGTCTGATCTCCATGCTCGCCGTTCTGGCGCTGTGCATGGTCACCTTGAGGCGCCGCCTCGAACATGACCGCCAGGTCAAACGGTGGAAGAAGGAGCAGGCTGCGCGTCAGTCTCCGTCTCGCGGCTCTGATCACAACGGCCCGTGGGGCTGACCTATTCGCGCTTCAGCAGGCGATCCACCACCAGCCTGCCCCACCAGCCGGCCTTGAACTCTGCCCGAATGGCCTTGGGATCATAGGCGTCGCTTTCGACCCAGTCCTCGAAGCTGACGCCCGTGGGCTCGACCTCGGCGACGTATTTCTCCAGCGTATAGTCCAGCACCCCGGTCAGGCCCTCGCGGCTGTGCAGGGTGCGCTTGCTCAGTTCCGTCATGGCCGCCGAAATCGGCTCGCCCAGGTGGAAGTGGCGATAGAAGACCGCCATCATCCCCGCCCGGTCCGCACCCGACTTGCAGTGGATCAACGCCGGATACTCCATCGTCTGGAACAGAGCCTTGGCCCGGCGCACCCGGTCCTTCCCCGGCGGGTCGCGTGAATCCAGCGGGGCGTCGATCAGCGTCAGCCCCAGCCGTTCGCAGGCGTCCTTCTCCAGCCAGTAATAGGCCTCGTCCCTCTGGCCGCGCAGATTGACGACGGTGCGGATCCCCTGCCGCTTCCACCAGGCCAACTGCCCCGGCGAGGGCTGGTTGGTCCGCACCAGATCCGGCCCCAGCCAATGGGCGTTGGTGAAGGCCGTGCGCAGGAAGGCGTGATCCTTCCAGAAATAGGACCAGCGCGCCTTGAAACGGCCGAACGGCGTAGTCAGATCGTAGCGCCCCATGACGGCCAGATAGCGCCGTTTGCACCCGGCGTCACCCGTCCCGCGGCGCCTCTCTCTCGCGCGGCCGCTTGACTTGCCGCCTCAGCCGTTCGACCGAAGGCCGATGACTGTTCCCGCTCCTCATGCCGACGCCCGCGAGCCGCTGCGGCCCCTGCTCGCCCGCATCTGGCGCGAGTATCTGTCGCGGCACAAGCCGGCCTTCTTCACCTCCATGCTGCTGGCGGGCGTGTCGGGCGGTCTGACGGCCCTGCTGCTGAAATTCCTTGAGCCTGCGATCGACCTGCTGTTCGGCCAGCATCAGGGGCCGGTGACGGTCTGGAAGACGCTCACCATTCCGGCGGACAAGGTGCTGATCGCCATTCCCCTGTTCATCATCGTCGTGGCGGTGATCCGCTCGCTGAGCATGGCGGGTCAGGCGGCGCTGGTGAACCGGCTGGGCCACGGCATTGTCGGCGACATTCAGAAGCAGCTGTTCTCGGGCATGATCCGGGCCGACCTGTCGCGTCTGCGCAGCCAGCATTCAGGGACGTTCGTGTCGTCGGTCCTGTTCGACGCCAATCTGGTGCGCGAGGCCTTCACCTCGGGCGTGGTCAACTACACCCAGAACGCCCTGATGCTGCTGGGCGTCATCATCGCCATGGGCTTTATCGATCTGCCGCTGACGCTGATCGTTCTGCTGGGCGTGCCGCTGGTCAGCTGGATCATCGGCCGCTTCGGCAAGAAGTCTCGCAAGGCCGCGCGCGGCGCGATGGTCGAGACCGAAGCCCTGTCCAGCGCCCTGATGGAGAATCTGGACGGCGTCCGCGTCATCAAGATCGAGAACCGCGAGGCCGCCGAGGAAGCCCGCGTCGCCACCGTCATCGACCGCCGCCAGCGCCACGTCATCAAGGGCGCTGACAGCCGCGCCTTCTCCGGCCCCGCCAGCGACATCGTCGCCTATTCCGTGGTGGCCGCCGCCATGGCCTATGCCGGATGGAGCGCCAGTAAGGGGCAGATGACCGTCGGCGCCTTCGCCTCCTTCATCGGCATGTTGCTGCTGGCCGGTCAGGCGCTGCGTCAGGTGACGAACCTGACCACGGTGCTGAGCGAGGGCTTCACCGCCGCCCGCCGCCTGTTCGCCGCCCTGGATATCGAGCCAGAAATCCGCGAGGCCAACGACGCCGCCGTAGTGGTCCCCGGCCCGGTCACCATCGCCCTTGAGCGCGTATGTTTCGCCTATCGCGCCGAGGAAGAGGGCGCCGTTCCGACCCTGTCGGACGTCAGCCTGCATGTGGCGCCGGGCGAGACGATCGCCCTTGTCGGCCCGTCGGGCGGGGGCAAGTCGACCATCCTCAGCCTGCTGCCGCGGTTCTATGACGTGACGGCGGGGCGGGTGACGCTGAATGGTCGCGACATCCGCGAGCTTAGCCTTCCGTCCTTACGCGACCACATCGCCCTGGTGACGCAGGAACCCTTCCTGTTCGACGACACCATCGCCGCCAACATCGCCTATGGCCGCCCCGGCGCCTCGGCCGAGGATATCGTGGCCGCCGCCCGCGCCGCCGCCGCCCACGACTTTATCGCCGCCCTGCCGGACGGCTACGCCACCCGCGTGGGCGAGGCCGGCGCCCGCCTGTCCGGCGGCCAGCGCCAGCGCATCGCCATCGCCCGCGCCTTCCTGAAGGACGCGCCCATCCTGTTGCTGGACGAGGCCACCAGCGCGCTGGACACCGAGAGCGAGGCCCTGGTGCAGGCCGCGCTGGAGCGGCTGATGGACGGCCGCGCCACCCTGATGATCGCCCACCGCCTGTCGACGGTGAAGAACGCCGACCGCATCTACGTCATCGACGGCGGCCGCGTGGTCGAGGAAGGAACCCATGACGCCCTGGTGGCGCGCGGCGGTCTCTACGCCCGTCTGGCCCGGCAGCAGTCGCTGGACAGCGACCCGGTCGCCCCCTCGCCTCTTTCGACTTTGCCGCCTCTGGTCGAGCTCCCCGACGAGACCGGCGCATGAGGCCGCTGCGCAACCCCGCCATCCAGAACGCCCTGTCCTGGACCCTGGCCCAGTGGATGCGGTTCTGCATCGCCACCATCCGCTGGACCCATGAGAACGAGGCCGCGGCTGAAGATGTCTGGCGTGACGGCGGAGGGGTGCTGTGCGCCTTCTGGCACTCGCGCATCGCCCTGGCGCCGTCCTGCTGGCCCAAGGACAGAGCCCAACCCGCCAAGGCGCTGATCTCCCTGTCCGCCGACGGCGAGTTCATCGCCAAGGCGATCGCGCGTCAGGGCTTTCCCGCCGTGCGCGGCTCCTCCGCCAACAAGGACAAGGCCAAACAGGCCAAGGGCGGGACGCAGGCCCTGCGCGACGGCCTGAAGCAGTTGAAGCTGGGCGCTCTCGCGCTGACCCCCGACGGCCCGCGCGGTCCGGCGCGGCAGATGGCCGAGGGCCTGCCGTTGATGGCGAAAATTTCCAAGGCGCCCGTACTGCTGATCGGCATGTCGTGCAAACCGGCGATCCGGCTGAACAGCTGGGACCGCGCCCTGCTGCCCCTGCCATTCGGCAAGGGAGCCGTCGTCTGGGACCGGGTCGACTGGCTTGAAGGCGGCGATCTGGCCGAGGTCGCCGCCGAATGGGGCCAGCGCCTGACCGCCGTCGAGGCGCGCGCCGACGCCCTGACCGGGCTGGAGCGCGTCTGACCGTGGCCTTCAGCCCCGCCCTAGTCGCCTATCGACTGCTGACCCGTCTGCTGGAGCCGCTGGCCCCGCGCCTGCTGGACGCCCGCGTCAAGAAAGGCAAGGAAGACCCCGCCCGCGTCGACGAACGGCTGGGCCTGCCCGGCATGGCGCGCCCCGAGGGGCCTCTGGTCTGGATTCACGGCGTCAGCGTCGGCGAGGCCCTGTCCATCCTTCCGCTAGCCGAGCGAATCCGCAAGGATCGCTCCGATGTGACCGTGCTGGTCACCACCGGCACCCTGACCTCGGCCCAGGTGCTGGCCAGCCGCCTGCCGCGCGGCGTCATCCACCAGTTCGCCCCGGTGGACGCCCCCTCGGCCGTCGCGGCCTTCCTCGACCACTGGCGACCCAATGTCGGCGTCTTCGTCGAGAGCGAACTGTGGCCCAACCTTCTGACCACAGCCCAGAAGCGCGGCGTGCCTCTGGCCCTCGTCAGCGCCCGCATCACCGACAAGACGGCCCAAGGGTGGAAGAAGGCCCCCGGCATGGCGCGCGCCCTGATGAACGGGTTCCAGCACGTCTGGCCTCAGGATCAGGACAGCGCCGACCGGCTGACGGCCCTGGGCGCCCGCGTCGACGGCCAGGTGAACCTGAAGCTGTCCGGCGAGCCTCTGCCTTATGACAAGGGCGAGTTCGCCCGCCTGTCGGCCCTGATCGACGACCGCCCCGTCGTCGTCGCCGCCAGCACCCATGAGCATGAGGAAATGGCCATCGTCGGCGCGCTGGATCATCTGGCCGACCGCCTGTTCCTGATCGTCGTGCCGCGCCACCCGGAACGCGCCGACGCCATCGCCGAGGCCCTGACCCATGACGGCTACGGCTTCGCCCGGCGCAGTCAGGGCCAGCCGATCTGCGACCAGACCGACATCTATCTGGCAGACACCCTGGGCGAACTGGGCCTGTTCCTGAGGCTGGCCGATGTGGTGGTCATGGGCGGCTCCTTCGCCCCCGCGCTGGGCGGCGGCGCGGTCGGCGGCCACAATCCGCTGGAGCCTGCGCGCCTAGCCAAGCCCATCGTCACCGGCCCGGACGCCAGCAACTGGCAGGCCGTGACAAGGATGCTGAAGCAGGCGGGCGGCCTCGTCTCCGTCCTGTCGCCCGCCGAACTGCCCTCGGTCGTCGGCCCCATGCTGGCGGACCCGGACGCCGCCCGCGACATGGGCGAGCGCGCGCGGCGATCGGCAGAGGCCGCCGCCGCCGGGCTGGACCGTCTGTGGCTGGCGCTTCAGGCCCACCTGCCCGCCCCCCCGTCGCGGAGACGCCCGTGAAACTGAACACCCCCCGCTGGTGGTACAGCCGCGAGCGTCGCCACGCCCCGGTGACGCGGATGCTGCTGAAGCCCGCCTCATGGCTGTGGGCGGGCGTGACGGCGCGCAGGATCGCTCGCGCCACGCCGGTCGATCCGGGCGCGGCAGTCGTCTCCATCGGCAATCTGACCGTCGGCGGCTCGGGCAAGACGCCGATCGCGCGCGAGACGCTGCGCCTGCTGCGGGATCGAAGGGTCCAGGCCGCCGCCCTGTCGCGCGGCTATGGCGGCAAGTTTGAAGGCCCGGTCCGGGTCGATCCGGCCGTCCACACCGCCGCCGACGTCGGCGACGAGCCGCTGATGCTGGCGCAAGGGTCGCCCGCCTGGATCGCGCGTGATCGCGTGGAAGGCGCCCGCGCCGCAGCGGCCGACGGCGCCGCCGTCCTGGTGCTGGACGACGCCCATCAGAACCCGGCGCTGAAGAAGACCCTCAGCTTGATCGTCGTCGACGGCGAGACACGCGGCGACGAATGGCCGTTCGGCGACGGTTCGGTCTTTCCCTCCGGCCCGATGCGCGAACCCCTGAAGGCGGGGCTGGCGCGCGCCGACGGCGTGGTGGTGCTGCTGCCCACCGACATGGCCGAGGTCGATCCTGAATTGATCGAGGTTTTCGACGGCCTGCCCGTCTTCATCGCCCGGCTGGCGCCCGAAGGCCCGCCTCCGCCGGGACCGCAGGTCGGCTTCGCGGGCATCGCCAAGCCGTGGAAGGTGGAGCGGTCGCTGATCGCCGCCGGATGCGATCTGAAGGACTTCGTCCCCTTCCCCGACCACGCCGAACTGTCGGATCGCGACTTCGCCTTCCTGAATGATCGGGCGTCGGTCTACGGCGCCGGTCTGGTGACGACGGAAAAGGACTGGGTCCGGCTCAACCCAGAAAGAAGGGCCAGGGTTTCACCCTGGCCCGTCGTCGCTCGTTTCGAGGATGAGGCGGCTTTCGCCGCCTTCCTGCTGGATCGGCTGAAACCTCAGTCCTGACGGAAGACCTGGCCGCCCTTCATGACGAAGCGGACGCGCTCAAGCTCGGTCACATCGTTCAACGGGTCGCCGGCGACGGCGATCAGATCGGCAGGCATGCCCGGCGCGATACGGCCCGCTTCGGCCGAGATCTTCAGGTGTTCGGCGGCACCGATCGTGGCCGACTGAATGGCCTCCAGCGGCGTCAGACCGGCGCGCACCAGCAGGGCGAACTCCTGGGCGTTGTCGCCGTGGGCCGAGACGCCCGAGTCGGTGCCGAAGGCGATCTTGACCCCGCCGCGATGGGCGCGGGCGGCCATGTCCAGCATCTTGGGACCGGCTTCAAGAGCCTTGGCCGTCTGGGCCGGAGTGAAGAAGTTTTCAGGGCCCGAGGCCACGCGCGCGACGAAGTCGCCCGCCAGCAGGGTCGGCACCAGCCAGGCGCCGTTGGCCTTGAACAGGCGCATGGACTCATCATCCAGATAGGTGCCGTGCTCGATGGAATCGCCGCCCGCCTTCAGGAAGGCGTTGATGCCGTCGACGCCGTGGGCGTGGGCGGTGACCTGACGGCCCATGCGGTGCGCAACCTCGACGATGGAGGCCAGTTCATCCTGGGTGAACTGCTGGTTCAGACCGGCGGCGGTGTTCGACAGCACGCCGCCCGTGGCCGTGATCTTGATGATGTCGGCGCCCGCGCGAACCTGGGTCCGCACCGCGCGGCGGCAGTCTTCGGCCCCCGAGCAGACGCTCTCGTTCGACAGGACGTGCAGGATGTCTTCGCGATAGCCGTTGGCGTCGCCATGGCCGCCGTGGACCGAGACGGACGAACCAGCGGCGATGATGCGCGGTCCGGCCACGTCGCCGCGTCGCACCGCGTCACGCAGGGCGAAGATCGACTCATTGGCGCCGCCCAGGTCCGCCACCGTGGTGAAGCCTGCATTCAGGGTGCGACGGGCGTGACGCGCCCCGACCATCGCCTGGTCGGCGTTCGACATGGTCAGCCGGTCCAGACGGCTGTTCGGGCTCTGCTCGCTGCCCAGATGGACGTGGCTGTCGATCAGGCCGGGCAGCACGAAGGCCGAGCGCAGATCGACGACGTTCCCCTCGCCGACGAAGCCGTCGCGGATTTCGACGACCTGGTTCCCTCTGATCACGAGAGTTTTATCGCGCAGCACGCGACCGCTGGCCGGATCGGCCAAAAGCCGCCCCACTTGGACGAACTTCGTCGCCTGTTCAGCCGAAACCGGCGCTGCCGCCGGGGCTTGGCGCGCCTCGGCGCCGGTGGCAGCCAAAACAGCTGCGGTCACAATCAGGGCAAGCTTTTTCATGTATCCCTCCCGTTACTGAAGCGCGCAACATAACCATTCCAATCTTCCCGCCAAGGCCAAGGTTGCGTTCTAACGACGGTTCATGAAACAAGCCGATACAGTTGTTTAACCGTGCGAGGGGCGTCGCATGCGGCTTTCCAGACGTGGCTTGATTTTGGGCGGTTCGGCCCTGTTGGCGGGGTGCTCCTCCGCAGCCTCCACCTCTCAACTTCAGCTCGCCGGAGCCGTCGCTACAACGCTGCCGATCGTACCTGAGCGCGCGCGCGCAGCCCATGTGCAGATGGCGGACGCCGGGACGACGATCGACCCCCACGGCATTGTGCGTCCGGACCTGATCGAGCGCGCCCGCGCCGCTATGGACGTGCACGGTCATAAGATCTCGAAGCGCGACCGGATGTATCTGGTCGATTTCCAGAAGTTCTCGGGCGAGGACCGCCTGTACGAAGTCGATCTGGAAGGCGGCTGGGTCACGGCCTATCGCACCAGCCACGGCCGCGGATCGGACCCGGCGCATTCAGGCTATGCGCAGCAGTTCTCGAATCGCCCGGACAGCCATATGTCCTCGATCGGCGCCTACGCCACGGCGGGCGCCAGCTGGGGCAGCCAGCAGGGGCCGAACGTCCTGCTGGACGGGCTGGAGTATTCCAACAATCTGGCGCGCGAGCGGGCCATCATCATCCACGGCGCCGACTACGCCGACCCGGCCTTTCTGGCGCGCCAGGGCAAGCTGGGCCGGTCCTACGGCTGCTTCTCGGTGTCCCACGCCGACCTGGTCCCCTTGCGCGAACGCATGGGCGAAGGGCGGCTGTTGTTCGCGATGACCTGAAGCCGCCCGGGCCGCGTCAGCGCGGCTCCAGCGCCCGCCAGCCGATGTCGGTGCGGTGGAAGCCGCCCGGCCAGTCGATCTTCGCGATCGCCTCATAGGCGCGCTCACGCGCATGAGCCACGTCGTCGCCATAGGCGCAGACGTTTAGCACGCGACCGCCCGCCGCCGCCAGGACGCCGTCGTCGCGCAGCCTGGTCCCCGCGTGGAAGACCTGGACGTGCGGTCCGAAGTCCTGATCCGCGCCGCGGATGACCGAGCCTTCCAGCGGGCTGTCGGGATAGCCCTTGGCCGCCAGCACCACGCAGATGACCACGCCGGGCTTGAAGACCGGCGCCGGCGCCTGGGTCAGGTCGCCGCGCGCGCAGGCCAGCAGCAGCGGCACGACATCGCCGTCCAGCCGCATCATCAGCACCTGACATTCGGGGTCGCCGAAGCGGGCGTTGAACTCGACCACCTTGGGGCCTTCCGTCGTCGCCATCAGGCCGACATAGAGGACGCCGCGATAGGGAACGCCTTCCTCAGCCATCTTCTGGATGGTGGGAACGACCACGCGCTCATTGGCGGCGTCGGTGAAGTCCGTCGTGAAAACGGGCGCGGGCGAATAGGCGCCCATGCCGCCGGTGTTGGGGCCCATGTCGCCGTCGAAGGCGCGCTTGTGGTCTTGCGCACCGCCGAACAACACCGACCGCGTCCCATCCGACAGGACGAAGAGGGAGCCCTCTTCCCCGTCCATGAACTCTTCGATCACCACGCGCGCCCCGGCCGCGCCGAACCGGCCGCCCAGCATCCGCTCGATCTCGGCCTCGGCGTCGGCGCGATCGGGGCTGATGGCCACGCCCTTGCCCGCAGCAAGGCCGTCGGCCTTGATGACATAGGGGGCCGAATACCGATCCAGCGCCGCCTTGGCCGAGGCGACGTCCTCATAAACGCCATAGCCCGCAGTCGGAATGCCGTGGCGCTGCAGGAAGGCCTTGGAAAAGGCCTTGGAGGTTTCCAGTTGCGCCGCCGCCTGCGTCGGGCCGAAGCAGGGGATGCCCGCCGCGTGCAGACGGTCGGCCAAGCCCTCGGCGAGGGCCGATTCAGGCCCGACGACGACCAGATCGGCCTTCATCTGGCGCGCCAGGGCCGCCAGGCCTTCCGCGTCCGTCGCCTTCAGATCGGGCCGCATCTCGCCCAGCGAAGCCATGCCGGGATTGCCGGGCGCGACGACAAGCCGCGTGACCAGCGGCGACTGGGCGATCTTCCAGGCCAGGGCGTGTTCGCGCCCTCCCGATCCGACGAGCAGAATGTTCATCCGGGCGGAATGGCCGCACGCGCCGTCCCGGTCAAGCGCCGGAAAGGGTTAGCGGACGCAAGATCATGCAAATCAGGGCATCCAGGCGGGCATGGCTTTCAACTGCTCCAGCGTCATGTCCGACACCAGGTCATAGTCGTCGCCTTCCTTGCGGGGCGTAAGGCCATCCAGCGAAATACGCACCCAGCGCGGCCCGCCCTCGCCTGCCGGCTCGATGATCAGCCCGGTGATGGCGCCCGAGGCGTCCACATCGACCTTCTGGACGTCGCCCAGATCAATCCCCGCCGGGGTGATGAGATCGGCGTCCTCCAGTTGCTTGACGGTCAGACCCAGCGCCGTCGCGCCCGCCGCAGGAGCGGCCGTATGCGTCATCCTCGGCGCCGAGGCCGCGTCGGGCGAAGCTTCCGGCGTCTTTGCCGGCTTGGGCGGCGCCTCTGAGCAGGCCGCCATCAAAGCCGCGGCCGAGGCGGCGGCGAGCAATATCCTCATCATCACGTCCTCCTGTCCTAGATCAGGGCCGAGACCACATAGACGCCGGCGCCGGCCAAAAGAATCACGCCCAGAATCAGCCACGGGCTGAGCGCCGGATTATGGCTGCGGCGCGCCAGGTCGCGCTCACGCGCCTGATCGGGCGGCAGGGCGTCGTCCGTAGCGTCTTCCGGCAGCGGGTCTGGGGACTGCACCATGATGCGCGAACGCGCGCGGAGAGGCGCCCGTTCCGCCACGCTTGCCGCACACGCCTTTGCGGGCGCGACGGCGGCGTCTAGGATGGCGCCATGACCTCCGACGACGACTACGCTTTCGAGGGCGCGGCCCCGCAGCCCGCCCGCGACAACAATCCGCCGCTGTCGATCTCTGAGCTGAGCTTCGCCCTGAAACGCACGCTGGAGGAACGCTTCGGCCATGTGCGGCTGCGCGGCGAAATTTCCAAGGTGAACCGCCACGCCTCGGGCCACGTCTATCTGACGCTGAAGGACGACAAGTCGGCCATCGACGGCGTGATCTGGAAGGGCGTGGTGCGCGGTCTGGGCGTCCAGCCCGAGACAGGACTGGAGGTCATCGTCACCGGCAAGATCACCTCCTATCCGGCGCGCTCCTCCTATCAGATCGTGATCGAGAGCATGGAGGCGGCGGGCGCGGGCGCCCTGCTGGCCCAGTTGGAGCGGCTAAAGGTCAAACTGCGCGACGAGGGCCTGTTCGACCCGGCGAAAAAGAAGGCCCTGCCGACCTTCCCGGCGACCATCGGCGTCATCACCAGCCCCACCGGCGCCGTCATCCGCGACATCCTGCACCGCATCGCCGAGCGCTGGCCCTGCCGCGTCATCGTCTGGCCCGTTGTGGTTCAGGGCGACGCCGCCTGCGGCCAGGTGTCGAACGCCATCCGCGGCTTCGACCAGATGACGCCTGACGGGCCGATCCCCCGCCCGGACCTGCTGATCGTCGCGCGCGGCGGCGGCTCGGTCGAGGACCTGTGGTGCTTCAACGACGAGGGTCTGGCGCGCACGGTCGCAGCCGCCCGCATCCCCATAATCTCGGCTGTCGGGCACGAGACCGACACCACCCTGATCGACTTCGTCTCCGACCGCCGGGCGCCGACTCCGACCGGGGCGGCCGAAATCGCCACGCCGGTGCTGGCCGATCTGCGCTGGGCGCTCAGCGATCTGGAGGGCCGTCTGTCGCGCGCCGGGGCGCGGATGCTGGAGGACCGCCGCACCCGCCTGCGCGCCGCCGCGCGCGGCCTGCCCGCCCGGCCCGAAGACCTGCTGGCCCTGCCGCAGCAACGGCTGGACCACGCCGCCAGCCGCCTCGGCTCAGGCCTGCATCGCAACGTCGCCGTGCATGAGCGACAGTTGGCGGTCGCGGCCGGTCGACTGACGCCTGGCCTGCTGCGCGCCCGCGTCGAGCGAGGTCAGGACCGCCTGCGCGGCGCCGCCGACCGTCTGGGCTCCGCGCTTCAGGCCGGGGTCGCCCGCAACGAGCGCCGCCTGCTGCAAACGGCGGGCCGCCTCAGCCCTGCGCCCCTGCACCGCCGCCTTGATCAGAGACAGGCGCGGCTGGAGGCGCTGAGCGTACGTCTGGACGGGGTCATGCCGCGTCGGCTGGAGCGCGCCGAGGACCGCCTCGCCTCCCTGTCCCGCGCCCTGACGACGCTGAACCCCAAGACGCCCAAACCCGGCTTCGCCCGCATCGAGGACGCCCAGGGCGCCATGATCGCCTCTGCCGCCGCCCTGTCGCCGGGTCAGACGGTGCAGATCGTCTTCGGCGACGGCGCCAAGGGCGCGACCATCGACGGCGAGGGTGGGATGCCGCGCCCCACGCCCAAGTCAGCACCGCGCCCGAAGGCCCCTCCTGCCGGACAGGGCGACCTGTTCTAACTTCTAATAACTCCGCTCATCCCGGCGTCCGCCGGGATGAGCGGGTTTAGGGGGCGGCGCTCTAACGGCTGCCGTCCTCGCCCAGCACCGCCTTCACCGCCTCAATGTCCAACGCCTCAACCGTCACCGTCTTGCCATCAATGACCGAGGTCGTCGTCTGCGCCTTCAGCAGGGAGTTGAGGATGGCCTCCTCCGTCGCCTCGGCGACCGCGACGAACAGGGGCGACATCCGGTCGTTGGGCCAGTCCGCGACCATCGCCTGCCCCGACCGGCGTTCCGATGTCCGTCGCACGCCATCCGCCGTCGAAAACGCGATTGCATAGTCTCCTGACCCGTTCGAGAAGGCCGCCCCCGTCCTCGCCAGACCGGCGAAGGCGCGGTTCGCCAGCCGCTCCAGATTGCGGTCCGACAGCGGCGCATCGGTCGCCACCACGATCATGATGGAGCCGTCGGCGCGCTCATTCTCCACCTCTTCGCGCAGGTAGTAACGGCCCAGCCGCACCCCGACCGGCGCCCCGTCGATGCTCAAGACCCCGCCGTAGTTCGACTGGACCAGCACACCCACGGTGAAGCCGCCCAGACTATCGGGCAGCTTACGCGAACTGGTGCCGATCCCGCCCTTGAAACCGAAAGCAATGGTGCCCGTCCCGGCGCCGACCGCGCCCTGCTCGACCGGGCCTGTCGTCGCCGTCTCGATGGCCCGCACCACGTCGGCGACCGTGACGACGCGCGCGCGGATATCGTTCAGCCCGCCGTCGTTCGTCTCGCCCACCACGGCGTTGACCGAGCGGACGTCCTCATGCCCCGGCTGTTTCAGCGTCCAGTCCAGAACGCCGTCAATCCCTCGCGCCACGGACAGGGTGTTGGTCAAGATGATGGGCGTCTCGATCTCGCCCAGTTCCATGATCTGGGTCGCGCCCGCCAGCTTGCCGAAGCCGTTGGCGACCGACAGCCCGGCCGGAACCTTGTCGCGGAACAGGGAGCCGCCGTGCGGCACGATGGCGGTGACGCCAGTGCGGATGCTGTCCCCCGAATGCAGCGTCACCTGCCCCACTTTTACGCCCGCCACATCAGTGATGGCGTTCAACGGCCCCGGCGACAGTATGCCCGGCGCCCGTCCGAGGTCGCGGATCGTCGGGCGCGCCTCCGCCCCAGCCTGAGCGTTCACGCCGGAGGCGGCGGCCAGAACGGCGGCCGAAACGGCGACGGCGAGAACGGCGGCGGGCGATCGAGACATGAAATATCCGGCAGATAACGGAGGCGCACGGCCAGATGACCGCGATTCGGCTCTCGTGCCGCACCCGGTCCGCGCTATGATGGCCCCATGAGCACGCAGATTCCTCAAGACTCGGGCCAGACGGCCAGCCTGCACTATGGCGACGGCGAGTTCGCTGTTCTGTCCGCCGGCGCCTTTGTGCGTTGCGCCGTCAGCGGCGTCGCCATTCCCCTGACGGCCCTGCGCTACTGGTCGGTAGAGCGACAGGAGGCCTATGCCGGGCCGCGCGAATATCTCGCCGCCCAGCCGCCGGGTTGAGCAGCGACTTTTCTTCGCCCTCCCTGTCCGCCGGATGATCCCCGGCACCTCCGTTCGCCGGTGTTCCAATGTCCGCCCTGAGTTCGATCCACGTCCTGCTGGTCGACGACAATCCCAATATGCGCGCCATCGTCGCGGCCATGCTGAAATCCGTCGGCGTCGGCCGCCTGACCGAGGCGGAGGACGGGGCGGCGGCGCTGGAGTTGCTGCGTCAGGAAGCCGTCGACATCGCCATCGTCGACTTCCGCATGAAGCCGATCGACGGGGTGGCTTTCACCCGCGCTGTCCGCAACGAGGCTGACAGCGCCAATCCCTATCTGCCCGTCATCATGATGACGGGCCATTCCGAGAAAAGCCGCGTAACCGAGGCGCGCGACGCGGGCGTCACCGAATTCGTCGCCAAGCCGGTCAAGGCCCAGACCCTGCTGACGCGGATCGAGGCGGTGATCCTGCGTCCCCGCCCCTTCGTGCGTTCGGCCAGCTATTTCGGCCCGGACCGTCGCCGCACGCGAACCGAGAGCTACGCCGGTCCGTTCCGTCGCGCCGACGACGGCATGGTGGATTAGGTTTCCGAGGCCCGCAGCGCCTCGTAGACCTGAGGCGGCCAGCGTTTGTGCACCCAGAACCAGTCGACCGGATGCTCACGCACCCGATCCTCGACGAAACGGTTGGCCGCCTGAACGCCCGCCTTCACATCGGCGGCCTTGTCGCCCGTATCCGGCACGGCGATCGGCTCATGGGCCGTGACGCGGAAACGCACGCCGGGCAGGCGCACCACCGACAGGGGCTGCATCACCGTGCCGAACTTCAGCGCCATGCGCGCCGCGCCCGGCGAGGCGTTGACCGGCTGGCCGAAGAACTCGACCTCCGGCCCCTGGCTGTATTTCTGATCGACCAGCAGGGCGATGGATTCGCCGCGCTTCATCCCCGCCATCAGCTCGCGCGTGCCGTCGCCCTTGGGCGCGAACAGCTTGATGCCATAGCGCTCGCGGCTCTGGCGGATCAGGGCGTCGACATAGGGGTTGTTGGCCGCGCGATAGGTCACCTGACACGGCACGCCCGCCGCCATGATGACCGCCGCCATGACCTCGAAATTGGCCAGATGGCCCGAGATCAGCACCACCGGTTTTCCGCTGTCGCGGATGGCATGCAGCCGCTCCATGCCCACGAGCTCGATGCGGCCGCTTTCCGGCGTCAGCCTGTCCATGACCGCCAGTTCGGCGAAGGTGCGGCCCGTCTGCTCCCACTGATCCACGGCCAGACGGCTGCGCTCGCCTTCGTCCATGTCGGGAAAGGCGATCCTCAGATTGCGCGTCACCGTCTTGTGCGTGCCAGTCAGCGGCCCCAGCGTCCGCAGCAGCTTGCCGCCGAAGCCCGAGGCCCGCTCGACGCCCAGCAGGCGCAAAAAGCCGAACAGCCCCTGAAACGCCGCCGCCTCCAGCCGCCAGTTCAGGTCCTGAAGAAACGGGACCTCTTTATGTGCGCTACCGCCCTTCGGGCTACTTGAGCGCGTTTGATCGTCTCTATGTGCGCTACCGCCCTTTGGGCTGCTTGAGCGCGTTTGATCACCAGGCAATCGTCAGTCCGCCGTCCACCACAAGGGTCTGGCCGGTCACATAGGCCGACGCAGGACTGCACAGATAGACCGCCGTGCCGGCGATTTCATCCGGCTGGCCGATCCTTTTCAGCGGCGCGGGATCGGTGACGGTCTTCAGCAGCTCCGGATTCTCCCACAGGTAGCGGGCGAAATCGGTCTGAACCAGGCCCGGCGCGATACAGTTCACCCGCACGTTCGACGGCCCGTATTCGACCGCCAGATTGCGCGCCAGCTGCATATCGGCGGCCTTGGAGATGTTGTAGGCGCCGATCAGGCCGTTGCCGCGCAGGCCGCCGATGGAGGAGATGATCAGGATCGCCCCGTCCTTCCGCTCCAGCATCTCGGGCGCGACCATCTGGATCAGCCAGTGGTTGGAGATGACGTTGTTCTGAAGGATCTTCTCGAACTGTTCGTCTGCGATGCCCGCCATCGGCCCGGCGTAGGGATTGGTCGCCGCATTGCAGACCAGGATGTCGATCCGGCCAAAGGCGGCGCGCGTGTCGTCCACCAGCCGCTGCAGGTCTTCCTTGGAGGCGATGTTGGCGGGAATGGCGATGGCGCGGCCCTCGCCATGCTTGTCATTGATGGCGACGGCGACCTCTTCGCACGGCCCGGCCTTGCGCGAGGAGATGACGACGCGGGCGCCGTGCTCGGCCAGACGCTCGGCGATGGCCTTGCCGATGCCCTTGGAAGAGCCGGTGATGATGGCGACCTTGCCGCTCAGATCGAACAATTCCATGCGTTAACCTCCTTTTACCGCCCGTTTATCCGCGCGGACCCTAGCCGTTAGCCTTCGTTAACGTGATACTTGATCGATTCTATAGGGAAAGGCGGTTCTGACCGGCCCCATGCGAAAGATCACCGGCGGCTTCCTGTTCTTCGGCTACCTGTTCCTCGCCCTGACCATCGGGGCGATGATCTGGCGCGCCGGTCTTGGAGCAGGCGCAGGCGCAGCCGGAGTGCTGGGCGCGCTGGGGATCATGGCCGGCGCCCACGCCATCGTCACCGGCATGGCCGACCGCCGCGCCCTGCGTCTGGAAATCGGCAAGGTGCGCGAGGCCCACCGCCTGCTGGCCGACGCGATGGAGTCGACGCAAGGCGCCCTGACCGAACTGGCCCAGGCCATCGAGACCGGCGCCCTGTCGCGCACCGACGCCCTGACGGGCGAGGTGCGGATGCTGGAAGGTCTGGTCCAGCAGATGAGCGAATCCATCGAGGAACGGCTGGCCGCCTCCACCTTGACCGCCGACACCTTCGAAGGCCGCCGTCAGGTCCAGTCGAACACCCTGCTGAAGACCGTCCACGACGCCCTGAGCGAGAACCGCGTCGACCTGTATCTGCAGCCCGTCGTGACCCTGCCCCAGCGGCGGACGGTCTTCTATGAAAGCTTCACCCGCCTGCGCGACCCCTCGAACCGGGTGATGATGCCCGCCGAATACCTGTCGGTGGCCGAGGGCGAGGGCCTGCTGCCAGCCATCGACAACCTGCTGCTGTTCCGCTGCGCCCAGATCGTGCGCCGTCTGGCCAGTCAGGACCGCAAGGTCGGCGTCTTCTGCAACATCTCGCTCGCCTCGCTGGGCGACGAGACCTTCTTCCCACAGTTCCTCGACTTCCTGAGCCAGAACCGCGACCTGAAGGACGCCCTGATCTTCGAACTGGGTCAGGCGACGTTCGACGCGCGCGGCGCCGTCGAAGCGCGCAACATGGCCAAGCTGGCCGATCTGGGCTTCCGCTTCTCCATCGACAAGGTGCAGACGCTGGACCTGGACTTCGCCGACCTGCAACGCTCGGACGTGCGCTTCATCAAGGTGGCGGCCGACCTGCTGATCGAACAACTGCTGGACCTGGACGGCGCCGCCCCACTGCCCAGCCAGCCCGACATCCGCGCCGGGGACTTCGCCCCCTTGACCCGTCGCCACGGCCTCGAACTGATCGCCGAAAAGGTCGAGAGCGAGAAACAGGTCGTCGACATCCTCGAACTGGATATCGCCATGGGCCAGGGCCACCTGTTCGGCGAGCCGCGCGCCATCAAGGAAGCCGTGCTGGCCGAGACCGACCCGCCTGCGGAGTTTGTCCTCTCGACGCTGAAATCGGCTGAGCAGCGGGTGCGCCTCTAAGCCCCGGCCCCTTCTCCCACAGGGGGAGAAGGAAGAAAAAGGCCCCTCCGCCGAAACGAAGGGGCCTGATCCTTTAAGCGTTTTGCGCGTCCAGCCAGCGGACCGCGTCAGCGTCGCGGGCCGACAGGTCGGGGTAGTCGGCGTCGGAGCCGACGTCCGGCACACGGCGCCAGGAGCGAGCGCACTTGGGATAGTCCGCCGTCTTCACCTCGACCGTGACGGCGTCGCCGCCCGCCACGAGTTCGGCGCCCGAGGTGCGGAACACCTCGGCGGCGTCCAGCCCCTCGAACGGCGCCAGCAGTTCAGCCGGGGCCGTCACCACCGGCCAGGCGTCTAGAGCGCCCCCGATGACCTTGTCGCGTCGTGCGGCTTCCAGCGCTTCGTTGACGACCTCCAGAACCGTCTCGACGTTGGTCCAGCGCTCGGCCTCGGCCGTGTTGCGCCACTGGCCCGGCGTTTCGGGGATCACCCGCGCGCAGTTGGTGCCGGCGTCGGGGAAGCGCGTGGTCCACGCCTCGTCCATCGTGAAGGGCGTCAGCGGCGCCAGCCAGGCGGTCAGGCGGCTGAACACCTCGTCCATCACCGTGCGCACGGCGCGGCGCTTGATGCTGTCGGGACGGTCGCAATAGAGGCTGTCCTTGCGCACGTCGAAATACAGCGCCGACAGGTCGCCCGAACAGAACTCCAGCACCGGCCGCACCACGTCCTGGAAACGGTATTCGGCGTAGGCCTGACGCACCTGAGCGTCCAGCTCCCACAGGCGATGCAGGATGAACTTCTCCAACGGCGGGAACTGCGAATAGTCCGTCAGGCGCTCGGCCTCGTCGAAGCCGTTCAGCGCGCCCAGCAGATAGCGGACGGTGTTCCTCAGCTTGCGATAGGCGTCGACTGTGGTCTGCAGGATCTGCTTACCGATGCGCTGGTCGTCCGAATAGTCGACCAGGGCCACCCACAGACGCAGGATGTCGGCGCCGGATTCCTTGATGATGGTCAGGGGGTCGGTCGTATTGCCCCGCGACTTCGACATCTTCTCCCCGTTCTCATCCAGGGTGAAGCCGTGGGTCAGGACAGCCTTGAACGGCGCGCGGCCGCGCGTGCCGCAGCCTTCCAGCAGCGACGACTGGAACCAGCCGCGGTGCTGGTCCGACCCTTCCAGATAGAGGTCGGCCGGCCAGTGCGAAGGGCGGTCGTCCCTATAGCCGCTCTCGGCCGTACGCGGGTCCAGCGTGAAGGCATGGGTCGAGCCGCTGTCGAACCAGACGTCGAGGATGTCCGTAACCTTCTCAAACCGCTCCGGATCATGCGCGCCCAGGAAGTCGGCGTCGGGCGCCGAGAACCAGACGTCGGCGCCGCCCTCGGCCACGGCCTTGACGATGCGGGCGTCGACCTCGGGGTCGTGCAGGGGCTGGCCGGTCTGCTTGTCCACGAACATGGCCAACGGCGTGCCCCAGGCGCGCTGACGGCTGATCAGCCAGTCGGGGCGGCCCTCGACCATCGAACGGATGCGGTTCTTGCCCGCCGCCGGGTGGAAGGCGGTGGCGTCGATGGCGTTCAGGGCGCGATCACGCAGGGTCGCGCCGTCTTCCAGCTCCTCATCCATGCGGATGAACCACTGCGGGGTGTTGCGGAAGATGATGGGCGCCTTGGAGCGCCACGAATGCGGATAGGAATGCTCCATCCGGCCGCGCGCCAGCAAATTGCCGGCCTCGATCAGCTTTTCCATCACCGCGCCGTTGGCGGGACCGAACTTGCCCGTCTTCTTGCCCTCGGTCTCCAGCACCTTAAGGCCGGCGAACAGGGGAACGTGCTCATAATAGGCGCCGTCGGGATCGACCGTGTCCGGCACCTCGCGATGACCGTGGGCCAGCCAGACGGCGAAGTCGTCCGCGCCATGGCCCGGCGCCGTGTGGACGAAGCCGGTCCCGGCGTCGTCGGTGACGTGGTCGCCCGCCAGCAGCGGCACGGAGAAGCCATAGCCGCTGTCCAGCGCCGCCAACGGGTGGGCGCACTCCAGACCCGACGGGTCGATGTCATAGATGCGCGTCCAGGCGGCGATCTTGGCGGCCTTGAACACCTCTTCGGCCAGTTTGTCGGCGAGGATGAAGCGGTCGCCCGGCTTGGCCCAGGGCTCATAGTCCAGCCCTTCCTCAAGGGCCGTGACCTCATACAGGCCGTAGTTGATTTCGGGGCCGTAGCTGATCGCCCGGTTGGCCGGGATGGTCCACGGCGTCGTGGTCCAGATCACGATCGACGGCGTGGCCGTGCGGAAGGCCAACAGGTCGTCCGGGTGGCTGTCGGTCGCACCGACCACCGGGAACTTGACCCAGATCGTGGGCGAGACGTGGTCGTGATACTCGACCTCGGCGTCGGCCAATGCGGTGCGCTCGACCGGCGACCACATCACCGGCTTGGATCCGCGATACAGCTGGCCCGAGTTCTTGAACTTGTGGAACTCCGAAACGATGGCCGCCTCGGAGGCGAAGTCCATGGTGGCGTAGCGGTTGGCGAAGTCGCCGGTGACGCCCAGACGCAGGAACTGGTCGCGCTGCAGGTCGATGTATTTGCCGGCGTATTCGCGGCAGGCGGTGCGGAACTCCTCCTTGGAGACCTCATCCTTGCGGCGGCCCTTGGCGCGGAACTGCTCCTCGATCTTCCACTCGATCGGCAGGCCGTGGCAGTCCCAGCCCGGCACGTAGTCGACGTCATAGCCCAGCAGGAAGCGCGAGCGGACCACGAAGTCCTTCAGCGTCTTGTTCAGCGCGTGGCCGATATGGATGTCGCCGTTGGCGTAAGGCGGACCGTCGTGCAGCACATAGAGGGGCGCGTTCTGCGATTGACGGAGGCTGCGCAGATGGCCGTACAGATCGCCCCACTGGGCCAGGATTTCCGGCTCCTTCTTGGGCAGGCCGCCGCGCATCGGGAACGGCGTCTCGGGCAGGAAGACGGTGTCGCGATAGTCGCGGCCGGAAGGGGTCTGGGTGTCGGCGTCAGCCATGAAATGTCTTTTCGTCTTTGCGCGCGCGGCCGCTTCGGAAGCGGCGTCAGGCGTCAGTCTAGCGTGAAGCCGCCGAACGGCCCATGCCCTGATGCTTCACGGCGGCGTCGTCTCGGCGGAATGTTTCGAGAAATCCCGACGTGCGCGGGGCTGTCAGCCCTGCAGCGCTACGCCGGGCGGCTAATCGAAATCGGACGGATCACGCGAACGGTCATGATGGGAAGGCTCTAGCAGACCCCGCGCCCCCTGCGCCATAGTCCAGACGCACAGATGGGGAGACGGATAAGATGCGTGTTCAAGCCTTGGCGACGGCGGCGGTGCTGGCCCTGACGGCGGCCGCCTGCTCGGAACAGAAGAGCGCCCCTGCGGCTGGAGAGTCGGCCGCGCCTGTCCTGACCGGCCGCGCCGCCGTCTATGCGGCGGGCGAAAGGGACGCCGAAGCCTTCGTGCGCGCCCTCTATGCCCGCGTTAGCGAACCGAAGGACACGCCCGACCCGGCCGAGGCGACAATCACCCCCGGCCGAGACCCGCTCTATTCGCGCACCATGAACGCCCTGATCGGCGTCGACGACCGCGAAGCCAAGCGCAAAAATAGCGCGCCTCGCCTCAACTACGACCCCATCTGCGCCTGCCAGGACGCCGAGGCCTTCGCCCTGAAGTCGGTGAACATGACGCCCGAAAGCCCTCAGGCCGCGACCGCCGAAGTCGTTTTCGCCAACCACGGCCAGGACCACCGCCAGACGCTTAAACTGCTGAAGGAAGGCCCGATGTGGCGCATCGCCGATGTCATCGACGACAAGGGCAAGTCGCTGCATGACGATCTGATGGCCATCGCGGAAAAGGCGCCGGGCTGAGGCGTCAGGCGAAGACCCAGACGCCCGCCGGTCGGTCGGCGTCGCTGGAGGACGGCGGCGTCTTCGGCCGGATACGACGTGTTCTGCGAGGGAGCCTCAGCCGCATCACACGGCGCATCAACTCCGAAAAACGACGCGCCGTCGCCGCCTTGACCGGCGCCAGTCGCGTCTGGGCGGCCATCAGGCTGACCGCCGTCAGCACTTCAAGATAGGCCAGCACGTCCCCGGCAGCGAAAAAAGCCAGCTCCAGGCCGACCGTTTGCCACAACATCATCACGCCGATCATCACCAGAACGAGCCGCAGCGACGAGCCCGAAAACGCCCACGACAGCTTGTCCATTACCCAGCGTCGGGCGCCTGGATTGATGTCGCACAGCAAGGCGCCCGCACCGATCAAGGCGGGCATGGCGACGCCTGCACCACTGAAGACAGCCCAGATCGTCCAAATCGCGCAAAAGCTGGCGACAGCCAGCCAGCCCCGCGAGCCATTCTCTTTCATCCGCCCCTCCCGCTAACGTCGTTCCACCAGCTGGGAACAGAAGGAGGCGCGCGCAACCGCCCGCCAGAGAGACGTCAGCCCAGAACGGCCCTCGCCGCCTCTGCATCCGCCTCAATCTGAACCTTGAGCGCGTCCAGACCGTCGAACTTCATCTCGCCGCGCAGGAAGGCGACCAGTTCGGTCTCCAGCACCTGGCCGTAGAGGCTCTCATTGAAGTCCAACAGCCAGACTTCCAGCAAAGGCTGTTCGATCTCGAACATCGGGCGCACGCCCAGATTGGCGACGCCGTTGATGACTCGCCCGTCCGGCAGGCGGGTGCGGGTCGCATAGACCCCATAGGCCGGGCGCATGTATTCGCCCATCGCCACATTGGCCGTCGGCACGCCGATGGTGCGGCCGCGCTTGTCTCCGTGGATCACCTCGCCCTGAATGGCGAAGGGGCGGCCCAGGATGGCGGCGGCGCGGGCCATGTCCCCGGCCTTCAACGCCTCGCGCACGGCGCTGGACGACAGCTTGAGCCCTGAGGCGTCGTCGATGCGGTCGGTGACGGAGACGGTGAATCCCAGCGTCTCGCCATAGGCTTGAAGCAAGGCGGGCGAGCCGGAGCGGCCCTTGCCGAAGGTGAAGTCGAAGCCGACGGCGGCGTGGACGATCCCGAGGCCTTCGGACAGGACGCGTCGGGCGAATTCCTCGTCCGACATGCCGGCCATCTCGCGATCGAACGGCAGCAGATACAGGCGGTCGACGCCCAGCGGCGCCAGGGCGCGCGCCATCTGGTCCGGCGTCATCAGGCGGAAGGGCGCGGCCTCGGGCTGGAACAGGCGGCGCGGATGGGGATCGAAGCTGACCACGGCCAGGGGGACGCCCAGCCGGTCCGCCGCCTCGCGCGCCGAGGCGATAACCGCCTGATGGCCGCGATGCACGCCGTCGAAGGCGCCGACGGCGACGGCCGCCCCCTGCTGCGCTGCGGTCAGACCGCGCCAGTCGCGAATGACTTCGACCACTTCAGGCGGCCTTCAGCGCGCCGAAGGCTTGCGGCGACGCGGCACGCGCACGACGGCGACGCCGTCCATGATCAGCTTGTCCTCGACAAAGCCCTCGCATTTCAGCTGGGCGCGGGCGCCTTCATGGTCCAGCTCGATGACCGTGATCTGAATGCGCACCATATCGCCGATCCGTACCGGGAAATGGAACGACAGGGTCTGGGAGATGTAGATCGACCCCGCGCCCGGCAGGATGGTGCCCACCACCGCCGAGCCGAAGGCCGCCGACAGCAGGCCGTGGGCGATGCGGCCGCGATAGGCCGTCTTGGCGGCGAAGGCTTCATCCAGATGCACCGGATTGAAGTCGTCGGACGCCTCGGCGAACAGACGAATCCGCTCTTCGGTGACGTGAACCGTCTTCTCTGCGGCCATGCCGACGTGGAGTTCGTCGAGGATATAGCCGCCCGACGGGTGCGCTTGGACCAGATCAACCATGTGCGGCCTTTAAGGCAGGTGCGACGAAATGGCGAGACTTACCAGGTCAGTTCCAGCGCGGCGTAGCGAGCGAAGGTCGTCTCGGCGCGAAGCAGTTCGGCGGCGCGCGCCGGATCCAGGGAACCGTCGGCCGCCTTGGCCGCATCGCCGTGAATGCCCTGTGCGATGAACAGGCAGTCCAGCGCCTGCTCGGCGGCGCCCAGGACATCGGTCACCACGCCGTCGCCGATGCACAGCACACGCGAACGGTCGACGGCGCGGCCCAGCAGGCCTTCCGCCTCCTTCAGCGCCAGGGCGTAGATGGGCGCGAACGGCTTGCCAGCCATGATCACCCGCCCGCCCATCGACTCATACAGATCGGCGATGGCGCCGCCGCAATAGATGATCGTATCCCCGCGCTGGACCACGCGATCGGGGTTGGCGCAGATCAGCTCCAGTCCGCGTTCAGCCGCCGGGATCAGACGCTCGCGATAGTCCTCGGGCGTTTCGGTCGTGTCGTCATAGGGGCCGGTGACGGAGATGAAGGCGGCGTCCTCGGCGCCGTGGGCGCTGGTCAGATCCAGACCTTGATACAGGGCGAAGTCGCGATCCGGGCCGATGATCCAGGCCGGGCCGGGCGCACGGCGCGCCAGCTCCATCCGGGTGGCGTCGCCCGAGGTGACAAAGGCCTTCCAGGCGCTGCGCGGCACGCCCAGTCCATCCAACTGCGCTACCACGTCCGAAGACGGGCGCGGCGAGTTCGAGATCAGGACGACATGGCCGCCCTTCTCATTGAACTTGGTCAGGGCCTCGCAGGCGGCGTCCCAGCTCTCGCGCCCATTGTGGATCACGCCCCAGACGTCGCAGAGCAGGATATCGTAGTCATCGGCGACGGCGGACAGGCGGGGCAACGGATGAGGCTGGGTCATGCCCCGCTTATAGCGAGTGAAAACCGGGGGGAAAGGCCGTGGCCGACGATCGGGCCGTCTGCGCTTTCCCTCTTCGCCGCCGCACGTCTTCCTGCTAACCGGCTGGACATGAAGATTTCCCGTCTCGCGATTTCCCGTCTCGCGCTGGGCGCCTACGGCATCGCCCTGGCCGTCATCATCCTGGACCAGTTGACCAAGGCCTGGGTGCTGGGGGCCATCGACGCCGCCCATATCTCCCACATCCCCGACGGCTATCGCATCGCCGAGGTCGCGCCGCCGGTCTTCAACCTGACCTATGTGCTGAACACGGGCGTCAGCTTCGGCCTGTTCGGCGGCGGCGCGGGGCGCTGGATCCTGAGCATCTTTTCGGTCGTGGTGGCGGGCCTGCTGGCCTGGTGGGCGACACGGGCGAATCGCCGCCTGCTGGTCGCGGCCATCGGCCTGGTCATGGGCGGCGCCGTCGGCAACGTCATCGACCGCATCCGCTTCGGCGGCGTGGTCGACTTCCTCGACTTTTCGGGCACCGGCCTGTTTCCGTGGATCTTCAACATAGCCGACAGCGGCATCACCATCGGGGTTATGCTGCTGATCCTGGACAGCTTCCTGTCCGAGCGTCGCACGACTGTTGGCGCGGCCCACGAAAAGTCGTAATCACACCCTCTTAACTTATCGACCCGAGCCAGCGCCCCGACGGGCGCGCCTCCCGGAGCCGAACGACCCATGCGTATCCGTCCCGTCCTGATCGCGACCCTGGCCGCTGGCGCGGCCCTCAGCCTGAGCGCCTGCGGATCGATGAAGCAGAGCATCGGCCTGTCCAAGGTCGTGCCGGACGAATTCGTCACCGTGGCCAGCGCCCCCCTGGTGGTGCCGCCCGAATACGGCCTGACCCCGCCGACGCCGGGCGCCCCGCGTCCGCAGGAACTGGCCCCTGAAAGCGCCGCACGTCAGATCCTGCTGGGTCAGCGTCAGGCCGTGACCCGCACGCCGGGCGAACAGGTCCTGGCCGCCGAGGCCGGCGCCGACCGCGCCGACCCCTTGGCCCGCTATGTCGTCGATGACGAGTTCGGCAACCTTGCGCATAAGGAAGAAAGCTGGGCCAACCGCCTGATGTTCTGGCGCAAGAACGACCCGTCCAGCCAGGCTGCGACGGTGACCCAGACGCCGGAGGGCGCCAAGACCATCGACGCCTCCAGCGAACACGCCCGTCTGGAAGCCCTGACCGGCGGCCGCGAGGGCATCACCATCGCCCCGCGTCGCGACACCCGCTTCAAGCTGCCGGGCCTGTAAGCGGCCACAAGCCGTCCGAGAGATTAAAGGCGCGTTCGTTCGACGGACGCGCCTTTTTCTGTTTCGATCAGGTCGTCAGGGCGCGCGGCAGTTTGAAGGTCACGGTCTCGCGGGCGCCGTCGTCCTCGGTCACGGTGACGTCGAAGCGGGTCCGCAGGGCGTCGATCACCCCCTGCACCAGCGGCTCGGGCGCCGAGGCCCCGGCGGTCAGGCCGATCGTCTCGACCCCGTCGAACCAGCTCCAGTCCAGATCGCCCGCGTCATCGACCAGACGCGCGTCGCCTGCGCCCGCCTTCAGCGCCACATCCACAAGCCGCGCCGAGTTGGAGGAATTCTTGGACCCCACCACCAGCACCAGGCCGCAACCGTCGCCCAGCCGCTTGACCGCCTCCTGACGGTTGGTGGTGGCGTAGCAGATGTCTTCCTTGTGCGGGTCGGGCAGTTCGGGGAAGCGCCGCTTCAGCGCCGCCAGAATCTCGGCGGTGTCGTCAACGGACAGCGTCGTCTGGGTGGCGTAGGCCAGCGGCTGATCGCCGGGACGCTGGAAGTTTTCCGCATCCTCGACCGTCTCCACCAGACTGATCGCCCCGGCGGGAAGTTGGCCCATCGTGCCGACGACCTCGGGGTGGCCCGCGTGGCCGATCAGGATGACGTGGCGGCCTGCAGCGAAATTGCGCTCGGCCTCGACGTGGACCTTGGACACCAGCGGGCAGGTCGCGTCCAGAAACAGCATCTCGCGCGAGCGGGCTGTGGCGGGCACCGACTTGGGCACGCCGTGCGCCGAGAAAACGACCGGCCGGTCGTCCGGGCACTCATCCAGTTCCTTGACGAAGACGGCGCCCAGCCCTTTCAGCCGATCGACGACATGGCGGTTGTGGACGATCTCGTGGCGCACATAGACGGGGGCGCCGTATTTCTCGATGGCGCGCTCCACGATCTGGATCGCCCGGTCCACCCCGGCGCAGAAGCCGCGCGGCGTCGCCATGCGAACGATCAGGGGGCGTCGTTGAAACTGTGAGGGCGGTACAGGCGCGTTCATGCCCGCGAACTTAGGACTTTGCGCGCCGGATCGCCACCGGAAGTCCGCGCGCCGTTTGCCGCGCCTCGCTTTAGCCGCTATCACCACCCAGCGTGGCCCGTTCGGGCGTCTGATCGGCCCGCCTTCATCGACTGCCGGAAAGCTCCTGATGCGTCGCGTCCTGACCGCCCTCGCCGCCCTTTCTCTTACGGCCGCGCTGATCCCCCACGCCGCCGAGGCCCAGAGCGGGCGCCAGCAGGGGCAGAAGGCTGAAAAGGCGCCGTCGCGTCCGACGCGTTTCGCTCCGCTCAGCCGCCGCGCCAACGCCGGTCCCTGCCCCTATGTGAAGATTCTCTACGACGCGGCCCGCTACGTCGAACTGGCGGACTATGAGCGTCCTTCGGCCAGCGGGGTCGGCTTCACCGGCGAGATCGAAGGCGTCAATTCCGACTGCACCTATCGCGAAAACGATCCGATCCGTCTGGACATGAATCTGCTGTTCAGCCTGGGCAAGGGTCCGCAGGCGCAGGGCGACTCGCGCACCTATCGCTACTGGATCGCCGTGACCGAGCGGAACTCCGCCGTTCTGGCCAAGGAATATTTCGACCTGCCGGTGACCTTCGGCGGCGCCGACCGCACCCAGGCAGAGGCCAGCCAGACCATCGTCATCCCGCGCGCCGGGGCCACCACCAGCGGCGGCCACTTCGAGGTCCTGATCGGCTTTGAGATCACGCCCGAAAACGCCGAGTTCAACCGATCCGGCAGCCGTTTCCGCCCGACTGCGGGCCAACAGACCGACTAAGACATGACCGACCTCAAGACTTCTCTCAGCGAAGCGGTCGGGTCCGCCTTCGCCGCCGAAGGCGTGGACAAGGCCCTGGCCCGCGTCACCGCCTCCGACCGTCCCGATCTGGCCGACTTCCAGTCGAACGGCGCCCTGGCCGCCGCCAAGGCGCTGAAAGCCAATCCGCGCGAACTGGCCGCCAGGGTGGCCGAGCGTCTGGCCGCCGATCCGCGCCTATCGTCGGTCGAGGTCGCCGGGCCCGGCTTCATCAACATGACGCTGTCGAATGCGGCCCTGGCGCAGCGCGCAGCCGAGGTCGCGGCGGACGAAGAACTGGCCGGCGCCTCGCGCGTCGAACCGCGTAAGGTCGTCATCGACTACGGCGGCCCGAACGTGGCCAAGCCCATGCACGTCGGCCATTTGCGAAGCGCCATCATCGGCGAGAGCTTGAAGCGGCTGTTTCGCCTGCGCGGCGACGAAGTAGTCGGCGACGCCCACTTCGGCGACTGGGGCTTCCAGATGGGCCTGCTGATCACCGCCTGCGGCGACGAAGGGCTCGCGGACGCCTTCATGGCCGAGGGCGACGGCCCCTTCCCGGCCGAGACGCCGGTGACGCTGGCCGATCTCGACCGCCTGTATCCGCTGGCGGCGGGCAAGGCAAAGGAAGACCCCGCCTTCCGCGACCGTGCCCGCAAGGCGACCGCCGAACTGCAGGGCGGCCGCCCCGGCTATCGCGCCCTGTGGCAGCACTTCGTCGCCGTCAGCCGCGAGGCGCTGAAGCGCGAATATGACGACCTGTCGGTCGACTTCGACCTGTGGAACGGCGAGAGCGACGCCGATCCCCTGATGGACGAGATGATCGCCGACCTGAAGGCCAAGGGTCTGTTGGTCGAGGACGACGGCGCCCAGGTGGTTCACGTCGCCCGCGACGGCGAGACCCGCAAGAAGAAGCTGGCCGACGGCTCGGTGATCGAGGCCCCGTCGCCCCCGCCCCTGCTGGTCATCAGCTCGGAAGGTTCGGCCATGTACGGCACCACCGACCTGGCCACGATCCTCGACCGCAAGAAATCGATCGGCCCGGACCTGATTCTCTACGTCGTGGACGAGCGTCAGGCCGAGCATTTCGAACAGGTCTTCCGCGCCGCCTATCTGGCCGGATACGCGCCTGAGAAGTCGCTGGAGCACCTCGGCTTCGGCACCATGAACGGCGCCGACGGCAAGCCGTTCAAGACCCGCGCGGGCGGCGTCCTGAAGCTGCGCGACCTGATTGATCAGGCGACCGACAAGGCGCGCGAGCGTCTGCACGAGGCCAGGTTGGGCGACGACCTGCCCGCCGAAGAGTTCGAGGATATCGCCCACAAGGTGGCGGTGGCCGCGCTGAAGTTCTCGGACCTGTCGAACAACCGCACGACCAGCTACGTCTTCGACCTCGACCGCTTCATGAGCTTCGAGGGCAAGACCGGCCCCTATCTGCTATATCAGGCCGTGCGGGTGAAATCCCTGCTGCGCAAGGCGGCGGAACAGGGCGTGGCCTTCGCCCCCATCGTCATCGAGGAAGCCGCCGAACGCGATCTGGCCCTGACGCTGGACGCCTTCGACGCGGCCACGGCGGACGCCTATGACAAGCGCTCGCCCAATCTGATCGCCGAACACGCCTATCGGCTGGCCCAGAGCTTCTCGAAATTCTACGCCGCCTGCCCGATCCTGGTGGCGCCGGACGAAGCGACCAAGGGCTCTCGCCTGGCCCTGGCCGCCGCGACCCTGCACCAGCTGGAGACGGCGCTGGGCCTGCTGGGCATCGAGACGCCCGAGCGGATGTAATGTGATAAGGGGGAGGCGACCGCCAAGGAGCCTCCCCTCATGTCCCTCGACGCCTTCATCGCCGGCCTGCCCAAGGCCGAACTGCACCTGCACATCGAAGGTTCGCTCGAGCCGGAACTGATGTTCGAACTGGCGCAGCGCAACGGCGTCGCCATCCCCTATGACAGCGTCGAGGCCGTGCGCGCGGCCTATGACTTCTCGAACCTGCAGGACTTCCTCGACATCTATTATGCTGGCGCGGCCGTGCTGCTGACCCGTCAGGACTTCGAGGATCTGGCCTTCGCCTATTTCCAGCGCGCCGCCGCCGACAATGTCCGCCACGCCGAGATTTTCTTCGATCCCCAGACCCACACCGACCGGGGCGTGCCCTTCGCCGTCGTGGTCGAGGGCCTGATCGCGGGCATGGACCGGGCGCAGAGCGAACTGGGCGTGACCAGCGGCCTGATCCTCAGTTTCCTGCGCCACCTCAGCGAAGACGAGGCCTTCGCCACGCTGGAAATGGCCAAGCCCTGGCTGCACCACTTCATCGGCGTTGGACTGGATTCCTCCGAGGTCGGCCACCCGCCGTCGAAGTTCCAGCGCGTCTTCGCCGCCGCCCGCGAACTGGGCCTGAAGCTGTGCGCCCATGCGGGCGAGGAAGGCCCGCCTGAATACGTCCGCGAGGCCCTGGACCTGCTGCACATCGACCGCATGGACCACGGCAACCGCTCGATGGAGGACGAGGCCCTGATCGCCCGTCTGGCCGCCGAACAGATGACGCTGACGGTCTGCCCCCTGTCGAACCTGAAGCTGTGCGTGGTCAAGGATCTGAAGGATCACCCGGTCCCCGAGATGCTGCGCCGGGGCCTGCACGTCACCCTGAACTCGGACGACCCCTCCTATTTCGGCGGCTATGTGAACGCCAACTATATCGAACTAGCCAAGGCGGTCGGCCTGACACGCAAACAGGTCGCGCAACTGGCCAAGAACAGTTTCGAGGGCAGCTTCCTCAGCGACGCCGACAAGGCTGCGCGGATCGCCGAGGTCGAGGCCTACGCGGCAGCGAACTGAGTCGCCCTCCCCCTCATCGGACTCCCACGCGCACAATGTTCCTGATATGTTCGCATCATGGAACACCCCGGCCGACAGCCTGATGAAGACGCCGCTGGCCTACGCTGGCTGTTCATCGACCTGAACGCCTTCTTCGCCAGCGTCGAGCAGCAGCAGAACTCCGACTGGCGCGGCAAGCCCGTCATCGTCCGCCCCGCCGAAAGCGAATACACCGGCGCCATCGCGGCCAGCTATGAGAGCAAGGCCTTCGGCGTCCGCACCGGGATGCAGGTGGCCGAGGCGCGCCGCCTGTGCCCCGACCTGATCGTCGCCGAGGCGCGGCCCGACCTCTATGTTCAGATCCACAAGCAGATCATGGAAGAGATCGACCGACACGTGCCGGTGTGGAAGGTCGGCTCCATCGACGAATGCTCGTGCGAACTGATCGGGCCGGAGCGGCGCGAGGCGAACGCCGTCGCCCTGGCCCGGCGCATTCAGGCGGGGATCATGGAGAATGTGGGCGAGTGCCTGCGGTCCTCCATCGGGCTGGCGCCTTCACGGTTTCTGGCCAAGACGGCCTGCGGCATGAAGAAGCCCGCCGGGCTGACCATATTGCGCCCCCATGAACTGCCCGGCGCCGTCCTGCACCTGCCGCTGTCGCAGTATCCGGGTGTCGGCTCGCGCATGCAGCAAAGGCTGGCCGCGGCGGGCGTCACGGACACGGCGGGTCTGTGGAACATGACCGCCAAGGAGGCGCGCGCGGTCTGGAACAGCATCGAGGGCGAGCGCATCTGGCGCGGCCTGCACGGTCTCGACAGCGAGCCGACGCCGGAAAAGCCGCCCGCCTCCATCAGCCACAGCCATGTGCTGGCGCAGGCCATGCGCAACCCGGACAAGGCGCGGGCGGTCGCGCGGCGGCTGATGGTCAAGTGCGGGGCGCGGCTGCGGCGGATGGGGCTGACCGGCGCAGGCATCAGCCTGCATCTCGACATGGGGCCGAAGGGCGCCAGGCGCGGCTGGGACACGACGGGCCTGACCCGCGCCATCGCCCCGACGCAGGACACCTTCGCCCTGCTGGCTGCGCTGGACGCGCTGTGGCGCCGGGTCGAGCCGGAACTGGAGGCCGGGCGGTTGAGCTATGTCGGCGTCGGCGTCCACGGCCTGACGGCGCGCGACGCCTTCGAGGCAGACCTGTTCGACATCGGCCCGGATCAAGGCGGCGACGCGCCGTCCCTGCGCCTGTCGCAGGCACTGGATGCGCTGAACAAACGCTATGGCAAGGACACGGTCAGCATCGGCCCCAAAGCGGGCCTACCCGATTACATCGGCGCCAAGATCGCCTTCACCCGCATCCCCGACGAGGCGGACTTCTATGAGTGAGGGATCAGGTCTTCAGCCGCGATCTCGGCGATCTTCAGCACCGCGAAACTGGTCCTAGCCGCCGCCGCCGTGTCCGGGGCGATGGCGCGGCAGGCGTCTTCGATGACCACGGCCTCAAAGCCTTCGTTCACCGCGTCTTCGGCGGTGAAGCGCACGCAGTAGTCATAGGCCAGACCGCACAAAAATACGCGCTTCACGCCCAGATCACGCAGCAGGCCCGCCAGACCCGTCGCCGTCCTGTGGTCGTTTTCATAGAAGCCGGAATAGGAATCGACCGCCGGATTATAGCCCTTGCGGATCACGGCCAACGCATTGTTCACCGCAGGCGCCGCGTCGGGGTGGAAGTCCGCCCCCGACGTCCCCTGCACGCAATGATCCGGCCACAGCATCTGGGGGCCGTAGGCGACCTCGATCTGCGTGAAGGGCGCCGCGCCGGCGTGGTTGGAGGCGAAGCTGATCTGGTCCGGCGTGTGCCAGTCCTGCGTGGCGATGACGGTGGCGAACCGCTCTGAAAGCCGGTTGATCAGGGGCATGATCGCCGCCCCGCCCTGAACCGCCAGGGCGCCGCCCTCGCAGAAGTCGTTCTGGGCGTCGATGACCAGCAGGGCGTCAGAAGCGTCGATCTCCATGGCGTCAGGCCGCCGCGATCTGGTCGACTTCGTTGGCCGAGCCGAGCACGACCGGCACCCGCTGGTGCAGTTCGGTCGGGGTCACGTCCATAATGGCCTGCCTGCCGTCGGTGGTGGACTTGCCGCCCGCCTGTTCGACCAGGAAGGACATGGGGTTGCCCTCATACATCAGGCGCAGCTTGCCCGGCTTGTTCGGCTCGCGCGCATCCCACGGATAGAGGAAGACGCCGCCACGCATCAGGATGCGGTGCACGTCGGCCACCATGGCGGCGACCCAGCGCATGTTGAAGTTCTTAGCCCTAGGGCCGTCCGCGCCCTTCAGGCAGCCATCGACATAGCGCTGGACGCTCTCGGCCCAGTGGCGCTGGTTCGACATGTTGATGGCGAACTCTTTCGTATCGGCCGGAATGCGCACGTCCTCATGCGTCATCAGCCAGCGGCCGTCGGGCGCCAGGGTGAAGCCCGCCACCCCCTTGCCCGTCGTCAGCACCAGCATGGCCTGACCGGCGTAGACGGCATAGAGCGCCGCGACCTGATGGCGGCCGGATTGCAGGAAGTCAGCCTCGCTCGGCTGGGCCGACGGCGCCTTCAACACCGAGACGATGGTGCCGACCGGGGCGTTGATGTCGATGTTGGACGAGCCGTCCAGCGGGTCGAACAGCACCAGATACTCGCCCGCCGCATTGGGCGAGGGCTGCATCGTGTCCTTTTCCTCGGACGCCACGCCCGCCACGGCGGGGCAGGCCAGCAGGGCCTCGGTCAGCAGGTCGTCGGCGATGACGTCCAGCTTCTTCTGCTCTTCGTCCTGCACATTGACGGCGCCCGACGCGCCCAGCGCCCCGACCAGGGCACCGCCCGCCACCACCTGACGGATCTCGACACAGGCGGCGGCCGCCGTCGTCAGCGTCGCGACCAGCCCCTGCGGCAGGTCGAGGGAGGCGAGGTGGGCGGCGAGATCGGTGCGGGCGGTCATGACGTCCTTCAAATCCTGTGGGCGAAGCGCGGTTCCACCCCCTCATGGCCCTTAGGATCGACGGCGGCAAGTGCGGCGCCGCTTGACTCGGCGCTGGATTCACGGCCTTAGGTCGAACGCTCTCGCGGGAGAGACCGGGGCCGTTCGCGGCGCCCGGAGCCGAAGGCGCAACCGCCCCGGAAACGCTCAGGCAAAAGGACCGCGAAAGCGCACGGACGCTGGAAAGTCGCCGAAGGACGGAGGGTCCCGACGCGCGCCGACGGAGCAAGGCCGAACCTTTTCAGGAACGGTCGGAATCTCTCAGGCTTCAGGACAGCGGGGGCGCAACGACGGCGAAGCTATCGCCGCAACCTGCGACCCGGAGGCGACGCCATGAGCGATCAGGCCCTTAAGACTACCCCCCTCAACGCCGCGCATCGCGCGCTGGGCGCCCGCATGGTCGGCTTCGGCGGCTATGATATGCCGGTCCAGTACGAAGGCGTGCTGGCCGAGCACCGCTGGACCCGCGAGCACGTCGGCCTGTTCGACGTCTCCCACATGGGTCAGGCGCGCATCACCGGCGCCGACGCGATTGCGCAGTTCGAACGCTTCGTCCCCGGCGACTATGAAATCGTGAAGCCCGGCAAGCAGAAATACACTCTGCTGCTGAACGAACAGGGCGGCGTGATGGACGACCTGATGGCGGGCAAGCCGTTCGAGGACGGCCTCTACATCGTTGTCAACGCGGGCAATAAGGACGCCGACTTCGCTTTCCTGAAAGCCAATCTGTCGGGCGATGCGAAGCTTGAGGTGCTGGACCGCGCCCTGCTGGCCATCCAGGGGCCGGAAGCCGCCGCCGTCATGGCCGCCCATTCGGCTGAGCTGGCCGACATGGGCTTCATGGATTGCCGCGCCATCCGCCTCTTCGACGAAGACTGCATCGTCTCGCGCTCGGGCTACACCGGCGAGGACGGCTATGAGATTTCCCTGCCCAGCGCCGCCGCAGAGCGCGTGTGGAATCTGCTGCTGTCGGACGAGCGGGTGAAGCCGGTCGGTCTGGGCGCGCGCGACTCCTTGCGTCTGGAAGCCGGTCTGCCGCTGCACGGCCACGATATCGACGCCGCAACCACTCCGGTCGAGGCGGGGCTGACCTTCGCCCTGTCCAAGTCGCGCAAGGAACGCGCCGACTTCGCCGGCGCCGACGCCATCCTGAAGCAACTGGCCGACGGCCCGGCCCGCGTCCGCGTCGGCCTGCACGTCAAGGAAGGCGCCCCCGCCCGCGAAGGCGCCGAGATCGCCGACATGGACGGCGCCGTCATCGGCAAGATCACCTCGGGCGGCCCCTCGCCGTCGCAGGGGCGCAACATCGCCATGGGCTATGTGCCGCCCGCCTTCGCTGAAGTCGGCACGGAACTTAAGGTCCTGGTGCGGGGCCGCCCCGCCGCCGCCGAAGTCGTCGCCACGCCCTTCGTGCCGACCCGCTACTACCGGAAGCCGAAGGCCTAACGCCTTCCTTCCGCTCCTCGGCGCAGGGCCGAGGAAGACGCCTTGAAACAAAGCCTGGGCCACAGGCTCTATGAGGAAGACCAAGATGAAGTTCACCAAGGATCACGAGTGGGTTCGCCTCGACGGCGACGTCGCCACGGTCGGCATCTCCAAGCACGCCGCTGACGCCCTGGGCGACGTGGTGTTCGTCGAGACGCCGGAAGCCGGCAAAACCGTCTCGGTCGGCGACAGCTTCGCCGTCGTGGAATCGGTCAAGGCCGCCTCGGACGTCTACGCCCCGATCGCGGGCGAAGTGATCGAAGGCAACGCTGTGCTGGCGACCGCCCCGGAAACCGTCAACGCCGACGCCGAGGGCGAAGGCTGGTTCGCCAAGATCAAGGTGTCCGACGCCTCGGTGCTGGACGGCCTGATGGACCGCGCCGCCTACGACGCCTACCTGACCACCCTCTAAGTTCCGCTGTCGTCCTGGACGGCGCGGCGCGCCGGTCCGGGGTCGCCGGATTTCCCGCCGCTTGAAGCGCTCCCGGAGCGTCGCGCCCCGCGACCTCCGGGATGCCGCCGAGGACCTGTAATGCGCTACCTCCCCCTGACGCCCGACGACCGTGAGGCCATGCTGGCCGCCATCGGCGCCAAATCCATCGACGACCTGTTCATCGACGTGCCGCAGGCCGCGCGCCGTGACGGCTTGGTCGATCTGCCCCGCGTGGCGGGCGAGTTGGAGGTCGAACGCGCCCTCTCGGCCATGGCGGGCAAGAACGCCACGGCCTCGACCGTGCCCTTCTTCTGCGGCGCGGGGGCCTATAAGCACCACATCCCGGCCACGGTGGACCACGTGATCCAGCGGTCGGAATTCCTGACCAGCTACACCCCCTATCAGCCGGAAATCGCGCAGGGCACCCTGCAGTACCTGTACGAGTTCCAGACCCAGGTCGCGAACCTGACCGGCATGGAAGTCGCCAACGCCTCGCTTTATGACGGCTCGACCGCCATGGCCGAAGGCGTGCTGATGGCCACCCGCGTGACCCGCCGCAACAAGGCCGTCATCTCGGGCGGCGTCCACCCCCACTACGTCAAGGCGACCGAGACCGTGGTCCACGCCGTCGGCGTCGAGACCCAGGCCCTGACGCCCGCCGTCGACGCCGAAGACGCCGTCATCG
Organism: Brevundimonas sp. S1H14; assembly: GCF_047716865.1. NCBI lineage: Bacteria > Pseudomonadati > Pseudomonadota > Alphaproteobacteria > Caulobacterales > Caulobacteraceae > Brevundimonas > Brevundimonas sp. S1H14. Next base: position 1,029,708 of record NZ_CP136679.1, on the reverse strand, counting down.
CCGCCATCGACAAGGACACGGCCTGCGTCGTCGTCCAGACCCCCAACGTCTTCGGCACCGCCACCGACGTCACCAAGATCGCCGAGGCCGCCCAAGCTGCGGGCGCCCTGCTGATCGTCGTGGTGACCGAAGCCGTGTCGATGGGTCTGCTGAAATCGCCCGGCGAAATGGGCGCCGACATCGTCGCGGCCGAGGGCCAGTCGATCGGCAACGCCCTGAACTTCGGCGGCCCCTACATCGGCCTGTTCGCCACGCGCGAGAAACTGCTGCGCCAGACGCCCGGCCGTTACTGCGGCGAGACGGTGGACGCCGAGGGCAAGCGCGGCTTCGTCCTGACCCTGTCCACGCGCGAGCAGCACATCCGCCGCGACAAGGCGACCTCGAACATCTGCACCAACTCGGGCCTGTGCTGCCTGGCGTTCAGCATTCACATGAGCCTGTTGGGCGAGACGGGCCTGCGCCAGCTGGCCCTGCTGAACCACGAGAAGGCGGTCGCCACGCGCGACGCGCTCGCCGCCATTCCGGGCGTCGAAATCCTGACCCCGCGCTTCTTCAACGAGTTCGCGGTCAAGCTGCCCAGGAACGCCGCTGACGTGGTGCAGACGATGGCCGACAACGGCGTCCTGTGCGGCGTGCCCTACAGCCGCCTGAACCCGGATGCGGGCCTCGACGACGTGCTGCTGGTCGCCGCCACCGAGACGACGCTGGACGCAGACATCAAGATCCTGGCGGGTGCGCTCGCCAAGGTTCTGGCCGCCTGAGGGAGATTGGAATCATGAGCACGATGAACACTGTCGGCCGCCCGACCGCCCCGAACGAAGGCCTGGACGCCAACTACAAGCCCGCCACCCTGACCGGCGGGCGCGGCCTGCTGCAGGACGAGCCGCTGATCTTTGAAGGCGAAGGCTGGGGCAAGACCGGCGTCGACCTGCCGAAGCCCGCAACGGATGGCTCTGACCTGGGCGACCTGGTCCGCAAGGATCCGATCGGCCTGCCCGGCCTGTCCGAGCCCGAGGCCATGCGCCACTATGTGCGCCTGAGCCAGAAGAACCACGCCATCGACCTGGCCGTCTATCCGCTGGGCTCGTGCACGATGAAGCACAACCCGCGCCTGAACGAGAAGATGGCGCGCCTGCCGGGCTTCTCGGACATCCACCCGCTGCAGCCGCAGTCGACGGTGCAGGGCGCGCTGGAGCTGATGGACCAACTGGCCCACTGGCTGACGACGCTGACGGGCATGCCTGCGGTCGCCCTGTCGCCCAAGGCGGGCGCCCACGGCGAGCTGTGCGGCCTGATGGCCATCCGCGCCGCCCACCAGGCCAAGGGCGAGCACGAACAGCGCCGCAAGGTGCTGGTCCCCACTTCGGCCCACGGCACCAACCCGGCCACGGCCGCCTTCGTCGGCTATTCGGTCGTGGAAGTAGCCCAGACCGACGACGGTCGCGTCGACGTGGCCGATCTGGCGTCGAAGCTGGGCCCGGACGTGGCGGCCATCATGGTCACCAACCCGAACACCTGCGGCCTGTTCGAGCGCGACATTCTGGAGATCAGCCGCCTGACCCATGAGGCGGGCGCCTACTTCTACTGCGACGGCGCCAACTTCAACGCCATCGTCGGCCGGGTGCGCCCGGGCGACCTGGGCGTCGACGCCATGCACATCAACCTGCACAAGACCTTCTCGACGCCGCACGGCGGCGGCGGTCCGGGCGCCGGTCCGGTCGTGCTGTCGGAGGCTCTGGCCCCCTTCGCGCCCGCCCCGTGGGTCGTGAACACCGGCGACGGCTACAAGCTGGTCGAGCGCGAGGAAGACGAGGCCGAACAGGCCTTCGGCCGCCTGTGCGCCTTCCAGGGCCAGATGGGCATGTATGTGCGCGCCCTCAGCTACATGATGTCCCACGGCTCCGACGGCCTGCGTCAGGTGGCCGAGGACGCCGTGCTGAACGCCAACTACATCAAGGTCCGCCTCGAAGACCTGATGAGCCCGGCCTTCCCCGACGGCCCCTGCATGCACGAGGCCCTGTTCGACGACGAATGGCTGAAGGGCACGGACGTCACCACGCTCGACTTCGCCAAGGCGATGATCGACGAGGGCTTCCACCCGATGACCATGTATTTCCCGCTGGTCGTCCACGGCGCCATGCTGATCGAGCCGACCGAGACGGAATCCAAGGCCGAACTGGACCGCTTCATCGAGGCCATGCGCCTGCTGGCGGGCGCAGCGAAAGCTGGAGACGTCGACCGCTTCAAGGGTGCCCCCTTCCATGCGCCCCTGCGGCGTCTGGACGAGACCCGCGCCGCGCGCTCGCCGCGTCTGCGCTGGGCCGCGCCGGAAGGCTCAAACCGCGCCGGTTGATCGGCTCTGCAAGCCTGACTTCAGCGAACGCCGTGTCTTTCGGGACACGGCGTTCTGCATTTCTGGGCCGACTTACGAAAGCGTCATGGCGACGCCGCCTTTCGGCCTTGTCTCATGCGTTTACTGATTATCGGCCTTCCCTGGCCGCCATCTTGATCGAGACGCCGCCCCGTGACCCTGGTCCTGCCCTCTCTGAGCCCGCCGCCGCCCCGTCCGGGGCTGGCGCGGCGCATGCGCCGTCTGGCGCTTATGGGTGTGGGCTTCTTCGTCATCCTGCTGGGCGTATTGATCGCGCCCCTGCCCGGCCCCGGCGGCGTGCCCGTCATCGCCCTCGGTCTGGTGATCGTCCTGCGCAACTCCTGGTGGGCCAAGCGCCAGTTCATCCGCGCCCAGCGCGCCCGGCCCAAATGGGTCTATCCCTTCCGCCGCCTGATGCGGAAGAAGCCCGAAATTGCCCCCGTCTTCTGGCAACAGACCCTGCGCGCCGAGAAGATGGTGCTGCGCCGCCGTCGACGCCCGCTGGCGCGCTTTCGTCGCCGCCTGCGCCGCGGCTGGCGCGCCTTCCGGCAATAAAGGCCAAGCTAAGGCTAACACAGGAATGTGAACCGGGTTCACCCCCGAGCGCCCCTGAACGGCGTATGCTCCCCCTTGCGTAGTCACGAGGTTGATAGGCGTTGGGAGGCGCTGTTCACATGATGTCACGCGTAAAAAAGGGAATCATCGCCGGTTTCATTGCTACCGTCGTGGTTTCCGTGCTTGAGCTCGCCAATCTGTTCCTCAACCACCTGTTCGATCCCTTTCCGGGGGTCGTAGCCCGGATGTTCGGCATGCCGGGCAATATGGCGGCGGGGTGGGCCATCCACCTGGTTATGGGCACCTTTGTGCTGGGGTCGCTGTTTGGCGTCGTCTATCCGCGACTGCCGACGGCCACGCCGATCACCAAGGGCATCGTCTTCGCTGTCGCCGCCTGGGTGGCGATGATGCTGGTGATCACCATGGGCGGCGATTATCGGACCTTCACCGGCTCGTCCGGCTTCGGAACCTTCGGCTGGATGCTGGCGCTGCACATGGTCTTCGGCGGCGTCCTGGGCAATGTCTACGCCCGGCTGGTCGAACGTGAGAAGCGCGGCGCCGCGCCGATCGGAGCCGCTCCGGCCCATTAACCGACAGTCTGAACCGTCCTCGATCCCGACAACCGGATCTTGAACAGCAAAAGGCCCCGCCGTCGCCGGCGGGGCCTGATGTTTTTCGGGGCTGACTAAACGCGGTCAGCGATCAGTTCAGCTTGCCGCCGATCTGGCCGATGGCCTGGTCCAGCAGCGGATCGGTCTTGGCGCCGGCGATGCGGGCGGCCAGGATCTGTTGCGCGGCCTTGGCGGCCAGGTCGGCAGCCGCGGCCTTGACCTCTTGCGTGGCCTCGGCCTCGGCCTGGGCGATCCGGCGCTCGGCCAGAGCCTGACGGCGAGCGGTGGATTCTTCGATGCGCGCCTTGGCTTCGGCTTCCAGACGCTTGGCGTCGGCTTCAGCCGTGGCCAGCAGGTCGGCGGCCTGAGCCTCAGCCTCCGCCTTCTCCTGACGGATCTGGGCCAGCATGGCTTCGGCTTCGGCGCGCAGGCGGGCGGCCTCGTCCAGGTCGCCCTGGATCTTGGCGGCCTTGGCGTCCAGGCTGGTGGCGACCAGCTTGGGCACGCCCGCCATGACCACGATGGCGATGAAGATCAGCAGGCCGACGGCGACCCACAGCTCAGGGTTGGCGAAATCATAGAAATGGCCGGTCAGGAAGGCGGGCATATCAGGCGGCTCCCTTGATGGCGGCGGCCAGTTCGGCGTCGGTCGCGGCCTTTCCGGTCAGACGCTCGAGCATGGCGCCCGCCGCGGCCGAGGCGATGGTCGACACGTTCATCATGGCGGCGTCGCGGGTCTTGGCGATGGCGCCTTCGGCCTCGGCGATGCGCGCGTTGACCACGGCTTCATCGGCGGCCAGGCGGGCGTTGAATTCTTCGGTGACGCGCTGCTTGGCGGCGACAGCGGTCGCGCGGGCGTCGGCGCGGGCCTTCTCGACCTCGGCGCGGGCGGCCTCGGCTTGAGCGGCCGCTTCGGTCTGGACCGAGCGGGCGGCGGCGATCGCGGTGTCGATCGTGTCGGCGCGTTCGTCCATCACCTTGCGCAGGCGCGGGGCGAAGACCTTGGCCACCAGGACGTACAGAAGGACGAACAGGATCAGCAGATAGCCGATCTGGCCGGCCCAGTGCTGGAATTCGAACTGGGGCAGACCGCCCGAGGCATGCTCGGTCGCCGCCTGCGTCTCCGCATGGAGGTCGCCCGGCGCCGGGGTCTGAACGTCAAGTGTGGGTGTGCTGGCCATGAACCGTCTTCGCTAGATCAGGACAGCGGCGCGCAGGTCTGGCCCGCGCGCCGCCAATTCTGAGAGATCGTGGGCTGGGATCAGCCGAAGATCATCAGGACGCCCAGCACGAAGGCCAGGATGCCCAGGGCTTCGGCCAGGGCCGCGCCGACGAACAGGTTGCCGACCTGCGAGGCGGCAGCAGCCGGGTTGCGCAGGGCGCCGGCCAGGAAGTTGCCGAAGATGTTGCCGACGGCCAGGGCCGAGCCGATCATGCCGAGGGTGGCCAGACCAGCGCCGATGTACTTAGCGGCTTCAGCGTCCATGATGATTTCCTAATTTCTTGGAGCGTTGGAGGGTAGGGTTACGAACTGAACTCAAGCCTTAGTGGCCATCGCCCAGGTTGACCACATCGTTGAGGTAGATGCAGGTCAGAACGGTGAAAACGAAGGCCTGAAGGAAGGCCACCAGGAACTCGAGCGCCGTCATCGCGACCGTCATGCCCAGCGACAGGGCTGCGACGGGAATGAGGGCATAGGCCAGACCGCCGGTGACGATGGCCGCCGCGCCCAGCTGAACGACGAACTGGGCGAAGATCTTCAGCGCCACGTGGCCGCCCAGCATGTTGCCGAACAGACGCAGGGCCAGGGTGATCGGACGCAGCAGGAAGGAGACCAGTTCGATCAGGCCCACAAACGGGCGCAGCAGCAGCGGCGCGCCGGCGGGCCAGAACAGCTTGAGGAAGCCGACGCCGTTCTTGACCAGACCGACCACGACGACCGTCAGGAAGGCGATCAGGCCCAGGGTGACGGTCACGGCCAGTTGCGAGGTGGCGGTGAAGGTCAGGAACATGCCCAGCAGGTTCATCGACAGAACCATCAGGAACATGGTGAAGGCGAAGGGGAAGTATTTGCGGCCTTCATGCCCGATGATGGAGTTGGCCAGGTTGTCGACCATGCCGAACAGGCTCTCGCCCGCCGCCTGCATCCGCCCCGGCACCACCTTGGCGCCCGAGGTCGCCAAGGCCAGGAAACCCACCACGCCGACGAAGGCGATGGTCATGGCCACATGCGAATTGGTGATCGCGATCACCTGCTCGCCCAGGACGGGAACATTGACCGTGCCGAACTCGACGAGCGGCTTGACCTCAAATTGTTCAATCGGACCGGCCATTAAGCCTATCGTTCCCTGTTTTCTTCGTCAGCCTCGACGATAGGTTCGCCCTGTTGGGGCAAACCCGCCGCCTTGGCCTGCGCCATCAGCCGGTTGGCTGTGCGGCGCGCCATATAAACCGATAAGGCGAAGCCCAGAAGGACCCCGCCTACAACGCCAATCGGCGTCGTCCCGAACAGCCGGTCGACGCCAAAACCAAGTGCAAGACCGATCAGCACCCCGCCCAGCAGTTCGGCGATGATGCGATAGGCCTGGCCGACCACCTTCTGCGCAGCGACCTCGACGGACTTGTCCGCCTGAACCTTCGCCTCCAGCGCGGATGCGCTTCTGTGGAGGCGTTTGATCGCCTCTTCGCGCGATTCCTTCGTCGGGGACATGGGCCTGTTGGGTCAGCGCCCGGCGCAAGGCCGGATCGGGTCTGAATTTCGGCGCGGAACCTATAGGCGGGAGGCCTTCAGGTCAAGGCGGCCTCCATTGGACTTAAGTCCATGAGTTTGCGCGGTTTCTTGCGAGCGCGACGATCCGTCCCGGCTAAGGTTGCGACTCTTCGTCCTCGCTGATGAAATCCTGGGCGAATTCGGGCGCCGCGTCGTCCAGACCGGTCAGCAGATCCTCGCCCTCGTCGTCGCCGGCGCGCGAGGGGTCCGGCACCTCGAAACCGACCGGCATGGACAGGTCCAGCAGGCCCGCCGCCTTCATCTCCTGCACGCCCGGCAGGTCATACAGGCTCGCCAGGCTGAAATGCTCCAGAAAGCGGTCGGTCGTGGCGTAGGTCACCGGCCGCCCCGGCGTACGACGCCGTCCGCGCAGGCGCACGAAGTCCATCTCCAGCAGCAGGTCCAGCGTGCCTTTGGACAGGGAGACCCCACGCACGCTCTCGATCTCGGCGCGGGTGCAGGGCTGATGATAGGCGATGATGGCCAGGGTCTCGAGCGCGGCCCTGGACAGGCGGCGCGGCTCCTCGCGCTCCTCGGTCATCAGGAAGCCCAGGTCAGGGGCGGTGCGGAAGCGCCAGCGCTCCGCCACGCAGTCCAGCTCGACCCCCCGGCCCTGATAGCGCTCCTGAAGCGCGGTCAGCGCCCCGCCGACGTCGGCGCCCTCGGGCAGCCGGCGCGCGATCTCGGCCAGCGACAAGGGCGCGGCGGCGGCGAACAGCAGGGCCTCGACGCGGCGTTCGATCTCGAGGTGGGCGGGGGTGAAGTCGAGCGTCACGGCGTCAGCTCCAGCGGCTGGCCCAAGCCGCGCCTCTTCAGCCACACCGCGTCGAAAGGCCGCTCCTGCCGGATGTCCATGCCGCCCTCCTTCACCAGCTCCAGACTGGCTGACAGGGTGGAGGCGGTATAGCTGGCCTGACTGGGGCCCTCCTCCCCGTCCGGCTTCTGCGGCGCCACGCGCTCCAGCGGCGTCCATTCGGCCAGGCGCGGCATGATCTCGCGCAGCCAGTCGCGCGCGGCCTCCAGCTGGAAGGCCTCGACCCGCTGGCCGGGGGCGTATTTGCGGCGTTCCTCGCGGCGGCGCTGAGCGACATAGGCGCTCATCAGTTCATAGAGGCTGGCGTCCACCCGATCAGAGGGGATGATGACCGTCGCCTGCGGGTCGCCGCGCGTGAAGACGTCGCGCTTCAACTGCGGGCGGCCGGTGATGGCCTCCACCGCCGTGCGCATGGCCTCAAGCTTCTGCAGGCGGAAGGCCAGGGCGGCGGCGATCTCCTCGGCCGGAGGCTCCTCCGGCTTGTCCTTTTCATTGCGCGGGATCAGCAGGCGCGACTTCAGATAGGCCAGCCACGACGCCATCACGAGATAGTCGGCCGCCAGCGCGAAATTCCGCCGTCGCGCCTCATGCACGAAGGCCAGATACTGTTCGGCCAGACGGGTGATGGACAGCTTCAGCAGGTCCACCTTCTGCGTCCGCGCCAGGGCCAGAAGAACGTGCAGGGGGCCTTCATACCCCTCCAGGTCGACGACGAAGGCCTCCTGCGCCTCGACCTGTTCGACGGCGGTGAAGTCGAGATTCGGCTGGAAGGCCTCGCTCATGCGCCCTCCCCGGCGATCACCCTTGCGCCTCGCCGACGTCCGGCCCCTTGGCGGCGTCGAAGCGGCCGTTCAGCGCCGCCTCCAGCCGGGCCCGGCCCTCGGCGACATCCAGCGGCTCGGGCGCGCGGACGATGCGGTTCAGCGCGGCCTCGGCGCGGCGCTTGGCCTCGCCTTTCAGCTTCTTCGTTCCGTCGGCGACGGCGGCCATCTCCTTCAGGTCGCCGTTGCAGTGGAGCACCACGTCGCAGCCCGCCTTCAGCGACTGTTCCGCCCGCTCGGTCAACGTCCCCGACAGGGCCTGCATCGACAGGTCGTCGGACAGGATCAGGCCGGAGAAGCCCAGCCGCTCGCGCATCAGGCGAATCGCCCTCTTCGAGGTGGTGGCCGGGCGTTTGGCGTCGACGGCGGTGAAGACCACGTGCGCCGTCATCGCCATCGGCATGTCCGACAGCGCCTTGAACGGGGCGAAGTCCCAGGCGTCCAGTTCCTCGATCGCCGTCTCGACCACCGGCAGGTCGTGGTGGCTATCCGAGAAGGCGCGGCCGTGGCCGGGGATATGCTTGATGATCGGCAGGACGCCGCCCGCCAGCAGGCCCTCGGCAGCGGCCCGGCCCAGCTGGGTCACGGTCGCCGGGTCCTGCGCATAGGCGCGGTCGCCGATGATGTCGTGGGCGCCCGGCACCGGCACGTCCAGCACCGGCACGCAGTCGACGGTGATGCCCAGTTCGCGCAGGTCATGAGCGATCAGCCGCGCGCCCAGACGCACCAGTTCACGCGCCGCCGCCGGATCATTGGTCGCCTTCAGATAGGCGGCGCCGGGCGGATATTTCGGCCAATGCGGCGGGCCGAGGCGCTGCACCCGGCCGCCTTCCTGATCGATCAGGACGGGGGCGTCGTCGCGGCCCACGCTGTCGCGCAGTTCGGAGACCAGCGCCTTGACCTGCTCGGGGCTGTCCACATTGCGGCGGAACAGGATGAAGCCCCAGGGCTTGGCCTCGGCGTAGAAGGCGCGCTCCTCCGCCGTCAGCCTGTGGCCGGAACAGCCGTAGATGGCGGCGGAGGTCATGTGCGCTCGCGCCTTAGCGGACGATGCAGTCGCGGCCCGCAGCTTTCAGCGCATTGCAGAAGGCGACGGCGCGTTCACGGCTCATGCCGGTGAAGGTGGTGCGATACAGGGTCGAGCCGTTGGAGGCGGTGACTTCCTGCACGCGCTTCTCGGCGCCCGAGGCGTACTGGCCGAAGCGGGCGGCGACGGCGGCGTATTCGCGGTCGGCGATGGCGGTCGAGGAGAAGGCGCCGATCTGCACGCCGGACGATCCGCCCGTCGCGGCCGGAGCCGGAGCCGGAGCGGGCGCCGGAGCGGGAGCCTTCGTCGCCGGAGCCGGCGTTACGGGCGCGGGCGCGGCCGGGGCCTTGGTCGCAGGGGCGGGCGCGGCGGGGGCCAGAGGCGAGGATTCGACCGGTGTAGCCGGGGCCGTCGGCGCGGGGCGCGGCAGGACTTCTTCGGGACCGGGGGTGAAGGTCGGCGCGGCGTCGCTTGGCTCGCCGCCGTCGCGATAGACGCGGATGTCGGCTTCCGGGTCGATCGGCTGGGCGTCCAGCGGCGCCTCGACCTTCATGCTCTCGACCGGGGTTCCGACGGCGGGCGGCGCGTCCGTCGAGGAACGCACGCCCGAGCGATAGAAGACCACCACGGCCACGATCAGCAGCAGCAGGACGATGGCGCTGATGATCAGGGTGATCGGCGGCGACTTGGCGGCCGGCGCCCGGCGCGGGTCATAACCGCCGCGCGTGAAAGGCAGGTCGTCGTCGGTCGGCGGGGTATAGGCGCCCCGGTCGCGTCCGGCGTTAGGGTTGCCTCTGTGATCGTCGTCGTAGGACATGGGTCGCGCCTTGGTGGTCGTGGGACACGCGCGCGAATCGGCGCGCGTCGGCGCTCAGTCTAGCGCGCCGTGCAGCCCTTCTCGAATCACAGATCGAGGGCGAGGTCGAGGCTGAACAGCTTCCTGTGGACCTCGATAGCGTAACGATCTGTCATACCGGCGATGTAGTCGCACACCGCCCGCGCCCGCGCGTCCCGGTCGTCGGTCAGGGCCGAGGCCTGCCACTCGGGCGGCATCACCTCCGGCTCGGCCATGAACAGCTGGAACAGCTGGGCCAGCACGCGGCGCGCCTGACTGCGGGTGCGATTGACGCGATAATGGCGATACATCCGCTCGAACAGGAAGCGGCGCAGAACGGCCAGCTCCGCCATCATGCCAGATGAGAACTGCACCAGAGTCTCGGGCGCGTTACGCACGTCCTCGACTGTCTCGATCTTGTGTCTGGCCAGACGGGCCTCGGTCTCGACCAGGACGTCATCGACCATGACGCCGATCATCCTGCGCACGGCTTCCAGCCGCAGCATCCGCTCATCGATGTCGGGCCAGTCGGCGCGCGCGCTGGCGATACAGCGCCCGATCAGGGGCACGTCGGACAGGTCGGACAGGCTGAACAGCCCCGCCTGCACCCCGTCATCCACGTCGTGGTTGTTATAGGCGATGTCATCGGCGATGGCCGCGCACTGGGCCTCCAGCGAGGCGAAGGTGCCGAGGCGCAGATCCCAGTCGGCCGCCCCGCCCGGCGCATAGGCGGCGACCGCCTTCCACGCCGGGTCCGACAGCAGATGCGCCACCGGACCGTTGTGCTTGACCACGCCCTCGACCGTCTCCCAACTCAGGTTCAGGCCGGTGAAGCCGGGATAGCGGGTTTCCAGCTCGGTCACGACGCGGAAGCTCTGGACATTGTGGTCGAAGCCGCCGAACGCCTTCATCTGTTCGTGCAGTTCGTCCTCGCCCGCATGGCTGAACGGCGGGTGTCCAAGATCGTGGGCCAGGGCGACCGTCTCGGCCAGATCGTCGTCTAACCGCAGGGCATGGGCCAGCGAGCGGGCGATCTGCGCCACCTCAAGACTGTGCGTCAGCCGGGTGCGATAATGGTCGCCCTCATGCGCCACAAAGACCTGCGTCTTCTCCTTCAGGCGACGGAAGGCGGTGGCGTGGATGATGCGGTCGCGGTCGCGGGCGAAGGCGGTGCGGGTGCGGCTGGCGGGCTCGAAGACATGACGACCGCGACTGGCGGCGTGGTTTTCGGCGTAGGAAGCGCGGGTCTGGCTCAAATCGTCAGGCCTTTTGGGGAGGCGGCAGGACTTCGTGATGGCGACAGGCCTTTGCGAACGCCTGTCAGACCCTCATATAGAGGGCTGTGAGCACCGTCCAATCTACAGAATCAGCCCGCGACCTGTCGCTGTCGATCGCGCCCCGTTCGCCCGAAGGCATCACCTTGTCTGAAAGCGGCGCGCGCCGCTTGGCCAGGCTGTCCGAGGCTGAGGGCAGGCCGGTGCTGCTGCGTGTCGCCGTCGACGGCGGGGGCTGCTCGGGCTTTCAGTATCGCTTTGAGCTGGTCGACGGCCCCGAGGCCGACGATCTGGTGGTGCGCCGCGACGGTCAGGCCGTGGTCATCGACCCGGTGTCCGTGCCCTTCCTGAAGGATTCCGAAGTGGCCTTCGTGGACGAACTGGCGGGCGCCCAGTTTGTGATCCGCAACCCCAACGCCGCCTCCAGCTGCGGCTGCGGCGTCAGCTTCTCGATCTGACATCGCAGAACCGCCCCGCTTGGCGGCGGGGCGTCGGGCGCCCATCTTTATCGACATGAAGCGTCTGGCGTTCCTGATCCTGCTGTTCGTCGCCGTTCCGCTGACGGCGAGCGCCCAGACGTGGCCGGGCTGGCCCGGTCCGCCGCCCGCCGGATACGATCCCAACATCGCGCGCGCCGAACAGCATAATCAGGCGATGGAGCGACTGCGCCTTCAGGCCGACCAGCGCGAGGCCGACGCCGCCCGCACAAGGTTGCAGACGGAGCGCACGGTTCGCCAGCTCGAAGCCGCACGCGCGCCTGCGCCCGCTGCGCCTCCTTCGACGCCCTATGCGCCGCGACCGACGCCTCTGCCCGCTCCCGCCGATCAGAATGCTCCCGGCGTGGCCGAGATCGACGCCTGGCTGAACCGACCGCCGCACTAACGCCCGCCGCAGCCCACGACGCGTTACATTTGCATCTCTTCACCTGCCCCTGCGTTTCAGCCTAGCTTCGGAACAGACAGCACAGCGGAGAGCAGCAGATGCGTTGGCAGGGCGGACGGCGCGGCGGCGGGGTTGAAGATCGGCGCGGCATGGGCGGCGGCGCGGTCGCGGGCGGCGGCATCGGCGTGCTGGTGCTGGCGGCGATCGGCTATTTCGTCTTCGGCATCGACCCCAACACCACCCAACAGCTGGCCAGCCAATTCGGCGGCGCCGGTCAGGCGGAACAGCAGGGCCAGATGGGCTCGCCCGAGGATCAGGACGGCCAGTTCGTCGAGGTCGTCGGCTCCAACATCAACGACGTGTGGAAGACCAAGCTGAAGGGCTACACCGCGCCCACCACCGTCCTTTACGAACAGGGCACCCAGACCGGCTGCGGCTATGGCCAGGCGGCGATGGGGCCGTTCTACTGTCCGGCGGATCAGAAGGTCTATCTGGACCTCAGCTTCTGGCGCGAGATGGAGACCAAGCTGGGCGCGTCCGGCGCAGACTTCGCCAAGGCCTATGTCATCGCCCATGAGTTCGGCCACCACGTCCAGACCCTGACCGGCGCCAGCCAGCAGGTGCAGCGCGCCCAGCAGGCGGCGCGGTCACAGGCCGAGGGCAACCGATATTCCGTCGCGCTGGAGCTTCAGGCCGACTGTTACGCCGGGGTCTGGGCCAGCAACGCCGCCGCCGTGTCGAACGGTCAGGTGGCGCTGGAGCCGGGCGATCTGGAAGAGGGCATGAAGACGGCGCAGGCCATCGGCGACGATACCCTGCAGCGGCGCGGCAGCGGGCGCGTCTCGCCCGAAAGCTTCACCCACGGCTCCTCGGCCCAGCGGGTCGAGTGGCTGCAGCGCGGCTATCAGACCGGCGATCCAGCCGCCTGCGACACCTTCTCCCAGCTTTAAATCGAGCGGATCAGGCGGCCTTCGCGCGCTTCAGCTGCGAAGGCCGCCCATAGGCGAACCACCGCAGGGCCCACTCCAGCGGTCCCATGTTGAAGGCGCGCAGCCACAGCGCGCTGAACGTCATCTGAACCACCCAGATGCCGAGCGCGACGCCCCACAGGCCCCACCAGTCCAGCCTGCCCCACAGGTTCAGGCCATAGAACAACAGGGCCGCGATCGCCGACTGTCCCAGATAGTTGGTCAGGGCCATCCGTCCCAGATTGCGCAACGCCCGTCCGACGAAGCCCAGGGCGTTCATCTTCCACAATGAGAGCAGCAGGCCGACGTGACCCAGGGTCATGGCGCATCGGCCCAGTTCATAGCTGCTCTGCGTCGCCCAGGACTCGGACGAAAACTGGCTCAGCCACAGCACCACCGCCTGCCCGCCGTTGACCGCCAGCCCCACGCCATAACCACAAGCCGTCAGCGCCAGATAGAAACCCAGCGAACGCGCCCCGCCCAGCACGCCCAGCTTGAACAGCGCCATGCCCAATAGCATGAAGGCGACCGATTCAATGACCAGGGTGATGGTGTAGCTGGACGCCGCATAGTCCAGCCAGGTCCGCACACTCCACTTCAGCAGGCCTGCGACGCCGCCGGTGCGCACGGCGACTTCTTCGGCGACAGCCTCCGGCGACAGGCTCTGCGCCTCCTGGGCGCGGCTATGCGCCTTCAGGGCCTCGGCGTCTTCGGCCGACAGGGACGCTCCGGCCTCAACCTGCAACGCCAGTTCGGCCCCGCGACGCGCTTCAATCGTCTGATAGGCGCCGACCACGGCCGACTCAGCCGTCAGCAGCAGCAGAAGCGCCGCCGACAGGGCGATCAGAGTGCGCGGGCGGGCCATGCGGAAAACGAACAGTAGAAATCCCGACAGGCCGTAGACATAGAGAATGTCCCCCGGAAACAGCAGAGCCGTGGCGTTGAACACGCCCAGCGCCAGCAGGGCGATGCAACGTCGAAAGTACACGTCCGCCGCCTGAATCGTCCCGCGTCCGTCTTCGCCGCGCAGGGTGATCAGCAGCATGCCGGCGCCGAACAGCAGGGTGAACAGACCCCGCATCGACCCTTGCACGAACAGATGCTGGATGATCCACGCCGACCAGTCCGGATTGGCCAGCGTCGGCGGCAGGTCGGGATGATACTGGTCCCAGGCGCCGCCCATCATCATGATATTGACCAGCAGGATGCCGCACAGGGCGAAGCCGCGCAGCAGGTCCAGGCTTTCCAGCCTTTGACCTGGCGATACGGACATCATGGACGGCGAGGCGCTCATGCGGGCCGCTTATCCCCCTTCAGGCCACGGACGAAACGGATTCTGCCTGCGCAAACCCGTCAAAGCTAAACAATGGTCACATCCATCAACGGCGCGAGATGCAGCTGTCCGTCGCCAAGGTTGAGAATAATATCGCGCCCTGCGAACGCCTCCATGCCCAACAGGGCGTCCGGATAGTTGGGCAGCGCCCGATCGGCGTAGACCGCTATCGTCACGTCGCGCCAGGTTTCCGACCCCAAAGCCACGCTCTTCGCCTCAATCAGACGCGCCCTGGCCACCCCGCCCAGAACGATGCTTGACCCTTCCCGTTCCGGGCGGCCGTCCAGCAGGCCCGCCGACTGCGCGACGCCTTCGCTCACGGCCAGAAGGGCGGAAGAGCCGGTATCAAGCACGGCCTGCACCCTGACGCCCTCCACGACCGTATCGGCGATCAGGGACGTACCGGCCCGCCGCACGGGCATGGCGCGATAGGCCGGCGACAGCTCCGTCTGCGCCTTGCGGAACAGACGCAACCGCCGTCGTCGCAGGTCCATCTCCAGCCCCGCCTGCATCAGCAGGTCCTGCCCTAGGATCAACGGCGCCCCCAGCCCCTCCTCTTCCGACAGAGGCCCGAGGTCCAGAATTCCTGCACGCAGGCGGTCGATGCGCGCCTCGCCGAACGTCAGATCCAGCGTCACGCCTCGGCCCATCTGGGCGCGCCCATCCACGCCATAGGCGATCAGCGGCATGTCGAAGAAACGATCCAGCCCCAACTCGGCCACCAGCCGCCGGTCAATCACCGAATACTGGGCGCCGCTGTCGATCAGCGCCGTCAGTTCGCGCCCAGCCAGCCGCACCGGCACGGTCGGCAACAGGGTCCGGGGCGCGACGAACTGAAGCCAGCCGCTGCTTCCGTCGGCGCCGAAGGTCACGCCGGGACGTCGCCACAGCACATGATCCTTGAGCCACAATCCGCCGCCGACGGCGGCGACGGCGGCTCCGGCGCGAATGAAAAGGGAGCGGCGGTTCATCGGCCTGACATGAACCGGGCGGAGCTCCGACGCCAGCCCTTTTCCCTCGAGATAGCGATCGCGACGGGGCAAGGCGCGCTGATCGCCTAGTCGCAACCAGGTTGTTGCGTCATCTGGCGAACTTTCCCTTCGCATACGCAAAATAATCATGACGAAGCGGCCAACGGCAGCTAGAAACGACCCCGATATGACGAATTCAGCTGATCGCTACATCTCGACGCGCGGCGACGCCGCTCCGACCCGTTTCTCGGATGCTCTGCTGCGCGGCATCGCGCCGGACGGGGGCCTCTACATGCCGCAGGCCTGGCCCGCCCTGCCCGCCGACGCAACTCGGCCGGGCCGCAGCTACGCCGAGATCGCCAAGGCGGCGATGGCGCCCTTTATCGGCGACGCCCTGCCTGCGGGCGCGCTGGATCGTGCGTTGGACCGTCTGACCAAGGGCTTCGACCATCCGCTGGTGACGCCGCTGGTCGAGCTGGAGCCGGGCCTGTTCGTACTTGAGCTGTTCCACGGCCCGACGGCGGCGTTCAAGGATCTGGCGATGCAGCTGGTCGCCGCCCTGTCGGACGAGGCCCTGGCCGCGACGGGCGAGACCCTGACCCTGCTGACCGCCACCAGCGGCGACACCGGCGCCGCCGCCGTGCGCGCCTTCGCGGGCGCTGAGCGCATCAAGCTGATCGTCCTGCATCCGCTGGACCGCGTGTCGCCGGTGCAGCGCAGGCAGATGACGACGGTCGAGGCGGACAACGTCCTGAACCTGGCCGTGCGCGGCGACTTCGACGACTGTCAGCGTCTGGTGAAGGGGCTGCTGGCCGAGGAACGCTTACGCGAACAAGGCCGTCTGTCCTCGGTCAACTCGATCAACTGGGGCCGACTGGCGGGCCAGATTCCCTATTACGTCTCGGCCACGGCCCAGCTGGGCCAGGCGGCGACCTTCGTGGTGCCGACCGGCAATTTCGGCGACGCCTTCGCCGGGATCGCCGCCAAGAAGATGGGCCTGCCCGCCGCCGGTTTCGTCGCCGCCGTCAACCAGAACGACGCCCTGGCCCGCGCCATCAATGACGGCGTCTACGCCCGCCGCCCGGCGGTCGAGAGCGGCAGCGTGTCGATGGACGTGCAGGCGCCGTCCAACTTTGAACGTCTGGTCTATGAAGCCTCCGGCCGCGACGCCGAGGCGACCCGCGCCGTGTTCGAAACCTTTGCGCGCGAGGGGTCCGTCACCCTGCCCGCCGACCTTCTGGCCGCCCTGCGCGCCGAGGTGTCGGCTGTCTCGGTCGATGAAGCGACGACAAAAGCCGAGATCGCCCACGCCCACGCCGCCTGGGGCCGCGTCGTCTGTCCGCACACCGCCGTGGCCCTGGCCGCCGCGCGCCGCCTGGACCGCAACGGCGCGCCCATCGTCGCCCTGTCCACCGCCCACCCGTCCAAGTTCGGCGCCTTCGTCTCTGACGTCATCGGCGTCGAGCCGGAACCGGCCCCCGTCATCCGCGCACTGGGCGACCGCCCCGAACGCCTGACGGTGATCGAGAACACGCCCGAGGCGGCGCTGACGGCGGTGAAGGGGTTTGCGAAGGCGAGCTGACGCTCCCTCTCTAAAGACTCTGGCTCAACGGTCGCCGGTCGAGCGGCTGATGGCGGCCCTCATCCCTTCGGCGTGAAGAGCGCCGGATGGAGCGATCTTGTCGTTGGGGGTGTCGGCGGGGTCGGTGTGGGCCGTGCGGTTGTCAGGGATGCCGTCATGCGTCTGTTCGGCCTTGCGCGCGACGGCGGCCTTCAGATTGCGGGTTGCTGAGGTCGATGCCCGGCGACGCTTCTGTTCCTCAGCTGCGCGCTCGATCGCCTCGGCCAGTTGCGCCTTCTTTTCACGCGCGCCCGTGTCGATATTGGCCTGTCCCTCGCGGCTGGCCTGACGGGTGCGGGTGCGGATCATGCGTTGGGCGCGGTCGCGGCGCTCGCGCAGTCGTCGCAGAAGATCGGTCAGTTGTGTGTCGGTCAGGTGCGCCGCCGCACGGCTCATCTCGACCCACTCCGTCTCATTACGGTCCAGGGCGCGGTTCTTGTCGGCTGCGGTCATGCTGTCCTCCATTCTGAGATGTAGAGGGAGCGCATGGGCCGCCAAGCTTGTTCCCGGTTGCGGCGCCTTGTCCTGCTTCACAGGCGGGAATGAAAAAACGGCCCCTTCGCATGAAGAGGCCGCCTTGATCGCAGAGGGTTCAGGCCGGCTCCGCCGCCTTCCAGTAATCCAGGCGCCGGAAGAAGGGCGTCGGATCCTTGGGCGTGACGAGATTGGCCGGGTCGTGAAACAGCCGGTCATGCAGGCGCGTCAGGGTGAAGCGCACCGCCGCCGCCGCGCCGAGTTCCGGCAGGGCCTGACGCTCGGCGTCCGACAGGGGCCGCACCGACTCATAGCCCTTCTGGAAGGCGCGCAGGGCGGACGGCAGAGGCCGTCCCTCGGCGTCGAAGCCCCAGGCGCTGAGCGCGATGGCCAGGTCATAGGCCAGCACGTCGACGCAGGCGAAATAGAAGTCGATCACGCCGCCCACGTCGGTCGCCCCATGCTCGTTCACAGCAAACAGGACGTTGTCGGGGAAGTAGTCGGCGTGGATCGGGCCGCGCGGCAGCGACGGATCGCTCCACGGTCGGGCCAGATCGGGCAACAGGCGCTGCATCTGCTCCAGCATCCGGCGATCCTCGCCCGCCGCGACCGTGTCGCAGCGCGCGGCCAGATCGGCCCAGGCGCGCGGCCCGACCGGGTTCTCGCGCACCCCGTCATAGTCGGCGGCGTCCAGATGCAGCAGGGCCAGAACCTGACCGGCGCGATACTGATCCTTGTCCGTCGGCTGACGCTTCCAGGCGCCAAGCGTCCATTCGACGATGGCGGCGGCGCGATTGTTCAGCCGGCCGATCACCAAGCCCTCGCGATCCGCCACCGGCGCGGGCGTAGGAAAGCCCTGCGCCGCCAGCCGCCCGGTCAGACCGAGGCAGAACGGCAGGGCCGAGGCCTCGGTCCGCCCCTCGAACAGGGTCAGGACGTAGGCCCCCTGATCCGTCACCAGACGATAGTTGGTGTTCTCGACCCCCTCGGCGATCGGGGTCAGTTCGACCAACCCGCCGAGAGGGTAGCGCATGAGATAGTCGTCGGCCTGTTGCGGCGTGACGGGCGTGAAGACGGCCATGACTAGACAAGCTCCGCAGCGGCGCGCCGGGCGCGCATGACGTCGGCCACATCGGCCAGAACGCTCTCGGTCGTGGCCCAGCGCCCGGCGCCGCGCCCCTTGCACGTCCACACCCGGCCGTCCTGACCATAGACTTTCAAGGCGTTGCGCTCTCCGTTCAGCGACAGGAAGAGCGCGTCCTGAAGTTCGCCGTCAAGGCGGACATAGGCGTTCAGTTCGCCGTCGCGGTCGAAACAGGCGCCGATCTGGCGCACCGGCGCGTCGCCCAGCGGGGTTTCGGTGGCCAGCACGTCGCGCGGCAGGGCGTCGGGCGAACGGCCGAAGGCCTCGAACGACAGCAGTTTGACCTTGGCCTCGGCGTCGAAGCCTTCCAGGTCCGAGGACGGGTCCTCCTCGGCGAAACCGGCGGCGCGGGCGTCGGCCAGGGCGTCGGAGAAGGTCGCCCCCTCGCCCAGACGTTGCAGCATGAAGTTGACCGTGCCGTTCAGCACCGCCTCGAAACCGACCACCGGACCGGCGGCGCGGGCGGCGCGCAGCGTTTCGATCATCGGCGAGCCCCCGCCGACCGAAGCCGACCAGGCGACCCGACAACCGTTGGCGTCTGCCAGGGCCTGCAGCCCTTTGGGATCGCGGGCCACGGCCTGTTTGTTGGCGCTGACCACGTCGCAGCCCGCCTCCAGCGCGCGGCGGATCAGGGCGTGGCCCGCCTCGCCCTCGGACAGGGCTTCCAGCAACAGGTCCGGTTTCTTGGCCAGCAGGGCGTCGACGTCATTGGTGAACAGTTCAGCCGGGGCGGCCACGTCGCGCGGCTTCTTGGGATCACGAACCAGGACGCCGACGACTTCAAAACGGCTGTCGGGCAGAAGGCGGCTGAGCAGGCCGCCGCCGACGACCCCGCACCCGGCCACGGCTACCTTCAGCGCCGCCGCCGCCTGCACCGGCCCCGGAGGGGCGCCGCGATCGCCGACCACCGTACCCTCGGCGCGGCCCAGGGCGGCCACTTCGATCTCGACCGCGCGGGCCTGAGCCAGGTCGATGGCGTCATGCTGGACCAGCGCCCCGCCCACCTGACGCGCCGTCTCCCACGAGGCGCGGCGATAGCGCAGGGGCGTCCCCGCGCTGACGGCCGGATCGCGGTCGTAGAGGCCGTCCACATCCTTGACCAGACGCACGCGGTTCAACCCCAGCTCGGCCGCCAGAACCACCGCCGTCAGGTCGGATCCGCCCCGGCCCAGCAGGGCGACGCGGCCGTTGGGCCGGACCGCGCCGAATCCCGGAACGACCACCACCTCATGCGCCTCCAGAGCGCGCTGGAGCTGATCCCCCTTCAGGCAGACGGGGCGAGCGTGCTGGCTGGGCCCTTCGGCGACGATGCCCAACTCCCGCACCGACAGGCCGATGGCGTCCAGCCCGACCCGGTCACAGGCCACGGCGACCAGGGCCGCGGCCTTTTCCTCGCCCAGCACGACATAGGCGGGCAGAAGCTCGTTCTCGTGGTCGAGGCCCAGGCTGCGCGCCTCGGACAGCAGCTTGTCGGTCTGGCCGGCCAGGGCGGAGACGACAGCGACCACCTTACGGCCGGAGCGGACGTGGCTGTAGATTTCGCTGGCGACGGCGGGGGCCTGAGAGGCGTCGCGCAGAACGGACGAACCGAACTTCAGCACCACCACTTCGGCGGCCGGGGCGAGGGCTTCGACCGGTTTGGGCTGATCGGCGACAAGGGCGAGAGAGGCGGACATGGACGTTTCCTGAAGGCTGGGTCTGGGAGGATTTTTAAGAGAGATCGGCGGGGTCGGAGTGGATTTGAGGCAATAAAAAACCCGCCCGGAGGTCCGGGCGGGTGATCGGTTTTCTGCGTGTCTCGCCCTAAACGGCGCGCATCATCCGGTCCCCGCCCGCAAGGGCATGGTGGTGGTACCGGTGGTGGTAATCATGGACGCGAAGAGACCCGTCGCCGAGGCGGCGATGGTGGTCGTCTTCATGCTGGCGAGGCGGTAAGGCACAGGCGGCGTCCGGTTGAAAATCGTGCCTTAGGGTGAGCCAGGGCGCCGCGTCGCGTCAACCCCGCATCGAAATAATTTTTCTCGACATCGCCCCAACAGGCCCATTTGGCCATCACCATGGGGCGCTTTCGCCCAAACGGGGTGAAATTTTTCGCTTGACCGGCGCTCTTCGCAACCGCACCGTAAGCTCACTCATCAAGACCGGCTGAGGGATTAGGCCCTTTGACGCCGGGGCAACCATCGGGTTCCGCCCGAAACGGTGCCAACTCCTGCGGGGTTCTTCGGGCTTGCCTGAATGGACCGCGAGAGATGGGTGGAGCGTCGACGAGGCGACGCGCCACAGGTCTGTCACTGCATGGGTTCCTTGGCGAGCCGTATCTGCTGAGTGACCGAGACCAATGACCCTGGCCCTGATCGACCCCGCCGCCCCCGCCGAAGAGCCCGCCTGTCGGGCGGCTTCCGCGCGCCGCCCGTCCAAACTGCTGCAACGCGAGGGCGCCCATGACGTCGTGGTTCCGATCCCGGACGGTTTCGAGCTCGATTTCGGCGGAACCCTGACCCAGAAACAGGTCATCGGCCGCCTGCACGGCAAGCCGGGCGCCCCCCTGATCGTGGTCGCGGGCGGGATTTCCGCCGACCGTTACGTCCATCGCACCGAGACCAAGGGACTGGGCTGGTGGTCCGGCGCCGTTGGCGTGCGCGCGCCGATCGATCTGACCCGATTTCGCGTCCTGGCCTTTGATTTCGCACCGGAATTCGGAGACGGCGTGACGGAGCCGAAGACGCCGCTGACCATCACCACCCAGGATCAGGCGCGGCTGCTGGCCCATCTGCTGGACCATCTGGGCGTGGACAAGGTCGCCGCCTTTATCGGCTGTTCCTACGGCGGCATGATCGCCCTGGCCTTCGGCGAGCTCTTCCCCGACTGGGCCGAGCAACTGGTGGTGGTGTCCGCCGCCCACCGCCCTCATCCGCTGGCCACCGCCTGGCGCGGCATTCAGCGCCGCATCCTGCAACTGGGCCTTGAGACCGGCCGCATCGATCAGGCCGTCGGCCTGGCGCGCGAACTGGCCATGACCACCTATCGCACCCAGGAAGAGTTCGGCGACCGCTTCGATTCGGAGGCCCCAAGCCATGCGGGCCAGGCCTATCCGGTGTGCGACTATCTGACGGCGCGCGGGCGGGCCTATCGCGACCGCACCACCCCCGCCCGCTGGCTGACCCTGTCCGACTCCATCGACCGCCACCGCGTCGAGCCCGAGGCGATCAGCGCCCCCGTCACCCTGGTCGGCTTCACCACCGATCGCCTGTGCCCCATCGACGACATGAGAGAGCTGGCCGACCGTCTGCCCAACCTCTGGCGCTTCGAACAACACGCTTCCGTCTACGGCCACGACGCCTTCCTGAAGGAAGACAGACTGGTCGCTGAAATTCTGACTTCCGTATTGAAGGATATCGACCAATGAGCCGCGCCCGTCCCGCCGATCCCCGCACCATCGCCGCCCGCTCGGGCGTCGATACGGACACGGCCCACGGCGCGGTCATGCCGGCTCTGTATCTGTCGTCCAACTATTCCTTCGCCGCCTTCGGCCAACCGCGCAAATACGACTATTCGCGCTCGGGCAATCCGACCCGCGACGTGCTGGCCGAGACGCTGGCAGAGTTGGAAGGCGGCGCCGGCGCCGTCATCACCGCCACCGGCATGGCGGCGGTCGACCTGCCGCTCAGCCTGCTGGAGCCCGGCGACCTGCTGATCGCGCCGCACGACTGTTACGGCGGCACCCACCGCCTGCTGTGCGCACGCGCGAAGAAGAGCCATTTCCGCGTCGCCTTCGTCGATCAGAACGACAGCGCCGCCCTGGACGCCGCCCTGGCCGACGGCTGCAAGCTGGTGCTGGTCGAGACGCCGTCCAACCCCCTGCTGCGCGTCACCGACATCGCCGAGGTCTGTCGCCGCGCCCACGCCGTGGGGGCCAAGGTGGTGTGCGACAACACCTTCCTGTCGCCCGCCCTGCAACGGCCGTTGGAGCTGGGCGCCGACATTGTGGTCCACTCGACCACCAAATACATCAACGGCCATTCCGACGTGGTCGGCGGCGCCGTGGTCGCGGCCGATCCGGCCGATCATGAACAGCTGGCCTGGTGGGCCAATTGCCTGGGCGTCACCGGCTCGCCGTTCGACGCCTATCAGACCCTGCGCGGCCTGCGGACCCTGTTCACCCGCATCGAGCGCCAGCAGGCGACGGCGGGCGCCGTGGCCGCAGCGCTGCAGCAGCACCCCGCGGTCAAGGCTGTCCACTATCCGGGCCTGACCAGCCACCCCGGCCATGCACTGGCGTCGCGCCAGCAGTCCGGGCCGGGCGCCATGCTCAGCTTCGAGCTGACCGGCGGGACCGAAGCCGTGCGCCAGGTGATCGAGCAGCTGGAAATCTTCACCCTCGCCGAATCTCTGGGCGGCGTCGAAAGCCTGATCGCCCACCCGGCCACCATGACCCACGCCGCCATGACGCCCGAAGCCCGCGTGACGGCAGGCATCACCGACGGGCTGTTGCGCCTGTCGGTCGGACTGGAGCATCAGGACGACGTCCTGGCTGACCTGATTCAGGCGCTGGATACGGTGACGCTGAAGGCGGCGGCGTAATACAGGCACACGATTCTCCCTCCCCTTCATGGGGAGGGAGAATCCAGCGCTTAAGCCACCGCCCGCGCCAGGGCCTCCATCCGCCCGCGCGCGTCCAGATCGCGCGCATCATCCAACGCGAACTGCCCCATCATCCGGTCCAGCTCGACCGCGTCGGAGGCCAGAGCATGGCTGGCGGCGGTCGACTGCTCGACCATGGCCGCGTTCTGCTGCGTGACCTGATCCATCTGGGTCACGGCGATATTGACCTGTTGCAGGCCGCTGGACTGTTCCTGCGACGAGGCGGCGATCTCTTCAGCGATCAGGGTCAGGCGTTCGATCTGACCGGCGATCCGCTCCAGCGCCTGGCCGGTATCGCCGACCAGAGCCACCCCCGCCCCGACCTGACGGCCGGATTCCGAAATCAGCGTCTTGATCTCCTTGGCCGCCGAGGCCGAGCGCTGGGCCAGCGCCCGCACCTCAGACGCCACGACCGCAAAGCCGCGCCCGGCGTCGCCTGCTCGCGCCGCCTCCACACCGGCGTTCAGCGCCAGCAGATTGGTCTGGAAGGCGATCTCATCGATCACGCCGATGATGGCGCTGATCTGGTTGGACGACTGCTCGATGGCGCCCATGGCGGCGATGGCGCGGCCGACCACAGCCTGTCCTTCGACGGCTTCGGACCGGGCGCCGCGCACTACGCCCCCCGCCTCAATCGCGCCCTCGGCCGAACGGGCCACGGTGGCGGTGATCTGCTCAAGGGCCGCCGCCGTCTCTTCCAGGCTGGCGGCCTGCTGTTCAGTGCGACGCGACAGGTCGTCGGAGGCCTGCGAAATCTCGCGGGCGCTGGCGCCGATGGCGGCGGCGCGTTCAACGATGACCCGCATCACGCCTTGCAGCTTGTCCATCGCCGCGTTGAAGTCGGCGCGCAGGCCTTCATATTCCGGCGCGAACGGGTCGTTGAGACGGAAGGCCAACTGGCCGCCCGACAGACGCTCAAGCCCCCTGGCCACGCCGTCGACGACCTGGGCCTGCTGGCGGGCGGCATCGGCGTCGCGGGCGGCCTGCTCCTGACGCTCAATCTCCGACGCGAGGCGCGCTGTTTCGGCCTCGGCTTCCAGCCGCACCTTCTCCTCGGCGTTCTGTTTGAAGGTCAGGACAGCGTCGGCCATCCGACCGATCTCGTCGCGGCGGCCCACCGCCGGGATGGCGACGTTCAGATCGCCATCGGCCAGGCGGCTCATGGCGCGGGTCATCGCCTCGACCGGGCGGCTAAGGGCGCCGATGAGCCACAGGGCGGCGCCCACGGCGATGGCCAGAGCCAGCACCCCGCCGATGGCGAAGGAGACATAGGCCTGAACAAAGGCGCCGGATTTGGCTCGGCCGACGACCTCTGCCTCTGCGGCTTCCTTGGCGCGGATGGCGGCGACGGCCGTACGGATATCGGTCAGCTTGGCCACCTGTCCGACCTGGGCCAGAGCCTCGCCGCGAGCGGCCGGATCGCGAGCCTCAGCCATAATCGCCTGAGCCTGCTCCTGAAAGGCGGCGGCGGCAGCGCGAATCTGCGCCTGCTCCTGCCCATAGACGCCCTTGATGTCAGAAGCCGCCAGATCGGCCAGGCGAACAGGCAGGTCGCGCCGTCCCGCTTCGTACTGTTCCAGCACGGCCGTATCGCCGGTCAGGACATAGCCGCGCATGGCGTTCTGCTGCTCGACAGCAGCGGCCAGCAGGCGGTCGGACGCCTTCAACACCTCGCGCGAGGTCAGGTCCGCCGCGTCGGCGCGCTGCAGGGACGCCACGCACCACAGGACGATCAGGGTCGCCGCCCCGCAAGCCCCGATCACGGCCATGAAGGACAGGATCAGCTTCTTGGGTACGGACAGGTTATGCAGCATGACTCACGGCTCAGACAGGGGGAGGTTCAGCCTCGCTCCTAACCCGCCGTTGTTCGACAAAGTGTTAGCGCCCGCCTGCGGGCATCTACTTAGTCGCGCTCACAGCGCCTTCAGCACCACCGAAAACGCCGTCAGCAACAGATAGACGGCGAAGGCCCGGCGCAGGATCTTGCGGTCCAGCCGGTGCGCCAGCCGCGCCCCATAGGGCGCGGTCAGCGCCGTCAGCAGTCCCATGATCACCGCCGCCGGCACATTGACATAACCCAGCGACAGCGGCGGCCGCCCCGGCGCATCCCAGCCGAAGAAGGCGAAGCCCAGCGCCGCCGCCGCCCCGATGGCCAGACCGAAGCCCGAGGCGGTCGCCACCGCCTGATGGATCGGCCGCCCGCACAGGGTCATGGTCATGCCGCCCAGACTACCCCCGCCCACGCCCATCATGGCGGACAACAGGCCGATGCCTGTCCCCACGCCGCGACGGCCCCAGCCCGTCGGCAGGTCTTTTCTGAGCGTGAACCGCTCGGGCATCAGCCCCATCTGCGCCGCGACCAGCAGCAGGCAGGCGCCGTAGACGACCGCCAGCCCCTCCATCGAGGTGAAGCCCGCAATCGCCGCCCCGACCAGTCCGCCGAACGCCACCCATGGCGTCCAGGTCTTCAGCACCGTCTCATCCACCGCCCCGTGCGCCCGGTGCGTGGCCAGGGACCTCAGCGAGGTGGCGACGATGGTCAAAAGCGAGGTGCCGATGGCGACGTGCAGATTGCTCTCGCCCCCGACGCCCAGCACCGAAAAAGCGTAAAACAGTGCTGGGACAAGCACCGTCCCGCCGCCAACGCCGAACAGGCCGCCGATCACTCCGGCGATCGCGCCGGCCCCAGCAAGCGCGGCGAGCATCAGGGCGAGTTCGGAAAGGGGAAGGGCGCTCATGGCTTGGGCATAGCCGCAGCCTTGGCCAGCGTCATCCCGGAAGTTGCGCCAACCTTCCCCTACCGTTCGTCATCCTCCGGCGCCCGTGGGGCGACCGGGGACCCAGCGGCGCCCGGAGGGCGAAACTCCACGCGCCGCGCCTGCAGCAAAGATCGCCTTCGGCGCCGCTGGGTCCTCCGGTCAAGCCGGAGGACGACGAAAGAAATAGGGTGACGCCTAAGGGATCAGGCCGCTTCTTCGCTCTCGCCCAGACGGGCCTTTCGCGCCTCGGCCTCTCGGACGGCGTCGACCGCGCGATCGACCACCTCCAGCCCCGCACCGGATTTCACCCCCTCGACGGTCAGGATGCGGCGGAAGGCGCGCGCCCCTGCCCGACCGTGCATCAGCCCCAGCATATGGCGGGTCATGCTCGCCAGATTGGCGCCTTCGTCCAGCCGCGCGGCCATATAGGGACGATACCGCTCCAGCGCCTCGAACACGTCCACATCCGGCGTCGCCTCGCCGAAAATGCGTCGATCCACCTGTCCCAGCAGGGCTGGCTCATGATAGGCGGCGCGGCCAAGCATGACGCCGTCCAGTTGCACCCCGTCGTCAGCCTTCAGATGCGCCTCGGCCTGATCCAGATCGCCGATCCCGCCGTTGATGCAGATGGTCAGATGCGGCCGCTCGCGCTTCAGCCGACGCACCAGTGCGTAGTCCAGCGGCGGCACGTCCCGGTTCTCTTTGGGCGAAAGGCCTTTCAGCCAGGCCTTGCGGGCATGGACGACAAAGTGGGTGATCCCTACCGCCGCCGAGGCGTCGACCGTGGCGAACAGGCTTTCCTGCGGGTCCTGATCATCGACGCCGATGCGGCATTTGACGGTGGCGGGCACGGCGACAGCTTCTCTGATCGCCGCCATACAGTCCGCCACCAGCTCCGGCTCGCGCATCAGACAGGCGCCGAAGCGGCCCGACTGCACCCGATCCGACGGGCAGCCGACGTTGAGATTGATCTCGTCATAGCCATAGGCCTCGCCGATCTTCGCCGCCTCGGCCAACTGAGCCGGATCCGAGCCGCCCAACTGAAGCGCCACCGGATGCTCGACCGCGTCGAAGCCCAGCAGACGGTCACGATCCCCGTGGATCACCGCCGGCGCCGTCACCATCTCCGTATACAGAAGGGCCCGCGTGCTCAGCGCGCGGTGAAACGCCCGACAGTTG
Organism: Brevundimonas sp. S1H14; assembly: GCF_047716865.1. NCBI lineage: Bacteria > Pseudomonadati > Pseudomonadota > Alphaproteobacteria > Caulobacterales > Caulobacteraceae > Brevundimonas > Brevundimonas sp. S1H14. The sequence goes on along the minus strand of NZ_CP136679.1, from coordinate 1,002,658 downwards.
CGGTCGGTCCAGTCCATCATGGGCGCCACGGACAGTCTGTACGCTGGGTGCATCGGCGTTATTGGGAGACATCAAGAAAGGCGGAAGGGTCGCTATATAGGCGAGACCCTCATCAAATGCGATGACGCGCGGCATGGCGGCCCATACTGCGGCTTCGGGCGCCAGCGACCATCCCGCTCCCCTGGCCAAACCAGTTTAGCGCAGCAGAAGACACCGTCAGGTCCCCTTGCGCAGCGCGGCCGCCGACGTTTCTGAAGGCGCGCTGTAACCGTTACTCGCACATGGACCGAACCCGGATATATCCGGGATAAATTTGCGATTCATCGAGCATTACGTCATAATCGCTCGATTATAGAGACAACATAAGATTGCGGCGACGAATATATGTTCATATTCGTCGTGACGTTTTTTGTTCTTGTGTTGCCTTCCGAATAAAGAACTGGAGAGGCAATCATTCCAGCCTGCAAGCATAAACTCTAAGATATTCGGACTAAGCGATATTTCCGCGCGCCGATTCCATGTCCGCACTCCGTATATTGGGAATGCTGGCGATCGGCCCTCTTTCGCCCCGATTTTTTGCGGCCGCAGAGCCGCCTGCGACGGGGCCTGTCACCCATCAGCCCAAAGTGAATATGCCCAAGCAAAACCGTATCGCCATCATCGGCGCCGGCCCGTCGGGCCTGGCCTTGCTCCGCGCCTTCCAGTCCGCCCGTGACGAGGGCGCCGACATCCCTGAAATCGTCTGCTTCGAGAAGCAGAAGGACTGGGGCGGCATGTGGAACTACACTTGGCGCACCGGCATGGACGAGAACGGCGAGCCGGTTCACGCCAGCATGTACCGCTATCTGTGGTCGAACGGCCCCAAGGAATGTCTCGAGTTCGCCGACTACACCTTCGACGAGCATTTCAAGAAGACCATCTCCTCCTATCCCCCGCGCGAAGTCCTGTGGGACTACATCCAGGGTCGGGTGAAGAAGGCGAACATTCGCCAGTACATCCGCTTCAACACCGCCGTGAAGGACGTGGTCTTCGACAAGGCGTCCGGGCAGTTCACCGTGACGGCCAAGGACTATTCCGCCGGTCGCCGAACGTCAGAGACTTTCGACCATGTGATCGTCGCCACCGGCCACTTCTCGACGCCGAACGCGCCGTCCTATCCGGGTTTCGACCTGTTCCCCGGCCGTATCCTGCACGCGCACGACTTCCGCGACGCGGCCGAGTTCAAGGGCAAGGACGTCCTGCTGATCGGCTCCAGCTATTCGGCCGAGGACATCGGCTCTCAGTGCTACAAGTATGGCGCGCGGTCGGTCACGACCAGCTATCGCAGCCAGCCGATGGGCTATGACTGGCCCAAGGGCTGGGAGGAGAAGCCCTGTCTGACGCGCGTGGACGGCAAGACCGCCCACTTCAGCGACGGTACGCGCCGCGACGTCGACGCCATCATCCTGTGCACCGGCTACAAGCACCACTTCCCCTTCCTGCCGGATGAGTTACGCCTGAAGACCAGCAACCGTTTGTGGCCGCTGAACCTGTATGAGGGCGTGGCCTTCACGCCGAACCCGAAGCTCTTCTACCTGGGGATGCAGGACCTCTGGTACAGCTTCAACATGTTCGACGCCCAGGCCTGGCTGACGCGCGACATCATCATGGACCGGATCCAGCTGCCGTCACGCGCGGACATGGAGGCCGCCAACGACCAGTGGCGCGAGAAGGAGGTCGCCATCCGCACGGATGAAGAGGCCTTTGAATATCAGGGCGAATACATCAAGCGCCTGATCGCCCAGACCGACTATCCTGATCTTGATATCGATAACATCAACAGGATCTTCCTGCAGTGGAAGAAGGACAAGAAGGCCGACATCATGGGCTATCGCGACAAATGCTATCGCTCGGTCCTGACCGGCACTCTGGCGGCGCGTCACCATGTGCCGTGGATGAAGGCGTTCGATGACTCGCTGGAGGCCTATCTGCGGCTTCCGTCCGCGCGCAGCCAGGCCGCGCGCGCCTGATGCGCGGCCTCTCCTGCCGCCACCGCGCGGGCAGGAGAGGCCGCACCGGCGGCCCGGCACGAGGCGGGAAGGCGCTTAATCGCGCGCCACCTGAAAGCCGGCGAAGGACTGGCTGACCGGCATCAGCTCCAGCGCATTGATGTTCAGGTGCGGCGGCAGGGTCGCGACCCAGAACAGGGTCTCGGCGATATCCTCGCCGGTCATCGGCTGGGCGCCGCCATACAGGGCGTCTGACGCCGCCTGATCGCCGCCGGTGCGGACCAGGGTGAACTCCGTCTCGGCCATGCCCGGCTCGATGGAGGTGACGCGCACCCCCGTCCCATGCAGGTCCGAGCGCAGCCCCAGCGAGAACTGGCGCACGAAGGCCTTGGTCCCGCCATAGGCGTTGCCGCCCTTATAAGGGTAGGTCGCCGCCACCGAACTGATGTTCAGGATCGCCCCCTTGCGCGCAATCAGGCGCGGCAGCAAGCGGTGCGTCAGCGTCACCAGACCGGTGATGTTGGTGTCGATCATCTGGCGCCACTGGGCCAGATCGGCCTCCTGCGCCATCGCCGTGCCCAGCGCCAGACCGGCGTTGTTGATCAGCACGTCGATATCGCGAAAGCCCTCGGGCAGGGCGTCCAGCGCCGCGTCGATGGCGGCCTCGTCCCGCATGTCGAAGGGGGCCGCATGGACCCGATCCGCGCCCAGTTCGGCGACCAGTTCGTCCAGACGCTCCTGACGGCGCCCGGTAGCGATCACCTTCCAGCCCGCCCCCGCAAAACGGCGCGCCGCCGCCCGGCCGATGCCCGAGGTGGCTCCGGTGATCAGAATGACGCCGCTCATGATGTCCGTCCTTGAGGCTTTACTGTCGGGCCGACTTAATCCCGCACCAGCCCGCCGTCGACCACCAGATTCTGTCCCGTCACCGCCCGGCTCCACGGCGAGGCGAAGAAGAGGGCCGCATCGGCGAACTCTTCCGGCGTGGTGACTGAGCGCAGCGGCGTCATGCTTGCGATCAGGTCGAACACCGCCTCGGGCGTCGCGGCGCTGGCGTCCGTCGTCCGCAACAGACCGCCCGAGATCATGTTGACGGTGATCCCCGACGGCCCCAGATCGCCCGCCGCCGTCCGCGTCAGGCTGAGCAGGGCGGCCTTGGCGGCGGTGTAGTCATGGTAACCCACCACGGGATTTTGAAAGAGGTTCGTCCCGACGTTGATGACACGGCCGAAGCCTTGCGCCCCCATGCCGGGCGCCGTCGCCTGAATGACGTTCAGGGCGCCCCGGATCACGGTGGCGAACTGACGCTCCATGTCTTCCCACGGAATGTCCGCCATCTGGGCGCGGGCGTCGCCGTTGAAGCTGTAATCCAGCGCATTGTTGACCACGGTGCTGACCGCCCCGCCGAAATGCGCCTCAACCTTCGCGACCATGGCGTCGACGCCTGCGCGGTCCGTCACATCGGCCTGAACGGCCAGCGCCCGCTCGCCCAGTTCAGCCGCCAGCGCCTCGGCCCGCTCGCCGCTGTTGCGCCAGTTGATCGCCACCCGCGCGCCCTGCCCCGCAAAGGCCCGCGCCGCCGCCGCGCCCACGCCGCGCGCGCCGCCGGTGATGAGAACGATCTGATCGCGGATTTCCATGAGAACAACTCGCAGCTTCTGAACCGACCTCAGCCATAGGCCGTGGCCGTGATGAAGACCAGCCGACCCTGAAGAACAGTGGTTGCATTTAGCATGTTTCCTAATTAGCTTCCTACCTATGAACAGCCTGTTCAAGGCCCTGTCCCATCCGGTGCGACGGCGCATCATCGCCATGCTGCGCAAGGGGCCGCTTGCGTCCGGCGACATCGCCGCCGCTTTCGACATGAGTTGGCCGACCATCACCGGCCATCTGAATGCACTGAAGGAGGCTGAACTGGTCAGCACCGAGCGCGACGGCCAGTCGATCCGCTATCGGCTGGAGATTTCGGCGGTCGAGGAGGCCCTGGCCTTCCTGATGGACCTGAGCGGGACGGGCGAAACAAAGGAGGAGGACCGTCATGACTAGAGTGAAACTGGACGCCCTGGATCTGGCCTCGATCATTCTGATCGGCGCCGTCGCCTCCCTCGCCATCTGGGTCGGAACCGCAGGCCCGACGACGCCGATCCCCATCCATTTCAACCTGGCGGGAGAAGCCGACGACTGGGCCCCGCGCGGCCAGGTCGCGTGGATGATCGGCGGCCTCGGCGTCGCCGCCGCCGCGACCGTCGGCGGATGCAGCCTTTACGCGCGGCGGGCTCAGGCCGATCCCGCGCGCCGGCGTAGCCTCAAGAGCGCCCAGCTGGTCAGCCTGCTGGCCTTCGCGGGCTGCATCGGTCTGATCGCCTTTCCTCTGTTCAGCAAGGCCCCGCCAAGTCAGGGTGCGCATATGGCCGTGACGGCTCTGCTGTTGCTGGTGGTCGGCGCCTTCCTCGGCCGCGTCGGCCCCAATGTGGCTGTCGGGGTGCGCACCCCGTGGAACTATAAGAGCAAGCTGGCGTGGGAACGCTCCAACCGCCTGGCCGGGCGGCTGATGTTCGGCCTCGGCCTGGTCGGCCTGATCGCCGCGCCGATTGCGCCCCAGCCCCTGGGGTTCAGCGCCCTGATCACCGGCGTCCTGATCGCGACCGCCTGGTCGGTGTTTGAAAGCTGGCGCGTGTGGCGCGCCGATCCCGACCGACAACCTTTCTGACCCCTGCCCATCCGACGACGGAGACGACCATGCTGCCCCTCGCCGCCGCCTTGCTGCTCTCACCGGTTTCGACGCCGGTCGAGCTGCCATCCAGCCCCGCGCCGCTGCACGGAACCCTGCTGTCGCCCGAAGGCCAGACGCGCGCCGCCGCCATCATCATTCCCGGCTCGGGACCGACCGACCGCGAGGGGAACAGCCCGCAGTTCGGCATTCAGGCGGCGACCTATCGCCTGCTGGCCGAAGGATTGGCCGAGCGCGGCGTCGCCACCGTTCGCATCGACAAACGCGGCATCGGCGAGAGCGCCGCCGCAGGCGCCTCCGAAGCCGACCTGCGCTTTTCAGCCTATGCCGAGGACGCCCGCGCCTGGGCGGCCGAGACGGCGACGAAAACGGGCCGCCCCTGCGCCTGGCTGATCGGCCATAGCGAGGGCGCGCTGGTCGCCCTGGCCGCGGTCGCCGCCAAACCCGACGGAGAGGGCGACGACAAGGTCTGCGGCCTGGTGCTGCTGTCCGGCGCCGGGCGTCCGGCGGGCGTCGTGCTGCGCGAACAACTGGCCGCCCTGCCTGAACCGCTGAAGACTGAGGCCTACGCCGCCGTCGAGGAGTTGGAAGCGGGCCGCACGGTCGCCAATCCGCCTGCATCGCTGGCGGCGCTGTTCCGGCCGTCGGTCCAGCCTTACCTCATCTCCTGGCTGGCGCTGGATCCGGCGAAGCTGGCGGCCGCCTACGACGGCCCGCTCTTTATCGGTCAGGGCACGACGGACATTCAGGTGACGCTCGCCGACGCCGAAGCGCTGAAAGCCGCCCAGCCGCGCGCCGAGCTGGCGATCTGGGACGGCGTGAACCACGTCCTGAAAGTCGCGCCTGCCGAACGCGCCGCCAATATCGCGACCTATATGGACCCCGCCCTGCCGCTGGCGCCCGGCGTGGTCGAGGCGGTGGCGGATTTCGTGCTGAGGTAAGCTCTTCTCCCCTTGCGGGAGAAGGAAAGCGGTCACCCGTCCAGTTCCGCCCGCGCCTGCTCGGCCAGGTCGAAGAAGCGGCGGCGGACCTCGGCGGCGAAGGGGTTGTCGTGTTCGATGGCGCGGAACACCGCCGCGCTGTCGTGGCGAACCATGTCGACGCCCTGCACCACGCGCTCGAAACTGGTCGTGGTCATCCGCGTCGGCAGCGGCTCCATGGCCAGCAGCACCTTGGCGATCAGATGGGTCAGGCCCTGCACCGTCGCCGCCTCGCGGTCGTGATCCTCGGGCGTGACGACGAAGACCTTGAGCCCCAGCGCCTTCCTGCAGAAGGCGGCGACGCGCCACGCCGCCTTGTCGCCGCGCACGGGACAGACGGCGATCCTCAGCCCTGCGATTCCGTCCTTGCCGCTCTGGGGACCGAACAGAGGGTGTGTGCCGACGATGGCGACGCCTTCGGGCAGGCCGTCCAGCATCACCTCGGCCGGCTTCACCTTCACCGAGCCGACATCGAGGATCAGCGCGCCCGGCGCCAGATGCGGCGCGATCGCCGCGACCGTCTCGGCCAGGACGCCCACCGGCACGGCCAGCACCACCGTCGAACAGGCGGCCGCCTCCTCCAGCGTCGTCATTCGGGCGAGCCCCTCGCCGTCGCTGACCGCCGGATCATGGGCGAGGATGTCGAACCACGGCGACAGATGCTTCGCCGTCAGACGCCCGAAGGCGCCGAAGCCGATCAGGCCGAGTTGAGAAGCGCCAAGGCGTTGCAAACCAACGCCCCTCATTCAGAGCCCTTCCTGCATTGCGCTGTCCACGCATCGAGCGAAGCTATTGCAAACTTTACGACAGGGCCTGGCGCGGGCTGCACATCATGCCACTCAACAAAAACGGCGTAGTCTCGCCACGACAGGACAGCGCGGCAGATTTCAGAGCAGGCATAAAGCACGCCGGGGAATTCGCTATCTCTGACAGGCTTGGATGGCAGCAGACTGATCAGATATTCATCATATCCCGTGACGGTTTCAGCGCTCTCGGTTCCAGCGTCGCCGATAGCTCGAAGAGACTGGTAAGGAATGGATACGTTAATACGGTCCACCATTGCGTCGGCCAAGCAAGACCCAGGTGCGGACGTTCGACTAACGCTGACAAACCGCTCATTGCCTTCGACATGGCACGCCACCGCAATTTCGCGGATCTCACACGGCGCATGAACGGACGCTTCCTCAGTGGAACACCCGGCCAAAAAGACCGAGGTCGTCGCCAACCCTGCGAAGCCGAGCAGTCCCCTCACCCCGCCAGCGTCTCCTGGAACCGCACCGGCTGGCCATGCGCCTGGCCGATCAGTTCGCCGTCCTTCATCACCACGCGGCCGCGCACGATGGTCGCCACCGGCCAGCCCGTCGCCTCGAACCCGTCGAAGGGGGTCCAGCCGCAGCGCGTGGCCTGCTGGTCGTGTCTGATTGTTCTCTTTGCCTTCAGGTCGACGATGGTCAGGTCGGCGTCATAGCTGACGGCCATCCGCCCCTTGTTGGCCGTGCCGAACACCCGCTGCGCCCCGCCCGAGGTCAGGTCGATGAAGCGCTCCAGCGACAGCCGCCCGTTCGCGACGTGGGTCAGCATCAGCGGCACCAGGGTCTGCACCCCCGGCATGCCCGACGGCGAGGCCGGATAGGGCTTGGATTTTTCTTCCTTGGTGTGCGGCGCGTGGTCCGAGCCCAGCACATCGGCCACCCCCTGCTGCATCCCCCACAGCCACAGGGCGTCGACGTGTTCCTGCGAGCGGATCGGCGGGTTCATCTGGGCATAGGCGCCGAGGCGCTGATAGGCCTCAGGCGCGACCAGGGTCAGGTGCTGGGGCGTGATCTCGACGGTGGCGACGTCCTTGTGGAAACGCAGGAACTCCATCTCGTCGCGCGTCGTGACGTGCAGGACGTGGATGCGGGCGCCGGTCTCCTTGGCCAGCCCGACCAGACGGCGCGTGGACATGATGGCGCTCTCGGCGTCGCGAACTTCCGGGTGGCTGGTCCAGTCGCCGGTGCGGGCCAGGTTGCGGCGCTCGACCAGGCGGTATTCGTCCTCGGAGTGGAAGGTGGCGCGACGGCGCACGTTGGACAGCACCTTGCGAACGCCCTCGTCGTCGGCGATCAGCAGGTCGCCGGTCGAGGCGCCCATGAAGACCTTGACCCCGCAGCAGCCCGGCAGGCGTTCCAGATCAGCCAGATGTTCGGCGTTCTCATGCGTGCCGCCGATGTAGAAGGCGTGGTCCGTCCACATCCGGTCGCGCGCCCGTGTCAGTTTGTCTTCCAGCGTGGCCGGATCGGTCGTGTTGGGATTGGTGTTCGGCATCTCGAACACGGCCACGACGCCGCCCAGCGCCGCCGCGCGGCTGCCGGTCTCCAGGTCTTCCTTCCATTCCAGACCCGGCTCGCGGAAGTGGACCTGGGTGTCGATGACGCCCGGCAGCACGGTCAGGCCCGTCGCATCGAACACCTCTCCGGCCGAGGCCTGCGACAGGTCGCCGATGAAGGCAATGCGGCCCTCGATGACGCCGACGTCCGCCTTGCCCCGCCCGGCGTGGTTGGCCACCTCGCCGCCCCGAACGATCAGGTCATAGGTCTGGGTCATCGCGCGCATCTCCTGAAGTTCCGGCGCTTATGCGCGCCGAAGGCTTGGAGACGCAAGCCGAGGGGGTCAGGCCGCCCGTTCCGCCAGCAGCCTTTTCGCCGCCTTCAAGACACGCTCATAGGGCAGATCCATCATGTGCTGGATGTGCTGGTTCAGGCGCGGGTCCAGTTCGCGGAACTCTTGCAGGCTGCGCGGGCCGCGCACGGCGACGCCCGTCCACGGGCGCTTCAACGTCTCGTCCGAGGGGCCGAAGACCGCCACCGCCGGCACGCCCGCCGCTGCAGCCAACTGCGTCCACAGGGAGTCGCCGCCCAGATAGAGGTCCGCGTGCGACAGGGCCGCGGCCGTCTGCAGACGCGTCAACCGCCCCTGAAGCTCGATCACCCGGTCGCGTTTGACGGCCGAGCGGATGGTCTGGGCCGCATCGCGGTCCGCCTCCTCGCCCACGATCATCAGCCGCCCGCCCGCCAGCGGCCCGCCTTCGCCCAGCAGGGAGATGGCGACCTTGGCGTATCGGTCGGCGGGCCAGCGCTTGCCGATCCAGTCGGCGCCCGGCCCGATCGCCAGAATAGGCCCGTCGCCTGACGGGATCAGGGCGTCGGCGGCCTCCTGCGTGTCCCGCTCGATGAACAGTTTCGGCGCCGGAATCTCGTCCAGCTGCAGGGTTCGCGCCGCCTGTTCGACCAGATGCACGCCCGGCAGGGTCTTGCCCCGCACCGCGCGCCGCTGGCGCCGCAGCTTGCCTGACAGGGTCGAGCCGCGCATGTCGACCACCAGACCCCAGTTCGTCTCGCGCACCTGGTTCCACAGGGCGATCCAGTCCCAGCGCCCGTCGCGATCCAGCGTGATCAGCCGCTGAAGACGCGGCAGATCGGCGAACAGCGGCGCGCTGGCCGGAGAGCCGACGACGGTGAAGGTCGCCTGCGGGATGGCCTCGACCAGCTGGGCCAGCGCCCCGGACGACAGGACCGCCTCTTCGGCGTCCGCCTCGGCGATATAGAGGATCGGAAAACGACCATGCATGATGTCAACCTATCCGGATTCTCAAGGCGATTCAGCGGCGAAACTGAAACAGGACCGGAAACCGGGCTTCATCGCGCCAGCGCCCGTCGCGCCGGGTCGAACGGGAGCACTTCCCTGATTGAAATCAGCGTCTTGAATGCGCGCACGCGGGCGTCGTCGTTCAGCATTTCACGCGTGAAGACTTCATAGGCCTCCATCGTCGGCACCACGACATAGAGGATCAGGTCAGTGTCGCCGGTCACATACCAGGCCGCCTGCACCTCAGGGCGAGCGGTCAGCTTGTCGATCAGGGCGTCCAGAACCGCCGTGCCCTCGCGTTCCATCTCGACCAGGACGTGCATGGTCAGGACGCGCGCCAGCCGGGCCGGATCGACCACCGCGACATCGGCAATGATGATCCCTTCGTCTCGCAGCCGCCGCAACCGCCGCGACACCGCCGATTCCGACAGGCCGACCTTGTCCGCCAGCACGCGCGCTGGCTGGAGATTGTCGCGGCGCACCAGGGCCAGCAGGCGACGGTCAAAGGAATCGAGGTCGGCGTTTTCTTGCATAGAGACTGACAATACGCGTGTTTCTTGCAACATGGCAGGCGAAATCGCCAAGAAAAACGAGCGGCTTTTCGATAGATTGCCGGCCATGTCCTCCCCGGTCCTCGTCCTTCGCCATCCGCGCCTGTCAGCGGTCCTGCCCTATCTCGCTCTGATCGGCGGCATGGTGTCGCTTTCGGCCGGCACCTCCTTCGCCAAGACGCTTTATCCGATGGTGGGACCGGCCGGGACGGCGGGCCTGCGCGTCGGGCTGTCGGCCATCATCCTGCTGGCGGTTTTTCGTCCCTGGCGCAGCGCCTTCACCACCAGCGACCTGCGCGCCCTGGCGGTCTACGGCGTGGTGATGGGGCTGATGAACCTCAGCTTCTACATGGCGCTGAACACCATTCCGCTGGGGGTGGCCCTGGCGATCGAGTTCATGGGGCCGCTGTCGGTCGCCCTGTTCAACTCGCGGCGGCTGATCCACTTCGTCTGGGTCGGACTGGCGGTGCTGGGTCTGGTTCTGCTGCTGCCGCTGGATGGAAACGTGTCGGGGCTTGATCCGGTCGGCTGCGCCTATGCGGCGGGGGCGGCGGTGTTTTGGGCGGGCTATATCGTCTTCGGCAAACGGGTCAGTCATCTGCCCAGCGGCTCGACCGTCGCCATCGGCATGACCTTCGCCGCCATGACCGTCGTGCCTTTCGGCGTCGCCGGCGCGGGCATGAGCCTTCTGGACCCCAAGATTCTGGCGCTTGGTCTCGTCGTCGCCCTGGTGTCCAGCGCCCTGCCCTACACGCTGGACATGGTCGCCCTGCGCCATATTCCCAAGCGCACCTTCGGCGTGGCTGTCAGCGGCGATCCGGCCATTGGCGCCCTGGCGGGCCTGTTCGTGCTGGGCGAGCACCTCACCAGCCAGCAGTGGCTGGCCATCGCCGCCATCATCGCCGCCTCGGTCGGCGCCGTGCTGACCTCGCCGTCAGACGAACAGCCGTTGCAGGATCCGGCCGCCCCGGCCTGATCTCAACGCCTAGAACTCGGTCCATTCTTCGGCGGCCGGGCCGTTGACGACCGCACGCAGACGGGCGCGCTGCGCCTCCAGCGCGGGCGGCGGGCCGCCATAGGTCTTCAACGCGCGCACCGCGCCGCCCTCGGCTCCCGTGCGGAACCGCCCGACCAGTTCGGCCAGATGCTCGGCTTCAGTCTTCAGATTGGCGGCGGCGGCCGTCGTCTGCTCGACCATGGCGGCGTTCTGTTGCGTGACCTGATCCATCTGGTTCACCGCCTGATTGACCTGGCCCAGACCCGAGGCCTGCTCCTGGGCTGAAGCGGCGATTTCGGCGACCAGCCCGTCCATCTCATTGACCTGTTCGGCGATGGTCCCCAGCGCGCGCCCGGTCTCGGCGACCAGTTCGACGCCCTGCGCCACCTCGGCGCCTGAAGCAGAGATCAGAGCCTTGATTTCCTTGGCGGCCTCAGCCGACCGCTGGGCCAGCGCCCGCACCTCAGACGCCACCACGGCGAACCCGCGCCCGCTGTCGCCCGCCCGCGCCGCCTCAACCCCCGCATTCAATGCCAGTAGGTTGGTCTGGAAGGCGATCTCGTCAATCACCCCGACGATGTCGCTGATCTCGGATGAGCGGCGGCTGATGCCGTCCATAGCCGCCACCGCCCGCCCCATGATCTCGCCCGAGCGACCGGCTTCGGCATGGGCCTTGGCGGCGACGGAGGCCGCCTGCCGGGCGCCCTCGGCGCTGCGCTGGACAGTGGCGGTGATCTGGTCCAGCGCCGCCGCTGTCTCTTCCAGACTGGCCGCCTGTTGTTCGGTGCGTCGCGACAGGTCGTCCGACGCCTGACTGATCTCGTCCGAGCCGCCCCGCAGGGTCGTCACCGCCGAAAGGACCTTTTCAAGCGCAGTCCTGAGACTGGACACAGCGCCGTTGAAGTCCGCCTTCACCGCCTGATGGGCGCCGTCCATATCCTGTTCGATAGCGGCCATCAGATCGCCATCCGACAGGCGGGACAGTTGTTCCGCCAGGGCGCCGACCAGTCTGGCCTGCGCCGCCTCGGCCGCCAGACGCTCCTGCTCGGCCCGCTGGGCGGCCTGTTCAGCCTTGGTGATGTCGACAGCCAGCTTGACCACCTTCAGCGGCCGCCCCGCCTCGTCCAACACGGGATTATAGGAGGCTTCCAGCCAGACCTCGCGCCCGCCCTTGGCGATGCGGCGGAATTTGCGGGCGACGAAGCGCCCCTCGTTCAACTCTCGCCAGAACGCCAGATAGTCGGCCGACGCCGCCTCGGCCGGATCCATGAACATCCGGTGATGCTGTCCCCGGATTTCGTCCATGCCGTAGCCCATGGTCTGGAGCAGTTTTCGTTGGCGTCCCGGATCGTGCCGTCAAGGTCGAACTCGATCACCGCCTGGGACCGCCCGATCGCCGCCATCCGACGATCCAGTTCCTCAAGCCGCTCAATATCCGCAGCCAGTTTTTGTCGACGACCTGCATTGAACATCCGAACCGCTCCCCCTTCAGAATAACGGCGATGGACTGGATAAGCCTGTGGATAACAGAGGCGCTTGAAAGGTTTCATCTTCGTTACTTGCAATCAGAAGTTGAATGGTCAGTCTAAGCTTCATCGACCATTAACCATGATGCAGCACCATGACTGGGATTGGTCGCGCGGCTCGCGGCCTGGGGGCCTTCCTTGCGTAATCTTGTCGCCGCCGTCGAAGCAATCGACCCGCTGGTCGTCACCGGCAAGGTGGCGGGCGTCAGCGGCCTGCTGATCGAGTCGCGTGGCGGCCTGTCGCGGCTGGCCGTCGGCGCCCGCGCCGAGATCGAGCGACGCGGACAGCCGCCCCTGCCCGCCGAGGTCGTCGGCTTTCGCGAGGCCAAGGCCCTGCTGATGCCCTTCGGCCCGGTCGAGGGCGTGGCGCCGGGCGCCGACATCCGCATCATCAACGCCGCCGCCAGCGTGCGCCCTACCGCCGCTTGGCTAGGCCGCATCATCGACTCCTTCGGCGAGCCGATCGACGGCGTAGGGCCGCTGACGCCGGGCCTCGTTCCCTACCCCTTGCGCGCCCCGCCGCCGCCCGCCCATTCGCGCGGCCGGGTGGGCGAGCGGCTGGATCTGGGGGTGCGGGCGATGGACGTCTTCACCACCACCAGCCGGGGCCAGCGCCTGGGCATTTTCGCCGGTTCCGGCGTGGGCAAGTCGGTGCTGCTGTCCATGCTGGCGCGGCAGGCGACCTGCGACGTCGTCGTCGTCGGCCTGATCGGCGAGCGGGGCCGCGAGGTGCGCGAATTCATCGAGGAGACCCTCGGCGAAGAGGGACTGAAACGCGCCGTCGTCGTGGTCGCCACCAGCGACGAGCCGGCGCTCAAACGGCGTCAGGCGGCCTATATGACCATGGCCGTGGCCGAGTTTTTCCGCGATCAGGGGCTGGAGGTGCTGTGCCTGATGGACAGCGTCACCCGCTTCGCCATGGCCCAGCGCGAGATCGGCCTGGCCGCTGGCGAACCGCCGACGACCAAGGGCTACACCCCCACCGTCTTCACCGAACTGCCCAAGCTGCTGGAGCGCGCCGGGCCGGGGCCGATCCGGCCGGACGGGACCGAGGCGGGGCCGATCACCGCCCTGTTCACCGTGCTGGTGGACGGCGGCGACCATGACGAGCCGATCGCCGACGCCGTGCGCGGCATTCTGGACGGCCACATCGTCATGGACCGCAAGATCGCCGAGCGCGGCCGCTTCCCCGCCATCGACGTGTTGAAGTCCGTCAGCCGCACCATGCCCGGCAATCAGTCCCCGCCCGAGCGCGAACTGAACCGCCGCGCGCGTCAGTGCCTGAGCGCCTATTCCAATATGGAAGAACTGATCCGCATCGGCGCCTATCGAACCGGCGCCGACCCCATTGTCGACCGCGCCATCGCCCTGAACCCGGCCCTGGAAGGCTTCTTGACCCAGGACAAGGACGACGTGACGCGCCTGAACGACAGTTTCGACAGACTTGAAACCATCCTGAACCAGGGCATGGTGGACCAATGATCGCGGGAGACGACGCATGACGGCCTGGGCCCAATCCCTGATCCGCATCTCCAACTATGAGGTCGAGACGCTGCAGAAGCGTCTGGCTGAGATCACCGCTCGCAAGGCCGAGGCCGAGATGCGCGTCGCCGTGCTGGACGCAGAGGCCGAAATCGAGCGCGAGAACGCCCGGCTCGACCCGGCTTCGGGCATGATGCTGCAGGCCTATCTCAACGGCTGGAGACAGCGCCGCCTCGATGCCGAGGCCGAGATCGCCGCCGTCTCCGTTGAGGAGGAAGGCGCCCGCGACGCCCTGACCGGCGCCTTTGAAGAACTGAAGAAGTTCGAGCACGTCGCCGAGACCACCCGGCTGAACAAGCTGATGGCCGCCGCCAAGCGCGAGGCCGCCGCCTATGACGAAATGGGCCTGCGTCGCCGTGGCTGAAAGCAGCAGCGGCGCCTCCCCCTCCCCTTCATGGGGAGGGTGGCTGAGGCCGTCAGGCCGAGGCCGGGTGGGGGCGACGTGGCTATTCAAGCGCCGAGGCCAGGATCACCAGGCCCTCCCCACCCGGTCGCTTCGCGACCACCCTCCCCATGAAGGGGAGGGAGAAGCGCTGTGATCGACCGCCGCGCCCTGCTGGCTTCGACCCTCGCGCTCGCGTCTTGCGGTGCGGGCGAGGCGCCCGAAGCGGCGCCTGCCGGTCCTATCCGCCCGCTGAAGTCCATCGCCCCCTTCCCCGTCGGCACGGTCGCCATGTCCGGCCAGCTGTCGGATCAGGACTGGTTCCGCCTCGTCTCCACCCACTTCTCCCAGCTCACGCCCGAGTGGGAGATGAAGATGGAGTACATCCTGCAAAAGGACGGCTCCCTGCGTTTCGACGCCCCGGACCGCATCGCCTATTTCGCGCGCGATCTGGACATCCGCCTCTTCGGCCACGCCCTGATCTGGTATGCGCAGGAGCATCCCTGGTTCACCGCCATCGTCGATGACCGCCCACGTTTCATCGCCGAGCATGACCGCTATATCGCCGAGGTGGCCGGGCGCTGGCGCAGCCAGATCGTCGGCTGGGACGTGGTCAACGAGCCGGTCGAGGATGACGGCAGCGGCTATCGCGACTGCGTCTGGAGCCAGGGTCTGGGCGGAATCGACGCCTATATCATCCGCGCCTTCGAACAGGCCCGAATCGCCGCGCCCGAGGCGACCCTGTTCCTGAACGATTACAATCTGGAGAATACGCCCAAGAAAGGCGCGGCCTTCCTGCGTCTGATCGAACGGCTTCTGAAGGCAGGCGCCCCGGTGCAGGGCATCGGCATCCAGTCCCACCTCGATATCGAAATCCCCGGCGGCCAGATCGCCGCCTTCATGAACGAAGCGCGCCAGTTCGGCCTGCCTATCCATGTCTCCGAACTGGACGCCTCATTAAAGCGCGGCGGCCGGATGCCCGACCTGCGCCCCCGCGCCCAGCGCCGCGAGCAGCAGAGCGCGCGCGTGACCGAACTGGCCGAGGCCTTCATGGACCTGCCTATCGCCCAGCGCTTCGCCTTCACCGTCTGGGGCGTGCGCGACAGCGACTCCTGGCTGCGCCGCGGCAAGAACGACGACGGTCAGGACAGCCCCCTGCTGTTCAATGACGCAGGCAGGCCCAATCCGATGTTCGGCGTGTTGTCGGAGGCGTTCGCGCCTGCCACCTTCTCCCCTTATGGGAGAAGGTGGCAGGCGGAGCCTGACGGATGAGGGGTGTGAGCGCCCCGAGCTGAAGGATTGTCGCCACCGCTTGATCTCAGAACGTCAGAAGACGCGCCGACACCCCTCATCCGAGCGCCTCCGGCGCCCACCTTTTCCCACAGGAGGGCAAATGAAAACGCCCGCCGATGAAATCGGCGGGCGTTTCTGGATCGTTCCTGAGTGGAGGCTCAGGCGGGATCTGTTCAGGCGGCGACGGTCGCGGCGCCCTCGGCCGGGTCGCGCAGGACGTAACCGCGGCCCCAGACGGTTTCGATGTAGTGCTTGCCGCCGGCGGCCGTCGCCAGCTTTTTGCGCAGCTTGCAGATGAAGACGTCGATGATCTTCAGCTCCGGCTCGTCCATGCCGCCGTACAGGTGGTTCAGGAACATCTCCTTGGTCAGGGTCGTGCCCTTACGCAGGGAGAGCAGCTCCAGCATCTGATATTCCTTGCCGGTCAGGTGCACGCGGTGGCCGTTCACCTCGACGGTCTTGGCGTCCAGGTTCACCGCGATCTCGCCGGTGTGGATGATGGCCTGGGCGTGGCCCTTGGAGCGACGGACCACGGCATGGGTGCGCGCGATCAGCTCGTCCTTGTGGAAGGGCTTGGTCAGATAGTCGTCGGCGCCGCCGCCGAAGGTCTTGACCTTGGTGTCGATCTCATGGCTGCCCGAAAGGATCATCACCGGCGTATTGATCTTGCCGTTGCGCAGCTGGCGCAGAACCTCAAGCCCGCTCATGTCCGGCAGGTTCAGGTCGAGCAGAATGAGGTCGTAGTCATAGATCTTGCCCAGATCGATGCCTTCCTCACCCAGGTCGGTAGTGTAGACGTTAAACCCTTCCGACTTCAGCATCAGTTCGATGCTTTGAGCCGTCGCGTGGTCGTCTTCGATCAACAGGACGCGCATTAATGCCCCTCCAGGCAAAGCTTGGGATGACCGCACGTGAGATACGGCCGGGTAACCTTGTTCCAACGTTAACGGGCCAAAACCTTAAGAAGGGTTAACGGGTCCCGATATGGAACGCGTAGGGTGATTTGCGAATCGCCGTCCAGAGTCCCGAGTCAAGGATTCGTTAATTTATTTACGGCGGGCGCCGCATTCCCCTGTTGACCTTTGGCGCGTCTTCCACAGGGGGCGTGCACAACCGCCCCCGCCGATGCCCGACCCCGCCTGGGGAAACGACCGCTTCTGACGCCTCATAGGATAACATTCCTAACGCAGCGGCCGCACGCACTCATAATGGCGGCGTCCACAGGAATGACGGGAGGAAACGCAGATCATGGAACCCTATCGCGTGCCGGTGACGGAGGGCGACCGTATCCGGGCGGACGCCGCCCTGTCGCTGTCAGGTCTGGCCCTGGGCGTGCCGGTCGCGGAAATGACGCGGCGCGAGCGGGTGCGGCCCCGGGCCTGCCGGGCGCGCTGGTCGGCCATGTACCTGGCGCACGTCTCCTTCGGCTGGCCGCTGGAGCGGGTGGCCCACGCCTTCGGCCTCAACCGGGCGACGGCGGGCGCGGCCTGCCGCTGGGCCGAGGATGAACGCGACCGGCCCGACTATGACGCGCTGATGGATGGGCTGGAGGGGTCGCTGCGGGCGGTGATGGAGTTGCCGCTGGTCGATCTGGCGCCCGAAACCGGAGGCCGCCGATGAGCCGTCAACTGGAACGCGCGCGCAGCCTGCTGCAACGGCCCGGCGCCTGGCTGGACCAGGCGAACGGCGCCTATCCCTTGCGTCTCGGCGGCGACCGGCGCAGCCGGGTGGTGCTGACCCTGGACGAGGCCGCCTTCCGCGCCGTGATCGAACGGCCTGGACTGCGGCTGCGCGAAGGCGGCGGCTGGCTGCCCCGCGCGGCCAACGACCACGCCCCCGCCTCGCCCCCGCCCGGCCGCCCCGGCGTCATCGAGGGCGAACGGGCGGTGATGGAAGCAGACGGCCGCCTGACGCTGCGCCGCGCCAATCTGGGCGAGAGCCCGATCCTGTGGCTGGCGCGGCGCAAGGACCAGTCGGGCCGCCCCTGGCTGACCCCGGCCGAGGTCGCGGCGGGCGAGCGGCTGCGCGCCCAAGCCGAGATCGCCGCCGCCGGTCCCACCATGACCATGCGCTGGGACGGCCTGCCCCGCAGCGGCTCCGGCGGCGGCGCAGGACGGGTCGAGCCCAGCGACCGCGCCATCTCCGCCTCGACTCGGGTGCAGGCGGCGCTGGAGGCCTGCGGCCCGCGCCTTCGCGCCATGGTCGAACAGGTCTGCATCCACGGCACGTCGCTGCAACTGGCCGAACAGGCGCTGTCCTTACGCCGCCGTCAGGGCAAGACCGTGCTCAAACAGGGATTGCAGGCGCTGGCGGAGCATTACGGCATCGGGTGATCCGGCCGAACTGCGACATTGCGGCATGCAATCAGCGATTGTCGATCCATCATTGCTTAAGCATGGATGCTCTACCCAGAGGCGATCCTTTCGGTCGCCGTGAGCAGAATTCCCATGACATTCTTCCGTCCAGCCGCACATGTTCTGGGCTTGCTTCTGGCCCTGCCGGGCGGTGCTTCGGCCTTTGCCCAACCCAGCGCGGGCGAGCCGTGGCGCGTCACGGTCAGCCCCTATGTCTGGGCCACTTCGCTGGATGGGAACGTCAGGCTGGCCGGGCACAAGGCGCCGGTCGATGTCTCCGCCTCGGACGCCTTCGACCAGTTGGAAAGCGTCGTCATGGGCGACATCGAGGTGCGTCGCGGCCGCTGGGCGGGCTTCATCGACTATCAATACGCCAGGACCAATGAGGGCGTGTCCCTGATGGGAGTCCCGGCCGAGTTGGGCACCCGATCGACCACGGTTTCCGCAGGCGTCCTTTATCGTCTCGTGGACGACCCCCTGGGCGGCCGCACCGCCTTCGGCGACATGCGCAGCTTCCGCGTGGAGCCGCTGGTCGGCGCCCGCTGGAGCAAGCTGCAGGCCGATCTGAACACGCCGCTGGGCGCGACGCACAAGGGCGCCGAGTGGACCGACCTGCTGCTGGGCCTGCGGGTCGAGGGCGATGTGTCCGAACACTGGACCCTGCGCGCCCAGGCCGAGGCTGGGGGCTTGGGCGACGACGATCGCCACAGCCTGTCGTGGCAGGCGCTGGCCTCCTATCGCACGCCGCTGGCGGGAGGCGCGGTCTCGATCAACGCCGGCTATCGCCTGCTGCATCAGAACTATGAGCAGGATGACTTCACCGGCCAGCGCTTCGACTGGAAGGTGACGCGCCACGGCCCGGTGCTGGGCCTGTCGCTGACCTACTGACCCTTCCCTCACGACCCCTCACTCCCAAGGAGACGACATGCGTAACGGAATGAAGAAGGGCGTCGCCGCCCTGGCTGCCGCCTTCATGATGGCCGTTCCCGCGGCCGAGGCGTGCACGCGCCTTGTCTACCACGGCCACGACGGCGCGGTGATCACGGCCCGGTCGATGGACTGGAAGGACGAGATCATGACCAACCTGTGGATCTTTCCGCGCGGCATGGCGCGGGACGGGTCCGGCGGTCCCAACTCCCTAACCTGGACGTCCAAATACGGCAGCGTCATCGCCAGCGGCTATGACATCTCGACCGTCGACGGCGTGAACGAAATGGGTCTGGTCGCCAACGTCCTGTGGCTGGTCGAGTCGCAGTACCCGACCTACGACCCGAACAAGCCCGCCCTCAGCATCGCTGCCTGGGCGCAGTATGCGCTGGACAACTACGCCACCGTGGCCGAGGCCGTCGAAGGCCTGCGCGACGAGCCCTTCGTTCTAGTCAGCGACAATGTGCCAGGTCAGGAGCGGCTGACCACCCTGCACCTGTCCCTGTCGGACAGCAGCGGCGACAGCGCCATCTTCGAATACATCGACGGCAAGCTGGTCGTGCATCACAACCGCGACTATCAGGTGATGACCAACTCGCCGACCTTCGATCAGCAGTTGGCCCTGAACACCTATTGGCAGGGCATCGGCGGCACGGTCATGCTGCCGGGCACCAACCGGGCGGCCGACCGCTATGCACGCGCCTCCTTCTACGCCAACGCCATTCCCAAGTTCGAAGACCAGAACATGGCCGTGGCCAGCGTGTTCAGCGTGATCCGCAACGTCTCGGTGCCGTTCGGCATCTCGACCCCGGACCAGCCGAACATCTCCTCGACCCGCTGGCGGACCGTCGTGGATCACAAGCGCAAGCTGTACTTCTTCGAGTCGGCCCTGACGCCGAACACCTTCTGGGTGGATCTGAAGAAGATCGACTTCTCTGAACGCGCCCCGGTCAAACGGCTGGAGCTGGGCAAGAACCAGATCAACACCCATGCCGGCGACGCCACCGCCAAGTTCAGCAATGCGCGGGCCTTCGCCTTCCTGGGCCCGCAGCAGTAAGCCCGAACGCAGCGTCTCTCCCTCCATTCATGGAGAGGGAGGTCGCGCAGCGACCGGGTGGGAAGGGCTTCGCGATCGGGGCTCAGCATCTGAATAGCTTCGCCGCCCCCACCCGGCCTCGCCTTACAGGCTCAGCCGCCCTCCCCATGAAGGGGAGGGAAAGGCGTGACGCTCTATTCTGACGTCAACTCGCCGTCAGCGCCGCCTCGCGGATACGGCCGACCATGCTGTTCAGGCCGTTGGCCCGCTGGCGCGTCAGGGCCGAGGGCAGGCCCAGCCGATCCAGCGCAGCGCGGGCGTCGAACGCCAGAATCTCGTCCGGCAGACGCCCCGAATAGAGCCGCAGCAGCAGGGCGATATTGCCCTTGGACAGGGCGCTGTCGCTGTCGGCGTCGAAGAACAGCCGACCGCCCTGCGGCCGCATCGAAAGCCAGACCTGGGCGGCGCAGCCCGGCACCTTGTTCGCCTCGACCCGCGCCTCTTCGGGCAGGGGCGGCAGATCCTTGCCCAGGTCGATGACGTATTCGATCCGCCCCTCCCAATCGCCCAACAGGTCGAACTCTTCGACCAGTTCGGCCAGGGTGTCGTCGATGGAGCGGGCGGGAGCGGCGGCGGAAGTCATGGGCGCGACATAGGCTCCTGCCGCCGCGATCACAACCGGGACGGCGCTTCCCACGCCGCTCCCCCTACAGGCGAGCGCCCTAGGGGCTTGGAACGACGCGGCCTAGGTATACAGTTGTTTTCATTCCATCCGGCTACAGCGCCCTTGAAGCCCCACACCGTCCTGCTTGATCCGATCCGCCGCCCTGAGGTGCACGACGCCGGGGACGGCGCCGCCGTGGCCGCCTGGCACGCGGGCTGGGCGGCGGCTGTCGGCGTGACGGCCCTCTTCGCGACCGGCGCGGGGACCGGCGCCGAAGCCGCTGGGACGGCGGCGCCCCTGCTGCTGGCTCTGGGGGTCATGGCCGCGCCGGGGCTGGCAGGGCTGACCCTGCTGCGTCGCGACGATGACGAGGCTCGTTCGGCCCTGTTGACGCTGTGGACGCTGGCGGCGCTGGCGAGCGCAGCGCTCAGCGGCGGAGCGGGAGGCCCGCTGACGGGCTTCGTGTTCGCGCCCTTGGCGGCCGGGCTGGCGCTGGGCGGCCGTCGCCGCGTGCTGGTCGCCGCCATAGCCGCGACGGGGGCGGCGGGGGCGGGCCTGCTGTCCGGCTGGCTGTTGGGCGCGCCGATGGCGGCCGCGGCCACGGCGGGTGTCTCGGCCCTGATGACAGCGGGCGCGACCACGGCCGCCCTGTTCCTCGGCGCCCGCCGCGCGGCCCGCCGGATGGAGGTCGCCGAGGCCGACGTGGCCGGAGTCGAGACCTTGCTGGCCGGTCAGCCCGCCCTGACCCTGGCGCTGAACCAGGACCTGCGCGCCCTGGCCGCCTATGGCGCAGCGCCCGCCGCCCTGCCGGTCGAGCCGCTGTTCAAGGAGGGACTGCTGTCGGCCGTCGACCCTGCCGACCGCCCCGCCGTCCTGGCTGCGCTGGCCCGCGCGCGCAATCTGGGCGAGGCCCAGGTCCGCTTTACGCCGCGTCTGGCGCTGGACCGCCGCATCCTCCTGACGGCGCGGCGCATGGATGACGGCGGCTCTCGCCTGATCGTTCAGGCTCTGGACGCCACCTTGCAGTACGCCCGCGAGGCCGAACTGGACGCCGCCCGCATGGAGGCCGAGGCCCAGAGCGCCGGCAAGTCGCGCTTCCTGGCCCTTATGAGTCACGAGCTGCGCACCCCGTTGAACGCCGTCATCGGCTTTTCGGACGCCATGCGGCAGGAGCTGTTCGGCCCGGTTCCGGCGCGCTACGCCGACTACGCCCGCTCGATCCACGAGGCGGGCGGCCATCTGCTGGACCTGATCAACGACGTGCTGGACGTCAGCCGCATCGAAGCGGACCGCTATGAACTGGCGCTGGAACGTTTCGACGCGCGCGAAGCGGTGACGGCCGGACTGGCGCTGGTGCGTCTTCAGGCCGAGGACAAGGGGGTGGCGCTGAACGCCGTCCTGCCGCCCGAACCGCTGATGATCCGCGCCGACCGTCGGGCGCTGAAGCAGATGACGCTGAACCTGTTGTCGAACGCGGTGAAGTTCACCCCGATGGGCGGGACGGTCACGGCCTCGGCGCAGGCGGCCGGAACCATGCTGGAACTGATCGTCGCCGACACCGGCGTCGGCATCGCCAGGGCCGATCTGGCGCGGCTGGGGCGTCCCTATGAGCAGGCGGGCGAAGCCGAACAGAAGGCGAAAGGCTCCGGGCTTGGGCTGGCCCTCGTCCGCGCCCTGGCCGAGCTGCATGGCGGGACGTTGAGCCTGGACAGCACCCTGGGCGAGGGCACGGCCGCCGCCCTGCGCCTGCCCGTGCTCGCCGAAACCTGATCCTTCAACAGAGCCGTCAGACGCGCGACGCGGCCAGTTTCAGGCCGAAGCCGATGAAGATCGCGCCGACCGCCCGGTCCATCGTGCGCACCACAGCCGGACGACGAAGAAAGCGGCCCAGCGGCGCCGTCGCCAAAATCAGCCCGGCGAACCAGACGATGGTCAGCGCCACATGCACCCCGACCAGGAAGAAGGTGAAGCCCGCCACATTCGCCCCCTCAGACACGGAGGGCGGCACAAACTGGGGCAGGAAGGTCACATAGAAGACGCCGATCTTGGGGTTCAGCAGATTGGTCAGCAGGCCCCGCCGAAAGGCGACCGCCGCGCTGGGCGGCGGGGCGGCGCCCGGCTCGCCCAGGCTATGGCGCGGCTTGAACAGCATCTGCGCACCCAGCCAGACCAGATAGGCCGCGCCCGCCCACTTCACCGCCGTATAGGCCAGCTCCGACACCCGCAGCAGCGCGCCGAACCCCAGCGATACCGCCGCGCCCCAGATCAGGCACCCCAGCAGAATGCCCGCCCCGGCGAAGACGGCTGAACGCGCGCCCTCGGCCGCCGCCGATCGCAACACCATCGCGGTGTCCACCCCCGGCGTGATGGTCAGAATGGTGATGGCGACCAGAAAAGCGGCGAACAGGGCGGGATCGAACATGGGCGCACTGGAACACGGCGGCGCTTCGGATCGCAACCGCCTGCCGCTGCGAAAGCGGGCGGTTAAACCGGGCCCATAGCCAGGAAGGCGCGGGCGGCGGCGAAGTCGCCCGCCTCGAACCGCGCCGTCGCCACGCTGTCGTCGCGGAACAGGAACTCGATCAGGAAAGGCTCGCGCGGGTCCAGCGTCGCCAGCGCCTCAACCGCGCTGTCGGGAAAGCGCCAGACCTCGCCCGCCCGCGCGCCTGAGCCCAGCAGATCGCGCGGCGCGAGGTCGGACCCCGCGGCGAAGACCGCGCGACGCGCGGCGTCCGGCGGCAGGCCGTCTGCGCCCAGCCACGGCCGGGGCGAGCGCGCTGCATCGCGCATGACGATGCGCGCGGCATAGGGCCGGGGCTTGCCGACGAAGGAGACGACCGCCGCCGGACGCGCCTCCTGCGGCGCCTTGCCGGTCAGACCGAAGCGCACGGGCGAGGCGCCGGTCGCCCCGTCCTGAAACAGGCGCCAGCCGTCGTGGGCGCTCTCGAAACGGTCGGCGCTCCAGATGGCCTTGTCGCCGGGGAAGTTGATCCGCGCCGCCCGCGACCATCCGGCGAAGGCGTGACGCACCCGCGTCTTGACCTGATTCAGCTCGGCGTCGTTACAGGGGGTGGCCTCGGCCCGCGCCTTGGCCCGCTCGGCCGTGGCGGCCAGTTCTACCGCCGGACGCCCGGCGCGCAGGGCCGCCCCGCGCGCCTGTAGCGTCGCCGCTTCCAGCGCCTGCGTCAGACGCGGCTCGAACAGGCGGCACTTGTCCTGCGCCGCCCGCACGAAGGCGCGCTCGTAATAAACGTCTCCCGCAGCCGTCGCCGTCCCCGCCGCGAGGGTCAGGGCGACGATCGCGGCCAGCGTTCTGCTGACTATGCGGGGCGACGGCGCTATCTTCATGCAGCCACCCTAGCCGCCGCCGGTTCCGGGTCCGTGTCCAAACAGGGTGAACCAATTGCTTCTTTCCACTGACGTCTGGGTCGGCGCCCTGATCCGCCGCGCCGAGCTTGAGGGCGCTAACGCCGTGGTGGTGAAAAAGGGCGACGCCCGCGCCGGGGCCGTCATCGTCAAGGCCTATGACACCGCGACCCGCACCGCCCGTCTGTGGACCGAGGCGACCGGCCAGGACGGCGAGCCCCTGTGGATCCAGCCCGTCGCCAGCGAGTTCGAGAGCGAACTGGACGCCTATCTCGACCGCCAGCGCCGCTATGACCCCGACCTCTGGATCGTCGAGATCGAGGACCGTCAGGGCCGCCACTTCCTGACCGAGAAGACGCAAGGCTGACCCTCTCCGATAGGAGAGGCTTCATCGGCCCTCAAGCAGCGCGAAGCGCGTTAGGGCGCTCTAAACAATGGTAACCGGCCCGTTCACCGCGTTCGTGAACCGGACCGCAAGCGCTGGCGCCATACAACCCGTCGCATGGGGCCAGAACGGTCCTGCGAGCGGGCGCGGTCCATGCTGTTTCTTCTGAACGACGTCGTCTTCGATCTGGACGAGGCCTGCCCGGCCCCGAGCCACGACGTGCGTCGGTTCGAGAACCTGTCGTTCGACTATGTGCTGGAGATGGGCTGCGAGCTGTTCTCCGAAGACCCGCTGCTTCACCACAACGATCCCGCCCGCGCACGCCGTCTGGCCTGGCTGATCGCCCACAAGGCCGAAGGCGTCAGCGCCGCCCTGTTCGCGGCGCCGCAGGCCGGCTGCGCGCCTGAACTGGTCGAGCCGCGCTTCTGCGCCCTGCCCGAGATCGTGCTGCGTCACCTGCATCAGCGCGCGCGTCGCGGCGCCCTAGACGCCGCCACGGCCGACAAGACGGTCTGGAGCCGTCTGGCCGCTTAGGGCTTCCCTAACACACCATCGTTCTTTACGTTTTGCTCCTCAGCCTTGGGGGGACGAAGGGGCGATGAACAAGAAAATGCGGTTTCGCCTGAAGCGCGGCGCGGCGCTGGCCGTCGCATCCGCTCTATGCAGCTTCGCCGCATCGCCGGCCCTGGCGGAATGGCTCCGGGCCGAAACCGACCACTTCATCGTCTATGGCGACACCTCGGAAGGCAGCCTGCGGCGTTACGCCCAGAAGGTCGAGCGTTTCGACGCTCTGCTGAGGACCTACTATCCCATCCCGACCGACCATGAGATCCCCAAGCTGGAGATCTTCATGGCCGAGGGTCGGCGCGACATGAACCGCATGTCTCCTGGTATCAGCGAGGGGGTAGCGGGCTATTATTCGCCCAACAGCGGCCGCATCTACACTATCGTGGATACGCGAAGTTCTATGGGTGACGTTGTCGTCTTCCACGAATACGCGCACCACTTCATGTTCCAGATGCAGGCCAACGCTTATCCATCCTGGTTCGTGGAGGGCTTTGCCGAATTCTACTCGACCGCCAACCTGACCGATAGGAAGATCCAATTCGGACGGCACAATCCCGGTCGGATGAACTCTCTGACAATGGGTTTCAGCTCCTGGGCCAAGATGGAGGATGTGCTGAAGTGGCGCATCTCGGATTCCGGACGCTACCCGGCGCATAGCTATTACGCCCAGGCCTGGGCCATGACTCACTACTTCATGAGTACGCCCGAACGCACCCAAATGCTGGGCCGCTATCTGGCGGCTGTGGCTGGTGGAGAGGATTCCGTCGTCGCCATGCAGGCGGCGACAGGCCGGACCCCCGCCCAGCTTCAGGACGACGTATGGCGGTATATTTCCGGCTCCATCAATGTGACCTCGCCCCAGATCGCGGTCACGAATCCCCAGGTGGCGATCAGTCGGCTGTCGAAAGCCCAAGCGGACGCCATCTGGCTGGATGTGCGCCTCGATAACGAGCCGATCAAACGCCCGGCCGAGGAAGCGGCCGACGACGAAACTCAATCAGAGGCGCAAAAGGCGCGTCGGGCTCGCGAGCGTAAAGAGGCGAGCGAAAACCGGGCCGAACTGATCCGCTCGGCCTTCGCCTTGGGCGAACGTCACGCGGACTCCGATGTAGGCCGTCTGCTCACCGCCCGTGCCCACCGGCTGTTGCAACGCCCCGATCTGGCGCTGGCGGCTCTGGCGCCCAGCCTCAACGCCAACACGAACAACGCCCAGGTCCTGCGCGTCGCCGCCCTGGCGCTGCTGGACCAGACCGACACGGCGGAGTCGGTCGACGACGCCAATGACCTTCGTCGTCAGGCCTCCGTCTATCTCGCCCGGGCGATGGACGCCGAACCGCTGGATTTCCGGATCTATCTGGGTTTGAACGACGTACGGAACGGACAACCGCGCTATCCGACAGATAACGACATCTCTACCCTGGAGGTCGCCTGCGCCCTGGCGCCTCAGTCCTTCGACTGCCGCACCCGGCTGGCCCACGCCTATATGGCGCGCGACATGAACCCTCAAGCGATCGCAATCCTGACGCCGGTGGCCAACAGTCCGCACTCCAGCGGCTACAAGCGCCAGGCGCGGGCCATGATCAACCGCGCGCGACAGGCCCTGCACCAGGCTCCGCTGGAAACAGGCCCCGAGCCTGACGACGAAGACGACGCCGATGCGCCGGGTCAGGCCGCCGACGCCGCCTGACCTGAAGGTGTTAGAGCAGGACGCCGAAGACCATGTGCACGACGGCTGCGGCAATGAGGATCAGGCCGAACCCCGCCAGAAAGCAGACCAGCGGATGAATCTTGGACGCGTTCGGTGCAGGCGCGGCCTTGCCCGGATCAACCAGAGCCATGATGTTTCCCTTCCCTAGTGCGGCGGACTCATGGCCCGCCGTCTCCCGAAAACGAGCATGCCTCGAATAACCTTCATACGCGAAGGGTCTCTCACGCCATCGTGAACGTCGACAATTGAGCCCCGGCGCGCTAGGTCGCGCCTCCTAAAGGAAGCTCAATGTCCAAACTGACCCTCGCGCAGGAGGCCGATCGCCGTCGGACCTTCGCCATTATCGCCCACCCGGACGCCGGTAAGACGACGTTGACCGAGCATATCCTGCTGGCGGGCGGCGCCGTGCGTGCGGCCGGCGCGGTCAAGGCGCGCGGTGAAAACCGCCGCGCCCGTTCGGACTGGATGAAGATCGAGAAGGAACGGGGCATCTCGGTCACCGCCTCGGTCATGACGTTCGAGCACGACGGCAAGATGTTCAACCTGCTGGACACGCCGGGGCACGAAGACTTTTCCGAAGACACCTATCGCACCCTGACCGCCGCCGACTGCGCCATCATGGTGCTGGACGCCGCCAAGGGCATCGAGCCGCAGACGCTGAAGCTGTTCGAGGTCTGCCGCCTGCGCGACATCCCGATCATCACCTTCATCAACAAGCTGGACCGCGAGGCGCAGGACCCGATGGCCCTGCTGGACGAGATCGCATCGCGTCTGCAGTTGGACCCCTCGCCCATCTGGTGGCCCGCCGAGAGCGGCAACCGCCTGCGCGGTCTGGCCGAGGTCGGCGGTCAGGGCCGGTTCCAGCCCTATACCCGCAAGACCGCCGCCAATGACGGCGAACACCCCGCGCCCCTGCCCTTCGATCAGGCCGCCGCCTTCTTCCAGGGCGACGAGCAGGCCGACATGGTCGATGCGCTGGAACTGGTCGAGGCGGGCTATAAGCCATTCGATCATCAGGCGTTTCTGGAAGGCCACATGACGCCCGTGCTATGGGGCTCGGCCCTGCGCCACTTCGGCATCGAAGAACTGTTGAAGGCCATCGGCGAATGGGCCCCGTCGCCCAAGACGATGAGCGCCCGCAAGGAGGCGCCGCCCGAAACCCGCAACGCCCCCGCGCCCGAAGACATCACGGTCGAGCCGAGCAAGGACGAAGTCACCGGCTTCGTCTTCAAGGTTCAGGCGAACATGGACCCCAACCACCGCGACCGCATCGCCATGTTCCGCATGGCCTCGGGCAGCTTCAAACGCGGCATGAAGCTGAAGGTCCAGAACACCGGCAAGCAACTGTCGGTGAACGCCCCCATCATGTTCTTCGCCTCGGACCGCGAACTGGCCGAAGAGGCCTATGCGGGCGACGTCATCGGCATTCCAAACCACGGCGTGCTGCGCGTCGGCGACAGCCTGTCGGAGAGCGGCCTGGTGCGCTTTGCAGGCCTGCCCAACTTCGCCCCGGAAATCCTGCAGCGCGTCCGCGTCAAGGACCCGCTGAAGGCCAAACACCTGCAAAAGGCGCTGGTCGGTCTGGCCGAGGAAGGCGTGACTCAGCTGTTCCGCCCGGAACTGGGCGCGGACTTCATCGTCGGCGCCGTGGGCCAGCTGCAGTTCGAGGTCATGGCCGACCGTCTGGGCGAGGAATACGGCCTGGACGTCGTCTTCGAGCCGAGCCCCTACGCCGAGGCCCGCTGGGTTTCAGGTTCCAAGGCCGACCTTGAGGACTTCGCCGGCAAGTATCGGCCCCAGATGGCCGCCGATATCGACCAGAACCCGGTCTTCCTCGCCAAGTCGAGCTGGGAGACGGGCTATGTCTCCGAACGTTTCCCCAAGGTCGCCTTCAGCAAGACCAGGGAGCGCGGCTGATGGATCAGGCGCGCGCGACCCGCTTCTCGCCGCGCCCCAACGCCTGGAACCACGGCAGGAAGATCTGGATCAGCGGGCCGATGCCCACGGCGAAGACGATCGTGCCGACGCCGACCGAGCCGCCCAGCAGCCAGCCACCGGCCAGGACGCTGAGCTCGATCAGCATCCGCGACACGCGGATCGACCAGCCCAGCCGCTGGTTCAACCCGACCATCAGGCCGTCGCGCGGTCCCGTCCCCATGCCCGCTCCGATATAGGCCGCGGCGCCCAACGCCGTCAGCACGACGCCCCCCGCCATGAAGGCCAGCCGCAGCGGCAGGGTCGTCATCTCAGGCATGACCGCCAGGGCCGCATCCATCGACAGGCCGATGACGAAGATGTTGAACAGGGTGCCGATCCCCGGCTTCTGCCGCAGGGGAATCCACGTCAGCATCACCACCACCCCCATCAGGATGGAGGCGGTCCCCAGGCTCATGCCTGTGCGCAACGACAGACCCTGATGGAAGACGTTCCACGGATCCAAGCCCAGGTTGGCCCGCACCATCATGGCGGCAGCGACGCCATAAAGGCACAGGCCGAATTGAAGCTGGATGAAGCGGCGCATGAACATGGCCCCCTTCTGCCTGATCGCGCCGGGAATTAAAGGCCCGGCTTTCGTCTGAGCCCGAAGGTCATGGCGAACATGACCAGACAGACCCCGCTGGACAGCAGCATGGCCAGCCCCGCCGAGCGGTCCAGCACCACGCCGTAAAGCGCCGGAGCAGCCGCCTGAACGAAACGGGCGGGCGTCAGCACCAGGGCCTGTCGCGCGCCATAGTTCTCACGCCCGAACAGATGCAGCGGCAGGACTCCCGAGGCCACCGCCAGCAGGCCGTTGCCCGCCCCCTGCCCCAGCGCTACAGCGCCCGCCATCCCCTTGCCGCCGACAAAGGCGATCAGGGCGCCGAACGGATGCAGCAGAGTCGCCGCCCGCGCCGCCGCAACGGGCGAGCCCCTGCCCGGCGCCACCAGGGTGATCAGGCGCACCGCGATGGCCGCGCCCGCCATCAGGCCGGCGGCCAGGGCCGCTTCGGCTGTGCTCAGGCCCAGCCGGGTCAGCAGACGCGGCAGATGGGCGCTCATGGCCGTCGCCACCCACCAGGCTCCGGCGAACAGGACGGCCAGCCGGATCATGGTCCCGTCCCACCGCACGCGCCCGGACGCAGGAGGCCTGCCCCCGGCCCGCCCATCCGGCAGCACGGCCCCATAGAGCGGCAGACACAGCAACAAATGCGCCCCCGCCCAGACGAAACAGGCGCCGCGCCAGCCGACAGTCTCGATCATCAGCAAGGTCAGCGGCCAGCCCAACGCCCCGCCGAAGGCCCCCAGCAGAGAGACGGCGGTGATCGGCTTCTTCGCCGCCTCGCCATGCAGGGCCACCAGCACGGCGTAGGCGGGGCCGTACAGCCCCACGCCCATGCCCGCCCCCAGCATCAGCACGCCCGCGACCATGACGACCGGATCGCGCGCCAGCCCCAGCAGGATCAGCGCCAGAGCGAAGATCAAAGCAGCCGCCGACAACACCTCGCGCCCGCCGCGCCGGTCGATCCAACACCCGCCGAACGGGCTGAGCGCCGCCGAGACCAGAAATGCGCCCGACAGGGCCGTGAACACCACCCCCGGCGTCGTACCCACGCCCACCGCCAAGGGCTCGGCCAGCACGCCGAGCAGATAGTAGCTGGAGGCGAAGGAAACGATCATCCCAAGGCCCAGAACGGGAATGATCAGGCGAGAAACGGCGAGGCGCGACATGGCGCGCTGTGTCAGCGGATTTGCCCGCGTGGCGAAAGCGACCTATCGAACGCGAGATGTTCGAAAACCTCACAGCCTCAGCGCCTCTGCCTTCGCTGAACGCCCTGCGCGCCTTCGAGGCGATGGCGCGCACCGGCAGCGCGACCCGCGCGGCGGCTGAGTTGAACGTCACCCACAGCGCCGTCAGCCGACAGGTCAAGGCGCTGGAGACGCAACTGGGCCTGCGCCTGTTCGAGGGGCCGCGTCACGCCCTGACGCTGACGGAGGCGGGGCAGGGCCTCCTGCCCGGACTGACCGTCGCCTTCGACCAGATCGCCGCCGCCGTGGCCGAGGCGCGGGGCGACGGGCGCGACCTGAATGTCGCCGCCAACGCCAGTCTGGCGGTCAAATGGCTGATCCCCCGGCTGGCGGACTTCAACCGCCTGTATCCGCAGGTGCGGGTTCATCTGGTCGAACTGGCGCCCCACGCCGTCAGCCGCCGAGGGGCCGATGTGCTGTTGCGGCTGCTGGACGCCTCGCGCATCGACAGTCTGGGCGCCCTTCGCGTCATTCCCAATGCGATCGGGCCGGTGATCGCCCCAGCCCTGATCCGGCGCGATGCGCGGATGGACGTCCTGAACGCGCCGCGTCTGGCCCCGCGCACCCATCTGTCGGCGTGGAAGGACTGGGCCCGCCTGACGGATCGGCGCCTGCCCGATGCGCACGAGCGTCCTGTGGCCCATCTGCATTTTGCGCTGGACGGCGCCCTGGCGGGCTGGGGCGCGGCGGTCCTGCCGTGGGCGCTGACGGCCGAGGCGGTGGCGGACGGGCGGCTGCTGGCGCCGTTCGGCTTCGCCCGCGACGAGGGCGCTGTGGCCGCCATTCCGGGCGCAGGCGAGATGTCGAAAGGCCGCCGTCAGTTCCTGCGCTGGCTCGCAGATCAGGGCCGCGCCATGCCGAAGGCCCCGGATGCAACCTGAAGCTTAGCTGAACACGTCTTTCATCCTTCGCGGGGACGTGGTTCTCTAGTAGGGCCAGTTCGGCGCTCCCCGCGCCTGTGGAGTTCTGATGTTCATCCTTGCCGTCACCGCCGCCATGGCGCTGGCCCAGACCTCGGCGCAGGCCCAGACCTCGCCCCAGGCTGCGACCCCAGCGCCCAGCGCCCGGCTCGTCTCCTATGACGAGGCGGTGCGTTGCGCCGGTTTGACACAGGCGGCCTCCGAACTGGAGGGCGGAGAGAGCCGTTATGGCCGCTCCCTCTATGACGCCGCCCTCTACTGGTCGCTGGCGGCCATGCAGGCGGCGACTGTCGCCGGACGCAATCCCGCCGTGGCCGAAACGGAACAGACTCGCGCCCGTCTGGACGCCGTGCGTCGCCTTTCCGCCGGGGAATCCGAGGCCCGCGCCACCCTGCAGCGCTGCCGCCAGAAGGCGCCCCGCCTGGGCTGAGGGGCGCTGCGACGCCGCAGGACCGAGGCCCGCGCTGACGCCCGCCCGACAATTTGTCTTCATAGCCAAGGCGAACCGTTCCAACGGCGCTGCGTTTGCTTGGTCGATGCCGGGATCATCCTCTTGATCCCGAAGCGGGACGATGCAGGCGGCGATACAGGCGAATGTTCGAATTCGGCAGAGATCTCAGACGGCTGTTCGAGAAGGCGCGCGACAGCGACGACCTTGGCTGGCTGGAGCTGATCGGCGTGGGTCTGGTCGAGGTCGAGGCGCGCCAGCAATCCACCGACGCCGGGCGCGTCTCATGCCCCCGTCCGTTCGACGCAGCCCTGCGCGCCGCCGCCCTATGGCGCGAGCACGCCCGCCGCTGCGGCGCGGCCGCCAGCGTGGAGCGGGCCGAAAGCAGCGGCCGCGACGCCGCCAAACACGCCGCCAACGGCGATCAGGCGGTGCGCGCCGCCCTGGATCTGGCGACAAGCGCCATGCTGGCGTTCGACCTGCGCGGCGGGCCGGAACGGCTGACCGCCGCCCTCGACCTGTTGAGCGACCTGCCTGCGGCGCGACGTGTGGATACGGTGGCGGCGGCTGCGGCGCTGCACGCCCGACTGCGCTCGCGGCTGGCGCTTCTGTCCGGCCGCCTGTCGGAGATGAACGAGGCCGCCAGCCTGCTGGAAACCGCCCTGGCCAATCTGAAGGGCCCGCGCACTCTGGAAGACGAGATACGACTGGACCGCGCCGCCCTGGTGCTGGAGATCGGCCTGACGGCGCGCGATCCCCAGATGCTGGATCAGGCCGGGCGCGACCTGCGCGCCCTGGTCGAGGCGGCCGCTCCGGAACAGAGGCCGCTGAGCCGCGCCCGCGCTCTGGCCCTTTGCGCGGCGGGGATGGCGGCCCTGGCGGCCGTCGCCGACGCCCCGGCCGCCCGCGATCAGGCGCAGGCCATGTTCGATGTCGCCGCCCAGTTGTTCACGCCCGATCACAGCCCGCTGGACTGGTCCGCCATTCAGGTCATGCGCGCCGAGCGCGAGACCCTGCCGTCGGTGGTGCTGATCCAGGCCGAGGCCCTGACAGAAGGCGGCGGCCTGATCCTGGGCGCCATGGCCCATGAACAGCGCGTGTCACAGGACGCCGCCCGCGCCAGCGCCGCCGGCGACCTGACCGCCTTGTTGGATATCGAGACCAGCCTGCGGCGCCGTCTGGCGCGGCCTTCGGTCACGGCCACGCCGCTGGACTGGGCCGCCGAACAGATCGGCCTGGCGCGGGTCGCCCTGGCAAGGGCGCGGTGGACCGGCGAAAGCCCGCGCGGCGTCGGCCTGATGCTGACCGAAGCCGCCCAGACCGCGCGCGAATACGGCGCCCAGACGCTGGCGGAGCGGGCCGAGCGGCTGACCGCCAGCACGCATTCCGCCTGAGCCGCAAAGTCCGCCCCGCACTGCCCCTGTGCTGGCCCGGCCTTGACCCGGCCCCAAAGGGCGCCTAGCTCACGGGCTCCTCAAGAAGGGTTTCGACACAGTGACCGAACAAACCGCCGCCGATCCCGTCCACGCCTTCATCGCCCAGGCGGTGGCTGAGCATGACGTGGTGCTCTTCATGAAGGGCACGCCGGACTCGCCGCGCTGCGGCTTCTCCTCGCTGGCCGTTCAGATCCTGGATCACGTCGGCGCGCCCTTCGTGGGCGTGGACGTGCTGCAGGACGAAGCCCTGCGCGAAGGCATCAAGGCCTTCACCGACTGGCCGACCATCCCCCAGCTCTATGTGAAGGGCGAATTCGTCGGCGGCTCGGACATCGTGCGCGAGATGTTCCAGTCGGGCGAGCTTCAGGCCCTGATGGCCGAGAAGGGCGTCGCCCTTGGTGAAGCGTAAGATGGGCGAAGCCTGACCGATGGCCCGGCCGCAGCTTCAGCCGCGTGAGGACCGCGAGGTCTTCGTCGTTCCGCTGGACGTGCGGCCGGAACACATCGACGAGAACAACCACGTCAACAACGTCGTCTATGTCGGCTGGCTGCAGGATGTCGGCACGGCGCACTGGAACGCGCGCTTCGACGAGGAAACGCGCGCCAGATGGGCCTGGCTGGCCCTGCGTCATGAGATCGACTACATGCGCGCCATCGAACCGGGCGCGACAGGCGTGATCGCCCGCACCTGGGTCGGCGACCCGCAGGGGCCGCGCTTCAACCGTTATGTCCGCATCGAAGACGCCCAAGGGCGCCTGTGCGCTCAAGGGCTGTCTGAATGGTGTCTGGTCGACGCCAAGACCCTGCGCCCGGCCCGCATCCCGGCTGAGATGCTGGGGCCGTTTCAGGCTTAGTTTTCGGCTTTTACAGGCTGATCGGGTTCAGCACGCGCACCGGCTGGCCGCGCTCAAGACCCAGTTCAGCGTAGGTCCAGCTGACCGTCACGCCTTCCGCAACCAGAGCCTTGCACAGGTCCGGCGTACGGCGCGTCAAGGTCAGTTCGGCCGGATCGCCGTCCTTGATCTTGACCTCGAAGCTGGAGGTTTCAGTGCAGCCGTTGGAGCCGACCACGACATTCAGCCGCTGGCCGTCGAAGTCGACCTTGCGCACGGCTTCCAGCGCCTCGGCGCGCGTCGCCCCCTGATCAGTGACGATGGAGACCTTCTCGCCCCCCTCGTTCGAATAGATGACGCAGCCGCCCAGCAGGGGCAGCAGGGCGGCCGCAGCCGCAACAGCAGCCAGACGCATCAGTTCGCCTCAGCCGGGGCCGAGTGGATGACGCGCGTGGTCGGCTTCTCGGTGGCGATGATGATGCAGCCCGACAGCATGGGCGCGGCGACCGCAGCGACGGCGAGAGCGATGATGAGACGACGCATAGGATTTTCCCGTGTTGATTGACCCGACACTGCCAGCGTCGCGGTTCTGGATCACGTGAATAATCGGAAAGGCTGCGAACGCCCGCCTCAGGCGGCCTCTCTTGCTGCCCGCATCGGGGCTGCCGGGATCATGGCGGCGCCCTGCGACAGGGCGTCAGCTTCCGGCTGGGGCCGGCCCAGCAGATAGCCCTGAACCTCATTACAGCCCTGAGCGCGCAGGAAGGCCAACTGCTCGGCGGTTTCGACACCCTCGGCCAGAACCGGGATCGCCAGGCTTTCGCCGATCGTCAGGACGGCGCGGATGATGGCCCGCGACTGGGGCGCCGCCCCGTCCAGCTCCAGCATGAAGGAGCGATCCAGCTTGATCTTGTCGAAGGGGAAGGCCTTCAGCGTCGACAGCGAGGAATAGCCGGTTCCGAAATCATCCATGGCGATGGTGACGCCCAGCGCCTTCAGCTGACGCAGCACATGGGTGGTGCGCTCCATGTCGGTGATCATCGCCGTCTCGGTGATCTCAAGCTCAAGACGCGACGGCGACAGGCCGGTCTCCATCAGGATCTGATGCACCAGACGCGGCAGGTCGACATGGCTCAGCTGGACCGGCGACAGATTGACCGCAATGCGGTGCGGCTCGGCCCAGGCGGCGGCCTGTCGGCAGGCCTGACGCAGGACCCATTCGCCGATCGGCAGGATGAGCCCGGTCTCCTCGGCCACGGGAATGAAGTCCGCAGGCGACGTGTAGCGGCCTTCGTCGTTCTTCCAGCGCAGCAGGACTTCATAGCCGGTGGCCCGGCCCGTCTCGACCGAGGCCTGCACCTGATAGTGCAATTCGAACTGTTCGCGCTCCAGCGCCTCGCGCAGCGCCTGGGTGACGCGGCGGCGCGCGCGGACGGCCTGATCCATGTCCGCTTCATAGAAGCAGACATCCTGGGTCAAAGAGGCCTTGGCGCGATACATGGCCAGATCCGCGTTGTTGATCAGGGTGGAGACGTCCTGGGCGTCTTCAGGCCACAGGGAAACACCGATGCTGGCGCCGCACGACAGGTCGGCGTGCTCGATGGTCACGGTCTCGATCACTGCCTGTCGCAGACGTTCGGCCACGGCGAGAGCCTCGTCCCGGTTCGAGACAGACGCCAGAGCCAGGAATTCGTCGCCGCCCTGGCGCGCAATGAACTCGCCCTCCTGCAGGGCCGCCCTCATCCGCTCGGCGATGACGCACAGAAGCCGATCGCCGACGGCGTGGCCGTACAGGTCGTTCACCTCCTTGAAGCGGTCCAGATCCAGCGCGAACAGGGCCAGCTTCTCGCCTTCCGCCGCCGTCTTCTTCAGCCGGGTCAGCCGTTCCAGGAAGGAAGCCCTGTTAGGCAAGCCGGTCAGGCTGTCGTTCCGCGCCAGATGAGCGATCCGACGCTCCTGAGCCATCCGGTCGCGGAGGTCGCGCACCGCATAGATCATGGTGCGCCCGCCGGTGGTCTGGTCGCGACGGGCCGACAGCTCGATGGCGACGTCTCCGACGTCGGACCGCAGCACGGTCTGGGCCATGGCGCCGTCGGCGAGACGATGCGCGTCCTCGACCCATTGCTCCAGACTCGCCCCCATCAGGACTTCGCGCTCGACTCCCAGCAGGGTCGCCAGGACTTCATTGGCGGCGATGATGGCGCCGTCGCGCTCGATGGCCATGCCGTCGACGCTGCTATCGATCAGATATTGTTGACGTTCACGGTGCAGTGCGTGCGCCTGACGGTCCAGAACGTGGCTGGCGGCGCCCGCCCCCAGCACCAGCAGGCCCACCCCGGCGACGCCCAGCGCCAGCACATGCTGCGCATCCTCGCCAGTCAGCACGCCGTCTGCGGCGGCGAAGGGAATGATGGTCATCGCCGCCATCGCCGTGAAGTGCAGGCAGACGATGCCCAGAACCATCGCCGCAGCGCCTTTCATGCGGGCGAACCGATCCTGTTCGCAGGCGCTCAGTTGGAAGGCGGCGGCGCCGAACACCACCGAACCGATCAGGGAGGCGGCGACATAGGCGTAGGACCAGTGCACCACGCCCTCCACCGCCATGGCGGCCATGCCGACAAAGTGCATGGCGGCGACCGCCAGTCCGAACACCGCCCCGCCAAGGGCAGGCGCGAAACGTCCGCGGATCGTCGCCCCGCCCAGAGCCAGGCCGACACCCACAATGGCGATGGCTAGCGAGACGCCGGTCAACAGCGGCTCATAGGCGATATCCACGCCCGGCCGGTAGGCGATCATGGCGACGAAGTGGGTGCACCAGATGGTGGCGCCGCCCGCCAGCGCCCCCAGGAAGAGCCAGGACGCCAGGGAGACGCCACGCTCATCACGGACTCTGCGTAGAAGGCCGCTGGTGATCCAGCTGCCAACCAGACAGATAAAAGCGGCCAGAGCCACCAGACCGAAATGGTGGTCATCGGTCAGACACGAAAGAACACGCATGCGGGGGAGACGCCAAGCAGGAAAAAACAGCCTGCCGTTCTATGGCTCAGGCCTTAAACCCGACTGTCCGAGCGTGGCTAACGAAGGGTGAAGATTCAGCGCGCCTGGGGCCTGGAACTGCGGCCTATTGGGCCACGCCCTCGTCGCCGTTCAGCAGATAAGGGTTGTTGACGACCACATTGGCGCCCGGCGGCAGGCCCAGTTCCTCGAAGGTCCATTGCAGTTGGACGCCGTCCTTGACCGGGCGGGTGCAGCGATCCTCATCCAGGCGGCGCAAGGTGATGACCGCCGAATCCTTCAACCGGGTGATGAAGGGTTTCACGTCGCCCTTGTCAGTGCAGCCGTTGGAGCTGACGCGAAACACCGCCAGGTCGCGCGTGAAGGCGGCGGCGTGGATCGGTTCCAGCTGGCCCGGCATGCCTTCGGTCCTCACCAGCTCACCCGGCGCATGGGCGCAGGCGGCGAGCCCGGCAGCGAGAACCAGACCAAAGAAAGACCTTCTCATGTTCGGCCTCCCTGGGCGCGACCCTGTTGATTATCCATTGTGCGCGCAATTGGCCCGAAAGTGAACCGTCAGGGCCGCAATATGAACAAAGAAAGGCCCCGGCGACGCCGGGGCCTTCCAAAGAACCGTGGCCAAGAACCTTGGCTGATCCGTCGAACTTACGAGGAGTAGTATTCGACGACCAGGTTCGGCTCCATCTTCACCGGGTACGGAACGTCGGACAGTTCCGGCACGCGGCCGTAACGGACCGAGAAACCGCGATCGCCCAGTTCCAGATAGTCAGGCAGGTCACGCTCGCTCGACTGCTGGGCTTCCAGCACCAGAGCCATGTTGCGCGACTTCTCCTTGACCTCGATGACCTGGCCCGGCTTGACGCGGTACGAACCGATGTCGACCTTCTTGCCGTCGACGGTGACGTGGCCGTGCGAGACGAACTGACGGGCGGCCCAGACGGTCGGCACGAACTTGGCGCGGTAGACGATGGCGTCCAGGCGCGATTCCAGCAGACCGATCAGGTTTTCCGAGGTGTTGCCCTTGCGGCGGGCGGCTTCGGCGTAGGTCGCCGCGAATTGCTTCTCGGTGATGTTGCCGTAGTAGCCCTTCAGCTTCTGCTTGGCCTTCAGCTGCAGACCAAAGTCAGAAACCTTGGACTTGCGGCGCTGACCGTGCTGGCCGGGGCCGTAGGAGCGCTTGTTGACAGGAGACTTGGCGCGACCCCACAGGTTTTCACCCATGGCCCGGTCGAGTTTGTACTTGGCGCTGTGGCGCTTGGACATATGTCACTCTTCATCATGATGCGGCCCGGCCCCTCCCCGATTGGAGCGGCGATCTCAACGGCGGTCCACGCATCGTCCGTAATAGACATCGCGCCTCGGGACGAACCCGATGCGAGAAGGGCGGGCTTATGAAGGCGACGCGCCGCGGAGTCAATGTCCCCGACCATTCTGGTCCCTGCATGACAGAAAGGAAACTTGAGCCCGCAGCCCCGTCCCGTGCAGTTGTCCGAGCAAGAAGAAACAGCTCGGGAGGCTGACAACATCATGAAAAAGCTTTGGCTTACGGCGGCGGCCACCCTGACCGTTCTGACGACGGCGGCGGCGCAGGCCGGCGAGGCCGACCGACCTTACGCTGTGGCGCTCTCGGGGCGGATCATCGACGGCTCGGGCGCGGCGCCCATCCCTGAAGGTCGGGTCGTGGCGATCGACGGCGTCATCACCTGCGTCGGCAGGGCGGACGATTGTCCCGCGCCTCCCGGCGCCGTTTTCATCGACGCGGGCGAAGGCAGCATCATGCCCGGCCTGATCGATCTGCACGCCCACCCGCGCCCCCACTACTATGGCTGGTTCCTGGCTTCGGGCGTGACCACGGTGCGATCCGCCAACACCGACCTTGCTATGGTCCGCGCCCTTCAGGCTCTGCCTGCGCCGCAGACCCGTCTGATTTGGGCCGGCCCAATGCTGGACGGCGATAACAGCATCATCAAACGTTTCTATCCCGAAGCAGAGCCCGGCGCGCCCTCACCGGCCCGCCCGGCCGATGGCCTGTCGCTGGAAGGCGTTGAACTGCTGATCGCCGAGACGCCCGAACAGGCGATCGCCGCCGTCGACGCCCTGGCGGCGGAAGGGGCCGACTGGGTCAAGCTGTACGAACAGTTGCCGCCTGACGCCTTCGCCGCCGCCGTCCAGCGCGCCAGGACGCTGGGTCTGCCTACAATGGCCGATCTGGGCATGGCCTCGACGCGCGGACTCGTAGCCGCCGAGGTCGATCTGCTTGAGGCCGCCGCTCTGGGCATTGATAGTCTCGAGCACGCCAGCGGCGCAGCCCTGGCCTACCAGCGTCTGGGCGGCGACCTGGAGAAGGACGCTCTCGATCCCGCTCTGATTGATCAGCTTGCCCGCGCCCTGCTGACGGCGAAGACGGCGCTGGTGCCTACCCTGTCCGTCTCTCACTTCACGGCCGAGCCGGAATCGCCCGAGCCGGTTTTGTCCGAACTGCCGTTAGGCGCCGCGCGGGGGACGGTCCGCGACGGCCTGGACCAGCAATGGCGCGGCATCCATCAGCATTTTCATAGCAGCCCTGGGAGCAACGCAAAGGCGAAGCTGGACGCCCGCATCGGCGCCGCCGTGATGGTGCGCCTGGCCCAGTTGGGCGGCCGCATAGGCGCTGGCTCCGACACGCCCGCAGGCGCTTACAACCTGCCGGGCGGCGGCCTTCATCTGGAAATGGAGTTGATGACCCGTGCGGGCCTGAGCCCCCTTCAGGCCTTGTCGGCGGCGACCGGGTCCGCAGCAGACATCCTTCAGCGCAAGGATATCGGCTTCATCGCCGTCGGACGCCGCGCTGATTTGCTGGTGGTCGCCGGCGACCCGTCGCAGGATATCCGCGCCACCCGCCGCCTGCGCCAGATCATTCTGGACGGCCGGATCCTTGATCCCGCCGCCATGCAGAGGCGGGCGCTGGATGACGGCGAGACGCTGTTGGCCCCCCTCATGGCCAAGCAGGGAGATTAAGCAGAACGGCCGCCGCTTCCCATCGGAAACGGCGGCCGCAGATCAAGCGCTCAGACGCCGGGCGATCAGCCCTTGGCGGCTTCGTACAGTTCGTTGACCTTGTTCCAGTTCACCACCGACCAGAAGGCCTTGAGGTAGTCGACGCGGCGGTTCTGGTACTTGAGGTAGTAGGCGTGCTCCCACACGTCGGCGGCCAGAAGGACGGCGCCCTTCTCGTCGGCCAGGTCCATCAGCGGGTTGTCCTGGTTCGGCGTCGAGGTGACCTTCAGCTTGCCGTCCTGGAGGATCAGCCAGGCCCAGCCCGAGCCGAACTGACCGGCGCCGGCGGCGTCGAAGTCAGCCTTGAACTTGTCCATGCCGCCCAGTTCGGCGTCGATCTTGGCGGCCAGTTCGGCCGAGGGCGCGCCCGCCTTGTCGGCCGGGGCCAGCAGTTCCCAGAACAGGCTGTGGTTCCAGTGGCCGCCGCCGTTATTGCGGACCGCCTTGGGCAGCTTCGACATCTGGGCGAACAGGTCTTCGAGCGACTTGCCCTGCAGCGAGGCGTCGGCGTCGATCGCCTTGTTCAGATTGTCGACGTAGGTCTGATGATGCTTGTCGTGGTGGAAGGTCATCGTCTCCTTGTCGATGGCCGGCTCCAGCGCGTCATAGGCGTAGGGCAGCGGGGGCAGGGTGAAGGCCATGGGAGACTCCTCTTTACGGCGTGTGATTCCTCTGGACCCTATCTAGGGCCGCGCGCGACATACCCAAGCCTTGAACGGCGCCTTTGTTCACAATTGTCGAGCCAAGGCCGTTTTTCGGAACCTAAAGCGGCAAATAACGGTTTTCCGAGCGCCCCGGACCGTCATTGCGGTCGCTTTTCAAGGACGGCGCATCATGCCTGTCCGTTCTCGCGACGCCTTCCTCTCCGACGCCGAAGCGGAAAGCCTGCGCCTGCGGTTGCTGGAAGTGATTCCACGTCTGCGCCGTCATCAGTTGCTCGATCTCGCCGACACCCTGCACGAAGCTGCGCGGGAGCGCCGCTGGTCGTCGGAAGATAGGCTCGACCTCAGGGCCTGACGCCCTCGCCCTGCATCAGCTCGCGTGAAGCTCCTGCTTCACCCGTTCGGCCAGGGTCTTGATATCCAGAGGCTTGGGCAGGAAGGATACTCCCACCTCGTCCTGCAGCAGGTCCGAGAAATCGCTCTCGGCATAGCCCGAGATGAACATCACCGGCGCGTCGCCAAGGAACGGCCGCGCCTTGCGCAGCAGCGATGGACCGTCCAACCCCGGCATGATGACATCCGAGATCAGCATGTCGATCTGGCCCGCCCATTCTTCCGCCAGGATCAGGGCCTCCTCGCCGTCGGCGGCCTCGATCACCTCATAGCCGCGCTGGCGCAGCAGACGAGCGGCGATACCGCGCACGGCGGCTTCGTCCTCGACGAACAGGATGCGGCCGGCGCCCGACAGGTCGCGCGGCGCCTTGACGACCTTCTCGACCACCGGGGCCTCGACCAGCTCCTCGGCCGTGGCGGCGGGCAGGAAGATGCGGAAGGCGGCGCCCGCATTCTCAAGATTGGCGACGGTGATGTGGCCGCCCGCCTGCTGGGCGATGCCGTAGACGGTGGCCAGGCCCATGCCCGTCCCTTCGTTCACCGCCTTGGTGGTGAAGAACGGCTCGAAGATCTTGTCCAGCAGGGCGGTCGGCACGCCGGGGCCGGTATCCGACACCTCGATCAGGGCGACGTCCTCGGTGGCCTCGCGCCAGCCAAGGTCGCGGGCCTGGGCGCCCGTCAGGCGGCGGGTGCGGATGGTGACGACGCCCGCGCCCGGCTCGACCACGCCGCGCATGGCGTCGCGGGCGTTGACGGCCAGGTTCATCACCGCCGTCTCCAGCTGGCTCTTGTCGGCCAGCACCAGCGGCAGGTCGCGGCCGTAGTCGGTCTCCAGCCGCACGTCCTCGCGCAGCAGACGACGCAGAAGCACGGCGAACTCGCCGACCAGCTCGCCCAGGTCCAGCCGCTCGCGCCGCACCGTCGACTTGCGCGAAAAGGCCAGCAGCTTGCGCACCAGATCGGCGGCGCGGATGGCCGTCTGGCGGATTTCGTTCAGACCTTCATAGGAGGGGTCGCCGACCGGGTGCCGCTCCAGCAGGCCCGACAGCTGCAGCTGGATCGCCGTCAGCAGGTTGTTGAAGTCGTGCGCCACCCCGCCCGCCAGCTGGCCTACGGCCTGCATCTTCTGGGCTTGCGACAACTGCAGCTCCATCGACTTCTGCGCCGCCACGTCGAACAGCCAGACGCGGCGTCTGTCGTCTTCGGGCGCGACATAGAGGTGCAACTGGCGATCCGGGTGGGCGCGGGCGATCAGTTCGATCGGGCCGGACGATCCGGCCTCCAGCTTGACCCTGGCCTCGGCCACGCCCGCCGGATCGAACAGGTGGCCGAAGGCAGCGTCGCCCGAAGCGGCCGGGCCGGTCAGCAGGGCCATCGCCGCATTCGGCTCCTCAGCCCGGCCTGCGAACAGGTCCTCGCCGCCGATCACGGCCGAGCCGAAAGGCGCCCCGGCGGCCATGGCGCGGGCCTCGCCCGTCGGGGCGGCGGGCTGAGGCGCGACGGGCGCGCTGGGGGCCAGCGGCAGGACGGCGTCAGGCGCGGCGCGAACGAGGAAGCGCCCCTGCCCGGCCTGGCCGATCAGCACCTCTTTCTCTCGCGGGCCGATCTGGACGATGGCGCGCCCCTGCTGGCCCTCACGCGCCTGTGCGAAGGCCATGTAGAGGGCCTGGGCCGACTTCCCACGCGGAAGCGTTGTGACGGTTCCGTTCTCCTCGGCCCAGGCGGCGTTGTAGGCCAGCACCTGTCCCGACGGCCAAACCAGAGCGGCGGGCTCCGCCAGGGCGTCCAGCATCTCGACCGCCGTATCGCCATTGGCGCGCCGCACCTCGGCCCGACCGAAGGCGAACAGCCAGATCAGCGCCGTGGCGCCCGCCGCGAAGATCAGCATCAGGCCCGGCGCGCTGAAGGCGTTGGCCCGAAAGGCCGGATAGGCGATGGCGGCGACCGCCAGGGTGAAGCCCACGGCCATGATCACCAGCAGGGGATCGAACGTCGGGCGGCGCGTCGCCTGCGCCTTCAACCTGTCTTGGGGTCGGGAAATCATCATGGCGTCTCGCCCGCGCGAATCAGGGTTCGTCAGCATACCGAAGCTCTTTCGCGCGCCCTAACGCGCAGCCGCGACGCCTCTCCCTCCCCTTCATGGGGAGGGTGGTCGCACAGCGACCGGGTGGGGAGGGCGAGGTGATGCTGGATGCCGCGCTTGACCAGCCAAGACGCCCCCACCCGACTTCGGCCTGACGGCCTCAGCCACCCTCCCCATGAAGGGGAGGGAGAGACGATACCCTCGCCCCTCACCGCCGCTTCCTCTGCTGCATAACGAAGCCGATGACCTTGGCCGCCGCCTCGAAATGTTCGCGAGGGATCACATCATCGACCTCGACCGCCGCATAGAGGGCGCGGGCCAGGGGAACGTTCTCGATGATCGGCACCTCGTGCTCTCTGGCCACTTCGCGGATGCGCAGGGCCAGGGCGTCCACGCCCTTGGCGACGCAGACGGGCGCGCCGTCGCCCTGATCCGGTTCATAGCGCAGGGCCACTGAATAGTGGGTCGGGTTGGTGATGATGACGGTGGCGTCCGGCACGGCCTGCATCATCCGCTGGCGTCCGCGCTGCATGCGGATCTGGCGCAGCTTGGCCTTCACATGGGGGTCGCCTTCGGACTGTTTGAAGTCGTCCTTCAGCTCTTCCTTGGTCATCCGCATCCGCTTGGCGAAGCGCATCCGCTGCCACAGATAGTCCATGCCCGCCGTCAGTCCCAGGAACACAAGGGCCGACACCATCAACGCCAGCGCCAGGTCCCGTGCGAACGGCAGGATGTAGGCCGGGCTCATGGCGGCCAGTTCCTCCAGTTCGCGTACATGCGGGTTCAGCACCCAGAAACACACGGCGCCGATGGCGACCAGCTTGATGAAGGTCTTGAGGAACTGCACCACGCCGTCGGGGCCGTAGATGCGTTTGAACCCCTCCAGCGGGTTCACCTTGGACCATTTGGGTTTCAGCTTCTCGGCCGTGAAGATCAGGCCCGACTGCGCCAGATTGCCCCCAACGCCGCCCAGTATGACGGCGAACGACACCGCCGCCAGAAAGGGCGTCACCACCCAGACGGCGCGCATCCCGATCTCGATGCCGGCGCCTGCCTCCAGCCCGCCGATCATGGCGTGCGGCTGCGACAGGAAGGGCATCAACCCCTCCGCAATCTGCGTGGCGAAC
The DNA here is from genome assembly GCF_047716865.1 of Brevundimonas sp. S1H14. NCBI lineage: Bacteria > Pseudomonadati > Pseudomonadota > Alphaproteobacteria > Caulobacterales > Caulobacteraceae > Brevundimonas > Brevundimonas sp. S1H14. Next base: position 958,295 of record NZ_CP136679.1, on the reverse strand, counting down.
ATGCCGCCGCCCGCCAGAAGCACCCAGGCCGCGCCCGCCAGAGACAGGGCCTGGGCCACGTCCGGCGACTTGGCGGCATCGCCCTTCTTGCGCGCCTGTTCGAGTTTTCGCGGGGTGGCTTCTTCTGTTTTCGACTCGGGATCGGGACCGTCAGCCAACGGCGCCTCCCGTGAAGAAGGCCGCCACCGAGCGATAGCGGTCGATGAAGACGGTCCCCAGGACTCCCAGGCTGAGGGCGAACACCGACAGCCCTAGAACGACGCTTAAAGGCGCGGCGGCGAAATAGACCTGAAAGCTGGGCATGACGCGCGCGACCAGCCCCGAAGCCAGGTTGAAGATCAGGGCGAAGACCAGCACCGGCGCCGCCAGTTGCACCCCTAGCGTGAAACTCTGGCTCAGGGTGCGGATCGCCATCTGGGTGAAGTCCGACACGATCAGCGGCTTGGCCGGGGCGATCGCCTCATAGGACCCGACCATGCCGCCGATGAACAGGTGATGGGTGTTGGTGGCGAACACCAGCGTCACGCCCAGCAGCATCAGAAAGGCCGACAGGGTGGTGCCCGGCTGGGCCTGCATCGGATTGGCCGTCTGGGAGAAGCCAAGGGTGGTCTGCAGGGACACGACCTCGCCCGCCGTCGTCATGGCGGTCATGAAACTGCGCAGGATGGCGCCGATGGCCAGGCCGGTCAGGACCTCGCGCATCACCCAGCCGACGGTGGCCCCCAGGGTGGCGGGCAGGGCCGGCAGACTGCTGGCCACGACGGGCCACAAGGCCAGCGACAGCACCAGCGCCAGCGACAGGCGCACTCGCGGCGGCACATAGGATTCCCCGAAACCGGGCAGCAGCATCAGGATGGCGCCGACTCGCGCGAAGATCAGCCCGCCGGTCCAGACCTGCTCCGCCGTCGCATAGGGCTCCACCCGCCTGCCCCCGCCTTACATTCCCGCGATGCGGGCGGCGATTTCGTTCATGAACCCGCCCAGAAGCGCGCCCATCATCGGCAGAAACAGCAACAGGGCGGCGAAGACGGCCACGATCTTGGGCGCATAGACCAGGCTCTGTTCCTGAACCTGCGTCAGAGCCTGGAACAGGCCGATGGAGACGCCGACGCCCAGCGCCACCGTCAGGATCGGCAGACACAGCTGAATGGTCAGCCACAGGGCGTCGCGCCCGACATCCAGAACTTCCGCGCCGTTCATCGCCGTTCCCCAAACCCCGCCGAACATCAGACACGGGACAGTGGGCAGAAAATGCCGACAGGATGGTTAACGCCGCGCTAACCGTCTGGACAAAAAGTCGCTCAGGCTCGGCTCTGGCCTTCGACGACGCCTCAGCGCTATGAAGCGCTCATGACCGATCACGCCCCCACCCCGCCCGTCTCTCAGGAAGAAGCCGAAGCCGCCGTCCGCACCCTGATCCGCTGGGCCGGCGACAATCCCGCGCGCGAAGGTCTGATCGAAACGCCCAAACGCGTCGCCAAGTCCTATCGCGAGTTGTTTCAGGGCTATGAGGTCGAACCGCGCGACTATCTGGAAAAGACCTTCGAAGAGGTCGGCGGCTATGACGAACTGATCGTGCTGAAGGACATCCGCTTCGTCAGCTTCTGCGAACACCACATGCTGCCGGTGGTGGGCAAGGCGCACGTCGGCTATCTGCCGACCGACCGGGTCGTGGGCATCTCCAAACTGGCGCGCGTGGTGCGCGGCTACGCCCGGCGCCTGCAGATCCAGGAAAAGATGACGTCCGAGATCGCCCAGGCCATCCAGGACGTGCTGCGTCCGGTCGGCGTCGGCGTCGTCATCGAGGCCGAACACAGCTGCATGACCATGCGCGGCGTCGACGTTCCAGGCGCCAGCCTGTCCACCAGCTGCCTGCTGGGCGCCGTCCGCGAAGACCCGCGCACGCGTGAGGAATTCCTGCGGCTGGTGCGGGGCTAGGCCCGCATTCTCCCTCCCCGCGACGTGGAGGGAGCGGCTTGCAATCCAACGGCCTCTTTCCTGCATGAAACCCTCTGAACAAGGGGGGTCGCCATGCTGCAGGCCGTGTTTTCGTCCCGGAATGAGCCGCCGCCGATCGGGCGCGGCGGGTGGCTGGATGCGCTGCGCTTCATCGTGGCCGCCCTGATCATCCTCCATCACTTCCAGATGTCGGCGCCCGTGCCGCTGGCAGAAGGGCTGCATCCCGTGTTCGAGCGGGGCGGGTTCCTGCTGACCAACTTCTTCCTGATCGACAGCGGCTATGTGCTGATGCGCGTCTATGGTCGGGCGGTCGGGTCAGGGCGCATGTCAAAGGCCGACTTTTTCCTGAAGCGGGCGCTGAGGGTGTATCCGGCGCACCTCATCGTCCTGGGTCTGCTCGCTGCATTGGTGCTCGTCGCCACCGCCGCAGGCATGCCGCCCAACCATCCCGAGTGGTTCGCCTGGGATCAGTTGCCCGCTCAGGTCGCTCTGGTGCAGTCGTTCGGGGTGCACGGCGGCATCGGCTGGAACGCGCCGACGTGGTCGATCTCGGCCCTGCTGGGCTGCTACGTCGCCTTTCCCTTCGTGCTGCGCGGCCTCAGCCGGATCGGGCCGTGGACGGCGCTGATCCTGGTCGTCGTCGGCTATCTGGCCGCCAATGAGCTGAGCTGGGCGATCCTGAAATATCCCGTCTATCAGATGCCGCTGAACCTGGGCATCTGGCGCGCCCTGCCCCTGTTCATCCTCGGCATGGGGCTGGCCTGGTTCGCGCAAGGGGTATGGATCAACCCGCGCGTCGCCGGCTGGGCCGGCGTGCTGGCCGCCGTCGCCCTGGCGGGCGTCCAATATTTCGACAAACACGCCCTGATCTCGCTGGTCTTCATCAGCATCATCATCCTGGCGGCGGGCGCCGTTCCGGGACGCAAGCCCTCCAAACTGGTCGAGCAGGCGGCGATGGTGTCCTTCTCCATGTTCATCTCGAATGAAGTGGTGCGCATCGCCTGGTTCGGCCTGGCCGACGCCCTGGCGGGCAAGCTGGCGCTGGGCGACGTCTGGCGCTGGGGCCTGTGGGGTCTGGGCGTGCTGGCGGCTTTCGTCTTCGCCTTCGGCCTGCACTATCTGATCGACCAGCCGATCCAGAACCGCATCCGCGCCTGGCTGAAGGCGCGCGGCCGCAGCGCCGCCGTCAGCCAGCCGGTGGTCTCACTGGAAGGATAGCCTCAACCTGCCCCGGCGCCGCCGAACAGGTGCAGGATGTTGCCGTCCGGATCCTTGAACCAGGCCAGGCGCAGCGGCCCGGCCACATGGACGTCGCCGTCCTGCTCCATGCCCTCATAGCGCTCGAAGGCGACGCCTTTGGCCTTAAGATCAGCGACGATATCGTCCACTTCTACACCCACGTCCCAGACCACGGCGTTGGCCCGGTTCGTGCCGGCATAGTCCGATTGATAAACCGTCAGCCACGTATTGCCTGTGCGATAACCCAGCACGCCATCCATGCCGGTGTCCGCCAGGTTCAGTCCCAGCACATCGGAATAAAAGGTCTTCGCCCGCTGAAGATCCTTTACCGCCACGATGGCCGAGGAGTTCTTGTCTTTGAGCATCACGCTTCCTTTCCTGATCTGAAAGAAAGCGTGCGGCGGCCCGGTTCGATCCCTGCGCGCGCCAGCCTCATTGAGGGGCAAAGGCAGCCTAGATCGGCATCCGCATGATTTCCTGATAGGCCGAGATGACCTGATCGCGCACGGCCATCACCGTCTCCAGCGAAGCCTCGGCCGAAGAAATGGCCGTGACGACGTCGATCAGATTGCCCTGCCCCTGAACCGACTGCGCCATCTGGACCTCGGCCGTGCGGGTCGCCTCGGTCGTCTGGGTCATGACGTTCTGCAACAGGTCGGCGAAGCCCCCGGCCTGATTCAGGCGCATCGACGGCGCGGCGTTGGCGGTAGAGGCGACGTTGACGCCGCCGCCGCCCTGAACGGCGGCGTAGGCGCGGGCGGCCATGATGGGATTCATGCCTTAGCCCCTCTTATTTCTTGATGATGTCGAGGGTGCGCGTATCCATGTTCCGCGCCGTCTCGATGACGTTCAGATTGGCCTCATAGGCGCGTTGCGCCTCCCGCATGTCCATCGCCTCGATCAGGGTGTCGACGTTGGGCCGCATGACATAGCCTTCCGCGTTCGCCGCCGGGTGCGACGGGTCGTAGTCCATGCGGAAGTCACGCTGATCCGGCCGAACCTCGGCCAGGGCGACGCCGGTCGCGCCGTCCACGTCGCGGCTCTGAAACACCGGCATCTGGCGCCGATACGGCTGGCCGCCCGCGACGTTGGCCGTAGACTCTGCGTTGGCGATGTTCTCGGCGATGATCCGCATCCGCGACTGCTGCGCCTTCAGCGCGGTCGACGCGACCGCCATGGCCGTGTTGCGCGGCGTGACGGGGCGGTTGTTGATCGGGTCAGGCATGCTTCACTCCCCCTCAGGCCGCAGGCTTCTTGGCCGCCAGGCGGATCATCTGCATGGACTTCTGGTAGAAGCCGATGGCGGCGTCATAGGCCATGCGGCTCTCGGCCATCTTGAGCATCTGCTCTTCGACCACGACCGAATTGCCGTCCAGGGTAGTCTCGGAATCGGGCGACTCCATCCCCTCGAAGCGCGGCGCCCGCGCGGGCGGGGAGACGTGATGGGCATTGGTAGCCGTCATGCGCAGCCCGGCGTTCTTTTTCACGGCTGCGGCGAAGTCGGCGGGCGTCTTCAGGTCGCGCGCGATGTATCCGGCGGTATTGGAGTTGGCGACGTTCTCGGCGATCACCCGCTGACGGTCGTCCAGCCAGGCCAGACGGCCCTTGATCTGATTGAGCAGCGGCAGGTCGGTGACGGACATGCGAATCCCTCGGACGAACGGATCGGCAGAATTTGCCGCCTGCATGGTTAATATCCCGTATCCCTAAACGCGCCGTTAACCACGTCCGTTGAAACATGGTCCCGAAGCGTCGCGGCGGTCCGCGTCGCCGGGGCCTGCCGACGTATGAACTTCCTTGATCTGTTCCGGGCGATCTTCGGCCTGGCCATCACCCTGGGCATCATCGGCCTAGCCGCCTGGGCGGCGCGCCGCTATGCGCCGGAAATCCTGGCTCGGTTTCAGGGCCAGCAGGGACAGGTGCGGCGGATGAAGGTCGTCGAGACCCTGGTGCTGGACCCGTCGCGCCGTCTGGTTCTGATCCGCGTCGATGACGAAGAACGGCTGATCCTGCTGGGCGAGGGTCGCGAACTGATCGAGCCGCGCCAACCGGGAGGCGTGAAGTGAAACGCCCCGCTGTCTTCGCCATGCCGACCCGCGCCGAACTCAAACGCGCGGCTCTGTTGTCGCTGATCACCACCGCCCTGTGCCTGATCTGGCCGCTGGGCGCCCTGGCGCAGGAGGCGGCGCAAAGCGGATCGGCCATCAACATCGACCTGGGGACCGGCGCGGGCCTGACGCAGCGCGTGGTGCAACTCGTCGGGCTGATGACGGTGCTGTCGCTGGCCCCGTCCATCGTCATCATGACCACCAGCTTCGTGCGGATCGTCGTGGTGCTGTCGCTGCTGCGCACGGCGCTGGGGATGCAGCAGTCGCCGCCGAACGCCGTCCTGGTGTCCCTGGCCCTGTTCCTGAGCGCCATCGTCATGGCTCCCACCTGGCAGGACGCCTATGATTCGGGGGTCCGTCCGCTGATGGATCAGCAGATGGAACTGCCTCAGGCCTTCGATGCGGCGTCCGAACCGGTAAAAACCTTCATGCTGTCCCAGGTGAAGCCCGACGACCTGGCCCTGTTCACCCGACTGTCGGGCGTCACGGCCACGGCGAACGCGCAGGACCTGCCCCTGCGGGTCGTCACCCCGGCCTTCATGATCAGCGAACTGAAGACCGCCTTCACCATCGGATTTCTTCTTTTTGTTCCGTTCCTTGTGATCGATCTGGTGGTCGCCAGCGTGCTGATGTCCATGGGCATGATGATGCTGCCGCCGGTGGTGGTCAGCCTGCCCTTCAAGCTGATCTTTTTCGTGCTGGTGGACGGGTGGAGACTGGTCGCAGGCAGCCTGGTCGAGAGCTTCCAGAGAGCCTCCGGAACCGGATAAATCCCCAGCCTGCAAGGTCTTGACGCCAATGCGGGCTTGCCAAGTTCATAAAAACCGTCGTTGATCCCCCGGTCCTCGCCCGGCGCTTTCTTCCGGGCGACCACCATTGGGAAAATACCCTCATGACCACTCAAGCTGAACTGATCGCCGCTGTCGCCAAGGACGCGGGCGTTTCGCAAGCTGACGCCGGCAAGGTGCTGACCGCCATTGTCGAGAACATCCACAAGGCTCTGAAGTCGGGCGACGACGTCCGCATCTCCAACCTGGGCGTGTTCGACACCGCCGAGCGCGCTGAGCGCGAAGGCCGCAACCCGGCCACGGGCGCGACGATCAAGATCCCGGCCTCGAAGGCCGTGCGCTTCCGCGTGTCCAAGCCGCTGAAGGACGCCGTCAACGGCTAAGCCTTTCAGGCGCGTCCGGTCCTCCTCGCGGGGAGCGGACGCGCTCTGGCTCCCTCTCCCGGTGGGAGAGGGCTTGAGCCTCCAAGAGCGCAGCGATTGGTGAAGGCGAAAGGGTGAGGGTTCTCGGCATAAGTCGGCGCAAGCCGCCGCTCCGAGTCTGAACGAAAACCTTAGCCCCTCACCCTTTCGCTTAGCGGATCGCCTACGGCTCTCCGAAGCTCAAGCCCTCTCCCGCCGGGAGAGGGTTTTTCAATTGGCGCCCGTCTTCGCCCTGAACTCGGCCTTGGTCTGAGCGATCCAGCCGGCGTAGGCGTCGGCCCCGGCGCTGAGGGCGGCGAAGTCCTGCGGGCGGCCCGAGTCGCCGCCGTCCAGCCCCGCCAGCGCCACCCGGATCGCGCCCGGCGAGCGCGCGCCCTCGGCGAAACCAGCGTAGTTCTTCGACAGACGGGTCAGCGCCCCGGCGTCCCGCGCCAGCGAATATCCCGCCCCGGCGCGGATCAGGCGCGTCTCCTCAACCTCGCTGAGCGGCACGGCCGTCTCCTTCCAGCGGTCGCCCAGGCGCTGGTCGTAGAGGGCGGCGGCCGCCCCCCACTGCTGCTGCTTCCACAGGATGTCGGCGCGCACGTCGCGCGCGGCGGGCGAGGCGTCCTTGCCCAGCACCTCCAGCGCATGCTCATAACGGCCCAGCTCCATCAGGGCGCGAGCCTCCAGCGCCCGGCGCTCAAGGTTCATGGCGGCGGGCAACAGTGTCGTGCGCGACGACCACAGGGCCTTCAGCGCCTCTTCCGGCTGGCGGTTCATCAGATAGACAGCGGCCAGATTGGTCGAAACCTGAGCCTTCGCCACCCCGTCCAGCCGGTTCTCGGCCTGATATTTCAGCAGTTCCGCCGCCTGATCCAACAGATCGACGTCGATCAGGCGTCGCGCCAGCCGCCGCACCATCTCGTCGCCGTCAGCGCCGACGGGCGTCAGTTCGCGGAAATCGAAGAACAGGGCCAGCGCCTGCACCGGCTGCAGGCCATCGGCCGCGCCTTCCAGGAACAGGGCGCGGAAGGCGTTGTCGAGATCGGCCTGAAGCCGGTCGCCGCCCGGCAGGGTGACGATCTTCGACCCCGCCGTCTTCAGCGTGGTCAGGGCCTCGCGATAACGGCCCTGAGACAGGTAAAGCTCGCCCAGGGTGCGGATCACCGCCAGCTCGGTCGCATCCCCGCGCCAGCGCCATTTCAGCGCCTCCAGCTGGGCGGCGGCGGCGTCGGCCTTCAGCGCCCCCTTGGCCATCTCAAGCTTGATGACGCCCAGACGCGCGGGCGTGGCGATGCCGTCCAGCGGGGCGCGCGCCACCGCCTTATAGACCGCCAGAGCGCGCTCGGGCTTCTCATCCAGTTCGAACAGGCGCGCCTGCACCAGACGGGCAGTCAGTTGGTCGGGCGCCGAGACGTTCGGCTGGCTGAAGACATAGGCCAGCAGCTCGAGCGCGGCGTCAGCGTCGCCGGTCTCGACCGCCGCCATCGCATGGGCGGCGCCGAAGCGGGCGCGCCATTCGGGGGCGAAGCCGTCGACCACGCCTGCGCCGGCCGCGAACAGCCGCCGCGCATTGGCCCAATCGCCCTGCTGGGCGGCCACATAGCCCTGCCACACCTTGGTCGAGGGATCGCCCGCCAGCGCGCCGGAGGAGAAGTCAGCCTCCGCCTCGTTAAAGCGGCCAATCGAGGCGCGGGCGGCGCCGCGCAGGCCGCGCACCTCGGCCACGCCCTGCATGGCGGGTGTCTGCTTGATCAGGGCGTTCAGCACCCCAACCGCCTCGAACCCCAGACCATGCCCCACCAGAAAGCGGGCGTAGGCCAGCCGCGACTCGATGGGCGCGCGCGGGTCTTCGGCGGCGCGGCCGCTCTCGCGCTCGGCGGCGTCCTGCAGGGCGCGATGGCGGGCGATGAAGCCCCCCTCGCCCGCATCGGCGGACCAGTCGGCCGGGATCAGGGCCGGGCGTGACGCGGCGCGCGGGGCGTCGGCGCCCTCAGTCGCCTGTTCCAGCCCCGCAGTAGGCGACGACAGCGTCAGGCCGCGCGGCCGCGTCACCGTGACCAGATCGCCGTCGGCGGTGACGCTCAGGTCGTCGGTCGGCGTCTCGACCGCCAGGCCGTGGGCGGTCGGCAGGAAGCCTGCGTCCACCGTACGCCGCCCGACTTTCAGCCCCTTGCCCGGCGCCAGGGCGGTGACGGCGGCGAAGCGGTCACCGATCATCGGATCGGTCAGCCAGACGGTGCGGGTCGCCCCGGCCATGCGCGCGGTCAGTGACGCCTTGACCGCGTCGTCGCGCTCGATGTCCACGCCGCTGGGAGCAGGGGCGGTTCCGCCGATGGTCACCACCCAGGTCGAACCCTCGGCGCGGGCGGCCACGGCCTGACCCGGCTCGACCGGAATGCGCACGGCGGTGAAGTCAGGCCCGGCGGCCCAGCGGGCGCCGTTCAGGCCCTCGCCCTTCATCTGCATGCGGGCGGCGTGATCGAACACGGCCCAGACCGCCTCGCCGCGCCGGAAGACAGCCGCGCCGACCGGACCGCTCCAGTCGAAGCGCATGATGGTCTGCTGGCCCTTGGCCTCGGCCGCCACCGGCACCGCTCCGCCGATCGGCACGGGCGAGCGGCGCAGGCCGTCGCCGTCCTTTCCCGGCGCATAGAGGTTCAGCCAGACCGCGCCGTCGGCGGACCCGCTGGTCGCGCCCGCCCCCTCAGCAAGGGTCAGGACCAGTTCGGTCGCGCCCTGAGCCGCGCGGGTCTCGATCTTCTCCAGCCCCTTGGGCGGATCGACGCGCAGACGGCTGACGTCAGGGGCGGCGGTCGTGCCGATGCGGACCACGACCGTGCGGCCGTCCTGGCGAACTCGCGCACGCGCTCCGACGACCCCGGCGAACTCGATCCTCGTGAAGCCCGCATTGGCCCCGATGCGGATCTCGACTGGAGCGCCCGCCTGGGCCAGCGACGGCGCCGGAGCCAGAGGCGCGAAGACGACGACGCCCGCCGCGGCGGCCGCCACGGTCGTCTGCAGAACGCGCTTCTTGGCGGGGGCCCCGGACATAACGCGCGCATGCTCGCGCGAAGGGCTTTAATCGTCGTTAACGGGGCCGGACCCGAGGGTCTGTCGGCCCATAGGACAAAACACCCGCTTGCTTCCCCATGGCGAACGGCCGACATCATGGACATCGTTCGCCGCAGGAACAGTTTTAGTGTCCGACCCCGCCTATCCTCCGATCAGCCCGGTGAAGACCGGCATCCGCGCCCGCTGCCCCCGCTGCGGCCAGGGCCCCGTGTTCAAAGGCTATCTGAGCCTGCGCGAGTCCTGCCCCGAATGCGGGCTGGACTACAGCTTCGCGGATCCGGCGGACGGCCCGGCCTTCTTCGTCATGTGCGCCGTCGGCGTCGTCGGCATGATCGCCTTCATGATCTTCGAGTTCACCGTTCATCCGCCGGTCTGGGTCCACTTTCTGGTGACCTTCCCGGTGCTGGCGGCCATGTGCCTGTCGGTGCTGCGTCCCTTCAAGGGCTGGATGGTGTCCGAGCAATATTTCCACAAGGCCGAGGAAGCGACCTTCATCAGCGTCGGCAAACATGGCGAAGGCTATGGCTGGCGCGGCCAGGCCGAGCGCGCGGCCAAGGCTGTAGACCGCGACAAGAACTGATCTGTCGCGACCGTGAATTTAAAAAAGGACGCCAGCATCGCCGGCGTCCTTTTTTCATGGCCTCAGCGCATGAGCCGCAGGGTCACGCCCACCGTGCGCGGCGCGCCCAGGAATGCGCCCAGCGTGCCCGTCTGGAACGGCGCGCCGAAGGCCACCTGGCGATAGTCCTGATCAAACAGGTTGCGGCCCCACAACTCGACGCTCCACGCATCATCGCGGGCCAGGGCGACGCGGCCGTCGACCAGCCAGAAGCCCGGTTGGCTCTTGGCCGGGTCCAGGTCCGAGCCGGTGTTGTATTCCGACGAATATTTGGCCGCCAGCGTCACCCGACCAGTCAACCCCGCCGCCACCGGCCGCTCATAGGTTCCGGCCAGCGATCCGCTCCACTGGGGGGCGAAGTTCATCCGCTTGCCCGCCAGCAGCGGCAGGCCCGGCACGGCGTCGTGTCCGTATTCCGTCTGGGCGTAGGTCAGGCCGCCCTGCAGCGACAGGCCCTCGAACGGCAGGAACATGAAGTCCGCCTCGACGCCCTTGGCCCGCACCTCGGGGATGGAACGGACCAGGAAGGTCGTGCCCAGGAAGGTGTTCAGCTGGAAGTCGTCATAGGTCTGGCGGAAGGCGGCGGCTGAGACCAGCAGGCGCCGATCCAGCATCACGCTCTTCACCCCCGCCTCGGAGGCGTCGGCGCTTTCCGCCGGGAAGGCGCGCGAAGCGTCGGGGACCAGATTGGTCTGCCCCCGGTCCAGGTTGAAGCCGCCGTTCTTGCGCCCTCGCGACCATGATGCGTAGAGGCGCGTCCCCTCCGCCGCCTTGAACTCGGCGCGGGCCATGCCGGTCCAGGCCTCGTCCTTGACCGTCTCGGACTGGCTCAGACCGTTGAACGCCGGATTAGACCACGGCAGGCACAAGGTGGCGTTGCTCACGCCATTGGCCAGCGCCGCCGCGCAGGCCCGCCCGCCGTCGGTGTTGTGATAGGCGGCCGTCATCTCCTTGGTCTCATGGGTGCGGCGCAGGCCCCCGGTCAGGGTCAGGCGGTCGGTCACGGCGTAGGAGATCTGGCCGAACAGCGCCGCGCTGCGGGCCGTCTGCCAATAGCGATCCAGTTGGCCCTCGCCTTCGACGAAGTTTTGGCCGACAGGCAGGCCGGTCAGGGTCGAGACGTAGTTCGGGTCGCCCAGCGGGTTCAACGCCGAGCGCGACAGCAGACGGCTGACGTAGCCTTCGTAATCGGCGCCGTAGAGCAGGCTGTCGCGGCGAGTCAGCCTCTCATCGGCGAAGAAGGCCCCCGCCGACCAATCCAGCTTTCCGTTCTGACCCGACAGGCGGAACTCCTGCGTCAGGGTGCGGAAGCGGTTCGACCAGCTGCCGTCGTCCGGGCGATAGGCCAGATCGGCCGAGGTGAAGTCCCAGTCCTGACTGATGACGCCGCGCCAGTCACGCACCGCCGAGGTGCTTTCCAGCGTCGCCCAGCCCAGATCGGCGTTCAGGTGCAGCGCCAGCCCCTTGTCGCGGATGCGGGTGTTGGTGTCGCGGTTCGAATAAGCCACGCGATCCCACGGCTTCGGCGTCGTCGCCACGCCGCCGTCGGACGCGAAGGTCGCCAGCAATGGCGCCGTCTCGCCCGTGACCAGTTGCACGCCGACGCAGCAGCGCTCGTCCCGCTCGGTCCAGTCGGCGGTCAGGCGAGCCGTCAGGTCCGGCGTGGCGCGCCACAGCAACTGACCGCGCACGGTGTCATAATGTTCGGTCTGATCGTCGGTCGAGGTGCGCGGGCCCTCCCCCGTTTTCTTGGCTCCCGTCTTCACGTCATAGAGGCCGTCTCGGCGACGCGCGGCGACATACAGCCGCCCGGCCAGAACCTCGTCCACGATCGGGCCCGTCAGGGAGACCGAGCCGCCATGCGTCCCATAGTCGCCGAACGTCGCCTCGCCCGCCATGCGCGCGTCGAACGAAGGGGCGGCGGTGACCACGTTGATGACGCCCGCCGAGGTGTTCTTGCCGAACAGGGTCGCCTGCGGGCCCTTCAGCACCTCGATGCGTTCCACCTCGCCCAGATCGCCCAGGGCCGCGCCGTTGCGCGGGCGATAGACGCCGTCGATCATGACGCCGACCGAGCTTTCCACGCCCGGATTGTCGCCCACCGTGCCGACGCCGCGGATGCGGGCGGTGGTGAAGGTCTGGTTCGACGTCGAGGCCACGATCAGGCCCGGCGCCAGGATCTGCAGATCCTTGATGTCGCGCACGCCGACGCCGTCCAGCAGGGGCTGGGCGGCCACCGTCAGCGACAGGGGCGTGGCCGCCAGCGGCGCTTCGCGGCGCTCGGCCGTCACCACGATCTCGGACACCTGGGTCGGTCCGGCGTCAGCGGGCGCATCCGCCAGAACAGGCGCGGCGAAAGCGAGCACGGACAGGGAGGCGGACGCGAGAGACGCGGCGCGAACAGCAGAAATCATGGGAGGAAAAACCGCTTTGCGGAGCGACGGCGCAAGGCCTCGTCGCGGACTGGCAACGGCTGTAACAGTCCGGTCGGCGGGACGAAACCCTGGCCGACGATCATCAAATGATGACTTTCAGGCTCGCCCCGCCAGCGGTCCCGAGGCGCGCGGAGCGAAGCTGTGCTCCACCCGGCTGCGATGGGCGTCGACGTCGTTACGAACTCCGCCGCCGATGCGGCACAGCTGCTCCAGCCCACGCCCGCCGCCGCTTTCATGCGATGTGATCAGGTCCAGAAGACGCTCCGCCTCAGCCAGGGTCTCGGGCCGCTGCTCCAGCAGCCAGACCTCAAGCGCGCCCAGTTCAGCCATCAGCCCCGCCGCTCGAACGGACGCTTCCAACCGCTTGTCATTCCATTGACGGAGCAGCGCGCGGGCCGCCTCCATCGTCCAGTGTTGAGCCATATCGCCCCCCAAAGGCGAAGCGTCGGGCGGCTTCGATTTCCCAGACGCCGAAGAAAAATGTCAGTGATGTCAGGAGCCAGAGGACCCAAATCAGCGTCATCGCGGCCCAGGCCAGACTGGTCGAGGTCAGGAACGGCGCGACGTAGACCAGGCTCGACACCAGATGCAGCGCAGCGGTCATCACGATCCACCAACGCCCCGCCCGTTCGGCGATCAGCCACAGGGCGATAAAGGCCGCTGCATCGATCAGGATCACGCCGAACTCAAAGCCATCTTGGCCAGTATTATCAATGGCATATGATAGTGTCAGAGCCATCAGCACGACTCCCGCCGCCGCGCGGTCCCAGGTCCTTCCTCGCCAGAGAAGCAGGGAAAGGCCTATCAGACTGAACGCCAGCAATGCGAACTGCAGTGCGAGTTGCAAGGGACTCATCAACGTCTCCGCTCGGCCCGACGGTCGTCAGGCGCTTAATTCCCTTTGATCATGCGCATCTCCGCCATCCCGAAGCGTCAGCGCAGGCCTTGGATCATCTCAAGGACGGGAGGGATCAAACTGACCGCAGCGGCTGCGAGCAGAATCCACGCCAGCGCGCCGCCCAGGATCAACAGCAGGACAGAGCCGCCGATTCTGCGTGGCCGACGCCAGCGCCCCAGGCGCAGGTAACCTCCGTAGAAGGGAACCGGCCAGGGAGTCTTCCCGTCCTCGACACGGCCAGAACCTGCAAGGACGCCCTGTTCTGACGGCAGAAGCGGCGCGGGCGACAGGGGCGACGATTGCCCTGAGTAGGAATTACTCAGCAGGCGAGCCGCCTGCTGGCGGTCGGAAACGCCCAGCTTTTCATAGGCGCGATGCAGATGGTTCTGAACGGTGCGCGGCGACAGGTTCAGTTGCTGGGCGATTTCCTTGTCGCCCAGACGCTCCGCCACGAGCAGAAGAATTTCCCGTTCGCGCGGCGTCAATTTATCGATCGCCGAAACTATGGTCACAAAACCTGAATATCCATTTGAACTATCGTGCGTCCAGTCTTCAGCGACGCGTCCGACCGATAGGTCGTTAGGTGTCGCCGCGATACGACACAACCTTTGCGTCGCAGCAATTCGATTGCATGTCGCCGGGAGATCGCCGCACTAGGGGCCGGACCTGGATATGGAGACAGAGGGAAACGCATGCTGGCGACGTTGATGGGCGGCCTGGGACTAATCGTGGGCAGCTTTCTGGGCCTGGTCAGCCTGCGCCTGCCGCAGGGTCAGGATGTCGTCGTGCAGCGCTCCCGCTGCGGGTCATGCGGCCGTCCCCTGAAGCCCTGGCGACTGATCCCCGTCGTCAGTTGGGCGGTAACGCGAGGGAAGTGCAGCGACTGCGGCGCGGCTATTCCTGTGCGCTATCCCCTGATCGAACTGGCCGCCGCCGCCATCGGCGTCTGGGCGGCGCTGCGCTTCGACGATCCCGCCTGGGCGTTGGCGGGGGCGGTGCTGGGCTGGCAACTGCTGCTGATCGCCATCATCGACGCCGAGCATTTCTGGCTGCCGGACGCCCTGACCCTGCCGCTGTTTCTCAGCGGCCTGTTCGCGGCCGTGGCGCTGGACCCCGCCAATGTGCAGAGCGGCCTGCAATGGTCGCTGGTCGGCCCGCTGAAGACGCCCTTGATCGGAGCGGCGGCGGGCTTCGGCGTCCTATGGCTGCTGGCCTTTATCTATAAGCGCCTGCGCGGTCGCGACGGTCTGGGCGGGGGCGATCCCTTCCTGCTGGGCGCGATCGGCGCCTGGGTCGGCTGGATGGGTCTGCCCAGCGTACTGCTGTGGGCGTCCCTGAGCGGCCTGAGCGTCGTCGCGGCCAAGGTCGTCCTTCGCCGCCCCATCGCCAGGACCGACCGCCTGCCTTTCGGCGTCTTTCTGGCGATCGGCGCCTGGCTGACCTGGCTTTACGGCCCCCTCGGCCTCGGGTTGCTAGGCTAGAGGGACAGCAGGTCAGACCAGCGCCAGCGCCCGCCGCTGCCCAGCGCCACGCGCGGCGCGCCCGGCTGGTCGCTGAGCGTCAGCAGCACATAGCCGTTCACCGTTTCCGCCTTACAGGCGCGCGGCGAGAATCCAACCGTGACGGCGATGGCCTGACGCACCCCGGCCAAACCCTTACCTTCCTCGCCGGGGCTCTGCAGCCAGTCGCCGTTCCACATCAGGATAGCCTGCCCCGAGGCGCCGGATGTGCGATAGGCCTCTCCTATCGCCGCGTTGATGCGCGCATCGTTGCGCAGGGCGTCCTGGATGCGCTTGACCATGTCGCACCCCTGCCCCGAACCACCGCCTGTCCCTGAACCGGAGCCGCCGCCGGAGCCGCCTGTCCCGGAGCCCGTCCCGCCGCCCCCGCCCGTCCCCTGCCCCGCGGTTAAGGCGCCGCTGAGCGCGCCATCTCCCAGCAAAACAAAGGACACGCTGGGTTCAGGCGCCGAGACCGGCAGCGGCTCAACCTGCGGCGCCGGAGGCGTCGGACGACTGGGGCGAGGCGTCGGCGGCGTCGGCGCGGCGCGCGCCTTCTGGGGCGTCTTCGCCGGGACCGGAACGGGGGCCGCTACTGCGGGCGCGGCAGGCGCCGGTTCAGGCTGAGGCGCGGGTGCGGGCTCCGATCCTCCCGCAGGCGCATCGCCGGGCGCCGGCTCTGACGGCGGGGGCGGAGGCACAGGCGGCTCGACCAGAGTCACCTCGACCAGCGGCGTCGGCGCAGGCTCGACGACAGGCTTGACCGGAGCCGTCACCATAAGCGCCAGGATCAGGCCATGCGCCGCGACGCTGGCCGCAACCGGCAGAGCCCTGGAACGTTTACGCCTCGAGGCCCGGCTCACCCCTGGTCGCCTGTTCCGCTACAGGTTCCGCGAACGCCCAATGGTGACACTTGCAACAATGGCTCCTCGTCCTTCAGCTCGCGCGAAGCTGATCACCTGAGAGCGTCAGGAAAAAGGCGTCAGCCAAGGCGGTTGAAACAACAAGAACGGCGGTTTGTTTAAATTTTTTTACAGTCAAGCTGAACCTTTTCACTTCTTCGCGCGTCATTGCTCCGCCGTTTTGCAACCGACACCGGTGCGGCGCGTAACCCCCCCGGAGTTGGGCCGGGCACGAAGGAGACTTGATTTGATCAAATTGGCACCCAGGACCGCCGTCGTCGGCGCTATCGCCATTCTTGGCGTCGCCGTCAGCGGCTGCGCCAGCCATCGGTTCGTCCGCGACAACGTCCAGGTCGTGAACGAGCGCGTCGACGGCGTCGACAGCCATCTGACGCAGGTCGAAGGCACGGCAGGCGAAGCCCTGGCCCGCGCCAACGCCGCGCACAAACTGGCCCAAGGCAAATTCCTGTACGAAGTCGTTCTGTCGGACGACTCGGTGAAGTTCCCGGTCAACCACACCGAACTGTCGCCGGAAGCCGAACAACGCCTGGCCGAACTGGTCCAGCGTCTGCGCGCCGAGAACGCCAACGTCTACCTGGAAATCCAGGGCCACACGGACTCGACCGGCACCAACCAGATCAATGAGCGTCTGGGCCAGGAACGCGCCGAAGCGGTGCGTCGCTTCCTCAGCGATCAGGGCATCGCCCTGAACCGCATGGCGACCATCTCCTATGGCGCCGCCAAGCCGGTCGCCCCCAACAACACCCGTGAAGGCCGCGCCCAGAACCGCCGCGTCGCCATCATGGTTCTGGCCTAACAGCCAAGAGCGAAATCAGCTGAGTTGGACGCATGGCCAACTCAACTCGGATATTCGCTCCAGATAGTTCTGGACCCTTGTTCTGGGTGCAGTCGATTCCGACTGAACCGAAAAGGGTCTAGGCATTCGTTCCGGCCTCCTGCCCCGGCCGGAACGAGAAACGGCGGCGTCCTGTCAGGGGCGCCGCCGTTGTCATTTTGACTTTCAGGTTCAGTCCGCGCGCTGTTCCTGCCCGGTCGGTGCGCCCGCCAGATCCGACAGGATGGGACAGTCCGGGCGGTCATCGCCGGCGCAGCAATGGGCCAGGTGGCGCAGGGTGTCGGCCATCTCGCGCATTTCGCGGATGCGGGCGTCCAGGTCCTCCAGATGCTTCTGCGCCATCGCCTTGACCTCGCGGCTGGGGCGGGCGTCGTCGCGCCACAGGGACAGAAGGCGGCTGATCTCCTCGATCGAAAAGCCCAGCCCGCGCGCCCGCCGGATGAAACGCAGGTCGTTCAGGTCGCGCTCTGAAAAGTCGCGGTAATTGCCCTCGGTGCGATCGGCGGGGCGGATCAGGCCCTGCGCCTCATAATAGCGGATCATCTTGGCCGAGACGCCGGTCGCCTGAGCCGCCTTGCCGATGTTCATCACGCGGCTCCCTTCACGCTGCCGATGTGGGGTTTGAAGGTCTTCAGACGCAGGGCGTTCAGCACCACGCTGACGCTGGACAGGGCCATAGCCCCCGCCGCCAGCATGGGCGACAGCATCACGCCGAAGACCGGATACAGCACCCCCGCCGCCACCGGGATCAGCAGGACGTTGTAACCAAAGGCCCAGGCCAGGTTCTGGCGGATATTGTTCATCGTCGCCCGCGACAGGCCGATGGCGCTGACCGCGCCGCGCAGGTCGCCGCCGGTCAGGACCACGTCCGCGCTTTCAATCGCCACGTCCGAGCCGCCGCCAACCGCCAGACCCACATCCGCCGCCGCCAGAGCCGGAGCGTCGTTCACACCGTCGCCGACGAAGGCGACCCTGCGCCCGCCCGTCTTCCCAGCCTTCTCTTTCATAGCCTCGATCACGGCCACCTTGCCGTCCGGCATGACCTCGGCGTGGACTTCGTCGATGCCCAGACGACGCGCCACGGCGGCGGCGGTGCGGCGGTTGTCGCCGCTGATGACCGCGACCTTCAGACCCAGTTCGTGCAGTGCGGCGATAGCCTCACCCGTCGTCGCCTTGACCGGATCGGACACGGCGATGATGGCGGCCAGCCGGCCGCCCACGGCGGCGTAGAGCGGCGTCTTGCCCTCGTCGCCCAGACGGGCCGCCGTCTCGGCGAACACGTCTACGTCGCAGCCCAGTTCGGCCATGTAGCGGTCGGCGCCGACGGCGACGCGCGCCCCGTCGACCAGACCCGTCACCCCCTTGCCGGGGATGGAGGCGAAGTCCTGCGGCTCGACCACCGTCACGCCGCGCGCCTCGGCGGCGGCGACCAGGGCGCGGGCCACCGGGTGCTCGGAGCGGATCTCCAGCGCCGCCACCTGAGCCAGCACCGTCGTCTCGTCAAAGCCCTCGGCCGTGACCAGATCGGTCAGCGTCGGCCTTCCCTCGGTCAGGGTGCCGGTCTTGTCGAAGGCGACCACGTCCACGCCCTGCAGGGCCTGAAGCGCCTCGCCCTTGCGGAACAGAACGCCCAGTTCGGCCGCACGACCCACGCCCACCATGATGGAGGTCGGCGTCGCCAGCCCCATGGCGCACGGACAGGCGATGATCAGCACGGCCACCGCACTGACCAGAGCCATACCCAGCGACGGCGACGGCCCGAACAGGAACCATACCGCGAAGGTCAGGGCGGCGACGGCCATGACGGCGGGCACGAACCAGCCCGTCACCTTGTCCACCAGGGCCTGAATGGGCAGCTTGGCCCCTTGAGCGGCTTCGACCATCTTGACGATCTGGGCCAGCACGGTCTGGGCGCCGACCTGACGCGCCTCGAAGCGGAAGGCGCCCGTGGTGTTCAGCGTGCCGCCCGTGACCTCGGAGCCGGCGATCTTCTCGACCGGGATCGGCTCGCCCGTCAGCATGGATTCATCGACGAAGGAGGCGCCGTCCGCGACCACGCCGTCGACCGGCACCCGCTCGCCGGGACGCACCACGACCACGTCGCCGACCTTGACCGCATCAATCGCCAGGTCCTGCTCGACGCCATCGCGCACCACGCGAGCGGTCTTGGCCTGCAGCGACATCAGGCGGCGGATCGCCTGACCCGTTCGGCCCTTGGCCCGCGCCTCGATCCAGCGCCCGACCAGGATCAGGGTGACGATCACCGCCGCCGCCTCGAAATAAATCTCAGCCGTGCCTTCAGGCAGCCACTGCGGCGCAAAGGTCGCCACCGTCGAGAAGGCCCACGCCGCCGTCGCGCCCAGCACGACAAGGGAGTTCATATCCGGCGCCGCTCGCAGCAGGGCGGGCACGCCTTTACGGAAGAAAACGGCCCCCGGCACGAACAGCACGAAGGTCGCTAGCACGAAGCTGACGACCTTCCAGTTGAAGGCGCCGATCGTCTCATTGACCCAATGATGCACGCCCGGCACGAAGTGCGAGCCCATCTCCAGCACGAACAGCGGCAGGGTCGCCGCGCCCGCGATCAGCACCGCGCGGCCCAGCTTCCTGATCTCGGCGTCGCGGGCGGCCTGTTCGCGGTCGCCGGCGTCCGGCCCGGCGTCCTCGGACGCCTCCAGCACATAGCCCGCCTGTTCGACGGCGGCGGCCAGATCCTGGAACGTCGTCGCCCCCGACAGGAAGCGCACCGTCGCCCGCTCGGTCGCCAGATTGACGCTGGCCGACAGCACGCCCGGCACGGCGGCCAGCGCCTTTTCGACCCGGCCGACACAGGAGGCGCAGGTCATGCCCCGTACGGGATAGACGGCTTCCTCCTCCATCGGCTCATAGCCCGCGCTCCTGATGGCGACGGCGACGGCGGCGGCGGAACCGTCAGGCGACAGCGACACCTGCGCCCGCTCGGCGGCCAGATTGACCTGCGCCTGCGTGACGCCCGGCACGGCGCGGATGGCCTTTTCGACCCGACCCACGCAGCTGGCGCAGGTCATGCCCAGCACGGGTAGATCCAGTGTTCTGAAGCCTTCGGCGGCCATGGCGTCGTCCTCGCAAACCTTTGACGACGACACTGGTAAACCTTCCCATCAAGGGAAGGTCAACACCCCCTCGACACACCACGGCCCAAAGCCCCGCCAACAGCAGGACGCACGGGTGAGGATTGAGGTTCACAGGCTGGCGCAGACCAAGGCCCTGCCGACACCACGTGCCTGCGCCCCGTGACCCACGGAGTAAGGGAATTATCGGGACCACTTAAGCCCTGCTCAGTCGGACCCCGCAATCGTTGGGCTCTAGAAATCTAACCAGTTAAGCCGACCACCTGAGAGTGGCTCAAACCCAGCCGAAACCACCTAAGAGTGGCTCAATCGGCCACCCTGCGGACGCAGCACAGGCCTGATTGTTTAGCTACGTCTGGAAAGACGCCAAAAGTCGTCAGTCAGATGCCGCTGCCCCTGTACCGAGTCCAGCTGGCTTGCCCGAGCTTTTAACTTCATCGCAGTTTCCGTTCGGATGGGAAGCGACCTTCAGCCTTACCCCGGCCGAATGTCTGCTTGCCGATAGGGGGCAATGTCCGCTGTTGGCGCTCAACGGTCGACGGCATCGCCGACGACCGCTTCGACCGGGCCACGATGTTCAACAAGACGGCGGTCAAGCTTTCGCGCATCTATCGGAACGAGGGCGCCGTGCCCGCCGACCAGCTCGCGGAGACGGTCCGCCAGGCGTTGCAGAACCCAAGCTTCGAGCGTGAGGTCTGGATCGTCGCCGGCCGCCTGCTGGACGTGAAGGCTGTCCGGAAGAAGACCCAGAAGAAGACGCTCTCCCATCGCGACCGTCAGCTGCTGATGTTTCTGGAAAGCCTCGGCACGGCCTGCGGTCGCGCGAACGCCCGCTTGCGTGTGTTTGGCCACTAGAACCGGTGATGGCGGCTGGCCCAGGCGCATCGCGCATGTCCGCATTCCGATTGAGTTTCGATGACCGCTTCTGGCGCATAACTGCCATAAAAGCTGCGCAGCCAACCGCCCCAAAATGCCGCCTCGCCCTCCGCCGTTGCGATTGACTCGCAAGTTGCGCCACTCTTAACTGGTTTTGAGCCAGTTCTAAGTGGTCTCGACAAAGGAATGGCGACCCCGGGAGGACTCCAACCTCCGACCTCGGCTTTAGGAAAGCCTTGCTCTATGCAGCTGAGCTACGGGGCCACGCGCGTCTGCCTAAAGGAGGTTGAGGCGTCAGGGAAGCCCCTGCGAAACCTGAACGCGTGACGGCGACCGTGCAAGGGTTCGGCCTTGTGGTTAAGGCGTGTTAAGCTACTATACCTAGTATGGAACAAAGCCTGAATCGGCGAACGTCGCTGATTCGGTCATGATTCGTTTCGCCCGTGTTCCAGGGGCCGGTAAGGTTCCGCTTACCAATTCTTTTTCGTGCATGTCGGGATCGCCGCGCCGCTTGTGAAAGCCGGCGGGGTTCGCCACCTTGGGCCGGTCATGAGCGACCGTTCCGCAGGCATGGCCCCATCGCGCGTCACGGCGATCCTGGGGCCCACCAACACCGGCAAGACCCATCTGGCGGTCGAGCGGATGCTGGGTCACGCCTCGGGCATGATCGGCCTGCCGCTGCGGCTGCTGGCGCGCGAAATCTATGAGCGGATCGTCAAGCGGCGGGGGGCGGCCTCGGTCGCCCTGATCACCGGCGAGGAGAAGATCGTCCCGCCGCGTCCCGCCTTCTTCGTCTGCACGGTCGAGGCCATGCCGCTGGAGCGGTCGGTCGACTTCCTGGCGGTGGATGAGATCCAACTGGTCGCCGATCCCGAGCGCGGCCACGTCTTTACGCAAAGACTGCTGCACGCGCGCGGCCGGTTCGAGACCATGTTCCTGGGCGCCGGAACGATGGCCCCGCTGATGCGGTCGCTGGTTCCGGATGCGGAGATCGTGACCCGCGACCGGCTGTCGATGCTGTCTTACGCGGGGTCGAAGAAGCTGACCCGCCTGCCCCGGCGTAGCGCCGTCGTCGCCTTCTCGACCGAGCAGGTCTACGCCATCGCCGAGTTGCTGCGCCGTCAGAGGGGCGGAGCGGCCGTGGTCATGGGCTCGCTTTCGCCCCGCACCCGCAACGCCCAGGTCGAGCTGTTCCAGTCGGGCGAGGTCGATTTTCTGGTCGCCACCGACGCCATCGGCATGGGGCTGAACATGGACGTGGACCATGTGGCCTTCGCCGGTCTGAGAAAGTTCGACGGGCGACGCACCCGCTGGCTACACGCCGCCGAGATCGGCCAGATCGCCGGGCGGGCGGGACGGCACCTGCGCGACGGCACCTTCGGCGTCACCGGCGAGACGGAAGAGCTGGACGAGGATCTGGTCGAACAGGTGGTCGAACACCGCTTCGATCCGGTCGAGGCGGCCGAGTGGCGCAGCGGGCGGCTGGACTTCGATACGCTGCCCGACCTGTTGCGATCGCTGACAGTGACCCCGGATCGGCACGGGCTGCGGCTGACGGCGCAGGCGCTGGACGAGACCCTGCTGCGGCGCTTTGCGGTCGATGAGGACGTCAGGAAGATCGCCCGCTCGCGCGGCGCCCTGATGCGGCTGTGGGAGGCGTGTCAGCTGCCCGACTTCCAGAAGACGACCCTGGACGAACACGCCCGCCTGTCGAAGGAGATCTTCACCGCCCTGACCAGCCGTCGCGGGCGGCTGACCGAGGACTGGGTGGCGCCGCGCTTCAATGATCTGGATCGCGACGACGGCCAGATCGACCAGCTTTCGGCGCGGCTGTCTGGGGTGCGGACGCTGAGCTACATCGCCAACCGGCCCGACTGGATGGCGGGGGCGCAGGAGTGGCGCGACCGGACAAAGGCGCTGGAGGAACGGCTCAGCGACGTGCTGCACGAACGGCTGACGGCGCGTTTCGTCGATCGGCGCACGGCGGCCCTGATGCGGGCGCTGAACGTGCGCTCCGACGTGCTGGCGGGCGTGGCCGAGGACGGCGAGGTCACAGTCGAGGGCGAGGTCGTCGGTCATCTGGACGGCGTCTGCTTCACCGTCGATGCGGGCGGATCGGCGCTGGCCGACCGGGCGCTAAGGCAGGCGGCGAAGCGCGCCGTAGGGCCGGAGGTGGCGCGGCGACTTGGGCGGCTCGCGGCGGACGACGACGCCGCCTTTTCCGTTACGCCGGACGGCGGGCTGCTATGGAACAGGGCGCTGACCGGGCGCATCGTCAATGAAGACCCCTTCTCGCCGCGCGTGCGGCTGCTAGGTGAGTTGGGGCCGGTCCCGGCGCGCGAGCGGGCCGAACGGCGCATGGAGGCCTGGCTGGCGGGCGAGGCCGGGCGTGCGCTGAAGCCGCTGAAACGCCTGCGCCACGCGATCGAGAGCGGCGCCCTGACCGGCCTGCCGCGCGGGCTGGCGTTCCGCCTGATCGAGGCGGGCGGCCTGATCCCCCGGCGCGAGGTCGAGCGCGATCTGGCGGCCCTGAGCCAGCATGAGCGGCGCACGCTGAAGACCTTCGCCATCCGCGTCGGCGCCCATTCGGTGTGGCTGCCCGGCGTGATGAAGCCGCGCGGGGCGACGCTGGCGCAGGCCTTCCTGCCGCGTGAGGCGACGAAGGGGCTGGCGGGAGAGGGTCTGCTCCACCTGCCCGAACCGGCGCCGTCGGCGCACGCCCTGTCGGCGTTCGGGCGGCGCGCCGTCGGCCGCTGGACCGCGCCGGTCGAGGCGCTGGAGACCTTCGCCGAGGCTCAGCGCGCTGCGGGAAAGGCACCGCTGTCGGGGCAGGCGCTGAACGACCTCGGCTGGACGGCGGATCAGGCGAAGGCGATCCACGCCGCCCTGCGCCTCCCCCGCGTCGAACGGGCGCCGCGCCCCGGCAAGCCCACGCCGCCGCCCAAGGATTCGCCCTTCGCCGCCCTGGCTCAACTGACCCAGCCGCCACGGCCCGCCGCCAAGCCCAAGGCGGAGCGCAGGCCCCGTCGGCGTCCTCGGCGGGCCCCGGCGGGCAAGCCCGCCGAATGACCATCGAGAGCTGCCGCATCGACGTCTGGCTGTGGCGCGCCCGCTTCGCCAAGACGCGCAGTCTGGCCGCCGCCATGGTCGAGAAAGGCGCCATCCGCCTGACGCACAACGGCGTCCAGACCCGCCTCGACAAGCCCAGCCGCAGCGTCCATCCCGGCGATGAGGTGCTGTTCGCCCAGGCCGGGCGGCTGATCGCCGTGCGCGTGGTGCAGATGGGCGACCGACGCGGACCTGCGCAGGAAGCCCACGCCCTTTATGAACCGCTGGACGCGGCGGACTAACCCGCCGCCATCACGAACTCGCCCTCGATGTGCAGCTTCACCTCGTCGCCCAGGGCGGGCAGGCCGAAAGTGATGCCGAAGTCCGACCGCTTGATCGTCGCCTCGCCGTCGAACCCGGCCTTGTAGCCGCCCCGCGTCGGACCAGCCTGATTGAACTCGACCTCCATGACCACGGGGCGCGTGACGCCGCGCAGGGTCAGGTCGCCATGGACCGTCGCCTCGTCGCGATCGTCGGCGTCGACCACGATCCGGGTCGAACGGAAGGTCGCCACCGGATGGTTGGCGGTGTCGAAGAAGTCAGCCGTCTGCAGGTGTTTGTTCAACCCGTCCGAGTTGGACGCCACGTCCGTCAGAGGAATGGTCGCGGTCAGGGTGCTGGCGGACGGGTTGGCGGGGTCCAGCTTCAGCTCGGCCTGGACGTTCACGAACTGGCCGACATAGGTGGAGAAACCCAGGTGATCGACGGACCAGGTGATCTTGCCGTGCTCGGGATCCAGCTTGTAGTCGCCGGACTGAACCTCGGACGGAACCTTGGTCAGGGCGGCCTGGGCGACGACCGCGCCCCCGGCCAGAAGGCTGAGCGCCACGCTCGCGGCGCCGATGCGGCCCATGGCGGAACGCGTGATGAAACCTTGATTGAAACACATGGGGACAGGTCTCCGGGCGGATGATGATCCGGCGTCATGAAGAGAGAGCGCGGCCCGGCGCCGTCGAGCCTGAACAGCTTTGCATCAGCGCCTTCGGTTGACAGTTGGTTCCGACGGGGCCATTTGCCCGCCCTCGACCTCCTCGCTGCCACGGGCCCATCCGAACGCCATGACCTACATCGTCACCGACGCTTGCGTGAAATGTAAGTTCATGGACTGCGTCGAGGTGTGTCCGGTGGACTGCTTCTACGAGGGCGAAAACTTCCTGGTCATCGCCCCTGACGAATGCATCGACTGCGGCGTGTGCGAGCCTGAATGCCCCGTCGACGCCATCGTGCCCGACACCGAGGACGAACCGGACGGCAAGTGGCTTCAGGTCAACGCCGAATACGCCAAGGTCTGGCCGAACATCACGGTCAAGGGCGTGCCCCCGGCGGATCGTGAGCAGTATGAGCGCGAAACCGGCAAGTTCGAGAAGTATTTCAGCCCCAAGCCGGGCAAGGGCTCCTAATAATCCGCCACATTGCAGTCACAATGTGCCGCCGGTCGCCGACGGCCCTGTGGATGTTTTGAGATTTCCTAATTTTATGATAGGTTCCTCCCTATTCGAAACGGGCGGTTCCGCAACTCTGCGCGCCGCCCGCATTTACGACAGAACCTCGCCGCGAGGACGGGGTCGGCCAGAGGTTCGGTGATCCTTTTTCGCGTCTGACAATGCGACCTTCCGCTCAACCGCCTGGCTTACGCCCGGCGGCGGGGTGGATTTTGCTTTCAAAGATGCGGCGGAGATCTCGCCCCTTCGGTTCGGGAAAGGAATGACATGACGAGCAAGACCGGTCTGGAATTCAAGGTTGGCGATGCGGTGGTCTATCCCGCGCATGGCGTCGGCAAGGTCGCCGCGATCGAGACTCAGGAAGTCGCCGGCATGGCGCTCGAAGTCTACGTCGTGACCTTCGAGCACGAAAAAATGACCCTGCGCGTCCCGACCAAGAAGGCCAAGACCGCCGGCCTGCGCACCCTGGCCGCCGACGACACCGTGACCAAGGCCCTGACGACCCTGAAGGGCCGCGCCCGCGTCAAGCGCACCATGTGGTCGCGTCGCGCGCAGGAATACGAAGCCAAGATCAACTCGGGCGACCTGATCTCCATCGCCGAAGTGGTCCGCGACCTGCACCGCGCCGACACCCAGCCGGAACAGTCCTATTCCGAGCGCCAGCTCTATGAATCGGCCCTGGACCGCATGGCCCGCGAAGTCGCCGCCGCCAACAAGATCGACAAGGACGCCGCCATGGCTCTACTGGGCAAGTCGCTCAGCGCCAAGAAGCCGGTCGCCCCTGCCGCAGAAGAGGCCGAGGCCGCCTGATCTCAGGCGACCGACTAATGATAAAAAAGGCCCGGCGGCGACGCCGGGCCTTTTGTTTTTGGGACAAGAGCGAAGTTTAGAAATACTCCGCTCCGGCCGGGCATTGGGCGGCCAGACGCCGCGCCGTGATGCTGGCGGGAATGTAGGGGGTGCCGCGCGCCAGTTGGGCGCCGCCGTTGAAGCGGAAGGCCTGTTCTTCATAGGTGCCGTTCAGGCGCACATTGATGCGGCGGCCCTTGTGGTCCTGACAGCTGCCTTCAAATCGGGCCTTGCCGTCGCCGACCTGGCGGGTCGGATAGGTGCACCGCCATTTGCGCGTCGACAGGCCGCCGAAGAAACGGTTGATCTCGCTGGGACGGACGCACTTCTGCTCAGTGTCGCGCGAACCCATCACGCTGGTGGTGTACTCCCAATAGCCGGGCAGGACCTCGGACTGGGCGGCCGACTGAGCCTGGGGCGCCGACGCAGGCGCGGCCAGCATCACAGCGCCCGCGACCATGGGGGCCGCGACAGCCATCAGCTTGGCCAGGTGGGGCAGGGTCTTCATGGATTTGCCGTTCATGGGACTCATCATGGGTTCTTTATATAGTCACGGCTTGAACGGCTGCTGAACAAAGGCGATCCCTCGCCTTCACAATGACTCAGCGCCAGCCGCACGACGACCGCATGACGACCGCACGACGACTCTGGCCTTGACGCGCGATGATTCATTCCTCTATACGGCCCCCTCTCGCGCAGGCCTCCTTGGCTTGCCGCGCCCCTGTTTCATGCGTCCGCGCCGGTATTGCGGATGTGACCTTGAGGATCTTCAGATGTCGCGTCGCTGCGAACTCACCGGTATCGGCCCGATGGTCGGCAATCACGTGAGCCACTCCAACATCAAGACCAAGCGTCGTTTCCTGCCGTCGCTGAAGACGGTCAAGGTTCAGTCGGACGCTCTGGGCCAAACCTTCTCGCTGCGTATCTCGAACGCCGCCCTGCGCACCCTGGACTTCAAGGGCGGCCTGGACGCCTTTATCGTCAAGGCCCGCGACGAGCAGCTGTCGATCGCCGCCCTGCGCATCAAGCGTCAGGTCCGCGCCAAGCTGGCCGAGCAAGCCGCCGCCTGATCGGCGTCGACTGACGGATTTTGAAGAGGCCGGTGGAAACACCGGCCTTTTTCTTTTGAGTGCGCTCCCGCTACCCTCACGGCTCGTCCAGCCGGAGCCTCAGCCTTGCGTCCTCTCGCCGCCCTCATCCTGACCACGAGCCTGCTGTCGTGGCCCGCTGTCGCGCAGGAGGCCGCGCGCGAAACCTCCGCCTTCACCCTGTCCAGCGGCACGCCGCGCACGCCCGAACAACTGGCCCTGCGTTTCGACAAGGCGGACCTGTCCTTCAAACTGCTGCCTGAGACGCAGTCGCTGGAAGGCGTCGCCGTTCTGGACTTCACCGCCACAGCGCCGACGGCGGCGGTCGTGGTCGAGTTGGACGTCGCCTTCGCCATCGCCGCCGTCACCGTGGACGGTCAGGCGGTCGCCGACTGGTCCAATCCCGAGGGGCGGCTGACCATCCCCCTGCCCCGCCCGCTTTCGACGGACGAAACAGCCACTGTCCGCATCGCCTATTCCGGCCGCCCGCATCAGGCCAGGCGCGCCCCCTGGGACGGCGGCTTCGTCTGGACGACGACGCCCGACGGCCAGCCGTGGATCGCCAGCGCGGTTCAGGGAGAGGGCTGCGACCTGTTCTGGCCCTGCATCGACCATCCGCAGGGCGAGCCGGAGCGC
Organism: Brevundimonas sp. S1H14; assembly: GCF_047716865.1. Lineage (NCBI taxonomy): Bacteria > Pseudomonadati > Pseudomonadota > Alphaproteobacteria > Caulobacterales > Caulobacteraceae > Brevundimonas > Brevundimonas sp. S1H14. The sequence continues at coordinate 930,404 of NZ_CP136679.1, read as the reverse complement.
GTTGACCTGCATATCACCGTGCCCTCTGCCCTCAGCGCCCCCGCTAATGGCCGTTTCCTGGGCAAGACCGACAACGGCGACGGCACGACCATCTGGAACTGGACCACGCGCCAGCCCGACACCTACGCCATCAGCCTGAACATCGGCCCCTATGTGGAGATGGCCGCCGACTATCAAAGCCGGTTCGGCAATGTGATTCCCATGCGTTTCTGGCGGCTGGCATCCGCTGACCCGGCCAAGGCGCAGCGCCTGTTCGACGAATTCCCGCAGATGCTCGACTTCTATGAGGCGACGATCGGCCCCTTCCCCTTCGGCGACGAGAAGATGGGCGTGGTCGAGACGCCGCACCTGGGCATGGAGCACCAGACCATCAACGCTTACGGCAACGGCTATAAGCTGGACGGCAAGGGCTACGACTGGCTGCTGCAGCACGAACTGGCGCACGAATGGTTCGGCAATCAGCTGACCAACGCCGACTGGGACGACATGTGGCTGCACGAAGGGTTCGGCACCTATATGCAGCCCCTCTACGCCCGCTGGCTGAACGGCGAACGGGCCATGCAGGCCGAGCTCCAGACCATGCGGCTGACCCTGGCCAACCGCTTCCCCGTGGTGTCGGGCAGGCTTCAGGACGCGGCCACCGTCTATGACGACAAGACCGGCCCGGGGCTGGACCTCTATTACAAGGGCGCACTGATCGCCCACACCCTACGCCTCTTCATCGGCGACGACGCCTTCTATGAGAGCCTGCGCCGCCTGGTCTACGGCCGCCCCGATCCGCAGCCGGGGAACTTCCGGCCCCGCTACGCCGCGACGCCGGAGTATGTCGCCATCGTCAATGAAGTGACCGGCCGCGACATGGGCTGGTTCTTCGACGCCTACCTCTATCAGGCCGCCCTGCCTGATCTGGTCATGACACGGCAGGGCGAGCAGGTGACGCTGGAGTGGAAGACCGGAAACAGCCGCCCCTTCCCCCTGCCGGTCGAGGTCGAGGTCGACGGCGAATTGCTCTCTCTGCCCATGACCAACAGCCGCGCAATCTTCACCGCTCCTGCGCGTGCGCACATCCTCCTAGACCCCGGCTCAAAAGTACTGAGGCGGCTGGAGTATCTGGAGCGGTGGAAGGCATCGTAAGCGAGACCTGACGTTTCAGTGGCGCTTGAAGGCGCCCGAGGCTCCATCCAGACTTGCTGAATGCTAGCACTTAAAAAAGAAAACCGGATGAAATCATCCGGTTTAGTTAACTCAGGGGAGCTTAAATATTAGCATAGAGGATTATCATTAACAGCTTAGCTATTAGCCAGCTTTACATTTTTAGCTCGCCGGCAGTCGGCGCAACTGGAGTGATATTCAGATATCCTGTTGCGTAACAAGTAGAAGGAGATCCAGTAACAGTAGCCGTAGGATCAGTTACAATACGATTGGGACCCTTACTTCCCCAATAAAGCTTTAGTGGAGCCAGAACACCAGAGCATGTTCCTGCTCCAGCCTGAATATTAACATTAATATTGATAGAGCCTTCATCTGCGCCACTAGGGGAACCGGTGATGAGTTGCGGCGGCGGGGGGCTCAGAGGGCGGATCAAGGTGCCGCAAAGCGGATGCCCCGGAGAGAATGTCATACTGGTGATGTAAGCTTGACCAGCAGCATTAACCTCTATGGTAGCGTCAACATTACAGTCTACACCATCAATCGTCTGATAGAGCTCAAGATTTCCAACAGCCTTAAAAATACCTGGGGCCGGTTGAAAGGATTGAGCATTAGCCACTCCAAAGCTGGAAACAGCCAAAACAGCCGCACAAGAAACTACAGAAAGCGTCTTAGTCATAACATATAACTCCGTCTTTCATAAGTAGCCATTATAGGCGAGATTATACTACACAATTACTGAAAAAAGCCAACAGAACTAGAACGTTTTTTGTAATGAGAATCCAAAAATTCTTGGATCAAGAGTAAATACATTTGTGGTTAACATCGTATCGTCGCTATTGGTAAACGCATCCACAATAGGAGTATCGTCAAAAACATTCTTTACGTATGCGCTTACAGTCAGGCCGTTAGAAGGATTCTCGAGAGATATAGACAAGTTTGCATTACCCCACCCCTTAAGTCTATCATACTCTGTATTATAGACGCGGAAATAGCTTTCAGCCTGCCTATAGTAATCGGCTCTGAACGTAATGCTTGAGGCTCCGATATCCCAGACGTACTGGGCTCCGATGTTTGCCGTCCATCGCGGCGAGTTCGGCAGTTCATTTCCACTGAGGTCCGCCAAGAAGCCGCGACCGCTATTCGGCGCATCGGTCAGTGGATTATATGTAATGCCGTACAATGCCCAGAATGGCGTACCGCCCACAAAGCTTGGATCGAACGAACCATAGTTCTTTGAGCCTCCGCACAAGACCTGAAGAGCCAGTTGATTCAGGCTGTCGCCGAAGTTGCTGCTTACAATCTTCTCGACAAGAGCGGTCGGCGCCACACAATTTGACGGCACCTGGACCCAGGGCCTCAATACCATCCACTCGGGATTTCCCTGAGTGCGATCCATGACATTGATGGAGCCTTCACCGTCGGCAATCCGCGTTTTCAGATAACCAAAGTTGCCATCGATCCGGAACCGTGGCGTGACCTGATAATTGACCTCAAGCTCTAACCCCATGCTTTCCGCATCGAAATTCTCGTTCAGAGAAATACGGTCAACGATCTGAGACACCTGATAGTCGGTATAGTCGTAGTAGAAGGCTGTTGCGTTCAAGCGCAGACGGCGATCCAACAGACTGGTCTTGATCCCGAGCTCATAGGCGTTGAGGAATTCAGGCTCGAAAATGCTCGACTGCGGCAGATACTGCACCACCCTCGGATCGAGGCCCGCCCGCGGAGGGTTGGTCCCCCCGCCTTTATAGCCGCGCGCGTAGGACGCATAGGCCATCAGATTGTCCGACGGCTTCCAGTCCAGAACAAGACGGCCCGTCATTTCAGACCAGTTTTGCTCAATGTCCGGCAAAGCTTCAAAGCCCCTGGAGAACGAACCGCCAGTCAAATGACCGTAACCTAGACTATCCCTGGTCCCTAAAAGCAGTTGCGTCGGATATGGCGTTGACGTCTTGCTGTCGTCGGTATAGCGCAGGCCAGCCGTCAGGCGAAAAATATCTGAAAGATCAACATATACCTCACCAAATACACCATAAGATTCAGTTGTTACTTCATTTTTACTTCTAAAATAATTATGCCCGTCGCCCGCAATGTTTTTGATAGAGGATCGGTCAACGTAGACACATTCATTCTGGCTTCCATCCACACAGGGGATCGACATGCCACCGTCAGTTGGATTTGAAGGATCTATAGGAACCCTATTGTACCAGTACTCAGCGATAAGTGTGAAAACATTATTGAATACATAATAATCATCCCTCGTATCAAATTTGAGGTAATTCACTCCTAGATTAAAATTAAATCGTCCGGAGTAGTTTGATTGCAACCTGAATTCTTGGAAAAATTGCTCATTTTTTGACTTACTAAGGTCAACGGCAAGCATTCTTTTAGATGGTCCGAGCTGCGGATCCGTATACACCCCCTCCGGCGCTGCATTGTAAATACTGCTATGAAGAGGTCGCGGATTTCCCCATGCGTCTATAATATCGTCGTAATTACTCTTATTAAAAATTTCATTAGAAACATATCTCATATAGTCCTGAGAAGACCAGAAATAGTCTTTTGCATATGTTGTTTGCGACACAAGCGTAAGATTAGGATTAAAATCATACTCAAGATTTAGCTGATAAACATCATTATTAGCTACAAATTTCGGATCATAGCTCGTAGAGACCTCACGAAGATCTGTTGATTGAACGACGCCTTCATAGGGATTTATCCCTACATCAATTCCCCGTGTTGAAATTCTGACGCCATTTACGAGACGCTGCCCATAACCGACGTTCGCTGCCGCCCAGATCTGGCCCATGCTAGTGCCATTAGGCGTGCCATAGGCCGCATCTGCATAAAGGCTCCCCGGCTGACAGCCCTGACTTAGAACCCCCTGCAGGAATTTACTGGTGAGCGTAAAATTCCCCACCTGCGTCGGGCCGTCGTCAGTCGTACACAGTTGCTTGCCGGTACGAGAACGATTGTCGTCTTCCCCGAAATGTTCCCAGATCAGATTGGCGCGGAAACGATCCGTCGGCTCCCAAGCTGCGGACAGCCGCACAGAATGCAGATCACGTCCGTTGACGTGTGTATCGTTGAAGGAGTTGTAATCAAATCCATCCCGCTTGGTCAGGCCCGCAGCCGCACGAACCCAGAAGGTGTCGGTGATCGGGACATTGACCATCATCTGGCCGCGCATCGTGCCGAAGTTGCCGGTCTCAGCCTTCAGCATCGCCTCAAAGTCCGGACCGGGCAGTTTGGGGAACATGTTGACCACGCCGGCCGTAGCGTTACGGCCATAGAGCGTTCCCTGCGGCCCGCGCAGGACCTCTACCCGGTTCACGTCCAGGTATTCCTGTTCGAAAAGACGGTTTCGGATGAGGGGGGTATTGTTGAAACTGACGGCGACAGCAGGGTCAGACGATGCTGAAACCGCCTTGGTCCCGATCCCACGGATCGAGAAATTGTACATGCTGAAATTGCCCTTGGAGAAAGCCACGTTCGGGATGGCGCGCATCAGTTCCGAACCGCCTTCAATCTTCATCGCGTCCAAGTTCTCTGCCGAGAAGGCGGAGACCGCGATGGGCACGCTCTGAATGGATTCCTCACGCTTCTGAGCCGTCACGATCACGTCGGCGACGCTGGTCGTCTCTTGGGCGATCGGGCCCTGCAGAAGGTCGTTTCCCCCCGCATCGCCCTGGCCGCCGCGTACCAGACGAACAGCATTCGGGCCGGCGAATTCGGCGGTAAGGCCCGTACCGACCAACAGTCGGTCCAGAGCTTCGCCGACCGGCAGGTCGCCCGACACGGCGCGGCCGCGCAGGCCGGATGTCAGAGATTGATCTACAGCGACCGAAATTCCGGCCTGGCGTCCGAATTCAAGCAGGCTTTGCGACAGCGGCGCCGAACGGATGTTGAATGAGGTCACCGCCGACTGAGCTGTCGCGCCCACGGGCGACGCCGCAATCATCAATGCGGCGCATCCCGCCCCCGCCAACATGCGCAAACGTGAAATACCGACGCGCGAAGACCGCAACACCATAGACCTCTCCCTCCCAAGAGATGGTTGTTTTGAGAGATTGACGTTTCAGGCGACAGAAACCCTACCTGCCCCGACGCATATTTTTGCAGGGATCGTAAAATCTCAGCTTGCGGGCTTGAGGCGGTCCTCGCGACCCGCATCGCGGATGTCGGCGTCGAGCAGGGCGGCGAGGCGCTGCACCGTATCGGCCCGGTCGTCGATCACAAGGCGCAGCGTCACATGACGGCGTCCCAAGGAGGGTTCTGCCGAAACAGGGCGCTCGTAGAAGCGATTGAGGTCGCGGATCACCTGATCGACCGGCGCATCTTCATAAGTCAGGACACGCTGGCGCCATTCATCGACGGACGTCGTCGGGATCGTCGAGATCCGCGTCTGCTTGAACGTGTGTTGGTTCGTATTCTTAACTTGAAATCTCTGCCCGGCGCGCAGGAGAATCGGCTTTCCGCCCCCTGCCAGGGAGCGGACCTCGACCACCCCTTCCTTGACGGCGACGTCCAGGCTGTGGTCACGGCTACGAACATTGAACGCCGTGCCGACCGCCCGGACTTCATAGCCGCTCGCCCGTACCAGGAAGGGACGATCAGGGTCCTTACGGACGACGAAGGTCGCCTCGCCTTCTTTCAGATTCACCACTCGTTCGCGGCGATTAAGATCATATTGAGCGCGCGTTACGACGTTCAGCGCGACAATACTGCCATCCGGCAACTCCTGACTGCGTTGTTCGCCGACACCCGTTTCACTGGACGTGCGATCCAGCCGCCAGAGGGCGCCCAGGCCCACGCTCGCAGTCAGTCCCAACACCAGAACGGCGGCTATGGCGGCGAGGCGGACCTGTTGGGGAGCCCTGCGGCGCGGCGCCGGAACCATTTCAGCGACGTTTGAAAGCTCGCCCCACACCTCGTGCATACTGTTCAAGGCGGCCTGATGCAGAGGATGGGAACGCCAGACGTCAAAAGCCTGTCGCTCTTCCAGCGACATAGGGCCTCTTCGCTGGGCGGCGAACCACCGAGCAGCCTCCTGCTGGATTTCTTCGTTTAAGATCATGACCGGCGAATTGGCGGCGTGTAGAGCCGAAGGATTACCACCATAGACGAATGAAGGAGCTTATTCCCTACTCATCCAATTCGTCTGCCTGCATTTTTTGTACCAATTCCAGCATGGCGGCCGAAAGATGCTTTTCCACCGCCTTCACGCCAATTCCCATTGTACGGGCGATTTCGAGATAGCTGAGACCGTCGATGCGATGCAGGAGAAAGGCCTCGCGACGGCGGCCAGGCATGGCGTCGATGACCGCCAGCGCCCTGCGCAGCCTTTCAGTCGCAAGCAGGACGCGTTCTGGGTCAGCCAGATTGCAGGGCCCCTGCTCATAATGGTCTTCCGGGCGAAACAAGCGCAGCGTCCGCGCCCGACTGCGCAGTCGATCAATCACCAGATTGCGTGCGAGACGGAAAAGCAAATGAGTCGGTGCTTTAACCGGCTCGCGCCTTGCTGTTTCGACAAGCTTTAAACAAGCGTCCTGAGCAAGATCGGCTTCGTCTCCCTGCACGCGGCGCGTGATCGCGCGCAAACCTTGTGCGCTGGATCGAAACGTCTCGTCCAGTTCATGTGGCGCTGTAATCCGTGCTTGCCTCTCGCCCATGGTCTCTCCCCAGACCATTGTTCGCTAGATTGACACTCTCACGAAGCGTGCGGACTTCGTCAAGTCGCCCCTTCCATCAGAACCGGCGCTGCAACGTCAGGCGCACGGCGCGGCCCAAGGGATCCTGCATGTCGCGCCCATAGCCTTGAGCTGGCGATCCGTCGCCCAGGCGCGCCTCACGGCGCGTATCGAACAGATTGCTGATCTCCAGATTGACCTGCAGGCCTGTACTGCGACGACGAGGCGTCTCGGTGGCTCCGGTTCCGGATCGGCTGCGACCGGACATCATCTGAAAGCTGAACCTCAGATCAGCCGTCATGAAATCCGCGATGACCAGATCATCGGGACCATCCACTCCGCCAAGGCGCCGCGTTCGATAACCTTCCTGCCAATGAGCCGAAAGATTCGCGCCCCACCGCCCCCGCTGAGCGTCAATCAAAACGCTGGCGTTCTGGCGTGAAATTCCTCCGCCATCTCCCTTGAGGCGATCTAATTCGGCCAACCCTGCGCGCAAACGCGTGACGCTGGCGAGTTGAAGACTGTGACTGATCGCGACGCGCATGATCGTCGCCTCTTGCCCCGCCGCCCCTGCCGGACGAGGAAGATTGAAGTTCGCGCCCGTGGTCAGACTCTCGGAAAACGTCGAACTCAGATTAAGCGGCCGATAGTCGATACTTATCAACCTACCATTGATATCCCGATGGAAACGGTCGGGAAACGCCATCTCCACGTCTTCGGTCAACTCGGGCAGCGAGCCGATCCCATTTGTATGGGCGTTGCGCACATAACCCAGATTGCCCGACAATCCCCATGATGTGAAAGGCCCCCATGAGGCCGAGACGCTCCAACGTTCGGATTCGGGCGGCGTCAGATCCGGATTGCCCCCCCTGATAGGCAAAACCTCGACTGCCTCTCCGCTCCGGAAGTCGAAAACAACGATCGGGGGGCCGTAATACTCCGGCTCAGAACGCTGGATATCCGGCACGCTGTCCGTCGACGCCCCCCATTCGCCGTTTAAACGTATGCCCCGGCGGGGAGTCCAGGCCAGCCCTGCGCTGACATCCTCGCCACTGGCGCCGCCGCTGTTGCGCATTCCCACGCCGAAGGTCGCCACAATATCACCCAGGCGATCCCTCCCGCCGGGACCGCCTGACTTCGTCAAGGGGATGCTCAGCGCGCCTCGAGCACTGTTCGTCTGGAAACTGTGAACCGACCGGTCCAGGTCACGCTCAACAGTCGCCCGGCTGCCCTGGAAGCCGGCGCTCACATTGGCGGTCATAGGTCCGGACGGCAGTTCAATAAGCGACCGCTGACCTGCACCCGTAATCCCGAACGACAAGGTGTCGCTGCTCATGTCCTGCAGGCCGTCTTCCTGACTGCGCGCAATCTGGCCGTTAAGATTCGTCTGCACCATCCAGCCGGCCACTTGCCCACTGGCGCCGCCGGACATGCCGAGACTTTGCGAACGGCGACGGCTTTCGACCACGCCGACGCCTATCTGCGCCACTGAACGGCTCTCTTGCGCCTGTCCATTCAGGCTGAAGACCCCGGACCACTCGCCCAGCCCGCGCGTAAGGCTGATATTAGCCGAAAGGAGTTCCGATTGCGGGCGCAACGTCACGAGGTCCGCGTCCGGTCCATCTGTCGCCAGGGCGCGGTCTCTTTCCCCTGCCCGCAGCGCCGTGTCGCGCGAGAGACGCAGGCCGAGTTGATGCGTATTTCTTCCGGCGATAGCGGAACGCCTCAGATCGCCGGACAAAGTCGAAGTTCCGCCCTGGGTCGGCCGCGATCCGACAGCCCGCCCGTCATAGCTGGAGAAATTCTGCTGCAGCACCAGATTGACGACACGTTGTCCCGGAACGGCGCCGTAGAGGCCTGCAGCTTCAGGAGGCAGAACTTCGGCGCGCACAAGAGCGTCAGGCGGAAACCCCGTATAAGCGCTGACATTAGGCGTCGGCCGCCCATTGATCAGCACCAGAGGCTGGCCGCCAAGCGCCAGGGTTTCATCCATGCGCTTCAAAACATCGTCGATGCTCCACGCGCCCAGAGCATCAATATCGGCGCCGTCTAATTCGATCTCCGGGGGCGTCAGCGCCGCGCCGCGCCGCCCGAACACCTCCACATCCTCGACCTGGACCGGCTCTTCCAGATCAAGATCCGGGCGCACATTCTGCCCCGCCGCCGCTTCAGCCGAAGCGCCGCCATGCCCCATGACGACAGCGGCGACTAAGGGCAGCCACCCCATACTATTCCTCGCCCCCCAACTGCATCATGGCATGAAGCCTCGCGCGTTATTCACGGCACGACAAGACGAAACATAAAAAGATAGCTGATGTCGGGCGCTATTGACGCTAGGGAACAGCAATGAAGCTGAACATCATCTGAAAAGACGAGAAACCAGCCGCACCTCGTCAAAGATACCGCTTAAAATCACCCCACGCATCAAGATCGAGCGCCAAGACGCTCGCCCATCAGGGCTCCAGCTCGATGTCCCAGTAGAGGAAGCTGAAACCGCCTTATCCCTGCCGATAAGCTCTTGAGAGCATTGATAAAATTCTACATCCGCTGATCGAGCTGATGCTCGTGGTCACCATATGGTCACCACGGCGGCGGAAATCGCAGGGATTTCCAGCGCGCCAAAGAGGCTACCAGAAACGAGCGGAAAAGTCGTCGTCAACGGCTGCAACGCGCGATTAACGCGAGGGCACGAGTTCAGATTTCAGTGGCCTCAACGGAATGACCGGCGCCAGTGCGCGTAGCGCGACAAGGGCGACATCATCCACATCGGCATAACCGCACGCTCGGCAGAAGCGTTCGAAAACCTTGCTCCATCACCTGATAGCGGACCGGGTAGCGAATACCTGCATCATCCCGGTGCGGATCGGGTCGAACGGTTCAGCCTGCCCGGCAGCCGGTCGTTCAACTTTCTTCTTCATGCAGCCCTAAGAGGCGGCCGTATGGCGAAGCTGCGTTTCGATGCTCAAGGCAAGGCGTTGGCGCAAATGCTTCTGGACCTGCCGTTGCAAAGTCTCGCCTAGGCTCGGCATAGAGGGGATTAGGCATAACTGCCGGAACTGAAGCGCGAGCTTCGCGATTTCAAGCTACTCGCTTCTAATCCTCCGAGGGCTCGAACAATCTCGCAATTTCGCCCCGACGCGCCAGCAGGTTTTCCAACGTATAGCCGTCCAGCACCTTCATGAAGGCGGCCAAGGCCTGATGCAGCGCGCCCGTCAGGCAGCAGGCGGGCGCGATGATGCAGTTTCCGCAATCGACCAGATCGAAGCCGTCCTCGGTGTGGCGCACCACGGCCCCGACGTTGATCTCGGCCGGCGGGCGCGCCAGCCTCACTCCGCCGAATCGACCGCGCACGCTGACCAGATAGCCCGCGTTCACCAGGTCGCTGACCACCTTCATCAGGTGGTTCTGGGAGATGTCGTAGGCTTGGGCGATCTCGGCGATCGAGCACAGCCGATCCTCACGTGCGCCAAGGTAGAGCAGCACCCGCATGGCGTAATCGGTATAGCGCGTCAGGCGCATTCATCTCTCTGGAGCAGCTTACGGCGGGGTTCTCGATCAGCGCGTCATCGCGCCGCAGGAAATTATATGCATCCTCATTGCATGTTTCAAATGCGCGCTATAGATGCATTAGTGATGCATCAATGGAGCAAGGGCGATGAACGGCCGCTCGCGTAGTCTGGAACAACCGCCGGCCCCGGCCGCCCGAGCCGCTTCAGCGCCGATCCCCTATCGCTCGACGCCGGTGTTTGACGCCTCGTCCCTGCCCGCCGCCCTGCGGGCCGATCACAGCCTCAAGGCGGGAACCTGGGGTCTGATTCAGGTGCTGGAAGGCGAGGTCCGCCTGACCTATCGCGACCCGCACATGACCACTGTGCTCCGTCCGGGAACGCCGGGCCATATCGAACCGCAACAGGTCCATTCCGTCGAACCGTTGGGGCCGATGAAGATGCGCGTCGACTTCTACAACGAGCCGCCCGGCGATTAAACGCCGGCAGTCCCCCACTTTCCTTCCCCCACTTAGTATCGCCTAGGAGTTTCCTGATGGCTCAAGCCCTCAGCGAGCGCACGATCGCGCTTGTCAAAGCCACTGTTCCCGCGCTCGAGGCGCACGGTCTCGACATCGTCCACGAAATGTATTCGCGGATGTTCCAGAACCCCGAGATCCGCGACCTGTTCAACCATTCGCACCACGGCGACGCCGGTTCCCAGCCGCGCGCCCTGACCGGGGCCATCCTGGCCTACGCCGCCAACATCGATAACCTGGGTGCCCTGGCCGCGGCAGTCGAGCGCATCGCCCAGAAGCACGTCGGTCTGCAGATACTGCCCGATCACTACCCTCACGTCGGCGCCGCCCTGCTGGGCGCCATCGCCCATGTTCTGGGCGAAGCCGCGACAGAAGAGATCATGACCGCCTGGGGCGAAGCCTACTGGTTCCTGGCCAATATCCTGATCACCCGCGAAGCGACCATCTACGAGGACCTGGCGGCGGCCCATGGCGGCTGGAACGGCTGGCGCGCCTTCGAAGTGGTCGAGGTGCGCCCCGAAAGCTCGGTCATCACCTCCTTCGTGCTGAAACCCAAAGACGGTGGCCCGATCCTGCGTCACCGACCGGGCCAATATCTGACCTTCTGGTTCGACATCCCCGGTCATGCGCCGATCAAGCGCAACTACTCCATCTCCTGCGCCCCGAACGACGAGACCTATCGCATCTCGGTCAAGCGCGAGGAAAAGGGCCTGGCCTCGGGCTGGCTGCACGACAACGCCCGCGTCGGCATGGTGCTGAAGGTCGGCGCCCCGGCGGGCGACTTCTTCCTGCCCGAGACGCCGCCGCGCCCGGTCGTGCTGCTGTCCGGCGGGGTCGGCCTGACGCCGATGGTGTCGATGCTGGAGACCCTGGTCGCCGAGAAGCCGGATACGGAGGTCCACTATGTTCACGGCGCCTATGACGCCGGGGTCCACGCCATGGGGCCGCACATCCGCGCCCTGACGGCGGCCCATCCGCGCGGGCGCAGCACCGTCTTCTACGAAGCGCCCGCTAATGACGCCGACGGCCATGACCATGCGGGGCGCATCTCCGGCGCCTGGTTGAGCCAGCAAACGCCGATCCAGGAGGCCGACTACTATCTGTGTGGCCCCCGCCCCTTCCTGCGCGCCCTGGTGTCGGATCTTCGAGAAGCCGGCGTCCCTGCAGACCGCATCCACTATGAATTCTTCGGCCCCGCGGACGAAACCCTCGCGGCCTAGCCGTCGCAAAACCTGAATGGAGCCGGCATGGCCCGCTACAGATCGTCGACAGCCGCAACAGCACGTTACGCCAGCGTCGCCTTCGTTGCGACCTTGTGGCTGGGCCTGCTGATCGGCGTTTCATTCCTGGCCACGCCAGTGAAGTTCCAGGCGCCGTCGCTGACCCTGGCGACGGCGCTGGAGGTCGGCCAGGCGACCTTCGCCCTGTTCACACGTGTGGAATGGGGCCTGGTCGTTCTGCTGGCCCTGGCTGTCGCATGGGGCGGGCGAACGGGCGCCCAGTTTGGCCTCTGGATCTGCGCTTTCCGCACTGGCGGCGACGGACCGGTCCTCCGACCCCCCGCGAGCGAGTTCGCCCAGGGTCGTGACGGCGCCGGCGAACAGGTGGCCGCGCTCACCGGCAGGAGATCCCGGTCGACTTCCCCCCGTCCCCTACCGCCCCTGGCGCGTCCACGCCCGGCTCTTCGGACAGGATGAGGCTCTTGCCGTTCCGATCCCAGACCAGAAAGGCTCTTCGGCCGCCGTGGGCGCTCTCGCCCTGTGGCGGCCGCTCAACCACGTCCCCTGAGGCGAAGAGAGAATTCCGTTGCCGCATGGGGGAGGCGACGAAGTCTCTCGGGGAAGCGCGCCCGATGTGCGGACGCTGAAGGTCCGGGACATCTACATCCCCGACCGTCGCTCGAAAACATCCGGGTCAGGAAACGTGATTTCCGGTAGCCGAACTGTCGTGCGCGACAGCGCCGTTTGACGACGATTTTCGGCCTGGACGCTGTTCGCCACCAAAGCCCGGTGTCCGCCGCCCTCGCACAGCTTCGGGCCGGACCGGGCACGCCGCGGCCTGCCGATCTGAACGCGCTGGCGGGTGGCCCCTCTCGGTCAACCCGGCGCAGGCCTCCTCGAGCCGGCTCCGGTCAGGCGAAACCACGCCTCGCGGCGTTCTGATCCCATGATTCAATATGATGAGGTCTCACGCCGGCGCAGGATCGGGGCAGTGACTTCTTCTTCACAACCCGTCCTTCCTGCGAAGTACGAACGATCTAGGGGGCGGCGCTGCGCCGCCCCCTCTCCCGCTCAGCGGTAACGGGCGCGCTCTTCAGCGATCTGATCTGTCGTATAGGGGACACCAGAAGGATCGAAGCGCGACCAGCCGCCTTGACGATAGGCCGCCCCTCGCGCGCCGGCGTCCCAACCTCGGCTTTCATCGAGAATGGCTTGCGCCCGCGTCCGTTCGTTTTCATCCACGCGCACGCTGACCAGGGTTCCGCCACGGCGGACGCCCTCCGCGTAGACGTGAGCTTCGTCGTCGTCGTGGCCGGCTTCCTTCAGCGCGCCCAAAATTCCGCCGACCGCACCGCCCGCCGCCGCGCCTGCAGCCCCAGCCGCGGCGGCCGAAGCCAACCAGCCGGCAGCCACGACCGGGCCGAGCCCCGGTATAGCCAGCATACCCAGGCCGGCGAGCACGCCGGCTCCGACGCCGAGCACCCCGCCGGTCGCGGCGCCCTTTCCGGCCCCCTCGGCGACGTCGTTCTCGCCATCGCCGTTCATATCACCCAGCGTCCTGCCTTCGTGCCGATGCCCCTCGTGCCAGTTGTCCGCGTTGTTCGAGAGGATGCTGACATCATGGGCATCGAAACCGGCGGCTTCTAGGGCGGACACCGCCGCCATGGCTTCGGTGTGAGTGTCGTACAGTCGCGTAATGGTCGTCATGGCGATCTCTTTTGTGTCGGATTATGAAGCAGGGGAGGCGCTGACGACGCCCTTGTAGTCGACGGACACCTTGGACTGGACGCCGTCCTTCGTGGCGGTTGCGCTCCACACGCCGTCGGCGCCCTGGCTGAGAGCCCCGACGAGGGCGTAGCCCTGTTTCTCGATCGCTGCGCGGGCCTGCCCTTCGGTGAAGGAGTTGGCGCCGGGCGTGAGGGTCTCCTCGCCGGTCCGATCAGACATGTCCACCGGAGGATTGCGAGGCGTCTCGGATTCCGACACCATTGGGCCTTCAATAGGCCGATCAGCGTTTCGGTTGTCGCCGCACGCCGCGAGCATAAGCGCTGCACCGGCGAGACTTACGAGGACTCTGGTCATCTCAAACTCCTTTGATGGGTCCATTGGGAAGCGTCAGCAAACGAAACCGTTCCCGGCGGGAGGCTTTTTGCGAAGCCTCAGCGACGGCGCGCAACGCGTCTTCCTCCCCTTAGGTCGTGATCCCGCAAGAGATATGGCGGGCGCGATCGCGGCCTGAGTCTAAAGCGGCGTCCCGGTTGGGCTCTCTGCCGGGAAAGCCTCAGGGTCAGCTTTCAACGACTTTGGCGGCCTCGGCCTCCGCCTCCTGCACAAGCACGTCCTCCCGGCTCGCGCTCAGTCGGAAGCGAAGCGCTTCTCATCACAAATATCGGCCGCACAGAAGGTCCAGCTTGTCGCAAGCCGCCCTTTAGCGTGCGGCAGCGGCATCGAAGAGCGAAAGCCTCCATGGAGATCGCCCACGACGCTTCTCGCAGACATGAAAGCGTCTCGTTCTCAAGGGTGATCTTCAGGGCTAGTCGACCCGCGCCGCGCAATGGCAGAGGCGCGCCATAGAGGGTTCGCCAAAACGCATTCAGCATATGATCTGCTTCCCCCGGCGGGGGGTCGGCTCGTGCCGGTGCTGCGACCCGAGGCTTCCGCACGCAACCTATTTCAGGCTTGGCTATTGGTTTATTATGACTGGACTTGCCGGATATATGCTCTCTGCGCTGCACGACCTCTTCCGACGGCTCACGGGCGTCGAACGTTTCTTATAAATAAAGACGAAGCCGGCTTTCGACGCCTGGGGTCGGGCCATGTCTTTCCTCTATGGACGTCGGGGCGCGCCCCGGATCGGGCGAGGGGCGGAGCCGCGCTTCTTTTCCGACTTTAAAGAAGGGATCCCGACAGAATGACAAGCGCGACGGTGAAGTAGATTATCAGACCAGCGACGTCGACAAGCGTGGCCACGAACGGAGCCGAGGCGGTCGCCGGATCCAAACCCGCTCTTTGCAGCAAAAAAGGCAACATAGCGCCGGAAAGCGAACCGAAGGCCACGACGCCAATCAGGCCCGCGGTGATGGTCGCGCCCACCAAATGCCAGTGCGGTCCGTAGTCATAGAGCCCGAGGTGCTGCCAAAGGGCGATGCGGCCAAAGCCGATCAACCCCAGCAGGCCGCCGAGCGCCGCGCCGGTGGGCGCTTCGCGCAAGGTGACCCGCCACCAGTCCCGAAGCCTCACCTGGCCGAGCGCTAAAGCGCGGATGATCAGGGATGTCGCCTGGCTGCCGCTGTTGCCGCCCGAACTCATGATCAAGGGGATGAACAGGGCCAGGACGATCGCCTTTTCCAACTCCACTTCGAAGTATTGCATGACGCTGGCCGTGAGCATTTCGGCCAGCAAGAGGATGCTCAACCACCCCGCGCGTTTCCGAAACATGGCGAAGAAACCCGTATTGAGATATGGGCGGCCCAGCGCCTCAAGGCCCGCGAACTTTTCCGCATCTTCCGTGTTCTCCGCCACCAAAGCGTCGATAACGTCATCGACCGTGACGAGGCCGATGGGGCGTCCCGCCACGTCTACGACGGGCAAACCGAGCAGATCATGACGGCGGATGAGCTCTATCACCCGTTCCTGATCCTCTAGCGCGCCAACGCTGACCGGGAAGCTAAGAGCGATCTCGGCGACGGGAGCATCAGGGTCGAGATTGATCAACTGCCGCAGAGAGACAAGGTCGCGACGAGCTTATCGACGTCGTCGGTCAGCAAAATCGAATAGACAGCGTCGCTCATGCCGGCGAAGGTGCGGACGCGTTCAAGCGCCTGGGCCGCCGTCAGATGCATCGGCATGGCGACATAGTCTGCGGTCATAAGGCCCGCAGCGCTATCGTGAGGCCACGACATCAGGCCCGCCAGGCAACGGCGCAAATTGTGGGGCAGCTGGCCGAGAACATCGTGGCTCTTCGCACCCATGGCGGCCAGAACGTATGCGGCCCGGTCATCCGCCATCCTCGTCACCAGCTCTCCCGCCTGCGCCGAGGGAAGAAGCGCCAGCATCTTGGCCGCATTTGTAAATTCAGGTCGATCGAGCGCGCCCGCAGCGTCGGCGATCGGCATGCGAAGCAGAGCTTCAGCGGCTGCGGAAGACGATAGCGTCTGAAGCGCCGCGGCCCTGTCTGCAGGGCTAGGTTGCTCCCCGGAGGCTCTTGTCATCCTTGGTCTCTCGCCCCTTTGAAAATGCCGCCCTCCCTTAAGGGCGGTCTGCTGAGCGGCGCTCGCCCGTCCTCCGAGGAGAGACGAGCCTCGAGGGACAACGTCGTCCCTTGCGGCTTGATTCCAGCTCGGCTGGCTCCCGGATGGCGAAGCATACACAAGCCGTTCTTACCCCGCCGACGGTTGTTCATACGGACGCCGACGGAGGCGCGTCGGGGGCGCAGACCGGCGACGCCCTCCACACGACCAACCAACGGCCATCCTTATGTCATCGCTAGCTAACGCCAGTCGCCATGGCAGCGCCTGCCCATTCCCAGCAGCGAGGGTGAAAAGCCCGGGACGTGAGGAGAAACGGGACGGCCGCGCTTGTTCGACACGACAGGCGGCGCAGCGCCGCCAGGCTTTGCCTTACGGGCGTCCCCGCACGATGTCCCTGTTGGCGGCCTGGGTCTTAGGACCCTGTCGATCCAGCGCTTCGGTTCGCGAGGGACGATTGGCGTGGTTTGCGCCTTGCTGCACGGCTTCGCCGTCAAGGGGGTTGCCTTCGTCCATAACGTCCGCGACTTCTCCAGCCGCCGGCGGCGCCTGAGAGCTGTCCCGGACTTCTTGGCTCGCGTAGGCGCGCGGTTCCGATCTGCTGTCCTGCTTCACCGGTTTTTCGGAGAGACGGCCGTTGATGACGAGGTGTTCTGATGGGGCATGATCTTCTCCGTGGATAAGCTCTCCTACCCAAACCCGGCCAATCCCTTGTGTTCCATACCGCGGAGGCGTTCGGGCACCGCCCGGGTCTTTTCGCCGCCGGTCGCGAACCCGGTCGGAGGGTCGTAAGACTCAGAGCCTTCCGATCCGACGACGTCCGCGTTTCACGATGGACGCCGCATCGCCGCCGAAGGCTTGGCCGCAGGGTCGCCGCAGAGGCGCGCTCCTCACAACCCCGATCTCAAGGCGCCGCTGGCCCGCGAGAGTCTCCCTCGCGGTTCGCAGGACGGGGCGGGCGCAATACTGAAAAGTCTCAGAGCTGCGCAGGCCCGGCGGAAGCGTTGAGATCGATCTATCGACCCCGAGCGGTACAAGATGGAGCGACTCGCCAAACCGCACCCGCCGTCGCGGTCACGGCCGGCTCTCGGCCAGTTGGACGGGACGGACCGCGGGGGCGCCGCGCGCCTTCACCGCCGTCTCAGCTGCTCGCGGGTGCTCCAGCCTTCCAGATGCATCAGCTCGCTAATCATGGCCTTCGCGGGAAAGCGCTTCGCGCACGTCGCTGATCTTCAGGCAGGCGTGGTCTCGCTCGGCGATTTCAAAAGCGCGTTCGATGACATGGGTCTGGTTCATGCCTCCTCTTTCGCCTGGCCCCATCGGCCCCAAGCCATGCGGTGCCGAGACCGAACGATTTGACGCAGGCTGGCGATAGTCCTGCAGGAGAGTCTGCCCGCTTTCGAGGGCCAGACGCCCGGCGTGACGGCTCGCCCTCCGCTGCCGCTCAGCGAGAACAGGATTTCGATATGCGCGTGATATGGCGTCTAAGGCTGGGAAGGACCGCCGTCTTCCCTTCGTCCCGACGGCTAGGGTAGCGTCAATTTCGTCGAAATGTTCGGCTGATGCGTGAATCCCCAGACTCCTGTCAGCGCGCGCGCGTCGCGTCCGATTTCCACCTCGCTCTGGGCATAGAGGGTCAGGAGGCGAGCCAGATCGACCAAAGCGCTCTGATGGATACGTTCGTAGCCATGGCTGGCGTCCACGCCGAACGTCACCAGGGCCGTGCGGATATCGGCGCCGGATTCCAATGCAGAGGCGGAATCCGAACGGTAGTAACGGAACACGTCTTTCTGATACGGGATGTCGTGATCCCGCGCCAGTTGGACCAGCTTCCGGGAAAGGTGCCAGTCGAAGGGACCGGTCTGATCCGCCATGGCGATGGTGACGCCGAACTCGGACGAGTTCTGACCCGGTGCGGTGGTTCCGTTATCCACCGTGACCATCGCCGCGACGTCGGGAACGAGCACGGCGGAGGCGCCCAGGCCCACCTCCTCGGCGATGGTGAACAGCCACCAGGTATCGACCGTGGGCGTGCGGTCCTCGCGCAACATGCATTCCAGAGCGGCCAGCATGATCGCGACGCCGGCCTTGTCGTCCAGATGACGTGACACGATGAAGCCGCTGTCGGTGAACTCGGGTTGGGCGTCGATGGCGACAATGTCGCCGACATCCACGCCCAGAGCCAGGGTGTCGGCCCGCCCATGGGTCACGGCGTCGATCCGCAGTTCGACCTGACGCCAATTGACGGGCTGATCGTCCACCTCTTCGTTGAAGGCGTGCCCGGAGGCCTTCAGGGGGAGGATCGTTCCGCGATAGGCTCCGCCTTCGGCGAAGACGGTGCAGCGGGCCCCCTCGGCGAAGCGTGACGACCAGTGGCCGATCGGCACAAGCTCCAGCCTGCCGTTGTCCTTCACCGCCTTCACCTGGGCGCCGAGCGTATCGACGTGCGCCACGATGGCCCGCGCCGGGCTGGCTTCGAGACCCGGCAGCCGCACCCGGATCGCGCCGCGTCGGGTCAGTTCATAGTCCAGGCCCAGACGCTCCAGCTCTCGGCATAGCGCCCAGACGGCTTCGTCCGTATAACCCGTCGGACTGGGCAGGTTCAGGAGTTCACCCAAGCGGGCGTTCAGGTAGTCCAGGTCGATCGTCGGGGAGGTCAAGTTCGCTCCTGACATAGTCTCAGGCGTCGGCGCGCGCCGACAGCGGGAACAGCAGATCGATGAACCGTTCTGCCGTGGGGCGGGGTTCGTGATTGGCCAGGCCAGGGCGCTCATTGGCCTCGATGAAGGCGTAATCCGGCTGATCCGGCGCACGCACCATGAAGTCGATCCCCGTCACCGGGATGTCGATGGCCCGCGCCGCCGCCACAGCCGCTTCGACCAGAACCGGATGCACCTCGTCCGTCACGTCATGGATGGTGCCGCCGAGATGCAGGTTGGCCGCCTTGCGGACGAGGATCTCCTCGCCCTCCCCTGCGACGTCATCCAGGCCGTAACCGGCCTCCGCCAGGGTGCGCTCCGTTTCCGCATCGATAGGAATGCTGGATTCGCCCCCGGTGGCCGCGGCGCGCCGACGGCTCTGATGCTCGATGAGAGCCCGCAAGGTCGAGCGTCCGTCGCCGACGACGCGCGGCGGACGCCGCACGGCGCAGGCCACGACCTCATAGTCGATCACGACCAGACGCAAATCCTCGCCTTCCACCTGCTCCTCGACAAGGACGTCCGGACAGATACGCCGAGCGCGCAGCAGGGCCGCCTGCACGTCGGCCATGGTCTTCAAACCCACGGCCACGCCCTTGCCCTGTTCCCCTCGCGCAGGCTTGATCACCAGCTGACCATAGGTCTCCAGCGCTTCGTCGATCGCGCCGAGATCCTGCGGATCGATGCGGCGCGGCACGCGCACCCCGGCGGCTTCCACGATCCTGCGGGTCACCCGCTTGTCGTCGCAGATGCTGAGCGCCACGGCCGAGGTCAGCTCCGAAAGGCTTTCGCGGCAGCGGACGGAACGTCCGCCCCAGGAAAGGCGGAACAGCCCTCCTTCCGAGTCGATGATGTCGGTCTGAATGCCCCGTCGCCGCGCTTCGTCCACGATGATCCGGGCGTAGGGATTGAGCGCATGATCGTCCGAGGGCCCGACGAACAGGGCTTCGTTGATCGGGTTCTTGCGCTTCACGCCGAAGAAATGGACGCGCCGGAAGCCCAGTTTCTCATACAGGGCGATCGCCTGGGCGTTATCGTGCATGACCGACAGGTCCATGTGCGCCAGGCCGTGCGTCCTGAAGTGTTCCGCCAGACGACGGACCAGGGCCTCCCCGATCCCCGGCTGTGTCGCCTGGGGATCGACCGCCAGGCACCAGAGAGATGCGCCGTTCTCCGGATCCTCGAAGGCGCGAGCGTGGTTCACACCCGTCACCGTGCCGATCACCGCTCCGGTCGTCAGGTCCTCCGCGACGAAATAGGAGAGTGTCCGATCGTCGCGATGCGACCAGAGGAAATCCTGCGGCGCCTGCACCATGCGACGCTTTGCGTAGATATCATTGACTGCCTGGGCGTCCGCTTCAGACATCAGACGACGAATGGTGAAGCCCCGCGGCTGACGGCGGCTGGACCGATAGGTCGCCAGGTCCAGCCGATAGGTATGAGACGGATCAAGGAACAGCTCCTGCGGCGCCGAGGCGAGCAGCACGTGGGGATTGCGGACGTAGAAGGCGATGTCGCGGCGGTCCGGCCCCTCCGCGCGCAGAGCCTCGACCAGAGGCGCGGCGGTCTCGAAGGTCTGGGCGAACAGAAGGCGACCCCAGCCGCAGTCGAGGACGGCGTCGCGCACGAACTCCCGTCCCGACGACACGGGTGGTTTGAGGCCTTCATGACGCAGCCGTTTCAGCCGATGCGCCTTAGGGCGTCCGAGACGAAGATCAGACGCCATGTTGCTGCATCCACATCTCGAGGACGGCGACCTGCCACAGCTCCGAACCACGCAAAGGGGTGATATGGCCTGTCGGGTCGTTGAACAGCCGATCCAGGTAGGCCCTGTCGAACAGCCCGCGGTCGCGCGCCGCCTGATTGGTCAGGGCCTCGCGCACCATGCCGAGATAGGGGCCCTGGATGTATTTGAGCGCGGGCACCGGGAAGTAGCCCTTCTTGCGATCGATCACTTCCGACGGAACAACGAGGCGCGCCGCCTCTTTGAGCACGCCTTTGCCGCCCTGAGCCAGTTTGTGTTCCGGCGGGATACGGCCGGCCAGTTCGACCAGTTCATGGTCCAGGAAGGGCACGCGCGCCTCCAGCCCCCAGGCCATGGTCATGTTATCAACCCGCTTCACCGGATCATCGACCAGCATCACTTGGCTATCCAGCCGCAGCGCCTTGTCGACAGACGTCTCCGCCCCGGCTTGCGCGAAATGCGCCTCGACCAGAGCCCGGCTGACATCGACATCCGTCATATAGGCGCCGTTCAACTGGGTTTTCAGGGTTTCGTGGCTGCGGTCGAAGAAGGCGCCGACGTAGGCTTCGACAGGGTCGGCGGCCCCGATCATCGGAGGATACCAATGGTAGCCGCCGAACACCTCGTCGGCCCCTTGCCCGGACTGGACGACCTTGATGTGTTTCGAGACTTCCTGGCTCAGCAGGTAGAAGCCGACATTGTCATAGCTGACCATCGGCTCGGACATGGCGCCGATCGTGCCCGGCAGAGCCTCCATCAGCTGCTGGTGCGGCACGAAGATCTGATGGTGCTTCGTCCCATAGTGTCTCGCGATCAGGTCGGAATAGACGAACTCGTCTCCCTTCTCGCCGTTGGCCTCCTCGAAGCCGACAGAAAAGGTCATCAGGTCCTTTTGCCCCAGTTCGGCCAGCAGGCCGACGATCAGGCTGGAATCCACCCCGCCCGAGAGCAGCACGCCGACGGGCACATCGGCGACCATGCGGCGCTCCACCGCCGTGCGCAGGCTGTCCAGCACCCGGTCGCGCCAGTCCTCGGCGGTCAGGGCGGCGTCCTCAACGCGGCGCGTCATGTCCGGGCGCCAATAGACCCGTTCGCGCGACGCGCCGTCCGGCTCGATCACACGCATCGTCGCCGGCGGAAACTTCTTCACCCCCTTCAGGATGGTGTGCGGCGGCGGCACCACCGCATGAAAGGTCATATAATGGTGCAGACCCACCGGATCGATTGTCCTGTCGACGTCGCCCCCCGCCAGAAGCGCCGGGAGGGTCGAGGCGAAACGCAGCCGCTTGCCGCGTTCGGCCAGATACAGCGGCTTGATGCCGAAACGGTCGCGCGCGATCACGATCCGACCGCTGTCGCGCTCGTGCAGGACGAAGGCGAACATCCCCTTGAACCGCTCGACGCAGGCCTCGCCCCATGCCTTCCAGGCCTTGATGATCACCTCCGTGTCGCCGTGCGAGAAGAAGCGGAAACCCAGGCCCTGAAGCTCCTCGCGCAATTCCGGATAGTTGTAGATGCAGCCGTTGAAGGCCAGAGTGACGCCCAAATCGGCGTCCACCATCGGTTGCTGCGCCTTCTCCGACAGGTCGATGATCATGAGGCGCCGATGCCCCAATCCCACTGGCCCACGCATCACTATGCCGGACCCGTCCGGTCCCCGGGGCGAGAGGGCGTCCGTCATCCGCTGTACCGCGCCGGCGTCGGCGGGGCACCCGTCGAAGTTGATCTCGCCGCTAAGACCGCACATGGGTCCTCCTTGAAGTGTGGATGCAGCGCGTACAAATGGTTAGTTCACGAATGAGTTCAACCTAATGAGCGAAATTCCCCTGCCGTCAGCCGCCGACGCCACGGCGTCATTGGTGCGCTCGGTCCGCCGCATCGCCCAGGCGATCGACGTCCGCTCGCGCGAGATCGCCCGGCTGACAGGCCTGACGCTGCCGCAGCTTCTGGTGCTGCAATCCATCCGTCGTCTCGGCGAGG
Organism: Brevundimonas sp. S1H14; assembly: GCF_047716865.1. NCBI lineage: Bacteria > Pseudomonadati > Pseudomonadota > Alphaproteobacteria > Caulobacterales > Caulobacteraceae > Brevundimonas > Brevundimonas sp. S1H14. The sequence goes on along the minus strand of NZ_CP136679.1, from coordinate 907,648 downwards.
TCAGCACCCGCGCCATTTCGCGGGACGTCTCTATGTCGCCGCCGACCGTGGTGGCGGTGCTCGACCGACTGGAGGCGCGCGGCCTCATCGTCCGGTACAGATCGACCACGGATCGTCGCATCGTCCACGCGCGCCTGACCGAACCAGGGCACAAGGCTCTGGCCGAGGCGCCGGACCTTCTTCATGCAGATGTGCTGGCGAGGCTCGCGCTGCTGTCGCCGAACAAGCGGCGCCAGATCGCCGGCGCTGTCGCCGCCCTCGCCGATCTCATGGCGCCTTCCGACTTAGGTTCGGAAACGCTCGAAGCGTCTGGGCGCTTGGAGCCCCCGGCAAGGTCGTAGACTTTGCCGCACAAAGAAGCACAGCCAGACCGCCCTTTCGCTGGGCATCATCGGCTATCAGTTAGGCCGGTGAAGCGCGAAAATCTCGCCGAGGTTCTGCGCACTCTCGAGGACACGCTGACCCGCACCGTCCGCCGCGTGCTCATCGTCGAGGACGATCTGGTCCAGCGCGACGCGGTGAGCCGCTTGTGGGCCTACGGCGACGTGGAAACCGTAGGCGTTCCGACGCCGGAGCCTTTGTCCGAATGCAGACACTCCGGAACGTCCCGACGTATCTCCCGCTTTGAAGGCTCCCACTCGTTTTGAGGAGACAACCATGGCCGAGAAAACACTGCAGACCCTGTTTCACGACACTCTGCGCGACATCTATTACGCGGAGCGCAAGATTCTGAAGTCTCTGCCCAAGATGGCCCGCGCGGCTCAATCCCCTGAGCTCAAGGCGGCCTTCGAGAAGCATCGCGAACAGACGGAAGGACAGATCGAGCGCCTGCAGCAGGTGTTCGAGATCATCGGCAAGCCCGCCCGGGGCAAGACCTGCGACGCCATCGAAGGCATCCTGGCCGAGGGCGACGAGATCGCCGAGGAATATAAGGATACGGCGGCGCTAGATGCGGGTCTGCTGGCCGCAGCCCAGGCGGTCGAGCATTATGAGATCACCCGCTACGGCACGCTGAAGCGATGGGCGCAGGTGATGGGATTGAAGGACGCCGTCAAACTGCTGGACGAGACCCTTCAGGAGGAAAGCCAGACGGACGAGGACCTGACGGCCATCGCCGACTCCGCGGTCAACGCCGAGGCGCTGCAGTCCGCCTGACGGCCGGTCTCCCCGCCGCCTCGTGGGCGGCGGGCGCGCGGCGCCTCAGACCGGCAGCCTCTCCAGCCGGAGGTAGGACGGATTGAACTCGGCCGCATCGGCCAGCCGCTCCCAGGCGAGGATGCGGACGTCGGCGCCGTTCCATTCCAGCCACCCCGCCTCGCGCATGACCTTCAGCGTGCGGTTCACATGCACCGCCGACATGCCCAGAAGATCGGCGATCTCCGCTTGGATGATTGGAAAACGAAAAGCTCCGTCGCGAGCGAGTCCGACCGCCTCCAGACGAGTGTAGACTTCACAGACCAGCAGAGCTGTCCGCTCTAGCGCCTCCTGTCGGCCCAGCGCCAAGAGCCATTCTCGATGCATGGCGGCGTCCACCACCGTCTCCAACCAGAGCAGACGCGTTAGGTGCGGGTGCTCCTCCGTCAGGCGTCGCAGACGGTCGTGCGGAGCCTCTGCGATGAGACAATCGGTCAGGGCGCGCACCCCGTGATCGACCCGTTTCAGGACGAAGCCGTGCAGATCGATGAAATCCCCCGGAAGGTTGATCTGGGTGTATTGACGCCGCCCGTCGCTCAGGTCGCGATAGCGCGCGCAGAACCCGCCGATGACCAGGCTGGAATGATCGACCAGGGCGTCCTGTGAAACGATGTCGCTGCCCGCCGGCTTAGCCACGATATTGACCAGTACGCTTCGCAAGGCCTGTTTTTCCTCATCCCCGAGGGCGTTGCGACGCTCCAGCTTGTTCTCCAACAGGCGGCTATGGTCGTGCATGGGGGCGGCTCCGCTGACGCTTGCGTATGCTCAACGTCGCCCGACGGCGAGTGTTGCCGCCAAGCTCGACTCCACGCGGTTCCGCAACGCCGCAAAGGCGACACAAAGAACCGGCTACGGCCTAGCTGCGTTGGTTTCGCGTAACAGGGGAGTTTGCATTGTGAACAGGACACCAGTCATCGAGCGAGCCTTTGAGCTGGCGCGCAGCGGTCGCTTCCGCATCCCAAGCGAGGTCCGCAAGGCGTTGATATCCGACCGCTATACCCAAGCCGAGCTGTTCCAGCTCGAAGGCAAGGCCACGTGGCGCCAGCTGCGAACCTTGTGCGCGAATTCGTACCATCGCGCCTGAGGCCAATCTATCAGCCCTGCGGCAGCGCTGCGACTAACCTATGTAAAGAACCAAACACCCTTGGCCGTGCTGTTGGTCAAGGGGATGAAGAATCAGTCTTATCAAGATGATGTAGACATAGCGGCGGCGTCGTTGGAACGGATGCTTTCCAGCTTCGCCGTGCTGTCGTCTTCTGACGTCGATCGCATTCGCGGCTGGTTCCGGGGTCCGGCGTTGGCCCACCTTCCCGGCAGCACCATCCCTCTTCATCCCGAACGCAAGGACGCCCGGGTCGTAGCGCGCGGCTGGGTGGCGCGGGGCGCCATGCTGGAGGACGGTCGTCGTCAGATCGTGGGACTGAGCCTGCCCGGCGACGTCATCCTGGCGACCGACTCGGTGGACGCCGACATGGCGGTCTGGGCATTGACCGACGCCTCGACCCTCGACGCGACCCTGCTGTGGAACGCCATTTCAGAAGGTGCGGACATCAGCCCGCGCCTTCTGGAGGCCTGGCGCCAGTTCCGTTCTGCGGAGCGCCTGAGGCTGGCGCGACATGTAATCCGGCTCGGCCGGCTCAGCGCCTATGAGCGCACCGCGCACCTCCTGCTGGAATTGTGCGAGAGGCAAAGCCGTCTGGGAGGGGTTGAACCGGGCGTCCTCCATCTTCCCCTCACCCAGGACATGCTCGCCGACATCCTGGGTCTCAGCGCGGTGCATATGAACCGCACTCTGCAGCAGCTTCGGCGCGCGGGCCTGGTCGACTACCGGACGGGTCGCGCCATCCTGCCCGACCTGCCGGGCCTGGCGCTGGCCGCCGGACTCAGCATAGCCGGCGCTCTCGCGGACGCGCGGAAGTTCAGCGACTAACCCATGTAAGTGGCGCCCCCCTGCATTCATGGCACGGCTTCTTCCCAGGAGGGCTCATGCCTGCAGACTCCGCCGCCACGCTGCCTCCGTCCGTCCCGCTTCACGGGCGTGCGCGCGCCCACATCGGAGATCACCCGGTCTATGCCGCCTTGTCGCCAGACGCGCAGCGGCGCCTGATCGCGCAAGGTACGGAAGTCGATATCGCGGGCGACGCGCGCCTGCCCCTGCACAGAGACCACCTCTGGTTCGTCATCTCCGGCGTGCTCGGCGCCTTCCCGCCCGACAGCGAGGTCTGCGTCGCGCCGATCGTATCCGGCGCCGTCTACGGGTGGGATCACGCCCTCGGCTTCAGCGGCAGCGGCGCCGAGGTCCGCCCCCTGCTGGACGTGCGGCTGTTCCGGGTTCCCGCCGTCGCGGCACGCGAAGCGCTCGGATATGACTGGCTGGCGCGTTTCGTCGCCCTGCAGGCGGTCCAGCGTCTGACCTTTCTGGAACAGGAAGCCGCCTGCAACGCCTCCCACCGGGTGTCGGAGCGGCTGGCGAAATGGCTGCTTCGCCTGCATCATGGCGGCAACGGCGCTCCGCTTCGCGTAAATCAGGCCCGACTGGCGGCCATGCTCGGCGTCCAACGCACCAGCATCAACGTGGCGGCGCGCAGCCTTCAGGCGACGGGCGGCGTGCGGTTCAGTCGCGGCAAGGCCTCCATTCTGGATGTGGCCAGGCTGACCGCTGGTTCATGTCGGTGCGGCGCGACGGATTAACGAGGATCGCAGCTGGCAATTGGCGAGCGGCGGCACTTTTAGCGTCAGGGCTCCGACCAGCCCAGCATGTGCAAGGCCGACTCTGGCTCGTCCGCCTGCGAGAAGACCAGGCTGGCCTTCTTCTCTCCCCGCCCGGGGACATAGTCGAGCGAGGCGCCGGAGCGTTCGCCGCCGGAAAGGCCAGGATCACGACATTGGTCATGATCGCCTGAAGGCCGTGCCCATCCGCTCCGCCGACCACCCACAGCATGGCGAGGCCGGCCAGCAGGCACAGCGCGTGGCCCGGCGGGGTGAAGTCGAAGAAGGCCCGGACCGGCGTCACCGCCTCTTCCTGTCGGGCGAAACTCGCCTCGAAGACGATCAGATGCAGCAGGATCACTGACAGGAGCATGACGCCCAGGGCGTCCAGGTCGCCCAGCGGCGTGGTCATACAGGCGATCAGCCGCATCTCTCATGTCGGCGCGAGGTTTACGGAGAAGGAGAGGGCGCCGGCCGGCATCAGGAACAGCTCGCGTTCACCCAGTCAAAGGAGCCGGACGATCGCTCGCGCGAAGAGCTCGGCATCGGCCTGCGCTCGTCAAGCAGTTGGTCGAGATGCACGACGGACCCGTAGAGATGACAAGCGGCGGCCCGGGTCAAGGCAGTTGCTTCACCCTTCGTTATCCGCTCGGCGCCTAACCTGCGATCATGCGCCCGTAGAATTTGCGGATCAATGATCCTCGCCATCCGTCGCGACAAGCGCCACGGCGAGCGAGCGATTCCGTCGAGGCGCCACCGAGATTTACGAGAGCACACCGCAACGCCTTGGGGATGGCCTGCCCGCTCAGCGCCGAGTCGCCTCTCCTAAACGCGCACGACGCACAAAGAAGCGAAGAGCCCCTCGCTGGGCGTTACGCGTCCAGCGAGGGGCTCAACGGTTCAAGAGAGGACAGCCGTCGAGGATGGCGGCTGTAAGAGGCCAACCGACGTGATCGCTGATGGTTCCCCAATGCTCAACCAACTTCGATCCCGCGAGAGCCGTCTCGTCAGGATCGCAAAATCTTTTGCCGTCCGGTCGGTTCGCTGTATCGCCAAGGAACTATCCCTAGCGCCGCTTTAAGAGAGGACTCCGTGAGCCCGAAGCGGCGGCGGGAGCACCGAGCTTCGCCGGATGTGTGAGAACGGCCAAGGTGGAGTCTCCTTCGCCGTAGGCCAAGAAGTGCGCAGCGCGTGGTTCCTGTTTGAAGGCAGTTTCAGTGAGAGGACCCGGTCGGCTGCTTTTTTCGACCGCGACCTGGGCATTAGCTGCGCACGCTCTTTTTACGGGTTTGAACATCGCGCCTGCGGATGGGGGAACTTCAGCGTCGCACGCGGCGCTTCTTCAATATGAACGACGTCACCGCCTTGATCCTCGCGTGTCTTCCGACCGAGCCTTATTGTGCGGCTCGCCCCATCGTCGACGCGTTCGCACCCAGGCGCAAAGGCTCGGTCATCTGGGCTAAAACATGAATTACTTCTTGCCGCTCATAGGCGTCTTCTGCATCGCCGTCGCACTCGCCGCCTTCATGTATGTGAAACGCACAGCGAAGCCGACTAACGCCCGCCCTGACGCAACCGAGGTTTCTCACCCTGTGACGCCCCCTGATGCGCCCCCCGGCGAGTGGGACGCGAATGCGGCGACGGAGGCGGTTCCACCAGCCTCATCCAGTCGTCGGACGGACGAGAGCCGTCCGCAAAGAGCGTGGTATGCCTGACAGGATATTCTGAATGGTCATGACCTGGGCCCGCATGTGCGCGGGGCTTAAGAACGCCGCGCATTTTCTGGAAACAGGTCGGCTAGTATTTCGGCCCTACGGCCTCGAAGATTCCGATTGAGGCGACTTCAGCCGATCGACGCCCAGCGTGATCTCCTGCTGCGCGCGTGGGTTGGCGTCGCTTACGGCATGTCGAGCGCGGCGGGTCGTCGAGGATCGAACGACGCTACACCGCGTTCAGCGCAGATAGTTCGGCGATTACGGTGAAAATGCGCTGTGCTGGGGCGACGACTCCGACCGGCCGGCGAAGCGTCTGACGTCCAAGCGCGGTGATTCCTAAGGTCGCCGTTTGCAGGGCGCGAGCCGAGAGGACGATGACTTTTTCTGAACAAAATCCAGCTTTGGTCTCAGGGCTGGTCTCGCGGCTGCTCAGTCCGAAGCGCCGGCTCGGTTTTGACGAAGGCGCAGCGGAGCCGCGGGGGGGCCATTCGACCTTCGTGCAGCAGCGGGAACACCCTCTCACCTCTCTGCTTTCTCTCATGGAGCAAAAGGAGAGAACCATGGTCGAGACGCCACGCGAACCGCCTGATCACCTCAACAACAAAGACGGCGATCTGACTGGGGTCAAGGCAGGAACGGCGTCCAAGGGCGATCCCGCGGAATTGCTTCGCGGCGTCGGCCAGGAGAACATCTCCGCCCGGCCGGCCCGGCCGAGACCGTCAGATCCGACTCCTGCCCTGCCGAAACTGGATGACGACGCCACGCAGATGAAGAAGATCGAGGACGCCGCAGGCACAGAGCCCTCGCCGCCTGGCGTCGCTGAGCCGGAAGGCGCGCGCGAGTTGCCCCGCCCGCCGCTTGCGGATCCGAACTGATGGCCGCGCGGCTCAAGCTCTTCGAATGGTCTGACGGGTTCCACACCTTCACAGTGGCGGCCAGCTCTCGACCAAAGGCCTTGGTCGCCTGGGGCAGCGGTCAGGACCTCTTCGCCACCGGGCTCGCCAAGGAAGTCCACGACAGCCCTGGCGCCGCGGCCGCCAAGGCTTCGCCCGGCAGGGTGGTGGAGCGAAGGCTTGACGTGAAGCTGCCGGCGGGCTCCCCGAATACGGGCGCGGCGGAAAAGGCCAAACAGCCCAGCGCCGCCGATCGGAAACGGGTGGAAGACGCCCAGCTCGCCCTGAATGACCTCGACACCATGCACGGGCAAGCCGCGCGGCGACTGGATGAGGAACTCCAAGCCCTCAGAGCGCGCCGCGACGAGGAACGGACGGCCTATGAAGCGCAGCGGGAGAAGCTTGAGGATCGCCTGGAGAAGGCGCTCGCCAAGTTCTAATCCTCAGCGTCGTCTTCTTCGTCCTCGGCCTCGAAATCCGCAAACACGAGCTGCATCTCGGCCCTCACTTCGTCCATGGTCTGCTGAACCCAGGCGTGAAGGGCGCGGACGGTTTTTTCGGCCGACACCGCGTCCGGCGAGAACAGACGCTCCATGACGTCGGTCAGGGTCTGGTTGCGGCCCATCAGAACGCCCGCCCGATAGATCGGGTCGTCGGAAGGATCAATGTCGTCGTCTTCATCCATGCGGCGCAGACTATCACCGGCCGCCCGGTTTGAAACGGGCATAGAGACGCCTCGCGCCGCTCGCCATGTCTTCAACTCTTTTGTGAAGCGGCCGTAGGAACGCGATCGGCGTCCGCCCCCCCTGATTATGAGCAATGAAAACGAGATCGCTATGACCAATATCCCGCCGGACGACCCGATCCGCGACTCTGACGAAACGCCCGACCTGAACGGCGATGACGTCGAAGCCGCCCGCAAGGCCCGCAGGCGCGGAGCTGACCAAGTCTCTCTGGCGAACAACAATCCGGCCGATCGCAGCCCCAAACGGTCAACCGGCGGCGACGGCGCAGCTGCGCTGGAGGGCCGGGCGACTTCGGCGCCGGCGTGTCAGGCCATGGTCCTGAAGGTGACGGAGTAGCGCAGCGCCGTCATCGGCGAGATCGAATGCTCCCATTCGCTCCGCGCCTCGTCGGAAAAGCGATAGACAGAGCCCGGCTCCAGCGCCGCTCCGGCGCGACGCCACGTCGACGCCGCCTTGCGACGAAGGCGCATGACGCAGGGCGCAAGGAAGGAGACGCCCAGGATCTCCCCATAAACGGAACGGTCGCGGTGCCAGCCGATCCCGGCGCCGGGCGCATATTCATTGACGAGGGCCTGCACGAACGCCCCCTCATCAAGATTAAGCGGGCCGGTCAGGCGATCCAGCAGCGCTCTAAGGAAATCCGGCCAGGGTTCGGTCGTCTCCAGTCGACGTCGCTCAAGATCGTAGCGGCGTCCGAAAGCGGCGATCCGTCTGAAGCCCTGATAGCCCATGTGCTCATAGGGCCTGAAGCTCAGCTTCTGCAGGTAAGCGACCACCGTCGCCTGCTCGGCCGCCGTGAGGACGTCCGGCCAATAGTCGAAGCCCGGTGGCGCGGTCGGCCGCGGGACGTAGCCGAACAGATCGGCCTGGAGCATGGCCGTCACAGCGCCAGTTCGTCGGGCTGCGCCCTTGACGGGGTTCCGGGCGAAGCCTTCTCCAGATTGGACAGGGTCACGCCGACAAGCCGCACGCCCCTGGTCGGCGGATAAAGGGATCGCACCAACAGGCGGGCGATCTCACGCAACCGCGCCTTCGAGGCGACCGGCTCTTTGAAGGACCGACTGCGGGTCGACTGTTGGAAGTTCGCCCATTTGACCTTCACCGTCACGGTCCGGCCCAGCGATCGGACATTTTCGCACCAAGCCCAGACATCGTCCGTCATCTCGTCCAGCCCGGCTTCGATCGCCGCCGGATCGACCAGGTCGCTGGCGAAGGTGGTCTCCGAGCCGCTCGACTTGCGCTCGCGATCCGGAATGACCGGGCGATGATCCTCTCCCCGGACCACGCCATGGTACCAGGCGCCGGACTTGCCGAAGTGATGCTGCAGGAAGGCCAGGGACTGGCGCTTGAGGTCCGCGCCCGTCTCGATGCCCAGGCGGTTCATCTTCTCAGCCGTCACCGGCCCGACGCCGTGGAAACGCTTGACCGGCAGGGCCTCCACGAAGGCTTCTCCCCGCCCCGGCGCGATGACGAACTGGCCGTCGGGCTTGCGCTGGTCCGAGGCCAGCTTGGCCAGGAACTTGTTGTAGGACACGCCGGCCGAAGCCGTCAGGCCGGTCTCCTCCAGGATGCGCGCCCGGATCTCTTCGGCCGTCGCAGAAGCCGTCGGCAGCCCCCGAACATTGGCGGTCACATCAAGATAGGCCTCATCAAGGGATAGAGGCTCTATCAGGTGCGTATAGTCGGCGAAGATGGCGTGGATCTGCGCCGAAACGGCTCGATAGACCTCAAAGCGCGGCGGCATGAAGATCAGTTCAGGGCAATTGCGCAGGGCCGCGCTCGACGGCATGGCCGAACGCACTCCGAAGCGGCGCGCCTCATAGCTGGCGGCGGCGACCACCCCGCGTGAGACGGCGTGGCCTACCGCGACGGGACGACCGCGCAGGGCAGGATCATCTCTCTGCTCCACCGAAGCGAAGAAGGCGTCCATGTCTACGTGGATGATCTTGCGAGGGGCAGCGACGTCCATGGGCAACGCCTAGCAAGACTCGAACAAAATGAGAACATTCTTCTGCTCGCACGACGCCCCCGCCTGAATACGTCGTATCGGAAGCGGAACGCGAAAGCTTCGGACCTGTTCTGCAAATTCGCTTGCCCCAACCCCGCTGGCGTTCGCGATCAGCCAAGCGCTGGAGAGCTCCATGACGGACTTCACCCTCTTTTATTGGCCGGTTCCCTTCCGGGGCCAATTCGTTCGCGCCATTCTCGCCCATGCCGGCAGGACCTGGTCGGAGACGAACGAAGCGGCGATCAGCGCGCTCATGCAGGAGCCGCCAGGGGAGATGCCCGTGCCTTTCATGGGGCCGCCCGTGCTGGTCGATCACGTTTCCGGAGCGGCGATCTCCCAGATGCCCGCGATCCTTCTGTATCTGGGAGAGACGCTTGAACTGCTGCCTTCCACGCCAGTGCTGCGCGCCTTGACGATGAAGGTGGTCAATGACGCCAACGACGTCATCGATGAGATCACTCTGGACGGCGGCCGACAGATGTGGACCGAGGCGCGCTGGTCGGGCTTCGCGCCCCGCCTGGAAAAATGGATGGCGTTGTGGGAGGACCTGGGCCGACGCCATGGCCTGACGGCGCATTCCGGTTTCTTGCTGGGTGGAGAAAGACCGGGCTTGGCCGACATCGTCACCGCGACCCTCTGGTCCGCCCTGACCGAGCGCTTCCGCCCGATCGAACTAATGCTTGAAGAAACCGCCCCCATGACCGCGGGCCTTGCACGGCGCCTTTCAAGGACGCCAGCCCTGGCCCGCTTGGCGGAACGGTCGCGCCGCGAATACGGCGACGCCTATTGCGGCGGCGACATCGAGCGATCCCTGCGTAGAGTTCTGAACGTCTGAGGCGCTCGAACGCGAGAGCCTCGCGAAAGCCGGTGAACGCCTGAACCCGCGCAGGCCGACCCGGGCGTGGCGCCCTTTGCCGGTTGAGGCGTTGATCAACCTCACCGGAGGCGATCTTGATCGACAGGCCTGGAGCGAAATCGGCGATCGACAGCTTGCGCCAGAGAGCGGAAGCGGCCCTGCGGCGCGCAGACGACAGCCGCGACGCCGTTTGCGCCTATGTGGTCGCTCGGGACCCCGTATGGCTCGCCGTTCGTCGTCCCGGCCGGCCGGAGGCCATCGCGGCGGCGATCACCTTCGCCCTCGTCGCCGCCTTTCTCCTGTTCCTCATTCTGTTCGACTGGAACTGGGTGCGCGGCCCTATCGGTCGCGTCGCCTCCGCCTCGACCGGCCGGGAGGTGGCTCTGAAAGGGGACCTGGATGTCAGGCTGTTCAGTTGGACGCCCTCGGCGACGGTGCGCGGTCTCAGCGTCGGCGGGCCCACATGGGCGTCCGGGCGCAATACCGCCGAGATCGAACGGCTCGACGTCTCGATACGATTGCGACGGCTGTTTCTGGGGCAGATCGAAGTGGCTTCGCTAACCCTCACCCGCCCGCGGGTCCACCTGGTCGTCGACAGCCAGGGCCGGCGCAGCTGGGACCTGGAGCCAGACCGACCCGATGACGGGCGGGGCGCCAGGCTGCCCGTCATACAGCGCCTGGTCATTCACGACGGGCGGCTGACGTTGAACGAGCAGCGACGCGGCATGACGCTCGACGCCGTAGTCACGGCGCGTGAGGCGCGCTCGCCCCAGGATGGAGAGAGCGGCTTCGTGCTCGATGGCAAGGGGACCATGAACGGCGAGCCCCTGACGCTTCGCGTGACGGGCGGTCCCTTCGTCAACATTCGCCGCGACCGACCCTACGCCTTTACGGCTGAATTGGCCGGAGCGGGCTCCAGGCTGAGCGCCGCTGGTGCCGTCACCCGGCCCTTCGACCTGGGTCGTTTCAACGCCAGGCTGGAGCTGCAGGGTCGTGATCTGGCCGACCTCTACCTTCTGACCGGGATTACGACCCCCAACACCCCGCCTTATCGGCTGAGAGGAAGCCTGACTCGCGACGGAGCCCGGTTCCGCTTCGCGGACTTCAGCGGGCAGGTCGGATCGTCGGACCTGTCGGGGACCCTGGAGGTGAACAGGGTCGAAGGGCGCCGCCGCGTCGATGCCGAGCTCGCGTCCCGCGCCCTGGACATCGATGATCTGGCGGCCGTGTTGGGCGCGCGCCCGCAGGTGACGACTGCGGGCACGGTCGCGACCTCGGGCCAGCCCGGCAAACTGCTGCCCGACGCGCCCTTGCAAACAGAACGTCTGCGCGTGATGGACGGAACCCTCGCCTATCGCGCCGCTTCGGTGAAAGCCAACGCCTTCGACATCCGGCAGGTGCGGCTCGGCGCGGATCTGAAGCACGGCGTTTTGAAGCTCGATCCGGTCTCCTTCGCTTTCAACCGCGGCGAACTGAACGGAACCGCGCGGATCGACGCCACGAAGGACACGCCTTACAGCGCCGTCGACTTCCGTCTCAGCGGCTATCCGCTGGAATCCCTCATCCCCGCCCGGGGCGGCGCGCCAACGGTGACGGGCCGCGCCCTGGGCCGGGCGAAGCTGGAAGGGCCCGGCGCGTCCATTCATGAGCTGGCGGCCCGTTCGAAAGGAAGCCTCAGCCTCGTCATTCCTCAAGGACGGATGCGTTCGGCCTTCGCCGAACTCCTGGGGATCAACGTCGGCGCCGGCCTGCGCAAGCTGCTTGCGGGCGATCAGTCCGCTTCGGCCATTCGCTGCGCCGTCGCCGATTTCAAGGTCTCAGACGGCGTCGCTACAGCCCGCACCCTGGTGATCGACACGGACGTGGTCCTGGCCCAGGGATCGGGAACCATCGACCTGGGGGCCGAGAGGCTGAATCTGAAGATCGACGGCGAAACCAAGAAGCCTCGGCTTCTGCGGGTCTGGGCGCCGATCACCATCACCGGCCCCCTCGCCTCTCCGGATCTGGGCGTGGACCTGTCGGCCGTCGCCGCACAGGGCGGCGTCGTCGGCGCCCTAGCCACGCTCGTCAGCCCCATCGCAGCGCTGCTCAGCTTTATCGATCCCGGCCTGGCGGAAGACGCGGACTGCGGCTCCCTGATCGCCAGCGCGCGATAGCCGTGAGGCCAATCCGCAGAGTCGGGCTGGGCGGGCTTCGGCCCGCCATCGTGGCGCCGAAACTCGTTTCCTGGGGCGCTTCGGGCGGCCCGGCGGCCCGGATCACTTCCTGCCGCAGTTTGCGGGACATGCCCTGAACCTTGGCCGCCTTCGTGGCTTCTCAAGCCCGGGGCGACACAGCGCGCGCCTGATCTTCCTGCCCATTGCCCGCGGAGAGGATCCTTCAAGCTCTGACGAGTGGGCGAAACGCAAGGAGCGGCGAAAGGAAGCGCGCTACAAACCTGGAGACCTGACCTTCAAATCGAACGAGGGATAAACGCGCTTGCCCCCCCGCGTCGCCATTCCGCCATCAGGCCGCGTGAGCAGACCTAGCATTCGACGGGGAGAGAGAAAGCGACGTTGTCGCAACTCTCGTTTCCTTTCGTCTCCGCTGAAAAATCCTCGCGCGATCGGGCTGTCGATGAGTGGAAAGCGGCTGCGGCCGGGCCGACCGAAGCGCGCTCGCTGCACCGCCACCTCGGATCTTATGCCCGGCAGCTCCCTTGGAACGTCGGGCAGCTTCGCCATGGCGCTGAAGATCCTCGGGTCGTCGAACGGGCCGGCTCACGCCTTCGGCGCAGACCCGCCGCGTCGTTTCTCTGGGGGCGAAGACGGCCCCACGACCTCGTCCAGGTAGGCTTTGACGCGATCGTCTGCATCAGCGTCGAACGCGGCTCCCACATAGCCGTCCGGACGAATAAGAAGACATTGCCCGTCCTGGAGGCCGAGCTGGTTCTCGGGATCGCGCAGCTCGGTCTCCGATCCGACGGTCGCGGTCCTTATTCCGGCTCTCGCCGGCGCAGCGCCGCTCTCGATAGGGGTGGAGCGAAGAAGCGTCCATTGCGGCCCCGCCATGACGTCGAACAGGCGGCGCTTCTGTCCTGCCGCCCCGATCAGCAGCGCATCGGGCATACGGGCGCCTGCCGGAACCAGCCCCGGACTCTTTCGGCCTTCGAGCGACAGGGAGGAAGAAAGATAGCCGATATCCAGTTGCTGCGTTTCTGGGCCGCGTTTCAGGCTGTCCTTCTGACCGTGGCCGTCGAGCAGCCGGCGCGAAAGGCCAAGAACCTGTGCGGCGATCGGCCGTCGCTCCTCCGCATAGGTGTCGAGCAGACGATCGGGCGCCCCCCTGAGGACGGCGGCGAGCTTCCATCCGAGGTTGTAGGCGTACTGTACGCTGGTGTTGAGCCCTTGTCCCCCGGTCGGCGGATGGATATGCGCCGCGTCGCCGCTGAGCAGAACCCGGCCGATACGATAATGATCAGCCAGCCGCGCGTTCATGGCGTAGGCGGACGCCCATGCGACGGCCTCAACCTCGATGTCGTCTTGTCCGGTTCGGTCGCGGACCATGTGCTGCAGGCCGTCCACCGACAGGTCCGATGGCTCGGCTGGACCGATCGGCGCCTGAATCTGGAACAGGTCCGTGCCGCGCAGGGGGCAGATCATGAGAAGGCGGTCCGGTCGGCCCGCATTGAACTGGCTCCAGACAGCCCGATCCAGACCGCGAAGGCTCACGTCGGCGACGATCGCGCGCACCCCGAGGGTCTGTCCGGGGAAGCCCACCTTGAGCGCCCGGCGCACAAAGCTTCGTCCTCCGTCCGCGCCGACAAGGTAAGAGGCGCGCACATGCTCGACGCCATGATCGGTTTGCAGACGCGCGGTCACGCCCGACGCGTCCTGTTTGAAATCGGTCAGTTCGCAGCCGAAATCGACCCTCTCTCCGAACTCCCCCAGCCGTTCACGCAGGATTCGCTCTGTAAGAAATTGGGGGACCATGACCGGGAGGAGATAAGGACGGTCGGCGGACGCCGGCCCGGCCTCCTCTACCGGCTGGTCCGTCCAGCGGCCATCCTGATCATAGGATCGGAGCGGCGGATAAGATCCTCCGGCGGCCACAACGCGGTCGAGCACGCCGAGATCCTCAAAGACCTCCAGCGTACGCGGTTGCAGACCTTTCCCCCGTGAGCCCGGGAACGGCCTGGGGTTTTTCTCGATAATTCGGAAACGCACGTCCCGGCGCGCCAAATCCAACGCCAGGACCAGCCCGCACGCGCCCGCGCCGCAGATCAATACGTCCAGATTCCGCCGCTCTTCCATCATCGCCTCCTATGTGTATTATGCACTCAAATAAAGGGACGAGGAGGGCGAGGGTGTCAAGCGAAAAGGTGCAAAATGCACACATCAGGTGGATGCTGCCCGCTCTGCATGGGACTTTGATCGAGATCGTGAGCGTGATGAACGCGCCGGAGCGTGACGCCGGTCTATTGGCGAAGGCCGGCCTTTCCCTGGAACGGGCTTTATTCCCCCCCCTCGTCCTCATCGCGCGCCTGGGCCCCATCGGCGTGGTCGAGCTGGCCAACCGACTCGGCCGGGACTATACGACGGTCAGCCGGCAGGTCGCCCGGCTTCAGGCGCTTGACCTGGTCGAACGGCGTCCGAGCCTCGCCGACAAGCGCGTTCATGAGGCGGTGGCGACCCCCCGAGGACAGGCGGCGTGCGACTCTCTCGATCGCGCCCGTGAAGAGATGGCTGTCGTTCTTTTCGCAGACTGGAGTCGAAAGGATTTCGATGACCTGGTTCGCCTGATGCGGCGACTGGCCAGCACGCTCGCCGCAGGACCGGATGACAGCTGAAACCGCAGATGGCGCCCCGCTCGCTTCAGGCCAAACGACCCGGCGCAGCCACGGCGGCGCTCGGAAGGCGGACGGCCTTCTCGCCGGAAACGCGCCCTCGTTGCACCCCGCGGCCGTCTTCTTCGCAAACAGACGTGCTCAACTGCGGCCGGCGCCAGCCGCCCCTATAGCGGGTCCGTTCGCGCCGGCGTCAGCGGCGGTTGACCGGGAATGCCGCACTCTTCTCGCGCGCGTGGAGCGCGTGGGTCGAAACGCGCCGTGCTCGCTCCCTCCCTCAACCGTCGCGTCGTTCGGCCTGTGGGAACGCAACCGGCGAAGCTCGATTGTCCTTCGGGGAGATCAAGGAATGATCAAGACATTCAAGGTAGGCGATCACGTCAGCTGGAACTCCGAGGCGGGCCGTGTTTCGGGTCGGATCAGAAGGATTCACACCCGTGATTTCGACTACAAGAGCCATACGCGCCGCGCCTCGACTGCCGAGCCTCAATACGAGATCGAAAGCGACAAGACGGACCACGTCGCCGCGCACAAAGGCAGCGCCCTGACCCATAGGCGGGACGACGGGTGACTCGGCCCCTCTATACGATCGGACACTCGAACCGGAGCTTCGCGGATTTCGTCCGCCTTTTACAGGAATCGCAAATCGCGCGGGTGGTGGACGTCCGCAAGATACCGATGTCCAGAGCCAATCCCCAGTTCAACCAGGCCGCTCTCCCTGGCGCGCTGGAGGCGTTTCAGATCGCCTATGAACAGAGCGAAGCGCTCGCCGGCAGACGCGGGCGAGTCCCCGGCCTTGCAGAAGATGTCAACGGCCTGTGGCGGAACAGGAGCTTTCACAACTACGCCGACTACGCCCTGTCGGAGACCTTCGCGGCGGGACTGGAACGCCTGATCGAGGCTGGCCGACGCGAGTACTGCGCCGTCATGTGCGCCGAGGCGGTCTGGTGGCGGTGCCATCGCAGGCTCATCGCAGACAACCTGCTGGCGCGCGGCGCGACCGTCCTTCACATTATGGGAAAGGGGCGCCTGGAGCCGGCTCGGCTCACGACCGGCGCCCGCGTCGGCAGGGATGGGACGGTCACCTATCCGGTTCCCGCTAGCGACCGATAGCGCAGCATGCCGTCCGGCCGCCAGATTGCGCCGACCGCGAGGGCGGCGCGCAGGAAAGCGACCGTTTCCGACCCATGGCCGCATGACCGGTCAGGATGTCTCATATTCCTCAAACCAGATTGCTCGAACACAATGGAAGGGTCGCCAACGTCGCAATTTCGCGGAGGCGAAGGTCGTCAGAAAGTCTCAAGAAACGCGAGCCGGGCTTGTCGGTCGCCTTCCCGACAGGGCCGCCTGCCTGCGGCGCCGACGGCGATCCTGCCGAACGCGTCGCCAACCGCAGATTCGATGGGCGGCGTCAGTTCTTCGTCCGGAACATCCATGCCGGCGACGCCGGCCGGGCGGGATCCCTGATCACTTCGGGGCTTACGGAACGCAGCCACGCGTTTCGTCATCGAGGCGGTCTTCGCCTGAAGGGGCGGTCTCGAGGGCTTTCTGAGCTGTCTCAGCCCCGCCGCTGCGTCGCTGGGTCACTGGAATACAGCGTTCGCGTCCTGCCTCTCAGGCCTTTCCTGCGACCACCGGCGCTGTGAGCCCGGCGCTTTCCAGGCGAGGAGCGACCCGCAAGAATCTGGCGGAATCTCCGCAAAACTGTTGCGGCCTAAATATAACCATGTTTTGTTAGAACATTTTACCCATGGCTCCAGTCATCTGTGTGCAATCCTCGCAATTCAGGGAGCCGATATCTTGCTTTCGGAGGACGATATGCAGACTTCGTCGACGAGAGATCCTTACGGATGCGCGCTCGGGGCGGTGAGGCGCCTGGCCGCACGAGGACGCTTCGGACCGGGCCAGGCCATCGTCGTGACCGAGCTGGCCGCCGAGGTCGGATACAGCGCCACGCCGGTGCGCGAAGCGCTCGCCTGCCTAGCCGGGCAGGGTCTTATCGACCGTCACAGGGGGCGCGGCTATTTCTACCCGGCCCTGAGTCCGGCCGAGGTGATCGACCTGTTCGAACTCCAGCTGGCTTATCTGCACGCCGCCCTGGCCCTCTACCCCAGAGGGCCGGCCCTGCTCCGCAAGGCTGCCGCTGACGTCGATCCCGAAGATGGTCCCCAGGCGCTGTTTGAGGCCATCATCGGCCAGTCCGCAAACGGCGCGCTCATTCTCGCGCACCAGAGGGTCGTCGATCGACTGAAAACGGTGCTCGCGGCCGAGCGTCTCCCCAACAGGGAGGAGCGCGCGACCGTCCAGCCCATGATCGACGCAATCGGCGCGGGTCGGATTTCCGATCTCCTTTCCCTGCTGGAGGCCTATCATGAAACCCGCTGCGCACGGACAGCCGTCCTGCATGCATCCAGGTCCTGACCGCCTAGTCCCCGGCGCAGGACGCTTCCCGGCTCAGAACCAGGGCGGCGAGCGCGCCGGCGGCGTTCGCCCGACGTTCATGGTAGCGCCGGACGATTTCGGCGAACTCCGAGCCCGCCGTCTCGGCATAGGCGGCGTAGAGCGTCCTCGCCTCGTCGGCGAGGTCCCGGAACAGCAGGGATTCGACTCCGCGGATGACCTTGAGTTGACCACTGACCTTCTCCCAGGCGTCCCAGAGCACGCGGTTGCCGGTGCTGCACACGAGCGTCAGAAAGAGACGATGCGCCGCGGCCTCCGGCGTCGCCGCCTCGAATCGGGGCGCAGGGGCCTTGACGGAGCCCAGCGAGCGAGTGTTGGTCTCGAGGGCGATCTGGACCAGATGGGCGTGCATGACGTAGCGATCGCGCGCCGCGGCGGCGTCCAGGCGCAGCGCCACATAGCCGCCGGACGCGGCCCGCTCCACCAGACCTTCCCCGCTCAGCCGGGCCAGCGCCTCCCGGACCGGCGTCGTCGACAGACGCAGGCGTTCCGCTTCGTCCTGGACGATGACGGGCGCCCCGGCTGGAAGCGCGCCGGAATGAATCCGCTCTCGCAAAGACGATAGCGCCTGAGTGAACGGGTCGCGGTTACGCGCCATGTCCAGAGTCCTGTGTCGCCGATGCCCGCGCGCCCCGACGATCCGGCGCGCCATCGTCGCCCAGTCAGGCGGTTTCGTCTGCGAAAACTTTCCTCGGGGTTTCCGCAGACGCCTCGCGGACCGCCCGCCGATGTCTTGCGGGTCGGTCTTTTCCCGCTCAGTGTTCTTTCAAAAGGTCGGGGACCCCTGCATTGATCCGGCGCGACGAACGCAGCGCCTGGGGTGGAGAGAGGGCGGACGCCTATGACTTCCGGTCGGGTGGACAATCTGAGCGAGGCAAGGCTGATCGGTCTGGCGGCCCGAGCGGTCCGGCGGGCGCGGGGCATGACCGCCCAACAGGCGGCGACCGCCATGAACCTGCCTTTGCGGACTTACGAATATTTCGAAGCGGGGTCCGGCCGCGTCAATCTGGACTATGTGCATCGCTTCGCCGCCGCGGCCGACTGCGATCCGTGGGCGCTGCTTCTGGGCCCCTCTCTCGGCGCCTCCGAGTTCGCCAGGCGGACGGCCGACAGCAAGCTGATGCTGATTTTTCTCATCGCCCTGGGCGAGTTCGTCGACAAGATGGGCGAGCGGCTTGTCACCCTGGATCCCCGCGCGCTCATCGAGGCCTTTACGGAGACCTTCCGAAAACTTGAGGAGGAGAACCGGGTCCGCGCCGAGGAGACCGCGTCCTGGCTCGACGCCGGGCGCGACCGATTGACGGGAAAGCCGCCGGAAGACGGCCCCGACTGAAATACACGACAGATATAGATTGCCCGTCGGGACGTTCGGGTCCGTGATGAGACGTCGCAATTTTGCGGCTTCGACAAAGGAGACTGACCATGACCGATCGTTCAAAGATTCGGCTGATCGCCTTCGGCCCGGCGTCGATCCTGACGCGCGGCGCTGAAAGGGGAACCATCCCCGAAAACGACTTCGGCGTTTATCAACCGCAGGCCTGACCGTCAGGGCGGACGCGACCCGTCGCGTCCGCCGCTGTTCTGAACTTCGATCTGGTCGCACCCACGGGCGCGTCGCCCTTTGCGCCCTGGGCCGCTGCCTGCAAACGCGCTTCGGCGCATCAATCAGGAGGTTAGAATGACCCGATTAAATCTTCGCTTGCTTTCATTCGGCGCCGCCGCCGTCCTTACCCGCGGCGCAGTTATGGGGTCTCTGCCAGAGAGCGACTTCGGCGTTTGGCCCCCGCTTCCCTGAGCATCGGGAGCGGTGATCGAACGCGGTCGCCGCTTCTGTTCTTTTCGTTCGAGAGGATCGACAGAGCCGTGCCCCCGATCTCCTTCGCCTCCTCCCCCGCTCCATGGCGACTTCCGCCGTTCCACGCGGGCCCAAAGACCTGCAGCGCCTCACATCGGCAACGGCCGTGACGGAAGCCGCGCCGGAAGATCCGGCCTCGGCGGCGACCTTGCGGTTCGAAACCCGCATGCTGAGGGAGGGGGTCCACTTCGCGGCGGTGGGAGCCGACCTCGTCATTCTGGACCTGCGCTCCGATACCTATAGCTGCCTGCCTCACGCTGCGTCCGCGCTTCGTATCCTGGGCTCGAGCGTCGAGGCCGACGTCGAACTGATGCGCTTTCTGGCGGACGCCGGTTTTATAGGCGGCGCGCCACGCCGTTCCGCGCGCCCGATTCCCGCCCTTCCGGTTCGAGGATTCAGATGCCGATCGGGCGTTTCGTCCGTCATGGCTTCGGCGCATATGCTTGTCGCTGTCGTCAAGGCGCGACGTCTTGGCCCAAACCCGCCCCTCCAGGCCCTGATCGATGCTCTGCCTCGCAAACCGGTCGCCCGCTTCGATAACGCGAAGGCGGCGGCGGTGACCGCCGCCTTCACCAGACTGATGCCCTGGGCGCCCGGCCAAGGGGCCTGCCTTCATCGGGCCTTCCTGCTCCTGTTCATGCTGCGATGCGCCGGCGCCGATGCAATCTGGACATTCGGCGTCCGGACGTGGCCTTTCAGCGCCCATTGTTGGCTGCAGGTGGGGGACGCCGTGCTGGATGACGATCCGGAGCGGGTGTCGCGGTACACGCCGATCATGGCGATCTGATGCGAGGTTTTCTGACCTTCAGCTGGTCTCCGGAGGACCCCGCCGCCGTTCGCGCGGCCGGCCGGCTGAAGTCGGCGGCGCTTGAGGACGGTTGGACCGAGATCGAAAGGCGGCCAGCGTGCTGGGTCGGCGTCCGCGGACCCAATCCGCCGAAGTCCTACGCCCCCCGAACGGGGACCCTGGTCATCGGCGACGTGTTTGCTCACCCGGATGCGGGCTCCGGCGGAGCGGATGGAGAGACCGACGAGGCTTTCGCCGGATGGTACAGTCGCAACCGCTGGGGTCGTTATGTCATCCTCTTTCGTGGATCGGACGGCGCGCTCATGCGCGTGTTCAGAGATCCTTCCGGAAGTCTCGCCGTCCATGGATGGCGGGCGCGCGGTCTCCAGATTCTCACCTCAGGCGTCGCCGACGCCGTGGTCGCCGCCGCGCCCCCGAAGGTCGCCTTCGACTGGGACCGCGTCCGAGCACTGGCGGAACGTCCGTTCGACCTCGCAGGGCCGTCTCCGCTCACCGGCATCATGACCGTGCCGCCCGGCCGCCTCGCGGACGTCGACGGCCGCTCCATGGCGCTCTGGTCGCCAGAGGCCGTCGCTGCGACGCCGACGCGACGCGCGGCGGACGCACGCCGGAACCTTCGCCGGATCCTCGATCACTGCGTCGGCGTCCTGTCCGGCCGGCGGGCGATCGGTATCGAGATTTCCGGCGGCCTGGACTCGGCGATCGTGGGTGGAGCGCTGAGCGCGCTCGGACGGCCCGTGGCCTTCGCCCTGAATACGCGAGGTCCACACGCCGAGACCGATGAGCGCCGGTACGCCCAGGAGGCGGCGGATCTTATGGGCGCGCCCCTCTCCTGCCGGGCGCGCGCCGCGGTCGCCTATTCCGCTGAATTGTTCGAAGCGACGGCGGGAGATCCATGGCCCAGCCAGAACGGTCGCGATCTTGAAAACGACCTCCTCGTCGCGGCGGCCTGCCTTGAAGCGGGCGTCGACGCCCTTTTGACAGGCAAGGGCGGCGACGCCCTGTTTTTTCAGATGCACACGCCGCTGGCCTTTGCGGACCTGTGGCGGCGCGGTCCGCTGCGGTCTCTCCTGTCCGGTCAGCTGCCCGGCGTCGCGCGATGGACCCGCACATCGACGTGGTCGCTAATCCGGACGGCGCGGGAAAGCCGGCGCGGCGCCGCCGACGATCTGCCGCCCGGCAAGCGCATGCAGATCGCCGCGATCACCGGCGGTCTCGCCTATTATTCGGCCTGCCGACGCTCCGAAGCGGTCGATATGATCCACCCGCTCATGGCCCAACCGCTCCTCGAATGGGCCCTGCGGACGCCCGTGCCGGATCTTGCGCCGAATGGGCGCGAGCGTGGCCTCGCGCGCGACGTCTTCGCAGACCGCCTGCCGGCTTCGATCGCGCGCCGGCAGGGCAAGGGCGACTACGCCGCCTATTTCAATCAGCAGGCGGCGCAGAACCTCCCCTTCCTCAGGGCCTATCTTCTCGATGGGCGGCTGGCGGAGGAGCGGGTCATCGATCGCGCCTTCATGGAAGCGCGGCTGGATGAAGATGTGCTTCGCTGGCAGGGAGGCGCGTCGGAAATCCTTGCGGCGGTCTCTCTGGAGGCCTGGATTCGCCGATGGGACGGGCGACGACGGGGGGCGTGAGCCGTGACGGAGGAATCCCGATCGTCCGCGCCAACCAGGCGTCGATGCGCGTCCAGAGATCGCGCACCGTTCCCGGGCTGTAGAACAGGTGCTGCTCGCCCCAGTAGGTGACGAGCTGAGCGTCCTTGTTCTGGCGCCAGAGCGCGGTGAAGACCGCCTCGGCCTCATTGATCCCGACAAAGTCGAACTCGCCGTGGATCAGAAGAACCGGCGCGACGATCCGATCCGCGTGGAAAAGCGGACTGTTGACGATGTAGGCTTCGGGGTTCTCCCACGGCGGCGCGCCGATGCCGCCCTGACCGGCCTCGCTCCAGCCGGCGTTTCGGCGCAGCATCATGTGACCGAACTCCGGGTTGTGCCGGAGGTAGCCGCCGAAGCCGCCCCACCCCGCCGCGAGATTGGCGGTCGCGGACATGACGACATAGGTGCGGATTCTCGGCGTCTCGGTGGCCAGGACAAGGCCCGCATACCCGCCGAAACTGTGGCCGACGTAGCCGACCCTCTGACCGTCGAGTTCCGGATACTGGGTCAGCGCGGCGTCCAAGGCCGCGATGACGCCGTCGGTCAGATGCGCCGCAGGACCGTCGGGTCCCGTGGGCGGCAAGGCCGGCGTCAGAACCGCATAGCCCAAGGCGGCGAGGAGCTGCACATTGGTCATCGTGTGGAACTCGGCCGGATTCTCGTCCGGATGCCCGTTCGCCCCGGGATAGGCGACAATGACCAGCGGCGTTCCCTGCACGAGACCGCCGGGCGGGCTGTAGAGCCAGCTCGGCGGGCGCCCGCCCGAAGTCCCCGGCGTCCTCACAGGCATTGGTTTGGCGAACTCGACTTTCGCATAGGCTGCGTTGACCCGAGCGAGGGGGATGGGCGTGGTCCCGGGCTGCAGGACCCGCAAGGTCTCCACGCCGTTCTCCACCACTCTGTCGATCGCAACCTCGGCTCCGGCCGCCTTCAGTGTGGAGGCGGCCTCGCGGGCGATCTCCCGCACCCGGCCGTCGGCGCACAACCGCTGCAGTCCGCCGTCGGAGGTTCGCCCAAGCGTCCATTCCCTCGCGGGAGGCGTATTGAGCCGCCGGCGGGGCGTGGCCCAGGGGGTCAGGGTCGTCACGCTGGACAGACGGTCCGTCGCGGCGACGCGGGACGCCTGTCCGTTCCGGTCGACCGACCAGAGCGCCCCGGCGGCGAAGGTGAGGAAGCGGTCCGCCGACACGGCCTCAAGGCCTCCTGGAGCGGAGGGAAGATCTCGGGTGAGGTTGATCGGGTCCGCACCCGCCCGATGCCAATCCAGACGACTCTCGTCGGCGCCGCGCCCCAGGAGGACGACGTCGTCGCCGAGCCAGGCCGCCCGAACGGTCAGGAAGCCGGAGTCCCGGGTCTGGCCGACATCGGGCTCCACGCCGCCGAGGTCGAGCGAGGCGACCTCGCCCCGCCCCGGCGCGATCGCGAGGAGTTGGCCGGCCGAGGCCCGCCCGGAGGGCGCCCTGTCCCAAACCAGCAGCCGGTCGTCAGCGGACCAGCCGAGCAGGCCGCTCGCGATGTTGCATTCCCCGCACGGGCGCCAGGCCTCGCCCCTCTCGAGATCCAGAACCGTGAGACGGCGGCCCTCAGCCTGATCGGAGGGGCGCAGCGGCCGGCCCGGATCGATAGCCTCGGGCGGGCCGCGGTCCACGACGGCCAGCCAGCGTCCGGTCTGCGAGAGCGCCATATCCAAGGTTTGACCTTCATGAACGAGCCGGCGCTCGCCGGACAGGAGGTCGACCCGCCAGGTGCGCAGCCGGGCGGCGGGCGCGACGGGATCGGCCAGGGCGCCCGCGCCCCAGACGGTCGCTGCGACACCGCCCTGCGCCGTCGCCTCCCGCCGTTCCCGGCTGTTCCGCGCCCCGACCGAGAGCGCCCCGATCTCATAGGGGAGATCCCCGTCGGCCCTCGCGGTCAGGAGCAGCTCGTCGTCGGTTCGCCAGAGCGTCGTTTCCCCCTTGACCGCCGGCTCAGCGCCGAAACCGAGCCAGCGGACGGATCCGGAGGCGAGCTCTACCACGCCGGTATCCCAGCGGTCGTTCTGGAGGCGATGCACGACGAGACGTCGTCCGCTGGGGGAGAAGTCCCCCATGACGACGCCGCGCCGATCCGTCTCCCCAAGGAGAGGTCTCGGAATAAGGCGGCCTTTACGATCAGCGACCCAGACCTCGCTTGTCGTCCAACGTCCGAAATAGCCGAGATCGAACCGGTCGGAGGCCGCGTGAGGTCCTTGTCGCTCGAACAGGATGCGCTGTTCGTCAGGCGATACTCGAACCGCCCCGAAGCTCTCGTTTTTCATCAGGAGATCGACCGTAAACGGGTCGGCGATCACCGGGGTCGCCACGGACGCCAGCGCAAGCGCAAGCATCCGCGGCAGAAGCCGCAGGCCTGTGACCATGACCGCGCCTCACCAGCGCTTGGTCAATTGCAGCGAGACGACGCGGCCGAGAATGGTCGCATTGGCCGGATCGAAGCCGAAACCCTGCGGGTTATCGTAGAAGGGCGGATCCTCGTCGAAGAGGTTCTGCGCGCTGAGGGCGATGTCGACGCCGTCGAGACCGAAGCGACCCGAGGGCGACCACCGGAGTTGGGCGTCGACCGTCGTCCAGGACGCGACCTTCATGTTCGTCAGGGTGCGGTAGTCGTCGACATAGTTCACGCCGATCCGCCCGCCCCAGTCCTCGAAGGACCACCGCACGGCCGCCTGGAGGCGGAGATCCGCAGGGTAGCCCACAAGATCGACCAGCTGCTCTCGCGGCGCCACCGGCGTGAGCTTGCGGCTATACTCCAGGACGTAGCTGCCGCCGGCGTCCAGGTCGAGCCGATGCCGACCCAGATCGAAACCGTAGCCGGCGGTGAAATCGACGCCTCGCGTGCGCAACTCACCGGTGTTCGCCCAACGACCGTCGAGGATGACCCTGAAGTTCGCCGCCGGATACTGACCCGGCTGGAGATAGGAGGGGCTCGCCAGATAGCTCTCCACGAGGGCCAGATCGGCAGGGTCGGATCCGGGGTTTACATAGGTGAGGAACGGCGTCAGCGAGGGATTGCTCAGAACCGTGGTGAGGTTGCTGGACGCCGGTCGGCCGATCCGATCATCGAACAGGATGTCGAAATAGTCGGCTCCGAACCTGAACCCTTCCGGTCTCCGGACCTCGAAGCCGACGGTCAGGCTCTCGGCCTTCTCCGGCTGCAGCTCGGTGTTGCCGCCGAGATGGATCAGCGTCAGCTGGCTGCCGGTCGGCGAGGCCAGGTTGGCGGCGCCGATCTGAACGCGCTCGTAGAGTTCGGTGAGCGCCGGCGCCCGGAAGGAGCCGCCCCAGCTGGCGCGTGTCGTCAGGCCGTCGAAAGGCTCCCAGATCAGACCGAGCTTCGGATTGGTCGTCGACCCGAAGTCGCTGTAGTCCTCCGTACGCGCGGCCACGCTCAGCTCCAGCCGGTGGACGCCCGGAAGCGTGAAGTCCCCGCCGACGAGCGGCGCGCGCACCTCGAAGAAGGCCGCCTGGATTTCACGTGTGCGGAAGGTTAGAGCGCTCTCGCTCGGCGTGACGCCGGAGCGGAAGGCCGCGCTTCTGTTGCGCAAGGTCTCACGACGATAATTGGCCCCCGCCGCGAGCTTCAAGGGTCCTCCCGGCAGCTCCGTCAGGACCCCGTCAACCACCCCATTGACCGTTTCGACCCGGTTGCGCGCCCAATCGCGGTCGAAGCCCTGGCTGATGAAATCCAGAACGGCGGCGTTATTGGCGGAACCCGATCCGAACAAGTTCAGATAGCCGTCCCGCGACGCGCTGAAGGAAGTCGCGGGGTTGTCGGCGAGGGAGCCGAGAGCTTCGTTCAGGAAGGTGGTGTTGATCTGGTTCTCCTGGGCGCCGTGGTTCATTTCCTCCGCCCAGGCGCCGTAGAGGTCGAGCGACCACGAGCCGCCCAGATCCACGTCCGCCCCAAGCGTCGCCGCAAGACTGCGCGATCGGCCGGAGCGCAGGGTCGGACCCAGCTCTCGACCGAAATCATAGGCGATGAGATGGGAGGTTGATCCGTTGGGGGAGACGAAATGCGGGTTGGCCGCCGTCACTGTATAGAGGCCGCCGGCCGACAGACTGGCGTACTCGTAGGAGCGGTCGCTCCACCGAACGTCTCCCGACAGCTCGATCCTGTCGCCCAGTTCCTGACGAAATCGGGCATAGGCGGTGTGGCGTTCCTGGCTGGGCAGGAGATCCATGCCATTGCGGCGATTGGAAAGATTGGCCTCCCCCGCCGCGAAGTCGGACGCGACGCGGGCGACGCCCTCCGCGCCGGGCCGGATGGCGAAATCCGAGACATAGGCTCCGAGACCTGCATCAAAGCGGGCGATGTTGCCCGGGGCGCCGTAGATTCCGCGATAGTCGAGCCCGCCCCAGGGCCGGAGGTCTCCAGTCGCCGTGTAGCGCCGATCGCCCGAGCCCAGAGCGCTGGAATACTGCCGCTCGTAACTGGCCAGGGCGGAGCCCGAGGCCCAGCTCGTCCCCATCAGATGCGACACGGTGAGGTCCTCGGCGCCGCCCTGCGCCGTCGCGGCCCGCACGCGGCTCTCCTGCCCGTCAAAGGAGCGGCGAAGGATCACGTTCACCACGCCGCCCACGGCGTCCGATCCATACAGGGCGGATGCGCCGTCGAGCAGGACATCCACCCGTTCCAGGGCCGCGCCGGGAATGGCGGAGAGGTCGGCGAATTCCCCGCGCGACCCGGTCCCCGCCACCCGCCGCCCGTTGACGAGGACGAGGGTGGCGTCCTCCCCCAGCCCTCTCAGATTGACGCCCGTCGACAGCGAACTGTTGCTTCCCTGGGTGTCGTTGAGGGTCAGGAGCGTCCCCGGCGTCGCCGATCCGGCATAGCTTTGCGGCAAGGCGGTCAGCACATCGGCGACGCTTCCGGCCCCTCGCGCATCCAGGTCCGCGCGTGAAATGACCGTGACGGGCGACGGCGACTCTCCAGGTCCGCGCAGGAGGGAGCCCGTCACGATGACGTCTTCGATCCGGGTCGCGTCCTCCATCGCCGTTCGCGGATCGGACGCGCGACGCAGGACGATCACCCCCGGCCGGCTCCATGACCAGACGATTCCTGTGCCGGCGAGCAGGCGGTCCAGGGCGGTCTCGACGGAATGCCGGCCGGCGACGCCCCGGCTCTCCAGCCCCGACACGAGGTCCGAGGTGTAAAGAATCTGCACGCCGGCCTGGTCGGCGTAAGCGACCAGGGCCCCATCGAGCGCGCCGCGGGCGATGTTGAAATCGCGCGTCGTCTGGGCCTGGGCGTCCGAGGCCACGATCACGGCCGCAATCGGCGAAAGCGCCGCGGCGGTCAGAAGGCTTTGAGCAAAGGCGGTCATGAATGGATTCCCCTCCGACGCAGGATCACGTCGAACAGGAGACGTCGGGGAACCGCCTCATCTGAGCGGCGGGTTGAAAAATTTATCCGCCGAGAGATCGCGGCGAAAGACGCACGCCGCCGTCAGCGGTCGGCTGGGCGCTCAGATCGAACAGATCCGACACCGCGGCGACGAAGGCGTCCCGGTCGCCGGTGACGAAGGCGCCGTTGACCGGCGTATCCGCCGCCGGTCCCGCCGCGAGAACGATCTTGCCGGTCAGGTAGCGGTTGGTCTCCGCCACCGCCTCGCGCAGCGGCGTGTCCTGGAAAACGAGCCGCCCTTCGGACCAGCTCGTGGCCACGGCCGGGTCGACGGAAATGGGAGCCGGATCGGCCTGGAAAGTCTCCACCCGCTGACCCGGCGTCAGCCGCCACGTCCGCGCCGGGGCGTATGAGTCCGCCACCGAAACCGAGCCTTCCACGAGCGTGACGCGGGCGCCCGAGGCTTGCCGGCGCACGTCGAAAACGGTCCCCAGAGCCGTCACCTCCGTACCTCCCGCCTCGACCCGGAACGGTCGCGCCGCGTCGCGCGCCACCGTGAAGAGCGCCTGTCCCCGCTCGAGCACCACGCGGCGCTCGCCCGCAACATAGCGGACCTTGATCCGCGTGTCGGTATCGAGCTCGACCTGCGTGCCATCGGCGAGCGCGACGACCTCGCGGCCTCCCACGGTCGTCTGGTGGACCCCGCGCGCCGGAAGCCAGAAGGCGAGCGCCACGGCCGCCGTCAGCGTGCACGCCAGCGCCAGCCCCGCCGGCGCGGCCCAGGTCCGACGGCGCCGCCGGACCCGCCCGCCTGTGTCGGCGAGCGTCGCGCGCGTCAGGGCCTCGATGTCCCCATCGCGCGCCAGACCGCCGGCGCTGCGCCAGATCGCCTCCACCCGGCGGTAGGCTTCGGCGTTCTCGCCGGCCTGCCTCCAGATTCTGAAGGCGGCGAGGGTCTCGGCGGATAGGGGCGGTTCGCCGAGTCGCACGTGCCACTCGGCCGCTTCACGGTCCTCGACGCTCAGGGCGTCCTGCGGGTCGCTCATGGCGTTCCCCATCGACTACAGCCGCAGCCGGGCTGCACAGTGTTCGAGCGCCTTTCGCATCCGCCATTGGACCGTGGTCAAGGGGATATCCAGACGTTCGCTGATCTCTTGATACTCCAGATGCGCGAAACGGCTCAAGACGAATACCGCGCGCAGGTCCGGCGGCATGGCGAGCAAGATCTGCTTCAGCGCGACGGCGTCGACCTGGGACGCAGGCTCGATCGCAGGGTTGCTGTCGACCGGGTCGGCGAGCGTCAAGGACCCGGGCGCGCGTCGGCGCCGACGGTCGCCGTCGATGACGAGATTCCTGACGATCGTCAGCAGAAGCGCCCGGGGGTGTCGGACCAGGCCGCGCCGGCTATAGGCCTCGGCGCGGATCCAGGCTTCCTGGACAAGGTCCTCGGTCTCGTCGCCGAAGCGGCGCCGCAGGCGCGCCGTCAGCCAGCCGGAATGGGCGCGATACAGGTCGTGCAGGCCGTTTGCGACCGCCTTGTCCCCCACCCCTCCTGTTCGATCCGACACGGGCTCGCCTCCAGCTGGCGAGGCGAGCCCGGCCGAAGCACCGGGTGTTGAGATCATGCTTGAGGCATGCGTCGACGCCTTTAGCCCGAAGGCCTGGACATACGCGCCGGCCACGCCGCTGCCGCGGAGCGAGGATGTGTTGATCGTCTCAAGCGAGGTTCTCACGCCTCGACGCCGTCCGAGGACGGCGCAACAGAAGCTTGAATCAAGCGCGCGGGGTTTGCAAGCACGCCTCTTCGACAGCTGACGCCCACCGATCAACAGTTCTCTGTCATCCGGATTCCGTCCATCGGAAAGGTGCGAGGCGGCGAACCGAGACAATCATGCGAGGTTTTCCGGAAACCTCGCATGGGGCAAATATCGACAGGCGGTGGAGGTTGAGCCTCCAGAGCCGGCGCAACAGTCGTTCGCATAATCCGCTGGGCCGGAGCCGTCGCCGGCATCCGCCGGCGCCCCTAACCGCCAGCCGCCGCCTTCAGGCTTCCGATACGTTCCCGACAGGTCTCGGCCACGAGATCGCGGAGGCGACGCGCGCTAGCTGCGATCTGGTCCAGATCCTCCACGGTCACGTCGTACTGATCGGAATATCGCGCCTCCACATAAGCGCGCTTCAACATCTCAAAGCGCCGTTTGTCGAGGCGATGCTCGCGCGGCCAGGCGCTGATCAAGCGCTTGTCGACATCCTCCGCGAGGGAGCGCAGGAATTTGATGTTGTGAGAGCGCGGGAAATAGAAGGTGTGCACGAGGAGGAAGCAGATGTATGCGCGCTCGACAGCTTGATGGAGATTGTACGCGGCATCATTTCGCTTCCCCGAATTCATGCAGAACTCTGCAATCTCCAGCGAGTCGACAATCTTAGGCATCCAATGAGCGAAGTAGCGGTCGGCCATGGCAGCTGCGTCGTCGGGTGTCATCGGTTTGGGCACGGCGAGCGGGTGGCCGGGCAGCTCGTAGAGCATGACCCCGTCGCGCACGATGTCGGTCCAAAAGTACTCGCCGCGGCCAAGGGCCTGGTTCACCTCCGCGAGGTCGTGAACGATGATGTTCACGATGCGGCCGATTGAGGGGTCGCGGGAAATCCTGTTCTCGGCTTCCCACCAATAGTCGGCGATGTCGGTCAGTTTCGGGTGGCTGACGATCACGAGAAGATCGAAGTCAGACAGATAGCCGTTGTCCGGCTCGTCGACCCAGTCGTCGCGGGCGTAGCAGCCGAACAGGATGATCTTGAGAACTTTCCCGTTTCTGCGCCAGTCCGACGTCCCTCCGGCTCCTTTTCGGAGCGCGGCCTCAAACTCCTCCAGAATGGTTGTGCGGATGCAGGCGAGCTCCTGCTGCTGTCTCTCGGGAAGATGATCGAGGCCGCGCTTCATGAATCGAGTCTAGCCCAAATCCCGCAACTTTCGAGGTTTATCGGTCCGGTCCGTAATCCGTCCCGGGGCGAAGCACCGCCAGACGGCCTAAGAGGGTGCGCCGGGCGTTGAGAACATGTGAGATTCGCATGCGCCCACGCCTTTAGCCGCAGCCTGGACATACGCGTGGGCCGCACCGGGCCCGTCAGATATGCCGCGTCTGGGCGGCTGCGTCGAGACATACTGGCGTCTTTTCGCCCTATCCGGCTGATGCGACGACTCACCTGCTGCATGGAAAGGCGCGACGCTGACTGCTGGACGTTCGAATCCTGTCGGGCGCGCCACTTCGGTTTAAAACCGAGAACTCCGCCAGCGGCGGCGTAATTCCCACCATCACTGGACGCTAGGGCCCGGAGAAGCTCGGTTCTCGAGCCGATGATGCGCGCTTCGGTCTTGCTGATGACCTCCACGCGTTGCGTGAGGGCGCGCAGGTGATCCCGACGATAGCCGCTTGTGCGATCCCGCAGTTTACGCCGCGCGGCGGTGGCGAACCGCGCCAAGGCGTCCGACGTGATCGTGGGCGCCAACCGCTCCACTGAGGCGCTGATCCGATCGGCGTCCGCCCTTGCCTGATCGCGGATGCTGGAGAGTTCGGCGACGCGATCCTTCAGCGAAGCGTCGTCCGGCGACAGCAGACCGTTCTCGATAGCCTCGTAGAGCCGATTAAGCTTGGCCTCGGCCTCGGTGGCGCGCTTGCGCATCTCTGCGATATGGCTGCGCCGTTGGTCAGCCCATTCCTCCCGCCGATCCAAAAGCTGCTCCATCAGCGTGGCAAGTCTGTCCGGATCGAGCAGCCGGGTTTCCAGGTGGTCGATAATGGCGTCGTCCAGCTTGTCCATAGGGACGGCCAAGCCAGTGCAGCCCGCCTCGCCCATGCGAGCCTTGGTCGAACAGGCGTAGTAGCGATACTGGCCGCCCGCCTGGCCTTTCCCTGTCCTCAGGGTCATCGCGCCGCCGCAGAATCCGCAGAAGCAGATGCCCGTCAGCAGGTTTGGCCCGCTCGAGACGCGCGGCGGCGTCCACTTGGGGTTCCGCGACGCCAGGCGCACCCGGACCGCCTCGTAGTCTGCCTTCGACACGATGGGCGGCACCGACATCACGGCGTGCTCAGACTCTGGCTTCGGCGTCCTGGTCTTGTGGTCGCGGGTGTTGAACCGGTGCTCGCCCACATAGGTCGAGCGGGTCAGGATCTGATGAACGGCGCTGATGCCCCAGCGCCCCCCGTCCCGCGTGCGGATGTTCTGATCGTTGAGCCGCGTGGCGATGGTCTTCAGCCCCATCGGTCCCTGCGAGCCGTCGCCGGTCAGCGCCCAGCGATAGATGGTCCGAACCGTCTCGGCCTGAAGCGGGTCGATCTCCAGCGTCTTCTTGATCTTGGCCTCACGCTGCTCGGCCGCGACGATGCGGTAGCCGATGGGCGGACGCGCGCCGTTCCAGAAGCCCTGACGGGCGTTCTCCTTCATAGCCCGCAGGGTGTGCTTGGCATTCTCGCGGGATTGATACTCGTCGAAGAGCGTCATGATTTGTCGCATCATCACGCTCATAGGGTCGTCGCCCAGTTCCTGGGTGATCGAGACCAGACGCACGCCGTTCTTCGCCAGCTTCCGCACATAGAACTCGAACTGGAACTGATCGCGGAAGAACCGCGAGAAGCTGTGCACCACGATGATGTCGAAGGCGGGCGGCTTGATCAGCGCGGCCTCGATCATGGACTGGAAGGATGGCCGCCGATCGTCGGTGGCGGTGTTGCCCGGCTCGACATACTCCGCCGTCGTCTCCCATCCCTTGCTCTCGCAGTAGGCTTCAAGTTGACGGCGCTGATCGGGGATCGACAGATCGTTGACGGCCTGTCGTCCGGTCGAGACCCGAAGATAGAGGGCGGCGCGGCTCTGGAGGCCTGCTGTCGTGGCAATAAATTTGCGGCTCATGCCCTGCTCCTCTCAGAGGCGCGGACCCAGAATCTCGTCGAGCACCTCGCCAAGCCACGCCTCCACCGCCAGAAGCTCCGCCGGGGTGATCGGGAGATCATCGGGCCAGGTGTCGGTGACGCGGACGGCCGACTGTACGCCAACTCGCCGCACTGGCGGAGTCCGGCGCCGATGCGCCACGGGCTCTGATGACGGCTGGACGTACATAGCCAGCAAGCTGTCCGCTCCATAAGAGCGCGCATATTCGTAACCTCTCCCTCGCAAATCTCCGGAGGCCGCTTTCTCGCAAAGCGGATCGATCCCTCGATCCATGTCAGGCCCCCAGCGGCAGCGGCCGACCGGGTCAACGCCTGCGGCGCCCGCCGCAGCCCGCAGGGCGCGAAGCGGGGTTGAAGCGGGCGGACGGCGCTGCTCCTCACCACGCAATGACGGTCAATACGGCCAAGCCTGTCAGACAATGCCGGCGCAAAGCCTATCCTGCCCTAGACCCTCATTGCCGTTCAGAAGGCTCACAATCGCCCCCCTCATCGACGGCTCGGCCCAAGCGAACGAGCGCCTCCGCGAGGCGCGTTTGGACCGCCTGCTGGTCGATACCCAGATGCTCGACGATCTGCTCCAGGGACATTCCGGCGAAGCGATGGAGAACGAAGACGTCGCGACAAGCGCGTGGCAGTCGGCGGATCGCCCGGACGAGAACCCGGCGCTGGCGTTCTTCGGCTGATCGATGAGGACGCCGTCGGAGCAGCGAGGGCCAACACCTCATGGGTTCGCCTCACATTCCACCCCGATGGCGACGTCCACTGCGCTGAGGAGGTCGCAGATGACTTGATCGATCGCGTCGGGCGGCAGTGGCAGTTCCGGATTGCATATACCGGAGCGCAGGGCGCCGGAGGCGTAGAGAGGGCCGAGCACAGCAGCGAGTTCGGCGACGCCGTCTGGGATGCCTTGAAACCCGAGCATCCGGACGCACCGAAGCGCCTTGGTAAGATCGTGACGGAGATGGGTGCGATTCCAGTCATCGGAGAGCCCACGATGGAGCAGGTAGGCTTTGAGGCCGAGTTCTATGGCGATGGCTGAATGGTAGGCCGATCGGACGCCGACACGGTCATCATCGGTCCAGGCCATAGCGTGGAAGACGCGGGCGTTTTGGGCGAAGGCCCGCGCAAGGTGGAGGTCGGGATTGCGTTGCCAGGTCCTCATGACGCCGCGCTCGCTGAGCCCAGTGTCGCTTCCCCGCGAGGAGGAATCGCACGTCTTTGGGTATCCTGGTGGTCAGGCATGCGTGACCTCCCGCGCAGCCGCCCGGTCGCTCAGATCATGCTGAACGGTGGAGTTTGATGGAATTTCCCCTAC
Organism: Brevundimonas sp. S1H14; assembly: GCF_047716865.1. Classification (NCBI taxonomy): domain Bacteria; kingdom Pseudomonadati; phylum Pseudomonadota; class Alphaproteobacteria; order Caulobacterales; family Caulobacteraceae; genus Brevundimonas; species Brevundimonas sp. S1H14. Next base: position 874,284 of record NZ_CP136679.1, on the reverse strand, counting down.
ACTCCACCGAATTTCTGCGACGAAGTCAACGAAATTCCGTCACCGAAGGAGGAATTTCGATCATGCTGGAGCCTAGCCAGGTCAGGATGGCGCGCGCCGGGCTGAAGATTAGCGTGAGGCAGCTGTCCGTACTGTCAGGCGTGGCCGACTCGACCATTCTGCGGTTTGAGAGCGGAAAAGGGGCGATCCTCACCACCAATATGGCTCGTATCCAGCAGGCCCTTGAACAGGCTGGCGTAGTTTTTGTCTCGCCGGACTCCAATGGTGGGCCAGGCGTTCGCATGAGAGGCTAGGCGTGGCCGGAACGGACTGGCGAATGGTGGTGGGATGAAATATCCGCGAACGTTGCGGGCTCCTCAACCTCAAACCCTGATTGCGGAATGATTGCCACCGTACGAAGCGCCACGTCGACTGGAACGGACGGACGTCGGGACTGCCGAGATAACGCCCGTCAATGTTCTCGATTTCGAGACTTTAACTCTATTCAGCGCACCCCTGCCGATTAGGCCCCTGCTGGATCGACTGGAGATGTTTGCAAAGGCGCGACAGCAGTGGGCCTGGCGCTGGTGGGAGGATCGCGCAGGATTTCTAAAGCGGATTTCGAACCGCTCCTGAGCTGGGCGAAGAATTCCGCGGAGAGGTCGGCGAAGTCCGTTTGAGAATGTGCTGAAAATCGAACGCATTTCGTATGCAAAAAACAATCCACCTTCACATGGCGCTTTGGTGAGCCGAAGGGCTGCCGATGACAATGCCCTAGCGTGCACGAGCGCAGCATGTGACAGCGGTCGGCACGGGGAGCCCTGCCTTTGACTTTTACGGTCAAAATGTTCATGCTTTGTTTTGGGCTCGACGATTCCTTTAAATCGTGCCATTTACAGATTGTAGGTCACGCCGCTCGCCTTCATTAGGGTTGAGCAGTAAATCAGTTGCCTACCGATTTCGGAGCAGTGCAAATGCCGAAACCGGCCATGACTTCACATCGATCGCCGTCACCGACGAACTCCGGCCTGGCCAGCGAGAACGTTGACGGGGACGAGCGGTGCCTTCTTCCGACCTTTACGAAAAAGATCGCTGGCGACGCACGGCATGTGCCCTTGAATGCGGCTGAAGCCGATGTGGTCATCACGTCACCGCCTTACTGGTTGAAACGCGATTACGGTGTTGAGGGACAGATCGGACAAGAAGCCACCGCCGAAGGGTTTGTCGGCAGCTTGGTCGATTGCATGGAAAATTGGAAAGCAATACTGCCAAAGTGGGGGTCAGTATTCATCAATATCGGCGACACTTATCACAAAGGGTCGCTGGCGAACACGCCCGGGCGGCTGGAGTTTGCTGCGCACAATGCAGGCTGGACAGTGCGCAATCGCATTATCTGGGTTAAGGACGCCGGGATGCCCGATCCCGCCAAAGATCGACTTAAAAGTCGACATGAGTATATCATCCATTTCACGCAGCAGCGACGAGATTACTATTACGACCAGTACGGATATGCTGAAAAGTATGGAAATGGTACCGGTCCCAGCGATGTCTGGCAGATCGGTCTGCGCCGGAATGTTAGCGATCACCTCGCGCCTTATCCTGAAGAGTTGGTCGATCGGATCATCACGCTCGCCTGCCCTGAACAGGTCTGTGTTCATTGCGGTAAGCCGCGCCGTCGCATTGTAGAGCGCACAGCGGAGCTTGATCCCTCCAGGCCGCAAGCTAAACGCGCAATGGAATTGGCCAAGCAGCACGGCCTGACGGACGCGCATATTGCCGCCATACAGGCCACGGGCATCTCCGATGCCGGTAAGGCTATGAAGACGCAGACAGGAACAGGCCGCAATTCGGCTTCGGTGCGCAAACTGGCGGCGGAAGCGAAACTCGCTTTGGGCGGTTATTTCCGTGAGTTCACCTTCGCCAAGCGGCGGGCAGTGGGCTGGAGCGATTGCGGATGCAAGGGTCCGTTTCGTCCGGGTATCGTGCTTGACCCGTTCATGGGGACAGGAACCACGCTGCGCGCGGCTGCGAGTGCAGGAAGAAGCGCAATCGGTGTAGATTTGGCGCTAGAGAGTGATTCTAAAGGATCAAAGCGCCGTGGCGGACGAGGCAAAAAAGCCTGATCTATACGTGTTCAGCGTCAACGCTGTTCGGAGATCGATTGATTCATTACTGAAAAATAAGAATCACGAGCACGTTCCCGGATACCTTGCCATCTTGCGGTCGCAAAAGAAAAGAGCTGGAAGTCCCTCGCAAATCAGCGATATTGTTGATGTTTATGATCGATATCTGAAGGTACTAGATGTCGAGAAGGAGCGTCCGTACTTGAGGCCGTTCGTGTCGCGAGGCAGAAACATCTGGTTCAATGACAATGTCTCGGGCTCGTACGCGCCGAGCAATGTTAAGGCAGACCCTGGTCCCTTCTTTCGCGTTGTCGACGTTGCAGGCAGCGGGCTCAACACGACGTATACACTGCCGGCCGATCACGCGGCGCGCGCATCTCAACACCTTCTCCGGGGCCACAAGCTGCCAATCACGGCACTGACTTCCTTCATGTATCGGGACTATGGGTTTGAGCTGGATGCGCCTTCGGTGGCATCCGCTGTCGCCGCATTTCGTGATGAATTTTGTTTGCGCGCCAAGGATAGCGCTGAGGCCGCCGTGTTCGACGCGCTGTTTTATGATGATGCCGCCGACTTTGCGGCCCAGGACCTTGAGCTTCTACAAGGGTGATGATGGACAGCGTGACACAGGACAGAGTGCGGCCGCTGTCTGCTACGCAGCTTGGGCTCGATACTCATCAACCCGAAGCGCCGATCTCGGTTGCTGCGACTAATCTCGAAGATAAGGTTGAGCTTCTTCCCGAAAGCAATGCGATCCTCACCGAAGTGCGTGCGGCGCTGGCAATGGGGTTCGCAGGGGTCATCCTATCCGGCCCTCCGGGAACGGGCAAAAGCTATTTCGCGGAACGGATCGCCCGAACCATCGCAGGCGAACCTTCAGCCGTGCGTATCGTGCAATTCCACGCGAGTTATCAGTACGAAGACTTCATGCAGGGCTATGCCCCTGCGGATGATGGCAGCGGGTTTGAGCTGCAAAATAAGGTATTTCCACTCATATGCAAACAGGCCAGTGAGAAGCCGGCAGTTACACATGTCATACTGATCGATGAAATCAGCCGATGCGATGTAGCACGAGTTTTTGGCGAAGCGCTTACCTATCTAGAGCCTGACAAACGCGGGCGGACATTCCATCTGGCCTCAGGCAAAACGCTTATCGTGCCGCCCAATCTCACCATTCTCGCGACAATGAATCCTTGGGATAAGGGCGTGGATGAACTGGATGTGGCGCTCGAACGGCGGTTCGCTCAGATCGACATGCCACCCGATGCCGACGCCTTGCGCGAGATTTTGACCGGGAAGAAGGCGGACCCTGCCTTCATCGACCGCATCGTTACCTTCTTCAAAGCCGTGCAGGCGATCGATGACGAGATGGTCCATCTGGGCCATGCCTATTTCAACAACTGCGTCGATGAAGACAGTGCGCGGCGGGCGTGGACGTTCCGTCTGCTGCCTTTCTTTACGAAAGCATGCAGGCTCGACAAGGAAACTCTGAGCAATATAAGACGGCTCTGGCTGAAGGTTGTCCCGGCGACACATAAAGTCGGCGCGGCGCAGGAAACCTCCGCCGCCGCATTCGACGGACCAGAAGCAAGCGAACAGCCCCCTGTACCGCCTGACAACCCGCAGCCGGGCATCTAGACGTAATGCCTGGCGTCCTTGAAATCAGCGAGCTTTTCAACGGACGTGGGTTTGCGGCGTCGCGGCAGCTTATGCGTACGCCCATCTATGGCGAAGAGCATGAAACTAAGCCGCTGCCGGCCGATATTATTCGTGGCGATGGCACGCTCGATTTGTACGCCGATGTGGGCAAGCTTTTTCGGCCGGTGTTCGATGGCGGCGTCCCCAGCATTCAGTGCGGCGGCTGGGTGGGATATATACCGCTAAATGATCGATACGCGCTGGAAGTTAGTCCGCGCGTGCCGATCGGCAATCTCGAACGCCTGATCGGAATGGCCGCCGGCTACAGCCCCCGTATCCTCGAAAACTACACGCGGCATTTCTCTCACAGTGATGAGCTGCCAGATTCCCTGCTCGACGTGCTGGCCGATCAGTTGCTCAGTGCATTCGACAGGGTCTGGGAAAATGGATTGCTCAAGTCTTACGAACGCAAGCAGCGGATTGGATCTTCCCCCTTCGGCCGAATAGATCCTTTTCAGGCAGCGTGGCGATCGGCGAAGGCAGGTTTTCCTACGGCTGTTTCGAGCGCATTTCACCGCACGACAGATTTCGCGCCCAATAGAATTCTGCGCTTCGGCTTTGAGAAGCTTCTTGCGCGCTATCACGGCAACAAGAGCCAAAGCCAACGGCGTCGAATTCTGCGCATCCGGCAAGCAGTAGGTCGGCTGGAGGACCTAGATAAGCCGTCACGCTTCGATCTTGCTCCGGAGGCAATAGCGCAGACAATTCGCCATTTGCCCATTCAGCATGAGGGATACGCTGACGCACTTATGCTGGCGCAATTGGTCATTTCAGATTCGGGTTTCTCCATACGAGGAAATGATGGGATGGCGATCTTGCCGTCGATCATCATCGATATGGCGAAGGTGTTCGAGACATATGTGCGACGCGTGCTGGCCGAACACTTTAAGGGCGATAACGACATCACGGTGTGGGACGGCAATAATGCAGCTCCTGCGGGTGCTAAGAAGAAGCTGTTCGATCCGATCGAGGCTGGCGTGAAGAATGTCCCCGTCACGCCAGATATCGTCATTGAGGTGAATGGTGCTATTCGGTTGGTCATCGACGCAAAGTATAAGCCCGCACCCAACCAGCCCGAGCGGGATAACGTGAATCAGGTCGTTCTTTATGGCGCACGCTATGGTGCCGAGCGCGTGATGCTGCTGCATGCGGGCCGCGCCGAGAACGAAGCAAGCGTTGCGCTGCTCGGCAAGGTGGGGCCGTATCAGGTTTATAACGGACGCATTAGCCTGAACGCCGCTAACATTGAGGATGAAGAAAGACAGCTGGCCGAGGCGATTCAGACGCTCCTTCGGGCGTAGCTTCTGAGCGAGACAAGCGGCTCGTCGTGGCGATCCTCAGCAAGGATAGGAGATGTCGACGCAATCTGGCGGAGGCCGGACTATAACAGCGGCTTCCACATGGTCGGCGACCCCCACGATGCCTACATGAACGACCCTACTCGGGATTGGTCACCCACCACCCGGATGGCCTATCAGACGACCAAGCGGATCGTGACGGCAATCCTCGGGAAAGACACCCCGATCCGCAGCATCACGCGGACCCAGTGCCGTGAGATGATCGAGGTGCTGCGCTGGCAACCCTGCAACACATCGAAGCTGTTTCCCAAGCTCGGCCCCGTCGAGATCGCGGAAAGGGCGAAAGCCGAGCAGCGCACCGACCTGATCAACGCCGCCAACATAAACGCCTACCTTCAAACTGGGCGGCGTGCTGAACTGGGGGGCGAAGGAGGAGATGCTTGACCGTAATCCTACCCAAGGATTGCGCGTGCCCGACCCGATTGCTCTTCGCCTCAAGATTGCCGACCCTTGTCGCGGCGCAAGCTTCATCGTTCAACGTTTGGCACCATGACATCTCCCGACCCAAACTGGATCGCGCCTCGCACGGGCCACGACTGGCGTGACGAGGACGTGCGCGCCGCGGTCGATTGGCTGAAGGGCTTCGTGCCGGCCAATGAGATGGAAGGCCGGCTTGACGCCCAGCGCGCTCATCTTGCGTCGGCGCTTGAGGCCTGGAAGCGAGGCGAACACGCTGATCCCTTCGATCCATCCGACGCCGCGGCGTGGTGGATCGTCCAGGGCGAGGCCTTCGCCGCCAGTCGCGAGAGTTTCGTACCGGACGCCATGGTTCGGTCTGTTCCCTACCTGAAGCGCCTCGGCCTGGAGTTGGGGCGATTGCGGGCGATACCGGGCGCCGAGGACCGGGCCGCGCGCCTGATGACGGGCGATCGGCGCCAGCCCGAGCCCGGCATCTATGAACTGCTGGTCGCCCTAGCCTGGAACAGGCATGGCTGGGACACCCGGTTCGTACAGGAAATCCGTGGCGGACCGCCGACCCCGGACTTGCATGCCTCTCAGGGCAATCGTCGCTGGGCCATCGAATGCAAGCGCCTCATGCCATCGGCCTACGCCATCAAAGAACGTCAGCTTGGCTTGGCGCTCGCTGCGCCAGTCCATCGCCTGAGGGAGCGCCTAAACACGTCCTTCATCCTGACCGTCGACTTCAAGGTCGAACTTCAGGACGTCCCGCCCGACTATCTGGTGAACCGAGTGGAGACGGCCATTTGCGAAAAGCGGGCGGTCTGGTCCGACGAGGTTTCCGACGGTGCGATCGCCGCGCCGACCTGGCATCTGGCGCGCCGCGTCATGGCCCATGACGACGTGTTCTACGGTTCGAGCCGGATGATCGAACTGGTCTCCGGCAACTACAATCACGAAGCTGACCACAGCTTCTCGGCCCGGTGGCGCCCGGCGAAGAAGCGGCCTATCTACGCCCATACGCTCTACCGTGTGAGCGTGGTGACCTGGACAAGTTCCTCGCCCGCCGCCATCCGGCACAAGGCCAAGCACTTCCGGCAGGTCGTTGCGAAGGCCGAGCGGCAGCTGCCGGCTGACCGGCCTGGTGTCGTCCACGTCGGCGTCGAGACCATGGGCGGACGCGAGGTGAACACCGTCAGGCACGTTCGAAACATGGTCGAGGCCCACCAGTTCACGCCCGACAATCCGCGCTTCCGCTGGGTCTACGCCAACTACTTGCGCCCTGAACTGACCACGGATCGAAACGAGACCTGGGCGCTGACGGAGTCCATGGCGCCCTACCGCATCGGGCGGCATACAACGCCTTGGCCGCTCCCGGATCACCTTCTCGTCAGCGACGAGACAGTGTCGTCTCCAGGCCTTCGCTTCTGACCGGGGATGCGGGCCGCCCGCGCTCGGCAGGCCTGCCTGAACTACCCTAGGCCGATGAATGTGCCGGCTGGACAAGACCTAGATAGCCCAGCGCTTCGGAAAGAGATGCCTCCAGCCCAGGAACCGAACGCACGAAGTCTGGGTCAGGCAAGCTGGCGACATGTCGTGCCGCCTTGATCTTGGACCCCGTGACGAAGGTGTGCGTGACGTAAATGTCGTAGGCTTTGTCGATGGCCTCGCCTCGGGAAAAAGCTTAGCGCGTCGCGTCCTACCTAACGTTGATCGCAGCCTCGCAACTTCACCGAGAACTATGTTAGCTTAACGGTGAAACTCTGTGGTCGGTTCTGGGCTTTGGGGCGATCAGTGGCAAAGGTCACGCGCAAAACACTCCTGACGACCGTCGATGGGACGCCGAAGAAGCGGCTCTTTCTGTCGATCATCAGCGACTACGATCTGCAGACGGGGGTCTGCGAACTGGTCGACAATGCGATCGACCATTGGCTTTCAAACGGGAAGCAAGCGGGCTTCAGGATAGAGATCACCCTCGACGCGGACCGACAGTTCATCCAGGTGCATGACAATGCCGGGGGAGTGGCGGAGGAGGACGCGGAACTCTTGATCGCCCCTGGTGCGAGCGGCAACGCCCTGGACCATGGGTCGATCGGCATCTTCGGCGTAGGCGGCAAGCGGGCGGGCGTAGCGTTGGGCGAACTGGTAGAGATCAGGACCCGTAGAGGCAACGGTACGAGCATACAGATCGACCTCACCAAGGAGTGGATGGAGAACCCCGACTGGACCCTCGACATCTTCGAGATTCCCGACATCGAGCCCGGGACCACGACCGTAGACATCACAAAGGTGCGCCAGGGGTTCGACGAGGATGACGCGGATGCGCTGCTGGATCGCCTAGGTGAGATATACGCCTGGTTCATCGACGAGGGCTGCGAGATATTCCTCAACGGAACTATGGTCGAGCCTGTCGCGATCGACGCCTGGGCCTATCCGCCGGAGTTCTCCCCCAAGCATGTGGCCTTCCAGATCGAACCGTCTCCCGGCAAGTTTTTGAACGTGGACATCACTGGCGGCTTGATCACCGACCGGATACCCGAAGGCGAAAACTACGGCGTCTACTTCGAATGCAACAATCGGCTTGTCGTGAAGGAGCTGAAGGTTCGGGAGGTCGGTTACTACGTCCCTTCAGAAGCTGGCGTCCCGCACCCTGACGCCTCGCTTGCGCGGGTTGTGGTAAGGTTCACCGGTCCGGCGGAACTCATGCCGTGGAACAGCAGCAAGAGCGGCATCACCTACAGCCATCCGGCGTTCATGGCGGTGCGCGGGCGGATCATCGATTTCATCAGCTACTTCTCGCAGGTGTCCCGCCGCACCAAGCATCAGCGGGACCAGATCATCGCGCAGACCTCTGGCATCATGGAGGAACTGGACCCAGCGCAAGCCAGCTCCGGGCGCAAGAAAATCCTGCCGCGGCCGCCCAGCACCAAGCGTCCGAGCCGGTTCGAGCAGGTGATGGAGGACAACAGCAGGATCGTACGTGACCAGCCTTGGACCCTTGGCCTCGTGGAAGCGATGGGTCTGGTCGATGTCATCGGCGATCAACGCAGGTTCAAGACCCGGAACCGCGCGGCCTTGATGCTCTTAGACAGCAACTTCGAGATCGCGCTCAAGGAATTCATCGTCCACCGCAAGGACCTGTTCCCGGCGCACAAATACACCAATGCCTTCTTGGCGAACCTGATGACCAGTCGGACCAACGTCATCAAGGACGTGGCGTCCAAGGTGACCTTGCCGCAGACGTTGCTGACCAAGGTCAGTCATTACTACGACCTGCGGAATAACCTCACACACCAACGGGCGACCGTGGAGGTGTCCGATCGCGACGTGGAGGACTATCAGAAGGTCATCCAACGGGTGCTGCGGACATTGTTCAAATTAAAGTTTCCGAGCGACTGATTAGGCGTATGTCTCGGCTTTTCACAATCGCAAGCAGCCATTGTTGGCGGAGCTGGATGTCCGGAAGTTGGCTGCTCGCTAATGACCGGGCTTGGCGCTAAGCGGCCCAGCCGACCAAGGCCGAATAGTTCTCGGGATCATCCACGGCGGCGCGCCAGTCCCAACCATATCGTTGAAAACGCTGCGGAATTACCGTCCGCACAACCGTTTCCGCACGATTGCTACACAACCCTGCTACACAATTTACCCAATGATCAGGAGCTAAACCGTTCTGATCATTCAGGAAAACGTCGAAAAGACTGCTACACAAAGCTGCTACACAATGTTCGAACGCATTTGGTCGAACGAGGTGGTGGTCGCATCTACTATCGGCGGCGAGTTCCCGACGCTCTGCGTGGGATTGTCGGCAAGAAGGAGGTCTGGAAATCGTTAGGGACGGACAGCCCAACGGTAGCCAAGCGTCGCGCCTTACGAGTGGCTGCCCAGATCGAGCAGGAATTCGAAATCGCCCGGTCAAAGGTCGGTCTGATCGTCGATCCGATCATGCTCGAAGCATTCGGCGAACCGGCGCCGCTCGCATCGCCGCCAGCCATTGTCGAGACGGAAGCCTCGACCGGCATCACGCTCGGCGATCTCTACGACGCATACATGGATGATCCGACGCGGGATTGGTCGCCAACGACGCGGATGGCCTACCAGGCGACCAAGCGGCTCATGGCACGCTCGAACTCGGCGAAGACGCTCAGCATCTGGAACATCATCCGTCCTGATGGCGTGCTCGTATCGAGGCCCTGCTGGTGGAGATAGAGGTCCACGTTCTTGGCGTGAGCGTCGTTCAGGAAGGACAGGAGGTCGGGCAGAGATCGACCGAGGCGGTCCACGCTCCACGCCATGATCTGCTCGAAATCTCTCCGCGCGACACCTTTCAACAGGGCGTCGAATCCGGGACGCCGATCACGCCCTTTGGCGCCGCTGATGCCTTCATCAGTCAGGACGGTGACGACATCCCAGCCCTGACGCTGGGCGACAGCGTGGAGTTCGAGGAGTTGGTTCTCAACCGTCTGGTTGTCCGTCGAGACACGAGCATAGATCGCCACACGCTTGGTCAGAGCCGCTCTCCTATTGCCGTTACGGGAACGCTTATGGTCTCATGGATCGGCGAGGCGTCAACATGATCGGAGCAGCCATGCCAGCACCCAGAGTTCGCTTCTTCGCCTGCGCAATCTTCTTGATGGGCTTATCCGCATGCGACGCTCGCGTGAGGGAGGCAAAAGAGTTGGTGGCGGACCAGTTGCTCGACCCTGAGTCCGCTGAGTTTCGGAACGTGAAGGCCGAAGGTCCAAGGGTCTGCGGTCAGGTCAACGCTAAGAACCGGATGGGAGGTTATGTTGGCTACGAGGATTTCTTGGTCGGCGAGCGAGGGGTCATTCTGGAAAGCTCTGTGTCGAACTACTTGCTGGCTACCGACCGTGGGCAGTCCGGTGCTGAGGGACTTGTGGGGCATGCCGGTCGCTTCAAGGCCATCGAGCAGGTGACGGGGCAGAAGGCGGACCTTGATCCGTCGATATCACCCAGAGGCTACGCGGGGATGCTGGTTTACTGCGAGTTCCTGAAAGCCAACGCTTCTTGTTCTGGGACGCCAGTCGCTGAGCCTTTGGCTAACGCATGCGCGTTCCTCGCCGAACGGCTCCCCCCAGAGATCGGGTTTTCTGCACCGTCTCTCTGATCTGTTCTGGCAATCATCTCTTTTCCGGGACGACGGCTGAGCCGCTCGGAACGATTCAGAATGCCAATCTCTATGATTTGAGAATGAGAGGACCGATCATGACCGACACGACCGACAGAGCGACCTTGAAAGCGTTGGCCATCGCCGCCGCGATGATCTTCATCCTCTTCGTCGGCTTGTTCGTCGGATACCGCTGGGGCGCCGATGCTGCGCATAAGGCCAATGCCGCAAAACCTTCAGTAACGGCTCCGATCTGATCGAACCGCGCTTTCTGACGGCCACCGGGGAAAAACACTTAGGTAGTTCTACCTAAGCGACGACGCCTTGGCCGTGTTTGCCCACGGCGTAGCTTGAAGTGTTCGTCGAGCGATGTTCATATTCGCCTATGGGGCGATTTCTCGACAGTCTGTTGGAAGCGTCAGCCGCCTACCAAGTTCGGCAGGACGACGATGGCTTCCTGCTGATCGGCAGTCCTGAGTTTGCCGCCGAGTTCAATATCGTCGTGCGCCAAGCCACCGATGACGCAGGCGAGGATTTTGTGGCCTTTCCCATCAGCGATGGCGGCCTCGGCTATAGTCAGATGTTCATCCTCCCGCTGGACGAGATGCCGCCTTCCTAACGACCGGCACCGGTCTGAACTTCTCCCCGTTCTTGGTAGTCAAATTTTTCGAGGGGATCGGCGCAAGGCATCTGTCTCTTGGCGAAGGCGAAGTTGAAGCAGATCGAGTCTCTCCGCCGCAACTTTGAGCGTGTCATGAGTCAGGCGACGGTGTTCGCCGTCTGGGTGTCGGCAGATCACTGCCGGATGGCCATCTATCGGTTCGCAGACGCCGCCGACAAACCCGTGCGCCAGCAAGTTTCTGACATGGGCTGCCCATTCGATCTCCTCATTCCAAACCGCAAGGTCCGATCCGGACTGCCCGCTCACGACGCGCCATAGCTGGATCGTCGGAGCGCGAGGGGAAAGGTTGTGCTCACTCCCTTCCAGCCTTCGCATCATTTCTGCTTCGAGGCGCCCCCACCTCAACATCACCTCTCCCACAGCAGCTATCAGTTCCGCAGCCATTGGATGGCGTTCCGGTTCGACCATTCCGCTCCATATCCTCTCGGAAGCCTACTGCTCGTCCGATCCATGAGCCACGCGCAGCCCGCTGACAAACGAGAATAACGATGAAGGTCGCCCTACGCGCGGCGCCGCTACTGTCCGATCTCGTGCGCCTCGCCGATCCATGAGACCATAAGCGTTCTCGTAACGGCAATAGGAGAGCGGCTCTGACCAAGCGTGTGGCGATCTATGCTCGTGTTTCCACGGCGGATAAGAACCAGACCGTCGAGAACCAGCTTCGCGACCTGCTGGCCGTTGCCGAACGACAAGGCTGGGAAGTTGTCGCTACCTTCACCGACGAAGGCATCAGCGGCGTTCAAGGACGCGACCGGCGCCCCGGCTACGACGCTCTGCTCAAAGGCGTGGCCCGCAAGGACTTCGAGCAGATCATGGCGTGGAGCGTGGACCGCCTTGGCCGCAGCCTGCCTGATCTCGTGGCTTTCCTGAACGACATCCAGTCCAAGTCTGTGGACCTCTATCTCCACCAGCAGGGCCTCGACACTTCGACGCCCAGTGGCCGGATGATGTTCCAGATGTTGGGCGTCTTCGCCGAGTTCGAGCGGGCCATGATCCGTGAGCGCATCATGGCTGGGCTGCGCCGAACGACCAAGAAGAGCGGTCGTAAACCGATGCCGCAGGACCGTGTGGAAGCGATCAGGAAATCGTTGCTGGACGGGACGGGCATCCGCGCTACCGCCCGCCTCCATCGTGCGTCCACGACCACGGTGACGACCATCGCCCGCACGCTGAAGACGGTGGAAGAGGACCGTCAGGAAAGCGTGGCGGCTTAAGCCAGAACCGTTTTCGCCATCACGTGATCGGTTTCCGTTCCGAATACGAACCGCACTTCCACGCCACCGTCGCCCCGTCCGAAGAAGGGAGCCTCAACCGGCTGGATATTGATGCCCACGAGCAGCTGCCTCGCCTCCTCGGCGGCGACCTGCTGGGCGAGCGGCGTAAGGTTGAGCCGCCCAGCATTAAAACCGGCAGCTTCCAGCGCGTTTTCCAGTCGCCGCTCTACGGCAGTGACTTCGGTCGCCTTGATCACATGCGCTAACCGCCTCATCGCTTGCTCCCCAAATCCCTGATCGACCGCCGACAAATACGGTCCTTAGCCGTAGCTATCGCCTATCGCCTATCGCATATCGCCTATCGCCTATCGCCTATCGCCTATCGCCTATCGCCTATCGCCTATCGCCTATCGCAGCGTTGACCTGAGTCGTCTCGATGACGATGGCTGGACGCTCCAAATCAGGAGTGCGGCATGGACAACAAAGTTAGCCACCAGAGGAATCCTGTCGGGCGCGCCCCCCAGGATGAAATGAAAACTATTACCCAGGCGGGCGGGTTCAGAGAACAGCCATGCGGACGATGTCAGTCTCCGCAAACACAGAATCACCCACAGCACCTTCACGTTCAGTTTAGACACTGCCATTTGGACAGCCTCGGCCCCAGCGTAAGCCCGTCTAGTCAGATCGTCGAAGCATGCGCGATCGTTGCGCTAGCCGATCACTTCCTCGCCGTTCGCGTTCGGGCGCATACGCTTGTCGAACTCGGATGTGACAAGCTGGGCCAGCTAACCAATGGAAGAGCAAGAGCATGTTCTCCGAATGTGGGGCGCTAGGCCAACATGATGCAGGTCGAGCACCACCTCCGTATCCATTTGACTTTTTCACAAACTCGCCCCCATCTATCCATTATGGAAAGAGTTTTCAATTAATGAAAAACTTTACCATATCTACGCTTCAGCGTCTGGGGAGAGAACGCATGACGGTTACCGGAAAAAGGCCAACTTATCTGAAGGCGGCGTACACCATCTGGCTCACCTCGTGTTGCGCGGCCGCATTCGCTGGGCCTGCCCAGGCTCAGGCGCCAACGCAGGCTCAAGCGCCGGCGCAGGACGCTTCGGTGCTCGATGAAATCATCGTCACGGCGACGCGGAGAAGCCTTCGCCTCTCCGACGTGCCTCTGAGCATCCAGGCGATCAGCGGCGCCGACCTGGAGCGGCAGGGGGCCGTGAACTTCGCTGACTACGGCAGAACGGTCGCGGGCGTGTCCTTCATCGACGCCGGCCCGGGGCGGTCGCAGATTTTCATTCGCGGCGTCTCAACGGGGGGCGATGTCGATACAGGCAAGGAATCGACCGTCGGGGTCTATATCGACGAAACCCCCGTCACGGAGGGGTCGTCCCAACCCGATCTCAAGCTTTACGACATTGACCACATCGAAGTACTGCGGGGGCCGCAGGGCTCTCTTTACGGCAGCGGCTCCCTGGGCGGCACGGTGCGGGTGCTGACCAAGCAGCCGGACTTCAACGGCTTCGGCGGCTATGTTCAAGCGCTCGGGTCCAGCACGCACGAAGGCGGCTCGAACGGGGCCGTCAATGGGTGGGTAAACCTGCCGATCAACGACAAGCTTGCGCTTCGCGCCGTCGCCTACACGCTTCACAACGACGGGTTCCTCGACAACGGCTTTTCCGGGGCGCGCGACATCAACGACGAAGACACCTACGGCGGTCGACTCGCCCTGCGGTTCCAGCCGACGGAAGCGTTAAATGTCGTGCTCACCGGGCTCTATCAACGCAGCGACATAGGCGCCTACAACCGGGTCACCGATCATTTCCCGGATCTCGTGATCGACCAGAGCGCTCCCGAGCCGTCGATCGACCAGCACAGCATCGTCAATCTCAAGGTCGATTGGAACCTCGGCTTCGCCAAGCTGACGTCCTCGACGTCTCATTTCGATCGCCGGCGCCGCTTCGAGAACGACATCGATTACTTCCTCGAGGCCGGTTTCGGCATTCCACGGGGATACTCGCCATTGACCTATGAGGCGGCCACCACCTCGCAGGAGTTGCGGCTCGCGTCGAATGGGGAAGGTCGTCTCCAGTGGGTGGCCGGCGCCTTCTACCTGAACCGGGACGACGGCTTCAATCAGACGATCAACATTCTGGGCACGCCCCCTGCGGCGACGCCTGGAGGCAACCTCTACTACGCCGACACGCGGCTAAACACCGAGCAAATCGCCGGGTTTGGTGAAGTCAGCTATAACCTTAGCGCCGCCCTGACAGCCACCGTCGGTCTGCGCGTTTCAAAAACAAGCCGCGGCACCCTCGCAGTCAGGGATGGTCCTGCGCTCGGCGGCCGATCGGAGATTCCGGGCGACTTCGACGAGACGTCGACCACGCCCAAGTTCAACCTGTCCTTCAACCCGAACGAAAACAGCCTAGTCTACGTTCAGGCGGCCAAGGGGTTTCGGATCGGCGGGATCAATCCGGGCCTACCCCCGTGCGGGGTCGGCTGCACAGTGTCCGTCGGCGACACATTCGGGTCCGACACGCTTTGGAACTACGAGGCCGGAGCAAAGCTGGACCTGCTGGACCGCCGCCTCAACATCACCGCCGCAGCCTTCTACATCGACTGGACGGACATCCAGTTGAATGTCAGCCGTGGAGACGGCTTCAACGGCTTCATGAACGCCGGCGACGCCACGACGTCAGGATTCGAGATCGAAGCGTCCGGTCGTGTCAGCGAACATCTCCGCCTGGGGGGCCAGGTCACCTTCACAAACGCGCAGCTCGATAACCTGACGCCCGGCGTCATGGACGTCGCCGCCGATGGCGATCGTCTGCCGGACGTAGCGCGATGGAACGCCGCCGCCAATGCGGAATGGGGAGCCGCCGTCTTCGGCGACGGCTATGTCTATCTTCGTGGCGACCTTCAGTATGTCGGCGACCGGGTCAGTTCTCTGGGCGCCGCCTCATTGCCGTTGAAAGCCTACACGCTCGTCAACCTGCGCGTGGGACTGGAGATGGGCGGGTTCGAGGGAGCGATTTTCGTGACCAATCTGGCGGATGAACGGGCCGAGTTGAGCCGGAACCAGGTCGCCGGAGTGCGCGATGGAAGCCCGATCGTCTTCGACCGCTACACCATCAACGTCCCCCGGACGGTGGGCGTCTCCCTGTCACGTCGGTTCTAACGCCTCGAACGCCCCCCTCTTCCGGCCCGTCGGTCCCAGAAGTCCTCAGGAAACAGCCATGTCAAAAGTCCCCGCCTGGCCCATCGCCGCCCTTCTGTGCCTCATGGCCGCGGGACCGGCCGCCGCCTATCAGGAGGAGGCCCCCGACGGAGCGATCGCGGCCGCCCCCTCCCCGCGCGCCGTCATTCGTGAAGCGCGCGCTATCCAACAGCCTCGCGGCGTCGAAGAACTGCGGGAGGTCGAAATCGGGGGGATCAAGCAGTGGATCTCGATCCGGGGACGCGACCGTCGCAATCCTATCCTGCTGTTCATTCACGGCGGCCCGGCCTCTGCGGAGATGCCCGCGAGTTGGCTGTATCAAAGCCCATGGGAGGACTATTTCACCGTGGTCCAATGGGACCAGCGCGGCGCCGGCAAGACGGCGGCGGCGAATGATCCCGCGCTTGTCACCCCCACCATCACCATCGAGCAAATGACCGCCGACGGCGAGGAACTGGTCGCCCTGCTTCGGGAGACGTTCAGCAAGGACAAGATCTTCGTTCTCGGCCACTCCTGGGGGACCGTCATCGGGCTGAGCATCGCCCAACGTCACCCCGAATGGCTGCACGCCTATATCGGGATGGGCCAGGTGATCAACGGCCAGGAGAACGAGCGCATCGGCTACGCCTTCGCTCAAGGCGAAGCCCGTCGACGCGAGGACGCCCAGGCCCTCTCGGAGCTAGCCGCGATCGCGCCCTATCCGGCCGCCGACGGCGCTGTGACATTCGAGCAGATCCTGGCCCAGCGCAAATGGGTTATCGGCTACGGCGGCCTCACCTGGGGCCGCTCCGATTTCACCTATGAGCAAAACGCCAGGTTGCTGTCGCCCGAATACACCGATGCGGATCTCGCTGCGGATCAATATGTCGGCGCGTCGCTGGTCCAACTGCTTCCCGGCCTCACCCGACTGGATTTCGGCGACGTGAGACGACTCGATTGCCCGATCTTCCTCTTCAACGGCCGACACGACTATGCGACGCCCTCATCGATCTCGGCCGCCTGGCTCGAAACCGTCAGCGCGCCGCAAAAGCAGATCTTCTGGTTCGAACACTCAGCCCACATGATGCAGTTCGAGCAGCCGGGCAAAGTCTTCATGCATCTGGTTCGCGACATCCGGCCGATCGCCGAACGGGCGGGCGATGTCGCGCCCGAAGACAAACCCGGTGTCGGCGAATGAGGGCGCACCCTGCGCGGCGAGACGTGCTGGCCGGTCTGGCGGCGACGGCCTGCCTGCCGACCTTAGCCGCCAAAGCCGACGGCTCGGGCTCCGCCACAGACCCTGCGGGGCTGACTGCGACGCTGGATGCGATCGCTGACGATATGCTGGACGTCTCTCCTGAACTCGTCACGAGCCTCGGGCTGGATACGCGGCGTCGCGCTCATCAGGCGGGCCTGCTCGACGACCGGTCGATCGCCGCCCGCGCCGAACAGAAGCGCCGCATACGCCGTCACCTCACATCGCTGGAAGGCTTTCAGCCGCAGGCCCTGTCCGCGCGCGACCGGGTGAACCTCGCCGCCGTCCGCGCCACACTCATAGCCCAGGATGCGATCGGCGCTCACTTCGGCTATGGGGCCGCAGTCGATCCGCAGCCCTATGTCGTGAGCCATCTCACCGGAGCCTATACTTCGGTCCCGGACTTCCTCGACAGCAAGCACCGCGTCTTCAACGGCGAGGACGCCGAAGCCTACCTGGCCCGGCTGGAGGGCTTTGCACGCGAGGTCGGCAACGAGAACCAGGGCATACGACACGACGCGCGGGCGGGCGTTGCGCCGCCGAGCTTCATCCTTGATCGAACCCTGACCCAGCTCAGGGCGCTGCGGGATCAATCTCCTGAAACATCGACCCTGGTCGCGTCTTTGGCGCGCAAGAGCGCCGAGGCGGGGTTGGGCGGTCGATACGCCGAAGCCGCCGCGGACATCCTGACCCAAGTGATCGTTCCGGCGTTGCAGTCCCAGGTGGAGACGCTTGAGGTCTTGCGGCCCGAAGCCTACGAAGAATCCGGGGTCTGGCGGCTTCCCGAAGGCGAGGCCTATTACAGCGCCGCTTTGGCCAGCGCCACGGGCGCGACTGACGGGCCTGAAGCCCTGCACGAGTTGGGCCTTGGTCTTGTGGCGGAACTCGGGGCGAGGCTGGATGGGATGCTTGATGCGGCGAGCTACCCCGCAGGCCCCCTCGCCGCGCGCGTCGGCGCCTTCCAGTCTGATCCGCAATATCTTTATCCCAATGACGCGGCCGGAAAATCACGCCTGCTCCAGGATCAGGCGGCGAAGCTCGCGGAGATGGCACGCAGGCTGCCTTCCATGTTCTGGACATTGCCGGAGGTTCCCGTCGAAATCCGCCCGGTCCCCGCATTTCGGGAAAGCGGCGCCCCGTTCGCCTATTATGAAGACCCCTCATTGGACGGCGCGCGGCCTGGCGCCTTTTACATCAACCTGCGGGACACGGCGGAAATCCCCAGTTGGATGATCACCACGACCACCTTTCATGAGGCCGTCCCGGGACACCACCTGCAACAGGCGATGCTCTTGGAAGGCCCTCCCCTTCCCCTAATCCGCAAGCTGCAATGGTCCACCGGCTACGGTGAAGGATGGGCGCTTTACGCCGAGCAGTTGGCGGATGAACTGGGGATGTACGACGACGACCCGTCAGGCCGGATCGGCTATGTCTGGGGCGCGCTGCTGCGCGCCGGACGGCTCGTCGCCGACACCGGCGTGCACAACCGGCGCTGGTCGCGTGATCAGGCTGTCGAATGGATGATCGAGCACGCCGCGACGCCACGCGGACTGGCTGTCAATGAAGTGGAGCGCTACTGCGTATGGCCAGGCCAGGCCTGCAGCTACATGGTCGGAAAGGCGCGCTGGCTCGCACTCCGGGAACGCGCCAGGACCGCTCTGGGCTCCGCATTCGACATTCGCGACTTCCATCGGGCCGGTCTGGCGGTAGGTGCTCCGCCCCTGTCGGTGTTCGATCAGGTGATTGATAGCCTGATCGCCGACGCTGCGCGGGCTCCTCGGCGGTGAGCGGCAGATCGCGCACTCCATTTTCTCATATAGAAATTTTCGCTATGCTGAAATAGGAGCACGCCCCAATCGAAGCGGCGCGACGGTTTATGACAGGAGTGATGATGGCGGATCATGCGGCGGGGCCAGGCGTCCTGGTCAAGCCGGGCGCTGCGCTGAAAAGACTTCGTTCGGAACGGAACTGGACGCTCGCGGAGTTGAGCCAGAAGACGGGCTTTCCAATATCGACCTTGTCGAAGATCGAAAACGGCAAGATGGAAGTTACGATCGATAAGCTTCTTCGTATCGCTGTGGCGTTCGAGATCAATATCGCCGATTTTTTCGGCACGCCGAAAAACCAGTCCGACTCCGGAGAAACCAGCCGCAGGCGAAGCATAACGCGGGCAGGCGAAGGACGAACTGTAGAGGCTGCGAATGGCCGTTTCGCCTATCAGGCCTATGACCTGCTCAACAAGACTCTGACACCCATCGTTGCAGAGATTCACGCCAGAAGCCTGGAAGAATTTGGAAGCTTCCATCGCCACAGCGGAGAAGAATATGTCTTCGTAATCGAGGGGGAGCTCGCCTTCTATTCAGACACCTATACGCCAGCCTACCTGTCCCAAGGCGACTCCATCTACTTCGACAGCAGCATGGGTCATGCCTACGTCGCCATGGGCGATGGACCCTGCAGGATCCTAACTGTATTTTCCACGTCGGAAACCGAAGCCTTGTCCCTGATCGAGGGGAATCCCGACACACCTCTTAAGGCGCAGAAGAAGCCCAAGGCGGGTCGACCTGATCACGCCCCCAGCCGCACGGAGTAGGCCGGGTTCACGCTGCGCTCTTCCACGTTGACGTGATGAGGCCAGCAACGGCGCGCGCTCGATCACGCCGCTTTAGCCTCGCGTGAACCGGTTCTCCGCGTGAGTTTCCACAGGCCCCACGTCATCAGCGGCAGGACGTAAATCAGAAGAAAGACATAGGCCAGCCAACGGTATCCGTCGGCAATGAGCGCGACGAGCCCGATCCGGTCAGCCAGGAAAACCGAGGCGGCCAACAGGGCGACCGTCACCGCAAACCGAGCTGTTTTCGTGAAGGTCTTCGCGTGCTTCCGCTCATACGCATGAGCGATGCGCTCATTGATGGCGTGCACGCCCCCCGTCCCGCTTTCCAGCAAGGCGGCGAAGATCATGCCCTGGAACAGGATCCTGAAGGCCGGCATCTCGAGTTGCGCCAGCAGGAAATCGGATGGCAGCAGTTCGGCCTGAATAGACGGGTAGAAACCTGCCATGCAGATGAAGAAGAGCAGGGCCGGGATCATAGCGAGCGGACCCGCGAGAGCACCCGCTAGAACGGCCTCTCTAGAGGAAGTCAGGTGACGGATGACAGGCAGGATCACGATGGCCCCGATGATGTTGTAGCCCGCGTACGTCAAACCACCCACGGCCCAGCCGCTGGTCGGCACAGGCGTGGAGAATGCGGTCAGGATGCGATCGCCGAAGCGGGTGAAGGCGAGAACGACGAACGCCGCATAGGTGCCGTACAGCAGGACCGACACATATTTGAACAGGCGCTCGACGGACTCATTGCCCCAGGCGGCGGCAACGGCGATCAGAGCCATCAACGCAAGAGCGCCGGCAATGGGCGGCCACCCCAGGATGGCGCTGCCTACGGCGCCCGCGGCCGCAGCGAAGACTGCGACAATGACGATGAGGGCTAGAATGTAGGCGACCTCATAGACAGGCCAGAACGGGCCGAGAAGGTTCTGGAAGAAGGTCTTGTAATCTAGGCTCCGTGTCTTGAGCGCGAATAGAAACGTCGCTGAGCAGACGATGCTCCAGATCACTGTGGAGAGCAGAATTGCATAGATTCCACCCTGGGGTCCGCTCGGGAGGAAAAAAGCGGCAAGCTCCCGGCCCGTCGCGTAGCCCCCGCCGATGACGACAGCCTTGAAGGCCAGGCCGGGCAACAGAATGCGTTGAAACCAATCCGCTTTAGAAGCCATCCGCCGCGTCCCTCGATTATGTGAGCCGGGCTCACGCGCTTCAGCATTTTCTTTTCGGTAGAAGTTAAAGAAACAATTTTCTTCATTTGCAAGCGGTCCGGTCACGCGCCTAGCGCGTAAGACCAGACCAGTCGCAGTTATATATTTGTAATTTATCAATTATATTAAAAACTCAACGTGCCGACAAAGGGCGCCGTTGTCGAAATATTTTCTATTTAGGAAAAAATGCTTTCCTTTCAGACCCTGTCGAGCGCAAGCTCGCGCAGCAATTTGGAGAGCGACATGAACATTTGGGCGTCTGCGGAATTCGACGATCACGAACAGGTCTGCTTTTTCTCACACGCTGAAACGGGACTGCGGGCCATTGTCGCCATCCACTCCACGGCGCGTGGGCCGGCCGCCGGCGGCACCCGGTTCAAACCCTATGACAGCGACGATCTGGCCCTTGACGACGCCCTGCGCCTGTCCCGCGCGATGTCGTACAAATCCGCCCTCGCTGGTCTTCCCGTCGGAGGGGGGAAGTCCGTCATCATCGGCGACCCCGCCCAGCTCAAGTCCCGAGACCTGCTCCACGCCTTCGGACGCTACATCGACAGGATCGGCCAAACCTATGCGACGGGCGAGGACGTCGGCATGAGCGTGGCGGATATTGAGACGATCAACGAAGTCACGCCCTATGTCGGGGGCACATCGACCGGCGCGGGCGATCCCGCCGTTCACACCGCTACGGGCGTCATCCATGGCCTGCGGGCCGTCCTTGAACATCAGTTCGACCGCGACAGCTTCTCGGGCTTGAAGGTCGCCATCCAGGGCCTCGGCGCCGTGGGCTGGGGGATCGCCGAGCGACTTGACGCAGCCGGAGCCAAACTGGTTGTCGCTGATGTACGCGCCGAACAGGTCGAGCGGGCCAGGGCGCAGTTCGGTGCGGTTGAATGCCCCACGGAACGGATTCACGAGGCCGAGGTCGACATCTACGCGCCCTGCGCCCTGGGAGGCGTCATTTCGGAAAGGACCGCCGCCGAAGTCCGCGCCCGGGCGGTCGCAGGCTCGGCGAATAATCAACTCACGACACCGGCCGCCGGCATCGCCCTGGCCGCCCGAGGCATCCTGTTCGCCCCGGACTATGTGATCAACGCTGGCGGCATCATCAGCGGCGCCGCAGCCACCAGCCGAATGCCGGGTCGCGCCAAGGCGAATTTCGCGCCGCTGGAGGAAGGTCTGGCGGCGATCCGGGAGCGACTGACGGAGGTATTTGAACGGTCGACCGCCGAAGGGCGGCCGCCCGAAGCCACAGCCGAGGTCATGGCTCGTGAATTGATCGGACGATAGGCGTTCATAATGCCCAACGCCGTCTCCCTAAACGACAAATACGATCTTGATGGCGCCCGCGCGCTCGTCAACGGCCGTCAGGCTCTCGTTCGTCTGATGCTCATGCAGCGCTCGCTCGACCGCCGCTCAAATCTGAATACATCCGGCTTCATCAGCGGATATCGAGGCTCGCCTCTTGGAGGATTTGACGCGGAGTTGTGGAAGGAGAGGACGGCGCTCGAAGCGAACGGGATCATCTTCCAGCCCGGCCTCAACGAAGATCTCGCCCTGACAGCAATCGCCGGCACCCAGCAAGTCGGCTTCCTTCCGGGACGCAAGGTCGATGGGGTTTTTGGCCTTTGGTATGGAAAGGGGCCCGGCGTCGACCGTTCGGGCGACGCCATCAAACACGCCAACCTGGCGGGCGTATCGCCCTCTGGCGGCATCGTGCTGGCGTTCGGCGACGA
Source organism: Brevundimonas sp. S1H14 (assembly GCF_047716865.1). Taxonomy (NCBI): domain Bacteria; kingdom Pseudomonadati; phylum Pseudomonadota; class Alphaproteobacteria; order Caulobacterales; family Caulobacteraceae; genus Brevundimonas; species Brevundimonas sp. S1H14. The sequence continues at coordinate 851,697 of NZ_CP136679.1, read as the reverse complement.
CCATGCTGGAAAATCGTCCACCACAGCGCACCAGAGCGATCTCACCCTAGCCAGTTGGGACGTTCCGATTCTGTATCCCAGTTCCGTTTCGGAAATCCTGGAATATGGTCTCGCCGCTTTCGCGATGTCGCGTTTCTCGGGCGCCATGGTCGGACTCAAGCTGGTCAATGAGACGGCCGAAGCGACCGAGACAGTCCAGTTCTCCGACCCGCCCGGCTTCGTCCTGCCGGACGTTGCCTCAGACGAAGACGTCCATATCCGTCCCGAAGTGCGTGCGATGCAGGCGCAGGAGGCGCGTCTGGTGCGGCGCAAGCTGCCGCGCGCACAAGCCTTTGCAAGGGCGAACAGCCTCGACCGCATCAGATTCGGGTCCACAAGGCCCCGGTTTGTCATCGCGACAGCCGGAAAAGCCTATGCCGACGTGCTGGCCGCCCTGGCTATGCTTGGAATTTCCGAAGAGCTCGCCCAGCAACTCGGCATAGGCGTGTACAAGATCGCGCTGATTTTTCCTCTGGAGCCGACAGCGCTCGAAGCGCTGTCGGAAACAGCAACCGAGATTTTCTTCGTTGAGGAAAAGCGTGCTCACGCCGAGGTCCAGGCCCGCGCGCTGCTTTACAACTACGACCTACGGCCGCGCTTGACTGGAAAGACCGACATAGACGGCTCCCCCCTCCTCCCTGCGGACGCGCCGCTTGATGCCGCGACCATCGTCGCCCATCTGGCGACGCGGTTGAAGGCGACGATTCCAGAGATTCGTCACGTTGTGGTTGATTTCGACGAGATTCCCAGCGAACGCAGCGTCAAACTGCCGATTAGGTCTTCGCCCCCCCCCGTGGCGGTGCGCAGACCAGCCTTCTGCCCTGGTTGTCCGCACAATCTGTCCACGAAGGTGCCTGACGGCTCCTTCGGCGCGACGGGCATCGGCTGCCACGGCATGGTGCTCTTCCATGCTGACCGAAACCCGATTCCGATGGGACACATGGGCGCCGAAGGCGCCAACTGGATCGGACTGTCGCCCTATACGGAAACACCCCATATTTTCCAGAATCTGGGAGACGGCACCTATAGCCACTCTGGGTCTCTGGCGATCCGCGCAGCGGTGAACGCCGGCGTGAACATCACCTATAAAATCCTGTTCAACGACGCCGTAGCGATGACGGGGGGCCAACCCGTGGAGGGCGAACTGACGGTTGGACGGATCGTCCAGCAGGTTGTCGCAGAGGGTGTGGCGCGGGTCATCGTCGTGGCCGAAGATCCGGGCCGCTTCGCCGCCGATCCCTTGCCTGCAGGGACTGAGCTTCGGCGCCGCGACGACATGTCGGCGGTCCAGGAGGCGATGCGCGCGCAGACCGGCGTCAGCGTCATCATCTACGATCAGGTCTGCGCTGCGGAAAAACGCCGCCGACGCAAGATTGATGCCTACCCTGATCCGGATCGGCGGATATTCATAAACGCCGCCGTCTGTGAAGGTTGCGGCGACTGTTCTGTGCAATCCAACTGCCTCGCGGTCCAACCGCTTGAAACCGAACTTGGTCGCAAGCGGCGCATCGATCAGTCTGCCTGCAACAAGGACTTTTCTTGCATCAAGGGATTCTGCCCATCCTTCGTCGTGGTTGAAGGCGCGCGCGTTCGCAGGAGCGCAACTCCAGGCGCTTCACCCGAGCTGCCCTCCCCTACGCTTCGACACATCGGCGAAGGCTTTGACATGCTGATCGCCGGCGTCGGCGGCACGGGGGTCATCACGGCAAGCGCGATCATCGGCATGGCGGGCCGGATCGAGGGTCTTGGCGTGAGTCTCTATGACATGACGGGCCTCAGCCAGAAGGGCGGCGCCGTATTCAGTCATATCCGGCTACGCCCTGGGGCAGACGCCATCGTGCCCGCGCGGATCGGCGTTGGCGAAGCCGATCTCATCCTAGCCTGCGACCTCATAGCGGCGGTCCAATCCGAGTCCGCCGACACCGCCCTACCCGGCCGAACCTGCGTCGTGGGTAACAGCGAGACCGCCGCCACCGCGGACTTTCAGCTCAATCGAGATCTACAGGTTCCAGGCCAGGCCTTGCGCGACAAGCTGGCGGCCATGGCCGGCGCGGAGCCAGACCTCCTAGCCGCGACATCCCTCGCGGAAAGCCTGCTCGGGGACTCGATCGGGGCTAATATTCTCTTGCTGGGCTATGCTTGGCAAAAGGGGGCCATCCCTCTGAAGCAGGCGTCGATAGAAGAGGCGATACGGCTCAACGGGCGGGCGGCGGCGTCTAATCTTCGGGCCTTCCATGCGGGTCGAATGATTGCCGACCAGGAGGCCGCCGTGCCACCGGCTGCGCCGACCCTGTCCGAGTTCATACAGGCGCGCGGTGGGGATCTCGCGGCCTATTGGAACGCGCGCTATGCTGAAAAATACCTATCTTTGATGGCTCGAGTTCTCGCGGCCGCGGCGCCCATCGAAGGCGGCGAGTCTTTCGCTTGGGCCGTTGCTCGTTCCGCCTATCGATTGATGGCCTACAAGGATGAGTACGAAGTCGCTCGACTGTACTCCGATGGCCGTTTCCGAGTGGCTCTGGATCAGGAGTTTGAAAACCGGACGTCCCTCAGAGTCCTGCTTTCTCCCCCAGTATTCGCACGACTGGATCCGACGACAGGTCGGCCGAAGAAGATCAGCCTCGGTGGATGGATACTGCCTGTCTTTGGCGTTCTCGCGCGCTTCAAGGGGCTTAGAGAGGGGCCGTTGGACATCTTCGGGCGCACCGAGGAACGGCGGCTGGAAAGGCAGCTCCGCGACCACTTCCTGGCCCGCGTCGAACAGATTTCAGAAAGCCTGAGCCCCGCATCATTGCTTGAGTCCATCGCTTGGGCCGAGGCGCCATTGCAAGTCCGCGGATTTGGTCACGTGAAGACGCCGGCCGCCGAAGCGTTGCTTGAACGCCTGCGATCAGAAGGCGGACCCGCAGGGCGATAGGCGCCGCTTGGTTAGAGAAGCTGGCACGTGAGCTTGCTACACGTGAACTAGGCTGTATCGCTGAGGTTGAGCAACGGCGGCAGTGGGCAACTCCGCCCCCTGCCGCCAAGACTACCATGGGATGCGGCCGTCCGGCGCGACGAGAAGACCGCTCTTTTCGGGTTCATTGTGGCGTAGCTGGTCAGATCCGCCTTCACGGACTCGAGCCTGACCGCGTTCACCCTGGGGACATGTAGCTTCAGCACTTGCACCGTCGTCAGTCCGCGGTGAAGTCCGTTCATTCCCAGGCCATGCCGGTGATCCTGACTGAGCCGGAAGAGATCGAGACGTGGATGAACGCCCCTTGGGAGATTGCGCGAGAGCTTCAGCGGGCACTGCCCGATGGCGCGCTTGTCTCCCTATGAGTTCTGAACCAGCTAACGAGCACGGCATCCTGCTCGGGTGCTCTGCCGTGATAGTGGCGGCCGCGACGCTCAATTTGCTGATCCGCCCAACCCTTGCCGCGAGATAGGGGGCGAGAGGGTCGTGGTAGCCGACGTTCGCCCAAGAGACTTGGCCTGGGCCTTTGATGAAGCGACAAAGGCCGCCCATCCGGCCCTAACCGCTTTCCTCGAAACGCCGGACGGCGCCATCACTCTGGCAGCGCTTGTCGCTATGGTGGCGATCTTCGCCCTATGGGCATGGCAGAGAAGAGCGTTCGCTGATGAGGCCTGACCAACTGAACCACACCCTCGACGCCATGGCCGAAGCCGCTGGCGGCAATCCCAACCTCATGCCCGGCCTGATCACGGTCGAGAGCGGTCACTGGGTGAATGTGCTGTCAGCCGTTCGCGCAACCTGCACAGCCCTTCACGACGGCCTGCGCCATCGAGACATTGTGATCCACGTCGGATCCCAACAGGAAACGAAGGTGCTTATGCGGGCGGAGGCAGGAGAGCGCGGCGCGCCGTATCGTGATCTGGCGCCGAGAGCCTGAAAGCCACAAGCGGCGGTTTCGCAATATCCGCTAAGGGTGGGAAGCGGGGGGAAACGGCTCCAGCTCTGCACTTGCGGGTTTAAATATTTGTAACGCGGGATGTGCGCGGTTGTCCGTTTATGCCTATCGGCAGGATAGGGGGACATAATGACGAAGGCTGAGGCTACACCGAAATCGAGTGCGTTTATTAGATGGATGGGACGATCAGGATCTGTTCTGGTTGGGAGCCATGTCGATGGCGTTCGCGCGATTGTCAGCCTTCCTCTTCTTTTCGCGCTCCTGATTGGCTGGGAGTTCGTCCAACACATCATCGAGGTTCGGCTCGGCTTTTACGATAGTCCAGAAGCAGCCCGCGCCGTCGTGAATGACGCCTCTCGCATGGTCTTTGGCTGGATCAAGATGGCCTCGGTCTATGTCGGAGGCTTCTTTGTAATCCGCTACCTCTGGCGACGGGATCGAGGTGCCGCGATCTCGCCTCTGGTCCCTGCCTTCCTGCGTTACCTCCCCTATATCGTGTATTCATTGACCCTATTCGGGTTGGTGTTTTACGCGCCGCAGATCGTGCCTGCTGCGCACGCCAACACGCTGAGAGCCGTGGTCGGTTTGGGCCAGGTGATCATTGAACCCATGTTGATGTTCTGGATCGTCGCAGCGGCGACTGACGGAGCAGTGAAGACACCGCTAGGGTCGGCGCGGATGATGGGTTGGCTCTATTTCTGGGCCTTCGTGCTCTATTTTGTTGCCCGGTTACCGGTAAACCTCCTGCACCAGTTTCTCAACCGGTACGCGATGGGCCAATCCGATATCGTGCTGTGGGCGCTGCTTGCGTTCGATGCTCTCGTGGTCGGCATGATTATCGCTGTCGTTCCGGCGATTTATGTCAGGATCGTAACGGCCATCCGAACCGCTCGCTCTTAAGCGGCCAAGTGCCGCGTTTGCAGCGTGGTCTGCGCGGCCGCTCTTGGCGCTATGCAGACCCGGTTGCGATCGCGGACAGGTCATTGGCTGCGTCGATCGGCATGCCCGACGCCTTTCGTTCGGAGTAGCGATCCACCAACTGCCCGGCATGGGCGCGGGTCAGGACAGTGAACCGCACCAGTTCCTCCATCACGTCGACAATACGGTCGTAGTAGCTGGACGGCTTCATGCGGCCGTGTGGTCGGAGGGCATGGTCTGGAGCAGCCCAGAGCGCCACGGCCAGATTTCCGGGATCATGAAACTCCAGATCGACCATTTGCCGCTCAGCATGGGCGGCATGCGCCCGACCCAGGGCCGCACCCTGGCGGTCATGCAGGTCTTCGGCGGCTCGCAAAGCTTCAACGCGGTCAACACCCTGCGCCTGCTGGGCCGCTGGATGCGGATGATCACCATCCCCAACCAGTCTAGCGTCGCCAAGGCCTTTATGGAGTTCGACGAGAATGGCCGGATGAAGCCGTCCAGCTACTACGACCGTATCGTCGACGTGATGGAGGAACTGGTGCGTTTCACCGTTCTTACCCGTGCCCACTCTGGTCAGTTGGTGGACCGCTATTCCGAGCGGAAGGCATCGGGCACGCCGATCGACGCAGCCAATGACCTGTCCGCGATCGCAATCAGGTCGGCATAGCGCCATAGGCGGACATTCATCCTTCGGCGTAGAGCAGACATCCGCGTGGCGGCCGGCCGAGGTCAGCCGACCCATTGCGGACCAACGCAACTATGGCCTGAATCACCTGTAGAGCGTAGGGAGCGAGCTTTCGAGGGCGCGCGCGAATGGCCGAAGCGGACAGAGAGGCGTTGATCGCGTTCGAGGTCGAGGCTGACGCCCGGATCGAGGCGCTGCCTATCGGCGAACTTCCCGTACGCGCGTTCTGGACCTTTTATCATTGCACCGTCTTTCTGCTGCTCCATGGCGGAGAATTCAGGGAACGCGGTGCTTGGGTGACCGGCGACACCCTAGCGGGCCGGATGAGTTATCTGCTTCCATGGCTGCGCAACCGTCCCACCGAGCCGATCGGTGCAAACGGCAATGACGCGTTCGCGGCCGTGACCGACTATCCGGGCTCTGCCCGCCAGATAGCAGACCTCAGCCTGTACGCGCATTTCTGCGAACTGATGCCGGACGTTCACCGCCGACTGCTGGACGTCGAACGAAGCGCGGAGCGCGCTTTCCGCCTAGTCCACCCCGATGCGGCGCAAGCCCGCGCGGAGGCCACCGACATCCTCGTCAGCGAACTGGCCCTCAACCAGAATCCGCTGCCCGAAAATCGCCGGCCGGACGAGGAGGCCTTCACCCTCGCGCGCGACGCGCCGCACTGGGACATGGCCGTCCTTGTTCGCTTGGTCCGCAACCTCGCGGTCCAGTATCAGGCGGGCATGGTCGAGCATCCGCTGGTAACGGATGAGGGCGTGATGGCGGTCTTCGGATTCGATAGCCCGGCCTACCGGGAGGTCCAGGCCGCCCTGTTCGCCTTCGCCGACGCCATTCAACAGGTCGGCACGATCCTCTGCATCTGGGCCGTCGAGGATGGCCAGGAGGATCATGAGGTCATGAGCGAGGCGCTCGAATGGATGTCGGTCTATTGGCAGGGCGACGTTCTGATCGACATCGTCGCCGCTGTCGCCGGCGTAGATCGCGACGCGGTCAGTCGCTTCGTCGACGCCTTCACGCTCGATTACGACCAGCCGGCACCTGGATGGGAAGGCGGCGAGGGCTATTCCCCGCCCTTCATCCGGCTGGCTGGTTCGCGGCTCTTTTCGCCGGATTTCATCAAGCGCTTCGCCCACGCCCGAAACGCTCTGGTCATGCTGGATCGGAACAACGACCCGAGGTTCGACAATCTGATCTCCAGAGATCTCGAACCCGTGTTGCTGCAAGAGATGCGCGAAGAGCTCGAGAACCTCGCCAACCTGACGATCGTTCAGAATTTCAACTATGATCTGGGCGAACTCGACTTGGTGATCGTTGCGCCGGACGAGACCCACGTCGTGATCGTCGAAGCCAAGGCCCCGCTGCCGCCTCAAGGTGTGCGGGCCACCGCCAGGTTGGCGGGAAGGATGCGAGAAGGTGTCCGGCAAATCGCCCGGTTCCATGCTCTGCCGCGCGCGCGTCAGCTGGAGTACCTACGTCGGGCGACCGGCCTCGCGCTCCTCGACCCGGAGATCGAATTCTGGTTGGCTGGCCGGGCCTGTTTCGGTGCCCGGGAGGTGTGGCTGCCCGATGCTTTGGCGCGCCCCGTGACCCTGCCCTTGCTCAGGCTGGCGGTGCGAGAACTGAACGATGATCCGCTCTCTCTCGCCCAACTCGGCCCGAGGCTGGCAGCTCTCCTTGAGGAAATGCTCCAGGATCTGAACTGGCGCTGGGAGCACGCCCCCATCGTTCTGTTTGAGCAGGCGCTGGAAACGCCGCAGCTTCTCTACGATCGCGACCGGGCCGCGGCTTGGCGCATTCGCGCCGGAGGCCCGCCCGGCAGAGGGGCCGCCGTCTAATGATGGCGAGGCGTCATTGCCCTGACTTTCCGATCCGACGCGCTCGCTCCTGCCTACGCTAGGTCGTCGGACCCCATGGCGGGTCGAGGTCGAGCGTTTTTTCAGGGTTGTCCACCGGCGCCCAGCGCAGGTCGCCTTTGGAGTAGATCCCGTCGACGCCTTGAGTGTCGCTGAATTTGTAGAAGCCCATGCCCAGGTGGTGCGCTTGACCGTAGCGAACCGAGCCGACCCGCCAGTTGTTCCAGAAGCCCTGAGTCCGGACCACGAAGTTGGTCGCCCCAAGTTGCCGCACGCTGGGGTAGGCCACGGCGGTGACGACCGGGAGCTTTTCGAAGACGCTGAGCGCCACTTGGGACGAAACCTCGTAGTCATTGTGTCCGACCAAACATTGTCGGAGGAAGGCGTCGGTGATGAGCAGGGAGCGTGCCTCGTCTGGCTTGCAAGCGTTCAACATCCCTGTGATGACCTCCGAGTGGTCGCCCGTGAAGGTCCCGCGCCCCGTCCGGTGAATCCGAATCAACTCGCCTATAGGCGCAATGCGTACCGAGCAGCCGGGACGGATCAGGAAGTCGGCGACGACGGCCAAGTCGTCGCCGACACGGGCCTCCTGAAGCGCGGTGTCTTGGCGATCGGCCAGATAGAGGACGTCATAGCCAGCGGGGTTGGCACGTCCGAGCGACGCCGGCGCGTCCTTGCGCCAGATCAGTTCGTCGACGGTCGAAGGCTGCTCTCCCGCCTTCAGGCGGCGCGCGCGCCGATAGCGCCACCCCGGCCCCCAGTCGACATTGGTGGTTGGATGAATGCGGACGAGGCGGTCGATGGTCGCCTTCTTGTCAGTCGTCGGCAGGGCGTCGAAGCCGACTATTATAGACTTGAGCTCGTCGAGCGGGAGGGGTGGTTGGAATTCGGTGATGGTGGGCGGCATCCGAGGAACTTGGGGTGGGGACCGCCGTGCGACAATGGGAGACGAAGGCACTGAAATCCTGTTGAGGCCTTGGAAGGGGACTAGGACATAAATCTAGACTGGCGACACCAAAGGTCGCCTGGAAACTCCACATGACGCCGAATAGCCCAAGGCGTTCATCTCTTTTCCAGCGGCTGCCCTTGTGGGCTTGCGCGTGGCGCGCGAATGACCAACTTTCGTCGCCGATCGCTGCAACGAAGGGCGACGGGGGGGCGTGCATTGAGCGAAGGCGGACTGACGGAAACCGCGGACCTTGGCGAGGTCGGATCGGGCGGGGCCGCGCTCGCTGGCTATGACTACCAGATCGACGTCTCGATCTGGCTTGCTCTCGACCTGATGCTCGCGCGCCGACTGACTGACAAGGTCATTCTGGAGCCAGTAAGCCAGGAAGATCTCGAGGCGACACTCCAAGACCATGAACCTGGCGCCGTCGCGACCCGCACCACGATGGACGGCTATGAGTTGATCGTGCAGGCCAAGCGCCGTGAGGGCGACGCCTGGACCATCGCAGCCCTCAAGCGACTGCTGACCCACGGCAGCGACAATCGCAAATCGGCTGCAGAACGCCTGAAGACGCCGCGCGCCCAGTATCTCCTCGTCACCAGCGCCTGGCTGAACGGCCGTACGCGAGACCTGAACGTCAGGCGGGCCGGTACGCTCCTCAAACCCGCGAGCCTATCCCTTTCCCTCGCCAAGGTTCTCCCGACGGGCGCCGCGGGGCGTGTGGCGATCATCGGGGGCATGGATGACGAGAAGCTGATCAATGAGATCAAACGCCTCCTGACCGAACGGCTGGGCGTGCCCTACGCAGAGTGGATCCCCTGTTTGCGCGAGCTGCGCGAAGCGGCGCGTGTGCGTATCCGTGGTGGCGACGGCGGCGAATGGCGGCGACCCGACGTGGAAGCGGTGATCGCCCGACATGAAGGCTATCTCGCCGCCGACGCCCTGATGGACACCTACGTCCACCCGACGAACTGGTCTGAGCTCAAGGACCGCATGAACGACCGCCATGCCGCGCTGATCATCGGACAGTCCGGCACGGGAAAGACCGAAGCGACGAAGAAGCTCTACGAAGAGCTACGCGCCGAAATCCCGGGCTTGAAGCGCGTACCGATCCGCCTGGGGCCGGGCCAGATTCGCGACGACACGACTCCGAGTCCGGTCTTGTACGACATCGAGGATCCTTGGGGGCGGGTCGATTTCGACCCTGACAAGCGACCTTGGAATGATCAGCTGGCAGGCTTCTTCAGCAGTGCGTCAGGCCAGCGGATGATCATCGCCACCACTCGTCGCGACGTGATCCATACAGCCGGCGCGCTCAAGGCCATGACCGGCTGGCTGTTCAATCTGGAGGCCGAGCATTATGGGCCCGCGGAACGCTCGCGCCTGTATCGGGCGCGTATCGAACAGCTCCCGCACGATTTACAGACGCTGGCGACACGGAACGAGCAGCGGGTTCTTTCCGAACTGGCAACCCCGCTCGAGATTCAGAAGTTCTTCGACGCCCTTCGCGAACTCGACCGCCGCGACCCCAACGCCAGGAACAGGCTTGTAACCGCTGCAATCGGCCAAGCCCATGAAGACGCCATCGAACGAACGGTCGCCGGCCAGATCGAACAGCGCAAGGATGTACGTGCCGCGGCCGTCCTATGGGGCCTGATGAAGGCGGCGGATCGCATGTCGCTGCGCCACCTGTCGACGATCGAGGCGGCGATGGCGGATCGGGATCCAGCGTTCGAGCGGGGTGTTCAGCCTCTTGTCGACGCCTTTGTCGCGGCGCGCAATCTGCGTCTCGGGGATGGGGTGACAAGCTACTACCACCCCCGTGTCGAAGCCGGCGTCGAGCTGGCCTTGATGGACGCCAGGCTGGTGGCAAGATCGGCGATGAAAGCCTTGGTCTCAACCCTTGTGTCGGCCGACAGCCCCGACCCCGAATGGGGCGCGGGCGCGGCGGCCCGGATCATCGCCGCAGTCCGTTTGAAAGGCGCGCTATCCTTCAAGCCGACGGATACTGCAGCCGCGAAAATCGACGGCTGGCTCACTCGCGCGCTGGTCGACCCCGGGGCCGATCTGACGGCGAACCTGCGCCTAGCGGCCTCGGCGGGTTCAGCCGAATGCAATGCAGCGGAGCTCGCCCGCCACCTGCTGCACCGGCCCAACAAGGAGTTCGGCTTCTTTCACCAGTGGGAGCGGCCGGTCCATGATGCGGCTTGGTATAATCGCCTGAAGATCGATCCGACAGTTACCACGATCACGCGCCGCTTCGTGCGCGAGATGCTGCCCCATACGCAGGATCGATACCCAAGTGGCCTGCATGACGAGCTGTCGAAGTTCAGCGACGATCTGACGGCGGACTTCATGGCCGCGGCGGCGGAGGTGGTCCACTGGGGCCATATTCCCAATGACGACGCAATCGCGGCGGGGGCGCTCCAAGATCTCGAGGGTTTCGAGACGATCATCGACACAGCCGTCGCGGTGAGCACACCGACTGATGCGCAGCGTCGTCAATGGGCCGAGGAGAGCCTCGACATCGATAACGGCGTCTACAGCGACGACTATTCCGAACATCTGATGGACAATGACGACGGGCTTACGGCCCGCGAGATGATCGACGCCTACATCCACCGGGTTCGGGAGACGAAGGGTTGGCGTTATCTCAGCCAACATCGACATGCCGAGGCGCTCCGGAGCCGCTGGCTGGGCGCTGTCGGACGAGAGGTCAAGCAAAGCGAGCTGGACGACGAAGAAGTCGCGGGCTTGTTCTCGGCTGCGGCCGGCACGAGCGATGAGGATCGCTTCTGGCATATCGCCCGGCATGCTTGGGACGAACGGTTCCGCGAGCACCTGATCGCGCGTCTGCGCCAGGGCCATGACGACCCCGACATCCCGCAGTCGGCCCTGGCCTGCCTGATCGCGATCGATCCTGAGGCGCTCGGGCCACTCGCCCAGACTTTGATTGCGGAAGGCAGGTCGGGTCGCTTGGTCGCGATCGCCCTAGACCTTGGGGGCATGAGCGAGCGCAACAATCATCTTCCATTCGGACCGGAGCCCAAGGAAACCCACGGCGCGGCCGTATCGCGCGCGCTCGCCGCCCTGCCGCCGGCCTATGCGGCGTTTGCCGACGCGGCGATCGCCATCCGCGCCGACGAACCTGCGGTCCTACCGCCGGAGAGCCTCGCCATCCTCGCTGGCGTGAGCGACGGCGAATTGGCAGTCAGGATCTTCAAGGTCTCAGCGTCCGACCATTATGATCTGCCGGTCGAAGACGACATCCGCTGGGTTCTCACAAAGGCTGTCCGCGATCAGCATGCTGTGACGGCGATAGAGGCGGCCATTCGTTTCGGGATGACGTCGGAGATCGATGCGGCGATCGATCACCGTTTCGCCCGTGTCGGCGCCAAGGCGCTCTCGGTGATCGGATCTGCTGCTCCGGTTCCGCTGCCCAACCGGTTCCTCGCCAAGGCCGAGGAGCGCTCCAGTTTCATCAAGCGGGCCTTGGTCGCGCTGCTGGCCGCGCGTCCTGATCCTGGCCACGTTGAAACCCTGGTTCGACTGACGGGAGACCAATGGACTTCGGACAGCCGAAACCATGACGCAAACGAGGACTATCCAATCGCCCAGGCGGCGGTGGATGGGCTCGCCCTCTATCCTTCTCTCGATGTAGCCGTGCTCGAACGGATCTATCAGCTCGCCATCGGTTCACCGGACCCTCGCCTTCGCACCAAGGTTTTTGATATCGTCGCGGCGGTCGACGACGAGTGGCGCGAACGTCTTTTCAAGCTCGCTAACAATCCCGGACGAGGTGATGTGCGGCGCGCGGCCGCCCACGCGCTTCTCGAGGCCCACGAGGTGGTGTCGTCGACGTTCGCCGCGCGCATTACGGGTGAGGTGCTCAGGATCCGCGGCGCGGGGATCGCCGCGCGCCTGGCCATCCTGTTCGCGCTGTGCGTCGAGCGCGAACTTGTGCTCGAAATGGCCCGCTCGCTCGCGGGCAATCGCCGACGTCGGGTCCTGCTGCTGCTCTTCATTCTTGCGCTAAAATACCGTGAAGACGCCGATGCCATCGATGGGGTGGCCGAACTCCTTCCTGCCGGTCACATCGGCGTCGAGCTTGCGCGCGGCGCGATAGCAGGTCCAATCGAAGCCGCCGCGATTGCCGATTTGGGCGAGGCGACGATCCGCGAGGAAGTGCTCGGCTGGCTCAACCCCGTTCCCGAACGCAAATGACTGCGCCGCCCGCCCCTCCATTCGATCTCCTCCAGCTGTATGCGCGGTTCGGCGCGCGCCAGAAGCTCGAGCTGGGCGATCCGCTGGCGCGGGCAGCGTTCGGCGTCCATGTCGGCGAGGCGCTCGAGCGCGCGCTCAATCTCCCGGCTCTTCTGCAAGGGCAGAGGGTTGAGGCCATGTTCGAGGCGCTCACGATCGCGCTCGGCGGCTGCAAGCTGATCAAGGCTGAAGACGGCGGCAAGATCTGGCCCGATCAGGGTTATCGCGCGCCCGACTTCAGGCTTGTGCTCAATGACGGCCGCCAGTGGCTCGTGGAGGTGAAGAACGTCTATCGCCCCGAGCCGTCTGACCAGCGCCGCAAGCTCATGACCGCCGCCTATCGCCGCGAAATGGAGGCCTATGCCGCGGCGACCGGGGCCGAGCTCAAGCTGGCCGTTTACTGGGCGCGATGGTCGATCTGGACGCTGGTCTCGCCCTCCCGCCTCGTCGGCGCGGACGATGACCTCGTACTGGACATGATGTCGGCGATGACCGTCAGCGAACTTTCCGCGCTGGGCGACGAAACGGTCGGAACACGGGCGCCACTGCGTCTTCGCCTGATCACCGATCCGAAGCGCACCTCGTCGATCGACGCGGACGGTAAGATCCACGGGGGCTTCGTCCGGGGCCACTTCTTCAGCGAGGATCGCGAACTTGTCGATGCGGACGATAAGGCGATGGCGTCAATATTCATGAGCTACGGCCAATGGTCGGTCAACGGACCACACCCAATCTTCAACGGCGACCGGCTTGAGGCGGTCGATTTCATCGCCACCCCAGAGGAGGCAAGCGATCAGGGCTTCGACATGGTCGGAACGCTCAGCCGAATGTTCGCCCGCTATTATGCGGAGCACACGTTGGATCATCAGACGGTAGTGCATCTGCTTGCCCCACCGCAGCCGGAAATCTTCGCGGCTTTCAGGCGGGAGCGCGAGGCAGGCAAAGTCCTGCCCTTGTGGCGCTTCCGCCTACAGCCGAACTTCGAGGCCTTCGGCGGGGGCAACTCCGATCAGAAGGGCGTTCAGTCCGGTGAGCCAGAGGTTGGGGGATCGGCGACGTTGCCTGTTTCCACCTCCAGCATTTAGGTCCGCACGGCGCTTCGCAGCCTCTACTTGGCCCACAATTTCGTAGGCTGCTGTCGAGAAAATGCGAAAGAAATCAGCGCAAGCCTGAGATTGACTTCACGATCGCATCTCGCCACCAACGCTCAAAATTCAACCAGCGACCTCGATTGCGACCTTAGGCTGACAGCACCTATAGCCAGGCGCACGTGAAAAGCGTGGAGATCTGCCTCTCAGCAGGAGGACGGAACACTGCCCCCCGCCTCGCACGCCTCTGTCGATGCGCCGGCCCACTTCGCGCGCAAGGCCTCAGGCTCCAGAGAGAAATCGTCCTTGTACCGGCACAGGATGTCCTCGATCTCATGGGTGGAGAAGGCGCGAAAGTTCTCCGGGACCTGATGATACATGATGCCCCAAGCGTCCCCGTTCGGGAGGCGGCCTCCCAACAACCGTCTCGCGCCGACACGCGCCCCAGCATGCAGATAGATCACGTGCTCCGAGGCATGGCCTAGCCGTTTGCAAATGCGATCCGCAGCGTCGTAGACCGCCAGCTCGCCGGCTCCGCGGATGGGCGCGAACGCCTTACGCACAAGGTCGAACACTTCGTGGAAACAGGTGGTCCGCTCTAGCTCTGCGGAGATGGCGAACAACGCCTCGGCGCAAGCATCAATAGTCTTGCGGGTGAGCCGCCGCTGGTGCGGATGGCGCTTGCCGTTCGCCATGCGCGCCCGCCCCGCCCGATCAAGCACCTCGGAAAACGGCTCCCCCTCAGCCGCCCACCACAGGGCGTCCTGCTCACGCCGGGCAGCGCCGGCCCGGAAGTCAGCGGCGATCAATTCAGCGGTGCCGTACCAGACCATAGGACTCATGGAACCTTCTCGTGTTTTTCGACGGCCATCCTCCCTCCAAACCGGCCGTTCACGCAATGTTCTCGCAAAGTTTTGATTGCTGCGTCGTCTCCGGAAACTCCAATTGTATAAATCGCCATCGTCGAATGCCCCTTCGACCTGCTTCAGTGAAGGGGTTGCCGTCGCAGCGGACACAGCGCACAAGCCTGCGAAAGGGGTGGCCATGGCTGGAAAAGAGCAGGTTTCAGTTGCGGTGCGGGACGACTTCGTCGCCCGGCAGACGCGCGCCAAACCCATCCCCGCTCTGGCCGAGTTGATCTGGAACGCCCTCGACGCGGACGCGACCCGTGTCAAGGTCGAGCTGATGTACGAAGACCTAGCAGGCGGCCTTTCGCGGATTCTGGTCAATGACAACGGATCCGCCATAGGCCGGGAAGAGGCCGCGACCCTTTTCGGCAATCTCGGCGGCTCCTGGAAACGGCTCACGCGGGAGACAGCCGAAGGACGCCGGCGCATTCACGGCCAGGAAGGTCGAGGCCGCTATAAGGCGTTCGCGCTCGGCAAGGCTGTCACTTGGACCGTGGTTCACGGCCGGCCCGGATCGGCGCGCAAATTCGATGTCCGGCTTCGCCAGGCCGATCTCACCAATGTCTTGATCAGCGAGGACGTGGAAACTGACGAGCCGCGCGGCATCTCCGTCGAGATCGTCGATCTGAACCACGACTTCCGCGTCTTTGAGACCGATGAGGGGCGCCAGGGCCTGGCAGAGATCTTCGCCCTCTATCTAATCAACTATTCCAATGTGACCGTAGAAATTGCTGGGCGCGCGTTGGACCCCGCGTCGGCGGTTGCGAGCCAGCACACGGCGCAACTGGCCGAGATCCTCGACGAAGAGGGCGGTTCCCACTCGGCCGAACTCCAGATCATCGAGTGGCGGGCCGAGACCCGAAAGACCCTCTATCTGTGCTCGCGCGACGGGTTCCCGCTCGACCAGGTCGAGACCCGCTTCCAGATTCCCGGTTTTTCCTTCTCCGCCTATCTGAAGTCGTCCTACATCGAGGCGCTGCAGGCCGACGGCCGCCTGGGACTGGCGGAACTGGACTCCCGGCTAACGCCCGTCGTCGACCAGGCCCGTACCGCCATCAAGGACTACTTCCGTGAGCGTGCGGCCGCTCAAGCCCGCTCGATCATCGACGAGTGGAAGGAAGCCCGGGTCTATCCCTTCGAAGGAGAGCCGGCCTCGTCGGTCGAACGCGCCGAACGGCAGGTTTTCGACATCGTCGCCTCCCAAGTCCAGCAGCTCGCGCCCGATCTCGGCGGCGGGTCCCACAAAGGACAGGCGCTGCATTTACGCATGCTCAAAAACGCACTCGAGCGGGGGCCGGAGGAACTTCAAACGATCCTTCGCGAGGTGCTGGGCCTTCCGGTCAAGAAGCAGAAGGAACTGGCGGCCCTTCTGCAGGAGACTACACTTTCGGCGATCATCACCGCCGCACGGGTGGTGGGCGACCGGTTGAAGTTCCTAGACGCCTTGGAGGCCATCGTCTTCGATCCGGCGAAGAAGGCCCGTCTCAAGGAACGCACCCAGCTTCACAAAATCCTGGCCGAAAACACGTGGATATTCGGTGAGGAGTTCAATCTCTGGGTCAGCGACAAGGGACTGCGCAAGGTGCTGGAGAAGCACCGGGACAAGCTCGACCCTTCCATCGATATTGACGGCGCCGTTTCGGTTTATGGACAGAAGACCGCGATCGTTGATCTGATGTTCTCTCGGAGCACCCGGCGGCACAGAAACAATGATGTCGAGAACCTTGTCGTCGAGCTCAAGGCGCCCAAAGTCGTCATCGGCTCGGACGAGATCGTCCAGACCAAGAAGTATCAGCAGGCGGTCGTGGGCGACGAGCGTTTTTCAACGGTGCCGGGTGTTCGCTGGCATTTCGTCGTCGTTTCGAACGCCTATGATTCCTACGCCCAAGGCGAGATCGACAGCGGGCCGGATCCAGATCGCCGCCTGATCGCCCGGACAGGTACGACCACGGTCGCCATCAAGACCTGGGGCGAGATCATCGAGGAAAACCGGGCCCGTCTGCAGTTCTTCCAGGAGCACCTGCAACATAGCGCGGACGACAGCCAGGCCCTGAAATACCTTCAGGAGCGCCATGCCGCCGTGCTCGAGGGTGTGCTTGAACCGGAAGACGCCCTCGAACCCGACGATTCCGCAGATGACGAGACGCCCTAACTCTGAACGCAGGCACACGCCGCGCCCAACGTCGGCGGTTCATGACGACTGGCAAAGGCGATCTCTTCTTCCGACAAGCGTCACCGCAGTTCGATCTCGTGCTCCGGCAGCGGAAACTTCTTCGGCTTCACGGCGCTTTCACCCAGCGCACCCCACTGCCCGAAGCGGATACTCCCAAGGTCTGCTTCGAGTCAGGTGCAGTCTTTACGCTCATGGATTGGCTGAATGGCTCATGCTGACTCACTTCTGGCGTTCGGAAAGTCTGTTTTGCGCGCTGCCCCGAGCGCTACCGCGTTGGGTCTGCTCCTGACATCAGAGACGTTCGGATGGCCGGCTCAGGGCCGGTGAACTGACAGCGGCAGAGTGAATTACGATTCATAATATCGCTTAGGCATGCGCTAAGCTTATCTGATCGGCAGACGTTAAGAGCGCGCCCTTATGGTCTTGTGGCAATCAAGAGCATGAGGACGCCATGACCGAATTGATGCGGGTGCGCCGCTGTGCGCTTCTTGTCGCCGTCGCCGCCGGCCTGACAGCCTTCGCTTCGCCGCAGATCGCTGCGGCAGGCCCTAGAGCGGGGGGTTCCTACCAACTGCGCGCTGTCGTACCCGTCGCCTGCTGGGTGCGGCCCGACACCACCGTCGTTGCGGAGACCGGCCGGACAGGGTCCGTTATCGAGGCCTGCAACAGCCCCGGAGGCTTCACCGTCTCCGCCGCTTATCGTCCGCTCAAGGCCACAGAGACTGCACGCATGACCTATGGAGAGCGATCGCTGAGCCTGACGAAGACCGGCAACTTGGAATTGCGCCGCTCCAATATGGCGGCCATCCGCACCATCGCCTACCGCTTCGACGAGGTGCAGTTGGACGAACCTCTGGTCCTGGCCCTGACGATCCAGCCGATATAGCCAAGGTTTTCGGTTCAGACGTGACAAAGCCCCCGCCGACGCCTCGGCGGGGGCTTTGTCATTTTACGCGCCGCGGCCTCACCGAAGCTCATCACAGGACACCGATCAAGGTTCAAACCTTACAGTTAACACCCCCAAATTTTACATGATGGCGCCGTTCGCCGATCGCGATAATATCCACGAGCTAGACGGGGCTACGGCCCTAGATTGCCGATGGGGAGGGAACGGGGTGGGCCTTCAGGGAACGACAGAGGCGCGTCGATTCGACATTGAATCGATCAATGAGGCCGCCTGCTCAGAAGCCTGGAGCAAGAGCTGCAGCCGTGCGGCCATGATCATCACGCCCAGCCTGCACCTTCTGTGGAGCAATGAAGAAGGGCGCCGGCTTCTCGCCATCGACCGCGATCTTGGAGAAGTCGGGGGCCGCTTGAGCTTCGCCCAGCGCACCGGTCTGTTCGCCTTCGCCGCCTTTCTTGAGAACCTGGGCGAGGAGCCTCGGGCCTGGGTTCTGGCTCGACGCGACGGCGGCGGGGATTGCCTGATCATCCGGGCGGTGCGGATCGCACTGGGCGACGCCCAAGCGGTCATCCTGGCCTTCAGCGACACTGCGGGATCGCGCCGCCTGTGGGCCGACTTCGGTCCCGCGCTCGATCTCACCTCGGCGGAAACCACTCTGCTGAAGCGGCTGGTCGACGGGGCCACGATTACAGAAGCCGCGCAGGACCTCGGCGTGAGCCTGGAAACCGCCCGAACGCACGTCAAACGCGCCTACGCCAAGCTGGGCGTCAGCAGCCGCGAGGAAATGTTCGCCAAGATATCGCCCTTCCGACTGTCCTGACCCGCCTGCGGCTGGCGATCAAACGGCGGGACACTGCGGCGCCGGATCACGCTGGATGCGCACCACCTCATCCGACCGCTGCTCGCCCGCGCGTATCGCGATCGTGCGGCTGACCTCGGACACCCACCCGTCCGCGACATGGAGGGTGGCGCGGACATCGCGCTTCATGCTGTTCGCAGTCCCGGTCGAGCCAGGCGTTTCGGCGCTGAACGAGCGCGTGAGCAGCAGGCCGCATCCATCGGCGGTGCGCGCAGCCGATTGCACGCCGGATCGCGCCGCCTGGTCCGTATTCTGAAGCGGCTGCTCGACACGGCCTTCCGGCAGAGGCTGTCGGGGCTGCATTTCCGCCAGCAAGGCGACATCGCTCAGCAGCAGGGACAGCAGGTCCTCTGGCGGCAAGCGGTCCAGCCCCGCCGCCAGAACGTCCGCCTGTTCCTGTTGCATGCCCAGTTCGCTCAGACGCGTGCGGTGCGCCTCCCGTACGGCGGGCCAATCCGCAAAAGCCACGGGTCGTCCAGAGGCGTCAGCGGCGACAACCACATCCACGCCGACCCAGGCCTCAAGAAGCCGCTCCAGACCGGGATCGCGGCTGTCGGTCAGGGAGGCTTCCAGCAACCGAAACCGGAGGGTCATCCGTTCCGTCGAGGCCGCCAGGGTCTCAAGCTCAAACTTCTGGCGGTTGACCTGACGCGCCTCAACGCCTTCGGCGGAGTACGTCAGGTCGGTCTCGCTGACGAATACGCGCAGATCGCCGGCGGCGTCGGGCCGTCGCTGAACCTCAAGGGCGGAGATCGGGCCGTCGGCAGGCGCTGCGGCGTCTTTAGGGTTCTGCGGGACGGCCAGCGCCAGGACGTAAAGAGCCGCAAAAAACATCTTCATATCCGGCCGCCCCTACGACCTCGACACGAGGGCCGGGCCGGCTCAATTCGCCCACGCGGCGAATTTCATCGATTAATCATGAAATTAACTACTTTTTCTTTCGGCGCGTACCCCAAATGGGGGACGATTAACAAAAGCTTAATGTGCTCCTTAGCTCTCGAACGAGGGAGCGGCGACCGACGCCGGGGAGCAGATGCGAACAGCCTGTTTGCTTGCAGCCGCAATGCTGGCCGCAGCGGGAACGGCGGCCGAGGCCGCCGACGCCGGGCGCAAGTCCCTTGTGCTGGAAGCCGTGGGCCGGATTTCGCCGCGGTGCGACATCGGAGCCTTGGGCGGCGTCGACTTCGGCGACCTGCGGCGCAGCGGACTGGCCGTCGAGACGCGCTTCGGCCTGAGCTGCAACGTTCCCTTCGACATCAATCTGCGCTCCGCCAACGGCGGACTGGCGCATGAGACCCTGCCGCGCGGGCAAGGCCCGTATAGCGGCCTGGCGGCCTATCGCCTGGCCATCAACGTGCCCCTGGAAAGCGGAAACCCCGGCCGCGGCGGACGCGGCGGCGCGGCGACCGGCGATTTCACCAGCCGGCAGCTGCAGGCGGGACAGGTGATCTCGAGCCGAGGCGGCGTCGCCTTCGACGGCGGCCGCCTGAACATCGAGATGATGGAGCCCGAAGGCGCCGGTCTGCTGGCCGGACGCTACTGGGAAACCGTGGAGATCAGCCTCGTGCCGAGGCTGTAGAGACCGGCGATGAACGCGAAGCACATCGAGCGTCGAGCGGATGCCTGGCGCCCCCGTGGGGCAGCTGAGCGGACTTTGCGGATGCTCGGCGCGTGCGGCGCGGCCAAAGCGGGTGTGACCGGCGCAATCCTGCGCACTTCTTGGAGGAAGACTGAAATGAAAGCCTATCAACTGATCGCCGGCGTCGCTGCGCTGGCCCTGTCCGCGACCGCCGCTTCGGCCGGCAGCTTCAGCCAGAGCGCGGCTCACCTGCCGATCATCGGCAGCATCAGCGGCTCGGGCCAGGGCTCGGCCCTCGCGGGCCAGGGCGCCAACGCCCTGTCGGCCTTCTTCGGCGGCGAGGAAGTCGCGTCGTGGATCTCGGCTTCGGGCAGCGTCGCCAACAACATCGGCACCGCCGGCAACGCCCAAGCCAGCTTCACCCTGCGCGGCGAAGTCTCGCAAGACTGCTCCTTCTACTCGGGCAACATCAACACCGTTCTGAACTTCGGCCAGATCGGCATCAACACCCTGGACAACGGCGGCGTTGACGACGCCTTCGACATGGTCAGCGCGGCCAACGCCTCGATCGAGACCAACACCGCGGGCTGCAACACCCGCAACGAAGTGCGCATCACCAAGGCCAACGGCGTCGCCGGCATGAAGTCGAACTACGCCGGCGCCTTCGACGGCGCCCAGTTCCAAGCCAACCTGCCGTACAAGGTGGATGCGACCTGGACCGGCGTTCCCGCCGGCGCGGGTTCGGCGACCGCCTCGACGCAAACGCTGACGGTCGACACCACCGAAGCCGGCGACCTGAAGGTCCAAGGCGCCTGGAAGTCGCACTTCAACGTCAACATCAACGTGCCGGTCCCGAGCAAGTCGCTGGTCTCGGGCACCTATCAGGACACCCTGACGATCGAACTGGCCGCCATCTAAAACGGCCCGGCAAGATGCGAAGAAGCCCGCCCGCCCCGTCGGGCGGGCTTCGAGCGTCAGAAGGACGTCATTTGCGTATCAGCGGCACGAATTCTGCATGACGTCGGTACACGAGCCTGCAGGCTGAAGGGGGGAGATCAATATGGGACTAGGGCTGAAACAGCGGGCCGCGCCCCGCGTCGAACGACAGAAAAAGAAGTCCCGCATCGGACTGGTCCTGGCCGCCACCCTGTTCCTGGGGATCACTGCCACCGCCGTCGAGGCGATGCGCGTCTCGCCCATGGTCGCGGAAATCTCGTCGCGCGGCGCCGGATCTTCCGCCCGGATCGAGGTGCAGAACCTGGCCGCCAAGGCTCTGCCCTATGAAACGCGCATCACGCGCATCTCCTTCGACGAGAACGGCAAGCTTGTGGAAACCCCGGCCGATGAGGACTTCCTGGTCTTCCCACCGCAGGGCGTCGTGCCCGTGCGCGGACGCCAGGTGATCCGGGTCCAATGGGTCGGCGACCCCGACATTGACGTGTCGCGCGCCTATTACGTCGGCATCCGCCAGCTTCCCGTCGAACTGGAGGAAGGCGCCGGCGGCGACCTCGCCGCCCAGGTGCAGGTCGTCTACCATATGAAGTCGCTGGTCACCGTCGCGCCTCCGGGCGCAACGGCCGACGTCTCGGTCGTCAGCGCCCGCGCGATTGAAATCGACGCCGCCCCGGCCGCCCCCGTCATCGACGAAAGCGTCGGCGGCACCGGCGAGGCCGCCCCGACGCCGAACGCCGCCAAGGTTCCCGGCGTCGAGGTCCGCGTGCGCAACGCCGGCCGCCGCTACGCCCTGATGAGCGGCGCAACCTGGTGGGTCGAAGGGCGTGGTCCCGATGGCGCGCGCACCGAAATCCGCCTGGACGCCTCGACCGTCAACGAGGCCGTCGGCGCCGGCTATCTCGAGCCCCTGAAGGGCGATCGGACCTTCTACCTGCCCACCACCGTCGCCTTCTCGCCCGATGCGCCGATCAAGGTGCGCTTCAGCCAATGAAGCCTCGGCTAGTCCCTACGGCGATCCTGGCCTCGGTTCTGGTCTCGAACGGCGCAACGCCCGCCAGCGCGGCGTCGCTGAGCGAAGACGCGCCCATCATCACGGCGCCGCCTCGGTTCGAAGAGCCGTCGCAGGTTCAGGCCCAACCTCCGCAGAGTCCGCCGCCGGGCGCGGCCCAGGGCGCCGCCCAGACCGCCGCCCAGACCGCCGCCCCGCCGGCAGCGGTCGTGCGTCCTGACATCAATCCCTACAACCGCGACATCACCTTGACCGCGCCGCTGACGTTCAACCGGCGGCCTCTGGGCGAAGTTCCTGTGACCCTGACGCGCGATGATCGCTTCATCGTCGATTCCGCAGGCTTCCTCGAACTGATCACGCCCCTGCTCACCGACGAGGCCGCTGCGGCGCTCACGGCGCGACTGGCCGGTCAACAGGGTTTCGAAGGCGAGGAATTGGCCGCTCAAGGGGTGTCGCTCGAATACGACCCCACAGCCCTGTCGCTGCTGGTGGTGCGCATCGCCCCTAATCTTCGGCGCCTGGAAGTCCTGTTCGAGCGCGGCGGCCCCGAGGCGGAAGGCCTGGCGCCCCTGCCCTTCTCCGCCTTCCTGAACGCGGCGACATCATGGAGCTATCGCCACGCGACCGGCGACGCCCCTGCGCCGAACGTCTATCTGAACGGCGCCGGCCGCTGGCGTGGC
Source organism: Brevundimonas sp. S1H14 (assembly GCF_047716865.1). Taxonomy (NCBI): domain Bacteria; kingdom Pseudomonadati; phylum Pseudomonadota; class Alphaproteobacteria; order Caulobacterales; family Caulobacteraceae; genus Brevundimonas; species Brevundimonas sp. S1H14. The sequence goes on along the minus strand of NZ_CP136679.1, from coordinate 828,913 downwards.
CTGGTTCTGGAGGCCGAGGTTCAGGGCCGCGAGACCCTGGGGTCCGGCGACTATGAATGGCTGCGGCGCTACGCCCGTTTCGTCTACGACCAGCCCCAGGAATACCGCCGCTGGACCGTCGGCGATCTCAACCCCGAGTTCCGCGGTCTGCAGGGCTATGCCGACGTGGGCGGCGTCGGCGTGACGCGCCAGCGGCGCCGCTTCGACCCCTATCGTCCGAACGTGTTCCGCCAGGACCGGCAGCTGCTGCTGCAGAGCGAGTCCACGGTGCGTATCCTGCGCAACGGCGCCCTGGTGCGCGAACTGCGCCTGGACCCCGGCCAGTACGACCTGTCCAACCTGCCGGTGCAGACCGGGAGCAATGACCTGGAGGTCGTCGTGGTCGACGGATCGGGCGCTTCCCAATCCTATCGCTACAGCGCCTATATCGACTCGATCGACCTCGATCCCGGCGAGTACGAATACGGCGGATATCTCGGGGTGGCCGGACGTCCCAGCTTCGGCCAGCCGGACTATTCGGACGGCGACCTCGCCTTCACGGGCTACTGGCGCAAGGCCTTCATCGACAAGCCCGCCCTGGGCGTCGGCCTGCAGGCCAGCGAACGGGTCCAGATGGCCAACGCCCAGACCCAGTTCATCCTGCGCAACGGGTCTCGCCTGAACTTCCAGGTCGGCGCCAGCAACAGCGACACGGCCGGCGGCGGCTACGCCCTTGTCGCAGCCTATGATTTCTATATCGACCGCCCCACGACATCGGACTTCTTCACGGTTCAGTTCGAACATGTGTCGGAAGGCTTTGCGACGCTTTCGGACCCGGACGCCTCCAACCCCATCGCCTGGCAGGCCTACGGCCAGTACTCGCGCGTCTTCTCCGACCGCCTCTACGGCAGCGTGGGCCTGGCCTACAACAAGTCGCGGGATAGCGCGGGCCTGGGCGATTCCTTCCGCTCGGACCTGACGGCCAACTACGCCATCAACCGTCAGTGGAGCGCTCAGGCGGGGGTGAACTACCTCAAGTACGAAGACACGCCCGGCGGCCGCCGCGACCGCGACGGCTGGGGCTTCACCTTCGCCCTGACCTGGCGGCCGTCCAGCGACGTACGCGCCGACGCGCGCTACGATTCCAACCTGAACAGCGCCTCCGCCTCCTTCTACAAGATCCCGGAGAACCTGGCCGGTTCGATCGGCTATTCCGCCATCGCCACCTATGACGACGGTCCCGCCAGCCTGCTGGGCGGCGTCGACTATGTCGGCAACCGCTTCAACGCCTCGATCTCGCACGCCGGATACGGTCAGGACTTCGGCTCGATCAGCGACCAGCAGGTTACGACCGCCAGCGTCTCTACCGCCATCGCCTTCGCGGGCGGCAAGGCCGCCATCGGCCGGCGCGTCGCCGACAGCTTCGCCATCCTGTACGGCCACCCGAGCCTGGAAGATCGTCCGGTCATCGCCGGCGAAGTCCTGCGCGACGGCCGCTACTCGGCCGCCAGCGGCCCCCTGGGTCCGGTGCTCTATCCCTACCTGGGGTCGTATGTGAACGATTCCGTCTACTACGACGTCATCGACGTGCCCGCCGGCTATGACATCGGCGAGGGCGTACGGCGGGTGCGGCCGGCCTATCGCAGCGGTTACGCCTTCGAGATCGGTTCGGACGCCTTCGTCAGCGCCGTGGGCTCCGTCACCGGGCGCGGAGCCGCGGGCCCGGCGCCGTTGTCGCTGATCGGCGGGCGCGTGATCGCCCTGGACGAACCCGACGCCGCTTCCCAGCCCTTCTTCACCAACAGCGTCGGCCGCTTCGCCGTCCAGGGGCTGAAGCCGGGCGGGCGCTATCGCGTGGAACTCTTCACTGACCCTAGGGGCGGCTTCGACTTCACCGTCCCGGCCGACAACGACGGCCTTTACAATCTTCGCGTCGTCCACGTCGACATCGCTGCGCCTGAAGGAGATTGAGCATGAGCGTTCTTCAAAAACGTGCGTCGTCCGCCTTCGCCGGCATGGCGCTGATCGCGTCGCTCGCGGCAGCCGGAGCCGCCACGGCGCAGGCGTCGCGGCCCGCCGCTCCCGGCTGCCAGGTGCGGATCGAGCCGCAGCAGGCGCGGTGGGAGATCCGCGGCTATGATCCCTATGGCGACGATGCGGCCTTCGCCACTTTCGACATCGCCTGGTCCAACGACGGCGCGGCCCCCTGCGAGGGCGAGGTGGAAGTCACCACCGTAGGCCAGCCGTTCGGCTTGCGGCCGACCACCGGACCGAGCGGCCGCTGGTCCACCCTGCCCTACAGCCTGACGGACGAGTTTTCGGCGGCGAACCTGACCCCGGTCGCGGGCCGATCCCAAGCCCGCCCAGGCGGCGCGGCCTTGGCGCTTCAGCCGGGCGCGCGCGTCCTGCGCCGCTATCGTCTTGAAGTCGATGTCGATCAACTCAGCCAGGACGGCCTGTTCGAACAGCCGGTGCAATTCGCCTTCCGCACCAAGGACAACCGCATTTCAGCGGACAAGCTGCTGGTGCTTGCGCTCAACGTCCAGCCGTCGGCCGTCATGGGCCTGCGCGGCGCATTCACCCGCACGGACGGCGGCGGCCGGATCGAACTGGGCGAACTGGCCGAAGGCGGGACCAATCTGCCGCTGCAGGTGTGGGTCAAGAGCACCGGCGGCTATCGCGTCGCGGTGTCGTCGCGCAACAAGGGCCGCTTGGTGCTGGCCGAGGACTCGTCCTGGTGGGTGCCCTATCGCCTGAGCCTGGGCAACCGTCCCATCAATCTGGGCACGGGCGGCCAGGTGGAAAGCCGCAAGGGCACCGGCCTGGGCGAAGACGCCTATGACCTGCAACTGCAGGTGGGCGAGACCGCGCGCCGCCGGGCCGGCCTCTACTCTGACCTTATCGAATTGACCGTGGCGCCGATCTAGATGTTCGATCCCAACATCTGGTGGATCGGATTGAGGATGAATCAGTCTGGCTCTAGCCATCATCGAGCGGCCGCATGGGATCTGCTCCTTGACTCTCGCGCGGACCACGGGCCGAGGAACCAGTGTGATGTGCAGGACCTTTGTCGAGCGGGACCAGATCGAGCGGGGCTTCGAGGATGTAGCAACTGTGCAGACCACGATAAGGCTGCATACGCGTATGTTCAGCGCTCTTCATGAGACTGTTTTCCGAACGCCGCTCACTGATTGTGGGTCTGGCGTTTCAGCCTTAAGCAGATCATGCGGCGGGCCCCGTCGACGATGACCTTGCCTGTTAGACCCGACACCTGCTCCAGGCGGCGGCGTTCGCGGTTCTCCATCGCGCGATCCGCCAGCTCGGAATCCTTAGCCAGATAAAGCTTCAGCGTGTGATGCACCGTTGTCAGGCTTCCCTCGTAGGCTGCACCCAGGTCCCAAACGAAACAGAGTCAGTAAAGCGAACTGGACCGCCTTTCATAATTAAGGCGTTGGGATGAACGCCGCCGGTCGCCTGCGCGGTTTCGGCTTCGCGATCCAACTGCCCCCGAAGCCACGCCAATAGTGTCGGCAATGAGATGCGAATGCGCTGGATCGCATTTCCAGCGCCAGCCTAGGAGCGGACCTGCAGAAGATCAGCTATGAGTCGAGGCTGTGTGAAAACGCCTTTGGTCCGAGCGAATTAGGTTAGCCTCCCGGGGTCAGCAGGAGGTGGGTATGAGCCGCTTCGTTCAGGGTGCCGATCGCCGGCAGCAGACGCTGCTCCCCGAGTGTCTCGACGACTATGTGGCCGAGGATAATCCGGTCCGGGTGGTCGATGTCTTCATTGATGAGCTGGATTTGAAGGGTCTGGGGTTTGAGGGGATGACGCCCGCGGCGACGGGACGGCCCGCTTACCACCCGGCCACGCTGCTGAAGCTCTACGTCTACGGCTATCTGAACAAGGTGCAGTCGAGTCGTCGGCTGGAGCGCGAGGCGCAGCGCAACGTCGAGCTGATGTGGCTGACGGGCCGGCTGACGCCCGACCATAAGACCATCGCCGACTTCCGCCGCGAGAACGGCTCGGCGATCCAGGCGGCGTGCGCCCAGTTCGTAGTGCTGTGCCGCGGGCTCGGCCTGTTCGGCGCCGCCTTGGTCGCCATCGACGGCTCGAAGTTCAAAGCAGTGAACACCCGCGACCGCAACTTCACCGTGTACAAGGTGAAGCGGCGGATCGAACAGGTCGCCGAGCACATCGCCGGCTATCTGCAGGACCTGGATACGGCGGACCGGCAGGAAGGCGAAGCGGCCGAGGCGCGATCCGTGCGACTGGTCGAGAAGATCGATCGGCTCCGCGCCCAGATGGCGATGCTGAAGGCGATGGAGGCTGAGGTCGAGGCGTCACCTGACGGCCAGGTCTCCCTGACCGATTCAGATGCGCGAGCCATGGCGACGTCGGGTCGAGGCAGCGGCATCGTCGGCTACAACGTCCAGTCCGCCGTCGAAAGCGAGCATCACCTGATCGTCGCCCACGACGTGGTCATGACCGGCCTGGACAAGCATCAGCTGGCGTCCATGGCGCAGAAGGCCAAGGACGCCCTAGGCGTCGAGGCGCTCGATGTGCTGGCCGACCGCGGCTACTTCTCCGGCGAGGAGATCCTGGCCTGCGAAGCCATGGGCGTGACGCCCTATCTACCGAAGCCCCAGACCTCAGGCGCGAAGGCGGCGGGCCGGTTCGGCAAACAGGACTTCGTCTACCAGCCCGATCAGGACGCCTATCGCTGCCCGGCCGGTGCGCTGCTGCCGCGTCACATGACGACCGTCGAGAAAGGACTGACGTTGCACCGCTACTGGGACCGGGCCAGCTGCACCGGCTGTCGCCTCAAGCCTCAGTGTACGCCCAGCATCGAGCGTCGAGTTACGCGTTGGGAGCACGAGGCGGTGATTGATGCGCTCCAGACCCGGATGGACCTCGCTCCCCGCGCCATGCGCACCCGACGGCGGCTGGTCGAGCACCCGTTCGGAACGATCAAGGCCTGGATGGGCCACACCCACTTCCTCATGAGGCGGTTGCCCAACGTGAAGACCGAGATCAGCCTCCACATCCTGGCCTACAACATGAAGCGGGTGATGGCGGTGCTGGGGACCAAGCCGCTGATCCAAGCCCTCCGAACCTGAGGAGCGGGCTCTGCGCGCCTCAGCCACAGACCCCCGGCGTCAGCGCCCGGGAGTTTTTACACGGCCTCAGTCAGGAGCGAACCCCTCCCTTGCTCCCTCCTTCGCATGAGACACCGGCCCGAAAGCGGACCTCCTAAACGTCCGCAATGAGTCAGCATGAGCCATTCGGCCAATCTATGAGCGTAGAGGCTGCACCTGACTCTTAGCGGCGATCAGGAATGTCCGGTTGGGAAGCGGGCTAAGGAACTTGGCCCGCAGCGGAGCTTATTGCGCGCTAGTTCGCATGCAAGCCCGAAGAGTTGGACATATCCTCTCCTGCGAACGCTGTTGTCTCATGCTAGGGTCGCTGACTACGGAGCTGATTCCCACGTGCACCACGACTACGTCGAACTGAACCGGACGTTTCTCGTCCTGCCGCCCGCCGAGACGGATGCGCCAGCGGAAGACTTGGCACCGGGCTTCGGCGCACCGCTGAATTGGACCGACCTATTGGCGGACCGCCGCGTGGTGCTGCTGTCGGAAGCGGGCTCTGGCAAAACCGCGGAAATCCGCTCCACGGCCCGGCGACTGAGGGCGGAGGGACGGCCCGCCTTCTTCCTGCGCCTAGAGTTTCTGGTCGATGGGTTCGACACCGCCTTCGAGGAGGGGACGGACGAGGAATTCGAGGCCTGGCTGGGTCCAGCGAGGAGGGCTGGCTATTTCTGGATTCAATCGACGAGGCCCGGCTGAAGAGCCCCAGGGATTTCGAGGCGGCGATCCGCCGGGTCGCGGTCCGCCTGAAGGCCGCCCGATCGCGGACGCGGATCCTGATCACTGGGCGCGCCACAGCCTGGCGACCGGTCTCTGACCAGGCCGCGCTCGCCACCTACAGCGGCCTGTTCGACTATGTACGAAAGCTGTTCGCCGAGACGCCTCTGGCCCGCCGACGCGGCTACACCCCCGGGTCGCTTCTCGTTCAACGTTGCGCAGAGGCGGTGCCCGGTCTGCGAAGGCGAAGGCTTCGTGATGCTGGAGCTGCTGATCCTGCCCAGCGTCTGCGCCCTCTGCTCGACCTGCCATGGGAGCCGCTACAATCCTCAGACGCCGAGGTCGATTGGAACGGCCGCAACATCGCCCAGGTGCTGGAGTTGATGGCGGAGGAAGCGTGCGATTCTTCGCAGGCGAGCCGCAGGACATGCGTTCGCTCGACGTGCTGCGGCAGATCGGCCTCGGCTATGCGGCTCGGGCAGCCGGCGACGGAACTGTCGGGCGGCGAGGCGCAACGGATCAAGCTGGCGACGGAACTGCAACGCGCGCAGCGCGGCGATACGCTCTATATCCTTGATGAACCGACCTCAGGCTGCATCCTTACGAAGCCGGCCGGCTGATGCGGCGCCTGCAGGGTCTGGTCGACACCGGCAACGCGATCGTCATCGTCGAACACGACATGAGGACGATCGCCAGGTGGATGACATCATCGATCTCGGCCCGGGTGCTGGCGAGGCCGGCGGATGCATCGTCGCGTGCGGGCGCCCGCTTCAGCGGCGTCGAGACCGGGCGCGCTCGCGCGCCGCAAAGACCCTGGCGTTCGTTTCATCGCGCAGCCAAGCCTCACTCAGGAATCCGGGGTGGCGCGGGCGGGCGCAAACCGTCGGCCGGCGGGCCGGACTCAGCGACGGCTAGCGCCTTGTCGCGTGCCAGCCGCGGATCATGAAGGCCTGAAAGAAGGAGATCGGCGTTTCGAAACCGGCTTTGCGCCACAGCGCCTCGGTCTCGGATGGGTTGAGAACGCTCAGCGTGTTCCGCATCATCATCTCAAGCTTCGCCAGGGAATCCGGCGTGGCCCCCATCACCTTCTGAACCTGTTTCCAGTCTTCCAGCATGGGCGGAAATTCCGCCGCCTCGAGGTCGCAGCTGATCTCGGCGCTGACGAACCGCCCGCCCGGCCTCAATCGGCTATGAATGGCGCGGTAAAAGGCGGGCCGTTCGCTCCGGTTGATGAAGTGGGCGACCAGCAGGCTCACCGCCGCGTCGAACGGTCCCTCCGGCGCATCCTCGGCATATCCCTGCAGAAGCCTGCACCGCTGCAGCACGCCCGCCTGCTCCAGCCTCACGCGCCCGACGCCGAGCATTTCGGCGGAAGGGTCGATTCCAACGAAGGACCAGTCCGGGCGCGCCCGGGCCAGCGCCAGGATTTCCGCCCCCGTTCCCACCCCCACGCACAGCAGGCGCGCTTCGCGAGGCAGGTCGGCCAGAACCAGCTGGGTCAGAAAATGAAGGTTGTCGGAGATCGGCGCGAGCCCTCTGTTCCGACGATCATAGGCGTCGGCCATTTCCTGGTTGAAAAAAGGCTGGGGTGCGGGCGCTGGGGTAGATGACATGGTTACATTGTAACGCCGAGCGGGCTGAGCAGCCACCCTCTTCGCCGCCGGCTCAGGATCGGGCCAGGCGATCGACAAGACGGAAGCCGTCCAGTCCCCGAAACTCTGCGGATTCCTCTCGCCGCGGGGCGCAGGCGGCGGCGGCGTCTCCGCGGCGCCGCCAGGATGTTGCGCCGTGCCGGTCTCCTGCGGTCGACCTCGCCCGTGGACGGCGTCGTCCTGGTTCGGCGTGAGATCCCGTCATCGCTGAACCGCCCCATCCCGGGGCGGCTTTGGCGGGGATTTGGTGCGTGCAGGCCCGCCCGATATCCAAGGCGAGGCCCTGCCGGCGGCCGAAAGGAGCCGGTCGCAGCGACCGCCCCAGTGATCGGACAAATGAGATTTCGCGCTTCGCCTGACCCGAACCGGCGCTCGGATTTAGCGGCGAGGCGACCGTCGCGCCCTCGCCCTCAATGCGAGACGAAGAGGCCCTCCGTCCATGGAAGCGCCCGTTCCCGCCAGCCGTTCCTCACCCCCGGAAGCGGCGTTCCTCAGATGTGCGCCTTGCTCGGTATCTCCTGCCATTCGTCGTCCTCCCTGGCCGCCACGTCGCGATGGCAGGACAAGAGCCTGCCGTCGTCGGCTCAGGCGTCGACGGCCCGCTGCTCGGTTCTCGTTGCTCGGCGGTGACGGCTCGCCGCCGAGCTGCCTCATCGCCCGGTGTATCTGTCGGCGTTCATTGACCAGACAGAAGCGGGTCGGCTCGCCGTTTGCGGGAACAATTCCGGACGTTGTCCTCTCCTAAGGAGAAGACATGAGAGGAAACGTCCGATGACCGATCCAAAGCAGTCGGAGGGCCGGCGACGAAACGCCGCCCTTCCCGGCGGCAAGCCCGACGCCGACACGTCTGAGGAGGCCGTGCGCCGGGTGGGGCGCGAATCCCGGCGTCGCGCGGGCCCGGACGGACCGGACGCGCGCGAGATCGGCGATACCTTCAAACAAGAGCCGCCCGCCTCCCCTTCCCCCGCTAAGCCCCGTGGCGGCGTCTGAGCGCGTCAGGACGAACGCCGCCGCCCCATAAGGGATCCGCAGGCTTGACCGCCCGGTCAGCAACCCCGTGGGCCCTGAGATTTCGCGCCTCACACAGCAGCGGATAGTTGTCTCGTCCTCAGGGGCGCCGTTGATCGTCGCCGGCCGCCTCATCGGCGCTGCCGAACACGCGAACCCCCGTGGCGCTCGAGTGGAGAGGGGCGAGCGTGCGCGCTTCCGCTTCGGCTTCGATACGCGTTTCGGCTTCCAGAAACTCCATGTGAGGAACACTGGAGGCGGAAAGGTCGATCAGACAGAAATAGGGCACAGAGAACTCCCGGGCCGTTCAGGCGGGAGTGTGCGGCGTGCGTCACCGATCTCTTCCAGTCGCAGGCGCCCAGATCTCGGTCTGCGATGCGTCCATCCTAGGCCCTGGCGGACGGACAAGTCCAGTTGCGCCGCGGAACCGGTTCGGGACGAATCGGGGAATCCTTTTCCGCAGGCGGGCGTTTGAGACAAGAGGAGCCGAGAATGAACGATCCCGAACAGCATCGCTATTTCGCCTATTCCGAAGGCCTCGGTCGGGCCCACGGCCACATCTTGAAGGCCGGAAGCCTTGAAGCGGCGGCCGTCGGATATACAGAACTCTATTCGCCGCCGGTGGACGCCGGCGACGAGATCCGCATCTTCGTGGCGGAGCTGGACGGCGGGCGGGAGCACTGCTTCGTCATCGACCTGGGCGACGGGCAGGCGGAGCCCTGCGCCTGAACCCAGGGAGCGAATCCCCGGGCCTGGTGTTGAGTCTGCGGCGCATGCGGCGCCGCCCGGAGGTCCGACATGGCTTATCGCCCCACCTGGCAGGGACACCTGCGCCTCTCTCTCGTCACCTGCCCGGTCGCGCTCTACACGGCCACCAGCTCGGGCGGAGAGGTTCACTTCAACCTCATCAATCCCAACACCAACAACCGCATCCGCATGGTGACGACGGACCCGGACACCGGTCCCGTCGAACGCTCGTCGCTCGTCAAGGGCTATGCGGTGGCGAAAGACGAATATATCCTGCTGACCGACGAGGAGATCAAATCGGTCAAGCTCGAGAGCACCAAGACGATCGACATCGAACGCTTCGTCCCGGAGGAGGAGATCGATCGCCTCTACTGGGACAATCCCTATTATCTCGCGCCCGCGGGCGCTCTGGCCGAGGAGGCCTTCGGCGTCATCCGCGAGGCCATGCGGTCCGAAGGCAAGATCGCCCTGGGCCGCGCCGTCTTGTCGACGCGTGAGCGGCTGCTGGCGTTGGAGCCGCGTGATCGGGGCATCCTGGCCTACTCCCTTCGAACGCGCGGCGAGGTGCGGGCGTCACGGGAGGTCTTCGGCGCCATCTCGGACCAGGCGCCCGACCCGGCCATGGTCGAGATCGCCCGGCGTATCATCGAGCAGAAGGCCGGACCGTTTAATCCGGACCAGTTCGTCGATCGTTATGAGGAAGCGCTCAAGGCCCTGATCGCCGCCAAGCAGAAGGGCAGGACGCCGGTCCGCGCCGCCGAGCCCGAAGACACGAATGTGGTGGACCTGATGGCGGCCCTGCGCGCCAGCCTGAAAGGCGGCGCCGCGCCCCGACGTCGGGGCGGCGCCAAGAGCCCGGGCGCGCCGGCGAAGGCGGGACGAACGCCCTCTCGACGCAAGACCGGTTGAGCCGCTGCGGACACCGCGAAACCTTGGCCGAGCGACGGTGTTGGTCGCTGGTGACGTGCCCCTGAGAATTTCCTCCACGCAGAGCGAGCGAGCTGGCGCAAGCACGGCGGGGGCGGAGCGCACGATCCACGCCTGGAAAGCAAGCTTCGGCGGGATGAGCGTCTCGGACGGCCAGCGCCTGCGGGCCCTGGAAGATGAGAACGGCAGGTTGAAGCGGCTTTTGGCCGACGCCATGCTCGACAAGGCGGCGCTGAACGATCTGCTGTCAAAAAAGTGGTATCCGAGCGTGCGGGGGAGAGAGACTTCGCTGCATTCCGACTAGAAGAGATTGAACACGTCGAAGAGGCTTACGCCGACACGTTCGGCGCGCCGCCTGGTCAGAACGATGGAACCCGGACTGGTCAATCAATCGGTCAATTGGAACGGCGGCTCGGGTAGAGCCGCCCTCCAGGCTTCAATTCCTGCCCTGCACGATGTCGCGGTTGGCGGCCCTGGTCTTGGGGCCCTGCGTATCCATGGCCTCGGTACGGTCGGGTCGGTTCGCATGATTGGCGCCCTGCTGAACGGCTTCTCCGTCCAAGGCCTCCCCTTCGTCCATATAGTCGGACACCTCGCCAGCGGCGGGCGGGGCGAGCGAGCTGTCGGCGAGATCTGAAGCCGCGTAAGCGCGAGGTTCTTCCTTGCGGTCCTGATCTGTCGCCTGGTCGCGTGGAGCCAGGGGATCGGTCGCGGCGTCCTGGGCGGTCGCCGTGGACGATGACGTATTCTGATGTAGCATGTCTTGCTCCTTCGTTGCCTCTATCGAAGGAAGCGCGACGCTCTCCGTTCCATACCGCTCAGGCTAGGTTTCGCCGAGGGCTTTGGGCTGCAACCCAAGGCGGATCCAGCCCATGTGAACTTCGGCAGGGGCGTTGTCCCAGCGACCTGATCTGACGGCAGACCATATGCAATCGAGAGGCTTGGATGTTTGCGCGCGAAGGCGCAGAAGGCTAAGTCTAGCCGCACAGAACACTGTTCCATATGAACCCTCATGCGCAATAAGATCATCGCGGCCATCGGCGCCGCAGCCGTCATCGGCGGCGCCTTCGCGGCTAGCGCCGTCCTCAGCCCGGAACCAAAGGTCCCGGCTTCAACGAGAGCCATGCATGAAGTGGGGCCCGGCTTCTACGTTGTCGCGGTCCAGCCCAATGCCGATCCAGCGACGTTCGAAGACCTCGCGGGCCTGAAGTGTCTGGACGTCGACAATTGCATGGTCGGGTTCTGGAAACAGGGCGAGGAGCCCAGGGCCCTCCCCTTCACCGAGGCGGAGATCAAGGCCCAGCTCTTTGCCTACGCGGTCAATCGTGAAACGGGGTTCAAGCGTGTGGCGTGGGATTGTGCGGCCTATCCGGCGACGCCCAGCAAGGAGTGTATGGCTAAGGCGGGGTGAGGGCGGAAGCGAACGCTCGCAAGTGCTGCTGACGGCGAACTGGCTAGGTATCTAGATTTGCGCTTTGCGCCCCAGTGGAAGGGACTAACCTTCACATCCGACCCACCCGGAACCTCATCGGCAGAAACTTTCTGCTGATCTCCGCGGGGGACGTTCACTCTGTGGCGGAAAATAGAGGAGGTCAGCATGAGCGCACTGAAGCACACCGATTGCCACGCTGCGAAAGCGGCCCCTCGGGCCGCTCCGCCGCAATCTGAGCGCCACACGAACGAAGCGATCGATTACGATTTGTTGTGCGATGAGGTGATGGCGAAATTTCCGCGGATCCTCAAGCGCCTTGCGGAATGAGCCCGGCTGGCTCACGTCCGAGGGGCTGATACACATCAACAAGCGGATGACCGCCGCAACAGGTGAACCCCGCTTGTTACGGAGCACCGACCTTCTTGAGGGGCGCTCGCGCGTCCACAGAATCTTTGGCGCTACGAGGGTGTGGACGACATCGCCGTTTTGGCCACGTCGTTTCTGTTCGGCGTGGTCCGCGACCATCCGTTCGCCCATGGCGACAAAGGAACTGCATTCACCGCCGCAATCGGCTTTCTCGGCCTCAACGACTGGGCCTTTGCCTTAGTCGATGACATCAACTGCGCTGCGCACATCATCAATGTGATTAAGGGCGAGGCGACTGAGCAGTCGTTCACGCCCGCGCGGTGCTCGAGGCCCTGGCGGCATATTACAACCAACGGGGACCGCACTCGAAGCTCGGCTGGCTGGCGCCGCAGGCCTACGCGCAAAGCCCTTGCCGGAAACGCCGAGCGGCCTGCTGCGCTGGTTGAGGGCTGCGCAGGCCGCCCCATCGCCAACCCAACCGATCTTTACGGACTCTCGTTATGGCGGGATGAGAAACGGGGTCATGTGCGGCCGCGACGGCGGCGCTCCTTATGTATCATTATAATGCACCAAGTTTGTTAGAATTGGTTTATTATAATAGACCTAAATATTGACTTTTGGTCGACTATAGGGCGCCATTAATTCAAAGGATGGTTGACTATGGTCAAACGCAGCGATGGGCAGGCCCTGGCCCGAAAGCATTTAGACAGGCAATTTGAAGCGATGTCGCTCAAAGCCATGACGCGCCCGCCGAGAGGTTGGTTGCGCGCGATTCGTGACGCCCTCGGCATGACCTCGCGCCAGCTTGCCTCCAAGATGGGGAAGACTCACACGACGATCACTGCTCTTGAGAAAGGCGAGGTCACCGGCACGACCACGCTTAACAGTTTGCGCGACGCTGCCGAGGCCATGAACTGCACGCTTGTCTATGCGATCGTGCCGAACGGTTCGCTAGAAGAGATGGTGCGCAAGCAAGCTCTCAAACTTGCCCAAGCGCAGCTTGCCCGCGTGAACCACACGATGCGGTTGGAGAACCAGGCCGTCGCGCGCTCCGATCTTGCTGAACAGCTTGAACGACTGGCCGAAGAAATTCGACGCGAAGGCGGCAGCCGTATCTGGGAGGCGTCGTGAGCGACCCGCTCTTTGACCCAGATGACGAAGCAGCAACGCCCATCACACCCGATGAGCGACGGCAGCTCATCCCAACATACATCACGACCCGCGATCAGCTGAACGAGGCTGAGCAGATCGGCATTGCCGAAGCCGACCGCTGGGCGTTCGGCCGCAAACGTGACGTGCTCGACGAAGACTTTCTTCTCACCCTCCACAAACGCATGCTCCGCAGCGTGTGGAAATGGGCGGGCACGTTTCGCACCACCGAGCGCAATATCGGCATTGAGGCGTACCGCATCGGTGTCGAACTGCGCGGCCTCATCGGTGATGTGCGGTACTGGGTCGAGAACGGCGCCTACGATGCCGACGAGATCGCGGTTCGGTTTCACCACCGTCTCGTATCGATCCATCTTTTTCCGAATGGCAACGGCCGGCATGCCCGCTTGGCTGCCGATCTTCTCGCCGTCGCGCTCGGACGCGAGCGCTTCACATGGGGAAGCGCTAACCTTGTCCAAGCCGCGGAAACACGCGCTCGCTATATCGCGGCGCTCCGTGCAGCAGACAATCACGACCTCGCCCCCCTGATCGAATTTGCACGCTCCTAAGCAACCAAGGCCGTCGTATGGAAAAGATCCAGAAGGCGCTCAACGAACAGCTCAAAAAGCGCCGCAACTCGCGCTCACAAACTGATCACCCGGAAGCTTGATGAGATCGGGGCTTCGTCCCGCCCGAATCCGCGTGATGTCGAGGCGATAAGGCCCAGGTATCGAGCTGATTAGGGATCATTGAACCGGCGCGGAGCCCGTGAGGTTCGTGGCCGGCTTTTACGGAAGCGCCAAGCCAGGCCGAAGAGCCGAGACAGGGCTTGTGACGTTAGGCTCGGTCGGTCCCTGACGCTTTTGGTCCTCAAAGATACCGCTGCGCGAAAAACGCTACTTCTCCGCGTCGGGGACTATCCGCTTTACCGTGCCACTCAATGTCGCCTTTGACAGGGTCGCCATGCCCGCTGTTGGCGCGACGCCGCCCTCAAGCATTCGCCCTCTCCAAGGATCAGAAATCGAAGCCGAGCTGTCCCTCTGCGATAGAGGGTTTTCGCCTGCCGCCTGAAGCTTTGGGCCGCGCGGTTGCGGTCGACATCTCCTTTGCGGGACTTCGCGAGGTTGCGAGTGCGGGGAAGCTCCTACCCTCCTGCCGCCGTACGGGGGCCCGTGCGGCCACCGGCGGCGGCTGGGGAATCGTCGAACCGCGGCTCTCGTTCCAGGCGACGATGTCGCGCTCTCGCCAGGCCACGCGTCCGGGAGAGATCGGCACGGGTTTCGGGAAATCCCCCGACTGCCGCATGCGCCACGCGGTCGTCCGACCCAGTCCGGTGATGTCCCGCACCTCTCGCCAGGCCAGGAATCGATCAAGACCCGCCTCAAGGGCCATGACGCTGTTCCAGGATCGAGGTGAGGCGGTCCCCCATGACGGCGGCGAGCGCGGCGGCGTCGTTGGCCGCATCCAGCGGATCGCGGCTCCACCAGACCAGCAGCACAGCCTTAAGCGGATAGCTGACCGCCGGATCGTTCAGCAGGATCTCGAGACTCGGACGTTGAGACGTCATGACCCGGCCTCCCGCCGCCGCGCCTCGCGCCTCAGCCGCTGCCGCTCGCTGGAAGATGCGGCCGGGGCGGTGATCTGCGCCTTGGCCCAGGCCTCCAGCAGGTCCAGGGGATAGTAGGGCTTGTTGCGGATGTGGCGGCACGGGGGACCGCCCGAGCCGGTGGAATAGGCGCGCGCCAGGGTGGTCGGCTTCATGCGGATGCCCCTGCTCCCCAGAAAGGCGGACGCCTCGGCCCGCGTCAGCAAGGTCTCCGTCGCAGGTTGGACGACGGGACCGCCGGCGTCATGCGGCTGCCCGATGAAGGTCACGACCCGGCCTCCGCCGGCGCGCATTCCCGCGAGGACCGGACCCCGCGTCCCGCCGTGAGCGCGAGGTAGCAGTTGATCACCGAGACGACATAGGCCTGTGTTTCCGGGATGTTCGGAATCCGGCCCAGTCGGGCGACCCGATCCGGACCGGCATTATAGGCCGCGAGGGCGAGGCGAAGGTCGCCGAAGCGAAGGATCTGACGCGCCAGATAATCAGCCCCGCCGCGTAGGTTCTCGTAGGGGTCGAAGCGATCGCGCACCCCGAGGTCCGCGGCGGCGCCCGGCATCAGCTGCGTCAGGCCGCAGGCGCCCGCATGGGAGCAGACCTGGGCGCGATAGGCGCTTTCCACGGCGACGAGGGCGTGAAGCAGCTTGCGATCCAGGCCGTGACGGTCCGCCGCTTCCGCGATGGCGTCGGCGAAGGGCTGGTCCAGATCCGCGAGACGGACAACCTCGAGGTCTTCGGCCTCGGGCGCCAGCGCGGCGGGAGCGACGCCCGCGAAGAGATCGCCCCCGGCGGAGCGCCAGTCGATCGGCGTCTGGGCGGCGACGGGCGCGCCGCTCGCGAGCGCGAACAGAGCAGTGAGGACGAGGCGATGTCTCACCATGTCAGGGTCTCCCGGTAAACGCCCTCGATCTGGGCGGTTCGGACCGGTCCGAAGTACCGGCCGTCGAGGCTGGACGGCGTATCGCCGAGCAGGAGTCGTTCGTCGGGCGCCAGCCGCCGGCATCCGCGCCAGGTCGGAAGGCCCTGGCCGCCGCTGCCGCGGGCCTGGATCCGCACGCTGCGCATCGGGGCGATCAGCCAGCGACCGTCCGAGCACACTTTATCTCCGCCGGTCGCGGCCACCCGTTTGATGAGGCGCACCTCCGCCGGCATGCCCTGCCGCGCGAGATAGGCGCGGACCGAGGCGGGCTGACGCAGCGAGACCACTGCGCCCCGCCCGATCTCAGCAGAGGCCGTGCGGACGTAGACGCCCCTGGGCAGGCTCGGGCTCTCGTTGATCAGGGCGACGGCCGGGCGCTGCGCGGAAACGGCGCCGAGGGCCAGAAGCCCGACGGCGGGCGCGAAGGCGACGGGGAGTAGACGGCGAAGACGGGTCATCGGCGGTAAGGCTCCAGGATCAGGTCGCGGGTGATCAGCACGCGCACAGGCGCGCCGGCGCGAACCCGGATGGTCGGCTGAACGCCGAGCTCGCGATCGACGAGCCGGCCGGCGACCTGGGAGGCCTCGATCGAAGCCGCGCTTCCCGCGCTGGCCGCGAACGACCGGTCCGCCGATCCGCCGCGAGCGAGTTCGCCCAGAGTTGTGACGGCGCCGGCGAACAGGGCGGTCGCGCCCAGCGGCAGGAGACGCCGGTCGACGTCTCCCCGAACCCCTACCGCCCCTTGCGCGTCCACGCCCGGTTCTTCGGACAGGATGAGGCTCTTGCCGTTCGGGAGGATCATCCGATCCCAGACCAGGAAGGCCCTTCGATCTCCGTGGGCGCTCTCGCCCTCGTGGCGGCCGATCAACCGCGTCCCCTGGGGCACGACCAGATGGCGTCCCGTGATGGAGTCGAAGACATTCTGGCTGACTGTGGCCACGACCGGCCCCGGCCGCGCGGTGTCGACGGCCGTCAGCAGGACGCCGGGAATGACGGCGCCGGCCTTCAGCTCATAGGGCGAGACCGGCGCCAGCAGACCGTGCGGACTGTAGATCGCCCCATGGTCCCGCATCGCTCCGGAGCTCGCCCCCTGCGGCCCGCCGTCGCTCGCCGCGGCCTGAGCGCCGGCCGACGGTCCGCCGAAGAACAGTCCCGACGCCGCGGCTTGCTCGGCCGGCCGGGGCGTCCTGGGCGCCGACGCGTACTGCGGCGCAGGCACGCGGGCGGGCGGCGGGGCGGCAGACGCCGCCCCTGCCTCAGGCGCCGCGCCGCGCCGCTCGGGCAAGGTCGGGGACTGGGCGAGACGGTCATAGCTCGCCGGTTGATCGGTGATACGGTCCGACGGCCGAACGCGGCCCCGCGCCTCGCCGGCGCGTTCGGCGGCAGTGGCGTCGCGCGCCTGGCGGGTGATCTGAGGCTGGATGACGAAGGCCCAGGCCAGCGATCCGGAGACGAGCAGGGCTCCTGCCATGACGGCGCCCTGAACCACCCGCTTGCGGATGCGCACCGCGCCCGGTCGCGGCGCGCGCCCCATCAGGGGCGGCGCCGGCGCCTTGGGGGCTGGCGGGGCCGACGTCGCCGCCGGCTGCCCCGGGTCGTCGACTTCGGCGGTATGCGCGGTGGAAACCTCGGTCATCTGGCGGCTCCCGGAATCCGACGGATTCGGACGATCTGCGGCCGTCGATCGCCGAGCCGGAGCTCTGCCTCGTCGAAGAGGCGATCGACGATGAGGACGCTGTCGGCCTGCCGGTAGTTGACCAGCTGAAGCTCGCCCTCGGTCCTGACGAACACGGCCGGCGCTTCGTCGATCGCCGCCTCTGGCGAAAGGGTGATGAAGGTGCGGGTCCCGTCATTGAAGACGGCGGTCGGCGCCCAGCGCGGCGCGCGCCCTCGAGCCTCGACCCTGTATCCAGCGTCGAGCGGGGCCTGGGGCGTCGCCGCCGCCACATCGACCGGCGGGGGACCGGACAGGGCGTCCGCATCCAAGCGCGGCGGTGCGCGCCCGTAGTCCCATTCGACGGCGACGTTGAAGGCCTCGGCTCCGCCGCTTCGCAAGGTGAGCAGATAGACCCGCCGGCTCGTGGTCAGGACCAGGTTGGTCTCGAGACCCGCCTGCAGCGGCTTGATCAGGACATGGGTCCGTGCTGCGACCCCGGCGCCCGACTGGCTCTCGCCGATCTGCCAGCGCACCGTGTCCCCGGCCGCCTTCGCCGAGACCGTCTCCCCGGGCGCCAAGGTCAGGGTGGTGACCCTCAGCGGAGCGGTCCAGACTTCATAGACGCGTCCGTCCGACCAGGCGAACACCTGAACCCCGCCGACGAAGGCGTCTGCGCTGGACGCGGCGCGAGCGGACCGGTTCGCTTCGGCGATCGCCGCCCGGCCGGAAGGCGGCGCCTCCGTTGGACGGGCCGGCGTCGGAGACCGCAAATGTGGGACGGCGGCGATCTCCGCCAGGTACGGGCGCGCCGCCGAGGCCGGTTCCCCAAGCAATGGCAGGGCCTCGGACGGGACCTCGATGTCCTGAACCGAAGGAACGATGGATGGGCTATCCGCCGTGACCGGCGGCGCCCGAAGGGCCATCGGGTCAGCGTCGATGGCGCGACTGGACAGAAGGGTGCAGCCAGACAGCAAAAAAGCGGCGCCGACCGACACGGCGGTCGGGCTCAGGAAGCGTCGGGGGTCCATGAGACATCCTCGATCTTGAGGCCAAGGGGATTGCGCATCAGCTCGGCCTCATTGCGCGGCGGCTGATGGGCGACGGTGATCAGGGCGCGCCAGCGCTCCGCCCCGGCCTGCTGACCGTTGACGAAGCGCGTCTCTCGCCACTGGAGGTCAAAGGTGCGCTCGCTTCGGCGCACGACGTTGAGCACCTCGACGTTGACCGCCTCGCGGCCGGCCTCGGCGAAGGGGTCGTTGGCCTGGACCCAGTCGTTCAGAAAAACCGAGGCCTTCGGCGTGAGGAGGTCATAGGCCCGCAGCCAGTTCTGCCGGATCACGATCGGATCGATCGACTTGGAGCGCACGTCCCGGATCCATTGGGCCAGGGCGTAGCCGGTCTGGGCCTCGGTCGGCTCGTAACGACCGTCAAGGGCGGTGATCCTCTGGGTCTGGCCCCAGTCGGACACCTCGACGACGAAGGGCTTCACCACCGCCCGGTCGGCCTGGACCCACCAGCCTGCGCCAAGGAAGGCGGCCAGCCCAAGATTGGCGAGGGCGATCCGCCGCCAGTTGCGGGCGTGGGCGATCGAGAGCCCCATACGGTCGTCCCAGACCTGGCCGGCCCTCTGGTAGGGCGTAGCCTCCGGCGACGCCGTCAGGGCGCGCTTGGGCTTGAAGAAGGGATGCATGCTCAATCCTCGGTTCTGACGGCGGGGCTGAGGGCGCCGCTGTTCTCTCCGGCCGGCATGAGGGCGCGACCGGAGTTGGCGATGAAGAAGGCCTGAAGGGCGGCGGACCGGCCGGTTGGGCGACTGCTGCTCGCCGAGTTCGGCCCTTCCCCTGACAGGGAGGGTCTGGCGCGCTCCCTGGCCTCGGGGGCCGGCCCGGCCGAACGGGCGGACGACGACCGGCGTGCAGGGGAGAGTTCGTCTGAAGGCGGGGACGGAGCGGTCGGTCCCTCGGGGGATGAGCCCGAGGATGGCGCAGGATCCGATCGAGACGAACCCGTGACGCGCCCGCCGCCGCCAGACTGAGCGCCGGCGCCCCGCCCGGAGCTGGGCCCCGAGCGGGGCGACGGTCGGGGGCCCCCTCCTGACGGAGCCCCTCCGGACGAGGGGCCGCTACCGGCCGAACGCCCCGCCGACGCGGCTCCCGCCGCAGACCTTGACGAGCCGCTGACGGCGGCCGCTCGTCCGGCCATGGCCCCGGCGCCGGCCGCGCCTCCGGCGACGAGCGCCCCCGCCCCGGCGACCGCCAGTCCGCCGGTCAGGGCGGCGCCCGCGCCCAAAGCCGGGCCGCCCGTAACCAGGGCCGAGGCCAGGTTGGGGATGAAGATGGCCAGCATCGCCAGCAGCAGGGCGGCGACCAGGATGGTCAGGGCTTCATAGATGTCGGGATCGGCGGAGGGCTGGAGCTGATCGAAGATCGTCCGGGCGCCGGAGACGACAATGGCCAGGGCCAGAACCTTGAGCCCTGACGAAACGACATAGCCGAGGGGTCGTTCGGCCAGGAAGGCGGTCTTGTTCCAGATCCCGAACGGCAGAAGGACGAAGCCGCCCAGGGTGACGATCTTGAACTCCAGAAGGGAGACGATGATCTGCAGGGCCAGGACGGCGAAGGCCAGCATGATGCCGATCATCGCCAGACCGAGGATCAGGGCGTCGGCCATATTGCCCATGACGTCGAGCGGGTTCTCCACCGGCGCCGGCGTCTCCCCCAGCGCCTTCACGATCTCCCAGCCCTGCTGGAGGATCGCTCCGGGGTTCAGGAACTCCTCGCGCGACAGGGAGTCTCCCCCTGCCGTCAGACCCAGCTCCAGAAAACCTGCGTAGATGGTCTCCGACAGGGCCTGCCAGTCGTTGATGATCCAGGCGAAGGCGCCGATCAGCAGCACCTTTCCCAAACCCGAAGCCAGGACGTCTCGATTGGGCGAGAGCGCCCACTGGATCCCTGTCAGGGCCACGACGAGCGCGATCAGCAGACCAAAGACGCCGTTGACCGACCCGGACAGGGCGTCGAAGCCGGCGGTGACGGTGTTGGAAAACACCACCATCAACTCGTTCGGGGTCTCCATTCCGGGGCCGGCCATGACAGCGCGCCTCAGTCCCTGGCGTGGGCCAAGGGGTTGAAGGACGGGGCGGCCGGCGTGGAGGTCCCGCGTTCCCAGAAGCGGCGGCGCGCCTCGATCGCGGCTTCGCGGTCGGCGGCCTGGCGCGCCGCGCCTTCCGCCATCACCCGGGACTGGGCCAGAAGCACGGTCCGCATGCTGGCCAGCTCCTCTGCGAGAACGGACAGCATCTGGGTCGAGGACTGGATCGCCGCCGTCTCGCCTTCCGCCGCCTCGCTGGCGGCCATGGCGCCGCGCAGGCGGCCGTCACGGCTCTGGGCGAGGCGCTCGAGTTCCGCCGCCGTCCGCGCCAGGTCCTCGGCCGTGCGTCGCGCCGTCGCGGACCGATCAGCGCCGAGGGCCGTGAGGTCCGAGAGGGAGAGATCGTGCGGATATAGATCCGCGAACTGCCGCTGAACGCCGTCGAGGGTCGAGGCCGCGCCCCGGACCGTGCGCGCCAGCTCGCCGATGTCGCGTAAGGTATCATATGATTCCGCGAGATGGCTGTAAGGCGAGGCGGCGAGACTGCGGGCCTGATTGGCCAGGGCCCGGGCCTCATTGGCGAGGCTCTCGATCTGCCGCGCGGCGGAAAGCATGGCTTCGACGTCGGCCTTGGCGTCATACACCACCCATTGCGCGCTCGCCGGTTGGGGCGCCGCCGCAAGCGTCAGCGAAAGCGCTGCGAACCCGCAGAGCCAGCGTCGGCTATTCAGCCGCGAGACGATGGGCGACGGCCGGATAGAAGCTGTCGAAGACGTTGTCGACATGATGGACTCCCTTGGCTTTGAGGAATTCGCGAGCGAAGCGGTCCGGCCGCGGATCGGTCGGATCGAGCGTCGCTGCGACGCTCTCGATGAGGGTCTGGTCGTCGGGAGACGAGGCGCCGCATAGGGCGAGCCCGGCTCCGCTGAGCTTGAGGTCGAACAGCCGACGCCCCTCCGGCTGGCGCAGGTAATAGGCGCGCTTGGGCGTGGCCCAGGCGATCAGCTCGAGCTGCCGTCGGTTGAGGCCGAACATCCGGTAGAGATCCGCCGACGCCGGCTCGAGCGCCCTTGGGTTGGGCAGGAAGATCTGGGTCGGGCAGCTCTCGATCAGAGCCGAGGCGATCGAGGAGCGGACGACGTCGTCGAGGGACTGGGTGGCGAAGACGACCGCGACGCCCTTCTTGCGAAGGGTCTTCAGCCATTCCCGGATGCGGGCGGCGAAGGCCGTTTCGCCGAGGAACAGCCAGGCCTCGTCGAGGATCAACAGGGTCGGCCGACCGTCGAAGCCGCGCTCGATCTCGTGGAACAGGGCCGCGAGCACCGGCGCCACCGCCGACGGGGTCGCCATCAGGCTCTCGAGCTCGAAGCATTCGAAGAAGGCCAACGCCTCGTCGTCGGGAGCGACCCCGTCGATCAGGGCGCCGTGCGGTCCCTTGAGCGTGAGGGGCTCCAGGGCTGCGGCCACAGCCTTGTCCTGAACAAGGGCGGTGAAGACCGTCAGCGTCCGCTGGGCCACAGGGGCCTGGCCCAGCGCCCCGAGCGCGGTCCAGATCTCCTCGCGGATACGCGGCGTCGGCTCCAGGCCGGCGAGACGGACTGCGTCGGCCAGCCACTCCGAGGCCCAGGCGCGCTCGGCTTCATCCTCGATGCGCGCCAGGGGCTGCAGCGTGAAGGCGCCGCCCGGCTGCAGCGGATGCCACCGTCCGCCCGCCGCCAGCGCCGCGGCCCGGGCGCTGCGCCCCTTGTCGAACACGACCACCCGCGACTGAGGATACCGAAACCATTGAAGGGCGAGGAAGGCGAGCAGCGCGCTCTTGCCCGAGCCTGTCGGTCCGACGACCATCGCGTGACCGACGTCGCCCACATGCAGGGTCAGCCGGAACGGCGTCGATCCACTGGTCCTGGCGACCGCCAGCGGCGGCCCCTGCAGGCGCGGATCTGATGTCGGACCGGCCCAGACCGCCGAGACCGGCAGGAGGTCGGCGAGGTTCAGGGTGGAGATCAGAGGCCGACGCACATCCGCATAGGGCTCGCCCGGCAGGGAGCCCAGCCAGGCCTCCACGGCGTTGAGATCCTCGGTCCGGGCGACGAATCCCTGAGCGTTGAGCGTAGCCTCGATCGCACGGGCCTGTTCCGCCGCCCGTTCGGGATCGCGCGCCATCACCGTGATCGTCGTCGTCAGATAGCCGTAAGCGCAAGCGTCCGAGCCGAGCGCCTCGAGCGCGCCGTCGCACTCGTCGGTCTTGGCGGCCGCATCGGTGTCGAGAAGCGGCACCTCCTCCTTGGTGATCGCCTCGCGCAGCAGGACGCCGACGCCCTTGCGTTTGGCGAACCACCGCTTGCGCAGCTTGACGAGCTCGACCTCGGCGTCCGCCTTGTCCAGACCGATCCAGCGCGCGCTCCAGCGATAGGGGAACGGCAAGGCCCCGAGGGCGTCGAGCAGTCCCGGCCGCGTGCTCGCCGGAAGCGCTCGCACCGAGACCACCTTGAGCGTTTGGCCGTCCAGCGTCGGAGACACGCCGCCGAGCAGGGGCGCGTCCGCCAGCCAGGCGTCGAGGAACATCGGCGTCGCGGGCAACGCGAGCTGGACCGACCTGGGAGATACGCAGTCGTGCAGCCAGGTCAGGAGCTGCCCGTCGGACAGCATTGCGACCTCCGGAAGGGCGTCGGCGAGAAGGTCGACGATCTGCGCGGTCTCGCGGGCGAAAGCGTCTAGGGCGGTGCGCCAGTCCCGGCTCGCCGGATCGGCGCCGTCGAAGAGGACGCGCTCCACCCGACGGGTCTGATCCGCCGGCGGAAGCCAGGTCAGGGCCGCCCGGTAGTCGGTCTCATAAGCCGGCTCGCTGGTCTCGAAGAGGGAGCGGCGCTCGGCGTCGACCAGCCAGGCCGCGGCGATCTCGAACTCGCTCGTGGGATAGGGCTCGGCGGGCCGGCGACGCGCCTCGACATGCAGGCACCATCCGCTGCCCAGACGCCTCAGGGCGTTGTTGAGCCGAGCTCGAACCGACATCAGCTCCAGGTCGGAGGCCGACTCCAGATCCGGCCCCCGGAACCGCAGGCCGCAGGTGAAGGAACCGTCCTTGTTCAGCACCACCCCGGGAGCGACCATGGCCGCCCAGGGCAGATGATCGGCCAGGAGCGCGGGCCGGCGGCGATGTTCATCCAGAAAGCGCATGATCAGCTCTCACGCATCGAGATGGCCCGGCAGGGCCATGTGGCGGCGAAGGACGTCGAAGAACCGCTTGTCAGCCCGCGCGGCGTAGAGGCCGATCGCGTGGGCGACCGCCCACCACAGGAGGCCCAGCCACCAGATCCGCAGCGCCAGCCCCAAAACCACCGCGACCGTGCCCATCAGGATGGCGTAGTCGCGGGGCATCCCCGCCAGGGTGACGGGCTCGGTCAGGGCTCCCGCGACCGGAAGATCCCAGCCTGACGGGCGGTGATCGGACGACGTCTCGGACATCAGGCGATCTCCGCCCCACCGGCGAAGCCGAAGAACTGCAGGAAGAAGGTCGAGGCGGCGAAGGCGATCGACAGGCCAAAGAGAATCCCGAGGCCTCGCCGCATGGACGAGCCGTTCTCGCTCATGGCGACCCCGGCGCCGAACAACACCACCGCCACGACGGCGGCGGCCTGGACGACCGGCCCGGTGATCGATTCCACGATCTGCTGGAGCGGTCCCTCCCAGGGCATCCCGGACCCGCCCGCCAGGGCCTGTCCGGCAAAGAACAGGCCGCAAGTCACCGCCGCGGCCGAAAGGCCACGTTGAAGTAAACGTCGCATGTTTGAGTTCCTGTGGTCGGGCCGGAAGGTCGGCGTTGACGATCTACAGCAAGCAAAACCATCTACAGCCTGTCAACGCGGCCTGTGAATATATTTTTACAGCGGCTTCTTGCTTCTGGACCGGCCTCGAAATCCATCGACCGCCCATAGAAATCTCAGCACGGCGCAAGTCGTCCACGACTTTCTTCAATTCACCCGGAGGGCACGTCATCGCTGACTTCAGACCCCAATGCGTCTGGATTTCGCCGGATTGCGCGACAGGGCGCCGACGAGAGAATCGGATCGAAGCCAGGCCTCCCGAAAGCGCGAAGCGCGTGATGTCAGAAGCTTGTGGTACCGCCGAATATTGTCGGGCGTGGTCTGCGACGGATCAGCATGGGACGGGCGGATGCCCGGGAGCCCTAAAGCACGGGCCCGCCGAGCCGTCCGCCACCGCCTGGAAGACGGCGAACAAGCGGTCGCGGCGGTCGTCCATCGACGTCGGCGATCGCGCCGACAGACCCTGAGCCGTGTCAGGCGGTCTCGCGCAGGAAGCCGTCCTCGTCCTCGACCTGCGCCTCCTCCCCCTGTCGGTTGGGACGGAACTGACGCCCCATGCTCCGACGGGCGCTCTGGATCGAGTCATAGAAGTCGTCGGCCGCGAGGCTGAGGCTTTCCGGCGCGAGGGCGTAACGCACGGCGTCGGGATCCCATTCCTTGTTGAGCTGCTTGGCCAGGGCGAACACCACCGCCCGACCGACGCGCAGGAGCATGCTTTTCTCCGCCTGTCGAACGGCGGCTTCACGCATGCTGTCGAGGTCGGCGACCGTCGCATAGGAGGCCTTGAGCGCATCCTTCATCTCGCCGATCGACGGATAGAGCATGTTGAGGAACAGCTGGCCGTTCTCGTAGTACCGACCAGTCCGCCCCTTCAGCTGTTTCTCCTCGATCTCCTCGACTGTCCTCAGCAGGACGATCTCGGGGGCGCGTTCGCGGTCTTTCCAGAGATCG
The DNA here is from genome assembly GCF_047716865.1 of Brevundimonas sp. S1H14. Classification (NCBI taxonomy): domain Bacteria; kingdom Pseudomonadati; phylum Pseudomonadota; class Alphaproteobacteria; order Caulobacterales; family Caulobacteraceae; genus Brevundimonas; species Brevundimonas sp. S1H14. Next base: position 803,745 of record NZ_CP136679.1, on the reverse strand, counting down.
GCCGCCTTCGACCCCTGAGGAGCAAGGTTCAGATCGATGTGCTTTGTCTTCGGCCTAGAGGCCCCGCCGGCTCCTCCCTCGCCGTCTCGCTGGGACTGGGCGCCCACGCCGCTCGCCGTATCGACCAGACGGATTCCCGTGGGCGTCGGCCTCGGGGAGACCCAGCGAACCCGCAGGTCGTCGAGCAGCTTCTGGAGTTCGTCACGGATGTCGTCGCTGGGGGTGCTCTCCGGCGCGAACGACCGAATGATGTGGATGAGCCACTGTGGGCGATACTGGGCGACGAGGTCGCCGAGATGGGCGGCTTGAACGGTGTCCTGCTCGCCGGCCTGGTATCGCAGGAACTGACGATAGGCCTCCGGCAACACGTCGGCGTCGTCAGGCAGTTCGATATGGACGGAGATGTGCTTCGATCCGAACGGAATGCCGAACAGGGGGGCATTGACGGCGCGCCCGGTTTTCACGTCATAGAGCTCGTCACGATAGACGACGCCGGCGAGGCTCAGGGCCGACCGGATGGCGCCGCTGATCGAGCGGTTATGGCTCGGCGACTTTTCATAGGGCGGGTCGTAGAAGTAGTGGATCTTCACGCCGCCCGGCGCTTCGACCGTCTCGGTGCGCTCAAAGGCTCCGGCGGCGGCGCGTCGCGGCAGGGGCTCGAAAACCCGTGTCCCGTCTCCGAGCTTGTGCGTTCCAGCCAGCAGGGTCACGCGCAGGCCGGCAAGCAGGCGGTAGAACCGGTGATACCGGGAGGTGGCCCGCCACTGCGCATCGACCACCGGATCGCCGTTGTAGGGCGCACGGGCGGTCTCCTGATCCGCCTCGTTCCCCAGGAGGCGAACTTCCGTCCAGTCATCCGCAAGGTCGTATCCTTCCTCGGCGGCCAGCTCGGTCACATCGATGACCTCGACGAGGTCGCCGTTCTCTAGCGTTCGCCGAAGACGCCCGTACCGCCCGTCGCGCTCGCAGAGGATCACCTCATTGACCGCGCCGGATTTGCAGGTGCGATAGACCAACCCCAGTCGGTTGGACGGCAGGGAGGCAACCTTCGCGCCCATCCCGAAGTTCGCGTCCAGCCCCTTCTGCTTGCGGATCGACGAGCGCGCGATACCCCGCGTCAGCTTCCAATGGGCAGCAGGTCATCGACGACCCGGCCCGTCCGGGTCCGTCGGATGTGGACGATGATGTCGATGGACTGGATGATCATACGGTGCGGGATCGCTGGCCCGACCTCGGCGATCAGGTCCTCGATCCGGGCCACGGCCTCGCGGGCGGAATTCGCGTGGATCGTCGACAGGCCGCCCGGATGCCCGGTGTTCCAGGCCTTGAGCGTTTCGAGCGCCGCCGACCCTTCTCGCATTTCTCCCACCACGATCCGATCGGGTCGCATGCGCAGAGCGTCACGGACCAGATCGACGACCCCGATCGGGACGGGGTGGCGGCGTGTGAGGGTGGCGACGAGATCCCACGCGGAACATTGAAGTTCAGGGGTGTCTTCGATCAGGAAGACACGATCGTTCGCGAACGTCGGCTCCGCGAGCAAAGCATTGGCGAGCGTCGTCTTCCCCGAACCCGTACCGCCCGAGATCAGCAGATTCCGGCGATCGCGCACCGCGGCCCGCAGGACCTCGGCCTGACCCTCTGTCACCACGCCGTCACGGACATAGTCGTCCAGGGTCCAGATCACGGCGGGTCGTTTCCGGATCGAAAAAGCGGGCGCGGCGGTGACCGGCGGGAGGAACCCCTGGAACCGTTCCCCGGTGACCGGAAGAACCCCTGCCAGACGTGGATTCTCCCGGGTGACCGGATCCCCCACATAGTCCGCGATCAACCGGATGACGCGTTCCCGGGCTTCTGACTCCAACCCATAACCTGTATCGGCGCGCCCGGTCCCGACGCGATCCAGGACCAGGCGTCCATCCGGATTGACGAGGACTTCGACCACAAGCGGATCGGTCAGCGCCGCAAGGATGTCGGGCCCCAGCGCGTGGCGAAGCGCCTCCAGCTTTCGTTCGCCGACGATGGGATGGACGCTCATTCGACCGTCCCGCGCTGCGGCCTGCCGCTCGAGATCAGCCGTGCGGCCGTGTCGTCGAGAAGCTGTTCGATCCGTCGGTCCACAGCGGCGCGGGCGACAGGATCCTGATCCGTGACGGCGTCCGGCAAACGCATGAAGAAGGCGCGCGCGACCTCGATGACCAGCTCCTGGATGATCTGCACGTCTCGCGCCGTCGACCGCATGTGGTCTCTCAGCGCGCGGTCGAGCTGGAGCAGACGGTCGTCCGGATCGGCCGGGAGGCTTCTGGCCAGGCCCTTCGCAAGCGAGCGTCCGGCGGCCTGGCTGATCGGGATGTTGGCCGAGCGCGCTTCCCGCTGCAGGGCGGCGACCACGCGGGGGTCCGTGAGATAGACCTGAATCCGCGTCGCCCCGGTCTCACGCCCGCCCATCGCCGCCTCCCTGCAACCCGTCGAGCACCGCCTGTTCCGCCGCGAAGGCCGTCGAGATCCGCTCGTAGGTTTCGGCCGCCTTGGCGGCGACCCGTCGATCATGGATCGCCGCCTCTACCTCCTTGAACAGCGGCAGAGCCGCCTCTGGATCCTCGCCCAGACCCCGTCGCCCCGCCCAGGGGTGAGCCGGAGCGCCGGGCGTATCGACGCCAGCCGCCTGATCCGGCGGCGGCAGGTCCGCGCGGGCCCGGAAGGGCCGCTCCTTGTCGTAGAGGACCTTGCGTGTCCGCAGCGGCCTGTGCCCTGCCGCAAAGGTCAGCTGCACCTCGTCCGGAAGCGCCCGGATTTCGCCAGGCTCCAGCAGGGGACGTTCGATCTCGGAGCGGGACACCGAGCTTCGGCCGGCGCCCAGCCCCGCCGGGCCACTGCGGCTGGTCTTTCGCTCCAGCACTATGCCGGTGAGCTTGGACACCTTGTCCTGCGTCAGCGGATCGAGAGCGCTGAAGGCGGTGTAGACATGGCAGTTGTCGAGGATGGTGTTGTTGGCCCCATAGGTCTCGACGATGTCGTTCAGGGACTGGGCGACGAACATCGTCTTGATGCCGTAGCCGCTCATCAGGCGCAGGGACTTCTCGAAGAACGCCAGACGGCCCAGCAGGGGAAACTCGTCCATGAGCATCAAAAGACGCCGGCGCTTCTCGCGGCCTGCGTCGTCGGCGTGCTCGGCGGCGGTCAGGGCCTGTGCCGCCGCGTAGAAGAGAAGCCGGATCACCGGTCGCAAGGCGACGGCGTCGGCCGGAGCAACCTGCACATAGAGGGAGATCGGCGCCTCCGCGCACATGAGGTCGCCGAGCGCGAAATCCGATGCCGACATCGCGCGAACCAGATCGTCGCCGGCGAGCCACTTGAGATAGCTGCGCGCCGTGCCCTGCACCGACGTGCGAAAGCGGTCGTGCATCGCCGCGTAGCCCTTCACCGCCGTGGAGATGAAGGGATGGACCTCGGGGACGCCCTCGGGACCCAGACGATGAAGGGTCCGGACCATCACGTCGGCGGCCGCGTCCAGATCGGCGAGGATCGTTCTCACCGTCAACAACGTCTTGTCCGCGTCCGGCGCCGTGTAGAGGACGTGCAGGATCACGGCCTCGAGGATCTCGGACGCAGCCTTGTCCCAGATGGCCTCGTCGTCCCGTGCGCCTCCAGGATCGCTGAGGATGGCGACCAGCCGCTGGACCTGCGCCAGTTCCTGGGGCCCCGGTCTGATCTCCGCCAGAGGATTGAAGCGCGCGGACGCTGGGTCCCGCGGGTTGAAGTAGAGCGCATGACTGTGCTGGGCGCGCCAACCGGCGGTCACCCGCCACAGCTCACCCTTTGGATCATGGACCAGGACGCTGTCGGTCCAGCTCAACAGGGTGGGCACGACATGGCCCCGCCCCTTCCCCGCCCGGGTCCCGCCCGTCACGAGCGTCGGGCGCAGGTCGGTCGTGGCCAGAAGACGGCCCTGCAACCGCCCGAGGATGCAACCCGCGTCGTGCCTCAGGCCCGCACGGCGAGCCTCCGCAAGACCACCCCACCCGCGTGTTCGCTTCACGGCGCCGCCGTCGAACAGAAGCAGGCCCCCGGCGCCCGCGGCTATCACGAGCATGAAGACCGAGAGCGGCAGGGCGAAGGCGTCCGCCTCCGCCGCCCCGAACCTCTGACGCCAGACGAGGATCATCCAGGGCCAGTAGACGCCCGTCTCGTCCAGCCGGAGCGCGGGTCCCAGCGTCACATGATAGCGATAGAGCCAGGCGAAGGTCTGGGTGGACGCCTGAAGCGCGAGGAGCAGGGCGGCGGCGAGACCGGCGAGGCGCGCTGGCGGCATGGCGACCATCCGTTCGAAGACCATCGAAACTTCGAGGGAGAGGGCCGTTTGAGGCGACTTTCTGGCCGCAAATCCAGTCCGCGGGCGCCGTCGACGCCGATATAGAGGCGCGTCACGCGGGCGAGCCGCTTTGCACGATCCGGCTGGGCCGCAATATATTCTCGCTGTCGGTTCGTCGCTGAGCCGTGACGGGTCAGTTGCCGTCGTCGCGCACCCCGGCGGCCCTCAGGAGGTCGCCGACGCGACGACCGTCGAGCCAACAGGTCGCGATCACCCGATCATAGGCGATTACCCGGTCGCTACGTCCTCGCGTCGCCACGCATTCGAGACGTCGGCCCCATCACCAGACGGCGCAATTGATCACGGGCAGCGCGTCCGCCCGGTGCGTTGAGCTCCGGGGCATTGAAGTCCGCGAGCCTCACCTCGATCCAGGTGGAGGGGTTCGTGCTGTCGCCGACGCAGAGCCCGTCGCCGTCGCCGACATAGCGGGCTTGCCCGGCGAAAACCTGACCGGCGCGATCCGACAATCGCCCCTCGCACGGATCGGCATGGGCGATCGCGGGTGCGGCGAGGAGCGGGAGGATGAGCCACCATTTCATGGGCCCAACCTAGGCCGACCCGGTCGGATCGAAAAGCGCGATCGGGAAGAAAGGAAGGGCGGCCGGGAATGCTCCGATTGGGAGCTTGCTGGAGACCGCCATGCGCCCGCTTCCTGACCTCGAACCCGCGATCGCCGCAGTTGTGCGTTCGCCCGACACGAGTTCCCTCGCGAACCTTGACGACCGCGCCCTCCTGGCGCTTCTGCTCGGCCGCAGCATGCGCCAGACATCCATCCCCGCCGTGGACGCCCTGTTCGACCGGTTCGGCGACATCGCCGCGATCGCTTCTGCCGATGTGCCGGAACTCGCGCGCGCGAGCGGACTGGGACCAAGGGCGCTGACCGATCTCAAACTGCTCCGTGTGCTCAGCGAACGGCTGGTCCGCGCCGAGGCTTCGAGACGGCCGGTCATCACCAGTTGGACGGCCTTGCTCGCCTATGTCCGGGTCGCCTTGGCCGAGGAGCCCCGCGAGCAATTCCGGGCCCTGTTTCTCGACAAGCGCAACCGGCTCCTGAGCGATGAACTGGTCGCCCACGGCACGATCGACCATGCCCCCGTCTATCCGCGCGAGGTCGTGCGGCGGGCGCTGGAGATGTCGGCCGCATCCATCATCCTCGTCCACAATCACCCCTCCGGCGATCCCGAGCCGTCCCGCGCCGACATCGAGATGACGGGGAAGATCGTCGACGCCGCCAAGGTCTTCGACATCCAGGTTCACGATCATCTGGTCGTCGGGAGGGATGGTACGGCCAGCCTGCGCACCCTCGGGCACTTCCGGTGAGCCTGCGCCAGATCGTGACGATCCTCGGCGGAGACCTCTACCAGAACGGCTTGCGCGCCAATGTGCCGGCGCCCGGCCATGGGAAGGCGGATCGTTCGGTCTCGTTGCTGCTCGATGGCGGTCGGGTCGTCATCCACACCTTCGGTGCGGCCGATTGGCGGGAGGTGCGCGACGACCTGCGGCGGCGCGGAATGGTCGATCCCGGCGGTCGGCTCCTGGGCGTCGCGGACACGCCGGAGAGGCCCGTGATCGACCACCCCCGACGGCGGGCGGTTGCGGGAGCGCTCTGGCGGGATGGGGTAACGCCCGCCCGGACCGGCGTGGTCGCACGTCACCTCGCCGTGCGCCGCGTCGGCTGGCGGGAGGACCTCGACGACCTGCTCGAACATCCCCGCGCCCCCTTCTCGGTCTACCGGCCGGGGCGGCGCGCCGGACGCGCGATGATGACCGGGATCCGGTCGCCCTCGGGGGATCTCACGGCCGTCGAGCTCACCTATCTCGCGACCAACGGGCAGGTCGCATCGGGTCTGAGCGTTCCCCGCAAGACCGTGGGCCAGGTCCCGTCGGGATCGGCCGTCCGTCTGCGTCCCGCGGCGGCGCGGATGCTGGTGGCCGAGGGCGTCGTGACCACCCTGTCCGCCATGGTCCGGTTCGACCTGCCGGGCTGGGCGCTCATGTCCGCCGGAAACCTCTCGCGGTGGCATGCGCCCGACCAGGTCTCGACGGTTCTCATCGCCGGAGACCGGGGCGAAGCGGGAGAGACCGCCGCGATGCGCCTGGCGAACCGGCTCGAGCGCGATGGCGTGGAGGCGGTCCTGGCCTTTCCCCCGCCCCCGTTCGGCGACTGGAACGAGGTCGCCCGAGACCGTCAGAAAGCAGGAAAGGAAGGGCGCGGGCGGGCGCCGTAGAGGCGGGGATGGACCTCGCCTGCGGCAGGAGAGCCCTCATGTCCCGTTCCACCGCCGTCGCGGTCGTCGCCACCCCCTTCCAGGTCGCCTCGACCCGTAACCGCCCGCTGGTTCATCTCCGTGATCTCGACATCGCCCCGGAGAACCTTCGCTTCGGCGAGCCCCCCGACGATGACATTCCTCTGTTTGCCGAGACCCTGTTCGCCGCCGGTCAGCTACAGCCCCTGACCGTCCGACCCGGTCGAAAGAAGGAAGCCGCCAACATGGCGCTCGACGGCCGGCGGCGCTTGCTGGCGCTTCGTCTTCTGGTCGAACAGGGACGTATCGACGACAGCTTCCTCGTCGATGTCTTCGTCGAGACGGATCCCGCCCGCCAGGCCGCGGCCGTCCTGCTCACCAACACGGCCGTGCCGGTCCATGTCGCCGACATCATCGCGGCGATCGGCCGAATGCTGAAGGGCAAGCTCGGCGTGCCCACGATCGCCAAGGCGCTGGGATACGCGGAGATCGACATTAAGCGTCTCGCGGCCCTTTCCGCCCTTCCGGACGTCGCGCTTCAGGCGCTGCGGCTCGGCCGGCTGAACCTGCGCCAGGCGCGCCTGCTCGCCCGTCTGAACGACTCGGACGAGCAGGCAGAGCTCGCCAGTATGGCCCTCGAGGGTCACGGCTTTCAGGACTGGCGCGTGACGGAAAAGCTCGACGAGGGTCGCGTGACCGCCCGCGACGCCCGTTGCGCGCTGGTCGGCCCGGACCGCTACGCCCAGGCTGGGGGACGCACCGAGACCGACCTCTTCGGCGAGTTGCCGCCCGTTCTGCTGGACCCGTCCATCCTCACCCAGGTCTGGACGAAGCGTGCCCGCGAAATCGCCCTTGTGCATGAAGCCGAAGGTCTCACGGTTCACGTCACGGCGGGTCCCACGCCGGATCTGCCCGAGGACCTGGAACCCGCCGGCTATGTCTACGGCGGCACGCTTCCCGCAGCTGAGATGGCGAACTATCGCGACAAGCGGGACGCCTTCAACGTCCCGGCCGAGGCGGTCACCGAAGTACTCACCGAGACCACCGACGCCGAACCGGTCGACATGGCCATCGACGCGATGATCCGTGCGCGACTGGCGATGGACCAGGCGGGATGGGGTGGACGCGCAGCGACGACCGTCGTGCTGCGACCGGCGGCGCGCACGGGGATCGAGATTCAGTGCTTCACCCCCGAAGAACCGGACGTCGAAGAGGAGGCGGACGGCCGGGATACGGAAGCGACCTCGTGCGTGGCGCCGGCGCCGGCCTATCAATCGCCTTCAGTCGAGACTCCCGAGCCCGAAACGGAAGGCGTGAACCACGCCCTCCACGCCGTGCGAACGGACGTGGCAACACGAGGCCTGATCCGCGCCCTGGCTGACGATCCCGGCGTCGCCTTCACGGCGTTGATCGCTCGACTGTTCAGCGAGGTGGCCATCCGGATCTACGGCCAGCGTTCCGAGGCGGCGCTCGCTTTGACGGCTTCGGCTTTCAAGCCGGCAGGCGGGCGGGTGATCGACAGCCTCGACGGAGACGTTTGGCGCCGGATTGAGGATCGGCGAGCTGCGTGGGAGGCTTCGGGTCAGACCGTGATCGCCTGGGTCCACGCCCTCGCCCACGGCGACAAGATGGCTCTGCTGGCCGAACTGACCGCTCTCACCATCGATCTCCGCGAGGAGCGGACGACCTTGATCCGCCGCGCCGCCAGGGCCGAAGCCGCCGAACTCGCCGAACTCTGCGGCGCCGACATCAGTCTGCACTGGACGCCGGACGCCGAGTTCCTGAAGCCGCATTCCAAGGCCCTCCTGCTGAAGATGCTGGAAGAGATGGACCGCGCGGATGTGAGAGCAGGTCTGCTGAAGAAGGCCGATCTGATCCCCTGGGTCGAGGAGAACGCGGCCGAGAAGGGATGGGCGCCGGCCAGCCTGTCCTGGACCGCGCCCCCCGAGGCTGACGATCCGGTTAGCGACAGGGCCGAAGAGAACGAAGGCGACGCTGACGATGGAGCGGGCGCCTTCGAGGTCACTGCTGAAGGCGAGGCGGCGCTCGACGACGCCGCCTGATCCAGGCGCGAAGACGGCGAGGCCTGCTGCGACACCGTCGCGGCGGGCCTTCGTCATGGAAGGCGGGAGGAAGGGTAGCAGGGCGCGAGCCTGGAGGACCGGAGGGATGAGCCCGCCGCTCCGGGCGACGGAGCCGTTCCCATGACCGCCGCGCAGACACCGCCTCAGACCGTCAGCCTCTCGCTCTTCGGCGCACCACGCCCGTGCGACCGCGCCGCCAACCTCATGGCGGCCGCCCGGGCGCTCGCCACCCACCTGGCCCGGTCCCGCCCGCTGGACCGCAAACTGGTCTCCAGCATCATGACCACCGGCTTCGGCGGGTCGGACGCCGAGGGCTTGTGGAACTGGCGGGACGCCTATGAGGCCATCGAGGCGGCGACCGTTCTGCAGATCCGCCGGCTGGCGCCGCAGGTGTCGCGGCTCGAGGACGCGCCGGCCGCCATCGCCGCCCTTCTGGCGACGGTCGGCGCCCTGGGGCTGACCCACAGCCGACGCAGCGAGGATCAGATCGCGCTGGACCAGTTCTCCACGCCGCCGGAACTGGCGGCGCTCGTGGTGTTGGCCGGCCAGGTTCGCCCGGGGGACAAGGTGCTGGAGCCTTCGGCGGGCACCGGGCTGATCGCTATCGTTGCCGAGGCCTGCGGCGGGGCTCTGACGCTGAATGAACTGGCCGAGCGTCGCGCCGTCCTGCTCGACGGCCTCTTCGCTTCGGCGACGCGATCACGTCTTGATGGACGTCGCGTCGAGGACTTGTTGCCGGGCGCGGGCGGCTTCGACGTCGCGGTCTGCAATCCGCCCTTCACCGACCTGGAGGCGCACCTGACGGGGGCCTTCTCGGCCCTGGCCGATGGCGGGCGCCTGTCCGCCGTCGTGCCGATCACCGCCCTCATCGACGAGGGTCTGATGCGTCGGTTGAGCGCCAGGGGGCGTGTCGTCGCCCGGATCGGCTTCCCGCCGCGCGCCTTCTCCAGGCACGGCACCAGCGTTGAAACCGGGTTGCTGGTTCTGGACCGGCTCGAGGGCGGCGCAGAGGTCGCGGCGCTCGCGAACGGTGAAGCTGTCGCCGCCTGCGCTGCGCTCGCCTCCGTCGTTCCGGAGCGCGCCAAGGCGAGGCCGAGGGTTCGTCTCGAACTCGGGGCCCAGACCTTGCTGACGCCTGGAGACCGGTCGCTGGCCCTGCCGTCCGGGCGCCTCGGCTTCCTCGCGGGAGCGTCCCCCATCACCTATCAGGCCCTCGCCTGGACGGGCGAGGGCCGCGATGTCGGCCTCTACCAGGCGCACCGATTGGCGCGGATCGCCCTGACCGACGAAAAGCCGCATCCTTCTCCCTTGGTGGAATCCGGCCCGATGGCGTCGGTCGCGCCGCCGGCGCCGACCTATCGGCCGGTGCTGCCGCCGTCGGTCCGGAAAGATGGTCGGATTTCCGATGCCCAGCTCGAGACAGTCATCTACACCGGAGAGGCTCACGCCGCCATGCTGCCCGCCTGGTGGACGCCGGGAGAGGCGGCTCACCAGCTCAGGCTGTCGCGGGAGGAGGACGAGGGTTCCGTCCAGCTCCGGCGCGGCTTCTTCCTTGGCGACGGCACCGGCTGCGGCAAGGGCCGGGAGATTGCCGCCGTCATCGCCGACAACATAGCCCAAGGGCGAACCAAGGCCCTATGGCTGTCCAAGAACGACGCCCTTCTCGACGACGCGCGACGCGACTGGGGCGCGATCGGCGGCGGGGCCCACGATATCGTGCCGCTCAACAGCTGGAAGCTGGGAGAAGGCGTGCGGCTCGATCGTGGGATCATCTTCACCACCTACGCCACCCTTCGCCAGCCGGCGCGCGGCCAGAAGATGTCGCGGCTCGACCAGATCGTCGCCTGGTTGGGCGAGGATTTCGACGGCGTCATCGCCTTCGACGAGGCCCACGCCATGGCCAACGCCGCGGACGGCGGCAAGGGGGCGCGGGGGACGAAGAAGGCCTCCCTGCAGGGCATGGCCGGTCTGGCGCTTCAGAACCGACTGCCGAACGCCCGGGTGCTCTATGTCTCGGCGACCGGCGCCACTACGGCGGAGAATCTGGCTTACGCGGCCCGTCTGGGTCTCTGGGGCGGACCGGAGGCGCCCTTCGTGACCCGCGACGACTTCCTCGACGCCATGGACAAGGGCGGAGTCGCCGCCATGGAGCTCGTGGCGCGCGAGCTCAAGGCGCTGGGCCTGTACGTCGCGCGGTCGTTGTCGTTCGAGGGCGTCGAGTACGAGCCGCTCTTCCATGCCCTGACCGGGGGCGACATCGCTATCTGGGGCGCCTGGGCCGACGCCTTCCAGCTGATCCACGCCAATCTGGGCGAGGCGCTGAAAGCGACCGGCTTCAGTGATGAGGAGGGCAGGTCCAAGAGCGGCCTGGCCGCCTCGGCCGTCCATTCCGCGTTCGAAGGCGCCAAGCTGCGCTTCTTCGGCCATCTCCTCGCGGGGTTGAAGGCGCCCACCCTGGCGGCGTCGATCCGGGCTGACCTGGCCGAAGGGCGTTCCGCCGTGGTCCAGATCGTTTCGACGAACGAGGCGGTGATGGAGCGGCGACTGGCCTCGATCCCGCCGGAGGAGTGGAACAACCTCTCCATCGATCTGACCCCGCGCGAATACGTCCTCGACTATCTGCGCGAAGCCTTCCCGGTGAACCTCATGGAGGCGATCGAGGGTGACGACGGCGCGGTGACGCTGGTTCCGGTTATGGTCGACGGCCGGCCCGCCGTTAGCCAGGAGGCGTTGCGCCGGCGCGAAGACCTGATCGAGAAGATGGCGCTCCTGCCCGCCGTGCCCGGCGTGCTCGATACCCTTCTGGACACATTCGGCACGGCGGCGGTCGCAGAGATCACGGGACGGTCGCGTCGCGTGATCTCGCGTGACGGACGCCGCCTTGTCGAGCGGCGCGGCGCCTCTGCGGCGCGGTCAGAGACCGACGCCTTCATGTCCGGCCGCAAGCGCATCCTGGTCTTCTCGGACGCAGGCGGCACGGGACGCAGCTACCACGCCGACCTCTCGGCGCCGAACCAGCAGCGCCGCTCGCACTATCTGGTGGAACCGGGCTGGCGAGCGGACGCCGCCATCCAGGGCCTGGGGCGGTCTCATCGGACCCATCAGGCCTGTCCGCCGCTGTTCCGGCCGGTCACGACCGACATCCACGGCGAGAAGCGGTTCACCTCGACCATCGCTCGACGGCTGGATTCGCTGGGGGCCCTGACGCGCGGCGAACGCCGCACGGCGGGCGCGGGTCTGTTTCGGGCCGAGGACAATCTGGAAAGCCCGTGTGCGCGCCGCGCATTGCTGGTCTTCTACGGCGCGCTCGGCTTCGGCGAACTGTCATCCATGACCCTGGAGGACTTCGAGACGAAGACCGGCCTGAAGCTGCACGACGCCGACGGCGGGCTCAAGCCCTCCGACGATCTGCCGCCCATCCACACCTTCCTGAACCGGCTGCTGGCGCTGCGCATCGCCGACCAAAACGCCCTGTTCGCCGACTTCGACGGCATCCTTTCAGGCATCCTCGAACGCGCCGCCGCCTCGGGCGATCTGGATCGCGGACTGGAGGACATCGAGGCCGAGGAACTGGCCGTGGTCGAGGAGGAGACCATCCGCACCGACGTGTCGACCGGGGCGGAGACCGCGCTCGTCACCTTCGAACTGAAGGTGCGGCGTGACATCGTCAGCTCGGATGCCGCGCTGGAAGGCGCGGAGGGCTCGGCCTTCCGTCTGGTCGTCAACGACCGTTCCGGTCGCGCCGCCCTGGCCGAGTTCGGGCTGACCACCACGACCGACGATGACAGGCTTGTTCCGGCCGTACGTCTGTTGCGGCCCGACCAACATCAGGTCACGCCGGAGAAGACGTTCGAGGAATCGGCCTGGGCCCAGGCCGACGAGGCGGCGTGGCGGGCGGTCTGGGACGCCGAAGTCGCGGCGACCGATCCGTGGCGGACGCGCCGCCTGACCCTGGCGACCGGCCTGCTGTTGCCGATCTGGGGAAAGCTGCCGTCCAAGGGCTGTTCGGTTCGCCGCGTGCGCGCGCCGGACGGTCGACGTTGGCTGGGCCGGGTGCTGGACGAAGTTCAGGCCTCCAGCCTGAAGACGGCGCTTGGCCTGACCGAGGTCGGCGACGCCTGGGCCGACGGCGGTCGCACCGCCGCGGCCGTGCTCGACCGCAATGTGCAGCTCGCCCTTTCGGGCGGCCTGTGGCTCAAACGGTCGCGGGTCATGGACCGCTGGCGGCTGGAAGTGATCGGGGGCCGCACCGACCGCGACGCCCTGGTCGCGCTCGGCTGCTTCGTCGAGATCATCGCCTATGCCCCACGGGTCTTCGTTCCGGTAGAGCGACCCGAGGTCGTGGAGGGGGTGCTGCGCCGCCACCCGGTCCAGTCGATCCTGGAAGGCGCGGCGGCCTGAGGTCCGGTCGGCGCCGTCAGATCAACCAGTGAAACGCGATCTTCGTCTCTCCCGTGACGGCGCCGACCGCATCGAACCTTCGCTCCAAGATCCGGCCCCGCCCGGCCCGATCGACGGCGACGACCGTGCTGCACCGCGTTCCGTAGAGATCGTTGAGGAGGAAGATCGGCCGGTCCGCCCTGGCCGGTCGTCCTTGCTCGCGATCGTCGAGGCTCGAGAGCAGGCCCTCGGGCTGGCCGGGTGCGGCCGCGAGCCGGGCCTGTGCGGCCTCGGTCAACCGCTCCTTCCGATCCCACGCCGCATCGAGAAGACTGTTGGAGAGTGCGTGCCACCCCGGAGCCAGAGACCGGGACATCGGCTCGGGGCGATTGGTCCGCTTCATGGCCGCGTCCTCGGCGACGACGATCAGGTTGAAGGCGTTGAAGCGGCTCAGCTCCGGGGAGGCGAAGGGCGCACGGCTCACGAGCGTGTCGTGCACCAACCTGCCGCGGCTCAGCCGGTCGGGACTCGGCGCGCCCTGTCCGGTGACATTGGTGACGACGGCGAACCGGGGATGGGGCTCGGAGACGCCCAGCCACATGCCGCCGGACTGAAGATCCCGCCCGCCGATGACGCCCGAGCCGTCGCCCCAGCGCGCCAGAGGCGCGGACGGGCGGGCGTGGGCCTCATCCCGGTTGCCAGCCGCCACGAGCAGCCAGTCCGGATGGATATCCCAGGCGAGGGTGAGAACGCACATGCCCCAGCATCGCGCGAAAGCGGATCGATAGCGACAGTCCAGGCAGTCGCGCCCGGGCGAAACGCCCGGCCGGGAGCTGAGGAGGAAGGGAGGTCTCGGGCGAAGCGGGATTGGGGAGATCGGCTCCCCGGCGGCTTCGGATCAACAGGAGACTGACATGCAGACCATGGTGTTCACGGGCCGCCTCGCGGCCGACCCCCAGATCAGCGACGACTTCGGCAAGGCGGTCTTCCGCCTGCTCGAACAGCGCGGAACCGACAATGCCGGCAAGGCCCGGCTGGTCGGCGTCAACTGCGTCAGCTGGTCGAAGGGCCTCAACGAGAAGGTCATCGCGCGCGGGCTGGCGCAAGGGTGCGAGGCCGTCGTGATCGGCGCCTTCATCGACACCGCCTACACCGCCCGCGACGGGTCGGAGCGGACCGCCAAGGAGCTGGTCATCAACCGGCTCACCGTCCTCGACTGGGCGGAAGACCGCCAGGCCGACGCGAGCGCCGACGTGGCTGACGACCGCGCCGCCGCCTGATCCCCAACTCCTTTCCTCATTTCAAGGAAACTGACCATGCAAACCCTGACCCTCGAAGGCTATCTGGCCGCAGACCCTTCCATCCTGTCGGCGCAAGACTCCGGCAAGAAGCGCGCGAGCTTCCGTGTCGTGGAAACCACCCGCTTCCGGCGCGCCAACGGCGAACCCGGCGAGCGGACCACCGGCTTCAACTGCATCTGCTTCAACGAGGCGACAGCTGAAAACTACATCCAGCCCTACGCCCGAAAGGGCAGCCGCGTCGTGATCCAGGGCCATGTCGAAAACGACACCTGGACCGGCAAAGACGGAGTGGAGCACTACGATCTTCGCCTCGTCGTCAGCGACATCCGGTTGAAGAACCGTCGCGTCGCCGGCGAACCGTCTGAAGACCGGTCCGGCGTCGCTGACCGCGGCGTCGAGGCGGGCGGCGGCTACGATCTCAACGACGACATCCCGTTCTGATCCGAAGGGGAGATTTGAAGGGCCCGGGCGCGCTGCGTCTCGGGCTCTTCTTCGTGCTGGCGACAGAAAGGCCGGAGGAAGGGCGCGGTCGGGCGAGCCATGGGGCTCGACGAAGGAGAACGCCATGGCCGCCTGGACCCAAGACCGTATCAATCTGCTGAAGCGCCTGTGGCCCGAAGGGCGGAGCGCCGAAACCATCGCCCTGGAGCTCGGCGGCGGCCTCACCCGCAACGCCGTCCTCGGCAAGGTCGCTCGCCTCGGCCTGTCGGAGGGGCGCACAGGCGCCCGGACTCGGCGTGAGGCGGCGCATCGCGTGGCGCCCGATGGCGTTGCGACCATCCTGTCGGTGAGGCGGACGGATTGCCGTTGGCCGTATGGCGAACCGGGTGACGCCGCCTTCAGCCTCTGCGGTCGTCCATCTGAACGCGGCGCCTTTTGCGCCGCCCATGCGGCGATCGCCTATCGGCCCGCACCGCTGTCGGTGGAGGGCCTTATGCGCCTCGCGGGCGTGACGCCTTGAGGACGGCTCGCTCGGCTGGGGATGCGCCGCCGGCCCGCCGGCGTCGAGGGACGAGAAGATCGATGCCGTCTCGTCCGTGTCGGCGCGACGGCGCCGAATAGGGTCGTCGTCGCGAAGGGCGACGACGACTTGCCCCCACACAACGCCCTCCGACTTTGTCACGTCACCCCGGAAGTCAACGGCTGCGCCGTTCCCCTCCACGGAGGGCAAGCGGCCCTCCGCTCCGGTGACTGCCGGGGACCCCGCCGTGGCCAAAGCCGGGGTCGTTGCGCATGGGGCGCTTCGACATTCTCTTCTTCAAAAGGAATGGTCCGATGACCCGCTTCAACACCTCCTTCTCCGCTTCCTCGAAGACCGACTCCGCCTTCGACGACTTGACCGCGTCCCTCGGGGATGCGCGTCCACATCCGACTGAAGACGCCCTGATCCAGCTCGGGCGCGCGCTCATGACCGAGCTCGTGGACGTGATCTCCGACACCGCTCTGGAGGACTATCAGACGATCCTCGGCGAAGCGCTTATCGGCGCCTTCCACTCGGCCGCGGGACGGATCGAACGGGACGCAGACCGGGCACGGGATGCGATGCGCGCCCTGGATCGGGATTTCGACGGATCGGAAGCGGCCGATGTCGAGCTTCAGGAGGCGACGGCGAAGGCCCGGGCAGGTGATGCGGCGACGCAGGCCTGCGAACTGATCCGGGATGCGGCCTCCGAAACCTGGACGATCGCGACCGGAGAGGTCTGGACCGCCTGGCGCGGGTCACGGCGCGGCACCCATCTGACGGCCGCTCAGTTGGAGGCGAAACAGGCGATCCGGGCGATCCGGAATCGTCGGTCCGGAGAGGCCGATCCGGGCGGTCCGGTGATCGCCTTCCGGGGCGCGCCGACGGCGGACACGGCCGAGGACGCCGGGCGGATCTTCGACGCCCTGAACTGGGCGAAGGGGGAATGGCCGGACATGGCTCTGGCGACGACCGGAGCGAAAGGCTCCGAGAAGCTGGCGATCAAATGGGCCCAGCAGAAGGGGGTGAAGCTGATCCTCGCGCGGGCGGATTTCGACAGGAACGGAAAGGCGGCTCCCTTCCGGGCGAACGACGAGTTGATCGCGCTGGAGCCGGAGGTCTGCCTGACCCTAGTCCATTCGCTGGCCGGGGTGCGGGAGGATCAGCGGCCGTTCGGACCGGCGCTCAATCTCCGCCAGAAGGCGATGGAGAACGGGCTGCGGCACGTGCCCATCAGAGCCCGGGCCGCCTGAGACACACGCCCTGGATCAATGACCCGCTCGGCTTCGGCCGGGCGGGCTTTTTCTTGTCATCCGGCGGGCTTGAAGCGGTCTGAACGCCGGGATCGCCACGTCTTGCCGAGGTTTGATCGGCTGTGTTCACTGTTGGAGAGGCTGGTTGGAAATCGTCAGATTGAGGGCTTAGGGCAAGATAAAAGAGGGGTTTTGGCCTTCTGTTTTTTACAGACCGGGCAGACACTTGTGAGGATTGCGGAGACCGACGTCGACTTGCGCTGAGTTGACGCCTGATTCCGCGCCGACGACAGGCCGGAGCGTCGATCATGCAGGTCCGAACCGCCATCGAAGTACGCCTCGCCCAAGCCTCGAAGGATGACGTCTCGACCTTGAGCGTGCGTCTTCCGCAGGGGTTGAAGTCGGACAAGACCAGCGTCCGGATCGCCATGTTCCAGAGGCTCGCGGCCTCGCGTCTGTTTGCGTATGGGGACCGCGCCGGCTGTCTGCGCGCGGCCCAGAACCGCTCGGGTCGTCCCTTCCGTCTCGACGTCCGGCAGCGCGTCACGGTCAAGGCGCTGGTGTCCCGGCACATGGGCAAGGGGTTCGCACGGGGCGCGGCGCTGGCCGCCCACATCGCCTATCTCGGCCGCATGGGCGCCGGAGAGGACGGCGAGCGCGCGGCCTTCTTCGGCCCGGTGCGGGAACGAGTCGATGCGGCCGGCGCCACGGAGGGCTGGGCGAAGGACCGGCATCATTTCCGCTTCATCATTTCACCGGAGCACGCCGATCGGATTGCGGACCTGCAGGGCTACGCAAGGGAGGTCATGTCGAGGGTCGCCGACGATCTCGGAGAGCCTGGTCTGAACTGGATCGCCGTCTGCCATTTCGACACCGACCAACCCCATGCCCATGTGCTCGTGCCGGGTCGGCGAAGCGACGGCCGGGATCTCGTCATCCCGCGCGACTACATCGGCTACGGCTTTCGCGCCCGAGCCCAGGAAGCGGCCCAGGAACGCCTCGGAGACCTCAGTCGTCAGGACGCCGAACGCCGCGTGTGGCGTGAGACCGAGGCCGACCGGTTCACCGCCTTCGATCGCCGTCTTCTGGCGGCCGCGGACGCCGACGGCTGTGTCGATGACGGGATCGGGGTCGCCGACGCCTGGACGGCCCTGACCCGGGGACGGCTGCGCCATTTGGAGACACTGGGCCTCGCCGTAAGAACCGGTCGACGCCTCCGACTGGCCCCGGATATGGAAGCCCGACTTCGGAGGCTGCAGCTTTCGAAGGACGTCATCCGCACCCTCAACCAACGGCGTCTCGACGGCGCGCGGTCGGCCGAACAACTGGGCAAGGCGCCGGTCCCGGGCAAGGTCGTGAAGACCGGCTTCCACGACGAACTGGGCGGCTCCCCCTATGTGGTGGTGCGCGCCGCAGACGGCTCCGAACACTATGGTCGGCTGGGCGTCGGCCAAGCCGCGCCGACTATGGGAAAGACCGTTACTCTTTCGCTCGATGCGCGCGGTTTCGCCCAGGTTCTCAGCGGCAAGCAGCTGGGTCAGGATCGGGGTCGGTGACGATTTGCGGAACTCATGCCGCTTCCGGGAAGACCTTCTCGACCGACAGGCTGCCCTTTGGGAGGGCACGCAGCAGTTCGGCCTCGGGCTTGCGGAGATCCAGCCAGTCGAGGGCTGCTTCCGACCTCAACAGCACGATCTGGCGATCGTGATAGGGAGTGATGTCCGGTCCCGGCTCGGTGGTCAGCATGGCGAAGGCGCCGTCTCGAACCAGGCCGGCGACCCAGAAGATCGGCGCGTCGGCCATGGTGAAGCGCCATTTGGTCTTTCGCTTCTGACCCGGCTCGGCGGCGGTGAACTCGAAGAAGCCGTCGGCGGGGATCAGGCAGCGGGTGACGCCGTCGAAGGATCGACCGTCGGATCGGAAGTTGAACACGGGTCTTCCCTGCGGCGACTTCCAGGCCCAGGGCGACACGATCAACTGCGAGCCGTCAGGGCCCCGGGTTTTGATGGGCGCCCGGTCACCGACACGGATCGAGGCCATGGATCCGAAATTGGGCATGCCGCCGGGGAAGACGAGACGGTCGCCGGTTCGGTTGAAGGGGTCGATCACCTCGTCGAACGGCAGGATGAGCTGATACTCGTTGCACATGCGGGCCTCCCTCTTTGATCTCCATTGATCGCCGACTCCTGAAGAAATGCCAGCGCCCCCCGTCTCCAGACGTTCCGGGAGGTGGTCCACGGAGCCCCGGCGACGGGGATAAAGGATCGGCGAAGGTTGACTCTTCGCTCGATCCAGAACCAGAACATTACAGGAACATCTATCAGCCTTGCGAACAGGAGGGCTTCTCATGCACGCCGGCCTGCCTGCTGGACTCGACAATTTGCGCGATCGAATACGCGCCCTGGAGCAAGGGAGCCGAAGCGCTGCAGGCGTGCTGCCGTTCGGAGTGCGTGACCTGGACAGCCGCCTGCCCGGCGGCGGCCTGTCGCTCGGCGCCCTTCACGAGGTCGCCGGCGGAGGCGAGGAGGCCGTGGACGGCGCCGCCGCAGCCCTCTTCGCGGCCGGGATTGCAGCGCGGCGTCCCGGCCAGGTTCTCTGGTGCGTGACCCGTCCCGACCTGTTCGCCCCGGCCATGAGCCAAGCCGGTCTCGGGCCTGGTCGGGTGATTTATGTCGAGGCCGGGGACGAAACTTCACTCCTCGCCTGTTTCGAGGAAGGGCTTCGCCATCCGGGTTTGGCTGCGGTCGTGGCCGAGACCGCCCGCCTCAGTCTCGTCGCGTCCCGACGGCTGCAGCTGGCCGCCGAAGGCTCGGGCGGCCTGGGTCTGGCGGTGCGGCGATGGCGACGGGCTTCGGACGCCGCCGACTTCGGCCAGCACACCGCCTCCGCCACCCGCTGGCGCATCAGCCCGGCCCCCTCCTCGCCCTTGCCCGTGCCTGGCGTGGGGCGCGCGCGCTGGTTCGTCGAACTCCTTCGCTGTCGCGGCGCCGCTGCCGCGGATTTCACCCTGGAAGCCTGTGATGAGACGGGTCGTCTCGCTCTACCTGCCCAACTGGTCCGTCGATCGTCTGATGCGAGGGCTTGGCGAAGCCGCGCCGCCGCCTGACCTTCCCCTGGTCCTGACGGGTCGGTGTGGGCGGCGACGGGCCGTGCTCGCCGCCAACCCGGCGGCCAGGGCCCAGGGCGCCCGCGTCGGCATGGCCGCCACCCAGGCCCAGGCCCTGATCCCCGGCCTTGACCTGCGGGAGGCCGATCCGAAGGGCGACGAAGCCGCGCTCGGTCGTCTCGCCGTCTGGGCGATGCGCCGATACGCGCCCGTCTGCCAGCCGGTTCCGCCGGACGGCCTGGCGATCGACGCCACCGGAGCCGCCCACCTGAAGAGCGGAGAGGCGGCCATGCTGGCGGACATGATCGAGCGGCTGGGAGCCGAAGGCGTCGCAGCCGACGCCGCGATCGGACCGACCTATGGCTCCGCCCATGCGGTGGTGCGTTTTCGGCGCGCGCACCGTATCATCCCGCCGGACGCCATCGACGCGGCTATCGGGAGCCTGCCGCTGGCGGGCCTTCGCCTGCCGTCGGAGCTGATCGCACATCTGAACCGCATGGGTTTCGACTGCATAGCCGATGTCGCGCATCGCCCGCGCGCGCCTCTCGCGCTTCGGTTCGGTCATGAGCTCGGCCGCCGCATCGACCAGGCCTACGGGCGCATTGAAGAGCCGCTTATCCCGGTCGAGGCCCCGGAGATTCCCACAGTTTCGCGGATGTTCGGCGAACCGATCGGCGCGCCGGAAACCCTGGCCCGCCATATCGCGGCTCTCACCTCGGAGCTATGCGCGGCGCTGGAGGTCTCCGGGCTGGGCGCTCGACGTCTCGACTGGCTGTGTTTCCGCGTCGACAACCGGATCGAGACGCAGAGGGTTGGACTGGCCCGGCCGAGCCGCGACGCCTCGAGATTGACGCGTCTGCTGAGCGATCGGATCGAGAAGATCGATCCCGGGTTCGGCATCGAGCGCATGACCCTGTCCGCGGTCCAGGCCGAACCGCTTCACTGGCGCCCCGACGAGAGCGTGCTGGGACTGGCGGAGAGGCCCGATCTTTCCGATCTCGTCGATCTGCTGGCTAACCGCATCGGCGCGCAGCGGCTCTATCGTCTGATCCCGATCGAGAGCGATGTGCCCGAACGCTCCGTCGGCAAGGCGCCGCCTCTGTCCGTCGCGCCGGTCCTGGACTGGACGCCCGAATGGCCCCGTCCGGCGAGGTTGCTGAAACAGCCCGAGCCCGTCGAGACCATGGCCCTATTGCCGGACAATCCGCCCATCTATTTCACCTGGCGGGGCGTACGCCGCCGTGTGATCCGCGCTGACGGTCCCGAGCGAATCTTCGGCGAATGGCGGCGACGGGACGCCGAGGTCTGGGCGGTACGGGATTATTTTCAGGTCGAGGATGAGGCCGGTCGACGGTTCTGGCTGTTCAGAGCAGGCAATGGCGAGGACAGGCGCACCGGCTCGCACGCCTGGTTCATCCATGGACTTTTCGGATGACCGCGACCCCGCCGCTGCGCTACGCCGAACTCCAGTGCGCATCCCACTTCTCGTTTCTGCGAGGGGCCAGTTCCTGCGAGGAGCTGTTCTCGCAGGCGACGATCTGCGGGCTGGACGCGGTTGCGGTGGCGGATCGCAACAGTCTGGCCGGAATCGTGCGGGCGCATGAGGCGGCCAAGGTCACAGGCGTGCGCCTGATCGTCGGCTGCCGTCTGGTGCTGGACGACGGCGCGGAAGTGCTGGTCTACCCGAAGGACCGGCCAGCCTACTCCCGACTTTGCAGGCTGCTGACGCTGGGAAAGCGGCGCGGCGGCAAGGGCGGGTGTCGGCTGGGATGGGACGACGTCGCCGCCCATGCCGAAGGGCTGGTCGCGGTGTTGATCCCCGAGCGGGCGGATGCGGTCCTGGAACGGCGTCTGGCCTTGATGGTCGATACATTCGGTCAGGAAGCGCATATGGCGCTGACGCTGTTCCGGCGGCCGCGTGATCAGTTGCGACTGCACCAGCTGTCGGAGATGGCGGGGGCCGTGGGCGTGGCGACCGTGGTCACCAACGACGTCCTGTTCCACCATCCGGATCGCCGCATTCTGCAGGACGTCGTCACCTGCATCCGGGAAGGCTGCACCATCGACGACGTGGGCTTTCGTCGGAACCGGACGGCGGACCGTCACCTGAAGCCGGCCGAAGAGATGCATCGGCTGTTCGCCCGTTATCCGAAGGCCTTGGCCCGGACAGTGGAGATCGCCGACCGCTGCCGCTTCAGCCTGGACGAACTCGCCTACCAGTATCCGCGGGAGACATCGACGGAACAGACGCCGCAGGAGGCGTTGGAGACGTTGACCTGGGCGGGCGCCGCCGAGCGCTATCCGGAAGGCGTGCCGGACAAGGTGCGTGCCTCGTTGAAACACGAACTCGGACTGATCGAGACCCTGGGCTATGCGCCCTACTTCCTGACCGTCCACTCCATCGTTCGCTTCGCCCGCAGTCGGGACATTCTGTGTCAGGGGCGAGGCTCGGCGGCCAACTCCGCCGTCTGTTTCGTGCTGGGCGTCACCTCCATCGATCCCGGCCGCAACGACCTGCTGTTCGAACGCTTCGTCAGTCAGGAGCGCAAGGAGCCGCCGGACATCGACGTCGACTTCGAGCACGAGCGCCGCGAGGAGGTCATCCAGTGGATTTATGACGCATACGGGCGCGACCGGTCCGCCCTGTGCGCCACCGTCATCCGCTATCGGTCGCGCGGCGCCCTGCGTGACGTCGGCAAGGCGCTGGGCCTGACCGAGGACCTGATCAAGACCCTGTCGTCCCAAGTCTGGAGCTACTCCTCGGAAGGGGTCGAGGATCGGCACGCCGAGGAGCTGAACCTCAATCTGGAGGACCGTCGTCTTAGGTTGGCGCTGGACCTGTCGCGCCAGCTGATCGGCTTTCCCCGACATCTGTCGCAGCATCCCGGCGGCTTCGTCCTGACGGACGACCGTCTGGACGATCTCGTTCCCATCGAGCCGGCGGCGATGAAGGACCGTCAGGTGATCGAATGGGACAAGGATGACATCGACGCCCTGAAGTTCATGAAGGTCGATGTTCTGGCCCTGGGCATGCTCAGTTGCATGCGGCGCGGGTTCGACCTGCTGCGCGAGCACAAGGCCATGGACCTCGACCTGGCCTCGATCCCGGCCGAGGACTCGAAGACCTACGCCATGATCCGCAAGGCCGACACGCTCGGGGTCTTCCAGATCGAAAGCCGCGCGCAGATGGCCATGCTGCCGCGCATCAAGCCGCGCACCTTCTACGACCTGGTGATCGAGGTCGCCATCGTGCGGCCGGGGCCCATTCAGGGCGACATGGTCCATCCATACCTCCGGCGCCGCGAGGGGAAGGAGCCGGTCGTCTTTCCCAAGCCGGAACTGGAGAAGGTTCTGGGCAAGACCCTCGGCGTGCCCCTGTTCCAGGAGCAGGCGATGCGGGTGGCGATCGAATGTGCGGGGTTCACGGCGTCGGAGGCGGATCAGCTGCGCCGGGCCATGGCCACTTTCAAATTCACCGGCGGGGTCAGCCACTTCAAGGACAAGCTGATCGGGGGGATGGTCGAGCGGGGCTATACGGCCGAGTTCGCCGAGAAGACCTTCAGTCAGCTGGAAGGTTTCGGGTCCTATGGCTTTCCCGAGAGCCACGCGGCCTCGTTCGCCCTGATCGCCTATGCCTCGTCCTGGCTCAAATGCCATCACCCGGACGTCTTCTGCGTGGCCCTGCTGAACGCCCAGCCGATGGGGTTCTATGCGCCGGCCCAGATCGTACGGGACGCCCGCGAGCACGGGATCGAGGTCCGTCCGGTCTGCGTCAACAGCTCGCGATGGGACTGCACCCTGGAGCCGACGGATCGGGAAGACCGGTTCGCGGTTCGGCTGGGGCTGCGCATGGTCCGCGGGCTGTCCAACGGCGACGCCGCCCGCCTGGTGACGAACCGCGGGGATCGGCCCTTCGCGACCATCGACGACCTGTGGCGACGGGCGATGACGCCCGTCGGCGCCCTGACGCGACTGGCCGAGGCCGACGCCTTTCTGGACGGGCTGCGCCTGGCGCGCCGCGACGCCCTCTGGTCGATAAAGGCCTTGCGCGACGATCCGCTGCCGCTGTTCGCGGCGGCCTCGGCGGAGGCGGGAGAGTTGGCGTCCGAGGTGAACGAGCCGGACGCGACCTTGCCGGCCATGCCCGCCGGCCAAGAGGTGGTGGAGGACTACACCCATGTCGGGGTGACGCTGCGAGATCACCCGCTCGCCTTCCTGCGCGATGAACTCCAGGCCCGGCATGTGATAACCTGCGCGGACGGCACGGCCATGCGCGACCGCCGCCTGACCCGTGTCGCCGGTCTGGTCCTGGTCCGCCAGAAGCCGGGATCGGCCAAGGGAGTGATGTTCATCACCATCGAGGACGAAACCGGCGTCGCCAATCTGGTGATCTGGCCGAGCCTCTACGAGCAGCAACGGCGCGTGGTGCTGGGCGCCAGCCTGCTGGTGGTTGACGGCAGGGTGGAGCGCGAGGGTGAGGTGGTGCACATCGTCGCTGAACGTCTGCACGACGGCTCGGACCTCCTGGCGTCCCTAGGCCGGAGGGGCGAGTTCCGGTTGCCGCATGGGCGGGGCGACGAGGTCTACCGCGGCAGTGCGCCGGACGCCCGGACGCCGAAGGCACGGGACATCTACATCCCTGACCTGTCGCTTGAAGGCATTCGGGTGAGGACGCGGGACTTCCGATAGCCGCCGCCACCGTTCGAACCAAGACATCACGTCAGTGCATTTCGGAACGACGCATCGGCGGTGGCGGCTCCGTCATGTCCAGGCTGTCGATCATGATGTCGATCTCCGCCTGAACGACATCCAGGTCTGGTCCCTGAAACATCTGGCCGGCGGCTTCACGCCAAGCCGCGCGGAGGAGCTCGCGGGCGCTGTCAGGCGCTAGATCCTCAAGATAGTGCAGGCCAAGCTCGGCGAGCAGGCGTTGAGCGACGATGCCCGCGCGGATCGCAATGTCTTGGGATGGAGACGACGTGGCCGAGGGGCTTGGCTTTCCTGCTTTTGCTCGTCTTCCCACGCTACACCTCACCATTCTCGGGTTCGTCCGCCCCGGCGTTGTGGGTTAGGCACCTGCGAGACGAGGTCATTCGACCTCAAGAGGATGCCGACCAGCTTATCGACCTCCGCCTGCGAAAGACCGCCGACAGGAAGAGCAGCAAGAAATCGGGACGCCGACCGCACCTTCAGGGCTGGTGTCAGTGTGGCTTGCGATACACCGGCCGAGCTCGCCGGCACGTCTTCTAGCTCCATTCCGGTCGTCCCAGTGTCCAAAACCCCGCTCTTAAGAAACTGCGGAGGCGAGCGCATCCGATAACCGCAGCACACGCCGACTACCTGCAGGCGCCCCCGCAGACCCGGACCAAGCCGTGACGCTGGGCACGCGTCATCACAAGGGCGTGAGAGAACAGAAGAGATCGATCCAATAGAAACCGAGCGGAACAGATCGGACAAGGCACCGACATTTTCCTCAATAATCCCCGCAGGTTCGCCGGTTGCAGTTCATTGCTGCCAGTGCTTGCTTGATTACAGTTCTGGTTCAGACGGAAAGGAGCGCCACATGGCCGGTCTACATCTTCACGGAACTGAGGAAATGCTACTGACCCGCAAGGAAGCTTCAACCGAGCTTCTGCGCATGGGCATCCGCCTGTCGCCATCGACCTTGGCGAAGGTGTTTTGCACGCGGTCTGACGGACCGCCCTGTACCCACCTCGGGCGGACGCCCTACTACCCCAAGAGCCTGCTGCACGAGTGGGCGCGCAGCCAGCTCTCGGGCCTCAGGTCCTCGTCGAGCCAGCCACGTCAGGCGGGACATTGGGGCGAGGCCGCTCACGAGAGCGCCTAGCTCCCAATCCCATCCAGTCTCTTCGGCCGCCCGGCGATCTGCCGGGCGGCCTTCTTTCAGTGGGCCGTCTGTCCTTCTTCAACCGACCAGCCCGCGAGAGAGGCGGCCACGCTCTCGCTGATCCTGTCCGCCGCAGCCCGAACCGGGTCGTCCGCCAGGTGGGCGTATCGGCTGGTGGTGCTGACGTGACTGTGACCGAGCAGTTTGCCGATAAGCTGAAGCCCTTCTCCGCCGGCCAGCCCCGCGCTCGCGAAGCTGTGCCGAAGGTCATGGATCCGCAGGTCTTCCATCCCGGCCCGTTTGCGGATGCCGACCCAGGCCCAGTCGAGATTGGCGATCGGACGTGTGGGATCCCTCCGATCCGGGAACACATAGATGCTCCCGTTCGAGAGCAGGCTCTCGATCAACTTCAGCGCCGCGCTCCCGAGACGGATGACCTTCGCGCCTGTCTTGGAATCTTCAAGCCGAAGCATCCCCATGGTGCGATCAATCTCCGACCACTTGAGCTTGGCGATCTCGTTCTTGCGGGCGCCGGTCAACGCGAGAAGGCGGATGATGTTGATGTGGCGCGGATCGCCCCCGTGCTTTTCGAGGTCCGCCAGAACGTCACCGAGCCGGGCCAATTCGGCCGGCGAAAGGAAGCGATCCCGGCGGTTGTCCTTGTAGCGCTTCACGCCGCGCGTTGGGTTGGTCTTCACGAACTCCCGCTCAACGGCGAACGTGAAGATGCCGCCCAGCAGACCGACCGTCCGCGAGGCCGCATGAATGCCGCCGCGCGTATGGGGCGTCGCCTCCCCACGAATGCGTCCCGATCCGACGTCGACCATCAGCCGCTCGATGTCCGCTCGGCCGATATCGGTGACCTTCATCCTGCCCAGGCGCGGTTTGATATGGCGAGCGATGCGGATGCGGTCGATGCGAAGGGTCGTCGCCTTCTTCATCGTCACGCCCTCCTTCATGTAGAGGTCGCAGAGCTCCGACATCGTCAATTCTTCACGTCGTTCGACTTTGGTCCCCTGAGGGTCACCACCTGACGCGACTTCGGCCAGCACAGCAGCAGCTCTTTCGCGGGCTTCTTCGGCGGTCACAACGCCATGGCGAGCGATGTGAAGGAGGCGGTCGGCGCCGCCGATCGTCCTGTATCGAACGACGTAGGTTTTGGTGTCGCTGACGGCGACGCGCACCCCGAAACCCTTGAGCTGCGTGTCCCAAAGGGTGAAGCGCACCCCTTCAGACGTCAGGGCGTCGACCAGGCGTTTGGTGATCTTTCCGGACCTGGGGTTCTGAACCATTCGATCTCTCCTCGGGCCCACGAGGGCTCCCGTTTCTGGTCCCGGCTTTGGTCACCACATGGTCACCAGCCGGGAGGATTTCGGAGGATAATCGAGAAATCAGCGGGAAAAGAACGAACCCTGAACCTGCCCACCACAAGGGTGTTTGAGCCATTTCGAGCAACTGAAAAGAACCCTAAGGTTCGAGCTCTATGTCCCAATAGAGATAGTCGAGCCAGCTCTGGTGCAGGAAGTGGGGCGGGAAACGGCGACCCGCCTGCTGAAGCTGCCAGGCGCTGGGCTGGTGGGCGGTGCGGCGCAGGGGCATGTGAGCCTGGCCGGGCGTGCGGCCGCCCTTCTTCAGGTTGCAGGGGCCGCAGGCGGCGACGATATTCTGCCAGGTCGTGCGCCCGCCGCGCGAGCGCGGGATGACGTGGTCGAAGGTCAGGTCCTGGGACGTACCCGGCTCGCCGCAGTACTGGCAGGCGAAACCGTCGCGTAGGAAGACGTTGAAACGGGTGAAGGCCGGTTTGCGGTCCTGGTCCACATAGGACTTCAGACAGACCACGCTGGGCAGCTGCATCTCCAGCGAAGGGCTGCGGACAACCTTGTCATAGGTGGCGACCACGTCGACGCGGTCCTGCCACACGGCCTTGACCACCTCTTCCCAAGGCCACAACGACAGGGGGAAATAGGACAAGGGCCTGAAATCGGCGTTCAGCACCAGGGCTGGAAAGCCGGACGGCGGGCGGGACAGGACCTGCATCAGGCCCTCCCGCAGATACGGGGGGTTATCGACGCGACAGGACTGAAGACACGTCTCCTTCCTTGGTCTGATGCAGGAAACCCTACGCCTGATTCCCTCGCATCGCCATGACCGGCATGAGGAGTTTTCGTGACGGCGGCGTCATGGGCGACGACCATAACTGGGGAAGGCCGGCAAGCTCCAACCCCACTGCAAGGCGCCGGCGCGCAGCATGAATCCCGCCGCCAGCCCGGCGCCGACCGCAGGCCAGGTCCCAACCATCAGCGCCTTCAGGCCGACAAAGACGCTGGCGGACACCAGCGCCGCCGTGATGTTCAGTTCGCGTCGCAGCAGGATGGAGGGCTGGTGCGCCAGCACGTCGCGCACGATGCCGCCGAAACAGGCCGTCAGCACCCCCATGACGATGCAGATCAGCGGCGCCGCATTATAGGACGCCGCCTTGGCCGCTCCCATGACGCCATAGGCGGCCAGCCCGACCGCATCCAGCCACAGCAAGGCCCGGAACCGCCACGAGCGCGCGCCCAGCAGCCAGAAACCGACCGCCACCACCAGACAGACCGCCACATAGACCCAGTCCTGCACCCAGAAGACCGGCGCCCCGATCAAAAGGTCGCGCAACGTGCCTCCGCCCATGCCGGTAACGGCGGCGAAGAAGGCGAAGGTCAGAACATCGTGCTTGGCCCGGGACGCGGCCAGGGCGCCGGTGGCGGCGAAGACGGCCACGCCCGCAAAATCCAGCAACGGAAGTACCGCAGCCGGACGAACCAGGTCTGCGCCCGCGATCGGCTCCAACATCGTCATCATCCCCAAGGCGCCGCCCGGCGCCGTCTTCGGGGTCGCCCCCGGCCTTCGTGAAGACGAGAGTCAGGCCCCCTCGTCCAGCGCGATTTCGCCGCGCCGAACGCCACCATACCACCCCCAGAGCAAATGCGCCGCCACCGCGCGATGCGGCCGCCATATCTCGGCGCGGGCGTAGGCCTGTTTCTCGTTCGGACGGTCCTCGGCGCGGTCCGCCCAGCGCATGGCCTCCTGCAGGGCCACGTCGCCGCCGGGAAAGACATCCAGTCGGCCCTCGCAGAACATCAGGAAGGTCTCGGCCGTCCACCGCCCCACCCCCTTGATGGCCACAAGGGCGGCGATGGCCTGGGCGTCGTCCAGCCGCTCCAGATGGTCGAAGTCGATGCGCCCCTCGGTCTGGGCGCGGGCGATCTCATGGCCGTATTTCGCCTTCTGGCCGGACAGGCCGAAGGTGCGCAGCGTCTCGACGTCGCGCGCCAGAACGGCGTCAGGCGTCACCTGCCCCTCCAGCCCTTCGACCACCCGTTTCCAGATCGAGGCGGCGGCCGCCACTGAGACCTGCTGCTCCACGATCATGCGGAACAGACCTTCATAGCCGCCGGTCCGCAGCCGCCATTCAAACACGGGCGTCGAGGCATGCGCCCGCGCCAACGCCGGATCGGCGGCGGCCAGAGCCTCGCGTGCGGCGGCGACGGAGGCGGGAGACGGAGCTGAGGCCATGGCATCGTATCGACAGAAAAACGGCGCCGCTTTAGCATCGCGCCATGCGTACTCTGGACGATCTTCTACACCCGATCACGCCTGATCGTTTCTTTGCGGAGTTCCACGGCCGAAAACCGCTGTACATTCCCGCTGAGGAAGGCGCCGCCAAGCGGTCGCTGCTGGACTGGACCACGTTCAACGGCCTGCTGAACCAGCCGTCGATCTGGACCGCCCAGACGCTGAAACTGGTGCAGAACACCGAGCCCGTGCCGCCCGAACGCTATTGCCGCACGCTTCCAACCCAATCGGGCCCCGCCTTTCGGCCCGATCCGGCCAAGGTGGCGCTGTTCGTCGCTGAAGGCGCCAGCCTGATCGCTGGCGACGTGCAGGACCTGACTGAGCCCATCGCAGACCTGTCCTCAATGCTGAGCCGCACCTTCGCCGCCAGCGCAGGCGCCAACATCTATTGCTCGTTCAAGGGGGTGCAGGCCTTCGGCGCCCACTTCGACCTGACCGATGTCTTCGCCGTCCAGACCGAGGGCGAGAAGCTGTGGCGCATCTATGAAAACCGCGCCAACGCCCCGGTCGAGATGCCGTCCGACGTCGGCGACATGCGCCGCTGGCTCGACCAGACGAAAGGCCGCCTTCAGGCCGAGGTGATGATGCGGCCGGGCGACGTGCTCTATCTGCCGCGCGGCTGCTATCACGACGCCCTCGCTCAGGACGCGGCCTCTCTGCACGTCACCTACTCCATCGCCTCCCTGCATGGCCGCATCATCTTCAACCTGCTGGAACAGGCGGCCATGCAGGACCCGGCCTTCCGGGCGTATCTGCCGCCATCCGGTCAGGACGGCGGCCGCGCCCTGCAACAGCACCTGGCCGGGCTGGGCCAGAGGCTAGCGCAACTGGCCGCCTCGCCTGCTTTCCGCGATGAGATCGCCATGGCGCAGGAACGGCTGACGCCGCGCGCTCACCGCTTCACCCTGCCCCATCGTGAAGCGCTGACCCGCTACAGCCGCACCGCCATGATGGCCCCCGCCTACGCCGGCCCTGTCGCCCACGCCATGCACTGGGCGCTGTCGCAGCACGTCTTCACCCTCGAAGACCTGATCGCCCAGTTCGACTTCGTGTCCGAGGCCGACATCCGCGCCGCCGTAGATCAGGCCGAGAAGGCAGGAGCCTTGAAGCGGGTCTGACCCGTTTCGTCGCCGCCATGTTCGTCACCCGTTTCGCGCCTTCGCCCACCGGCCGCCTGCACAAGGGCCACGCCTTCTCGGCCCTGACGGCCTGGAGGGCGGCGAAGGATGCGGGCGGGCGCTTCCTGCTGCGGATCGAAGATATCGACCCGACGCGGTGTCGGCCCGAGTTCGAGGTCGGGATTTTCGAGGATCTGGCCTGGCTGGGGCTGGATTGGGAGACGTCCGTACGGCGTCAGTCCGATCACCTGACCGACTACGCCGCCGTGGTGGAGACGCTGGACCGCCACGGCCTGCTCTACCGCTGCTTCCGCACCCGCAAGGAGATATTGGACGCCATCGGCGATGCGCCCCACGGCCCCGCGGAGGCGGCCCGGCCCGGCCCCCATCCGGTCGAAGAAGAAGCGCGTCTGCTGGCGGAAGGGCGCCCCTTCGCCTGGCGGCTGTCGCTGGATCGCGCCAGGGAGGCGCTGGGCGGCGCCGCCTGGGACGGCTTGAAGTTCATCGAGGAAGGCTTAGGCCCCGACGGCGAAACCGGCCGCATCAAGGTGCGGCCGGAGACGGCGGGCGACGTGGTGCTGGCGCGCAAGGACGCCGGGACGGCCTATCATCTGGCGGTGACCCACGACGACGCCCTGCAGAAGGTCAGCCATGTCATTCGCGGCCAGGACCTGTTCGAAGCGACCCATATCCAGCGGTTGATCCAGGCCCTGATGGGCTGGCCCGCGCCCGTCTATCGACACCACCGCCTGCTGGCCGGACCGGACGGCCGCCGCTACGCCAAGCGCGACCGCTCCGTCACCCTGGCCGAGTTGCGGGCGGGCGGCCTGACGCCGGATCGCCTCCGCGCGGAGCTGACGCCCTGAGTTCGCGACAAGCGCCCAACAAAAAAGACGCGAAGGTCGCCCTCCGCGTCTCTTCTTAGAATCCGTTAGGATTCTTGGCCTTAGAGAACCTTGAGGTCCACAGCCGAGGTCTTGCCGCGCTGGGTTTCCAGCTCGTATTCGACCTTGGCGTTTTCATCGAGGCCCACCAGACCAGCCTTCTGAACGGCGGTGATGTGGACGAAAACGTCCGAGCCGCCGGTGTCGGGTTGAATGAAGCCGAAGCCCTTGGTGGGGTTGAACCACTTGACCGTGCCGGTCGCCATATTGCGTCTCCGTAAACGCGCTTTTCCAGGCGGACGTCCTTGCAGGATCGCCCGTCAGCCCATCTGGACAAGCTCGTTCAGGCGAAGGAGCAAGACGCGGGTTTGGACCCCACGTGAAATCCGGACTGCAGCGATGTTGTCACCCGACTATCCACAGCGGTCAACTGTAAAGCGAATAGGGGCGTACGGGCTTTACAGTTAATTCGGCGCCTGCCGCACAGGTCGCGCCCCGCCTGCTCGGGCCTCCGCGTCCCGCTGGGCCCCCAATATCGTCCGACATCAGCATATCGCCGGACAGACAACAGGATTAGCCGCAGAACTGACGAAAAACCTGCGCCCTTCTAGGGCTGCATACGACAACTTCCGATAGTTCAGGTCGAAATCTCCTTTTCGGGATGCTGACCCGGAGAAGAGGTTGGAACTCGGGCTGGCGACGCCCGCTGTTTCATCGCAAGGTCGATACATCACGACACAGGGACGCGCCGATGGCCAAGGATGACTATGCCGACATCCTCGAAGCCCTGCAGATCCAGATGGTCGAGACTCAGGCCTGGGCCATCGAACAGGGGCTGAAGGTCGTCATCGTCTTCGAAGGGCGCGACGCCGCCGGCAAGGACGGGGCGATCAAGCGGATGACCGAGTATATGGCGCCGCGCCAGACGCGGGTCGTCGCCCTGCCCAAGCCCACCGAGCGCGAGACGACCCAATGGTACTTCCAGCGCTACGCCGCCCATCTGCCGGCGGCGGGCGAAATCGTGATCTTCAACCGCTCCTGGTACAACCGGGCCGGGGTCGAGCCCGTCATGGGCTTCTGCACGCCGGAGCAACATGAGCGCTTTCTGCACGACGCTCCGCATTTCGAGCGGATGCTGACCCAGTCGGGGACATTACTGATCAAGCTGTGGCTGGACATCAGCCGCGACGAACAGGCCCGCCGTCTGGAGGAGCGCGTCGACCATCCGCTGAAGCGTTTCAAGGTCTCAGCCCTGGACGCCGAGGCTCAGGCCCGCTGGAGCGCGTATTCCGCCGCCCGCGACGAAATGCTGAAGCGCACCCATGTCGACTATGCCCCCTGGACCGTGGTGGCGACCGACAAGAAGAAGACGGCGCGGCTGAACATCCTGCGCCACGTCCTGCGCCGTCTGGACCGGCCCGGTCTGGAATGCCGCGAGCCGGACCCTGCGATCGTCTTCTCCGCCGATGCAGCGCCGGGGCGGTTGGCGGAATAGGCGTCGTCAGCCGCCGAACAGGCGCCGGTTCCTGTCGATGAAAGCGCGCATGGCCCGCACCAGCGGCCCGCCTTCGCGCCCCTTCAGATAGGCCCAGCCGGCGCCCGCCCCGATCAGGGCGCCGATGGAGTCGACGATCAGGTCCCACATGGTGTCGACCAGGCCGGACTTCTGGGTGTTGAGGCCGAACACCTGGTCCAGCATGAACTCCCAGATCTCCCACAGGGCGCCGATGGTCACGGCGAAGCAGAAGGCGAAGAAGGCCACCGTCAAGGGCGCGGCCTTCAACTGGCTGCCCTGCACCAGCATTAGCATCAGCAGGGCGCCGACCAGGCCGAAGGCCACTGCCGAACCGCCGTGCAGCACCACGTCCCACCACCAGTAACGCTCGTAGAAATCGCCCAGTTCGCCCAGGAACAGGGTCGCGCACAGGAAGACGGCGATGGCGGTGACGAAGCCGATCGGCAGGTTCAGCCCGACGCGCGGCGCCAGCCAGAACGGGACAAGCGTCAGCAGGAAGGTCCCGGCGCCGACGAAGGTGACGCTGAACTCCCCCGTCAACAGGCCGCCGACGGCCGCGCCCAGCAGCACCAGCCAGGTCAGGACAAGCAGCCAGGGGAATGGTGACTTCCTGCGTATCGTCATCCGTCCTGTCCGACCGGCTTCTGTTCTCGGGTCTCGAGCCTAACCGGACGGCTCCGAGGCGCAAGCCCGGCGTTGCGCTTCACTCCCAGCACCAGGCCCAGCGGTCCCAGGCGCCGCGCCGCCTCATAGGACGCCCAGCAACCGCCGAAGGTGACGGCGACCAGCAGCCCCGCCTCCAGCCCCTGCGGCAGACCCAGCTTGGACAGGTGATAGGCCGCGACGACGGTGAGGGTCTGGTGGACGATGTAGAAGCAGAAGACGCCGCCCGTCAGATAGCGCAGCCACGGTCCGCCCCGGTTCAGATAGCGCGCGCCATAGCCCAGCACCGCGGCGATGAAGGACCACTGGTCGAGGGCGTAAACCAGTCGCATGGCGGCCCTCAGCGCTTCGGGCGGCGTTCCGCCGTCGCGATAGGTCCAGGCATAGGTCGCCCATCCCGCCCAGGCGCACAGGGCCAGGATCAGCGCCGGTCGCCGCAGCCGTTCATAGGCTGCCTTCAGCACCGCTGAGCGGACGCTGAGAAAGCCGAACAGGAAGGCGCTGAACGACACCGCGTGGTTGTACCAGTCGTCGGTCAGGGCGTGGGTCGTCGGAAAGATCCGCGCCAGGGTCCAGCGCAGCAGGAACAGCCACAACACCGGCCAGATGAGCAGGCCCCAGCCCTTCAAGACGCGCTCCAGCCCTGACTGGATCACAGGCAGCAAACCCCGCCCGAACGCCAGCAGGCCCGCCAGCACGAGGCTGTAGACGAACAGATAGGCCACGAACCACATATGGTTCCACGTCGGCGTAGTCAGGCAGCCGTCGGCGTCGCACCAGCCGCCGGACGCCGTGGCGTACTTCACCCAGAAGTCGGCCAGCCATGGCGAGCGCGCCGGATCGACCACGCCCAACCCCTGAGCCGCCTCGACAACCTCGTAATAGGACTGCGGCGGCACGATCACGAACATGGCGAACAGCAGCGGCGGCAGCAGACGCCAGGTCCGCGACCCGGCGAAACGGCGCGCGGCACCCTTCCCCTCGCCCTCCAGACTGTCGAACAGGAAACGGGTCGCCGCGCCCGCGACCAGAAACAGCAGGGTCAGCCGCCAGGGGTTGGTCAATTGCATGACCGGCTCCAGCCATTCGACCGGCTGCGGGCTGTTCACATGCCAGTCCCAGGGCACGTAGAACATGCCGACGTGGTAGAGGATCAGCAGCATGAAGGCGCCGACCCGGATCCAGTCCAGATCATGGCGGCGCAGGGCTGCGGGGGTTTCGGATGCGAGGGGTTCTGAGGACATGGACGACCTGACATGACGGAAACGACGCCATCGGCCGTGCCTCGGGCGCCCCGCGCCCGGCAAGGCGCGGGGGCTGAACAGTCGGACGCCGGGGCCGGGTTGCAGGCGTCAGTGACGAACGGCGCGCCTGTCGGGACGAAAAGCGCGGACAGACGCGACCTGCTGGCCGGCGGGACGATCCTGCTCGCCGTTACCCTGGCGTTTCTGGTGGTCAACGCCCTGACTGTTCTGGCGGACTGGCCGGACCTGCGCCCCTGGGCGCCGTGGCTGTGGGAAGGGTCCAGCGCCTTTGCGCTGATGCTTTTGATCTGGCTGCCCTGGCGGGCGTCGGGCGCGGCGCCGTCATCGCTGTTGCACGAAGGATGGCGGGCGCGGGGGCGGTTTCTGGCCGTGCATCTGGGCGCCGCCATCCTGTTCAGCCTGCTGCACGTCGTGCTGATGGTGGGGATGCGGCACGGGGTCTACGCCCTGCTGGGAGAGGTCTATGACTATGGACCGCCTATCGAGAAGTTCATCTATGAACTGCGCAAGGATGTGCTGAGCTACGCCCTGTTCGTCGGCGTTTTCTGGGGATCGCGCAGCCTGCGCGAGGCGCGCGAGACTCCGCTGCGACCCGTCAGCTTCGACATCCGCGACGGGGGGCGGCTGATCCGAGCGCCGCTGAACGACATTCTGGCCGCGACCTCGGCGGGCAACTATGTCGAGTTCGTGCTGGCCGACGGGCGCAGACCGCTGATGCGCGTCACCCTGTCGGCGGTCGAGGGCGAACTGGCGCGCTTCGGCTTTGTGCGGACGCACCGGGGCTGGCTGGTCAACGCCGCGAGGATGACCGGACTGCGGCCCGAAGGCTCAGGCGACTGGACGGTGGAGCTGGGCGCGCTGGAGGCCCCGCTGTCGCGCCGTTACGCCGAAGCGCTGGACCGGCTGCGGACACAGGGGTTAAGACCGCCCGCATGAGCACAGCCCCGCTTCCCGACGCCGCCGGCCAGAACTGGGTCGACCGTCATGCGCCCGAGAGTCTGAAGCCCTGGCTGAAGCTGGGCCGCTTCGACCGGCCGATCGGGACATGGCTGCTGCTGCTGCCCGGCTGGCAGGGGATCATGCTGGCGCTGAACCAGTATGATCGACCGTTCGGCGGCTATGAGCTGTGGCTGATCATCGGCTTCGCCATCGGGGCCGCCCTGATGCGCGGGGCAGGCTGTGCGGTGAACGATATCGTCGACCGCGACTTCGACGCCCGGGTGGCCCGCACCGCTCTGCGCCCCATTCCGGCAGGTCAGATCAGCGTGAAGCAGGCCTGGGCCTTCGTCGGCGGCCTCAGCCTCATCAGCCTGTGCATCCTGCTGACGATGAACCTGATGTCGGTGCTGCTGGGCGCCCTGTCGCTGGGGCTGGTGGCCGCCTATCCCTTCATGAAGCGCATCACCTGGTGGCCGCAGGCGTGGCTGGGCCTGACCTTCAACTGGGGCGCCCTGCTGGGGTTCGCGGCCGCGACGGGGGGCCTGTTCGCCCTGGGCTGGCTCTATGTGCTGCAGGTCAAGATCAGCGGCGACAGCTACTGGATGGCCGAGGGGCTGAACCGGATGGGGAACCTGGCCCTGTCGGCGGGGCTGCTCTACGCGGGCGGCGTCTTCTGGACCCTGGGCTATGACACCATCTACGCGCTTCAGGACATCGAGGACGACGTCATGGCCGGGGTGAAGTCCTCGGCCCGCGCCCTGGGCGGCAAGGTCAGGGAAGGCGTGGCCGTCTTTTACATCCTGGCCGTGGCCCTGGCGGGCGCGGCGGGGTACGTCGCCGGTCTGGGGCCGGTCTTCTATGTCGGTCTGGCGCTCTACGCCCTGCATTTTGTCTGGCAGGTGCGGCGACTGCAGCCGGACGATCCGAAACTTTCCCTGCGTCTTTTCAAATCAAATCGCGATGCGGGGTTGATCCTTCTGGCCGCCATCGCGTTCAACGGCCTAGCTTTCTGATCGAACCGTTCCAAAGGAGCCCGGCATGATCCCTTCGCGCCCCCTTCGCGCCCTTCTCGTCACCGCCGCCGTCGCGGCCTCGCTCGCAGCGTGCCAGCGCAATGAGAAGAAGGAGGCCCCTGCTGCGCCGACCGCCTCCGCCCATGCCGTCGAAGGGCCGCTGAAGTACGACAGCGCCACGCCCTACGCCAAGGTCAGCCTGAGCCTGCCCGAGGCCGTGCTGTCCTATCCGGCGCTCTACACCCCGCTGTACCGCGACGAGGTGGCCAAGCTGAAAGAATACGCCGAGGGGGCCCAGGCCGACCGCACCGAGGCGGGTTCGCCGGAAGGCATGCCCCCCTATGAAAAAACAATCGTCTACGGCGCCCCGATCGAGACCGGCCGCCTGTTCAGCCTGATGCGGACCGACTTCGACTATTCGGGGGGCGCCCACCCGAACACCGTGGCCACGGGCCTGCTGTGGGACAAGTCCGAAGGCCGTCGCATCGCCGCCGCCGATCTGCTCGCCGAAAAGGCCGACAAGACCAATCTGGAGCGCGCCCTGTGCCAGGCGGTGAACACCGCCAAGACCAAGCGTCCCGGCGCCACGCCCGTCTCGACCACCGGCGAGATGTGGACCTGTCCCAAGCTGAAAGACGTGGCCGTGACGCTGGCTCCGGGCTCCACGCCGGGCAAGGCGGGGGGCCTGACCTTCCTGCTCGACGCCTATGCGGTCGGTCCCTACGTCGAGGGCGCCTACTACCTGACCCTGCCGCTGTCGGCCTTCCAGAGCGCCCTGTCGCCGGAGTATGCGGGCGAGTTCGAGGGCGCTCCGATCAAGTCGGGCGACGTGACCGACGACCTGCGGCTGAAGGCGCCGGCCGCCTGATCAGCGGTCAGTCCTCGCTCTTGAGGAAGGCGTCGATCAGGGCGTTCAGCCGCTCCGGCTGATCGATCATGATGAAGTGCCGGGCGTCGTCGACGCGCTTCAACGTCACGCCCGGCAAGGCGGCGTACTCGCGGCTCCAGACGGCGTCGGCCAGGACGGCGGGCGCCCCGCCGTTCGCATCCGAGGCGTAGACGGCCCAGACCGGCGTGGTCATGGCCGCCAGTCCGGGGCGCGCGTCGGTCGTCATCACTTCGCTGATGGCGGACGCCATCGCCTGTCGGTCAGAGGCCATCGACCAATCGACCATGGCGCTGCGCCCGGCCTCGTTTCGCATCATGCCCACGGCCGTCTGCTGCTGCTGAACACGGAAGGCCGCCTCGTCTGCGCTCAGAATGGCGGCGGCGGCCTGATCGGCGAAGGGCTGGGCCGTCTGCGGCGTGACCTGCGGGCCGAACATGGCGCTGAAGAAGGGCAGGCTGTCCACGCTCATCACGCGGCTGACCGCCTCGGGATGCTGCTGCGCCAACAGCAGACTGCTGAGCCCGCCCATCGAATGGCCGATGACGGCAGGCCTGTTGAGCGTCGCCGCATAGCGGGCCAACTCATCGACGACCGGCTGAACGAAGGCGCCGTCCCCGTGCGCCCACGGCTCGCCTGCAAAGCCCGCCAGCTGCACCAGATGAACGCGATGCGAGGCCGACAGGCGCCGGGCCAGCGGCCGCCAGACTTCGCGCGAAGAGGCGAAGCCGGGGATCAGGATCACGTCTGGCCCCTGCCCGATCACCTCGACCGACAGGCGGTCGGAGACGAAGGCGGGCGCCTCGGCAACGGCCGGTTCGGCCTGGGCAGGCGAGACGATACTGGCGACGCTGAAGCCGACGGCGGCGGCCAGGATGAAGGCGCGCAGTATCTTGGCGGGAGCGGAGATCTTGGTCATGGCGTTTCCTTATGTGTCGGCCCTGCCCGCTGTTCAGCGCACAGCAGGGTTCGCCCCTCGGATCAGGCCCGAGGATGAAGGCGATGAAGCGAAACAGGAGAGTAAGGTTTTCCTGACTTTACGCGTCAGGCGTGCGGGTTCTCGAAGATGTCCTCGACCGGCCGCTCGAACAGGGCGGCGATGCGATAGGCCAGATCCAGCGAAGGGTCATGCTTCTCTGTCTCCAGAGCGTTGACCGCCTGGCGGGATACGCCCAGCGCCTGGCCCAACTGCTCCTGGGTCCAGTTACGCTCGGCGCGCAGCAACTTCAGCTTGTTCTTCATCAGTTCGACGACCGGATGAAGGGCGCCACCAGGCCGAACGCAGCCCAGAACAGCGGATAGATCAGCCAGGCCGGCAGATGCGGCGCCCCGGCGAAACTCTCGCCGAAGCCCCAGAACGTCGCCGCCGCCATCGCCAGTCCCGACGCGATGATGAACTGCTTGGCGGTGACCATGCGCACGAACTCGTCGCTTTCGCGCATCAAGGCCAGGGTGGCCCAGAGCTGGCCCACCACCGGCGCGGCGACCGCCGCCGCCAGCGCCCATCCTGCCGGCTTGCCCATCAGTTCGTCAAAAGCGTCCGTGGTCATCATCGCCACGCAAATCAACATGTAGGGAATCATGAAGGCGAAGGTGCGCAGGACATAGCGGCGTCCCGCCGGGGTGTATTGCTTGGAAAGGGTCAGCATAGCAGGCGCTCCTGACTTTATGTCATGAAAACCTGACATCATAGTCGTGTCATGTCAACCTGACTTTTATCAGCCCGTGCTGACTTTATTGCCACGAGCTTCAGCGCCCCCTAGCTTGCCCTCATGCGTAGTCTTCTCGCCCTCGTCGCTGCTTTCCTGACGACAGCCGCGCCGCTCTCAGCGCTGGCTTCCGTCACCGCGCCATTCCATGCGGAAGACGTGCGCGGCGCCCGCGACTACAGGGACCTGCCGCGCCTGGACGGGGCGCGTATTCGCGCCTGGCGGCAGTTGTCGGTGGCCGAGATCACCTTGCCGACCGCAGCCGTGGCCGAAGGCGCCGCCACCGAAGACGCCCATCGCATCCAGGGTCAGATCAATCATCTGGACTACGTCGTCCGCCCCGCCATCGCGTCGATCGACATGGCCCGGCACTATGAAGACGCCCTTCGCGAGGGCGGTTATGAGACCGTCTTCTCCTGCACCGGCATCGCCCGCTGCGGCTCGGGCATGGGCGCCCTGATCCTGCTCAGCGACACGGTGGCGCCCGCCGGGTTCGCCGACGGCGTGTTCAACGATCAGTTGCGGGTCATCGTGGCGCGCAAGGGTTCGACCTGGGTGCTGCTGCACATGACGCGCGGGCCGGACAGGTCGCTGGTCTATCAGGCCGTCATCGAGGGCGCCCGTGAGCTCGACTAGGCGCATCGCCGACCCTGCCCGCTTCATACGCGATAACACCCGCCTTCAACCCGTTTCGCATACGCCCGAAATCTCCCTGTGGCTGGCCGATGAGGTCACGCCGATCTGGCGCCTGACCGAGGAGGAACTGGGCGAGATGGGCCTGCCTCCGCCGTTCTGGGCCTTCGCCTGGGCGGGGGGACAGGCGCTGGCGCGCTGGTTGCTGGACCATCCGCAGGCGGTTGAGGGGCGCCGGGTGCTGGACCTGGCCGCCGGATCGGGTCTGGTGGGGATTGCGGCGATGAAGGCGGGCGCGGCCTCGGTTCTGGCCGCCGACATCGACCCCTTCTGCGCCGCCGCCGTCGCCGCGAACGCGCAGGCCAACGGCGTTCAGATCGCCTTCACCGCCGACAATCTGCTGGATGCCGCGCCCGCGTCGTTCGACCTGATCTGCGCAGGGGATGTCTTCTATGAGGGGCCGATGGCGCAGGCGATGCTGGCGTGGCTGAAACAGGCGCGAGCGACCGGGACAACCGTGCTGGTCGGCGACCCCGGCCGCACCTACTTCCCTAAGGAAGGCCTCAGCCTGCTGGCCGAATACCGGGTGCCGACAACGCGCGAGTTGGAGGACCAGGAGGTCAAGCGCACGCGGGTCTGGTCGCTGGACGCCTGACGCCCCCCTCAGGCGTCTCTCGGCAGGACGGTCAGCACCCGCGCCATGTGCTGGTGGAAGGCTTCCATATAGTCGCGCAGGAACTGTTCCGTGTCGGGAACCGAGACGTTGCCGTCATCGTCGATCAGGTCCGGCTTGAACTGGATATAGGCCTCGACCGCGTTCATCTGCGGTGCGTTCAGGAAGCCCAGGATGGGGCGCAGGGCCTGCTGTCCGACCGCCGTGCCGATGGCCCCGATGGAGGCCCCGATGACCGCCGTCGGCTTGTTCTTGAAGACATTGGTCCCATAGGGGCGGCTGGCCCAGTCGATGGCGTTCTTCAGCCCGCCAGGGATGGAGCGGTTGTATTCCGGCGTAACAATCAGGATGGCGTCCGAGCCCTTGATCGCCGCCTTGAAGTCGTTGGCGACGGCCGGATAGTCGGCGTCGTAATCGTAGGAATAGAGCGGCAGATCGGCGAAGCTGATCTCGGTCATGTTCAGCTTGTCCGGCGCCAGCCGAACCAGGGCCTTGGCCAGTTTGCGGTTGATCGAGCCCTTGGCCAGGCTGCCGATGATATAGCCGACGTTGTAGGTGGTCATGAGGGGCGTCCTGCTGGGTGAGGGCGGCGTCCACGGCCGCTGGCGAGTCAATGCCCAGCCAAGCTTGGCGGTTCCGTTCAGACGCGAACAGCCTGACGCCCCCGCCCCGCCTCGCCGAAGACGCGCAGATAGCGTTCGATCTCGGCGCGGTCGCCGGTGGCCTTTTCGACGTTGTCCGACAGCTTGACCGCCGGGCGGCCCGCCGCCTGCGTCACCTTGCACACCAGCGACAGGGGCAGCAGTTCCGGCGCCTCGACAGGGGCGCAGTCGCGGAAGTCATTGGTCAGATTCGTGCCCCAGCCGAAGCTGGTGCGCACCCGGCCCTTGAAGTGGGCGTGGGCCGCCTCGATGCCGTCGACGTCCAATCCATCGGCCAGAACCAGCAGCCGCTGGCGCGGGTCGCGGCCCTTGGACGCCCACCACTTCATGATGATTTCGCCGCCCTCGATCGGCGGGGCGGAATCGGGGCGGAAGCCTTTCCAGTCGGCCAGCCAGTCAGGCGCGTCGTCCAGAAACGCCTGCGTTCCGAAGGCGTCCGGCAGGGCGATCAGCAGATTGCCGTCATAGGCCGCGCGCCATTCCTCCAGCACCCGATAGGGCGCGGCGCGCAGGGCCGCCTCGTCCTCGCCCGCCATCGCCGCCAGGACCATCGGCAGTTCGTGGCCGTTGGTGCCGATGGCCTCAAGGTCGTTGTTCATCGCCAGCAGCACGTTTGAGGTGCCGATGAAGGCGCTTCCCAGCCCCTCCTTCAGCGCCTCGACGCACCAGCCCTGCCACAGAAAGCCGTGGCGGCGTCGCGTGCCGAAGTCAGACAGGGCCAGCGGCTCCAGCTTTCTCAGCCGCTCGATCTTGCTCCACAGCCGGGTCTTGGCGCGCGAATAGAGGATGTCCAGTTCGAACCGGCCCATGCGGCGCAGGGCGCGGCGGCT
Organism: Brevundimonas sp. S1H14; assembly: GCF_047716865.1. Classification (NCBI taxonomy): domain Bacteria; kingdom Pseudomonadati; phylum Pseudomonadota; class Alphaproteobacteria; order Caulobacterales; family Caulobacteraceae; genus Brevundimonas; species Brevundimonas sp. S1H14. The sequence continues at coordinate 761,788 of NZ_CP136679.1, read as the reverse complement.
GCGCAGCTCGTTCAGGATCGACAGGGCGGGGATTTCCCACAGGGTGACGTCGGCCCAGCTTCCCGAAAACTCGAGCCGATACTGGCCGTCGGCGCTGCGCGAGAGGTCGTATTCCGGCAGACGATACTCGGCCAGCCACGCCAGGAAATCAGGGCTGAATATCTGCTTCACCCCATAGAAGGTGTTGCCGCCCAGCCAGATCAGCTCGCGGTTGGTGAAGCGCAGGGACCGGGCGTGGTCCAGTTGGGCGCGCAGTTCGGCCTCGTCCACCTCTTCGGCCAGCCGCACCGAAGTCGTGCGGTTGATCACCGAGAAAGTCACCGGCACGTCGCGGAACCGCCGCCAGATCAGCTGCAACATCAGCAGCTTGTAGAAGTCGGTGTCCAACAGGCTGCGGACGATGGGGTCCAGACGCCAGCCGTGGTCATAGGCCCGCTTGGCCAGGTCGATGTTCGCCATACCCGATCAGTCCGCCTTTCGTTCCGCCGGTTCGAGAACCGCTTCCGCCGGGGCCTCGTCCTCATTGACCAGCCGCCCCTCGCGGTGCGGCTTGATATAGGGAGTCGGCTTGGGCGTCGGCATATTGCCCCGCATCATGGCCCGCCCGGCCCCCAGACCGCCGGTGACCTCCAGGTCCAGCCGCGCCTCGTCGCGGCGGCGCACGTCGGCGATGACCTCAGCAGCTTCGTCCTGCGGCAGGCCTAGTTCCTCCAGCACGGCCTGACCGAACTTGAGCGCAGATTCGAAGGTCTCGCGCACCTGATAGTCCACGCCCGCCTGGATCAGGCGCAACGAATGCCCCCGGTCGAAGGCGCGAACCAGAAGCTTCACGCCCGGAAACTCGGACTTGACCAGTTGGACGATGCGGTCGGCGGTCTCGGGCCTGTCGACGCAGACCAGCACCGCCTCGGCCCGCCCCGCGCCCGAGGCCCGCAGCGTGTCCAGCCGCGTGCCGTCGCCGTAATAGACCTTGAAGCCGAAGTTCCCCGCCGCCTGAATCATCTCCACGTCGTTCTCGATGATCGACACGTCCACGTCGCGCGCCAGCAGAGGCTGGGACACGACCTGCGCGAAGCGGCCGAAGCCGATGATCAACACTTGGCCGCCCAGACCCTCGGCGGCGTCGACGCCCTCGGCCTCTTCCGGCGACAGGCCCGCCTCCTTCGGCAGGAAGCGCTTCAACGCCAGCGTCGTCAGCGGCGTCAGCGCCATGGACAGGATGACGATGGCCGTCAGGGCCGCGCTGGCCTGGGCGTCGATCACCCCGGCGCCGGCCGCCGCGCCGTAGAGGACGAAGGCGAATTCGCCGCCCTGGGCGAACAGGGCCCCCCGCTCGACCGCTTCATGATGGCGCGCCCTGAACAGGCGGGCGACGACATAGATGACCAGCGCCTTGACCGCCATGAAGGCGGCCAGCCCGGCGACGATGATGCGCCAGTCGTTGATGACCACGCCGATGTCCAGCGCCATGCCCACCGACAGGAAGAACAGGCCCAGCAGGATGGCGCGGAACGGCTCCACATCGGCTTCCAGCTGGTGCCGGAAAGCCGAGTCCGACAGCAGCACCCCGGCCAGGAAGGCGCCCATCGCCATCGACAGGCCGACCTCGTCCATGATCCACGCCGTGCCCGCCACCACCAGCAGGGCGGCGGCCGTCATCACCTCACGCCCGCCGTTGCGGGCCAGGAATCGGAACGCCGGATTGATGGCGTAGACCCCGACCGCCAGCACCCCCGCCAGGGCCGCCAGCGCCAGTCCAATCGACCGCCACAGCGGCGTCTCGCTCTCGGCCGCATGCCCAAGGGACGCGCCCAGCAGGGCGACGATGGCCAGCAGGGGCACGATAGCCAGATCCTCGAACAACAGGATGCTGACCGCCCTCTGGCCGCCGGGCGTGGGCAGGTCGCCGCGCTCTTCCAGCATCTGGATGATGACGGCGGTCGAGGACATGACGAAGCCCATCGCCCCGACAAAGGCCACCGGCGCCGAAACCCCTGCCGCCATCGCCACGCCGGTCAGGGCCAGCCCCGCCAGCCCGACCTGTGCAGAACCGAGGCCGAAAATCTCCCGCCGCATCCCCCACAGGCGCTTGGGCCGCATCTCCAGCCCGATGATGAACAGGAAGATGACCACGCCGAACTCGGCGACGTGCAGGATGACTTCAGGCTCACGGAACAGGGCCAGACCGAAAGGACCGATGGCGACCCCCGCCGCCAGATAGCCGAGCACCGAGCCCAGCCCCAGCTTGCGGAACACAGGCACCGCTACCACGCCCGCCGCCAGCAGGGCCGCCACATGGCCCAGGTCCAGTCCCGTCGCAGCCTCGGCCATCGCTCACCTTTGATGATCTGGTCTTCTCATAGTGGGGGCGAACGCTGTCGATTGCGAGAGGCGCCATCGCTCCGCCTGCGTCGTCAAATGCGCCCCTGTCGGAACTGCGTCCCCCGCACGCGGGTTTCCCCGCAGGGCCGCAAGGAGCCCCTTTTACCGGGAGAACGCCATGAAGATTCGCGACGTGATGAGCAAGGACGTGCAGGTCGCTCGCCCCGAAGACACCCTGCAGACCGTCGCCGGACGGATGGCGGCGGGCGACTTCGGCTTCATCCCCGTGGCCGACGGCGATCGCCTGATCGGCGCCCTGACCGACCGCGACATCGTCGTGCGCGGCGTGGCCTCGGGCGCCGGGCCGGAGGCGAGGGTGCTGGACGTTCTGTCGCGCGACGCCCTTGTGGTGCGGGCCGACGATGACTTGAAAGTTGCGCTGGACCTGATGTCGTCGCGTCAGATCCGCCGCCTGCCGGTGGTGGACAAGGACGGCCGTCTGGTCGGGGTGGTGTCGCTGGGCGACCTGTCGACGCGGGTCAAGGAACGCTACGCGGGAGAAGCGCTGGAAGAGATTTCCCGTCCCAGCTGACAGCCTTAAGCCCCCGCTAACCACGTCGCGGAACCCCGCGATAACAGCTGATGCGCCATGCTGCCTCTTTGATTTTCAGGGGAGACCGGCATGGCGCGCGCCCAGTTCCAGAAGGGCCAGAAGGTCTGGGTCGAAAGCGTCGGCGTCTGGGCCCAGGTCGAAAAGGTCAATCCCGTCTGGGCCAAGGGCTTCGACGAGCCTGTCCGCATCACCTATGACGTGGGTCTGGGCCGTGAGTTCGCGGGCGCCGAGCTGCAACTGCCCGCAGAGGATCGCGCGGCCACGGCCATAGGCGACTGGCGCATCCTGCGCGCGCGCAACAAATGGCAGGATGTCGCCGATTGCGCGCACCATCCCTTTCCCGGCAGCTATCCGGTCGTCGTTACCGACAAGGCTGACTGGGGCGGCTGGCGCGTGCCCGGCGCCGAATACGACCGCGATCCTCAGCGCATCGAGTTCCAGTCGCGCCTGATCGCCGCCGCGCCCGAACTGATGGATCTGGCGCGTGAAATCCTGGCCTCAGTGGCCGAGGCGCCCGATGACGCTCCGCCCGAGACGGTGCGTCTGGCGCGACGGGCGCAGACGGTGCTTCGCCGGATCACTGATGTTCTCGCCCCTCCGCCCGAAGCTTTGCGAACGGGGTCGGGCGACACCGCAGCGCCTTTCGAAACCGAGGCTTAGCGGCCAGACTCCGCCTTGATGTCGCCTCCCGGCCGCCGACCCTCGACAGGAGTCGGCGACACAGCCTAGATTCTTCGCTGAATCGGCACAGGAGGTCGCCTTTTGCAGGGCATAGAGCGGCGCAGCTATGGGCCGGGCCGCAGGGCCACGGACCGACAGGGCGCGCGATCGGCGCCCTGGGCGCGCATCCTTGCGCTTGCCGTCGCCATTGCACTTGTGGCTTACGCCCTTCTGGTCCTGCGTGAGGCTGATCGACCCCGCCGCGAAGCTGAGGCCGCCCGCATCGAAGCCCTCAGTCTGGAAGCGCGACTGGCCGCGTCGCAGGTCGAGGCCCAGGCCAACCGCGCAGCCCTGGCCCTGCGCGCGGGCGCCCGCGCGCTGAACCAGACGCCCGCCCAACCCGCCGCCGCCCTTGACCATGCGCGCGGCTTGGCCCCCGAAGCCGCCTTCATGATCGTGGATGCGCAGGGCCGGATTCTGGCCGCCAGCGGCGCGCGCCTTTCCGCCCCCGCCGCCGCCATCTCCGCCGTCCAGCTGGGCGAGGACGGCATGACCCAGAGCGTCACGACAGGCGGCGGCGCCGTCCTGCTGGCCCGCACGCCCCTGCCTGAACTCAAGCCCAGCCTGAGGGACGTGACCCTGTCGGTCATGCCCGCGGGCCAGACCCCGGCCGAGCCCGGCCGCGCCGTCAAGGGACCGGACGGACAGGCGCGCTCGGCCGCCGTCGCGCCGATCGGCGACACCGGGCTGGCCGTGGTGGCCGCCCTGCCCCGCGCCCACGGCCTGGCCGCCTGGCTGGAAGACGCCTGGATGCTGGCCGGGCCCTTGCTGCTGGTGGTGCTGATGCTGGGCGTCATCGCCTTCCAGAACAGCCGCCAGATGCGGGCAGGCCGTCGCTGGGCCGAGACCGAGCGGCGCTTCCGCGTGGCGGTCGAGGCCGCGCGTTGCGGCATATGGGAGTGGGACATCGGTCGCGGCGAGATGGTGCTGTCCGACTATATGGCCGCCCTTCTGGAGGTCGAAGAAGGCTCGCGCCTGACGACCCAGGCGCTGATCGAACGCGTCCATCCCTCCTATCGCGACGTGCTGCATCAGGCGCTGGACGAGGCGGCCCTGAACGGCGCCTTCGAAGCCGCCTTCCCGATCCCGCTGAAGTCGGGCGGCGTCCGCTGGATCGACGCGCGCGGCCAGTCACGTCAGCCGCGCCGCGACGACGTCTTCGTCAGCCTGATGGGCGTGGCGCTGGACGTGACCGATGCGCGCCGCACCAAGGCCCAGGCCCAGGCCGCCGAGGGTCGGCTGCGCGACGCGATCGAGAGCGTGTCGGACGCCTTCGTCCTGTTCGACCGACGCGGCCGCCTGATCCTGTGGAACCAGGGCTTTCAGGACGCCTTCGCCTTTCCGCCCGGCGTCGTGCGACGCGGCGCGCTGAAGGACGAGCTGAACCGCATCGCCGCCGACGCCATCAAGTCCGAACGCCCATCCGTCGAAGGGCGCGCGGGCGTGCGCGAGGTCGAACTGAAGGACGGCCGCTGGTTGCAGATGGCCGAACGCTTCACCGGCGACGGCGGCACGGTGGTGATCTGCGCCGACATCACCGTCGTCCGCCGCCAGGAAGCCGAACGCCGCCGCGCCGCCGATGAACTGCGCGCCATGGTCGAGGAACTGGAGGCCAGCCAGGACAAGCTGTCCCTGCTTGCGCGCAAATATGAGGTCGCCATGACCCGCGCCGAAGACGCCAACCGCGCCAAGTCCGAGTTCCTGGCCAATATGAGCCATGAACTGCGCACGCCGCTGAACGCCATCAACGGCTTCTCGGAGATCATGGCGGGTGAAATGTTCGGGCCGCTGGGCGACCCTCGCTACAAGGGCTACGCCGCCGACATCCACGCCTCGGGCCAGCATCTGCTCAGCCTGATCAACGACATCCTCGACATGGCCAAGATCGAGGCGGGCAAGCTGACCCTGCACTATGAGGCGGTGGCGCTGGACGTGCTGTGCGGCGAGGCGGTGCGGCTGATGCGCGGCAAGGCGCTGGAGTCTCAGTTGCAGCTGGCCCTGTCCTGCCCGGACGGGCTGCGCGTCGAGGCCGATCAGCGCGGCCTGAAACAGGTCCTGCTGAACCTGATCTCAAACGCCGTAAAGTTCACGCCCGAGGGCGGGGCGGTCAGAGTCAGCGTGGTTCCCAGAGACGATGAGACGGTGCGCATCGCCGTGGCCGATACCGGCATCGGCATCTCGGCGGACGACCTGGCGCGTCTGGCCCAGCCGTTCGAACAGGTCGAAGGCCAGCATTCCAAATCGACGCAGGGCACGGGCCTCGGCCTGGCCCTGACCAAGTCGCTGATCGAACTGCATCGCGGCCGGATGACGATCGACAGCGAGCCGGGGCGGGGCACCACCGTCTGGTTCGACCTGCCCGTCAAAGCCCCGCAAGGCGCCATGAAGCCCGTGAGCGGCCCGGTTCAGCGGGTTCAGCGCGCGGCCTGATCGTCCGTAGGAGCCCCCGCATTCTCTGCGGCCTTGTGCTCCGGATGCGGCGTCGCGCACGTATCGCGGGTCCTCGACTTATGCCGCGACAGGATCGGCGCGAGGGCCTTGCGATTATCGGGCGACAGGCGGCCCAGCGTCTCGACCGCACCGGCCTCCAGACGAGCGCGCCCGCGCATCTCTGAGGCGCGAGACCTTTCCAACAGAGCGGCGACCGTCACGGCGTCGAAGCGATCTGACGCCGTCATGACGATGGCTTCACGCCGCGCGGCGCGGGAGTCCTCGAAATCCGGCCGCGCTTCAAGGGCGTTGGCGCGCAGCTCGCTCCGGACCTGATCGCGGACGGCAGGCGGCAAGGCCTCGACCACGGCCCAGACGGGCTCGCTGCGACCCGGCCTGCGCCCTTCGATCGCCTGATTCTCGGCCTTGCGTGACAGCACCCAGGCGGTGCCCCCGCCGACGACGGCGAAGATGTTGAGCGCGACCGAGGCCGCCAGGGCGATCTTCAGACCCTTGTTCATACTTATCCCCCCAGGCCGGCGGCCAGGATTTCAGCGTCGTCCGCCGCTGTCAGACTGGCTTGATACAAGACGGTGTCGGCGCGGATTTCCGCCGTCATCTGACTGGTCAGCACCATGCCGAAGGCCACGCCTGCGCAGGCGGCGGCGGCCCAGCCCGCGCCCGACATCCAGGCGAACGGCCCCCACAGCCCTCGACGCCGCCCAAGATGGGCGCCCGCCGCATCAGCGATGACCCGCTCGCGCAGGGCGTGAGACGGCGCCGGACGCGGCGCCGCGTCGAGAAAGGCGTCCAGCACGTCCGCCTCGCCCAGAACCAGCCCTGCGCGCGGATCGCCAGCCAACAACCGGCGAGCGGCCTCGCGCTCCGCTTCGGGCCAGCGTCTCAGGTCGGCGCCATAGGCGTCAGCCAGATGCTTAAAACGTTCCAGGTCCATCGTCGTCATCTTCAGCCCCTTATCTCCCCGTCGTCTTCACGACGCCCTGCGGCGCGAGATCCGCCAGCGCCGCCCGCAACGCTCGCCGCCCGCGTGACAACAGGCTTTCCAGCGCCTCGACGCTGATCTCCATCAGGGCTGCGGCTTCGATATTGCCCAGCTCCTGATAGTGGCACAGGACGATGGCCTCGCGCTGGCGCGGCGGCAGGCGCGACAGGGCCGCCTGAACCTGGGCGCCCGTCTCGGCGGCCAGAAGCCCCCGATCCGGCGCCGGACCGTCGTCGATATGGTCAGGAATGACGTCCGTCGCGATCTCGCGGCGGCGACGCAGCCGGTCGTAACAGAGATTGAGGGCCACGCGATGCAGCCAGGTGTCGAAGCGCGCCTGTCCGGGCGTCCAGCGCGGCGCCTGCTTCCAGGCTCTGAGCATCGCCTCCTGGGCCACGTCCTCAGCCTCCGCCGCATCGCCCAGCATCCGCTGAGCGAGCGACAACATGCGCGGCAGCTTGCGCGCGACCATGGCCTGAACGGCGGCAGGATCGCCCGCGCCCACGCGCTTCACCAGGTCCTCGTCGGGGTCGGCGACCTTCGCCAATCACGCCTCTTTGCTTGGCTGCAACAAGGGCAAGCGGTCCAGCCGCCGTCCCCGACATCACCTTACTCCGAAACGGGCGCCGAAGGCGACGCCGTCCCCTGCGAACTGACCGCCGGGCGCTGCATCCGGCGCATGTCGCGCTTCTGACGCATCTCGGCGCGGCCCGCCCGCATGGCGGCGCGGCGCTCTTCGACGCTCAGCGTCCCGTCGCTGTTCGCGTCCATGCGGGCGAAGGCCTCGGTCGCCTTACGCTCCACTTCGGCGATGACGATAGGGAAGCGGTCGGCGTCGCCGCGCGCAGCGTGGCCCCCCATGCGCCCCTGCTTCATGCCGCCCCTCGCATGGCCCCAACGGCCGGCGCCCATACGGCCTTCGCCGCTCGCCTGCTGGCGCGGCGCCTCAAACTCGGCGCGGCTGATGGAGCCGTCCTTATCGGCGTCCAGACGGTCGAACTGGGCGGCGCGACGTTCTGCGCGGCGGGCCTGGGCATGGGCGCGCATTTCCTCGGCCGTCACCTGACCGTCCCCGTTCGCGTCGGCGGCGCGCAGTCGCTCCACGCGTCGCTGGACAAAGTCAGCCTGACTGATCGGCTGACCCGCAGACTGGGCCATGCGCGCCTGGCGTCCTGTTTCCGGCGTCGTCTGTGCAGCAGCGGCGCCGCCCAGCGTCAGCATGAGGGCGGATACGGCGGCGGCGGCGAATATGGTCTTCATCTCGATGGTCTCCTGGGGCGAAGCCGCCCCGAAAGCATCCCTGTCGAGAGATAGAACGGCGCCCGGATCAGTTTCCGTCGCTGATCGGCGGCAAAACCGCATCAAACGCCCGCCGCGCCCGCAGACGCAGGTCGATCAGACGCGCCTTCAGCGTTTCAAAATCCGGCGCCCCGACCGCTGCAGCCAGACGCTTCTGAAAGCCCGGCGGCTCCTGATCGGGGTCGTTCTTATCCTCGAAAGCGCAGGCGGTCAGCTGCGACAGCTGTTGATGCATGCGCCAGCTGTCGGCCAGCACAGGGTCGTCCTTCAGCGCCTCCAGCGTCGAGACGGTCAGGGGCCGGCCCGCCGCCCCCGCCATCAGCTGGCGGTATTGGCCGACGAACTCGGCGTCCACCTGAGCCCCCGCCGACAGCTTCAGGTCCCAGAAGCCCTTAGCCGCCCGTTCGCGCTCCATCAGGTCGCGCATCGCCCGCACTTCGCGCGCGGTTTGCACAGCATCCCTGGGCCGCCGCAAGGCCTCGTCCAGCGCCGCCGTGACCTCGGCGCCGAAGCCGTCGTCGCTGGCCCACACCACGCGCGCGCGGGTCAGGGCCATGAACTCCCAGGTATCGGCCTCTTCGGCGTAATAGACGCGCAGGGTCTCCAGCCGCACCGACACCGGCCCCTTCGAACCGGTGGGCCGCAGGCGCATGTCGACCTCATACAGACCACCCTCGGCGGTGTGGGCGGACAGGGCGGCGATAAACCGCTGGGTAAAACGACCATAGAAGGTCTCGGCGCTCCAGCCGCGCCCGGCGGACGCGGCCTCGGGCGGCGCCGCATAGACGGTCATCAGGTCCAGGTCCGAGCCCGCCGACATCTCGCGCGAGCCCGCCTTGCCCAGGGCGACGACGGCGACCGCGCCCGCCAGCGCTCCGCCCAGACGCTCGGCCTCCTTCAAGGCCGCCGGGGCCAGCGCCCGCATACAGGCCTCGGCCATATCGGTATTGGCGCGCCCCGCCTCTTCCGGTCCCGCACGGCCGGTAATGGTGTGCATGCCGATGCGGAAGACCTGTTCGCGATGCTGGCGACGCACCACGTTCATCGCCTCCTCGAAATCGGTCGCGGCGGCGGCCTCGGCCAGAAGCTGGCCGACGACGCCCGAGTCAGCGTCCAGGTCCGTCAGGAAGCGCGCGTCCAGCACCCCGTCCAGCGCCTGCGGACGCCGCCCCAGCATCCGCGCCAGCCGTGGCGCAAAGGCCATCACCTCGACCACCAGTTCGAACAGCTTGGGCTGGTTCAGGAACAGGGCCTGCACCTGCACCCCGGCGCTGAGCCCGGCAAAGAAGACGGCGAACCGACGGAAGGCCGCGTCTGGGGCCCCCGTCTTGGCCACCGCCGTCAGCAGTTGCGGCGCCAGCCGGGTGAACAGTTCGCGCCCCCGCGCCGTGCGCGTCGCCTGAATGCGGCCGTGGTGCCAGCTGCGGATCGTATCGGACACGCTGGCGGGCTCGGAGAAGCCCATGCGGGCCAGCGTCTCCAGCGTGCCGGGGTCGTTCTCCACCCCGGTGAAGACGAGGCTGCCATAGGGAGAGGAAAGGTCTTCGCCCCCCTCGAACAGTTCGCCGTAGCGGGCGTTGACCCGCACCAACAGGCGCTCGATCCCGCCGTCGAAGGCCGCCAGATCGCCCTGCCCCGCCAGAGCCGCCACATCGGCGCGGCGTTCAGGATCGACGGGCAGGATATGCGTCTGTTCGTCCGCCAGCATCTGAGCCCGATGCTCCAGCGCGCGCAGCTCGACATAGGCGGCGCGCAGTTCGTCGCGCGCCTCGGGGCTGACATGACCCGCCTTGGTCAGGGCGTCCAGCGCCTCCAGCGTGCGCGGCGAGCGTAAGGACCGGTTCCGCCCCCCCAGGATCAGCTGCTGGGTCTGGACGTAGAACTCGATCTCACGGATGCCGCCGCGACCCAGCTTCAGATTGGCGCCCGCCGCCTCCAGCCCCTCGCCGGTTTTGTGGACGTGGATCTGTTTCTTGATCGACTGGATGTCGAGCACCGCCTGATAGTCCAGACTGCGGCGCCAGATGTAGGGGACCAACGCCTTCAGGAAACCGGCGCCCTCGGCCGCATCGCCGGCGCAGACGCGGGCCTTGATGAAGGCCGCCCGCTCCCAATTCTGACCGACGGATTCATAGTAGGCCAAGGCCATCGGCGCGGCGACCACAGGCGGGGTCGAGGACGGGTCCGGCCGCAGCCGCAGATCGACCCGAAAGACGTAACCGTCCGCCGTCCGCTCGGCCAACAGGGCCGTCAGCCCCTGCGCCAGACGGTTGACGAAGCCCTGCATTTCGACGCCCTCGGACAGGGCGGTCTCCAGCACTTCCGGCTCATAGAAGAGCGACAGGTCGATGTCCGAGGAATAGTTCAGCTCGAACGCCCCGCCCTTGCCCATGGCCAGGACGAACAGGCCCGGAACCGACCCGCGCGGGTCGTCGGGTGCCGAGATCAGCCGCCCCCGCCGGCGCCAGTCGTCGGCCGTGATCCGAAGCGCCGCCCGCGCCGCCGCATCGGCGAAGCGCGACAGGGCGCCCGTCACCTGATCCAGATTCCAGACTCCGCCCAGATCGCACAGGGCCGTCAGAAGATGCAGCTCCGCCTTCAGATGACGCAGCGGCGCCTTGGCCTCGTCCGGCGCGCCGGTCAGGGCGTCCGTCGCCGCCAGAATCTCCGCCAGCCGCGCCTCGGGATCGCCGTCCAGCGTCAGCCGCAACCGATCCGGCCAGCGTCGCGCCAGCCCGGCCAGATAGGGCGAGGCGGCGAATACCGGCGACAACGCCCCCCACGCCGCATCCAGCGTCGCGCGCCAGCCGTCGGCTTCCGCCACTTGAGCCAGTCGTTCATGCAGGCGCGCCGCCGCCTCTGCGTCGCGCACGGGACCGCAGGGCTGCAACCGTCCCGCCAGGCCTTCGCTCACGCCTCGACCTCTGGCGCCCGCGTGGCGGCGGGCAGGATCAGGGCCACGCGCAGACCCGGCCCGCGCCCGTCATAGACGCCCGGTCCCTCGTCCAGCTGGATGCGGCCGCCGTGCGCCTCGGCTACCGCCGTGACCAGCGACAGACCCAGCCCCGAGCCCGGCTCGGTGCGGCTGTTGTCCAGCCGCACGAAGCGTTGCAGCACGCGCTCGCGGTCTCCGTCCGGCACGCCCGGCCCGTTGTCGGTGACCGAGAACTCCACATCGCCCGACGAGCGCCGCCGCGCACGGAACATCACCGCCCCGCCTTCGGGGGTATATTTGACGGCGTTGTCGATCAGATTGGCGAGCGCCTGGGCCAGGAAGGGCTGGTTGCCCTCGATCATCAGCCCCTTCTCGACCTCGGCGGCGAACTCCAGCCCCTTGTCCTCGCCCGCCGGTTCATAGAGTTCGGCCATGTCTGCAGCCAGATCAGCGGCGTCGAACACCTTGGGCTCGGGCGCCCCACCCGCCTGAAGCCGGGCGATGGCCAGGACGGTGTTGAAAGTCTTGAGCAGGGCGTCGGCTTCATCCAGCGCCACGCTGAGGGCGTCGACGCCCGAGGTCCGCCCCGCCTCGGCGTCGATCAGGGCCACCTCCATCTTGGCCTTCATCCGGTTCAGCGGCGTGCGCAGGTCGTGGGCGATGGCGTCGCCGGCATGGCGGATCGAGGCCATCGAGCCTTCCAGCCGGTCCAGCATGCCGTTCAGACCCTCGGCCAGTTCGTCCAGTTCGTCGCCGGAATGACGGATGGGCACGCGCGCCTTCAGATCGCCCTCCTGAACCGCCGTGACCACGCGGTTCAGCCCGGCCATCGCCCGCTCGACGCGACGGCTGATCCACAGCCCGCCGCCGACGCCCAGCACCAGCACCATGACCATCGCGCCCCACAGAGCCTGGGTCAGCCGCGCCAGATAGGCCTCGATGTCGCCGATGTCCTCGCCCACGAACAGGTGTTCGCCGCCTGACAGCGAGGTGTTGACGCCGATCGACTGACGGCGCCGGACGCGACCGTCCTCGTCCGTATCGGTCAGTCGGAAGCTGTCCCACTGCCCCGGCTTCACCCCGTCGGGCACGTCGGTGATGTTGGCGGTGATGATGCGGCCCTCGGCGTCCTTGAAGACATAGAGGTAGGGCCCGTGGCGGATCGCCCGTTCGACCAGCGCCTGATTCAAAGCGTCTCGGCCGCGCGTGCGATAGATGGCGGTCAGACTATCGACCTCGCCCTGCACACTCGTCTCGGCCCGCGTCCGCGCCTCGGACGCCGAGGCGAAATAGACATAAGCCAGCACCGCGCTCGCCGTCGCCACGAACAGCGCCAGAAACAGCAGCGTCAGCCGAAAAGGGGTACGCCGAAAGAGCGAGGGGAGTTTCACTTTGGCTTATCTCCCTCCCCTTCATGGGGAGGGTGGTCGCGCAGCGACCGGGTGGGGAGGGCTTCAAGCGCGCCCATTATGCCCGCCATCACGCCGTCCAGATCATCGTGAACGGCGGCGTTGTCGAACCTCAGCGTCGTGAACCCTTCGCCTGCCAGCACCGCGTCTCTCACCCTATCCCTGTTCGCGCGCGCCTCGACCGTGTGGGTGACGCCGTCGACCTCTATGACCAAGCGCCGGTCAAAGCAGACGAAGTCGAGATAATAGCCGCGAAACGGAGCCTGCCGCCGAAAATGAAACCCTTGAGCGCGCAACAGCTTCAACTGCACCCACAGACGCGCCTCGGGCGGCGTCAGCGCCTTTCGCATGGCGCGGGCTCGAGCGATGATCGCCATGATTTGCAAGCCCTCCCCACCCGACCGGCTGCGCCGGCCACCCTCCCCATGAAGGGGAGGGAGAAAGATTGCGCGCCTTACGCCTCCAGCCGGTACCCCGCGCCGCGCACGGTCTGCAGCATGGCCCTGTCGAAACCCTTGTCGATCTTGGAGCGCAGGCGGCTGATGTGCACGTCGATGACGTTGGTCTGGGGGTCGAAGTGGTATTCCCAGACCTTCTCCAGCAGCATGGTGCGCGTCACCGACTGGCCCGCGTGGCGCATCAGGAATTCCAGCAACTGGAACTCGCGCGGCTGCAGGTCGATCTCCTGACCCTCGCGGTGAACGGTGCGGGCGATCAGGTTCATCTCCAGATCGCCGACCTTGAGCACGGTCTGGACTCCGCCCGTCTCGCGGCGACGCGACAGGGCCTCGACCCGCGCGACCAGTTCGGCCAGGGCGTAGGGCTTGACCAGATAGTCGTCGCCGCCCGCCTTCAGCCCCGTGACGCGGTCCTCGACCTCGCCGAGAGCCGACAGAAACAGCACCGGCGTCTGGTCGCCGCCCTTGCGGATGGTCTCGACCATGCCGACGCCGTCCAGGCGCGGCATCATCCGATCCACGACATAGACGTCGTAGCCGCCCTTTTGCGATTCCAGCAGGCCGAAGGCGCCGTCCACGGCGTGGGTGACCTCGTGCCCGGCCTCGCTCAGGCCGCGCACCATGGCGGTCGCGGCTTCAGCGTCGTCCTCAACCACCAGAATACGCATGCAGCCTCCCAAAAAAGATTCGGCGGCGATGTTAACGCATCGCCGCCGATCCCGTGAGTTACGCCTTATTCAGACTTGGCGAAGGGCAGAACCACCGAGGAGTTGGTTCCCTGCACCCGGATCAGCAGGAAGACCCCCGGCCGCCCCGCCGAGCGCGCCTCATCCACGGCCGCCTTCAGATCGGCCTCAGAGCGAACCACGCGGTTGTTCGCCCGCTGGATCACCGTGCCGACCGGCAGCCGCATCTTGCCCGCTTCCGAGCGCGGCGCGACGGCGGTGACCACCACGCCTTCCATGTCGTTGGGGATGGCGTAGCGCTGGCGCAGGGCCGAGGTGATCGGCGTGACCGTCAGACCTTCGATCGACTGGCCAATGACGCCGCTATCGCCCGGCTGCGGGCTGGCATCGTCGCCGCCGTTCAGTTCCGCCTCAGACGGGCGGGCTCCCGCACGGATATTCAGCGTCTGACGCTTGCCGTCACGCAGGATTTCCAGCCGTAGCGTATCGCCCGGCCGTGCCCGGGCCACGCGACGGGTCAGTTCGGTCGAGCTGTCGACCGCCTCGCCGTTCACGCTGGTGACCACGTCGCCGACCTTCATGCCGCCGCGCTCGCCCGGCGTGCCCGCCGTGACTTCTGCGACATAGGCGCCCTTGGTGTCCTCGTTCAGGCCCAGAGCGGCCGCCGCATCCTTGGACAGGGTCTGGATCTGCACGCCCAGATAGCCGCGCTCCACGCTTTCGCCGCGCATCAGCTTGTCAGTGACCGCCTTGGCCGTGGTCGCGGGAATGGCGAAACCGATGCCGACCGAACCGCCCGACGGCGAGAAGATCGCCGTATTCACGCCGATGACGCGGCCGTAGATGTCAAAGGTCGGTCCGCCCGAGTTGCCCCGGTTGATGGCGGCGTCGATCTGCAGATAGTCGACATAGGCGCTGGACTGGTCCTGGAGATCGCGCGAGCGCGCCGAAACGATGCCCGCCGTCGCCGTGCCGCCCAGACCGAACGGGTTGCCGACCGCGATGACCCAGTCGCCGACGCGCGGCTCCGACTGCTCTTCGAACGAGACGAAGGGGAAACCGGCGCCCTCGACCTTGATGACGGCCAGATCGGTGTTCTCGTCACGACCGATCAGCTTGCCTTTCAGCTCGCGGCCGTCGCTGAGCTTGACGCTGATCTCCTCGGCGTTCTCGACGACATGGTTGTTGGTGACGATAAAACCGTCGCCCGAGATGAAGAAGCCCGACCCGGCGCCGGCGGCCAGTTGGGTGTTGTCTTCGCCTTCAGCCGAGCCGCCCGGCGCGCCGGGGATCGGTACGGCGCCGAAACCCGGAATCTGGAACATGCCGCGCGGACGCTGGACGCGGGTCTTAACGTCGATCTGCACCACGGCGGGGGCGACCTGCTGGAAGATGTCGGCAAAGCTGAGCGGCGCGCCCTGCGGCGGCGCAAAAGCCACGGCTCCGGCCCCGGCCGAAGGGACCAGCTGGCCGACCCTGGCGGCGGGCGCCGCCTCGGCGCCGGGCCAGGTGATGACCCCGCCCGCCGTCGCGGCGGCGGCGAAGGTCAGGCCGACAGCGGCCCCCAGAATGAACTCCTTGCGTTTCAGCATCGTCGTCCTTGCAGTCTTTACTGGCGGATACGGAAAGCTCCGTTCGCACATGGATATAGGGCGTTTTGGCTCAAGCCAATGCACGCCGTCGCGATGATTGTTCCGGATCATCGTTCGGCGTATGGCGCGTCTGCGTCAGGAAGGCGGCGAAAGACTTGCCGAATGGAAGCTTCAGGCGTTCTCTTCGTCCGCCGTAAGCTCGGCCAGGGCGCGTTCTTCTTCCTCCGTGAGAGGCGCGGCCTCGGCCGTCCCGCGACGGCGCGCGCGCAGCACCAGCACCACGCCCGCCCCCGCCGCCAGGGCGAACGGGCCGAACCACAGCAGCCATGTGCCGATCCGCACCGGCGGCTGGAACAGCACATAGTCGCCATAGCGGCGGATCAGGTCGTCCTTGATCTCGTCGTCCGTTTTTCCGGCGGCGATCTGTTCGCGCACCAGACCGCGCAGGTCGGCGGCGATGCCCGCCGGGCTGTCGGCGATCGATTCATGCTGGCAGACGACGCAGCGGATATCGCCGAACAGGGCGCGGGCGCGGGCCTCCTGCGCCGGATCGGTCAGCGGCCGGTCGGGCACGGGCGGCGGCTCGGCCAGAGCGGGCGCAGCCGTGCTGGCCAGCAGGGCGGCGGCGAACAGGGCGGCGGCGCGCCTCATGCCTGCGCCTTCACGGGCTCGACCGGCTTGGCGGCCTTCTTCGCGCGCGAACCCGCCCCGACGCGCAGGCGCCGGTCCAGCAGGGAGACCAGCCCGCCCAGCGCCATCAGCGCCGGTCCCAGAAAGATCAGCCGCGCCCACGGATTATAATAGATGCGCACGATCCAGGCGCGCTCCCCGGCGTCCGTCGCCGCCCGGTCGCCCACGACGACATAGACATCGTCCAGCCCGCGAAAATCGAGGCCGACCTCGGTCGTGGTCTGGCCACCTGCCGGGAAGAAGCGGCGCTCGGCGGTGATGACGCGCTCGGGCGCGCGGCCGTTGACCGGCATGATGGTCAGGCGGCCCTGTTCAGCCAGATAGTTCGGGCCCTCGATGACCTGAACCGCATCCAGCCGCGCCTTCCACGGTCCGGCGGCGACTTCCCCTCCCAGCGGCAGGGCGAGGGCGGCCTCGGCCTTGAAGCTGGTCTCGACCACGGCCCCCAGAATGAAAACGCCCAGACCCGCGTGGGCCAGCGCCATGCCCCAGGCGCCCAGCGGCAGGCCCGTGGCGCGGCGCAGCGTCTCGGCCAAGGGCGCACGGAAGGCCTTGGTCCGGACGCCCAACTCAGCCAGCGCGCCCAGAATCAACCACGCCCCGACGCCCAGCCCTGCAGCGGCCAGCGCCTTCTTCGGCTCGAACAGAAGGAAGGCGGCGAAGGCGGCGGCGATCGCCAGCGCGGCGGCCAGCCACAGGCGCTGCAGGACGCCCTTCAGATCGCCGCGCTTCCACGCCAGCAGCGGCCCAGCGGGAAGGATCAGACAGGCGACGATCATCAGCGGATTGAAGACGGCGTTGAAATAGGGCGGGCCGACCGAGATCGTCGCCCCCGTCACGCCCTCCAGAATGAGCGGATACAGGGTGCCCAGCAGCACCGTCGCCGCCGCCGCCGTCAGGAACAGATTGTTCAGCACCAGCGTCCCCTCGCGGCTGACCGGCGCGAAGGCGGCGCCCGAGCGGATGGCCGGAGCGCGCAGGGCGAACAGGATGAAGGCCGCGCCCGCCGCCACGCCCAGAATGGCCAGCAGCATCATCCCCCGCTGAGGATCGACGGCGAAGGCGTGAACGCTGGTCAATACGCCCGAGCGAACCAGAAACGCGCCCAGCATGGAGAAGGTGAAGGCCAGAATGGCAAGGAACACCGTCCAGCCCGCCAACGCCCCGCGCCGCTCTGTCACGATGGCCGAGTGCAGCAGGGCCGCGCCCGCCAGCCACGGCATGAAGCTGGCGTTCTCGACCGGATCCCAGAACCACCAGCCGCCCCAGCCCAGCTCGTAATAGGCCCAGAAGGAGCCCAGCGCGATGCCGACGGTCAGCAGGGCCCACGACGCCAGGGCCCACGGCCGCACCCAGCGGCCCCAGGCCGGATCGACCCGCTTCTCGATCAGGGCGGCGACCGCCAGCGAGAAACAGACGGAAAAGCCGACATAGCCGCCGTAGAGCAGCGGCGGATGCACCGCCAGCGCCGGGTCCTGCAACAGGGGGTTCAGCGACGCGCCCTGCACCGGCGCCGGGTCCAGCCGGAAGAAGGGGTTGGAGGTGAAGGCGGCGAAGGCCAGAAACAGGCTCGACAGGCCCGCCTGCACGGCCACGGCCGAGGTCTTCAACCCGAACGGCAGGCCGCGCGCCAGGGCCAGCGCCCCGCCGAAGACCGTCATCACCAGACACCACAACAGCAGCGAGCCCTCATGGCTGCCCCATGCGGCGGCGACCTTATAGAAGACCGGCTTGTCGGTGTGGCTGTTCATGGCCACGTTCGACACCGAGAAATCCGAGACGACGAAGGCGTAGATCAGGGCGCCGAAGGCCAGCAGGATCGCCCCGGCCGAGGCCAGCATGGCGCCGCCCCCCGCCCCGGCCAGCACCGGGCTGAGCCGCAGCCGTCCCGCCGCGGTCAGCGCCAGGCTCAGCACCGACAGCGCCAGCGCCAGGATCAGGGCGAAGGCGCCCAGTTCGACGATCAAGGCTTTACGCTCCCTGCTGCGCGGCGACGGCGGGGGCCGCCGCGTCGTCAGGCCGCCACTCGCCCTTTTCTTTCAGCCGGTCGGCGACTTCGCGCGGCATATAGGTCTCGTCGTGCTTGGCCAGCACCTGACTGGCCTCGAACACGCGGTCGGGGCGGAAGGCGCCTTGCGCCACGATCCCCTGTCCTTCGCGGAACAGGTCGGGCAGGTCGCCGTGATAGATCACCTGCGCCGTCGCCCCGTTGTCGGTGACGACGAAGACGACCGAGCCGTCGGCGGCCCTGGTCACGCTGCCCGCCTCGACCAGACCGCCCAGACGGATCATCTGACCGGCCGGCACCTTCTGCGGCGTCACTTCCGAAGGAGAGTAGAAGAAGGTCACATTGTCCTTCATCGCCCACAGCGACAGGCCGACGGCCAGCGCCAGCACGGGCGCCGCGGCGATGACGACCCACAGGCGACGGCGCGCCTTGGGCGATTTGGGCAACCAGCTCATGTCAACGATCCGAGTGCGGCGAAAACGCCGTCGCATATGGGGTTAGGTTCAGGGCGGGCCAAAGCGTCATCGCGCGGCCTCGGCCAGACGGGTCTGCAACTCGCCCCGGCGCGGGTCTGACGGAGCCAGCGCAGCGATCAGCGGGCTCCACATGGCCTCAGCCTCAGCGCGATCGCCGCGCGCCAGGGCCGCGTCGCCCAGATAGAAGCGCGCGCCCAACTGTTCAGGGTCCAGCCTGACCGCCTGACGGAAGGCCGCTTCGGCGTCGCCATCGACCGTTCCGCCGTTGGCCCGGACCAGACTTTCACCCAGCCGCGCCCAGCTCTGGGCATCATCCGGCTGGATGGCCAGCGCGCGGCGGAAGGCCGAGGCCGCGCCGATGGGGTCGCCCGCCTCGAACCGGGCGGCGCCCAGCATGGTCAGGGCCAGACGGTCGTCGGGCCGGTCCTTGACCACCTGCCCCAGCACGGCCGCGACCTGAGCGGGCTCAAGCGCTTCAGGCGCCGAGGCCCATTCGCGCACGCGCGTCTCATAGGCCTGATCCTTCATGCCCGGCGCGCCGAAGACGGCGTAAAGGCCCAGCGAAGCCGCCGCCGTCGCCCCGATCCCGCCCAGCACCCAATAGCGATCGCGTGCGCCCGCGACCGGGCGGCGATCCGCACGGCGAGCGGCCAGCAGGCGACGCCCCGCCTCGGCCCGCGCGGCGGTCCAGCCCGCTTCGTCCAGCAGGCCGCGCGCCTTCAGCCGGTCCAGCTCGGCCAGTTCAAGCGCGCCTGCATCGCGGTCCGCCACGCTCTCGGCCTCGGCTCCGCGCCGGGCGGCGGACAACACGGCCAACCCCGCCAGGGCGGTCACAAGCGCCGTCATGAGCCAGAAGATCGTCATGGCCGTCGCTGTAGCGGATCAGGCGGCCGGAGGCGAGGCGCGCGACGACGCACCCGCCCTGACGCCCGCGATGGCCAGCCGCCGCCGCACGACGCGCGATGCATCACTGGCGCCCAACAGGCCCAGCAGTTCGGCAGTCAGGCCGATCCGTTTACGGGCCACCGCTTCGTCCGGCGCCTGGCCGTCATTCAGTTGCTCGATCGCCTCATCGGCCCAGGTCGCCAGCCGACCCGTCAGGGCCTCCGCCGTCTGACGGCGCTCGGCTTCACAGCCGAAGACCGCCGTGATGGGGCGCACTTGGCCCGTCAGCGTCAACAGAACCCGCGCCCGCGCCGCCGCATGCGGATCGGGCGCCTGGGCCAACAGAGGCGTCGGCCGGGTCATCCGTCCAACCAGAGGCGTCCGCTGGACCGGCAGGACGGCTTCCAGCGCCTTCTCGGCCGCATCGAAATGCTCGGACAGACGAAGCGCGATCCTCAGGCGCGCCTGCCGGACGGCCTTGGCCCAGGCGCTGTCAGGCCGCAGCGGCAGGACGGCGTCGATCTCCGTCAGGATTTCGGCGCACCAGGTCAGTCCCGTCGCCAGCCGCCTGCCCTGTGCGTCGTCCTCAAGGCTCTGGGCGGCGATGTCGGCGGCGCGATGCGCCAGGGCCGATATGATGCGGTCGATCAGCAGATCAGCCTCGTCGCGGCCCGGCGTCGCCTCGCGTCCTGAGGCGCCGATCAGGGCCAGCACCCGCAACATCAGCCGCGCATCGGTCATCTGGGCGAAAAGAAGTTCCAGAAGCCGCTCGACCCCGCCCGGCCCGGCCGATGAGGCCTGACGCAGGGCCAGCTTCAACTCCGCCAGTTCGGCGCCGCTGGGCCGCCCGGTCCAGGCCGACAGATGCGGCAGCGCCCGCCGCGCCACCGGCGCCAGGTCCAGACACGCCGCCAACGCCTCAACCTCGTCGGGCGCGGCGCCGGGCCACACCGTCTCGGGGGCGTCGCGCAACACCACGGCGGCGCTGTGGCACAGACGGTCGGCGACCATGCGCGACAGGTCGTCGTCACGGTCCAGTTGCGGCAACAGCTCCGGCTCGCCCCGCGTCGCCGCGCGCCATAGCCTCGCAGGCAGACCGGCAGGAAAGCTCAACCCCTCCAGCGCATCCGCGCGCGGCCGGAACAGCGGCGCCAGCGGACCGAAGGCGACCTCGCGGCGACGCCGATCCAACTGCTCGACCTCGACCAGTTCGCGCAGGGCGGCCGCCCGATCGCCCGCCATCGTCCCCGCCAGCCCCAGCAACTGCGGCAGGGCTCGGTCCGGACACCGTTCGATCAAATGAGCCAGAGCGGCCCGCTGGGCGACCGACAGGTCCGCCATCCACGCATCCTCCGGCCACACTCAAATCCCGGCCAAGACCCCAAGGGTGGCCCGTCGCCGGTTAACAAGGGCTTTTGAGGCGAAATGGCGAGCGCGGCCAAGCTGCGAGCCGAAATCGGCTTTCGGCGCTAAAGTCGAAGACTGGAAGCGACCTTTAGCGGACCTTAGCCTCCTTAGGTTCTGCTGAGGCCCACGTTACGGAGCGAGGTGAGAGCATGCCCGATTAACGGCCCTTGGGTTGATGCTGCTGGAATTAGAGTTACCGGTCGCCCTTCCTGATCGATGGCGGCGGCGACGCATTCCACGAGAGGTTCAGAAAGAACATGTTGTAGCCGAACGTCACTATTGAGCCGGCTACAGCGAAGGCAAAAAGCCCCAACGGCAATGCTGGCCTGGCTTGCTCCCAGTTGAGAAGGGCCCAGAGCGCATAGGCCATGAAGGCGCCCGCTACGATCAGTCGGAGGACGAGGTGGCGGATGCGCTGCTCGCGATCAACGGCTGTCGGTGCCGTGGCCTTGGGCAACTCGTCTACATCCGCGACATCAGGATTGCCTCTCTCCAAGCGGCTGATGCGCTCGTCCCGGTCGTCAAAGCGTTTGGCAAGTTTCTTGGGCATTCTTCGCCTCCATTGCAGGGAGTTGGCCTTCATGCGAGTCACAGGACGAGGGGTAAGACTGCTCGCGACCCATTGCGGACATCAGTCGAACTGCGTCTGGGCTTCTTTGTAGGCTTGGAGCGTTTGGCTTTCACGGTTCGTCGGACCGATGTCGATGATAACGACATGCTCCAAATGCACCGTGGGATGATGTGCGGTGAAACCTGCGAACCAGAATGTCTCCGAGAGTGGCTCATCGGCATGCCACGTCGTCATGACAAACTGGTCGTCGGGGATGTCGTCGACGCCAGCCACAGAGATGTTCGCCCAATCGACGCTATCGTCCCACGAACTACACTCTGCACCCCAAACCATCATATAGAGGCAGCCTGACTTAACCAGCCATTCGCTTACTCGGTTCTGCCAATCGGCAGAAACGGCCTGTTCAAGCACGAGAACTGATTTGAACGGTCCAGCCTCTCCAACGGAAGGGAGTTGGGCTTCTGGCGGCAAGTGGATGTAGCTCACGGACATGCGACTACCCTACTACATGTGGTCAGCCACAGCGTCCGCTATCCACCCGTCGTAGACCTTCACAACAGCCGCTCTGCGCCCCTACCCCTCGGCGGCGGGCAGCTCCAGCACCACCTTCAGCCCGCCCAGGCTGCTGTCGCTCAGGGTGACGCGGCCGCCGTAGGCGCGGGTCAGTTCGTCGACGATCGACAGACCCAGCCCCGTGCCGGGCGTGTCCTCGTCCATGCGGGTACCGCGTTTCAGGGCGGTGTCGCGCTGGTCCGCGGGCAGGCCGGGGCCGTCGTCCTCGACCACGGCGATCAACTGGCCCGGCATGGAGGGACCGGCCGAGACCCGCACCCGGCGGCGGCACCATTTGGCGGCGTTTTCCAGCAGGTTGCCGAAGATTTCCTGCAGGTCCTGGCGCTCGCCCAGGAAGGCCAGGTCGTCGGGAGCGCGCCAGTCGATCTCGACGCCCTTTTCCTCGAACACCCGCTCCAGCATGACGGCCAGTTCGTCCAGAACCTCGCTGACGTCGGTGCGTTCGCCCAGACCGTGCGCGGCGCGCGCGGCGGCGCGGGCGCGGCGCAGGTGGTGGTCGACCTGATCCTGCATCACCCTGGTCTGCTTGCGCACCATGTCGGGCAGAACGCCCGGGGTCGTCCCCGCCTCGGCGAGCATGACGGCCAGCGGCGTCTTCAGCGCATGCGCCAGATTGCCGACGTGGGTGCGCTGGCGTTCAACCGTCTCCTGATTGTGCGCCAGCAGGCGGTTGACCTGTTCGGCCAGGGGCTGGATTTCCAGCGGATAACCGCCCTCGATCCGGTGCGAGCGCCCCTGGCGCACATTGGCGATCTCGTCGCCCAGATCGAACAGGGGGCGCAGGCCCACCCGCACCTGAATGAACACCGCCGCGACCAGCCCCGCGCCCAGCAACAGCATGGCGATCCAGGTGACGGTGGCGAACTGGCGCGTATCGGCGTCGACGTCGGACCGGTCGATCCCGGCGAAGAAGACTACGGGCTGTCGGCGGTCCGGCAACTGCTTCATGCTGGCGGCGATGCGAAGCGGCTCGCCCTTGGGCCCATCCTCGGCGTTGTAGCTTATCGTCTGGCCGAAGGCCGCGCGCAGCCGGTCCGCCAGGTCATAGCCGTACTCAAGATCGGCGTTGCCCAGGGATGCCGAGCGCGCCAGCACGTGCAGCGCGCCGCGAGGCCCCGGCTCGGCCACCATCCAGTATTTTCCAGACAGCAGGCGTTGAGTGCGGGCGTCCTGAATCTCGCCCACGAACACCTCGCCCTCGGGCGTGATGACCGAGGCGACCACGGCCTCGTCGATGGTGTCGCCCAGGGTGTTGCCCAGGCGACGAAGGGCCGATTCCTGGAAGACCGCCGTCAGCACCACCGCCGCCACCGCCAGGCCGATCAGAATCCAGGCGGCGGCCAGCCAGATCAGGCGCCGTGTCAGCGACCGGCCGGGTCGCCCGAACCAGCGGCCCCATTCGCGCCGCGCCGCCGAGGAAGGGGCGCTGCCAGCCCGAGAATCGAGCCCAGAGTCGAGCCGAGAGTCGAGCCCAGAGTCGATCTCGCCTTGGGTGCTGGCTTCGGCCTCAGTCATCAGCAGGCGATCAGGCCGCGTCGCTTTCGCCGGCCAGCGGCGACAGGCGATAGCCCAGCCCGCGCACGGTCTCGATGCGGTCGGCGCCGATCTTCTTCCTCAACCGGCCGACGAAGACCTCAATAGTGTTGGAATCGCGATCAAAGTCCTGATCATACAGGTGTTCGACCAGTTCGGTGCGGCTGATGACCCGGCCTTGGTGCATCATCAGATAGTGCAGCAGGCGGTATTCCAGCGAGGTCAGCCGCAGGGGCTCGCCATTGACCGTGGCGCGGGCCGCGCGCGGGTCCAGCCGTAGCCCGCCGCAGGTCAGGGTCGCCGCCGCGTGACCGGCCGAGCGGCGCAGCAGGGCGCGCAGGCGGGCCAGCAGTTCTTCGGTGTGGAACGGCTTGGTCAGATAGTCGTCGGCCCCGGCGTCGAAGCCCGCCACCTTGTCCGACCAGGCGCCGCGCGCGGTCAGGATCAGCACCGGCGTCGCCTTGCCTTCACGGCGCCAGCGCTCCAGCACCGAAACGCCGTCGATCTTGGGCAGGCCTAAGTCCAGCACCACCACGTCATAGGGTTCGGTGTCGCCCAGGAACCAGGCCTCTTCGCCATCGGGCGCGTGATCGACGGCGTAACCGGCGTCGGTCAGGGCGGTCTTCAGCTGGCGCGACAGATCAACGTCGTCCTCGACAAGCAGCACCCGCATTCAGTCGTCTCCGCGAACCCGGCCGGACTGGCCGTCAACCTGTATGTCCGACACGCGTCCGCCCGGATACTCCCAGCGCACCACATAGTCGCCGCCGCGTTCCTGAACGCCCAGCATGCGGCCAGGACGGCCCGACTGGACACGTCGGGCGATATCGCCCGGATTGGCGCGAGGGGCCGAGCGGGGCGCATCGCGCAGCCCCTGGCCCGGGTAGTTGCGGGGCGCCTCGCGACGATCCTGAGAACGGCTTTCGTCGCGGTCCCGATCACGGCCGCGCGACTGGGCCGCCGCGTCCGTCAGGGGGACGATGGCGATCAGACCGGCCAGAAGGAGGGCTCGAATACGCATCATGATCGTCTTCTAGACAGGGGCCTCTGAACGGTGGCTGAACGCGCAGTCTACCGCCGTTCCTCCGAACAAGGAACGCGCGCCCGAGGATTCTCCGTCGCTGTCGCCCTCGCGCCTCATCAGAACCGCCCCCTCCCGAGCAGATGACAAAAATCTCATGCTGATGAACGCCGACTGAAACGCGCCGTTCAGACGGGGATCAGGCTCAGGCTGCTCTTGTGGGGTCAACGCAGCCCGGTCGGTTGCGAAGACCCGAAGGAGTTCGATCATGAAGACCTTGCTGATCCCCGTCCTGGCCGCCACGGTCGCCGCGACCGCCCTGCCCGCCGCAGCGCAAGCCTATGATCGTCACGGCCCCTCGCGCGGCCCCGCCTATGAGCAGAACCATGGCGGCTGGCAGTCGGTCAGCCAGCGCAAATACAGCCTGGACCGCCGCATCGACCAGGGAGTCCGCACTCGCCAGCTGAGCTCACGCGAGGCCTCGCGCCTGAAGGATGAACTGAACGGCCTGGTCCGCCTGGAGCGCAACTATATGCGCGGCGGTCTGACCCGCTGGGAGCGTCAGGATCTGGACCGCCGCTATGATCGCCTGTCGGCCAAGATCCGGCTGGAGCGCCGCGACCATAACAACCGTCGCTACTGAGACGGTTCAGTATCAGGGCCCCATCCCTCCCTGTCAGGGGCTCTGCCAAGGGCGCGATCCGAAAGGGTCGCGCCCTTATCTATGCCGGCTCGATCACCGTGATCTCGGGCCAGCGCCCGCGGGCATTGGCGATCACCCGGTCCCAGCCCCTGGCCAGGCTCCGCGTCGGATTGGGACGGATCACCATGTCGAATACGTCCTGCAGGCCGAAGGGGGCGACGATGCTGATCGCATCATCCTTCTCCAGCCGCACGCCCAGGGCGAAAGCCGGGGCGACGAAGCGGGCTGGGGCGTCGTCCGTGCAGGTCAGCGGCTCATAGGCTTCGCCGAACTTGCCCTCGAACCACAGATGCACCCGCGCCTGATTGCGGACCTCGACAATATCACGCAGCTCGGGCGCAAAGGCGGCCGCGACACGCTTGATCGCCTCATCCTCGGCGTCCCAGGAGGTATCGGGGTCGAAATAGCCGATGTCGTAATCCTTGACGCCATAGCCCGGCGCCCGGCCGGTCCGCTCATTCCAGACCGACTGATAGACGGCCCCCGAGAACAGCCTCCAGTCCGGCAAATCTAGGTCGCGCATCACGCGCAACACATGCATCAAGCCCGCATTGGCGCGGACGATGTCGATCAGGCGGGCCTCAAGCTCCGCAGCGGTCGTCGTCTCCACGCTCATCGCAGGGGCCATCCGTGGTCCAGCGGGCCATGACCCTGCCCCAGTCCCGGCGCGCGTCGGATGGCTTCTGCGACATAGGCCCAGGCCTCGGCCACCGCCGTCGACAGGGGCAGGCCCTTGGCGATGCCCGCCGCGCAGGCGCTGGCCAGGGTGCAGCCGGTGCCGTGGGTATGACGGGTCTCCACCCGCTCGCTTTCCAGCACCGTCTCGCCGTCGTGGGTCAGCAGCAGATCGGTCACCGTCTCGCCGGGCACATGACCGCCCTTCATCAGCACCGCCTGCGCGCCCATCGCCAGCAAGGCCTCGCCCGCCCGGCGCTGACCGTCCAGATCAACGACGGCGATCCCGGTCAGGGCCTCGGCCTCGGGCGCATTGGGGGTCAGCAGCGCCGCGCGCGGGACCATCAGCCGCCGCACCGCCTCGACCGCCGCCTCGGCCAGCAGAGGCGAGCCGCCCTTGGCGATCATCACCGGATCGACCACGGCCGGGACGCCGCCCGCATAGTCGATCAGACCGGCGACCGTTTCGACGACCTCCACAGAGCCCAGCATGCCCGTCTTCAGGGCGTCCGCGCCGATGTCGTCCAACACCGCCCTGGCCTGAGCCTCGATCACGTCCAGCGGCAGAGGATGGACGCCGTGAACGCCCAGGGTGTTCTGAACGGTGATGGCGGTGATCGCCGTGGCGGCGAACCCGCCCAGCATGGTCACAGCCTTGATATCCGCCTGAATGCCCGCGCCGCCGCCTGAGTCCGATCCCGCCAGGATCAGCACGCGGCCCAGCGGCTTCGTCGCCGCTTCCGCAGAAGAGGTCATCAGTGCGCCCCCGAAAACAGCTTCAGCCCGACGATGCCCGCCACGATCAGCAGGATGCAGACGGCCCGCACCGCCGTCGCCGGCTCGCCATAGACGGCGATCCCGACCGCCGCAGCTCCGACCGCGCCGATGCCGGTCCAGACCGCATAGGCCGTGCCCACCGGCAGCTTCTGCGTCGCCGCCCACAGGCCGATCATACTGGCCGCCAGGGCGAGCGCTACGCCCAGCGAGATCAATGGACGCTGCAGCCCGACGTATTTGACGCCGGACGCCCAGCCCACCTCGAAAAGCCCCGCAACGACGAGCACCAACCAGGGATTCAGGGACAGCAACCAGGACATGACGGCTGCATGACTGATGGCGAAGCGTCAGACAAGGGCGATCTGAAGACCCCGATGGAGCGCCATATCCCCCTCGCCCATACGTAAGACGAGGAGAGTTGTTTTAAAATAGCACATAAATGAACAATGATCTCAATTAATAGCTCAGAAAGACAAAGTTATTGCAAGAACAGCTAAGGTTTTCGGCAAAATTTGGTAAAATTGGCGCAACAACTTCGGCTTCATAAGCGTTGCCATGCGGGTTTTATGATAGAGAAGACCATATGGAAGCTCCTGTGGTGAAGACTGGCATGTTGATCCGTCGGCCCGCCGACGAAGTCTACCAGGCCTTTACCGAGCCGGGCGTGACGGCGTGGTTCTGGTTCACCCACGCGGATCGACGGATGACGCCGGGCGCACAGCTGACCTGGACCTGGGGCATGTATGGCGTCGCCACGCGCGTCCTGGTGAAGGCGCTGGAGGCCAACCGACGCATCCTGATCGACTGGAATCTGGACGATGCGCCCACCGAGGTGGAATGGACGTTCGAAGAGCGCGGCTCGGCCACCTGGGTCGAGATTTCAAACCGCGGCTTTCCCGCCTCCGACGCAGGGGTGAAGGCGGCTCTCGAAGCGATGGAAGGCTTCACCCTGGCGCTGGCGGGGGCCAAGATCTGGCTAGAGCGCGCCATCGAGCCGACCTTCATCCTGGACCGGTTCCCCGATCAGGTCCTGCCGAGCTGGAAGCCTAAACTCTAAGCCCTGGCTTCAGGCTGCGCTGGCGACCGCCGCCTGAAGCTGCAAGGCCTGAACCGTCTCGCGGACGTCGTGGACGCGCACCATCCGTGCGCCGCGCCGCGCCGCCTCCAGGGCAAGGGCCAGCGAACCGCCCAGCCGATCCGCCGCATCCCGCGCCGTCGCGTCCACCCCCTGGATCATCCGCTTGCGGCTGACCGCGTAAAGGACCGGAAAACCCAGCTCGACCAGGGCCTCCAACCGCGCCGTCAGCGTCAGATTGTGCGCTGTCGTCTTGGCGAAACCGATGCCGGGATCCAGCCAGATCCTGTCGCGCGCCACGCCCGCCGCCATAGCCGCCTCGGCGCGAGCGGCCAGATGGGCCGTCACCTCGGCGACTACATCGTCATAGTGCGGGTCGTCCTGCATGGTCTTGGGCGCGCCCTTCATATGCATCAGCACCACCTCGCACCCCAGTTCGGCTGCTGTGGATAGACTGTCCGGCGCATGGCCCAGCGCAGAAACATCGTTCCACATCGTCGCCCCGGCGGCGACAGCCGCGCGGGCCACGGCGGGCTTCATCGTATCGATGCTGATGGGTCCGTCCCAGCGCGCACGCAGGGCGACGATCAAGGGCAGGGTGCGAGCCGTTTCCTCGTCCTCGCCGACGGGGTCGGAGCCCGGCCGTGTGCTTTCCCCGCCGATGTCCAGCACGTCGGCGCCCTGCTGGATCAGACGCAGGGCGTGCTCAAGAGCGGCGTCCGGCGTGGGGAGGCGCCCGCCATCGGAAAAGCTGTCCGGCGTGACGTTGACGATGCCCATGACCAAGGGCCGCTTCACGGGGGATTGAAGGCTCATGCGACGATGACTCCGCGAGCGCCGGTTTGACTTTCGGTGCGCTGGGGTTCAGCCTCTAACGGCAATGAAACGCTTCGTCAGCCAGGCTCGACGCCTCACCCACGCGGGACGCCGCGTCGAAGGCTTTTAACCCGTAGCGGTCTGCCACGCGCGCGCCCTGCGCCGGGCGCCCGCTACGGGACCACGTTGCACGCTTTCGGTTCCCTTTTTTTATCATCGCAGAACAGGCCGGTCGTCGGACAGGCCAAGAGACTTTGCGCCATGACCACTGAAATTCAGGACCACAGCCTGCCGGATTCGTCTCAGCCAGACGTCGGCGGCGCCGAAATCATTCCCTTCCGTCGCCCCAGAGCTCCAGGTAGCGCGCCCGATAGCGCGCCGCCGCCCGCGTCGGAACCCGAAGACCATCATCCCGACGACGACGGCCCCTCAGCCGCCTGAGCGCGTCCCCATCGCTTTTTTTGAGAACGAGACGTTCCATGACCACCCCTCGCAAGGGCGCCCTGCCCGCCATTACGCTTCGCAGCGACGACTTCGACGCCCTGGACCGCCTGGTCGGCGACCTGCCCGGCTCGGGCCCCGCCGGCCTGCTGCAACAGGAGTTGGACCGCGCCAAGGTGTGCGAGCCCAAGGCCATGCCCAAGAATGTCGTCACCCTGAACCGCTGGCTGCACTATTCGGATGACCACAGCCCCGACACGCGTCGCGTCCAGCTGGTCCTGCCCAAGGAAGCCGACATCGACGCCGGTCGCGTCTCCATCCTGTCCTATGTCGGCGCGGGCCTCATCGGCTTGAAAGAAGGCCAGTCCATCACGTGGCCTGATCCGTCCGGCGCCGCGCGCAAGCTGACCCTGGTCAAGCTGGAAGACCCGGAGCCGGCGAACTAAGCCGTCAGGCCGAGGTTTAAAATAAAGAAGGGGCGCGCCCTATCGGACGCGCCCCGTTTTCGTGGCTGGACGAAAGTCTCCTAGACGGCGTGAGCCGGCTCGACCGGCTTCGCCGGTTCGTCTTCCGGGGTCGCCGGAACCGACAGCGACGGGCCGACGACCGTGTCGTTTTCCTCATCCCGCTTGGGCGGCTGGCCGTTTTCCAGCAGGTCCTTGATCTCGTCGCCCGAGAGGGTTTCGTACTCCAGCAGAGCCTGGGACAGCTTCTCGTGGTCGCCCGCCTTGTCGGTCAGGATGCGGCGAGCCTCTTCCCAGCCCTCAGTAACGATGCGGCGGACCTCTTCGTCGATGATGCGGGCTGTTTCTTCAGACACGTTCTGGCTGCGCGACACCGAATGGCCCAGGAAGACCTCCTCCTGATTCTCGCCATAGGCCACCGTGCCCAGACGCTCCGAGAAGCCCCAGCGCGTCACCATCGCGCGCGCCAGCTTGGTCGCCTGTTCGATGTCCGAACTGGCGCCCGAGGTAATGCTTTCCGGGCCGAAGATCAGCTCCTCGGCGACGCGGCCGCCCGCCATGATGGCGATGCGGTCGATCATCTGCTGGAACTTCATGGAATAGCGGTCGCCCTCCGGCAGCTGCATCACCATGCCGAGCGCCCGGCCGCGCGGGACGATGGTCGCCTTGTGCACCGGGTCGGCCATCTTGACGTTGATGGCGACGATGGCGTGACCGGCCTCGTGATAGGCGGTCAGGCGGCGCTCTTCCTCATTCATGGCCATGGACTTGCGCTCAGAGCCCATCATGACCTTGTCCTTGGCGTCCTCGAAGTCGCGGTGCGTGACCATGCGGCGGTCCTTTCGGGCCGCCATCAGGGCCGCTTCGTTGACCAGGTTGGCCAGGTCCGCGCCCGAGAAGCCCGGCGTGCCGCGCGCCAGGGTCTTGACGTTGACATCAGCGGCCAGCGGCACGTCCTTCATATGCACGCGCAAGATTCGCTCGCGACCCGAAACATCGGGGTTGGGCACCACGACCTGACGGTCGAAGCGGCCCGGACGCAGCAGGGCCGGGTCCAGCACGTCGGGACGGTTGGTCGCGGCGATCAGGATGATGTTCTCGGACGCCTCGAAGCCGTCCATCTCGACCAGCAGCTGGTTCAGCGTCTGCTCGCGCTCGTCGTTGCCGCCGCCCAGGCCTGCGCCCCGGTGACGACCGACGGCGTCGATCTCATCAATGAAGATGATGCAGGGCGCGTTCTTCTTGGCCTGTTCGAACATGTCGCGTACGCGGCTGGCGCCGACGCCGACGAACATTTCGACAAAGTCCGAGCCCGAGATCGAGAAGAAGGGCACGCCCGCCTCGCCCGCCACCGCGCGCGCCAGCAGGGTCTTGCCGGTGCCGGGAGGACCGACCAGCAGGGCGCCCTTGGGGATCTTGCCGCCCAGACGCTGGAACTTGGCCGGGTCCTTCAGGAAGTCGACGACCTCCTGCAGTTCGTCCTTGGCTTCATCCACGCCGGCCACGTCGTCAAAGGTCTTGCGGCCCTTGTGCTCGGTCAGCAGCTTGGCCTTGGACTTGCCGAAGCCCATGGCGCCCTTCGCCCCGCCCTGCATCCGGTTCATGATGAACAACCAGAAGGCGACGATCAGCGCCACCGGCAACAGCAGGCCCAGCAGGCCCGACCACCACGGCTGGCGGGTGCTCTTGACCTCGACGTCGCCGCCGCTGGTGCGGATCTGGTTCAGCAGGTCGACGTTGGGCACCGGCGTCACGGCGTTGAACTTGACGCCGTCCTTCTTCTCGCCGGTCATGGCGTCGCCGCGCACGACCACGGATTTGATCTGCTGCGCCTCGACGGCGGTCATCAGCTCCGAATAGGTCAGGGTCTCAGGGCGTCCGGCAGCGCCTTCCTTGGCGCCGGGCATGGCCGGGCCGCCGTTCTGGCTGATCGCGGCGTAGACGCTCACCAGTCCCAACAGGATCACGGCCCAGATGGCGAAATTGCGCAGGTTCATTCGGTCCTCGGTTCCTCGACAGGGCCGCGCTGGGCCCGTCGATCAGCAGTCTTCGTCTGAAAATAGGTCAGACGGCGGCGTTTCGCCATGAAGGGTTTGAAAGAGTCCGTCTTCCTGCGTCGTTTCGCCCGTAAAAACCGCCGAGGCGAGCGCCAGACGGCGCAGGCCCAGCGCCCGCACATCGGCCCCGCGCCAGGCCAGCTGCGCCTGCCCCGACCCGTCGATCAACACCGGCGCGGCGGCGCGGGCGGCGGGCGGCAGACCGGACAAGGCCGCCCTTTCCCGATCGGACAACTGCGCCAGCCGCCCGGCCGCCGCCTCGACGCGCAGGCCGGGCCTGTCCGTGACGATCTCGAACCGACTGTCCCAGACGGCGGCGCGACCCGGCGTCAGGTCCAGGGGCGCGACCGGATGGCGCCGCCATTCGCCCGGCTCCCGCATCGCCCGGACAAGGGCGCCCGACGCCTCAATGCGGGCGCCGCACAGGACGGCGGTGAAATCCTCGCCCGCCGCCAGCCGCCCCTGAAGAGCCGCCAACCGGCCTCCGCGCGGAGGGGTCACGCTGCCGCCCGCACACAGCAGGACGGCGGCCAGCGTCGATCCGGGCAGGTCGCGGGGCAGCGTCAGCACCCCGGCCCAGGCAAGGTCCTGCCCGCACGGCGACAAACCGGGGGCGACCTGCGGATCAGCCCTCTGCCTTTCCATTGGCGGGCGGGGCGGGGTTTTGTCGAGCGCCGCCCGCGCCCGCCCCCGGCCGAAGCGCAGGTCGGCGTTGGCGGGGTCCTCCAGCCATGAGGCCCCGCGCGCGCGCAGATGATCCCTTAGCGCGTCACGCCGCTCCTCCAGCACCGGACGCAGCAGCATCAGTCCGCGCCCCTCAGGCCAGGCGGGCGACGCCGACCAGTCGCGCAGGCGCCCCAGCGTCGCGCCCTCGGCTCGCATCCACTCGCCCTCGGCCACGTCATCGGCCGTGTGACCGGTCAGGATGACGCGCGCCCCCGCATCCCGCGCGGCCTCGGCCAGCAGGGCGTGGCGGGCCGCCCGCGCGCGCGCCGGAAGCCCGGCGCCGCCTCGCGCCTGCGCCCAGAGCAAGCCGCGCCAGTCGGCGCCCGCCACGCGCGCAGCCTCGGCCGCGAACCGGGTCCAGGCCGCGCTGTCGGGATTGAGATTGTGGTTGACCGTCAGGGCGAGCAGCCGCCGTCTCCTCGCCTTCGCCCAAGCGACGGCAAGGTCCAGCAGGGCCATGGAGTCGCCCCCGCCCGACAGGGCCAGGGCGACCGGCTCGGGTCCAATATGGTTCAGGCGCGCGTCCAGCCGGGCGAAGACCCGACTGGTCAGGTCGCCCATCAGCTGCAGCTGGCGCGCGTCCGCAGCTGGGTCGCGCGGGTCTTCTGCGCCGCCGTGGCCGCCTCGGCGTAGCGGCGACCGAACTCGGTCAGGGCGCCGCAGGCCTGGGTCGCGCGGTCGGTGGCGCGCAGGGCCTCGGCCAGCTTCAGCGTCGTCTCAGGCGCCCACGGCGTGCGCGGCCAGCCGTTCAGGGCGGCGGCGTAGGCCTGAACCGCCGAAGCGTTGTCACGTGCGGCGACGTGCAGGTCGCCCAGGCGGCTGTTGGCTTCACGCGACTGGGGCGTGTTCGGCCAGGTGACGATGACGGTCTCCAGGGCGCGCCCGCCGCGCACGGCGTCCTCGCCCGCCAGACGCATGGCGGCCTGCAGGTCCTGCGCCGCGTCGCCGGTCGGCGAGTTAGCGACGATTGGGCCGTTCAGTTCAGCGGCTTCCTCAGCAGCCTTCTCGGCGCGCTCGACCCGGCCTTCCAGATCGCGCAGGCGGCGGCTCAACTGCGTATTCTCGCGCGTCGCCTCGTCCAGTTGGAAGGTCAGCCGCTCGCTGTCGGCGTTCATGCGCTGGAAGGTCTGCTCCACGTCGCCCAGACGGCGCTCGAGGATCGAGACCTGCCCCTGCAGGGCCACGACCTCGGGGTCCAGCTCGACCAGAACCGGTTGGCCGGCGGCGTTGCGCTGGGTCAGGGCGCGCTCAAGACGGCGGACGTTGCGGTCCAACTGGTCCAGGCGGCGCTTGTCCCACTGGATCGGCTCCATCGGCTGGACCTGGGCGACGACGGCGCCCCCGATCAACGTCAGGCCGAGCGCCGTCAGGACAGCGGGTTTCGTGAGGCGGAATGGCGTCTTCAGCATGGCTCTGTCGTCCCACCGATTTGCGGCGACGGCAAGGCCCCGATCAATGTCCGAGGCCCAGATAGATGATGGAGACGATGAACAACGTCGCCGCGATCTCGCAAAAGATCAGCAGCACCGCCGTCCGCCACAGGGTCGAGAAGACCGACAGACTGTAGGCGCCCTTCAACTGGGCGAACATGTGAACGGGGACGATCAGCGCCGCGATCGTGCCGACCGCTGCGCCCGCTCCCTTCAGCGTCGTCGCGACCACGACCACCGCCATCAGCAGCAGCGACATGAAGGTCAGGGAATAGAGAACGAACACCCCGTGATCATACAGGGTGAAACCCCGTTTCCACAGGAACATCAGGGCCACGAACGGGATCGACAGCGGCACCAGCAGGAAGGCGAATTTATAAATGGTCTGCTGCAGCTTGTAGAGCGCCAGATCCGGGTTCTTCAGCTTCTTGGCCACCGTCTTGGTCAAGCCGTTGGTCTGACCATCCGTGCCGACGCTGGCGGCCAGATCGGCGACCTGAGCCTGCCAACTGCCCGAGTCCAGGCCGTCCTTGCGGCCCTCGACCGCGTCCTTCTGCAGGCGTTCAAGCTTGGCCTTCTCAGCGATGACGCCGGCTTCGGCTCCGGCCAGAACGCCGGCGGCGGCGCCCGCCCGCGCGCCGCTGTTGAACGCCGGGGGCGATCCGTCCGCCGGCTGCATCGCGGCGGCAGCCGTATCGACTTCCTTACGGGCGGCCGCTGCGACCTGTTCCGCCTCGGCTATCGCCTCCTTCTGGGCCTCGATCTGCTGCGGCAGAGACGGCAGGGTCACTTCCTGATGCGGCATGAAGCTGAGGGCGAAGAACATCACGAAGAGGGTGAACAGGAACATCGCCAGTGGCGAGACATAGCGTGTCCGCCTGCCCTGAACCCACTCGCGCGTCAGCCGTCCCGGATTGACGATCAACAGCGGCAGGGTGCGCCAGAGGCGACCGTCGAAGTGCATGACCCCGTGCAGAAGTTCTTCGCCCAGATGCAGCAGGGTGCGGTGGACATGGGCCGCCTGTCCGCAGTTGGAGCAAAACCTCCCCGTGACCTCGGCCCCGCAGTCGGCGCAGACGCCGTGAGGCTGGCCCGCCTGACCGGTCGGCTTCTCGATCGCTCCAGCGATGACGCCTGCCGTCATGGCCCCGCCTGCCGCCTCCAGATCCATGCACTTTCTCCCCGATTCGGTGCGGACTTTGATCCCTGGAAAGCGCAAAGAAAAGAGGCGCCGGCTTGCGCCGACGCCTCGATCCGTCAGTTTTTCGCCTGATGTTTAGCGCGGGGCGCCCGACACGATGGCGGTGCGGCCATTGCGGTTCTGGGCCCAGGCCGACTCGTTCGAGCCCTCAGCGATCGGACGCTCCTTGCCGAAGCTGATGGTGTCGATGCGGGCGGCGGCGACGCCGCGGCTGATCAAGTACGAGCGCACGGCCTCGGCGCGACGGGCGCCCAGGGCCAGGTTGTACTCGCGCGTGCCGCGCTCGTCGGCGTTGCCTTCGATGCGCACGGTGACCTGCGGGTAGCGGGCCAGCCAGGCGGCCTGGGCGTCCAGACGCGGCTGGGCCTCAGCCCGCACCGAATAGGAATCCAGGTCGAAGTAGACGCGGTCGCCGACGTTGACGACGAAGTCCTGTTCCGAACCCGGCGCGGCGGCGCCGACGTTGCCGCCCGTGACCGGGGTGCTCGGCGCGGTCGGATACTGAGGCCCGGTGGCGGGCGGCGGGGTTTCAGTCGGGACGGCGGGCTCGACCTTGGGCTTGGTGCAAGCGGCCAGCGAGGTCACGGCGACGCCGACGGCGGCGAGCCGGATCAGGGTGGAGGCGTTCATGTAATTCTCCTTCTCATTCGGTTCGAGGCCGATGCCTCTAGCTTAGCTGTATTTGACGGCTGCTACAGCGCTATGCAGCGTTACGCTAGCGGGATAACGCACAGTTTACGGCAATGGCTCCGCTGAAGATGCAGCGACGGCGAATCCGCGTTACGCCGAGCAGGAATCCGGACCCTGGCCGATGCCCAGATTGACCGGCGGGGCGTCCAGCAATCCCGACCACGCCGGGTCCGAACCGCGCCCGTCGTAGCCCGCCTGGGACACAACGCGGCCCGACAGGTCTACGGTCCACAGACGGGTGTCCCCGCCCGGGCTCTGACGCGCGAAGGCGATATAGCGGCCGTTCGGCGCCCAGGAGGGGCCTTCCTCGAAATAGGAGGACGACAGGATGCGCTCGCCGGTGCCGTCGGACTTCATCACGCCGATGTGGAAGCGGCCGCCCTGTTGCTTGGTGAAGGCGATCAGGTCGCCGCGCGGGCTCCAGGCCGGGGCGGTGTAGATGCCGCCGCCGCGGCTGATCGGGCGCTGGCCCGAGCCGTCGGCCCGCATGGTGTAGAGCCGCGCCGAGCCCGAACGGTCCGAGGTGAAGACGATCTGATTGCCGTCAGGGCTGAACGAGGGCGAGGTGTCGATGCCCGGATCGGTCGTCAGGCGCGACAGCTGGCGGCTGCGCAGGTTCATCACATAGACGTCGGTGTTGCCGTGCCGGATGATGGAGAAGGCCATCTTGGTTCCGTCGTTCGAGAAACGCGGCGCCAGCACCTGACCGTCGAACTCGCCCAGGCTTTCGCGGCGGCCGGTCGACAGATTGTAGAGGTAGATGCGGCTGTAGTCCTTGCCCAGCGCCACATAGGTCACTTCGTCAGGATTGGAGGCCGAGAAGCGCGGCGACATGATCACCTCGTCGCCCTGGGTCAGGAAGACGGGGTTGTAACCGTCCTGATCGACGATGGTCAGGCGCGAGAGCTTGTTCAGCTGGGTGCCGCTTTCGGACACGAACAGAACGCGCGAATCGAAGAAGCCCGCCTCGCCGGTCAGACGCTGATAGACCACGTCCGAAATCTTGTGCGCGATGCGGCGCCACTGCTCCGATGTGGCGGTGAACTGGTAGGAGACCAGCTGGCACTGGCGATAGGGGTCGTACAGACGAAAGCCTACGTCGATCCGCCCGTCCGCGCGCGGCGTCACGCCGCCGTACAGCACCGCCTGGGCGCCGATTGAGGTCCACTGCGGAAAGTTCGGCGCATTGGCCAGGGTCAGGCCCGTCTCGACGAAGCTGGCCGGGTTCAGCGGATCGAAGAAGCCCGACCGCTTCAGGTTGCCGCTGATGACGCTCGAAATCTGCGACCCGTTCTGGCCGGTGAAGGGCACGACGGCGATCTGAAGCGGGCGCAGGACGCCCTCATCGACGACCACGTCCTGCATCGGTGCCGACGAGGGCGCCGTCGACTGGGCCATCGACTGGGCCTGCACCGATCCGCCCAGCGCCAGAGGGGCGGTCAAAGCCAGCGCGGCGGCCGAGGCGAGAAAGCGGTTCAGGCGCATGGGTCATTCCTTCGCAGATCGTGACAGGGTCGGGCCCGGTCGCCCTTCATAGCATCGGCGCGACCGACAATCGCCAGCTTCACAAGGATTTGGGCGACTTTGGGGTGATAGACGGCTCGCGCCCCTAACGGTTCCCGCATTGACGTTTGGTTTCAAAGCGGAAGGGCACTTCCTGAGCCTGGAAGCCGTCCGGCACGGTGAAGGGCGAGGTCGCCCGCAGCGCGCGCTGCATGGCGTCGGACGCGGCTCTCCACGTCGGATCGTTCTGCACGTCCTGAAGGCGCGGCGTGCCGATGATCTGGCCGTCGGCGCTCAGGCGCACGGTCACGCGGATGACCAGATCATCCATGCCCGGCATGTCGCAGTTGATGTTCCAGTTCGGCGTCACCTGGGCCCCCAGGGCGGCCAACTGCGGGCCGGTGGCGCGTGGGGCGGAGCCAGCTCCCTGCTGGCCCGCCGCCGGGCGGCCGGGATTCTGGGTCGGGCGCGGCGGTCCCGCCAGGGCGTCCAGGTCCAGACCCGGCGCCGGACGGGCAGGACGCGCAGGCGTCGCGGGCGCCTTCTTTTCAGGCGGAGCGGGCGTGGGTCGAGGCGGCGGGGTCGGCGCCTTCTTTTCCGGCGGGGTCGGCGTCGGGCGCGGCGTCGGCGCGGGCGCAGGCGTAGGGGCCTTCTTCTGCGGCGGCGTCGGGGTCGGGCGCGGCGCCGGCGGCGTCGGGCGCGGCTGAGGTTGTGGCGCGGGCGGGGTCGGCTCAGGTTCTGGCGGCGTCGGTTCCGGCAAGGTCTCGACCGGGGCCGTCTCGCCGTCGTCAGGAGAAGGTTCTTCCTGCGGATTGTCAGCCGGGGCGGCGGCGATCTCGATATCCGAGATAATCGACACCGGCACCGAGTTCACCAGCGGCTTCAACTCGTCCTTCGACGACCAAGACACGAGGGCGAGCGCCACCACCCCCGCGTGCAGGGCGATGGAGCCGAGGATGGCGGGACTGGGGCGGCGCAAGGTCCGTCAGCCCTCCGTCGGCTCGTCGGCGGCGGTGTCGGTGATCAGGTTCAGCTTGGAGAAGCCCGAGGCCGACAGGCGGGCCATCACCCGCGCCACGGCCTGATACGGCGCGCGGCCGTCGGCGCGGATGAAGATCGGCTTCTCGCGCGCCTTGTCGCCGCCCTCTTCAGCCACTCGCAGGGCCAGTTGCTCCCAGCGGACCTCGCTCTCGCCGATGAAGATGGCGCCGTTCTGGTCGATGCTGACCGTGACGGGCTTGTCGGTCGTCTCGACCGCGCTGGCCTCGGTCTTGGGCAGTTCCAGCGGCACCCCGACCGTCAGCAGCGGCGCCGAGATCATGAAGATGATCAGCAGCACCAGCATGACGTCCACCAGAGGCGTGACGTTGATCTCGCTCAGCGGACGCTTGCGCGCGCGGCGACGGCCGCGCCCGCCGCTGGAGCCTCCTGCAGCACCCATGCCCATGGATCAGGCGCCCCGGCGCAGGTTCAGGTCGGCCGACGGCGGCGGGGGCGGAGGCGGCGGGGTCGACGGCGCGCCCAGACGGCGGGCGATGGCCGATTGCAGATCGTCCGCAAAGGCCTCCAGACGCCCGGTGAACTTGCCCGCCGACACCGAGAAGGCGTTGAAGGCGATATAGGCCGGAATGGCCGCCGCCAGACCGATGGCCGTGGCGAACAGGGCTTCGGCGATGGCCGGGGCCACGGTCGTCAGATTGGTGTTGCCCGCCGCCGCAATACTGTCGAAGGCGTTCATGATGCCCCACACCGTGCCGAACAGGCCGATGAAAGGCGAAGCGGTGGCGACCACCGACAGCACGCCCAGACCGTTCTCGATTTTCTGGCTCTCGCGGGCGATGACGGAATCCAGGGCGCGGTCGATGCGGGCGATCAGCATGGAGCCTTGCGTATCTGTCATGGCGCCCCGCGCGCGCGCCTCGCGCCAGTCCTGCAGCGTCAGCACCAACATGCGCGGCAGGGGATCGGCCGGTTGCGGCCCGGCCTGGGCGGCGACCTCTTCCAGCGAACGCCCGCCCTCGACCTGCTGCTCGAACGCGGTCGCCCGAGCGTTCATGCGCGAGAAACGCACCGCCTTGTCGATGATGATGGTCCACGACCAGACCGAGGCCACGGCCAGGCCGATCATCACCGTCTTCACCACCCAGTCGGCAGTCATGAACAGCTCGATGGGGTTCAGCAGGGAGGCGTCGACGGGCGGTGTCATGCGTGGTCCTTGGCGAAGGGTCCGATCAGTCCGCCAGTTGCACCGGGCGGACGTGGCGGTTTCATGGCGGCGGTCTAACCGGCGTCGCGGCCTGCGTCATCAGGCGAAAGGGTGACAACATCGTTATTGAGGAAACAAGCGCCTCACCTCTCCCTCCCCTTCATGGGGAGGGTGGTCGCGCAGCGACCGGGTGGGGAGGGCCGGGTGATGCAAGGCGCGGCGCGTGAACAGCCAAGCCGCCCCCACCCGGCTTCGGCTTCGCCTCAGCCACCCTCCCCATGAAGGGGAGGGAGAAGTTGCGCCTATTCCTCCCCCGACAGCCAGGGCGTCACCAGTTCCACCAGCCGTCTGGTCGGCCGCCGGGGGCGCCCGTCCAGGTGGATACAGACGGCGACGACATCCGCCCGGCACAAGGCCTCCCCGTCCCGCTCGACCGTCTGGCGGATGATCAGGCGCGGTCCCTTGATCGCCTCATAGCGGGTGCGCACCACCAGGGCGTCGTCGATGCGCGCCGGCTTCAGATATTTGATCGCCAGGTCCGAGACGACGAAGGCCAGCGGTTCCTCCTGCTCCAGCAGGTCCGCATGTCCCACCCCGGCCAGACGCAGGAAGTCCGACCGCCCCCGTTCGAAATAGCGGACATAGTTGGCGTGATAGACCAGGCCGGTGAAGTCGGTGTCTTCGTAATAAACGCGCACGGGCAACAGGTGATCGCGGCCGTCGAAACGGCCCGCGCTGGGTTGATCGGTCATGGTCGGTCAGCTCTTGCCGGCGGCGGGAACAGGGGCGTCGAAGCCGGGACAATAGCGCGATTTCAACGTCGCGAACTCGCCGGTCAGCGGATCGTGGCTCATCAGGATGCGGTTGGGCCGCGAGACGAAGGCCACCGCCTCCTTGCGGCCCTTCAGCCCGGCGTAGCCGCAGGCCGCCCGGCCGCGCCCGGCCTCGACATAGCGCACCTCGGCTTCGGCCCCCATCTGCTCGCGCACCTGAGACAGGGCCCGCTCCGCAGGCGTGGTCTGACGCGGCCCGAAGCGCGCGCCCTGATTGACGGCATAGAGGCTGAACCCGCCCAGCACCACGACAGCCGCGCCAAGCGCGATGATCATCCGGTTCATCCTGCGGGGCTGGACCAAAACCGCCTCCTTCTGGGAAGCTGGAGGATGACCGGCTTCGCCGCCGAGGTGAAGCCCTGTTGCGAAAGAGTCGCGGCCTATTTGCCGAACAGGTCCGGGGCGGCGGGCTGCGCCTGCGGCGTCTCCAGCCCCAGATGTTCATAAGCGCGCGCGCAGGCCATGCGGCCGCGCGGCGTGCGCTGGATGAAGCCCTGTTGCAGCAGATAGGGCTCGATCACGTCCTCGACCGCGTCGCGTGCCTCAGCGATGGCGGCGGCCAGGGTGTCCATGCCGACCGGCCCGCCGCCGTAATTCTCGATCAGGGCCTTGAGGAAACGGCGGTCCAGACTGTCCAGCCCTGCCTCGTCCACCTCCAGCCGCGCCAGCGCCCGCGCTGCGGCCAGTTGGTCGATAGGGGTCCCTTCCGCATCGGCGAAGTCCCGAACCCGGCGCAACAGGCGCCCGGCGATGCGCGGGGTGCCGCGCGCGCGACGCGCGATCTCCATCGCCCCATCCTCGGTGATGGCCGCGCCCATCTTGCGCGCCGCCCCCCGGATCACCGCCGTCAGCTCTTCGGGCGTATAGAACTCCAGCCGCAGCGGAATGCCGAAGCGGTCTCTCAGCGGCGTGGCCAGCAGGCCCGCCCGCGTCGTCGCCCCGACCAGGGTGAAGGGCGCCAGGTCGATGCGCACGCTGCGCGCCGACGGCCCCTCGCCGATGATCAGGTCCAGCACATGGTCCTCCATCGCCGGATAGAGGATCTCCTCCACCTGCGGGGCCATGCGGTGGATCTCGTCGATGAACAGGACGTCGCGCGGTTCGAGGTTGGTCAGGATGGCCGCCAGATCGCCCGCCTTGGCCAGAATGGGGCCGGAGGTGGCGCGGAAGCCCACGCCCAGTTCGCGCGCCACGATCTGCGCCAGCGTCGTCTTGCCCAGCCCCGGAGGCCCGAACAGCAGAACGTGGTCCAGCGCCTCCGAGCGGCCGCGCGCGGCGTCGATGAAGACCTTCAGATTTCCCTTGGCCGCCGACTGGCCGACGAACTCGGACAGGGTCTGGGGCCGCAGGGCGCGGTCGTGCTGCTCGCCGGGCGCGGGCGCGGGCGAGATGATGCGGTCGTCGGTCATGCGGCGGCCCTCATCGTCCCAGCTCCTGCAGGGCCGTGCGGATGACCAGCGGCAGTTCGGCGTCTTCGCCCAGCTTGATCAGGGCGTGATCGACGGCGCGGCGGGCGTTGACCTCGGCGATGCCCAGACCCAGCAGGGCCGCGACCGCCTCGCCCGTAACGCTGGGCGGCGGCGGGGCGATGACGGCGGCCTCGGCGTGGACGCCCGGCGCGGTCGGGGCGAAGACGCCGTCGGTCAGGCTCTTGCCCTTCAGCTCGGTGACGATGCGCAGGGCCAGCTTGGGGCCCACGCCGTTGGCGCGGCCGACGGCGGCCTTGTCCTCGCGTGCGACGGCGGCAGCCAGTTCGGCGGGAGGCAGGATATCCAGCACCCCCAGCGCCGCCTTCGGCCCCACGCCCTGAATGGTCTGAAGCAGGGTGAAGACCTTGCGCTCGTCTCGGGTCAGGAAGCCATAGAGACGCGGCCCCTGATCCTGGCTCCACTGGCTGTGAATGAACAGGGTGGTCTCATCGCCCAGCGCCGGCAGGCGGCCCAGCGTCCGCGCCCCGCAGGCAGCGACATAGCCCACGCCTCCGCAGTCGATCAGGCACTCCGCCTCGCCGACCTCGGCCAGAATCCCACGCAGACGCCCGATCATGCCGCGCCCCTCACCGCAACAGCCTTGAACCGGCGATGGTGAGCGTGGGTGACGGCCACGGCGAGCGCATCGGCGGCGTCGGCCTTCACATCGCCGGAAGCGGGCAGCAGCCGTTTCACCATGAAGGCGATCTGGCTCTTGTCGGCCTGCCCTGCGCCCACCACCGCCTTCTTGATCAGGGTCGGGGCGTATTCGGCGACGGAAAGACCCGCCCGCGCCGGGGCCAGCATGACCGCCGCTCGCGCATGGCCCAGCTTCAGCGTCGAGGCCGGATTGACGTTGACGAAGACCTCCTCGATCGCCGCCTCGTCGCAACTATAGGCGGCGCAGACCTCGCCCACCTGTTCCAGCAGATGCAGCAGCCGTTCGGAGAAAGGCGCCTTTTCATTCGGCGCGACGACGCCGTGCGCGATCCAGCGCAGGCGGCTGCCCTCGCTTTCGATGACGCCCCAGCCGGTGCGGCGCAGGCCGGGGTCCAGCCCCAGAATCCGAGTCGTTTCGTTCGCCATCCGTTCCTATTGCCCCAAAGAGGGTTAGCGAACAATGACCGGGCGTTTTGTCAGAAGGTCGCTCGTCCGCTCAGTCGTCTCTGGGCATGACCGAAAAGCCCGCCAGGCCTGCCTGTTCGGCCAGGACGCTGGACAGGGCGTCGACCTTCAGCGGCATGGGGCCGCGCGCCTTGACGTACTGTTCGTGGATCAGGCCATCGGGGCTGACGACATGGCCGATGCGGGTGGGCCGCAAGCCATTGTCGGCCAGCAGGGCGCGCAGAACCTTCTCGTCCGGGGCCGCACCGCGCGTCCAGCGCAGGGTGACGTCCAACACGCCGACGTGGGGCAGGCGCGCATCCAGAAAGCGCAGGATGGCCAGCACCAGCAGGGTCGCCCCAGCCGCGATCAGGCCCAGCTTCCACAGGCCGACGCCGAACATCACCCCGATAGCCGAGGTGGTCCATAGGGACGCCGCCGTGGTCA
Source organism: Brevundimonas sp. S1H14 (assembly GCF_047716865.1). Lineage (NCBI taxonomy): Bacteria > Pseudomonadati > Pseudomonadota > Alphaproteobacteria > Caulobacterales > Caulobacteraceae > Brevundimonas > Brevundimonas sp. S1H14. The sequence continues at coordinate 718,540 of NZ_CP136679.1, read as the reverse complement.
GGCCATGGACCGAAAACCGCTCGCGGAAGATCACCCCGGCGCACAGGAAGCCGATGCCGGTCAGTATGCCGTGCGCCATCCGCGTCGGGTCGATCACCAGACGCTGTTCAGGCAGGGCGACGAACCCCCAACTGGCCTGATGCATGGCCGCCAGCATCAGGACGCACGAGGTCATGGACACGAGGATATGGGTGCGGAACCCCGCCGGATGGCCGTGATAGGTCCGCTCGATCCCGATCAGGCCGCCCGCGATCATGGCGGCCGCCGCCGGCGCCAGCAGGCTCAGATCCTCGACGCCCCAATGCGTCACGCCCCAGTCAATCGCCATGTCACAACCGCTCCAACGACCGTTCAGGTTGAACCGCGCCGGGGCGCCCGGCAAGTCGTCAGTCGTCGCGCGGATCCAGCACATAGCCGCAGACGGAAGGCATGGCCGACAGCTGGGCTGCGAGGGTCTTCAGCTGCGGCTCGCCCTCGATGCGGACGCGCCAGCTGCGGCGCACCACGGCGCCGTCGTCGATCAACTCAAATCGATCGGTCGCAGGAGCGGGATCCACGGCGCGCAGAGCGGCTTCGACCTCCGCCTCCGGCGAGGGGGCGTCGCGGCGCCATCGTACCTCCACGTCCGCCAGGGTGCGATCAGGCAGGCGAGCGTTCACCACCCTGAGCGAGATCAGGATCAGGCCCGTAATCACCGTCCCCGCCGCGCCCAGACCAAACAGCCCCGCCCCGAACAGCAGGCCGATGGCCGAGGTGATCCACAGCGAAGCCGCCGTCGTCAGACCGTGAATGGAGAAGCCCGTGCGGAAGATGACCCCCGCGCACAGAAAGCCGATCCCCGTCAGCACCCCGTGGGCCATGCGGGTCGGGTCGGTGACGATGTTCTCGTCCGGCAAGGCGCGGAAAGCCCAGTCGGCTTGTGTCATCGCCGCCAGCATCAGCAGGCAGGACGCCAGGCTGACCAGGATGTGGGTGCGGAACCCCGCCGGCCGGCCCCGCCATTCGCGCTCAAACCCGATCATCCCGCCGGCTATCAGGGCCCCCGCGATAGGCAGCAGGAAGGTCTCCACCCAGGCGGCGTCAGCCATGTTTCTCGACGTAGGTTTCCGGGTCCTTGTTGACCGGCTTCACCCCGTTGATGTGACGCGCCTGGAAGGCGGCGAAACGCACGCCCAATTCGTGCCGGGTCTGCAGGTCGGCGTTCAGGCGGAAATCAGTCAGTCCCTGCCGCTCCTCTTCACCCATGTGTTTGGAATTGACGACATTGGCCTCGCCTACCGCCTTGAACCACGCCTTGCTGCCGACCTTGTGCCTGGCCACGGCCTTGACCGCGTCGCGCAGCTTGTTGTGATCCTCGATGGCGTCCTCGGTCTCGCCCTGGACCGTGCCGTCCTCGGCGTCATTGGCGCCCTCGCCCAGCTTCAGCAGTTCGGGATAGAAATGCTGTTCCTCAGCCTCGGCATGAGCGTCCAGAAAGGCCGACAGCCGCCCCCAGACCGCCTCCAGCGCCTCAACATCGTCGGCCCCGATCTCTTCGACCAGGGAGAAGAGCCGTCTTTGTTCGGCGTGGTCGTCGAGGATCAGTTGGGTGATGTCCATCGCGCAAGGCTCCTGGCGGCAAGGCTTGAGCCTCTAGAAGCCTTGGCGGCGCGGGCGGGTTCCGCCGGACTCCCGCAACGGCGATATTTCAGGCATAATGTCATTCGGGGAACAAACGTCGGAGCCTTTCCATGTCTCCTCGTGTCATGCGCCGCTTTCTTTTCGCCGCCGGTCTCAGCCTGATCGTCGCCGGGGCGGCCCTGAGCGCGCCCGTCGCCGCGCCCCAGGACGCTCGCGATCACTTCCTCAGCCGCTGTCGCGAGCGCACCCTGGCTCAGAACCCTGGGGCCGACTGGGCGGCGTCCTACTGCGCCGAAACCTGGCCGGCGGTGACGCGCTCAAACCCCCTGGTCGACGCCATCCTGTCTCCGTTCGCCGAGGGCGCTCCCGCCGCGCTCGATCCCGCCGACGTCAAGGCGCGGGCGACAGGGGTGCGCTGGCTGCCGGCCCGCCCCGACGCCCAGGCGTTCGAGGGCGCGCTCGGCCCGGTAAAGGTCGTGGCCCGACGCGGGCCGACCACCCTGCTGGAACTGGGTTGGACCGCCGTCGGCGAACCCGTGCCCTATGAGATCGTCGAAGCCTTACGGACGCGCGACGCCGTGGTCATGCCGATCGGCTGCTACGCCTTCGGCGCCGGAGAATCCAACACCGTCTATCGCGTAGAGGCGGCGGGGCGCGTCCCCTTCGCTATGACCGTCTATCGCCGTGAAGCGCCGACTGGCAGCGCCTGGTCCAGCCTGACGATCACGGCGGATGCGGAAAGACACATCCCGACGCTCAGCGGCCTCAGAGCCGCCGAGCCGGATGCGGAGTGGACAGCCGACTGCAGCTGAACAGGATTCAGCCCGCGAACTTCGCCGCGTCTTCGTCCGAGACATTCTCGTTGGAATAGACCTGCTGCACGTCGTCTTCGGCGTCCAGCGCGTCCAGCAGCTTGAACAGGACGCCGACGGAATCGCCTTCCAGGTCGATTTCCGACTGAGGTTTCCAGACGATGGCGGTCGATTTGGGATCGCCCAGCACCTTGGACATGGCCTCGGCGACTTCGTTCAGGTCCTCGAAGGCGGTCCAGATGGTGTGGCCCGGCGCGTCCTCATAGATGTCCGGCTTGACCAGATCGCTCTCGACGTCCTGGGCGCCCGCCTCGATGGCGGCCTCCATGACGGCGTCTTCGCTGCCCGCCTCGGCCGGATAGTCGATTTTGCCGACCCGATCCCACATGAAGGTGACCGAGCCCGATTCGCCCAGCGCCCCGCCATTCTTGGCGAAGGCCGAGCGCACGCCCGAGGCGGCGCGGTTGCGGTTGTCGGTCAGCACCTCGACGATGACCTGGACGCCGCCGGGGCCGCGGCCCTCGTAGCGGATTTCCTCCATCGCATCGACTTCGCCGCCCGAGGCCTTCTTGATGGCGCGCTCGATGTTGTCCTTCGGCATCGATTCGGCCTTGGCGTTGTTTACCGCCAGGCGCAGCCGGGGGTTCATCGCCGGGTCGGGCATCCCCGACTTGGCCGCCACGGTGATTTCCCGTGACAGACGCGAAAAGAGCTTGGAGCGCACGGCATCGGCGCGCCCCTTGCGGTGCATGATGTTCTTGAATTTCGAATGGCCGGCCATGGTCTCACCCGACAGGAATTTGTAAGTTGGGGCAGGTCCTTTAATGGACAGACTCCCTTCTGTCACCTGAGGGGAACCGCCGGACCGCGCCGGGGATTAACCGCGGGCATGATTGGGAGACGCCGATGGCCGCCGCTGACGACACCTATCTGGACGAAGCCTATGATGAAGGCATCGACCACGCCAATGCGGGCGAGATCGTGCAATGGTACGCAAAACGGCCGGTGACGGTCTCCACCGCCGCGGCCACCAGCTCCCTGGTCGGCGCCTTCGCCCTGGGGGTTCTGACAACGGTGGGCGCCCTGGCGATCATGCGTCTGTACGACCGGGACTGAGCCTTACGCGGCGCCCTGAGCTATCAGGGCCTGGACTTCAGCGCGGTCGCCCAGCGACGGCTGCGCCCCCGCCCGGGTCGCCGCCAGCGCACCGGCCGCACAGGCGAAATGCAGCGCATCGTTCGGCGCCATGCCCTCCAGCAGCGCAACCGTAATCGCCCCGACGAAGGCGTCCCCCGCTCCGACCGCGTCCACGGCCGTGATGCGCGGCGGCGTGGCCCAGGCCATCTCGACCCCGCGTCGATACATGACCGCTCCGCGCGCGCCCTTGGTCACGACCACCATGCCGCCGCCGACGTGCAGGGCGTCGCCATAGAAGGCGGCCTCAGTCTCATTGACCACCAGCAGGTCGGCACGGCGCAACAGGGCCTCCGACACCGGCGCGGCGGGCGCCAAGTTGACGCAGACGAAGTCCGTCGCACGGCCGACGGCCGCCTCGACTGTCTCGATCGGCAGCTCCAGTTGAGCGATCAGCGGGCTTTCGATTCGCGCAGGCAGTTGCTCGGGCGTGACGAAGTGGTTGGCGCCGGCGGCCACGGCGATCTGGTTTTCGCCGGTCGGATCGACGGTGATCAGAGCCACGCCGGTGGGCGCGGCGATGTCCGTCTCCACTCCCGACAGGTCGACGCCGTGCGCCAGCATCAGGGCGACCGCCGCACCGGACATCTCGTCGTCGCCGACCCGCCCGATCAGATTGACCTCCGCGCCCAGCCTGCGCGCCGCCAGCGCCTGATTGGCGCCCTTGCCGCCCGGATGACGCGACAGGGTCGCCCCCGTCACCGTCTCGCCCGGCGCAGGCAGGGACGGCGCAGCCGCCACAATATCCAGATTGATCGAGCCGACGACGGTGATCCTCATGCGCCTTCTCCCAAACACTGGGTGATCAGGGCGAAGATTCCGGCCGCATCGGCCTTCGTCGCCCAGAAATGGTTCGCCGTCGCCGCATCGACGCGGAACTCGACCGCCGTGTGGCCGCGGGTCAACGCGCTTTCGGTCTCCACCGCGATGCGGCAGGGGGCCAGTTCGAACAGCTCCGGCTTCAGCAGCCAGGCGACAGTACAGGGATCATGCAGAGGCCCGGCGTCCCAGCCGACGATCTGCCGCTCCACCCGCTGGGAGAAACGCAGCATCGCCGCAGCCGTGCGAGCCGACGCCGTGGGCAGGGCCTCGATCGCCGCGATTCGCTCCTCGGTCGCCCGCACCTGATGGGTGGCGTCCAGCCCCATGACGATCATGCGGCAACCGGACGCGAAGACCTCGGCCGCGGCGTCCGGGTCGGCCCAGATATTGAACTCGGCCGAGGCTGTGATGTTGCCCCCCTCTGCGCGCGCCCCGCCCATGACCACCACCGGCCCCAGATGCGCCGCCAGCGCCGGTTCAGCCTGCATGGCCAGCGCCAGATTGGTCATAGGCCCCATGATCGCCAGCGCCACGGAGCCCGCCGGGCGCGCCATCACCTGCTGCACGATGGCCCCCGCCGCCGTGCCCTCGGCGACCGGGGCGACAGGCTCGAACGGCGTCAGGTCGCCCAGCCCCTCAGCCCCATGAAACTCGCCCGCGCCTGCCGGGGCGCGGCGCAAGGGCCGTTCGGCGCCGCGATAGACCGGCACGTCCTCGCGCCCGGCGATCTGGCGCAGGATGCGGGCGTTGCGCGCGGTCTTGGCGGCGCTGACGTTGCCGCCGACCGTGGTCACGGCCAGCAGGTCGAGGTCAGGCGAGGCGAAGGCGGTCAGCAACCCGGTGGCGTCGTCCACGCCGGGGTCGCAATCAATGATCAAGCTCTGTTTCACCGATCCGGTGTGCCGCCTGCCGCCGCCTGAATCAATCGTGCTGAATCAATCGTCCTGAGCCAATCGCCCTACGCCTGCGTCAGTCCTCGCCGACCATAGAAGCCCACGGATCAACGCGCCCGGCCTCGACCTCGGCGACCTTGACCGCCGGCCAGCCGATGCTGCTGCTGGCCGAGACGCGCCAGGCGGCCGACACGAAGTCGCGCAGTTCCGACGCCCCGGCCGCCAGCCGCTCATTGACGAAGACGGCGCCGCGCGGGTCCGTATCCTTGAATGCGCCCGCCTTCTCCATCCGATAGAAGGGGATGACCGTCGCCAGGCTGGCGTTCAGGTGCGAAGCCGTCCTCGCCCGCACGTCAAAGCCTTCGATACTCATCGGAACCATCGCCGCCTCGACCGCCTCCAGACGCAGGGTCCGGCTGGTGAAGGCGCCCTCGAAGTCGCCATGCGTGCGGCGCGATTTGGTGAAGCCTTCAGGGTTGGTCTCGCCCGCCCAGCCGTTGAAGTGGATGGTCGTGTGGTGCGGCTGGGCCGCGTCGCCGACGAAGTGGCTCAGCACGCCGATGTCGCGCAGAATCAGCTGCTCGCGACGTTCGCGGTCGGCGCGATACCAAGCCTGCCTCGCCAGATCCGGCTCGCGCGCCTCGGCGGCGCTCAGCACGCGCCAATAGGCGAAGTCGCGCTCCAGATTCTGCCAGGCGTCCATGATTGCGTAGGGCAGATAGCCCGCCTTATCCACGTCCAGACCGGCGCGGATCAGGGCGGCGTCGTATTCCGACTTCAGACGCGGCAGATCGGTCATCGTCATGCCGCGCGCGTCCATCACCCGGCCCTCATCATCCATGTCGACGAAGTGGGCGGTGTCGCGCTCGCGGTCGTGCGGCTGGCCGGCGCCCTTCCAGCGGTCAGGCTCGCGCGAGTATTCGCCGACGTCGGCGGCGGCCCCGGCCGTGCGCAGGAAGGCGGGCAGATCGCCCGGCAGATGGCGCATCGCCGCCACGCCGATCATCCGGTGGCCCGAACTGCCCCAGGCCTCGACCTGAACGGCGGGCGCCGCGACCAGCATCAGGGCGGCGGCGGAAATCATCAGTCGTTTGACTTGTCGGTTCATGGGGCGGCGCCATCGGAAATTTCAGAAGGGGAAACGACGGCTTATCCCATTCCCGCGCCCGCCTCTACCCGCCGCGGACGACAGCCGCAGCGCCGATCACGCCGCCGTTATCTTGGCGTCATCGCCAGCTTTTCTTGCCAATAAAGTGTTAGCAGCCACGATCAAGTCGTTAACGACACAGACACACGTCAAAGTATAGAACTCAAATCAGCCAAATACTGATATGATATAGTCATGATAGTCTGAGACCGACCGGCGATAGACTGGCCCCATTTGCGCCTTATCCACTATCGATACAGCCACTGATCTCATTCGCCGCAATTGCGCCGCAATTGGCCGTCAAAAACCGCCGCGCCGGAGCGTGTCGGGACCGGTGCTGCGTGAAGTTTGAACGATGTTGAGCACGGCCGCCGCGCTTGCCATGTTGTGGACCATGGCCTTCTCCGGGTCCGGAGAGCCTGTCCCTTACGAAACGGCCGTCGCCCGCGACGCCGCAATCGTAGAAGCCGCCGCGACGGCCCCTGGTTCCATCGATTCCGCCGAAACGGCGGACCTGTCGGCTGAACAGCTTGAGCTGATGGCCGGCGATCCCGACTGGCGCGCCTCGGCCCGCCTCTATCACGCCGGCGGCGGTGGAGCGACCGGCAACGATTCCCTGGGCTGCCGCCCGATTCCGATGCGCACGGTCGCGGTCGACCCGCGCGTCATCCCGCGCCGCACCAAGCTGTTCATCCGCGAGACGGTCGGTCTGCGCATGAGCGACGGCACGGTGCACGACGGCTACTGGTACGCGTCCGACACCGGCGGCGCGATCAAAGGCGCCAAGATCGACCTCTACACCGGCCACGGCCGCGGCTCGATGCAGCAGGCCCGCACCCTGAACATGAAGACCCTGACCATCGCCGACGCGGGCGATTTCGACGGCTGCCCCCCGGCGTGGGAGACGGCCTCGAACTAAGGCTTTTCAGCCTGTCGACAAAAAGGGCGGCCGGATCGAACCGGCCGCCCTTTTTCGTTGCGCCTCGGTCCGACCTTAGAACTTCCGCTTGCCGCTGACCGTCTCGAAGAACAGGCGGAAATCGCCCATCAGGCTCCACAGCGGATATTTGAACGTCGCGGGCCGGTTCTTCTCAAAGAAGAAGTGCCCGACCCAGGCGAAGCCGTAGCCGACCAGCGGCATGGCCAGCAGCCACCAAGCGTTGCGCGTCGCCAGAAAGGCGATGAAGGCCGCGATCACCAAACCCGTCCCGACCACATGGATGCGGCGGCACGTCCGGTTCGAGTGCTCATGAATGTAATAGGGATAGAAGGCCTCGAACGAGGCGTACCGCCCTTGGGGTTGCTCGATGCTCATGACCCCAGCCTGCCCCCGGATCGCGCCGGGGGCAAGTCGTTCGCCCCATCCACACCGCTCATCCCCGCGGAGGCGGGGACCCAGTGCTTTGGCCGAAAGCCCGCGGATAGCCACTCTAAACGATGAGCGTGTGGCTCTTACTGGGTCCCCGCCTCCGCGGGGATGAGCGGGCCGTTTAAGCCCGTTTGCCCTTCGGGCCCTTGGCGAAAGGTTTGGCCCCGGCCTTGAAGTCCGGCTTGCCCTTGAAGCCCGCCTTGGGGGTGAAGGGCTTCTTGTCGCCCTTGTCCTTGAAGCCCGGCTTCTTGTTGAAGCCGCCTTCAGCAGGCGCCGCATCGGTGCGGGGTGCATAGGGTTTCTTCTTGAAGGGGCGTTCGCCATCCGCGCTGCGGCCCGCGTCGCCCTCGGGGCTCCACGGCTTCTTCTTGAACGGCGGGCGGCCCTGACCGTCCTCGTCGCGGCGGAAGGGTTTCTTGGCGAACGGGCGAGCGTCGCCGTCGCGCTCGAAGTTGCGGTTGCGCGCGCCCTTCATCGAACCGGGCGTCGGGGCCTCGGACGGAGTGATGCGGGCCTCTTCCCTGCTCTGGGCCGCCGCCGCGCGGAAGGCGTCGGCGTGGGTCAGGGCGACCTCGAAGCGGGTCTCTTCGGGGAAGGTGCGGATCGAGCCGATCTGCTGCTTGGTGATGCCGCCGATACGGCAGATCAGCGGGATCAGCCACTTGGGGTCAGCGTTGCGGTTGCGGCCGATGTCCAGACGGAACCAGCTGACCTCGTCCGGTTGCAGGCGGTCGCCCGGCCACGGCGCGGGCGCGTAGTCATCGCCGCCCGCCGCATCGCGATCCTTGCGCTGACGGCGCTGCGGGCCTTCGCCCGGATCGGTCAGGTCTTCCGGCGCGGGCAGGTTCTTGCGCAGCAGCACCAGCAGGGCGCGCGCCAGATCATCCGCCGTGCGCTCCTTGACCAGCGTCGCGATCAGACCGGCGTCCTCGTCCGAGCCTTCCTCGGCGAAGACAGGCGCGGCCAACAGGCGCTGTTCGTCCTGAGCGCGGATCTCATCAGCGGTCGGCGCGCCGGACCAGACGGCCTCGACCCCGGCCGAGCCCAACAGCATCTCGGCCTTGCGGCGACGGCTGTGCGGGACCAGCAGGACCGAGATCCCCTTCTTGCCCGCGCGGCCGGTGCGGCCCGAGCGGTGCAGCATGGTCGCCTTGTTAATCGGCAGTTCGGCGTGGATCACCAGACCCAGGTCGGGCAGGTCCAGACCGCGCGCGGCCACGTCGGTGGCGACGCAGACGCGAGCGCGGCGATCACGCAGCGCCTGCAGCGCCTCATTACGCTCGCGCTGGCCCATCTCGCCCGACAGGGATACCGAGGCGAAGCCGCGCTCGACCAGCGAGGCCTGCAGGTGACGCACCGAATCCCGCGTCGAGCAGAAGACCAGCACGCCCGGCGCCTCAAAATAGCGCAGTACGTTGACCACGGCGCGCTCGATCTCGTTCGGCGCGATGCGCATGGCGCGATATTCGATGTCGTTGTGCGGCTGGCTGCGGTCGACGGTGTCGATGCGCACCGCGTCCTTCTGATAGCGCTTGGCCATGATCGCGATGTCGCGGGCGATGGTGGCCGAGAACAGCAGTGTGCGGCGCTCTTCCGGCGCCTGATCCAGAATGTATTCCAGGTCCTCGCGGAAACCCATGTCCAGCATTTCGTCGGCTTCATCCAGCACGACGACGCGGGCGGCCGACAGGTCCAGCGCTCCGCGATCAATGTGGTCCTTCAGACGGCCCGGCGTGCCGACGACGACGTGGGCGCCGTGGTTCAGGGCGCGGGCTTCCTTGCGGGCGTCCATGCCGCCGACGCAGGTGACGATCTTGGCGCCCGCCTCAGCATAGAGCCATTCCAGCTCGGCCGCGACCTGCAGCGCCAGTTCGCGCGTCGGGGCGATGGCCAGCATCAGCGGCGTGTCAGCCTGACCGAACTTTTCGTCCTCGCCCAGCAGGGTCGGGGCCGCGGCCAGGCCGAAGGCCACCGTCTTGCCCGATCCGGTCTGGGCCGAGACCAGCAAATCCGCCTCGCCATGGCCTTCCAGCACGGCCGCCTGGACCGGCGTGGGCTCAAGATAGCCCTTGTTCAGCAAGGCGCGGTCAAGCGCGGGATGGATCGCGGGAAAGGGCATGAAGGGCCTGGAAATTCAGATGAGGCGACCGTTAAACGGCCGCGCCCGGCGAGGCGTCGCAGCCTGCCGGGCGTCGGGGAAGGCGCTCCCTATACACGAATAAGGGCCGGGGTGGGGCCGAATCGATCTACCGGTTTCAAAAATTAACAATCCGCCAAAATGCTTAGATGACCTCGTCGCTTTCGGATGCGCCCCCTTTTGAAGCCTTCATGCAGCCGATTGTTAATCGGCTTAAGGCCCATGGACGTTCGCTGACCAATGCCGAAATGCTTGAAGATATTTCCGAGCACATGGGCCTTTCCGACGAGGTTCTGAATCTCAGGCACGGCAAGTGGAACCAGTTGGTCGTCGATCAGCGCCTTGGCTTCGCACGAAGCTGGCTCAAGCTTGGCGGGGCTGTAACCAATAGCCAAAGAGGCGTCTGGAGCCTGACTCCGGCAGGTGCCGCCATGACGGCGTCCGAGATCGCAGCCATCCCCAAGCAGGTGCAGAAGGCCTATGCCGCGCAGCGTGCGAACGCGGTCACGGAAAAGCTCGACCCGCCCCAGGTGCTGCAAGAAGCTGCACAGGAGGACTGGAAGGATCAGCTTCTTTCCGTCTTGCTCCAGTTGGAGCCTTCCGCGTTCGAGCGGCTTTGCCAGCGCCTCTTGCGTGAATCCGGCTTCACCCGCGTCGAAGTGACCGGCAAAACCGGCGATGGTGGCATAGACGGGACCGGCGTCCTGCGCATGAACCTGCTGTCGTTTCAGGTCATCTTTCAGTGCAAACGCTGGCAAGGGTCCGTCGGCGCATCGACGGTCCGCGATTTCAGGGGCGCCATGGTTGGCCGCGCTGACAAGGGCCTGATCATCACGACCGGCACATTCACAAGCGAAGCCCGAAGAGAGGCGACACGCGACGGCGCTCCCGCAATCGACTTGGTAGATGGCGACACGCTCTGCGACCTGCTGAAGGAGCGCAGCCTTGGCGTATCCGTCCGCATGGTTGAGGAAGTCACAGTCGACAGCTCGACCTTCAGCGCCATTTAGAAAATCGACCGCCGTTCACCCCGTCCGTTGATCGGGCGTTGACCACGCAGGGGCGATGCTGGCCGGGTTCAGACCCCCGCCCGCACGGCGGATGAGATGACGGGAACCCTGCTGGATATTCTGGTCTAGGCCTCTACCCGGCCTTGGCCGGCAGGTGAAAGAAGTTCACGAACCGCGCGAACACCGCCTGGTCGCCCTCGACCGCCATCGTCCCCTCGCCGTCCAGAGCCTCCAGCGGGACCTTTCCGTAGACGGCGGCCGCGACGACCTGGGCCGGGGCGCGCACCACCACGTCGCAGGCCTCGACCTCGCCGCGCCGAGCGTCGATGACCCCGTCCGCGACAGTCACGACCATACGATCCTCGCCCAGCACAAAACCCAGCCGCATCTTCGCATCCAGCGCGCGCGCGGGATCAAACATCGTCTTGAACGATTGCATGATGGAGACGGCGCTGATCGGCAGGGTCGAGTCGTGCTGGGGCGAGCGCGCGGCCCAGCGACCCAGCACCATGAAGACCGGTTCGATCTCATAGCCCCAGTCGGTCAGTTCATAGACCTGGACCGAGGCGGGCGGCGGCAGCTTGCGGCGCTGGATCACGCCCGAGGCCTCCAGCCCCTCCAGCCGCTGGGTCAGCACATTGGCCGACAGGCCGCACAGATCTTTTCGCAGGTCGCTGAAACGGCGCGGCCCCATCATGAGTTCTCTGATGACCAGCAAGGCCCAGCGCTCGCCCACCAGATCCAGCCCGTGCGCCGCGCCGCAGGCGTCATGATAGCGCCGGGATCGAGACAACGACTGCTTAGTTACTTTTTCTAACTTCATAGTTGACTAACATAACATCGAGGCGCAGAAATCGCCACACCACAGAGCAGGCCGTCCGGGGAGGGAGGGCCGCGCAGAGGGAGGAACCGCCGATGCCCAAGCTGATCTTCATCAACCTGCCGGTCGCCGACCTGCCGCGCTCCGTCGCTTTTTACGAGGCGGTAGGGGCGAGCAGGAACCCGAAGTTCTCGGACGAGACGGCGGCCTGCATGGTCTTTTCCGACACCATCCACGCCATGCTGCTGACGCATGAGAAGTGGGCGACCTTCACCGATCGCTCCATCCCCGACGCGCACAAGACGGCGCAGGTGCTGCTCTGCCTGTCCGAGGACAGCCGCGAGGCCGTCGACGCCGTGGTCGAGCGCGCAGCCAAGGCCGGCGGCCAGGCCGACCCCAGCGCCAAACAGGACTACGGCTTCATGTACGGCCGCAGCTACGCCGACCCCGACGGCCACATCTGGGAGATCATGTGGATGGACCCGGAAGCCGCCGCGCAAGGTCCGGAAGGCTTCGCCGCTCAGGTCGGCGGGGGCTGAGCCGTGAGCGGCCTCTACGAACTCGCCGTCAGCCGCTTCATCAAGGCCCCGCCGGAGAGGGTGTGGCGCGCCTGGACCCGACACGGGACCGAATGGTTCACGCCTCGCCCGTGGCGCACGGTGTCGGTCGACCATGACTTGCGCCCCGGCGGCCGCGCCGATGTCGTCATGGAGTCGCCCGAGGGCGAGCGGCATGAGTATCGCGGCGTGGTGCTGGAGGTGGAGACGGGCCGCCGCCTGGTGACGACCAGCGCCTTCACCGAGGGCTGGATTCCGCAGCCCGGCGACATGAACTTCGTCCGCATCGACACCTTCGAGCTAGAGGGCGACGGCACGCGCTACACCGCCCGCGCCCGCCACTGGAGCGAACAAGCCATGCTGACCCACCGCGACATGGGTTTCGAGACCGGGTGGGGCGCCGCCGCCGACCAACTGGCTCAGGTCGCCGAAAACCTCACCCCGCAGGAGAGCGCGTCATGAACGACAAGATCATTCCCTGTATCTGGTACGATCTCGGCCAGGCGAAGAAGGCGGCCGAGTTCTACGTCTCGCTCGGCCTGCCTGACAGCCGCATCGACCGCGTCGTCGCCAGCCCGGCTGACAATCCCTCCAATCCTGAAGGCGCCGAACTGGTGGTCGAGTTCACCCTGGCCGGCAGGCGCTACATGGGGCTGAACGGCGGCCCGATCTTCCCCCAGACCGAGGCCGTGTCTTTCATGATCATGACCGATGATCAGGCCGAGACCGACCGCCTGTGGGACGCCATCGTCGGCAACGGCGGGGCCGAAAGCGCCTGCGGCTGGTGCAAGGACCGCTGGGGCGTGAACTGGCAAATCACGCCGCGTCGCCTGATGGCCTTCTACGACGATCCCAACCCCGCCCGCGCCAAGGCCGCCTTCGAGGCGATGATGACGATGCACAAGATCGACATCGCCGCCTTGGACGCCGCCGCCGACGCGGCTTTTTCCTAGGGTCAGAAGGCTCCGCCTTCTCGACCCGACGCGGCCTGAATTGTCGCTTTCCACCAAGCTTTAGCCTGCGCCTGCCCCGACGATCCGCCCCCGCCCCTCAAGCAGCGAGCCGCCGTGCGGCGAGCGATAGGGGCCAACCTGAGAAGGAGAACCACGATGAGCTACATCACCGGCTTCCTGACCCCCGTGAAGGTCGAGAACAAGGACCGCTACATCGAGTCCGCCCGCGTCGCCTGGCCGCTGTTCAAGGGCTACGGCGCTCTGGCCCATGTCGAGAACTGGGGCGTAGACGTGCCCGACGGCAAGGTCACCAGCTTCCCCATGTCGGTGAAGCTGGAGGACGGCGAGGTCGTCGTCTTCTCCTGGCTGATCTGGCCCGACAAGAAGACCGCCGACGACGCCTGGGCCAAGATGCAGGACGACCCCGCCATGGCGAATATGGACATGCCCTTCGACGGCAAGCGCATGATGTGGGGCGGCTTCGAGACCATCTTCGACGAGAAGCAGTAAAGCGGCGCTCTCCTCCCCACATCGTGGGGAGGGGGACCACGACCCGAAGGGCGGCGCGGAGCTGCCAAGTGGTGGAGGGACTTGCGACAGCGGAAGCCATCGGCCCCTCCGTCTCGACGGCTACGCCGCCGATCCACCTCCCCATTTCATGGGGAGGAGAAACAAAAAAGGGCGGCTCCGACGGAGCCGCCCTTTTGATCTTCATCGTCTCGTTTAGGAGTCCAGGAAGCTCCGCAGCTTCCGCGACCGGCTGGGGTGCTTCAGCTTGCGCAGGGCCTTGGCCTCGATCTGACGGATGCGCTCGCGCGTGACCGAGAACTGCTGGCCGACTTCTTCCAGGGTGTGGTCGGTGTTCATGCCGATACCGAAGCGCATCCGCAGGACGCGCTCTTCGCGCGGGGTCAGCGAGGCCAGGACGCGGGTCGTCGTTTCACGCAGGTTCGACTGGATCGCGGCGTCGATCGGCAGGATGGCGTTCTTGTCCTCGATGAAGTCGCCCAGGTGGCTGTCTTCCTCGTCGCCGATGGGCGTCTCAAGGCTGATCGGCTCCTTGGCGATCTTCAGCACCTTGCGGACCTTTTCCAGCGGCATGGCCAGACGTTCGGCCAGCTCTTCCGGGGTCGCCTCGCGGCCGATCTCATGCAGCATCTGACGCTGGGTGCGGACGATCTTATTGATCGTCTCGATCATGTGCACCGGGATGCGGATGGTGCGGGCCTGGTCGGCGATCGAGCGGGTGATCGCCTGACGGATCCACCAGGTGGCGTAGGTCGAGAACTTGTAGCCGCGGCGGTACTCGAATTTGTCGACCGCCTTCATCAGGCCGATGTTGCCCTCCTGGATCAGATCCAGGAACTGCAGGCCGCGGTTGGTGTATTTCTTGGCGATGGAAATCACGAGGCGCAGGTTGGCCTCGACCATTTCCTTCTTGGCCTGACGGGCCTCGCGCTCGCCCTTCTGAACCATCTGGACGATGCGGCGATAGTCGTCGATCGGCACCCCGGCCTCGGACGCCACAGCGGCGATCCGGCTGCGGATGTCGCCGATCTGGCTGGTCTCGTTTTCGCTGAACTTGGTCCAGCGGACGCCCATCTCCTTGATGCGCTCGGCCCAGTTGGGGTCGGTCTCCGAGCCGAAATAGGCCTTGAGGAATTCCGGACGCGAGATGCCGTAGCCGTCAGCCAGACGCAGCAGGCGGCCTTCCAGACCGATCAGACGCTTGTTGATGGCGTAGAGCTGCTCGACCAGCGCCTCGATGCGGGCGTTGTTCAGCTTCATCGTCTTCAGACGGTCCGAGATCGCCGTCGACAGGGACTCATAGGTCTTCTGGTCCTTGGCGGTCAGGACATCGCCTTTCAGGCGCGCCTCGACCAGCTTGTCCTGCAGCTTGCGGAACTCGCCGAAGTCCGAGGCGATGGCGTCCAGCACCTCCATGACGCCGTCGCGCAGTTCGGCTTCCAGCGCCGAGATCGACATGGCGCCGCCGTCGTCGAAGTCCTCGTCGTCGTCCTCTTCGCCGTCGCCGTCCGGCTCGCCGGTCGGTTGGGCCGGGGCGGGCTGGTTATGCGGCAGGGACGAGGGGTTGAGGATGCCGTAGGTGGCGTCCAGGTCGATGACCTCGCGCAGCAGGATGCGGTTGTTGGCCAGTTCCTCGCGCCACACCATGATGGCTTCGAACGTCAGGGCGCTTTCGCACAGCCCCGAGATCATCGCGTCGCGGCCGGCCTCGATGCGTTTCGCGATGGCGATTTCGCCCTCGCGGCTCAGCAGCTCGACCGTGCCCATTTCACGCAGATACATCCGCACCGGGTCGTCGGTGCGGTCATAGGCGGACTTGGCGGGCGCTTCGGCGACCGAGGTCTCGGCGGCGGCGGCGACGTCGGTGCCGGTCGCCTCGGCGGCGTCCTCTTCGGCTTCGACGACGTTGACGCCCATCTCCGACAGCATGGCCAGGATGTCTTCGATCTGGTCCGGCGTGACCTCTTCGGACGGCAGGACCTTGTTCAGCTCCTCCATCGTCACATAGCCGCGCGTCTTGGCCTGGCGGATGAACTTCTTCACCCCGGCGTCGGTGAGATCGAGCAGGGGCCCGTCGGTGTTGGTTTCGGCGTCCTGCGTCTCGGTCTGCGCGCTCATTCAGTCTGTCTCCACGGCCAACGGGGGGTGATCAGGCCCCTGCGGCGAAAATACAACGCCCGACGACTTCGTTCACTACGAAGAAGCCGAGTCTTCCCAAATCGTTCCGGTCTTGATGGCCCGTCGCAACGCATCGCGCTCGGCCTTCACCAGAGCGAAAGCCGAGGTGTCGAAAGCCTTGTGGGCCTCCGACTTTGCCGAAGCGAGCGCCTCGTCCAACGCCGCTGCGCGGGTCAGAGCGTCGAACGCCTGCGACCACCGGGTCCTCGCCTCGCCGAGGGGCTTGTCTGTAGCCAGGAATGGCGCGCCGGACTTCGCCGCCGCCTTCTCGACCTCGCGCAACATGGCGTCATGACCCGATTGGGCCAGATGGCGGCGCAGGGCGGCGGAGTCAAGGGTTCGGCCCGAGAAACGCAGACGCACCATCTCCTGCGCCAGCCCGTCCAACGCCGGATCGCCGAAGCCATAGCGGGCCACCGCCTCCATGTGGTCGTCCAGCCGCTCCGGGTCGTCCAGCGCCCCGTGGGCCAGAGCCGCCGCGATCGGCTCGACCGAGCGGAACAGGGCCTGCATGGCCTGGGCGCCCTCGGCCGTCTGCCCCTGCAGCGGCGGCGGACCGCGCCAGCGCCCGCCCGGCCCCGGCCGACCGCCCAACTGTTGCGGCCTCTGCGGCTGGCGCGGGAACAGGGCGTCGAACCGGTCGAACAGGTCGCGCCTGTATTGTTCGGCCAGATCCTTGTCCTGCACGGCGTTGGCCGCCTGACGCAGTCGCCCCTTCAGCCCCGCCTTGCGCTCGGGCGTGTCCAGCGGCTCGGCCTCGACCTCGCGACGGAACAGCACCTCGGCGAAGGACCGAGTCTCGGCCATGGCCTGACGCAGGGCCGGCGCCCCGCGATCACGCAGGATGTCGTCCGGGTCCTGCCCGCCTTCCAGCAGGGCGAAACGGAAGGACTTGCCCGACTTCAGCAGCGGCAGCGCCCGCTCGATCGAACGATAGGCGGCGCGCAGCCCCGCCGCGTCGCCGTCAAAGCTCAGCACCGGCTCGGACGACACGCGCCACAGCACCGCCATCTGCTCTTCGGTCAGGGCCGTGCCCATCGGCGACACAGCCGGCAGCCCCGCCCTGTGACAGGCGATGACGTCCATATAGCCCTCGACGACGATGATCCCCTGCTCGCCCCGGCTCTCGGCCCCCATGATCCGCCGCGCCTCCGGCAAACCGTAGAGCGTCGCCCCCTTGTGAAACAGCGACGTCTCCGGCCCGTTCAGATATTTGGCCCGGTCGTCGGGGTTCATCGCCCGCCCGCCGAAGCTGACGATGCGGCCGCGCGCGTCCAGAATGGGGAAGATCAGGCGGTCGCGGAAACGGTCGTAGGGCTGCCCCCCGCC
Source organism: Brevundimonas sp. S1H14 (assembly GCF_047716865.1). NCBI lineage: Bacteria > Pseudomonadati > Pseudomonadota > Alphaproteobacteria > Caulobacterales > Caulobacteraceae > Brevundimonas > Brevundimonas sp. S1H14. The sequence continues at coordinate 701,171 of NZ_CP136679.1, read as the reverse complement.
CTCCGGAGCAATGAGAAGCCCCGCCTCGACCAGATCGCCCGGCCGCGCCCCGCGCTGGACCAGCGCCTGCTTCAGCCCTTCACGGTCGTTGGGCGCATAGCCCAAGCCGAAGCGCTCCCACTGATCCTCGGGCAGGCCGCGCTTTTCCAGATATTCGCGCGCCGCCTTGCCGACGTTGCGGCGCAGATTGGCGGCGAACCATTTCTGGGCCAGCTCCATCCAGTCGGCCAGCCCCTGGCGCTTCTGCTCGCGCTCGGCGGCCTGGGGGTCTTCGGCAGGCAATTGCATCCCCGCCTCGCCCGCCAAGCGGCTGACCGCCTCGACGAAGCTGAGCCGCTCCGTCTCCTGCAGGAAGGTGATGACGTCGCCATGCTTGCCCGAGCTGAAGTCATGGAAGAAGCCCTTGTCGTCATTGACGAAGAAGCTCGGCGACTTCTCCTTCGAGAAGGGGCTCAGGCCGACGAACTCGCGTCCCTGACGCTTGAGCTTCACCGTCCGCCCGATGATGTCGGACGGCCGAAGGCGGGCCTTCAGCTCCTCGATGAACCGTTCGTCAAATCGCACCCCGGACCTATGCCGTCCGATGGCGGGCAAAGGCCAGCCCCCGCCGCTGCGTCGCCCGGACGGCCCCCGAGCAAAACCCCGCCTGGGGATAAGTGCGGGGACAACCGCTTGCTTCCTTCCGGCGAGCGTCTGGGCTTTAACTCATGCAAGCCTCGCCGGAGCCTTTGCGACCATGCGCCGTCTTCGTCTTCTGATCCTGCTGCTGCTGCTGCCCTCAGCCCTGCTGACGCTCGGCGCCTGCCAGACGATTCCGCGCCCGGCCTTCGACGCCGCAGACCTGACCGCCGCCAGCCCGCCGTGGCGCTATGACTTCCTGACTCCAGAGGCGCGCGACCGCTTCGTGCGCGAGACGGTCAACGCCCAGAACGCCACGGCCGACGGCACGTTCGACATTCTGGCCCTGTCCGGCGGCGGGGCCAACGGCGCCTATGGCGCGGGCGTCATGGTCGGATGGAGCCAGGCGGGAACCCGCCCCCAGTTCGAGGTGGTGACCGGCGTCTCCACCGGCGCCCTGATCGCCCCCTTCGTCTTTGCGGGACAGCGGTTCGACCCGGCGCTGGAGCACGCCTACACCAGCGGCCAAACCGACGATCTGCTGAAGTCGCGCGGCCTGCTGGCCCTGATGCTGCCCGGCGTGTTCAAGCCCGAGCCGCTGACCAATCTGGTGCTGAACAACATCTCGCCCGAGCTGTTGACCGCCATCGCCGAGGAGCACCGCAAGGGTCGTCGGCTCTACGTCTCGACCACCAGTCTGGACACCCAGACCCAGGTCGTCTGGGACATGGGCGCCATCGCCCAGCAAAACGACGAGGCCTCGCGTCTGCTGTTCGTCAATGTGCTGATCGCCTCGGCCAGCATCCCCGGCGCCTTCCCGCCCGTCCTGCTGAACGTCGAGCATGACGGCCGCCGCATTCAGGAACTGCATGTCGACGGCGGCACGGTGTCCAGCTTCCTGGTCGTGCCCCAGGCCCTGCTGCTGGAGGCGCCGAACGCGCGTCCTCTGGGCGACGCCCGCATCTGGATCGTGGTCAACGGCAAATGGGATCCGCGTTTCGACGTCTCGCGCATTTCGGCCATCAGCATCGCCGCCCGCAGCTTCGACACCATGATGAAGGCCCTGCAGCGCTCGGACCTGACCGCCATCACCCAGTTCGCCCGCCGCTATGATCTGACGCTGTCGGTCGCCGCCATCCCCGACCACGCCGAGGCCAACACCCTGGACTTCACACAGGCCCACATGACCGCCCTGTTCCAGGCAGGCGAGGCTGAGGCTCTGGCCGGCCGCGCCTTCGACCGGCGCGTCGACCCGTCCGAGCCGCGCCCCAGCCGCCGCAGACATCGCGAACAGACGCCGCCCACGGTCGTCATCGCTCCGACAGGTTAGGATTTCATTAACCATATTGACCGCATTGGGGCCACAACCATCTGATTACGAACAATATTTTTCGTATAACGGCGGAACTATCCACAGTCCCTGTGGATTCTTCCTGCGTCTCTGAGAAACAGAGACCTTCGCCGACGGCCCCGCCGCAGACTGCGACAACCGCCGTTCACAGATGGGTTTTCTCATGTTCATCGCCATCGCCCGCCCGGCGGTGGAGCCCCAAGGCCCCGACGCCGTCGCCGTCCCCGGCTCTCCCGCTGTTCCCCTGCTCAAGCCGCGCGCGCTGCACGCCCGCCTGCTGGCCAACGCCGCCCTGCGCCGTCAGCGCGGCCGGCTCCGGCGTCAGGAAAACCGCAGCGAGGACGCGGATTACTGGCTGCACGCGGCCTGCGTCGCCGTCAGCAAGGCGGCCGCCCTACGTCGCGCCGAACCGGCCTTCCTGCCTTAAGGCGCCTCAGCGCAGTTCCGGCAGGCGTCGGGCGAAGGAGTCTCTGAGCTTGCGCCCGCGTTCGGACAGACTCTTGCTCCGGCGCCGCTCGCGCGCCTCGAAACCCTGCCCCCAGCGTTCGTGAATGGCCGCCATCAGCACCGGGTGGCGATCATACTGGTGCACGATCGGGCTGACCCCGCCGTCGGGGTTCACGATCCGACCGGTCCCGTCCAGCGACAGGCCCCCTCCGGGCGTCAGACCCACGGTGGCGATCCGGCCGTAGTTGGGCTGCGTCTCTCCCTCGACCAGACCCAGATGCAGGGCGATGTTGCACGCCGCCTGATCCGCCCCGAAGGCGCCGCCGATCTCGGACCGGGGAATGGCCGCCAGCATCAGCAGGGTGCGGCAGAAGCGGATCATGCACGCGCGCGGCCCCATGACGGTGCCGACGCAGACGCAGGGCTTTTCAGCCAGGGCGCGCGCCACGTCCTCGCCGCCGACGCCGCGCAGATATTTCATGTTGAAGGCATGGCCCTTCAGCCCGCCGTCATACTCGACGAAGAACTCGAGCTTCTGAGGCGACGGATCGAACGGCGGGGCCTGAAAGACAACGTCGCGCACGTCCGTCAGCAGCACATGGCGCGCCCAGGTGCGCTCGCTCATCAGGGCATCAAAGGCGGCGAAGCGCTGCATCACCGGATGCGGACGCCACACGCCGCTACAAGCCGCAGGCGGCGGCGCAGACTCCACGCCATACTGCGCCAGAAAATCCAGAAGCGCCGGCTCCTGATCCGTCACCAGCACCACCGGCCCGGCGTAGACCGCGCGCAGGGAGCGCACAAAGACCGCCACATCGGCCGCTTCATAGCCGGTGGCGTAGCCCAGGATCAGATCGTGTTCGGCCGCCGCAAAGGTTGGAGAGGCCCCCCTCTCGCCCGCGATCGCGGCGGCGACCCAGCCCAGATAGGCCGACTTCGCCGCCGGTGAAGCCATTTACGCCCTCATGGAATCCACGAAACGCTTGAACAGATAGAGGCTGTCGGTCGGACCCGACGAGGCCTCCGGGTGATGCTGCACGCTGAACACCGGACGGTCCTTCAGCGCGATGCCGCAGTTGGTACCATCGAAAAGCGACACATGTGTTTCAACCACCGCCTCGGGCAGGCTGGCGCCGTCGACCGAGAACTCGTGGTTCATCGACACGATCTCGACCTTGCCCGTGGTCAGGTCCTTGACGGGATGGTTGGCGCCGTGGTGGCCCTGTTCCATCTTCAGCGTCTTGGCGCCCAGGGCGATGGCCAGCATCTGGTGGCCCAGGCAGATGCCCATCAGCGGCTTGCCGCTGTCCAGCAGCTTTTTGATCTCGGGCACGGCATATTCGCCGGTCGCGGCCGGATCGCCCGGACCGTTCGACAGAACCACGCCGTCAGGGTTGCGGGCCAGAATCTCTTCCGCCGTGGTCGAGGCGGGGACCACGGTGATCTTCACTCCGGTCGAGGCCAGGGCGCGCAGGATGTTACGCTTGACGCCATAGTCGACGACCACCACCGACTGGTCGCCGGCCTCGGGCTTGGCGTAGCCGGTCGGCCAGTCCCAGGCGCCCTCGGTCCATTCAAAGGCCTGGGTGGTCGAGGCGTCCCTGGCCAGGTCCAGGCCGACCAGCCCCTTCCAGTCGCGCGCCTGCGCCGTCAGGGACTCCAGGTCGAACTTGCCTTCGGGGTCATGGGCGATGACGGCGTGCGGGGCGCCCTTTTCGCGGATCAGCTGGGTCAGGGCGCGGGTGTCCACGCCCGCCAGGCCGATGACGCCGCGCGATTTCATCCAGTCGTCCAGCCCGCCCGTGGCGCGCCAGTTGGCCGGGTCGGTCGGCACGTCGCGCAGGATGACGCCGCGGGCGGCCCGCTCGGGCGCCTCGCCGATCTGCTCGACGTCTTCCAGGTTCACGCCGACGTTGCCGATGTGCGGGAAGGTGAAGGCCAGGATCTGGCTCATGTAAGAGGGGTCGGTCAGGATTTCCTGATAGCCCGTCATGGCGGTGTTGAAGACCACCTCGCCAACGGCCGAGCCGGTCGCCCCGACGCCGATCCCCGACAGGACCGTTCCATCTGCGAGCACGAGGACGCCGGTGGCGCCGGACAGGATTTGAGTCGTCATGGCGCAGGGCTCCTAGCAGTGAATACGGGCGGACAAACGGCGGGGTCGCTAAAGAGATGAAGGGGTCCTGTCAACACGGCCTCCGGTCTATGCGCCCTGAACACGGGGCTGTCCCCGCCGCACCCACAGCCAGGCCAGGCTGGTCACAGCGAAGAAGCCGACGCTGGGCCAGATATAGCCCCCCGCCGCCGCGGCGACCGCAAAGGCCGAGAACACCGCCCCGCCGACGGCCAGCAGACGCCAGCCCGGCTTGGTCGTCAGTTTCCACAGCGTCACCGAGCACAGGGCGTACAGGCACAGCGTCAGCACCGAGGTCACGCCGATCAGCACGCCGAACTGCTGGCCCAGCGTCGGCTGGGCGCTGGCGATCACCATGGCGCTCATGATGACGCCGTTGATCAGGGGATTGGACAGGGGCGTCCTGCCCTTCTGCGCCCCGCCGAACCAGCGCGGCAGCCAGCCCGCCTCGGCCGAGGCGCGCGCCGTCTCGCCGCCCATCATGGTCCAGCCCGCGATCGTGCCGGTCGCCTTGATGACGGCGCAGGCCGCCACCAGACCGGCCACCGAGGCCCCCATGACCCGCGCCACCAGATCGGCATAGGGACTGGTGGAGTGGGCCAGGACATCGGCCGGAATGACGCCGAACACCGCCACGCTGGCCGCCACATAGACGACGAAGGCCAGCAGCACCCCGCCCAGCGAGGCGCGGCCCACGTCGGTCGCCGGATTCTTCACCTGACTGGACAGGGCCGCCGCGCTCTCGACGCCCAGAAAGGCCCAGAAGATCACGGCCAGCGACGCCGGAACCGTCTTCATCAGCGGCTCGCCGGCCGGGCTCCACGAGGCGGTGAAGGTGTCGCCGCTGAAGGCGATGACGCCGGCGATGATGGCCAGGCCGATCGGGATCAGCCCCAGCACCAGAGTGATCGCTCCGAACCGCGCCGCCGTCTTCGACCCCGCCGCATAGGCCGCCGTGGTCAGCCAGATCAGCGCCAGATTGCTGAGCGCGCCCCACATCGGCTCCTTCAGCGCCGGGAAGAAGAAAGCCAGATAGCCGGTCCCCGCCACCGCCACGGCGACGTTGCCTGTCAGGCAGGCGGCCCAATAGGCCAGTCCCGTCTGATAGCCCAGAAACCGCCCCAGCCCCCGCCGGGCGAAGTCCGACAGGCCGTCGGCCTCCGGCTGCATCCGCCCCAGCCCGCCGAACACCAGGGCCAGGGTCACGGCTCCGACGCCGCAGACGATCCAGCCGATGACGCTGCTGCTGCCGGTCGGCGCCAGGGTGGCGGGCAGCAGATAGACGCCCGATCCGATCATGTTCCCGGCCACCACCAGGGCGGCCAGGCCCCAGCCGATGCGGCGCGAGGGTTCAGGCAGGATGTCGACTTGGCTCATGCCCGCCGCATAGACCGAAATGTCGCAGCCGTCGCCATGAAGATTCTTCCCCGCGCCGTCGCCGGGATGAGCGGTCGGCGCTGGCGTGCTAAAGCCCCGCCAAAAGTTCTGGAGTTCGCCCATGCCCGTCACCACGGTCGGCCTCGATGCCGACGACACCCTCTGGCACAATGAGACCATCTTTCGCCTGAGCCAGAAGCGGTTCGCCGAACTGCTGGCCGATCATGCCGAAGAGCCGGTGATGATGGACCGCCTCGCGCAGGTCGAACGGCGCAACCTTCGTCTCTACGGCTACGGGGTGAAGGGCTTCACCCTGTCGATGCTGGAGACGGCGATGGAGCTGTGCGAGGGCTCGGCCCCGCCCCACATCGTGCGCGAAATCCTCGCCGCCGGGCGCGAAATGCTGGTCCACCCGGTCGAAACCCTGCCCGGCGTCGCCGACACGGTCGCCGATCTGTCGACGCGCTATCGCCTCATTCTGATCACGAAGGGCGACCTGATGGACCAGGAACGCAAGCTCGCCGCCTCACGGCTGGGCGACTACTTCTCGGGCGTCGAGATTGTGTCTGAAAAGGACCGGGGAACTTACCAAACTGTATTTTCCCGTCACGGCGTCGCCCCCACCGACGCGGCAATGGTCGGCAATTCGATGCGATCAGACGTCCTGCCCGCCATCGAGGCCGGTGCCTGGGGAATCCATATCCCGTACCCGATCACATGGACGCACGAACTGGCGGAAGCTCCGGAAGGCCACCCCCGTTTCGTCAGCCTGAGCCGTTTCGACGAAGTGCCGGCCTGGCTTCAGACAGTCGCCCCATAACAAGGTTACTTGGCCTAAATTCAAACATAGTTCGCCCCATTTGGTGCAATAACGTGCCGTTATTTCGTCATTATTGGACAGATTTCGTCCCAAATTTGCAACACGGCAACATTACCGTCGCACTTCGCCCCACATGCGACCGATGCAACTTGACCTCATCTGGTTGAGGCAATCCTGTGGCGGATCATGGTTCCTACCGTGTCGCAATGTGAGGCTTAACTGTATGCGTATTAATCGCTCCCGTCTGCTGGGCAGCACTGTTCTGATCAGCACCATCGCCGCCGCCGGCGTTGCTTCGGCCCAGGTGGCGGAACTGCCCGCGTCGGACGCCCAGGCCACGGAAGTCGGCGAAATCGTCGTCACCGGTTCGCGTATCCGCCGTAGCGCCGCCAACGCGCCGACCCCGATCATCCAGGTCACGCAGGAAGAGATCCTGTCGACCGGCCAGACCAGCCTGATCGACTACCTGGCCACCATCCCGGCCCTGTCGAACTCCACCGTTCCGTCCGACACCACGGGCTCCAGCCTGAACACGGGCGGCCTGTCGCTGGCCAACCTGCGCTCGCTGGGCGCCAACCGCACCCTGACCCTGGTCGACGGCCGTCGCCACGTCGGTTCTTCGGGCGGCGAACTGTCGGTGGACGTCGACGCCATCCCGCGTCTGCTGATCCAGAACGTCGAGATCATCACCGGCGGCGCTTCGTCGGTCTACGGCGCCGACGCCGTCTCGGGCGTGCTGAACTTCATCCTCAAGAAGGACTTCGAAGGCCTCGAGATCGACGCCAACTACGGCCAGATCAACGACAACGGCGAAGCCACCCGCCGCATCTCGGGCCTGATCGGCAAGAACTTCTTCGACGACCGTCTGAACGTCTATGCTCACGCCGAGTATGAGAAGATCGACAACGTCGACTCGATGGACATCGACTGGATTCGTCGCGGCCCGGCCCGCTTGGCCGTCGACGCCGACCCCACGAACAACCCCTATGACGGCATCCTCGACGCCGAGGTCTTCTACGGCCTGAACCGCCTGGACATCCTGCCCTGGGGCCAGACCACCCTGGCCAACCTGCAGCGCCCCAGCGACCTGACCAACCCGAACGTTCCGTACCAGAACTGCTTCAACGCAAACGGCTTCACCTACGCCGCCAACTGCTACGGCATCATGCCGGGCAAGACCTTCGTCTATGACGGCAACGCGGCCCGCGAAGCCAACTTCGGTGAACGCGTCGGCAACGTCGGCATCAACCGCCCCTACAACATCGGCGGCGACGGCATGCCGATCGGCGAAGTCGCCGGCTACAGCCGCATTCCGGCCTCGGAATCGCAGCGTTATCAGGTCGGGACCAACTTCAAGATCACCGACTCGATCAACTTCCACGCCTCGGCCAAATACATCACCGAGGAAACCTTCATGCGTGGTCAGCCGACGTTCTTCGACGTCGACCTGGACAATGACTCCTATGGCGCCGGTGAGACGAACTCGATCTGGGCCACCTCTGCCTTCGACCTGCGCTGGGATGACAACGCCTTCTTGCCGCAGTCGATGAAGAGCGCGATCGCCAACAACAGGATCGACATCTACGCTCCCCCGACGGCCGAGAACGCCGGCGAACTGATCGGCTCGCAAAGCCTGCCGATCGCGCGTCACAGCTTCTTTGGCCCCGAGCGTTCGCAGAAGAACACCCGCGACCTGCAACGCTACGTCGTAGGCTTCGACGGCGACCACGGCCCGATCGGCTTCGCCAAGTCCCTGTCCTGGGACCTGGGCTATACCTACGGCAAGGTCGAGATCGAGAACATCGAGCGCGGCGTAGACGTGCAGCGCATGGCCCTGGCCGCCGACGCCGTGGTCGACACGACCGGCCTGCTGGGCTCCGCCGGCGCCGTCGTCTGCCGTTCGGCCCTGCTGAATGCGCGCGGCGTGCCGATGCGTGAGGTCAATGAGCAGGGCCAAGTCATTCAGGCCGGTCTGTACGACCCGGTCCGTGGCGGCGACCTGCGTGAGACGGAGTATGGCCGCAACGCCATCGCCCAGTGCACTCCGCTGAACATCTTCGGCGCCGGCAACCAGTCGGCTGAAGCTCTGGACTACGTCGACGCTTTCGTCCGCGTCGAGGAAATGAACGAGCAGCACCAGTTCATCGGCTCGGTCTCGACCGAACTGTGGGACTTCTGGGGCGCGGGGAACCTCGGCCTGGCCGTCGGCGGCGAATGGCGCAAGGAAACCACCTCGGCCGTCGGTCGCAGCACCACGGCGGGCGACCGCCTGCTGTTCCTGAACACCGGCGACGACTTCCCGGAAGTCAGCTATGAGTCCAAGGAACTGTTCGCGGAAGTCGCTGTGCCGCTGTTCCGCGACTCCTTCCTGGGCGAGTACGCCGAGCTGAGCGGCTCGTACCGCTGGGCCGACTATTCGACCGTCGGCAACGTCGACGTTTACGGCGTGAACCTGGTTTACCGTCCGATCCGCGATCTGACATTCAAGACCAGCTTCAACACCTCGGTCCGCGTGCCGAACCTGGGTGAGAACTACTCGCCGTACGGCCAGACGTTCGCCAACAACTTCAGCGACCCCTGCGCCACGGCCAACATCGCGGCTCTCGACGACCAGCAGATCAAGGCCAACCGCGTCAAGAACTGTACGGCCCTGGCCGCACAGCAGGGCCTGTCGTTCGACTTCGCCGGCGAAACCGCCACCAACACCGACGACTTCCGTCCGAACTACACCTCGGGCATCGCCGGCGTTTCGGGCGGCAACCCCGACCTGAAGCCGGAAGAGTCGGAATCCTTCACCTTCTCGACCGTCTATCAGCCGCGCTTCGCGCCGGGCCTGACCCTGTCGCTGGATTACTATGAAATCCGCATCGACAAGGTCATCGCCGCCGTGTCGGCCGCCGGCATCGCCGCCAACTGCGTCAGCGGCGCCGAGCTGAACATGGACGCCTGTAACTCGATCTTCCGCAACAACCCGAACATCGAGTTCGGCGTCGGCGCCCCCTCGGGCGACCCGATCGGCGGCTTTATCGAGCGGTCGTTCAACTACGCGGCTCTGGAAACGCGCGGCCTGGACTTCGGCGCCAACTATTCGTGGGACACCGCGGATTGGGGCAAGAACTGGGGCTCCTTCGACTGGCGCCTGCAGGGTTCGTGGCTGATCGAGCAGAAGCAGTTCCTGAACGAAGCGGATCCGTCGGACTACAACGAACTGGCGGCCAGCATCGGCCTGAGCGGCACCAACGCCTACCCGCGCGTCCGCATGGCCTCGTCGCTGTCCTGGCGTCCGAACGACATCTGGAACGTGAACTGGACCGCCGACTGGCAGTCCGCCACCAACATCGTTCGCGCCCGCGATTTCGTGAACAACGCGGACTCGCGTCTGGCCGACCAGATGGACACCGGCAACTTCACGCGTCACGACATCACCGTGCGTTACAACGTGCGTGACGACCTGACGCTGCGCGCCGGCGTGGTGAACCTGTTCGACGCTGAACAGCGCGACATCCTGGGCACCACCATCTACTCCAACTTCGACCCCTACGGCCGCCGCTTCTTCGTCGGCCTGAACTTCCGTCCCTTCTAAAGGACGGACGAGGTTTGAAACTCTCGGGGCGGTCCTTACGGGCCGCCCCTTTTTCTTGTGCGCTCATGGGGGATAGGCTCTTGCCCCCCGGCTGCTCCCTCTCTAAACGGGCCGCTTAACCGACAACCCGAACGGATCGGCCGCGAGCGCGCTCGCGCCCGTCCGTCTGCGCGCGTGGAGACCGCCGCCCTGACCAGTCATGAAGAAAAGGACGCCATGGTGCGCGCCGCGCTCGCAGAGCAGGGCGACAGCGGGATCACCCCGCGCCATACGCTGTTCTACTTCTACGGCGAGGAAGAGGCGCACGGCGACCTGTGCGAGGTGGCCCGCCGTGCGGGCTTCCTGACGCGGGGCCAGGGCGACATGACCGTCCTGGAGACCACCATGCCGGTCGACGAGGCGTCGTTTTCGCCTGTGTCGGCCATGATGCAAACCTGGGCCGCGGCCTTCCAGCTCGACTACGACGGCTGGGAGTGCGCGGTCGTGACGAACTGAGTAGACGCCGATGCCCAAGCGCACAGACATCAAGTCCATCCTGATCATCGGCGCCGGTCCGATCGTCATCGGCCAGGCGTGCGAGTTCGACTATTCCGGCGTTCAGGCCTGTAAGGCGCTGAAGGCCGAGGGCTACCGGGTCATCCTGGTCAACTCGAACCCCGCCACCATCATGACCGACCCGGAGGTGGCCGACGCCACCTATATCGAGCCGATCACGCCCGAGATGGTCGAGAAAATCATCGCCAAGGAAAAGCCGGACGCCCTGCTGCCCACCATGGGCGGCCAGACGGCGCTGAACACGGCGCTGGCCCTGAACGCATCGGGCGTCCTGGCCCGTCACGGCGTCGAGATGATCGGCGCCAAGGCCGAGGTCATCGACAAGGCCGAGGACCGTCAGAAATTCCGCGACGCGATGGACAAGCTGGGTCTGGAATCGCCCCGCTCGCGCGCCATCCACCATATTGAAGAAGCCGACGAGGCCCTGGCCTTCGTGGGCCTGCCCGCCATCATCCGCCCGTCCTTCACGCTCGCGGGCACCGGCGGCGGCATCGCCTACAACGTCGAGGAATTCCACGAAATCGTGGAGCGCGGCCTCGACCTGTCGCCGACCACCGAAGTGCTGATCGAAGAGTCGGTGCTGGGCTGGAAGGAATATGAGATGGAGGTCGTCCGCGATCATGCGGACAACTGCATCATCATCTGCTCGATCGAGAACATCGATCCGATGGGCGTCCACACCGGCGACAGCATCACCGTCGCCCCGGCCATGACGCTGACGGACAAGGAATATCAAATGATGCGCGCGGCCTCGATCGCCGTGCTGCGCGAGATCGGGGTCGAGACGGGCGGCTCGAACGTCCAGTTCGCGGTCAACCCCAAGGACGGCCGTCTGGTGGTCATCGAGATGAACCCGCGCGTGTCGCGTTCCTCGGCGCTGGCGTCCAAGGCCACAGGCTTCCCCATCGCCAAGATCGCCGCCAAGCTGGCCGTCGGCTATACGCTGGACGAGCTGAAGAACGACATCACCATGGTCACCCCGGCCAGCTTCGAGCCGGCCATCGACTATGTCGTCACCAAGATCCCGCGCTTCGCCTTCGAGAAATATCCGGGCTCGGAGCCGTCGCTGACCACGGCGATGAAGTCGGTCGGCGAGGTCATGGCCATCGGCCGCACCTTCCAGGAATCGATGCAGAAAGCTCTGCGCGGGCTGGAGACCGGCCTGAACGGCTTCGACGACATCGAGATCGACGGCGTGACCGGGGCCGAAGACGACCCCGCGATCAAGGCCGCCGTCATCCGCGCCCTGGGCCTGCCCACGCCGGACCGCATCCGCGTCATCGCCCAGGCTTTCCGCCACGGCCTGACGGTCGAGGAAGTTCAGGCCGCCTGTTCGTATGAGCCGTGGTTCCTGCGCCAGATCGCCGACCTGATCCGCACCGAAGGCCACGTCCGCGTTCAGGGCCTGCCCACGGACGCGACCGACTTCCGCAAGCTCAAGGCCAAGGGCTTCTCAGACGCCCGTCTGGGCGCCCTGACCGGCAAGACCGAGGGCGAGGTCCGCAAGGCCCGCCGCGCGCTGGACGTGCGCCCGGTGTTCAAGCGCATCGACACCTGCGCCGCCGAGTTCGCCAGCGCCACCGCCTATATGTATTCGACCTATGAGACGGGCGCGCTCGGCCAGATCCCGGCCTGCGAGGCCGAGGTGTCGGATCGCAAGAAGGCCGTCATCCTGGGCGGCGGTCCGAACCGTATCGGTCAGGGCATCGAGTTCGACTACTGCTGCTGCCACGCGGCCTTCGCTTTCGACGACATCGGTGTCGAGTCGATCATGGTCAACTGCAACCCCGAGACGGTCTCGACCGACTACGACACCTCCGACCGACTGTATTTCGAGCCCCTGACGGCCGAGGACGTGCTGGAGCTGATCGACGTCGAACGCTCCAAGGGCGAGCTGATCGGCGTGGTCGTCCAGTTCGGCGGCCAGACCCCGCTGAAGTTGGCCCATGCGCTTCAAGAAGACGGCGTGCCGATCCTGGGCACCAGCGTCGACAGCATCGACCTGGCCGAGGACCGCGAACGCTTCCAGCAGATGCTTCAGGCCATCGGCCTGCAACAGCCGCCCAACGCCCTGGCCCGCTCGGCCGAGGAAGCCGCGATCAAGGCCGAGGAGGTCGGCTATCCGGTCGTCCTGCGTCCGTCCTATGTGCTGGGCGGCCGCGGCATGATGATCGTCCACGACCGCGAGGGTCTGGACCGTTACGTCGGCGAAGCCATGCGCGTCTCGGGCGACGATCCCGTGCTGATCGACCACTATCTGAACCGCGCCACTGAGGTGGACGTCGACGCCCTGTGCGACGACGAGACCGTCTTCGTCGCCGGCGTGATGGAGCACATCGAGGAAGCCGGCGTCCACTCGGGCGACAGCGCCTGCTCCATGCCGCCCTTCTCCCTGCGCCCCGAGACCGTGGCCGAGCTGAAGCGCCAGACCACCGCCATGGCCAAGGCCCTGAAGGTGCGCGGCCTGATGAACGTGCAGTTCGCCATCGAAGAGCCGCACAGCGACAACCCGCGCATCTTCGTGCTGGAAGTGAACCCGCGCGCCAGCCGCACGGCGCCCTTCGTCGCCAAGACCATCGGCCAGCCGGTCGCCGCCATCGCCGCCAAGGTCATGGCCGGGGTTCCGCTGTCGTCCTTTGGTCTGCTCGACAAGGAACTGGACCACATCGCGGTCAAGGAAGCCGTCTTCCCCTTCGCTCGCTTCGCCGGGGTCGACACCATCCTGGGCCCGGAAATGCGCTCGACCGGCGAGGTCATGGGTCTGGACTGGAAGCGCGAGGGCGAGGCCGATCTGGCCCCCGCCTTCGCCCGCGCCTTCGCCAAGTCCCAGACCGGCGGCGGCACCATCCTGCCGACCGAAGGCACGGCCTTCGTCTCGGTGCGCGACGCCGACAAGCCCTTCATCGTCGAGGCGGTGAAGACCCTGCTGGCGCAAGGCTTCGCCGTCATCGCCACCGGCGGCACCCACGCCTATCTGACCGAACAGGGCCTTGAGGTCGGTCTGGTCAAGAAGGTGCTGGAAGGCCGTCCGAACATCGTCGACGCCATGAAGAACGGCGAGGTCCAGCTGGTCTTCAACACCACGGACGGCAAGCAGGCCCTGGCCGACAGCTTCTCGATCCGCCGCACGGCGCTGATGATGAAGATCCCCTACTACACCACGGCATCCGGCTCGCTGGCCGCCGCGCAAGGCATCGCCGCCGTCCGCCACGGCGAAATGGATGTCCGCCCGATCCAGAGCTACAACTGAGCCTCGGTTCAGTCCTGAAACAGCCCCCGACGAGCGATCGTCGGGGGCTTTTTCGTGGGGCCGGCCCATCAAGCCCCAGGATGACGGCGGATAAATGCACGCCTTATCCGGTTGCCCCATCCCCTCCAGCGACTAAGGTCGCGCCTGACACCGGAGGGGACCCCACCATGAAGAAGACCGCGCTCACCGCCATTCTGGCCGCCGTTCTGGCCGCCGGTTCCGCGCCCGCCATCGCCCAGAACGCGAACGACGCCGCTGCGCTGAAGGCCGCCGTCAAGGCGGACTACGACGCCAACCTCGGCGCCCTGTTCGACCATTTCCACCGCAACCCCGAACTGTCGGGCCTTGAGGTCCAGACCTCGGCCCGCATGGCGCAGGAGCTGCGCGCCCTGGGCTATGACGTCACCACCGGCGTCGGCGGCACCGGCGTGGTCGCCGTCCTGCGCAACGGCCCTGGACCCACGGTGATGATCCGCGCCGACATGGACGGCCTGCCGGTCGAGGAGCAGTCGGGCCTGGCCAACGCCTCCACCGCGCGCCAGGTCGACACCGACGGCGTCGAAAAGCCCGTCATGCACGCCTGCGGCCACGACGTGCACATCACCGCCCTGGTCGGCACGGCGCGTCAGATGCAGGCGCGCAAGGCCAACTGGTCGGGCACCCTGGTCCTGGTCGCCCAACCGGCCGAGGAGCGTATCTTCGGCGCCCGCGCCATGGTGCAGGACGGCCTCTATTCGCGCTTCCCCAAGCCGGACTACGCCCTGGCCTTCCACGTCTCGGCCGACACCCCGACGGGCCGGATCGGCGTGCCGCTTGGCATCACCTCCTCCAGTTCGGACAGCGTGGACATCGCCGTCCACGGCGTCGCCACCCACGGCGCCTCGCCGCACCTGGGGGTCGATCCGATCCTGGTCGCCTCGCACATCGTGGTCGCGCTGCAATCCCTGCGCAGCCGCGAGACCAGCCCGCTGGAGGGCGCCGTGGTCACGGTCGGCGCCATCAAGGGCGGCATCAAACACAACATCATCTCCGACCGCGTCGACATGCAGTTGACCGTCCGCTCGGACAGCCCCGAGGTTCGCGCCAAGCTGCTGGACGGCATCGACCGCATCTCGGCGAACACTGCCCGCGCCCTGGGCGTGCCCGAAGACAAGCTGCCGACCGTCGTGCGGTCGCCGCTGGAAAACACCCCGCCCACCATCAATGACGCCGAGACGGCCGCCCGCGTCCGCGAAGCCCTGACCGCCGGTCTGGGCGACGACGTGCTGATCGACAATCCGCGCACCGGCATGGGCGCCGAGGACTTCGCCGAGTTCGTCACGCCCGAACTCGGGGTGAAGGGCGTCTATTTCCGCGTCGGCGGCACGCCGCCCGACCAGGTCAAGGGCGCGGCCGGTCACCACTCGGGCCTGTTCCGCATCACGCCAGAGCCCGCCGTCACCCTGGGCGTCGAAGGTTCGGTGCTGGCCGCCGAGGCCCTGATGCCGAAACGGTAAAGGCTGTTGAACCGGGCGGCGTCCTGGTCGTTGAGGAAGGAACATTCCCTTTCCGTCTGGAGACGCCGCCCATGTTCCTGCCTACTCTGCCTACCCTCGTAAGCAGTCTGCTGTTGTCGCGTCGCGGCCGCGCGATGATGGGCCGCCACATGGGCAAGATCGCTCTGGCGGGCATAGCCTGGCAGTTGTGGAAGCACCGTCGCGGCGCCGCCGAAGACGCGCCTGCGGTCACGGCTGCGCCGCCGCAGCGTCGTAGATCACGCGGGCGCGCACGCTGAGCTCGGCCGCAACTCGGCGGTTTGTGAGGCGTTAACACCTTCATGCGCCTGTCCGTAATCCAAGTGATCGCGGCCCTGTTTTCGGCCGTCTGTTTCGTCATCGCCTTTATCGCGGCAGGCGTCGCTGTCGTATCCGGCGCCTTCATGCTGATGGCGCTTGCGGCGCTGGGCTTTATCGCCTGGACCGCCCTGCGCCGCGCCTTCGGCAGGGATCGCCTGCCAGGACCGCCGTCCAGCGAATGAAGGGCGGGCGAATGAAATGCAGGCGACCTGCGCCTTGCGCTGTTCCGCCGCGACGAACAACGTCCAGCGACCTGCCTGCCCCATCTTGAGTTTGAGCGCTGGGCGCCCTACCTTCTTTGGCCGGTCACGCGACGCCCCCGTGGCCGCGGTGCACCGAACCGTCTCTCATCTGTCTTCGGGCGTAGCAAGAAACTCACGACACAATGGAAAAAGTGCCGATGACGGCCGAGGGTTATCGCGCCCTCGACGATCAACTCAAGCAATTGAAGTCGGTGGAACGACCCAGCGTGATCGCCGCCATCGCGGAAGCCCGCGAGCATGGCGATCTGTCTGAAAACGCCGAATACCACGCCGCCAAGGAGCGCCAGGGCTGGATCGAAGGCTCGATCGCCGAGATCGAGGACAAACTGTCCCGCGCCCAGGTGATCGACGTGTCCAAACTGTCCGGCGATCAGGTCAAGTTCGGCGCCACCGTCACCTTCGTCGACGAGGACACCGAGGAAGAAGGCGTCTATCAGATCGTCGGCGAACACGAAGCCGACGTGAAGCTGGGCAAGATCTCCATCGCCTCGCCGATCGCCCGCGCCCTGATCTCCAAGGAGGTCGGCGACGTGGTCGAGGTCAACACGCCCGGCGGCGTGAAGGCCTATGAGATCCTCAAGGTCGAGTGGAAGTAACCTCCGCCGACATCGAGGCTGAAGGCAGGGCGCGCGGCATGGCCGCGCGCCCTCTTTCCATCTGGGTCGTCTCCGACGGCCGGACCGGCATCCAGAACCAGGCTCTGGGGCTGGCTGAGGCCATCGCCCGCCTGGCCCCCGCCGAGATCGAGATCAAACAGGTCCGCTGGCGCCCCGCCTTCGACCGGCTCCCGTCGGCCCTGAAGTCGCCCGCCATGCTGGCGCCGGGTTCTTTCGATCCCCGCATCGTGAACGAATGGCCCGACCTGTGGATCGCCACGGGCCGCGCCAGCCTGCCCCTGTCGGCGCGCGTGCGCGACTGGAGCGGCGGCAAGACCTTTGTCGTCCAGACCCAGGATCCGCGCTGGCGCAACGACCGCTACGACCTGATCGTCGCCCCCGCCCATGACGACCTCAGCGGCTCCAACGTCCTGTCGATCACCGGCAGCCCCCACCGCATCACGCGCGAAAGACTGGCCAAGGCGGCGCCCGCCTTCGCCGCGCGCATCGCCCCCTTGCCCCATCCGCGCGTGGCGGTGATGGTGGGCGGCGCCTCCGCCGCCTTCGACCTGCCGCCCGACCACGCCGCCGACCTGGCCGAGCGCATCGCGAAGGCCGTCTCCGCCGCAAACGGCTCCCTGCTGCTGACCTATTCGCGTCGCACGCCCGAAGCGGCCAAGGCGGTGATGACCGACCGCCTGTCGGCCCTGCCCGGCTGGATGTGGAACGGCGAGGGCGACAACCCCCTCTTCGCCATGCTGGACGCCGCCGACCACATCCTCGTCACCGAGGACAGCGCCAATATGGCCGCCGAGGCCGCCTCAACCGGCAAGCCGGTCCACGTCCTGCCGATGATCGCGAAGAAGGCGCCGGGCAAGTTCGCCCGCCTGCACGCCGACCTTCAGGCGCGCGGCGCCGCCCGCCCCTTCGACGGCGCGCTGACGCCGTGGACCTATGCGCCATTGAACGAGACAGAACGCGCCGCCCGCGCCGTTCTGGCGGCCCTCAAACCCCGCTGAAATCGCCCCCCCGCCCCGCAAGGGTGGCGAAACGTCCTCGCCGTCCCCATATGTCGGGATCAAGGCAAAACACGACCCCTAACCCGACGGCGGAAACGCTGATCGGACGGCTGCGCCTTGAACTTTGACGCTCTTTTTTCACGGAAAGGACGCTCCGAATTGATCGTAGAAAACTTCATCCGCCTCTACGCCCACGACTTCAGCCAGATGGCTGGCCGCGCCGAGATGGGACAGGATGTTGATGATGCTCTGGCCCGGCGGCTGCGTGACGCCGACAACCACGCCCAGGTGATGGACCAGCGCAAGGGCAAGGGACACCTGACCGCCCTGGTCGCCCGCATCCGCGAAGAGGCCTCCGTCTTCAACGGCCGCGTCATGCGCAACGGCGCCGACCCTGCCGAAGCGGCCGCACGACGTGAGGCGTTTCTGTCTGACGTCGCCGACACCCTGGAAAACCTGCGCGCCGCCCGCAAGGCTGAGGGCCAGCAGGCTCACGCCTGACGCCAATCGGCGCAGCAGGTCGTGAAATGTCGCATCGGCATCGCGCTTAAGAGAATCAGCGCCTAAATAGGCGCCATGACCCAAGCTCGTACCGTCCGTGTCGCCATCATCGGTTCCGGCCCCGCCGGCTGGACCGCCGCCATCTACGCCGCCCGCGCCTCGCTGAACCCGGTGATGATCGCCGGGCTTCAGCCTGGCGGCCAGCTCACCATCACCACGGACGTCGAGAACTACCCCGGCTTCGCCGAGACCATTCAGGGCCCCTGGCTGATGCAGCAGATGCAGGCCCAGGCTGAACATGTCGGCACGGAAGTCCTGCATGACATCGTGACCCAGGCCGACCTGTCCCAGCGCCCCTTCCGCCTGACGCTCGATTCAGGCGCTGAAATCCTGGCCGAGACGGTCATCATCTCCACCGGCGCTCAGGCCAAATGGCTGGGGCTGGAATCAGAGGCCGCCTATCAGGGCTTCGGCGTCTCGGCCTGCGCCACCTGCGACGGCTTCTTCTATCGCGGCAAGCAGGTCGTGGTGGTCGGCGGCGGCAACACCGCCGTCGAGGAAGCCCTGTTCCTGACCCACTTCGCCGAGACCGTCACCGTGGTTCACCGCCGCGACGAGTTCCGCGCCGAGAAGATCCTTCAGGACCGCCTGTTCGCCCATCCCAAGATCAAGGTCGTCTGGGACGTGGCCGTCGAGGAAGTCGTCGGCGTCGTCGACGGCGTGGCCCGCAACGTCACCGGCGTGCGCCTGAAGAACGTCAAGACCGGCGAGATCAGCGAAATTGCCGCCGACGGCGTCTTCATCGCCATCGGCCACGCCCCCTCGTCCGAACTGTTCAAAGGCCAGCTGGAGACCAACTCCGGGGGCTATCTGCGGGTCAAGCCGGGCACGGCGGCGACCGCCATCGAGGGCGTCTGGGCCGCCGGCGACGTCACCGACGACGTCTATCGCCAGGCCGTGACGGCGGCGGGCATGGGCTGCATGGCCGCCCTCGAAGCCGCCCGCTTCCTCGCCGAAGAAGACCACAAGGCCGCCCACCACCCCATCAGCCACAAGGAAGCCGAGAAGATCGGAGCCTGGTGAGGTTCAGGAGGCGTTTCAACGCGCCTCCGCCTGCTCCGACCGTGATTGGTGGCCGAGGAACACCTCCACATTCGGATGCGCGGCCGCAAAGTTGCGTAACCTTTGGGCGGACGCTTCGGCGTCGGCGCGGGCGGCGGGCGCGACCGGCTGCGGCATCTGCTGTTCCCAGCCCAGACGGGTGCTGACCGCGTCGCCGACCACCAGCTTCGGCCCGTCCACGGCGTTGACCAGATAGGCGGTAGAGCCCGCCGAATGCCCCGGCGTGCTGATGGCCCAGATCGAACCGTCGCCGAAGACATCGAGCACCCCGGCAAACCGGCCGTCGGGATCCGGTTCGAACCGCCACTCGCGCAGGGGGCCGTAGCCGCGCAGGGCGGCGTCCGCCGGGCGGCCCAGCACCAGGTTCACGCGACTGCGTTCCTGAGCCTCGCCTGCACCCACATAGACGGGCGTCGTGACCGGAAGGTCGACCAACCCGCCCACATGATCGAAATGCAGATGGGTCAGGAAGACGGCGCGCGGCGGCGTCTGGCCGTCCAGCCACTGGGCTGTGGTACGCGTGATGCGGACATCAAGGTCGGACACCGCCCGGCGCATCAGACCGTTCAGCCGCTCCCCCAGTTCGGCCGACACGCCGCTGTCGATCATCACCCGTCCGAAGCGAGGGTGATCCACCACATAGGCATAGATCGTCGCCTCTTCATCGCCCTTGGGTACGGCCGCCGTACGTGGATCCTTGCGGTCGATGAAGACCCCTCGCCCCGCCGTCCACTGTGCGAAACGAACGCGCTCGAAGGTCACGACGCCAGGTTGCGTCAGGCTCGCCTCCAGCGCCGAAGCCCGCGACGCCGCCCCCAGGTCCGAGACCGTCAACGGGTGGCGGCTGGCCGGGGTGGCGCAACCGGCCAGCAGGGCCGCCAGAGCCAGACTCGCGATCATGGGCGACCGGCGCCCTTGGCCTTGATGCGACATGTCGTATCCTTGGTTGAGTTGTTGCTCATATCGAAATACATAAAAATATAGCCGTCAATCGAATTGGAGCAGCGTTATCCCATGGCGGTCGTCGTCGCCCTGCCCCCGCCGGTTCCGCTGGAGCCTGACGCCTTCGTCCGCATCCGGCGGCTCAGCCGCCCGCTGGAGTGGCTGTTCACGGTGCTGTTCGCGCTGGGCGCCGCCCTGTTGGCGATCGCCGTCGTGGCCGTGCTGACCTATGTCGGAACACGACTGCAGGTCCGCCCCGGCGGGATGCAGATCTATATCGAGGCGACGGTCCCGCCCGTGCCGCCCGGCTGGACCACCGTCGGCGCCCTGCCTTGGGTTCAGAAGATCGCTCTGGCCCTGTCGGCCAGCGTGATGATGGTCCCTGCCCTGGCGGTGCTGTGGGGATTGCGACAGCTGTTCCGCCTCTATGGCTCAGGCGTCGTCCTGACCCAGGAGAACGCCCGCTGCATGGGCCGCATCGCCCTGTGGCTGATGGCCTACGCCGTCGCCCCGACGCTCGGCCATGTTCTGGTGACGCTGGCGGGTTTCGACGACGAGGGCTGGCTGAGGATCGACAGCGCCAAGGCCCTGGCGCTGGGACTGATCCTGTTCGTCGTGGCGCGGGTCATGGCCTGGGGCGCCGAGGTGCACGACGACGTCTCGCGGTTCGTGTGATGCCCATTATCGTGCGGCTGGACGTGATGATGGCGCGGCGCAAGGTGCGCTCGAACGTGCTGGCGCGCGCCATCGGCATTTCCGAGACCAACCTATCCCTGCTGAAGTCGGGCAAGGTCCGCGGCCTGCGCTTCGCCACCCTGGACGCCATCTGCCGCTATCTGGACTGCAGCCCGGCCGACATTCTGGAATACGCGCCCGACGTCTCGGAAACGGATGACGACGTGCTTCGCAAGACCGGCACGGGCTGATCGCCCGCCCATTAACCTTGAGGCTTGCCGACCTCTTCGACAACCATGGGCGTGACGCCGGCGGGCGGCGGGGCGGTCACGCTGGGGACAGCGCCGCTTTCAAAGGCCTTCAGCCGCTCGTTGATGGCGGCGATTTCTTCCTTGCTGGCCTGACGACGGCCGCCCAGGCTGACGATGCCGACGACGCGGGTCTGGCCCTCGATCTCGACCGTGCGCAGTTCGCCGGACCTGGCGCCCTCCAGCGCCGCCTCAACGCTGTCGGCCGCCGTGGCGAGCAGGACGCGCGGTTTGGCGAACCGGGCCTCGTCGATCGACGGCTCGCGGCCCGCGTATGCATTGACGAAGGCGGCCGTCTCACCGGCCGCGCCCTTCCAGCGATAGAAGATGTGCGCCCCAACCTGGGTGATCTTGGCCAGGGTCGGCGACCACCAGGGATGGACGTAGTCGGCGTGGTAGTGGGTGGCCGTGCCCACGCGCTCGGCCACATGACCGTTCAGGGCGCGCGCCGCGACCCGCTCGGCCCGGGCCCAGGCCCAGCGCACCGGGCCGCGCGCCAGAGAACCGTCGCAGGTGAAACTGAACTGGCAGCCCGTGGTCCGTTCAGCGCCCTGATAGACGACGCCGCAGACGCTGGAGGGATAGTTGGGATCGCGCACCCGGTTCAGCACCACCTGGGCCACGCCCTCCTGCCCCTCGGTCGGCTCCAGCGCCGCCTCGTAATAGACAGCCTGGGTCAGGCAGCGCAGGGCGCGCTGGCGCGACGCCTCGTCCGTCGGGCGGAAGACGAAGGGCAGCGCGGGCTGAAGCGCGCCGAAGGCGTTGGGCATTGCGGCGTTCAACTGCTGAGCGGCGACGCCGGCCACGCCCTGATCCAGACTGGGCTTGCCGCCGAGCGTCAGACTCTCCCAACCGGGAGTCAGGCCGTAAAGTTCAGGCAACCCCAGAGCCGGGTCGTGACGACGCGCCACAGCCAGTTGGCCCGCGTCCATCCGCGCCATCACCGCCGCCAGGCCGTTCGGACCGAGATCCCCGCCGGTGGCGCGCGCCACCGCCTCGGCCGTCCGGTCGATGTCGGGGCGCGGCGTCGAACTGGCGGACATGGCCACGCCCATCGCCGCCAGGGTGACGGCCATGGCGGCGGGCGCCGCAGCCAGTGCGCGGCGTCCGGTCGTCTTCAGCGGCGTGAGGCGGCCCAGGGTCATGCGATGTCCGTATAGCGACGCCTGACTGCGCCGGAAACCGGCGATCTGCATGATCGCCCAATCCGGCGCTTTTCAGACGCCAAGATTACCGTTGCGTGAGATGGAACGGTAATCCCGCCGGCCCTTATCGCTCGCCGAGGCTCGAGCGCAGCATCCAGGCCGCCTTTTCGTGCGCGGCCAGACGCACCGTCATCAGGTCGACCGAGGCCTCGTCACCGACCTCATCGGCGGCGTCCAAAGCCGCGCGGGCGGTGGCGATGACGACGCCGTGGTCCTTGATCAGCTCCTTGAGCATGGCTGCGGAATCCTTCTCAGGATCGCCGTCCTTGATCGAGGTGAGATTGGCGAAGGCCGAAGCGCTCTGCGGCGCCAGTTCGCCCAGGGCGCGGATACGCTCGGCGATCTCGTCCAGCGCGGCCCAGATTTCGCGGTACTGTTCTTCCAGCAGATTGTGCAGGCTGAAGAACTCCGGCCCGCGCACGTTCCAGTGGTAGCCGTGCGTCTTCAGATAGAGGGCGTAGCTGTCGGCCAGGGCCTTGGACAGTTCGCGCGCGACGTCAGCGCGTTCCTTGAGCTTCAGACCGGTGTCGATGGCGTTCATGACGGCTCCTGTTGGCATTGCTGGGGAAGATCAGCCTTGCAGTTAGGTCGTCTGGCCTGCGTTCCAAGGGGCCGGCGACATCACTTCGCAGGAATCTTCGCCCCTGTAACGTCAGACCGGCATGAGCGTTGCCGCGCACATGAAACCCTTCGATTTCAGCGATCACGGATTTTCTATTTCAGAAACAGACGTTTTTTATGAGAGCGTCACACGTCGCCAATCAACGGAGTTTTATCATGGCTCGTTCGATCAAGACTATTGCGTGTGTGGCAGCCGTCATAAGCGCAGCTCTATCCACCGCAGCACTCGCCACGCCGTGGTCTGAACCCCTTTACGATTACATCTATTTCAGCGACGCAACCAAGACCGTTCAGGTCGGCTATCAGGCGGGTGTCTGCTACAACGGCTATGCTGGAGTGGCCGAGCATGCCGTGGGAACGGTGACGTCCCATTACGTGCTCGTTCGAACCGGCACCTGCACCAGCAACGGCGCCATCTATCAGTGAGCCGCGCGTAAACGCCCCGGCCCGAGCCGGGGCGTCTTCAACCTAGCGCTTGCGCGCCTTGCGGGCGGCGTAGCGGGCGTCGCGAGCGGCCTTCTGCTCTTCCTTGGTCAACTGCTTGCGCTCCTTGCGGGCGGCGCGCTTGGCGGCGTCGACCTCTTCCTGGGCGGCCATCTCGGCGGCCAGGCGGGCGGCGTCCTTCTCGGCCTTCTCACGGCGCAGCTCGGCCTTGGCCAGTTCGTGCTGCTGGCGGATCGCCTCCTTCTCGGCGGCGCGCTTGGCGGCCAGCTTCTCGAACTCGGGGTCCTGAACCGTCGGCTTCGGCTTGAACCGGGCCAGCAGGGCTTGTTTGGCGTCTTTCTGGGCGGACAGGCGGTCGTTGAAGCCGGTGTTCTTGAGGTCGCGCATGCTGAGAGGCGGGTGTCCTTGATAGGGAATGGAAACGGCGAATAGGGCCGATCGCCGAAGCGACGGCCGCAAGACGGGGCGCAAAGCGCGTTTCGGCACGCTCGGCCCGGCGGGAGGGCAAAGCCGAATTTCGCGCCGAAATCAAGCTCTACAGCCCGATTTCATAGGATTTAGCGGCGACTGACGCCCTCCGACCGCGTTTCGCGGCCAAAGAGACGCGTCGTTACTGCGGCTTTTGAGCGTGGCCGACCGCAGCGCCCGCGGCGCCGCCAACGGCCGCTCCAACCGGGCCGCCGACCACGGCCCCAGCGACGGCTCCGGTCGCCGCCTTCTGTTCCACCGTGTGGCCGCAGCCCGACAGGGCCAGGGCTCCGGCGCCGGCCAGCGTCAGAACGAGCAGGCGGGAAGCGATGCGGGTCATGGGGTCAACTCCTTGAAATAGCTCAGCTTGGAACGCGGAAATTACCGACTGGTTCCCATCTGAGGCACGACTCAGGCATCCAAGATGTCACACCCCCGCCAATAGCTTATTCATGCCCGCGCCTCGCACCGCACAATCTTTGTTCAACAGAACAATACGGTATTCCCAAGAATGTCTCAGGCGCAATTTCGTCATGATTTGAAACAACAAAAATAATGACTTTCCGGCAATTTCCCTATGCTGAAGAAATTACAATTCTAGCGAATCAGTCACATTGAGGCCATAAACCAATGGATAAAGGCCCGCCTTCGAGGGCCGGCGTTCAGTCGGCGTTCACCCGACCCGCTTGAAGCGCGACGCGTCCTTGTCGCCAGGGTTCGGGAACTACGGGGGCGGCATCCTCGCCCTGTTGTACAGGACTACGCCTTTGTCTTTCTCCTCGCAGACGCGCGCGCTGATGCACGCCGCCCGCTCATTCCGCCTGCGCCCGACGACGGCTGCGGCGGCGTTCGGCGGCGTCGTCGGCCTCGCAGTCGGAGGGGCCTATCTGGGCGGCCTGGCCGCCCAGGCCTCGACCGTGCGCAGTCAGGCCGAGCGCCTGCAGGGCGCCTATACCCAGGAAGCCCTGGCCGAAGCGGCCGGCGGCCTGGACGCCAGCGCCCTGGCCATCGCCCACCGCCACGATCCCTATTCCGTCGCCGGGTCCGCCCAGCGCGACCGCCAGGCCGAGCTGCTGACCGCCCGGCTGGAGCAGCTTCAGGGCCAGGACGGCCTGCGCCGCGCCAACCTGCAGGCCGCCGGCGCGACCAAGATTTCCGCCGCCCGTCCCTTCCGCCTCGACGGCGCCCTGGACCAGTCGCGCGACCTCGAATGCCTGACCCAGGCCGTCTATTATGAAGCGCGCGGCGAGGGCCGCGACGGCATGAAGGCCGTGGCCCAGGTGGTGCTGAACCGCGCCCGCCACCCCGCCTTCCCCAAGACCGTCTGCGCCGTCGTCTATCAGGGCGCCAACCGGGGCTCAGGCTGCCAGTTCAGCTTCACCTGCAACGGCGCCATGCGCGGCGCCGTCAACCGCAGCGCCTGGAACCGCGCCCGCGAAGTCGCGACCAAGGCCCTGTCCGGCCAGGTGTTCAGCGCCGTCGGCAACGCCACCCACTTCCACACCACCGCCGTCTCGCCGTCGTGGCGCAACAATCTGATCCGCGTAAATCAGGTCGGCGACCATCTTTTCTATCGCTTCGGCGGTCGTTCGGGCGCCAGTCAGGCCTTCGCCTATAATCCGCGCCCCTCGGGCCCGGTCGAGCAGGCCCCGCGACTGGTTCAGGCCAGCCTCGACCCCGTCGAGGCCGCGCGCAACGTCTCGGGCGCGATCGCCTATACCGCCGTACTGGCGCGCGAAGCCGCCGTCGCCGGCGACAAGGCCCCGGCCGCCGCTCCCCCGGCTGCCGCCCCTGCGGCCGCCGCGCCGCGCACCACGGCCTCGCGCGGCGCCGAGCCCCAGCCTGTGACGATCAAGACCGCCGCCTTGCCCCCGGCCGCTTCGACGGTTGCAGCGGGCGGAGCCTGACCGGCGTCACGCCTCGTCCAGGCCGATATCCAGCTGCATCACTGAATGGGTCAAGGCTCCCACGGAGATGACGTTCACGCCGGTTGCGGCGATGCCCGCGACCGTGCTCAGGTTCACCCCTCCCGACGCCTCCAGCACCACTGATCCGAAGGCGCTGTCTCGCACGCGTCGAACCGCCTCGGTCATGTCGTCCAGGCTGAAGTTGTCCAGCATGACGACGTCCGGCCGCTCAGGCAGGACCTCGTCCAGTTGATCCAGACCGTCGACCTCGACCTCGACCTTCATCAGATGGGGTGCAAAGGCCCTGGCCCGGCGAACCGCCTCGCCCGCCCCGCCGCAGACGGCGACGTGATTGTCCTTGATCAGGATGGCGTCATCCAGCCCGAAGCGATGGTTCAGCCCGCCGCCGCAGGCGACCGCGTGCTTCTCCAGCGCCCGTAGCCCCGGCGTGGTCTTGCGGGTGTCGGCGATGCGCGCCTTGGTCCCCTCGACCGCCCGCACATAGGTCCGCGTCAGGGTGGCGATTCCGCACATCCGGCCCAGCAGGTTCAGCGCCGTCCGCTCGGCCGACAGCAGGGCGCGGGCGTTCGCCTCGACCGCGATCAGCACGGCTCCGGCCTCGAAGGCCTCGCCGTCGGCGACCTTCACCGTCACCGTCGCCAGCGGGTCCAGCGCGTGGACGGCGATCCGCACCACCGCACCGCCCGCCATCACCCCGGCCTGACGCGCTGAAAACACGGCGCTGAAGCGAGCGCCCTCGGGGATGCAGGCCTGCGCCGTCACATCGCCCGTGCGCCCCAGATCCTCGGCCAGCGCCATGCGCACCACGGGCTCGATCAACAGGTCCGGCAGAGTTCGGGTCACGGAAACGTCCTTCATCATTCAGATCACGGCCGCCAGGGCGGCGAGCGTCGCCGCCTCGGCCTCTTCGTCGCGTCCAGGCGCAGGCGCTGCGCGCATCCGCGTGTGCTCGGCCCTCGGCAGGCTGTCGGGGAAGTCGCGGCGATAGTGGCCGCCCCGGCTCTCGCACCGGTTCAGCGCCCCCTTGGCGACCAGCCGCGCCGCCGTCAGACACGCCGCGGCCGGATACGCCTTCGCCAAATCATCGATCAGCACCAGCAGCGCCGTCAGTCCCGCCTCGTCCCGCACCACGCCCGCATGGCGCGTCATGGCCGCGCGCAAAGCCGCCAGCGCCTCGGGCGGCAGATCCGTCATCGCCGGCGCCGCCGCCAGAGGCCGCCGCTCGGGCTGGACCTCGCTCGCCGCCGCCCGGCCCGCGCGTCGCCCGAAGGCCCCCGCCTCCAGCAGGGAGTTGGACGCCAGCCGGTTGGCCCCATGCACCCCCGTCGCCGCGCACTCGCCGATGGCGAACAGGCCGGGGATGGTGGTGCGCCCCTCGTCGTCGGCGACGATCCCGCCCATGTGATAGTGGGCCGCCGCCGCCACGGGAATCGGGCTGACGCGCGGGTCCAGCCCCGCCCTCATGCAGGCGGCGAAAACAGCCGGAAACTCATGCGGGAAGGCCTCGCCTACCGCCTTGGTCGCATCGAGGAAGGCGCCGCTTCCAGCGACCCGCGCCGCGTGCACCGCCCGCGCCACGATGTCCCTCGGCGCCAGATCGGCGTCCGGATGATCGCCCAGCAGGAAGGCGCCGTTTCCATCGACCAGCCGCGCCCCTTCGCCGCGCAGGGCCTCGGTCGCCAGCGGCGCCGGATCCAGCCCCACGTCGATGGCTGTGGGGTGGAACTGCACGAACTCGGGGTCCAGAATCTCGGCCCCGGCCTGCCAGGCCAGCGCCAGCCCCTCGCCGCGCAGGGCAGACGGGTTGGTGGTCGCCTCGAACAGGCCGCCGATCCCCCCGGTGGCCAGAACCACCGCAGGCGCGAACACCTCGTCCAGACGGCCCCCGCGCCGCTCGATCACCGCACCGCGCACCCGGCCGTCGACGTCCCGGATCAGGCCGCGCAGCCGCCCGTCTTCCCAGATCTCAATGGCCTTTGTCGCCCGCGCAGCGGCGACTACGGCCGACAGAATGGCCCGGCCCGCACCGTCGCCGCCCACCCGCGCCACGCGCGGCAGGCTGTGCGCCGCCTCCAGACTGACGGAGAAGCCGCCATCGTCATCGCGGTCGAACGGCGCGCCCAGCGCCGCCAGCCACTCGACGGTCTCGCGACCCCGCATCGTAAGGGCGCGCGCCGCCTCGGCCTCGACCAGACCGGCGCCCGCGCCCTCGGTGTCCTTCGCGTGTAGGGCCGCGCTGTCCTGCGGCGACAGGGCCGCCGCCATCCCGCCCTGCGCCCACGCCGAGGAGCAGGCGTTCAGCAAGGGCTCGGGCGTGACCACCAGCACCCGGCCGTCCGGCCCCAGCGCCCCGGCCGCTTCCAGCGCCGCCGACAGCCCCGCCAGCCCGCCGCCGATGATCAGAGGGCCGTCATGCCGGATGCGCGCCATTCGCCTAACGGCCTCCCACGCCGAAGAAGCGCAGGCCCATCTCCAGCGCCGGCTCGACCGCCCCGCCCGTCAGCGGCAGCAGGGCGCCGATCGCCGCCGCCGCGCAGACCACGGCTGTCAGCAGATAGAGGCCCAGACTGCGCCCCGCCTCCGGCCAGCTCAACTGCCCCCACGCCGCGCGCCACACGCCGCGCTTCAGATGGCCGAACACCGCCAGACCCAGAAAGACGGCGAGGATCAGCCGCCCTGTCGACAGCCCCCACCACACCGCCAACCCGCCGACGGCGAGCAGGGCGACCTGCTCAAGCCGCGGATGCACCCGCGTCAGCACCGGCCCCAGCGCCTTGGAGCCGTCCAGCGGCGGCGCAGGCAGCAGGTTCAGCAGATTGATCATGGCGATGAAGAAGGCGCCCATCAGCCATTCCGGCGACGTCATCGCCAGACCCACGGCCACGAAGGGGATCATGGCCAGCAGGCCGAACGCCGGCCCCGCCAGCGACACCAGCACCCCGTGCCATTCGCTCTTCGGCGCGCGCTGGCCCTTCGCCAGCCCGCCCAGGAAGGGGATGATGTAGATGCGCGCCGGGCCCATGCCGACGCGGTTCATCGCCAGAACATGGCCGTATTCGTGCACGAACAGGCCGAACAGCACCGCTCCCGCCACGACCCAGCTGCCGGTCAGAAACCACAGGAACCCCGCCATCAACAGGGTCGAGACCACCGCCCATACGGGGTGTTGGCCCTTGTCCTCCTGCGGCGTTTCATGGCGCGCGCTGTAGCGCGGCGTCTCGCGCGCGGGCGCAGGCGCCGTCTCTTCCGGCCGCGCATCCCAGGGTCCAGGTCTGCGGCCGCCGGGGGGAAGGGTGTTGTCTGTGTCGCTCATGGGTTCGAACTGGGCGCGCGGCGACGGCCCCGCAACGGGCCGCGTCGCCGCAGGGCCATCAGATCAGCTCCACATCGACATGATGCCGCGCCTTGACCAGATCATAGCGCGCCAGCTTCGACGGCGGCGGCAGGTCGATCATCCGCTGCACCGCCAGGGCCGCCTTCTCCAGCATGTCCTCCGGCACTGTCACCTCGAACTGCATGTGCAGCAGGCAGTCGCGGATGTTCTCCAGCGTGATGCGCTTCATGTGCGGGCACAGGTTGCACGGGCCGACGAACTCCACCTCGGGCACGTCGCCCTTGATGTTCGACGCCATCGAGCATTCGGTGATCAGCACCACCCGCTTAGGCCGGCGCTGCTCGACATATTCGGTCATGGCGGCGGTCGACCCGGCGAAGTCGGCGGCGCGCAAAATCTCTTCGGGGCATTCGGGGTGGGCCAGCACCTCGGCGTCCGGCCAAGCGTCGCGCATGTCGGCTATGTCCTGCGTCGTGAAGCGCTTGTGCACCTCGCAGTGGCCCGCCCAGGCGATGATGCCTACCGTCGTCTGGGCCGCGACGTTGCGCGCCAGATATTCGTCGGGGATCAGGATGACCTTGTCGACGCCCCACTCCTTCGCCGCCCATTCGACGACCTGCACGGCGTTGGCGCTGGTGCAGCAGATGTCCGTCTCGGCCTTCACATCGGCCGTAGTGTTCACATAGGTGACGACCGGCAGGCCCGGATGCCGCTCCTTGATCAGCCGCACGTCCGCCCCCGTGATCGAGGACGCCAGCGAGCATCCCGCGCGCAGGTCGGGGATCAGCACCGTCTTGTCCGGCGACAGGATCTTGGACGTCTCGGCCATGAAGTGAACGCCCGCCTGAACGATCACCCTGGCCTTGGACTTGGCGGCCTCCTTGGCCAGCCCCAGGCTGTCGCCGACATAGTCGCCCACGCCGTGAAAGATATCGGGCGTCATGTAGTTGTGGGCCAGGATGACCGCATCGCGCTCGCGTTTCAGCCGGTTGATCTCGCTGATCAGCCGGGCCTGTTCGGGCCATTCCAGCGGGGTGACGTGGTCCTTGACCTTCTCCCACACCGGGGCGGTCTCTTCCGCCAGTTCCTTCGACAGACCGAAAGCGCCGTCCGCCATCGTCCCTACTCCCTCAACGACCGTCTGCGCGGCCCCGACTTATGCTCAAACTTAGCATAAGCAGGCGTAATGTAGGCCGTTCCGCACACGGCGCAAGGGAAATCGCCTCAGTCCTCGAGGGTGAACAGGGCGTGCAGCGGTACGCCCAGCGCCCGCGCCAGCGTCAGGGCCACCAGCACCGACGGGGTGAAGACCCCGTTCTCCACCGTGTTCACCGTCTTGCGCGACAGCCCGGCGCGGTCGGCCAGCTCCTGCTGCGTCAGACCCGCCGCCGTGCGCACGGCCTTCAGCTTCACGACCAGTCGCGGATCAGCCACCGGCGGCCCGCCGGTCCAACTGCCAGTAACGCAGCCCCGCCGCCGAGGCCGTGACGAACATCAGCCCCGGCATGGCCGCCACCGCCGCCTGCGGCTTCCAAAGGCCGAGGGCGAAGACCACAACCATCCCCGCCAGAGCCACGCCCAAAGCCAGACTCAGCGCCGAACGCCGGAATGACAGAGTGAGTTCGTCCTCCAGCAACCGCTTCATCTTTCTGTCGCCGGGATTGTCGAGGCCCGCCACCACCAAGAGAATCGCCACGGCGCACAAAGGTCCCAGCCCCACCATCATCCAGTGCAGGGCTTCAGCCTGACGCCCGGCGATCGCCCAGGCGGCCTCGATGCTTTTCCAGGTCGGAAACAGAATGAGCAAAGGCGCATAGGCGCCCCAATAGGCCCGCTGGCTTTGCAGACTATCGCGATAGCCGCCCCTGGCGTTCTCGACCCGGATGGTGTCGCCGTCAGGCAGGAAACGTCCCGCCAGAAAAAAGGAGGCGATGACGGCGCCCAGCCCCGCAAGGGCGAGCACGACTCCGACGAGCGCCATCCAGCCTTCGCCGCTCTTCGCAATGCCAACGCCCAGCACGCCCGCCGTCGCGCCAACCCCGCCGAGCGCCGCCACCATCTGCAAGCGCCGCACCCGACGCCGCTCTTTCGCCTTGGCTTGTTTCAGATCGTCGTCCATCGGCGCTTCCTGTGATACCTACAGGTTACATATCACCTATGGGTTACATGACAAACGCAATCGCCGTCGCTGACATTCCGAACAGGCGACGAAACGACCTACAGGTCGCGCATCTGCTTTTGCGCCGCGCTGAAATACTGCCAACCGGTCCACAGGGTGACGATCGCGGCCAGCCAGATCAGGGCGTCCGAAAACAACTGGAAGTGCGGCAGATAGTCGAACGGCAGACCCCAGCCGTCCCAGTTGCGGGCGAATAGCTGGCAGCCCAGGGCCACCATCTGCAGCGTCGTCTTCCACTTGGCGGCCAGGGTGACGGGCAGCTTGATGCGCCCGGCCATCGTCTCACGCAGGGCAGAGACGGCGAATTCACGGAACAGGATCAGGCCGCAGGGAATGATGATCTGCTGCACCGAACCCGAGGTCAGCACGCCCAGCACGGCGCCGGTGACCAGGATCTTGTCGGCGATGGGGTCCAGGATGGCGCCCCAGCGCGTCTCCGCTTTCCAGCGGCGGGCCAGATAACCGTCGATCCAGTCCGTCGAGGCGGCGATGACGAAGATCCAGAACCCCGTCCGGTACATGGCGAACTGGTCGTCCGGGCTCAGCCAGGCCGAGACGAAGGGGAAGCCGCTGGTCGCCCCCGCCAGCAGCAGGAACATGACGATCCCCGCCGCCAGCCGCAGGCTGGTCAGGATGTTGGGAATGGCTTTGTAGGCAGGGGCCATGACGTCTTCCGTTGCAACACGCCGGGTGTGCCATGGTTCGCGGCCAGAGGCGAGGGCGGGGTAAGCGGCGAGTGCGCCCTCAGTCCAGCCGCTCGAAGCGTCCCGGCCCCGTCAGCTTGGACAGAATGCCCAGCGCGATGCCGAAATGCAGGCCGCTGAGCTTCAGTTCGCCCGCCGCCTCCTTCTGCGCGATCCAGGGGAAGGTGCGCAGGTTGTCCAGCGACAGGCGCACGACGGCCTCCTCGGCGGCGCATTCGACCTGTTCGACGGGCAGGGTCTCGACAGCGCGGCGCACGCTGGGGGCGGCCTGCTCGACCCAGGGGGCGACGAAGTCCTGACAGTTGGCGGGGGCGCCGTTCAGCATGGCGTTCACCCCGCCGCACGAGGCGTGGCCCATGACGACGATGTGCCGGACCTTCAGAACATTGACGCCGAACTCCAGCGCCGCCGAGACGCCGTGCAGCTTGCCGTCCGGCTCATAAGGCGGGACCAGATTGGCGACGTTGCGCACGACGAACAGCTCGCCCGGCGCCGTGTCGAAGATCAGGGCCGGATCGGCGCGGCTGTCGGAACAGGCCACGACCAGGGTGTGCGGCTTCTGGCCGTTGGCGGCCAGGGCCTCGTATTCGGCGTGTTCGGACGGCCACCTGTTCGCGCGGAAGCGATGGTAGCCCTTGGTCAGTTCGGCGATCATGAGATCGTTCCTAGACCCGCGACGCTTGGTCGCTCAACCCGGAATCTTCGTCTCTCATGACTTGTGAAAGAAGCCGTGGATGCGCTCGGCCAGGGCCTGGCTGACGCCATCCACCTTGGCCAGATCGGCGACCGAGGCGCGGCTGACGCCCTTGGCCGAGCCGAAGGCGTGCAGCAGGGCCTTCTTGCGCCCCGGCCCGACGCCGTCGATCTCATCCAGCGGATTCTTCTTGATGTCCATCGAGCGGCGCTTGGCGTGGGCGCCGTTGGCGAAACGGTGCGCCTCGTCCCGCAGCCGTTGCAAATAGTAGAGCGCGGGGCTTTTCAGCGGCAGCATGAAGGGCGCCTTGCCAGGCATGAAGAACTTCTCCAGGCCTGCGTCGCGGTCCGGACCCTTGGCCACGCCGACCACGGCGATGTCGTCAACGCCCAGATCGGCCATGACGGCCAGCACCTCGGCCAGTTGGCCCGCCCCGCCGTCGATCAGCAGCAGGTCGGGGCGCTCGACCGCCTCGCCGGCTTCCTCGTCCTTCACCAGCCGTCCGAAACGGCGACGCATGACCTCGCGCATCATGCCGTAGTCGTCGCCGGGCGCCAGGTCTTCGCCCTTGATGTTGAACTTGCGGTACTGGTTCTTGCGGAAGCCCTCAGGCCCCGCGACGATCATGCCGCCGACGGCGTTGGTTCCCTGAATATGGGCGTTGTCATAGACCTCGATCCGCTCGGGCCGGGCGTCCAGGCCGAAGGCCTCGCAGACCTCGTCCAGAATCTTGGACTGGGCCGAGTTCTCGGCCAGCTTGCGGCCCAGCGCCTCGCGGGCGTTGGTCAGGGCGTGATCGACCAGACTGGCCTTGCCGCCGCGTTGGGGCCGGGCGATCTCGACCCGGTGTCCGGCCTTCATGCTGAAGGCTTCCTCCAGCAGTTCCAGTTCATGCGGGCGGACGTTGGACAGGATCAGGCGCGGGACCGGCTTGTCCTCATAGAACTGACCCAGAAAGGCGGCGAGGATTTCCGGGTCGCTGTCGCTCTTGTCCACGCGCGGGAAATAGGCGCGCCCGCCCCAGTTCTGGCTCGCGCGATAGAAGAAGACCTGAACGCAGGCCTGACCGCCCTCTGCGTGCAAGGCGAAGACGTCGGCCTCGGCCACGCCGTCGGCGTTGATGCTGCTTTCCATCGAAATGGCCGACAGGGCGCGAATCCGGTCGCGCACGCGGGCGGCGGTCTCGAAGTCCAGGTCGTCCGACGCCGCCTGCATCTCCTGCGACAGACGGCCGATGACCGCGCGTGACTTGCCGCGCAGGAACTGTTCGGCCTCAGTGACCAGATCGCCGTAGTCCTCAAGCGAGATCAGGCCGGTGCAGGGCGCCGAGCAGCGCTTGATCTGGTGCAGCATGCAGGGGCGGGTGCGCGTCTCGTAGACGCTGTCGGAACAGGACCGCAGCAGGAAGGCCTTCTGCAGGGTGTTCAGCGTGTGGTTGACCGCCCAGGTCGAGGCGAAGGGGCCGAAATAGTCGCCGGGAATCGTATGGGCGCCACGATGCTTGCGGACCTGGGGCGCGCGGTGGTCGCGGCGGATCATCAGCTCGGCGAAGGACTTGTCGTCCCTCAGCACCACGTTGAAGCGCGGCTTCAACTTCTTGATGAAGTTGGATTCGAGCAGCAGGGCCTCGGTCTCGGAGGCGGTGACCACAAGTTCCATCGAACGGGTCAACGACACCATCAGGCCGATGCGCTGGGTGTGGAATCGCCCTTGCGCATATTGAACCACCCGCTTCTTCAGCGACTTGGCCTTGCCGACATAGAGGCAGGCGCCGTCCTCGCCGTACATGCGATAGACGCCGGGCTTGTCGGGCGCGCGCCGGGCCTCGTCCGCGATCAGCTCGGCGGCCTGAAGCGGAAGGGGGTTCGCCTGCGAGACGGGCGTTTCCGGAGTATCGGACGTCGATTCGGTCATCAGCCGGGATATAGGCTCAGCCGCGCCGGACCAGAAGCACCCCGCCGATCACCAGCGCCACCCCGGCGATGCGGGTCAGGCTGATCGGTTGCTGCGGCACGCCCATGACGCCGAAATGATCGAGGATCAGACTCAACGCCAGCTGGCCCGCCACCATCAGGGTGATGGTCAGCGCCACGCCGATCTTGGGCACGCCCCAGGCGGCCGCCACCACGAAGACGCAGCCGTAAAGCCCGCCCATCCAGGCCCAGGCAGGCAAAGTCTTCATCGCCTGCACGTCCGGCCGCGTCTGCAACGCCATCGCCAGCACGCCCAGCGCCACCGTCCCGACGAAGAAGGAGACGAAGGCCGCATTGACCGGCGACCCCACCGCGCTGGCCAGCCGCGCATTGGTCGGTCCCTGCAGGGCGGTGGCGGCGCCGCCGATAATCATGGCCAGCAGGGCGAGGACGGGTAACTGCATCGGCTGTCTCACCAGTTCGGATCGGGCGCGGCGCCGCCGAAGATCTCGGCCAGTCGGGCGCGGGTGGCGCGGGTCGTATCTTCGGGCAGCGCATCCGGATGGAACCAGCCGATCTCGGCGATTTCGCCGTGACTGGTCCGCTCGGTCATGTCGAAGGCGTCGATGCGGAAGACCAGCACATGATCCCCCGGAAAAAAGCGCTCATTGGAATGAACCGACAGCAGGCGCGGCTCACCCCTGACGATCAGCCCGGCCTCTTCGCGCAGCTCGCGGATGACAGCGGCCTGCGTCGTCTCGCCCTTGTCCACCCCGCCGCCGGGCAGCCACCAGCCCTCCAGATAGGTGTGTTTGACCAGCAGCACCCGCCCCTCGCCATCGACCGCCGCGCCGCGCACGCCCAGCGTCATGCCCCGGCTCATCCGCGACCAGGCGAAGAACAAAGGCCGGGTGAAGGGTTCGATGCGGGTGCGCCAGTTCGCCATGCGCGAACGATAGGCCGCGGTCGGGCGGCTTGAACAGGGGCGCGCTTGCCCCTATTCGGGGACAAAATCAGGAGCTGCACCATGCTGGCCATCGCCACCATCTTCGTTTTCATCGCCGTCATCGCCGCCGTCAACTATTACGAGTTCGGCCGGGTTGACTGAGTCCGGGCGCGCGGACGCTCCTTCGACGGCTCAGTTCAAAGGCGCAGCGCTGGTCACCGCCGCCTCGGGCCGGATCGGGGCGGTGCTGGCCAAAGCGGCGGCTCAGGCGGGCTACGACGTCGTCGTTCACTATCGTTCCGACGCGGACGGCGCACAGGGCGTGGTTCAGGCGATCGAGGGCATGGGACGGCGCGCCATCGCCGTTCAGGCCGAGCTGACGGACCCAGACGCGCGCGCCGCCCTGATGGATCAGGCCTTCGCCTTCGGGCCGTTGCGGGCGCTGGTCAACAACGCCTCACTGTTCGTCTATGACCAGTTGCAGACCTTTCAGGAGGCGGATCTGCGCCTTCATCACGAGGTCAACGTCCTGGCGCCGCTGGCCCTGACCCGCGACTTCGCCGTGCGCCTGCCTGAGGCGGACGAAGGCGTGGTGGTCAATATGCTGGACTATAAGGTCACGGCCCCGAACCCCGACTTCTTCTCCTACACCGTCAGCCGCGTCGGCATCGCCCATATGACCGGCGCCCTGGCGCTGGCCCTGGCGCCGCGCATCCGCGTCTGCGGCATCGCGCCGGGTCTGACCCTGCCCTCCGCCGGCTGGCCTGAAGCCGACTATCAGGCCGGAGCCGAGGCCACGCCGCTGAAACGGCCCGTGACGGTCGAGGATCTGGCCGCCGCCCTGACCTTCATCCTGACGGCGCGCAGCCTGACCGGACAGAATCTGGTGATCGACGCGGGGGCGGCCCTGACACGCCGCGACCGCGATCTGGAGTTCGCCTGAGCCGTCAGCAGCGGCGTTGTTCGCCGCCACATGACCTTTATTTGCCGATAGGTTGGTGCTTTAGCTGCCGCCGTTCATCCTGAGACCCTCATGCCCGCTGTCCGTTTCACTCGCCGCTTCTCGATGGCGCACCGGCTGATCGCCGATGCGGGGTCGAAGTGCGCCGTGCCGCATGGACACAATGAGTTCGTGACGGTGACGCTTGAGCCGAAGGCCGAGATCGATTTCGGCGGCGCCAACTATGCAGCCTCCTTCGAGCGGCTGAAGGCGCGCTGGCACGGCTTCGTCGACCGCAGCCTGGACCACGCCTTCCAGCTGAACCGCGCCGACCCCCTGCTGGTCTGGTTCCAGCAGCATGAGCCGCATCGGCTCAACCAGGTGCTGACGGTCGACGGCGACCCGACCACCGAGGCCCTGGTCATCGCTCTGTGGCGAAAGCTGGAAGCCATCCTGTCGGCCGAGAGCCTGCCCTTCCGCCTGGCCGAGCTGGCCATCGAGGAAACGCCGACCAACACCGTCCTGACGCGCGGCCTGACCGAAGCCGAGCGGGCGTGGGCGCTGGGCGCCTGGTGCGACCGGACCGATTTCAGCATCAATGATCTTCTGCCGCCGGAGACCTGGTCTTGAGCGCCGTCGTCACCCCCCTGCCTTCCGCCGAACCGCGCCGCCTGGGCCTGAAGGTCATGGTGCGCGCCCTGAAGGTCGAGGCCTCCATCGGCTTCTACGACCACGAGCACGGACGCCTGCAGCCGCTGTCGGTCGACGTCGAACTGGACCTGGGCGCCGCGCCGGTCGAGCGGCTGGCCGATACGCTCGACTATGACGGCGTCGCCCGCATCGTGCGCGAACTGGCGGCGGGGCCGCACATCGCCCTGATCGAAACCTTCGCCGAGCGCACGGCTGTCGCCTGTCTGGCCGATC
The DNA here is from genome assembly GCF_047716865.1 of Brevundimonas sp. S1H14. Lineage (NCBI taxonomy): Bacteria > Pseudomonadati > Pseudomonadota > Alphaproteobacteria > Caulobacterales > Caulobacteraceae > Brevundimonas > Brevundimonas sp. S1H14. Next base: position 663,475 of record NZ_CP136679.1, on the reverse strand, counting down.
CGCGCGTGCTGGGCGTCGTCGTGCGGGTCGAGAAGCCCGGCGCCATTCCCGATGCGGCGGCCGCCGCCTGCGAAGTCGCCTATTCGCGTTGAGGCTGGTTGCGCGGGGCCGTTCGTCCCGCCATCATCTTCGCCCTGACAAGAGGTTCCGATGGTTCAGCCCGGCGATTACACCAGCAACAGCGGCGAGGCTTCGGCTGAGTTGACCGGAATCTATGCCGGCTATGCGCTGATCCTGCTGGCGGCGCCGACCTTCGGCGTGGCGGCGGCCATCGGCCTGTTGCGCGCATGGGGGCGCTCGGCGCCGGTCGACCCGATCCTGCGCAGTCACTTCATCTTTCAGCAGCGGACCCTGGTAGCGGCGGTGTGCGCCATCGTCGCCGGCGCGGTGCTGATCCTGGTCAACCTCGGCGTCTTCGTCCTGTTCATCATGGCCGTGTGGACCATCGTGCGCGGCGCCCTGGGGCTCAAGGACCTGCTGAACGGACGCCCCATCGCCGCGCCCCGTCGCCTCTTCTACTGAAAGGACCGCCCTTCATGAGCGATCAGAACCCGGCCGCCCCGTTTGCGGGCCGCGACGGCGCCGTCGTGGCGTGGATTCTCTACATCCTGTCGATCCCCAGCGCGAACGTGCTGGTGCTGGTCGGACTTGTCCTGGCCTATGTGAACCGGGGCTCGGCCACGGGTCTGGCGGCTCAGCACGTCGAGGCGCAGATCAAGCTGTTCTGGTCCGTCTTCTGGATCAGCGCCATCCTGTGGGTGCTGGTGGCGATCAGCGCCGTAGCCTCGGCCTTCCTGATCGGCATTCCCTTCCTGCTGCTGTTCGGACTTCTTTTGCTGCTGGTGTCGATCTGGTTCACGGTGAAAAGCGTTCTGGGTCTGCTGGCCCTGTTGAACGATCGGCCGGCCTGATCTGACCCCTTCAGGAGGAGCCGCCGTGTCCGCCTTCAAAGACCACGCCGCCGACCACCGTTTCCAGCAGATGTTCGCCGACGCTGACGGCGCCGAGCATCCCGTCTGGGCCGAATACGCCGTGCGCGGCCATGCCCGCGTCATCCTGCACGTCGAGGCCCACCCGGCCCTGCGCGGCACGGGCGCCGCCGGCCGCTTCATGCAGGCCCTGGCCGAACACGCCCGCGCCGAGAAACTGACGCTGATCCCGCACTGCAGCTATGCCGTCGCCTGGCTGAAACGCCACCCCGAGTACGCAGACGTACTCGGTTCCTAGTCGGCCGCGGTCAGAAGGCTCCGCCTTTTGGCTGCTGCGCGCCGCCCTTCGGGTCGACCCGACGCGGCCTGACACTTCGCGCGCTCAAGCAGCGAGCCGCCGCGCGGCGAGCGGTAGCGCCCTTAGATCAAGGATGACTCTTGGCGACGATGGCCTTCATCGTCTCGGCCTTGGACGGCAGGTCGGCGACTAGGCGGGCGGCCAGTTCGCGGGCGCCGACCGGATAGGCGTCGCCCCCGTCGGCGATCTCCTTGGCCATGTCGGCGGCCTTGCACAGAGCGGCCTCAAGCGCCTCGACCTGTTCGATCGCCAGGGCGCGAGCCTCGGCCTGCAGGCGCTTGACCCGTTCAGCGGTGGTTTCGGGGGCGCGCATCAGGTCGTAGACCTCGGCTTCCGGCGAGGAGACCACGCGCAGAGCCGCGCGGGCGTCGGATTCATTGCTGGACTTGGTCATCGCATCATCTCCTGGCGGCACCATGCCTCATTTTCGCCCTAAGGTCGCATCCCATCTGCAGCCAAGCTGCAAGGACGGCGCCGGATGTTGCGCCAAGGCCGCATCAAGCGCGGATGGGTTGCAACAGTTCCCCGCCTGTGACGCTCTTTGACAGTGTGGTCCAGCCGCGCTTTCCTGACTGTCGCACAGGGAGACGCTGATGACCCAGACCGTTCCGCCGCCCCGGCCTCCTCAGGGAGAGGAAGGCGAATGGACCCTGCTGCAAAGCCGGGTCGACCGCAATTTCTGGCAGTGGGACCGCCGCCACGAACCGTCAGCCCCGACCCTGACCCGATTCGTCATCGTCCGCCCGCCCGAGCGCCTCGACTACGACACCTTCGACGAGGCCGAGGCCATGTTCGAGGCGATGGAAGGGTAAAGCCTCGTGAGGCCTTCGCCCCGGATCACAGCGTCCGCGTCGCCAGCGGCGGAGCCGTCGCTACGCTCCAGGCCCGAGGTGCAATCAGAGGACGGTCGCATTTCGCCTCGATTATTGCTCCCTCTTGCGTAATGACCCGCACCGCCGAAGCGGCCATGCAGCGCGCCTGGACAGCGAAGAACATGGCTGTCGCCTCAGCCATCGGATCATGGCCCTCGACGGCCGCCAGCAGCGGATCGCCCGACAGCACCCCGCACTTGTCGCCCGTATCCAGCCGCACGCCCTGCTCAGTTCGATAGAAGCCTGTGCTTCCCCCGGTGCAGTTCTCTCCGTTCAGATGGAACAGGGCCGCCAAGCGATACTCGTCCGGCGAAGGTTTTTCTTCCAGAACGACCCCCAACGCCGCCAACCCCGCGGCCACGTCTTGCCAACGCTCCGCTCCCGGCCCGTCCATCAGCAGGGCGACCGCACGTTCGGCTTCCGGTCGAGTTCGAAATTCGGCAAGGCCGTAGCCCTCGCTCGCCATGCCTTGATCCAAAACGTCCTTCCACAGATCGAAAATATCACGTGCGCCGAATGACGCCTGCCGAGTCTCCAGATCAGCCAGCCACTGCACCACGGTCCCGCAGTCATAGACCGGCGACCCCGACCGCAATCGCGCCGGGTCATAATCCCGGTCGCCCAGCGCCTTGCGGCACCCATTCAACCGCTGCGACAGGGTCTCACGCGCCGCCGCCTCCGTTACCATTCCGGTAGACACCGCGGCCGCCAGGGCGCCATATTCGGCCCCTCCCTCATGAAGCCAGGGAGCCGCCTCGCCGTCCCGGTTCTCCAGCCGATGCCCATTCCACAGATGAAAAGTCTCATGCCAGACGAAGGTCGCCAGGCTGACCGCCACGTCAGCCGGCGGATTCTCCCAAGCTGAACCGTAGAACCGAGCCGAGATGACACCGCTATCCGTCACATCGCCGCGAAAAGCCGTAGGCCCCGGGCTGTCGACAGTGACCAGAAGCGTCGGCTCATAGGGCAGATTCCGCCCAAGTCGGGCGCCGTAGAAGGCCTGAGCGGCAGCGAAGCCCTCGCGCATGATCGCGGCCAGCTTCGGCGACACCGTCTCGCCGTGAACCACCCAGGCGCCAGGATAGACCTCGACGTTGCTGTCAGGGCCGAGATAGACATAACCCTTTCCCGGTTGCGTCGTCGGCAAGGCGGTCTCGCCCGCTGCGGCGTGCGCGGTCAGTTCGGCGTCCATTCCCTGCAACATCAGGGCGGGTCCGTAGAGAATGCGCCCGGCCCCGATCCGCGTCAGAGCCAAGTAGCCGCGGTCCCGCTCGGTCGCATCGGGCGCGATCCGAATTTCAAACACCTGAAACGGCTCACCCCCCTCGACCGCGCCTTCCACCAAGGTCAGGCCCGGCGTCGTCACCGTCCATTCCGTGCGGACGATGTTTTCGTCGAGAAACGTCACGCGCGTCGTCGGCTCGGTCAAGCGCCAGGTCACGGCCACGCCGCCGGGAGTCGAGCGCGCCTCGACCGTCGCCGCCTGCTGGGCTAGTGCAGACTTCGCCGCGCCGCACATCATTACCGACGCCGCCATCATGGCGGCCGTGCGCAGAATTATCTTGTTCATGATCATCCCCTACGCCCCTGGGACTAGAGCTTGGCCGCGTCGTGCGCGCCTCGTCAACCGACGTTCACTCGATGGTTTGCGCCTCTCCGCCCTGAACGATGCGCACCACGGCCAGGTCGGCGGTGACGTTGCCGAGGGTGCGGAAGATGTCGGGCACGACCTCGACCGCCAGCAATAGCGGCAGCAGCTCCAGCGGCACGCCCATCGCGATGCAGATCGGGGCGATGGAGGCGAAGAAGCTGGCCTGACCCGGCAGGCCTACCGTACCGATCGAGATCAGCACCGCCGTCAGCATGGCGGCGAACAGCTGGCCCGCCGAAGGCTCCAGTCCGAACAGATGGGCGCAATAGATGGCGACACCCAGATTGGCGACCGGGCTGGTGATGCGGAACACCGCCACCGCCAGCGGCAGGACCAGACCCGCCGTCGCCCGTTTGACGCCCAGCTCGTCAACCGCCCGCTCGACCATGACCGGCAGGCTGGCTAGCGACGACTGGGTGGAAAAGGCCACCACCTGCGCGGGAGCCGCCGCCCGCGCGAACCGGCCCAGCGACACCCGGCCGAAGACGACGGCCAGCGGATAGAAGATCAGGCCGATGCCGATGCAGGCGATGGAGATCAGCGCCACATAGTGCAGCAGCACCCCCGCCGCGCTGGCGCCCGCCGTCAGCCCCACCCCGATCGACAGGGCGAAGACGCCCAGCGGCGCGACGCTCAGCACCCAGCGGACGATGACGATCATCGTCTCGCCCACCGCCTCGAAGAAGGTGATCAGAGGAACGCGCAGCCGCTCAGGCAGTCCTGAGGCCGCAAAGCCGAAGAAGACGGCGAACACAACCATACCCAGAATGGCGTCCTCGGCCGCCGCGCGGATCGGGTTGGACGGGGCGATGGTCTTCAGAAATTCGCTGAACGGCGCCCCAGCGCCAAGGCCCTCGGCGCCCTCCGGCTTGATGGCCAGCAGCAGGCGCGCGCCCTCCGGGTCGATCGGCCACAGGGCGTGCAGCCCATAGGCCGCCGCTACCGCATAAATCGTCGCAAAGACGATCAGCCCCCCGAACCAGGCCACCGCCTTCAGCGCCAGCCGCCCGGTCCGCGCCGCATCGGCGATGGAGGCGATGCCCGTCACCAGCAGGCTGAACACCAGCGGAATGATCGTCATCCTCAGCGCATTGAGCCACAGCTGGCCCAGCGCCTGGATGAAGTCCGCCGTCACATGCCCGCCCGGCAGGCCCCAGCGTTGCGCCGCCGCCCCAGCGACCAGGCCCAGCACAAGCGACAGCAAGACAAGCGTGCTGAGAGAGGTCAGAAAGGAACGCGCCGATTTCATCCGACCACGCTAGCAGCCGCCGCGCCGGGCGCCAGCGGAAATCGGCGGAAGGCTCCCCTCCCCCTAATGCGGCGTGCCCGAGTTCGCCGGGTCCAGCGGCAGGCCCGCGGCCTGACGCGCCTTCATCACCCGCAGCCAGCCGTGCATGGCCTCTGAATCCAGCCCGTGCATCATCAGCCGATAGCCCGCCTGCAATGTCGATAGCGCCACCAGCGGATGGCCGTTCTTGACGAAGGCCATGTGGTAGCTCGTGCCCAGAATGCGGGCGATATAGATGGCCATCACCTCATCCAGTTGCAGCGAACTGGACGCCCGCACGAAGTCATCACGCGGCAGCATCAGGGCGTAAATGGGGGTGTAGAACTCCACCGCCGTCTGCACGTCGACGAAGTTACACCACTTGCGCGGAAACTCCTCGAACGGCGGGAATTCGTCCGAGATCATGGAGAAGTCGATCCGCTCGGGCGGCGTCAGCTCCCGTCCCTCGGCGCGCAGGGCGGCGTTCATCTCGATGACGAAGTTGAAGATGTTCAGGTCGTGCTGAAGGAACAGGTCCGGCTCGATGTCCTTCAACCGCGTCGGCGTCAGCGGCCATTTGGTCACCTTGTCTCCCACGCCCGCATTCTCGCGCACGAAGGCGGTCAGCTCGGACCCGACGTGGAAGTGGCGCAGGATCACCCGGTTGCCCTCGGGCGTTACAAAGGTCCGCAGTCCCCAATGGATGGTCTTGTGCAGCAGGCCGTTCAGGTTCGGGTATTTCGGCGAAATGACCCGCAGCACCTTCACCAGACAGAAGAACAGAAACACCAGCGGCCGCGCCACCGGGAACAGCCAGCGCCGCGAGCGCGACCGCGCGCCCAGCAGCAGGTCGCGCTTGGCCCCGTCGTCGATCGGCAGGCTGTGGTCCAGATACAGCGCCATCCACGGATCGGGATCCTTGGGGTCGAACCGCGCGGGGTCGAACGGATCCTCCCCCGGCTTGTAGTATCTCACGCCGCGATTTCCTCGATCTGCAGGGCGTAGAGGCGGGCCGTCACCTTGGCCGTAGTCACGATGCGTTCGGCGATGAAGGGATCGGGCAGGACCATGCCCAGCATCTCCTCGAACTCCTTCATGTGCTCGGCGTCGTTGTCGCCGTGATACAGCAGGAAGCGCACCGCCTCGTCGGGCAGGGCCAGCCGCTCCTGCACCTTCAGGCCCCACGGCTTGGCCTTGATCGAGCCCAGCCCCTCGATGATGAACATGGCGCCCAGCAGGCCGAAGGGATCGGGCTTCGACGCCTCATGGAACATCCACGCCGACAGGGCCTCGGACCCGACGTTCTTCGGCGCCGACTGGATGTCGTCCAGCGCCCCGCCCGAGGCTGTGAAGTCGGCCTCCAGCAGGCGGAAGTCCCGATGCTCCGTCACCGCATGGCGCATCAGGGTCGACCGCAGCTCCAGATGATCCTCGCCGATGTTCGACGCCGCCCGGCTCATCCACAGCGCCCCGTCCTTCACCTGCTGGCGCAGGTTGATCAGGAAGGCGTGGTAGTCGGCGACCTCGAACCGCCCGCGCGTCAGCTTGCGGATCAGGGGCGTCGCCTCCAGCCGCTGTTCAAAATCGGCGAAGACCACCGCCAGCTTGCGCAGGGTGTCGGCCACCGCCGCCTCAGCCAGTTGTTCCGCCATCACACAATCTCCAGCATCATGAAGCCGATCATCGCCCGCCCGCTCTCGGGCACGATGCACAGCACCCTGTCTCCGCGCTTTCCGCGTCCCGACTTCTGGAAGGCGTCCAGCATGACCCAGATCGAGGCCGAGCCGACATTGCCGCTGTCGCTCAGGGTCGTGAACCACTTCTCTTCAGAGATCATGGCCGCCGTGCTTTCCAGCAGGCCGACGATCTCCTGACGCAGCGACCGCGCGGAGTAGTGGCACAGCAGATGGTCGACCTGATCCGGGACGATCCGCCCGGCGTCCACCTTCTCCAGCCAGACGCCGATCCAAGCGCGGATGACGATCTTCAGCAGCTCGAAATCCTGCAACAGGGCCACCGCCCCCGCCGCATGGGCCGCCGCCGGGCCTACGTGGCTCCAGGCGCTGGTCAAGTCGGCGCGCGCTTCCGGCGTCGATCCGGCCCACATACAGGGATCGAAGCGCCCGGCCAGCGACGTCATGTCGATCCACTCGACCTTCAGGCTCAGACCATCGGGCTTCGGCCTCGGCTCCATCACCACGGCGCCCGCCCCGTCCGACAGGGTGAAGCGCAGGAAGTCCGCCTCGATCCGCGCCCGGCCCTTCTCGTCCACCAAGGCCGTTCCCTCATAGAAATGAGGGCGGAACCAGCGCGATGAAAACTCGCCGGCGCAGGCGGCGGCCACATCGGCCTCGCCCGCCCGCACGCTCAGCCACGCCCCCTTGGCCGCCATCAGGGCGCTGGCGCAGACCGACTGATAGCTGAACGCCTCCAGCGGCCCCGCGCCCAATTCGGCCTGAACCGCGCTGGCGTGGCCGGGAACCAGATAGTCGCCCTGCGTCGCCGCCGCGCCCAGATGCTGCAAATCGCCCAGGCTCAGCCCCGCCTCATCCAGCGCCGCCCGCACCGCCCCGGCGCACATGGAGGCGTTGGAATGCAGCGGCCGCCCGTCCGGCGTCAGGGCGTAATGCCGCCCCTCGATCCCGTTCCAGCGCAGGGCGCGCCGCCCCACGGCGGACGCCCGCCCGCCGATGCGGCCGATGAAGTCCTCCATCCGATCGTTGCCGATCCGCTCTCCAGGCAGCACAGCGCCGGTCCCGGTGATGAAGACGTCGCGAAGCATACTCATGGCGCGGACCTTGGCGACGCGCCCGGCGCCGCACAAGCCGGAAATCATCGGTTCAGGGGCCTCTCTTTATCGGAATCGCCGATCCGCTCGCCCTAGCGTCACGCACGCGCAGGCATTACCTTGATGTTCATGGCCCGTTCTCCCGCGACACCGTCCCAGAAGCTGACCAAGCCCGTCCACACGCCTAATCCCGGTCTCAGCGAGGCGCCGGTCGCCTTCGACCACGGCCGCGCGCCCATGTTCGCGCCGGTAAACGGCCCGCGCCTCACGCCGGAGGAGGCCCCCGCCGCCCCCGCCGACTGGGTCCCTCACCGCCCCGACCGGCCGACCAACAAGAAGCGCATCCCCTTCCGGCTGGAGACGAAATACCAGCCCGCCGGGGACCAGCCCTCGGCCATCGCCGAACTGGTCGCCCAGGCGGATGAGGGCGATCGCGAACAGGTGCTGCTGGGCGTCACCGGCTCGGGCAAGACCTTCACCATGGCCAAGGTGATCGAACAGACCCAGCGCCCGGCCCTGATCCTGGCCCACAACAAGACGCTGGCGGCCCAGCTCTATTCCGAGTTCAAGGCCTTCTTCCCCGACAACGCCGTCGAGTATTTCGTCAGCTATTACGACTACTACCAGCCCGAGGCCTACGTCCCGCGCACCGACACCTACATCGAGAAGGACTCGTCGATTAACGAGCAGATCGACCGGATGCGCCACGCCGCCACCCGCGCGATCCTGGAGCGGGACGACGTCATCGTCGTCGCCTCGGTCAGCTGCATCTACGGCATCGGCTCGGTCGAGACCTATACCGCCATGACCTTCGGCCTGAAGGTTGGCGACCAGATCGACGAGGCCAAGCTGCGCGCCGACCTGATCGCCCTGCAGTACAAAAGGAATGATGCAAGCTTCGAGCGCGGCATGTTCCGCAAGCGCGGCGACACGCTGGAGATCTTCCCCGTCCACCTCGAGGACCGCGCCTGGCGCATCAGCCTGTTCGGCGACGAGATCGAGGCCATCGACGAGTTCGACCCCCTGACCGGCAAGAAGACCAATGCGCTGGACGAGGTCACCGTCTACGCCGCCAGCCACTACGTCACCCCGCGCCCGACGCTCAATCAGGCCGTCAACGGCATCAAGGCCGAGTTGAAGGAGACGCTCGACTGGATGGTCGAGAACGGCAAGCTGCTGGAGGCCCAGCGCCTCGAACAACGCACCCGCTTCGATCTGGAGATGATGGAGGCCACCGGCTCCTGCGCCGGCATCGAGAACTACAGCCGCTGGCTGACCGGCCGCGCGCCGGGCGAGCCGCCGCCCACCTTCTTCGAATACATCCCCGACAACGCCCTGCTGTTCGTGGATGAGAGCCACGTCACCGTGGGCCAGATCGGCGCCATGTATCGCGGCGACTACCGCCGCAAATCGACCCTGGCCGAATACGGCTTCCGCCTGCCCTCGGCCATCGACAACCGCCCGCTGAAGTTCGAGGAATGGGACGCCATGCGGCCCCAGACCGTCTTCGTCTCGGCCACCCCCGGCGCCTGGGAGTTGGACAAGACCGGCGGCGTCTTCACCGAACAGGTCATCCGCCCCACCGGTCTGATCGACCCCCCGGTCGAGATCCGCCCCGTCTCCGGCGCCACCCGCAACCAGGTCGACGACGTCATCGACGAGGTGAAGGCGACCGCCCGCGCGGGTTACCGCTCCTTGGTCACCACCCTGACCAAGAAGATGGCCGAGGATCTGACCGAATACATGCACGAGCAAGGGGTGCGCGTCCGCTACATGCACTCCGACGTCGACACCCTGGAACGGATCGAGATCCTGCGCGACCTGCGCCTGGGGTCGTTCGACTGCCTGATCGGCATCAACCTGCTGCGCGAGGGCCTCGACATCCCCGAGTGCGGTCTGGTCGCCATCCTCGACGCGGACAAGGAGGGCTTCCTGCGCTCCGAGACCTCCCTGATCCAGACCATCGGCCGCGCAGCGCGCAACGTCGACGGCCGCGTCATCCTCTACGCCGACCGCATGACCGGCTCGATGGAGCGCGCCATCGCCGAGACCGACCGCCGCCGCGAGAAACAGCAGGCCTACAACCTCGAACACGGCATCACGCCCGAGACGGTCAAGCGCGACATCAAGGAGATCCTCGACAGCCCCTATGAGTCCCGCGACCTGGACCGCCTGACCCGCCCCGGCGTCGCCGAGGAAGCCAAGCCCTTCGTCGGGTCCAACTTCCAGGCCGCGCTCAAGGATCTGGAAGGTCGGATGCGCGAAGCAGCCGCCAACCTCGAGTTCGAGGAAGCCGCCCGCCTGCGCGACGAGATCAAGAAGATGAAGCTCCTCGACCTCGAATTCGCCAACGAAGCCCTCACCGGCGCGGGCGAGGAGGTGGACAGGTCAGCCCCCAAACGCTGGCGCAGGGAAGCGGCGGCCGAAAAGGCCGAGGCGTTCAGGAAGGGGCGCTGACGCCCCTCCCCTTCACTCGTTTCAGTTCCCCTTGGCCCCCGAGGTGTGGGCCGGACCGCGGAAGACGGCGTTGAGGAACAGCGGCTTCAGCCCTTCCAGGAAGGCGCGCATGGTCACGTCCTGGGTGAAGGCGACGACCTGACCGCGACCGACTTCGGACGCCATCGCGACGGGCTTGTAGGCCAGCTGGCGGCGGTTCTCGGCCCACAGCTGGCCGGACGCCAGCACCTGATCCGGGCCGGCCAGACGCACGACGTTGGTTCCCTGATCGCGGGCCAGCGGAGTGTAGATGTCCGAGCCGCGCACCATGACGCTAAGGGTCGGGGCGACGCCTGCGCCCAGCCAGTGTTCATTGTCGACCACGGCGCTGGCCAGGACGCCGGCGACAGGATCGGGCGCTCCGCCGTGGTGGCCGGTCAGGGCCAGGTATTCGGCGTCGGTGGCGATCTCGCTGCCGCCGTCCTTCTTGTCCTTGTCGCCGTCGCCGGAGACGGCGCTCTCGCGGCGGCTGTCCAGCAGCTTGGAATCGGGATCGGTCAGCAGGCGGCTGGCCGAGCCGACGCCGATCAGGACGCCGCCCGCTTGAACCCAGGCGCGCAGGTTGGCGACGCCGCTCTCGCCGAGGATCTGCTCATAGTTTCCGCCAGACGGCAGGATCAGCACCTGGTAGCGGGACAGGTCGGCGTTCGCCAGGCGGCGGGTGCGCACCGCCGTGACGGGCCAGCCGTATTCACGCTCCAGTACATGGCGGATGGAACCGGCGGATTCCGGCTCGGTCGGGTCGTCCCAGGCCATGGCGACGCGCGGGGCGGCGATGACGGTCGCCTTGTCCGAGCCGACGCTGGGACCGCTGGAAACCCACGACGTCGCCAGCGGCGTCACCTGGGCGCCGCTGCCTGCGGCCAGACGGCGGACGCGCTCGTCCAGGTCGGCGGGCGACCCGGCGCGCGGCACGATGAAGGTCCCGCCCGGATAGGCGCGGCCGTCCAGGGTGAAGGGCTCCTCGACAGAGCGGACCGGCAGCTTGTCGGTCAGGGCGGCGGTCAGGAAGCGCATACCCGCCGTGCCCGGATGGATGGCGTAGCCATAGGTCGCGTCGCCCTGAGCCACGGCGGCCGGGCGGATCAGTTCCGGGCCGACAGCGGCCGTCTGCACCGACGGAGCGCCGGTGCAGCGCTGGCTCGGCACGTTGAACAGAAGCGGCAGGGACCAGCCGGTCAGGTCATAGATCTCATCGCCCAGACCGCGCGCGCGGCGAGCCTCCTGTTCGGCGAGGAATTTGGGGTCCAGCGGCACGTCCTTGGCCAGCAGGGTCTCGGCCATGCGGCGCTGAGGCTGGGCCAGGTTCACGATGTAGTCGCCCGCCTGATAGGTCTGGCCGCAGGCGGAGAAGGCGGCGGTGGCGCGTCCGACCTCCAGCCCCGAACGGACCAGCAGGCCCGCCAGCTTGTCGGCGGCGGCCGGATCGGCGGCGGCGGAGCGCGACAGGACATAGGCGCCGCGTCCGCCCGAAATCCCGTCGCGATGGAAGGCGTAAAAGTCGCTGAGCAGTTTTTCGCGGTCGCGGGCGGCGGTCTCGATGGTCGACAGGGTGGCGGTCAGATGGCCTTTGACCGTGTCGGCGTAGGTCAGCATCTCGCCCGACGACCGGCGCGCCAACAGACCGCGCGACGATCCCTGCTCATATGTCATGGAGACGGCGCCGAAATAGGCCGGCCAACCGTCGCCGTAGCCGGGATAGAAGGCGTCGAAGGTCTCGCGCGTGAAATAGTCCAGCCCGGCCTGATCGAAGCGTCCGGCGGTGTTGCGGCCGAACCGTTCGCGCGCGTCGAGGATCGGCGGATAGATCCACGGGTTCAGCGGCTGCGCTTCGGGCGGGAAGAAGAAGCTGGAGTCGGTGCCCATCTCGTGGGAATCGACCACCACCTGCGGGCGCCATTCGCGGATGAGGGCCGAGTGGCCCTGCGTCTCCGGCTGGGACTGGATGAACCAGTCGCGGTTCAGGTCGAACAGATTGTGGTTGTAGCGGCCGGACGGCCAGGGCTCGGCCCGCTCCGCCGACAGGGGATCGCCGTTGGGCTGGGCGCCGAGGCCCGCCTCGAAGCTGTTGATGAAGCGTTCGCGCCCGTCGGGGTTCTGGGTCGGGACGAAGACGACCACGACGTCCTCTAGCCACCCTTGAGCCTCGGCGTCGAGGCTGTCGGTCAGGCGACGCGCGGCCATGATGGCGGCGTCGGCGGGGCTGATCTCATTGCCGTGGACAGAATAGGCCATCCAGACGATGGCCGGGGTGTCGTTGATCAGGGCGCGGGCCTGATCGGGGCTGGTCTTGCGCGGATCGGCCAGGGCGTTGGTCGCGGCCTTGATCGCGTCCAGCCGGGCGATGTTGCGCGGCGAGCCGATGGCCGCCCAGAACAGCGGGCGGCCTTCCCACGACTGGGCGTAGTCGCCCATGACCATGCGGTCGGGGTTGGCGGCGCGCAGCGCCTCGAAATAGCGGCGCACATCAGCCGAGCGGGTGATGCGCTCGCCGCTGTCATGGCCGACGACGGCCTGAAGCGCAGGCGGCGTCTGTTGCGCCAGGGCGGGCGCGGCGCCCAGGGCCAGGCTGAGCGCCAGCAAGGAACAGGCGGCGCGGCGACGATACGACATTCAGAATACTCCCCCTACAGACCGACGAACTTAGCCGTGCAGGCGCCGCGAAGGAAGCGGCCACGACAAAACCGCAGGATCATCGCGCGGCGCCGTCATGTCCGAAAACCGCGAGACAGGGCGGCGTCGAAGGCGCAGGGTGCGGCTATGGAAAACGCCCGCGACAGTCTGGATCAGGAGGCCTGCTATCGGGCGGTCCTGACGCGCGACCCGCGCTTCGACGGGCGCTTCTTCACCTGCGTGAAGTCCACCGGAATCTATTGTCGCCCGGTCTGCCCGGCACGGACGCCCAAGCGTGAGAACATGCGCTTCGTCATCAGCGCGGCGGCGGCCGAGGAGGCGGGCTTTCGGGCCTGCCTGCGCTGTCGGCCGGAAACCGCGCCCGATATGGGCGCGTGGCGCGGCACCTCCAACACCGTCAGTCGAGCGCTGAACCTGATCGAGGCGGGCGCGCTCGATGAGGGCGACGTCGACACCCTGGCCGCGCGGCTGGGGGTGGGCGAGCGGCACCTGCGTCGCCTGTTCCGCCAGCATCTAGGCGCCGCCCCGGTCAGCGTGGCCCAGACGCGCCGCGTCCTGCTGGCCAAGGCCCTGATCCACCAGACCGACCTGCCGATGGCCGAGGTCGCCATGGCGTCTGGCTTCGGCAGCGTACGGCGCTTCAACGAGACGTTTCAGGCGCTGTACGGGCGCCCGCCGTCGGCGCTGAGGGCACGCGCTGAACGGCCGTGGGACGGCGGGGTCAGACTGAGCCTGCCCTATCGCCCGCCCTATGAGGTCGAGGCCATGTTGGCCGCACTGAAGGCGGACGGCGAGACGGTCGAGGACGGCGTCTGGCGCCGCGTCCTGAACCCCGCGACGGACGGGGCGACGGGCGAGGTTTCGGCCCGGTTCGAGGCGGGCGACCGGCTGGCGGTGACAGCGGCGCTGGATGATCTGAAGGCCCTGCCGGGGGTACTGGCGCGGGTGCGGCGGCTGTTCGACCTGTCGGCCGATCCCGAGGCGATCCAGCGTGATCTGGCTGCTGACCCTGTGCTCGCGCCGCTGGTCGAGGCGCGGCCCGGTCTGCGCCTGCCGGGCGTCTGGAGCGATGAAGCGCCCGACATGGCCAGCGACCGGCTGGAAGACGAGCGGCTGGCGGGGCGGGCCGAACGATGGCGGCCCTGGCGGGCCTATGGCGTGCTGCACCTGCGCGAGGCGGGGATCGACGGCATGACGATCATGGAGAACGACGATGAAAAAGACGCAGCCTGAAGCCTTTACGCTGGACCGCATCGCCACGCCGGTGGGCGAGGTGCTGCTGGTCACCGATGCGGACGACGCCGTGCGCGCTTTCGACTTCACCGACTATGAGGCGCGGATGATGACGCTGCTGGCCCGTCATTACGGCGAGGTTCAGCTGACGCCGGGCCGCGCGCCTGAGGCGGTGCGGGCCGCCGTCGCCGCCTATTTTGACGGCGATCTGACGGCGCTGGACGACCTCGCCGTGAAGACCGGCGGCACGGACTTCCAGCGCGCGGTCTGGGCGGCGCTGCGGACCATTCCGGCGGGGCAGACCTGGAACTACGGCCAACTGGCCCAGGCCATCGGCAAGCCCGCCGCCGTGCGGGCCGTGGGCCTGGCCAACGGCGCCAATCCGATCGGCGTCATCGTGCCCTGCCACCGCGTCGTCGGCGCCAATGGAACCCTGACCGGCTATGCGGGCGGGCTGGAGCGCAAGCGCTGGCTGTTGGCGCACGAAGCGTCGCAGAAGGGAACAGGACAGGGGGCGTTTGCGCTGGACTGACAGCGCCCTCCCTTTCGGCGCTCATTTCTGGAGTCTGATGATGAACCTGCCCAACGGGGCCCTGGTCGCCGTCGCCGACGGCGAGAAGCTGAGCCTGTTCCGCAACACCGGCCACAACCTCGACATCCAGCTCAAGCCGATGGCGACGCCCGAGATCCCCGAACGCCTGTCCGGCGCGCCGGGCCGCCGCTCCAGCGACGCCAATCCCGACAACGACACCCAGGCCGAGGACGGCTTCGCCATGGGCGTGGCCGAGGCGCTGAACCACATGGCCCTGACCAACAAGATCGAGGCCCTGGCCGTGGTCGCCGCGCCCAAGACACTGGGCCAGCTGCGCAAGCATTGGCACAAGACGCTGGAAGGCCTGCTGGTCGGCGAAATTCCCAAGGCCCTGGCCGGCCGTCCGGCCGAAGAGATCGCCGAAGCCATCAGCCGGGCCTAGCTATCAAGCGGAGCCATCCAGAAACAGGCGGCAGGCCGGGTTGTCGGTCTCGTCGACGTAGGGATACCCCAGCTCGTCCAGCGCGGCGCTCAAGGCCGCCGCCTGGTCTGGCGGGACGCTGACCCCCGCCAGCACCCGGCCCGCGTCGTCGCCGTGGTTGCGATAGTGGAACAGGGTCAGGGCCCAGGCGGGCTGCAGGCTGTTGAGGAAGCGCAGGAAGGCGCCCGGCCGCTCGGGGAATTCGAAGCGCAGCAGCCGCTCGTGCGGCAGGCCGATGGTGCGCCCGCCGACCATGTGGCGGACGTGGAGCTTGGCGGTCTCGTTGTCGCTCATGTCGACGACGGAATAGCCGTCGGCGGTCAGGCGCCTGAGCAGGCTTTCGCGCTCGGCGGCGCCGTCGCGCAGGGCCACGCCGACGAAGATCTGGGCCGTCCCGTCGCCGGACCAGCGATAGTTGAATTCGGTGATCGAGCGGCCGTCGAGGCTCTGCAGGAAGCGGTGATAATCCTCGCGCCGGTCGGGCATGGAGACGGCGAACAGGGCCTCGGCGCCCTCGCCGATCTCGGCCCGCTCGGCGACGTGGCGCAGACGGTCGAAATTGACGTTGGCGCCTGAATTGATCGCCACCAGCGCCCCCGATCCGGGGTTGCGCGCGGCCCAGGCCTTCAGCCCGGCAAGAGCCACGGCGCCCGACGGCTCGGCCACGGCGCGCACGTCGTCGAAGATGTCCTTCACGGCGGCGCAGATGGCGTCGGTGTCGACCAGGACGATCTCGTCCAGCAGATCGCGGCACAGGCGAAAGGTCTCGTCGCCCGCGCGGCGAACGGCCACCCCGTCGGCGAACAGGCCGACCTGATCCAGATCGACGACGCGCCCGGCCTCGATGGCGCTTTTCATCGTCGGGGCCTCGGCCGGTTCGACGCCGATGAGGCGCGTCTCGGGCCGCAGGAAGCGGACGATGGCCGCCACCCCCGCCGCCAGCCCCCCGCCGCCGATGGGGATGAAGACGGCGTCGATCGGATCGGCGTGCTGGCGCAGGATCTCCAGCCCCACCGTCCCTTGCCCGGCGATGACGTCGGGGTCGTCGAAGGGGTGGACGAAGGTCGCGCCGGTTTCCTTTTCCAGCGCGCGGGCGTGAGCGTAGGCGTCGTCAAAGCTCTCGCCATGCAGCACGACCTGGCCGCCCAGCCCCCGAACCGCCGCCACCTTGATGCCGGGCGTGGTGGTCGGCATGACGATGGTCGCCGCCGCCCCGCGCTTCGCCGCCGCCAGCGCCACCCCCTGCGCGTGATTGCCCGCAGAGGCGCAGATGACGCCGCGCGCCAGCTCGGCCTCGCTGAGCGCCGCGATGCGGTTGTAGGCGCCGCGGATCTTGAACGAGAAGACCGGCTGCAGGTCCTCGCGCTTCAGCAGGGCGGGGCGCCCGATCCGCGCCGACAGCCGCTTCAGCGGATCGAGGGGGGTCTCCTCGGCCACGTCATAGACGCGGGCGGTCAGGATGCGGCGGACGGTATCTTGCACGATGATCTCGGTCAGGCGTCAGAAAAAGAAACGAAGCGTGTGCTCGTCTAGGCCAGACCAAACCTTATGAGAACGAAAATTGCGCCCTTCCCCGCTGATCTAAAGCGTCTTCTCCAGAACCACGAAGGCCAGGTCGCGGGTGCGGGGCAGGCCGAAGCGGGGGTCGTCCAGCGGGAAGGGGCGGGTTTCGCCGGTCAGGCGATAGCCGCGCCGTTCGTACCAGGCGATCAGTTCGGCGCGCTGGCGGATGACGGTCATCTCCATGCGCGTGGCGGCGAAGCGGGCGGCGGCCTCGGCCTCGGCGGCCTCGATCAACAGACGGCCCAGACCGCCCGCCTGACGCGCCGGATCGACGGTCAGCAGGCCCAGATAGGCCAGACCCCGCCCCTGATCCGCGACCTGAACGCAGCCGATCAGGGCGCCGTCGACCTCGGCCAGCAGGATGATCCGCGAGGCGTCGGCGAGGATGTTGCGCAACTCCGCCTCGTCGGTGCGCTGACCCTCCAGCAGGTCGGCCTCGTGGGTCCAGCCGGCCTTGGCGCTGTCGCCGCGATAGGCGCTTTCGATCAGGGCGCGCAGCGCCGGAACGTCGTCCGGCGCCGCAGGTCGAAAGACCGGGCCGTTCAACGGCGCGCCCGGCGCGAGGCGGCCTTGGGCGCATCCGCGCCCAGTTCGGCGATCAGGTGATCCATGCCGTAGACGTCGCGCAGGGCCGTGGTCACGGCCTGGGTGGTGACGATGACGCTGCGGTTGACGTTGCGGTCATAGCCATAGGCGTTGCGCTGGGTCAGGACGGTGGAGTCGAAGTTGGCGCCGATGATCTCGCCCTTCGCATTCACCGCAGGCGAACCCGACGAGCCGCCGATGGTGTCGGACGAGACGGCCATATTCATCACCGCGTTCGGGTCAATGCGGTCCCTGGCGGCCAGCAGTTTGGGCGCGACGTTGAACGGCTCGGCGCCGGTCGCCCGATCCCACAGGCCGGCGAAGGTGGTGAAGGCCGGGATGCGCTGGCCCGGCACGTCGGTCCCCTCGACCCGGCCGTAGGTCAGACGCAGGGTGCCGGTGGCGTCCGGATAGACAGCGTCGCCGAAGACGGCGAAGCGGGCGGCCGACAGCTGTTCCGAGGCGCGGTCGGTCGGCGCCTGCACCCGGTTCTCCCAGTCGGTGCGGACGGCGCGGGCGTCGGCGTCGATAGCCAGGACATACTGGATCAGCGGATCGGTCGATGCCTGAACGGCGGGCAGGCCGCCTTCCCACAGGGCGCGGCGCACGGCGGGGTCGGCCAGTTTCGTGCCTTCGATCAGGCGGGCGGACAGGCCTTCCGGGCTTTCCTTGCCCAGCAGGGTGCGGACGTAAGGGCTGTCGACGGTCAGCCATTCGCGCGTCTTGGACAGCCACCATTCCAGACGGACCTGCTCCAGCGCCGGATAGGTCGGGCGTGCGGCGAAGAGGCCGGACTGGACGCCCGGCAGGCGGCTGTCGGCGAACTCGGCCAGGCGCTGGTCGGACGGCTTGGCGCGCTCCTGCGCCCCGCGCACGATGGCTCGCGCCCACTGGAACAGGGGCGAGCCGCCCGCCACCGAGGTGGTGCCCATGCCGGTGCCGCCTTCCAGCAAGGCCATCGGGGCATAGAGCTCGCGCGCGATCGGCTGAACATCGGTCAGAACGGCCCAGGGATCGCCGACCTCGGCCGACAGGGCCTCGTTCTCGGCCACGCCGCGCCGGAAGACGGTTTCCTGCCCGGCCAGTTGGTCCATGAAGGCCGGGTCGATCAGGGCGGCCATCCGGCCGCGCCCGCGCTTATAGGTGTTCTCGACGCCCGACAGCGGGTCCATGGCGATGAAGGCCTGATCGGCGCCCTCTTCCGAATAGCGGATCAGACGGCCGCGCAGTTCGGACGCGATCAGCTGGTCCAGCGGCAGGACCACGTCGCGGATGGTCATCAGCTGGGCCTGCGTCAGCAGGCGCTGGGTCGAGCCGGGGTTGCCGGTGACGAAGACGGGCTCGCCCTCGGTCGGTTTGTTCGGATTCCAGGTGAAGTGGGTCGGGGTCGCGGCGGGCTTGCCGTCTTCATACAGGCGGATGAAGGCGGCATCGATGGCGAAGCGCGGGAAGGAGAAGTTGTCCAGATCGCCGCCGAAGGTCGCGGCGCGGTCTTCCGGCGCCCAGGCCAGACGCACGTCCGAATATTTGCGGAACTTGTAGAGCTTGAACTGGCCGCCGCGATACAGGCTGACGACCTGACAGCGGATTTTGGCGTCGTCGCCGCAGTTTTCGGTTTCGATGCGGCCCGCCTCGGCCTCGCGCGCCTGGGTGTAGGCCTGGCCGTCCAGACCGGCGCCCGCCTTCTGGACCCGCTCGGTGACGTCGGTGATGTCGGTCAGGATTTCCGCAGAGGCGCCGGGGCATTGCAGCTCTTCCTCGCGGCTCTTGGGGGTGAAGCCCGTTTCGTTATACTGAAGCTGCGGCGTCGACAGGTTGGCGACGCAGGACGAGACGCAGTGGTTGTTGGTCATCACCAGCCCCTCGGCTGAGATGACGCCCGCCGAACAGCCGCCGAACTTCACCGACGACAGGCGCACGCGGTCCAGCCAGGCCTGGTCGATGTTCGTGCCCAGCGTCTGATTGGCGCGGGCGATGGGGAAGTTGTCATAGGTCCACATGCCCTCCTCTGCCTTGGCGGAAGAGGCGGCCGCGGAAGCGGCGGCGAAGGCCAGGACGGCGGCCGAGGCGAACAGCATGTGACGCATGAGAAGCTCCTGTTTCAGACTCCGGCGAGGGAAAAACAGAGTCTAATTCGTCTGAATAGTCTGAAATCGGCGGGAAGAAAGCTAGCAGGCCGATGCGTCAGACGGGGGCGTATTGTTTTCTCCCTCCCCTTCATGGGGAGGGTGGTTTAGCCCGACAGGGCGAAACCGGGTGGGGGCGGCGCGGCTGTTCGGGCGCTCGGCCAAAGCCGTGACTGGAGGCCGGGATCGCCCGGCCCTCCCCACCCGGTCGCTACGCGACCACCCTCCCCATGAAGGGGAGGGAGAGGCGCGGCGTCTGGCTGGGACGCCGCGCGTGCTTGCGTCAGCGACGCACGCCCAGTTCGCGCAGGAGGCGCGGCTGGTTGTAGACGTTGCGCAGGGCCTCGGTGACGGCGGCGGTCGAGACGCTGACCGTGCGGTTCAGTTCGCCGTCGTAGCCGAACGAGCCGCCCAGCGAGTGGATGTTGCCGTCGAAGGCGGCGCCGATCACTTCACCCTTGGCGTTGATCACCGGCGAGCCGGAGTTGCCGCCGATGATGTCGTTGGTCGAGACGAAGTCGTAGACCACGTCCTTGTTGATCCGGTCCTTGGCGGCCAGGAAACGCTCGGAAGCGTTGAACGGCTCGGCGCCGGTCGCACGCTCATACAGGCCGCCCATGTGGGTGAAGGACGGCACGGTGACGCCGCGATAGGTCCAGCCCTTCACCTGGCCGTAGGACAGACGCAAGGAGAAGGTGGCGTCTGGGTACAGGTTGTCGCCGTAGACGGCGAAGCGGGCCTGGGCAACCTTTTCGGCGGCGCGGGCGGTCGGGGCGTTGACCCCGGCGTCCCATTGGGTGCGTACGGCCTGAGCGGCGTCGTCATTGGCCAGGACGAAGGCGATCATCGGATCGCCCGAGGCGGCCAGCTGCTCCGGCGTCATGGCCAGGGCTTCGGCGCGGAAGGCCGGGTCGATCAGGCGGCTCTGCACCAGACGGGCGGCGATGGTTTCGGGGCTTTCAGCGCCCAGCATGGCCTTCACATCGGCGCTGTCGACCGTCAGGTATTCGCGGGTCTTCAGCATCCAGTGCGACAGCTGGATCTCCTCGACGCCGACCGGGATCGGGGCGTCCGAGGCCAGGCGGCGGCCCAGGGCGGCGATGTCGCTATCGGCATAGCCGGCGCGGCGTTCGGCGACAGGCTTGGCGCGTTCCTTCGACGCGCGGACGATGGCGCGGGCGTAGGAATACAGGGTCGAGCCGCCGCCGGCGTTCGCCTCAAGCTGGCGATAGGGCAGATAGAGGTCGCGGGCGGTCGCCTGCACCTTTTCCAGATCGGCCCACGGGTCGCCGATGCGCTCGGCCACGGCCGGGTCGGCGGCGACGCGCTGGCGCAGCTCGGCCTCTTCCTGGCGCTTCTTGGCCATGAAGGCGGGGTCCGTCAGGGCGCCCTGCTGGCCGTAGTAGACCTTGAAGCTGTTCTCCAGACCGAAGATGGGGTCGAGAGCGACCCGCTTCTCTTCCTCGCCCAGGGTCGAATATTCGACCAGACGGCCGCGCAGTTCGGCGCTCTGGATCAGGGTGATGGGGATCTGCTGGTCGCGCAGGCGCTCCAGCTGGCTCATGGTCAGCAAGCGCGAGGTCGAGCCGGGGTTGCCCGCCACAAAGGTGGCCTCGCCGTCGGTCGGAGCGTTGGGGTTCCACTTCAGGTGGTTGGGCGAGGCGACCGGCTTGCCGTCCTCATAGGCGCGCAGGAAGGCCGCATCGAGGGCGTAGCGCGGGAAGTTGAAGTTGTCAGGATCGCCGCCGAAGAAGGCCGCCTGGAACTCCGGCGCGAAGGCCAGACGCACGTCCTCATACTTGCGGAACTTGTACAGGGCGTATTTGCCGCCGCGATAGAAGCTGATGACCTGGCAGGTCAGCTTGCGGTCGTCGCCGCAGGCCTCCTTCTGGATCGCGTCGATCTCCGCCGAGCGGGCGGCGACGAAGGCCGCGCCTTCCAGACCCGAACCAGCGCCCAGCACGCGATCGGTGACGTCGGTGATGTCGGTCAGGACCTCGGCCGTCTGGCCGGGGCAGGTCTTCTCTTCCTCGCGCGTGGCGGGCATCCAGCCGTTCTTGACGTAGTCGTTCTGGGCCGTCGACAGGTCCTGGACGCACGAGATGACGCAGTGGTGGTTGGTCAGGATCAGGCCTTCACCCGACACGAACGACGCCGAGCAGCCCTGCAGGCGCACGGCGGCGTTGCGGACGCGGTCCAGCCAGGCCTGGTCGATGCGCGTGCCGTACTTCTCATTGACCGTCTGGATCGGGAAGCTGTCGAAGGTCCACATCCCCTCGTCGGCGCGCGCGGCCGAAGCGGGGGCGTTGACCACCACGGCGGCCATGCCGAGGGCGGCCAGCGAGGCGGTGAAGGAAAGGGTGCGGCGAAGCGACATGGGCGTCTCCGTGAGGCGGGACACCACGCCCACGCCTTGCTGTCCGCCGTCACTAGACCCGCAAGGGCCGCGCCCTCAACCCCCGTAACAAATCCGGCGCAGCCAGCCTTACCCCGATTTAACTTGGCCCAGCGCCCGCAGGCGGTCAGATAACAGCGCAAGTCAGGGGAATGAATACGCGTCATGTCGCTCGCGCTGTCCACGCTGCTCTTCGAGTGGCGCCGCTATATGGCCGCCGTCATGGCGCTGGCCCTTTCGGGGTTGCTGGTGCTGGCCATGACCGGGGTCTTCATCGGCATCGGCAAGGGATTCACCGCCGCCATCGAGCGCTCCAGCGCCGATATCTTCATCATGCAGCCGGGCGCCAAGGCCCTGTTCAGCGGGCCGATGGGCATGCCGCGACGCTTTGTCCCGCTGGCCTATAACCACCCCGAGGTGGTCGAGGTGAAGACGCTCGACATGTCGGGCGGCAATTTCCAGAACATCAAGAACGTCGACCCGACCGCCACGGCCGCCGACCGCGCCAAGCAGGGCGCGCCGCGCCAGAAGAGCGTGCTGGTCAACATCATCGACACGGCGCCCGGCTCGGTCACCATCCCGCGCGACTATTCCGAAGAACTGGTCGAGGCCCTGCGCCAGCCCTTCACCGTGGCGGTGGACGAGACGGCGCTGACGCCGCTGGGCGTCAAACTGGGCGACAAGGCCCTGTTCAACGGCCAGACCGTGACCGTGGTCGGCGTGCTGCGCGGCTATCCCAACATGATGCAGCCGACCATCGTCATGTCGCGCGACAGCCTGCGGATGCTGGGCCAGGCCTTTGAGGGGCCGCGCGTCGGCCCGCTGATGCTCAAGATCAAGGACCCGGCCCGCGCCGAGGTCGTGGTCGCCCAGCTGAACGCCATGGGCAACGGCCAGTGGAAGGCCTGGACCCGCCAGCAGCTGGCCGACGCCAACGCCGGCGCCATGTTCGAGGAAGGCATTCTGGTCATCATCATCGGCGGCTGCGTCGTGCTGGGGATCATCATCGGCGTGGCCATCACCTGGCAGACCCTGCGCGGCGCCATCATGGCCAACATCAAGGAGTTCGCCTCGCTGCGCGCCCTGGGCGTCGGCATGGGCAGCCTGCGCCGCATCGTCATGGAGCTTAGCTTCTGGGTCGGAATGGTGGGAGTCGGCGCGGCCATCCTGCTGACCTGGCTGCTGTCGCTGCTGGCCCTGTCCAACGCCGTCATCATCTCCATGCCGCCGATGCTGCTGATCATCGTCGGGGGCGGCCTGATCGCCATCTCCATGCTCTCGGGCCTGCTGTCGATGGGCATTCTGAAGAAGAGCCAACCTGCGGACCTGCTGCGATGAACACTATGGCTTCTGGGCACACCAAGGTTCACGGCAAGCACGGCGAGTTCGCCCTGGAAGCCAGGGGACTGGTCAAGCGGTTCAAGTCCGGCCGGTCCTATGTCGAGGTGCTGAAGGGCGTGGATTTCGACGCCCGCCACGGCGACCTGACCATGGTCATGGGGCCGTCGGGTTCGGGCAAGTCGACGCTGATCGCCGCCCTGTCCGGCCTGCTGCGGCCCGAGGAAGGGCGCGTCGACGCCCTGGACGTGGACGACCTGTGGAAACTGTCGGGCGGCAGGATCGACAAGTTCCGGCTGGATCACTGCGGCTTCATCTTCCAGGGCTTCAACCTGTTCCCGGCGCTCAGCGCCCTGCAGCAGGTGACGACGGTGCTGAAATATCAGGGCCTGTCGCCCGAGAAGGCCAAGAAGCG
The DNA here is from genome assembly GCF_047716865.1 of Brevundimonas sp. S1H14. Lineage (NCBI taxonomy): Bacteria > Pseudomonadati > Pseudomonadota > Alphaproteobacteria > Caulobacterales > Caulobacteraceae > Brevundimonas > Brevundimonas sp. S1H14. The sequence continues at coordinate 639,812 of NZ_CP136679.1, read as the reverse complement.
CGCCGCGCTCGCTCTGGAGGAGGTCGGCCTGGGCCATCGCCTGCATCAGCGCCCGGCCGCCCTGTCCGGCGGCGAGAAGCAGCGCGTCGCCATCGCCCGCGCCCTGGCCAAGGACCCGCAGATCCTGTTCGCCGATGAACCGACCTCGGCGCTGGACGGCGAGAACGGCCAGGTGGTCATCAGACTGCTGCGCCGGGCGGCCACCGAACACGGCGCGGCCGTCATCTGCGTGACCCACGACCCGCGCCTGGAAGCCTGGGCCGACCGGGTCATCCACATCGAAGACGGCGTGATCATCGACGATCAGCGCCGCACCCCCAATCCCGAAGCCATCCTGGCGTCGCACTGACCCCGATCCCCTTGAGGACCTCCATGCCCGCATTCCTGAAAAACAAATGGCTCTGGATCGGCCTGGCGCTGCTGGTCGCCGTCGTCATCGGCCTGAGCCTGATGCAGAAGGCCGGCGCCGCCAAGAAGGCCGAGCTGGCCGAGGCGGCCGAGAAGAAGGTGGAAAGCCCCTATTCGGCCATCGCCAACGGCAAGATCGACATCGAGGGCGGCATCATCCAGATCGCCGCGCGGCGCGGCGGCGTGGTGCGTGACGTCCTGGTTCAGGAAGGCGACCTGGTGAAGGCCGGTCAGATTCTGGCCCGTCAGGAAGACGACGAGCCGCGCCTGTCGCTGCAGACGGCGACCGCCGATCTGGCCCAGGCCGAAAGCCAGCTGCGCATGATCAACGTCGACATCGCCACGGCCCAGCGCGAGCACGACCGGCTGCAGAAACTGGTCGCGACCAACTTCGTCGCCGCCCAGCGCATGGATCAGGCCCGCGACGCCATCGCCCAGGCCCAGGCCCGCCTCGCCTCGCAACAGGCCGCCGTCCAGACCGCCCGCGCCCGCCGCGATCAGGCCGCCTATAATGTCGAGCTGACGGTGATCCGCTCGCCCGCCGACGGCCGCATCGTGCGCCGCTACGCCAACCCCGGCGCCGGCGCCTCGACCCTGAACGTGTCGAACATGTTCGACCTGGAGCCCGCCGCCCCGCGCATCGCCCGCGCCGAGATCGTCGAGGCCGACATCCCCAACGTCAGCGTCGATCAGGCCGTCGAGATCACCCCCGAAGGCGATCCGTCCAAGGTCTATGTCGGCAAGGTGCTGCGCCGCGCCGCCGTCTTCGGCGCCCGCAAACTGGCCTCGGACGACCCGTCGCAACGCACCGACGAGCGCGTGGTCGAGGTGGTGGTCGCCGTCGACGAGGCCCCGCTGCTGATCGGCCAGCGCGTGCTGGTCAAGTTCATGAAGCCGGGCGAGACGGCGGGCGCCAAGCGCGACAACGCCTCGACCGGCGTGCCCGCTACGCGCGCCATGAAGGCGCCCGCACGGACGTAAGGGCGGATCGGGATGAAGACGGAAAAGGGGCCTCGCGCGGGGCCCCTTTTTTGTTGGCTGATCGCCCTCCTCCCCGCTCATCCCGGCGGACGCCGGGACCCAGTGTTTTGGCCTCACTTGCGGAGGCGGAATGGGCAGGCGCGGTGCACGCGGCTCTCACTGGGCCCCGGCGTCCGCCGGGGTGAGCGGAAGAGAGGAACTCAGTTTCCCGTAAATTCTCCTGCCCGCTTTTCCAGCACCGCGCTCACGCCCTCGATGTGGTCGTCGGTCAGGTGGGCCAGGGCCTGCATGGCGGCGGACAGTTCCAGCATCTGATCGAAATTCATGTCCCGGCCCTGACGCAGCAGGCTCTTGGCCATGCGCAGGGCCTGGGGCGGCTGGGCGCCGATCTGGTCCGCCGTCTGCATCGCCTCGTCCATCAGCGCTTCATGCGGGACGACGCGGTTGACCAGGCCCCACTGCTCGGCCGTCGCCGCGTCGATCGAGCGGGCGGTGAACAGCAGTTCGGCGGCGCGGGCGTAGCCCACGTTGCGCGGCAACAACCAGGAGCCGCCGTCGCCGGGAATAATGCCCAGCTTCATGAAGGGCACGCCGAAGCTGGCGCGCTCGGAAGCGATGCGGATGTCGCCCAGACCGGCGATGTCGCAGCCCAGCCCCATGGCCGGGCCGTTGACCGCGCTGATCAACGGCACCTCCAGCCCATAGAGGGCGCGCACGATGCGGTGGACGACCCGGCGATAGCGTTCGCGGATGGCGGCGCCCGAGCCCTCGAACAGGTCGCGGCGGTCCTTCATCGCCTTCAGGTCGCCGCCCGCCGAGAAGGCGCGTCCGGCCCCGGTCATCACCACGCAGCGGATCGAGGAGTCGGCGTTGACGGCGTCGCATGCGGCGGCGAAGGCCTCGCCGTCCTCAAGGTCCGGCAGGGCGTTCAGCTGGTCGGGCCGGTCCAGCGTCCAGACCATGACCGCGCCTTTGCGCTCTTCGACGATCAGACCCATGCCGCGTACCCTCTTTGACAATGCAGGCTTGGGTTTCGGCCAGGGCGCGCGGCGATGGCAAGGGCGGAATTGAAAAACCCCGGTCGTTCTGACCGGGGCTTCTGGCTGGATCATCCAGTCTCGCGACTACGCGCGCGGCCGTTTGATCGTTATGGGTACGAAGTTGGACGGGTGGCTGACCACGCGGTCGGCGGCGCCGTTCATCTGCTTCGTGTTCACCAGCATCCCGCCGAACAGGGCGAAGGACATCATGGCGTGCTGGAGATTGCGCTCTTTGTTTTCGTTCATTTTTGGCGTCTCCTTTCGTTGAACGATGAAAGAAGACACGTCGTGCTTTTTGGGACTCTCACCCTGTCAGTCGTTTCGCGTCGAGGATGAATATAGCCGCCTAGCGCGAAAAGTCAAGAAATTATAGTCCGTTCCCGGACTCATTGTTGCGATACCGTCACGAACCATGTCCGCCACCCCCGCCTCCCCCCCGCCCCGCTCCATCGCCAGCCCCTGCGTCATGGTCTGCACCGTCGACGGCGCCTCGGGCCTGTGTCTGGGCTGTCTGCGAACGCTGCAGGAAATCGCGACCTGGAGCCGGATGACGGACGAGGGTCGCGCCGCCGTCATGGCCGACCTGCCGGGCCGCAAGAGCCGGATCGACCCCAGGCTGTTGGGCGAGTGAGCCGGGGCGATCAGCGGTCGGGCGTCAACCTTTCGTTCGCCACGTCGCTTCACCGCATGGGAAGACCCAGGCGGCATAGTCCGCTTCATGATCCGCTTTGACCCGCGCTCCGCTGTCGTTTTCGCCGCCGCCCTGGCGTCGGGCTGCGCCTGCATCGGCGCCCTGATGTGGTGGGAAGGCCCGGCTCAGGCCTACGCCGCCGTGGCGCTGAAGGAGGCGCCGTCGGTGACGCGCGCGGCCGACGGCCACTATTGGGCCGAAGCGACGGTCGAAGGGCGGCCGATGCGGATGCTGGTCGACACCGGCGCCAGCGTGGTGACGCTGAGCCGCGCCGACGCCGAACGGCTGGGCGTGCGGCTGAAGGCTCACGACTTCAGCCATACGCTGAACACCGCCTCGGGCCAGGTTCCCGCCGCGCGGGTGCTGCTGACCTCCCTGTCGGTGGCGGGGGTGGAGATGACCTCCGTCGAGGCCCTGGTGATCGACCGCGACATGCCCGCGGCCCTGCTGGGGATGAGCTTTCTGGGCCGTCTGTCGGCCTTTGAGGCGCGGCCGGACGGGCTGATTCTGAGGGGCTGATCCTGAAAGGCAGACTGGGCCTCAGGCGCGGGAGCCGAAAGGCACGACCTTGTTGTCCCGGTCATGACCGATATCGGCCAGCCCCAGATAGGGAATGCCTGAGCGTACGCACCAGTGACGCACGATCTCCTCCGCCGTCAGGCCGAAGTCGGGGTCATTGGCCGTCACGTCGGACACGCGGCCCAGACGGATGCCCGCCACGCGGCGGATCGAGGCCTGGCCTGTCAGGTGGAACATCATCCGGTCGACGCGATAGAGGGCCTCGGACACCTCTTCCAGCATGACGACGTGGCCGGTCAGATCCGGCTCGATCGCCGTGCCGACCAGTTCGTTCAGGATGGTCAGGTTGAAGCCGACGGCCGGCCGGGGATCGCTCAGCAGGGAGGGCTCCAGCGAGGCCGGGTCGCCGCTCCGTAGCCAGTTCACCGCGCGCAGGCCCGTGGCGTCATGACGCGATCCGTCCGAGGCCATCGGTCCGTGCGCCACATGGGGAAAGCCCGCGCGATACAGCGCCGCCAGCAGGCTGCCCGCGTCGGAATAGCCGAGATAACGCTTGGCGTAGGCGTGGGCCGTCAGTTCGGGGATCACCGCCTCGGCGATGCGGCAGGCGCCGTAGCCGCCGCGCGCGAACCAGACGGCGTCGATGTCGGGGTCGTTGGCCGTCTCGACAAAGGCGCGGGCGCGGGTGGCGTCGTCGCCGCCGAAATGACCGTGGACGTCATGGAGGGCCGGGTGCAGCACCAGTTCGACCGCCCCGTCCGGCCACTGCGCCGCCGCCCACGCCCGGATCGCCTCGCCCCGCGCCGGATCGAGACGGGAGCTGGCGTTGACGACGCCGATTCGGAACGGTCTGGTCTGCATGGACGGGGTGGCCTCGGTCGCCTCACGTGCTAGTCAGGCCGCCGGACATTCCCCGGTTTCGAGCTCTGAAATCAAGCCGATGAACAAAGACTATTTCTTCTGCGGCGTCGGCGGCTCCGGCATGATGCCGCTGGCCATGATCGTTCAGGCGCAGGGGAACCGAATCTCAGGCTCCGATCGGGCGCTGGATCAGGGCCGCACGCCCGAGAAGTTCGACTGGCTGCGCGCCCACGGCGTCGCCCTGCATCCTCAGGACGGTTCGGGCGTGGTCAGCGCCGATCAGGTCGTCGTCGCCACCGGCGCGGTCGAGGATACGGTGCCCGACATCGGCGCAGCCAGGCGCGTCGGCGCCGTCATCAAGACCCGGCCCCAGTTGCTCAGCGAACTGTTCAACGCCGCCCCGACCTCCATCGGCGTGGCGGGCACCAGCGGCAAGTCGACCATCACCGGCATGGTCGCCTGGATTCTCGATCAGGCGGGGCGCGCGCCGACCGTGGTCAACGGCGCGGTGATGAAGAACTTCGCCGACGCCGACCACCCCTTCGCCAGCGCCCTGGTCGGCGGACCAGACCTGTTCGTGGCCGAGGTGGACGAGAGCGACGGCTCCATCGCCCGCTATGACCCCACGGTCGCCGTGGTCTCCAACATCTCGCTGGACCACAAGTCGATGGAGGAGTTGCGCGAGCTATTCGGCGGCTTCGTCGGCCGGGCCACGACGGCGGTGCTGAACCTCGACAATCCCGAGACGGCGGCGCTGGCCCAAACGCTGCCCGCCGGCAAGGCCATCACCTTCGCGCTGGGCGAGGAAGAGGCGGAGCTGTCGGCGCACGACCTTCAGCCCCTGCCGACCGGCATGACGTTTGAGCTGCGCGTGCGCGGCGAGGCGACGCGGGCGGCGAGGCTGAACGTGCCGGGCGCGCACAATGTCGCCAATGCGCTGGCGGCGCTGGGCGCGGTTCGGGCGCTGGGCGTCGACATGGATCAGGCGGTCGCGGCGCTGGAGACCTTCAGCGGTATCCGGCGGCGGCTGGAGGTGGTGGGAACGCAGGGCGGCGTCACCGTCATCGACGACTTCGCTCACAATCCGGACAAGATCGCCGCCACCCTTAAGACCCTGCACGCCTTTGACGGACGGTTGCTGATCCTGTTCCAGCCGCACGGCTTCGGCCCGCTGAAGCTGATGCAGCAGGCGTTCATCGAGGGCTTCGCCGGGCTGATGCGGCCCGACGACGTGCTGCTGATGCCCGAGCCGGTCTATTACGGCGGCACCACCGACCGCAGCGTCGGCAGCGAGGACATAGCGGCCGGCGTGCGCGCGGCCGGGCGTCAGGCCCAGGCGCTGGCGACCCGCGCCGACTGCGGCGACCGCATCGTGGACATGGCCCGTCCCGGCGACCGGGTCGTGGTCATGGGGGCGCGCGACGACAGCCTGTCGACCTTTGCGGCGGAACTGCTGGCGCGCCTCTGACTGTCCGCCATCAGATCAATCGTCAAATTAGCCTTGCAAAACATTCATTTCCGGCAAAGCGCCTGTTAAGCGCCCTGACCTAACCCTGCTCTGGCAAGACGCAGGAGACGGCTAGGAAATGGCCAGGATCGGAGATTTCGTGGACGCCTCGGCGCCGATGGCGCCCGACGCCCTGGGCGCAGAGGCGCTGGCCCGGTTCGAGGCTGAGCCCGAAACCCTGGTCATCGCCGTAGCCGACGCCGAGGGACGGCCCGTCGGCCTGATCGAGCGCAACGCCTTCACCCTGAAGCTGGCGGCCGAGTTCGGCCGCGCCCTCTATGTCCGGCGCCCGGTCTCGGCGCTGATGGACCCGGCGCCGATGGTGGTGGAGGCGGACGCCTCAGCCGACGTGCTGTTCCAGTCGATGGACGCGGCCGGTCTGGGCGCCCTGCTGAAAGGATTCATTGTCGTCTCGCGCGGCCGCTATGTGGGGGTGGGCGCAGGGCTGCACGTGCTTCAGGCCGGGGTGGCGATCCACAAACGCCGCGCGGAGGCCATGGCCGAACTGGCCCAGAATCTGGTCCGCGCCGAGGCGGAGGCCCGCGCCTCCAGCCGCGCCAAGTCCGAGTTCCTGGCCGTGATGAGCCACGAGATCCGCACGCCCCTGAACGGGGTGCTGGGGGTGGCCGCCCTGATGGAGCGGCAGCTGACGCAGGAAGCCCTGCGCCCGCACGTGCGCACCATTCTGGATTCGGGCGCCAGCCTGCTGCGGCTGCTGACCGATGCGCTGGACATGTCGCGGGCCGAGGCCGGGATGCTGACGCTGGAGCCCGCGCCGCTGGACCTGCAGTCGGTGGCGGCGGACCTGTCGGCCCTGTGGAGCCCGCGCGCCGAGGAGAAGGCGCTGGAACTGCAGGTCGAGGCGGAGCTGACGGCCGCGCGATGGGTCGTCGGCGATGAGATGCGGCTCAAACAGCTATTGAACAATCTGATCGGCAACGCCCTGAAGTTCACCGAGGCGGGCGTGGTGCGGGTGCGGCTGGCGACGGCGCTGCAGGACGGACAGGTGCGGCTGTCCGCGACCGTCGACGACAGCGGCCCCGGCGTCAGCGACGAGGCGGCGCGCGCCATCTTCGAGCCGTTCAACACCGGCGAGGCGGGACGGCAGGGCGCGGGCGCGGGCCTCGGCCTGGCCATCTGCCGTCAGATCGTCGAACGGATGGAGGGGGTGCTGGCGGTCGAGCGTTCGCCTCAGGGCGGGGCGCGCTTCTGCTTCGACCTGCGCCTGCCGCTGGCGCAGGCCGACGGCCGCCGCGATGAGGACCGTCAGGCGGCGCCGACCTTCCATGACACCCTGCATGTGCTGGTGGTGGACGACCACGCCGCCAACCGCTTCGTCGCGGGCAAGGTGCTGGAGCTGTTCGGCTGCACCCACGAGACCGCCGAGAACGGCCGTCAGGCGGTCGATCGCGCGGCAGCCGCGCCCTTCGATCTGATCCTGATGGATGTGAAGATGCCGGTGATGGACGGGGTGGCGGCGACGCGGGCGATCCGCGCCCTGCCCGGCCCGGCCGCCGCCCTGCCCATTCTGGCGCTGACGGCCAACGCCGATCCGCGCGACGAGGTCGTCTACCTGGCGGCGGGGATGGACGGGGTGGCGCAGAAGCCGATCCAGCCCGAGGCCCTGCTGAACGCGATACGGCTTGTACTGTCGCGCGGCGAGGCGGCGCAGGCGGCCTGAGCGCGCCGAGGCGTCACACCTCGGACCAGCGGCGCAGAAGGTTGTGATAGACGCCGGTCAGTTCGATCACGGCCGCATCCTTGGGCCCCTTGTCGAGGTTGACGCGCTGGATCGCCACGTCGAGGCGGAACAGGGTCTCGCGATCGGCGTCGTCGCGGATCAGGCTCTGCAGCCACATGAAGCTGGAGACGCGGGCGCCGCCCGTGACGGGCGTCACCCGGTGCAGGCTCTTGGACGGGTAGAGGACCAGATCGCCCGCCGGCAGCTTGATCGACTGGGCGCCGTACATCTCCTCGATGATCAGTTCGCCGCCGTCATAGTCCTCGGGCTCGGACAGGAAGAGGGTGGCTGACAGGTCGCTGCGGATGCGATGGCCCTCGCGCTGGCGGATGGCGTTGTCGACGTGCGTGCCGAACTCGCCGCCGCCCTCATAGCGGTTGAACAGGGGCGGAAAGATCGTGTGCGGCAGGGCGGCCGAGACGAACATCGGATTGGCGTTCAGCGCCTGGACCACCAGAGCCGACACCTCGCGCGCCGGGGCGCTGTCCTCGGGCAGTTGCTGATTGCGCTTGGCCGTCGCCGACTGATGGCCCGAGGTCATGTTGCCGTCGGCCCAGGGACCGGCGTCCAGCGTCTGACGCAGCGCCTTCACCTCGGCCTTGGTGAAGACTTCGGGGATGTGCAGCAGCATGGTTCTCTCACCGTCTGGAAACGCATCGGCCCCGCTGCTGGCGAAAGCGCGGGGCCGACATGATGGCGCGAAACGCGGCCTCTTAGTAGCGGACGTTCAGCGTCAGGATGGCCTGACGCGCCGGGGCGACGTCGGCGTGGTGCACGCCGTTGGTGCGGATGATGTAGTCCTCATCCCCGGCGTTCTGGACGTTCAGCTGCAGCGAGGCGCGCTCGTTGATATCGTAGGAGGCGAACAGGTCGAACCGGGTGTATTCGGGCGCATAGACGCGATTGCCGCCACCGCCGGCCCCGCCCTGATTGCCGCCCCAGGATTTGGACACGTAGTAGACGCCGCCGCCCAGGCTCAGTTTCGGCAGGAGGCGATAGGTGGTGAACAGGCTGGCGCTGTGCTCGGGCGTATTGGCCAGGGCGTCGCCCAGATTGATGCTGTTATAGGCGCCGCGCACCAGTTCGGAGTCCATCCAGGTGTAGCCGCCGAACATCTGCCACTTGTCGGTGATGTTGCCCGACACGCCCAGTTCCAGACCCTGCACCCTGGCCTCGCCCGCCTGCTCATAGCGGTCCGGCGCCACCAGAATGGCGGCGTTCTTGCGGGTCAGGTGGAACAGGGCGCCGCTGAGCGCCAGACGATCGCCGAACAGATTGGCCTTGGCGCCGATCTCGAAGCTCTCGGTTTCCTCAGGGTCGAGAACGGTGGCGACGAAGTTGGCGCTGCCGTTGGTCGTGCCCGTATTCTGATCCCCGGCCGAGATGGTCGGCGGCGTCGAGGCGGTCGAGAAGGAGGCGTAGATGCTGCTGTTCGCCGTCGGCTTGTACACTAGGCCGACCTGATAGTTGACGAAGTCCCAGTCGCCGCGCGTGGGGCTATAGACCGGAGCCGTCACCGTGCCCGAGGCGTTCAGCCCTTCAACCGAATAGTCGTCCCAGCGCAGACCCAGGTTCAGGATCAGCCGGTCGCTCAGGTGAATGGCGTCAAAGGCGTAGACGCCGATGGAATCGGTGTCGGCCCGGCTGACCAGACCGCGCGTCTTCGTGCCCGTCCACGGGTCGTTCGGATTGGGTGCATAGACCTGGGTGCAGTCCAGCCCCGTCAGCGGCGCCGGGCAAGCCGTGCCGGTCAGGGTCGTGACCGTGTAGGAGGCGTTCTGGTTCTTCTCGCGCGACAGCTCGACGCCGACGTCGAAGTCGTGCTTGATCGAACCGGTCAGGAAGGCGCCGTGCAGGTCGGTGACGTTGGCCAGGGTCTCGGCCGGATTCCAGCGCGACTTTAGGCCCCGCTTCATCCACCAGACGCCGTCGATCAACTGGGCGTTTCCACCGTCGCCGGGGTTGGTGACAACGTAATCATTCAGCGTCTGCGAGTAGCGGGTGACGTTGCGCAGGGCCAGATTGTCGCTGAACCGGTGCTCGATCTCCAGCGTCAGGCTGTCGACCGTATTGTTCAGATAGTCGCGCGCCTTCAGGCCGTAGAAGCTGTCGTAGGGCACGTCCAGCACGCCCGAGGCGTCAGGACGCGGCGCGGTCGCCCCGCCCAGCTTGGTGTAGAGCGGGACGCCGTAGTCAGGCAGTTGATTGCTGTCGAGATGGTAGTAGCTGGCGGTGACGGTCGTCGGCGCGCCCAGACCCACGGCGATCGCGGCGCCGACGCCCCACTTGTCGAAGTCGGCGCCGTTGCGGCCCGGCACGTCGCCTTGCGAGGCCATGAGGTTCAGGCGCATGGCGGCGGTCGGCCCGACCTGCCAGTTGGCGTCCACCGTGCCGCGCAGATAATCGTCCGTACCGGCCCCGGCCGAGCCGTTGACGAAGTTGGTCAGGCGCGGCGCCTTGGATGACAGATTGATGCTGCCGCCGCCCGAGCCCCGGCCCGAGTAGACGGAATCGGCGCCCTTGATGACCTCGACCTGCTCCAGGTTGAAGACCTCGCGCTGCTGGCCGCCGGTGTCGCGCACCCCGTCGACGAAGATGTTGTTGCCCGAGGCCTGACCCCGGATGAAGGGCCGGTCGGCCAGGGGCTGGCCGCCCTCGCCCGCGCCGAAGGTGATGCCCGGCGAGGTGCGCAGGATGTCCTGCAGCGAGGTGGCCGCCGTCTGTTCGATGATCTGCTGCGGGATCACGGTCACGGCGCGCGGCGTGTCGACCAGGGGGGCGACGAACTGCGGGTCCTTCGGCTCGCGCTTCACGCGATGGCCGTTCACGTCCACCGTGCCCAGGTGGGTGGCGTCCTGGCTGATCACGCCATCGGCAGGCGCGGCTTCGTCAGCGGCCGCCGCCATCGCGGGCGCGGCGCACAGCATGCCGGCAGCGCTGGACGCGAACAGGAGCGCCTTGAGGGCGGCGGAGCGAGTGTCAGGGCGAGCGTCGGGGCGAGCGTCGGACATGGGGGAGGAACCGATCTATGATTGAGACCGGCTCGCATTAGCACCATTTCGGGGTGCGACAATCTGACTCCTGCGACTAAATCGCACTTGCGACTTCAATGTCACACGCAGGTCACGTCTGAGGCCTGGCCACCGCCTTGATCGAGACCGCAGGGTCGGCCAGCAGAACGTCGTCGACCGGCGCCCCTTTGCTGATTAGCAGGCGCCCGCCCATGAAGTCGGCCGGGGCGTTGACCGCCTCCACCGCCACGATGCGCTCTCCCGCCAGATGGAAGACCGAGAAGGCGCCGCTGGCCGGATCGCCGCGCACCAGTTGGCGGTCTGCGTCGAAGGGCACGCCCGCGATCTGCAGCTTGACGTCGTACTGGTCAGACCAGAACCAGGGGACCTCCGGCGCCGGGGCCGCTCGGCCGACGATGGCCGAGGCCGCCTGCTTGGCCTGTTCAAGGGCGTTGGGCACGCTCTCCAGCCGGTGCATGACGCCGCCATGGACCGGGATCGGCCGCCGCGTCACATCGCCGATGGCGTAGATGTGCGGGTCGCGGGTGCGGGCCGTCTCGTCCACCACCACGCCATTTTCGCACACCAGTCCCGCCGTATGCGCCAGAGCCTCGCAGGCGAAGGCGCCGACGCCGACCAGCACCGCGTCGGCCGCGATCAGCGTCCCGTCCGCCAGCCGCACGCCCGCATCCTCGAACCCCGCGACCTCGACGCCGGTCAGGATCTCGACGCCGTGCTTTTTATGCAGGTCGGTGAAGAAGGCCGACAGGGGCTGAGAGGCCACGCGGGCCAGCACCCGGTCCATACGCTCGATCACCACCGCCTCGGCGCCGAGGGCGCGGGCCGAGGCCGCCGCCTCCAGCCCGACATAGCCGCCGCCGACCACCGCCAGCCGCTTGCCCGGAGCCAGAACCGCCTTCAGCCGTTCGGCGTCCTCAAGGGTGCGAAGCTCCAGCAGGTCGGGCCGGTCGGCGCCGGGAAGCGTCAGTTTGCGCGCTGTCGAGCCGGTGGCGAGGATCAGCGTGTCGTATGTTTCGACCGCCCCATCTGCGAAGGTCACGGTCTTGGCGCCTGCGTCGATGGCGGTCGCCGTGACGCCGGTGCGCAGCGCGATATTCTGCTCGGCGTAGAAGCTCTCGGGGCGCAGCAACAGGTCTTCCAGACCCGCCTCGCCTTTCAGCCAGGCCTTGGACAGGGGCGGTCGCTGATAGGGCGGCACCGTCTCCTGCCCCGCCAGGACGATCTCGTCCTCAAACCCATACTGCCTCAGCAGCGCCGCCGCCGAGCCCCCCGCGTGTCCCGCGCCGATGATCAGAACCTTGCTCATGGCGGACAGATAGAGCGGCGAGGCTCGACTAGCGAGTGGTCGTCAACTTTTTCCTCCCCATGGAATGGGGAGGAAAAAGAGGTGACGTCAACTCGGCGGGTTGACCGTTCCATTGTTACAGCATAATGGAACGCGCCATGAGCACCGACGCCGCCAAGACCGCCCTGCTGGACGCCCTGCTCTCGCTGAAAACGCGGGAGGAGGCGGACGCGTTTCTGGCCGACCTATGCACCCCGGCCGAGCTGCGCGCCATGGCCGAGCGGTGGCAGGTGGCGCGGATGCTGGACGCCGGGGACAGAACCTATCGCGAGATCGCCGCCGAGGCCCCGGCTAGCCCGACCACCGTGGTGCGCGTCGCGCGCTCCCTGAAGGACATGCCGCACCAGGGTTATCGGCTGGTGCTGGACAGACTGAAAGCCTGAGTTGACATCATGAGCACGGTTCAGGGGCGGCTGCGCATCGCCGTCCAGAAATCCGGCCGCCTGGCCGAACGAAGCCTCGATCTGGTCCGCGATGCGGGCCTGCGCGTGGTCAAGGGCAACAACGACCTGCTGTATCGGATCGAGAACTATCCGATCGACCTGCTGCGGGTGCGCGACGACGACATCCCGACCTTCGTGGCGGACGGGGTCTGTGATCTGGGCATCGTCGGCGAGAATGTGTTGGAAGAGGTGAAGAACGGCGGGCCGAACGCAGAGGTCGTCATGCCTCTGGGCTTCGGTCGATGCACGCTGAAGATCGCGACGCCGCCGGGGCTGGATTACGCCGGGCCGACGTCGCTGCAGGGCCTGCGGATCGCCACCTCATACCCCAAGATCCTGCGGCGCTTTCTGGATGAGGCGGGGGTGGACGCCGACATCGTCACCATGCGCGGCGCGGTCGAGGTGGCCCCGCGGCTGAAGCTGGCCGCCGCCATCTGCGATCTGGTCTCGACCGGGGCCACGCTGGAGGCCAACGGCCTGAGCGCGCGCGAGACGGTGCTGGACAGTCAGGCGGTGCTGATCAAGGCGCCGACCGCGCCCGAAGCGGGTCTGCAGCACCTGCTGGACTCCATCGTCGAGCGGATGGCGGGCGTGGTGTCGTCGCAGGGGGCCAAATACGTGATGCTGAACGCGCCGCGCGCGGCGCTGGACCGGATCACCGCCCTGTTGCCCGGCGCGGGGTCGCCGACCGTCATGCCCCTGTCGGGTCGCGACGACGCCGTGGCCGTCCACGCCGTGTGTCAGGAGGCGGTCTTCTGGGAGACGCTGGAGAAACTGAAGGCCGAAGGGGCGTCGGCCATACTGGTCCTGCCCATCGAGAAGATGATGTGATGAAGCGTATCGACTGGAACCAACTGGACGCCGCCGGGCGCAAAGCCGCTTTGGCCCGCCCGCAGCGTCGCACCGAGGGCTTCGTCTCCAGCGTGGTGCGCGAAATCTTCGACGACGTGCAGGCGCGCGGCGGCGAGGCCGTGAGCGACTGGGCGACCCGTCTGGACGGCGCCCCGCCGCGCCGCATCGAAATCACCGAGGCCGCTGCGACCAAGGCGCGTCGCGACCTGCCGCCCGCCGCCGCCCGCGCCCTGCGGGTCGCCGCCGACAATGTGCGCGTCTTCCATCAGGCGACGAAACCCGAGGACACGCCCTTCATCGAGACGACGCCCGGCGTGAGGTCGAAGCTGGTCTGGCGGCCCATCGGCTCGGCGGGCCTCTATGTTCCGGGCGGGACGGCGCCATTGTTCTCATCGCTGCTGATGCTGGCCATACCGGCGGACGTGGCCGGGGTCGGGCGGCGCGTCGCCGTGACGCCGCCGTCGAAGGACGGCTCGGTCCACCCGGCCATGATCGCCGCCGCCGCCGAGGCGGGACTGGACGAGTTGTGGCTGCTGGGCGGGGCGCAGGCCATCGCCGCCCTGACCTTCGGCGTCGAACTGGAAGACGGCGTCATCGCGCCGGTCGACAAGCTGTTCGGTCCCGGTAACGCCTATGTGGCCGAGGCCAAGCGCTATGCCGCTGCCCTGCCCTGCGGCCCGGCCTGCGACCTGCCTGCGGGACCGTCGGAACTGCTGGTCATCGCCGACCGCGACGCCGACTTCAAGATCGTCGCCGCCGACCTGCTCAGCCAGGCCGAGCATGACGCCGATGCGCAGGTCATCCTCGTCTCCGACAGCGGCACGGCCCTGAGCGAGATCATCGCTGAGGTCGAGCGCCAGCTGGAGCGTCTGCCCCGCGCCGCCATCGCCCGCGCGTCATTGGCCGAGACCCGCGCCATCCGCGTGCGCGACAGGACCGAGGCGTGCGAGGTCGCCAACCTCTATGGCCCCGAACACCTGTCGATCCAGACGCAGGAAGCCGAAAAACTGGTCGAACAGATCGGCGCGGCGGGCGCCGTCTTCGTCGGGCGCTGGGCGGCGGAAACGCTGGGCGACTATGCGGCGGGGCCGAGCCATGTCCTGCCCACCGACGGCGCGGCGCGGACGATGGGAGGCGTCACCACCGCCAGCTTCATGACCACCATGTCGGTGCAGACCGTCAGCAAGCAGGGCGCCGCCGCCCTCGCCCCCGTCGCCGCCGCACTGGCCCGACTGGAAGGGCTGGAGGCCCACGCCAGAGCCGCCGATCTGAGGAGCGCGGGATGAGCAACGATCGCTTCCTTCTCCCCTTGAGGGAGAAGGTGGGCGCCGGAGGCGCTCGGATGAGGGGTGTGCCGGCTTCGCCCTCCTCCGTCGCGTGTGTGGACACTGCCCCCTCATCCGTCTCGCTGCGCAGGCTGCCTTCTCCCACGAGGGGAGAAGGATCATGACGCTGCCCGCCCCCTATCCTCCGCTGGTTTCAGGCGGCGATGGTCTGGATCGCTATCCGGTCGAGCCTGCCGCGCTGGCGGCCCGCATGGCCGCACTTTACGGCGTCGGCGCAGATCAGGTGCTGCCGACGCGCGGGCTGACGCACGGGCTGGAGTTGGTCTGGCGTCTGGCCGCGCGCGACGGTCAGAAGGTGCAGGCGCCCGATGCCGAACCCTATACGCAACTGGCCGCCCTCTACGCCCGCCCGGCCGACGACGCCGACACCGCCGCTGTAATCATCCGCGCCCTCGGCTCGCCCGAGGCCGTGGCCGAGATGGCCGAGCGCGTCGCTCCCGCCCTGCTGGTCGTGGATGAAGGGCTGGTCGAGTTCGCCGAGACGCCGTCCGCTGCCGCCGTGGTGAAGGATCACGCCAATCTGATCGTGCTGCGCAGCCTGTCGCTGGCCTATGGGCTGGCCGGGGCGCGGGTCGGGGCCGCAGCCGCACAGGCGCAGACGCTCGCCCGGCTGGCGGACGTGCTGGAGCCCTGGGCCCTGCCCGAGGTCTCGGTGCGGCTGGCGATGCAAGCGCTGGACCCGTCGCGGATGATCGAGACGGCGGCGCGTATCGACGCCGTGCGCCGCGAGCGCGTCCGTGTCGCCGAGGCCCTGTCGCGCATCATGGCGCTGGAGGCCGGGGTCGGGCCGGTGATCATCACCAAGCCGTCTGATCTGACCGGCGCGGTGGAGGCCCTGCGCCGCTATGGATTGAGCGCCGATCCGGCGGGCGAGCGGCTGCGCCTGCCCGTCTCGCTGAAGCCCGAGGTCAACGATCGCCTGTTGGCCGCGCTCGGCGCCGCCAGCCCCGGCGTCCGTCGCAGCCGCGTCGGTCAGGCCATCCGCGACACGAAGGAAACGCGCATCGTCTGCGCCGTCGATCTGGACAGCGCCGGGCCGGTGAAGATCGAAACCGGCGTCGGCTTCTTCGACCACATGATCGAACAGGTGGCCGCGCACGGCGGATTCTCGATCCGCCTGTCGTGCGAGGGCGACCTGCACATCGACCCGCACCACACGATCGAGGACTGCGCCATTGCGCTGGGTCAGGCGTTGAAACAGGCGCTGGGCGAGCGGCGCGGCATCGGCCGCTACGGCTTCGTCCTGCCGATGGACGAGGCCGAGGCGTCGGTCTCCATCGACCTGTCGGGGCGGCCCTATCCGGTGTTCGAAGGGACGTTCGCCACGCCGATGCTGGGCGATTACCGCACCGATCTGACAGCGCACGTCGTGCGGTCTCTGGCCGAAAACCTGGGCGCAGCGATCCACGTCCGCATCACCGGCGACGACGACCACCACAAGACCGAGGCCGTGTTCAAGGCGCTGGGCCGCGCCCTGCGTCAGGCGATCCGCGTCGAAGGCGATGTAGTGCCCAGCACCAAGGGCGTGCTGTGAACGTCACCCTGATCGGTTACGGCTCGGGCAATGTCGCCTCGGTGCGGTTCGCGCTGGAGCGGCTGGGCGCGCGGGTGCGGATCACCGACGACCCGACCGATGTGGCCGAGGCCGAGCGGATTATCCTGCCCGGCGTCGGCGCAGCCGGCTACGCCATGCAGCGGCTGAAGACGCTGGGCCTGATCGAGCCGCTGCGGCGCTTCCCGCGCCCCTTGCTGGGCGTCTGTCTGGGCCAGCAGTTGCTGTTCGAGACGAGTGCGGAAGACGAGGACGCCGAGAACGGGGGCGCCGACCTGCTGGGTCTGATCCCCGGCCGGGTCGAGGCCATCCTGCCCGCCCCGTCGCGCCCCTCGCCGCACATGGGCTGGAGCCGCCTGACGATCCGGCGCGACAATCCGCTGCTGGACGGCGTCCAGTCCGGCGACTGGGCCTATTTCGTCCACGGCTTTGTCTGCCCGGACGGCCCGGCGACCCTCGCCGCCGCCGATTACGGCATCGCTGTCCCCGCCGTAGTCAACAGCGCCAACCGCTGGGGTTGCCAGTTCCACCCGGAACGTTCGGCGGCCGCCGGGGCGCGTATTCTGAAGAACTTCCTGGAGTTGCCCGCGTGATCGTCTATCCCGCCATCGACCTGAAGGACGGCGTCTGCGTGCGGCTGATGCACGGGCGGTTCGATCAGGTGACCCGTTATGACGAGTCTCCGCCCGCACGTCTGGCCGCCTTTGCGGCAGAGGGCGCCCAATGGGTTCACGTCGTCGATCTTGATGGCGCCGAGGCCGGACGCGCCATGCAGCACGGCCTGATCGGAGAACTGGCGACCAGCGTCGCGGTGAAAATCCAGTCGGGCGGCGGCGTGCGCTCTGAAGAGGATATCGAGCGTCTGCTGGCGGCCGGCGTCAGCCGCGTCGTGGTGGGGTCGCTGGCCGTGACGAAGTCGGACGAGGTGCTGGCCTGGCTGGACCGTTTCGGGTCCGAGCGCATCACCCTGGCGCTGGACGTAAAGTATGAGGATGGGGTTCCGGTCCCGGCGCTGAAGGGCTGGACCCAGTCGGCGGGCGTTGGTCTGTGGAGCGTGCTGGACCGCTATCCGTCCGACCTGCTGACCCATGTGCTGATGACCGATGTGGGTCGCGACGGCGCCCTGACCGGGCCGAACCTCGACCTGCTGGGCGAGGCGCGGGCGCGGCGGCCCGAGCTGAAGATACAGGCCTCGGGCGGGGTGGCGACGCTGGACGACCTGACCGCCGCGCGGGCCATCGGCTGCGACGGCGCCATCGTCGGGCGGGCCATCTATGAGGGGCGGTTCACCGTGGTCGAAGCGCTGAAGGCGGTGTCTCAATGACCGCGAGACGCATCATCCCCTGCCTAGACGTCAAGGACGGCCGGGTGGTCAAGGGCGTGCGGTTCGAGGGGCACGTCGACATGGGCGACGCCGCCGAGCTGGCCGCGCGCTATCGCGATCAGGGCGCCGACGAACTGGTCTTCTACGACATCACCGCCAGCCCTGAAGGACGCACGCTGGACTACGGCTGGGTGCAGGATATCGCCCGCCTGCTGGACATTCCCTTCTGCGTGGCGGGCGGCATCCGCACCGTGGAACAGGCGGCGCGCTGTCTCGACCACGGCGCGGACAAGGTGTCGATCAACTCGCCCGCGCTGGAGCGGCCCGAACTGATCGGCGAGATGGCTGCGCGGCTGGGGCGCCAGTGCGTCGTCGTCGGCGTCGACAGCGCCTTTCAGGACGGCGAATGGCGGGTGCATCAGTATACCGGCGATCCCAATGCGCGGCGCGGCGCCGGGCGGCTGACGATGGAGTGGATCGTCGAGGCGCAGGGGCTGGGCGCGGGCGAGATCGTGCTGAACTGCATCGATCAGGACGGGGTGCGCAAAGGGTATGACGTGGGCCAGCTGGCCGAGGCGCGCAGACGGCTGACCATTCCGCTGGTGGCGTCCGGCGGGGCGGGGGCGGTGGAGCATTTCCGCGAGGTGTTCGTGCAGGCGGACGTGTCGGGCGCGCTGGCGGCCAGCGTGTTTCACTCGGGCGCGATCGCTGTGCCGGAGTTGAAGCGTTATCTGGATCAGCAGGGCGTGGAGGTCAGGATATGAAGACGTTCAACGCCCTTCTCCCCTTGGGGGAGAAGGTGGCTCGCGCAGCGAGACGGATGAGGGGGCTGCCTGCCTCATCTTCCGCTTCTCCCTCGAGGGGAGAAGGATGATGGAGATCGACTTCGCCAAGGGCGGCGGCCTGATCCCGGCCGTGGTGCAGGACGCCGACACGCTGCAGGTGCTGACGCTGGCCTATATGGACGAAGCGGCTCTGCGCGAGACGCTGGACAGCGGACAGGCCACCTTCTTCTCGCGCTCGCGCGGCGGGCGGTGGAGGAAGGGCGAGACGTCAGGGGACTTTCTCAACGTCGTCTCGGTGACGCCCGACTGCGACGGCGACGCCGTGGTGGTGAAGGTGCGTCCGGTCGGCAACGCCTGCCACCTGAACCGCATCAGCTGTTTCGGCGACGAGGACGCGCCGGGGCTGGGCCGCATCGGGCGGCTGGAGCGCACCATTCATGTCCGGGCTCAGGCCGATCCCAACAACAGCTGGACCGCACGGCTGATGGCGCAGGGGCCCAAACGCGCGGCCCAGAAGGTGGGCGAAGAGGGCGTCGAGACGGCTCTGGCCGGGGCGGCGGGAGATAATGCGGAACTCGCCAGCGAGGCGGCGGATTTGATCTATCACCTGCTGGTGCTTCTGCACGCCCGTGACATGGTGTTCCAGGACGTGCTGGACGTTCTGGCCCAGCGGGCGGAACCGGCTGAAGATCAAGGCTGACGGCCCGCCGTGCGGGTCGGCCTTAAGCGAAGGAGACCTGAATGGCGGCGCTGATACTGTTCGGAGGCGGGGGCGACCTCGCCATGCGGATGCTGCTGCCGTCGCTGTATTTCCTTGATCACGACGGCCTTCTGCCGGACGGGCTGAAGATCATCGCCGCCGCGCGCACCGAAGAGACGACGGAGGCCTATCTGGAGAAGGTGCGCGAGGCGGTGCAGCCCCGCGCCGAAGCTGACGGCGCCTGGAGCGAAGACAGCTGGCGGCGATTGACTGGGCGGCTGGAATACATGGCCGTAGACGCCACCGACGCCGAGAGTCTGAAGCCGTTGAAGGCCCGCGCTGGCGAGGGCGCGATCACAGCCTTTCTGGCGGTGTCGCCGTCGCTGTACGGCCGCATCGTCACGGCGATGAAGGCGGCCGGTCTGGCCGGTCCCGACGACCGCATCGTGCTGGAAAAGCCGGTCGGGCGCGATCTGGAGAGCTTCCGCGAAATCGACGACGCCGTGGCCCACGCCTTTGACGAGCGGCAGGTGTTCCGCATCGACCACTACCTGGGCAAGGAGACGGTGCAGAACCTGATCGCCCTGCGCTTCGGCAACGCCATATTCGAGCCTTTGTGGAACAATCTGACCATCGACCATGTGCAGATCACGGTCGGAGAGACGGTCGGCGTCGGCGATCGCTGGCCCTATTACGACGAATACGGCGCCCTGCGGGACATGGTGCAGAACCATATGCTGCAGCTGTTGTGTCTGGTGGCGATGGAGCCGCCCAGCGACCTGGACCCCGACTCGGTGCGCAATGAGAAGGTGAAGGTGCTGCGCTCGCTGCGCCCCGTCATGGCTGAGGACTCCGAGCGCGTGACCGTACGCGGCCAGTATACGAGCGGAGAGGTCGAGGGCAGAGCGGTCGAGAGCTATGAAACCGAACGCGGCCAGCCGTCGGACACGGAGACCTTCGTCGCCATCCGCGCCGATATCGACAACTGGCGCTGGGCGGGCGTGCCCTTTTTCATGCGGACCGGCAAGCGGCTGGCCGAAAAGCGCACCGAGATCGTCATCCAGTTCAAGCCGGTGCCCCACTCCATCTTCGGCCACGGAGAGCGCGGGGACATCTATGACAACCGGCTGGTGATCGAGCTGCAGCCGGACGAGGACATCTCCCTGTCGGTGATGAACAAGAAGCCGGGGCTGGAGCAGCGGATGCAGCTTCAGCCGATCCAGATGAGTCTGTCGTGGGGGCAGCCAAAAAACACGAACGGGAAGGACGGCGCGGCTCCGCGTCGCCGCATCGCCTATGAGCGGCTGCTGCTGGACGCCCTGCATGGCGACTCCACCCTGTTTGTACGGCGAGACGAGGCCGAGCAGGCCTGGAAATGGGTGGATGAGGTGGCGGACGCCTGGTCGTGCCGCACGTGTCGGCCTCTGGACTATGGAGCAGGAAGCTGGGGGCCGGAGGCGGCGGACGTGCTGCTGTCGCGCACGGGCAGGAAGTGGAACGTGAGATGAGAAACGGCAACGCCCTTCCTTCTCTCTTCGGGGGAGAAGGCAGCCTGCGAAGCAGGACGGATGAGGGGGCTGTGTCCGCCCGCTCGACCGTCAACGTAGAGCCTGCATCTGGCGTCCCCCTCATCCGAGCCGCGCTGCGGCCCACCTTCTCCCCCGAGGGGAGAAGGAGCGTGTCGGCATGATCCAGAACTTTCCCACCCGCGAGGCATGGGCCGAGGCCGCCGCGGATCGGCTGGCCGCGGCGCTGGCGGAGGCGCTGGCCGCCGACGGGCGCGCCCTGTTCGCCGGGTCGGGCGGATCGACGCCCTCGCCCATCTACGCCCGGTTGGCGCAGGCCGATCTCGACTGGACCAGGGTCACGGCGACGCTGGTGGACGAGCGCTATGTGCCCGAGACCTCGCCGGATTCGAACGCACCCCTGCTGAAACGAGCCCTGCTGACCGGTCCAGCCGCCGTTGCGCGGTTCATTCCCCTCTACAGTCCCGCCGTGACGGTGGATCGGGCGGCCGCCCTCGCCTCTCAGGCTCTGGCCGCCGAGGGGAGAGCCCTGGACGCCGTTCTGCTGGGCATGGGCGAGGACGGGCATATCTGTTCGATGTTTCCCGGCAGTCCGACGCTGACCACCCTGCTGACGCCGGGGCTGAAACCCGCCGTCTATGGCGTGCCTGCCGGGCGCGACGGCGCGGCGCCGCCGCAGGAGCGGTTGACGCTCAACCTGCCGTGGCTGACGGGGGCTCGATGCGTGGTGCTGGCCCTGACGGGCGCGAACAAGCGCGCCGTGTTCGAGCGTGAGGCGGCGGGCGATCCGGCCGTCAGCCCTGTCGCCGCCCTGATCGCGGCGAACGCTCCCCTTGAAGTGTTGTGGACGGAGGCCGGGTGATGGCGCTCAATCCTGTGGTGGCCGAGGTCACCGACCGCATCGTCGTACGCAGCCGACAGACCCGCGCCGACTATCTGCGCCACATGGACGCGGGCTCCGCCTCGGGACCGGGGCGGGCCAAGCTGTCCTGCGCCAACTGGGCCCACGCCTTCGCCGGGCAGACCGTCGCCGACAAGCTGACGGCCATGACCGGCGCCCAGCCGAACCTCGGCGTCGTCACCGCCTATAACGACATGCTGTCGGCGCACCATCCGTTCGAGCGCTTCCCCGAGATCATCCGACAGGCCGCGCGCGAGGCGGGCGCCACGGCCCAGGTGGCGGGCGGCACCCCGGCCATGTGCGACGGCGTCACGCAAGGCCGCCCCGGCATGGAGCTGAGCCTGTTCAGTCGCGACGTCATCGCCATGTCGACGGGGGTGGCCCTGACCCACGACGCCTTCGACGCGGCCCTGATGCTGGGCGTGTGCGACAAGATCGTGCCGGGCCTGTTCATGGGCGCGCTGGCGTTCGGCCATCTGCCCGTCGTCTTCGCCCCGGCCGGGCCGATGCCCAGCGGCATCCCCAATGCCGAGAAGGCCCGGGTGCGCGCTGAATATGCGCAAGGGTTGATCAATCGCGCCGAACTGCTGAAGAGCGAGATCGCCAGCTACCACTCGCCCGGCACCTGCACCTTCTACGGCACGGCCAACTCCAATCAGATGATGATGGAGATCGCCGGGCTGCACATGCCGTCCACCGCCTTCGTTCACCCGGATACGGGGCTGCGCGACGCCCTGACGGCGGCGGCGGCCCAACGGGCGATCGAACTGGCGCGCGAAGGCAAAGGTCGCATGGCCGACGTCGTGTCGGAAAAGACCATCGTCAACATGATCGTGGCCCTGCTGGCCACCGGCGGATCGACCAACCACGCCATCCATCTGGTCGCCATGGCGCGGGCGGCTGGCGTGCTGATCGACTGGACCGACATGGACCAGTTGTCCTCGGTCACGCCGCTGCTGGCGCGGGTCTATCCGAACGGCTCGGCCGATGTGAACGCCTTTCAGGCAGCGGGCGGGGTCGCCTTCGTCACCCGCGAACTGGTCGAGGCGGGCAATCTGCACCCCGATGTAACGACCATCATGGGCCAGGGCCTTGAGCCCTATTTCAAGGAGCCTCGGCTGGAGGACGGCGAACTGGTCTGGCTCGATACGGTGAAGGAGAGTCTGGACCTGACCATCCTGCGCCCCGCCTCGGACCCGTTCGACCGCGAGGGGGGGCTGCGGCTGGTGCAGGGCGACCTCGGCCGGGCGGTGATCAAGATCTCGGCGGTCAAGCCTGAGAACCGCATCGTCGAGGCTCCCGCCGCCGTGTTCGAGACGCAGGAGGACGCGCTGCAGGCCTTCAAGGACGGGAAGCTGAACCGCGATGTGGTGGTGGTGCTGCGCTTTCAGGGGCCGCGCGCCAATGGGATGCCGGAACTGCACAGCCTGTCGCCGGCGCTGGGCGTGCTGCAGGACAAGGGCTTCAGGGTCGCCTTCGTCACCGACGGCCGGATGTCGGGCGCCAGCGGCAAGACGCCCGCCGCCATCCACGTCAGCCCCGAGGCGCTGGCGGGCGGGCGGCTGGCCCATGTGCGCGACGGCGACGTGATCCGGCTGGACCCCGAGGCCGGGGTGCTGACTACGGTGGGCGTCGGAGACCTGAGCGCGCGTCCAGCGGCGGTGCGGTCGCGCGCACACGCCGAAGGCTCGTCCTGGGGTTATGGGCGCGAGCTGTTCGGCGCCTTCCGCCAGGCGGTGTCCACGGCCGAGGACGGCGCCAGCGTCTGTTTCACCGCCCCCATCGGCGCCGACGGCCACGACGACGGCCCGCCCGATCCGAACCTGGTCGATCGCGCGGTGGACGCATGACGCAGGAAAACATGACTCCGGCCCCGCTTCTGGTCGGCGACGTCGGCGGCACCAACGCCCGCTTCGCCCTGGCCCGCACCGTCGAGGGCCGCACGGTGCTGGAGCATTTCGACAGCTTTCCCGCCCGCACCTATCCGACCTTTCTGGAGGGCGTGGCCGCCTATCTGGACGGATGCCCCGTTCGGCCTGCCGGGGGAGTGATCGCTGTGGCCGGGCCGGTCACGCACGGCGCCATCGACATGACCAACTCGCCCTGGCGCGTGTCGGAGCAGGAGCTGCAGACGCTGGGCCTCGATCCCGTGCGGCTGATCAACGACTTCGAGGCCCAGGCCTGGGGCGCGCCGGTCGTGCCGCCGGATCAGCTGGCGTCGCTCGGCGGGCCGGACGAGGGCGATCCCCACGCCGCCATCGCCGTGGTCGGGCCCGGCACGGGCTTCGGCGTATCGGCCCTGGCGCGCGACGCCCAGGGGCGCGAGACCGCGCTGGCCAGCGAAGGCGGGCACGCCTGCTTCGCCCCCGGCGACGCGGTGGAGGACGAGGTGCTGCGCATCCTGCGACGCCGCTATGAACGGGTCTCGATCGAGCGGCTGATCTGCGGCCCCGGTCTGCTGAACCTGCATCGCGCCCTGGCCGAGATTGACGGCCGCGAGACCCATATCGACGACCCCGCCCAGATCACGGCTCAGGCGCTGGACGATCCGAACAGTGCATGCGGCGCCACCCTGGCCCGGTTCTGCGCCATGCTGGGCGCCGTGGCGGGCGACATCGCCCTGACCACCGGCGCGCGCGGCGGGATCTATATCGCCGGGGGCATCGTCCCGCGCATCCTGCCCTTCATCAAGGCCAGCCCCTTCCGGCGCCGGTTCGAGCGCAAGGGGCGGTTTGAGGGCTATATGGCCGCCATACCGACGAAGGTGATCCTGCACGAACACGCCGCCCTGCTGGGGGCTGCGCGCGCAGGGTCGGCGCTGTCCGGCAAAATGATCACGGCCGCGTGAACCGAATTTGAAATACGGCGTTAATGGGGTTCATGAGTTCAGGAGATAGCAATTCCATGAAGAAGATCGCCCTCACCGCCGCCGCCCTGTTCGCCGTCGCCGGTCTCGTTGCCTGCAACCAAACCCCGGCTGAGCAAGCTGCGGACAGCCGCGCGGATGCGGTCGAAGCTCAAGGCGACGCCGCCGCTGACCAACTGAACGCCCAGGCCGACGCCACCGTCGCCCAGGCGCAGGCTCAGGCCGACGCCGTCAAGGCCGAGGCCGAACAGCAAGCCGACGCCATGAAGGCTCAAGCCGACAACGCCCAGCAGGCGGCCGGCGAGCGCGCCGACGCCATCAAGGACGCCGCCAAGCCCAACTAAGGTCGGCGATACCCTTATAGAAAAGGCCCCCGCCGCGCCTGCGACGGGGGCCTTTTTGATGGCCTATTCGACCTTACCCTTCTCGAAGCCGGTCCAGCAGTCGTCGTAGTCCAGCTGCATCAACGGCGTCTGTTCGGCCCATTGCGTCGTGCGGATCGCCATCCGCGTCTCGAACATGAAGGCCAGGGTGTTCTCGATCTTGTGCGGCTTCAGGTCCGCCCTGGTTGCGCCGTCCCAGCTGGCCTGATCAGGGCCGTGGCCGCTCATGCGGTTGTGCAGCGAGGCGCCGCCGGGCGCGAACCCGCCCGCCTTGGCGTCGTATTCGCCGAAGATCAGCCCCATGAACTCGCTCATGACGTTCCTGTGGAACCACGGCGGACGGAAGGTGTCCTCGGCCACCATCCAGCGCGGCGGGAAGATGACGAAGTCGCAGTTGGCCGTGCCGGGCGTGTCGCTGGGCGAAGTCAGGACGGTGAAGATCGACGGATCCGGGTGGTCGAAGCTGA
The DNA here is from genome assembly GCF_047716865.1 of Brevundimonas sp. S1H14. Taxonomy (NCBI): domain Bacteria; kingdom Pseudomonadati; phylum Pseudomonadota; class Alphaproteobacteria; order Caulobacterales; family Caulobacteraceae; genus Brevundimonas; species Brevundimonas sp. S1H14. The sequence goes on along the minus strand of NZ_CP136679.1, from coordinate 614,542 downwards.
CCGTGCCGATGGTGTTGAACCGCGCCGTGTCATAACGGCAGGGGGCGTAGTTGCCGTGCCAGGCCACAACGTCCAGCGGACTGTGATCGAAGGTGGTGGCCCACAGCTGGCCGCCGTATTTCTGAACGCACTGCGTCGGGCGATCCACGTCCTCGAACCAGGCGACGGGCGTCTCGAAGTCGCGCGGATTGGCCAGACCGTTCGAACCGATAGGGCCGAGGTCCGGCAGGCGGAAGGGCGCGCCGTAGTTCTCGCAGACATAGCCGCGCGCCTCACCGTCAACCTCGACGCGGAAGCGGACGCCGCGCGGGATGACGAGGATGTGGCCCGGCGCCGCCTCGATCACGCCCATCTCGGTGACGAAGCGCTGCGTCCCCTGCTGCGGCACGATCAGCAGTTCGCCGTCGGCGGAATAGAAGACGCGGTCGACCATCGAGCGGTTGGCGACATAGAGGTGGACGCCCACCCCCGTGCCGGAATCGGCGCAACCATTGCCGCCATAGGTGGTCAGCCCCTCGACCCAGTCAGTCGGCTGGTCCGGCATGGGCAGCGGGTCCCAACGCATCCGGTTGGGATTGGGCGGCGTCTCGGTGAAGGGGCCGGACCGCACCCGGCCCTGCTCAAACGGCTTATACGGCCCGTGCTGGGCCGAGGGCCGCAGGCGATACAGCCAGCTGCGCAGATTGTGGTCGCGCGGGGCGGTGAAGGCCGTGCCCGACAGCTGTTCGGCATAGAGGCCCAGCGCCGGGCGCTGCGGCGAGTTGCGGCCGACCGGCAGCGCGCCGTCCACCGCCTCGGTGGCGAAGTGGTTGGCGAAGCCTGTCTGATAGGCGGGCGCGTTGGATCGCGTCATATCGTTTCTCCCTTGACGAGAGATGTAAGCGATCCGCATCGCAGCGTCACCCCGAGGGGGATGACTTTGCCCTGGATCAAACCCGCCCAGGCATCATCCGTGTGCGAACAGGGATGAAGACGGGCGGGCTCGGCCGTCAGTCCTCGTCCATCTTGAGCGCGGCGATGAAGGCTTCCTGCGGGATCTCCACCTTGCCGAACTGACGCATGCGCTTCTTGCCCGCCTTCTGCTTCTCCAGCAGCTTCTTCTTGCGGGTGGCGTCGCCGCCGTAGCATTTGGACGTCACGTCCTTGCGCAGGGCGCGCACCGTCTCGCGGGCGATGATCTTGCCGCCGATGGCCGCCTGGATCGGGATGGTGAACATATGCGGAGGGATCAGCTCCTTCATCTTCTCGACCATGCCGCGGCCGCGCGTCTCGGCGCGGGCGCGGTGGACCAGCATCGACAGGGCGTCCACTGGCTCGGCGTTGACCAGGATCGACATCTTCACCAGGTCGCCGACCTTGTAGTCGGTGATCTCATAGTCGAACGAGGCGTAGCCCTTCGAGATCGACTTCAGCCGGTCGTAGAAGTCGAACACCACCTCGTTCAGCGGCAGCTCATAGACCACCAGAGCGCGGGCGCCGACGTAGGACAGTTCGATCTGGCTGCCGCGACGGTCCTGACACAGCTTGATCACCCCGCCGAGGTATTCGTCGGGGGTCAGGATGGTGGCCTTGATCCACGGCTCGCTGATCGTCTCGATCTGCATGACGTCCGGCAGGTCGGCCGGATTGTGCAGGTCCATCTCGGTCCCGTCGCGCAGGCCGATCTTGTAGACGACCGAAGGCGCCGTCGCGATCAGGTCGAGGTTGAACTCGCGGCTCAGGCGCTCCTGGATGATCTCCAGGTGCAGCAGTCCCAGGAAACCGCAGCGGAAGCCGAAGCCAAGGGCGGCCGAGCTCTCCATCTCATAGGTGAAGCTGGCGTCGTTCAGGCGCAGCTTGCCGATGGCGGCGCGCAGGTCCTCGAAATCGGCGGCGTCGACCGGGAACAGGCCGCAGAAGACCACCGACTGGACTTCCTTGAAGCCCTTCAGCGGTTCAGCCGTGGGCTTCTTCTCGTCGGTGATGGTGTCGCCGACGGCGGCGTGGGCGACTTCCTTGATCTGGGCGGTGATGAAGCCGACCTCGCCGGGGCCAAGCTGCTCGACCGGGGTGTTCTTGGGCAGGAAGACGCCGACGCGGTCAACCAGATGGGTCGAGCCGGTCTGCATCATCTTGACGCGCATCCCCGCCTTCAGCACGCCGTCGAAGACGCGCACCAGCAGCACCACGCCCAGATAAGGGTCGTACCAGGCGTCGACCAGCATGGCCTTCAGCGGGGCGTTGATGTCGCCCTTGGGCGCAGGCAGGCGCGCGACGATGCCTTCCAGCACATTCTCGATGCCCAGACCCGACTTGGCCGAGCATTCGATGGCGTCCGAGGCGTCCAGACCGATGACGTCCTCGATCTGGGCCTTGACCCGCTCCGGCTCGGCGGCGGGCAGGTCGATCTTGTTCAGGACCGGGACGATCTCGTGGTTGTTGTCGATGGCCTGATAGACGTTGGCCAGCGTCTGCGCCTCGACGCCCTGCGAGGCGTCCACCACCAGGATCGAGCCTTCACAGGCGGCCAGCGAGCGCGACACCTCATAGGCGAAGTCGACGTGGCCCGGCGTGTCCATCAGGTTCAGGACGTAGTCGAGCCCGTCCTTGGCCTTGTAGTTCAGGCGCACGGTCTGCGCCTTGATGGTGATGCCGCGCTCCTTCTCGATGTCCATGTTGTCGAGCACCTGCTCGGACATTTCGCGCGCGGTCAGGCCGCCCGTGAACTGGATCAGGCGGTCGGACAGGGTCGACTTGCCGTGGTCGATGTGGGCGACCACCGAGAAGTTGCGGATGCGTTCGATAGGGGGCGTCGTCATGGTCCGGCGCGCGTAGCACGGCGCGCGGCTTTGCGCCACGACGCTGACGCGCAAGGAGGCGAAGATCAGACCTCAGGGACGACCGGCGTCCTTCATCGCCGCTCAGGGGCGACGGAAAAACGCCGCCCGTCCCTGCATGAGGAACGGGCGGCGTCTCAGCCTTGGCGGGCGCTTGTTTAGCGCGCGCGGATGAAGGAGCGGATGTCGCTGGACAGCTTCTTCAGGTCGTCTTCACGCACGTACATCATGTGGCCGGCGTGGTAGTAGTGCCACTCGATGCGGCCGTCGGTCGGGAAGCCTGGACGGTTCAGCGAATATTCGGCGCCGAAGAAGGGGGTGGCGAAGTCGTAGTACCCCTGCCCCACCCAGACGCGCAGGCCGCTGTTCTCACGCAGGGCGCGGCCGATATAGGGGGCCACATTCAGATACTCAGCCCCGCCGCGCCCGGCGGAAGGAAGGTTCCAGTCCCAGCCGCGCGTGCCGCCGATCGAGGAATAGACCACGTCGGGCGAATACTTCAGACCTTCGCGCGCCCAGGCGTTCATGGCGGCGGTATAGGCGCCGTCGATGCCGTAGAAGCTGGGGTCATTGTCCGGCCGGTCGCCGGCATTGTCATAGTCGACGCCGGTGTAGCGGGTGTCCAGACGGCCGATGGTCAGGCCGCGATCGCGCAGCAGCTCCTTGTAGAAACGGCTGGGCGACAGGCGCAGGTTGGCGTTGCTCAGATAGGTCTGGGACACGCCGGTATAGCGCGACAGCTGCGGCAGAATGGCCGCCCGCTCTTCCGCCGTCAGATCATTGCCCTTCAGCAGGGCGGTGGCGTAGGGGCCGATGGCCCAGGCGCGGGCCTCGGCGACGAACTCTTCCACCGTGGCAGGCTTGTTCGGCACCTTGTCGTGATACCAGGCCGTCGCCGCCATCGACGGCAGATTGGTGACGAAGCCCAATTCATTGCCCTGCGCATCGGCCGCCAGGCTGAAGTCCAGGATCGACGAGATCAGCAGGATGCCGTTGATCGAAACGTCAGTATAGCTGCCTTCCAGCTCATGGATCACCGCCGCCGAACGCGTGGTGCCATAGCTTTCGCCGCCGATGAATTTCGGCGCATTCCAGCGGCCATGCTCGTTCAGCCACAGGCGGATGAACTCGGCGATGGACTTGGCGTCCTTGGTCACGCCCCAGTAGTCGGCGGGGTCGGTCTTGCCCAGGGCGCGGCTGAAGCCGGTGCCGATCGGGTCGATGAAGACGATGTCGGTGACGTCCAGAAGGGAATCGACGTTGTCGATGATCGGGAACGGCGCGGCGCCGTCATCCTTGGCGTCGGAGGGCACGACCACGCGCTTGGGTCCGAAGGCGCCCATGTGCAGCCACAGCGAGCCCGAGCCAGGACCGCCGTTCCACAGGAAGGTCACGGGACGGTTCGGATCGGTCGGGCCTTCCTTGATGTAGCTGTAGGAGACCATAGCCGCGAGCGGCTTGCCGTCCTTGTCCTTCAGATAGGTCTCTCCGGCGATGGCGCGGTAGGCGATGCGCTGCCCGCCGAAGACGCCGGTGTGGCGGGTCTCGGACATCACGGGCGGCGGAATGGCCGCCTCGCCACGTTCACGCGCCGCATCCGAACGCGCCCCGGCCGGCGCCGCGTCCTGAGCCATGACCGGCCCGGCCAGAGCGAGCGCCGACACCGCGGCGACAAGCAGTTTCTTCATCATCAACCCCCAATAAGCGTCACGGCTCCCCTCGAGAGCCAGGCGCGCAAACAAGCGTCGCCAATGGGGGATTGGGCGGCAAGCTACGCCGAATGTAAACCAAGGGCCCGCGCAGAAATCCCGGACAGATCGATGACGCCACGACCATTTGCCGAAGAAAATGCGACCCCGGACAGCAAGAGGCTCGAAGCTGGCGAACAGCTCGTCACACGCCGACAGAGGCAAACCCGGCGCAAGTGAAACCGCCCTCGCGCCACGCATCCCAGATAACTGCTTGAAAAGAATGGTGGACGCGACAGGGATTGAACCTGTGACCCCTACGATGTCAACGTAGTGCTCTCCCGCTGAGCTACGCGTCCGCCTGTTCTGCGGCCCCTCGGCGGTTGGGCCGGTGGGCGGGAAGGCGGCGTCTATAACCCGCAGTTTGCGGGGGCTGCAAGGGGGTTCGGCGCCTTTCTCCGACTTTTCTTTCGCTTAGGCCGCGATCATGCGTTCGACCTCGTTCACCAGGTCGCGCAGGTGGACGGGTTTGGAGAGGACCTTGGCCTGGGGCGAGGCCTGAGCGGCGCTGAGGGCGACGGCGGCGAAGCCGGTGATGAACATGATGCGCAGGCCAGGCTGACGGGCGGCGGCGACGCGGGCGACCTCGATCCCGTCGGCGCCCGGCATGACGATGTCGGTCAGCAGCAGGTCGTAGGGGCCCTGGTCCAGGGCGTCGATGGCGTCGTCGCCGTTCTCGCAGGCCACGACCTCATGGTCGGCCCGCTCGAGCGCGCGGGTCAGAAAGCCGCGAAGGGAGTTGTCGTCTTCGGCCAGAAGAATGCGCGCCATGATCGAGTCTAAACCGTTGGAAATCAGCCGACAGCCTAGGCAGGCCGGGTAAACCGGCGATGAAGAGGAAGGGCGACCTCGCCAGACGCGCCTTTGCGCGCGAAGCAGGCTATGGGCGAAGCATGGATGCGCCTCAGTCGCCCTTCTGGATCGTTCCGGCCGACGCCGGGCGCGCGACGCCGTTGGTGTTCGCCTCGCCGCATTCGGGGGACGTCTATCCGGAGGACATGAAGACCGCCGCCTCTGTCCGCGCCGTCCGCAGCGCAGAGGACGCCGCCGTGGATCAATTGATCGACTGCGGGCCGAAGGAGGGCGCCGCCGTGATCGCCGCGCGGTTCGGCCGGGCCTATGTGGATCTGAACAGGGCGCCGGACGAGTGGGATCCGGCCCTGATCATCGACGCGGACGAGGCGCCCGCCACCGCCAAGGCTCTGGCCGGATACGGCGTGGTGGCGCGTCTGGCGGGAGACGGGACGCCTCTGTACGACCGACGCCTGACCAAGAGCGAGGCCGAGGCGCGGGTGGCGCAGGTCCATGCCCCCTATCACGCGGCCCTGACGCAGATGATGCAGGCGACGCGATCGCGCGTCGGGCGGGCGGTGCTGGTCGACTGGCACTCCATGCCTGCGCGGGCGACAGGCGGCGCGGTGGACGTAGTGCTGGGCGACCGGCATGGGACCAGTTGCGACGTGGCCTTGACGCGGCGGCTGCGACGGCTGTTCGAAGCGCAGGGGCTGACGGTAGGGCTGAACCGGCCCTATGCGGGCGGCTATGCGACCCAGCGGTGGGGACGGCCGGACGAGGGCTTTGAGGCCATTCAGGTGGAACTGAGCCGGGGCCTGTACTGGGACGAGGCCGCCTGGGCCCCCTCCCCCGGCTGGAACCGCTGCCGCTCGGCCCTGCGACGGGTGATCGCCGAGTTGTGCGCCGACTGGCGCGCCTGACGACAAGTCGCCTAACGATTGGGCGCGGGACAAAAAAGAGCCGCGCCAAACGGCGCGGCTTTGGAAAGTCTATAGGGAGGAAACGCCCAGGAAGGGCAAGACGCCCGAAAGCGTCGAAAGCAAAGTTAGTTTGCAGCGCACAAAAAAACAAGGCCCGATTCAACCTTATACAATCACGGGATGTTACGAAGTTTGGCCGTTCTCCGGGCGCCGGGCGTCATGGCCGCCTTCGCAACTGCGAGATGGCCTTAGCCCCGCTCCAGCAGGCGCCGGGCCTGGCGAATGGCGCCGGCGGCGGGGGAGGCCAGTTGGCGCCAGGCCAGCAGGGCGAACACAGACACTGCGCCGAGCAGCAGCCACAGCGGCCCGAACAGCCAGGCGGCGGCGGCCAGGGCGAAATAATAGCCGCGCACACCCTGATTGAAGTTGGTCAGGGCGGGATTGAGCACCCGCGCCACGGCCCGGCCATAGGCGACGCGGTCGGCCTCTTCATGGATTTCCGGCGCCGCGCCGATCAGGGCGACAGTGTAGTTCAGCTGGCGCAGCGCCCAGATGAAGTCGAGGAAGCCGCGCGCCAGGCACAGCAGCACCAGAGCTAGCTTGGCCTCCATCAGGCGCGGCGTGACGGCCTCGGCGCCGACGGCGGCGAAACCGCGCAGGGCCGCCTCCCCTCCGAACAGCACGCCCGCCACTGCGGCGATCAGCAGCAGATTGGTCGAGGCGAAGAAGGAGCCCGAGTTGATCGAATGGCCCAGCAGCTGGCTGTCGATCAGCCGCATCTCGCGGTGGGTCATGGCGCGCATCCAGGCGTCGCGCACCGACAGCATGTCCACGTTGAGCGAGCCGCTGCGTCGCGCTGTCAGACGCATCAGCGGGCCATAGCCCAACCAGGCGATGACGAAGACGAACAGGGCGATCCAATCGAACAGACTCATGCCTGATTGACGCCACGTCGGCCCGCGCAAGGCAAGCGTGATCGCCGCGACGCTTGCCGTAAAGGCGCGCAAAGCTTATCACGCGCGTCAATTCTCCCCGTTCGCACCTGCAACAAGAGCGTACCATGAACATCGACGCCATCCCGGTCGGCCCCAACGCGCCGTGGGACATCAACGTCATCATCGAGATCCCGCAGGGCGGCCTGCCGGTGAAGTATGAGATGGACAAGGACTCGGGCGCCCTGTTCGTCGACCGCTTCCTGCACACCGCCATGTACTATCCGGGCAACTACGGTTTCGTGCCGCACACCCTGTCGGATGACGGCGACCCCTGCGACGTGATCGTGCTGAATCCGACGCCGGTGGTGCCGGGCTGCGTCATCCGCTCGCGCCCGATCGGCGTGCTGAAGATGGTCGATGAAGCCGGCGGCGACGAAAAGATCCTGGCCGTGCCGGTCGACAAGCTGAACCCCTATTACACCGAGGTCTCCAGCTATCGTCAGCTGCCCGCCATCCTGATCGAGCAGATCGAGCACTTCTTCACCCGCTACAAGGATCTGGAAAAGGGCAAGTCGGTCAAGGTCAACGGCTGGGGCGACGCGGGCGAAGCCGCAGAGCTGATCGCCGCCGGCATGGCCGCTCACCAGGCCAAACTCGCCGCCAAGCACGAAGCCGCCGCCTGATCGGCGCGCGTGTCTGAAAATGAAGAGGCCCCGCTGGAAACGGCGGGGCCTCTTTTTTTTGGGCGCTATCGCTCGCCGCGCGGCGGCTCGCTGCTTGAGCGCGACCTTCTCCCTCCCCTTCATGGGGAGGGTGGTCGGAGCGAAGCGGAGACCGGGTGGGGAGGGCCAGGCGATCCTGGCCTCGGCGCTTGAATGACCCGGCCGCCCCCACCCGGCTTCGCCTTTCAGGCTCAGCCACCCTCCCCATGAAGGGGAGGGAGAACCGTTTTACCTCTCCCTGAACGCCGCAATCGCTTCGACCGTCCGGCGCACCTGCGCCTCTATCCTCGCCCAGTCCTTCGCCTCGATGGCGGCCTTGGTGATCAGCTTGGCCCCCATGCCCGCCGCGACGATGCCTGCGCCGAACCAGTCGCGGATGGAGGCTTCGTCCGGGTCGACCCCGCCGGTCGGCATGATCTTGGTCCACGGCATCGGCCCCAGCACCGCCTTGACGAAGTCCGCCCCGCCGACCGAGGCGCCGGGGAACAGCTTGACGATCTCGCAGCCCAGACCTTGGGCCTCGGAGATCTCGCGCACCGAGCCGCAGCCGGGCGAATAGGCCACCATCCGGCGGTTGCAGACCTGCGCCACCTCGGGAACCAGACAGGGACTGACCACGAACCGCGCGCCCGAGGCCAGATAGAGGGCCGCCGTCGCCGCATCCAGGATCGAGCCGACGCCCAGCAGGATATCCGGGTCAGTCCGCGCGAACTCCTTCGACAGGGCGGTGAACGTCTCCCAGGCGAAGTCGCCGCGATTGGTGAACTCCACCGCCCGCGCGCCGCCGCGCGCGCAGGCCCGGATCACTTCGGCGCAGACCTCGGCGTCGGGGTGGTAGAAGACGGGCACCACCCCTTGCGTCTCGATGGCGGTCAGCACGGCGAGGCGGTCGTGACGCATGAAAACTCCTTACAGCCTGAGAGCCGAAGCCTATTCGGCGGTCGCCAGTTCCACCAGACGCTTGACCATCGGGCTGTTCGGATCGGCCAGAGGATCCAGAACGGTGAAGTGGTCGGCGCCGTCAACGATCTCGACATGAGTGTCGGCGCCCTTGCCGCCCCAGGCGGCGGCCATCTCTCGGCTCTGGCGAACGAATTCGTTGCTCTCGGCCCCGCCGACCCAGCAGTCCAGCGTCGTGCCGCCCGGGGTCGCCCCGTTCGGCGCGGGCCAGTGGATCGGCGACAGGGCGCGCGCGACCGGCGCGTCCAGCTTCAGCGCCTCGTTCAGCGTGGTGTGGATCAGCGGCTCCAGATCGAACACGCCCGAGATCGCCAGCGCCGCCCGCGCCCGGCCTTCCGACAGCATGCCCGCCGCCATGTGGCCGCCGACCGAATGGCCGAACACTAAAGGCCGCTTGCCGCTGCGGGCGCGGACGAACTCTGTCGCCTCGCGCATCTGGCTGATGATCTTGCCGACCGTGACGCCCGGCGCCAGATCATAGCCCGGCACGGCGACGCTGATCCCATGCTCCAGCAGGGCGGGCGCGACCCAGGCGAACCAGCCCCGGTCCAGCGCCTGCCAATAGCCGCCGTGCATGAAGACGGCGACCGGGGCGCCGGGGCCGGCGTCGAACCACTCCATCTTCTGGCGCTCGGACGGGCCGTATTCGAGGGTTTCAGGCCGTCGGGCGTCGATCACCCGCAGCGAATCCTTGCGCCAGCGATCCAGAATGGCGGGGTGGCCCGGCACGCGGGCGCGATTGTTATAGGCCGCCTCATAGGCCGCAGCCCGTTCTACTTGCGTCGCCTCGGGCGACAAAGCCTTACCCATGTCGTCTCCATCCGCTAGAGACCTCCGCTTGAACGGGAGGCTTGAAGGCCATGATGACCGCCATTTTCGTCTTCATCAAATGCGAGTTGGGCTACGCCAACGATGTTGCGGCCGATCTGGTCGATAATGTCGAGAATGTGAGCGAGGTCTATTCGACATCGGGCCAGCACGACCTTCTGGCCAAGTTCCAGCTGCCGAAGGACGCCGACATCGGCACCTTCGTGACCAAGCAGGTGCAGACGCGCCCGCACATCCGCGACACCTTCACCGTCATCACCTTCTCGCCCTTCCTGCCCAGCAAGCGCGCCTGAGGCGAAGCGGCTGTTTTCGGCCGATCGGACGCCGCGCGGGCCTGGGCGCCGAACATGAACAATCGTTCATGTAACCATGTGCCGCGTTGCGGGACGCATTTACGCGGCTAAGGTCCGTCCCAACATGATCCGTTGGGGACTGACCACCATGCGCCTTGCCGCCTCTTCCGTAGCCCTCGCCGCCCTTCTGGCCGTGAGCACGCCCGTTCTGGCCGCGCCCGTCGCGACCGCCGTCGCGACTGCCGCCGCTGCAACTCAGGCCCCATCTCAGGCCCAGCCTCTGCGCGGCGCGCCGGTGTCTGAGCTGATCGCCCGCGTCGATATTCCGTGGCAGCGCTTTCAGCTGGAGAACGGCCTGACCGTTCTGGTGCACGAGGACCGCAAGGCGCCCGTGGTGGCGGTGTCGGTCTGGTACAACGTCGGCTCCAAGGACGAGCCCAAGGGGTCGACCGGCTTCGCCCACCTGTTCGAGCACCTGATGTTCGGCGGGTCGGAGAACTCGCCTTCCAGCCACATCCAGACGATGAACGCAGCGGGCGCCACGGGCCTGAACGGCACGACCTGGTTCGACCGCACCAACTATTTCCAGACGGTGCCGACCCCGGCGCTGGAGTACACGCTTTATCTGGAATCCGACCGCATGGGCTATCTGCTGGGTCAGGTCAGCCAGGAGGTGCTGGATCTGCAGCGCGGCGTCGTCCAGAACGAAAAGCGCCAGGGCGACAACCAGCCCTACGGCATGACCTATTACGCCACGCTGGAAGCCCTGTTCCCCGAGGGGCACCCCTATCGCCACTCGACCATCGGCTCGATGGACGATTTGGACGCCGCCAGCATGGAGACGGTGCGCGACTGGTTCCGCCAGAACTACGGCCCGAACAACGCCGTCCTGGTCCTGTCAGGCGACATCAATGAAGCCAAGGCCCGCGAGCTGACCGAGAAATATTTCGGCTCCATCGCACGCGGCCCGGTCAACACCCCGGCGGCGGCCCCCGTGCCGACGCTGGCGGCGCCGGTCGAACAGGTGCTGCACGACCGCGTGGCCCAGACCCGCATCAGCCGCACCTGGGCCGTGCCGGGCCTGGGCGATCCGGACTCCGTGCCGCTGAGCGTCGGCGCCTCGGTGCTGGGCGGCCTGGCCAGCTCGCGTCTGGACAACGTCCTGGTGCGCGACGAGCAGACGGCCTCGGGCGTGTCGGCCGGTAATCAGGTGTTCCAGCGCGTCGGCATGTTCAGCTATTCCGCCATGGTCAAGCCGGGGGCCGACGCCGACGCCGTGGCCAAGCGCATGGACGAGGTGCTGGCCGACCTGATCGCCAACGGCCCGACCCAGGACGAGATCGACCGGGTGGTCACGCGCTACGCCTCGCAGCGCATCCAGGGGCTGGAAATGGCCAACGGCAAGGCCTCGGTCCTGGCCGAGGGGCAGCTGTATTCGAACGATCCCGACTTCTACAAAAAGGAGCTGGCGGCCTATGCGGCGGTGACCCCGGCCCAGGTCCAGGCGGCCATGAGCAAATGGCTGAGCCGCCCCGTCTACAGCCAGATCGTCATGCCGGGCGAGCGTGAGGCCTATGCCGAAGCCGCCGCCGCGCCGTCGGGCGCGACCCCGACGCCGGCCGAGCCGATCCAGCGCGTCGCCCGCGACGCCGCCCCCGCCATCGGCCAGGTGTCCAACGTTGTCTTCCCGGCGGTGGAGCGCGCCGCCCTGTCGAACGGCGTCGAGATCGTCTACGCCCGCTCGACCACCGTGCCGGTGACGCGCGTGGCGCTGGAGTTCGACGCCGGGGTCGCCGCCGACCGCGCCGACCGTCTGGGCGCCCACACCCTGATGCTGAACGTCATGCAGGAAGGCACGACGACGCGCGATTCCAAGGCCCTGGCCGAGGCGCAGGAACGTCTGGGCGCCAGCGTCTCCGTCGGCTCCTCGATGGACCGTACGGTGGCCAATCTGTCGGCTGTGACGACCAATCTGCAGCCGTCGCTGGCCCTGCTGTCGGACGTGGTGCGTAACCCCGCCTTCGCCCCGGCCGAGATCGAGCGCCTGCGCGCCACTCGTCTGGCGGGCCTGGCCAATGAGAAGACCCAGCCGGGCGCCATAGCCGGCCGCGCCCTGCCGCCGCTGATCTATGGCGAGAACCACCCCTATGGCCGCTCCTTCAGCGGTACGGGCGACGAGGCGGTGATCCGCAGCCTGTCGCGCGACGACCTGATGGCCGAACACGCCCGCTGGATCCGTCCCGACAACGCCAAACTGTTCGTGGTGTCCGACCTGCCGCTGGCCGAGCTGAAGCCGCAGCTGGAAGCCGCATTCGGCGACTGGCGCGCGCCGTCGACGGCCAAGGGAACCAAGGCCTTCGACGCCGCCCTGCCCCAGACCTCGGCCCGCATCGTCCTGATCGACCGTCCGCAGTCGCCGCAGTCGCTGATCTATGGCGGTCAGGTGCTGCCGGTGTCGGGCACGGACGATCTGCTGACCCTGACCACGGCCAATACGGTCCTGGGCGCCGACTTCCTGTCGCGCATCAACGCCGATCTGCGCGAGACCAAGGGCTGGTCCTACGGGGTGCGCGGCAACGTCAGCACCCTGCAGCACCGCTCGCCCTACATCGTCAACGCCCCGGTGCAGGCCAACCGCACCGGCGAGTCCATCGCCGCCCTGATCGGTCAGTACGAGCGTTTCCTGGGCGCTGACGGCGTGACGGCGGCTGAGCGCGAGCGCACCGTTCTGGGCGACACGCGCGGTCTGTCGGGCAGCTATGAGACGTCGTTCCAGGTGTTGGGCGCCCTGCGCTCGAACGCCCTGTACGGCCGCCCGGACAACTATCAGGAGACGCTGGCGGGCCGCATCAACGCCCTGACGGCCGAGCAGATGGACGCCGCCGCCCGCGCCGCGATCAAGCCCGACAGCTTCGTCTGGGTGGTGGTCGGCGACGCCTCGGTGGTCAAACCGCAGCTGGACGCCCTGGGCCTGCCGGTCGAGGTGCGCGCCGCCGAGGCGCCGAAGCCTGCCCAGTAAGCCAGCCCAGTAAGCCGCTTCATCCAGACGTAACGAGACGGCCGGCGGGGCGACCCGCCGGCCGTTTTGCTTTGCGGTTGACCCGAAAGGCCGTGGAGGCGAGCCTTCCCGTCGTCTGCTGCCTTCAGCCGGAGCCTTCATGCCGACCGACGCCCTGATCCCTTCCGCCCGCGCCCCGCGCCTGGCCGTGCTGATCGACGGCGAGAACGCCTCGGCCCGCATCGCCGAGGCCCTGTTCACCGAAATCGCTACGCTGGGCGAGGCTTCGGCGCGGCGCATCTATGGCGACGCGGCCAGTCCGGCGCTACGCGGCTGGATCGACGTCCTGCCGCGCTGGGCGATCCAGTGGCAGCAGAATTTCCAGAACACCAAGGGCAAGAACTCGGGCGACATCGCCCTGGTCATCGACGCGATGGACCTGCTGCATTCGGGACGGTTTGACGGCTTCTGCCTGGTGTCGTCGGACAGCGACTTCACCCGGTTGGCGGCGCGCATCCGCGAGCAGGGCGTCCCGGTCTACGGCTTCGGCGAGCAGAAGACGCCCGAGAGCTTCCGTCAGGCCTGCACCCGCTTCATCTATACCGAGAACCTGACGGTCCCGTCGCCCGAGACCAATGACGAGGCCGCGGCGACGCCCCCCGCCCCCGCTCGCCGCAAACCGTCCGAAGCCGGGCGTCTGATCGCCAAGGCCATCGCCGATATGGACGAAGACGGCGACGGCTGGGTGGCGATGGGCGGCATCGGCAGTCGGCTGCGCAACGCCTATCCCGATTTCGACCAGCGCACCTATGGTCACACCAAGTTGTCCGAACTGATCCGCGCCGCCGGTCGGTTCGATGTCGAGGTCGGCCCCGGAGGCGTCATGCGGGTGCGGGTTAAACCCCGTCAGGTCTAAGCGGAGCCGTTGAAAGAACGACGTTGTAAGATTTTAAGACTGCCCTCATAGTAGCCGTCGAATGTGCCCATGGAGGCTTCGCCATGCTGATTTCGACCATCGCCCTACTGATTGTTAGCGGCGCTCCGATGCAGAACGACGACACGGCCACAGCGGAACGCCGCCAGCCCATCACGTCCAATTCCCCCACGCGGGCCATTTCCGCGCGATCGCCGACGGTGGCCAACGTCCCCACCCGTACGGTCTGCGGCTGGGAGCGGGCCATGGGCAGCACCATCCAGCAACGCGTCTGCCGCAAGGTGCCTTTGAACAGTAGCCAGCGCGAACAGATGTCGTCTGACGTGATACGCGAAATGCAGGGCTCGCGCTGGGGCGAACTTCCGGTGCCGCGCTCTCCTGGCGGTCGCCCTGTGGGCTGATGCTTAACGCAGACAAAAGGTGTTCCTCATGTTCACGCCGCTTCTTTTCAGTCTGATCCTGTCGACGTCGACCACCACGCCTGTTCACGCCCAATCAGCAGCCGCCATGCCCGTGGGCGGCTGGGTGCGCGATCGCTCGGCGCCGCGTCCTGGAGATGAAGTCCGCGAAGATTGCTATCGCGGCCAAATGACGGGCTCCAACATACGACAAGACGTCTGTCGACTGGCGAACGCGAAACGCTTGCCCAAACGCGCCATCCGTCCCTGAGCCTTTCTAGGCGGCAATCATCGTCCTAGGACGTCTCGCCCTCTTCCCCCCGGCGCGGCATGGTCTATGTGTGGCGCATGGCCGCCGCAGAGACCCCCGTAGAGACCTTTAAACGCGCCCTGTCGCACGCGGCGCGGGCGCTGGCCGAACAGGCCGAGCTGGAGGTGCGCTTCGGTTCGGACGGACCGAGGCTGACGGGCGGGGTCCTGACCCTGCCGCACCCGCCGCGCGATCCGCGCGGGCCCGAAAGCGCGGCCCTGCGCGGTCAGGCCGACCGGCTGGCCCTGCGCCTGGCCAATCATGACGCAGCCCTGGACGCGCGGCTGCGCCCGAACGACATCAACGCCGCAGAGGTGTTCGACGCCGTCGAACAGGCCCGCGTCGAGGCCGTCGGCGCGCGCGAACTGAGGGGCGTGCGGCGCAATCTGGACTCGGCGCTGCTGACCCGGCTGGAGAAGTCGGGCGCCCTGCGCGCCGAGGCGGAGCAGGTGCCGGTGGCTGAGGCCGCCGCCCTTCTGCTGCGCGAGCGGATGACGGGCGAGCCCGCGCCCGACGGCGCCCGGACCATGCTGGACCGGGTCCGCGCCGAGCTGGAGGCCAAGGCGGGCGCCGAACTGGACGCCCTGGCGGCGTCGGGCGACGATCAGGCGGCCTTCGGCGCGCGGCTGAAAGACCTTCTGCGCGCGCTGGACCTGGACCCCGGCGACGCCGATGGCGGCGATTCGGAGGAAGACGGCGAGGACGACGCCGAAAAGCCGGATCAAGACCAGGCTGAACCGGACGAACAGGAAGAACAGGACGGCGGCGACGGCGGCGAGTCGCTGGACGGCTCGGCCGACGATCAGTCCGCCGACGATGATCGTCAGGCCCGCCCCGACGGCACGCCGGGCGAACCGGACGGCGAAGGACAGGAAGACGCCCCTGAACTGAGCGAGGGCGAGCGCCCCAACCATCAGCAGACCCAGGACGACGGCCGCGCGGTCGAGGTCTATCACGCCTTCACCACCGCATTCGACGAGGTCATCGACGCGGCCGAACTGTGCGACCCGATGGAGCTGGACCGGCTGCGCGCCCTGCTGGACGCCCAGTTGTCGACCCTGGGCAGCGTGGTCTCGCGCCTGGCCAACAAGCTGCAACGGCGTCTGCTGGCCCAGCAGAACCGCAGCTGGATGTTCGACCTTGAGGAAGGGATGCTGGACACGGCGCGCCTGACCCGCGTGATCACCGACCCGACCAGCCCCCTGTCGTTCAAGATGGAGAGCGAAAGCCCGTTCCGCGATACGGTCGTGACCCTGGTGCTGGACAACTCGGGTTCGATGCGCGGGCGGCCGATCATGGTGGCGGCGGTCTGCGCCGACATCCTGGCGCGGACGCTGGAACGGTGCGGGGTCAAGGTCGAGATCCTGGGCTTCACCACCCGCGCCTGGAAGGGCGGACAGAGCCGCGAGGCCTGGATCAGCGCGGGCAAGCCCGCCAACCCCGGCCGCCTGAACGACCTGCGCCACATCATCTACAAGAGCGCCGACGCGCCCTGGCGCCGGTCAAAGAAGAACCTGGGCCTGATGATGCGCGAGGGCCTGCTGAAGGAGAACATCGACGGCGAGGCGCTGGAATGGGCGCACGACCGCCTGCTGGCCCGTCCCGAGGCGCGGCAGATCATGATGGTCATCTCGGACGGTTCGCCGGTCGATGACTCCACCCAGTCAGCCAATGCGGCCCTCTATCTGGACAAGCATCTGCGCCAGGTGATCGAGAAGATCGAAACGCGCAGCCCGGTCGAACTGCTGGCCATCGGCATCGGCCACGACGTGACCCGCTGGTATCGCCGGGCCCTGACCATCGTCGATGTGGAGCAGTTGGCGGGCGCCATGACCGAGAAGCTGGCCGAACTGTTCGAGGCCGAACCCAAGACCGTCAGCGCCAGGACGGGGCGGCCCTCGCACAAGCGCGCGGCGTGAACCGGCGCCTCCATGTCGCCGCCCTGATCTCTCTCGCCCTGGCCGCCTGCGCCGGGGCGGCGGCGACCTCCCATCCCTGGACGCCCGGGGCTACAGCCGACGGCTGGTCGCCCGCAGGCGGTTCGACCCGGCAGGTCGGTCTGGGTTGGCCGGGCGGCGCCAGGCTGGCCAAGGGCGTGCGCTATGCGGGCGGGGTGCAGTTGATCGCAGCGCCCGCCTCCACCCTGCACGGCCTGTCGGACCTGAAGCTGACGGGCGACGGCGGTTTCGTCGCCGTGTCCGACACCGGCGACCTGGTGCGCGGGCGGCTGGAGCTAGATGCAGACGGCAAGTTGGCCGGGCTGCATGACCTGCGAGTGCGGCGCCTGACGCTGACCGACGGCGAACCGATCGCCGAAAAGCGCATGGGCGACGCCGAAGGGCTGGCCCTGACCGACGACGGCGAGGTGCTGGTCAGCTTCGAACGCGAACACCGCATCTGGAGCTACGGCCCTCTGGACGCCCTGCGCGCCCGACCGCTAGCGCAGCTGCACCCGGCAGCGAACTTTCCCTTGAACGAAGGCATGGAGGGGCTGGCGGCCGCGCCCGGCGGCTGGCGCGTCGGGGGCGAAGACGGCGGAGTGTGGGACTGCTCGACGCAAGGCTGTCGCGTCGTGACCCGGCCGAGCCCGCCCGCCGATAGCTGGCGGTTGACGGGACTGGATCGCGATCCGGGCGGAGACGGCTGGTTCACGGTCCAGCGGTCGTGGCGGCCCCCCTTCGACGTGCGCGCCCACGTGCGCCGCATGGCTGCGGACGGGACGCTGGGGCCGGTGCTGATCGAGCTGAAGCTGCCGGGGCTGACGGACAATTTCGAGGGCGTCGCCGCCGAGGCGAGGGGCGAAAACGTGCGCCTCTACATCCTGTCCGACGACAACGCCAACCCTGCGCAGAAGACGCTGTTGCTGGCGTTTGACGTCGAGTGATCCTTCTCCCTCAAGGGGAGAAGGACCATTCCTGTTTGACCTCTTCGTCTGTTTCATGCGCCAGCCGCGCCGCGCGCTCGGTCGCGAACCGTTCCGGCGACAGACGCGCCAGCGCCCAGATCGCCGCGCCGCGCACCACGGGGGCGGGATCGTCCAGCAGGGCCTCGACCGGCGCGATCAGCACGGCGTCCCCGGAATTGCCCGCCGCATAGAGGGCGTTGCGGATGAAGCGGTCGCGGCCGATGCGCTTGACCGGGCTCTTGGTGAACAGGGCGCGGAACGCGGGGTCGTCCAGCGCCAGCAGGTCTGTCAGCGGCGGCGACTTCAGCGCATCGCGCGCCTGAAGCCGGGCCTCCGATGCGGTTTGGGCGAACTTGTTCCACGGACAGGCCGCCAGACAGTCGTCGCAGCCATAGATGCGGTTGCCCGTGGCGATGCGGAACTCGCGAGGCCAGGCGCCCGCATATTCGATGGTCAGATAGGAGAGGCAGCGTCGGGCGTCGATCTGGAACGGCGCCGGAAAAGCCTTGGTCGGACAGGCGTCCAGACAGGCGGTGCAGCGGCCGCAGTGCTCGATCTCGGCCTCGTCCGGCTCGATTTCGGCGGCGGTCAGGATCGTGCCCAGAAACAGCCAGTTTCCGTGGGTGCGGCTGAGCAGGTTGGTGTGCTTGCCCTGCCAGCCCAGGCCTGCGCGCTGGGCCAGCGGCTTCTCCATCAGGGGGGCTGTGTCGACGAAGACCTTGACCTCCTGCTTGAGCCGCGCAGCGATCTGACCGGCCAGGATCTTCAGCCGCCCCTTGATCACCTCATGATAGTCGTCGCCGCGCGCATAGACGGAGATATAGCCCGCCGACGCCTCCTCCAGCTCAGGCCGAGGATCTTCGTCGGGGCCGTAGTTCATGCCCAGGACGATGGCGGTCCGAGCGCCGTCCCACATGGCGGTGGGGTGGGCGCGGCGCTCCAGCGTCGTCTCCATCCAGCCCATGTCGCCGTGGCGGCCGGCATCGACGAAATAGGCCAACCGCTCGCCCGCGCTCCACGGCTCGCTGGCCGAGGCGAAGCGGCACACGCCGAAGCCCAGTTCGGCGGCGCGCTGTCGGATGAAGATGCGGGGATCGGCCGCCATGAGGGCGCTTTAGCCCTCCCGGCCCTCAGAAGTCGAGGTCGGCGTACCAGGGCGCGGGGTGGACGCCGGGGAAGCGGTCACCCAGCAGGGGGCGGAAACAGGGGCGCGACTTCAGCTTGGAGTACCACAGCTTCAGCGAGGGCCAGGACGCCCAGGCGATCTCGCCGAAATAGTCCAGCACCGACAGATGGCCCGCCGCGATCAGGTCGGCCTGACTGAGACGGCGACCCGCCAGCCATTCGCGGCCGGCCGCCAGCGGCTCCAGAACCGTCAGGTGGCCCTTCAGGAATTCGCGGCCCTCGCGCAGCATCCGGGCGTCGGGCGGCCCCATGCGCAGCAACGGCTTCTCCATCCGCTCATGCAGCAGGACGGCGTCGACCTCATCGGTGAAACGGCGGCTGAACCAGGTCGCCAGACGGCGCGCCTCGGCCCGCTCGGCCATGTCGGACGGCAGCAGGAAATCGCCCTTGGCGCGGTCTTCCAGCCAGCCGAGGATGGCGTCCTGTTCGCACAGGGTCAGGCCCCTGCCCTTCTCGGTCACGCTCAGGACCGGCGGCATGCCCGAGGGATTCAGCTCGAACAGCGGGCAGTCGCCCTCCCACGGCCGGACCGGCTCCTCGGCGTACTCGACCTTGGCCTCGCCCAGCGCCAGCCGCGCCGTGCGCGAAGCCGGATGAAAGGCGAAATGATACAGGACGGCGGGCGTGGACATCGTCCGCCTTCAATGCGCCCGCGCCCGTTAAGGCTCCGTTTACCGCGCGCGATTGCCGCAGGGCCTCAGGACCAGGGGCCGACCCGCTTCGAGGGCGCGTCCGGGGCGTCGCACTGATCCGGTTGGGGGCCGTTGGGTTCAGCCTTGACCGGCTCCGGTCCCGTCGGCCGCGCCGAAGCCAAGGGGCCGCCGTGCGGTTCGGCGGCGCCGCGCGGATCGGCGTGGATCATGATGTCGGCGTGAGGAAACGCCTTCAGCACCCGTTTCTCCGCGTCCAGGGTGATGCCGTGCGCGGCCTTCAGGCTGAGATCAGGGTCCAGATCGACATGCATCTGCACCATCAGCGCCTGGCCGGTCATGCGGGTGCGCAGTTGGTGGACGTTGGCGATGCGGGCGTCCTCGGTCACCGCCGCGACGATGGCGGCGCGGTCCTCGTCCGAAGCGGCGCGGTCCAGCAGGTGATCGGCTGCGCCCCTCAACAGATTCAGCGCCCCCCAGGCCAGCCAGACCGCGACCACCAGACCCGCCGCCGCGTCCAGTCCAGGCGCCTTGAGCAGGGAGCCGGAGACCACGCCGATCAGCACCACGACGTTGGAGGCCAGGTCGGCGGCGTAATGGGCGCGATCGCCCGCCACCGCCAGGGAGCCGGTCTTCTTCACCGCCTGCGTCTGCATCCACACCAGGGCGGACGTTATGGCGATGGACAGGACGACCACGCCGATCGCCCAGCCGCCCGAGGTGACGGGGCGCGGATCGAAGATGCGCTGCACAGCCTCCCAGCCGATGAAGACGCTGGACGCCAGCACCATGCCCGCCTGCACCAGAGAGGCCAGCCCCTCCGCCTTGCCGTGGCCATAGCGGTGCGCGTCGTCCGGCGGCAGGGCCGCCCAACGCACGGCGAAGAAGGTCGCCAGCGACGCGATCAGGTCCAGCGTCGAATCCGCCAGACTGGCCAGGATGGAGACCGAGCCGGACGCTCCCAGGGCGAAGGCCTTCATGATGATCAGCAGAACCGCCGTCGCCACCGACAAGGTGGTGATCCGACGGGTGGTCTCATTTGCGGCGTCGAGGGGGGAGACGGTCATTTCCTCGCCCTTGTCGCCCAAAACCGCGCCCGCGCCAATGGCGGCGAGCAGGCCGGGGCGCTATGGAAGGGCGGACGCGACGCCGCAGGGCGCGGCGCGCCTGACCCCCGGACCTGAAAACCGAGACGGAGCATTCATGGCGGACTGGCTGACGGCGATCCTTCTGGGTCTGGTCGAAGGATTGACCGAGTTCATTCCGGTGTCTTCCACCGGCCATCTGCTGCTGCTGGGGCATTTCCTCGGCTTTGAAAGCACGGGCAAGACGTTTGAAATCGTCATCCAGCTGGGCGCCCTGCTGGCCATCATCAGCATCTATTTCAGACGGCTGTGGACGCTGGCGACGCGCTGGCCGTTCGATGCCGAGGCGCGACGCTTTCTGATCGGCCTGCTGGTCGCCTTCCTTCCCGCCGTAGTGATCGGCTTTCTGGCCTATGGCTTCATCAAGACAGTGCTGTTCGAGACGCCGCTGATCATCTGCATCGCCCTGATCGTCGGCGGGGTGCTGCTGCTGTGGCTGGACCGGATGAACAAGATCCCGGCCTATCTGGACGCGGATCGCTATCCGTTCCGGGTCTATTTCCTGATCGGCCTGTTCCAGTGTCTGGCCATGATCCCCGGCGTGTCGCGCTCGGGCGCCACCATCGCCGGGGGGCTGCTGCTGGGGACGGACAAGCGGTCGGCGGCCGAGTTCAGCTTCTTCCTGGCCCTGCCGACCATGGGGGCGGCGGTGGCCTATGACCTGTTCAAGAACCGCGACGTTCTGGACTTCAGCGATCTGGGCCTGATCGCCATCGGCTTCGTCGCCGCCTTCATCTCGGCCCTGGCCGTGGTGCGTTTCCTGCTCGACTTCGTGTCCAAGCGCGGCTTCGGCCCCTTCGCCTGGTGGCGGATCGCGGTCGGCGTGGTCGGCATCATCGGCCTGGCGGCGACGGGGGCGCTGTAGGGCCATCGCCCAGCGCACAGCAAAAACCCCTCGGGACGCCGGTCCCGAGGGGTTTTTCTTGAGCCGCACCTGAATCAGGCGGCGGGATTTTCAGCGTACTGGCCGCCAGCGCGATAGCGCCACAGATAGGCCGGGGCGATAGCCTCCAGGCCCGAACCTTCTACGCCAAGGTCGGCCAGACCCTTGGCGCCCGGCGACACGATGTTGTCGCTCTCCAGCAGCACGACCTGATCCTTGGTCAGCACAGGCGCCAGGCCGATCATGGCCGGGATCTGGGCCAGCGAGCCGATCATGCGCGCTGCCGGGAAGGGCAGCGGCAGCAGGATGTTGCTGCGGTTCGTCTCGCGCAGGATGAACTTCAGGATGTCCTCAAAGGTCCAGACCGAAGGACCGCCCAGCTCATAGGTCTCGCCTTCAGCCTCGGGAGCGACGGTGGCGCGGGCGATGGCCTCGGCGGCGTCGGCGACATAGACCGGTTGGAACTTCGTCTGGCCGCCTCCGATCAGCGGCAGGACCGGCGACCAGCTGGCCATGGCGGCGAAGCGGTTCAGGAACTGGTCGCCCGAGCCGAAGACGATCGACGGACGCACGATCACAGCGCCGGGGAAGGCGGCGCGCACGGCGACCTCGGCCTCGCCCTTGGTGCGGGCGTAGTCAGCCTTGCCGTGCGCATCGGCGCCGAGGGCCGAGATGTGGGTCAGGCGCTGGACGCCCGCCGCCGCCGCAGCCTCGGCGACGTTGGTCGCGCCCTCGACGTGCAGGGTCTGGAACTTGCGGCCGCCGGTCTCGAACAGGATGCCCACCAGATTGATGACGGCGTCGGCGCCGCGCACGGCCTCGGCGACGGCCGCCTTGTCGGTGATGTCGCAGCGGACGACCTGAACCTGGCCGACGTCGCCGGCCATGTGCAGCACGGGCGCGCTCTTGGCGTTGCGCGCCGCGACGCGCACGCGCCAGCCGCGACGGGCCAGGGCGCGCACGACCTGGGTCCCGATGAAGCCCGAGCCTCCGAATACAGTGACCAGACCGGGGGCGAAATCAGCCATCTCAGACGCTCCAAACGCCAAGCCCCGGCCGCAGACCTGGCCGGAGATAAAATCCTATGCGCGGGGCTTAACCGAAGCAGCCCCGCCCCGCAACGAGAAGGGGCGGGATTCCGTCTGATCAATCAGCCCCCTCAGTCCGCCCCCTCAATCCGCCCGGTGGACGATCTGTCCGTCGACCACCGTCAGCACGGCCCGGCCCTTGGGAATGTCGGCGGCGGGGACGGTCATCAGGTCGATGTCGAAGGCGGTGAAGTCGCCGCGCTTGCCGACCTCGATGGTGCCCAGCTCATTCTCGCGGAAGCTGGCCCAGGCGGGCCACAGGGTGAACATCTTCAGCGCCGTCGCCCGGTCCACCGCTTCGTCCGGCCGCCAGTCCGGCCCCTGAAAGCCGTTCAGGTCGCGCCGCGCCACGGCGGCGTAGAACTCGATCAGCGGGTCGCCGCGCTCTACGGGTGCGTCCGAGCCGCCGACCACGATCACGCCGCGTTCCACCAGCGTATGCCAGGCGTAGGCCCCGTCCAGCCGCGCGTCGCCCAGACGCTCGGCGGCGAAATGCAGGTCGCCGATGGCATGGCTGGGCTGCATGGAGGCGATGATCGGCAGGTCGTTGAAATAGTGATAGTCGCGCGGCCGGATGATCTGGGCGTGCTCGATGCGCCAGCGCGGGTCGGCCAGCTTCCACTCGGCCTTGGGCGTCGAGCGCAGGGCCTCTTCATACCAGGCGGCGACGTCGTGATTGCCCTGATCGCCGATCGCGTGGGTGGCGATCTGGATGCCGGTCCGCAGCGCCTCCTGATACAGCGGCATGACCTCTTCGCGCGAAGCCAGCATCAGGCCGGACGTGTCGGGCCGATCTGAATAGGGCTCGAACAGCTTGGCCCCGCGCGAACCCAGGGCGCCGTCGGCGTAGAATTTGATCGCCCGGGTGATGATGCGCCCGTCGCCCGCGTCGCGCGGCCCGCCCGCCATCAGGGCGCGCGCGTCGCCCATGTCGATGCTGTTGTAGACCCGCAGGGGCGCCTCGCCCGCCTCGGCCATCGCCTCCAGCAGGGGCACGTCCTTCCACGGCGCGCTCATGAAGTGGACGCCCGTCCAGCCGTAGCGGGCGTAGACGTTGAACCCGGCGCGATAGGCCTCACGCGTCGCCGCTGCATCCGCCTCGGGAGCCAGACCTTCGAGCAGGGCCATCGCGCCGTCGACCAGCAAGCCGGTCGGCTGTCCATCCGCGCCTTTAAGGATTTCACCGCCCGAGGGGGTCGGCGTCGTCGCATCGATCCCGGCCGCGGCCAGGGCCGCGCTGGACACCGCCCGCGCATGGCCGTCGGCCCGGCTCAGCACCACCACCCGCCCCGGCGCGGCGGCGTCCAGATCGGCGGCGGTCAGGAAGCGCTTCTCGGGCCAGTGGGTCTCGATCCAGCCGCGCCCGACGATGACGCCGTCGGGGTGGGCCTCGGACCAGGCGGTCAGGCGCGCCATGGCCTCAGCGAGCGAGGCGGCGCCTTCCAGATTCAGCGTCATCTCGCGCCAGCCGATGCCGTCCAGATGGGCGTGGCCGTCGGTGAAGCCGGGAAACAGCGTCGCCCCTTTCAGATCGACCGCCTCCAGCCCCTCGGCCGAAGGCGCGCCGTCCGCGGGACCGACATAGGCGATGCGCCCGTCGCGCACGACCACGACCTCGGCGGTCGGCATCGCCTCGACGCCGGTATGGATGGTCCCGCCCCGGATCAACAGGTTCTGGGCGTAGGCTGCGGGCGCTGCGGTCAGCAACAGCACAACCGCCAGCGGCAGGGTCGTCTTCAGGGTTCGGATCATCAGCGCCTCCAGTCGCGGCGCAGGGGAGCCTCAGCCGAGCTTGGCGTCAAGCGATCCAGTGTCGCCTCCGTCATCCTCCGGCGGAGCGAAGCGACGACCGGGGGACCCAGCGGCGCGCGTGAGCGCGAAAAATCCACGCGCGCCGCTTGCCTCGAAGATCGCCTTCGGCGCCGCTGGGTCCCCCGATCTGCGCCGCTACGCGGCTTGTCGGAGGATGACGGAAGTGGAAGGCCTCTTACGGCCGCCCCACCACCTGATCGACGGAGTTGCTCGTCACCGGGTGATACAGCGGTCGCGCTTCGGCGTAGATGCGCGTGGCGATGGGGCGACCCCAGTCGCCTTCGGCCCACAGGGTCTGGAACAGCGGCAGGACGAACTTGCGCCGCCCCTGACTGGTCAGGAAGCGTTCGGCCGTCGCCACCGCGGGCTCATAACGGTTGGCCAGGGCCGCCTGCAGCCAGGCGAAGGTCAGTTCGGCGTTGCCTTCGCTGTCCAGCTTCAGCGTGCTTTCCAGATCGGCCAACTGCGCCGGGGTCAGCCAGTCGGCGCCCGCCGCCAGGCCTTGCGGCCGCCACGACAGGAAGCGCAGGCGCTGCTGGGTGTTCCAGTCCTTCCACGGCGCGGCCGAGGCCGGGCCCTTGGCGACGTAGAAGGCCTCGGCCGCCGCGTCCACGGCTTCGAAGGCGTGCGACACCGGCGCCTGGGCGTTGGACGGCAGGCCCGGCTGATAGATCCAGTTCTCCAGCTGAAGCTCGGCTTCCAGCGCTGCGTCGCCCTTGACCAGATTCTCGCGGATGTCCTTCAGGAAGCCCACATCGGTCATGGGCTGGAAGGCGTGGCGGTCGAAATAGCCGCGCAACCAGGCGTCGAACGTCTCGCGCCCGACAATGCGTTCGATGGTGCGCAGGAAGGCCGCGCCCTTGTCATAGGGAATGCCTGACAGGCCGTCGTCCGGGTCGCGCCCGGTCAGGTCCAGATGCAGGCGAGTGTCTGCCGGATCGGTGGCGGCGATCTCGGCGACCAGATCGTTCCAGGCCAGGGCCTGTTCCTGCAGGGCGCGTTCGCGGCCGTACAGCGCCTCCATGATGCGGTTCTCGAAATAGGTGGTCGTACCCTCGTTCAGCCAGATGTCGGCCCAGGTGGCGTTCGTCACCAGATTGCCGGACCAGGAGTGCGCCAGTTCGTGCGCCACCAGCGACACCAGCGACCGATCGCCGGCGATGATGGTCGGGGTGGCGAAGGTCAGGCGCGGGTTCTCCATCCCGCCGAAGGGGAAGCTGGGCGGCAGGACCAGCAGGTCATACCGGCCCCAGCGATAGGGGCCGTACAGGGCCTCGGCCGCATCGACCATCTTGGCCGTCGGCTCCAGCTCCCATTGCGCGGCCTGCAATCGGCTCGGCTCGGTCCAGACGCCGGTGCGTCCGTCGAAGGGGGCGAAGGCCAGATCGCCTGCGCCGATGGCGATCAGATAGGGCGGGATGGGCTGATCCAGCTTGAAGCGCCAGGCCTTTAGCCTTTCGCCCGCCGCCTCGCCGTTCGGGGTCAGATGCTCGGCGGACATGACCACGGTCAGGTCTGACGGCGCCACGATGCGCGCGCTGTAGGTCTGGCGGATGCCGGGGCTGTCCTGGGTCGGAATCCAGGTGCGGGTCAGGATCGCCTGCCCCTGGCTGAACAGATAGGGTTTCTGGCCGCCCGCCGTCTGCTGCGGGCTGAGCCATTGCAGGGCCGAGGCGTCGGGGCGGGTGGCATAGGCGACGACGATCTTCTGCCCCTCATCGCCCTGGAAGGCGGGGAGGCGCACGCTGAGAGGCTGTCCCTTGATCGGGTCCGCGGCGCCCAGGCTCCATTCCAGCGGACGGCCCTGAGCGTCGGTCACGCCCTTGATGTCCAGCATCTTGGCGTCCAGCACCACCTCGGTCGCGCCGGGACGGCCGGTCACGTCCAGCGTGGCCTTGCCCGACAGGGTCTTGGCGGCGAAGTCGGCGGTCAGGTCCAGGTCGACGTGCGTCACCCGCGCCTCGGTCGGGCGGGCCCAAGAGTGCGGGTCGTTGACGTAAGCGGTCGCCGGGACCGCTGCAGAGACGGGTGCGGCGGGAACCAGAGGCGTCATCGGCACGGCGTCTCCGGTCGTGGCGCAGGCGCCCAGGGATGTGGCGAGGGCGGCGGCTATAGCGAGGGCGGAAACCCGCCCGACCAGCTTCAGGGTCATCGAACGCTCCGTATTCAGATGCGCCCGAAGAGGCTCCCTCGCGCTCGAAAGATCAAGTCTCGGCTGCAACCGGCGGCAGATGGCGGGCCTTGAACAGCCGCCCCTGCTCGGCCGCCAGAACCAGCGCCAGAGCCGCCACGCCCAGCAGGGCGAAGCCGACCGTCATCGGCACCGTCGTGCCGTCGAACTGCTGACCGATGGCGAAGCCCAGCAGGGCGCCGCCGATGGAGGAGATAAAGCCCTGGGCCGAGGAGGCCGTGCCGGCGATATGGCCCATCGGCTCCATCGCCATCGCACCGAAATTGCCAGCGATGAAGCCGAAGCAGAACATCTTGCAGGCCTGCATGACGGCGAACATCCACAGGCTGTCATAGCCCAGCCAGGCGATGAGGGCGTGCAGGGCGCTGAAGCCGATGAAGCCGAACAGGGCGGCGTGGGCGATCAGGCGCGAGCCCAGCTTCTCGACCAGACGCGCGTTCAGGATCGAGGCCACGGCGATGCCCGCCGCCACCAGGGCGAAGACCACCGGGAACAGGCCGGGCGCCTTGAACACGTCGAAGAAGATCTGCTGCGAGGAGTTGATGAAGCCGAACAGCGCCCCGCTGATGACCGTCATGGCCAGGGTGTAACCCATGCCCTGACGGCTGGTGAAGGCGAAGCGGAAGGCGGCGGCGATCCGGCTGACGTCGATCGGCATCCTGCCTTCGGCGTGCAGGGTCTCGGGCAGACGCAGGGCCGCCCAGACCAGGAAGGCCCCGCCCGAAAGGGCGAAGACGCCGAAGATCCACGGCCAGGGCGCCACCAGCATGACGAGTTGCCCCATCGCGGGCGCAATGATCGGCACGCCCAGAAAGACCAGGAAGCTGAGCGACATGACGCGCGCCATCGTCCGTCCGACGTAGCGGTCGCGCACGATGGAAACCGCCAGCACCCGCGTCGCCGCCGCGCCGATCCCCATGCCGATCCGCGACAGGATCAGCATGTCGAACGTATGGGCGAAGGCCGCCAGAATGCTGAAGACGACATAGATGCCGATGCCCGCAAACAGGACCGGGCGCCGCCCATAGCGGTCCGACAGCGGCCCATAGAACAGCTGAGCCACGCCGAAGCCGAGCAGATAGGCGGTGATCACCCACTGGCGGCTGTTTTCATTGGTCACGCCCAGATCCTCGCCGATGTGGGGCAAGGCCGGCAGCATGGCGTCGATCGCCAGAGCGTTCAGCGCCATCATCACAGCGATCAGGCAGACGAATTCAGCGAAGCCCGGCCCCTTGAAGGGCGCCGGCGGGGCCTCGATCACGGAGGACGGGGTCGGGGCTCTGTTCATCAGGTCCAGATGCGGCCTGCGTCAGGCTGACGCAAGCCCGAAGCGATGAAGTTTTTGCACCGCAGCAAATACGGCGAGACGGACTGCCCCTTTTCGTCGCTCATTCCACGCACGCCGGGATGAGTGGGATTAGAATCGAAACCTACGCCTTCACCTTGATCCGCGCCGTCACCGACATGCCGGGCGACAGCCGCTCCACCCCCTCCTGCCCCGGATCAACGGCGATGCGGACAGGGATGCGCTGGGCCACCTTGGTGAAGTTGCCGGTGGCGTTGTCGGGGCGGATGACGCTGAACTCGGAGCCGGTCGCGGGCGAGATGCGCTCGACC
This sequence comes from Brevundimonas sp. S1H14, assembly GCF_047716865.1. Classification (NCBI taxonomy): domain Bacteria; kingdom Pseudomonadati; phylum Pseudomonadota; class Alphaproteobacteria; order Caulobacterales; family Caulobacteraceae; genus Brevundimonas; species Brevundimonas sp. S1H14. The sequence continues at coordinate 586,409 of NZ_CP136679.1, read as the reverse complement.
TTGCCCGTCAGGACGCGTCCGCCCAGGGCGTCGACGGTAATCTCGACCGGCTGGCCGACGCGCACGTCGCGCATCTGCGTCTCCTTCATATTGGCCGTGACCCAGACCACGTCGGGGACCAGGGCCATGAACTGCGTGCCGACCGCCGCCTGCTGGCCCTGGCGCACCGTCACCTCGCCCAGCCGTCCGTCGCGCGGAGCCTCGATGCGGGTATTGTCGAGATCGATCTGCGCCAGACGCACCTGGGCGCGGGCGTTTTCGACGGCGGCCTCCAGCGAGCCCTTGCTGACCACGGCCGAGGTGACGCCGGTCTGGGCCACGTCCTCGGCGGCGCGGGCCTGCGCCAACTGGGCCTCGGCGGCGCGCAGGGCGTTCTGGGCTGTGTCGACCTGAGCCTGGGCGACCCAGCCGCCCTCGAACAGGGCGCCAACCCGCATGGCGTCGGCGCGGGCCTTAGTCACAGCCGACTGGGCGGCGGCGATGGCGGCGCGCGTCTGGGCCACCGATCCGCGCGCCGAGGCCTGACTCTGGGCCGAGTTGGCCAGCGCGGCCTCGGCCGAATGCAGGGAGGCCTGCGCCTGCTCCAGCCGCTGGCGATAGATGCGGTCATCGATGGTCGCCAGAAGCTGGCCCTTCTTCACCGTCTGGAAGTCCTGCACCTCGACCGAGGTGACATAGCCGCTGACCTGGGGGCTGATGATGGTCACCTGACCGCGGACATAGGCGTTGTCCGTCGTCTGCGGCCCGCCCGAGAAGGGCGGCAGGCCCCAGGCGTGCAGGATCAGGCCGATCCCCACCAGCGCCATGGCGATCAAGGCCACGCTCCACATCACGCGGCGGCCGCTGGACGGCGCCGGGGCTGCGGGGGGCGGCCCAGACGGAGGGGGCGCAGGAGGCGCGGCGGGAGCGGACGGCGGAGGGGCGGCGTCAGTCATGATCTGGTCCGGTTCAATCGACAGCCGTCGCGACGGAGGCGGCGGCGTCGGAGGCTTGCGTCTGGGCCCGGCGGGCGGCGCGGCGCGCCTCCAGCTTGGGCCGATAGTGGTTCAGGGCGACCCAGGCGGCGCCGATCGCGGCAGCCCCCGAGATCAGCAGGAAGACGTCGTTGTAGGCCAGCACCTGGGCCTGCTGGCTGACCTGCTGCTGCAGCAGGCCCAGGGCCGCGCCCTGACGCTGGGCCGCGTCGCCGATGACGTGGGCGTAGGCGCCGCCCAGTTGCTGCAAGCGCAGCACGGTCTCGGGATCGCCCAGGCCGATGCTCTCGGACAGTTGGCTGGAGTGAAACTTCTCGCGCAGGGTCTGGATCGTGCCGACCAGGGCGGAGCCCATCAGTCCGCCGACGTTCTGGCCGATCGAAAACAGCACGATGAAGCTGACCATGTTCTTGCCCCCGCCCTGCAGCACCTTGCCGAAGCCCAGGATCATCGTCGGGCCGACGAAGAAGGCCGCGGCGAAGGCCAGAAGCGCCTGGCTGAAATAGAGCTGGGTCGGGCGCGTCAGCACGGTGGCGTGGCTGTCGATGAAGGCGCCGACGGCGATCATGACCAGGGCGATCGAGATCGGCTTCCACAGCTTCATCGGATTGAGGGTGAAGGCGCTGACCAGGGTCCCCGCCGCCGTGGCGGCCAGCATGACCAGGAACAGGCCCTGCATCTGCTGCGGGACCAGTCCCATCTGCTGCAGAAAGCCTACCGCGCCGGTCGTCTGTTCCGACAGGACGATCCGCACCAGCAGGATGGCCAGCAGCAGCCGCACCAGGTCGCGGCCCGCCAGCCACTTGAGGTCGATCAGCGGATTGGTCCGATTGTATTCGATCAGCACGGCGGCGGTCAGCAGCACGATCGCCCCTGCCAGAGCCCAGCCGATCCACGCCGCCTCGGTCCACCAGACGATGCGGCCCAGCCCCAGAACGGCCGTCAGCAGGGCCACGCCCGGCGCGAACAGGGCGAAGGTGACGAAGTCCAGCGTCTCGAACACCCGCACCCGCTGCGACGGCGGCATCTTCAGGGCGAAGACGGCCGGCAGGGCGACCAGCACCAGCCCCAGTTCGAACATGTAGAAGGCCCGCCACTGATCAAGGTCCAGCAGGCGCGTCACCCCCAGCCGCGCCAGGGGAATGGCCAGGCTGGACAGGCCGACGCCGATGATGATGCCCTTCAGCCGGTGCTGCGCTGGAAAGGCCTGGATGATGTAGAGGATGCCCAGGGTCGACATCCCCGCCGCCGCCATCCCGGCCACGCCGCGCACGACCAGGGTCGAGCCGTAGTCTTCCAGAAACAGATGCGCCGCCGCCGTGGCCAGGAAGACGACCAGGATGATCTCGGTGAACAGGCGCAGGCCGTACTGCATGCGAAACTTGACCAGCAGCAGGTTCATGCAGGCGTTGGTCATGACGAAGACCACGGGCAGCCAGGCCGCCTCCGTCGTGGTCACGCCCAGCGCCCCGGCCAGTTGCGGCAGGTCGGCCGTCACGGCGGCGTTGCCCAGGCTGCCGGTCAGGGCCACCAGCACCCCGACGAAGGCGTAGGCCAGCCGCCAGGGCGTCGTATGATCCGGCGTCGCGGGCGAGCCGGGCAGGACCGGCCGCTCGTGCGGCTTCAGGGTGGCGAGGTAATCCTCCCACGGCAGGTCCCAGTGACGGCGGCTCATGCGGCCTCGCAGCGCGGCCGCACCGCGTCCAGCACCAGGGCCAGGGACCGCAGGCTGAGCGCCTCGCGCGCCTTCGGCGGCGCCGTCCGCGACGGGGCGCCCAGCATCAGGGCCAGGACTCGGATATCCTCGACGCTCAGGTCCGGCCTCACCCGCCCAGACGCCTGGGACACGGCCAGAGCCTCGGCGCCGGCCGCCTTCAAGCCCTGCCGGATCGGGGCCAGGGCCTCGTCCTTCAGATCGCGGATCGCGCTGGACAGACCCGCGCTGTCCAGCATCAGCCCAGTCATCTGCTCCAAGAACCAGATGAAGACGTCGGGGTCATCCAGCCGCGCGCGGGTGCGTCTCGCCAGACCGTCGATCTGCTTCAGGAAGACCGCCAGGGCCAGTTCGGAGCGGTCGGCGAAGTTTCGATACAGGGTCGCCCGACCGACCCCCGCCTGCTCGGCGATCAGGTGCAGCGGCGCATCCAGTCCATCGCGCGCAAAGGCGGCCTCCGCCGCCAGAAGCAGCTTCTCACGACGTTCTGCGGCGTCTTGTCGCAACGGACGGGTCATGGCGCGCTAAGTGGACACTGGTGTCCGGTTATTCAAGAGGCAATCCCCCCCTGAATGCGCAAGTCGCGCGCAAGCTGCGCCGCGAGAGAATGCGTCCAAGCAAATGTTTATAGCGCCAGCTAGTACGGCACATTGGTCTTACCAGCGCTAGGCAGGGCGAAAAGACCATCTCTCGGCGCGTGCATACTCACGTCGATGCGGTCTCCGGTCGGCAGCCCATCATCTTCAACGAAGTCGCCGCGCAACTCCGATAACACCATTTTGTGAGTTGAGATCTAGAATAAAGCCGACACCGTAGCGATGGGAGATTAATCCCCTAAGGAGGAAAACATGACTGTTCGTCTTACTGTCGCTCGACTGAGCGCAGGCGCTATTATGGCCGCTTCCGTAGTCGCAATTCCTGCCGCCGCGAATCCATCTGACCCGCTTTGCATAATGGGACCTGACGCCTACTGCGCTGAGTACGCCACCATCCTATTCGGGACCGGCCCAGGAGCTCAGGGGAAATGTATGGTCTGGGCTTGGAATCTCTACAATGGAGAATTCTGTAATGGCCCGCTGGTCGACGGCTCTCTGAAAGCCATCAAAGAGTAGATATATTCATTTACCCTCACCACGAGGGCAAAGAAACGGCGATCCGAATAAGACCGCCGTTTCTATTATTCATAGAGGATTCATTGTCAGTATTGAATAGGCTCAATGAGAAAGAGTAAGCGCCGTAAATCGGCCCTTACGGCCCCGAAAAGGGGCTAAGTCATTGAAAAGTCAGCTGGTGCCGGTGGTCGGACTCGAACCGACACTCCTTGCGGAACCGGATTTTGAGTCCGGCGCGTCTACCAATTCCACCACACCGGCACGGCCTGGCTCAAGGCGGCGCAATCTAGCGACGGCTGAGGTCGCGTCAATCGATGAAGCGCAGCCGTCGCCAGTTTTTATCGGGTTGCTCAGGCCGGCTCCACGGTCTGCTCGATGGCGCCGAACAGGGTGCGGTTCTTGTCGTCCAGCATTTCGATGCGGACGGTGTCGCCGTGTTTGAGGAAGGGCGTCTTGGCAGCGCCGGTCTGGATGGTCTCGACGGTGCGGATTTCGGCGATGCAGCTGTAGCCAAGGCCGCCTTCGGACACCGGCTTGCCGGGGCCGCCGTCGGCGTCCTTGTTCGACACCGTGCCCGAGCCGATGACCGTCCCGGCGCCTAAGGAGCGCGTCTTGGCCAGGTGGGCGATCAGGGTGCCGAAGTCGAAGGTCATGTCGACGCCCGCATCGGCGCGGCCGAAATCCTGACCGTTGATCTGAACCAGCAGGGCGCCCGACAGCTTGCCGTCGTTCCACTGCTCGCCCAGGGCGTCCGGGGTGACGAAGACCGGCGACAGGGCGCTGGCGGGCTTGGACTGGACGAAGCCGAAGCCCTTGGCCAGTTCGCCGGGGATCAGGTTGCGAAGCGAGACGTCGTTGACCAGGCCGACCAGACGGATCGAGGCCAGAGCTTCGTCGCGGCTGGCGCCGAGAGGGACATCGCCGGTGACGACCACGATCTCGGCCTCCAGATCGCAGCCCCAGGCCTCGTCCTTCAGCGGGATGGCGTCGCGCGGCGACAGGAAGCCGTCGGATCCGCCCTGATACATCAGCGGATCGGTCCAGAAGCTCTCGGGCATCTCGGCCCCGCGCGCTTTGCGCACCAGTTCGACGTGGTTCACATAGGCCGACCCGTCGGCCCACTGATAGGCGCGCGGCAGGGGGGCGGCGGCCTCGTGCTCGCGGAAACGGCCGCGCGGCACGGCTTCGTGCTCAAGGCTTTCGGCCAGGGCGCGCAGCAGCGGCTCGCACCGCTCCCAGTCGTCCAGCGCCGCCTGCAGCGTCGGGGCGATCAGGAAGGCGTCCGTGAACCAGTTCAGGTCGTTGGAGACGACGACGAGGCGGCCGTCACGGCCGTGCTTGAGCGAGGCGAGTTTCATGAGCTGAAGCTAATCCGAAGCAGGGCCGGAGGGAAGTCTGCGCGACGGGCGCAGACGCGTCAGGGGGTATCGACGCCCGGCGGGCTGATGACGGCGCGCGCTTCGGCGCCGGTGCGTTTGGCCGGGTCGCGGACCTCGACCTCGATGATGATGGCGCCGACGGGATCATGCGCCCACAGATAGCGGCGTTCGACCTCGACCTCACGACCGGATGGGGCCATGCCCTCATAGGTGTCGCCCCAGGGGGTGATCGCCTTCATCTCGACCCAGCGCAGGGCGCAGGCGGCGTCCAGTTCCTCAAGCGCCATTTCCGACAGTTCATCGGCGTGGGGCTCCGGCGTTTCAGGGCTTACAGCCATCGACGGACCTTCTGGCGATAGGCCTCGTACTCGGGGCCGAAACGGGCGGACAGATAGCGCTCCTCGCGGGCGATAACGAAGCGGTCGACCACGATCAGGCAGGGGATCAGCAGGCCAAGGGCGATCGGGCTGTCCATCGCGATCGCCAGCCCCAGATAGGTGATGGCGAACCCCAGATAGATCGGGTTGCGGCTGAAGCGGTAGAGGCCGCCGGTGGCCAGAACCGTCGTCGGCTTCCACGGCTCGGGCGGGGTGCCCAGGCGGCGGAAATAGCCCGCCGCCGCCCCGTCCAGCAGCAGGCCGCCCAGGATCAGCACGAGGGCGAGGCCGCGCCGAACCTCAGTCGCAAGGCCAAGCGACGGCTCGCCCAGCCACTGGCCCAACCCCCAGCCGCCGAGCAGGAAGGCGAAATAGATCGCGGGCGGCGGCACGACGACGCCCGAATGATCGCCCCTGCCCGGCTTCATGGGCGTCAACGCGCGGCTTCTTCGTCGCCGTAGATGGCGACGCGCGCGGGCGAGGTCGAGGACACCGCGCCGCGATACATGCCCGAGGTGTTCATCGAGAAGGCGTGGACGCCGTCTTTGCCCATGACGATGACGCCGCCGTCGCCGCCGATAGAGCCGACCTCGGCGATCTCGGCGTCGGCCGCCTGCTGCACGCCGGCGCCAGTCGCGGTGCGGCTGCAGATGTCGCGGGCCACGGTGGCGCGGATGAAGTATTCACCCGAACCCGTCGCCGAGACGGCGCAGCCGTCGGCGTTGGAGGCGTAGGTCCCGGCGCCGATGACCGGCACGTCGCCGACCCGGCCCCAGCGCTTGGCCGTCATGCCGCCGGTCGAGGTGGCGGCGGCCAGGCGGCCCTGGCTGTCCATCGCCACGGCGCCGACCGTGCCGAACTTGCGCTCATCCAGCGGGGCTTCATGCAGGTTGAAGGCCAGGGGCGCGGCCGGACCCAGGCGAGCCGGTTCGGCCGGAGCGCCTTCCGGGCGCGGCGGCAGGGGCTGCCCGGCGTCGCGCAACGCCTTCAGCAGGGCCTGCCAGCGGCTTTCGGTGAAGAAGAAGCCGGGGCCGACCTCTTCCAGACCCGCCGAGCGGGCGAAGGTCTCGGCGCCCTCGCCGATCAGCATGACGTGGGGCGACTTCTCCATCACCGCGCGGGCGGCGGCGATGGGGTGGCGGGTGCGGGTCAGGCCTGCGACGGCGCCCGCGTTCAGGTCCGTCCCGTCCATGACGGCGGCGTCCAGTTCGTTCTTGCCCGCCGAGGTGAAGACGGCGCCGCGCCCGGCGTTGAACAGGGGGTTGTCCTCCATCGCCTCGACGGCGGCCTGAACCGCGTCCAGCGAGGAGCCGCCGCGCGCCAGCACGGCCGAACCGGCGTCCAGCGCCGCCTGCAAGCCCGCGCGATAGGCCGCGTCGCGCTCGGGGCTCAGCTGGGCGCGCTCGATCACGCCCGCGCCGCCGTGGATGGCCAGCGACCAGGTCGGCGCCTCCTGAGCGAGGGCAGGCGCGGCCAGGACGGCGGCGGCCGCAGCAGCGGCGAAGGCGATGGACTTCATTTCAGGCTCCCCAATGTACTGTCTGATCCCCATGCAATGGGGAGGCGGGCAAAGCTAGGCCTTGTGGTGCAGGCGACGCCAGAGCCGGTGGGCCAGGATCGGGGCGAAGCCGCAGACGAGGGCGGCGATCAGGACCATCCAGAACCCGCCCCCCAGCCAGTATTCGCCCGCGAGCGCCCCGGCCCCGGCCGCCAGAAGCGGGCCGAGCCAGGGCAGCCAGTGCGGCGGTCGGAACCGCATTCAGGCGTCGACCTTGATGACGCCGCGACGGATCTGGTCCAGCTCGATCGAATCGAACAGGGCCTGGAAGTTGCCGTTGCCGAAGCCTTCATTGCCCTTGCGCTGGATGATCTCGAAGAAGATCGGGCCGAAGGTGTCCTGGGTGAAGATCTGCAACAGCAGGCCTTCCTCGTCCGAACCGTCGATCAGGATGCGGTTCTTGCGCATCCGCTCCACGTCCTCGCCGTGGCCCGGCAGGCGTTTGTCGATCAGCTCGAAATAGGTCTCGATGGTGTCCTGGAAGTCGACGCCGCGCGCGCGCATGGCTTCGACCGTCTCGAAGATGTTCTCGGTCGTCAGGGCGATGTGCTGGATGCCTTCGCCGTTGTAGCGGCGGATGAATTCCTCGATCTGGGAATTCTCGTCCTGGCTCTCGTTCAACGGGATGCGGATGGCGCGGTCGGGCGCGATCATGGCCTGGGAGAACAGGCCCGTCGCCTTGCCCTTGATGTCGAAATACTTCTGCTCCTCGAAGTTGAACACCGAGTTGTAGAAGCCCGACCAGGTGCGCATCTCGCCGCGACGGACGTTGTGGGTCAGGTGGTCCAGGATCTCCAGACCGACGCTGTTCTTGCGCTCGGCCTCTTCCCAGCCCTCGATCTCGTCCCATGCGTCATAGAGGGAGCCGGTCTCGCCATACTGGTCGATGACGTAGAGCAGGCTGCCGCCGATGCCCTGCAGCACATAGGGGTAGTCGTTGGCCAGCGCCCCGCCGTGCACGCCCTCGGCTGCGCGTGCGCCACGCGCCAGCGCGCCTTCATAGGCCGCCTTGGCGTCGGCGACGCGGAAAGCCATGCCGTTGGCCGACGGGCCGTGGTCGCGGGCGAATTCCGCCGCCTGCGCTTTCGGCGTTCGATGGACCAGCATGGTGATGTCGCCCTGCTTCAGGCGCACCACGTCATTGGCCGGGTTCACATGCGTCGGAGTGAAGCCCATCAGCTCCAGACGCGAAATCATCGCCTCGGGCTCGGGGCCGGTGAATTCGACGAACTCGAAGCCGTCGACGCCGAGGGGGTTTTCCTGGTCGAGTTTGGCGGCGTCCTGCATGACGCGTCTCCTCTCTCTTATGGTTTGGCGCGGCCGGGGCCGTCATGGCGCGGCCGCTGATTGGGGCGGAACCTACTGGCGGGGCGGCATGGGGCGCAAGGCGGGTTTCAGCGGAAAGGGCGCACGTTCCAGTGTCGCAGCCGCGGCCTGACCTCTCGCCCGCATCGGCGCAGCCTGCTATCGGGCAGAACGACAAGAGGCGGGGGCCTCGATCAGGACGCCTGAATGCTGCGCAAGCTCTACGACTGGGTCTTCTCTCTGGCCCGCCATCGTCACGCCACCCGGTCGCTGGCCGTCGTCTCCTTCGCCGAAAGCTCCTTCTTCCCGATTCCGCCGGATGTGATGCTGGCGCCGATGGTGCTGGCCAAGCCCGAGCGCGCCTATTTCTATGCGGCGGTCTGCACCATCGCCTCGGTGCTGGGCGGCCTGCTGGGTTACGCCATCGGCTATTTTCTGGAGCCGGTGGGCCTGCAGATGCTGGCCTGGCTGGGCAAGGCCGATACGTTCGAGGCGTCCAAGGCCCTGTTCCAACAGCACGGCGCCTGGGTCATCCTGATCAAGGGCCTGACGCCCATCCCCTTCAAGCTGATCACCATCGCCTCGGGCATCTTCCAGTTCAATCTGGCGCTGTTCATCGCCCTGTGCGTCGTGACGCGCGGCGCCCGCTTCTTCCTGGTCGCCTTCGTGCTCAAGCGCTGGGGGCCGCCGATGCTGGCGATCGTCGAAAAGCGGCTGGCCCTGTTCACCGTGCTGTTTCTTGTGCTGCTGGTCGGCGCCTTCTTTATAGTCAAGCTTATCGGACACTGATCGACGCCGCCCCCGGCACGGTTTATGAGAGGCGCCCGGTTCCTGTGAGGCGCACATGAGCGCGATCTACAAATTGCTGACCCGCTGGTGGACGGCCTTCGCCCTGGCCGCCGCCCTGGCCATGCTGGGCGCCGCCCATGCGTTCGAGCGGTTCGGCGGAATGCCGCCGTGCAGCCTGTGTCTGAAGCAACGCGAGGTCTATTGGGCCGCCGTCGCCATCGCCGGAGCCGCGACCTTCTGGGCCCTGTTCAGCCGGGCCAGCCGGGGCACGCCGCGCATCGCCTCCTTCCTGCTGGCCGTCGTCTTTCTGACGGGGGCGGTCACGGCGGCTTATCATGCCGGGGGCGAGCTGAAGTGGTGGAGCCTGCCCGCCACCTGCATGGCCGCGCCTTCGACCTCGATCGACCTGTCGGCGCTGACGGCGCTGCTCGACGGCACGGGGGGCGGGACGGCCTTCGTCTCCTGCGGCGACGTGCCGTGGAGTTTTGCGGGCCTGTCGATGGCGGGCTGGAACTTTGTCATCTCTCTGGCGCTGGCTATCATCAGCCTGCTGGCGGCGAAACGTCCCAAGGACGCGCGCGCGCCCAAGAGCTAAGAAGGGGCGTCATGACCCAATCCGCTGAAGACATCGCCGCCGCTCGCCGCATTCCCCTGCCGCGCCCCGGCGTCGGTCAGGACAAGGCGCGGCTGGCTGAAATGCTGCGCGTCGACCATGCGGGCGAGTTCGCCGCCGTCCACATCTACCGCGCCCAGCGCGCCGTGCTGGAAGGCCGCAAGGGCAAGGACGCCATCGCCGCCGACCTGACCGAGATGGAAGGGCATGAAGCCGTCCACCTGGCCCGCTTCGAGACCCTGCTGAACGAGAACCGGGTGCGCCCGACGGCCATGATCCCGCTGTGGAAGCTGGCGGCCACGGCGCTGGGCGCCGGAACGGCCCTGATCTCGGAAAAAGCCGCCCACGCCTGCACCGAGGCGGTCGAGAGCGTCATCGAGAAACACTATGCCGACCAGATCGAGGAAATCCGCGACCGCGATCCCGAGCTGGCCGCCGAACTGACCAAGTTCCGCGAAGAGGAACTGGCCCACCACGACCACGCCATCGAGCACGGCAGCCGCGAAGCGCCCGCCTATCGCCTGCTCAGCAGCGTCATCAAGGTCGGTTGCAAGGCCGCCATCAAGATCAGCGAACGCATCTAGAGCCCTTCTCCCCCTTGAGGGAAGGTGGCTCGCGCAGCGAGACGGATGAGGGGTGTCGACGCGACATTCAGCAAGGATGCGGCGACGGCGTGATCAAACCTTCAGGTCGCCGCAATGACACCCCTCATCCGAGCGCCTTGCGGCGCCCACCTTCTCCCGCAAGGGGGAGAAGGAAGACGCTTTAGCCCATCGCCGAGCCGACGCCGCGCCCGCCGCCGGGGACCGGCGCGACGTCCAGCAGCTTGAGGCGGAACACCAGCACGGCGTTGCCGGGGATCATCGGCGGGCCGCCCATCTCGCCGTAGCCCAGCTCGGGCGGCAGGAAGAGAATCCACTCGTCCCCCGGTTTCATCATCTGCAGGGCCTCGGTCCAGCCGGGCACCACCCCCTCGGGCGAGAAGACGGCCGGGGCGCCGCGCTTGAACGAGCTGTCGAACACCGTGCCGTCGGTCAGCGTGCCTTCATAGTCGACCTTGACCAGATCGTTGCGGTCGGGGCTGACGCCGCCCGCCGGGCCGGAGGCCACGACCTTGTACTGCAGGCCGGACGGAAGGGTCCGGACGCCTTCTTCGGAGGCGTTCTGTTTCATGAAGGCGGCGGATTCGGCGGCGTTCTTCGCCAGGTCCTCGGGCGCGGCGGTCGGGCGGCCGCAGGCGGCCAGGGTCAGCAGGGCGGTCGCGGCGAGGGCGGCGGCGGGGCGTTTAGCCCATGCGAAGTTCATAACCCTGGTCCTTCAAGGCGGCGCCGATTTCCTCGGCGTGACGGGCGTCGCGGGTCTCGACCATGATGTCGAACTCGGCGCCCTTGGCGGGCACGTCCAGCGCCAGCCGGTTGTGCACGACGTCGATGATGTTGCCGCCCAGCCCGCCGATCACGGCGGCCATGGCCGACAGCATGCCCGGGCGGTCGTCGCCCAGGATGCGATAGACAATCAGCCGCTTCTCGCGGACCATTTCGCGGTTCAGCACCACGGCCAGCATGCGGGCGTCGATGTTGCCGCCGGTCAGTTCGACGCCGATCTTCATGCCCTTGAAGCGTTCGGGGTTGGCCAGGATGGCGGCCAGGCCGCCCGCCCCGGCGCCCTCGGCCACAGTCTTCTCCAGCGTCGCAAGCAGGGCCACGCCCTTTTCGAAATCGGCCTCCTCGCAGACGAAGACCTCATCGATCAGCGCATCAGCCAGGGCGAAGGGAATCTCGCCCACGGCCTTGATGGCGATGCCCTCGGCGATGGTCTGGCCGCTGCATTTGGCGGGCTCGCCGCGACGGCGCGCGGTGAAGGAGGGATAGCGGGCGGCCTCGACGCCGAAGATCTTGATGTCCGGCTTGACCGCCTTGGCGGCGATGGCGCTGCCCGCGATCAGACCGCCGCCGCCGATGGGGATGATCAGGGCGTCCAGGTCCGGCGCGTCCTCGACGAACTCCAGGCCGCAGACCCCCTGCCCCGCCACAATGCCCTCATCGTCGAAGGCCGAGACGAAGACATAGCCGTGCTCGGCCTTCAGCCGCTTGGCTTCCTCGGTCGAGGCCGAGAAGTCGAGTCCGTGGATGACGACATTGGCGCCGTGGGCGCGGGTGCCGTCCACCTTCACGAAGGGAGTGCCCTCGGGCATGACGATGGTCACGGGCACGCCCAGACGGCCGCCGTGATAGGCCAGGGCCTGGGCGTGGTTGCCCGCCGAGGCGGCGACGACGCCGCGCTTCTTCTCGTCCGGGGTCAGCTGCAGCAGCCGGTTCAGGGCGCCGCGCTCCTTGAAGCTGCCAGTGAAGTGCAGATTGTCGAACTTGATCCAGATCTCGGCGCCGGTCAGCTGCGACAGGCGGCGCGAGTAACGGACGGGCGTGCGGTCGACCTGGCCGGCGATACGCTGCTGCGCCGCCCGGATGTCGTCGATGGTGACGGTCATGAAGTCCCTAAATTCAGTGTGGCCGGCCTCTGTCGTCCGGTCTCCGGCGCCTCTTGTGGAACAGGCTGCGGCGGCGGGCAACCTTGACTCACCCCTGCGACGGGGCTCATGCCGGAACACGCCTGATCGAGTAAAGCCGGAGCCGACCTACGATGACCGACCGTCCCTCGAACGCGCGCCGCTCGCGCCGGATCGCCCTCGCCGCCGTGGCGGTCGCCGGACTGACGCTGGCCGCCTGCGCCACCACGCCGATGGGCGGCGGGACCACCGGCCCGGCCGTCTTCAGCGCCGACGACTTCGCCTGGTCGGCGCGCGCCGGTCAGGCCTCGATCAACGGCCGTGTCGAATTCATTCAGGACGGCCGCGCCTTCCAGTGCGTCGGCAATGTCGGCCTGATCCCCGACACCCCCTACACCCGCGCCCGGATGCAGCGCCTGTACGGCTCGACCGAACGCGCCGCCGTGCCCGCCGCCGTGGTGCGCGCCCGCTCGGCCGGGGAACAGGGCGCCGACTATCGCTCGTTCGAGCGGGCCGAAGCCTGTACGGATAACGGCTTCCGCTTCACCGGCCTGCCCGACGGCGGCTGGTTCCTAATCTCGCCGGTCAAGGCGGGAGACGAGATCGTGGTGGTTATGCGCCGGGTCCAGACGCGCGGCGGGCGCGCCATCAGCGTCAACCTTGGCCATTGACAATACTGACGAATTACGAAAGCTGATCGCTGTTCGCCATCCTTTGGCCGTATGAGGCCGCTCTCTGAACCGTCCGCTACAGGACAGTCGGGAGCGTATTCTTGTCCCAGCATAACATCGTGGGCTCCGAGGCCTTCAGCAATCGACAGTATGTGCTGATCACGCACGTCAGATCGAGCGGCTCCCGCCGTCGGCGCGCGCGCGCCATGACCGCCTATGTTGTCGTGGCCGTCCTGGCCCTGTCGGCGGGCGCGGCGGCGGCGGCCTTCGCCCTGGGGCCCTTCCTGGTGCGGGCGCCGCAAACCGAGGCGCTCTCCGTCGCTCCGGCATCGGACCAGCCGACGCCCAGCCTGCCGACGCCGCCCGCCGCCTGATCTTCCCCCGTCTTCTCGTCCGCCTTGCGTCAGCGTGTCCCATCAGCACGCTTGCAAGTGCGAGTGATTATTACTATTCGCCATTCCTCTTGATTGAGGCATGGAATGACGAGCTTGAAGACCGGCGCCGCGAGCACACTGGCCCTGCTGACCGTGATCGGCGGCTGGGCGACGACGGCGCAGGCGCAGGACTCCAACGTCGCCACGGTTGACGATGTCGTCGTCACGGCCTCGACCCGCGCCCAACGCATTGAACAGGCGCCCGCCACCATCACCGTCGTCTCGGCCCAGCAGCTGGAAAGCCGCGCCTATGTCGATCTGTTCGACGCCGTGCGCGACGTCGAGGGCGTGTCGGTCAGCGGCGGCTCGAACTTTCAGGACATCTTCATCCGCGGCCTGCCGGGCGCCTATACGCTGACGCTGGTCGACGGCCGGCGCCAGTCGACGCGCGACGCCCGGGTCAACGGCAACGGCGGTCTGGAGCAGAGCTTCACCCCGCCCGTCTCGGCCATCGAACGGATCGAGGTGGTGCGCGGGCCGATGTCGTCGCTGTACGGCTCGGACGCCATTGGCGGCGTCATCAACATCATCACCCGCAAGGTGCCGGACCGCTGGGGCGGGACGATCTTGGCGGACTATGTGGCGCAAGAAGGCGGCGACAACGGCGACTGGAGCCAGGGTCAGTTCTACCTGGCCGGGCCGATCGTCGGCGGCAAGCTGGGTGCCCAGATCTGGGGCCGGGTCTATGACCGCGCCGAGGACGACATCTTCAACGCTCCCAGCAGCACCGGCGTCATGGGGTCCGAGGAACACAGCCTGACCGGCCGTCTGGCCTGGACGCCCACGCCCGACCACGAGGTCATGCTGCAGGCCGACACCACGCGCATCGAACGCTTCAGCACGGCGGGCAAGACCGTGGCCGCCAATGGCCGCAGCACCCGGAACGACCACAGCCGCGACAGCGCCTCCCTGTCGTGGAACGGGAACTGGAGTTGGGGGACCAGCGCCCTGTCGCTGATGCGCGAAGAGTCGTCGCGTGAGATTTTCACCGCCGACGCGACCGGGGCGATGGTGCGCAATCCACGCGCGCCGGAACTGACCAATACGGTGCTGGACGCCCTGTTCAACCTGCCGCTGCAGGGCTCGCGTCTGGGGGATCACAACCTGGTCTTCGGCGGCCAGTGGATCGAGAACAGCCTGAAGGACATCAACCCCGGCGCCCGCGACAATGTGGCCAAGACCTTCGAGGTCTGGCAGCGCGCCCTGTTCATCGAGGACGAGTGGACCCTGACGCCGGAACTGGCGCTGACGTTGGGCCTGCGGGTCGACGACCACAAACGCTACGGCGATCACTGGAGCCCGCGCGCCTATGCCGTCTGGACGCCCAGCAAGACGCTGACGATCAAGGGCGGCGTCTCGACCGGCTTCCGTGCGCCGGAAATCCGCGCCGTGGCGGACGGCTACGCCTATGAGACGGGCGGCGCCAACTGCAACTATGGGGCGGGCCTGTGCGGCGTCATCATCGGCGACCCGAATCTGAAGCCGGAAAGCAGCGTCAACTATGAGGTCAGCGCCCTGTGGCGGCCGATCCCGACGCTGGCGCTGAACGCCACGGTGTTCCGCACCAACTTCAAGGACAAGATCGCCGACGACCGCGTGTGCGGCCCGGACGTCAACAACAACGGCGTCTGCGACGTGCCGGATGAAGTCATGCGCTGGGACGAGGACCCGCTGTATCAGCTGTATTACTGGTACAATATCAACGACGCCCGCATTCAGGGCGTCGAGCTGGGCGGCAGCTGGCAGGCGACCGATCAGCTGACGCTGAAGGCGGGCTATACCTATACGGACTCGGCCCAGAAGGGCGGGCTGTACGACGGCCTGCCGCTGTCGCGCACGCCCGAGCACATGGCCAATCTGCGCGCCGACTACGCCGCGACGGACCGGCTGAACCTGTGGGCGGCGGCCTCCTATCACGGCGAAGAGATCAATGCGGGCCTGCGCGTCGGCATCAATGGCGAGCCGGTGCTGGATGGGCCGCGTCAGGTCGGCCGCCGCTATCCCGACTACGCCCTGGCCGACATCGGCGCCAACTGGCGGGTGCGCGACGACGTGACGCTGAAGTTCGGCGTCTACAATCTGACGGACAAGGTGCTGAATGTCGCCGATTACGACTTCCAGGGCGACGGTCGTCGCTATTGGATGGGCGTCAGCTGGGACTTCTGAGGATGGGGCCGATGGCCGAATTCAAACCGGGCCGTCGCGCCCTTCTGCTGGGCGCCGCCGCCCTGATGGCCGCCGGCGCCGGGGCCTGCACGCGACGTGAAGAGACGGGGGCCTCGTCCCTGCTGACCGATCTGCGCGACCGGCCCGTCGCCATCACCCCGCCGGTGACGAAGCTTTCGATCGACGACAGCCGCTTCCTGATCGCCCTGTCGCTGATCCATCCCGATCCGGTCAGCCTGCTGGCCGCCTGGGCGGGGGACGTGAACCGGCTCAGCCCCGAAATCTACGCCGCCTATCTGGAGAAGTCCCCGGCGCTGGCCAGCCTGCCCAGGACGCCCAGTTCAGCCGCCGCCTTCAACGTCGAAGCGGTGCTGGGCGCCCAGCCCCAGGTCGCCCTGGTGTCGCTGGATTCCGGCCCGACCGACGCCCAGACGGCGCAGCTGGAGCAGGCGGGCGTGCGCGTCGCCTATATCGACTTCTTCCAGCACCCGTTCCAGAATCAGCCCCGCAGCCTGAGCCTGCTGGGGTCCATGATCGGCCGCGAGGAGCAGGCGCAGGCCTATAACGCCTTCCGCGCCGCCAAGCTGAAAACCATCTCCGACCGTGTGGCCGGGCTGAAGGACGAGCAGAAGCCGACCGTCTTCCTTGAGGCCCACGCGGGCAACGGACCGGACTGCTGCAACTCGGTCGGCGCCGGGAATATCGGCGACTATCTGACCTTCGTCGGCGCCCGCAACATCGGGGCCGAGGCGCTGAAACAGCCGTCCGGCAAGCTGAACCTGGAGTTCGTGGTCGAGCGCGATCCCGACATCTACATCGCCACCGGCGGCCCGCACCTGGAGAAGACCGGCGGCTTTGTCGTCGGCCCGAAATACGACGCAGAGACCTCGCGCGCCTCGCTGCGCCGCGTGGCCGGGCGGCGCGGCCTGTCGACCCTGAAGGCGGTGCGCGAGGGCAAGGTGCACGGCCTGTCGCACCAGTTGATCAACTCGCCCATCGACATCGTCGCCACCGAGGTTCTGGCCAAGTGGATTCAGCCCGAACTGTTCGCCGATCTGGACCCGCGCGCGACGCTGGACACGATCAACAAGGACTTCCTGGCCGTGCCCTATCGCGGGGACTACTGGACCGATCTGGTCCCGGCCGCCTGATGTCCTGCCCCCTGATTTCACCCCGGAGAACCGCCATGACCATCCTGCGCAACGGCCTTGTCACCGCCGCCGCCTTCGCCGCCCTGACGATGGCCTCGACCGCCTCGGCCCAGACGATCGAGAAGACCGTCAAAGTCGCCCCCGGCGGCCTGTATGAGATCGTCTTCAACCCGGCCGACAACGACCTCTATGTCGCCGCCGTCGGCCCGCGCGGCGCCAATCAGGCCCAGATCGTTCGCCTGCAGGGCCAGAGCCTGGCGCCGGAGTCCTCGGTCGACGTCTCGGCCAATCCGCTCTATGGCCTGAACCTGAACACCCGCACCCAGGTCCTGTACGGCACCGACACCCGCGCGGGCGCCGTCACGGCCATCAACGCCCGCACGGGCGAAGTCATCTCCACCATCCGCAACGGCGACGAAGAAGGCGCTCACGTCCGCCAGGTCGTCGTCGATGAGGCGAACAACAAGGTCTATGTCAGCGTCGTCGGCGGCGAGGCGGACGACGCCGCCAAGCCGAACCTGGTCTGGGTCATCGACGGCGCGACCAATAAGGTCGAGCGGGCCATTCCCGTCGCGATCGGCGCTTTGACCGGCGCGGCCTTAGATCCGGCGACCAACCGCCTCTACGTCACGGGCATGAGCAGCAATGAAGTCGCCGCCATCGACCTGGCCACCGGCGAGACGGTCGGCAAATGGCCGTCGCACGGCGATTCCGCCATCAACGTCGCCGTCGATTCCGAAGGCCGCCGCCTGTTCGTCGCCAACCAGAAGTCGGGCGAACTGACGGTGCTGAACGCCGACACCGGCGCCCTGATCCACAAAGCCGCCACCGGCGCGGGCGCCCTGAGCGTCGCCTACAACGGCGCGGTCAAGCAGATCTACGTCGCCAACCGTCAGGCGGGCACGGTGACGGTGCTGGATTCGGACACCTATGAAGTGAAGGCCAACCTGGAGACCGGGACCTTCCCCCAGACCATCGCCATCGATCGCGCGACCAACGCCGTCTACGTCTCGAACAAGGCGCGCGGCCTGCCGCGCAACGCCCCGGCCGGCACGCCGGTCCCGGTCGACCCGACCGGCGACGTGGTGACGCTGATCCGTCCGTAGTCCCGATCAGGACCGAATAAGAAAAGGCCCGGCCGCCGATGCAGCCAGGCCTTTTTCATGGGTTGGATAGAAGCGACGATCAGTGCGCCAGCACGTCGTCGATCATGACCTGCAGCACGCCGCGATCGCAGCGCTGGACGCGGGCCGAGACGCGATAGACCTCGGCCAGGATGGCGGGCGTGACGGCTTCGTCGGGTGTCCCGAAGGCGACCAGCCGCCCCTTGGCCATGACGGCGATCCGGTCCGAGACGCGCGCCGCCGCCTGAAGATCGTGCAGCACGATCATCACCGTCATGCCCCGCTCGGCCGCCGCTTCGCGCGCCAGGTCCAGCACGCGCAGTTGATAGTGCAGGTCGAGCGCGCTGGTCGGTTCGTCCAGCAGCAGCAGGCGCGGCTCGCGCGCCAGGGCCTGAGCCAGGCCCGCCAGCTGTTTCTGGCCGCCTGACAGCCGGTCCAGACGCTGCCCGGCCAGAGCCTCGGCGCCGATGCGTTGCAGCACCTCATAGGCGCGCTCGACCGCCTGTTGGTCGGTGAAGCTGGCGCCGCCCAGCGGCGTGGCGCGGATTGAGGCGACCACCGTCTCCAGCACCGTCAGGGCTACGCCCTGCGGCAGGGTCTGGGGCATGTAGGTGACGCGCTTGGCCCGATCGGCCAGCGACAGGCCGGTCAGTTCAGCGTCATCCAGCCGGATCGCCCCCTTGGCCGGGATCAGACCAGCGAGGGCCCGCAGGAAGGTGCTTTTGCCCGCGCCGTTCGGGCCGACCACGGACACCACCTCGCCGGGGCTGAGCGGCGGCAGGCTGAGGCCCTCGACGATGGGGCGGCCGCCGTAACCGGCGCTGAGATTCTGGATATCCAGCCCGGTCATGCGCGTCCCCCGTTGCGGAAGATCAGCACCAGGAAAACCGGCACCCCGATCACGGCGGTGACGATGCCGACCGGCATCAGCACGCCGGGCACGATGATCTTGGACGCCGCCGAGGCCAGCGACATGATGACGGCCCCCGACAGGATGCTGGCGGGCAGGAAGAAGCGGTGATCCTCGCCGACCAGCAGGCGGGCGATGTGCGGCCCGACCAGACCGATGAAACCGATGGCGCCGACGAAGGCCACGGCCGTCGCCGACAGCAGGCTGACCCGCAGCAGGGACAGGAAACGCAGACGCTTCACGTCGACGCCGAAGCTCATGGCCCGGTCCTCGCCGAGGCGAAGCGCCGTCAGGCCGCGCGAGGACAGCAGGGAAAAGGGCGCGACCACCGCCAGCACTACGCCCAGCGCCCCGACATTGCCCCAGGTGGCGCGCGACAGCGATCCCATCGTCCAGAACACCAGTTGCTGCAGCGCCTCGGCCGAGGACAGGAACTGCACCAACGCCGTCAGGGCGTTGAAGGCGAAGACCAGGGCGATGCCGAACAGGACGATGTTCTCGACGCCCGAGCCCTTCATCCGCGCCAGCGCCTGAAGCGCCAGCACCGAGCCGAAGGCGAAGACGAAGGCGTTCAGCGGCACCAGCCAGTCGGCGCCGATGAAGCTGGCCCCTACCCCCAGCACGATAGCCAGCGAAGCGCCGAAGGAGGCGGCCGAGGAC
Source organism: Brevundimonas sp. S1H14 (assembly GCF_047716865.1). NCBI lineage: Bacteria > Pseudomonadati > Pseudomonadota > Alphaproteobacteria > Caulobacterales > Caulobacteraceae > Brevundimonas > Brevundimonas sp. S1H14. The sequence goes on along the minus strand of NZ_CP136679.1, from coordinate 566,966 downwards.
ACGCCCAGCGTAAAGGGACTGGCCAGCGGATTGTTCAGCACCGTCTGCATCTCGGCGCCCGCCAGGGCCAGGGCGGCGCCGACCATCATCGCCATCAGGGCGTAGGGCAGGCGCACCTGCCAGACGATGGCCTGCTGGGCCGTGGTCAGGCTGGACGGGTCGAACACGCCCTGAAGCACGGTCAGGGGAGACATGGAGGACGGCCCCGTCACCACGTCCAGCAGCAGACTGCACAAGGCCAGAACCGCAAGCCCGCCGATGGCGACGAACCGCAAGCGCACGTCGCGCCCATAGGCCGCAATCGCGTCGGGCGTTCGGCTGGGCGTCGCGCTAGACGCCGCTTTCGACGCGGCAGGTTCAAGACTCGCCAACAGCACACTCCATTCAGCGACTGCGTCGCAATACATCTCAGGGCCGAGATGGGCTAGGGTGAAGCCATGGATTCCGCCGCTTGCGTCTTTTCGCCCTCCGCCCCGCCCCTGTCCGGCGGGTGCCGCGCCTTGAGCCTGACCGCCGGGAGCGACGCGCCCGGCCTGAGCCTGTGGCTGAGCGCGCCCGAGGGCGAGCCCCCGGCTGAGGGCTGGCCCCTGCTGATCGTGATGGAGGGCGAGGCCTATTTCACCGCCGCCGCCGAGTGCGCGCGCCGCCTGGCCCGCCGCCCGCAGAAGACGCGCGTGGGGCCGATGATGGTGATCGGCGTCGCCCTGGCGCCCGGCGCAGAGCGGTTGGGCGCCTTCGCCTTCGTTCCCGGCGCCGACAAGGGCGGGCGGACAGTCGCGCCGCGCGGTCCCGACCTGCTGCGCCGACTGATCGAAGACGTCCTGCCGCTGGCGGTCCGGCACGGCGCCGACCCTGCGCGCGCCGCCCTGATGGGCCATTCCATGTCGGGTCAGTTCGTATTGGAAGCGCGCGCGCGCTCGGCCCCCTTCGCCCGCTTCGTCGCCATCAGCCCGTCGATCTGGTGGAATCCGGCCGTCATCAAGGCTCAACCGCCGCAGACCCGAAGCGACCTGTTCCTGGCCGTCGGCGCCGAAGAAGAGGCCCCTGCCCTGCCCGGCCCGCATCTGGCGCGGCGCATGGTCTCCAACCTGCGCGATCTGGCGACAGCCAACGGGGCGACCCTGTCGGTCCTGGCCGACGAGGACCACGGCTCTGCGCCCTTCGCCAGCCTGCCTGCAGTTCTGCGTTTCGTCGCCCGTTCCTGAGATCGCCGCAACGAACTTGCGCCCTCAAGGCCAAAGGCGCATGAAATCCGCCCTCCCCCTCGCCCTATCGAGAAATCGCCGTGTCCGACGAAAAGCCTATCGCCACCCTGCCTGAAGGACAGCCCGTCGGCCGCGTCATCGCCATGCCCGCCGACACCAACCCCGAGGGCGATATCTTCGGCGGCTGGCTTCTGGCCCAGATGGACCTGGCCGGGGCGACCCCGGCGTTCGAGCGCGCAGGCGGCCGCTGCGCCACTGTGGCGCTGGACGGCATGGTGTTTCACCAGCCGGTGTCGGTCGGCGACGAGGTGTCCATCTACGCCAGGATCATCAAGATCGGACGTACCTCGATCCGCGTGCATGTCGAGGCGTGGAAGCGGGCGCGCGGCCAGGCTGAAGCCCTGTCGGTCCGCGTGACCGAGGGCGTCTTCACCTATGTGGCCATCGACCAGGACCGCAAGCCGCGCGAAGTGCCGCCTGCCTGAAGACGTTCTCAAGTCCCAGCGCGACAGTCGGTAATTCTTGACCTTCGGGGGTTGCGGCCCTACCTCCCCCGCATGGCCATTCGTCGTATCCTGACTATCGATAACGCCGCCGATCTGGCGATCCTGAAGACCGTCGCCGCGCCCGTCGAGGGCGGCGTCAGCGACGCCGTGCGCGCCCTGATGGATGACATGCTGGAAACGATGTACGACGCGCCGGGCATTGGTCTGGCCGCGCCGCAGATCGGCGAGCTGACCCGCGTGGTCGTCATGGACCTAGGCGACAAGCCGGTCGAGGGCGCCGCTGACGAGCCGCAGACCGAGGAAGAGGCGCTGGAGCGCCGCAACCCGCGCTTCTTCGTCAATCCGGAAATCCTGTGGGCGTCGGAGGAGATGTTCTCCTACGAAGAGGGCTGCCTGTCGGTGCCGACCTATTATGACGCGGTCGAGCGTCCGGCCCGCGTGCGCGTCCGCTACATGAACTATCAGGGCGAGACGATCGAAGAAGAGATCGAGGGCCTCTACGCCGTCTGCTTCCAGCACGAACTGGATCACCTGAACGGCGTGCTGTTCATCGACCACCTGTCGCGCCTGCGTCGCGACCGCGCGGTCGCCAAGGTCAAGAAACACGCGAGGATGGCCGCCTGATGTCCCGCAAGACCCGCATCATAGACCAGCGCGGCCGTCGCCGCCTGACGCGCAATGAAAAGGTCGGCGTCGTCAGCGTCGCGACCCTGCTGGCCGTCGCCGCCGTCGGCGTGGTGGCGGGCCTCATCGTCGACCGCCTGCTCGATTTCGACGACGCGCTGGACGCGGGCGGCGAGTGGGACGAGGGCGGCGGCGTCTATACCCGCTGGATGTAATCGGCCTCACGGTCTAAAGGCCTGCCCATGCGCCTAGCCTTCATGGGAACCCCCGACTTCGCCGTGCCGTCCCTGGCCGAGCTGATCGCCTCGGGGCACGAGATCGTCGCCGTCTATTCGCAACCGCCGCGCCCCAAGGGCCGGGGCCAGAAGCTGACGCCGTCGCCGGTTCACGCCTTCGCCGAGGCCATGGGCCTGCCGGTCTTCACGCCAGAAAGCATGAAGTCGGCAGAAGCGATCGACGTCTTCAAGAGCCTGGACCTCGACGCCGCCTGCGTCGTCGCCTACGGCCAGATCCTCAAGCCCGAGGTGCTGGAAGCGCCGCGTCTGGGCTGTTTCAACCTGCACGGGTCGCTGCTGCCGCGCTGGCGCGGAGCCGCCCCGATCCAGCGCGCCATCATGGCGGGCGATCGCCAGACCGGCGCCCAGATCATGCGGATGAGCGAAGGACTGGACGAAGGCGCCATCATCCTGTCGGAACTGATGGACATCCACGCCGACGACACGGCCGCCAGCCTCAGCGACCGCATGGCCCATGTCGGCGCCGCCCTGTGGCCGCGCGCCCTGGCGGCCATCGAGCGCGGCGGCTTCACCGAGACGGAGCAGACGGGCGAGCCGACCTACGCCCGCAAGATCACTTCGGCCGAGGCCCGCATCGACTGGACGCGCCCGGCCGCCGAGGTGGACGCCCACATCCGCGGCCTGTCGCCCTTCCCCGGCGCCTGGTTCGAGGTCGAGGCCGACGGCGAGCCGGTGCGCGTCAAGGCGCTGATGTCGGTTCTGGCTGACGGGCAAGGCCCGGCCGGTCAGGTGCTGGACGACGCCCTGACCATCGCCTGCGGAAGCGGCGCGGTGCGTCTGACCCGCGTGCAGCGTCCTGGCAAGGCGGCGCAACCCACCGAAGAAATGCTGAGAGGCTTCCCCATCTCCGCCGGAGTGGTTCTGGGCTGATGCCCCGCTATCGTTTCACGGTCGAATATGACGGCTCGGCCTACAACGGCTTTCAGGCCCAGACCGATCAGCCGACCGTGCAGGGCGCCATTGAGACGGCGATTACCGCCTTTTCAGGCCAGAGCGTGCGGATCGCCGCAGCGGGGCGCACCGACACGGGCGTCCACGCCACGGGCCAGACCTGTCATGTTGATCTGGACAAGGACTGGCCGGCGCAGACAGTCATGAACGCCCTGAACGCCCATCTGGTGAAAGAGGCGGTCGCGGTTCTGGACTGCACGCCGGTCAGCGACGACTGGCACGCCCGCTTCACCGCGACGGGGCGCAAATACCTGTATCGCATCTTGAACCGGCCCGGCCGCCCGGCGCTGGAGCGCGGCCGGGTCTGGCACGTCAGGAAGCCGCTGGACGCCGAGGCCATGCACGCCGCCGCCCAACATCTGATCGGCCTGCACGACTTCACCACCTTCCGCGACGCCGCCTGTCAGGCGGCCAGCCCGGTCAAGACGCTGGACGTCGCCCGCGTCGCCCGCGTCGGTGAAGAGGTGCATCTGGTGTTCGAGGCGCGCAGCTTCCTGCATCGTCAGGTGCGCTCCATGGCGGGCAGCATCGCCGAAGTGGGTCTGGGCCGCTGGAGTCCGGCCGATCTGGCCGAAGCGCTGGCGGCGAAAGACCGCGCCCGCTGCGGCCCGGTGGCGCCGTCAGACGGGCTGTATCTGACGGGCGTCACATATGAGGCGGAGACCTGAAGCCTCGCCTTAACGCTTGAACAGGCCGCCCAGGGCGCCGCCGAGGCCGCCCGGCAGGTTGTTCAGAAGACCGCCCAGCATGTCGTCAGCGCCGGCGGCCGTACCGTTCGGCGTCAGGCGGTCGATGACCTGCGGCAACAGGGTCGCCAGAGTCGCGCTGGCCTGTTCCGGCGACACGCCCAGCTTTTTGGCGAAGTCGGCGATAGGGCCGGAACCGAGCACGGCGGCGATCTGCTCGGCGCTGATCGCGGCGTTGCCGCCCTTGCCGATCCATGAGGCCGCCACATCGCCCAGGCCGTTCTGACCGAACTTTTCCGTCAGGCCCGCCACGCCGCCCTGGCTTTTCAGCAGATCGGCCACGCCCCCGGCCGCGCCGTCGCCCAGACCGCCCAGAATATTGTCCAGAAGTCCCATGCTCATTCCTCCGATTGGAGCGTCAGCATAGCGGATATCCTTGGCGGATTTGCCGCTGAAAGGTAAAACAAGGCGTCCGGCGACAGGGGAGCGGCGAAAGCCTTCACGTCAGTTCTTGGCGCGCTCCGAGCCCGAAGTGACGGCCTGACCGGCGGCCGACAGGTCGCGACCGATGCCCGAGACCGTATTGCAGGCGGCGGTGGTCAGGGCTGCGGCGATGACGCCCAGAACGATGAGCTTGCGCATGATGAAATCCCCGTGGATCGATAGAGCGCTTCAACGTGAAGCTTGGCCATAAGGTTGCATGGCCAATTCATCCTGCAATCTGCTAACGGCGAACGTATGACGCAAGCTCCTGACACCGCCGCCCGCCGTCTGGTCGACACCCTGGTGATGAACGGGGTCGACAAGGTCTTCTGCGTGCCGGGCGAGAGCTATCTGGCCGTGCTCGACGCCCTGGCCGACGTGCGCGACAAGATCGAGGTCATCGTCTGCCGTCATGAGGCGGGCGCCGCCAATATGGCCGAGGCCTATGGCAAGCTGACGGGCCGTCCCGGCGTCTGCATGGTCACGCGCGGACCGGGCGCGACCCACGCCAGCATCGGCGTGCATACGGCGCATCAGGATTCGACGCCGATGATCCTGTTCGTCGGCCAGATCGCCCTGACCGACCGGGGCCGCGGCGCCTTCCAGGAGGTCGACTATCGCGAGGTCTTCGGCGGCCTGGCCAAATGGGCGACCGAGATCGAAAGCCCGCAGCGCACCGTCGAAGTGGTCGAGCGCGCCTTCGCCACCGCTCAGCAGGGCCGCATGGGTCCGGTCGTCGTCGCCCTGCCCGAGAACATCCTGCACGAAGACGGCGGCCCCGCGCCGATCCGCCCCGTCGTCCCGGCCAAGGCCGCGCTGGACCCGGCCTTCGTCGAACAGGTGCGCGAGCGCCTGTCGCGCGCCGAACGCCCGATGCTGATCCTGGGCGGTTCGGGCTGGACCGATGAAGCGACCGACGCGATTTCCGACTGGGCAAAACGTCTGGGCCTGCCCCTTGCACTGTCCTTCCGCCGCAAGGATCTGATCCGTAACGACCACCCCGGCTATGCGGGCGACCTCGGCCTCGGACCGAACCCGAAGCTGGTGGCTCGGGTCAAGGACGCCGACCTGCTGTTGGTTATAGGCGCGCGCATGGGCGAGAACCCGACGCAGGGCTACACCCTGCTGGACCGCACCAAGACGGCGCAGACCCTGATCCACATCCATCCGGGACCGGAAGAGCTGGGCCGCGTCTGGGCGCCCGCCCTGTCGGCGGCGGCGGACAACTCGCTGGCGGCGCTGGCCCTGTCAGCCATTGAGCCGGGCCGGACATGGGGCGAACAGGGCGCAGCGGCCCATGCCGACTTCCTGAGCTTCTCCTCGCCCATCGAGGTTGAGAGCGCGGTCAACATGAGCGAGGTCATCGCCCACTTGGCCGACGCCCTGCCCGAGGACGCCATCATCACCAACGGCGCAGGCAATTTCGCCGCCTGGCTGCACCGCTTCCACCGCCATCAGGCGCGCCGCACCCAGTTGGCCCCGACCTCAGGCGCCATGGGCTATGGCTATCCGGCGGCGCTGGGGGCCAAGGCGGTCCATCCGTCGCGCGAAGTAGTCTGCATCGCCGGCGATGGCGACTTCATGATGAGCGCCAATGAGATGGCCACCGCCGCCCAGTACGGCCTCGGCGTCGTCGTGGTGGTCGTGGACAATGGGACCTTCGGCACCATCCGCATGCACCAGGAGCGGGAATACCCGGCCCGCGTCATCGCCACCGAGCTGAAGAACCCCGACTTCGTGAAATACGCCGAGGCCTTCGGCGCTTTCGCCGTGCGCTGCGAGACGACCGGCGACTTCCCGACGGCGCTGGCGACGGCGCGCGAGGCGGCGGCAGGCGGCCGTCCGGCGCTGGTCCACCTGATCACCGACGCCGAACAGATCGCGCCGGGGCGGACGATCACGCAGCTGCGCGCGAGCTGACCCTCTCCCGCCGGGAGAGGGCGATGCCTTAGCCGCTTGCGTCCCGCCACGCTTCGCGAAAGAGTGCGCCCCTTATTGTACCGAGGGGGTCTTTCTCATGCGTCGTCTTCTGATTTCATCCGCCGCCGTTCTGGCGCTCTGCGCCGCCGCGCCCGCCGCCATGGCTCAAGCGGCGCCCGCCGCGGCGCCCGCCCAAGCCCAGAGCGAGGACGCGCGGCTCAACGCCTTCTTCGAACAGGCGTTCGAGGCGCGCGTGGCCCTCAGCCCCCAGCGCATGACCTCGCTGGGCCGCAAGACCGACTATGACAAGCTGGACGACGTCTCCGACGCCGCCGCCGAACGCTCGCTGGCGCTTCAGGAAACCCAGCTGGCCCAGATGAAGGCTCAGTTCGATCCGACCAAGCTGAGCGAGCAGAGCCGCCTGTCCTGGCGCCTGTTCGAGCACGGCGTGCAGCAGGCGCGCCTGTCGAACCAGTGGCGCGACTGGGGCTTCCAGTTCGCCGCCAACGGCAACCCGACCACCAGCCTGCCGGTCTTCCTGATCAACAACCACCGCATCGCAAGCGTGTCTGACGCCGAGGCCTATGTCGCCCGCCTGAACGCCGCCGAACGCTACATGGGCCAGGTCGCCGACACCCTGAGCGCACGCGCCGGCAAGGGCGTGGTGTCGCCGCGTTTCGTGTTCGAGCCCTCGATCGACAACACCCGCGCGGTGATCGCCGGAGCGCCGTTCGACGGCGGCGCCGACAACCCGGTCTGGGCCGACTTCCAGAAGAAGATCGCCGCCCTCGAAGCCGATCAGGCGACCAAGGACCGTCTGCTGGCCTCGGCCCGCGAAGCTCTGACCGGCCCCTACAAGCGCGGCTTCGACACGGTGCTGGCCGCCCTCGGCCAGGTGCAGACCCAGGCCGATAGCGACGCGGGCGTCTGGCGCCTGCCGCAGGGCGAGGCCTATTACAACGCGCGCCTGCAGCTCTCGACCACCACCGACCTGACCGCCGACCAGATCCACCAGATCGGCCTGGACGAGGTCGCCCGCATCCAGCGCGACATGGAGACGATCAAGGCCCAGGTCGGCTTCACCGGCACGCTGCAGGAGTTCTTCCACTTCCTGAAGACGGACCCGCAGTTCCAGTATCCGAACACGCCCGAGGGCAAGGAAGCCTATCTGACCGACGCCCGCGCCTTCGTGGCCCAGGTGATGGCCGTGGCGCCGCAGTGGTTCTCCAACCTGCCCAAGGCGCCGCTGGAGGTCCGCGCGGTCGAGCCGTTCCGTGAGGCCACCGCCTCCATCGCCTTCTACAACTCGCCCGCGCCGGACGGCTCGCGCCCGGGCATTTACTACGTCAACCTGTCGGACATGACCCAGGTGCTGAAGCCCCAGATCGAGGGCATCAGCTATCACGAGGGCGCGCCGGGCCACCACTTCCAGATCGCCTATGCGCAGGAGATGGAGCACCTGCCCAGCTTCCGCCGCTTCGGGGGCTACGGCGCCTATTCCGAAGGCTGGGGCCTGTATGCCGAGCGCCTGGGCAAGGAGATGGGCTTCTATCAGGACCCCTATTCCGACTTCGGCCGCCTCTCGACCGAGCTGTGGCGCGCGGTGCGTCTGGTGACCGACACCGGCCTGCACGCCAAGCGCTGGAGCCGCGAGCAGGCGATGGACTATTTCCGCCACAACTCCCTGCTGTCCGAGCGCGACATTCAGAAGGAAGTCGAGCGCTACATCACCAATCCCGGCCAGGCGACCAGCTACAAGATCGGCGAGCTGAAGATCGAGGAGTTGCGCGCCAAGGCCGAGGCGGCGCTGGGCGACCGCTTCGACATCAAGGACTTCCACACCGTGGTCCTGGGCTCGGGCGCCGTGCCGCTGGACGTGCTGGGCGACCTGGTCGACGCCTGGATCGCCAAGGGCGGCGGCCACCCGGCCTAAGTCTTCCTAACGCGAGTCCCTCTCCCGATGGGAGAGGGATTGAGCGCACGATAGCGTCAGCGATCGTTCTTGCGCGAAAGGGTGAGGGTTCTCGGCCAAAGTCGGCCGAAGGCCGTCGAGCCACGGCTTACGCCGACTGAGAAGGCAAGCCCCTCACTCTTTCGCCTGCGCCAATCGCTTCGCTCTTGGAGGCTCAAGCCCTCTCCCGCCGGGAGAGGGAGCGGGCGTCGACTGCAGTCGGAGTCGGATTTTTCCCACTTTCTGGTGTATGAGCCGCCGCCATGCCCTTTACCGCCACCGTCCTGACCATGTTCCCCGAGGCCTTTCCCGGACCGCTGGGGGTGTCGCTGATCGGCACCGCCTGGCGCGAGAAGGGGCTGTGGGACCTGCAGACGCTGGACATTCGCGCGTTTTCCGAAGATAAGCGCGGCTTCCTGGACGACACCCCTGCGGGTGGCGGTCCCGGTCAGGTGCTTAAAGCGGACGTGGTGGCCAGGGCTCTCGACAGCCTGGAAGGCCCATCTCGGCCGCTTTTGTACATGAGCGCACGCGGCAGGCCCCTGACGCAGGCGCGGGTTACGGAATGGGCCAAGGCCGACGGCATCGTCGTCCTGTGCGGCCGTTTCGAGGGGGTGGACCAGCGGGTGCTCGACGCCCGGGGGTTCGAGGAGGTCTCCGTCGGGGACGCGGTGCTCGCCGGCGGCGAGGCGGCGGCCATGGTGGCGATCGAGGCGTGCGTCCGGTTGGTTCCGGGGGTTCTGGGTGCGGCGGAAAGCCTGTCCACCGAGAGCTTCGAGGACGACCTGCTTGAGCATCCGCAGTACACGCGACCGCGGACGTTCGAGGGCCACGACATCCCCGAGATCCTGTTGTCGGGCGATCACAAGAAGATCGCCCAGTGGCGTCAGGCGCAAAGGGAAGCGACGACGCGGGAGCGGCGCCCGGACCTCTGGGAGCGGCATCTCGCCAACTTACAGGTAAAGAGCAAACAAGCTCCGGAGAAATAACATGAACATCGTCCAGCAACTCGCTGCCGAAGAAAAAGCCCGCCTGCTCGAAGGCAAGACCATCCCCGAATTCCAGCCGGGCGACACCCTGCGCGTCAACGTGCGCATCAAGGAAGGCGAGCGCGAACGCATCCAGGCGTTCGAAGGCGTCTGCATCGCCCGTGACGGCGGCGGCGTGAACGAGACCTTCACGGTCCGCAAGATTTCGTTTGGTGAAGGCGTGGAGCGCCGCTTCCCGATCCTGTCGCCGAACGTCGACTCCATTGAAGTGAAGCGTCGCGGCGTCGTCCGTCGCGCCAAGCTGTATTACCTGCGCGACCGTCGCGGCAAGTCGGCCCGGATCGCCGAGCGCCAGACGGCCCGCAAGGTCGCCGTCCCGGCCGCCGGCACGACCGAGAAGGCCGGCGACGAGGCCTGATTTCAGGCTTCGGCTTCGCGCTGAAGATCAAAAGCCCCGGCGGAAACGCCGGGGCTTTTTAGTGCGCTATCGCTCGCCGCGCGGCGGCTCGCTGCTTGAGCGTGGTTTACGTGCGCTACCGCTCGCCGCGCGGCGGCTCGCTGCTTGAGCGCGCTCTGTCGCCCGCGAGACTGTGTTTCAGCGCGCTGAGTTGATCATATCCTGCGCAGACTTCGCCATAGGCGCGGCGGATGCTCTCCTTGGTCGTAGCCGACAGGGCCTCGTCCGCCAGCGCCCGCTCGAACCGGCTTTTCAACTGATCCTCGCCGTTTTCGACCGTATCGATCATGGAGACCTCGCTGCGCAGCAGGGCGTGGCTGATATCGCTGAAAGCGCGCTGGGCCTTGGCTAGGATGGAGCCGTCCTCATCGGAGGAACCGCCGCGCTCGCGCACCGCCGCCTTGAGTTCTTCGGCCAGACGGCGACGCTCGGACGCCCGCGCCTCGAACCAGTGGCGATAGGCGCCGTCAGCTGTTTCGACCGCAGCTTCATGATAGCCGTCGGCGCTGTCGATCAGCCCCTCGATCAGACTGTTGAGGACCTTGATGTCGTGACTGTTGCCGCTCATCGGAAACCTCCTTGGCCGTTTCACAGGTTCAATCCCTGCCAGCAGCGAAGGTTGCCGATCTGCCCGCGCTCTACAGCTTGGTGCGCAGCGACCAGAGTTCAGGGAAACAGCGGCGCTTCAGCGTCTCGACCAGATAGCCCACGCCATCAGTGCCGCCCGTGCCCTGACGACGGCCGATGATGCGCTCGACCGTGACCACATGCTTATGCCGCCAGGTCAGCAGGGCGTCGTCCAGATCGACCAGCTTCTCGGCCAGTTGGTACAGGGGCCACCAGCGCTCGGTGTCGCGATACACCTCCAGCCAGGCGGCCTCGACGCCCTCGTCGGCCTCATAGGACTGGCTGACGTCGCGGTTCAGCACGGCGTCGGGCACCGGCAGGCCCGCGCGGGCCAGCTGACGCAGGACGTCGTCATAGAGGCTGGGCGATTCCAGCGCCGCCTTCAGCGCCGCATGGGCGTCGGGGCGTTCGACGTGGAAGCGCAGGAACCGAGGGTCCTTCAGACCCAGCATGGTCTCCAGACGGCGGAACTGATCGCTCTGGAACCCCGAGCTGGCGCCCAGGTCGCCCCGGAATTTCAAATAGTCGGCGGGCGTCATGGTAGCGAGGATGTCCCAGCTCTGGGTCATCACCGACTGGATGCGGCTGACGCGGGCCAGGCTCTTGTAGGCGGGCACCAGATCGCCCGCGCGCACCAGCGTCTGCGCCAGGGCCACCTCGTGCAGGATCTGCTTGAGCCACAGTTCCTTGGTCTGGTGGATGATGACGAAGAGCATCTCGTCATGCTGGTCGGAGCGCGGCTTCTGGGCGGACAGGATGTCGTCAAGCGCCAGATAGCCGGCGTAGGTCACGCCCTGCGGCTCGTGCTTGGCCGTGTCGATGGCCCGATCCCGAATATTGGGTCCGCGAATGTCGTTTGCGTCGGTCATGAACCAGCTATCGCCCGATCAGCCGAGCGGGGCCAGACCCTTTTTCGACGCGGCCGCGACCTGGGGTTAGTTGGCCGCGCGGTCGTCGGCGATAGCGTTGGCGGCCATCTGGCGGCCGTTGGCGAAGGCGTCGCGGGCGCCGTTATAGATGAAGCCGTAGGTCGGATAGACGGTAGTGCCCAGATCGTTGATCGGGTTGTACCAGACCTTCACCCGGCTCCAGTCGCCAGAGGAGGAGACGTCGACGACGGTGACGTTTTCTTCGACCTTGCCGCGGCTGCCGCCCCAGTTGGCGTGGGTGACGCGGATCACCCGGTCGGTCAGGACGTCGGAGACGACGGCGACGTGGCCGGCGCTCATCCGGCCGTGGGGCTGGAACACCAGGACCGAGCCGGTCTCAGGGGCATTGCCGGTGCGGAACTTGCTGACAGCCTGACGCCACCAGGTCCAGGCGTCGCCGAAAATCTGAATCCCCGAGAACATGCGCGCGAAGGTGACGCACTGCCAGTAGGGGTCGCCGGCCTGGGCCGGGGTGGTGCTGAAGGCGAAGAAGCCAAGGGTCGCCGCAAGGGCGGCGGCTGTGAGCCGTTTCATCATCTGGCGTGCTCCCGACTGAACGCGGACAAGCCTTAGACGATAGGGTCAGAATGTTGAAGAACTGTTTCCGACTGTTTCCCCCGTCGATCCACAGATGATCGACGCCGTTTCGCCCATCCGCGCAGGAAACTGCGGGCCGGGCGCTCGATCAGCCGATGAACAATCGCAGCGACGACGATCAGTCCGGCGATGATCGCCAGCCACAACACCAGCGGAAGCTGCTTGTCTTCAGCGCCGGTCAAACGGGCGACGACATTGACCGCCAGTATCTGCCACGGGGCGCACAACATATAGACGGCATAACTGATCTCGCCGAGATAGACGGCCGGCGCCGATCCCAGCAGGCCCGCCTTGTCTGCGGGAATGCTGGCCAGGGCCAGGATCAGCAGACCGCCCGACAGGACGGTGATCCCGTCCCAGCTCAACAGGGCGGCGCTGAGCGCCATCACGACCGCCGCCGCCGCAGCCAGCAGGCCCGCGCGCGGCAGGGGCGCCCGGCGGTAGACCAGGTAGAGGGCGCAGCCGTAGGCGAAGCAGGGCACGATCCGCAGCGCCCCCCATTTGAACGTCGCCTCGGTCAGGCGATAACCCGCGACGCGCTCGAAGCCGACATAGAGGGCCGCCAGAAACAGGGCCGCCGCCCCCGTCGCCACCCACGGCCGGTTCCGCAGCTTCCATGCGGCGGCGGCGAAGAGCGGGAAGGTCAGATAGGCGAACCACTCAGCCGAAATCGACCAGGACGGGTGGTTCCAGCCCGCCTCGCCCGCGAAGCCCCAGGCGTGGAGCATCAGCAGATTGGGCAGAAGGGTCTTCCAGCTGAGGATGCCGGAATCGATCGCCATCCCCGCCGCCGTCGCCGCCAGCCCCAGGGCCATGACGCCGAACAGGGTGAACAGGTGCAGCGGATAGATCCGCGCGATGCGCGCCCACAGGAAACCCTTATAGCCGAAGCGCTTCTCGCCGAAGGCCTGCAGGTAGACGTGGCTGAGGATGAAGCCCGACAGGACGAAGAAGAGTTCGACCCCCAGATAGCCCTTGGCGGCCAGAGCAGGCATGCCGCCGACCGCCAGATTGGGCCACATCAGATAGACCACGACCCACAGGGCCGCGAGGAACCTGAGCGAAGTCAGGGGACGGATGTCGATCGGCGTCGCTAAGGGCGTCATGGGACCATCCTGGCCGGTGAACCGACCGGGGACAGCCCGGCCGCGCTGAGGGGATCAGTGCAAGCCCGGCGCCAGCTTGACCTTACTCGACGCGACCGCTTTCACCCGCTCGCTCGATCGCGGCCGTGGCGGCGGCGCAGCCGGTCAGGGTCTCGCCTCCGATCTCGACCTTGGCGGTCAGGGGATAGGTCCGGTCGCTCATGCCGTCCGAACAGTCGGTCGCCGTCAGGGTGACGGTCAGATCGGCGTCCGCTTCAGTCTTCGTCGTCCAGCTGACGAGGTTGCCCTGAAGCGTCGGGCCGGGGTTGGCGGCCCTCTGCTCCGGCCGGTCGACGCCGGAATAGATCAGGGCCTGCGGCGTGATCTCCACGGCCCAGAAGGGCTCGGTACCCAGCACGCGCACCGGCTGGTCCAGATCGACGCCTGCCAGGGCGCGAGGCTCGGCCTTGACGGCTTCCGGCGCCTTTTGGGCAGGTTGGGAGCAGGCGGCGAGGACCAGCGACAGGGCGGCGGCTGACAAGACGGCAGGCAGGGCGACGGACGGGGCGACGGCGCGCATAGGCGATCCTTTCTGAGGTTCGTCAGCCAAGGTCAGGGTTTGCCGCCGTCCCGTCAAGGCAGGCGCCAAAGCGGCGCGCCTGGGTTAATGTGGCGTCATGCCGATTCGTCCCGCACCAGCCACAGACTCAGGCGCCGCCTTCACGGCCTGCGAGTTCTTTGCGGGCGGCGGGCTGGCGGGGCTGGGGCTGCATCTGGGCGGCGCCGGTTTCCGCACTGTTCTGGCCAATGACATCGACGCAGCCAAGGCCCGCGCCTTTCGCGCCAACCACCCGGACACGCCGCTGATCCACGGAGATGTCTGGACGGTGACGCCCGATCAGGTTCCGGGCGCGCCGGACCTGTGCTGGGCCTCATCGCCGTGTCAGGACGTCAGTCTGGCGGGCGCGCGCGGCGGACTGAAGGCGCAGCGGTCGGGCGCCTTCTGGGGCTTCTGGAAGCTGATGCAGGGGCTGGACGCCGAGGGTCGGGCGCCGCGCCTCATCGTGCTGGAAAACGTGGTCGGCCTGCTGACCTCGGGCGAGGGACAGGACTTCGCCGCCGTATGCGGGGCGATGGTCGAGGCTGGTTACACGGTCGGGGCGCTGGAGCTGGACGCGGAACTGTGGCTGCCCCAGTCGCGCCCGCGCCTGTTCATCATCGCCATGCGGGGGATCGAGGGGCCGCGTCTGAAAGGCCCCGCCCTGCCCTTCCACTCGCCGCGCCTGACCGCCGCCTGGGCGCGGCTGCCGGCGCCCCTGAAGGCGAACTGGGCCTGGTGGCGGCTGGACACGCCGCCGCGCCGCAACCTCGATCTGGCGGCGGTGCTTGAGCCTGACGTTCCCTGTTTCGACGAGGCGGAGGCGCAGTCCCTGCTGGCCATGCTGTCGCCGCTGCACCGGGCGCGGCTGGAGGCGATCCAGGCCTCGGGCGAGCGGCGCGTGGGCGCCGCCTTCCGCCGGGTGCGGACCAAGGACGGGCGGAAGCTGCAACGGCTGGAGCTGCGCTTCGACGGGCTGGCGGGCTGTCTGCGCACGCCGTCGGGCGGATCGTCGCGACAGTATGTGGTCATTGTGGAGGACGGCCGGGTCGCCCTGCGCCGCCTGACCGGGCGCGAGGCGGCGCGGCTGATGGGGGTGGACGAGGCCTATCGCCTGCCCGCCAGCGAAAGCGCGGCGCTGAAGCTGATGGGCGACGCCGTGGCCGTGCCCGTCGTCGCGGCCCTGACACGCGGCCTGTTTCTGCCCGCCCTGACCGACAGCGCCGAAGCCGCAGCCTGAACCGTCAGTAATAGAGCTCTTCGTCCTTGCGGTCCTCGGAGCCTTCGATGCCGGGATCCAGATGGTTGTCGACCCGATCGTCCCAGCCGTCGCGATCCGAGCGGAAGGCCAGAGCCATCAACCCCCAGGCCAGGCCGACCGTGCCCAGCACGCCCAGCCCCATGGCGATCCAGCCGTGCAGGCTCATCTCGCCGCCGCCGATCAGACGCCAATAGGCCGCCAGCCCAAGCGTGCTGACGGCCGATATGGCGACGGCGAGAACCAGCGACCGCAGAAGCCGGACCAGCCGCCCGCCTCTGGAGGTCTTTGTCATGGCTCAGCTCAGCGCTGGACCCACTGGCCCTGGGCGTTCTTGTACCACTGGCCCGAGCTGATGCGCGGCAACAACTGGGTCTCGAACATCCGGGCCCCGGCCACTTCGGCCGTGGTGCCGGCGTCGGCGGCGCTGCGGGCGTAGGCCTGGCGACGACCGGCGTTGGTGGCGCTGATGGCGGCCTGGGTGTCGCCGTCGACCGAGGTGCGCACGCCGACATAGCCGTCAGCCTGCTCACCCGCCGAGCCTGCGGCCTTGGCCTGATCGACCAGAGCCTTCTGCGAGGCGGTCTGTGCCACGGCGGCGCCGGCGGCGACGCCCAGGGCGGCCACAGCGGCCACGGCGACGAAGAGTTTGCGATTAGTCATGTCAAAGCCCCCTTTCGTATCAGAACAGGTTGGGGTTTTCGCGGAGCAGGTTCTGCAGTTCCTGGTCCAGCTTGATGCGGATATCGGCGTCGAGCTTGGCGTAGATTTGCAGCGGCTCGCTGAACTTGATGTTCACCGTAGGCGCGCATGCGGCCAGGCTGACGGCGCTGAGGCCGAGCGCAGCGACGATCTGACGCTTGCTGATCATGAGGCCGATCTCCGAAGGCGGCGTTGGAAGTCACCGCCATATAACGCTGCGGCGAGTGAACGGGTTCTGAACAAAGCGGAGCCGCCGATCAAGGCTGCTCATCCGTCGTCAGCACGGGTGTTTCGCCGCGCCGGGCGTATTCAAGCAGGTCCGAGACGATCTGATTGGCGTTCCACGTCGTGTCCAGCGTCAGGTCGATCGGCGTATCGGACGGCAGATTCAGCTTCTTGTTCATGAAGTCGCGGCGGATCAGCTCCATAAAGGTCAGGCGCAACTGTTCGCGCTCGGGCGGATCGTGGCGGCCGTTGATGCGGAAGCGGACGCCCAGACGCCCCTCGTCCAGACTGTTGACCTCGGCGGTCAGGTCGCTGATCGCCAGGTCCTGCATGGCCTGATAGGCCAGATCCTGCATGGTGTTGGGCGGCAGATCGGCAGAGTTCGCGCCTCCACCCGCGCCGAGATCGTCGAACACCTCGGGCTGGATCGACAGACGGCCGGGCCGCACCCCGTTCAGCACGCCGCCGACGATGCGCCAGCCCGCCTTGGGGTCATAGGTGAAGGGCAGACGGCCGGACACCACGGCGTCCAGTTCCGCCTTGTCCTGAAGATTGGCGCTCTTCAGCAGCTCGTTCAGCTGCACGCCCTCGACCACGATCACCCCGCCCCAGCCCTCGCCGGGCGTCAGCGGCAGGGACAGGGGCTCGACGCTGATGCGCCCGCCCGCCGCCTGAATCCGCCCGCCGCCGATGGTCAGGGCTTTTTCGTCCAGGCCGAACGTCAACTGGAAATCGGTCAGCGGCGTCACCGTCTGCACGCGGTCGGCGGTCAGCTTCTGATCCGGCGCGGTGATCAGGGGCGTCAGACTGGTGAACTCCACCCGCCCTTTCAGACCCTGAACCTTGCCCGCCGGGCTGGTGAAATCCAGATCCGGCACGGTCAGAACGCCCGAACTGGTCGCCCCCTCGGCAGTCCAGTCGAACCGCCCCTCAAACCCGGCCGAGCCCTCGACCGGCGACTTCACATAGTCGGCGACCAGCGGGCTGAGGTCGTCGGGCTGAAGCCCATGCTCGGTGAAGATCAGGTTGGGCGCGGAAATCGCCGCCCCGCCCGCCTGAAGGCGCCCGTCGTGGCGCAGGTCGATGCGGCCGACCTCATAGTCCAGTCGACTGAGATCGAAACCGGCGGTCCAGACCTCATCGGCGAGTTGCGCCTCGCCCTTGGCCTGAAGCGGAAGGAAGCGGGCCGGATCAGCGACGTCGGACGCCTGGGCCTTGGAGATCGCGGCTCGCATCGACAGCCCCTTGGCCGTGCCGTCGACGGCCAGAGAGCCTTCCGCTTCGGAAAACCGCATCTCAAGAAACGGCGCCGTCGCCGCTACATCGGCCAGACGAGCCCGCGCGCGCCAGGCGCCGCCCTGGGCCGTGATCAGGGGCTCCCCGCCGGGGCAGAGGCGCCCCGAGATCGCCTCGACCGAGTTCTCTCCCAGATCCAGCTTGCCGACCGTCAGAGGAATGCAGTCGTCGGCCGTATAGGTAAGCCGCCCGCCCGACGAAGCCAGTTCGCCCTGAGTGCTGAAGGCGATATCGCGCGCCGGGCCGAAGTCCAGCCCGGCCCGTCCCTTGAGGCGCGCCGCAAAGCCGCCGCGCGTCAGACGCCACTCGACCCCTTCAAAGCGGGCTTCCGGCAGGCCGCCGCCGCGCGTGGAGGTCAGGCTCAGCGCCCCGCCCCCATTTGCCCCCTCGCCCGAGGTGAACAGGGGCTTGCGGTGGGCCTCCAGCCGCACCTCGCCGCCGTTGGCCGGGCGCGCCGTGATCGGCTGCGGCAGGGTCAGCTCCAGTCCGGCGTTGTCGCTGGCCAGGCGGATGCGCGGCGCGTTCAGGGCGAAGTCGCCCAGGGCGCGTTTCAACTCGGCCATTTCCGGCAGGTCGTCCGCTGTCGGCGCGCCCATAGAGGTCACGGCGGCATGATCGACCTTGAGCGCGCCCTGAACATCGATGCGGGTCACGGCGTCGCGCACGATATCCACATTCAGCGCGCCGTTGGCGCTACGCAGGTTGAAGTCCTTGGCGCGCACGGAGCGCGCCTGAAGCGTCACTGGGCCCTGCACCTCCAGCGCATCGCCGTGGCCGCCCGCGCGCAGGCTGGCCGAGGTCAGGTCCAGCCCCTCCAGCCGCGTGTCGCCCGCCCGGCCCGAACCGGCGCTGAGGCGCGCAGGCATCGTCAGCCGCCACTGCGCTTGCCCCGCATCGACGCCGCCGGACACCGACAGATCGGCGTCCGTCAGACGAAGGTCCAACGCGTTCGCCTGTAGCCCCTCGCCGGCGACAGCGGCCGCCGCGGCCGTCGCCTGCCCCTTGCCCGTCAGCGCGTATTTGTTGAGCCAGCCCGAGACCTGACCGTCGAAACTGAGGTCGGCGCCAAGCGCGCGCCCCCGGATCCCGGCGCCGCTCGCCGCATCGGCCGAGAACCGGCCGGTCAGGGCGATGCGCCCGTCGCCGCGCCGCGTCTTCATGTCCGGATAAGGCAGGTCGCCTTTCAGATGCAGGACCGCGCCCTCGCCGCTAGCCTGATCCCCAGCTGCAAACCGTTCCGCCTGAAGATCAAGCGCGATCGCCAGCCGATCGCCGGTCGTCGTCGCCTCGACCACGCCGCCCAGACCGCGCGCCTCGATCCCGCCGCTCTTGAGCGAGGCCGCAGGCATACGGCCCGACAGACGCATCAGCTTGCCGTTGTCGATGCGCGCGTCGGCCAGCAGATTAACCGGCCCGTATTCCGTGTCGATGCGCGCCTGACCGCTTTCGACGATGACGAGGGGCGCGCGCGAATCCGGCTTGGGCGGCTTGCCGGTGAACTCTTCGACCAGAGGGTCCAGACTGCCCAGAGACAGCTTGCCGTCCTTCCACGCCGCGCGGACGATCGGCCGAACCAGCCGCACCCGACTGGGCGTCACGCCCAGCCCGGCTTTCGACCAGGGCAGGCCCACGGCGTAATCGACCTCGACCCGCTCGACCTTGAAATCTGGATTATTGGGATCGCCGATGGAGATCCTGCCGACGAAGCCGTTGACCTCCAACCGCTCGACCTCGACGTCGGCGTCGATGCCCTTGCGCTCCAGCCAGCCGACCAGCAGTTCGCGCGCCGCCGCCCGGCGGTTCAGATAAAGCGCCGCCGCCAGCACCAGAATCACCATCAGGGCGACCCCGGCGCCCTTCATCAGGGCCCGCATAGGGGAAGGCTTGCGAGGTCGCTCGCGCGGCGAGGAAGGATCGGCGTCTTCGGTCAAGGTCGCGGGACGATCATCATCTAACGGTTGAAGGCGACAACGCCACAAAATGCGCCACGATGACAGTCGTTGCCTTGCGACAACTATACCGTGTCATCATCGCCACTACACGACGATCAGACCCTAAAAATGGCGAAGATTCACGACAAGGCCGCAGCGAACGTCGAAATACTTCATCAATCCCCCGCCAAGTTAACCGAATGTAACCTGACCGCTTCCCAACATGGATCAGGCGGGCTATACGGCTCGCTTCACTGTCGGTCGGGGACGTCCGACGTGACCTAATTTCGACTGGTCTGGCGCAGCACGCGTCGTCGATTCGCCGGGGACCCATGGCTCAGTTCGATCCTCGCCGCCAGCCTGTTCGGCTTGCGCCGCACCTGCTGACCACCTGCGCCGCCGTCGGCATCGCCCTGCTTGCGGGTCGAGGGTTTGAACAGGTGAAGGCCGAGGAGGTTCCCCCTCTGACGGCGGAACAGATCGAATTCCTGGAAGCCCAGGCCTACGCCGCCGCCGCCGCTCCGGCCGGCATGACCACCCCCGAAGCCATTCCCGTGCAGATTCGTCGCGGCGAGACGTTCGAACAGGCCGTGCGCCGCACCGGCGTCGGCGCCGAAGAAGCCCGCGCCGTGGCCGACACCGTCGCCAGCGCCTTCGACCTCAAGGACCTGCGCGCCGGCCTGCGTTTTGAAACCGCCGTGTCCAAGCCGCGCGGCGGCATGGGCGACGCCCGCCTGATCGGCCTGACCATGCGCACCGGCCCGGCCAGCCAGCTGACCGTGTCGCGCAGTTTCGACGGCGCGCTTCGCCTACGCTCGCTCGACGAGAAGGTGACCGAGGAAACCGTCGTCGCCAACGACAAGGTTCAGCGCTCCCTGTCCGCCAGCGCCCGCGAACTGGGCGCCACCTCGGCCGTGGTGCGCCGCGCCAGCCAGCTGTTCGCCCACAAGTTCGACATGCAGCGCGACGTGCGCGCCGCCGATGAATTCACCCTCGTCTTCGACCGCAAGGTCACCGAATCGGGCCGCACCGTCGAGACCGGCGAACTCCTCTATGCCGAGCTGAAGGGCCACGCCTTCTATCGCTTCCAGCCTGCCGGCTCGAAGACGGCTCAGTATTTCGACGCCACCGGCAAGAATACGCGCACCGCCATGATGCGCACGCCGCTGCAGAACTTCCGCCGTGTCAGCTCCAACTTCGGCGTCCGCACCCACCCGATCTCGGGCTATCGCAAGATGCACCAGGGGATGGACTTCGCCGCATCGACCGGCACCCCGGTCGTGGCCCCCGCCGACGGCGTGGTGGTCGAGGCCCGCCGCTGGGGCGGCTACGGCAACTGGCTACGCATCCGCCACGCCAACGGTCTGGAAAGCGGCTACGGCCACCTGTCGCGCTACGCCTCGGGCATGCGCGCGGGCCAGCGCGTGACCCAGGGCCAGGTCGTCGCCTATGTCGGCTCGACCGGCGCCTCGACCGGACCGCACCTGCACTATGAAATCTGGCGCAACGGCCAGCGGATCAATCCCTCGGGCATCAAGACCCAGGAAGGCACCGTCTTGGCGGGCGCCGACCTGAACGCCTTCCGCGCCGAGAAGGCCCGCATCGACCGCATCATCGCCGCCGGCGGCCAGCGCCGCCCCGCCGCCGTGCAACAGGCCGCCAACGGCCTGCGTCCCGCCGAAGGCTGATCGCCGGGCGACAGTCGCGCCTCAACCGACCAGTTGCGGCGCGCCTTCCTGATTCGGACACCGCACGCCGTGTACCCAAAGGTCCGCCTCGCCCAGACGCACGCCCAGAAGCTCCAGCAGGGGCTGAACCACCCCGTCCAGAACGGGGCCTAGCGGCGTCAACAGCCCCCGGACGGTCCCCAACAGTTCGCTGACCGGCAAACTTATCAGCCCCCCCAGCAACTCGACCTTCAGGTCCAGTTTCGTCAGCAGGCTCACGATCACCCCCTGGCCGAACTGTTTCGAGCCCACAGTCTTGGGTTCGCCCGCGCCGATATCGGCAGCGGTGAAGCGGACCTGGCGCCAATCAGGGTCGGCCGCCTCTATGTCCGCCCGACCGGTCACATTCGCCACCTTGAGACCGAGAAGCCCCAGGACCGACACGAGAGGCGCAGGCGTGACGTTCAGTTTCGACTTGAAGTCCCGCAGTTTGGTCTTGTCGACGGCGCCGATCGCCGCCCGCGCCACGCCCGGCTTGACCTCCAGCGTTACGCCGGGCCCGGGGCCGCAGTCGATCTGCTTCAGCCGCGCCTCCGCGCTCGCCGCTTCGATCAGGACAGGAAGTTTGATCGCGGTGAGATCCGACAGGGCCTTGGCGGTCGTCGCCTCAAGATAAAGCCGCGTCTGCACCGTGCGGATGATCGGCTCGCCCTTGCTGGTCACCGTCAGCCAGGGCGACCGGTTCGGTCGCTCGCCGATGGCCAGCATGACATCCAGGTCGGCGATGCCGAGCCGCGCGCCCACATCCAGCGCCAACTGGCGTTCCTTGTTCGCCGTTTGCAGGGTCGCCATCAGCAGATCAAAGACAGACACCTGAGCGTTCAACCGCTCACGCAATCCCTGACGGGCGTCGGCCTCCACGCCGATCAGGTCGCCGAGCTTCAAACGGGCGTCCGCGGGTGCGCCCGCCAGCTTGCTCAGCGCGCTGCTGGGCCCCGAGCCTGCAATCCGCTCCAGCACGCGCAGGACACGCCCCGTCTCGACCTCATGCTTCAGCAGGGCGTCATAGTCCCCCGCCGTCACCCCCAGGTCCGCCGCCAGCGCGTCCGAGAACTGCAACAGGCTGACCTGGGCGTCGAGCAGGCTTCTGTAATCCATCAGGGTCAGCGACACGCGGCCGCCCAAGAGGCCCGACAACAGACTGTTGGCCAGCCCCCCATCAACCGACCCCAGCCGCGACCCAATCGAGAACATGGCTGTCGGCGCGCCGCCGGGCCGCGCGGCCGTCGCCTGTTTGGTGACCGACACCGCATCACGCCCCAGAACGACGCGGCCAAAGAACAAGGGGGCGGGCGCCGTCGCCGTCACCTGCGCCGCGTTGACCTGCCCTGCGGCCGCGACGAACCTCTGCGACGGCTTCAGCCTGGGGTCCGGCGTATAGACGCCAGTCTGCACGCTCAGGGTCGCGATATCCGCCAGATTGGCCCGCGCCGTCGCCTCCGCCGCCGCTTCGGCGCGCTGAAGCGAGCCCGCGGCCGCCAGGGCTGACAGATCGACTGCGCCTTGCAACTCCCGCCCCTTCAGGACCACCATTCCCACATCGACCGCCAGGGCGGCGCTGACGCAGATCAGCGCGCCGGCGGCCGCCGACATGATCGTCACCCCGCCGCGCCGGTTTCGTCCCAGACGGACGATCAGATTGCGTACAGTCTTAGAACTAGCCATCTCAGACCTCATTGATCTGAATGACGGCGGCGCGACGGATGACCTTGGGCGGCGACACCGTCAGCGGGGCCAGGGCCATCAGAGGGTGATGACCGGCGTCATAGGCCACCACGACGCGGAAAAACCGACCGTCAACGCTGGTCTCGACGGTAGCGTCCGCGCTCCTCAGTCCCAGGTTGCGCAGATGTCCCGCGACCCCATCACGGGCCAACTGCTCCCGTTCGACTGCATCTAGCCCCGCGACCGCCGCGCGCGCGCCCTCCGACACCGCCGCCTGAACAGAATGGGCCATCCACAACCAGCCGCCGTAGACGATCATGCCGACGACCAGCAGCAGGAAGAAGGGACCGACGATAGCGAACTCGATCGCCGCCGCGCCTCTACGCCTGCCCGCTACACCAGAACCACACGCCTTCTGCATCGTCGCGCTCCTGACTGAGCAGCGATCATGCGAAACACAACTTAAAGGAGAATGTAGGCGCTGAACAACTCGCGCGCCCTACCGCTGCGTCGGAGCTCTGCGTGCTGGAGAAAGCGCTGGCGAAGTGTTGGAGCGGGTAGCGAGAATCGAACTCGCGACATTCAGCTTGGGAAGCTGACGTTCTACCTCTGAACTATACCCGCATCGCCTAGGCGAGCGCGGAAGATATAGGGCGCGGAGCAAAAGAAAAGGCCCGGCGAACCGGGCCCCTGATTTTTCTCAGATCAGGCGACGAGCCTAGTCGCGCACTTCCTCGACCTTGACGCCGCGCTTGGCCAGCATGGCCTGGACGCTGTCGGCGCCTGCCAGATGGCCCGCGCCCACCGAGATGAAGGCCGTGCCTGAACCTTCGAGCAGGGTCATGATCTGCTGGGTCCAGTCGGCGTTGCGGCGCGTCAGCATGACGTCGTACATCTCGGGAGACTGGTCCTTCATCTCCCGGCCGATCAGGGCGTCAAGGCCATCAACGTCGCCGGTCGACCAGGCGCCGACCATGCGACCCAGGAACTCGGGCGCCTGATCGAACTCCTTCAGGCCGGAGCGCAGCATGGCCAGTTGCGCCTCTTCGGACATGTCGGCGATCAAGCCGATCTGCTGCGACATGGTCTCAAAGCCCTTGATCGGCTTGCCGGTGGCGGCGGCGCGGGCGTGCAGCACCTGATCCCCGCCGTTCTGCGGCAGATAGCCGGCCTTGCTGATGCTGGCGATCGCCAGTTGCAGGGCCGCGAACCAGGGGCGCAAGGGATCCAGGGCGGCCCCCGTGGAACCGACCTGGCGTGCGGCGGCGTCGAGGTCGGCCAATTCTTCAGCCGTCAGCAGGCTGGACAGGGGGCGGTCGGGCGACACGCCCTTGGCCTGAAAGATCGGCACGGCGCCGGCCACATCGTTCAGATCGGCGATTTCAAACCAGTATTCGTCGGCGCTGGCGAAGGCCCGGTCCAGCTTGGCGCTGCCCCAAGGCGTCTCGGGCTTCAGCACATGGACGGTGCCGAACAGATAGAGGGTCGAATCCTCGTCCTTCACCACCCACAGGCGCGGACCCGATCCGGCCGGAGCGGCCACTACCGCGGCGGGATCGACGGCGGCGGGCGCCGCCTGGGCGAAGGCGGGCGTGGTCGGCGCCAACAGGGCGGCCGCCAGAACTGCGGTCGAGGCGGCGACGGAAACGGAGGCGCGGCTCCAAAGGCGGCGGATCATGGTCAGACTCCCAAGGGGTCGCAGAAAAAGCGGATGGCGCGTCAGCCCTCTTCGTCGATGAAGATGGACTCGATGGGCATTTCAAACAGCCGGGCGATCTTGAAGGCCAGCGGCAGGGACGGGTCATAGCGGCCGGTTTCGAGCGCATTCACCGTCTGGCGCGACACGCCCAGTTCCTGCGCCAGGTGCGCCTGGCTCCAGTCGCGCTCGGCGCGCAATACCTTGAGGCGGTTCTTCACGGCGTCCTCCTCAACGGCGTCCCAGCCACCACCAGGCCCAGGCCAGGCCGTAGCCGACGAGCTGGAACAGAAGAATGGCCATCATGCCGTTCAACAGCAGCTCCGGCGGCGTCTCGCCCGCCCATTGAGGCAGGACGACTTCGTCACGGCGCAGCGACAGGGCCATCAGCAGCACCGCGCCGACCGCCATGCCGCTGGTTCCGCCCCAGAACCAGGCCCATTTGTGAGCCTCACGCGCAGCCTCATCGAGATGACGCCACCACCAGACGCAGATCGACAGCGCCGCCGCCATCACCAGACTCAGCATCACGGCGGTCATGGCGAACCCGGCCACGCCGGGCTGTTCGGACAGGATGACGCCCAGGACGCCGCCGATCAGGCCCAGCCCCAGGGAGACCGCGAACACCAGCAGGGCGCCGCGAACTCCCAGCGGTTTGAATGATTTGAACGACATCAGCGCTCTCAAGCAGAAACAGACAAGTTTGTTTGTCAGTCCCAGCGCGGAACGTCAAGCGTGTTTGTCACATTCCGACGTCACTCCGGGGCGTTCAGTAACTCCGGACGGCTGAGGGCGCGGGGGGATTGTTCGACCGCATTCAGTTCGGGCAGCTCCTTGCCTTCGTGGTCGACCTTCAGGTCCTCGAAGCGGCGCGCCGAGACCATGACCTGACTCTCCAGCGAGCCGACGAACTGGTTGTAGCGGGAAACGGCCGCATCCAGCGCCTTGCCGACCGAAGCCGCGTGCCCCCCCATGACCGACAGCCGCTTGTAGAGCTCCTTGCCCAGCCTGGCGACGTCCTCGGCGTTCTTCGCCTGCTCCTCGGCGCGCCAGCCATAGGCGACCGCCTTGCACAGGGCGAACAGGGTGGTGGGCGTGACGATGACCACGCGCGAGGCCATCGCCGTGGTCATCAGGTCCGGCTCATGATCCAGCGCGGCGGCCAGGAAGGCGTCGCCGGGCACGAACATGGCGACGAAGTCGGGGCTGGGCTTGAACTGGTCCTGATAGGCCTTGGATGACAACTGGCGCACATGGGTCTTCATGCTGGCGGCGGTGCGCAGCGACATGGCGCGGGCCTGGGCCTCCTCGTCGCCGTCCGCCTCGTCGGCGAAGGCCAGCGACACCTTGGCGTCGATGACGAACATGCCGCCACCGGGCAGTTTGACGATGAAGTCCGGGCGCTGCTGGCGGCCCTCTTCGGTGGCCGAAGAGTTCTGCTCCTCGAAGTCGAAGCGGCCCGCCATGCCTGCGGCTTCCAGCACATTGCGGCAGGTCTGCTCCCCCCAGCGGCCACGACGGCCGGTGTTGCCCTTCAGCGCCTCGGTCAGGCGCCGCGCCTCGTCGCGGGTGGCGGTGGAGGCGGCCATCAACAGGTTGAGCTGCTCCTTCAGCCCGCCGTTCTCGTCGGCGCGCTGTTTTTCCAGCGCCGTGACGTGCTGCTGAAACTTGGCGAGGGTTTCCGAGACCGGCTTGAGCTGGGCCTCCATCCGTTCGCGCGCGACGCGGTCCTGGGCCTGAAAGGTCTCGGTGGCGCGCGCGACCAGCTTTGACGCGACCGCCTCGGCCGACTGCGAGGCCTGAGCCTTGAGAAACTCGGCCATGGAGTCGCGGCTCTCCTCCATCAGCTCCAGCCGGGCGTCAGCGGCGTCGAGCGCGCCGCGCGCCTTCTGCCAGCCCATATAGGCCCAGAGGAAACCGCCGCCCGCCATGAGCGCGACGACCAGCAGGATGAGTTCGAGCGTGTTCATGCTCCGTTCCTAGCGGGAGTCGGTGGCGGTTGGAAGTTATCACTCCCGATGGGAGCGGCTTCAGGCCGGGCGACGCGCGCGCAGGGCCTGGATGATGGTGCCGTCGTCCAGCCAGTCCAGCTCGCCGCCGACGGGGACCCCGCGCGCCAGGGACGTGACCTGCACCCCTACCGCCGACAGGCGCTCGGCCAGGTAGTGGGCCGTGGTCTGGCCGTCGACCGTGGCGGGCAGGGCCAGAACGACTTCCCTCGCCTCGCCGCCCCCCATCTCGCCGCCTTTGACGCGGCCGATGAGTTCGGCGATGCGCAGCTGCTCGGGGCCGACGCCGTCCAGCGCCGACAGCAGGCCGCCCAGCACATGATACTTGCCGCGAAAGGCGCCCGAACGCTCCATGGCCCACAAAGCGCCGGCCTCTTCGACCACGCAGATCAGGGCGTTGTCGCGGGTCTGGTCCGAACAGACCGAGCAGGGATCGCGCGTATCGGGCGAGCCGCAGACCGAACAGTTGACGACCTTTGCCGCCGTCTCGGCCAGAGACGCCGCCAGCGGGACCAGCAGCTGCTCGCGCCGCTTCAACAGGGCCAGCGCCGCGCGCCGGGCGGAGCGCGGCCCCATGCCCGGCAGCTTGGCCAGCAGGCTGATGAGCCGTTCGATTTCCGGCCCGGCGGAGGCGGCCATCAGAAGAGTTTCGGCATTCCGGGGATGTTCATCCCGGCCATCGGCCCGGCGGCGTCGCGCATCAGGGCGTTGTTGACCTCGTCCAGCTTGCGCTTGGCGTCGGCGTGGGCCGCGACGATCAGGTCGGCCAGGATCTCGCCCTCGCCGGGGGTCATCAGGCTGTCGTCGATCTTCACCGAGGTGATCTCGCCGGGGCCTTTCAGGGCGATGGTCACAAGGCCCCCGCCGGACGTGCCCTCGGCGGTGGATTCGGCCATTTTAGCCTGGGCGTCCTGCAGCTTCTGCTGCATCGCCTGGGCCTGTTGCATCAGGGCGTTGAGATCTTTCATGCCCCTTAGATAGGGCCAAGCGCCGCGCGGCTCCAGACCCAGGCGAAGAAAGCGTCCGCCCGCCTCTGTAGATATTTCGCAGAAAATCATCGGCCGATCCCTTGACGCCTTCGCCGCCTCTCCCTAATTAGCCACACTTGAAGTTACCAATCAGTTTCTGGAGAAGCCGTAATGGCCTTTGACGCCCTTTCCACCCGTGACGTTCCGGTCGCCGACGCCGTTCTGGCCCAACTGTTCACCGAAGCGCGTACGCGCAACGGCTGGAGCGACCGGCCGGTGTCCGAAGAGCTGATCCGCAAGCTGTACGACCTGACCAAGTTCGGCCCGACGGCGGTCAACATGACCCCGGCCCGTTTCGTCTTCGTCACCTCGCCGGAAGCCAAGGCGCGTCTGTCCGTGCACATGGCCGAGGGCAACCGAGCCAAGACCCTGGCCGCGCCGGTCAACCTGATCATCGCCCAGGACATCAACTTCCACGACACCCTGCCCAAGCTGTTTCCGCATGCCCAGGGCGTCCGCGACTGGTTCCTGGACGAGGCCGGTCGGCGCGAGGCCGCCTTCCGCAACGCCTCGCTGCAGGGCGGTTATCTGACCATCGCCGCGCGGGCGCTGGGTCTGGATGTCGGTCCGATGTCAGGCTTCGACCCGGCAGGCGTGAAGGCCGAGTTCTTCCCCGACGGCAATGTCGAGCCGAACTTCATCATGAACCTGGGCTATGGCACGGACGAGAACCTGTTCCCGCGCTCGCCCCGCCTCGACTTCGAGGAAGCCGCGCAGATCCTGTAACGCCCCTCCTCCCCAGCGACTGGAGCGGAAACTATCAGTCGTCGTCGCCCGCCTCGCCGTCCTCGGGGATGGCGGGCATCTCGACGGCCGGGGCCAGGGTGACGATCTCCTTGATCTCGGCGCCGGGGAAGGCCTGCATGATCGACACGACGAAGGGGTCCGCCTCGACCGCCGCGCGGCGGGCGATGCGGGCCTTTTTCTCGACCTCGATCAGGGTCTCGCCGCCGCCCTGGCCGTTGGCGGCGATCAGCCAGGTGCGGCCGGTCCATTCCTTCAGCCGACCCGCCAGACGCCGCGCCAGATCGTGGGGCGAGCCTTCGGCCGGTTCATAGGTGATGGCGCCGGGGCGGAAGCTGACGACGCGGACGTAGCGCTCCACGTCCATCTGCAGGGTGATCTCGCGCTTCTCGCCAATCAGGGCGACCACGGCCTCGAAGCTCTGCGGATCCGGCAGGGCGGGCGCCGTCATCGGCCGCGCCGCCAGCATGGCCGAGGCGCCGCCGCCTCCACCGCCAGAACCGCCGCCGCGAGGACCGCCAGCGCCGCCGCCGGGGACGCCGCCCGACTGGATCGCCTTCAGCGCCTCTTCCGGGCCGGGCAGGTCGGCGGCGTAGGCCAGCCGCACGATGGCCATCTCCACCGCATCGGCAGGATTGGGCGCGCGCCGCACCTCGTCCAGCGCCTTCAGCAGCATCTGCCAGGTGCGCGATAGCGTCCCCGCCGAAATGGCTGCACCCAGGGCGGCCAGCTTCTGCGCCTGATCGCCGGGCAGGCGGGTGGCGTTCGGCCCCAGCATCTTGGCGACCGAGGCCGCGTGGCAGTGCTCCAGCAGGTCGTTGGCCACCTGCACCGGATCGGCGCCGTAACCATAGAGGGTGCGGAAGGTCGTCAGAGCTTCGGCCGTCTTGCCCGCCATCGTCTGTTCGAACAGGGCGATGGTCTGGGTGCGGTCGGCCAGACCCAGCATGTCGCGCACCGTGGCCGTCTCGACCACCGTACCGCGTTCAGCCTGAACCAGCGCCTGATCGAGCAGCGACAGGCCGTCGCGCACCGACCCTTCGGCCGCGCGAGAGATGAGGGCCAGGGCTTCCTGCTCGATCTTCATGCCCTCGCGCTCGGCGACGCGGCCCAGATGCCCGACCAGAACCTCAGGCTCCACGCGGCGCAGATCAAAACGCTGGCAGCGGCTGAGGATGGTCACCGGCACCTTGCGGATCTCGGTGGTGGCGAAGATGAATTTGGCGTGGGGCGGCGGCTCTTCCAGCGTCTTCAGCAGGGCGTTGAACGCCTGCGTCGACAGCATGTGGACCTCGTCCAGCACATAGACCTTGTAGCGGGCCTCGACCGGGGCGTAGCGGACGCTCTCAAGAATGTCGCGGATGTCGTTGACGCCGGTGTGCGACGCCGCGTCCATCTCCATCACGTCCATGTGCTGGCCCGCCATAATGGCGGCGTCGTGCCGCCCGTGAGCGGTCAGGGCCAGGGACGGCTTGTCGATGACATCGGTTTCGTTGTTGAGCGCCCGGGCCAGCAGGCGGGCGGTCGTCGTCTTGCCGACGCCCCGCACCCCGGTCAGCATGAAGGCGTGGGCGATCCGGCCGGTGGCGAAGGCGTTGGTCAGGGTGCGGACCATCGCCTCCTGACCGATCAGGTCTTCAAACGCGCGCGGGCGGTATTTGCGGGCCAGGACGGTGTAGGCCTCGCCCTGCGCGGGCGGCGCCTCGAACGCTTCAGGGGCGTTAACAGATGCTGGCTCAGCCTTCGTTTCAGGGGCCGGTTCAGCCGCCGCGACAGGCGGCGGGGCGCCGAACATGTCGTCGGTGTTG
Source organism: Brevundimonas sp. S1H14 (assembly GCF_047716865.1). Lineage (NCBI taxonomy): Bacteria > Pseudomonadati > Pseudomonadota > Alphaproteobacteria > Caulobacterales > Caulobacteraceae > Brevundimonas > Brevundimonas sp. S1H14. The sequence continues at coordinate 536,973 of NZ_CP136679.1, read as the reverse complement.
GGGTCGCGCTCCTCGACTTCGGGCGCGTCTTCCTCCCACGGAGGACCATCGAGACTGTGATCGGCGTCGCTCATGGTCCTGTCTTAGCGCGAAGGGGGGCTGTCGCGCACCCCCTCGCGCCAGAGAGACTCAGAGATCGGTGGGCAGTTGGCCGCCGTTGTCGCGGATCTTCTGGATCACCTGCTTGTGCAGCCAGATGTTCATGCTGGCGCTGTCCGACTTGTCGCCGGTGTAACCCAGTTCGTCGGCCAGTTCCTTGCGCTCAGCCAGCGAGGACTCCATGCCGACCAGCTTCATCAGGTCGACGATGGAGGTGCGCCAGTTCAGCTTCTGCGCGCGCTGCTCGTTCATGAAGTCCAGGATGCCGGCGACATCGACCTCGGGCGCGGGCTGGGGCGCGACGGCGGCTGCGGTGGGGGACGGCGCCGGAGTCGGGGCCGACGCTTCGGGGGCGGGGGCCGCGGGCGTCGCCTCCTTCTTCTTGAAGACGCCGCCGAGAATCTTGCCGAGAATGCTCATTCGCCTGCTCCTGAAAGGGATGAAGCCCTTTCAGCGAATGAGGCGCGCGCCGGTTCCGTGAAGCTTGGACGACGGGGTAGATGCAGACGATAGCGCGCTCAAACAGCAAGGCTCCGCGAGCCGAGCGATAGCGCACAAAAAACGCACAAACGCGCTCAAGCAGTCGATCACCGCGTGATCGACGATAGCGCGCTAAAAATCAGGAAAGGTAGAGACCGCGACCCGAAGGTGAATTCGTTGTGGCTGCTGCCTTCCGGCCCTGACCAGGTTGGCGAAGCCTTCGCCCGCGATCTCCGAGAGGGGATATGAAGGCGGACGGCGCGGGAATCAAGCCCTCCCCTGTACGCGCCGTCAGGGCTATGAAGCGGCATGCCCTATCGCAACGCCTTTTCCGGCAATCCGCTCAACCGCTCCGGCGACCTTCGCAACGACGCCGCCTGGCTGGCCGAGCAGGAAGCCAATCCCGAAGCCCTGGCCATGATCCTGTGGGAGGGTCGGCCGCTGATCGAAACCCATGAGGGCGCCGAGCGGCTGGTCTGGCTGTCGCTGGGCCATGCGCGCGATCTGGCGCGCGATCGGGATGTATTTCTGGGGCTGTGGAAGGGGGCGCCGGTCTTCGCAGCCGAGTTCGAGGGCTCCATCGACCCGACCAGCGGTCCCGCCGGAGGCCTGGGCCGCTTTGTCGAAATGCGCGAGGCGGCGGTCGTCCTGCCCGAAGCCGACGCCGCCATCGCCGCCACGGCCAAGAGCCTGTTCGACTGGCGCCGTCGTCACGGCTTCTGCGCCGCCTGCGGCAAGGCGACGGATCAGGCGTCCGGCGGATGGAAACGCGTCTGCCCGGCCTGCGGGACCGAGCATTTCCCGCGCGTCGACCCGGTTGTCATCATGCTGCCGGTCTATAAGGGCGGCGCCGAGCCGGTTTGCCTGCTGGGCCGTCAGGCGGCCTGGCCCGCCGGTCGGATGTCGGCTCTGGCGGGCTTCATGGAGCCGGGCGAAGCGATCGAGGAGGCCTGCGCCCGCGAGGTGATGGAGGAGGCCGGGCTGACGGTCTGCGACGTGCGCTACCACTCCAGCCAGCCCTGGCCCTTCCCGGCCCAGCTGATGATCGGCCTGATCGCCGAGGTCACGACCGACGAGGCCGCCCCCGACCAGACCGAGCTTGAGGCCGTCGCCTGGCTGACCAAGGCCGAGGCGCGCGCCGTTCTGGACGAGACGCACCCGACCATCCACGCCCCACCGCCCTACGCCATCGCGCGACGGCTGCTGGAAAGCTGGGCGGCGGAATAAAGCCCTTCTCCCCTTGTGGGAGAAGGACAGCAGGGTCACGCCAGCGCTCGCGCCGCCTCCAGGTCGGCTGGATTGTCCACCGACAGCGGCGCCTCGTCGATCACTGAGGCCCAGATCTGCAGCCCCATCTCCAGGGCGCGCAGCTGCTCCAGCTTCTCGCGCTTCTCCAGCGGCGACGGCGGGGCGGCGCAGAAGCGGGTCAGGGCCTGGCGGCGATAGCCGTAGATGCCGACGTGGCGCCAGACGGAACCCTCGCCGTAGAGTGTCGAACGGGTGAAGTAGAGGGCGCGGCCGCTGGTCCCGTTCTCCGGCAGGGCCAGCACCGCCTTGACCACATCGGGATTGGCGCGGTCCGACACGTCCGCCTCGGCCGCGACCAGGGTGGCGATGTCGCAGGCTGATTCGCGCGCCAGCAGCTCGGCGCAGGCCTGAGCCAGCCCCGGCGAGGCGAAGGGCATGTCGCCCTGAATGTTGATGACCACCTCATGCACGCCGTCAGGATCGACCGCCTGGGCCGCCGCCAGAATGCGGTCCGAACCGCTGGGCAGATCTGGATCAGTCAGCACCGCCTCCCCGCCCGCCGCCTGAACCGCCGCGACGATTTCAGGGTCGCCCGCCGCCACGGCGACGCGGAAGCCGGACAGGCTGGCCTGCTCCCAGGCGCGCACGATCATGGGTTTGCCGCCGATGTCGGCCAGGGGCTTGCCGGGCAAACGGGTCGCAGCCATGCGAGCGGGTATCATTATCAGGGGTTTCATGGTCGCCAAGCGCCTTGAAAACGCCCGGAAACGTCCGGGCCGGTTGCGAAGGTCGCGCTAGCGTGTAAGAGACGCCCACGCAAGAATATGCCTGAGCGCCGCTCTGCGGTCGGGGGGCTCATCTAGAGACGGGATGCGACGACGCGGAATGAGCGGCGATCTGAAGTGGAACAAGATTATGGGCGCGTGCCTGGGCACCGCCTTTGCGATCCTGGTGGTCCAGCAGGTTTCGGGCATGGTCTACCACACCAAACAGCCCGAAAAGATGGGCTACTTCGTCGACGCGCCGGATGAATCGGCTGCGGGTGCGGCTGAAGAAGTGCTGCCGATCGACTGGGGCACGGTCCTGCCGACCGCCGACCTAGCCGCCGGTGAAGCCGCTTTCGCGCGCTGCCAGGCCTGTCACACGGTGAACTCGGGCGGCGCCGACGGCATCGGCCCGAACCTGTTCGCCGTGGTCGGCGGCCCCGCGATGCACCGCGCAGGCTTCGCCTATTCGGACGCCATGGCCAAACACAAGGCCGAAGCCCCGAACTGGAACTATGACGAACTGGATCACTTCATCAACGCCCCGGGCCGCTATGTGCCGGGCACCAAGATGTCGTTCGCCGGCATCCGTGATGAGAAGACCCGCATCAACCTGATCGCCTGGCTGCGCACGCAGGGCTCGGGCGGCTACGCCATCCCGGCGCCGGACCCCGCACGCCAACCGGGCGCCGCCGCCCCGGCCGAGGGCGAGGCCCCGGCTGCTGAAGGCGACGCCGCGACCGAAGCCGGTTCGGCTCCGGCTGACGCCCCGGCCGCCGACGCGCCTGCGACCCAGGCGACGAACCCGGCGCCGCAAGCCTGAGGCTGACGGACAGGACAGACGACGGAAAGGCGGCCTTCGGGGCCGCCTTTCTTCGTTTCGGGGATCAGGTTGAGGCTCAGACCCGGCGGAAAATCGCGGAGGCCAAGCCGTCAGCGGTCAGGCGCGCCTCGACCTCGGCCAAGGCCTCGATCACCACCCCGCCGCGCGCGCCCGTGGAGTGGATGATGCGCTCGGCGTCGATCATCAGAGCGGAATGGCCGGTCCAGTCGCCCTCGGCCGAGGACAGCCAGATCACAAGATCGCCGCGCCTGGCCTCGTTTCGATCCACGGCTCGGCCCAGCTCAGCCTGATCGGCCGCACGGCGCGGACCGGGCAGGCCGCAGGCGAAGAGGGCCTGCTGCACCAGCCCCGAACAGTCGGTCTCGACAGAGGAGCGGGCGCCCAAAGCATGAGGTCGGCCCACCAGACGCTCGGCCACGGCGACCAGGTCGCGCTCGAACGCGCCGACGGATTCCAGGTCAGTCTCGGCCAGATCGTGCGCATCGTCGCCAATCAGGGCGTTCAACGGCAGGCTGGCGGAAACAGAAGCCACGCGGCGCGACGCAAGCGGCGCGCCCGGAGCCAGCGCCGCCAGCGCGACCCAACCGACCACGCCATCGCGGCGCGCCCGGCCCCATGCGCGATCCTCGCGACGTTCCAGAACATCGAAGGCTTCGCCGAACAGCAGCTGGTCGATGCGCTGGCCGTCGTCCGCGACGATATCGGCGAGCGGCAGGCGGCAATGGAAGGGGTCGGTCCGGCGATAGGCCTCAGCCCTCATCAGCCCTTCCAGCGCCTGTTCGGCCAGCACCACACGGTCCCCGTCCCGCAGGATCAGGGGCGCGCCAGGCGGCAAAAGGGCCAGAACATCAGTCAAGCGGCGGTCTCTGGACGGCTCGGACAAATCGAACCGCTGACCCTAGGCGCCGATCCCAAAGGGGGCGTTAACAGCCTTGGCTATTTGACGAATTTGTCGCTGAGGTAGCGGAAACAGGCGCGCAAGCCTTGCGCCTCTCCGCCCTCGGGCCAGCCGGGCCGGGCGCGCGGATTCCAGGCGAAGACGTCCATGTGGGCCCAGCTGCCGGTCGTCGGCGCGAACTTCTGCAGGAACAGGGCCGCCGTCACCGATCCGGCCTGGGCCCAGGCGGCGGAATCGTTACGAACGTCGGCGATCTCGCTGTCGAGAGAGGCGCGGTAGCCCGACCACAACGGCATCCGCCACAGAGGATCGCCCACGGCGCGGCCCGCCCTCAGGACGCCCTCGGCCAGGGCGTCGTCGTCGGTGTAGAGCGGCGGCAGTTCGGGCCCCAGCGCGATGCGGGCCGCGCCGGTCAGGGTGGCGAAGTCCAGCGTCAGGTCCGGCTCATGCTCGCCCGCCCGCGTGAGGATGTCGGCCAGGATCAGGCGTCCTTCGGCATCGGTGTTGCCGATCTCGATGGTCAGGCCCTTGCGGCTCGACAGAATGTCGCCCGGCCGGAAGGCGTCGGCCGACACCGCGTTCTCCACCGCCGCGACCAGCACCACCAGCCGTACCGGCAGATCGGCCTGCATGATCAGGCGACCCAGCGCCAGGGCGTGGGCGGCGCCGCCCATGTCCTTCTTCATGTTGCGCATCCCCGCGGCGCCCTTGAGGTCCAGACCGCCGGTGTCGAACACCACCCCCTTGCCGACCAGGGCCACCAGCGGCAGGTCCGCATTGTCCAGGTTCCAGCCGATCTCCAGCACGCGCGGGGCGCGGTGCGGAGCGGCGGCGCGGCCGACGGCGTGAACAGCCGGATAGTTCTCTTCGAGCAGGGCGTCGCCGGTCGTGACGGTCAGGCTGGCGCCCGCACCCTCGGCGATCTCGCGCGCGATGGTTTCCAGTTGCAGCGGCCCCATGTCGGCGGCGGGGGTGTCAACCATCTCTCGCGTCAGGGCGCAGGCGGCGGCGATGTTCAGCGTCGCCGTCAGGTCGAGCCCTTCCGGCGCGACCAGACGCGCGCGGCCACGCTCAGGCCGGGCCTTATAGCGGTCGAACAGATAGCCCCCCAAGGCAAAGGCCAGCGCCGCCGAATGCGCGCCCTCGCCCTCGACGCCCTCCAGTCGCCAGTCCCCTTCAGGCAGCCGCGTCGGCAGGCCGCGCGCCGTCATGGGGTCAAAGGCCTCGCCCACGCCGAACAGGGCGAGTTCCGGCGCGCCGTCGGCCCCCGGCACGACCAGCAGTTGTCCCGCCTTGCCGGTAAAGCCGTTGGCCTCGGCCCAGACGGCGATACGCCCCTCCAGCGCCGCGCCCGCCTTGACGATGCGGACCGGGCGCGCGGTCTCGGCGGCGGCGATCAGCAGTTCGGACTGAGGGGACATGGGGCGACCTTTCCGACGCTTAACGTCGATTAACCAAACCTTGACCCGTCGGCGCGACCCTAGGGGCTGAACCGCCACGGACCCCTTCCATGTCGCGCAACGCCGTCCTCGCCGCAACCGTCAGCCTGACGCTTCTGGCCCTCGCCGCCCCGGCCCTGAGCCAGACTGAGCTCGCCGTCCGCGCCCCTGCCGACGCCGTGACGCGCGCGGGCTATGACCGCGCCGACGCCCTCAGCCGGTCGGTCTTCTGGACCAATGAGCAGCAGCTCAACCCGATGGACCCCGTCGCTGGGGTCAAGCTGTCGCAGGCCCTGCGCGAACTGGGCCAGTTCGACCGCGCCGCCGAGACGGCCCAGGGAGTGCTGGTCGTCCAGCCCGCCAATGTCGAAGCCATGCTGGAGGTCGGGCGCGCCCACATCGCGCGCGGTCAGGCCTTCTACGGCATCGCCGCGCTGGAGCAGGCGAAGGCGGCGGCGCCGCGCGACTGGCGGCCCCTGTCGCTTCTGGGCGTAGCCTATCAGCAGGTACGCCGCCCCGACGACGCCCGCGCCGCGTGGAACGAGGCCCTGCGCCTGTCGCCCGACAACGCCGATGTCCTGACCAACGCCGCCATCGCCCGCATCGGCGAGGGGGATGCGCCCTCGGCCGAAATCCTGCTGCGCCGCGCCGCGAGCCAGCCGAGCGCCGGGCTGCAGGTGCGCCAGAACCTGGCCCTGGCGCTGGGCCTGCAGGGCAAGACCGCCGAGGCCGAAGCCATCCTGCGCCGCGACCTGCCGCCCGAGGCCGCCGACCAGAACCTGCGCTGGCTGGCCGCGCGGATGCGGCCGGGTCAGGTGCCCTCCCCCGCCCTCACTGAGGCGTCGCCGACGGCGCGCACATGGTCCTCTCTGCAGGGCGGATGACCCTTCTCTAAAGCCGCCGCAGCGCCTATCTTCATACCGTGATCGACGACCTCTACAGCGCGCGCATCCTGTCGCTGGCGGCCAACCTGCCGCACAGCGGGCGCCTGCCTGCGCCCGAAGGCTCGGCCGAACGGGTCGCCAAACTGTGCGGGTCGAAGGCGATCGTCGACGTTGTGCTGGACGCCGACGGCCGCGTCAGCGACTTCGCCCAGACGGTCAAGGCCTGCGCCCTGGGCCAGGCGGCGGCGGGCGTGGTCGGGGAAAACATCCTCGGCGCCTCGGTTCAGGAGATCGAGGCCGCGCGCGACGCCATGTCGGCCATGCTGAAATCCGGCGCAGAAGGCCCCGAGGGCCGCTTCGAAGGCTTGCGCGTCCTGAAGCAGGTCGCCGACTACCCCGCCCGCCACGCCTCGACCATGGTGGCGCTTGAAGCGACGCTGGACGCCGTCAGACAGGCGTTGGCGAAACACCACACCGATACGCGAACTCGCCTCGCCGGCGCGGCCTGAACGGCGCGTCGGTTGATCCCCCTGCTGTGAAGAGGGATAAGCGCGACGAACCCGAAACAGAGCCCCCGGCGAAGGGACAGATGTCTCTCTACGAACGCAGCGTCCGCGCGGCCCATCGGGGCTATAAGCTGACGCTGTCCCCCCTGATCGGCCAGCAGTGCCGGTTCATGCCGACCTGTTCGGATTACGGGCGCGACGCCCTGATCCGGCACGGTCCGGTGCGGGGGGGATGGCTCACCGTGCGGCGCCTCTGTAAATGCCATCCCTTCGGCGGTTCGGGCTATGATCCCGTCCCGCCCGCCAAGACCGAAAAAGAACGACCGTCATGATCGAACTGAAATTCCCCGACGGCGCCGTGCGTCAGTATCCGGCCGGCTCGACGGGCCGCGACGTGGCCGCCGCCATCTCGCCCTCTCTGGCCAAGAAGGCGGCCCTGGTCGTCTGGAACGGCGAGCAGCGCGACCTGGACCGCGTCATCGACGGGAACGGCGACTTCCGCCTGCTGATGCGCGACGATCCCGAGGCGCTGGAGACCATCCGTCACGACGCCGCCCACGTGCTGGCCCAGGCGGTGCAGGAACTCTTCCCCGGCACTCAGGTGACGATCGGCCCGGCCATCGAGGACGGCTTCTATTACGACTTCGCCCGCGACGAGCCTTTCTCGACCGACGACTTCCCCAAGATCGAGAAGAAGATGGCCGAGATCATCGACCGGGGGGCCCCGCTGGAGCGTCAGGTCTGGAACCGCGACGAGGCCATCGCCCACTTCGAGACGCTCGGCGAAACCTATAAGGCCGAACTGATCCGCGACCTGCCGGGCAGCGAGACGATCACCGTCTACAAGCAGGGCGAATGGGCCGACCTGTGCCGCGGGCCGCACTTCCCGACGACCAAGTTCGTGGGCAAGGCCTTCAAGCTGACCAAGCTGGCAGGCGCCTATTGGCGCGGCGATTCCAGCCGCGCCCAGCTGCAGCGCATCTACGGCACGGCCTGGGCGACCAAGGAGGATCTGGACGCCTATCTGCTGCGCATCGAAGAGGCCGAGAAGCGCGACCACCGCAAGCTGGGCCGCGCCATGGAGCTCTTCCACATGCAGGAAGAGGGCCGGGGCATGGTCTTCTGGCACCCCAAGGGCTGGGTGCTTTGGCGCGTGCTGGAAGCCTATATGCGCCGCCGTCTGGACGCCGCCGGATACGTCGAGGTCAAGACGCCGCAGGTGCTGGACCGGAAGTTCTGGGAGGCCTCGGGCCACTGGGACAAGTACCGCGCCAATATGTTCGTCTGCGAGACGGTCGAGGGCGAGACGCTCAGCCTCAAGCCGATGAACTGCCCCGGTCACGTGCAGATCTTCGATCAGGGCCAGCGGTCCTATCGCGAACTGCCGCTGCGCATGGCCGAGTTCGGCGCCTGCCACCGCTATGAGCCGTCGGGCTCGCTGCACGGCCTGATGCGGGTGCGCGGCTTCACCCAGGACGACGCCCACATCTTCTGCCGCGAGGACCAGATCGTCGAGGAGACGGCCGAGTTCATCAAGCTGGCCTATTCGGTCCACGCCGACCTGGGCATGGAGACCAAATACATCAGCCTCGGCACCCGCCCCGAGCTGCGCGCCGGCACCGAGGAATTCTGGGACAAGGCCGAGGCCCAGATGCTGGAAGCCGCCCGCGCCGCCGGAACCGAGCCGGTCGTCACCGAGGGCGACGGCGCCTTCTACGCGCCCAAGCTGGACTTCATCGTCAAGGACGCCATCGGCCGCGAATGGACCTGCGGCACGATCCAGCTGGACTATGTCCTGCCCGAACGTCTGGACGCGACCTACATCGCCGAGGATGGTCAGAAGCACCGCCCGGTCATGCTGCACCGCGCGATCCTCGGCTCGTTCGAGCGCTTCATCGGCATCATGATCGAGAACTACGCCGGGGCCTTCCCGTTGTGGCTGGCGCCGACGCAGGCCGTGGTGGCGACCATCACGTCCGACGCCGACGGCTATGCCGAAGAGGTTCTGGCGAAGTTCCGGGCGGCGGGTCTGCGCACCGAGATCGACCTGCGCAACGAGAAGATCAACTACAAGATCCGCGAACACTCGGTCGCCAAGGTGCCCGCCATCGCCGTGGTCGGCCGCAAGGAGGCCGAGGAAGGCAAGGTCGCCATCCGCCGCTTCGGCTCGCAGGCCCAGACCATCGTCACGGTCGAGGAAGCCATCGCCCTGCTGACGGACGAGGCCTTGGCGCCGGACCTGAAGCGCATCCGCGACGGCCAGGCCTGATACCGCCTGCCTCCTCCCCCCTTCGTGGGGGAGGAGATGGTCGCGTCGGGTCGAGAAGGCGGAGCTTTCTGACCGCGACCCAGCATCAAGCGACCTTCTCCCCTCGCCCGTCTCGGGCCATAAGCCTGTCATGGCCACCACCCTCTACATCGACGCCGACGCCTGCCCCGTGAAGGAGGAGGTGTACCGCGTGGCCCGCCGCTGCGGCCTGAAGGTCTTCGTGGTGTCCAACGCCTGGATCAACACCCCGCGCGAACCGCTGATCGAACAGGTCGTCGTCGACGCCGGGCCGGATGTGGCCGACGACTGGATTGCCGAGCGCGCCAAGCGCGGCGACATCGTCATCACCGCCGACATTCCGCTGGCCGACCGGGTGTTGAAATCGGGCGCGCAGGCGCTGAAGTCGAACGGCCAGCCGTTCACGGCCGACTCCATCGGCTCGGCCCTGGCCGGGCGGATGATCGGCGAGCATCTGCGCTCCATGGGCGTGCCGACCAGCGGGCCGCCGCCCTTCTCGGCCGCCGACCGCTCGCGCTTCCTGCAGGCGCTGGACGCCGCCGTGGCGCGGGCGCGCCGAGAAGCGTCATGAGCCGCATTCCCGAGGACGAGCTGGAGTTCCGCTTCTTCCGCGCGGGCGGACCGGGCGGGCAGAACGTCAACAAGGTCTCGACCGCCGTGCAGATGCGGTTCGACGTCAAGAACTCGCCCAGCCTGACCGAGCCGGTGAAGGCGCGGCTGATGAAGCTGGCGGGCAGCCGCCTGACGCTGGACGGGGTGATCGTCATCAGCGCCGCGCGCTTCCGCACCCAGGAACGCAACCGCGCCGACGCCATCGAACGGCTGGAGGCCATGGTGGCCGAAGCCTCGATCAAGCCGGTCTATCGCGTGCCGACCCGCCCGACGCGGGCATCCAAGGAGCGTCGGTTGCAGGCCAAATCCAGCCGATCGTCGATCAAGAGCGGACGCGGCAAGCCGTCGCTGGATTGAAGGCGCCGCCCGTCAGTCCTGCGCCGGACGGAACAGCAGGGCGGCGATCAGATCGTCCTCGTTGAAGCCGATAATCCAGTCCGTGGCCTGTTTGTCGAACAGGACGCGGAAGACATCGGCGCCGTTCTGTTGATCCAGGTGCGAAATAGACTTCAGCGGGCCGAACTGCTGGATCAGGGGCGCCACCGCGCCGGACTGGGCGCGAATCTGCTCGGCCAGATCGGGGGTGAACACCGTATAGTCGATCTGACCGGCCTGCATGGCGGCGATGACGGCGCGCAGGGCCTCTTCTGAACGGGCGATATCAGGCGCGGTCGCCGTGGTAGCAGGCGCGGGCGGCGCGGCTTGCGGGCGAGCCGAAGCAGCATCGCCCTCGAAGGCTTCAGGCAGGGTGGCCGCCGCCGCGCCCGAGCCTGTCGTGGGGCCTGTCGTGGGGCCGGTTGCGGGCCGGGCGGGCGCCTGTTGCGCCAGGGCGGGGGCGGCCAGCAGGGTCGCGCCCATCAGGGCGGCGGTCAGAGAAAAGGTCTTCATGCGCAGGCTCCGAAGAAACGTCAGGCGACGATCATCGGCCAAAGCGTCAGCACCAAGGCGGCGACCGACGCACAGACAGCGACGGTGACGGCGGCGACCACCCAGGGCCGCGTTCCGGCCTTCTCGATCACCAACGTCTGAGACGGCGGCGGGTTCTGCACCAGACGCGACAGGGCTTTCAGCGTGGCGACGGCTTCCTCCATCGCCTCCTTGGCCTGGTTCGCGGGCCCCAGTTCGCGGCGAATCCAGCGCTCGACCACCGGCTTGGCCGCGTCCCACAGGTCGTGATCAGGGTTGAGGCGGCGCGCCACCCCCTCGACCGAGACCATCGTCTTCTGCAGCAGCACCAGCTCGGGCCGCATATGCATGTCGAACAGGGCGGTGATCTCGAACAGCTGGCCCAGCAGACGTCCCATCGACACCTGGCTGGCCTGACGGCCGATCACCGGTTCGCCCACCGCTCGCAACGCCTGCGCAAAGGTATCAACCGAATGATGCGGCGGGACATAGCCAGCCTCGAAGTGAACTCGGCTGATGCGGTCGTAGTCGCGGCTGATGAAGCCCCACAGAATCTCGGCCAGATAGCGGCGCTCGGCCGGGCCCAGCCGCCCGACGATGCCGAAGTCGATGGCCGTCAGTTGCGCGGGCGCGTCGGCAAACAGATTGCCCTCGTGCAGGTCGGCGTGGAAGACGCCGTGGTCCAGCGCCTGCACCAGAAAGGCGCGCACGACCTTGTCGGCCAGCGCATCCTTGTCGAGGCCCGGCAGTTCGACCAGCGCCGGGTCCGTCATCGGCAGGCCCTGCGCCCATTCCAGGGTCAGCACCCGCTTGCCCACCCCGTCCCAGACCACAGCGGGCGCGGACATATAGCCGTCCTTGGCCATGACCTCGGCCAGTTCGGAGGCGGCCGCCGCCTCCAGCCTCATGTCCAGTTCCAACTGCAAGGACTGGGCGATGATCTCGACAAAGGCGCGCGGCTCCAGCCGACGGGCGGGCTCGACGAAGCGGTCGACCAGCTTGGCGCCCAGACGCATGGCGTCCAGTCCCCGGGCCACGCGGCGCTCGACGCCGGGACGCAGCACCTTGACCGCCACCTTGCGCCCATCGGCCAGCCAGGCCGGGTGCGCCTGAGCCAGCGACGCGGCGCCCATCGGTTCGCTCAGATCAATGAACAGGCTCTCGGCGGGACGGCCCAGCGACCGCTCGATCTCGCGCCTGGCCTCTTCCAGCGGGAAGGGCGGCAGCTTGTCCTTCAGACGCCCCAGATCCTGGGCGAACTGCAGACCGAAGATGTCGGCGCGGGTGGCCAGCACCTGGCCCAGCTTGATGGCGACGGGGCCAAGGTGCTCGAAGGCTTCGCCGACGCGCTGGCCGGGCCGCCCGGCGCGATGTTTGCGGCTGGCGAACATCTGGATCAGGCGGGCGAACGGACGCCCCCAGGCGGGCAACAGGGGATTGGCCTCGCGCGGGATCAGGGCGTCGTGGCGCGCCAGCACCCAGCCCCAGCGGACCATGCGGAAGGCCGCGCCCACCGGATGGCGGACCGGCTGGGCCTGAGGCGTCGGCGGCGGAGCGTTGAAGGTCAGCCGGCTCAGATCGCCCACCCGTGGTGGATGGCGGCGATCCCGCCCGACAGATTGGTGACGCTGACGCGGCTGAAGCCCGCCTCCTCGATCATCCGCTTGAAGGTCTGCTGATCGGGGAAGCGGCGGATGCTCTCGACCAGATACTGGTAGGAATCACGATCCTTGGCGACCAGCTGGCCGATGCGCGGAATGGCGTGGAAGGACCAGGCGTCATAGGCCTTCCTCAACGCGCCGGTCGTGGGCCGCGAAAACTCAAGGCAGATGAAGCGGCCGCCCGGCTTCAGCACGCGACGCGCTTCGCGCAGGGCCTGCGGAATGTCAGCCACGTTGCGGATGCCGAAGCTGATCGAATAGGCGTCTATCGAGGCGTCGGGCAGCGGCAGGTGCATGGCGTCGCCGACGCCCCAGGCCATCTCGGGCTCGCCGCCCTTGGCCACGCCGTTCAGGATCATCTCGGCATTGTAGTCCATGACGATGACAATGGCGTCCTCGCCGCCGCGCCGTTCCTGCGCCGCGCGGGCCATCTTCGAATAGCGGCGAGCCATGTCGCCGGTGCCCCCAGCCATGTCCAGCACCACCTCGCCCGGCCGGACGTTCAGCTTGGCAGCCGTCGCGTCCTTCCAGATGCGGTGAACGCCCGCGCTCATCAGGTCGTTCATCAGGTCGTAGTTGGAGGCGACTGAGTTGAACACGCCGCGCACCATCTGCACCTTTTCCTTGGCGTCCACGTCGCGGAAGCCGAAGGAGGAGGTCTTGCCGGAAGCGTCGGAGGAGGGATCGGCCTGGGTCATGGATGCGGGTGTAACGCCTCCCGCCGCCGCCGTCATCCGGGGAAGCGTCGCATCTGACGCAGGCGACGGCTTGTCGCGTCACGGGGCGCGCGATACGCCTGAACAAAATACAAGGAGACGCCCATGACCGCCGCCCTCGACGTGACCGAAGTTCTGGCGGGCCTGCCCGACTGGCGCCGCGCCGACGATCCGCGCCCGGCCATCGCGCGGACCCTGCGCTTCGCCGATTTCAACGCCGCCTTCGGCTTCATGACCCGCGTCGCCCTGCTGGCCGACAAGGTCGATCACCATCCAGAGTGGTCGAACGTCTACAACCGCGTCGAGGTGCTGCTGACCACCCATGACGCGGACGGGGTGACGGAGCGCGACGTGGCGATGGCCCGCTTCATCGACGAAGCGGTCAAGGGGCTGGTCGAGTAATGGCCCCCCGTCACGGACGCGTCGCAGGCAAGGCGGCCCTGATCACCGGCGCCGCCGGCGGGCTGGGCCAGGCGATGGCGCGGATGCTGGTCCGCGAGGGCGCCAAGGTCGCGCTCAGCGATCTGGACCTGAACGGCGTCCGCGCCCTGGCCGAGGCGATCAACGCCGAACATCCCGGCATGGCCTTCGCCTATGAGCACGACGTCACGCGCGAGGACGACTGGGTCCGCGTGGTGGACGCGGCGGTCGAGGACATGGGCGGTCTGTCGATTCTGGTGAACAACGCCGGGATCGGCGGCCAACTGCTGTGGGCCGAGCAGGACACGCTGGAGAACTGGCGCAAGGTCCAGGCGATCAACCTGGAATCCGTCATGCTGGGCTGCAAACACGCCATGGCGCCGCTGCGGGCCTCGGGCGCAGGGTCGATCGTCAACATCTCCTCAATCGCGGGGCTGGCGGCCGCGCCGGGCATGGGCGCCTACAACGCCACCAAGGCGGCGGTCTGGCTCTACACCAAGACAGTGGCGTTGGAGGCGGCCAAGGCGGGCTGGAACGTGCGCGCCAACTCGGTGCACCCGGTCTTCATCAAGACGCCGATCCTCGATCCCTTCGTCGTCATGGCCGGCGGGAACGAGGCGAGCGCGCACGAAAAGCTGGCGCGCGGCATTCCGCTGAAACGGATCGGCGAGCCGGACGATGTGGCGTACTGCGTGCTGTATCTGGCGTCAGATGAATCGAAGTTCGTGACCGGCGCCGAGTTCAAGATCGACGGCGGGCTGACGGCTCAGTAGAGGCGCGGGCCTGCATACCCGCTCATCCCGGCGGACATCAGGAATACAAAGAAGGGCGCCGCGGTCTCCCGCAGCGCCCTTCCGTCTTCAGGCCGTGAAGCCTCAGTTGCCGTAGGCGGGCGGCATGGCGCCCTCGCCGCCAGTGCGGTAGCGGTCGCGCAGCAGCAGGTTGCGCGCCTGCAGCGGCTGCTCCACCCCGTCGATCAGCACGGCTGACGGCTGGCTCAGCGGCTCCAGCGGATCGCCGGACCAGACCAGGACGTCGCCCGCCGCTCCGGCCTTCAGCTCGCCGAACTGGCCGTCGAAGCCGAAGATGCGGGCCGGGTTGACCGTGATCGCCTGAATGGCCGCCGCGAAGGGCAGGCCGTGCGAGACGGCGTTGCCCGCGTTGTAGCGGATGTCGCGGGCGCGGTGGGCCGAACCCTCGTTGCCCTTGATGGCGATGACGACGCCCGCCGCGTTCAGCGCCGCCGCGTTCTGCATCCGCGCCGCCCGCATCTCGAAGTTCGAGGGCAGGTTGGTGATCGGGTGCAGCAGGACCGGCACGTTCGCCGCCGCGATCTCGTCGGCGACCAGCCAGCCTTCGGCGGCGCCGTCCATGATGATCTTGATCCCTTCCTCGCGCGCCAGACGCAGCACCTGCTGGATGTCCGAGGCGCGGTTGACGGTGACGATCAGCGGCATACGCCCCTCGGCCACCGGGATCAGGGCCTCCATATCGGCGCGCGACAGCGACAGGGCGCGCATGTCGGCCCGCTCATAGGCCGCCTTGTTGCGGGCGTAGGTCCGCACCTCGGCCAGGGTCTCCTTGAACAGGACGAACTCGGCGCCGCGCGCGCCGCCCGCCACCGCCTTGCCGGCCTCGCCGAAGGGCGCGACCATCGCCACGCGCGGCTTCACCAGGATGTCGTCGCCGCCCAGCTTGATGACCGCCGCCTGACCCGCGAACAGGCCCGGCGTCTGGAAGCCGCCCGCCCCGGCGCCGGCGAAGTCGCTGTCGTCATGGCTGTGCCCGCCGCCCGAGCCGCCGTGCTGCGGCGTAACGACGGCGCGCGTGACGCCGCCCAGACGCGCGACCGGCAGGGTAAAGGACCACGGATCCAGCCCATAGGACAGGTCGAAGGCCGCCGTCAGGGTGTTGGCGCGGTTGGCCAGGTCGTTGGAACCGCGCACCGAACCGACCTCGGTGCCGCCGAGACCGGAATCCACGGCGACGAAGCCCGGCGTCACCACCTTGCCGCGCGCGTCGATGACCCGCAGACCGGCCGGGGCCGCACCGGTTCCGACTGAAACGACCTTGCCGTTACGGATGACGACGGTGCCGTTCTCGATGACCGAGGTCCCGGTCAGCACCTGGCCGCCGGTGATGGCCACGTCCTGGGCCAGAGCGGGGCTGGTCAGTGCGAAGGCTGCGACTGCGCCCGCAAGCAGAGTTTTGATACGCATGGTTCAGCGGGCTCCCTGGGCGACGCCGGCGGCGGACAGGCCGAAGCCGGGCTGGCCCAGTTCGAAATCGGACACGGGCTGGAAGGCGGGGTTCTGGCGATCAAACGCCAGGCCGCCGTCGATGAAGACCTGATCGGCGCGAGCGTAGATCGAGAAGGGATCGGCGCTCCAGATCACCACATCGGCGCGTTTGCCGTTCTCCAGCGAGCCGGTCTCCTTGTCGATGCCGATGGATTTGGCCGCATTCAGCGTGATCCAGCCGATAGCGTGTTCTTCAGAGATGTTCATCCCGGCGCGCCGACCGGCCGACAGGGCGGCGGCGGCTTCCTGGTTCAGGCGCTGGATCAGTTCGGCGTCGTCCGAGTGGATGACGGCGCACGAGCCCTCGGGCGCGTCGGTCAGGGCGGCGTTCTCCTCGATGCCGTCCAGGGCCTCCATCTTGAAGCCCCACCAGCCGGTCCACATGGCGGCGCAGACGCCTTCACGCGCCAGCATCGGCGCGATCTTGTAGGCCTCGACCGCGTGGTGGAAGGTGGTGACCTTGTAGCCGAACTCCTTGGCCACATCGAGCATCACAGCCATTTCGTCGGCGCGATAGCAGTGGTTCTGGACCAGGATCGAGCCGTCCAGCACGCCCGCCAGGGTCTCAAGCTGCAGGTTGCGGGTCGGGGGCGTCCCCTGACCGTCCTCACGCCACTTGTCCCACTTGGCCTTGTAGTCGCGCGCGGCGATAAAGCCGGCGCGATAGCCGGCGACATTGCCCATGCCGGTGGCGGGCGACTGATTGCGGCCGCCGTAGACGCGCGAAGGGTTCTCGCCGCAGGCCATCTTCAGGCCGTAGGGGGCGTTGGGGAACTTCATCCCCTGCATGGTGACCGAGGGGACGTTGCGCAGGGTCACGCCGCGACCGCCGAACAGATTGGCCGAGCCGGGCAGGATCTGCACAGTCGTCACGCCGCCCGCGCGGGCGGTGTTGAAGCCCGGATCCTGAGGCCAGATCGAGTGCTCGGACCAGACCTGGGCGGTGTTGGGGTTGGTGGCCTCGTTGCCGTCGCTCATCCCCTGCACGCCGGGCGAGGGATAGACGCCCAGGTGGCTGTGAATGTCGATGATGCCAGGCGTGACGAAGCGGCCGCGCGCGTCAACCACCTGGTGACCCGCCGGGACCGGAGTGTCCGCGCCGCCGACAGCGGCGATGCGGCCGTCGGTGACGACGACGACGCCGCCCTCGATCTTCTGGCCCGCGCCGGTCAGCACCGTGGCGCCGACGATGGCCATGTTCTGGCGCGGCAGGCCGCGATAGGTCGAGGGATAGGGGTCCTGATTGGCCCAGCCGTCCAGACCCGGCGCCATCGTGCGGTCCCTGGACGACGACGAAGTCGAAGCGGTCTGCGTCTTGGGCGACGCCTCGCCGGTCGTGGCGCAGGCCGACAGGCTGAGCGCGCCGAGCGCGCAGGTGAGGACAGCGAGGCTTGGCCCCCGCAGGCGACTGAACAACATGGGCGAGCCCCCTCGCGCCCGCGAACGGCGGGCAAACAATGGCGCGTATACAATCGCCTGTTTCCGTCAGGGTAAAGCTCTAAAAGCGGTTGCTCGCGGCAAAGTCAGCGCGGCGCTCAATCGGCAGGCAAGCGCGCGCGGACCTCCGCGTCAGTCAGGCCGTCGACCTCGACCATCTTCAGCCGCGACTGGCCGCCGCGCGCCAGGGTCACGTCGCGCTTGGGCACGCCCAGCGCCTTGGCCAAGAAAGCGGTCAGGACGGCGTTGGCCTCGCCCTCGACCGGCTGGGCGCGAACGCGGACCTTCAGCATCGGACGGCCGTCCGGGTCGACATCCCAACCGTCGATGCGATCGGCCGATGCGCGCGGGGTCAGTTTGATGGCGAGGCGGGCGGTCATGCAGCGTGTTTGGCCCATTCACGCGAGAGCGCCAAGCTAACCTTCCCGCTCATCCCGGCGGACGCCGGGATCCAGTGCTTTGGCTTCAGGCGCCGCGCAGGAAGCCTGCGGATATCTCCACCGTGGAGCGCGTAGCTCTTACTGGGTCCCGGCGTCCGCCGGGATGAGCGGATATAGAAGGCGGATAAGAAAACGCGCCGGACGATCCCTCGCCCGGCGCGCTTCCAACTCAGCGTGACGCTCGCCCTTAGCCCAGAGCGGCCATCAGTTCCGGCACGGCGGTCTTGTAGTCGGCGACCCAGCCGTAGTCGGCGACCTGGAAGATCGGGGCGTCGGCATCCTTGTTGATGGCGACGATCACCTTGGAGTCCTTCATCCCGGCCAGGTGCTGGATGGCGCCCGAGATGCCGATGGCGATGTATAGGCCCGGCGCCACGACCTTGCCGGTCTGCCCGACCTGATAGTCGTTGGGAGCGTAGCCCGCGTCGACCGCCGCGCGCGAGGCGCCGACAGCGGCGCCCAGCTTGTCGGCCAGGGGGTCCATGACGGCGTGGAACTCTTCGGCCGAGCCCAGGGCGCGGCCGCCCGAGACGACGATCTTGGCGGCGCCCAGTTCGGGGCGGTCCGACTTGACCATTTCCTCGGAGACGAAGGCGGTCTTGGGCGCTTCGCCCGCAGCGACGCTCTCGACCGGGGCCGAACCGCCTTCAGCGGCGGCGGCGAAGGCCGTCGGGCGCACGGTGATGACCTTCTTGGCGTCGACCGACTGGACCGTCTCCAGCGCATTGCCCGCATAGATCGGGCGCACGAAACTATCAGACGACAGGACCTCGACGATGTCCGAAATCGGCGCCGTATCCAGCTTGGCCGCGATGCGCGGAGCGAAGTTCTTACCGTCGGTGTTGGCCGGGGTCAGGATGGCGTCGTAGTTTCCGGCCAGCGGCAGGACGGTGGCCTCGACGGCCTCGGCCAGACCGTGAGCAACGGCGTCGCCCTCGGCCAGCAAGACCTTGCGCACGCCCGAAATCTTGGCGGCGGCGTCAGCCACGGCCTTGGCGTCCTTGCCCAGCACCAGAACGTCCACGTCGGACGACAACGCCAGGGCGGCCGTCACGGTCTTGTTGGTGGTGTCGCGAACGGCCGAGCCGTCGTGGTCGGCGATGACGAGAACGGCCATTACAGAACCCCTGCGTCTTTGAGCTTGGAAACCAGTTCGGCCGCATCGGCGACCTTGACGCCCGCCGAACGCTTCGGCGGCTCCGTCACCTTCAGCACCTTGAGGCGGTCGGCCGTGTCGACGCCGTAGTCGGCGACCGCCTTCATGGCGATCTCCTTCTTCTTGGCCTTCATGATGTTGGGCAGCGACGCATAGCGCGGCGTGTTCAGGCGCAGGTCGACCGACACCACGGCGGGCAGTTCCGCCGAGACGGTCTGCAGGCCGCCGTCGACTTCACGCGTGACGACAGCCTTGCCGCCTTCGATCGCCAGCTTGCCGGCGAAGGTGGCCTGCGGCCAGTCCAGCAGGGCGGCCAGCATCTGGCCCACGGCGTTGTTATCGCCATCGATCGACTGCTTGCCCAGCAGGACCAGATCCGGCTTCTCCTCGTCCACGACCGCCTTCAGCACCTTGGCGACGGCCAGCGGCTCCAGGTCCGTGTCCGACTGCACCAGGACGCCGCGATCGGCGCCCATGGCCAGGGCGGTGCGGATGGTTTCCTGAGCCTGGGTCACGCCGATGGAGACGACGACGATTTCCGTCGCCGTGCCTGCGGCATGGTGTTCCTTGCCTTCCTTCAGACGCACGGCCTCTTCGACGGCGATTTCGTCGAAGGGGTTCATGCTCATTTTGACGTTGGCGAGGTCGACGCCGGTCTGGTCCGCTTTCACGCGAGCCTTGACGTTGGAGTCGATCACCCGTTTCACCGGGACGAGTACCTTCATGAGACTATCCGCTTGGTCACCGAAATATCGGCCGAGGGATTGGACCGACGAGGCCGACCTGTCAACGTAACGCTACGTGAAGTGCGGTCGTGTCGCGGACGCATTTTTGATCTATTGAGACCGGCATGAAACGCTTCCTGACGATCCGTCGCCTCAGCTTTATCTTCTTCAGCCTGTTTGCGGTGACGCTGGCGGGGCTGTTCGTCCTGCAGCGTTTCTGGGTCGATCCGGGCGATCGCTGTACGGCCAAGGGCTATTGGTACGACATGGAGACGCGCATCTGCGCCCAGCCCGTCTACCTTCCCGACATCACCAAACGGCCCGAAGGCATGACGCGCGCCGAGGCCTCGGCCGAGGCCAACCGCGACCTGGTCAAGCTGGAAGACCAGATCGCCGCCGACAAACGCGCCCGCGCCGCCGCCACCGAAGCCGAGCGCGAGCGGGTCAAGGCGCTTCAGGGGCGCTAAGCCCCCCTGATCTTCAGTCTGTGCTCAGCCTCAGCGCGTCGCGCCGGGGCGCCACAGCACGTCGCCCGCGCCATTGGCGTTAGCGCGGCGGGCAGCGACGAACAGATGGTCTGACAAGCGGTTCAGATAGCGGACCGCGTCCGGATTCACCGTCTCGCCGCTTTCCACCAGCCGTACGGCGTCGCGCTCGGCCCGACGGCACACGGTGCGCGCCAGATGCAGATGCGCCGACAACGGCGAGCCGCCTGACAGGATGAAGCTGTCCAGCGGCTTCAGGCTTTCGTTCATCCAGTCGATTTCCTTCTCCAGCCGCTCGACCTGTGAGGCGATGATGCGCAGCGCCTCCCATTTCGGGGCCGGGTCCAGCGGGGTGGCCAGATCGGCGCCGAGGTCGAACAGCTCGTTCTGGATGCGGCCCAGCATGGCGTCGATGCGGTCATTCTGGCCGCTGTTCAGACGCGCCACGCCGATGACGGCGTTCAGCTCGTCCACCGTCCCATAGGCCTCGACCCGCAGATCGGTCTTGGACACCGGCGCGCCCGAGGCCAGCCGCGTCTGACCGGCGTCGCCGGTGCGGGTGTAGATCTTGTTCAGCGTCACCATGGCGCGCCCTCCCTGTTTCCGTAAGCGCCGGCCTCAGCCCGCGTGCGTGCGCTTCAGCCACATGCCGATCATCAACAGCAGCACCGCCACCGCCTGCAGGGCCACCCGCCACCGCATCAGCTTGTTGGACCGAGCGCCTGCGCCCTCGCCCCCGCGCTGCATGTTGTACAGGCCCAGGCCCAGGGTGATCGCGACAGCGGCCACGGCGATCAGGATCAGGATGTCGATGATGTCCATGACCGCCTCTTTAGGCCCGAGCGCATTTGCGCGCCAGTCGTGTCGGAAGCACGGCGCAAATGCGACCTATTCGCACACCCCCATTGCCAAGAAAGTTCGAACGCTGTTGAGAAGCGTTCTCATTTCTTAAGGGCCTAACGGCCGCCTGTCCGAAAGTCGGAGTTCTCATTTGTCCAGCCTCCTGCCCCCCATGTCCGCCGCCCTGCTTTTGGCAGTTCCCGGCGCCGCCATGGCGCAATCCCAGACCGCCGGGTCCGCCATTACGGAGGTGGACGAGGTCGAGGTGATCGGACGTCGGGCAGGCGAGCCCACCGGACCGCAATTCACGGCCCCCCTCAAGGATACGCCCAAGAGCGTCACCGTCATCAGTCGTGAACTGATCGAGCAACGCGGCGCCGCATCGCTGGCCGACGTGCTGCGCACGACGCCGGGGATTTCGCTGGGTTCGGGCGAAGGCGGCACGCCGGTCGGCGATCGCCCCTTCATTCGCGGCTATGAAGCCAGCACCGACATCTTCATCGACGGCGTTCGCGATCTGGGCCGCTTCGCGCACGAAGCATTCAACATCGAACAGGTTGAGATCATCAAGGGCCCCGGCTCCGCCTACAGCGGCCGTGGCTCGACCGGCGGCAGCATCAACATGGTCAGCAAGCGTCCGCGCGCCGAGAACTTCATCTCCGGCTCGGTCGGAGCCGGAACCGATCAGTACATGCGCTCGACCCTCGACCTGAACCGGATGCTGACGGACAAATTCGCCGTGCGTCTGAACCTGATGAGCCATCAGGCGGACACGCCGGGCCGCGACCACGTCAATTCCGACCGCTATGGCTTGGCGCCGTCGCTGGCTTATCGTCTTTCCGAAAGCACCAGCATCCATCTCGGCTACTATATGCTGCGCGCCAACGACGTGCCCGATCTCGGCCATCCCTTCGCGATCGACGACAGCGGAGAGCCGGTCAAGGTGCGCCGCGACAACTTCTATGGCGTGAAGGGGCGCGACGCTCGCCGCAACAACGCCGATATCGGCACCCTGACGCTTGAGCACGAATTCTCGAACGGGTTCCAGTTCACCAACGTCAGCCGCCTGGCGGAATCAACCAGCCAGTACATCATGTCGCGACCGACGATCCACGTCGCCTCAGGCCAGGTGAATCGGGATGTTCGCACCGGCAACCGTCGCAGCGAAACCTGGGCCAACCAGTCGGCCCTGCGTGGCGGTTTCAACCTGGCGGGCACGCGCAACCAGTTCGTCGCTGGCCTCGACTTCTCCGAAGAGAAGCTGCTGACCGGCGAGATTCCGGCGGCCGCCCTGTTCGCCGTCGGCCGCGCCGACCTGCAGAATCCGAACGCCAACGAGCCCGCCTATCGCGGCCCCACGCTCAAGGACTTCAGCGACGATTACAACGACCTGAGCAATCGGACCCGCACCCAGGCCGTTTACGTCTTCAACACCACCGATTTCAACGACAAGTGGTCCCTGAATCTGGGCCTGCGCTACGATGACTACGATGTCACGGACGGAACCGCCGCCAACCGCTCGAAATTCTGGAACTACCAGGCGGGTCTCGTCTACAAGCCGCGCTCCAACGGCAGCATCTATCTGTCGTACGGCACCTCGTCCAATCCCTCCGGAGAGACGGCAGGCCAGTCCGGCGGCGCCGACGGCTCGGCGGGCGGCGGCCTGGGCGGCTCGCGTCCGAACCTGGACCCGGAAGAAAACCGCAGCTTCGAACTGGGCACGAAGTGGGAGGTGTTCAACAACCGCCTGTCGCTGACCGGAGCGATCTTCGAGACCGAAAAGACCAACCAGCGCGCCACCGACCCGGTCACGGGCGAGGTCGCCCTCATCGGCAACAACCGCACGCGCGGCCTTGAGCTGGGCTTCTCCGGCAATGTGACGGACGCCTGGGCGGTCTACGGCGGCTACACCTACCTCGACCCGAAAATGCTGGACGACGGCGCAGGCTCCAACGACGGCAAGCGCCTGAAGTTCATCGCCCAGAACAGCTTCAGCATCTGGAGCACCTATACGATCCAGAAATTCACCGTGGGCGGCGGCGCCACCTATATGTCGGATCGCTGGATGAACGACGCCAACACCCTGGGGGTCCCGGCCTACTGGCGCTACGACCTCATGGGGTCCTATGAGATCGACGAGAACGTCAATGTGCGCGTCAATATCCAGAACCTGACGGATGAGACGATCTACGAAGGCTCGCACGTCGGCCTCTTCGCCAACGTCGGCCCCGGCCGCTCCGGCTTCGTGTCGCTGAACTTCAACTTCTAAGGCGGTTCGCTGGAAACCTCGTCCTTTTGCGAGGGCGAGGTTTTCCATTAGCGCGCCCCTGCGAATATGAGGGGGCGCAGATCTTGAACCCTACGCCTCACGCCGCACGGAGACCCGGCCATGTTGGTGCACATCCCAAATGTCCTGAACCGCGACCAGGTCCAGCAGTTTCGCACCCTGATGGACGCCGCCGACTGGACGGACGGCAACCAGACCTCCGGCGCGCAGTCCGCTCTGGCGAAGAACAACACCCAACTTCCCGAGGGATCGCCGCTCGCCAAACAATTGGGCGCCGTCATCCTTGATGCGCTCGGCGCCTCGCCGCAGTTCGTCTCGGCCGCCCTGCCGCTCAAGGTCTTTCCGCCGCTGTTCAACCGCTACCAGGGCGAGCAGTCGTTCGGCCTTCACATCGACAACTCCATCCGCATTCTGCGCGGAAGCGATTTCCGCATCCGCAGCGACCTGTCCTCGACGCTTTTCCTGTCGGACCCGGACGAATACGATGGCGGCGAACTGGTCATTCAGGACACCTTCGGCGAACAGCGGGTGAAGCTGCCGGCCGGCGACCTGATCCTTTATCCCGCCTCCAGCGAGCACCTTGTGACGCCGGTGACCCGAGGCGTCCGCGTGGCGTCCTTCTTCTGGACCCAGAGCATGGTGCGCGACGAGGCGGCGCGTCGAACCCTCTATGATCTGGACACGGCCATCCAGGCCCTTGTGCCGGTCATCGGCAACGACGATCCCCAGGTCATCAAGCTGACCGGCGTCTATCACAATCTGCTGCGCCGCTGGGCCGAGTGCTGAGCGCTTCCCCTTTCCTCCCCGACTGACCGGGCCGCCTCCTGCTGGAAGCGGCCCGTTTTTTTTTCGCGCTCCAAACTAAGCCGTTGGTCACCTTTGGCGGGCACAATGTCGCCATGACCGACCGCGCCATCCGCAATCTTGAACACCTGCGCCGCACCGCCTCGACGGCGCGGGTGCTGAACCTGCTCAAGGTCTATGACGAACACGGCGACACCGAGGACTGGGCCGAGCGGCCGATGTTCCGCACGCCGGCGCTGAACCGCGCCCTGATCATCAAACACCGCCTGCGCCGCAATGAGACCGACGCCTTTCCGGGCCGTCGCCAGGTGGCGACCAAGATCGTGGTGCCGATCGACAGCACCGACCTGAAGACCGGCGGCCGCTTCATCTTCGTCAATCAGATCGGCTTTGAACGCGCCATGCATGAAGCGTTCGGCGTCGACGCCGATCATCCGGACCTGAAAACCCTGCGGCTGATGGACCGGCTGCCGTCGCTGGACCCCTTCCTGCTGCGCGAGCAGCTTCGGCGGGGCAGTGTGGATGCGGCGGCCTGTTATTTCGCCCTCAGCGAGGCCGACCTGGAGCGGATGCTGGAGTTCGTCCAGAGCGAGATCGAGCCGCTGGTCACCCTCAGCGTCGGCGACGGCGTGGTCGCCGCAGGCTCCACCGCGCGGATGGCGGCCAAGATCCTGTCCAACGCGCCCGGCGACAGGCTGGAGGCCCTGCGCCTGACGCTGAAGCTGGAGCCCGAGCAGTATCAGGAGGGCGTCTTCTGCTGGAAGGGCTTCCTCTATTACAAATGGGCGCTCAGCAGCCTGATGGCCGATATCGTCAACGTCGCCGACGAGGTGGTGACGGTGCAGGCCGTCGGCCCCAGCGACCGGGCCGCCGCCGAATATATTCAGCGCGGACGCGGCGTCCTGCGCGCGCGGATCATGAAGACCTGCGACGAGGTCAGCCGGACGCTCCGCTATTACGACGACGCCTATGCGGCCCTGACGCGCGAGGGCAATCCGGTGGCGTTCAGGGACTTCCTGCTGGAGGCGCCCGCCATGTTCACCCGGCTGGGCGACCAGCTGGGGGCGGTGCAGCACATCGTCAGCTTCTGGCGCTTCCGCTTCAACCCCAAGGCGCCGCCGGTCGGGGTGGACGAACTGATCGACATCTTCATGGACTTCGAGACCGGCCTGATGGGACGCGGACCGGACGAGTTCGATCCGCGCGATATCGCCGCGTGACAAAGAAAACCCCGCGCCGTCGACAGCGCGGGGTTCTGTTTTCAGGCCTGAAGCCGGTCCTTAGTAGCGGTAGTGTTCCGGCTTGAACGGGCCTTCGACCGGCACGTTGATATAGTCGGCCTGTTCCTGGTTCAGCGTCGTCAGCTTGGCGCCCAGCTTGGCCAGGTGCAGGAAGGCGACCTTTTCGTCCAGGTGCTTGGGCAGGGTGTAGACCTTGTTGTCGTAGGCCTTGGCGTTGGTCCACAGCTCGATCTGGGCCAGCGTTTGGTTGGTGAAGGAGGCGCTCATCACGAAGGACGGGTGTCCCGTGGCGTTGCCCAGGTTCACGAGGCGGCCTTCCGACAGCAGTATGATCTTCTTGCCGTCCGGGAACTCGACGTGGTGGACCTGATCCTTGATCTTGTCCCACTTGAAGTTCTTCAGGCCCGCGACCTGAATCTCAGAGTCGAAGTGGCCGATGTTGCAGACGATGGCGTTGTTGCGCATGGCGCGCATGTGCTCGACGCGGATGACGTCCTTGTTGCCCGTGGTGGTAACGAAGATGTCGGCCTTGTCGGCGACGTCTTCGAGCGTCTGGACCTCATAGCCTTCCATCGCCGCCTGCAGGGCGCAGATCGGGTCGATCTCGGTGACGATCACGCGGGCGCCGCCGTTGCGCAGGCTGGCCGCCGAGCCCTTGCCCACGTCGCCGTAGCCGCACACCACCGCCACCTTGCCCGACAGCATGACGTCGGTGCCGCGACGGATGGCGTCGACCAGCGATTCACGGCAGCCGTACAGGTTGTCGAACTTGGACTTGGTGACGCTGTCGTTGACGTTGATGGCGGGGAAGGGCAGTTCGCCGCGCTCGGCCATCTGATACAGGCGGTGGACGCCCGTGGTCGTCTCTTCCGACACGCCGCCGATGGCGTCGCGGATGGCCGAGTAGAAGCCCGGCTTTTCCTTCAGATAACGCTTCATGACCGAGAAGAGGGCTTCCTCTTCCTCGTTCTGCGGATTGTCCAGGACGGAGGCGTCCTTCTCGGCCTTCGGACCCAGCACGCACAGCAGGGTGGCGTCGCCCCCGTCGTCGAGGATCAGGTTCGGGTAGCCGCCATCGGCCCATTCAAAGATCTTGTGGGCGTATTCCCAGTACTCGACCAGATTCTCGCCCTTGAAGGCGAAGACCGGCGTGCCCGACGCGGCGATGGCGGCGGCGGCGTGGTCCTGGGTCGAGAAGATGTTGCACGAGGCCCAGCGCACTTCGGCGCCCAGGGCTTCCAGCGTCTGGATCAGCACCGCCGTCTGGATGGTCATGTGCAGGGAGCCGGCGATGCGGGCGCCCTTCAGAGGCTGGGACGCGCCGTATTCGTCGCGCAGCGCCATCAGGCCCGGCATCTCGGTTTCGGCGATGGCGATTTCCTTGTTGCCGAAGTCGGCCAGGGAGATGTCGCGGACGATGTAGTCGGTCATGCTGAAATGTCTTTCGGCCACTGTCGGAGATTGTCGCCGCTATAGCGCGACGCGGCGGGTGGAGCAATCAAGACATAAGGATGTCTTTATATGAACCACGCCAAGGCGCTGACGCCTCGGCCTCCCACAGCGATTTGAGCCTGCTCATTAAGGGAATCTACGCATCCGCGGCTTAACCCGGCCAATACCCTCTTGGTGACAAGGGGTATTAAGGGCCCTCCCTCCGCCCTGCCGTTGCAGTGAGTATTGCGTCATGGCTTCCCACGAGATCGACCGCCGCATGAACTTCATGGGCCTGGGTCGGCCGTCCGCCGGTTACAGCGCCGTTTCGGGCGTGCTGCGCAAGAACGCGCCTGTGGCCCTGGCCGCCTTCTACGACAAGGTGCGCGCCGAACCTGAGATGCGCCGCTTCTTCCGCGACGAAGGGCACATCAGCGCCGCCAGCAACGCCCAGCAGCGCCACTGGGACGCCATCATCGACGGCCGGGCCGACGAGGACTACGCCGCCTCGGTGCGCACCATCGGCCGGGTTCACGCCCGCATCGGTCTGGAGCCTCGCTGGTATATCGGCGGCTACAGCGTGATCCTGGCCCACCTGACCCGCGCCATCGTCGAGCGGCCCAGAAAACTGTTCGCCAATCGCCGCGAACATGACCGCATCACCGCCGAGGCCGTGGCCGAACTGAACCAGCGAGTCATGCTGGACATGGATCTGGCCATCTCCATCTACCTCGACGCCCTGCAGGAAGAGCGCGACCGCGTCCAGGCCGAACACGACGCCGCCGAAGCGCGACAGGCCGAAGTGGTGCGTGCGCTTGGCGCCGCCCTGCACAGCCTGGCCGACAACGACCTGTCGGTGACGCTGCCGAACGTCTTCCCCGAGGAATACCGCTCGCTGCAGAACGACTTCCATGCCGCGACCCGCGCCCTGCGCACCGCCGTGCGCGCCGTGGCCGACAGCGTCGAAAGCCTGAGCGCCGGCTCCAGCCAGTTGGCCGTCGCCTCCGAGGACCTGGCCAGCCGCACCGAGCGTCAGGCCGCCAATCTGGAGCGCACCGTCAACGAAGCCGACGCCATCGCCCGCGAAGTGGCCTCCACCGCCGACGGGGCCCGCCAGACCGCCGAGGCCCTCGCCGCCGCCCGCACCGATGTCGAACACACGACCCAGGTGGTCGGCGACGCGGTTTCCGCCATCCACGCCATAGCGGAATCCTCTGCCGAGATCGCTCGCTTCACCAGCCTGATCGACGAGATCGCCTTCCAGACCAATCTGCTGGCGCTCAACGCCGGGGTCGAGGCCGCCCGCGCGGGCGACGCCGGGCGCGGCTTCGCCGTCGTGGCCCAGGAAGTGCGCGCCCTGGCCCAGCGCTCGTCCGAAGCCTCGGGCGAGATCCGCACCCTGATCGCAACCTCCTCGGCCCAGGTGGCGCGAGGGGTCGATCTGGTCGAGCGCACCGGCGCGGCGCTTGAGCGCATCGGCGCCAAGGTCACGGCCGTCGACAGCCTGGCGGGCGGCATCGCCGGCTCGGCTCAGGAACAGGCCGAGGGCCTGGCCCGCGTCCGCCGCGCCATGGGCGAGATGGACGACATCACCCAGCAGAACGCCGCCATGACCGAGGAAGCGACAGCCGCCGCCCGTCAACTGGCCAATGAAGCCGTCAGCCTGAACCAGCAGGTCGGCCGCTTCCGACTGGACCGTTCGGTCGCAGACATGGCCAGTCCGCGCCTTGTCGCCTGACGGCCGCTTCGCGCAACGTCGTGCGGCCAAGACAGGCTTGGCGGATCGGCCGCAAGTCGTTTAAGCCGTCGCCTCATGGCTGACGACGCTTCGATCCGACCCGCCCGCGATCTCTCGATCCCCCGCCACGATTGGACGCTGGAGGAGGTCGAGGCCCTGTTCGCCCGCCCCTTCATGGAGCTGGTGTTCGAGGCTGCGACCGTGCACCGCCGCACCTTTAATCCGAACGAGGTGCAGAAATCCCAGCTGCTGTCGGTCAAGACCGGCGGGTGCGCCGAGAACTGCGGCTACTGCTCCCAGTCGGCCAGCTTCAAGACCGGGCTGAAGGCCGAGAAGCTGATGGAACCGACCGCCGTCATCGCCGAGGCCATGGCGGCCAAGGCGGGCGGGGCCAGCCGCTTCTGCATGGGCGCCGCCTGGCGCGAGCTGAAGGACCGCGACACGCCCAAGCTGGCGGCCATGATCTCGGGCGTGAAGGCCCTGGGTCTGGAGACCTGCGCCACCCTGGGGATGCTCAACGCCGATCAGGCGAAACAGCTGAAGGAGGCGGGCCTCGACTACTACAACCACAACCTCGACACCGGGCCTGAGTATTACGCCGAGGTGGTGACGACCCGCTCCTATCAGGACCGACTTGAGACGCTTCAACACGTCCGCGACGCCGGGATGTCGACCTGCTGTGGCGGCATCGTCGGCATGGGCGAGAAGCGCCGCGACCGCGCGGGCCTGCTGCACGCCCTGGCCACCCTGCCCGTCCACCCCGACAGCCTGCCGGTCAACGCCCTGGTCCCCGTCGGCGGCACGCCGCTGGGCGAGCGCGTGCTGAAGGAAGGCGAGATCGACCCGATCGAGTTCGTCCGCACCGTCGCCGTCGCCCGTCTGGTCTGCCCCCGGTCGATGGTGCGCCTGTCGGCCGGTCGCGAGGGCATGACGCCGGAAATGCAGGCCCTGTGCTTCCTGGCCGGCGCCAACTCCATCTTCGTCGGCGGCAAGCTGCTGACCACGCCGAACCCGGAAGAGGACGACGACGCCAAGCTGTTCGCCCTGCTGGACCTGAAGCCCATGCCGCTGAAGATCGAGGCGCGAGCCTAAACGCCCTCGGACCGGCGCCACTGCGCCACCAGCCACAGGTACAGGGCGTGCGCCGCCACCCAGGCCACGCCGCCCATAAGGCTCAGAACGCCGAAGTAAAGGCCAAGACCCCGCCCCGCTTTGCCCAGCAGCGGCAACAGGGCCGTGGGAAACAGAGTGATCGCCGCCAGGGTCGGCGTAAAGGCGAGAGCCAGGTCACGCGGCGCGCGCCACGTCGGCCGCCCGTCAAAGCCCCACTGCATCGGCAGGCGCGCCGAACGCGGCAGTCCTCTTGCAGCCTGTCGGGACATGGCCGCCAACACGGCGACGAAAGCTGCAGCCATGATCAATGCGAACGCCGTCATATCGGCAGACGATCACGACACCTATCCGCGATCAACACAGGAACCAGCTGCGCGCCCTATTTGCTCATCCAGGGCCGCGCCGCACCGCTCTTGATACGCGCGGCCTGCTCGCGCTGGAAACGTCCGCCGCGCGGCGGCTTGGGCCGTGCATCGAGCGCCGCCTTCTTGAGCCGCAAAGCCCTCTGAACGGGCGTTTCGCCGGGAACAGCGTCCGCAGGCCCGGCGGCGGGGGCGTGATCGTCGTCAGTGCTCATGCCCGACCTGTAGCACGGCAGCGCGTTCAGGGCTGAGATTTTGCACCGTCTTTAGGGCTCGCGTCGCGCAATCATTTCGCCTCGCGTCATCACAGCGGCGACAGCCTCCGTCTGAGCTGAGACTGAAGCCCGCTGCGCGCGCGAGCCATAAAGCGCCGACAGATAAGAACGGTCCCATTCCGTCAATCCTGCCGGATCGCTCCCCGAAAACAGGTTCAAAACCGTATCAAACCCCATGGTGTCAGCGCCGGCGTCGATCTGCGCCAGGCTGATCATCGAGACGTAGTCGGCCAGCTGCGTCGTGTTGACGGACCCGATCTGATCCATGTCGATGATGACGATCACCTTGAACAGCGTCTCCACCAAAGCCGTGTTCAGGCGGGCGGCGCCCTCTCGCCTCTGAATAATCGGAGCGGCTCCTATCGCACAGTCATGCGGCTTGCACCCGATTACGGAAGCCAGTTGAGGATCGATCTGTACCCCTGACCGGTCCCCCGGCACCCTGACGCCGCGCTGCCCCGTGTCTGGATCGGTTGGGATGCTCAGCGACCACCAGCGCACAGGTCGTTCATCCGAGAGGAAGGCGTGGAACGCTGCCCGCCCACGATCCCAGCCTGTCACATTTTGACGGAAGAGTTTGGGATTCGCTTGGTTCAGACCCTGAGCCGTCGCCCGGCCGTCTTCGGCGAAAACGACGACAAGGTTGCTCTCGCATCCTGGATTCCCGGTCCGAAGTCCCAACTCGGCCGCAGTCTGGCTTATGCGATCGATGATCGCCTGGGCGGCCTCGCGCTCCAGATTGACCACCCCAGGGCATATCGGACCGCGCCATTGCGCCAGCGGTCGGCCCGGAGACGGCGCCGCCACCCGACCGACAAAATCACGCACAGCCTCAGGCGTCGCCCGGCCCTGCACAGTAACTTCCGGCAGGACCGTGACGTCAGGCTGCGCCTGCGCCCAGACCGTTGAGGTTAGCCCCGATAACGCCAGCGCGGCCCATAGGGCGCCCATACGCAATCTGCTCACTTCCCAGACCTCCTGCTGACAAGAACGTCGATACCCTAGTCGACATCACGCCGTTAGCCTAGTCGAAGAAGCAGCCCCCCGCCCTAACGCCCCGGCCGCCGGGTCATCGCAGAGGCGGGGGCCAGTTGCAGGCCGCGCGCTTCCAGACCCGCCGTCCAGCGGGCGGCGGCCTCGACGGTGACGGGGTAGGAGAAGCCGGTTCCCAGCGCAGCGCCATTGGTCTTGGCCGCGGCCTCCAGGGCGTTGAACTGGCGCAGGATGGCGGCGGGGGTCTGTTCCTCGTCGATGACGCGGTCGGCGCTGGCGCGGGCGAAGGCGCCGGGGCGGCGGCGCATCGAACCGTCATCGAGGAAGGCCAGACCGCGCTGGCGCAGATGGGTCATCAGGGCGTTTACGCCCTCGTCCGAGGTCGCGAAACGGTCGCCCAGATAGTTGGTTACGCCGAAATAGCCGGTGGCGCGCGCCAGCAGCCAGTCCAGCTTGACCGCTACATCGTCGGCCCCGCCGCTCGACAGCAGGGTGTAGGGGCCGGGATCGTTGTCGGGATAGCCGGTCGGCTCCATCGGCAGTTCGATCATCACCTCATGGCCGTGGGCGCGAGCCATGTCGATCCAGGTCTGAAGACCTTCGGCGTAGGGCACGAAGGAGAGCGTCACCTCGGCCGGCAGACGTTCGATCGCCGCGCGGGTGGTAGCGGTGTTGAGGCCGAGGCCGCCGACGACGAGGGCCACCATCGGCTTACCGTTCGAGCGGAAAGGCCGGGCGTAGGCCTGAGCCGGGACGCGGCCATCGGCGGCGATGCGCGGCAGGGGACCGTTCGGGCCGGGCTGGAACAGGCCCGCGATCGGCGCCTTGGGCAGGGGGTTGGACGGAGCGCGCACCGGGGCGCTGAAGCCCTGCCCCGAGGCCACGCTGGCGCCGTCCGGCAGGGTGATGAGGGCCTCGCCCATCATCCCCGCGCCCTCTTCGCCCATCAGGGCCGGGTCGATGGGGCCAAGGTCCTGATAGATGTCCAGACCGCTGAAGCCGAAGGCCTCGGCGCCGGTTGGGGCGGCAGCGGCGGCGGGCCGCTCCAGCACCGCGCTGGCCGTCGGTGCGCCGGCGCGCGGATCGCCCAGAACGGCGACGAACAGGGCGGCGGCGCCGATGACGAAGGCTCCCGCCGCGCCCGCCGCGACCGGCGGCTTCTTCAAGGCGTTGAAGACCGGGTCCACAGCAAGGCGCGACCGGGGCTCCGGCGGCGCGCCTGCGGCGGCGGCGAGGGCGGACTGGCGCTTGGCGAACATGGTCAGGGCGACGGCTCAGGCTTGCAGGCGCCGCACAGACGCGGCGCCCCTCAGCCTCAGTTAAGCCCTGCGCCGGTTAAGAAAGCCTAACGGCGCATTCACCACGTTCGAGCGCCGCGCCTCAGTCGCTCTTCGGCTCGTTCCCCGGCGTGATTTCCGGCGCGCGCTGCGGCGCCGGGGGGTCTTTCGGCTCGACCGTGACCTTGGGCGTGTCGGCCTCGGCCGTCTCGACTTTTTCCTGCCCCGGTTCGGTGATGACCACGCCTTCCGGCGCAGCGGCCAGCTTGGTCAGGTCGCCGCCGGCGCGCAGCACGTCCAGCGCCCGCTCGAGCTGATAGTCCTTGTCCTTGGCGTAGTCGGCGCCCGGCGCCTCGCGCGGAGTGTGCGGCCCCTTGCGTTCGGCCCCGATGGAGGAGTCCAGCGCCGTCGAATAGGCCGCCTCGGAATAGATGAAGCTGGAGCGCGAAACGATGCGCGCCTCGGCCTCGGAACGGGCCACCTCCAGATCCGGCTCGATGCCGATCTTCTGGATCGAGCGCCCCGAGGGCGTGTAATAGCGCGCCGTGGTGATCGACAGGGCGCCGTCGCGCCCGCCGCGCAGCGGGATCACCGTCTGCACCGACCCCTTGCCGAAGCTGGTCAGGCCGACCACCGTCGCCCGCTCCTGATCCTTCAGGGCGCCCGCCACGATCTCCGAGGCCGAGGCCGATCCGTAGTTGATCAGCACCACGACAGGCAGACTGCCCGTGAGGTCGCCCGGCTTGGCGGCGTAGCGTTCGATGTCCTCGGGCTTGCGGCCGCGCTGGCTGACGATCTCGCCGCGCTCCAGGAAGGCGTCCGACACGTCGATGGCCGCCGTCAGCAGCCCGCCGCCGTTGTTGCGCAGGTCCAGCACATAGCCCTTCAGGCCCGGCTTCTCGCGCTTCAGCCGCTCGATCGTCTCGGTCAGTTCGCGGCCGGTGTTCTCGTTAAAGGTCGAGATGCGCAGATAGCCGAAATCGCCTTCCAGACGGCCGGTGACGGATTCGACCTTGATGACTTCGCGCGTCAGCACGACCTCGCGCGGCTCTTCGCCATCGCGCAGGAAGGTGATGGTGACGCTGGTGCCGGTGGCGCCGCGCAGCTTGTCCGAGACCTCGGAGACGCTGAGACCAGCCGCGTTCTGGCCATTGACGGCGCTGATGACGTCGCCCGCCTGGACCCCGGCGCGACCGGCCGGGCTGTCGTCCATCGGCGAGATGACCTTCACCAGCCCGCCTTCGGAGGTGATCGTCAGGCCGACGCCGGAATACTCGCCCGATGTGCGCTCGCGCAGATCGCCGAACGCCTTGGCGGGCATATAGTTGGAGTGCGGGTCGAGCGCCGTCATCATCCCCTGCAGGGCGGCTTCGATCAGCTTCTTGTTGTCGACAGGGACGACATAGGCCTGCTCGACGATGCCCAGGACGTCGCCGAACAGCTCCAGCATCCGGAAGGTCTCGTTGCGCGGAGTCTGGCTGGCGACGGCCGCGGCCGATCCGCCCAGCGCCAGGGCGGCGGCGCCCACGAGAAGCAGTTTACGCATTCGGTCTCTTTCCATCGGATCCGCTTTCGGCTCCGGTCGTCCAGGGCGGCGCGAGCGCCGCAAAGGCGCGCGCGACAGTTGCGTCGATACAATCAGCGTCCGCGCCGATTTGAAAGGAATTTCGCGCGGTTGATCCTACTGCAGCCACGGCGCCGGATCGATGGGCCGTTCCTGGCGGCGCAGTTCGAAATAGGCTTCGCCGTCCTCGCCGGTGCGGCCCAGGGTCTGGCCGTCGGCCACGCGCTGGCCGGTCTCGACTTCCAGACGGTCAAGCCCCGCGATCACGGCGCGCCAGCCGGGGCCCAGGTCCAGGATCACCACCTCGCCCCACTCCTTGAGCGGCCCGGCATAGGCGACACGGCCCGCCGCGGGGGCGCCGACCGCTTCATGGCTGGAGCGCCAGCTCCAACCGGCCGAGCGGCCGCCGAAGCGTTGCGAGGGCGTCCCCGCGATAGGGGGCGTCAGGCGGCTGCGGCCTGCAGGCAGGCGGGCGGCGGGCGC
The DNA here is from genome assembly GCF_047716865.1 of Brevundimonas sp. S1H14. Classification (NCBI taxonomy): domain Bacteria; kingdom Pseudomonadati; phylum Pseudomonadota; class Alphaproteobacteria; order Caulobacterales; family Caulobacteraceae; genus Brevundimonas; species Brevundimonas sp. S1H14. The sequence continues at coordinate 502,258 of NZ_CP136679.1, read as the reverse complement.
CTCTTCAGGCGCCTCGGCCACCTGCGGCGTCTGCCCGCCCAGTTCGCGGATACGGGCTTCCAGCGCCTTGGTCGCGCGCTCGGCCCGCGCGGCCTCGGCCCTCAGCACCGAGCGCAGGGCCGTCTTGCGCGCCGTCAGCCCCTCGATTTCGGCGCGCCGGTCGTTCTGGGCGCTCTCGACGGTGAACAGGCGCTCGCTGGACAGGGCGGCGAGACGACGGATGCGGCCGATCTCGGCCTGACGCTCCACCAGGGTCTCGGCGCGTTTCTGCAGGTCGGGCGTGATGGCGCGGATCAGGATGGAGGCGCGCACCGTATCCACGGCCTGATCGGCCGGGATCAGCAGAGGCGGCGGCGGCTTGCGGCTCATCATCTGCAGGGCGGACAGCAGCCGACCCTGAGCCGCGCGTTCACGCGACAGGGCGGCGACCAGGGCGGCCTCGCGCTCGGCCAGTTCCTTCAGCCGGGCGCGCTGAGCCTCCAACTGCACATCGTCCTCGGCCTCGGCCCGGCGCAGTTCGCGCAACTGTCGATCCAGATCGACGATCTCCTCGGCGGCGGCCGCGGCCTCGGCGCGCAGACGGCGGGCGCGGGCGGTCTCGTCGCGATACTCGGCCTGAAGCCGGGTCAGCTCGGCGTTCGACGGAGCCGCGCGCTGGCTGGCCGCAGGCCCAGCCAGGGCCAGCAGCAGGCTGGAAGAGGTCAGAAGAAGAACGGCCCCGCGTCGCATCAGTCGCGATGATAGGGCGAACCGGCCAGAATGGTCACGGCCCGATAGATCTGCTCGGCCAGCATGGCGCGGGCCAGGGCGTGGGGCCAGGTCTGCGGCCCGAAGGCGAGAGTCGAACGAGCGGCGCGGCGCACGCTCTCGTCCAGACCGTCGGCCCCGCCGATGACGAAGACCAGACGCCGCTCGCCCTGATCGCGCAGGGCGGCCACATGGTCGGCGAAGGCGCGCGAGGAATAGGTCCGCCCCCGTTCGTCACAGGCGATCAGATGCGCGCCCTCGGCGGCGGCCAGCAGCAGTTCAGCCTCGGGCGCCTTGCCGGGCTTCTTCGGCTCAAGGTCGATAAGTTCGAGCGGGCCCAGACCCAGCGCCCGCCCCGACAGGGTGGCGCGCCGGGCGTAGTCGTCGGCCAGAGCCGCCTCGGGACCGCGGCCCGGCTTGCCGATGGCCGCGATCGCCAGCTTCATGAGGTCAGCCCGTTTTCAGAAAAAGATCAGCCGCGGACGGGGCCGCCGCGGTGGGCGCTGTCGACCGCCCAGATCTTCTCGATGTTGTAGAAGGTGCGCACTTCGGGGCGGAACAGGTGGACGATGACATCGCCGGCATCCAGCAGCACCCAGTCGCAGTGCGGCAGGCCCTCGACCTTCACCTTGCCCAGCCCCTGCTCCTTGAACAGGCGCAGAAGGTGATCGGCGATGGCGCCGACGTGACGATGCGAACGGCCCGACGCGACGATCATGGCGTCGGTCATGGGGCTCTTGCCGCGCAGGTCGATCAGGACGATGTCCTGAGCCTTGTCGTCGTCGAGTTTGGCGAGAATGGCCTGTTCCAGCTCGGTCGCGCCGACCGGCAGGGGCTGGCGCTCGCCGCTACTGGGGCCGTCCTCGGCCTGACCGTCTTCGGAATGGACGGAATCCATCAGGTCCATTTCGTGCGCCGCGTTCGAAACGGCGTCTTGCGCATCGTGCGCGGTCGAGGGGGTCAGCGGAGGGCTCCAAGGCGATTTACTAAAAGCCCAGTCTAGCACGCCCGGCGTGAAAGGTCACCCGGCTGGCGGCGACTCTTCGCCCCGCGCGGTTCGCGCAGCCCGGATCGCGGTCGAGGAGCGATGATTCAGCGGCGCCGACAGATAGGTCCAGGCGGGCGCCTCAAGACTGGGCAGCAGCCCGGCCTGGGCCATCGGCACGCGATAGCGGGCGAAACGCACCGCGGCCGGCGCCGTGCGGCTGTCCAGCAGGCTGCCGGGCCGGGCGATCACCGCCACGGGCATCAGCCGCATGATGTCGGTCCAACCGCGCCAGCGATGGAAGTCCGCCAGATTGTCAGACCCCATCAGCCAGACGAACTGAACCCCCGGATGGCGCGCGACGATGGCGCGCAGGGTGTCGACGGTCCAGCGCGTGCCGGCTCTGGTCTCGAAATCCGACACGATCATCGCCGGGCCGACCGTCGCGGCCGCCGCCTGCGCCGAGGCCATCCGCTCGGCCAGGGGGGCGGTCTCATGGGCGGACTTCAGCGGGTTCTGCGGCGAGACCAGCCAGACCACCCGGTCCAGCCCCAGTCGTTGCATGGCCGTGGCCGCCACATGGGCGTGGCCGTCGTGGGCCGGATTGAACGAGCCGCCGAACAGGCCGACCTTCATCCCCGGCGCCAGGTCCAGCCCGTCGCGCAGGGCGCCTCGGCGAAGACCGGAGCCTTTCGGCGCAGGACCGGCGTGGAAGAAGGACAAGGGCGTCGTCTCTTGCGGCGGCGGCGAACAGATGAGCGCGGCCGGAACGCCTTATGCTCACTTGCGCCCTAACACGGCCGAACGCGCCTGTCTCGCTCCGCGAACAGACTGAGCGGCGCAAGGGCGATTTGGCCTCGCCCTAGAATTCCTTCCAGCTCGATCCCGGATCGCGCTCGCCCGGCTGGGCCAGCTGCTGGCCCCAGGTCAGCATCATGAAGGCCTTGTGGCTGCGGATCTTGTACTGGCCGATCATCGGGGTGACGGCGCCCAGCGGCATGCCCGTGCGCGCGTCGTAGAGGAAGCCGGAAAACTCGGCCACGCCCATGCGATCGCGGTTGGAATAGATCGACAGTTCGGGCAGGGAGACGACGTTCAGGCTCTCATTGATCGGCACCCGCATGTCGGGAATCCCGACCACGCGGCGCAATTGGTCCAGCGACAGGGCGCCGGCGCGCACCTCGAAGATGGCGTCCGCTTCGCCGCGCTCGCGCACGATGGCGTAGCCAGCTTCCGACAGAGCGGCGCGGATGGCGCTCAGCGCATAGCGGGCGTTCTCAGCCTGGAAATAGGTCTCGTCGACGAAGACGCGCGCGCCCTGCGGGATCGGCAGTGTCAGGCCCTCGACCGCGCGGTCGGCCGCCCGGTTGACCAGCAGCATATCGGTGGCCGTCCGCGCCGGATTGGTCTCGGTCACCATGGCGCAGGCGCCCAGACTCAAGACCGCCAGCCCGAGGATCAGCCGCGCCGAAACGCTCACCAGGCGCCCACGTTCGGCATGGAGGCCCAAGGCTCGGCCGGAGCCAGACGCTCGCCCGCCTGCAGCAGTTCGATGGAAATGCCGTCCGGCGAGCGGACAAAGGCCATATGGCCGTCGCGCGGCGGGCGGTTAATGATGACGCCGCCGTCCATCAGCCGCTGGCAGGCGGCGTAGATGTCGTCGACCTGAAAGGCCAGGTGACCGAAGTTGCGGCCGCCGTCGTAATCCTGATCGTCCCAGTTGTAGGTCAGTTCGACCTCGGGCGATTTCTCGGCCTCGGCGCGAGCCTTGTCCGCCGGCGCGGCCAGATAGACCAGGGTGAAGCGCCCGGCCTCATAATCGGCGCGGCGCGTCTCTTGCAGACCCAGCAGGTCGCAGTAAAAGCGCATCGAGGCGTCCAGATCCTTCACCCGGACCATGGTGTGCAGAAAGCGCATGATCAGGCTCAGTGCGCCTCGGGCGGACGCGCCGCCGGGTCGAGATATTCGCTTTCCGGCTGCGGATGCGCCGACAGCACGAAGCGGCGGTCGCAATAGCCGCACTCGATGAAGTCGTCCTCGCCCATGTCCATATAGACCAGCGGGTGGCCCAGGGCCCCGCCGCCGCCGTCGCAGGCGACGCGCTTGGTCGAGACCACGATCTCTTCGGGGGGAGGAATGACGGCTTCGAGATGGCGGGGAGGCATGATCCGGTCCGGTCTGGAAAGGCTTTGCGCCGTTCCTAGGCGGACCGGACCGTCAGGTCAAACGTCCGAAGCGGCGGGCTTGCGGCCCATCACCCGATCGAACAGGGCCTTGCGCTTCTTGAACAGGGTCAGGCCCAGGCAGCCCGCGCCGACCCACAGGCCGATCTCGCCGATCACGGCGGCGACCGCGGCGATGATCGCCGCCTGCGTCATAGGCAGATAGTCCAGCTTCCCCGCCAGCAGAGCGAGAGTGAAACCGGCGTAGCCGACGACACAGAACCCCATGGCGATGAAGCCGATCAGGCGGGTGCGGGTCATGGCTTTATGGGGAGCGATGGCGGTGGTCATGGCGTGTTCTCATCCAAGGGAAGTTGTCTTTATGACAAGCAAGCTAGACACCCTTACGCGTGCCGTCAAGCAACTTTTACATATCGTCTCGCAGCCTTGTCTTCGCATCGCAACGACGCCTTGGCGAACGGCGCCGCGCCCCCTACCTATGCGGTCCGCTCATCCCTGCCCGAGTTGAAGTCCGCGCCATGACCCAAGCCCCCGCCCTGCCCGTCAACGCCATCGAGGTCAGGGGGCTGAAGAAGACCTACAAGGGCTCGCGCAAGTCGCCGCCGAAGACGGCCCTGCGCGGCGTCGACCTGACGGTTCCGCGCGGCTCGATGTTCGGCCTGCTGGGACCGAACGGCGCGGGCAAGTCGACCCTGATCAACATCATCGCCGGGGTCGTGAACAAATCCGAGGGCACGGTCCGCATCTGGGATCGCGACATCGACCATGAGGCGCGCGACGCCCGCTCGGCCCTGGGCGTGGTGCCGCAGGAGATCGTCGCCGACGTTTTCTTCACCCCGCGCGAAGCGCTGGAGGTCCAGGCGGGCTTCTACGGCGTGCCGACCAACGAGCGCCGCTCGGACGAGCTGCTGGCGGCGCTGGGCCTGTCGGACAAGGCCAACGCCTATGTCCGCGCCCTGTCCGGCGGCATGAAGCGGCGCCTGATGGTGGCCAAGGCCCTGGTCCACAATCCTCCGGTCCTGATCCTGGACGAACCGACAGCGGGCGTGGACGTCGAGCTGCGCCGCCAGCTGTGGGACTATGTCCGCAAGATCAACGAGGAGGGGGTGACGGTGATCCTGACCACCCACTACCTCGAAGAGGCGCAGGAGCTGTGCGACACCATCGCCATCATCAACCGGGGCGAGGTCGTGGCCTGCGAGCCGACGCAGCAGCTCTTGAGGCGGCTGGACACCCGCAACGTCGTGGTGACGCCCGAAACAGCGCCCGACGCCCTGCCCGCCCTGAACGGCTTTGCGGTCGCCCCGCGCGCCAACGGGGCCTTCGTCGTCACCTACCGGACGGGCGAATCCAGCGTCGAACAGGTGCTGGCCGCCGTGCGCGCAGCGGGCGTGACCATCAAGGACATCGCCACCGAGGATCCGGATCTGGAAGACGTCTTCCTGGCCATGACCTACGGCGACACGAGCCGCCCCGATCCGACGCAGGACTGAGGCGCGGGCGTCGCCGCCCTGTCGCCGCCCTGCCCTCAGGCGACCATCACCGTGCCCAGCAGCAGCTTCGCTCCCGGCCTGCCCAGAATGGCGTCCGTCGCGTGCTGTAGCGCCGCCACCAGCCATTCGACATCAGGCGGCGCGTCCGGCAGCAGCCGCTCGGCGGCGATGCGGACCACCTCATTATAGACGGCGCTGAGACGCGGCTGGGACAGGCGCGCCCGCTCCATCAGGGCGCCGTCGGCGATGTCGAGCCCTGTCTCGACCGTCATGACCCCGCGCCGCCCGTCGCGGCGCAGAACGGTCGCCGTGGCCGTGGGCAGGGACAGATAGCCGCCCTTGCCGCCGCCGCCCTTCTCAGGCGAAGCGTGGGCGACGCCCGCCCATGCGAGGCCGCTCAGAGTCAGGCCGATCAGTTGACGTCTGTCCATGACGCCACCCTAGACGCGCTCCCTTTCCCGGACGTTGACGCCTAGCCCCCGGCATGGCGGGGGCGTATGCGAAGGAGCATGAGCATCGACCTGTCCCTCTATCGCCCCAACGTCGGGGTCGTCCTGTTCAACCCGGCCGGTCAGGTCTGGTTCGGCCGCCGCGCCGACACGCCCGAGCCGTGGAACTGGCAGTTCCCGCAAGGCGGCGTCGACGACGGCGAGGACCTGGAAGCCGCCGCCCGCCGCGAGCTTCATGAGGAGACGGGCGTACGATCCATCGCTCTTCTGGGCCGCACGACCGAGTGGATTCCCTATGACTTCCCGCAAGGGCTGCCGAGCCCGAAAAGTTGGAGGGGCTGGAAAGGCCAGCGGCAGCAGTGGTTCGCCTTCCGCCTGACCGGCGCCGACGACGAGATCGACCTGAACGGCCACGGCGAGCCCGAATTCGACGCCTGGCGCTGGGGGAGGCTGGAAGAGGCGCCAAGCCTGATCGTGCCGTTCAAACGCCCGGTCTATGAGCAGGTGGTGCGGGCGTTCGGAGAGTGGGCTTCCTGACGCTCCCTTCCCCATCGAGGGGGAGGGCTTGAGATACGAACAAAACAAAAGGCCCCCCGCCGAAGCGAGGGGCCTTTGATCGTTTCCGCCACGCGAACCTTAGTTCGCGGTCAGCTCCGAAGCCTCTTCGGCCAGGATGGTCAGGCCTTCGCCGTTGACGTCGGCGAAACCGCCCTTGACCTCGAAGCGGCGGCGCTGGGCGCCGTCATAGACGGTCACCACGCCTTCGCGGAGGGTGGTCATGAAGGGCGCGTGGCCCGGCAGGACGCCGAAGTCGCCCTCGACGCCCGGCGCATCGACCTGATCGACCGAACCGGCGAAGACTTCGCGTTCCGGGGCGACGAGGGAGAAGTTCAGCTTACCGGCCATGACTTAGGCTTCCGCAGCCATCTTGGCGGCCTTCTCGACGGCCTCTTCGATGGCGCCCACCATGTAGAAGGCGGCTTCCGGCAGGTGGTCGTATTCGCCGTCGCAGATCGCCTTGAACGAGCGGATGGTGTCGGCCAGTTCGACGAACTTGCCCGGCGAGCCGGTGAACTGTTCGGCCACGAAGAAGGGCTGCGACAGGAAGCGGCTGATCTTGCGCGCGCGCGACACGACCAGCTTGTCGTCTTCCGACAGCTCGTCCATGCCCAGGATGGCGATGATGTCCTTCAGCGCCTTGTATTGCTGCAGGATTTCCTGGACGCGACGGGCGACCTGATAGTGCTCTTCGCCGATGACCAGCGGGTCCATGATCCGCGAGGTGGAGTCCAACGGGTCCACGGCCGGGAAGATGGCCTGGGCGGCGATGTCGCGGTTCAGAACCGTGGTCGCGTCCAAGTGGGCGAACGAGGCGGCGGGCGCCGGGTCGGTCAGGTCGTCGGCCGGGACGTAGATGGCCTGGATCGAAGTGATCGAGCCCTTCTTGGTCGAGGTGATGCGCTCCTGCAGGTTGCCCATCTCGGTGGCCAGCGTCGGCTGATAGCCCACGGCCGAGGGAATGCGGCCCAGCAGAGCCGACATTTCCGAACCGGCTTGCGTGAAGCGGAAGATGTTGTCGATGAACAGCAGGACGTCCTTGCCCTCTTCATCGCGGAAGTACTCGGCCTGGGCCAGGCCGGTCAGGGCGACGCGGGCGCGGGCGCCGGGGGGCTCGTTCATCTGGCCGTAGACCAGGGCGCACTTGGAGCCTTCGCCGCCGCCGGCGACGTTCACGTTCGACTCGATCATCTCGTGATACAGGTCGTTGCCTTCGCGGGTGCGCTCGCCCACGCCGGCCAGAACCGAATAACCGCCGTACGCCTTGGCGATGTTGTTGATCAGTTCCTGCATGGTCACGGTCTTGCCGACGCCGGCGCCGCCGAACAGGCCGGTCTTGCCGCCCTTGGTGTAGGGGCAGATCAGGTCGATGACCTTGATGCCCGTGACCAGGATTTCCGACGAGGTCGACTGCTCTTCGAACGAAGGCGCCTCGCGGTGGATCGGGCGGAACTCGGTGGTCTTGATCGGACCGGCTTCGTCGATCGGCTGGCCGACGACGTTCATGATGCGGCCGAGGGTGCCGGGGCCGACCGGAGCCATGATCGACTTGCCGGTGTCGACGACGGCCTGGCCGCGCGTCAGACCTTCGGTCGTGTCCATGGCGATGGTGCGGACCATGTTCTCACCCAGGTGCTGGGCGACTTCCAGGACCAGGGTGAAGGGCTCGCCCGTCTTCTGGTCGACGTTCTGGGTTTCCAGAGCGTTCAGGATGCCCGGCAGGCAGCCGACGAACTCAACGTCGACGACGGCGCCGATGACCTGGGCGATCTTGCCCTGGCCCGTAGCGGCGGCGGCCTTCGGAGCGGCGGCCTTCTTGGGAGCGGCCGGTTTCTTGGCGGCGGGTTTCTTCGGGGCGGTGGTGTCGGTCATCGGTGCTTGTCCGTGTCGAATGTCAGCTGTGTCGGGATCAGAGCGCTTCAGCGCCGGCGATGATCTCGATCAGCTCGGTGGTGATCTGAGCCTGGCGGGAACGGTTGTACTGCAGCGTCAGGGCGCTGATGAGGTCGCCCGCGTTGCGCGTGGCGTTGTCCATCGCAGCCATCTGGGCGCCGAAGAAGCCGGCCTGGTTTTCCAGAAGGGCGGCCAGGATCTGCGTCGTCAGGTTGCGCGGCAGCAGGGTCTCGAGGATGTCCTCTTCCGACGGCTCATATTCATAGAGCGCGCCGGCGTCGGCCGAGGCGTCGGCGTCGACTTCGGCCGGAGCCAGCTGACGCAGCGACGGGACCTGAGAGATCACCGACTTGAACTGGCTGTAGAAGAGGGTGACCTTGTCGGCCTCGCCCGCCTCGAACTTCTGCGCCAGCAGTTCGGCGATCGGCTGGGCCGAGTGCAGGCCCACCGTCTTGTGCTCGCTCAGTTCGAAGGTCTTGACGACCTTGTCGCCGAACAGGCGGGTCAACTGGTCGCGCGACTTGCGGCCGACAGCCACGATCTCGACCGTCTTGCCGTTGGCGATCAGGCTGTTGATGTGGTCCCGCGCGGCGCGGATGACGTTGGTCGAGAACCCGCCCGCCAGACCCTTGTCGGCCGTGGCGACGACGACCAGGTGCTTCTGGTCGGCGCCGGTTCCGGTCATCAGGCGCGGGCCGTCGTCGCCGACGCCCGCCGCCAGGTTGGCGATGACCGAGGCCATCCGCGACGCATAGGGGCGGGCGTTCTCCGCCTGCTCCTGGGCGCGCTTCAGCTTGGCCGCGGCGACCATCTGCATGGCTTTCGTGATCTTCTGCGTCGCTTTGACGCTTCCGATCCGATCGCGCATTTCCTTGAGGCTAGCCATCCGGCTCTGCTCTTCCTTTGACTACAGGGCCGAACGATCAGGCGAAGGTCTTGGCGAAGGCCGCCAGGATGTCCTTCAGCTCGGCTTCCAGCTCGGGCGTCAGGGCCTTCTTGGTGCGGATGCCTTCCAGCAGCGAGGCGTGGTTGGCGTGAACGCGGGCCAGCAGTTCGCTCTCGAAGCGGCCGACGTCCGAAACAGCGATGCCGTCCAGATAACCGCGCGTGCCGGCGTAGATCGACACGACCTGCTCTTCGACGGCCAGCGGCGAGTACTGCGGCTGCTTCAGCAACTCGGTCAGGCGGGCGCCGCGGGCCAGCAGGCGCTGGGTCGAGACGTCGAGGTCCGAGCCGAACTTCGCGAAGGCGGCCATTTCACGATACTGGGCCAGCTCGCCCTTAATCGAACCGGCGACCTGCTTCATGGCCTTGATCTGAGCCGAGGAGCCGACGCGCGACACCGAGATGCCGACGTTCACGGCCGGACGGATGCCCTGATAGAACAGGTCCGATTCCAGGAAGATCTGGCCGTCGGTGATCGAAATCACATTGGTCGGGATGTAGGCCGACACGTCGTTGGCCTGGGTTTCGATGATCGGCAGGGCGGTCAGCGAGCCCGAACCGTAGTCCTCGTTCAGCTTGGCAGAACGCTCCAGCAGGCGGCTGTGCAGGTAGAAGACGTCGCCCGGATAGGCTTCACGGCCCGGCGGACGGCGCAGCAGCAGCGACATCTGGCGATAGGCCACGGCCTGCTTGGACAGGTCGTCATAGATGATCAGGCCGTGCATGCCGTTGTCGCGGAAATACTCGCCCATGGCGGTGCCGGCGAACGGGGCCAGGAACTGCAGCGGGGCCGGTTCCGACGCCGTGGCGGCCACGACGATGGTGTATTCCAGCGCGCCCGACTCTTCGAGGGTCTTGACGATCTGGGCCACGGTCGAACGCTTTTGGCCGATGGCGACGTAGATGCAGTACAGCTTGGCCGACTCGTCGTCCGACTTGTTGACCGTCTTCTGGTTCAGGATAGTGTCGATGGCGACGGCGGTCTTGCCGACCTGACGGTCGCCGATGATCAGCTCGCGCTGGCCGCGACCGACGGGGATCAGGGTGTCGATCGCCTTCATGCCCGTCTGCATCGGCTCGTGAACCGACTTGCGCGGGATGATGCCGGGGGCCTTGACGTCGACGCGACGACGCTCGGTGAACTGGATCGGACCCTTGCCGTCGATCGGCTCGCCCAGCGGGTTGACGACGCGGCCCAGCAGGCCCTTGCCGACCGGCACGTCCACGATCTCGCCTAGGCGGCGCACGTCGTCGCCCTCGGCGATGGCGGCGTCCGCGCCGAAGATCACGGCGCCGACGTTGTCGCGCTCCAGGTTCAGGGCCATGCCCTTCACGCCGGCCTTGGTGAACTCGACCATTTCACCCGCCTGGACGTTGTCCAGGCCGTGGATGCGCGCGATGCCGTCGCCGACCGACAGCACCTGGCCGACGTCGGAAACGTCGGCTTCCACGCCGAAGTTGGCGATCTGCGACTTGAGGATGGCCGAGATTTCGGCGGCGCGGATATCCATGATTGGCTCTTTCGGCTTTCGTCTTCGGTGCGGGCCCGCTGGCCCGGCTTAAACTGGAATTCGGGGCTTAGGCGCGCTTCAGCGCAAAGGTCATCTGGTCGAGCTTGGTCTTCAGCGAGGCATCGAACAGCTTCGAGCCCACCTTGACCTTGAGGCCGCCCAGGATCGACGGATCGACGCGGGCGGTCAGTTCGGGGTCGCGGCCCAGGGCGGCGCGCAGCTCGCTCTGAATCTTCTTGGTCTGTGCAGCGCTCAAGGCCACGGCCGAGACCACCTCGGCGGCCACCACGCCCGTCTTCTTGGCGTACAGCGCTTCGAAGGCGGCGATCACGCCCGGCAGATCCGCCGCGCGGCCGTTCTGACCCAGCAGACCCAGGAAGTTGCGCGTCGTGGCCGTGAACTGCGCCTTGTCGGCGATGGCCGCCAGACCCTTGGCCTGATCATCCGAAGAGATCAGCGGCGAGGTCGCCAGACGGCGCAGGTCGGCGCTGTCGATCCAGGCCGCCTTGAGCGAAGCCAGATCGGCGCGCACGGCGTCCAGCGCCCCCGTCTCATCCGCCAGGTCGAACAGCGCCTGTGCATACCGTCCGCCGACTTCCGTCGTCCTGAAATCGTCCGCCACTTATATTGGTCCGCGTCTGAAGCGATTGTCGCAAGACCGGCCGCAGTCGCCTGCGCCAGCCAAGGGCCTGATATGCTTTAAGAAAGCACGCTGGGGACGCATCTTTCGATACGCCCTTCGCTAAAGCCGCGCGGCTGATACCATGCAAGGCCGCAAGCCGCAACCAAGGGGCGCGGAACGATAACGCCGCACCCGCGCTCTCTTTGGTCGAAGATGAACCGGTCCAGCTGGAACCGCCAACCGAGCCTGCGACGATGACGACGCTTCAGATCGCTTGATGCGTGCTCACGCTCCCGTTACCGGAAAAGTCTTAACCTCCATCAGGAACCCCGATGCTTGAGAGCATAACCCCGCTGTTGACCGATCCTGCCGCCTGGGCGGCCCTTGTGACCCTGGTGGTCATGGAGGTGGTGCTGGGGATCGACAACCTGATCTTCATTTCGATCCTGTCGAACAAACTGCCGCCCGAGCACCGCCAGCGCACGCGGCGCATCGGCATCGGCCTGGCCCTGATCATGCGCCTGGGCCTGCTGGCCACCATCGGCTGGATCGTCGGCCTGACCACGCCCGTGTTCGACCTGGGCTTCCACGGCGAGACCTTCGACACCTCCTTCTCCTGGCGCGACCTGATCCTGATCGCTGGCGGCCTGTTCCTGCTGTGGAAGGCCACCAAGGAGATCCACCACGCCGTCGACGTCACCCCGTCGAACGACCTGCTGGAGAAGGACAAGAAGGACGTCGTCATCAACAACGTCGGCGCAGCCATCTTCCAGATCATCATTCTGGACCTGGTTTTCTCGGTCGACTCCATCCTGACGGCCGTGGGCATGACCGAGCACGTGCCGATCATGATGGTGGCCGTCATCGCCGCCGTGACCGTCATGCTGCTGGCGGCCGATCCTCTGGCCGACTTCATCGACAAGAACCCGACCGTGGTCATGCTGGCCCTGGGCTTCCTGCTGATGATCGGCGCCGTGCTGATCGCCGACGGCTTCGGCGTCCATGTGCCCAAGGGCTATATCTATGCGGCCATGGCCTTCTCGGCCCTGGTCGAGGGTCTGAACATGTGGTCGCGCAACGCCAAGATCAGAAAGACTCAGGCCGAGGAGGCCGCCAGAGCCGCCCTCAACAAGGCTGAAACCGCCGAGCCCGGCGTCTAAACGTGCGTATCGGGCCGGTCCTGGCGATGCTTCTGCTGGCGCTTCCCGCGTCCGCGGCGGCGCAGACGCCGGGGCCGGCACCCTCTTCTTCCTCCGCCCACCCTGCGCCCGCGCCGGTTCCGGTCTACGGCTATGAGGTGGTGCGGACCTTCCCTCACGACCCGACCGCCTTCACCCAGGGCCTGGTCATCCGCGACGGCGTGCTGATCGAGAGCACCGGCCGCAATCCGTCCAGCGTGCGCCGCGTGCGGCTGGAGGACGGCGTCGTGCTTCAAAGTCGCGAACTCGATCCCGAGTATTTCGGCGAAGGCCTGACCGAGAAGGACGGCCGCGTCTTCTCCCTGTCCTGGGTCAACGGCGTCGGCTTCATCTGGGCTGCGGACGACCTGAAGCCCGTCTCCCGCTTCGCCTATGCGGGGGAAGGCTGGGGGCTGACCCACGACGGCACGCGGCTGATCCTGTCCGACGGATCGGCGACCCTGCGCTTCCTCGCCTTCGACACCCAGGCCGAGACGGGGCGTATCGCCGTCACTCTGAACGGCCGCCCGCTGCGCAAGCTCAACGAGCTGGAATGGATCGACGGCGAGGTCTGGGCCAACGTCTGGCAGACCGACTACATCGTCCGCATCGATCCGGCGTCCGGCCAGGTGGTCGGCGTCATCGACCTGACTGGTCTGCTGCCGAGAGACCAGATCAAGGACCCGCTCGACGACGTGCTGAACGGCATCGCCTGGGACGCGCAGAACCGCCATCTGTTCGTCACCGGCAAGAACTGGCCCAGCCTGTTCGAGATCAGGCTGACCGGGCCGAGGTAGGCTCCCTCTTCCCGCTCATCCCGGCGGACGCCGGGATCCAGTCCTTGGCTGCAAACGACCGCGCCTGAGGCTCTCACTGGGCCCCGGCGTCCGCCGGGGTGAGCGGATTAAAAGAACGCGCTCAAGCAGCGAGCCGCCGCGCGGCGAGCGATAGCGCCTCTTAAAGATGGCGCCCTACAAAAAGCTATAAGGATCCACGTCCACGGTCAGCCGCACCGAGGCCGGAACCTTCACCCGCGCCAGCCAGGCGCGCAGGAAGGCCTGCAGGTTCACGTCGCGGTCAGCCCGGACCAGCAACCGCTTGCGCCGACGCCCCCGCACCAGAGCCAGGGGCGCGTCGGCGGGGCCATAGACCTCCAGCCGTTCAGCGTTGGGGATGGCCTCGGCCAGGTCGCGAGCGACCTTCTCGACCGCCATGGCGTTCTCGCTGGACAGGATCAGCGCCGCCAGCCGACCGTGCGGCGGCAGCGACGCCGCCTCGCGCTCGGCCATCTCGGCCTCGACGAAGGCGTCGCGGTCGCCCGCCGCCAGCGCCTGCAGCACCGGATGCTCAGGCGTCCAGGTCTGCAGCAGGGCGCGCCCCGGTCGATCCGCCCGCCCCGCCCGCCCTGTGGCCTGGGCCAGCAGTTGATAGGTCCGCTCGGCCGCGCGCAGGTCGCCGCCGCGAAGCCCTAAGTCCGCGTCCACCACCCCGACCAGCGTCAGGCGCGGGAAGTTGTGGCCTTTCGCCGCAGCCTGTGTGGCGACCAGAATGTCGATCTCGCCGTCGGCCATGGATTGTATCAGGGCGCGGGCGGATTTGCCGTCCGGCACCGTGTCCGAGCTGAAGACGGCCGTGCGCGCCTGAGGGAAGAGCTGGCGCACCTCTTCCTCGACCCGCTCGACCCCCGGCCCGACGGGCACCAGGGAATCCTCGGCCGCGCATGACGGGCATGCCTTGGGCTTGGGCATGGAGAAGCCGGTCAAATGGCAGACCAGCCGCCCGGTGTAGCGATGCTCGACCAGCCAGGAATCCGTGTCCGGCGCCGTCAGCCGATGCCCGCAGGCGCGGCACAGCACCACCGGGGCATAACCGCGCCGGTTGAGGAACAGCAAGCTCTGCTCGCCCCGCGCCAGCGTCTCGCCGATGGCTTCGCGTAAAGGTGCAGACAGCCAGGTCTGCGGGTCGGGCGGACATTCGCGCAGGTCGATCAGGCCGATCTCGGGCAGCACGGCCGCGCCGTGTCGCGCCGCCAGTTTCAGCCAGCGATACCGCCCCTGATGGGCGTTCCACAGCGTCTCCAGCGACGGGGTGGCCGAGGCCAGCACCACCGCCGCCCCCTCGATCCGCGCCCGCGCCACGGCCAGGTCGCGGCCGTGATAGACCAGCCCCTCTTCCTGCTTGAACGAGCCGTCGTGCTCCTCGTCCACCACGATCAGGCGCAGGTTGGCGTAGGGCAGGAACAGGGCCGAGCGCGCGCCGACCACGATGTTGCAGCGCCCGGCGACCACCGCCTCCCACGCCTGACGCCGACGCGGCGGGGCGACGCCGGAGTGCCATTCGGCCGGGGCGACGCCGAAACGGGCGGTGATGCGCTCGATCACGGCCTGGGTCAGGGCGATCTCGGGCAACAGGATCAACACCTGCGCCGTCGGATCGGCCCGCAGCGCCTGCGCCGCCGCCTCCAGATAGGCCTCCGTCTTGCCCGAGCCCGTCACCCCGTCCAGCAGGAAGGGCGCGAAGCCGCCCGCCGCCACGGCCTCGGCGATGGCCGCTGCCGAAGCCGCCTGATCCGGATTCAGGGTCGCGGGCGCATGGTCGGGGTCGGGCGGATCGAAGGCGGCGACGGCCTCGACCTCGAACGCCTCCAGCACGCCTTCATCGACCAGTCCCTTGACCACGCCGGACGAGACGCCCGCCGCCCGCGCCAGATCGGGGCCAGGCATGGAGCGCGCGCCTAGCGCCTCCAGCACGGCCGTGCGCGCGGCGGTGGGACGTGCCGGACTGCGCCCCTCGACGCGCCGCACCCGCCGCTCGGGCCGGGGCCGGGGCGCGCGGAGGCCCTTCAGCGCCGTCGCCGCCATCTCGCCGGGCGGGCTGAGCGTCCAACGCGCCGCCCATTCGACGAAGTCCAGCGTGCGTTCCGGCAGGCGCGGATCGTCCAGCACCTGCTCGACCGCCTTCAGCCGACGATTGGAGCCGGTCGTCTCGAACACCTCGGCCACCACGCCCCGGATCAGGCGCGGGCCCAGAGGCACGGCGACCTGATCGCCGCGCGCGACCGACAGCGCCTCGGGGACTTCGTAGTCGAAGGCTTCCGGCACCGGCAGGGGTATGAGGACGGAGGCGACTTTCACCAAGCCTCTCCTCCCCATGCAATGGGGAGGTGGATCGGAGGCGCAGCCGACGAGACGGAGGGGTCGCTTGGTTCCGCCGTAAGCCCCTCCACCGCTTCGCGGTCCCCCTCCCCATGGAATGGGGAGGAGAAGAATCGGAGTCGCCCTTCGCGTTGGTCAGGGTTAGAACTCTTCCCCATGAAACTCTTTCTCGACACCGCCGACGTCGCCGTCATCAAGGACCTGCTGCCCACCGGGATGGTGGACGGCGTCACCACCAATCCTAGCCTGATCGCCAAGTCGGGTCGCAACATCGCCGAGGTCATCGCCGAAATCTGCGCCCTGGTCGAGGGGCCGATCTCGGCCGAGGCCGTGGCCACCGATTTCGAGACCATGGTCAAGGAGGGCGACAAGCTGGCCTCCATCGCCCCCAACGTCGTGGTCAAGCTGCCGCTGACCTGGGACGGCCTGCGCGCCACCCGCGCCTTCGCCGACAAAGGGATCAAGACCAACGTCACCCTGTGCTTCTCAGCAGCCCAGGCCATGCTGGCGGCCAAGGCGGGCGCGACCTTCATCTCGCCCTTCGTCGGTCGTCTGGACGATGTCGGCGCCGATGGCGTGGGCCTGCTGGAAGACATCCGCACCCTGTACGACATCCACGACTTCAGCACCGAAATCCTGGCCGCCTCGGTGCGTAATGCGGACCATGTGACCGCCGCTGCGCTGGCCGGCGCCAACGCCTCGACCATCCCGGCTGACGTTTTCAAGGCCCTGGTCAAGCACCCGTTAACCGACAAAGGGTTGGATGCGTTTCTGGCGGACTGGGGCAAGACCGGTCAGTCCATTTTGTAATTTTTGACCCGATGAGAGGTCCCGCTTGAGCACTTCCCTGGACCTCTCTGCCGAACCGGCGAGCAGCCTGCACTGGCCGCAGGTGCGCGCCTGGCTGGAAGATCACGCCGAACACCTGCTGGACGACCGGGCCCTGCTGGAAGAGCTGGGCCTGACCGCCAGCGGCCGCAACGTCGTCGACTTCGGCCGCGCCGCCCTGGCGCGGCTGGAGGCCGTCGCCCAACGCGAGGCGGGCGCGCGCAAGCTGATCGAAGAGATCGCCCGCGCCAACTTCGCCGCCCAGACCCAGACCCACGTCGCCGTCCTCGACCTGATGGAGGCCCAGACCCACGCCGAACTGGCGCGCCATCTGGACGCCGTGGCGCAGGGCCGGTTCGGTCTGGCGGGCGCCGCCGTGGCGATCGAGAAGCCGGGCGCCGTCCCCTTCGGCTGGAAGGCGCTGGAGCCGGGCCGCGTCGACGCCCTGCTGGGCGAGGACGGCCTGCACTGGCTCGGCCCCAACTTCACCGGCCTCAGCCTGTTCGGCCCTTCCGAGGGCGAAGTCGCCTCGGTGGCGCTGGTGCGGATGAGCCTGAACGCCCCCGGCGATGAGGCGCCGCGCGCAGCCCTGTGCGCCTTCGGTTCGGGCGAGGACGACGGCTTCACCCCCGCCATGGGTTGTGAACTGGTGGCCTTCGTCGCTCGCGTCGTCGAACGCATGGCCGAGCGATGGCCGCTGGAAGCCTGACCTCGCAGGACGCTCTGGCCGCCTGGCTGGAGCATCTGGCCCATGAGCGGCGCCTGTCGCCGCGCACGCTGGAGGCGTACGGCCACATCGGACGGCTGTATCTGGCCTTTCTGGAGCGCCATCGCGGCGGGCCGCAGAGCGCGGCTGATCTCGGCTCGGTCACGGCGGCCGAGGCGCGCGCCCATCTGGCCGAGCGCCGCAGCGGGGATCGCCCGCTGAACGCCCGCTCGCTCAGTCAGACGCTGGCCGCCATCCGGGGCTTTCATGCCTTTCTCGACCGGCGCCTGGGCGTGGCGACGCCGCAACTGGCTCTGGTGCGCGGGCCCAAGGTCAAGCCGTCCCTGCCCCGCCCGGTCACCGAAGATCAGGCGAAAGGGCTGCTGCACGAACCCGAGGCTGATCCCGACATGGAGCCGTGGGAGGCCGCGCGCGACCGCGCCGTCCTGACCCTGCTCTACGGCTGCGGCCTGCGGATTTCGGAGGCCCTGTCGCTGAAGCGGTCTGACGCCCCCCTGCCCGACAGCCTTCGCATCACCGGCAAGGGCGACAAGACGCGGATGGTCCCCGTCCTGCCGCAGGTGCGCGAGGCGACGGACGCCTATCTGGCGCTGCAGCCCTTCGTCATCGACGCCGATCAGGCCCTGTTCCGCGCACGGCGCGGCGGTCCCTTGAGCGCCCGCCATGTGCAGGCGACGGTGCAACGGCTGCGCGGACGGCTGGGCCTGCCCGCCTCGGCCACGCCTCATGCGCTGAGGCACAGCTTCGCCACCCATCTGCTGGGGGCGGGCGCCGACCTGCGTTCGATTCAGGAACTGCTCGGCCACGCCAGCCTGTCGACGACGCAGAAATACACCCAGGTCGACGCCGCCCGCCTGCTGGCGGCCTACGCCCAAGCCCACCCGCGCGGGTGACCGTCTGAAGGCGGACTGTTCAGCGCTTCGAAAAGGCGCCAGTTTCCTCCTTGGGGATCGATCGTGGAACGGGAGTTCACGCGCGTGCGCAGACCGATTCTCGTTCCCGAGTCTGATCGCCTCACGTCCAGCCGTCGAGCGGCCCTGACCCTGCTGGCCCAGACCTTGCTAGCCCAGACCTTGCTAGCCCAGACCGGGCTTCTGCTGGCCGCGCCCGCCTGGCCGCAGGAGGCGGCGGGTCCGGCGCCTCCGCCCGACGCCGAGGCGCGTCTGCTGACGAACCTTCTGACGCGCATCGGGGTCGAGGTCGATCTGAACGGGCGCAAGGCGCTGTTCGTCATCGACACGGGCGCGGAACGCAGCGCGGTCTCCGACCGGCTGGCGCAAGCGCTGGACCTTTCCCCCGGCCCGCCCGTCCTGGTGCACGGCATCACCGCCGCCCAGATGACGCCGACCGTACGCCTGCCGCATCTGGCCTTTTCCGGGCGGCGTTTCGCCGACCTGGTCCTGCCGGTCTTTCCCTCTGGACTGCTGGGCGCCGACGGCCTTCTGGGACTGGACGTGCTGTCGCGCTTTCGGCTGACGCTGGACCTGCGGCGGCGGCGCGTCATGCTGGCGGCCTCGGGCGCAGACGTCGTGCGGCGCGGCCTGTCCTTCGGCGGGCGGGCCAGCCGCGTGGGCCAGGACATCACCGATGTCCGCTCGGGACGTTTCAGCCAGTTGATCCTGACTCAGGTCGCCGCTGACGGCGTTCCGGCCGTCGCCTTCATCGACAGCGGCGCCCAGTATTCGATCGGCAATCACGCGCTCATGCGGGCGCTGGATTCGCGGCTGGGCCGAGTCGAGCGCCCCTTGTTGCGCGTCTATGGCGTGATCGGCCAATCCTTGCTGGTGCAGTCCGGCGCAGTGGCTGATCTGCGGCTGGCGCGGCGCGATCTGGGGCCGACGCCCCTGCTGTTCGGCGATCTGCACGCTTTTCGTATCCTGAACCTGATCGAACGCCCCGCCCTGTTGCTGGGCGCAGACATCCTGACCCGGTTCAGCCAGGTGACGCTGGATTATGGGCGCGGTGCCGTGACCCTGGGCGGCCTGGTGCGGCGGCCCGCCGCCGTTCCCGGCCTCAGATCGCCCTGACCGCTCCGCCGTCCACCCGGATCAGCGAGCCGGTCACATAGCCCGCCAGCGGGCTGGCCAGAAAGGCGGCGACGGCGCCGAACTCTTCAGTTGTGCCGATGCGTCCGGCCGGGATGGTCTTGACCGATTCCGCGCGGACCTCGTCAGGTTCGACGCCGGTGGCGGCGGCGCGGGCGGCGTCCAGCCGCTCAATCCGCGGCGTGTCGATCCGGCCCGGCAGCAGGGTGTTGACCGTCACCCCATTGGCCGCGACCTCGCCCGCCAGCGTCTTGGCCCAGGCCGCCAAGGAAGCGCGCAGGGTGTTGGACACGCCCAGCGTCCCGATCGGCTCGATCACGCTGGTCGAGGCGACGTTCAGCACCCGACCCCAGCCCATCGACCGCATCCCCGGCATCACCCGATCGGTCAGACGGAAGACCGACAGCACCATGGCCTCGAACTGCTCGCGCCACAGCGCCGGGTCCAGCCCCGCCACGCCCGACGGCGGCGGCCCGCCGGTGTTGTTCAGCAGGATCTGGATCGGCCCGCCCAGTCCTTCCTCGGCGACGTCCACCGCCTTGAGCAGGGCGTCGTGATCGGCCAGATCGGCGGGCGCGATGATCGCCCGGCCCGGCCCCATGGCGTTCAGGTCATCGGCCACGGCCTGCAGCTTGACCGCATCGCGCGACAGGAGAGCCACATGCGCGCCCTCGGCCACAAGGGCCGTCGCCACCGCGCGGCCCAGTCCGCTGGAGCCGCCGCAGATCAGGGCGCGCTTGCCGGTGAGTTGAAGGTCCATGCTGTTTCCCCTGCTTCAAGAAGCTTTGGCCGCTGACATGGGCGCAGGCGCGGCCGATTGCGAGGCCCGTCGACCAAAGTCGCGGGAGAGAGAGAAGGAAACTAGCGCAGCACCTCATCCGAGCTGACCAGCCGCACGTCGTGCATCTGATTCAGATAGGCTTCGTAGTAGCCCTTGTGAGAAGCGCCGACGATGGTCAGCATCCGCGTGCCTGGATAACGTCCCAGCACGTCGCGCATATTGGCGACCATGCGCAGATTGCGCGTCTCCCAGTAGCCGAGATAGCGACGCCCGAACGCCTGCGGCGAGGGCTCCACATGGGTCGCGCCGAAATCCGAACGATAGACGACCATCTGCGTGTCCGGCGTGTTGTAGTCGCGATAGATGTTCAGCACGCCGTCCGGGCGCTCCAGGTCGACATACAGCCGCTGGTCTGCGTCCCTGCGCGCCTGGACATAGGGATTGTCCCACGCCGCCATGATCGCCTTGGCCTGCGCCTCTTCCTCATCAGGCCGGGTTGCGGAGTCCGCCGTGTGATCATCGACCGCCCACAGGCGCTCATGCCCCAGCCGCGCCGCCAATACGGCCGCGACCAGGTCGACCTCGTTCTTCCGGGTCATCCGGCGGTCCAGGGCAGCCGCCATTTCCGCCGTCAGGCTGTCGCCCGCCACCCGCTCCGTAGCGGGCAGACGAAGCCATTGCACCGAGGCGGAACCCGGCTCTCCCGCGGCGAGGAAGAGCGCCGCCAGACGTCGCCGATCGGCCGCCGTCGGCGCCTCGGGCCAGGCCTCCAGCAGACGCTCCACCTCAGCGTTGGCGGTCGGCACGTCCATGCCCAGCGCCCGGCCCTCAGCGGACGGATCAAAGCAGTAGTCCTCAACCGATTCCGCATAGCGGGACGGATAGCGGCGCATGAAGTCGCACTGCAGACCCGACAGGTTTTCGACGGCGATGGCGGTCGGCCGCCAGGCCTCCAGCCGCGTCAGCAGCGGCTGAAGCTGTTCGGCGCGGAAGCTGTCCGGCAGGTCGGACAGGTGCGGCGAACCCAGCACCAAAACCTCATTGAAGGCGCCCGCCGGTGGGCCTTTCAACTGGTCCGGATGAAAGGTGGGGCGATAGTCCTGCGCCGTGGCGACAGAGCCGATCATCGCCCAGGTCGCCGCCGTCAATCCGATCGCCAGACGCATCATTTCACCTTCGCTCCCGTTGTTGCGCGGGAAAACTGAAGGCAGGCTCAGGCGCCGACAAGTTAAGTTTCAGCAACGAAAAACGGCGCGCCCCATGCAGGACGCGCCGTTCTGATTTCAGCCGGAAAACCCGGAAAGGCTTACGCCTGCATCGTCCAGCCTTCGACGCCCATGGCCGCCTGACGGAAGGCTTCCGAGCGGGTCGGGTGCGGGTGGCAGGTGCGGGCCACGTCTTCCGAGGCGCCGCCGAAGGCCATCGTCATGCAGGCTTCGCCGATCAGTTCGCCCGCCTGCGGGCCATAGATGTGGACGCCAAGAACCTTGTCCGTCGCGGCTTCGGCCAGAACCTTCACGAAGCCCTCGGTCTCGTGGTTGATCTTGGCGCGGCTGTTGGCTGCGAAGGGGAATTTGCCCTTCTTGTAGTTGACCCCCGCGGCCTTCAGCGCCTCTTCGGTCTTGCCGACCCAGGCCACTTCCGGGCCGGTGTAGATGACCGACGGCACCAGGTCATAGTCGACGTGGCCCGGCTTGCCCGCGATCAGCTCGATCACGGCCACAGCGTCTTCCTCGGCCTTGTGAGCCAGCATCGGGCCGTGCGTCACGTCGCCGATGACCCAGACGCCCGGCGCCGAGGTCTTGAAGTGATCGTTGGCGATGAAACCGCGCTGATCCGGCGTGACGCCGACCGTCTCCAGCCCCAGACCGGCGGTGTAGGGGCGGCGGCCGATGGCGACCAGCACCACGTCGCCCTTCAGGGTTTCGGCCTCGCCGCCCTTGGCCGGTTCGAGGGTCAGCTCGACGCCGTCCTTGGAGGTCTTGGCGCCGGTGACCTTGGTGCCCATGCGGAAGGTCATGCCCTGCTTGGTCAGGCCGCGCTGGAAGGCGGTGGCGACTTCGCCGTCCATGCCCGCGCCGACCTTGTCGAG
This sequence comes from Brevundimonas sp. S1H14, assembly GCF_047716865.1. Taxonomy (NCBI): domain Bacteria; kingdom Pseudomonadati; phylum Pseudomonadota; class Alphaproteobacteria; order Caulobacterales; family Caulobacteraceae; genus Brevundimonas; species Brevundimonas sp. S1H14. The sequence continues at coordinate 480,066 of NZ_CP136679.1, read as the reverse complement.
GAACTCCACGACCGTGACCTGGGCGCCCAGACGACGCCAGACCGAGCCGAGCTCAAGGCCGATGACGCCCGCGCCGATGACGATCAGATGCTTGGGAACCTTGGGCAGGAACAGGGCGCCGGTCGAGTCGATGACCTTGCCGTCCTCGAAATCGACGCCCGGCAGCGGGGTCGGCTCGGAGCCGGTGGCGATGATGATATTCTTGGTGTCCAGCGTGGTCTTGGCGCCGCCCTCGGCTTCGACCTCGACCTTGCCCTGACCCGCGATGCGGCCGAAGCCCTTCACCACGTCGACCTTGTTCTTCTTCATCAGGAATTCGATGCCCTTGGTCAGGGCCTCGACGCTGTCGTCCTTGGCCTTGTGCATCTGGGCCAGGTTCAGCTTGGGCTTCACCTCGATGCCGATGCCGGCGAATTCGTTGTTGGCGGCCTCATACAGTTCCGAAGCGTGCAGCAGGGCCTTCGACGGCATGCAGCCGACGTTCAGGCAGGTGCCGCCCAGCGTGGAGCGCTTTTCGACCAGGGCGGCCTTCAGGCCCAGTTGTCCGGCGCGGATGGCGGCGTTGTAGCCGCCCGGCCCGCCCCCGATGATCACCACGTCGTAGGTCTGGGAAGCGGCGTCGGCCATGAGGTCCTCTGACTTGTTCGGGCGCCGGGCAGGCGCTGAAAAAAGAAGCGGCGCGGACACTAGCGCCGGCCCCGGCGGGGTCAACCGCCACGGTCCATATAGGCCCTGATCCCGGCGGGGGCCATGCCGAGAGAAGCAAAAGGCCGGGCGTCGCCGCCCGGCCTTCCGTTTTCAGCCGCAATGAACCGATCAGTATTTGAAGCGCACGCCCATGAAGACGTTGTAGCCGAACTTCTCATACTCATAGGTCCGCTCGCGCGAGCTGTAGTAGCGGACGCCCGCCGTATCGGTCAGGTTCTTGGCCTCGCCGAACACCTCGACCCCATTGCCGAAGTCGTAGGAGGCGGTGAAGTCCAGCTGGCCGCGCCCCTCGACCCACAGGTCCATGCCGGGATTCTCAGCGTCGATCGCTTCCAGATAGTCGCCGCGATGGGTGTAGGACACCCGCGCGCTGAGGCCGCTGCGCTCATAGAAGAGGGCCAGATTATAGGTGGCGTCCGACTGGCCCGGCAGGGTGAAGCGGTCGCGCCCGCCATAGGTCCGGCTGGTTTTGATCTCGGCGTCCGTCAGCGTGTAGTTGGCGAAGACGCCGAAGCCCGACGCCCAGCCCGGCAGGAAGTCGAAGGTCTGCTGCCAGTTGAACTCAATGCCCATCAGGTGGCCGTCCGGCGCATTGAGCGCCTCCGTGATGGTCGCTACTCCCGTCGGCGACGGCTCATAGGGCGCGCCGTCGGTCACCAGAGTGAAGCGGTAGTTCGACAGGTCCTTGTAGAAGGCGTTGGCCGAGACCACGCCCAGCGGCCGCAGATAGTATTCCAGTCCCGCGTCGATGTTGTTCGACAGGGTCGGCTTCAGGTCGGGATTGCCGCGCGACACGGTGGTGCGGCCGCTGTCGGTGGTATCCAGAACGCGCGGCACGATGTCGGTATAGTCCGGCCGCGAAATGGCCCGCGTCAGGGCGAAGCGGCCGACCAACTGCTCGCTGAAGCTGTGGCGCAGCGTCAGGTTGGGGAAGAAGTCGGTCTGGTCGCGCTGAACCGTCACCTTCACCGGGTCGCCTGACGCCGGGACGTTGAGCGCCGAACCCTCGAAGTCCGTTTTCTCGACCCGCAGACCGACCACGACATTGGTCGCGCCGACGTCAAAGCGCGCCTGACCATAGGCCGCCAGCACATCTTCATTGGCGGTGTAGTCGGCCGTGATCGACTGGGGGATTCGGCGCACGTCCGCGGCCGGATCGGGATTGGTCGACGCCGCGCGAACACGCTCGAAATAATCCGCTATCTGACCGTGATCCAGCTTGTAGCCGAGGTGGTAGTCATAGTTCTGCGACTCGCGGCCCGACAGCAGCGGGCCCAGGTCTCCCGGGCTGACAGCGGCGTTGCGGTCGCGGAAACGCTCTTCGTCGGCCGCCACGTCGCGGGTGCTGTATTTGGCGCCGAACTTCAGCGTGACTTCGCGGCCGCCGATAACGGCCGGCAGCTCATAGTTCGTCTTGAAAGCCACATCTTCCTGCGTCGTCGCATTCGAGCGGAAGCTGTTCTCGCGGAAGCTGTAGTTGGCGGCGTTCAGATAATAGCCGTTCGGGTCGGCGAAGGCCGAATAGGTCGGCTGATAATGGTCGCTCGTGTCATAGCTCAGAGTCTGCGATCCTGAGCGGAAGACCAGTTCGTCACGATGCGGATAGGTCTGCTCGCTCTTGGCCCACGACAGGGCCGCATCCCACACGGCGCCGTTGCCGAAGGTGCGCTCGACGCCGGTGTTCAGGGTGGTGATCTGGTTGTTCTGCGTGCGGTGACGCAGCGCCTTGTAGATGCGCGCGCCGGTGAAGGTCGCCGCATGATCGGTCGCGCCCGCCTGGATCTTGCCGTCCGAATAGCCGAACCGCAGCGTGTCGCGGTATTCATCGTCCTCGAACTCGGCGTATGAACCGCGCACCCAGGCGCGCAGATTGTCGCCGGGGCGCCATTCCAGGGCGCCGGTCAGGGCCTGACGCGTGCGTTTGGTCTCATAGTCCTTGAACAGCGTCTCTTCGATCAGATAACGGCCGGAATCTTCGTCATAGACCCAGGCGTTCTCCACGTTGTCGGGGCGACGGTTGGTCTCCGAATAGCTGAGCGACAGCAGGGCGCCGAAGGTCTGGTCCGGGCCGAAAACGTCGGAGATCGTCGCGCCCGCCCGCGTGTCCGAGCCGCCATAATCGTTATAGCTGCCGCCCGCATATCCGCTGACCGCCAGACGGCGCTTGTCGAAGGGGGAGCGGGTCTTGATCTCGACCGCCCCGGCGATGGAGTCGGCGTCCTGAGACGGGATTAGGGTCTTGGAGACCTCGACGCTCGACACGATGTCGCTGGGCAGGGTGTCTAGGTCGACGGCGCGCGTCGTCGGGCTGACCGCCGGAATGGCGACGCCGTCGACGGACACGGCCGTAAAGGAAGACGGCGCCCCGCGCACGTTGATATAGCGGCCCTCGCCCTGGTCGCGCTGAATGGCGACGCCCTGCACCCGCTGCAGCGATTCCGCCACGTTCGGATCGGGATAGCGGCCGATGGCGTCGGCCGACAGGACGTTGACCGTGCCGTCGGCGTTCTTCTGCTGGTTCAGCGAGCGAGCCACGCCGTCGGTGATGACGCCGTTGACCACGACGTCGGCCACAGCGACCGCATCGCCGGATCCCATCATGACGGTGACCGAGGTCAGGCGGCCCGGCGCGGCGGCGACGGTCTGCGTCGCGGTCGGCAGGCCGATGTAGCGCGCCTCCAGCGTCACCTGACCGGAAACCCCGCCCAGATTGAACTCGCCCTGGCTGTTGCTGACCGCGCGGCGTCCGCTGGCGCGATCGATGATCTCGACGCCCGGCAGCGGCGAGCCGTCGGCGCTGACGACGCGCCCGATCAGACCGTCGCCCGCCACAGCCGCCACGGCGACCGGGGCCGCGTCGACATCAGCCGCCACATCAGCAGCCTGAGCGGTCACGGCGAAAATAAGCGGCAGGCTCGCCGCGCTGAGAAGAAGTCCGAGCTTCATGTGCTTGTCCCCGACGCCCGGCGCCGCATCTGGCGCTCCGGTTCTGGCGGGGAGGGCTAATGCGCAGCGGCGACGCGGCAGCGACGGTTTGACGAAAAGGAATCTGCGCGCGGAATACGGAACCGCGACAGTTGATCCCGGTCCGGACCATTCTCTATCAGTCGTCGCCAAATCGCGTCAGCGACGGCGGTCAGTCCTTATGACTGCTGACCGCCTCCCCCAAGGGCGGGAGATTGAAGGCGTCTACTCCCGCCACTCCCGCCGCCTGAGCCGCCAGCATTAAGGCGTCTGCGCCGCCAGCGTCGCTAGACAACAGAAAGGGCCGTCCCTTTCCTCGTTCAAAGACAGCGCCTGACCAGAAGAAACGGCCCTGCCTGACGCGACGGAAGTCAGACCATACCATCCGCTCCACGCGTCCCGTGATCCACCGTACAGACACTCCGAACTCGTCGAAGCGGGCCAGCACCCCTATCTGAGTTCCGACGAGCAGCACGCCGGATCCAAGGAAACACACGACGAGAGCAAGCCACCAAGCCAACTGCCCGTTCGCGGACAAGTCGCTCCCGAATGCACCCAACGACAGAATGAAAGAACCAAAGGCTATGCTGACAACGCCAAGGCCAAAAACTTGAGACGATCCCCGGATTTCACCTGGGCGCACGCGACGAAGCAATCTGAAACCCCAGGCGCTCAAACCGATGGCGCTCAGAATAAAACCCGTCACGCCCAGCTTGATCAAATGAACGGGGATATTCTCAAGATTCACCGCCTGCCCCTTTTAAAGGATGCCAACGTCGACCAGGGCGCCGGAAAGATCAATGACCGCCAAAACGAAAATCGGGGCCGGCGGTCTTCCCGCTGGCCCCGGATTTCATACTCGACTGGAGCGGGCGAGGCGATTCGAACGCCCGACCCTCACCTTGGCAAGGTGATGCTCTACCCCTGAGCTACGCCCGCACTCCGTTGGGAGCGATGTGCTGCTCCCCGTCGAGGAAGGGGCGTATAGCGGACCGGCTTCGGATCGCGCAAGCCCCTTTTTCGATTTTCGCTCAATCCGTCGATATTTTTCGAATAGCCCTGAAACTTCACACGAAAACGGCCCCCGAAACGCCCGCATGGACGCCCCGGAGGCCGCTTCAAAACAGAGCCGTCAGCCCCTTATGCGCCCAGCCCGCTCAAGCAGCGAGCCGCCGCGCAGCGAGCGTTAGCGGCCTTCAGCGCCTCGCTTAGCGAGGGGCGAGGCGTATAGCCCCGTCCAGACGAATGCACTCGCCGTTGATGTAGGTGTTCTCGGCCAGATGCAGGGCCAGGGCCGCGTAGTCGGCCGGCGTGCCCAGACGCTTGGGGAAGGGGATCATGGCGGCCAGGGCGTCCTGCACCTTCTGATCCATGCCCGCCATCATCGGCGTCCACATGATGCCCGGCAGGATGGTGTTGACCCGCACGCCCTCGTTCATCAGGTCGCGCGCGATCGGCAGGGTCATGGCGTAGACGCCGCCCTTGGACGCCGAATAGGCCGCCTGGCCGATCTGGCCGTCCTGGGCCGCGACCGAGGCGGTGTTGACGATCAGGCCGCGCTCGCCGTCTTCCATCGGCTCCAGCGTGACCATGCCCGCCGCCGACTGCGACAGGACGCGGAAGGTCCCGAACAGGTTGATCGAGACGGTGCGCTCGAACTGGGCCATGTCGTGGGCGCGGATCTCGCCGGTGTCGCGCTGGCGGCTGACGGTCTTCTGGCCCGTGGCGACGCCGGCGCAGTTGACAGTCAGACGCTCCTGTCCGTGAGCGGCGCGGGCCTTCTCGAACCCGGCCTTGACGCTGTCGTCGGAGGTCACGTCGACCTTGCAGAAGACGCCGCCGATCTCCTGGGCGATGACCTCGCCGCGCTCTTCGTTCAGGTCGAACAGGGCGACCTTGACGCCCTTGGCCGCCAGGGCCCGCGCCGTACCTTCGCCGAGGCCCGAAGCCCCGCCCGTCACCACCGCCGCGATCGAAGCGTCGAGTTTCATGGAAGTCGTCCTATATTCGATTGAACCGAGTGCTCGTGCGAGGATTTAGCGGCCATGACCGCAAAGACCAACGGGGTGTCGCCCAATGACGCCATCAATCCTGAGAAAGCCTTGGTTCCCGCCGTGCAGAAGGTGAACGAGATGCGCGTGCGCAAGGGCTTCTGGCCCAAGATGCGGCGCACCGCCGCCCGCATCCCCTTCGCCCAGCAGGCGGTCGCCGCCTGGTACGCGGCCCAGGATCCAAAGACACCGCTGGCGGCCAAGGGTCTGATCCTGGGCGCGCTGGCCTATTTCGTCATGCCGGTGGACGCCATTCCCGACGTCTTCGTCGGCATCGGCTTCACCGACGACGCTGCGGTGATCGCGGCGGTGCTAGCGACGCTCAGCGCCCATCTGAAGCCGCGCCACCACGATCAGGCGGCGCAGGCGCTGAAACGGCTGCGAGAGGACGAAGAATAGACCGCTTCCTTCTCCCTCCCCTTCATGGGGAGGGTGGTCGCGTAGCGACCGGGTGGGGAGGGCTCGGTGATACGGAACGCGCGCTTGATGCGCCCCGCCGCCCCCACCCGGCTTCGGCCTGACGGCCTCAGCCACCCTCCCCATGAAGGGGAGGGAGAGCGTTGGCGCCTCAATCCCCGACCTTCACCACGACCTTGCCGACAGCCGTGCGGTCGCTGAGCGCCTGAATGGCCTCATGGGCGCGTTCCAGCGGGAAGGTGCGGCTGACGCGCGGTTTGATCTTGCCCTCGGCGTAGAGCTGCATCAGTTCGGCCATGTTCGCGGCATGAGCCTTGGGATCGCGGGCGACGGCCGCGCCCCAGAAGACGCCGACCACCGACACCGACTTCAGCAAGGTCAGGTTCAGCGGTAGCGACGGAATCCCCGCCGGGAAGCCCACCACCAGATAGCGGCCGTTCCAGTCCATCGCGCGCAGGGCCGGTTCGGCGTAGTCGCCGCCGACGCCATCGAACACCACATCGGCGCCGTCGCGGCCGGTGGACAGCTTGAACTCGCCCGACAGCGCCTTCTGGGCCGCCTTGTCTATCGGGCCGGAAGGGTAGATCAGGCCGTTGTCGGCCCCCAGCTCCAGCGCGAACTCGACCTTGTCGTTGGTCGAGGCGGCGGCGACCACGCGCGCGCCCATCGCCTTGCCCAGCTCGACGGCGGCGGCGCCGACGCCCCCTGCCGCGCCCAGCACCAGCAGGGTCTCGCCCGGCTGCAGCTGCGCCCGGTCCTTCAGGGCGTAGTAGCTGGTGCCGTAGGTCATAATGAAGGCGGCGGCGGTCTCATAGTCCATGCTGTCGGGAATGGGGATCAGGGTCTCGGCCCTGACCTTCAGCCGCTCGACCATGCCGCCCCAGCCGGGCACGGCGACGACGCGGTCGCCCCGGAACACGCCCTTCACCCCCTCGCCGACGGCGTCGACCACGCCCGCGACCTCGGCCCCCGGCGCGAAGGGACGCTCGGGCCTGAACTGGTATTTGTCGGCGATGATCAGGGCGTCGGGATAGTTGACGCCCACGGCCTTGACCTCGATCACCACCTCGCCCGGTCCGGGCGTGGGGTCCATGACCTCCTCGACGACGAGCGTTTCCGGGCCGCCGGGGGCCTTGGACAGGACTGCGCGCATAGGAACTCTTTTCAGCTATCCCCCGTCGACCGTGGCGCCGACACGCCGGTGACGCTAATCAGCCTGCGGCCCGATGCAAAGAGGCCCAATGGGTTCTGAGGAGACGATCATGGCGAAACCCGCCCTCATCCTTCACGGCGGCGCCGGCGCCCGACGCGAACGCAACTACGACGCCGAGGTCGCCAACATGCGCGAGGTGGTCGAGGCGATGAAGGCGCGGCTGGACGCCGGAGCCTCGGCGCTGGACGCAGCCGTCGAGGCGGTCGTCATGCTGGAAGATTCCGGCCTCTATGTCGCCGGGCGCGGGGCCTCGCCCAATCTGGCGGGCGAATATGAGCTGGACGCCAGCCTGATGGACGGCGCGACCGGCAAGGCCGGGGCCGTCGCCGCCCTGCAGGGATTCCGCAACCCGGTCGTCGCCGCCCGCGCGGTGATGGATCGCACGCCCCACGTCATGCTGGCCGGGAACGGCGCCGCCCGCTTCGCCGCCGAACAGGGCCTGACGCGCGTGGAGGACCCCGCCGCCTGGTTCACCGGCGCCGGCAAGGGCGAGGACAACCACCCGCCCAGCATGTTGAGCCACGGCACCGTCGGCTGCTGTGTGCTGGACAGCCAAGGCCGCCTGGCCGCCGCCACCTCGACGGCGGGCGTGTTCGGCAAGATGCCGGGCCGCGTCGGCGACACTCCCATTCCCGCCGCCGGAACCTGGGCCGACGAGCACGCCGCCGTCTCCTGCACCGGCCAGGGCGAGTATTTCATCCGCGTCGCCGCCGCCGCACGCACCGCCTTCGGCGTCGCCGCCGGTCAGTCGCTGGCCAAGGCCTCTCAGAGCGTGGTCGACCGCATCGGCGCCCTGGGCGGCGACGGCGGCCTGATCGCCCTGGACCGCGAGGGCAACATCGCCGCCCCCTACAACAGCCAGGGCATGAAGCGCGCCTGGCTGACGACCGACGGCGCGATCGGCGTCGAGGTGTTCGGGGGATAAACAGCCTGCTTCCGCCCATCTTCAACAGAAGCTGACGTCTCGCCCTGGCTATAGGCGCAGACGTCAGCGTCCTGACGTTCCCAAACCGCTTCGTTTGTGAGGCGATGAGGAGGACTGCATGGGCGGAGATGACAGGCGCCGTCTCCTTGGGAACCATAAGCTTTGCCGGGCGCTTGGCCCCCATGCTGACAACCAAGATGAACCCGCGCGTCTTCTGGGGAGCCAGCGCCATCGCGGGAGGGCTTCTGCTGCTCGCCCTGATGGCGCCCGCTACGTCCGACCTTCTGTTCGGGCGCGCCCAGGCCTGGGTCATCGACACCTTCGGCTGGTTCTACGTGGCCTCGGTGGCGGGCTTCCTGCTGTTTGTGACGGTGCTGGCGGTCGGGCCGACCGGACGGCTGAAGCTGGGGCCGGACGATGCCGAACCGGACTTTCCCTATGTCTCCTGGCTGGCCATGCTGTTCGCGGCGGGCATGGGCATCGGCCTGATGTATTTCGCCGTGGCCGAGCCGGTTCAGCACTACATCGCCCCGCCCGAGGCCCAGCCCGGCACGCTGAACGCCGCGCGCGAGGCCATGGTCATCACCTATACCCACTGGGGCGTGCATGCCTGGGCCATCTACGCCGTGGTCGGCCTCAGCCTGGGCTATTTCGCGCACCGGAAGGGTCTGCCCCTGACCATGCGGTCAAGTCTCTATCCCCTATTGGGCAAGCGGGTGAATGGTTGGCTGGGCGATGCAGTCGACATCTTCGCCATCTGCGGCACTCTGTTCGGCATCGCCACCTCCCTGGGGCTGGGCGTCGCCCAGATGAACTCAGGTCTCAACTACGTCTTCGGGGTGTCCAGCACTGTGGTGATGCAGGTCTCCCTGATCGCAGTGGTCATGGGCGCAGCGACGATTTCAGTGCTGACAGGCGTAGACAAGGGCGTGCGGCGCCTGTCGGAGTTGAACCTGGTGCTGGCCATCTGCCTGATGCTGTTCGTGCTGGTCACGGGGCCGACGCTGTTCCTTCTGCGGGCCTATGTGCAGAATTTCGGCCTCTATCTGGATCATTTCTTCGTCCGCACCTTCACCCTCTACGCCTATGAGCCGCGCGCCTGGATGGCGGACTGGACCCTGTTCTACTGGGCCTGGTGGATCGCCTGGTCGCCGTTCGTGGGCATGTTCATCGCCCGTATCTCGCGCGGGCGGACCGTTCGGGAATTCCTGATCGGCGTGCTGCTGGTGCCGTCGGCCTTCACCTTCCTGTGGATGACGGTTTTCGGCAACACCGCCATGAGCCTGGATCTGGGCGGGGCGGCGGGGGCGATCTCGGACGCCGTTCAGGCGGACCTGTCGACGGCCCTGTTCCGCTTCCTTGAGTATCTGCCAGGCACGGCGATCACATCGGTTCTGGCCATCGCCCTGGTCGCCGTCTTCTTCGTCACGTCGGCGGATTCAGGCTCTCTGGTGATCGACACCCTGGCCTCGGGCGGGGCCGAGGACACCCCGCGTTGGCAACGCATCTACTGGTGCGTGCTGCAGGGGCTGGCGGCCGCCCTGCTGCTGCTGGCCGGCGGGCTCGGCGCCCTGCAGGCGGCGACACTGGTGGCGGCCCTACCCTTCGCCGTCATCATGATCCTGGCCTGTTTCGGCCTGGCGCGGCAGATGACCGCCGACCTGAGGGGCGAGGCCGTCGAGACCGAAGCGGCGCCGCTGCGCGAACAGCTCAAGCGTATCCTGGCCCCCGCCAGCCGCCGCGATATCGATCGCCAGATCGCCCGCCACGGCGCCCCGGCGCTGGAAGAGGTGCGCGCCGCCGTGGCTGCCGAGGGACTGGAGAACAGCGAAGTGCAGAGCGACGACAACGGCGTCTGGCTGAGGGTCGAGCACGCCAACGGGCGGGACTTCCTGTATCGACTGGGCGCCCGGTCGCGACCTCGTCCAGCCCTAACCGCGCTGGAGGCGCCCGAAAGCCGCCGCGCCCTGGAATGGCGGCTCAGCGCCGTGACCGGCGACGGCACGCGCCCGCGCGACGTGACCGGCTTCACCCGCGCCCAGATCGTGGCGGACGTGCTGGAGCACCTGCAAAGGTGGCGACTGGCCGCCTAGGTCAGACTCCCCCTTGGCCCGGCCGACCGGCGGCGTTAGCGTCGCCGTTCAGTCTTCGGGAGCGTTCTTGATGTCCATCCGCCTGTCGCGCCGAGCGGCGCTGATCTCTTCCGCCGTCGCCGCCACGGGCGCGGCCCTGCCTGCGAGCGGCTGGGCCCAGACCAGCGCCGATACGCGCTCCGACGAGGAGATCGCCGCCGCCGCCGACGCCTGGGTGCAGCGCTGCATGGCCGCCTGGCCGGAGCAGCCCGCCGTGTCGCTGGCTCTGGTCCGGGACGGCAGGACGGTGCTGGCCAAGGGTTACGGCGTGCGCCGTCAGGGCAAGGCCGAACCGGCCGACGAACACACCCTGTTCGCCATCGCCTCCAACTCCAAGAACGTCACCGCCGCCTGCCTGGCCATTCTGGTCGACGAGGGCAAGGTGAAGTGGGACGAGCCGATCCGCACCTATCTGCCGGGCTTCACCCTGTCCGACCCGCTGGTGAGCGAGCAGATCACCGTGCGCGACACGCTGAGCCATCGCGCCGGTTTCGGCCTGGGCGCCGGCGACCTGCTGTTCTGGCCCAACAGCGACCGGACGCGCGCGCAGGTGTTGGCCCAGGCCGCCTTCGTGCCGATCAAGGACGGCTTTCGCGAAGGCTATAACTACTGCAACCTGATGTTCGTGGTCGCGGGCGCCGTGATCGAAAAGGTGTCGGGCCTGTCGTGGGAGGACTTCGTCCAGACCCGCATCTTCGACAAGGTCGGCATGAGCGAGAGCGTGCCCCTGGCCCGCCTGGCCGATCCGGCGAAGTCCGCCCTGCCCCACGGCCGCGTCGGGCCGCCCCTGCGCTATCAGGGGCCGATGACCCAGATCGCGGATTCCATCGTCGAGGTGTGGAACTGGGATTCGGCGGCGGCGGCGGGCGGCATCTGCGCCAGCGCCCATGACTGGGCCAAATGGATCGCCGTGCGCCTGAACGACGGCAAGCTGGCCGACGGCTCGCGCCTGTTCTCCGAAGCCGCCGCGCGGGAGATGTACAAGCCAAACATCGTGGTCTCCTCGTCCAACGGACCGACGGCGGCCCTGCCCAATCGGGCCGTGGCCTCGACCTACGCCATGGGGTTGCAGGTTCAGGACTATCGCGGCGAGCGGCTGGCGACGCACGGCGGCGGCTCGCCCGGCGGCATCTCGGCCACGGTGCTGATCCCCGGCCGCAAGATCGGCTTTTCCGTCTTCACCAACGCCGAAGAAAGCTTCCTCTTACGCGCCCTGCGCTCCGGCCTGTCCGACATCGCCATAAACAAGATCGACATCGACTGGATCGCCGATTCCAAACGCATCGAGGCCGAGGGGGTCGAGAAATCGCTGAAAGCCGCCGTCGAGATCGACGCCAAACAGGCGGCAGGCGCGCCGCCCTCCATGCCGCTGGAGGCCTATGCCGGAACCTGGCGCGATCCTTGGTACGGCGACATCGTCATCGAGCCGAAGACCGAGGGGCGCGGCCGCAACCGCAAGTCCGGCCTGTGGTTGCGCTTCACCCACACCCCGGCGCTGCAGGGCTGGCTGGAGCCCTATGACGGCGAGACCTTCCGCACCCGCTTCCCTGACAAGCGCGAAGAAGACGCCTTCGTCACCTTCAGCATCGCCACGGCCAAGCCCGCCACCGCCACGGTCAAGGGCGTCTCGCCCGATATCGATTTCAGCTACGACTATCAGGACCTGCGGCTGACGCGGGTTTGAGGAAAGCAAAAGGGGCGGCCCCGACAGGCCGCCCCTTCTTCATTTCATCGCTACAACCGGATCAGCGCGCCGGCGGACGCTGGCCGGCTTCCAGGATCGGCATTCCGGCTTCGGTGGGGATGTAGATGGTCTGGCGGCCGTCCTTGCCGGCCGTCTCCTGCAGCATGTTGATATAGGACCAGCGCAGATAGGCCTCCGGCCCGCCAAGCGCCTCAGCCATGATGCGGTTGGCCTCATTGGCGCCCTTGGCGCGTTCGATCTCGGCGGCGGCGGTCAGCTTGGCCGAGTCCAGAGCGGCCTGGGCCTCCAGCACGCGGATGCGGCGGTTCTGCACCGCCTCCTCATAGGCCGCGCGGCCGGCCATCTGCTTGGAATAGACGTTGTAGGTCGGAAAGCCGATCAGCACGATCGCCAGGACGGCGACGATGCCGACGATGGATCCAAGGGTGAGGCCGACGCCGCGCATGGGCTTGTCCTGAAGCTAAAGCAAAAGAGACGCGCAAGGTGGCGGCGAGAGCCGCCTGCGGTCAAGCATCATGACGACGCCGATCAGCGTCGGCGCGTCGGCGTTGCGGCAGGGGCCGGAACCAGCTCCAGAATGTCGAGATTGGATTCATTGGCCGGCCAGGGCGTCACCAGCCGCCAGCGGCTTTCGCCGATTCGCTCCAGCACCGAGACCATGTCGCGTTCAGGCCGCTGGCCATAAGTGCGCGCGGCCGGTTCCGACGCCAGGGCCATCGAGCCGAGGAAGACCATTTCACGATCATTTTCAGGGAACAGCAGGCCCGCCTGGCGTTGCGAGCCGCTGAGCTTGGTCAGCTTCAGCCCCAGGGCGGTGTTCTCGATACGGCAGGCGAACCAGCCGTAGACGACATAACCCAGACCGCCATCGCCGCCCTGAGAGCCCAGCTTGACCGTCCGGCAGCGATAGGCGCCCTCAGGCGGAGTCACGCCCGCCCGCGTCGCGGCGGGGTCGATCAGATCGCCCAGCGACGCCAGGTCGCCCGAACCCGTCTGACGCCTGGACTGTTCCAAAGCCAACGACCAGGCGGCGACCCGGCGTTGATAACGATCACGATCGGCGGCGGTGATGACGCCGCGCCAGTCCGCCAGAACGGCGCCCGTCGGCGCATCCGGCGCGGCCGGAATGGAAGGGGGCGGCGGCGGGGGAGGCGGCGGCGGCGGCGGGGTCGTGGCGCAGGCGGCGAGCACAGCCGACAGCGACAGCGTGATCAAGCCGGTGCGGACATGGGCTGGCCGGCAGAAACGGATCGGCGAGCGCTGCATAGCGGGTTTCCCTTACGAACGGGATCGAAAGCCCCATTTCTCTAGGAAGCCGTCGCGGCCCTCCGCGTCAACCCTGAGCCGCGACTTATGACGCGGCGCGCATCGCGTGCGTTCCGCCGAGGGTGCGCGTCAACGCCTGCGCCAACCCCGCCACCGAGACCGGGCGGTGCAGCACCTCGGCCACGCCAGCGAGCCTGGAAACGCCGCAGTCCGAACTGACCGCCAGCACAGGGATGCAAGACGTCGTCCGGTCCCTGCCCAGTTCCTCCAGAAATGCCGCGCCCGCGTCAGCCGCCATATCCAGATCAAGCACGACGGCATCCGGGCGCAGGTCGCGCGCCATCGCGACGCCCTCGGCGGCGCAGCCGGCGACATGAAGCTGCAATCCGCCGAAATCCTGCACCAGACGCCGCATCAGGGCGACGGCGGCCTTGTCCTTCGCCACATAGAGGATGACGCCGTGCGGCAGACGCGCCAGTTCCGGCAACAGCCGATCCGCATTCGGCGCCGTATCCGCCGAAGCCCCTTCGGCGGAAGGCAGGCTGATGACGAAGGCGGCGCCCCGCCCCTCGGCGCTGAGCGCTTCAAGGCGTCCCTGCATGGCTTGGAGCCGTCTCCGGGCAGGGGCCAGTCCGGGCCACGGCGCGCGGGTCCCCTCTTCGCCCGCGACGGCGATGGCGTGGGCGGCGAGCGGCTGGAACAGGGTTTCAAGCTGAGCCGACGATAGACCGGGACCGTTATCGCGAACCGTCACCTGGAGCTCGCCGCCAAGACGGCGCGCCTGGATCGCCACAGAGCCGCCGGGGTCGCTGCGGCGTACCGCGCCCGCGATCACATCGGCGAAGACGCGCATCAGGCGTTCAGGATCCGCCATCGCGGTCAGCCCGGCCTGAGGCTCCGGCAGGACCAGCGACACCTTGGCCGCCTCTGCATCCTGCAGCAGGGGCAGACAGGCGCGGTGCGCCAGCAGCAGGGGATCGACGCGTTGAAGCTGGCCCGTCGCCGGCCGTTCGGCCTCGGCCAGTGCGCTCATGCCCTCCACCAGCGTCAGCAGGCGCGTCGCCGCTTCGCCGATGCGCTCGGCCGCCTGCCGTTGGCGATGGCTGAGCGGCTCGCCCCCTGCGTTCAGCCGCAGCAGATCCGAAAAGCCCAGCACGCCCTCCAGCGGCGTGCGCATCTGACGACTGACGACGCGGATCAGATCGGCATGTCGACGACGGCCCTGAAAGGCGTCTTCCTCGGCGCGCAGGCGCGCCGCATCGGACTGCGTCAGAGCGGCCTCGAGCTCGGCGACGCGGCGACGGGCGCCGTCCAGCTGGCCGTCATGAAGACGCTGGACCGCGCCGATGCGTCGATGCGCCCGGAAAGACAGCCGGACCCCGGCGACGCCTGTCGCCAGACAGAGGGCGACTACAAAGACGAATAATTCCATCAGCCTTCCTCCCAGAGCGGGAAGAGTGGCCATTAAAGGTTGTATTTGTCTGTAGGCGCAACCCTAACGGGTGAAACAGCCTCAGCCTTCTTCGTCCGGGGCGACTGCATCGGCCTTGCGGCGGGTGCGACGCTTGGGCGCGGGGGCCGATTCATCCTCGGCGGAGGCCGCTTCTTCGGCCGTGATCGGCCGCGTCAGAAAGCCCGGCAGGGCGGCGGCGTCATCGGTCGGTTGAGCCGCATCGTCCTCGGCCGCACGCGCACGTCGCGGAGCGCGAGGCGCGCGGGGGGCGCGCTCGACCGGCGCTTCTTCAACCACGGCAGGCGCGTCGGCGCTCTCTATCGGCTGGTCGTCGCCCGGGGCCGAATCTTCGCCAGAAGCTGCGGCGTCGCCTTCGCCTTCATTGTTCTCAAAGCGGCGGTTGCGCTCCTCACGCCGGCGCTCCCAGCGCTCCCGGCGCGTTTCGCGGCGGCCGCCCTCGCGGCTTTCGCCGTCAGCCCCGTTGTCTGATCCTTCGCGGTCACGGTCGCGGTTGGCCTCGCGCTCGGCTCGCTCCGCCTGGCGGCGCGCCTCATCTTCTACACGGCGCTCCTCGGCTTGCTGAGCGGCGATGATCGCGGCGGCCTGAGCGCCCGATTCGTCCTCGAAATCGATGTCGAACCCCTGGCCAGCCAGTTCGCGCTGGGCGATCTCGCTGACCGGGCGCTGCGGCTGAAGCGCGCGCAGGACGCGGAAATAGTGTTCGGCGTGCTGGGTGTAGTTCTCGGCTAGAACGCGGTCGCCCGCGGCCGCGGCGTCGCGCGCCAGCTGCATATAGCGTTCGTAGACGGTCTGGGCGTTGCCCCGGACCTTGATGTTCTCGGGACCTTGCGAATCCCATGAACGGTTCGGATTGGTGGCGTTGGCGTTATTGCCGCCGCCGGGCTTTCTGTTGCGTCCGCGCTGACGCTTCATGCCCTTGAAATCTCTCATCGGAGCTTACCGTGCTGGTGCGGGCCGCCGTCGAAGAAGACGGGCGGGACCCTGTTCGTCGTTCCGTTCGTTCGGGGCCTATCCCCGGTGCGAGCTGTTCGGAAAACCGTGCGTCCCCCGTGGTCCGCCGCGTCCGTCTGAGGGGCGCGACCGTCACTGGACCCAGACGCGCTTAAGCGAGCAAACCTGCCCGAAAAGGATGCGTTTGGATGGGAACAACACGGACTTAGCGCGCGGCGCGCCGCTTTCCAAGGGTTTTTATTGCCGCGCCCTACTGAACCGGGCCTTCGACCTCGGGGATGGGGCCGACGCGCGGGTCGGGGCCGTTGGTCACCACGCGGTCGCGGTCCGCCAGGTCCTTGACGATCTTGACGTCAGCGAAGCCCGCCGCCTCGAACAGGGCCTTGACCGCCTCGCCCTGATCCCAGCCGATCTCGACGGCGAAGACCCCTTCCGGGCGCAGGATGCGGGCGATCTCGGGCGCCAGGTCGCGATAGGGCTGCAGCCCGTCCGGACCGCCGTCCAGCGCCAGATGCGGGTCGTGCTCGCGCACTTCAGGGTCCAGGGCGGCGATGTCGCCGGTCGGGATATAGGGCGGGTTGGACACCACCAGATCGAAGCTGGCGTCGGCGAAGCCCGCCGCCCAGTCCGTGCGCATGAAGGTGCAGCGGTTGTTCAGGTCCAGATTGGCCGCGTTCTCACGCGCCACGGCGATGGCCTCGGTCGAGATGTCGGTGCCGACGCCGCGCGCGCCGCGCCGCTCGGCCAGCGCCGCCAGCAGGATGGCGCCCGACCCCGTGCCCAGGTCGGCCATTTCAAACGCCGCATAGGGCGGGAAGGCGCGGACGATGACGTCCACCACCGTCTCGGTGTCTGGGCGCGGGCTGAGCACGTCGGGGGTGACGTTCAGCATGATCTTCCAGAACCCCTTGCGGCCCAGGATGCGCGACACCGGCTCGCGGCGCAGGCGGCGGTCGACCATGGCGTCCAGCGCGTGGGTTTGCTCTTCGCTGAGGACGCGATAGGGATCGTTCAGGATGTCGACGCGCCCCGCCCCAGTGGCTGCTTCCAGCAGCAGGCGGGCGTCGATGGAGGGGCTGTCGACGCCGGCGGCCTTGAGGCGGGCCTGCGCGCCCTTCCAGGCGGTCAGCAGGGTCGGTTGGGTGTTCTGATCGGGCATTCCCGGTGATTGGGGTCTGCGGCGCGTGATTTCAAGACGGAACGGCATGGCAGCGTAGCCGTTGAGGGGCGAATGGGGATGAACGACCTGCTCAAATCGAACCGCCGCCGTTCCGGACGGCGCCCGTCCCGCCCCTCGGCGAAGGGCGCTGGCGGACTGTTGCGCTACCTGGCCGCTGCGGCCGGCGGACTGGCGACCGGGGCGACCGCGGCCCACCTGCTCTATACGCAGGGCTATCGCTTCGGCCTTGAGCTGCGGCCGCCGCGCCCGGAAGCCCTGCCCCCGCCCGATCCAACGCCCGAGGACTATGACGCCAAGGAGCCGGGACGCGGGCGTCTGGCCCAGCGGCCGTCGCAGATTCCACACAAGGGCTGGGTCGATATTCTGTGGCGCACGGTCATGGGCTATTTCGGCGACCGCGTCGGCTTCGTCGCCGGGGGCGTGACCTTCTTCATGCTGCTGGCCCTGTTCCCGACGCTAGGCGCCTTCGTCACCATCTATGGCCTGTTCGCCGATCCGGCCGACGCCTGGAGGCAGCTCAGCTTCCTCTATGAGGTGCTGCCCGCCAATGTGGCCCAGTTCCTGGGCGCTGAGATGACGCGGCTGGCGGGCAATTCGACCGGCCAGTTGACCTTCACCCTGGTCTGGACCCTGCTGCTGACGCTGTGGGCGGCCAACGGGGGCGTCAAGACGCTCTTCTACGGATTGAACCTCGCCTATCATGAGGTCGAGCGGCGCAACATCGTAGTCTACAACCTGATGTGCATGGGCTTCACCGTCTCGGCGATGGCGGCCGTGCTGCTGAGCTCGGCCCTGGTGGTCGGCGTGCCGGTGGTGCTGGCGGTCTTCGGGCTTCAGGACGAATGGGCCTATCTGGCGCCGCTGCGCTGGCCCCTGCTGTTCTTCGGCTATGTGGGGGCGCTGGCCCTGATCTATCGGCTGGGGCCGAGCCGGGCGCGGGCGCGCTGGCGCTGGCTGACGCCGGGCGCCCTGTTCGCGGCGATCATGAGCCTGCTGGTCTCCTTCCTGTTCAGCTGGTTCCTGACGAACTTCGTGCGCACCGATTCCTACGGCCCGCTGGCGGCGGCTATGGGTTTTCTGCTGTGGACCTGGTTCTCTGTGCAGGTGATCCTGATGGGCGCGCGCCTGAACGCCGAGATCGAACATCAGACGGCTCAGGACACCACCATCGGCGCTTCGCTGCCCATCGGCGAGCGAGGGGCGGTGATGGCCGATTCCGTCGGCGCCCGGCGCGGCAACCCCGCCGCCCTGACCTATACGCTGAAATACGCCGAGAGCCTGGGCGACCGGGTGCTGAAGCGAGGCGCCCGCAAGAAACGGCGCTGAAGTCGGCGCCTTAAGCGAACTCGGCTTCCAGATCGGCCAGGCGAGCGGCCTGATCCTCGGCGATCAGGGCGTCCAGCAAAGGGGCGAGGTCGCCTTCCAGAATCTGCGGCAGGCTGTGCAGGGTCAGGCCGATGCGGTGATCGGTCACGCGTCCTTGCGGGAAGTTGTAGGTGCGGATGCGCTCGGACCGGTCGCCCGAGCCGACCTGGGACTTGCGCGCGTCGGAACGGGCGGCGTCCTTGGCCTGACGTTGCATGTCGTACAGGCGGATGCGCAGGTTCTTCATCGCCTTGTCGCGGTTGACGTGCTGCGACTTCTCCGACGAGGTGGCGACAATGCCGGTGGGCAGGTGGGTGATGCGCACCGCCGAGTCGGTCTTATTGACGTGCTGGCCGCCCGAGCCGGACGCGCGGAAGGTGTCGATGCGGATATCCTTGTCGAGAATCTCGATCTCGACGTCCTCGACCTCGGGCAGGACGGCGACCGTCGCCGCCGAAGTGTGAATGCGACCGCCCGCCTCGGTCGTCGGCACGCGCTGGACGCGGTGGACCCCGCTTTCGAACTTCAGGCGGCCGAAGACGCCCTCGCCGCTGACGGTGGCGATGATTTCCTTGAAGCCGCCCGCGTCGCCCTCGGTCGCGCTGTCGATCTCGACCCGCCAGCCCCGCGTGGAGGCGTAGCGCGAATACATGCGGAACAGGTCGCCCGCGAACAGGGCCGCCTCGTCCCCGCCCGTGCCGGCGCGAACTTCCAGCACGGCCGAAGCGTTTTCATCGGCGTCGCGCGGCGCCAGCAGCAGGGCGACCTCGCGCTCCAGCTCCGGCAGGCGCTCGACCAGGGCGTCCAGTTCATCGGCGGCCAGGGCGGCCATTTCCGGGTCGGCGGCCATGGCCTTCAGGTCCTCGACCTCGGCGCGGGCGCGGGCCAGGGCCTGAACCGCATCGGCCACCGGCTTGAGCTCGGCGTGCTCTTTGGACAGGCGCACGATCTCGGCGCCGTCCGTGGCGGCGCCCATGCGGGCCTCTACCTGATGGAAGCGGTCGAGCACCTGATCGAGCCGGGCCTGGGGCAGTCGCAACGGCGTGTCCTTGCAGAGAAAAGCGAGGGCGGAGCCTTACCCGCGACGCCGCGCCCTGTCGATAAAAACGCCTCTACACGCGCTTATGGAGCGATTGTGAACAGCCGTCACAAGCCCGTCAGCCCGGTTTCTTCGCACCTGCAAACACCCTAGCTCCACCTTGGATTTATCGGGCTGAAACGGAATTGGAGACAGGGCATGACACATCAGAAGCCTCCCGAAGGGCTTTCGACGGGCATTACGCCGGGCGCCGATGTCGCGCGCCTGTGCGCGCTCTACGACGGGCTGCTGACGCCGGACGGCCCTTCCATAAGCCCCGCCGCCGAACAGGAATTGAAGGCCCTGGCCAAGATCTTCGATCTGGACGCCGAGCGGCCCGCCGCCGAACTGTGGCCCTATGTCCGCGCAGTCCTGGTGCGGCAGGCGCCGCCGGAAACAACGGCGTCCTCCGCGCCGGTCGAGCCCCGCACCGTCCTGTTGGTTGAGGACGACGCCGACGCCGCCGCCGACCTGACCGAGGCGCTGGACGCCGCCGGACATCGCGTGATCGGCCCTTTCCACAGCGCCGAAGCGGCTGAGGCGGCGACCGCCCTGCACGCCATCGACCTGGCCCTGCTGGACATCAATCTGTCGGGCGAGGCGACGGGAGTCGACCTGGCGCGCAAGCTGAAATCGCGGTGGGGCATGCCGGTCATCTTCCTGTCGGGCGACGTCACCGCGGCGGCCCGGAACGCCGAGCTGGCCGCCGCCATGGTGATCAAACCCTACAGCGGGCGCGACGTGCTGGACGCCATCGCCCGGCTGGAGGGCGCCTGACGCCCGAAAGGGGCGCCTTCGCGCAGGCCATTGCCAGACCGGCCGCGACCTGCGCCTGATGGTCCGTAATCCCCGGCTGAGGCGCTGAATGGAAACCTTCTTCCTGTTTCTGCTGGTCGGCGTCCTGGCCCAGGCGGTCGATGGGGCGCTCGGCATGGCCTATGGCGTCATCTCGTCATCCGTACTTCTGGCGCTGGGGGTGCCCCCGGCCACGGCATCGGCCAGCGTTCACGCCGCCGAAGTCTTCACCACCGCCGCCTCGGCTGGCAGCCACGCCTGGCACAAGAACGTCGAATGGCGGCTGATGGCGCCGCTGGCCGTCGCCGGGGTGATCGGCGGAGTGCTGGGCGCCTATGTGCTGACCGGGCTGGAAGCGGCCGTGATCAAGCCCTTCATCGTCGCCTATCTGGCCCTGATCGGTGTGTGGATTCTGTGGCGGGCCGGGCACGATATTCCCCACCGCCGCCTGCCGGCCTGGATCACCGGGCCGCTGGGACTGGTGGGCGGCTTTCTGGACGCGATCGGCGGCGGAGGCTGGGGGCCGACCGTCTCCTCGACCCTGGTCGGCGCCGGGCACGAGCCGCGCAAGGCCATCGGCACGGTCAACACGGCCGAGTTCTTCCTGACCGTCGCCATCTCGGCCACCTTCGTCTGGGCCCTGGTTACCGGCCATTGGGAAGAGGCGGGCGCCCTGCGCAATCACGCCGCCGCCGTGGGCGGGCTGGTCGTCGGCGGGCTGATCGCCGCGCCCTTCGCCGGCCTGATCGTCAAGAAGGTGCCGCGCAAGGTGCTGACCTATGCCGTCGGCGGGTTGCTGATCCTGCTGGCGGCCTTCCAGGGCTACCACCTGCTGACCTAACGCCGATCATTGACAGCGGGTCGCGCGGCTGGCCGACTGCCCCCTCGACAGGTCGGGGGCGACGAATGCGTGCTGGATTGATGATCATCTTCGCGGGAACGCTAGTGTGCGGCTGCGCCTCGACCCAGACGATCCCTCCGCACATCGAACAGATCGACCGGCCCGCCCTCGGCGCCGTCGTCGACATCGAACTGGGCGAGGCGGCGGTCGCGACAGGACGGCGTCGCAGCCTGCCGGGTCTGGCGCTGGCCAATGAGCTGAGCTGGGGCGATGGGGTGCTGCGAAAGCGCTTCACCGTCGCGCCCGGTCGGCTGGCTGGCCGCCAGAGCGACGCGCGCCACATCTATTATTTCTCAGACCGAATGACGGCCCGCGATCCGCTATTCGGAACGGCGCCCTACGCCTCCGGCTGGCTGTGCCGCGCCAAGGACGGCTCAGGCCCGGTGCGCGGCTTCATCACGCCGGGCCAGTGCGTCCTGACCTGGAACGCGACGCCTCAGGTACGCGACATCCGTATTGAGGAGACCGACGAGGGCGCGCGGCGACGCGAGCTGATCTACCACGGCCGCGCCGAAGGCAAGGTGCGCTTCCTTTATCGCGAGACAACCGGAGAAGGCGCGGACCAGACCCAGACCATAGACTACGACCTGGGCGACAGCGCGGTGATCGGCTTTCGCGGCGCGCGGCTGGAGGTTCTGGAAGCCGACAACACTCGTCTGCGCTACCGTCTTCTCGCCCCGTTCGACGCGGACGACTGAACCTCAGACCGGATAGGTGTCGATGAAGCTGGGCCGCGTCTCCAGAGCCGCCTGCAGGGCGACCAGGTTCGGGCGCCCGGTCTTCCAGTCATAGTCCGGGTGGCGGAAGCCGATCCAGGTGACGGCGACGCCCGCCGTCAACACGCCCATGTCCAGCGCCCCGGCGTCCGGCGCGGCGGCTTCCAGCGCATCGAGGGCGCGACCCATGTTGACGGTCCAGCGCTCGATCCAGGACGCCGAGCGCTCCTGTTCCGGCCGGCGCTTCTCCAGCACCAGTTTGACGCCCATCTCCAGCGCCGCGTTGCCCAGCGTCTCCAGCCGTTTCACGCGCAGACGCTCCGCGCCCTCGGCGGGCAGCAGGCGCAATCCGGAGCCCATCATGTCCAGATATTCGGCGATCACCGGGCTGTCGTTCAGCGGCAGGCCGTCCTCGGCGATCAGGGTCGGGACCTGAACCACCGGATTGGTCGACAGCAGCTCCGGCGCATTGCCATAGGGATCGACGACGATCTCCTCGATGCGGTCAGCCAGACCCTTCTCACGGGCGACGATGCGCACCTTGCGGGCGAAGGGCGAGGGAGTGGTGATGTAGAGCTTCATGCTTCAGCCGTCGAGATCAGGAATTTCGGTCCGCCATCGGCGTAGATGGAGGCGCCACGCAGCGCTTGTCGCGGAAGAGGGCCCATTCCTCACACTGGCGACCGTCGTCAAAGACGCAGACTCCGTATTCGCCGCCCTCGGCGTTGCGGCGGATATCCAGCCTCCCGCCTTCGCTGCGGCAATGGACAGAGGCGGGATTGGCCATGCCTATGGCCTGGGGCTTCGAAGGACCGGCTGTGTTCACCGGATCACAGGCCGCCGTCGTCAGCAGGATCGCCGCCCCGATCACGCTCTTCAGAACTGTCGTTTTCAGCATCATCCTCTCCCCTCCCGTGCGCCCTATTCCGCCGCCTTGCGAGCCGCGTCCAATTCGGCCGCCTTGGCTTCGACCTGGGCGACGATCTCGTCGATCATGCCGTCGTTGGCCTGTTTGTGGGCGATCTTGCCGTTCAGATAGACCATGCCCGCCCCCTTGCCGCCGCCGGTGAAACCGACGTCGGTATAGAGAGCCTCGCCCGGCCCGTTGACGACGCAGCCGATGATCGACAGCGACATGGCCGTCGAGATGTGCGCCAGTCGTTCTTCCAGGATCCCCACCGTCTCGATGACGTTGAAGCCCTGACGCGCGCAGGACGGGCAGGCGATGATGTTCACGCCCCGATGGCGCAGGCCCAGCGACTTCAGGATGTCGAAGCCGACCTTGATCTCCTCGACCGGATCGGCGGCCAGGGAGACGCGGATGGTGTCGCCGATGCCCGACCAAAGCATGTTCCCCATGCCGATGGCGGATTTAATCGTGCCGGTGCGCAGCGGGCCCGCCTCAGTCACGCCCAGGTGCAGGGGGCAGTCGATGGCGTCGGCCAGCTGCTGATAGGCGGCGACCGTCAGGAAGGGGTCGGACGCTTTCACCGAAATCTTGAACTCGTGGAAGTCGAGGTCCTGCAGGATGCGGGCGTGGTTCAGGGCGCTTTCCACCATCGCATCCGGACAGGGCTCGCCGTATTTTTCCAGCAGGTCCTTCTCCAGCGACCCGGCGTTGACGCCGATCCGCATGGAGCAGCCGTGGTCGCGGGCGGCCTGAACGACCTCCTTGACCCGGTCGATCGAGCCGATGTTTCCGGGGTTGATGCGCAGGCAGGCGGCGCCCGCCTGAGCCGCTTCTATCCCTCGGCGGTAATGGAAATGGATATCCGCCACCAGCGGCAGGCGGGCCTCGCGCGCAATGGTGCTGAAGGCCGCCGTCGACTCTTCGTCCGGGCAGGAGACGCGGACGATGTCGGCCCCGGCTTCTTCCAGCTGGCGGATCTGTTCCAGCGTCGCCGCCGCATCGGCGGTCGGCGTATTGGTCATCGACTGGACGCTGATCGGCGCGCCCCCGCCGACGGGAACGGAGCCGACCATGATCTGGCGGCTCTTGCGGCGCTCGATGTGGCGCCAGGGGCGGACGTGGCCGAGTTCGGAACTGTGGTCGCTCATGACGCCGTACACATAGGACAGGAAGGACGGCAAAACCACGACAGAGGACGAAAGATCGTCGTCGTAGTCAAAGGATCAGATCAGGCAGCGGGCGGCTGGGCGGCCGGCGCGGCGCCAGGCTGATACGGCTGCGGTCCCGGCGACGTCGTTGCGGCCGCCGCTGCAGCGGCCTGGGCGGCGCGGGCGCGCGCCTCGACGGCGGCGGCGGCGCGCGCCTCGGATTCACGCGCGGCCGCCTGAGCGCGATTGTTCAGCGTGCCCAGCGGCGACTGGGGCGCGGGCAGGACGCCGCCATGCTCGCCGTTCAGATAGATGTCGAACGCCTCCGGATCGGGCGTGTCGATGGTCGCCGACAGGCCGGGCGGCGCCCGCCAGGCCTCGCCCGCCGCCAACTGGCGCGCGAACAGGATGCGGCCGTCGCCCTGACGGATGACCAGGATGGCGGGCTTGCGGGCCTGAAGCGTGACCTGCGAAACCGTGGCCGAGGCGCCGTAGATGGCGCCGCGCGGGTTGAAGGCGGCCTGCACCGGCGGGGCGGGCGGCGGGGCGGCGTTGGGGTCGTCCGGGTCGATCCCGGTCAACTGGGCCTCCAGCCCCGGCGTGATGTACATGGCCGGCGTGGTCTGATCCGGCGGAGCGGCTCGGGGCGCGCCGAGGTAGAGGGCGCGGTCGCGCTGGCGGTCGGCCTGCTGAGCCCAGTCCTTGGGCACGGCGACCAGATCCGACGGGTGCGGCGCCTCGATGCGGTTCAGGCGCTGAAACACATTCCAGCCGATCACCACCGCCAGAAAGGCGCCGATGACGCCCAGGATCTTGGGCGAGTTCTGACGCATCTGCTGCAGGGCGGCGCCCGTCGGCGGCTGCAGCGGCACGGCCGCATCGGGATATTCCTGCTTGAACCGCTCGACCGCGTTCAGCTCGTCCAGTCCCAGGGCGCCGGCGTAGGCGCGCACATAGCCCATCGAGAAGATGCGCGACGGCAGGGCGGCGTACTCGGCCTGCTCCAGCGCTGTCAGGAAACGCGGATGCACCCGCGTCATGGTCGACAGCTGGGCCATCGACAGGCCCGACGCCAGGCGCGCGGCGCGCAGGGAGGCGCCCAGGGAATCATCCGAGGGATCTTCCGGCGCCGGCGGGGGCGTCGGCTCAGGGGTCTGATCCAGCGTCGCGTCGGCGTCGAAGTCGAACGCGGCTTGCCGATCCTGGTCCATAGGGTCGGGGTTCCGTCACGCCAGGCGCCCGTGCGCCCGTCATCCCCGCTTAGACGAGGCGAGGAGCGCGGGCAACGCGGGAAAGCGGCGCAGCTTTCCTAGACTTCCACGTTCAGCTTGCGCGCCAGCGCCTCGATCTCGCCGCGCACTGATCCGGCTGAAGAGCCGAGCAGGATGTTCATCCCGCGTCGCGCCGCGTTGAGATCCGCCGACAGGATCATGCGCTTGACCGGCCCCACCCCGCCCGCCGGGGCGGACAGGCGGTTGTAGCCCAGGGTGATCAGGGCGAAGGCCTCCAGCGGGCGTCCCGCCAGCTCGCCGCAGACGGAGACCGGCGTGGCGCTGTCGGCGCATTTCTGTTGAATCTCGGCCAGGGCGCGCAGGAAGGGCGGCGACAGGGCGTCATAGCGTTCGGACACCCGCGGGTTCGTCCGATCGGCGGCGAACATATACTGCATCAGGTCATTGGTGCCGATCGAGACGAAGTCGGTCAGCGGCAGCAGGGCGTCCAGGTGCCACAGCAGGCTGGGGCATTCGATCATGGCCCCGACGCGCAGCAGGGACGGCAGCGGGCGGCCGCGACGCCGCGCCCAGTCGCATTCGATGTCGACCAGTTCGCGCGCGGCCCTGAACTCGTCCACCGTGGCGATCATCGGGAACATGACGCGCAGTTCGCGCCCGGCGGCGGCGGTCAGCAGGGCGCGCAGCTGCATCCTCAGCAGAGCCGGACGATCCAGCCCCAGACGGATGGCGCGCCGCCCCAGCGCCGGGTTCTCCTCGCGCTCATTGTCCAGATAGGGCAGCACCTTGTCGCCGCCGATATCGAGGGTGCGGAAGGTGACCGGCCGGTCGCCCGCTGCATCCAGCACCAGCTTGTAGAGCGCCGTCTGCGAGTCCAGGCGCGGCAGTTCGTCCGAGACCATGAACTGGAACTCAGTGCGGAACAGTCCGATGCCCTCGGCGCCCGTCGCGTCCAGATTCTCCAGATCCACCGCCAGACCGGCGTTGGTCAGCAGCATGATGCGCTTGCCGTCCTTGGTCACCGCGGGGGTGTCGCGCAGCTGATCGAACTCGGCGCGTTGCTGGGCGCGCACGGCCATCCGGCTCTCGACCGCCGCCAGCATGTCCGGACGGGGGCGCAGGTAAGCCTCGCCCGTCTCGCCGTCGACGATGACCTGATCGCCCTCGGTCAGGCGGTCGCGCAGGCCCTGCAGGCGGCCGACGCAGGGAATTTGCAGGGCGCGGGCGACGATGGCCGCGTGAGCGGCGGCCGAGCCTTCTTCCAGCAGCAGACCGCGCAGCTTGTCGCGCGGGTATTCCAGCAGGTCCGCCGGCCCCAAATTCCTGGCCACCAGAATGGCGTCGTCGGGCAGGTCGCGCTGGCCCGGATGGTCGCCCGCCATCAGCCGCAGCAGGCGGTTGGCCAGGTCCTCGAAGTCGTGCAGCCGCTCGCGGATATAGGGATCGCGGGCGTTGGCGAAGCGGGCGCGGTGTTCGTTGCGGACGCGGTCGACGGCGGCCTCCGCGGTCAGGCCAGAACGCACCGCCTCTTCCAGCGACCGGTTCCAGCCCCGGTCGTCGGCGAACATCCGATAGGTCTCCAGCACCTCATAGGGGGTTCCGCCCAGCTTGCCCTGACTGCCTTCCAGCAGGGCGTCGATGCTGGTGCGCAAACCGTCCAGCGCCGCCTTGAGCCGGACTTCCTCGGCGACCGGATCGTCGGCCAGAAGCTGTTCGGGCGCGATCGGCGCCTCGTGCAGCACGGCCCGGCCGAACGACAGGCCTTCGGCGAACTTCTGTCCCCGCAGCCGTTCGGGCCGATGGGGCGCCACCTCGACGTCGCGGAGCTCCTCCAGCGCCAGCAATTCGCCCGAGGCCACCGTCTCGGCCAGGACCATGGCGATGGTCTGGATGTCCTCGATCTCTTCCTCGTCATAGCGACGGGCGACGCGGTTCTGGACGACCAGGACGCCGATGGCCCGGCCGCCGCGCAGCAGGGGCGCGCCGAGGAAGGCGTGATAGGGGTCTTCGCCCGTCTCCGGCCGATAGGAGAAGCTGGGGTGCGACTGGGCGTCCGACAGGCTCAGCGGTTCGGCCGTGCGGGCCACCTCGCCGACCAGACCCTCGCCGGGACGCAGACGGGTATTGTGGACGGCCTCGGGGTTCAGCCCCTCGGTGGCGAACAGTTCCAGCTCGCCCGAGGCGCGCCGCAGATAGATAGAGCAGACCTCGGCCACCATAGAGCGGGCGATGATCCGCACCACCATGTTCAGCCGGTTCTGGGCGGGCGCGCCGCCCCCCGGCCCGGCCAGGGCCTCGCGGATCTGGCGCAACAGGAGCCGTGGCCCCCTCGCCGTCACTGCTGCGCCCTTGACCATAGTCTCTCCCGCCTAGCCGCCCTCTGGCTTCAGTTCCCAGATAGGACGGCCCTTCCGTTATCCTAGTCTTCCGCGTCCAGTCCGTAGGCGGCGTGCAGCGCCCGGACCGCCAGCTCTGCATAGTCCGAATCGATGAGAACGCTGATCTTGATTTCCGAGGTCGAGATAGCCTGGAACTTCACGCCCTTGTCGGCCAGGGCGCGGAACATGGTCTGTGCCACGCCTGCGTGGCTTCGCATGCCGACGCCGATAACTGAGACCTTGGCCACGTCGTCATCGACGCGCAGCTCCTCAAAGCCGATATCGGCCTTGGCCGCCATCATCAGGTCGGCGGCGCGGCGCGCGTCGCGACGGCCGGTCGTGAAGGTCAGGTTGACCGCGCCTTCGGTGCGGGCCTGGCTCTGCACGATCATGTCGACATTAACCTCGGCCTCGGCCAGGCGGGTGAAGACGTCGGCCGGGGCGTCCGTCCGGTCCGACAGGCCCAACAGCGTGATCCGGGCTTCGTCCCGGCTCATGGTCACGCCGGAAACGATGCGCTTTTCCACGATCTCATCCTCGTCGCAAATCAGGGTGCCGGCGTGTTGCGGCAGGTTTCCGTTTTCATCCGGTTCAATGAAGCTGGACAGGACGCGCACCGGCACGCGCTTGTGCATGGCCAGCTCGACCGAGCGGGTCTGCAGCACCTTGGCGCCCAAAGACGCCATCTCCAGCATTTCTTCGTAGGACACCTTCTCCAGACGCCGCGCGCGGCTCTGGATGCGCGGATCGGTCGTATAGACGCCGTCCACGTCGGTGTAGATGTCGCACGGCGCGCCGAGCGCCGCCGCCACCGCTACGGCCGACGTGTCCGAGCCGCCCCGGCCCAGGGTGGTGATGCGCCCGTCGCGGGTCACCCCCTGAAAACCCGGCACGATGGCGATCTCGCCCGCGTCGATGGCGGAGCCCAGCACATCGCCCGGCACGTCCTCGATGCGCGCGCGGCCGTGGGCGTCGTCGGTCAGGATCGGAATCTGCCAGCCCATCCAGCTGCGCGCCTTGAAGCCCATGTTGCGCAGGGTCAGGGCCAGAAGGCCCGAGGTCACCTGCTCGCCCGAGGCGACCACCACGTCATATTCGTCGTCAGACAGGGCCCCGTCGCCGTACAGGCCCGGCGCCGCCGCGCCCACGCCGTCGGTCCAGGCGACCAGCTCATTGGTCTTGCCCGCCATGGCCGAAACGACCACAGCCACGCCCTTGCCCCTGGAGGCCTCGGCGGCGACGATGCGCGCCGCGCGACGGATGCGTTCAAGGTCGGCCATGGACGTGCCGCCGAACTTCATCACCAACCGGTTCGTGTCGGCCCGCGTCATTCCTGCGCCTGATCCCCCTGCTTGCATGGCGGGCGAAGGCGGTCCATGCCTGAGCCCATGCCCGCTTCTAACGACAGCCTCGATCCGCGCAAACCCCAAAGCGAAGAGGGTTTTTCACCCTTTGCTACCGATCGTGCCGAAGGGCCGAGCATTGATCCTGCCGATGTTGCGCGCTTTTCGGCCCAGGCGGCGGAGTGGTGGGACCCCAAAGGCCCCTTCGCGCCCCTGCATCGCTTCAATCCGGCGCGGCTGAAATTCGTGCGCGACCGGGTCGCCGAGCATTTCGACCGCGACGTAAAGGCGCGCGCGCCGTTCGACGGCCTCAGCCTGATCGACATCGGCTGCGGCGGCGGCCTGATCGCCGAGCCGATGCGGCGCATGGGCTTTGAGGTCACGGCCATCGACGCCTCGTCCGAGAACATCGGCACCGCCCGCGCCCACGCCGAACAGGTCGGCTTGGACATCGCCTATCGCGCCGCCACGGTGGAGCAGATGGTCGAAGCGGGCGCCGGGCCGTTCGACGTGGTGCTGACCATGGAAGTCATCGAGCACGTCGCCGATCCAGAGGCCTTCATTCGCGCCTGCTCGAAACTCATCAAGCCGGGCGGCATGATGATCGTCGCCACCCTGAACCGCACGCTGAAGGGGCTGCTGCTGGGCAAGGTCGCGGCGGAATATGTGCTGCGCTGGGTCCCGGCGGGCACCCACGACTGGCGCCAGTTCCTCAAGCCCGATGAACTGCGCGCCATGCTGGACGGCGAACCCCTGACCGTCACCGGTCCCTATGGTCTGGCCTATGATCCGCTGAATGATCGCTGGAGCGAGGGCGACGACGTGGGCATCAACTACATGATGATGGCGACCCGCGACGCATGATCGGCCCGCGCCGCATCGTCCTGACCGGCGGTCCCGGCTCGGGCAAGACAACCTTGCTGGAGGCGCTGGCGGCGTCGGGCCATGCGACTATGCCAGAGGCCGGGCGCGCCATCATCCGCCGCCAGCAGGCCATCGACGGCGAGGCCCTGCCGTGGAAGGATCAGGCCCTGTTCGCCGAGCTGATGCTGGACCGGGAGCTTGAGGCCCACGCCCGCGTAGGGGGCGCAGACGGGCCCGTCTTCTTCGATCGCGGCGTGCCGGACGTGGTCGGCTATCTGACCCTGTGCGGCCGGCCGATGCCGGCCCATATGGAGCGGGCCGCGCAAGACATCCGCTATGACCGGCGTGTCTTCATCGCCCCGGTCTGGCCCGAGATCTTCGGCCAGGACGCCGAGCGCAAACAGGATCTGGACGAAGCCCGCCGCACCTTCGACGCCATGGCCGAGACCTATCCGCGCTTCGGCTATCAACTGATTGAGCTGCCCAGAGCGCCCGTCGCAGAGCGCCTGGCCTTCGTGCTGAAGTCGCTTACAGCGGCCTGACCATATAGCGGGCGTCGTCGCCGTAGCTGGCCAGCTTCTCGGCCATGCCTGGCGGGTTCTGGATCTTGAAGCCGTTGCGCGCCCAGAAGCTTGATGCGTCGTTGACCGCGACCAGCGCCACCGACGGCCAGCCCGCCGCTCTAGCCTGTTCGGCCAGACGTTCGACCACGGGCCGGGTGTGGCCGCCGCCGCGCGTGTCGGGGTGCAGGGCCAGATCGTGCAGATAAACCACCTCGGCCTCGGCGGGGATGGCGTCGATCAGCACGTTCAGCGCCGGGGCGGCGTTCAGCACCCACGGATAGGCCACCAGATAGCCCATGATCGATCCGTCATCGGCGGCGAGCACGAAGCAGCCCTCGGGGTACAACTGCAGACGGTTGGCGAAGCAGGCGCGGTCTTCCGGATGGTCGGGGAAGGACAGCTGGGCCACCGCGACCACGCCGTCGAGGTCGTCCGGCGTCATGGCCCGCCAGGTCAGAGGGGACAGCGGGCGTTCAGCTCCGCCCTGTTGAATCGCCATTGCACGCTCCGGTTCTCGTCGTCGTCCGCCCCTTCGATCCGGGCGGTCAATATCTCCCCCAAAGGGCCGTCGGGGCGTTCATAGATGATGCGGTGCGGAAAGTCGTTGTCCGGATTGGCGAAAACCGCCCGCTGCGGGCCGCTGTCGATCAGGCGGAAGGCTGTTGCGGGCGCGCCATCGGGCTGGGCGAAATAGGCCAGACCGCCGTCCTTCATGGGGGCGATACGCGCGCTCTCGAAGCCGCTGCGGCCATTGCGCACAGTCACCGAGTGGCCGACGATCAGCCCCGCGCGCGGGTCGCTCCAGGTCTCGGACGCCTCGCGCCCGCCGGAGCAGTCCAGCCAATAGCCCGCCAGCCACGACAGGTCGGGCGCAGGCGCGGCGGTCTGCAACAGGGCGGCGGCCAGCAGGCTGGAAACGGACATGGGTTCTTCCCTCCACAAGGACGGAGGAAGGTTACGCCGCCCTCACGGCGCAGGCTTGTAGGAATGCGACGCCAGCCGTCGCGCCAACTCTGCCTGTTCGCGCGCCCAGGCAGTGGCGGTGCAGCCCAGGAAGCGACGGAAGTCGCGCGCCATCTGCGGCTGGTCGAAATAGCCTGCGGCCAGACCCGCCTCCAGCCAGGACGCGGCGTCGGCCTCCTCGCCCATCGCATGATCGAAGATGCGGCGGAAACGGAAGACCGAGCGCAGGGTGCGCGGCGCCACGCCGACGCGATCGCGGAACCGGCGTTGCAGGGCGCGGCGCTCGGCGGGACTCAAAGGCGGCCCCTCAAGATCGCTCTCGGCGGCGGCGACCTGGGCGCGAACGGCAGGGTCAATGCGCCAATCGCTCGCTCCGCGCTGATTCTCCAGCCAGGCGCCCAGGGCGGCGGCCTGCCCCGCCGGATCGCCCGGCGGCGCCGTGAAACCGTCCAGCCGGGCCACGAGGTCCAGCCGTTGGTCGGTCGCCTCGATCAGGGGGCGGCCGAGAAACTCCCGCGCGCCGTCCGGCTCGAACTTGGCGGCGACGATCTCGACCGGCCCCACCGGACGAATGGCCATGGGCCGGGTCATCTGACCGGCGAAGATCACCGACGGCTGAAGGCGGAAAACGCCGTCGGCGTCCTGTTCCTCATAGGGGGCGGCCAGATCGACCACCAGCTCGGGACAGCCGTCCGGCGCGATACGCTGCACCCCGCCGCTGGGGCGCGGCGCGGCGTAGGTCCACAGCAGACGCACGAAAGGCCTCAAGGCGTCGGGCGGGGCGAATTCCTTGTAACGCTCCCCCTCCCCCATCTGCGGTCAGTTCGCCTTCTTGGGGTCGGGCGGCAGGCTGGGCAGCGGGGCGCAGGGCACGCCGTCGTCCTTCAGCTTCTTCACCTCGGCGGGGGTGGCCTCGCCGTAGATTTCGCGCTTTTCAGAGCGGCCTTCGTGGATGTCGCGGGCCTCGCGGGCGAAGGCGTCGCCGACGTAGTCGAAGTTCTGCTCGACATGGGCGCGCACCTCGCGGGCGGCCTGCATCATCATCGACTGCATCTGCTTCAGAGCTTCAGGTTTCAGGGCGTCGGGCGACGGCGCGGTCTTCTTCGTGCCGGAGACGGCCGGGGCCATGATTTGTTTTCTGACGGCCGTCGAGCCGCAAAAGGGGCATTCGACCAGGCCGCGCGCCGCCTGATCGTCGTAGTCGGACGAGGAGCCGAACCAGGCCTCGAAGCCGTGGTCTTGGTCACAGGAGAGGGCGTAACGGATCATAGGGGCAGGTCGAAGTCGCGGTCGTGGCGCAGGGCGGGCACGCTGGCGCGCGCCTTCTCCACGGCCTGAAGGTCCAGCCGGGCGTGCAGGACGCCCGGTTCATCGTGGTCGAGGCGGGCGATGACCTCGCCCCACGGGCCGACGACCAAGGAGCGGCCCCAGGTCTGGCGGCCGTCCTCATGCGTCCCGCCCTGGGCTGGCGCCAGCACGAAGGCGCCTGTCTCGATGGCGCGCGCGCGCAGCAAGGTCTCCCAGTGCGCCTCGCCGGTCGGGCGGGTGAAGGCGGCGGGAACAGCGATCAGGCTCGCGCCCGCCTTGGCCAGGGCGCGGTGCAGGTGCGGGAACCGCAGATCGTAGCAGATGGTCAGGCCCAGACCGCCCCAAGGGGTATCGGCGACCACCGCCGCCTCGCCCGGCCTGATCGAGGCGCTTTCGCGATAGGTCTCGCCGCCCGGCAGGTCGACGTCGAAGACATGCAGCTTGTCATAGCGCGCCGTGATCGCCCCGCCGGGGTCGATCAGCAGTGACCGGTTGGCGGCGCGCGGGTCGCCTTCCACGCCAGAGCGCACAATGGCCGAGCCGACCAGCAGCCAGACGCCGAGTTCTGCGGCCAGAGCCTGAAGCCCCAGGACGGCGGGATCGGCGCCCTCGTCCGACAGGGCGGCGTCGCGCAAAGCCCGGCGCTGTTCGAGGAAATTGGTCCCCTCGGGCGTCAGGATCAGTTGCGCGTCCCCGGCCGCCGCCTGACGGATCAGGGGCTCGACATGCGCCAGCCCCGCGGCCGCCGTCGCCGGCGTCCGCGTCTGGATCAGCGCCATGTCGAGCGTGTCGGTCATTTAAGCCGCCAGCAGGGCGTCCAGCTCGCCCTTGCGGTCCAGGGCGTGGATGTCGTCCGAGCCGCCGACGTGTTTTCCGTCGATGAAGATCTGCGGGAAGGTGGCGGCGCCGCCCGAGCGCTCGACCATCTCGGCCTTCTTCTCCGGGTCGTTGGAGGCGACGATGTTGGTATAGGCCGCGCCCTTGCGGTCCAGCAGGGCCATGGCGCGGATGCAGTAGGGGCAGCCGGGTTTGGTGTAGAGAACGACTTCGGCCAAGGGGGAGCTCCTGAAGGCTGAGGGGAAGACTTCCCTTCACTTAAGCGGTTCGCGCGCGTTTTTCACCCTCGCGATGACGGCCAGGTCCACGGCGCGCGCTCCCGCCTCCAGCAAGACCCGCGCGCAGGCCTCGGCCGTGGCGCCCGTGGTCAGCACGTCGTCGATCAGAAGCAGGCGCCGCCCCTTGATGCGTCGCCGCCCGGCCTCGGTCACGGCGAAGGCCGCCTTGACGTTCAGCTGCCGTCCGCGCGCGGACTTGCCGCCCTGGCTGGCGGTCGGCAGGGGGCGGATTAGGGCGTCAGGCAGATAGTCGAGCCGCGCCGCGCGGGCCAGCGGCCGGGCGATCTCGGCGGCCTGATTGAAGCGGCGCGACAACAGGCGGGCGCGGTGCAGGGGCACGGGGACCACGGCGTCCGCCGTCTCGATCAGGGGCGCCGCCGCGCGGCTGATCCAGCGAGCGAACAGGGGGGCGAACTGCTGCTGGTCGCCGTGCTTGAACTTCAGGATGATCCCGCGCGAAGCCTCGTCATAGACGCAGGCCGCCCGCGCCCGGTTAAAGGCGTAGGGGCTGACCGCGCAGGCCGCGCACCGGTCCGCCGCGAAGTCGCCGCCGTCATATTCGAACGCCGCGCCGCAGCCGTCGCAGACCGGCGCCTCCAGAAAACCCACCCGGCTCCAGGCGTCGGGCGACAGGCCCGCCGACGCCGCCGCCTCGCGGCTGTCGTGAGCGAGCGGCGGCAGCAAAATATCCAGCAGACCCCGACCCGCATCGCGCGCGCCGGATGCTAAAGGCCTCCCGACGCCTTTCAATCGACCTCGCCAGCCCCCATCCTGAACCGACATGAGCGCCCCCTCTCCCTCCTCCGGTCCCCCGATCATCTTCGACGCCGCCCGCCGCGCCGCGCGTCTGAGCCGCGCCGAGCGACGCTTCCCCGACGCCGATTTCCTGCATCTGCGCGCCGCCGACAATGCGGTGAACAGCCTCGAAGTGATCCTGCGCGAGTTTCAAACGCCCGTCGACCTGTCACCCCACCCCGGCGTCTTCGCCCGCGCCCTGGCCGACAGCCCGGCGCGCGAACGGGTGGCTGAGGTCCGCGCTGTCGGCTCGACGGCCGAACGCGCCGCGCCCGGCGCGGGGCCGCTGGGGCTGGAGGACGGATCAACCGATCTGATCATCAATCTTCTGGGCCTGCACTGGGCCAACGACCTGCCCGGCGCGCTGAGCCAGATCCGCCGTGCGCTGAAGCCGGACGGTCTGTTCGTCGCCAGCCTGTTCGGGGCGGCGACGCTGAAGGAGTTGCGCGGCGTGCTGACCGAGGCGGAGCTGGAGGTCAACGGCGGCGCCCAGGCGCGCGTCTCGCCCTTCGCCGACGGCTTCGACGGGGCGGCCCTGCTGCAACGGGCCGGGTTCGCCCTGCCGGTGACGGACGTGGACCGGGTGACCGTGCGCTATGGCGACCCCTTCGCCCTGATGCGCGACCTGCGGGCGATGGGCGAGACCAATGTGCTGGCCGGGCCCATTCGACCGCTGAGCCGCGCCGTGCTGGCTCGCGCGGCCCAGCTCTACACCGAGCGCCACGCCGAGGCGGACGGACGCATCCCCGCCACCTTCGAAATGGTTCACCTGGCCGGGTGGGCGCCGCACGAGAGCCAACAGAAGCCCGCCAGGCGCGGCTCGGCAAAGACGCGTCTGGCCGATGCGTTGGGCGTCAGGGAGCAAACCGGCGAGGAAGGCTGACCGTCAGCTTCCGGCGGCGAGCACGAACTGGCTGACCTTGCCGTAAATCACTTCCATCCGCCCGGAGAAGGCGCCGAGCGCGGCCAGAACCACCATGCCGATCAGGCCGCAGATCAGGCCGTATTCGACAGCGGTGGCGCCGCCTTCGTCGCGGAGCAGCCGGTGGATGAAACCCTTCACGCCCGGCCTCCCCTGTCGTCGGCCCGTCAGAGCAGATCGCGCAACCAGGCAATCAGCGGTTCATCGGCCGGAGGCATGGGATAGGCCGACAGCTTGTCCGGCTTCACCCAGGCCAGGCCCGCATGCTCGCGCGCCTCGACCACGCCGGACCAGCGCCGGCACAGATACAGTGGCATCAACAGGTGAAACGATTCGTAAGCGTGACTGGTAAACACGAAGGGGGCCAGGCAGGCCTCCTTCACGTCGATGCCCAGTTCTTCCTTCAGCTCGCGGATCAGGGCCGTCTCGGGCCGTTCGCCCGGCTCGACCTTGCCGCCGGGGAATTCCCACAGACCCGCCAACTGCTTGCCCTCGGGGCGTTTGGCGATCAGCACCCGGCCGTCTGGATCAATCAGGGCGACGGCGACGACGAGGACGGTGGGAACGGCGGGCGTCTCGCTCACGAGCGGTAGTCTCCGTTGATCTCGATGTAGCGTTTGGTCAGGTCGCAGGTCCAGACGGTGGCCGAGGCGCGGCCCGAGGCGACGTTGACGGTGATGTCGATCTCGTCGTTCTTCATATAGGCGCTCATGACCGCCTCGTCGTAGTCAGGCGACGGGGCGCCGTCGACGGCGGCGACGTGGGGACCGAAGCGGATGGCCAGACGGTCGCGGTCGACCGCCTCCTCCGTCTTGCCCACAGCCATGACGATGCGGCCCCAGTTGGCGTCCTCGCCCGCGATGGCGGTCTTGACCAGCGGGCTGTCGGCGATCGACTTGGCCAGTTTGCGCGCCGAGGCGGGCGAAGCGGCGCCCTCGACCGTCACCTTGACGAACTTGGTCGCGCCCTCGCCGTCCTTGACCAGCTGGTGAGCCAGATCGAGCATGACTGCGTCCAGCGCGGCCGAGAATTCCTTCAGGCGGCGGTCGCCGACGCGGCCGATGCGCGGCGCGCCGGACGCGCCCGTGGCGAACAGCAGGGCCGTGTCATTGGTGGAGGTGTCGCCGTCTACCGTCACGCTGTTGAAGGTGGTGCGGACGTGCAGGTTCAACAGCGCCTTCAGCACCGGCGGGGCGATGTCGGCGTCGGTGACGATGAAGGCCAGCATGGTCGCCATGTCCGGCGCGATCATGCCCGAGCCCTTGGCGATACCGGCGATGCGGACCTTGACGCCCTCGATCTCACATTCCGCGTAGGAGCCCTTGGGGAAGGTGTCCGTGGTCATGATGCCCAGACCGGCCCTGGCCCAGTTGTCGGCTTTAAGACCGGCCTGAACCTCAGGCAGGCGAGCGGTGATCTTCTTGTCGTCCAGCACCACGCCGATGACGCCGGTCGAGGCCAGCATGACGTCCCGCTGGCGGCAACCGAAGCGTTTGGCGAACTCCGACGCCGTGCGACGCGCCGCATCGGCGCCCGCCTTGCCGGTGAAGGCGTTGGCGCAGCCGGCGTTGACGATCAGCGCCCGAACCTCTTCGCCGCCCTTGTCGGCGTCCAGCTGGCGCTTGCACCAGTCGACCGGAGCCGAGCCGACCTTGTGCCGGGTGAAGACGCCCGCGCACGACGCGCCTGCGGGAAAGTGAAAGACCACCAGATCGTCGCGCTCATGCTTGTAGAAGCCCGCGCGCGCGGTCGCGATCTCGACCCCGCCGATCGGCGCAATGGTCGGAAAGGGCACGGCCAGCGGCGAGATCATCAGGCCCGGCTTGCCCGGCGCCGAGGCCTTGGCCGGCGTCGAGCCGGCCGACTGGGCCGCACGCTTCAGGGCCGAGGCCAACGGGTCCAGCGCCTTTTCGATGGCGGTTTCGATCTTCTTGCCGGTCGAGGCGGACTTGGACGGCGGCTGGCTCATGGGGCGTTTCCGGCGGGGGGAGGAACGGTGACTTTATCGACGGGCGCAGCGACGGCGACGGCGGGCGGCGGCGCCTTCGCGTCATTCAGGCTGATTTCGACCTCGGCCTTGCCGCGAAGTTGCTCCAGCAACTGGCGCACGCCTTCATAGGTCAGATATCGGACAATCTGCGGCCGGGCCTGCTCCAGCGTCGGCGGCGTCTCGACGCGTCGGTCCTCGACCTTGAGCACGGCCCAGCCGGTCTCGGTCTGGATCGGGCCGACCACCTGACCCGGCGTCTTGCCCTGCAGGGCCGTCGCATAGGCCCCCGGCAGAACGTCCAGCGTCGAATAGCCCAGATCGCCGCCGGAATAGCGTGTGGCGTCGTCGATGGAGCGTTGAGCGGCCACGGCCTCGAACGCCGCCCCCTGCCCCAGCACGCCCAGAACGGCGTCGGCCTGCTCCTTGGTCGGCGCCAGGATCAGCCGCACGCGGACTTCTTCGGTGGCGCGCGCCAGACGCTGCTGCTCGGCGTAGAGGCGTTCGACCGCCTGTTCCGAAACAGCGCCGGAGACCACCTTTTCCACCAGCATGTCGCCCAGAATGCGTTCGCGCACGGCCTGCAGGCGACGCTGGGCGGCCGGGCTGGAATCCAGTCCGCGACGCTCGGCCTCGGCGGCCAGAAGCTTCTGATCCACCACCTCGTCCATCACCCGGCGGAACAGTTCGGAGGAGACATCGAGAGGATCGTCCTCGCCGATCAGCCCTTGCGCCACCGCCTCGCGCCGTACGTCCGAGGCCCAGACGGCGCGGTCGTTGACCTTGGCCACCACCCGGTCGTTCTTTTCCGGCGCAGCCTCGTCGCCGCCGCGCCCGCAGGCGGCCACGCCCATCGCCAGCCCGATGGCGGCGATCAGAAACAGGCTTGTGAGGGGACGCCGCGCTCGCATCGGACGCTCCGGGCAAGGGTCTGGGGACAGGTCGCAGGGGCGACCGTTCGCGCCTGCGCGGCGCCGCCTTAAAAAGGCCCTCGCGTTGACAGGGGTAAGGGCGGTGCTTAAGTCCCGCCTGCGCCCAAGTCGAGGGATTTTCGATCGTATGCGCGGCCCTTCGCGCGCCCTGACTGCAGGGAAGGCCTGGGGCTGGCGTGATCGCGGCCTCCCGACCGG
The DNA here is from genome assembly GCF_047716865.1 of Brevundimonas sp. S1H14. Lineage (NCBI taxonomy): Bacteria > Pseudomonadati > Pseudomonadota > Alphaproteobacteria > Caulobacterales > Caulobacteraceae > Brevundimonas > Brevundimonas sp. S1H14. The sequence goes on along the minus strand of NZ_CP136679.1, from coordinate 441,567 downwards.
GCGAAACCTGTCTTTCTCAGAGCCTTCAGCCGCTCGACCGCCTGACCCGGATCGCCCATGCTCGGCTTCGCCAAGAAACTTCTCGGTTCCTCCAACGACCGCAAGGTCAAGGCCTTCCAGGCCCAGGTCCAGAAGATCAACGCCCTTGAACCCAAGTTCGAGGCCTTCTCTGACGACGAACTGCGCATGATGACGCAGACTTTCCGGGATCGCGTCGAAGCCGGCGAAAGCCTGGACAAGCTGCAGAACGAGGCCTTCGCCGTCGTGCGCGAAGCCTCCAAGCGCGTTCTGGGCCAGCGTCAGTACGACGTGCAGATGGCCGGCGGCATGATCCTGCACGAAGGCGGCATCGCCGAGATGCGGACCGGCGAAGGCAAGACCCTGGTGGCCGTGGCCCCGGTCTATCTGAACGCCCTGGCGGGCAAGGGCGTCCACGTCGTCACCGTCAACGACTACCTGGCCCGGCGCGACGCCGAGACCATGGGCAAGGTCTACCGCTTCCTGGGCCTTGAGGTCGGCGTCATCGTCAACGGCCTGTCGCAGGGTCAGCGCCAGATGGCCTATCAGGCCGACATCACCTACGGCACCAATAACGAGTTCGGCTTCGACTATCTGCGCGACAACCTGGTTTACGACCGTCGCGAGATGGTGCAGCGCGGCCACCACTTCGCCATCGTCGACGAAGTGGACTCCATCCTGATCGACGAGGCGCGCACGCCGCTGATCATCTCGGGCCCGACCGAGGACCGCTCGGACCTGTACAAGATCGTCGACGCCCTGGTGAAGGAACTGGTCAAGGACAAGGACACCTACGACCTCGACGAGAAGCAGCGCCAGGCCCTGCTGACCGAGCTGGGCTCGGAACGCATGGAGCAGGTGCTGGAGGAAGGCGGTCACTTCGCCGAGGACACCGTCGATCTGTACGACCCGGCCAACGTCAGCCTGGTCCACCACGTCAACCAGGCCCTGCGCGCCAACACCCTGTATCAGCGCGACAAGGACTACATCATCAAGGACGGCGAGATCGTCCTGATCGACGAATTCACCGGCCGCATGATGACCGGCCGTCGTCTGTCCGAAGGTCTTCACCAGGCCATCGAGGCCAAGGAAGACGTCAAGATCATGCCCGAGAACCAGACCCTGGCCTCGGTGACCATCCAGAATTATTTCCGCCTCTACGAAAAGCTGTCCGGCATGACCGGCACCGCCGCGACCGAGGCCCAGGAATTCCTCGACATCTACAAGATGGACGTCCTGGAAGTGCCGACCAACCGTCCGATCTTGCGCAAGGACTACGACGACGAGGTCTACCGCACCTTCGCCGAGAAGAACCGCGCCATCGCCGCCCAGATCGCCGACTGCTATGTCCGCGGCCAGCCGATCCTGGTCGGCACGGTGTCGATCGAGAAGTCCGAAGAACTGTCCGACCTGCTGAAAACCTACGACTATCAGGTCGAGGTTTCGCGCAAGGTGAAGCCCGAATACGAAGGCCGCGAGAAGGAAGCCCAGAAGGTCGGCGACCTGGCCTATGACGTCGAATACGTCACCGGCCGCGGCATCCCGCACAACGTCCTGAACGCGCGCCAGCACGAGCAGGAAGCCTACATCGTCGCTGAAGCGGGCCTGCCGCACGCGGTGACCATCGCCACCAACATGGCCGGCCGCGGCACCGACATCCAGCTGGGCGGCAACCTGGACATGCGTATCCAGCGCTGGGTCCAGGAACAGCGCAACATGGCGATGGAGGTCCCGCCCGAGGCGCTGGCCGACAAGGAAACCGAGTTTAAGGCCGAGATCGCCGCCGCCCGGGAAAAGGCCCTGCTCGCCGGGGGCCTGTTCGTCCTGGGCACCGAGCGCCACGAAAGCCGCCGCATCGACAACCAGCTGCGCGGCCGGACCGGCCGTCAGGGCGACCCCGGCACCTCGAAATTCTACCTGTCGTGTGAAGACGACCTGCTGCGCATCTTCGCCGGCGACCGCCTGGACGCCATCATGCGCCAGTTCGGCGTGGCCGAGGGCGAGGCCATCAGCCACCCCTGGCTGAACCGCGCCGTCGAGACGGCCCAGAAGCGCGTCGAAGCCCGCAACTACGACATGCGCAAGAACGTGCTGAAGTACGACGACGTCGTGAACGACCAGCGCAAGGCCGTGTTCGAACAGCGCCAGGAGTTCATGGACTCCACCGACCTGTCGGAACTGGTCGCCGATTTCCGCAGCGACGTGATCAACGACCTGGTCGAACGGTACATGCCGCCCAAGGCCTATGCCGAGCAGTGGGACATCGACGGTCTGGACGAAAAGGTCCGCTCAACGCTGGGCCTGGAACTGCCCCTGCATGACTGGGCCGCCGAAGAAGGCGTTTCGAACGAAGAGATCGAAGAGCGCATCACCGTCGCCGCCGACGCCCGCGCCGCCGAGCGTCTGGAGCTGATCGGCGCCGATCAGACGCGCGGTCTCGAAAAGCAGTTCATGCTGCAGATGATCGACATGCAGTGGCGCGAGCACCTAGTCCATCTGGATCACCTGCGCGGCGTCATCGGCCTGCGCGGTTACGGCCAGCGCGACCCGCTGAACGAATACAAGACCGAAGCCTTCAACCTGTTCGAGACGCTGCTGCACGACCTGCGCCACAACGTCACGCGCTGGCTGATGACGGTCGAGTTCCAGTTCCAGGCGCCGCCGGCGATGGAAATGCCCGAGTTCCAGGAAATCCACCTGAATCCCGGCACCGGCGAGAACGAAATGGCCAACCCGATGGCCCAGAACCCGGAAGGCATGCTGACCGGCGATGATCGTTCGAAACTGCCGGTCGAGGCCCTGCCCGCCGACTGGGAGCGCACCAGCCGCAACGCCGACTGTCCCTGCGGCTCGGGCCGCAAGTTCAAGCACTGCCACGGCAGTTTGATTTAAGGGCGCGCTGACGCGCGCAGCGCTACGCTCGCGACGCGGTCGCTCGCTGCTTGAGCGCCGAAGGCTGAGTTGAGAGAGGCGGGTTCGCGCAGGCGGCCCGCCTTTTTCTTTGGCCGGTGACGCGGCCCGTCATGCGCGTTAGCCTGCCCTCATGAACTACAAGCCCCTGTTCTCGCGCGCGCTCGGTCTTGATCCCGAGCGCCTGCATTTCGCCGCCCACAGCCACCATCTGTGGCCTGACGCCAGTTTCGACGGCCAGGTCCGGGCCTGGGCCGAGGCCAACCGTTTCGCCGATCGCAAATGGGACCTGATCTTCGGCGAGGTCATCCCCGAGGCTCAGGGACACGTCGCGCGCGAGCTAAGCCTGCCCTCTCCCGACAGCCTGATTTTCGCACCAAACACCCATGAGATCCTGCTGCGCATCGTCTCAGCGGTCGACAAGGCGCCCATGCGCATCCTGGCCACCGACGGCGAGTTCCACTCCTTCCGCCGCCAGTCGGAACGCTGGGAAGAGGCCGGTCAGGCCGTCGTCACCCGCGTGCCCCTGGCCCCGTTCGAGACGTTCGCCGAGCGTTTCGTCGCGGCGGCGCAGGCGGGCGGGCACGATCTGATCTTCGTCAGCCAGGTCTTCTTCCGTACCGGCGGCCTGTTCGATCGCATCGCCGAACTGGCGGAACTGGCCGACCCGGCGGGGCCGTGGGTCGTCGTGGACGGCTATCACGGCTTCATGGCGACGCCGACCGACCTGTCGACTGTGGCGGACAAGATCTTCTATCTGGCGGGCGGCTATAAATACGCCATGGCGGGTGAAGGCGCCTGCTTCCTGCACGCCCCGCCCGGCTTCGGGCCGCGCCCTGTCGTGACCGGCTGGTTCGCCGAGTTCGGCCATCTGGAAGGCCCGCCCGGCGGGGTTCAGTACCGCACCGACGGCGGCCGGTTCTGGGGCGCCACCTTCGACGCCAGCGCACTTTACCGTTTCAACGCCGTGCGCGCGATGCTGGATGAGCACGGCCTGACCACAGCGATGATCGCCCACCACGCGCGCGGCCTTCAGGCGCGGTTCCAGGCGGCGATTGAAAGCGGAGAAGCGGGCGGCCTGTCACAAGCCGACATCCTGAATCCGGTCGACGGCGAGGCTCCCCGCGCCCGCTTCCTGGCCCTTCGCCACGCCGACGCTCCGCGCTGGAAGACGGCCCTGCAGGAGATGAACGTCATCGCTGATGTGCGCGACGACGTCATCCGCTTCGGCTTCAGCCTGTATCAGAGCGAGGAAGACGTGGAGCGGCTGATCCACGCCTGCGCCCGGCTGGACTAAATCTTAGAAGAACAGGCTGTCGGCGTCGCGGCGAGCCTCGGGCGGATCGGTACGGCGCGGCTGACGCTCGCGGCGGGGCGCCGGGGCTGAGGCAGGCGGCGTCGCCCGCGCAGGCTGTGCGGTCGCTGTCGGCGCCGGGTCGCCCGGCAGTCGTGGCGTCGGGGTCGCGCGTGGGGTCGGCGCGGCGGCTGCTGGCGGCGGCGGCGCGCTCGCCTCGGCTTTCGGCGGCGGGCCCAGCGTCGGATATTTCGGCGCAGGCGGCAGGCGCGGGCGGCGCGCGGGCGGCGGCGCAGCCGGGGCCGTCAGCACGGCTTCCGCGTCAGACGACGGGGCCTCAAGCGACGGGGCCTCAAGCGCCTGACGCGCCTGGGTTCGCGCGCGGGGGCTGTCGCAACGGCACAGAACCAGATCCTCGCCCTCGCGCCACAGGATCAGCGGTCGGCGCGGCGGCTCGGCCCAGCGCTCCGCCAAGCGGGCCAGATCCTTCTCCAACGCCTCATCGGCGGCGGCCGGGATGGCGCGGACCTCATGCCCCTGCGCCTCCCATAGCGGCGCCGTCTGCGCCAGCCAGCCCCGCCCCGCGCCGTCCGGGTCGTAGACATAGACGGGTGTCAGGCCGAAGGCCGCCGGACCCGCCGCCTGCTCCAGCCGCGCCTCCAGCCCTTCAGGCGGCGTCAGGCGCTGAAGATCGTGCCGCGCCACGCCCAGCCACCAGGCCGCCAGAACCACGCCGAGCAACAGCAGACCCAGCACGACGCCGATCAGCGTCCCGAGCAGCAGGCGCGGCCAGTCCGTATGAGAAGATGGGTTCAGGGCGGCGGAGGTCATCGCCGCCAAGGCCTAGCACCGAATGGCGCGGCTGTCAGACCGCCAGATCCAGCAGGGCGTCGCGCGTCAGCTCGACATGGGTCATGGGGAACAGGTGGCCGCCGCCCGCCACGGTCTCGACCTCGACATTCGGGCGGCGCGACGACGGCGCAACGGCGCACAAGGCCCCTGTCTCAGCCTTGAGAATCCGCACGGAGCCCGGATAGCTCGCCAGAGCCCGCCAGGGATCGTGCGCCTGTGCGGCGTAGTTGGACGCCTCCCAGGCCGGGTCGCAGGCCAGCCCCAGCCCGCGATCCGTCTCGACGAGACCGTCGGCCAGATAGTCGGCCAGCATCATGTCCGGCCAGCCCTTGAAAGCGCCGCGTCCACGATAGGCGCTCATCGCCTGCTCGCGACTGTCGAACAGGGCGCGGCGGCGCAGGGTGTTGGCGACGATGGGGAAGCGCTGGGACAGCAGACCGGCGAGCGGCAGGTTCATCGCCCACACCATCTCGCGACGCCAGACGACAGGATCGAGCAGCAACAGACGCGAGACCCGATCCGGGCGCTCGGCGGCGGCCATCAGGCCGCTGGTCCCGCCGATGGAATGGCCGGCCAGGGCGACGGGCGGGCCGTCGATCGCCTCCAGAAGGCAGATCAGGTCGTCGCGATGATCCTTCCAGCTGCGGCGGCCGTCGGGAAGAGCGGGCAGACGCGTCCGGCCGTGACCGCGCAGATCCGGCGCCCAGATGCGCAGCGCGCCCGACAGCGGCTGCAGCAGGGAGCGGTATGTCAGGGCGTTGAAGCCGTTGGCGTGGACGAAGATCAGGTCGACCGGCCGCTTGGGATCGCCGAAGTCCAGCACGGCCATGTCGCCCGCGCCCCAGCGATTGTCGATCGGCACGCTGATCCGGCGCGGCGCCGACAGGGCCAAGGCGTCCATCGCGTTCAGGCCGCCACGCGGCAGGCGCCGCACCGGCCGTGGCCTTCGATCGTGGTGCGCTCGATCGCATAGCCCGCCTTCGCGGCCGCCTGGGCGATCACATCGGCGCCGGGGACCGCCACCTCTTCGGTGGCGCCGCAGCAGTCGCAGATCAGGAAGGCCGCCGCATGGCCGCCTGGCGCGCAGGCGTCGGCCGTGCAGGCGACGTAGGCGCTGATGGAGGCGATGCGGTGGGCCAGACCTCGCTTCTCAAGGAACTCAAGGGCGCGATAGACGGTCGGCGGCTTGGCCGCCTGACCATCGACGCCATAGCGGGCGATCAGGTCATAGGCCTTGACCGGCTCGGCGGCCGACAGCAGCAGTTCAAGCACGCGGCGGCGCGGGGCGGTCATACGGTCGCCATCGGCCGAAAACCGCGCCTCGACGGCGGCGATCGCCCGTTCGACCTCGGCGGCGCCGGGTCGGCTGTCGATATGATCATGATCGCAGGCGTCGCCCATGAGCTAAGAGCTAGGGGGTCCTGAGCCGCGCCGCAACCGGGACCGCGCGCCGCAGGCTCGATCGGGGCTCATTGTGGCCAAACAGCGGCGTTTGCGGCGGCCCCGGCCTTGGGCTAGAAGAACCGTCCTTTCTGTTCAGAAGACCCTATTTCATGACCGACGCGACCCAAGCGAACAGCCCCCTGTCGGGCACTGTCCTGTTCTATTCCCAGCCCGAGCCGCTGTCGGCTGACGTGCACGGCAAGCTGGGCGTGACGCCCGCGGACAAGCCCTACGCCTTCGTGGCCCAGACCCACGTCGTGCCGCTGACGGTGACGGAGTTCGCCCCGGCCGCCCTGTCCTATCCGATCATCTTCGTCGGCGACGCCAAGCAGCCGGTCGCCGCCATGGGCCTGAACCAGGCCGAGAACCTGTTCATCGAGAACGGCGACTTCCGCCCCGACGCCTATATCCCGGCCTATGTCCGCCGCTACCCCTTCGTCTTCGCCAATGACGAAGAGCAGAAGCGCATGGTGCTGTGCATCGACCGCGCCGCCCCCTTCGTGGTCGAAGGCGGCGAGACGCCCCTGTTCGAAAACGGCCAGCCCAGCGGCTACGTCAACTTCGGCATGGAGTTCTGCAACAACTTCGAGCAGGAGCGCGCACGCACCGAGTCCTTCGTCAACCTTCTGAAGGAACTGGACCTGTTCGAGGTGCGTGAAGCCACCTTCACCCCGCGCAACGCCGACGGCTCGCCCGGCGCGCCTCAAAAGATCGCCGAATACTTCGCCGTGTCGGAAGACAAGCTGAAGGCCCTGCCGGTCGAGAAGCTGGCCGAACTGCGCGACAACGGCGCCCTGGGCCAGATCTACGCCCATCTGGTGTCGCTGCTGGGCTGGGACCGTCTGATCGCCATGGCCCTGACCCGCTCCGCCTCGCAGCCGGCCGCCGCCAACGCTTGATTAAGAGCCTAACGCGCGTTCGCGCTGCTTGAGGCTTCTTTGAAGCGGGCCTAACGCGCATTCGCGCTGCTTGAGGCCCGGATAAAGCGATGAAATGAAGACGCCCCGCCAGGCTGCTGGCGGGGCGTTTTTCGTCCATGCCACATGGAGGAGGGGTTTAGCGGCGGGCCACGAGGGCGCGGGTCAGGCAGGAGAAGACCAGTCGGCCCGCCTCGTCCAGAATGTCCTGCTGAGCGATGACCACGCCCTTTTCGTCGCCGACCGGGTCCTTGCCCATCACCGTCAGCCGTCCGCGCAGCAACTCGCCCGCCGGAGGATTGCGCAGGAAGCGCAGGCCATCCACCGCCAGGGTCTTGGACCCCGCCCAGCCGCCCATGCGGTCGGCGGACAGGCGGCTCCACAGGGCGTAGACCATCGCCTCGGGCGCGCCATAGGCGACGTCCCACCCCGGCAGGAAGCGTTCGGCGAACAGGTCCAGCGCCGCCGCATCGACGGCGCAGGCGCCCAGCGGAATGACCTGGCCGATCTCGAGATCCTCGAAATGGACGTGCAACGGTTCGGTCATGCGCGGTTCTTCCTCGCTCAGGCCGCCGGCTCCTCCGACACCCGGACCATCAGCTTGCCGTCATGGTCGCCGGTGAACAAGCGATTCAGCGAACCAATCGCCCCTTCCAGGCCGTCGTCGACGTGCACCTTCCACTGGACCTTGCCGTCGGCCAGCCACGGGCCCATTTCGGCGACCATTTCCTTGGCGCGGTGGGCGTAGTCGAGGACCAGGAAACCCTGCACGTCCAGACGGTGGGTGATGATGCGCGAGAAATTGGGCGAAGGCGGCATCCGCGTGGCGTTATAGGCCGAGATCAGGCCGCAGACGGCCATGCGGCCGTGCACCTTCAGCCGGTTCCACACGGCGATCATGATGTCGCCGCCGACGTTCTCGAAATTGAGGTCGATCCCGTCGGGCGCCAGGCGGTCCAGGGCGTCGCCGACGTCCTCGTTCTTGTAATCGACGGCGCCGTCGAAACCGAGCTCTTCGGTCAGCCAGCGGCATTTCTCGGCGCCGCCGGCGATGCCGATGACGCGGCAGCCGCGCTGCTTGGCCACCTGTCCGGCGATGGAGCCGACCGCGCCCGCCGCCGCCGAGATGACCAGGGTCTCGCCCGCCTTGGCTTTCAGCACGTCGGTGACGCCGAAATAGGCCGTCATGCCGGTCATCCCCAGGACGGAGAGATTGGCCGTCAGCGGCAGGCCCGGCGCGCGGTGGACCGGGCGCAGCCCCGCCTCGGGCACGACGGCGTAATCGGCCCAGGCGCCGGACAGAGGCGTGACCAGATCGCCTTCCTTGAACCGCTCGCCGCGTGACTGCTCGACCACCCCCAGCGTCAGCCCGCGCATGACGTCGCCCAACCCCACCGGCGGCAGATAGCCTTCGGAATCATTCATCCACGTGCGGTTCGTCGGGTCGATCGACAGATAGATCGTGCGGACCAGGACCTCTCCGTCCTTCAGGTCGGGCACGACGCTTTCGGCCAGTTCCAGATCACCGTCCTGAATCAGCCCATGCGGTCGGCGACGCAGGATCCACTGTCGGTTGCGCAAGCTCATCAGTCTGTCTCCCATCAGGGTTTTCTTTCAGAACCCATAGTGGCGCCTCTCGCCCGCAGAGCAAGCCGGCGAACGGCGACGCCTGATCATCAGGCAAAAAAGAAGGCGGACCCTTTTTTGAGGATCCGCCAGGAGTCGCATCATCGAGAATGAGGCGAGAGCAAAGACCGACCATGCGGTCGGCGGGGGAATCGCCCTCGGCGATCAGATAACGGCGCGCAGGCGAGTCAGTTCCCGTCGTCGAATCCGCCTGAACCCGCCGGATTGGATTGGAGCGGAACGGCCGGGCGCCCGCGACGTTCGCCTTGGGACACCGCCGATAAGACGAATAGACAAGGACGCGAGCCGATGACGCATCAAGACCCGCACTCCCACTCCGCTGACGCCGTGGAAACTCATCACGCCGTCGAGGCCCAGTATGTACGCCAGGGCCGGGGCGGACGGCGCATCCTCATGCTGCTGATCATATCGGCGGGGGCGGCCGCTGTGTTGCTGCTCGGCCTCTGGGCGGTGAACAACGCCAGCCTGAGTCAAACCGCCGAGGAAGCCAGCATGACGCCTGAGGCGCCGCCCGTCGTGGACACCGACCGGGCCGCCCGCAGCGCCGGCCCGGAGGCGACGCCGCCGCCGGTCGACGCTTCTCCCGCCGCCTGAGCTTCCGCCCGGCAAAAAAGGGCCCCGCCGCAGCGGAGCCCTTCAAAGGGGTCGGGGGGCGCCGCCCTGGCTCAGGCGGCCGCCTTCTGGCGCGAGGGATGGAAGAAGAGCGCCTGGCTGATCGCCGCCTTCACCGTGTCCGGCTGGAACGGCTTGGTGATCAGGAAGGTCGGCTCGGGCCTTTCGCCGGTCAGCAGCCGCTCAGGGAAGGCGGTGATGAAGATGACCGGCACGTCGAACTTGCGCAGGATATCCTTGACCGCGTCGATGCCCGAAGACCCGTCCGCCAGTTGGATATCGGCCAGAACCAGCCCCGGCGCATGCCGCGAAACCGCGTCCACGGCCTCATCGTGAGTGGTGGCGGTGCCGGTGACGCGGTGGCCCAGCTCCTTCACCAGGCTTTCGATGTCGGCCGAGATGATCGCCTCGTCTTCGATGATCAGCACGTCGGTGGCCAGTTCGGCGTCGATGTCGGACTGGGCCTCGGAGATCAGGCGCTCGACCGTGCGCGGATCGACGGCCAGGATCTGGGCGGCCTCGGACGGCGTAAAGCCCTCCAGCGCCGTCAGCAGGAAGGCCTGACGCGACTGAGGCGCAATGCGCAGCAAGCGACGCGATGCGTCATCGCCTTCGGACGCTCCGCCGCTTTCCAGCTGGGCCCCCGTGCTGGACCAGATGGTGTGAAAGACGTGATAGAGCGCCACCCGCGGCGTCATGTCGGCGGGCAATTGCCGCTCGCCCGCCGCCAGCGCCTCAAGCGCGACGCGGACATAGTTATCGCCCGTGCTCTGATCGCCCGTCAGGGCGCGAGCGTAACGGCGAACATAGGGCAGATGCGGCGCAAGTCTGGCCAGAAGACTCATATGTATTTCCCCGACGACGCCCGTCTCCACTGATGAGACAGGCTTAGAGGACGACAACGTACCAGACACGCCACGGTTCCGTGAGCGTCGTCCAGCTTGAGCATAAAACCGCAACGGCGTAGGAACTCTATTGGCGAGGCGGCGTTCTGCGTCTCTATGAACGACTTCATAAGGCTTGGGCGGCGGCCGACACTCCATGATCGAACCTAAGGACAACCCCGCGCGTAAAAGCGGGTCAACCTCGAACGAACGCGATCTCGAAGAGGTCCGTCTGCGTCAGCAAGCCATCGGCGTGAAGCTGCGCCATATGTTCGACGAAGTCGTCAACGAGCCGGTGCCGGACGAATTTCTGGAAATCCTTCGCCGCGCCGATCAGGGCGCATCCGCCAAGGAGGGGCAGTGACCACCACGACCCCCGCCGCCCGGCCCTCGTCATCAGACGACAACGCGTTCAAAGCTGAACTCGTCACCCTGATCCCCCACCTGCGGGCCTTCGCCCGGACCCTGACCGGCGACCCGACGGCCGCTGACGACCTGGCTCAGGAAGCCATGATGAAGGCATGGGACGCCCGCGCCAGCTATCAGATGGGCACCAATATGAAGGCCTGGACCTTCATGATCCTGCGCAACCAGTTCTATTCTGAAAAGCGCCGCTCGTGGCGCCAGACCCAACTGGACCAGGAAGCCGCGGAGCGCACCCTGATCGCCGTCGACGACCCCGAAGCGCCCGTGGCCCTGGACGAACTGCGTCAGGCGCTGAAATCCCTGCCGGAAGAGCAGCGCGAAGCCCTGATCCTGGTGGGCGCCGGGGGCTTCGCCTATGAAGAAGCCGCTGAAATCTGCCAGTGCGCCGTCGGCACGGTGAAGAGCCGGGTGTCGCGCGCGCGCAAGGCGCTGCAGGCCACGCTGGAGCGCGGCGGCTATGCGCGTGACGGCCAATCGGCGGGCGACGCCATGCGCTCGATTCTGGCCGACGCGGACAGACTAAGCGGCGCCGGGCGCAAATAGCGGTGCGGGTCGGCCGGGTCCTGGGCCGAAAGCTCGGGCGCCGCAGCGTCCAGGGCATCCGATTCCGCCTGGGCCTGGCCATGGCGCTGGGTCTGCTGCCCATCCTGCTGCTCGGCGTGATCCAGACCGAGGCGGAGTTCCGCAAACAGGAGCAGGAACGGCGCATCGACCTGCAGCTGGCGGCCGAACGCAGCGCCTCCGACGCCAAGGCCCGGATCAACTCAACCGTCGTGCTGCTTCAGGCCCTGACGCCTGAAGGGGTCGGCTTCTTCTGCGAAGCGCGCCTGACCGCCCTCGCCGCCCGGATGGACGGAATTACAAGCTTGGCGCGCTACAGCGCGACAGGCGCTCCCGTCTGCGCGTCACGCAACGCCGGTCAGGCGCAAGAGAACGAAAGCGTCCTGGGTCAGGTCTGGCATCAGCGCCTGAGCGAGGGTGAGGACGTTGTGATGCAGCGCTCGGCCGACGGAGAATCCCTGATCGTCGCCGTCCGTTGGGAGCGCCCGATGGGCGCCTTTCAAGGCGCGCTGGCGGCGAGAGTTCCCTTCCGCGTGCTCCAGCCGGACATCCGCGACCCCGCCTTGCCCCCCGGTTCTCAGGCGGCGCTGACGGATGGAGCCGGAAACATTCTGATCGCCACCGACCCCGCGCCCTTCGCCTTGAAACGCGCGCGCCAGGCTGAAGGCTGGACCGAACGGGCGCGCGACGGCGCCGCCGTCATGTTCGAAGCGCGCGACGCCCAGGGACGACGCCATGTCTATGGAGGCGCGCCCCTGGCTGGACAGGACGTCTTCGTCCTGCTGTCGGCTCCGGCGCCGGGACTGCTGTCCTGGGCGCGGCTGAACCCGTTCGGCACCCTGTTGCTGCCTCTGGCGGCATGGCTGACCGCGTTTGCGGCCGTCATGTTGCTGTCCGAGCGGATCGTGGTGCGCTGGCTCGACTATCTGGAGCGGGTGGCCGCCATCTATGCGCGGGGTCGTTTCTCCATTCGCCCGGTCCAGGCCGAGCACGCCCCGGCCGAAATCCGCACCCTGGCCCGCACCCTGGGCCATCTGGGCGAGACCATCACCCGTCGCGACAAGGACATTCTGGACGCGCTGGAGGAGAAGGACGCCCTGCTGCGCGAAATCCACCACCGGGTGAAAAACAATCTGCAGATCATCTCGTCCCTGCTGTCGATGCAGCAGCGGGCGGTGACCGACCCCGGAGCACGCTCAGCCCTGGGCGACACGCGACAGCGCATCACCGCCCTGGCCCAGATCTATCGCGTCCTCTATCAGAGCGAGGATATCCGCGAGGCCGACGCCGACACCTTCCTGCGCGAGTTGGTCGGTCAGTTGATCGCAGGCGAGGCGGTGCGCGGCCCGCTGGTGACCACCTCCATCGAGGCCGATCCGCTGATCATCGACCCCGACAAGCTGGCGCCCCTGGCCCTGTGGCTGGTCGAGGCCGTTTCTAACGCCCAGAAACACGCCTTCGCCGGCCGTGGCGGCGAACTGAAGGTGCGCTTCAAAGTCAATGGCGACACTAGCGTATTAGAAGTTGAGGATGACGGCCCCGGCCTGGATGACGCCATTGAGGCGGGCGTCGGCCGCACCCTGATGATGGCCTTCGCCAAACAACTGCGCGGCGAGGCCCGGATCGTTCCCGCGCCCGGCGGCGGCTCGATCGCACGGCTGACCTTCGTCACCCCCGAAGCCCGCGAAGCCGCCCATGTGCGAGAGGTCGCAGCCTTCCGTCTCAGCGGAACCGCACCCCAAGCGTAGCGTTGTATGGAGGACGGGCGCGGAGCCCGAACCAACAGGAGCCTCCTATGCGCAAACTCATCATTCTGGCCGTCGCTGCTGCAGCTTTGACCACCGCCGCCTGCAACACCATTCAGGGCGTCGGCAAAGACACCCAGGCCGCCGGCCAGGCGGTCGAAGGCGCTGCTCGCGACGCCAAGAACTAAAGGTCCCCGCCCGGATCGGGCGAACCCTTTTTCAGCCCCGCGGACGTTTCCGTCCGCGGGGTTTTATTTTTCGCTGGTGCAGCATGGCCCGCTTGTTTAGCGTCCGCCCGCCCCACGTTGGGGCTAGGACACTGAAAGAAAAATGCGCGTCGGCTCCCCCCGAGAAACCAAGACCAATGAACACCGCGTCGGCCTGACGCCGGCCGCCGCCGGCGAATACGTCGCCCACGGCCATGCCGTCCTGATCGAGACGGGCGCCGGTCTGGGCGCGGGCTTCACCGACGACGACTACATCAAGGCAGGCGCGCGCATCGCCCCCGACGCCGCCGCCGTCTTCGCCGACAGCGACATGATCGTGAAGGTCAAGGAGCTTCAGCCCGCCGAGTTCGCCCTGCTGAAGCCGGAACACATCCTTTTCACCTATCTGCACCTGGCGCCCGATCCCGAACAGACGAAGGCCCTGCTGGCCTCGGGCTGCGCCGCCATCGCCTATGAGACGGTGACCGACCGCAACGGCGGCCTGCCGCTGCTGGCGCCCATGTCCGAGGTGGCGGGGCGCATCGGCGTCTTCTCGGCGGCTGAAACCCTGCTGAAGCACAAGGGCGGCATGGGCCTGCTGTTCTGCGGCGTGCCGGGCGTGGCTCCCGCGCGGGTGCTGGTGCTGGGCGGCGGCGTCGTGGGGCTGAACGCCGCGCGCATGGCCGTGGGTCTGGGCGCCGAGGTCGTGGTGCTGGAACGCTCGATCCCCCGGATGCGGCATATCGACGAAGTGACCGGCGGGCGCGTCATCACCCGCTATTCCTCGCTGCACGCCATCGAGGAGGAACTGCCCAAGGCCGATGTGGTGATCGGCGCCGTTCTGACGCCGGGCGCAGAGGCCCCGACCCTGGTGCGCCGCGACCAGCTGGCGTCGATGAAGAAGGACAGCGTCCTGATCGACGTCGCCATCGATCAAGGCGGCTGTTTCGAGACCTCGCGCCCGACGACCCACGATGATCCGACCTATGTGGTCGACGGCGTCATCCACTACTGCGTCGGCAATATGCCCGGCGCCGTGCCGCGCACCAGCTCCGAAGCCCTGAACAACGCCACCCTGCCCTATGGCCTGGCCCTGGCCGATCAGGGGCTGGACGCTCTGCGCGCCGATCCGCATCTGGCCCACGGCCTGAACGTGCTGAAGGGCCAGATCACCCACCCTGCCGTCGGCAAGGCGCTGGGAATGGCGTGGAGCGACCCCTTCGGCGTCTGGGCCAAAGGCTGAAGACACAGCTAAGATCGCACCCGCCTGTAATTCGTCGCGCTTCTGGGCCATAAGGCGCCCATGAAGTTCCTCGATCAGGCCAAGATCTATATTCGCTCCGGCAACGGCGGCGCGGGCTCCGTCTCGTTCCGCCGCGAAAAGTTCATTCCCAACGGCGGGCCGGACGGCGGCGACGGCGGCAAGGGCGGCGACGTCTGGGTCGAAGCGGCCGACGGGCTGAACACCCTGATCGACTTCCGCTACCAACAGCATTTCAAGGCCCAGACCGGCCACCACGGCCAGGGCCGCCAGATGCACGGCGCCAAGGGCGAGGACGTGGTCCTGCGCGTCCCCGTCGGCACCCAGGTGCTGGACGAGGACAAGGAGACGGTGCTCGTCGACCTTGATGAGGCGGGCATGAAGGTGAAGCTGCTGTCCGGCGGCAACGGCGGCTGGGGCAACACCCGCTTCAAGGGGCCGGTCAACCAGGCGCCGCGTCACGCCAACCCCGGCCAGGACGGCCAGGAGCGCTGGATCTGGCTGCGGCTGAAGCTGATCGCCGACATTGGTCTGGCGGGCCTGCCAAACGCCGGCAAGTCGACCTTCCTGTCGGCCGTCTCGGCGGCGCGGCCCAAGGTGGCGGACTATCCCTTCACCACCCTGACGCCGAACCTGGGCATGGTGGACCTGAGCCCGTCGGAACGCTTCGTCATCGCCGACATCCCCGGCCTGATCGAAGGCGCCAGCGAGGGCGCGGGGCTGGGCACGCGCTTCCTGGGCCACGTCGAGCGCTCGGCCAGCCTGATCCACCTGATCGACGGCACGCAGGACGATGTGGTCGAGGCCTATCGCATCATCCGCGGCGAGTTGGAGGCCTATGGCGAGGGTCTGGCCGACAAGACCGAGATTCTGGCCCTGAACAAGATCGACGCCCTGACGCCCGAAGCCCGCGAGGAAAAGGCGGCGGCGCTGGAGGCGGTCGCGGGCCGACGCCCCATGCTGGTGTCCGGCGTCTCGGGCGAGGGCGTCACCGACCTGCTGCGCGCCGCCTGGGCGGAGGTCAAGCTGACCCGCGGCGAGGTCACCGATGAGGGCGAGGACGTCATTCCCGAAACGCCGGGCGGCTGGCAGCCCTAATCCGTCACATGGCCGGATGACGGGGGCGTCGCCGCCCCCTATGTTCGCGCCATGACCGACGCGCCCGCCGAAATCCCCGCCCGCCCCCTCACTCAAGACGGGCCGCCCCTGCGGCTGTGGATGATCGACGCCTCGGCCTACATCTTCCGCGCCTACCACGCCCTGCCGCCGCTGACGCGTAAGTCGGACGGTCTGCCCGTGGGGGCGGTGCAGGGCTACTGCAACATGCTGTGGAAGCTGCTGAAGGACATGAAGGGCGAGGACGGCCCGACGCACCTGGTCGCCGTCTTCGATCATTCGGAGAAGACCTTCCGCAACGACCTTTACGACCAGTACAAGGCCCACCGTCCCCCGGCGCCCGAAGATCTGGTGCCGCAGTTCCCGCTGGTGCGCGAGGCGACCAAGGCCTTCGGCGTCCACTGCGTCGAGATGGTCGGATACGAAGCCGACGACCTGATCGCCACCTATGCCTGCAAGGCGCGCGACGCGGGCGGTGAGGCGGTGATCGTCAGTTCCGACAAGGACCTGATGCAGCTGATCGGCGACGGCGTGGTCATGTATGACCCGATGAAGGACCGCCGCCTCGAAGAAGAGGCCGTGTTCGAGAAGTTCGGCGTCACGCCCGACAAGGTGGTCGAGGTCCAGGCCCTGATCGGCGACAGCGTCGACAACGTGCCCGGCGCCCCCGGCATCGGCCCCAAGACGGCGGCCCAGCTGATCCACGAATACGGCGATCTGGACACCCTGCTGGCCCGCGCGGGCGAGATCAAACAGCCCAAGCGCCGCGAGACGCTGGTCAATTTCGCCGATCAGATCCGCCTGTCGCGTGAACTGGTCAAGCTGGACTGCGAGGCGCCGATCCCCGAACCGATCGACGACTTCATCATCCGCGACCCGGACCCCGAAACACTGTCGGCCTTCCTGGAGATGATGGAGTTCCGCTCGCTGGCCCGCCGCGTCGGCGACGGCAAGGCGCCGCAGAAGGAAGGCTCCGCCTTCACGCGCCAGCCGACCGCGCCGGTCGCCACGCCGCGCTATGGCCAGACCGAAGTTGCGGCCCCGGCCGAAATCCACGCCATCGACCACGACCGCTATGAGTGCGTGCAGACGCTGGAGGAGCTGGACCGCTGGATCGCGCGCGCCCGCGCGGCGGGCGTGGTCGGCTTCGACACCGAGACCGACGCCCTGTCCTCGACCCACGCCGGGCTGTGCGGCGTGTCGCTGGCGGTCGGGCCGAACGACGCCTGCTACATCCCCCTGACGCATGAGCACGAGCCGACCGGCGACGGCGGTCTGGACTTCGGCGACGGCGGGGACGCCCGCCCACCCCTGCAACAGATCGACAAGCCGACAGCCCTGGCGCGGCTGAAGACGCTGCTGGAAGACCCGTCGGTGCTGAAGGTCGGCCAGAACATCAAATACGACCTCGCTGTCATGGCCCGGCGCGGCGTGCGTGTCAGCCCGATCGACGACGTGATGCTGATCTCCTACGTGCTGGAAGGCGGTCTGCACGGCCACGGCATGGACGAACTGGCGCGCCTGCACCTCGGCCACGAACCGATGACCTTCAAGAGCGTAGCCGGGACCGGCAAGAGCCAGAAAAGCTTCAAGCACGTCGAGCTGAAGTCGGCCGTCTGCTACGCCGCCGAGGACGCTGACGTGACCCTGCGCCTGCACCGCCTGCTGAAGCCGCGTCTGGCCGCCGAGGGCTTGTCGAGCGTCTATGAGACGCTGGAGCGCGGCATGCCCGCCGTCCTGGCCGACATGGAGCGGGCCGGCGTTCGCGTCGACCCGGACCGGCTGCGCTCCCTGTCCTCGACCTTCGGCCAGCGCATGGCCGAGCTGGAGCAGGAGGCGCACAAGCTGGCCGGTCGCCCGTTCAACGTCGGCAGCCCGCGCCAGATCGGCGAGATCCTGTTCGGCGAGATGAACCTGCCCGGCGGCAAGAAGACCGCCAGCGGCCAGTGGGGCACCGACGCCAGCGTGCTGGAGGAGCTGGCTCAGACGCAACCCCTGCCCCGCACCATCCTGGACTGGCGCCAGCTTTCCAAGCTGAAGGGCACCTATACCGACGCCCTGGTGGCGGCGATGGACCCGCAGACGAACCGGGTCCACACTTCCTATCAGCTGGCGGCGGCGACGACGGGGCGTCTGGCCTCATCCGACCCCAACCTGCAGAACATCCCGATCCGCACCGAGACCGGCCGCCAGATCCGCCAGGCCTTCATCGCTTCGCCGGGCCATGTGCTGATCAGCGCCGACTACAGCCAGATCGAGCTGCGCCTGCTGGCCCACATCGGCGACATTCCCGAGCTGAAGCGCGCCTTCAAGAGCGGTCTGGACATCCACGCGGCGACCGCATCCGAAATGTTCGGCGTCCCGGTCGAGGGCATGCCCAGCGAGACGCGCCGCCGCGCCAAGGCCATCAACTTCGGCATCATCTACGGCATCAGCGCCTTCGGCCTGGCCGCCCAGCTGGGCATCGATCAGGGCGAGGCCGGAGCCTACATCAAGACCTATTTCGAGCGCTTCCCCGGCATCCGCGCCTATATGGACAGGACCAAGGCGCTGGTGAAGGAGCAGGGCTTCGTCACCACCGTCTTCGGGCGGCGCATCCACATCCCGGCCATCCACTCCAAGTCCGGCGCCGAACGCCAGTTCGGCGAGCGCGCGGCCATCAACGCCCCGATCCAGGGCGCGGCCGCCGACATCATCCGCCGCGCCATGATCCGTATGCCCGGCGCTCTGGCTGATGCCGGTTTGCAAACCCGCATGCTGCTGCAGGTCCACGACGAACTGGTGTTCGAAGCCCCCGAGGCCGAGGCCGAACGCGCCATCGCCATCATCCGCCGCATCATGGAAGGCGCCGCCCTGCCTGTCGTCGATCTCAGCGTGCCGCTGGACGTCGAGGCCAAGGCGGCCCCGAACTGGGACGGCGCGCACTAAACCCCTTCTTCAAGCAAGGATCACGACATGAGCCTGGACCCCGAAATCCGCGACAACGAAGAAGCCAAGCGTTACGAGTTGGACATCGACGGCGAGACCGCGGTGGTCATCTACAACCCCGTCGCGGGCGGCCGCCTGATCACCGAAACCCTCGTGCCGGTCCCGCTGGAAGGGCGCGGCATCGCCAGCCGCATGGCCAAACACGTCCTGGCCGATCTGAAGGACAAGGGCCTGCTGATCCTGCCGACGTGCACCTTCTTCTCCAGCTATCTGAAGAAGCACCCGGAATACGCCGATCAGGTGCATCCCACCTATCGGGCCATGCTGGGCCTCTGACGGTCGCTTCGCGCGCCTTCCCCTGCTAGGGCGAGGCGATGAAGTCTTCAGATATCGACGTCCTGATCGTCGGCGCCGGCGCGGCCGGCATGATGTGCGCCATCGAGGCGGGCAAGCGCGGCCGCCGCGTGCGCGTGATCGACCACGCCCGCGCGCCCGGCGAGAAAATCCGCATCTCGGGCGGCGGACGCTGCAACTTCACCAATCTGGGGACGAGCGGCGCCAACTTCCTGGGCGAGAACCCGCGTTTCGCCCTGTCGGCCCTGCGGCGTTTCACCCAGCACGACTTCATCAAGATGGTCGATCGCCACGGCGTCGCCTGGCATGAGAAAACCCTGGGCCAGCTGTTCTGCGACGACAGCGCCAAGCTGATCATCCGTATGCTGACGGATGAGATGAAGGCGGCGGGCGTGACCCTGTCGTTGGGCCTCGGCGTCAAGAGGGTCGAGCGCGCGGGCGAGCGGTTTCAGGTCGATTTGGACGACGGGTCGCGCGTGACGGCGACCTCTCTGGTCGTGGCCAGCGGCGGCAAGTCCATTCCCAAGATGGGGGCCTCCGGCTGGGGCTATGAGGTCGCACGGCGCTTCGGCCTGCGCGTCACCGACACTCGCCCCGCGCTGGTTCCACTGACGTTCGAGCCGGGGCTGCTGGAGCAACTCAAGCCGCTAGCGGGCGTGTCGGTGGACGCCGTGGTCCGCCACAAGGCGCCCAAGGAGGCGGGTGCGGGCCGCCCGGCCAGGGAGACCGTCTTCCGCGAGGGCCTGCTGTTCACCCATCGCGGCCTGTCGGGGCCGTCGATCCTGCAGATCAGCTCCTACTGGCGCGAGGGCGAGGCGATCACCGTCGATCTGGCCCCCGACCGCGACGCAGCGGCCGAAATTCTGGCCGCCAAGAGCGAGAACGGCAAGCAGGCCGTGCACACCGCCGTCGGCCGCGTCGTGCCGCGCCGTCTGGCCGAAGCCCTGTGTGTGCGCGAAAACCTGTCGGGCAAACTGGCGGAAGTCGGCGACAAGAAGCTGCGGGCCCTGGCCGAGGCGCTCAACGCCTGGACAGTCAAGCCGGTCGGCTCGGAAGGCTATCGCACCGCCGAGGTGACGCTGGGCGGGGTCGACACCGCCGCCCTCGATCAACAGACGATGGAGGCCAAGACGGTCCCCGGCCTGTTCTTCATCGGCGAGGTCGCGGACGTGACCGGCTGGCTGGGCGGCTACAACTTCCAGTGGGCCTGGTCGTCGGGCTGGGCGGCGGGCCAACACTGCTGATCGAGTAAGGCCTCAGGCCGCCAGTCCGGCCGCCTGCATCAGGGGACGCAGGGCCTGAACCGCCTGCGGCTCGGCGCTGAGGGCGGCGCGGACGTCGGGGGCGCGCATCAGGCGCAGCGCCTCGGCGCGGGCGCGCTCCGCGACCGGTCCGCTCGGCCCCGTCTCCCCCGCCGCCAGACGCAGAAGGACCGCCAGCTTTTGCGGGACCGGAGCAGGCGCGCGGGCCAGTTGAGCCGTGAGCCGGGCATCGGCCTCGATCGAACCTCCGACGGCCCCGAGGGCCTCCACCACGCCCTGCGTCTCGCGCTCGAACAGTCCGGCCTTGCGCACGCCGCGCTGAAGCTCGGCCAGAGCCATCAGCCGCTGTCCCGGCGGCGTCGCGCCGGGCGTCCGGGCCCGCATTTCCGTCTCGAAACGCAGGGAGGCGACGCAGGCGTCCAGCCAGCGCGCGGCCGCCCGCTTATTGGCGCCGCCGGTGACGTTTTCACACAGGCGCGTCAGCCGCTCGGCTTCCGACAGGACGCTGGCGCAATCCTTGACATAGGCGGCGACGAAATCGGCCGCGACCAGCCCTTTCGACCGCTCGATGAAGGCGGTCTGCACCTCTTCCAGCGTCAGCAGACGCCCCGCCGTGGCCGTCAGCGCCATCGCCAGGACGCGCAGGATCTCGATCTCGCCGACCGCGTCGCCGGGCCGCAGGCGGCGCTGGCTCATCAGTTCGCGCAGCACCATGCGCGCCAGAGAGGCGGCCAGCAGGGGAAACTCGCCCGCCGCCAGTCGTTCGCCCAGACGCCGCACCGGCCCCTCGATCGGCGGGGCCAGAAGGCTGAGGCGCGCGTCCTGCGCCAGGACGGCGTCCACTTCGCGCGGGGCGGCCATGCGCACCACCGCCGCCAGGCTGGCGCCTTGATCCAACCCCGGCCCCAGCACCTGGGCCAGGCCGTGACGGGAGCCCAGAAGCTCGCACAGAATCTGCTCCACCGGCACCAGCACCAGGGCGCGCGGAGCGCCTTCGGCCGGAGCCTGATCGCAGATGTCCATCAGCCGCTCGACCCGCGCCCGCGCGCCGGGCAGGCCGCGCAGGGCGCCCGCCACCGCTCCGCCCATGATAAAGGCCCGGTCCGCCGCGCCCTGAAGCGCCAGGGCCGTCGCCGCGACCGGCCGATCCTCAAAGCTGGGAAATTGCTTCTTGCGCCCGGTGGTCAGCAGCCGCTCGATCGCCTGTTCGGCCAGGCGCTGATAGTGGCGCATCAGGTCGTGCACCGACTGGCCCGGGGTGGCCTGCGCCTCGGGCACGGCGATCTTCTGAATCGCGTGCTGAAGCTCGACGCCGGACGCCTCCAGCCGCTCGGCCAGATCGGGGCGGTGCAGCAGTTCGAACGCCGTCGCGCCCTGACGGTTGAGCCAGTCCTCCAGCACCCGGCCGATGGTCTCGCGCGCATGAGGGGCGTACAGGTCGCCGACGCCGCGACAGGCCGGGCCGCGCTGATCGACGGCGGGCGGGCGCTTGCGCGACAGTTCCGGCGCGCCGCGCGTCAGGATGATGACGCTGGCGAACTCCATCGTCTCGGGGTCCAGCGTCTCCTTGGTGACGCGCACGGCGACCGCCTCGCGATCCCGCAGCAGGTCCTCGGCGGCGTCGACGGCCTGACGACGATCCTCCACCGCCTGATACAGGGACCAGTCGGCCGGCGCTGTGCGGCGGATGTAGATTTCGTAATGAACAGGACCGGCCATGACGCCCTTCGCAAGCACAGACGCCTATCCTGCGGCCCCAAGCTTAAGGTCGGGTTTCGCTTTTGACTCCGGTGGTTGAAAGCCGCGACGACGCGCTCCATTTTGTGTGAACGTAAAGTCACCACGATCGAGTAGAACAGTTACGCTTGCCGTGCGTTGTGCAGACGACGGCGGACCGGACGTTCCCCGCCCGCACTAAGGAGAAGCCCTTGGCCAACATCACTCTGGTCGATGACGACGAGAACATCGTCGCCTCCGTCTCCCTGGCTCTGGAAAGCCACGGCCACACGGTGACCGCCTATCACGACGGCGCCTCGGGCCTGGAAGCGCTGGAGACGACCCCGCCTGACCTGGCGATCCTGGACGTGAAGATGCCGCGCATGGACGGCATGGAAGTGCTGCGCCGCCTGCGCCAGACCTCCGCCCTGCCGGTCATCATGCTGACGTCGAAGGACGAGGAGATCGACGAGATCCTCGGCTTCAACCTCGGCGCCGACGACTATATACACAAACCCTTCAGCCAGCGTCTGCTGATCGAGCGGGTGAAGGCCCTGCTGCGCCGCGCCGGCGTGGAAGGTCTGGATCCCGTCGACCCGGCCGCCGCCGAAGCCGGCAAGGCGATCAAGCGCGGCAAGCTGTCGATGGATCCGGCGCGTCACGAATCCACCTGGGACGGCAAGCCGGTGAAGCTGACCGTCACCGAGTTCCTGCTGCTTCAGGCCCTGGCCCAGCGCCCCGGTTTCGTGAAGAGCCGCGACAACCTGATGGACGCCGCCTATGACGATCAGGTCTATGTCGACGACCGCACCATCGACAGCCATGTGAAACGGATGCGAAAGAAGTTCCGCATGGTCGACCCTGAGTTCGACGCTATCGAGACCCTGTATGGCGTCGGATACCGCTACCGCGAGAGCTGAACCTGAAACCGTCCGGACGCGGCGCCGATTCCGCTTCGGCGGATCGCGCCTGGGCGGATTCATCCTGGCCCTCAATCTTCTCAGCCTGCTGATCCTGTTCGGCGGCGCCCTGCTGCTGAACGAATGGCGGCGAGGGCTGATCGAGGCTCGTCAGGAATCCCTCGGCGTCCAGGCCGAGCTTCTGTCCAACGTCCTTGGCGAACTGGGCATCACCCAGGGCGATCCCTACCCCATGCTGGATGATCGGGCGGCCGCATTGTGGCTGCGCGACAACTTCATCCCCGCCGGCCAGCGCGCCCGCCTGTTCGACATGGACGGGATCGAGGTGTCCGACTCCTACCGGGTCAGCGACACCATTCCGGGCGCCCCCCTGCCCCCGGCCCAGCCCGCCGGAACGGCTCTGGCTCCAACAGAGCCCTCGCCGCGCGAGAAAGCGCGCCTGGCCCGCGCCAACGCTGAACTGTCGGCCGAGGTGGAGCGCGCGCTTACGGGCGCCCCCCAGGCTTCCCTGCGTCGCAATGAGGAAGGCGAGCGCGTCGTCTCCGTCTCCCTGCCGGTGCGCCATGTGCAGCAGGTTCTGGGCGTGCTGACGCTGGAGGCCGGGGACGTCAACGCCACCCTGGACGCCCAGCGGCGCGCCCTAATGCCGTTCGCCCTGGTCGCCCTGGCGGTGAACCTGCTGGCGTCCCTGGTGCTGCACCTGTTCGTGGCCCGGCCGGTCATGCGGCTGTCGGCGGCGGCGGATCAGGTGCGTCTGCAACGCGCCCGCGCCATCTCCCTGCCCGACCTGGAAGACCGCAAGGACGAAATCGGCGACCTGGCCCGCGCGTTGGAATCGATGACCGACACCCTGTCGACGCGGATGGACGCCATCGAACGCTTCGCCGCCGATGTGTCGCACGAAATCAAGAACCCGCTGACGTCGATCCGTTCGGCGCTGGAGACCCTGCCTCTGGTCAAGACCGAGGAGCAGCGCGCGCGCCTGACCAATCTGCTGCAACAGGACGTCCGACGTCTGGACCGTCTGATCACCGACATCTCCAACGCCTCGCGCCTGGACGCCGAACTGTCGCGCGACCGACCACGCGCCATCGACCTGAACGAACTGCTGGGCGACATCATCGGCGTCTATGAGGCCGGTCGAAAACCCGATGAGCCGACCGTTCGCTTTACGGCAGCGACCGACAACGCCCGCGTCATGGGCCGCGACGTGCCGCTGGGTCAGGTGTTCCGCAATCTGATCGACAACGCCCGCTCGTTCAGCCCGGCTGACGGCGAGGTGCGCGTCAGCCTGTCTCGCGACGACAGCCAGCCCGATCTGCCGCTGCGTATCCGCATCGACGACGACGGCCCCGGCGTTCCCGCCGAGAATCTGGAGACGGTGTTCGAGCGCTTCTACACCTCGCGGCCCAAGGGCACGGCCTTCGGCGCCAACTCGGGGCTGGGCCTGTCCATCGTGCGCCAGATCGTCGACGCCCACGGCGGCCGGGTCCGCGCCGAGAACCGCAAGGGCGAAGACGGCGCCGTGCTGGGGGCCCGCTTCGAAGTCAGCCTGCCCGCCGTCGGCAAGCGCGCATGACCCCCGCCCGCCAGCCCGTCCACGCCAGCGTCGTCGCCGCCCGCACGTCGCAGGGGTGGCGCGGCGTGCTGATTCAGGGACCGTCCGGCGCAGGCAAGAGCGACCTGGCGCTGCGGCTGATGCAGGACGGGTGGCGGCTGGTCGGCGACGACTGGGTGGATATCTTCGCCTGTCGCGGCGCCCTGTACGCCGCCGTGCCCGACACCATCGCAGGCCGGATGGAGGTGCGCGGCGTCGGCATCATCACCCGGCCTTTCCGCCCCTCGACGCGCCTGGCCCTCGCCCTGCGCCTGACGCGAGAGCCGGTCGAGCGTCTGCCGCAGCCGACCTGGCGGACCATAGAGGGCGTGTCCCTGCCTCAGCTTGATCTGGACCCGCGACCGGCCTCGGCGGCGGCCGTCGCAACGGCCGCCCTTCACGCCGTTTCCGCGATGGCGCCGCCCGCTCTTTGATCCGCGCCGCGATTGCCCTATGAAATGAGGCTTGTCGCTCGCGCAGGCGAGCAGGGGATGTCTTTGGTGAAGCCTATATGATCGGGCTGGTGATCGTCACCCACGGGGGCCTGGCCTCTGAATTCCTGTCGGCGATGGAGCATGTGGTGGGGCCGCAGCGCGGCGTCGCCGCCATCTGCATCGGCCCCGAAGACGACATGGAGCGGCGCCGCCGCGACATAGTCGACGCCGCCGCCGCCGTCGACGAGGGCGAGGGCGTGATCCTGCTGACCGACATGTTCGGCGGCACCCCGTCCAATCTGGCCATCTCCGTGATGGAGCAGACCGGCGCCGAGGTGATCGCCGGGCTGAACCTGCCCATGCTGATCAAACTGGCCAGCGTACGCGGCCGCGAAAGCCTTGAGGCCTGCGTGGCCCATGCTCAGGACGCCGGGCGCAAATATATCTCGGTCGCCTCCTGGGTCCTGGCGGGCGAAAAATGACCGACACGGCCGATCCAGCCTCCCGCGCGACGGCGACCCTGAACATCTGCAACCAGCGCGGTCTGCACGCCCGCGCCTCGGCCAAATTCGTCAAGCTGGCCTCGGAATTCGAATCCGAGATTCAGGTCACGCGCGACGGGGTGAGCGTGGACGCCCGCTCGATCATGGGCCTGTTGATGCTGGGGGCGGGGATCGGTTGCGACGTGGAGGTGAAGGCAGAGGGGCGCGACGCCCCGGAGGCCGTGGCCGCACTTACCGATCTTGTGGCGCGTCGCTTCGACGAGGATCAGTAATCACGTCCGGCGGCGTCCGGACCACGCCCGCGCACTCGCCTTCCAGCGGCACCCTGACGCCGTCGCCTGACCGATCCGTGCGGTCGCGGAACAGAGCCGCACGGGCCAGAATGATCAGCGTCACCGGCGTCGTCGCCGTGAAGAAGACCGCCGCGAGCAGTTCCACCGGCATGAACTGCCCCTCGGCCCCGGTGAAATAGACGACCGAGCCGCACAAGACCGCGAACATGCCCAGCGTCGCCCCCAGAGTCGGGGCATGAACCCGCTCATAGAAGGTCTGCAGCCGCACAAGACCAAGCGCGCCGATGAAGGTCAGCCCGGCGCCGAACAGCACCAGCCCCGCCGCCAGCAGGGCCGCCCAGGCCGGGACATTGGCCGGAAAGCCGCTCATTCGATCACCTCGCCGCGCATCAGAAATTTGGCCAGAGCGACCGAAGAGGTGAAGCCCAGCATGCCGATGATCACGGCCGCATAGAAATACTGCTGGGTTCCCGTCCGCACGCCAAAGGCGACGATCAGCAGCATCCCGGCCTGATAAAGGGTGTCCAGTCCCAGGATGCGGTCCTGGGCGCGCGGACCCTTGGCGATGCGCCACACCCCGATCAGGGCCGCGCCCGCCAGAAACAGCTGCGCCACGACCAGCGCCCAGTAGAAGACGGCGCCGCTCATTCGAAAATCTCCATCAGACGGCGCTCATAACGATTCTTGATGCGCTCCGCCCAGTCGTCCCCATCCTGAAGGTCGAGGATGTGAAGCAGGAGCACGCCGGTCGCGTCCTCATACTCCACCCAGATCGTGCCCGGGGTGCTGGTGATGACCACCGCCAGGACCGCCAAGCCATAGCGATCACGCATCTCCAGCGGAATGTGAACAAAGCCCGAGACGCGTTTGTCGCCCGACGGGTTCAGACCCAGTACGACCAGCGCCACCTCCCAGTTGGAACGGATGATGTCGCGCGTGACGACCACGGCGAAGCTCAGCAAAGTCAGCGGCTTTCTTAGCCGCACCGGCTCGACATCCAGCACGCGCATGATCTGAGGCGCCGCCAGAGCCATCAGCAGGGCCAGAGCCAGGGACGGCGGCGCCGTCGAGCCGCTGAGCAGCAGCGAGGCCCCGAACAGTCCCAGTGACAGTATGGGGTGAGGCAGAACCGCCCGGATCATGCGCCGCCTCCCAGCACTGCGCGGATATAGGCGTCAGGCCGCACCAGCCAATCGGCGGTGTGGTCGGCGTAGGTAAAGCCCGCCTCGCCGAAAACCGCCAGGAACAGGCAGGCCGCCAGCAGGCCCGCAATGGCCACGCCCTCGGCGGCGCCGACGACGATCGCCGGCTCAGCGTCGTCATCGCGCGCCCACAGCGCCGCCATGCCCAGCCGCGTCAGACCAATCAGCGCGCCCAGAGAGGCCAAGGACAGGGCCGCGATCACTCCGTAACCGGCCCAGCCGCCGAGACCCGACAGGGCCTCCATCATGGCCAGTTTGCCGATGAAGCCCGCCAGGGGCGGCAGGCCGGCGATCATCAGGGTCGAGATCAGGAAGGCTCCGCCCAAAGCCGCCACCGCCGCGGGAATGACCAGACCCGGCTCATTGCGTTCTTCGTCGTCAAAGGGATCGAAATATTCATCGTCGAAGACGGCGCGGCCCGAGCGGGCGCCCAGGTCCTGGCCTCTGTTCAGCACCTCGGCCAGCATGAAAAGAGCGCCGCAGGCCAGGGTCGAGCCGACCAGATAGAAAACCGCTCCCCCCAAGACGTCGGCGTTACCGGTCCCGACCGCCGCCAGCACCGTGCCCGAAGAGACGATGACGGCGTAGGCCGCCGCGATCGACAGGTCGCGCGCCGCGATCATGCCTGCCGTGCCGAAGCCGATGGTCGCCAGCCCGCCCAGCAGGATCCACAACTGGCCGAACCCGGCCGAGGCGCCGCTGTCGGGCGCGAACAGCAGGAAGCTGAGACGGATGATCACATAGGCGCCGACCTTGGACAGGATGGCGAAGACGGCCGCCGCCGGCGCGCTGGCCGCCGAATAGGTGGTGGTCAGCCAGAAGCCGAGCGGCCACATGGCGCATTTGGTCAGGAAGGCCACGCCCAGCACGGCCGCCCCGACGTGGAACAGGCCCCGGTCCGCCGCAGCGATCTGGGGGATGCGCACAGCCAGATCAGCCATGTTGAGGGTGCCGGTCACGCCGTAGATCAGGCTGACCCCGATCAGGAACAGCATGGAAGCCGTCAGGTTGACGGCGATATAGGCCAGCCCGGCGCGAATCCGCGCCTCGCCCGAACCATGCAGGGCCAGGCCGTAGGAAGCCGCCAGCATGATCTCGAAGAAGACGAAGAGGTTGAACAGGTCGCCCGTCAGGAAGGCGCCGTTGACGCCCATGACCAGCAACAGGAACAGGGCGTGGAAACGCGGCCCGGCCCGGTCCCATCGCGCCAGGGCGAAAATCATTGAACAGGCGCCTAGCACGCTGGTCAGGGCCACCATCAGCGTCGACAGACGATCCGCCACCAGGACGATGCCGAACGGCGCCGGCCAGTCGCCCAGTTGATAGACGCGGGCGGTGTCGCCGCCGCCCGCCGCGCCGGTCGCGCTTTCATGCAGCAGGGCCAGGGCCATGACCAGGATGGCGGCCATGGCGAACAGGCTAAGGCCGCCTTTCAACAGACGGCGCCGCTCGTCAAACAGCAGCATGGCCGCGGCGATGACCATGGGCAGAACGATCGGCCCGATGATCAGATGTTCCTGCCAATCGGTCATTCGGGCGTCTCCTGTCCGTCGACGTGGTCGCTGCCCGTCTCGCCGCGCGAGGCCAGCAGCACGACCAGGAACAGGGCCGTCAGGGCGAAGCTGATGACGATGGCCGTCAGCACCAGAGCCTGAGGCGTCGGGTCGGCGTAGAGGGCCGGATCCTCGGCGCCCTTGCTGGTGAAGGCCGCCGCGCCCGAACGCAGCCGCCCCATGGAGAAGATGAACAGGTTGACTGCATAGGAGACCAGCGACAGGCCGATGACGACCTGAAAGGTGCGCGGGCGCAGCATCAGCCACACCCCTGAGGCGGTCAGCACGCCGATGGCCAGGGCCAGGACGATCTGGGTCATTGCGCCCCTCCCTTCTGCTCGGCCTCTGCCTCAGCCTCGGCTTCCTCGATGCGCGCGCGGCGCAGTGACTGGTGAGCCAGGGCGACCAGCACCAGAACGGTAGCGCCGACCACCAGCACCACCACGCCCAGGTCGAACAGCACGGCGCTGGCCAGCGGCACGCGGCCCAGCAGCGGCAGGTCGGCGTATTGGAAATAGGAGGTCAGGAACGGCTGGTCGAAAATCCAGCCCACGGCGCCGCTGATCGCGGCGATCAACAGACCGACGCCGATCCAGATGATCGGGCGGATCTCAAGCCGCTCCTCCACCCAGCGGGCGCCAGACGCCATATATTGCAGGATGAAGGCGATCGACAGCGCAACCCCTGCAGCGAAGCCCCCGCCCGGCAGGTCGTGCCCGCGCAGAAACAGATGCACGGCCAACAGAATGATGAAGGGGAAGAGCCAGCGCATCACCACGCCGGGGATCAGCATGGTGTCGCTGAGGGTGTCGCCCTCGCTGCGGCCTTCGCGGGCGCGGTCAGACGCATCCTGGACGCGTTTCTGCATCGGCTGGGACAGGCTGTCGCTGGCCGGGCGGAAGCGGCGCAGCAGGGCCAGCACCGTCAGGCCGACGACGCCCAGGACGGTGATCTCGCCAAAGGTGTCAAAGGCCCGGAAGTCCACCAGGATGACATTGACGACGTTGCGGCCGCCCGCCTCCCCATAGGCCTTCTCGACGAAGAAGCGCGACACCCCCTCGACCGGCGGCCGCACCATGACGGCCCAGGAGATCAGAGCCACGCCCGCCCCGGCGAAGATGGCGATGCCTCGATCCAGCCGACGACGCCAGCGCGCACGGCGCTTCTCGGACTCGGGCACATGGATCTCAGCCAGCCGCTTGGGCAGCCAGCGCAGGCCCAGCAGCAGCAGCACCGTGGTCACCACCTCGACCACCAGCTGGGTCAGGGCCAGATCCGGCGCCGACAGCCAGACGAAGGTCAGACAACTGGCCAGCCCCGCCCCGCCCATCAGAATAACAGCGGCGAGGCGATGGTATTTGGCCTGCCAGGCCGCGGCCAGGGCGCAGGCTCCCCCCGCCAGCCACAGGGCGGCGAAGGCCAGGTTGTGCGCCTGGGGTACGCGGAACTCGGGCCAGGTGAGGACGAAACCGCCCGCCGCCGCCACAGCCGCCGAAAGCAGGGCTGTCAGCAGGATCAGCCGCAGCTGCGGCTGCAGGCGCTGCGCGCCCAGGTGGCGCACGATCCACTGCGACAGGTCCATCAGCATGACCTGGGAGCGCTCGAACAGATAGCCGCCGTTGAGCCGCTTCATGCCCCAGGGTCCGCCGCGCGGATTGGCGTTCAGCGCCTTGCCGAAGACGACATAGAGGCCGATCCCGCCCGCCATGGCGATGACGCTGAGCAGCAGCGGCAGATTGAAGCCGTGCCACAGGGCCAGGCTGTAATAGGGCAGGTCGAAGCCGAGCATGGTCACGGCCGCGCTGCGCAGAAAGGGCCCCACGGTGACCGCCGGGAAGACCCCGACCAGCAGACACAGGGCCACCAGCACCTCGACCGGGCGCCGCATCCAGCCGGGCGGCTCGTGCGGAACGCGGTCCAGCTCGGTCGGCGGCGGACCGAAGAAGGTCGTGTGGATGAAGCGGAGCGAATACAGGACGCTGAAAGCGCTCGCCAGTGTCGCCAGCACCGGCAGGGCCTGGTTCAACGCCGAGGTCTGGGTACTGGCCAGGGCCTCGGCCAGGAACATCTCCTTGGACAGGAAACCGTTCAGCAGGGGCACGCCCGCCATGGCGGCGGCGGCGACCATGGCCAGGGTGGCGGTGATCGGCATGAAGCGGATCAAACCGCTGAGCTTGCGCATGTCGCGCGAGCCGGCCTCGTGGTCGATGATGCCCGCCGCCATGAACAGCGAGGCCTTGAAGGTGGCGTGGTTGATGGTGTGGAAGATGGCGGCGATGGCCCCCAGGTCCGACCCCAGCCCCAGCAGCAGACAAATCAGGCCCAAGTGGCTGATGGTCGAATAGGCCAGCAGGCCCTTCAGGTCGTGCTGGAAGATGGCGCACCAGGCGCCGACCAGCAGGGTCGTCAGGCCCAAGCCGCCGACCACGAAATACCACATCTCGGTCTCGCCGAAGACGGGCCAGAACCGCATCAGCAGGAAGACGCCCGCCTTCACCATCGTCGCCGAGTGCAGATAAGCGCTGACCGGCGTCGGCGCCGCCATCGCGCGCGGCAGCCAGATATGGAAGGGGAACTGGGCGCTCTTGGTCAGGGCCCCGATCAGGATCAGACCCAGGGCGACCGGATAGAGGGGGCTGGCCAGGATGACGTCGCGCGCGGCGATGACGGCGTCCAGCTCATAGCTGCCGACGATGCGGCCGATCAGGATCATGCCGACCAGCAGGGCCACCCCGCCCGTGGCGGTGATGGTCAGCGCCATGCGCGCGCCCTCGCGCGCCGAGGCGTTCTGGTGCCAGTAGCCGATCAACAGGAAGGAAAAGAGGCTGGTCAGTTCCCAGAAGACAACCAGTTGGATCAGATTGCCCGACAGCACCACGCCCTGCATGGCGCCCATAAAGGCCAGCAGGAAGGAAAAGAAGCGCGGCACCGGATCCTTCGGCGACATGTAGTAGCGCGCATACAGCACCACGAGGGCGCCGATCCCCAGGATCAGCGCGCTGAACACCCAGGACAGGCCGTCCAGCCGAATGGTGAAATTCACCCCCAGGGACGGCAGCCACGCCAGCGTCAGCTTCAACACCTCGCCGTCCTGGAATCGGGGCCAGAGCACCGCCAGACAGCCGACGCTGATCAGGGCGATGATCCACGACAGAGCAGCCGCAGAGGTCCGCGCGTGACGCGGCAGCCCCGAGGCGATCATGGCCCCGACGAAGGGCAGGACGAGTATAATTAGCAGGAGGAAGCTGGCGGGCACGGGCGTGTCGATCATCTCCGATAGGTTGTGGGACGGCGCTGCGGAGGACGCCCCACGCGCCTCACCGTTCTGCCAGACTTTTTCCTAAGGGAAATGACGCCCTTGCGTCAAAGCGACGAGTTGGCGCGATTGTGACCGTAGCAGGAACGGTTTAGCCCCCGCCGAACCGGAGCGCCGCCCCTTCGGCCGCGCCCCTGCCCTGCCCTGACGATCAGACGCCTGTTATCGCCCCGTCTGCGCGAATCACCACGACCTGCTTCAGCGCGCTGACCTCGAACGGCTTGGCGAACAGGGTCGAGACCTGCATCAGCGCCGCCTCGGCCCGATCCTCGGTCAGGGTCAGCAGAATGAAGCCCTTGGCCGACTGGTCGCAGAAGCGCACCTCGTCATTGGCCTGCATCAGGGCCGCGCCGAGAGGGAAGCCGCCGATGGCGTCGCCGATCGAGGGGCTGGAGATCGCGCTGGTCCCGAACTCGATCGCACGACGCGCGCCGCCCGCGTCCTTCAGTTCATTGACCCAGAAGGCGTGGCTGTCGCCGGACAGGACGATGGGCTGCACCCCCGCCTCGGCGAAGGCCGCGTAGAGGCGCTCGCGGCCGGCCGGATAGCCGTCCCAGGCGTCGAGGTTGAACGGCAACCCCATCTTGAACAGGAACAGGGCCTGTTCGAACTGGTCGCGGTAAGCCTCGGGAATCCGGGCCATCAGGCCCTGAACCTCGGCCTCGGTCAGGGTGCGCGACACGTCGGGCCCGGCCACGCGCGCCATGACGACCTGATTGCCCAGCACCTGCCACGGCCGCCCCCTGGCCTTTGACGCGGACAGTTCGCGCTTGAGCCAGTCGCGCTGCTCGGCGCCCATCAGATCGCGCACGGGATCGTTCAGCTTGGCGCGAAAGGCGTCCAGGTCCAGCACCGGCTCGCCGTCCGGTCCCTCCATGGCCGTCAGATCCTTGGCGTAGTCCAGCGGCTCGGTGCGGCCGGTCAGCCGCGTCTCGACCATCATCAGGCTGGCCAGGTCGCCGAAGTGGAAGCTGCGGTGGATCGCCTCCTTCAGCGCGCCGGGCTCAGCCTCGCGGATCGGCATCCACTCGTAATAGGCCTTCAGCGCCGCCGCCTTGCGCTGTGCGAAGTCGCCTTCGGTCTCGGGCTGATGGTTCTCCGCGCCGTGCATCCAGGCGTCATTGGCCGTCTCGTGATCGTCCCAGACGCAGATGAAAGGGGCGCGGGCGTGAGCGGCCTGAAGGTCGGGGTCGGTCTTGTACTGGGCGTGACGCAGCCGATAGTCGGCCAAGGTGACGATCTCATGCGGCGGCTGCGGCTCGCGACCCAGCTTCGCCCCCGTCGCCATGCCATAGGCGTCGTCTTCTGCCCCATATTCATAGATGTAGTCGCCCAGATGGACCACGGCGTCCAATGACGGCAGGGCGGCGATGGCCTCATAGGCGTTGAACAGTCCGCCGGGGTGCAGTTGACATGACGCCACCGCCAGATTGACTGGCGCCACGCCGTCCGCCGCCAGCGTCCGGGTCCGGCCCAAAGGCGACTGCGTCTCGCCGACAGCGAAATCGTAACGATAATCCCGGCCCGACTTCAGCCCGGCCGCATCCACCTTGACCGTATAGTCGCGTTCCGGCCCCGTCATGACGCGGCCCGTGGCGACCACGCGGTCGCCCTCGCCTTCCAGCACGCGCCAGACGACCGACACCGGCCCGGCCTGTCCGATCTCGGGCGTCACCCGCGTCCACAGGATGACCCGATCCGTCGCCGGATCGCCCGATGCGACGCCGTGGACGAAGGCGACGGCGACGTCTGCGCCCGAGGGAAGCGTGGCGCAACCGGCCGCCGCCCCCGCCCCGAACAGGCCCAGCAGGCCGCGACGGTTCATGCTCATCTTCGCGGCCCTCAGTAGCGCAGGGTGAAGGCGACGCCATAGCTGGCCCCGCGCCCGGCGATGAAGGTCGGCAGACCCAGCGCATCGCCGGTATTGCCTGCATCCTTGATGTATTTCTCATCCAGGATGTTGTCGCCGAAGGCCTCGACGCCCCAGTTCCCGCTCGACGGGGCGTAGCGCACCCGCAGGTTCAGCAGGCCATAACCGTCCTGATACTCGTCCTGGATCAGGTCAGGTACGAAGTTGCCGGTCTGCAGGTCCGGGCGGTCGTTGTCGTCGTCGAAGAAGACCTTGGACTGCCACGTATAGGTCGGCTGGACCTCGAACGCCCCGCCTTCGACCGGCAGGCGCCAGGTCGCACCGATCGAAGCCATGTGATCCGGCGACAGGCGGAAGCGGTTGCCCTTGCGCGCACCGCTGTCGAAGCGCGAGTGGTTGTAGCCATAGGTGGCGAACAGGTCGAACGTCGGCGCTACGGCGAAGGCCGCCTGACCTTCAAAGCCATAGGCGCTGGCCTCGCCCGCATTGATGGTGACGAAGCGGGTTCCGTCCTGCTCGGTCGTCTGGAAGTTGTCATAGGCGTAGTGGAAGACCGCCGCATCCAGACGCAGGCGCCGATCCATCAGCGCCGTCTTATAGCCGACCTCGAAGCTGTCGACCGTTTCGGCCGCGACCACCTCGAACTGGGGCGCGCCCAGCGGAGCCGAGGGGCCGCGCACTTCCAGCACCTCCGGGCGACGGCCGCGCGCATAGTTGGCGTACAGGCTGGCGTCTTCCGACAGGGCGTAACGGGCGTTCAGCCGCCAGGTGAAGCCGTCGTCCTTGTGATCCGCGTCGATGCGGCTGCCATTGCCCGCCGTCGGCTGGCTGGTGATGCCGAACAGAGGAACCATCGTCTCGGGCAGTTGGCCGTACATCGGGTTGGCCAGCGCCGCCAGCAGGGCCGGAACCTGTGCGGGCGGCACGGCCCCCTGCGCCACGGCCAGCAGGCCGCCCAGCGTCGAGCGCCCGTTCAGCACGGCGGCGGAATAGCCCGTCGTCTTGTCGTCGGTGGTCCAGCGCAGGCCGCCCGCGACCTCCAGCCGGTCCGTGACCTGCATCGTCACATCCCCGAACACGTCCCACGAGGTCAGTTCGCCGAAGTTGGTCGAGGTCTCGATATGAGCCGACTTCAGATTATCGGCGATCGGGCCGGCCAAAGCGCCTCCGCCCAGCGGCGTCAGCATCTGCGCCAGAGCCAGCCGCGCCAGCGTCGGATAGGCCGCCATCGGCAGGGTGTTGCGCCCCACGTCCGTCGGGCTCCCGTCCAGCAGCCCGGCCAGTTGCACCAGCGCCAGACGTTCGTCGAACTGGGTCGGCATCCGCTGGAAGCCTTCCTCGCGGAACCAGCCGGCGCCGACGAAGCCGCTGACGCGCCCGCCGTTGTCGTAGTTCAGGCGCAGTTCCTGGCTCCACTGCTTGCCGTGGGCGTGCTCGGCCGCCGTCAGCAGCGGCAGCGACAGGCCGTCCGGGTCAAAAACCTCGGTCGAGTCGAAGGTGCGGTAAGCCGTGGTCGAGTTCAGCGTCAGCGACGGCGACAGCCGCCACTTGGCCAGCCCCGTCACGCCCCAGACTTCCCGGTCCAGCCCCAGACCCACGCCGCCGTCGAAGTCGGCGCCCGGCGTCAGGGCCGCGCCCTCCCACGGATCACGTCCGCCCAGCACGGCGCCGGTGTTCGGGTCGGCCGGGTTATAGGCGATGGACTTGAATGACGTCGCCGAGGCGTCATCGACCTGATAGTTGGCGATCAGGTCGAACGACAGGTCTTCTGTCGGCGCCCAGGCGCCTGACAGGCGCACGGCCTTCGTCTCGATGGAGTTGTAGTTCTCGCCGCCCAGCAGGTTCTCGACCGTGCCGTCGCGCGTCTTCATCCGCGTGGCCAGACGCAGGGCGCCCGTCTCGCCCAGCGGGGCGTTCACAAAGCCCTCGACCGAACGATAATCCATGTCCCCCGCCTCGATGCGGGCGGCGGCGCCGTACTGGCCGGGGCGGGCGCGATTCTGCACCAGATTCACCGCGCCGATCAGGGCGCCGCGACCATACAGGGTCGACTGCGGCCCCTTGGCCACCTCGATACGCTCCATGTCGAACAGTTCGACATAGGAACCGCGCGACTTCGAAATCGACACCCCGTCCTGATAGACCGACACGCGCGGCTCGGCCGTGGCGGCGCCCGAGTCCGAGGTGATGCCGCGCATCACAAAGCCCGGATTGTTCGGCGACTGGTTCTGCACCAGGAAGCCCGGCACGAAGGCCGACAACTGATCGAACTCCTGCACGCCCAGGCTTTCCAGGAAGGAACCGCTGTAGGCCGTCAGGGCGAAGGGCACCTCGATCGGATCCTGGGCGCGCAGCTGGGCGGTCACGACGATGTCGTCCACGGCGGTCGTCGCTTCGGCAGGCGAGGCGGTCTGGGCGTGCGCGACCCCAGCCGCCATCAAACCAGCGACGGCGACGCCCGCCAGAAATCCCCGCTTGAGACTGATCGGCTTCATGATCCTACCCCTTGAGAAAGCGGGACAGACCTAGAGGCGCGCAATGTCGTAGACGCGACGGCGCCGTCACGGCGCGATGAAGCTGCGGCGGCGGTTAGGCGAAACTCCTTCGCCCCACGGCCTATTCCCGCCGTCCGATCGCCCGGCGATCCGCAGCCTCGGGCGAACGCAAGTCGTCGCCGCGCATTCCATCTGACAATGGAGGATGACATGGCCGCTCGCCCGACCTGGCAAGGACATCTGAAACTGTCGCTCGTCACCTGTCCGGTGGCGCTCTACACCGCGACGACCAGCGCCGCCGACGTGCGCTTTCACCTGATCAATCCGGACACCCACAACCGCATCCGCATGGTGCCGACCGACCCCGACGCCGGGCCGGTGGAGCGCAGCCATCTGGTGCGCGGCTATGAGGTGTCGAAGGACGAATACGTGCTGTTCGACGACGCCGACTTCGACAAGGTGCGGCTGGACAGCACCAAGACCATCGCCATCGACAAGTTCGTGGACGAGGCCGACATCGACCGTCTGTACTGGGACGATCCCTTCTTCGTCGTCCCGGAAAAGGGCGCGGGCGTCGAGGCCTTCGCCGTGATCCGCGACGCGATGCAGAAGCAGGGCAAGGTGGCGCTGGGCCAGCTTGTCCTGCGCGGCAAGGAGCGCCAGCTGGCGCTGGAGGTGCGCGGCAAGGGCCTGCTGGCCTACACCCTGCGCGCCCATGACGAGGTGCGCGACGCCGACGACTATTTCGACGACATCCCCAAGGTGAAGGCCGACGCCGACATGGTCGAGATCGCCGCCCGCATCATCGCCCAGAAGGAAGCCGACTTCGACCCCACCGCCTTCAAGGATCGCTATGACGACGCCCTGCGCGAGATGATCAAGTCCAAGACCAGGGGCGGCAAGGGTCTGGTCGACGTGGCCGAGCCGGACGACACCAACGTCATCGACCTGATGGCGGCGCTGAAGAACAGTCTGAAGGGTTCGGCCGGCGGCGCGCGCAAACCGGCCGCGAAGAAGCCCGCCGCCAAGTCGGCGCCGCGCAAGAAGACCGCCTGAGGGTCAGTCCACGCCCATCTTTCGCAGGGCCGGCCTCAAGCTGACGGCGCCGTCGCGGAAATCGGCCCATGCGTCGGGCCGCTCAAGCAACTCGGGCCAGACCCACAGATTGTAGTCGGCCGGGTTCAGCCCCGGCTTCACCTGATCCCACGACAGGGGAAAGGCGATCCCCGCCCCCGGCCGGGCGCGCGGCGACCAGGGCGCCACGGCGGTCGCCATCCGGCCGTTGCGCAGATAGTCGATGAAGATCTTTCCGCCCCGCGCCTTCTTGGCCAGGGTGGTGGTGAAACGGTCCGGCGCCTCGGACTTGATGGCCTCGGACACGGCCTTGGCGAAGGCCTTGTTCTGATCCCAGCTCACCCTCGAACGCCCGTCGGCGCGGATCGGGACGACCAGATGCAGCCCCTTGCCGCCCGTCGTCTTGACGAAGGGATTGAGGCCCAGCGCCTCCAGCTTCGCCCTCACCACGAGAGAAGCGGCGATCACGTCGTCGAAGTCCAGCCCCACGTCGGGGTCCAGATCGAAGGTGATCTGGTCAGGCGTCTCCGGATCGCCCGGCTTGCAGCCCCAGGGATGCAGCTCCAGCCCGCCGGATTGGGCGATGGCCGCCAAACCGCCGACATCGACGACGGCGACATAGGGCGTGCGCGCCTTGACGTCGATCAGCTTGAGCCGCGGGTTCGACCCAGCCATGGCGTGACGCTGGAAGAAGGTCTCGCCCTCTATGCCGTCCGGGGCGCGGATGATGGAGACGGGCCGGTCCGCCACATGGGCCAGCAGCCGCTCGGCCGCCGCCTCGTAATAGCGCGCCAGCTCGGCCTTGGTGATCGGCGGGCGCCCATCAGCGCCGGGCCACAGCACCTTGTCTGGGCTGGAGATGGCGACGCCCGCCACCGTGACCTTGCCGCTCTTGCGCGGCGCCTGCGACGCGGCAGGCGCCTGCGGCGCGTCCGTGACGTCCTCGGCGGCCTTGTCGTCGCGCAAGCCCTTGAACGCCGCCTGCCGCAAGGCGCCGGACTCGGTGTAGCCGCCGTGCTCGATCTCGGCGACCAGCCTCGGCTTCACCCAATGGATATCCTTGCCGCCCTTGGGCGCGCCGGGGCCGACGAAGGGGCTCTTGTCCGCCGCCTCGGCCTTCAGTGCGGGCATGAGCAGCCGCGTGACCGTCTCGCCGAAACCCGTCCCGACCCGGCCGAGGTATTTAAGCCCGCCCTTCTCGCGCACCCCGACCAGCAGCGAGCGGAACCGGCTGCCGCCTTCCGACGACCAGCCGCCGATGACGACCTCATCGCGGCCCCGGCATTTGGATTTCACCCAGCTTGACGACCGGCCCGCGTGATAGGGCCCGTCCAGCTTCTTGGAGATGACGCCTTCCAGATGCATCCGGCAGGCGCTTTCCAGCACCGCCTGCCCCGTCGAGGCGAAATGCTCGACGTAGCGGAGACGCGCGGCGCCCTTCGCGCCGATGCGGTCGATGTAGGCCTGCAGCCGCGCCTTGCGGTGCGACAGCGGCAGCCTGCGCAGATCCTCCGCCCCCTCGAACAACAGGTCGAAGGCGAAGTAGATGAGCCGGCCCGTCTCTCCCTCCGATATCGCCGCCTGAAGGGCGCTGAAGTCCGGCATATGATCATCATCGAGCGCGCATAGTTCGCCATCGATCACCGCATCGGGCCAGCCTGCCGCATCCGCCGCCAGCTCAGGGAAACGATCGGTCCAGTCCAAGCCCTTGCGGGTCCGCAGCACCGCCTGGCCGCCGCCGACCCCGATCTGCAACCGATAGCCGTCGAACTTGATCTCATGCGCCCAGCCCGCCGCCGAGGGCGGATGGTCGACCGCCTTGCACAGCTGAATCGGGACAAAGGCGTGCGGCTGCTTCGCCTTGGACGCCGCCCTGGACGGCGCAGGCTTCGGCGGCGCCTTGCGGCGGGTCGGCTTGGAGGAGATCCATTGCGCGTCGCCCTCAGCGATCTGAGCCAGTGAGCGGCCGCTTGTCACCGAGGCGTCGATCTGCGCGAGGGCGTCGCCTTCGCCGGCGACGGCGTGCTCGTCCTTCTCCTTCAGCAGCAGCCAGTTGTTGCGCTTGGACGGCTTGCCTCGGTCGCTCTTCAGCCGGATCAGCGCCCATTTGCCTTTCAGCCGCTCGCCATGAAGGATCATCTTGATCTGGCCGCGCGCCCAGGCCGCCTCAAGGTCCGGCTCCTGCGGCTCCCAGGTTCCGACATCCCACAGTTGCACCGTGCCCGCGCCGTAGTTGCCCGCCGGGATGGTCCCCTCGAAATCGCCGTAGTCCAGCGGATGATCCTCGACCTCAACGGCCAGACGCTTGACCGCCGGGTCGCGCGACGGGGCCTTGGTCACGGCCCAGGACTTCAGCACACCGTCCGCCTCGATACGGAAGTCGTAGTGCAGCCGCGTCGCCGCATGGCGCTGGATAACGAAACGCCGCGCGTCCTTGTTCCCGGTTCGCCGAGCGGCCTTGGGTTCCGGCGTCTGCTCGAAACGCCGCTTGGCCTGATAGGTCTTCAGTTCACCGCGCATGGACGCTTAATCCGTCCGCGTGAAAACCGTTGCGATGCGACAGCGGCCGCACCCGGCCTGACGTCAGCCGAAACGTTCGATCCGCAGGGCGTCGGTCCAGTCGGGAGCAGGCCGGCCCAGCGCTATCTGCTCGATGATTTCCGCCGTTCGCGCCGCCGTCGTCAGGCCCAGGTGCTGGTGGCCGAAGGCGTAATGCACCTGAGGGTGAGCGTTCAGCCGTCCGATGGCGGGCAGATAGTCCGGCAGGGTCGGCCGGGGACCGCACCACCGGTCAGGCTGCGCCGAAAAGGCCACGCCCAGCTCGCGCAGATGCGCCTCGATGCTGCGCCATTTTCGCGGATCAGGCCGGGCTGAAGGGGCGCCGAACTCGACATGGCTGGAGGCGCGCAGGCCCCCGTCGAATCGGGCGACCGCCAGGGCCCGGTCCTCGAACACGGTCAGAGGCAGGTCGTCAGGCCAGTCATGCTGAGCCGACTGCACAGAATAGCCTCGCTCGCCGATCAAGGGGACGCGGACACCCAGCGGCGCCATCAGATGCTCCGACCACGCCCCGGCCGCGACGACGACGCGATCAGCGCCGATGACTGTTCCGTCCGACAAGGCGACCTCGGCGGCGTCGGCCACCGGCCGGACGGCGGTCGCATCGGCGTGGATCGTCTGCCCGCCTTTGTCGGAGAAGGCGGCCAGCAGGGCGTCGCGCACCGCCTGCGGTTCGCTGACCTGGCCGGTGCCGGTGAACCGGATTCCGCCTGCCGGGCGTTGACGCAGGACGGCGTCATAGGCGGCCAGTTCCTCAGCCTCCATCACGCGGAAGCGCGCCCCGCCCGTGCGCGCGGCGCTCCAGCCGGCCAGCCCGCGCCGGGCCGCTTCAGGCGTGGACCAGACCACAGAATGGCCGGTCGCCCGGATCAGTCCGTCTGGCGCCTCGGCCAGGGCGGCCAGACGCATCCAGGCGCCGACCGGATCATCCAGCAGATGCGCCAGAACCTCGGCGCCGTGAGCGACCGCCGCCGGGCGGGACGCCGCCAGAAACCGCAGCGCCCATGGCCCCCACAGCGACGCATCGCGCGCACGAAAGTCCAGCGGTCCGCCAAAGGCGAACAGCCGCCCCAGGGCGCCCCTAAGGGTCGCGGGCGAGGGCATGGGCTCGCATTGCTCGGCGGCGATATGGCCGATGTTGCCGAAGGAGGCGCCGAGTCGCGGGTCGCCCCGGTCGATCAGCGCGGTCTCAAAACCCGCCGCCTGAAGCCGAAGCGCCGTCGCCGCCCCGACCAGTCCCCCGCCGACGACGGCCCAGCGCCGGGCTGCCGTCATGCCGCCGCGCCCTCTGCGAACGGGTCGTCCAGACTGTACGACGGCTCGGTGAACCAGACCGGCCCGGCCTCGGTCATGTAGAAATGGTCTTCGAGGCGCACGCCATACCGGCCGGGAATGACCAGCATCGGCTCGTTCGAGAAGCACATGCCGGGCGCCAGCGGCGTAACATCGCCGCGCACCAGATTGGGCGCTTCGTGAATGTCCAGGCCGATGCCGTGGCCGGTGCGGTGGGGCAGGCCCGGCAGCCGGTAATCAGGGCCATAGCCGAGGCCGGTCAGATAATCGCGCGCGGCGGCGTCTACGCTGGCGCAGGTTGCTCCCACGGCGGCTGCGGCGAAGGCGCGGCCTTGCGCCTCCTTCTCATGCGTCCAGACGCGGCGGAAGTCCTCCGTCGGCTGGCCGAAGACATAGGTGCGCGTGATGTCCGAGTGATAGCCGTCCACCAGGGTCCCGGTGTCGATCAGCACCACATCATCCACCGCCAGGGCGCGGTCGCCCTCGCCCCCGTGCGGCAGGCAGGTGTCGTCGCCGAAGGAAACCAGGCAGAACCAGGACCCGCCCTCACCGCCAAGCGCGCGATGTTCGGCGTCGATGAAGGCCTTGACCTCGGACGTCAGGACGCCCGCTTTCAGCCAGTGGCGGGTGCGGCGCTGGACTTCCAGAGTGATGGCCTTGGCGCGGGTCAGAAGAGCGATCTCGGCCGCCGATTTGATGCTGCGCTGGGCGACGATCAGCGGGCCGCCGTCCGTGACGCGATCGGCGCCCAGAACGCGGCTGAGGCCCAGCCAGATGAAGGCCGCCGCTTGATCGTCGATCGCCAGCACGCCGCCTTCGGGCAGGCTGGCCGCCGCCAGCGCATAGGGGCTTTCTTCCTCTTCCCAGGTCAGGATGTCGCCCGCGACCGCGTCCGCCGTCAGCCCGGCCACCTTGTCCAGCTCAAATCGGGGACAGATGTACTGGACCCGGCCATCGGCATGGATCAGCGCGCCCGTCAGCCGCTCGGACGGATGCCAGTCCAGACCCGTATAATAGCGCAACGACGCCGTGGGCCCGACCAGCAGGGCCGCCAGCCCATTGTCTCTCAATCCCTCGGCCAGGGCGGCGACGCGGTCCTGCCTTTCGGCGACGGTGATGGGCGGGGCGCTGGGCGGAAGAAAGGTCATGGAACGAATGTATATTGTATCTGATTTCTAGTCATGTTTTCTTTCATCCCTCGGATCGCTCGTAAAGGGCGGCGAGGACCTCGGGGGAGGGAAACATTATGATTATAGCCGTTCTGTTGACGGCGCTGGCGCTGCTGGCTGCCTTTTACGCCGTCCAACTGGTCCGCACCGCCAAGGCGCGCGGCGCGCTGAAGCCCAAGGCCGAAGGCATAGCCATCGGCGCGGTCGCCAACTTCTTCGATGCGCTGGGCATCGGCTCCTTTGCCCCGACCACGGCCTGGCTGCGGTTCCGTAAACTGGTGCCGGACAGCTTTCTTCCGGGGGTGCTGAACGCCGGACACTGCCTGCCGACGGTCATGCAGGGGCTGGTCTTCATGAAGCTGATCCAGGTCGACCCGGTGCTGCTGATCGCCTGTATCGGCGCCTCCATCCTGGGCGCGGTGATCGGCGCGCCCATCGTGTTGCGCCTGCCGGTGCGCGCCGTTCAGATGGTGGTCGGCGCGGCCCTGCTGATCGCAGCCGCCCTTTACGCCATGACCAATCTGAACCTGATGCCCGCAGGGGGCGAAGCGCTCTCCCTGGACGGAAACATGTTCCTGATCGCCGTCGCGGCCCATGTGCTCATGGGCGCCCTGATGAGCTTCGGCATCGGGCTTTATGCGCCTTCGCTGATCATGCTCAGCCTGATGGGCATGAACCCCACGGCGGCCTTCCCGATCATGATGGGCGCCTGCGCCTTCCTGATGCCGGTGTCGAGCCTGCGCTTCATCAAGAGCCAGCGCATCGATCTGCGGCTGGTGCTGGGCATGGCCATCGGGGGGATACCGGCAGTGCTGCTGGCCGCCTTCGTCATCACCTCCCTGCCGCTGACCGTCCTGCGCTGGGGCGTGGTGGTGGTGGTGCTCTACGCCGCCGTCAATCTGTTGATGACCGCCCTGAAGGCCCGTCAGGCGCCCGTTCCGGCCGAACAGGGCTGAGGTTTCGGGCAAGACTAAGACTGGAGGCAAGGCTGGCGATCAGCCTTGCCCGTCGCCCTGTGCGAACTCCTCACGTAGATCGGACAGGGTGTGCTGCAGGTGGTCGGCCACCAGACGGCGCACCGTAGCGGCGTCACGGGCCAGCCACGCCTGCAGGATGTCCTGATGCTCGGCCTCGGCCGTCAGATGGCGTCCCTTGTGCTCAAGGTGCTTGCGCACATAGCGGTCGGCCATGACATGAAGGCGGGTCGTAATTTCTGTCGTCAGGGCGCGCTTGCCCGGCTGCACCAGGGCTATGTGGAAAGCGCGGTTCAGGGGGCCGACCGTCGGCATGCCGCCAGCCGCCGCCGCATTCAGCTGCGCCAGCACCCGCCGGGCCTCGTCCTGCCGGGCCTCATCAGCGACAAGGCAGGCCTCGGCCGCCGCCTCCGGCTCCAGCTTGAGGCGCAGTTCGTAAATTTCCTCGGCCTCGGCCGCGCTCATGCCGCGCACGAAGAAGCCACGGTTGGCGTGTGACACCACCAGCCCGTCCTGCTCCAGCCGCACAAGGGCTTCACGCAGGGGAATCTTTGAGACGTTCAGGTCCGCCGCCAGGGCGTCCTGACGGATCGGCACGTCCGGCGCGATCGCGCCTGACAGGATCATGTCCCGCACCACCTCCATCAGGCGGTCGGACAGGGTGCGGACTTCAAGCGGAGATGCGGCCATGCGGTTCATCGAGTCGAAAAGGCTGGGCCGGTCGCCCGACCCAGCCATAACGCGCGCCGAACGCAATTACGACGCGCAAGTCGCTCAGACGACCTGGAAGCCCGCCCAGAAGGGATCCTTGCGGTCCACCCAGATGGTGTTGAAGCCGGTGGCGACGGCCGAACCCTCGATCGAGGGCACGATCGCCTTGTGGTCGCCCACCGTGGTCTCGGCTTCGACGCGGCCGATGAACCGGCTGCAGATGTAGCTTTCGTGGACGAAGGCGTCGCCGACCTTCAGCCGCCCCTTGGCGTGCAGATGAGCCAGCCGCGCCGAGGTGCCGGTGCCGCAGGGGCTGCGGTCGATGGCCTTGTCGCCATAGAAGACGGCGTTGCGGCCGTCGGCGCCCTCACCCTTGGGCTTGTCGGCCCACAGCACGTGGCTGACCCCGTTGATCGAGGGTTCGTCCGGGTGCACCGGGTGGAAGGCCGCCCGCACCCGTTCGCGCACCAGACCGCTCAGTTCGATGATGCGGCTGGCGCCCAGATCGTCCAGGCCCGTGTAGGCGCCCTGCGGTTCGACGATGGCGTAGTAGTTGCCGCCGTAGGACACGTCGACGCTCAGCGGGCCAAGGCCCGGCACGTCGATCTCGATGCCTTCCGCCGCCAAATAGGCGGGGACATTGCGGATGCGCACCGAGGTCACCTTGTCGCCCTCAGTCTCATAGGCGATGTCCAGAACGCCCGCAGGGACCTCGATCTTCAACCGACCCGGCGTGCGTGGCCGGATCAGGCCGTGCTC
Source organism: Brevundimonas sp. S1H14 (assembly GCF_047716865.1). Lineage (NCBI taxonomy): Bacteria > Pseudomonadati > Pseudomonadota > Alphaproteobacteria > Caulobacterales > Caulobacteraceae > Brevundimonas > Brevundimonas sp. S1H14. Next base: position 396,693 of record NZ_CP136679.1, on the reverse strand, counting down.
CAGCCCGAAGGTGATCATGCCGATCGTCCCGTGGCCGCACATGGGCAGGCAGCCGCTGGTCTCAATGAACAGGATGCCCGCGTCCGCATCCGGCAGGGTCGGCGGATACAGGAAGCCGCCGCTCATCATGTCGTGGCCGCGCGGCTCGAAACACAAGGAGGTGCGGATCCAGTCGTAACGGCTCAGGAAGTCGAGCCGACGCTCGGCCATGCTGGCCCCTGACAACAGGGGCGCGCCGCCGGCGACCAGGCGAACCGGGTTGCCGGCGGTATGACCGTCGATGCAGAAAAAGACGTCGCGCATCTGGGCTCCGGATCAGGTGATCTTGATGGCCTTGCCCGAGCCGATCGGGCGCGTTTCCGCCGCCTTTTCGACCATGGCGATGACCTCGGCGCGGCGGGCGCCGGCCAGCGGCATGCGCGGCATCCGGACCCGTTCGTTGCCGCGACCCATGATCATCTCGGACAGTTTGATCGACTGCACCAGATCCGCAACCGAATCCAGGTGAAGCAGCGGCATGAACCAGCGATAGATCTCAAGGGCGCGGGCGATGTCGCCGGCTTGGACCGCCTTGACCAGGGCCACCGACTCTTCCGGGAAGGCGTTGGTCAGACCCGAGACCCAGCCCTTGGCGCCCAGAATCATGCCTTCCAGCGCCACATCGTCCAGGCCGACCATGACCGAATAGCGGTCGCCCAGCTCGTTGAAGATGTCGGTGATGCGACGCGAATCCGGGGCGCTTTCCTTCAGGGCCACGATGTTCGGCACGTCCGACAGACGGCGCAGATCGTCGTTGTTCAGCGTCTGACGATACATCAGCGGGTTGTTGTACAGCATGTTCGGCAGGCCGCTGGCGGCCGCCACGGCGCGGAAGTGCGCTTCGAGCTCCGCCGCGGTGGGCACATAGACCATGGCCGGAAGCACCATCAGGGCGTCCACGCCGATGTCCTCGGCGTCCTTGGCATAGGCCTCGGCGCGCGCCGTGGTCAGTTCGCTGACGCCGGTGATGATCGGCACGCGATTATCGACGACTTCGACCGCCGCCTTGAGGACAGCGCGCTTTTCTTCCGGCTCCAGCGAGTTGTTCTCGCCGACCGTGCCCATGACGATGATGGCGTCGACGCCATCACGGATCAGGCCGTCCAGAACCTTCTGGGTGGAGTCGAAATCGACCCCCAGGCTCTCGTTGAACTGCGTGGTGGCCGCCGGGATCACCCCGGTCCAATCCAACTTCATTCCCGCCATTTGCTGCTCCTCCCGAGCTGGCTAATTTCGTATACGTTATATGATTAGGCCGGAAGCGATGACCGATCAAGGCCCTGAAGGACCTTTAAAAATCCGCTCCCACGCCTGCTGTTCGGCTTGGCCGCCTCGCGTCAGAATCCAAGGGCCATGATCTGGTCGTACAGGACCTTGGGGGTGCGCACGCCGTTGGCCAGACTGCGCGCACGGGCTTCATAACGGCGCTGGGACGGCAGGCGCGCGCCCTGGTCGGCGAAGGCGGCGAACAGGGCCTCGGCCCGCGTAGCGTTCACCTCCGCGTCGCCGCCGCCCATCAGGCCGGGATCGAAGGCCAGGATCAGTTCGCCATGCATGGGCGCCGCCTTGGCGCCGTCATCAAAGGCCATCGATTCGCGGCTGGTCAGATCGCCTATCAACGGGCCCGCCATCAGTTCAATCATGGTCGACAGGGCCGAGCCCTTATGCCCGCCGAAGGTCAGCATGGCGCCGTCCAGAGCGGCGCGCGCATTCGTCGTCGGCCGCCCCTCGGCGTCGACGCCCCAGCCCTCGGGGATCGGCTTGCCGGCGATGTCGTGCAACGCCATGTCCCCGCGCGCGATGGCGCTGGTGGCGAAGTCGAAGACATAGGGGTGCGGCCCCGGACGCGGCCAGCCGAAGGCGATCGGATTGGTGCCCAACAGGCCCCGCCGACCGCCCGCCGGCGCCACCCACGAATGGCTGGGGGTCATGGCCAGGGCCGCCACGCCCATACTGGTCAGTTGTTCGATCTCGGGCCACAGGGCCGAGAAATGGAAGCAGTTGTTGATGACCAGCGCAGCCACCCCGACCTCCTTGGCCTTCTGCGCCAGCAAGGGCGCCGCCCGCTCAAAGGCCAACAGGGAATAGGCGTAACGGGCGTCGGCGCGCACCAGGGCGGGCGAGGCGTCGGTGATGACCGGCTCGGCGTCCAACGACATCTTGGCCGAGCGGATGGTCATCACACAGCCCGGGAGACGATAAAGCCCGTGCGAGGCGCACTCGTCCCGCTCGCCCGCCGTGATGGCCCGCGCCACCGCCTCGGCGTGCGGAACGGACAGTCCCGCCCCCGTCAGCACCCGTCGCGACAGGGCGAACACCTCGTCGATCGACAAGGCGACCGTTTCCTGGGCCTCAAACACGCTCATATCGCTCTCCCGCAGCACAATCGTATACGATATGGACGCAGGCGAAAACTTCAAGCCGTTTGGCGTCCGTTTTTTAGAGCGCGTCGCGGGCCACGGTCAGATCAGTCAGGAAACGGGTCCGCTCCTCGGCGCGTCGCGCCGCATCGGGCAGGCGCAGCAGGTAGGACGGGTGAACCGTCAGCAGCACGCGCGCGCCGTCCTTGGTTGTGAGAACGCGACCGCGTTCGGCCTGAACGGCGGGCTTTCGTCCCAGCACCGCCAGCCCCGCCGTCGCGCCCAGAGCCAGGATCAGCTGCGGCCTGACGAGGCGCCGTTCATGGTCCAGCCACCAACGGCAGGCCTGGGCTTCGCCCGCATTGGGCGTCTTGTGCAGACGGCGCTTGCCGCGCGGCTCGTGCTTGAAATGCTTGACCGCATTGGTGAGGTAGAGGTCGCGACGATCCAGCCCCGCCTCTTCAAACGCCGCATCCAGAAGACGCCCGGCGGGGCCGACGAAGGGCCGACCGGCCAGGTCCTCCTGATCGCCCGGCTGTTCGCCCACCACCATCAGGGCCGCACGCTTCGGCCCCTCGCCGCAGACGCCCTGGGTGGCGTCGCGCCACAATGGGCAGCGGCGGCAGCCCTGAACGCCGCGCGCCAGCTCGTCCAGACTGTCGGGGACCAGATCATCCGTCGCCGCGCGATCCACCACCGGCGCGCGAACACGCTGGAACCTGTCATTGGGCGTGGGCGTAGGCTGGTTCACCATGGCATCCGTGCGAACCGACGCGGCGGCGGTCAGTTCCGGGATCAGCCCGGCCTCCGGCAGGTTTTTCCAGTAACGCTTGGGCATTTCCGACCGCATCGCCTGAGGCCGCAGCCGCGCCGGATTGAAGGTCGAGGCGTAATAGGTGCGCCAGAAATCCTCCACCGCGTCCTTGGCGGGCGCCTGCGATTGATCGGCGGGCGGGCCGAAGGTCAGGAGCGTTCCGTCCCAATGCGCCGCCCCGTCCGGCGTCAGGATCGACCACCGCATGGCGCTGAACCGGCGCGCGAAGAAGGGGGCCGTCGCCTGCAGCACCCGATGCGCCGGCTCGAACCACGCCACCCAGCGCTCGCCCGCTTCGTCTTGCGTCTGTCGAAAGCGAACGAAGGCCTTCATCTTGTGGGCGGCGCGGCGCACCGCCTTCACCCGACCCGCCGCCTCGGCCACGTCGCGGTCGGACAGGACGGCCATCAGGTTCGGCTGATCCTTCAACCGCCACAGCAGGCGATACATCAGGTCGAAGCGATCCTCGGACCGGTGCTGGATCAGTTGCGCCGCCGCGTCCAGAAAGGCGCGCGGCGCGGTGAACGCGCCTTCGACCTCTGGCAGGGCGCCGCCCTCATCGAACAGGCCGCCCGCAGTCGCGCCCACGACGAACTTCACCCGGCCGGGCTCCTCGCCCGCCAGCCGCAGGCGCCGCGCCGCCTTGCGCCAGCCGTCGAAATCCAGCGGGTCGGACAGGACCGCTGTGCGCATCAGAACAGGCTCAACTGCTCAGGCTTGCGCTGGGGCGCCAGGCGCGCGCGCAGATCGACCGCATCGGTCAGGCCGCCGGGCGTCCAGTCCAGCGCCGTGATCCACGGCCGCACGGCCTCGATCGACCGCGTCAGCCGACCGACATCCTCCAGCCGCAAGGTGCGATGCCGCCGCACGGACAGGATACGGTCCACCGCCTTCACCCCCAGGCCCGGCACCCTCAGCAGGGTCTCGCGCGCCGCCCGGTTGACGTCGACGGGGAAGGCCTCGCGGCGCCGCAGAGCCCAGGCCAGCTTCGGATCGACGGCCAGATCCAGCATGCCGTCGTCGGTCCCCTCGCTGATCTCGGGCGCGGTGAAGCCGTAGAACCGCATCAGCCAGTCGGCCTGATAGAGCCTGTGTTCGCGCATCAGCGGCGGCTTGGTCGGCGGCAGCAGGCTGGAGCCGTCAGGTATCGGGCTGAAGGCGGAATAATAGACCCGACGCAGGCCATAGCCGCCGTAAAGGGCGGCGCTGCGGGCCATGATCTCCGTGTCCGGCGCGCCGTCGGCGCCGACGATCAACTGGGTCGACTGACCGGCCGGGGCGAAGGCGGGCGGGCGCTTGCGGGCGCGCTTTTCGGGCTTGGCCTCTTCCAGTTTCAGCCGCACCTGCCCCATCGCCCTACGGATGGTCCGCGCGTCCTTTTCCGGAGCGAGACGGCCCAGAGCCTCGTCGCGGGGCAGTTCGATATTGGCGGACAGCCGGTCGGCATAGAGACCCGCCAGCTCCACCAGCCGCGCATCCGCCTCCGGGATCAGCTTCAGGTGGATATAGCCGCGAAAGTCGTGATCCTCGCGCAGGCGCCGCGCGACCTCGACCAACTGCTCCATCGTATAGTCGCCGTTGCGGATCACGCCCGACGACAGGAACAGCCCCTCAATGTAGTTCCGCTTATAGAAGGCCAGGGTCAAATCGACGACCTCCTGCACCGTGAAGCGCGCCCGTTCGACGTTGGACGACACCCGGTTGATGCAATAGGCGCAGTCGTAGATGCAGAAGTTGGTCAGCAGGATCTTCAGCAGGCTGACGCACCGACCGTCCGGCGTATAGGCGTGGCAGATGCCCATGCCCTCGGTCGAGCCGATCCCGCGCCCGCCCATTGAATCCCGCTTCGTCGTGCCGGACGAGGCGCAGGAGGCGTCATATTTCGCTGCGTCCGCCAGAACCGCCAGCTTTCGTCGAAGATCGATCTGAGCCATTCGTTCATGATATGTTCCGTTGCAGAACAGGTCCAGCTTGGCCGAAAGGCTTTTCGCAGCGGCGACAGGACATAACCGGCGAGGCAGGGACGGCCGGCGCATCTGCGCTCGGCCGTCGGAGGGCTCAGTCGTTTCCGCTCAACCTATGCTCATCAAACAGGCAGACAGCGTCGTATCGGGGACGCGCCGCTTCGCACAGGGCGGCGACAGAACGGGCGTCCGGTTTCACCCCGTGGTCGATCCAGCCCATCAAGGCCTCGAAAACCGCGACATATTCCGGCGGGCTGAGGGCGCTGTGTTCGGCTTCATCGGTGAAGGTCTGGACCAGCAGGTCGGCACGGCCCGCCGCCGCCACACGGTCGCGATAGGCGTCCTGGTGCCAGACGAAGGCTGTGGGATCGTCCTTGCCGTGGATAGTGACGGTCGGGGCGACGATCATGCCTGACAGGTCCGCATCATAGGCCAGACGCGCCACCGCCATCGGATCGGCGGCGAACCGCTCGACCCCCGCGTTCAGCGCCGCATCGTCGTGCGAGCCCTGATAGACCGTCCGGCTGTTGTCGAACGGGTTGAGGCCGTCCAGGCGCTTCTGCACCAGGTCCTGAAACAGGAAGGTGCCCCAGGCCAGATGCGACACCAGTTGTCCCTCGCCGATCCCCACGACGTTGAGAATGTCGGCCAGACGCTGCTTCTGCTCGGGCGAGCGCTCCGCCTCGGGCAGGCCGACGCCGGTGCAGGTCTTGACCCGCTGCGCCAGCTGGGCGCGGGTCAGGCGAGCGCCCTCGGGCAGACCCTGCCAGACCGGGTACTGCGCCTCGTCGGGCGCCGGATGGTTCTGGCAGTAATACTGATATACCGCACGCAGATCGGCGCGGAACCTGTAGGCCTCGGTCCCGCCCGCCAGCACCCCGCTGGTCAGGACCACGCCGTCCCAGACCACCTGGCCTTCGGCGTCGCGCGCATAGAGTTCGGCCGCCTTGGCTGCGACATTGCCGCCCCAGGACTGGCCGTGAAGAATGGTGCGGCGGGGCCGACCGAAGGCGTCCCAGAAGATCTGGCGCAGGTCGTCGGTGTCCTCGGCCGCCATGCGCACGCCGTAGCCGCCCCGGCGATAGGTCGACCCCGCCCAGGCGAAGCCCTCCTTCACCGTCATGGAGAAGCGCTCCAGATCTTCCAGCGGATCATCGGCCTTGGGGGCGGCCGTGCGCGGCCCGCCGTGGGCGTGGACGATCAGCGAACCGTTCCAGTTCTCCGGCACGGCGATCCAGTAGTAACCGCCCTTGGCCGCCCGCCCCGACCAGCAGTGCGCCTGCTGAGGAAGAAAATCGGGACAGACGGCCGGGACGGGCGCCGGCGACGGGGTCGCCGGCGCATCCTGGGCGGCGGCGAAGGGCGCGCCGGTCAGCGTGACGGCGGAAGCCGCCGCCAGCATCGAAAACAGACGCATCCCTCTCGCCTCCTCAGATCAGAACGACTTGGTCGCCGTGACGTACCAGTAACGGCCCCACGGGCTGTGCACCGTGCCGCGATAGCCGTTGTCGGCCAGCGACGGACCTGTGTCCGTCAGATCCCGCACGCCCAGACGCACGCGGGTCTCGGCCGGGAATTCATAATCCACATAGGCGTTGACCGTCTGGCGGGCGTCAACGACCCACGGATCGCCCGAGGCGCCCAGCAGGCCGGGCTGCTGGAAGTCGCTGATGTACTGGGTCGTCATCCCTGCGCGCCAGGGGCCCTTGCGCCACGTCAGGCTGGCGTTGAGGCGCCATTCGGGACGGCCGTTCTGCCCCACCAGTTGAGAGGAGTCCGGCAGGGTCGTGCCCGCATTGATCGTTCCGGCTTCGCGGGCGGCGTACAGCTCATTGACGATGTCGCCCGGATCGCGCGTGAATTCGTCCAGTTTGCTGGCGTTCACATTGACGATGAAGGTGCCGTACTTGGTGCGACGCAGCGACCAGTTCATGGCCAGATCCAGGCCGCTGACGGTCTGGGGTTGAAGGTTGATGAAGCGGTCGTTGATCGAGACCACCTCGCCCACCGGGGTCAGGCCCGTGCCCTGGAACAGCAGGATGTCCTCAGGCGTCGGCGCGCGACGGTTGACCAGCGGATTGGAGCCGCCCTCGACGCGGTTCAGATAGTCGAGCGCCAGCGCCGTCTGGGCGCCCAGCAGGCCGACGATCTTCTCCTGCTCGATCCGCCACTTGTCGATGGTGAAGGTGAAGGCGCCGAAACGCTCGGGGATGAAGGACGGTTGCAGCACCAGGCCGTAGGAGGTGTTGGTGCTCTCTTCCGGCTCCAGGTCCGGGTTGCCCGCCACCAGCAGAGAGGCGCCCGAGGTGTTCTGCGCGCACTGGGAGAAGTTGCTGATACGGCCGGCGCGCAGGTCAGCCTCGCAGCGGACATAGTCCGTGCCGCTGGCCAGGCGGGCGTATTCCGTGGCGTGGGTCTGCTCCAGGTTCGGCGCGCGGAAGCCCTGCGAATAGGAGCCGCGGACCCGCACGCCCGGAACCACGTCCCAGGCTGCGGCGATCTTCGGCTTGGCCACCGAGCCGAAGTCGGAATAGTGCTCGTAACGGCCCGCCAGCTGCACATCCAGCTGATAGACCAGAGGAATGTTCATCTCGGGCGAGACCACCGGCACGGCGAACTCGACATAGGTCGAGAAGACCTCGCGGCTGCCCGAGGTGTCGGGGTTGGGGCTGACGGCCGAAACGTTGGACAGGTTGGTCTCGCCGCTGACCATGTCGGTGAAGGTAAAGGTCCCATCCAGATTGGCGTCGCGGTCGTCCTTCTGGGTCTCGCGGCGCGCCTCGCCGCCGAAGGCCATGCCGACCGGCCCGCCCGGCAGTTGGAACAGATCGCCGCGCGACAGCTTGAAGTCCGCCATGGTCAGGGTAGTGCGCGACACCCGGCGCAGGTCGAAGACGATGGCGTCGATCGCCGCCTGCGAACTGGGCGAGCAGTCGCCGTAGCTGGTGGTGGCGACGCAGCCCCCGCTGAAGGGGTTGTAGGCGTCGGGCGTCGACAGGGCCAACTGCTTCTGCAGGGCCGTCATATTGACGTTGGGCGAGACGTCCTTGGCCTCGGCCTCGGAGTAGACGACCGCCGTCTCCCAGTTGAAGCCGCGCCACTCGCCGCGCAGGCCGCCCAGCAGGCGGGCCTGATAGTTGTCGACCTTCACCACCTGGAAGCCGGTGTCGACGAAGCGGTAGTTGGTCATCAGAACCGGCAGGCCCTCAGCCGGAACCCCGGTCAGACCCGGCAGGCGGTTCGGATTAAGCGTGCCGTCGGCGAAGGTCATGGGGCCGAACGGGTTGTAGTAGTTGCTGGCCGGAATCCAGATCTGGTTCAGGTTGACCACCGGCGGCTGCACGGCGCGGCTGTGAGCGCTGTAATAGCCGACCTCGCCGAAGGCCTCGACGCTGTCGGTCAGGTCGTAACGTCCCGTCAGGAACAGGTTCAGCCGCTCGACCGACGGACGGACCGTCGTCTCATGCCGGGTGTCGTACCGCATGTCGCGGTTGGTCGTGTTGAAGTTGTGGTTGCCGCTGGACAGGCAGATGTCGCCGCCCATGTCCACGCCGCAGCCGAAGCTGGACGGCTGGAAGCGGAAGGCTCCGGCGGTGTTGGTCACCGCCACGCCGTTCGAGCGGATCACCGGGCGCGAGCCGACCGACAGGCGCGCCCACGGCGTGTGCGACGAGCGGCCGTCCAGCGACTGGACGTCAGCGAAATCGGGATGGTCGGCGAACAGAGGACGCAGATCATCCGAGCGGGTGAAGTCCTGATCCGACGCCCACAGGGCGGTGCGCTGGGCGTAGTTTGCGAACAGGGAGACGTTGCCGCGATCGAAGTTCTTGCCCGTGAACAGGTTGAACTCGGTGTCGCGCATCTGTGTGCCTTCGGCCCCGCCATAGCGGGCGCTGACCGTCAGGCCGTCGATGTTGTCGCGCAGCACGGTGTTGACCACGCCCGCCACCGCGTCCGCGCCATAGATGGCGGCGGCGCCGTCCAGCAGGACTTCCAGCCGCTCCAGACCCGACACAGGGATGGCGTTGGAGTTGTAGCTCAGCACCGGCACCGTGCCGGTGTCCGACGTGCCCTGACTGGTCGGGTGCTGGACCAGGCGGCGGCCGTTCAGCAGCACCAGGGTGTTGCCCACGCCCAGCGAGCGCAGGTTGACCGAGTTCACATCGCCGCGCGCCGAGTTCGAGGTCTGGGGGTTGTTGGCGGAATCGAAGAGGACGTCGCCCATCTGAGGGATGGTGCGCATCAGCTCGTCGCCGGTCGTGGCGCCAGTGGCCTCGATCTGCTCGCGGTCAGCCACCACCACCGGCAGGGCCGCCGTGGTGCGCGCGCCGCGGATGTTGGTGCCGACGACGACGATGTCCTCCACCTGGGTGGGCTCGGCGGGCAGGGCCTCCTGGGCCAAAGCGGCCCCGGCGAACAGGACGGTCGATGCGGTCGTCGCCATCAGGGCGATCTTGGATGGGTTTCTCATGTCTCTCTCCCAGTCGCCGTGTGCGGCGATCATGTCGTTGAGGTCGTGGTTCAGGGTCAGTCGTCGGCCAGCACCAGGTCGTCGCCCGGTCCGGCGGCGGGATCAGGGGCGGCGGCCAGAGGTTGAGGCCCGCCGTCCAGCGCGGCCTTCAGCGCATCGCGGTCCAGTTCGCCTTCCCAGCGGGCGACGACGATGGTGGCCACCGCGTTGCCGATGAAGTTGGTCAGGGCGCGGCATTCGCTCATGAAGCGGTCGATGCCCAGGATCAGGGCCATGCCCGCCACCGGCACCGAAGGCACCACCGACAGGGTGGCCGCCAGGGTGATGAAGCCCGCCCCCGTAATGCCCGCCGCCCCCTTGGACGACAGCATGGCCACCAACAGCAACAGGATCTGATCCTGCAGGCTCAGGTCGATGTTCAGCGCCTGGGCGATGAACAGGGCCGCCATCGTCATATAGATGTTGGTGCCGTCCAGATTGAACGAATAGCCGGTCGGCACGACCAGGCCGACCACCGACTTGGCGGCGCCCGCCCGCTCCATCTTGGAGATCAGGCTGGGCAGGGCGGCCTCGGAACTGGAGGTGCCCAGCACCAGCAGCAACTCTTCTTTCAGATAGCGGATCAGCTTCAGGATGTTGAAGCCGTTGGCGATGGCGACCAGGCCCAGCACCCCGACCACGAAGATGGCGGACGTCAGGTAAAAGGTGGCGATCAGGGCGAACAGGTTCGCGACCGAGGCGATGCCGTAGGCGCCGATGGTGAAGGCGAAGGCCCCGAAGGCGCCGATCGGTGCGGCCTTCATCAGAATGGCGACCAGTTTGAAGAAGGCCGCGCTGACCGACTCCAGGAAGGTCATCACCGGCTTGCCCAGATCGCCGATCATGGCCAGGGCGATGCCGAACAGGATGGAGACGAACAGGACCTGCAGGATATTGCCGGTCGAGAAGGCGCTGACCACGGTGTCGGGAATGATGCCCGTCAGGAAGCCGACGATGGTGCTTTCATGCGCCGCCTGGGCGTATTGAGCCACCGCGCCCTTATCCAGGGTGGCCGGATCGATGTTCAGGCCGTGGCCCGGACGCACGACGTTGGCGATGATCAGGCCGACGATCAGCGCCAGGGTCGAGAAGACCAGGAAATAGCCAAAGGCCTTGGCCGCCACCCGGCCGACGCGGCCGATGTCGCGCATCCCGGCGATGCCGGTAACGATGGTCAGGAAGATCACCGGCGCGATCACCATCTTCACCAGCTTGATGAAGGCGTCGCCCAGCGGCTTCAGGCTTTCGCCTACGTTCGGCCAGAAGTGGCCGATGGCGCCGCCCAGCACGATGGCGACCAGCACCTGGAAATAGAGATGCTGATAGAAGGGGCGGCGAACGACCGCCGCCGTCTGTGACGCGATGGGGGACAAAGAAGGTCGCTCCTGATGGCGAGCATACGGCTCGCGGATTTCCTCTCGGCGCGATCTTCGCCACGCTTCGACCTCAGTGTGGCCACGACATAGACGAGAGAAAATGCCCGCCCCTACGCAATATAATCTATTGTTTTTTATAAACTTACTACAGAAACACGATCTGGACGGGACCAATATGTGCGATTTATCGCCCTGATCCCTGGCTCAAAAGTGCGGAATATCGCACATTTAAGGCATGAACCGCACCATGCCGCCTGCTCCCGATGATCGACCTGACCGGCGACAGATCGGACTGTGGGTCGCCCTGACGCTCGGCTGGCTGATCGCGGCGACAGCGGGCGCCTATGGGCTGGGCGAAACCGCGCGGACGGAGGCTTCGGCCGAGCTGGCTCGTCAGTCCGAAGCCGCAGCCGCCCTGCACGCCGCCGTCCTGCGCAGCGAACTGGAGAAATACCGCGCCCTGGCCCCGGCCATGGCGACCGACGCCGATGTCGCCCGGCTGCTGACGACCCCGCATTTCGACGCAAAACCGCTGAATGAGCGGCTGGAGGCGCTGTCCGATCAGATCCGCGCCTCGGCCATTTACGTCATCGGCGCGGACGGCGTGACCCGCGCCGCCAGCAACTGGAACCATCCGGTCAGCTTCGTGGGCGCCGACTACAGTTTTCGTCCCTATTTCATCAAGGCGATGCGCGACGGCTCGGCCGAGTTCTTCGCCTTAGGCACGGTCAGCGGCAAACCCGGCCTGTTCCTGGCGCGGCGCGTCGTCAATGCGGGCCTCCCGATCGGGGTCGTGGTGGTCAAGGTCGAGTTCGACGCCCTTGAGGCCGAATGGCGCGCCTCGGGCGAGCCCGCCTATGTGGTCGATCCGGGCGGGGTGGTGCTGATCACCAGCATCCCGAGCTGGCGGTTCCGGACCCTGCGGCCGATGGACGCCGAAAGCCGCCGCCTGACGCTGGCGGACCAGACCCTGGCCGACGGCGCCTTGACGCCCCTGCCTTTCTCCACGCCGCAGGATGGGGCCACTCGACTGGTCGAGGCGCCACTGGACGGCGCCGATCGCCAGTGGATGCACGCCCGCATCGACACCATGACGCCGGGCTGGACGCTGCACCTGCTGACCCCCGACCGGGGCGTCATAGAGACGAACGTCGCCAACGCCCGGACCCTGGCCGCCCTGATCGCCACGCTCCTTTTCGGCGTCGCCGCTGTGCTGCTGCGTCGTCGCCAGCAGGCCGCAGCGCGGCAGCGCGCCGCTGAGGCGGCTCGGCTGGAACTGGAGCGCCGCATCGAAGAGCGGACCCACGACCTGCGCCAGGCCAACACCGCCCTGAACCGCCAGATCGAAGAACGGATGCGCGCCGAAGCCAGCCGCGAGGCGCTGCGCGACGAACTGGTGCAGGCGGGCAAGCTGGCGGCTCTGGGCCAGATCGCCGCCGGCGTGGCTCATGAGATCAACCAGCCCGTCGCCGCCATCCGCACCCAGGCCGAGACCGCCTCAGCCTATCTGCAGCGTGAGCAGGGCGCCAAGGCCGCGCGGGCTCTGGGCCGCATCGGCGATCTGACCGCCCGCATCGGCGCCATCACACAGGAGTTGCGGGCCTTCTCACGCAAGGCCGAGCCGCAATTGGGCACGGTGTCGCTGAACGACGCGATTGACGGCGCCCTGCTGCTGCTGGGCGGACGACTGCGCCAGGGCGGCGTCCGCCTGACGCGTCCGCGCGGCGCGAATCTGCTGGTCGTCGCCGACCGCTTCCGCCTGGAGCAGGTCATCGTCAATCTGATGCAGAACGCCGCCGAGGCGCTGGAGGGCCGGGCCGACGGCCAGATCACCCTGACGATGGAGCGGGTCGCAGACCATGTCGAACTGCGCGTCGCCGACAACGGCCCCGGCGTGGCCGACGACATCCGCGACCAGCTCTTCACCCCCTTTGTGACCAGCAAGGCCAATGGTCTGGGGCTGGGTCTGGTCATCTGCCGCGACATCGTGGCCGGGTTCGGGGGCGAGCTGGACCTGCGTCCGGCCACCCTCGGCGCCGCCTTCGTCATCAGCCTGAAAGCCGCGTGATGGAGGCGCGCGTCATGGAGTTCCCGCGTCTTGAGACCGTCGCCCTGATCGAGGACGACGACGACTTCCGCAACGCCCTGACCGAAAGGATGGAGGTCGAAGGCCTGAGCGTGCGCGCCTATCGTTCCGCCGAGGCGGCGCTGACAGAGATCGACGCCGATTTCCCCGGCGTGGTGGTGACCGACCTGCGGATGCCGGGGCTGGACGGCCGCCAGGCGCTCAACCGGCTTCAGGCCCTTGATCCCGCCCTGCCCGTCATCCTGATCACCGGGCACGGCGACGTGGCCGAGGCGGTCGCCGCCATGCACGGCGGGGCCTATGACTTCGTCGCCAAGCCGTTCGCCTTTGAGCGCCTGTCCGAAAGCCTGACGCGCGCGCTGGAAAAGCGCGCCCTGGTGCTGGACAACCGACGCCTTGTCGCCCTGTCGTCCGAGGCGGGGCTGGAGTTGCCGCTGCTGGGCGACAGCCCGGCGATCCGCTCGCTGCGCGCCACCATCGCCCAGATCGCCGACGCCCGCATGGACGTGCTGATCGAGGGCGAGACCGGCGTGGGCAAGGAGGCTGTGGCCCGCGCCCTGCACAACGGCGGCCGCCGCCGACTGCATCCCTTCGTGGCGGTCAACTGCGGCGCCCTGCCGGACGGACTGATCGAGAGCGAGCTGTTCGGTCATGAGCTGGGCGCCTTCGCCGGGGCCTTGCGTCGCCGCGTCGGCCACGTCGAGCGCGCACACGGCGGGTCGCTGTTTCTGGACGCCGTCGAAAGCATGCCGACCGCTGCTCAGGTCAAGATGCTGCGCGTGCTGGAAGAGCGCGAAATCCACCCGATCGGCGCGTCGGAACCCCGCGCCGTCGACATTCGCGTGTTGGCCTCTGCGACGGGGGACCTCGATCAGGCCCTCGTCAGCGGTCGACTTCGCGAAGAACTTTACTATCGGCTGAATGTCGTGCGCCTGCGCGTGCCGCCTCTGCGCGAGCGCCGCGACGACATCCCCCTGCTGTTCGCCAGCTTGGTGGCGCGCGCCCCGGTGGGCCCCGATGCTGAACCGCCCGTCATCACGGACGCAGTCCGCTCCCGCCTGCTGGAACACCCCTGGCCGGGCAACATCCGAGAGTTGTCACACTTCGCCCAACGCTTCGCCCTTGGCCTTGAAGGCCGCGAAGACCAAGCCGCCGGGGCCGCGCGCGGCCTTGTCGACCGCATCGCTGATTTCGAAAAACGCATACTGCAGGACACGCTTGAAGCCCTGGGCGGCAACGTCAGCGAGGCGTTGGCGCAACTGAGGATTCCCCGCAAGACCCTCTACGACAAGCTGAAACGTCACAACCTGAAGCCGGCCGATTTTCGCAGAAGCTGAGCAGGCTGCACCATCGGTTCGCGCCCGCCCGCGACAGACTTGGCCTCTGCGTTACCGCGCCTCATTCGAAGCCACCTATTAAAGAACAACGATTTCCAGGTCAGGAATTTTGCATCCGTCAGGCGCCGCTGACGCCTTGCGTAGATCGTAGCAAGGCAACTCGGCGCTTCTGAGCGGAACCCAACAGCAGAAAACCCCCGCAGCTTACGCTACGGGGGTTTAGTTGTTCTTGGGTGCGGGAGCAGGATTTGAACCTGCGACCTTCAGGTTATGAGCCTGACGAGCTACCGGGCTGCTCCATCCCGCGGCAAGGCGGTGAGTAAAGGAAGAAGGGTTCGAGATATCATTCATGTGTGTCGGGTAGACCCGGCGACGACCTACTCTCCCGCGCCTTAAGACGAAGTACCATCGGCTCTGGAGGGCTTAACGACCGAGTTCGGAATGGGATCGGGTGGGGAACCTCCGACAGAGCCACCGGGTCAACCCGACACACATGAATGAGAAGATATTGTCTTTGATTTCGGCAAGTAAAAACCGAATGAGTTTTGCTGAGAAACGATCAAGCCGATCGGATTATTAGTACCAGTAAGCTTCACACGTCACCGCGCTTCCACACCTGGCCTATCAACGTGGTAGTCTTCCACGATCCTCAGCGAAGCCTTGTTTTGAGGTTAGTTTCCCGCTTAGATGCTTTCAGCGGTTATCTATTCCATACTTAGCTACCCTGCTGCACGGCTGGCGCCATGACAGGTCCACCAGAGGTATGTCCATCCCGGTCCTCTCGTACTAGGGACAGATCCTCTCAAGCTTCGAACACCCACGGCAGATAGGGACCAAACTGTCTCACGACGTTCTGAACCCAGCTCACGTACCACTTTAAACGGCGAACAGCCGTACCCTTGGGACCTGCTCCAGCCCCAGGATGTGATGAGCCGACATCGAGGTGCCAAACTTTGCCGTCGATATGGACTCTTGGGCAAAATCAGCCTGTTATCCCTAGAGTACCTTTTATCCGTTGAGCGATGGCCCTTCCACGCGGGACCACCGGATCACTATGGCCGACTTTCGTCTCTGCTCGACTTGTCAGTCTCGCAGTCAGGCTAGCTTATGCCATTGCACTCGACGACCGATTTCCGACCGGTCTGAGCTAACCATCGCGCGCCTCCGTTACACTTTGGGAGGCGACCGCCCCAGTCAAACTACCCACCACGCCATGTCCCGGGACCGGATAACGGCCCTCGGTTAGACGTCAACGACAGTAAGGGTGGTATTTCAAGGATGGCTCCACCAGAGCTGGCGCCCCGGTTTCATAGCCTCCCACCTATCCTACACATACGGTCGCTAACGCCAAGGCGAAGCTATAGTAAAGGTTCATAGGGTCTTTCCGTCTGACCGCGGGAACCCCGCATCTTCACGGGGAATTCAATTTCACTGAGCCTGTGCTGGAGACAGTGGGGAAGTCGTTACGCCATTCGTGCAGGTCGGAACTTACCCGACAAGGAATTTCGCTACCTTAGGACCGTTATAGTTACGGCCGCCGTTTACCTGGGCTTCAGTTCGGAGCTTTCACTCCTCCCTTTAACCTTCAGGCACCGGGCAGGCGTCAGACCCTATACGTCGCATTGATGCTTCGCAGAGCCCTATGTTTTTGCTAAACAGTCGCTACCCCCTGGCTTGTGCCACTCAGTCCTGGTTGCCCAGGGTGAGTCACGCTTATTCCGAAGTTACGCGTGCAATTTGCCGAGTTCCTTCAGCACAGTTCTCTCAAGCGCCTTGGTATACTCTACCTGACCACCTGTGTCGGTTTCGGGTACGGTCTCTGCTGGAGTTATTTCCAGGGACAACGCCACCGCCGGGAACAATCCAATAAGCCCCGACGACTTATGCCATCCGTCACTTCCAGCTGGTGCAGGAATATTTACCTGCTTCCCATCGACTACGCTTTTCAGCCTCGCCTTAGGGGCCGACTAACCCTGCGCAGATTAGCTTTACGCAGGAACCCTTGGTCTTTCGGCGACAGTGTTTCTCACACTGTTTATCGTTACTCATGTCAGCATTCTCACTTCCGATACCTCCAGCCAACCTCACGGTTGACCTTCACAGGCTTACGGAACGCTCCGCTACCGCTTGCAGTAAACTGCAAACCCATATCTTCGGCGCATGGCTTTAGCCCCGTTACATTTTCCGCGCAGGATCGCTTGATCAGT
>NZ_CP136679.1:0-375000 GCF_047716865.1 Brevundimonas sp. S1H14 | reverse complement strand
CGGTTTGCCCCGGCGCCGGCGCTTGCGGCGGTCAGTTCACGGCGAACACCATGGCCATGGCCCTGTCGATGATGGGCGTTAGCCCCATGGGCGCCAATGACGTGCCCGCCGTCGATCCGGCCAAGGGCGCGGAAGGCGAACGCTGCGGCCGCCTGATCGTCGAGCGCGTTTTCGCCGGAGATACAGCGCGCAAATACATCACCAAGGCCAGCCTGAAGAACGCGGCCATCGCCGTCTCAGCCTCGGGCGGATCGACCAACGCCGTCATGCACCTGACCGCCATTGCGGCCGAGGCGGGCGTCGATTTCGGCGTCGAGGACTGCCATCAGGCCTGCGTCGAGGCGCCGGTCATCTGCGACCTGAAGCCGGGCGGCCGCTTCCTGGCCTCGCACCTGTATGCGGCGGGCGGCACGCGCCTGGTCGCCCAGCGTCTGGCCGAGGCGGGGAAGATCGCCAACGTGCCGACCGTCTCGGGCCGCAGCCTGTTCGCCGAAGCCGGCGATGCCGAGGAACAGCCAGGCCAGCAGGTCGTGACCAGCTTCGACGCCCCGGTCATGGCGCGCGGCTCCTACGCCGTCATCTACGGCGATGTCGCGCCAGAGGGCGCCGTCATCAAACTGACCGGCCATAAGGTCGATCGCTTTGAAGGCTCGGCCGCCGTATTCGACTGCGAGGAAGACGCCTTCCACGCGGTGCAGGACGGATCGGTCGGCGAAGGCGACGTCATCATCATCCGCTACGAAGGCCCCAAGGGCGGGCCCGGCATGCGCGAGATGCTGCAGGTCACCGCCGCCCTGAAGGGCCGCAAGGTCGAGAACGTCGCCCTGCTGACCGACGGCCGCTTCTCGGGCGCCTCCTACGGCTTCGTCGCCGGCCACGTCTCGCCCGAGGCGGCGGCGGGCGGCCCCATTGCTCTCATTCGCGATGGCGATCCGATCGTCATCGACGTCACCAACCGAAGGATCGACGTGCTCGTCGATCTGGAGGCGCGCCGGGCGGATTTCGCCCCCAACCGTATCCGCCCGGCGCAAGGCGTTTTCGCAAAGTACCGCGCCGCCGTCGCCTCCGCCTCGCAAGGGGCCGTGACCATTCCCAATCCGCCGCCGGCCCAGATCCCCGCCGATCTGGCCGCCCGCTCCACCGAAAACGCCGCTTCTTAAGGACCGCCTCTCATGGCCATCACCATCTACACCAATGAAGACATCAAGCCGGGCGCCATCACCGGCCAGCGCATCGCCGTCATCGGCTATGGCTCGCAGGGTCGCGCCCACGCCCAGAACCTGAAGGATTCGGGCCACGACGTGATCGTCGGCGTCCGTCACGGCGGCACGGGCTGGAAGCACGCGACCGAAGACGGCCTGGCCACGGCCGAGCCCGCCGAGGCGGTTCGCGGCGCCGACATCATCGCCATCCTGACGCCCGACATGATCCAGAACGAGATCTACCGCGACGTCATCGAACCGAACGCCAAGCCGGGCTCGGCCCTGCTGTTCGCCCACGGCTTCTCGATCATCTACGACCGCATCACCCCGCGCGACGACATGGATGTCATCCTGGTCGCGCCCAAGGGACCGGGCGATCTGGTCCGTCGCGAGTTCGCGCGCGGTCGGGGCGTCCCCTCCCTGTTCGCCATCGAGAAGGATGCGACCGGCAAGGCCCGCGATCGCGCCATGGGCTACGCCAAGGGAATCGGCGGGGCGACCGGCGGCCTGCTTGAGACCTCGTTCCGCGAAGAGACCGAGACCGACCTGTTCGGCGAACAGGCCGTTCTGTGCGGCGGGGCCAAGGAGCTGGTGATCCAGGGCTTCAACACCCTGGTCGAGGCCGGCTACCAGCCCGAGATCGCCTATTTCGAATGCCTGCACGAGCTGAAGCTGATCGTGGACCTGTTCTACGAGGGCGGCATCTCCAAGATGCACCACTTCATCTCGGAAACGGCCAAATGGGGCGCCGTCGCCTCGGGTCCGCGCGTCATCACCGACGAGACCCGCGCCCGCATGAAGACCGTGCTGGACGAGATCCAGAGCGGCCAGTTCGCGCGTGAATGGATCGCCGAGAACGAGGCGGGCAAGCCAAAATACGAGGCCCTGCTGACCGAGGACCGCTCTAGCCAGATCGAACAGGTCGGCGCCCGTCTGCGCGACCGCATGGCCTGGCTGCAGACGGCCAAACAGGCCGCCGCCTGACCCTCTGTATATATTAAAAGAGAGACTGACCCGATGAGCGCCGCCGCGCCCGCCCTGAAAACACCCCCCGCCCCGGCCGTCATGACCGGCGCGCGCCTGCTTGTCTCCAGCCTGGAGCGGATGGGCGTAGAGGTGGTGTTCGGCTACCCCGGCGGCGCCATCATGCCGATCTACGACGCCCTGACCGGCTCGTCGCTGAAGCACATCCTGGTCCGTCACGAACAGGCCGCCGCCTTCGCCGCCGACGCCTATGCGCGCCTGAGCGGCCGGGTCGGCGTCTGCATGGCGACCTCGGGCCCCGGCGCCACCAATCTGATCACCGGCATCGCCAACGCCATGATGGATTCGGCGCCGATGGTCTGCATCACCGGCAATGTCCCCCAAGGGGTCATGGGCACCGACGCCTTCCAGGAAATCGACATCCTGGGCGTCACCCTGCCGATCGTGAAACACTCCATCCTGGTCCGTGACGCCGCCGAGATCCCGGCCGCCATCGAACAGGCCTTCCACATCGCCGCCTCGGGCCGCCCCGGCCCGGTGCTGGTCGACCTGCCCAAGGACGTGCAGTTCGCCGAAACGGTCGCCCCCTTCGGCTTCAACATTCCCAATGAGGCGACTCAGGCCGACCCCGACGCCATCGCCGAGGCCGAGCGCTTCATCCGCGCCGCTGAACGCCCCCTGATCTACATCGGCGGCGGGGTGAAGATCGGCCGCGCGACCGAGGCCCTGCGCGCCTTCGCCGCGACCACCGGCATTCCCGCCGTCGCCACCCTGAACGCCCTGGGCACGGTGCCGACCGACGCCCCCGGCTTCCTGGGCATGCTGGGGATGCACGGGACGCGCGCGGCCAATGAAGCGGTCCAGGCCTCCGACCTGCTGATCGTCATGGGCGCCCGCTTCGACGACCGCGCCACCGGCAAGCTGGCCGAGTTCGCCCCCCACGCCCGCGTCGTCCACTTCGACGCCGACGCCTCGGAGATCGGCAAGCTGCGCGAGACCCACGTCGCCGTCGGCGGCGAGATCCGCCCGGCCATCGAGGCCCTGACGACGCGCATGGCGGCGGCTCCGCTGACCATCGACCCCTGGGTCATCCGCTGCGCCTCGGCGGCCGCGCGTCACGCCGCCCGCTATGACGCGCCGGGCGAAGGCGTCTACGCCCCGGCCCTGCTGAAGCAGCTGTCCGAAATGGCGGGCGACCGCTTCGTCGCCGCCTGCGATGTCGGCCAGCATCAGATGTGGGCCGCCCAGCACTGCCGCTTCGCCCGGCCGGAAGCCCACATCACCTCGGGCGGTCTGGGCGCGATGGGCTTCGGCCTGCCTGCCGGTCTGGGCGCCCAGACGGCCGACCCGGACGCCATCGTCGTCACCATCGCCGGCGACGGCGGCTTCATGATGAACGTTCAGGAGCTGGCCACCCTGCGCCGCTACGGCGTGCCGCTGAAGATCGTCCTGCTGGACAACTCATCGCTGGGTCTGGTGCGCCAGTGGCAGGAGCTGTTCTTCGCCGAGAACTATTCCGAGATCGACCTGTCCGACAATCCGGACTTCGTGAAGGTGGCCGAAGCCTTCGGCGTCGAGGCCTTCCGCATCGACCGCCGCGATCAGGTCGAGGCTGGTCTGGCCCGCCTGCTGGCCGCCAAGGGCGCCTGTCTGGCCCACGTCGTCATCGACCCCAAGGAAAACGTCTGGCCGCTGGTGCCGCCAGGCAAGAGCAACGCTGAAATGATGGAAGGCGCATGAGCATGAGCGACACCATTCACATCCAGATCGACCGGGCCGACGGCTCGCTTCAGCGTCTCATCGGCCTGGTGGAGCGCCGCGGCTTCCACATCGACGGCATCAACATGGCGGATGAAGGCGCGATGCGCCGCATCGCCCTGACCGTTCGCGGGCGCGACGCCGCCCGTTCCATCGACACCCTGGGCCGCCAGATCGACCGCCTGATCGGCGTCGCGCGCATCCAGGCCCAAACCTTCCAGTCCGAGGCCGCGTAATGTCCCGAGTAGACCGAGTATCCAGAACCGCCGAGATTGCGGCCGATCCCAACCGGGTCATCATCTTCGACACCACCCTGCGCGACGGCGAACAGGCGCCGGGCTTCTCCATGTCGGCCGAGTCCAAACTGAAGATGGCCCATGTCCTGCGCGACCTGGGTGTGGACGTGATCGAGGCCGGCTTCGCCGCCGCCTCGCCGGGCGACGAGGAATGCATCCGTCGCGTGTCAGGCGAGATCGAGGGGCCGGTCTTCGCCTCCCTGTCGCGCGCCAACGAGAAGGACATCGACGCCTCCTTCCGCGCCCTGGCCCCGGCGCCGAAATCGCATCGTCGCTGCCACGTCTTTCTGGCCACCAGCCCGATTCACCGCTCGGCCAAGCTGCGCATGAGCACCAATGAGGTGCTGGCCACCATCTCGCGCACGGTGGAATACGCCGCCTCCCTGTTCGACGACGTGGAGTTCTCGGCCGAGGACGCCTTCCGCACGGAGCCGGAGTTCCTGGCCGAGGCCCTGATGGCCGCCGCCGACGCCGGCGCCCAGACGCTGAACGTGCCCGACACCGTCGGCTACGCCACGCCCGAGGAATCGCGCCAGCGCTTCGCCTATCTGGACGGGATCATCCGCCCGCGTCACGCCGACATCATTTTCTCGTCCCATGCCCACAACGACCTGGGCCTGGCGGTCGCCAACTCCCTGGCCGCCGTCGAAGGCGGCGCCCGTCAGATCGAAGGCGCCATCAACGGCATCGGGGAACGGGCGGGCAACGCCTCGGTCGAGGAAGTCATCATGGCCCTGCGCACCCGCGCGGACCGCTATGGCGTGACCATCGGCTCCGAGAGCCGCCACCTGGTGCGCGCCTCCGAGACCCTGCGCGAAGTGACCGAGACGGTCATCGCCCGCAACAAGGCCATCGTCGGCCTGAACGCCTTCGCCCACGAGGCCGGGATCCACCAGCACGGCATGATGGCCGACGCCCGCACCTACGAGATCATGCGTCCCGAAGACGTCGGTTTCGAGGGGAGCTACTTCGTGCTGGGCAAGCATTCCGGCCGCCACGCGGTCGGTAAGCGGGCCGAAGCCCTGGGCCACGCTCTGGAAGGCCAGCGTCTGGCCGAAGTCTTCGCCGGCTTCAAGCGCCGCGCCGACGAGATCGGCGAGATCAACGACGCCGAACTGACCGCCATCATCGCCGCCACCGCCCCCCAACAGGACAAGACCTATGCAGCCGCTGGCTAAGAACATCTGGATCAATGGCGAGCTGATCGCGTGGGAAAAGGCCACGGTTCACGTCATGAGCCACGCCCTGCACTACGGCACCTCGGTGTTCGAGGGCATCCGCGTCTATGACACGCCGAACGGCCCGTGCGGCTTCCGCCTGACCGACCACATCCGCCGCCTGTTCGACAGCGCGCGCATCTACCACTTCCCCATGCCTTACACCGAGGACGAGCTGGTCCAGGCCTGCAAGGACGTGGTGCGCGCCGAGGGCCTGCGCTCGGCCTATCTGCGGCCGCTGGCCTTCCTGGGCGAGTGCGGCATGGGCGTCAGCCCCTCGGCCGAGGCGATCCGCAGCGATGTGATGATCTCGGCCTTCGCCTGGGGCGCCTATCTGGGCGAAGAGGCGCTGGAGAAGGGCGTCGACGCCTGCATCTCCAGCTGGAACCGCGTGGCCCCGAACACCGTCCCGGCGGGCGCCAAGGCGGGCGGCAACTATCTGTCCTCCTATCTGATCGGGCGCGAAGCCCGTGTGCGCGGCTTCGGCGAGGGCATCGCCCTGGGCGCCGACGGCCTGCTGTCGGAGGGCGCGGGCGAGAACCTGTTCATCGTCAAGGACGGAGTGCTGATGACCCCGCCCGCCGCCGCCTCCATCCTGCAGGGCATCACCCGCGACAGCGTGATGAAGCTGGCGCGCGGCCTGGGCTATGAGGCGCGCGAGCAGGTGCTGCCGCGCGAGGCCCTGTACGTCGCCGACGAGGTCTTCATGACCGGCACGGCGGCCGAGATCACCCCCGTCCGCTCCATCGACGGCATCATGACCCGCGCAGGCGGCCCCGGCCCGGTGACCAAGGCGGTCAACAAGGCCTTCCGCGGCCTGTTCGACGGCACGACGCCCGACCGTTTCGGCTGGCTGGAGCCGATCGGCGAGACCACCGCCGGCGCCGCCGCACAGGAGCGCGTGCATGAGCCGGCCTAAGACCCTGTATCAGAAGGTGTGGGACCGGCACGTTGTCGTGCCGGAAACCGGCGAGACGCCGGGCGTCATGTATGTGGACCTGCACCTGGTCCACGAAGTCACCTCGCCCCAGGCCTTCTCCGAGATCGAGGCGCGCGGGCTGAAGGTCCGCCGCCCCGACCGCACCTTCGCCACTCTGGACCACTCGACCCCCACCCTGCCCGCCGGGCCAGATGGTCAGCACCCCTACGTCACCGAACAGGCGCGTCGTCAGGTCGAGACCCTGGAGGCCAACTGCGCCCGACATAACGTCGAACTGGCGGGCTGGGGCTCGGACCAGCGCGGCGTCGTCCACGTCATGGGACCGGAACTGGGCCTGACCCAGCCGGGCATGACCGTCGTCTGCGGCGACAGCCATACCGCCACCCACGGCGCCTTCGGAGCGCTGGCCTTCGGCATCGGCACCTCGGAAGTCGGTCATGTGCTGGCGACCCAATGCCTGCTGCAACGCCGGGCCAAGGCCATGCGGGTGACGATCAACGGGCGCCTGCGCCCCGGCGTCTCCGGCAAGGACATGGCGCTGGCCGTCATCGCCGCCATCGGCTTCGGCGGCGGCACCGGCTACGTCATCGAATATGCGGGCGAGGCCGTGCGCGCGCTGGACATGGAAGGGCGCATGACCCTGTGCAACATGTCCATCGAGGCGGGCGCCCGCGCCGGCATGATCGCCCCCGACCGGGTCACCATCGACTGGCTGCGCGGCCGTCGCCACGTCCCCGCCGACTATGAAGCCGCCGCCGCCGACTGGCTGGCTCTGGCCACGGATCCCGGCGCGGTCTTCGACAAGGAGGTCGTGCTGGACGGCGCCGCCATCCGTCCGATGGCCACCTGGGGCACCACCCCCGACGCCGGCGCCCCCGTCGGCGCGCCCGTGCCGCAGCCGCGCTCGGCCTCGGACCAGAAGGCCATCGACTACATGGGCTTCACCGCCGGAGAGGCGACCACCGGCCACAAGGTCGATGTGGTCTTCATCGGCAGCTGCACCAACGGCCGCCTGCCCGACCTGCGCGCCGCCGCCGAAGTCCTGCGCGGCCGCAAGGTCCAGCCGGGCGTGCGGATGCTGGTGGTCCCGGGTTCGGAGGCCGTCCGCCGCGACGCCGAAGCCGAAGGCCTGGACAAGGTCTTCACCGAGGCGGGCGCAGAATGGCGCATCCCCGGCTGCTCCATGTGCATCGCCATGAACGGAGATTTCGTCGCGCCCGGTCAACTGGCCGTCTCGACCTCCAACCGCAATTTCGAGGGCCGTCAAGGCAAGGGCGCCCGCACCATCCTGGCCAGCCCCGCCACAGCCGCCGCCAGCGCCGTGGCCGGGGTGCTGACCGACCCGCGCGTCTATCTGGAGGCCCCCGTCCTCAAGCAAGCGAGCGCCGCGCGCGAGGCGGTAGGAGCAGAATAATGTCTGAGCCCTTCAAGACCCTGACGTCGAAGACCCTGACCCTGAGCCAGGCCAACATCGACACCGACCAGATCATCCCCGCGCGCTTCCTGACCACCACCTCGCGCGAGGGTCTGGGCGCCCAGGCCTTCTATGACTGGCGCTATGAGGCCGATGGGTCGCCCAAGCCGGAATCGGTGCTGAACCGCATCGACCCGACCGAGCACCGCATCCTGCTGGCCGGTCCCAACTTCGCCTGCGGCTCCTCGCGCGAGCACGCGCCCTGGGCCCTGCTGGACTATGGCTTCCGGGCGGTGATCTCGACCGAGATCGCCGACATCTTCACCTCCAACGCCCTGAAGAACGGCTTTCTGCCCATCGTCGTCGATCAGGCCGTCTGGGACGATCTGGCCGCCCACCCGGAGCAGCCGGTGACCATCGACCTGGAGGCGGGCGAGATCCGGCGCGGCAACGTCCCCGCCGTGCCGTTCAAGGTCGAGTCCTTCGCCCGCCAGTGCCTGCTGGACGGCGTCGACGCCCTCGGCTGGCTTCAGGCCAAGCTGCCCTATGTCGCCTCCTACGAACGCCTGCGCCAAGACACCTATCAGCCGGAGACCGCCTGATGACCGCCCATGACACGCCCGCCGCCGCCCGCGCCTTCAATATCGTCGTCCTGCCCGGCGACGGCGTCGGGCCGGAGGTGACCCTGGCCGCCCAGCGAGTGCTGACCTGCATCGGCGACATCTACGGCCATCGGTTCGACTTCACCGAACACCTGATCGGCGGCGCCGCCATCGACGCGGTCGGCGAATCCTTGCCCGAAGAGACCAAGGCCGCCTGCATCGCCTCCGACGCCGTGCTGCTGGGCGCCGTCGGCGGGCCCAAGTGGGACGGCGCCCCGGTTCGTCCCGAACAGGGTCTGCTGGCCATCCGCAAGGCGATGGGCCTGTACGCCAACCTGCGTCCGTTGCAGGTCTCGCCGGTGCTGGCCCACCGCTCGCCGCTGAAGAAGGAGATCGTCGAGGGCGTCGATCTGATCGTCTTCCGCGAACTGACCAGCGGCGTCTATTTCGGCGAGCGCACCCGCACCGAAACCTCGGCCTCAGACCTGTGCGTCTATACGGTGGAGGAGATCGAGCGCGTCGCCCGGGCCGCCTTCCAGGCCGCCGAACAGCGCCGCGGAAAGGTCACCTCGGTCGACAAGGCCAACGTCATGGAGACCAGCCGCCTGTGGCGCGAGGTCGTGACGCGCATCCACGCCGAGGAATATCCGCAGATCACCCTGGAGCACGCCCTAGTCGACTCCATGGCCATGCACCTGATCCGCAAGCCGCGCGACTATGACGTCATCCTGACCGAGAACATGTTCGGCGACATCCTGTCGGACGAGATTTCAGTGCTGGGCGGCTCCATCGGCCTGCTCCCTTCAGCCTCGCTGGGCGCCGACGGCCCCGGCCTGTTCGAACCGATCCACGGCTCGGCGCCGGACATCGCCGGACAGGACCTGGCCAACCCCGTCGGCATGGTGCTGTCGGCGGCCATGATGCTGCGTCACAGCTTCCAGTTGGAGGATGAGGCCGATTCCATCGAGGCGGCGGTCGCGGCCGTCCTGGCCTCGGGGGCCGTCACCGCCGATCTGGGCGGAGCGCTGGGCACGGTCTCGGCCACCCGCGCCATCGTCGACGCCATCCGGGCCATCCACTGGGCGGCGGCGCGCCATGTGCCGATGCACTGGGCCTGAGACTTTTAAGCAAGACAGCGATGGAGAGGCGGGCCCTTGGTCCGCCTCTTCTTAATTCAGCCGTCGATCAGGCCCTGAAGCGCGCGGGCCATGCGCTGGGCCAGAGACGCCTTCTGGGCCTCGTCCAGGCTTGAATAGCCGTCGGACAGTTCGCGGCCGATCGCCATGCCCATGATCAGGCCTGCCGCCATGCGCGCCCGCACCGGCGCGTCCTCGCCGCCGATCCACTGGGTCAGGGGCTCGAAGAAACGAGAGTTGGAGGTGCGCTGAACCACGTCCATCGCCTTGGTCGAACCGATCGAACGCAACAGGATCAACAGACCGCGCATCTTGGCGCCGCCGTCTTCATATTCGCATGGCGTCATGTCGCCATAGACGATCTCGCGCGCCAGGCGCTCGCCGAAATCCTCGCGCGAGCCGTCCATCAGATCGCGGCCGTTCTTGCAACTGTCCATGACCGCCACGAACAGATCTTCCTTCGAGCCGAAGTAGCGGCTGATCAGGGCCGCATCGACGCCGACGTCGCGCGCCACGTCGCGCATGCCGACATCATCATAGCTTTCAGCGCAAAAGCGTTCGCGCGCCGCTTCCAGAATGGCCTGGCGGGTGGCGTTGGCGTTACGCGGCCGGGGAACGTCGCAAAGGACCAATTGGTCGCACTCCAATAAACCTTACGGGCTATATGGCCTTGTCATCAGGCGTTGACAAGCGTCGCCGACGTCGTCTTTAAGTCAGCCGGTGTTGACTGGACGCCTCCTCCCCAATGAGCGCACAGTCCTTTGGATAAAATGACTCCCAAGGAGATTGCGCCGATGCGCACGGTGAAGATCGCGGCCGCGTCCGTCATGATGGCGGCTGCCCTCTATGGCTGTTCCAAGGGACAGGAGGCGCCGGCCCAGGGCGCGCCTCCGGTCACGGTGGCGACGCCCCTGTCGCAACAGGTTGTCGACTGGGACGAGTTCACAGGGCGCTTCGAGGCGACCCGCTCCGTCGACGTGCGCGCCCGCGTGGGCGGCTACATCCAGTCGGTTCACTTCAAGGACGGCGACTTCGTACGCCAGGGCCAACTGCTGTTCACCCTGGATCCGCGCCCGGCCCAGGCCGCCCTGGCTTCGGCCCGCGCCCAGCTGGCCCAGGGCCAGGCCCAGTTGACTCTGGCCCGCACCGAACTAGCCCGCGCCGAAGGCCTGTTGGCCTCTCAGGCCGTGTCCCAGGCCGAAGTCGACGCCAAGCGCGGCGCTGTCCAGACCGCCGAGGCCAGCATGGCCGCCGCCAACGCCGCCATCCGCGCGCGTCAGCTGGACGTGGAATTCACCCGCGTCACCGCCCCCATCTCGGGCCGCGTGTCCGACCGTCGGGTCGATCCGGGCAACCTGATCGGCGGCGGTTCGTCCGCCGGCGACGTGCTGACCACCATCGTCTCATCGTCGCCGATCTACTTCGTCTTCGACGGCTCCGAAGCCCTGGCCCTGAAATATCAGCGCGACGCCCGCAACGGGTCGGCTCCGATCCGCATCCGCCTGCAGGACGAGACCGCCTATGACCGCACCGGCACGCTGGACTTCACCGACAACGCCATCGACGCGTCTTCGGGCACCATCCGCCTGCGCGCCGTGGTGCAGAACGCCGACGGCTTCCTGAAGCCGGGCATGTTCGGCCACGCCCAGCTGGCCGGCTCGGGCGGTTACGCCGCCATGCTGGTGCCGGACGCCGCCGTCGTCACCGATGGTCCGCGCAAAGTGGTCTATGTCGTCGCCAAGGACGGCACGGTCGGCGCCAAGCCGGTCCAGCTGGGACCGGTCGCCAACGGCCTGCGTGTCGTGCGCACGGGCCTGACGCCGGACGACCGCGTCATCATCAACGGCCTTCAGCGCGCCCGTCCGGGCCAGAAGGTCACCGCCCAGAACGGGACCATCAAGGCCGAGGAAGCCAAGGCCGACGCGCCTGTGACCACGGCCCCTGTCGCCTCGTCCGCCACCTTCGTCGCCAGCGCCGGCTGAGGAGGAGGCTCACGGGCCGGAACCTGATTCATGAACATCTCCCGCTTCTTCATCGACCGACCGATCTTCGCGATCGTGATCTCGGTCTTCATCACCCTGGTCGGCGCCTTCGCCATGCCGATGCTGCCGTTGGCGCAGTATCCGGACATCGCCCCGCCGACGATCAGCGTGACCGCCTCCTACGCCGGCGCCTCGGCTGAAACCCTGTCCGAAACGGTCGCCGCGCCGCTCGAACAGGAGATCAACGGCGTCGAGAACATGCTCTACATGACCTCGTCGTCCACCTCGGACGGCCGGGTCAGCGTGACCGTGACCTTCCAGCCCGGCACCGACCTCGACACCGCCCAGGTGCTGGTTCAGAATCGGGTCGCCCTGGCCGAGCCGCGCCTGCCGGCGCAGGTCCGTCAGGTCGGCGTGGTCGTCAACAAGGAGTCGACCGGCTTCCTGATGCTGGCCTCGCTGACGTCCGACGATCCCGGCATCGACAGCGACTATCTGGGCAATCTGGCCCAGTCGACGATCCGCGACCGCCTGCTGCGGATCGACGGCGTCGGCGGCGTCCAGGTCTTCGGCGGCGGCAACTACGCCATGCGGATCTGGATCGATCCGGCCAAGGCCGCCGCACGCGACCTGACCGCGCCCGAGATCATCGCCGCCCTGCAGGCCCAGAACGTTCAGGCCGCAGGCGGGTCGATCGGCCAGCCTCCCTTCCCGACCAACGCCGCCGCCTTCGAGCTGCCGGTTCAGGTTGAGGGCCGTCTGGCGGCGCCGGAAGAATTCGGCAAGGTGGTGCTCAAGACCGATGCTCAGGGCCGCGTGACCCGCGTCAGCGATATCGCCCGCGTCGAGCTCGGCTCGGAAATCTACGGCGTCGAAGGCTATTTCAACGGCCAGCGCGGCGTTGGCGTCGCCATCATCCAGCAGCCCGGCTCCAACGCCCTGTCGACGGCCAACAAGGTCATCGCAGAGCTGGACGCCATCAAGGCCGACTTCCCGCCGGGCGTGAAATACGCCATCCCCTATAACCCGACGGAATACGTCGCCGCCTCGGTCTCGGCCGTTGAGCACGTGCTGATCGAAGCCGTCTTCCTGGTGATGATCGTCATCCTGGTCTTCCTGCAGACCTGGCGCGCGGCCATCATCCCGATCCTGGCCATCCCGGTCGCCCTGGTCGGCACCTTCGCGGTGCAGCTGGCCCTGGGCTATTCGATCAACTCCCTGTCGCTGTTCGCCCTGGTTCTGGCCGTCGGCATCGTCGTCGACGACGCCATCATCGTGGTCGAGAACGTCGAGCGCTACATCCGCGAGGGCCTGACGCCCAAGGAAGCGGCCTATCGGTCGATGCAGGAAGTGTCGGGCGCCCTGGTCGCCATCTCCCTGGTGCTGACCTCGGTGTTCGTGCCGACCGCCTTCGTGCCCGGCATCCCCGGCATCTTCTTCCGCCAGTTCGCGGTCACCATCGCCTCGGCGACGCTGATCTCCCTGCTGGTGTCGCTGACGCTGTCTCCCGCCCTGTCGGCCCTGCTGCTCAAGCCGCACAAGGACCACGACGAGAGCCGCAAGCCGGGCCTGATCGGCACGATCACCTATTACCTCGGCTGGGCCGGGGCCAAGTTCAACGAAGGCTTCGACTGGGTGTCGGACCGCTACGGCCGCATGACCGGCCGGCTGATCCGCATGGTCACGGTCATGCTGGTCATCTACGCCGCCCTGCTGGCCCTGACCGGCTGGCGCATGGCCGACACGCCCACCGGCTTCATCCCGGCCCAGGATCAGGGCATCCTGATCGGCGTCGTCCAGCTTCCGCCGGGCGCCTCGCTGGAACGCACCAAGGCCGCCATGAACAAGGCGGTCGACATTGTCCGCAAGGCCGATGGCGTTCAGGAAGTCACCGCCTTCGCCGGTCTGGACGGCTCCAGCTTCTCCATGTCGTCCAACGCCGCGACCATGTTCATCAAGCTGAACGACTACGACCAGCGCACCACGCCCGCGCTGGAGGCCTCGGCCCTGGCCGGCGCGCTCAGCGGCGCGACCGGCGTCATCGAGGAAGCCAGCATCTTCATGCTGTCGCCCCCGCCCGTTCAGGGCCTGGGCACCGGCTCGGGCTTCAAGATGATGATCCAGGACCGTTCGGGTTCGGGCTTCAAGGCTCTGGAGGGCGCGACCTTCGCCATGATGGGCGCCGCCGCCCAGATGCCGGACGAGGTCCAGCAGGTGTTCAGCCTCTACAACACCGGCTCGCCGCGCATCGCCGCCAGCGTCGATCGCGACAAGGCCCTGCTGATGGGGGTCCAGCCGTCGACCGTGTTCAGCACCCTGGGCACCTACCTCGGCTCGACCTACGTCAACGACTTCAACTTCCTGGGCCGCACCTTCCGCGTCACCGCCCAGGCCGAGCCCGCCTATCGCGACGAACTGGCCGACATCGCCAACCTGAAGGTCCGTTCGGCCTCGGGCGGCATGGTGCCGATCGGTTCGGTGGCGACCCTGGCCGACGACTCCGGCCCGGCGCGCGTGGTCCGCTACAACCTGTTCCCGGCTTCGGAACTACAGGGTGAAGCGGCGCCGGGCGTGTCTACCGGCGACGCCATCGCCGCGATGGAGGAACTGGCCGCCAAGACCCTGCCCGAGGGCTTCGGCTACGAATGGACCGAACTGGCCCTCCAGGAGAAGGCGGCGGCCGGCGGCTCGACCATCATCTTCCTGATGGCGGTGGTGTTCGTCTTCCTGGTGCTGGCCGCCAACTATGAGGCCTTCACCCTGCCGCTGGCGGTCATCCTGATCGTGCCCATGTGTATCCTGGCGGCCATCCTGGGGGTGAACCTGCATGGTCTGGACAACAACATCCTGACCCAGGTCGGTCTGGTGGTCCTGATCGCGCTGGCGGCCAAGAACGCCATCCTGATCGTGGAGTTCGCCAAACAGGCCGAGGACAACGAAGGCCTCGACCGCTGGCAGGCCGCTGTTCAGGCCGCCCGTCAGCGCCTGCGCCCGATCCTGATGACCTCGTTCGCCTTTATCTTCGGCGTGCTGCCTCTGGCCATCGCCTCGGGCCCCGGCTCGGAGATGCAGAACGCCCTGGGCATCGCGGTCGTCTATGGAATGCTGGGGGTGACCTTCTTCGGTCTGATCTTCACCCCGGTCTTCTACGTCATCTGTCGCTGGGTGGCGGGCAAGCTGCCCAAGGCGCCGGGCAAGGAGCGCGAGCTCCCCACCAGCTTCGGCTCCACGCCGCACGACCCCTTTGACCCCGACGGCCCGGAACCGGCTCCCGCCGCTCCGCGCCAGGGAGATGCGTAAATGAACGGCAAACTCCGCACTCTGCTGACCGCCGCGGGGTCGGCCGCCCTGCTCGCCGCCTGCGCGGTGGGTCCCAGGGCGCCGCTCCCGACGATCCCGGCCGAAGGCCAGGGCGCCTTCATCGGCTCGCAGTCCGCCTCGGTTTCGACCGAGGCGGCCCGCGACGACTGGTGGCGGCTGTATCAGGACCCGACGCTGGACGGTCTGATCCAGCAGGCCCTGACCGAGAACAACGAGTTGGAGGCGGCCGCGGCCAATCTGCGCGCCGTCCGGGCCTCGCTGTCCGAAGCCCGCTCGGGCCGGTTCCCGACCACCACGGCCTCGGCCGCCTATAACCGCAGCCGGGCCTCGACCGACACCGTACCCACGGCCAACGGCGCCAAGCTGCCGGAAGTCGACACCTATGATGTCGGTCTGGACGTGGCCTATGAGATCGACCTGTTCGGTCGGGTGGAATCCTCCATCCGCGCCGCGCGGGGCGACGTGGCCGCCGCCGCCGCCGCGCTTGAAGTCGTGCGGGTGACCGTCGCCGCCGAAACGGCCCGGGCCTACGCCGACACCTGCTCGGCCAACGCCCAGATCGCCGTGGCCGAGCGGACCATCGACCTGCAGACCCAGACCGTCGACCTGACCCAGCGTCTGCTGGACGGGGGGGCCGGCAACGGTCTGGACGTCGCCCGCGCCCGCGCCGCGCTGGAACAGACTCGCGCCAGCCTGCCGCCTCTGCGGGCGGCGCGCGACGGCGCCCTGTTCCGCCTCGCCACGCTGACCGGCCGCACCCCTGCCGAGGCCAGCGATGCGGCCCGCGCCTGCCAGTCGCCGCCGCAACTGTCGCAGCCGATCCCGGTCGGAGACGGAGCCGCCCTTCTGGCGCGTCGTCCCGACGTGCGTCAGGCGGAAGCCCGCCTGTCGGCCGCCGCCGCCCGCGTCAATGTCGCCACCGCCGGCCTTTATCCCAGCATCCGTCTGGGCGGGTCGCTGGGCTCGACGGCGCTCGACGCCTCGGATCTGGGCGAGAGCGCCAATATGCGCTTCAGCGTCGGCCCGCTGATCTCCTGGTCCTTCCCCAACGTCTGGGCGGCCCGGGCGCGGATCAAACAGGCGGGCGCCCAGTCGGACGCGGCCCTGGCGACCTTCGACCAGACCGTGCTGACGGCGCTGCAGGAGACCGAGACAGCGCTCAGCGCCTACGCCAACGAACTGGACCGCCGCACGGCCCTGCGCACAGCACGGGATCAGGCGGCCACGGCGGCGCGCCTGTCGCGCCTGCGCTTCGACGCGGGCGCCGACAGCTTCCTGACGGTGCTGGACGCCGAGAGGACCCTGGCCGGCGCCGACGCCGCCCTGGCCGCCTCGGAAGCCCAGGTCACCACCTACCAGATCGGCCTGTTCAAGGCCCTGGCGGGCGGTTGGGAACAGGCTCCCGATCCCGAAGCCTGACCTTCAGCCTCAAGCTGAAACTGAGACGCCCGGCCGGTTCGCCCGCCGGGCGTTTTCTTTGGCGCTTCTTCTGACCGCTCATGCTCCAGAAGAATATCCTTCTGATTAGAGCTGAAACCACACCATCACCCTGAACAATCATCGCCTGCAGCATGGCTCAAGCGATGATCTTGCGATAGGGAGGCTGGGTGACCGCCTCCGCCGCCCTCCCCGAAGCCCTTGAGGCCGCCGCCTCGCCTGCCGCCGCCCTGGCCCAGGCGCGCCGGGTGGTGGTCAAGATCGGTTCGTCCCTGCTGTTCGACGCCGATCGACGCGCCGTCGCCGCCGACTGGCTGGCCAGCCTGTCCGCGGACATCGCCGCATTGCGTCGACAGGGGCGCGAGGCGATCGTCGTTTCCTCCGGCGCCGTGGCTCTGGGGCGCGGACGGCTGAACCTGTTTACCAGCCGCCTTCAGGACAAACAGGCCGCCGCCGCCGTGGGCCAGTCCCTGCTGATGCACGCCTGGGAAGAGGCCCTGGCCCCCCACGGACTGATGGCGGGACAGGTGCTGCTGACCCGCGACGACACCGAGCGGCGGCGCCGCTGGCTCAACGGCCGCGCGACGCTGGAGGCCCTGCTGGCCCACGGCGTCGTCCCTGTGGTCAATGAGAACGACACCGTCGCCACCGAAGAGATCCGCTACGGCGACAACGACCGCCTGGCCGCGCGCGCGGCGCAACTCGGCCGGGCCGATCTGCTGATCCTGCTGTCCGACGTGGACGGCCTCTACACCGCTGATCCGCGCCGCGATCCGGACGCCCGTCACCTGCCGCTGATCGAGCGTCTGACGCCTGAAGTGCTGTCGATGGCGTCAGGCGCCAACACACAGGCCGGGGTCGGCACGGGCGGCATGGCGACCAAGCTGGCGGCGGCCCAGATCGCCGCCTCGGCCGGTTGCGCCACCGTCATCGCCTCGGGCTTGACCGACTACCCGTTGAGGGCGGTGCTGGACGGCGCCCGCGCCAGCCTGATCCTGGCGCCCGCCACCCCTCTGGCCGCGTGGAAACAATGGATCGCCGGCAGCGTGGCGCCCGGCGGCGCCCTGACGCTGGACGCGGGTGCCGTCGCCGCCCTGCGTGCCGGGAAGAGCCTGCTGCCCTCCGGCGTCTTCGCCGTCAGCGGCGACTTCGGCAAGGGCGACAGCGTGCGCCTGACCGGCCCCGACGGCGCGCGACTGGGCGTCGGTCTGGCGTCCTATGCGGCCGATGAGATCGCCCTGATCCGCGGCCGCCATTCCGACGCGATCGAAAGCCTGCTGGGCTATCGCGGCCCCTCGGTCGTCATCCACCGCGACGATCTGGTTCTGGAGGACCGATGAGCGACCTCGACGCCGCCATGCTGGATATGGGCCGCCGCGCCCGCGCCGCCGCCGACGCCCTGCGCGCCACGACGCCGGACGCCCGTACTGACGCGCTCCATCGGCTCGCCAGCGGCTTGCGCGCCGCCGAGGCCGACATCCTGTCCGCCAACGCCCGAGACGTGGCCCGCGCTCGCGACGGCGGCCTGTCCGAGGCTCTGATCGACCGTCTGGCCCTGACGCCTGCTCGCATCGAGGGCATGGCCGTCGCCGTCGAGACCATCGCCGCCCAGCCCGATCCCGTCGGCGCCCAAATGGCCCGCTGGACCCCGCCCAACGGTCTGGACATCGCCCGCGTCCGCACCCCCATCGGCGTGCTGGCCGTCATCTATGAGAGCCGCCCGAACGTCACCGCCGACGCCGCCGCCCTGTGCCTGCGCTCGGGCAATGCCGCAATTCTGCGCTGCGGCTCGGACTGCCTCGACTCCTCGCGCGCCATCGCCGCCGTCGTCGCCCGCGCCGTGAGCGAAGCGGGCCTGCCCGCCAATGCGATCCAGCTGGTCCCTGTCCCCGACCGGGAGGCCGTCGGCGCCATCCTCTCAGGCCTGAACGGCGCCATCGACCTGATCATCCCGCGCGGCGGCAAAAGTCTGGTCGCCCGCGTCCAGTCAGAAGCCAAGGCGCCCGTGCTCGGCCACCTTGAGGGCCTGTGCCACACCTATCTGGACGCCGCCGCCGATCTGGACGTCGCCCGCCGCGTGACCCTGAACGCCAAGATGCGCCGCGTCTCAGTGTGCGGCGCGACCGAAACCCTGCTGGTCGACCGCGCGGCGGCCGGGCGCCTGCTGCCCGCTGTGGCCGCCGACCTGATCGCCGCCGGATGCGAATTGCGCGGCGACGTCAAAGCCTGCGCCCTGGTCCCCGGCATGGCCCAGGCTGTCGAGGCCGACTGGACCACCGAATACCTGGCCCCCGTCCTGTCGG
Organism: Brevundimonas sp. S1H14; assembly: GCF_047716865.1. NCBI lineage: Bacteria > Pseudomonadati > Pseudomonadota > Alphaproteobacteria > Caulobacterales > Caulobacteraceae > Brevundimonas > Brevundimonas sp. S1H14. The sequence goes on along the minus strand of NZ_CP136679.1, from coordinate 356,408 downwards.
TGCGCGTGGTGGAAGGCGTGGACGGCGCGGTCGCGCACATCCGCGCTTACGGCTCGGGCCACACCGAGGCCATCGTCACCACCGACGAAAAGGCGGCGGAACGCTTCGCCGAGGGCGTAGACAGCGCCATCGTCCTGATCAACGCCTCGACCCAGTTCGCCGACGGCGGAGAGTTCGGCTTCGGCGGCGAGATCGGCATCTCGACCTCAAAGCTGCATGCGCGCGGGCCAGTCGGGGCGGAGCAGCTGACCACCTACAAATATGTGGTGCGCGGCGAAGGCCAGACGCGGCCGTAATGCATCTTATCCCTCCCCTTCATGGGGAGGGTGGTCGACGCGAAGCGGAGACCGGGTGGGGAGGGCCAGCTTCAAGCGGTTCACTCGCCGCCCCCACCCGGCTTCGGCCTGACGGCCTCAGCCACCCTCCCCATGAAGGGGAGGGAGAGGCGCGCGCCTATTTCTTCTCAGGGAGCGCATAAGCGATCACATAATCCCCGCGCGGCGTCTCCATAAAGTGATGCCCGCCGGCCATGATGACCAGATACTGGCGGCCGTTCTGCTCATAGATCATCGGATTGGCCTGACCGCCTGCCGGAAGCACGTCCGACCACACCGTCTTGCCGGTCTCGATGTCGATGGCCCGGATCAGATCGTCCGTCGCGGCGGCGATGAAGATCAGCCCGCCCGCTGTCACCGCCGAGCCGCCGTTGTTCGGCGTGCCGATCTCCAGCGGCAGCATGGAGGGGATGCCGAACGGTCCGTTCTTCCTCGCGGTGCCGAACGGACGATCCCACAGGGTGCGGCCGCTCTTCAGATCGATGGCTCGCATCCCGCCATAGGGGGGCTGTTTGCACAGCAGGCCGGTAAACTTGACCCGCCAGCCCGCATTGACGTCGATAGCGTAGGGTACGCCCATCTGCGGATCGCCCGCCCCCTCGGCCTTGGACTTCGACAGATTGCCGCCGCGGTTGGCCGCCTCCTTCTCGCGCTCGATGTAGCGAGGGTCGTCGCGCGGGAACCAGCCCAGACGGTCGGCCTCGGCGCGGGGCACCAGGCGGTTGTGATTGGGCATGTCGTTGTAGTTGGCGACGATCACGCCGCGCGCCGGATCGACCGCCACCCCGCCCCAGTCCGAGCCGCCGTTGTAGCCCGGGTACTGGATCCAGTAGCGGTCCGCCGTCGGCGGGGTGAAGTAGCCGTCATAGGCCGCCTGACGGAACTGGATGCGGCAGACCATCTGGTCGATCGGCGACATGCCCCACATGTCCCGCTCGGTCAGGTCGGCCTTTCTCAGCGTGTGGAACAGGGAGAAGGGCTGGGTCGGGCTGCGCTGCGACGGCTCGACGCCGCCCTGCGGCACGCGGCGCTCCTCCACCTTGTGCAGCGGCTGGCCGGTGCGGCGGTCCAGAATGTAGAGATCGCCCTGTTTGGACGGCAGGATCACCGCCGGAACCATGGTCCCGTTGACCGGCATGTCGACCAGAGTCGCCTGCGAGCCGAGGTCATAGTCCCAGACGTCCTTGCGCACCGTCTGGAAATGCCAGCGCGGCTTGCCCGTGGTCACGTCCAGCGCGACCAGAGAGGTCGAATATTCATTCTCCGCCGGACGGCGCAGTCCGGAATAATAGTCGGCCGAGGAGTTGCCCATCGGCAGGAAAACCAGGCCGAGCGCCTCATCGGCTGTCGCCGTGGTCCACATGTTCGGCGTGCCGGGCGTATAGGTCTCGCCCTCGGGCGGCAGGGTCGTGATATCCGGACGCATCATGTCCCAGGCGAAACGCAGTTCGCCCGTCATGGCGTCGAAGCCCTGAATGACGCCCGAGGCGTTCCAGCGTTTCTGACCGTCCAGCACCTGATGGCCGGTCACCACCACCCCGCGCACGATCACCGGCGCCGAGGTGATCGACACCATGCCCGGATAGGGGTCGCCCATACCGTGCTTGATGCTGACCTCGCCGTTGGTTCCGAACCCGGCGCAGGGCGCGCCCGTGCGGGCGTCCACGGCCACCAGGCGTCCGTCCAGCGTGCCCTCTATGATGCGCGTCGCGCAGGGCTGGGCCGCGTCGACATTGGGCGCGGCGTAATAGGTCACGCCGCGGCAGGCGGCGGTATAGGGAATCTGGTCGTCGGCGACCTTGGGGTCATAGGTCCACTTCTGCTTGCCCGTCGCCGCATCGACCGCGAACAGCCGGTTGCGGGCCGAGCATAGATACAGGGTGTCGCCGACCTTCAGCGGGGTCGTCTCGGCGCCCCAGCGCTCATCCGGCAGGTCGCCGGTGCGGAAGGTCCAGGCGCGCTGCAAGCCCTTCACATTGTCCTTGGTGATCTGGTTCAGCGGCGAATAGCGCTGGGCGCTGTCCGAACCGCCCCAGGCGGGCCAGTCGGCGCCGACCTTCAGCACCGCCGGGTCGCCCGCGCCGCCGCTCGCCGCGCCGGGCACGGGGCTCAACACCCTGGCCTTGTTGGCCTGAGCCACCACCACGCCGGAAATCAGGCCGAAAACGACGATGGCCGCCAGTCCGCTGAGCACCAGTCGGCCGCCGCCTCCGTCGCGCTTCAGCACCGGAAGGCTGAAGACCACGGCGATCAGCAGCACCAGCGGCGCCACGACGCGCGGCACCAGGGCCCAGCCGTTCAACCCGACCTCCCACAGCGCCCAGACGACGGTGCCGATGAAGATGGCGACATAGAGCCAGGCGCCCACGGGTCTGAGCAGGGCCAAAAGTCCGCCCGACACGATCATCAACAGGCCGACGATCAGATAATAGGCCGATCCGCCCAGCATGATCAGCTGACCCCCGCCTATGGTCAGCGTCAGTCCGATCAGGGCGATGACAATGCCCAGAAGCCTTACCAGGACGCTTCCGAATCCGCGTCCACGCTCGATGGATGGCATCTCGCCCCTCCTGTTCCCGCAGCTTGGCCTTGAAAGGACGCAACACGCGAACAGCCGCGACGTTCCGTCGCGCCGACAGGAAGATGAGGGCGCGCCCGACGCCGTCGTTGGCGCGCCTGTCAGTCCACGGATGCAAAAAGGGCCGCTCGCCCGAAGCAAGCGGCCCTTAAGGAGGATCAGAAAGCGTTGAGCTTACTGGCGCGCCATCTGGCTGGACAGGATCAGGTCCAGCTGCTTGCGCATATGAGGAGTCAATTCCTCAACGCCCCAGCCGTCATAGGCGGCGTAGCGGAAGTTGGAGATGAAGGTGTCCCAGATCATGCGCGGCAACAGGGTCTGGTCGATGTCCTGGCGCAGCTCGCCTTCACCCACGGCCGCCTGAAGCAGGTCCTGAATCCACAGCACCAGCGGACCGACGAAGGCGCGCGAGCGCTGATCGGCGTCTTCCGGCTGGAACCAGGAGCGCGCGACCATCGCCTGCATCAGCGGCAGATGCCCCAGCGAGCGATGATAACCGGCCGTCAGAGCGGCGGTCAGGCGATCCGTGACGCGGCCTTCAACGCCCGCAGCGCCGGTCCGCATGTCGTTCAGCAGGCCTTCCATTTCCTCGGAGAAGACCGTCTCGAACAGTTCGGCCTTATCCTGGAAGTTGGCGAAGACCGCGCCGGTCGACATTCCGGCGCCCTTGGCGATGTCGCGGATCGTCGCCGCGTCATAGCCGCGCTCGGCGAAGAGGGTCCGCGCCGCATCCAGCACCTTGAGGCGCGTACGAACCTTCGCCGCCTGGCGGCGATTCATCCGCGGAGGCGCAACGTTTTCGACGGTTTCAGCAAGAGAGGGGGAGGGCACGCGCATAGACAGGTGGCTCTGGGCTTAAATGGGCGGCGCGCTCGCCAATCCAGACCGCGTCGTTCGACCCGGCCCGAACTTTGAAGACGACGGGCGCCCCTGAAACTAAGGGCGAACTTTCATCACCGAACAATGACCAAAATGGGTCGCGGCTGGCAAAAATCTCTGCCCTGCCCTCGCCGGGCAATCAAGAACACTACGCAATTATACGAATAGCCGCGGCGCGATGTTACAAATGACGGGCCTCATCCCAGCGAGACTTTACTCTTACAGACCTCTACTGGAGCGTCGGCAAGTGTCCGGCCGCCGCCGCTGCAGTCCCGCCTTCGCCCTGCCCCTCGCTCTCTGGATGAATTTTTTTTAAGACAGGGCTCCGCGCTTCCGGCCTAGGGTTCGCGCCCGAGGCCCCAGGGGCTGAAAACGAGGAAACATCCATGAAGAAACTGCTTGTCGGCGTAGCCGCTGTCGCCCTTCTGGCGCCCGCCGCCGCCCTGGCGGGCGATGGTCACGACCATGCCTGCATCGACGACGCCTGCACCGTCTTCGAACTGTTCCAGACTCCGGACGCCTCAGGCGGCGCTTCGGGCTGGCAGGGAACCGAAGCGCCCAAATACGGGACCTGGGGCTTCGACCTGACGGGCCGCGACACCTCGGTGAAGCCGGGCGACAGCTTCTTCCGCTACGCCAACGGCGCCGCCTTCGACAAGCTGACCATCCCGTCGGACCGCACCTCCTACGGCTCCTTCGCCCTGCTGCGCGAACTGTCCGACAACCGGATGAAGGAACTGGTGCAAGGCCTGGCGGGCCGCTCTGACCTGACGGCTGGCTCCGACGAGCAGAAGATCGCCGACGCCTACCGTTCCTATATGGACGAGGCGCGCATCGAGGCGCTGGACGCCCAGCCGCTGCAGCCGTTCCTGGCCGCCATCCGCGCCGCCGACACTCATGAGAAGATCGCCGCCTATATGGGCCAGACCCAGGGCCGCGTCGGGTCGTCTCTCTTCGGCACCGGCATCACGATCGACCAGAAGAACCCGACCCGCTACGTCGTGGCTACGGGCCAGTCGGGCCTGGGGCTGCCCAACCGCGACTATTATCTGGACGCCCGCTTCGCCGATAAGAAGGAGAAGTATCAGGCCTATGTCGAGCGAATGCTGACCAATATCGGCTGGAACGATCCCGCCGGTTCGGCCGCCGCCATCGTCGCCCTTGAGGACCAGATCGCCGAAGCCCACTGGACGCCGGTGGAAAGCCGCGACCGCGACAAGACCTATAATGAATACTCGATCCAGACCCTGGCCGCCGACGCGCCGGGCTTCGACTGGAACGGCTATTTCAACGCCGCCGGCCTGGGCTCGATCGACCGCCTGATCGTGCGCCAGAACACGGCTATGCCCAAGATCGCCGCCGTCTTCGCCCAGACGCCGGTCGCGACCCTGCAGGCCTGGCAGGCCTTCCACACCACCGACGATGCGGCGGGCGCCCTGTCCAAGCGCTTCTCCGACGCCCAGTGGGAGTTCCGTTCGCGCGACCTGTCGGGCCAGCCCGAACAGCGCAGCCGTGAAAAGCGCGCCATCAGCTTCGCCGAGGGCGCCCTGGGCGAGGCGGCGGGCCGTCTGTACGTCGCCGAATACTTCCCGGCCGAATCCAAGGCCAAGATGGAAGAACTGGTCGCCAATCTGCGCACCGCCCTGTCGCACCGCATCGACAACCTGACGTGGATGGGCGCCGAGACCAAGGCGGCGGCTCAGGAGAAGCTGCAGAAATTCACCGTCAAGATCGGCTACCCGAACAAATGGCGCGACTATTCGGCGTTGGAGATCAAGGCCGACGACCTGTTCGGCAACAGCCAGCGCATGGGTCAGTTCCAGTGGAACTACCGTCTGTCGCGTCTCGACCAGCCGGTCGACAAGGACGAGTGGGGCATGACCCCGCAGACGGTGAACGCCTATTATAACTCGGCCAATAACGAGATCGTCTTCCCCGCGGCGATCCTGCAGCCGCCCTTCTTCGATCCGGACGCGGACCCGGCCGTCAACTACGGCGGCATCGGCGGCGTGATCGGCCACGAGATCGGCCACGGCTTCGACGATCAGGGCTCCAAGTCCGACGGCGACGGCGTGCTGCGCAACTGGTGGACCGAAGAGGACAAGGCCAACTTCAAGGCCCTGACCACCCGCCTGGGCGCCCAGTATGATGAGTTCGAGCCCCTGCCCGGCTTCCACGTCAACGGCGGCCTGACGATGGGCGAGAACATCGGCGACGCCGCCGGCACGGCGGTGGGCCTGGAGGCCTATCACCTGTCGCTGAACGGCCAGCCGGCGCCGGTTATCGACGGCGTGACGGGCGACCAGCGCTTCTTCTACGGCTGGGCGCAGGTCTGGCAGTCGAAGTACCGCGAGGACGCGCTGAAGAACCAGATCGCCACCGATCCGCACAGCCCGGCCGAGTTCCGCGTCATCGGCCCCGTGCGCAATATCGACGCCTGGTACGAGGCCTTCGGCGTCAAGCCGGGCGACAAATACTACCTGACCCCAGAAGATCGCGTCCGCATCTGGTAAGGACGCCGCCTGCTGAATGAAGAGGGCCGGAGCCGCGACGCTCCGGCCCTTTTTTCATGGACGCCGCACCGCAGTGCGCACATTCTTGAACACTCTTCGATAGTCGTTGAGCTTCAGGCATGAAAAAGCCCGCTGCGGGGGATACATCGCAGCGGGCCTTCACGCTCTCTCAGGAGCGGACGTTTCCTCCCCGAAACGCCTTCAAGATGTCGCTGCGGCTCGCCGCTGCGCCTCTTGAGTGAGACCAAATGACGCCATTGGCCGGGGCGCGTCAACCAAGCGAGCGCCGAAAGCCTACGCTTTTATGACTAAACGCTGATAAGTCACGACGTCGTCATGGATATTATAGAAGGTCATTCGATAATGGAGCGCACCACGGCCACCAGCTGATCGCGCGCCACGGTCTGCTGTCCGGGACGTTCCGCCTTCCAGGCGTCGTTGTCCGCGATGGCGGCGGCGCGGGCGCGTCCTGCGTCCAGATCCTTGATCGTCACCTGACCGGCGGCGATCTCGTCTCCGCCCAGGATGACGGCGGCCGGCGCCCCGCGACGGTCGGCGTACTTCATCTGCGCCTTCATGCCCGCCCGGCCCAGATAGAACTCGGCGGCGATGCCCGCCGCCCGCAGTTCGGACACGGCGTCCAGATAGTGCTGGATGTCGTCCTCGGAGAAGACGATGGCCACCACCGGCCCGCGCGTCGCGTCCTCGGCGCCGCGTCCGGCCGCGCGCAGGGCCGAGGCCAGGCGCGACACGCCGAAGGAGAAGCCCGTCGCCGGCGTCGACTGGCCGGTGAAGCGCGACACAAGATCGTCATAGCGCCCGCCGCCGCCGATCGAGCCGAAGCGCACGGCCCGGCCCTTCTCGTCCTTGGTGTCCAGCAGCAGCTCGGCCTCGAACACCGCGCCGGTGTAGTATTCCAACCCGCGCACGATGGTCGGATCGAAGCGCACGTCGTCCTGCGAAACGCCCATGGCGGTCAGGGCGCGGTCGATGGCGGCCAGTTCCTTGAGCGCCTCTTCGCCCGCGGCGCCCAGGGCCGCGCCCGATACGGCGTCCAGCACGCCAGCACGGCTGAGACCCGGTGCCTCGGCCGAGGCCAGGAAGGCTTCGATCGCGCCGATCACCGAGGCGGGCAGGTTGGCGCCCTTGGTATAGTCGCCGGATTCGTCCAGACGGCCCTCGCCCAGCAGCAGGCGCACGCCCTCGACGCCCAGGCGGTCGTATTTGTCCACAGCGCGCAGGGCGGTCAGGCGCTGCATCGGATCCGTGATCCCGCCCGCGTCGAACAGGCCGTCGAACAGCTTGCGGTTGGAGACGCGGATCACCGCCTGCCCCGCCGCCAGACCCGCCGCGCGCAGACCTTCGCAGCCCATGGCGATGATTTCGGCGTCGGCCTCGGGCCGGTCCGACCCGACAGTGTCGGCGTCGCACTGCCAGAACTCGCGGAAGCGGCCCGGCCCCGGCTTCTCATTACGCCACACCGGCCCATAGGCGTAGCGGCGGAACGGCTTGGGCAAGGTCTCCCAGTTCTGCGCGGCGAAACGGGCCAGCGGCGCCGTGTGGTCGTAGCGCAGAGCCATCCACTGATCGTCATCGTCCTGAAGCGCGAACACGCCCTCGTTCGGACGGTCGGCGTCCGGCAGGAACTTGCCTAGAGCGTTGGCGTATTCGAACGCCGGAGTCTCCAGCGCCTCAAAGCCCCAGCGCTCATAGACCTCGGACACGCGCGCGACGATGCGGCGCTCGGCGGTCAGGTCGCGGCCGCGACGGTCGGCGAACCCACGGGGAGCACGGGCTTCGGGGCGGTTGGAGGCTTCGTCGGTCATGGGGCGGCGATTAAGCCATCAGATAGGCCGCCGCAACTCACAGTCCGTCGGGCGCCGCCCGCATCCGCCCTCAGGCCGTGCGGCGCAGCGGCAGATCCCGACCATAGCTCAGGCGCCGCCACAGCCATTCGAACGGCCCCATGGTGAACTTCGACAGCCACAGCGGCGACCAGATCAGTTGCAGCGCCCAGACGCCGATGACGATGGCCCACTGCATCGGATAGTCGACCTGACCAAACAGGCGCGGTCCCCACGGCATGTAGAAGATTGTCGTCATGATCAGGGTCTGGGTCAGATAGTTGGTGAAGGCCATCCGCCCCACAGGCGCCAGGGCCTTGCGCAGCCAGCCCACCCCGCGCGTCGTCGCCAGGATCAGCGCCGACGCATAGCCCAGGGTGATGATCAGCGGATAGGAACCGACCGCCATCGCCCAACCGCCGGTCGCCTCGACCTCGGCCCCAGCCTGAATCTCCAGCCATTCCAGCACGCCCAGCAGGGCCAGCGCCACAGCCCCGCCCGCCATCAACAGTCCATAGACGCGCATCGACATCCGGCCGTGGAAGAACCCCGCCTTGAACAGGCCCAGACCCAGCATCATCAGCGGAACCGTCGAAAACACATACATCAGCAGGCTCATGCCCTGGCTGATCGCCCACGCCTTCAGATTCTCCAGCGCTGCGCCGGCCCAGCCGCTCTGATAAGCGGCGATGGAGGCGGCCACCGCCCCGTCCGAAGCCCCGCCGCTGCTCATCGCCTCGGGGAAATGCGCCGTCAGCAGCATCAGCCCGGCCTGCAGGGTCGCCAGGGCGACGGTCGCCCCCGCTCCGATCCAGATCAGCCGCCTGGCGGGCATCGACCGCATCATCATCACGAACAGGCCCGACCAGGCGTAGAGCAACAGGATGTCGCCGTACCAGAAGGCCGCGCCGTGGATCAGGCCGAACAGGGCCAGGAACAGCAGGCGGCGACGCAGGACGCGCCCCTTCGCCTCATCGCCCCGCTCGCCGCCGACAAGGAAGATCGAGACGCCGAACAGCATGGAGAACAGGGTGACGAATTTCTGGCGGAAGAAGACGGCGATGATCCATTGCGCCACGCCCGACGCATCCGGCCCCGCCGGAAAGGGCGACTGGCCGCTGGTCATCTCAATCGCCATCATCGGCAAGGCGAAGGCGGCCGCATTGACCGCCAGAATGCCCAGCACCGCGGCGCCGCGCAGCACGTCCAGCGTGACGATCCGCTGGTCCGCCGCCACCGGCTTCGGCTGGGTCATCTCGACCTGGTCTCGCATGCTCGCCCCTGTCCCTGCGTGAAGAGTTCGAGGCTTAGGCGGGACCGCCGCCGCAGTTCACGTTAAATCCCCGTAACGTCCCGCTCTTGCAGCACGCCCATGCGGTTCTTGACGACAGGCGCCGGGACAAAGCCCAGCCAGGCGACGCACAGGCCGCCCCACAGCGCATAGCTGACGCCCACCATGACGGCCAAAGGCAATCCCGCCACGCCATAGATAAGCAGCGCCGTCTCGATCGCCCCCAACCCCTGAACCAGGCTCTGCGACGCAGCGCCCGCCAGGGTCGCCATGATCACAGCCATGATCGCCTGCATCGCCGCCGCCAGCAGGCCGCCGAACACGGTGAAACGGCCCACTACGCCCAGCCGCGTCGACGGACGGCCCGTCCTGGCGTGGCTGTTCAGCAGCAGCCACAGCCCGACCGGCGCCGCGATCAGTCCGACCGCCAGCATCACCAGCCGCCAGTCCGTATCCACGCCCGACCACCAGTTCTCGGGCGGCCAGATGAACAGGGTCAGGATCGCCGGAGGCCAGGCCGCCGCCGCCAGAGCGGCCGGAACCAGGGCGCCCGCGCCGCGCCGCGGCGCCACGCGCTTCAGGCCCGGCAGGGAGGGAAGGGCGCCGGCCATCAGCGGGTCGGAACCGGCGTCTCGCCGGAATAGTCGTAGAAGCCGCGCCCGCTCTTCTTGCCCAGCCAGCCGGCCTCGACATATTTCACCAGCAGCGGGCAGGGCCGGTATTTGCTGTCGGCCAGCCCTTCGTACAGCACGTTCATGATGGCCAGGGCCACGTCCAGCCCCATGAAGTCCGCCAGCTCCAGCGGCCCCATCGGGTGGTTGGCGCCCAGCTTCAGCGCTTTGTCGATCGAGGCCACGTCGCCGACGCCCTCGTACAGCACATAGACCGCCTCATTCATCATCGGCACCAGGATGCGGTTGACGATGAAGGCCGGAAAGTCCTCGGACTCGGTCGTGATCTTGCCGAGGCTCTCGGCGAAGGCGACCGCCGTCTCGAAGGTCGAGGCCGAGGTGGCGATGCCGCGCACCAGTTCGACCAGCTTCATCGTCGGCGCCGGCTTCATGAAGTGCAGGCCGATGAAACGCTCGGGCCGATCCGTCACCGAGGCCAGGCGGGTGATGGAGATCGACGAGGTATTGGACGCCAGCAGCGTATCCGGACCCAGCAGCGGCGTCAGCTCGGTGAAGACGCCCTTCTTGACGGCCTCTTCCTCGGACGCGGCCTCGATGACCAGATCGGCCTTGGCCGCCTCGGCCAGGGTCGCCACGGCGCTGATGCGCTGAAGGGCGGCCTGGGCCTCCGCCTCGGTCGACAGGCCGCGCGTCGCGCGCCGCGCCAGGCTGGCCGCGATCTCGCCCAAGGCCAGAGTCACCCGGCCCGGTGCAATGTCGTACAGCTTCACCTCATAGCCGCCGGCGGCCACCACCTGAGCGATGCCCGAACCCATTTGCCCGGCGCCGATGACGGCGACTGTCCTGATGGTAGTCATGAATTACGCATTGTATACGGTCCGCCAGTGACCTGTCGTCGGCACCTTAGGAGCCCGTTCGCGCCGCGCAAGGGCGGAAATGGGCGCCGGACGCCGAATCCCCGTTCCCGTGGCCCCGGTTCAACGACGTCCCCGCCTCAACTTCAGCCTCAGCCCAGCGACATGATCAGCATCGGCGCGACCGTCCGGTTGAACAACACGCTCAGGAACTGCAACGCCAGCAGGGCGATGATCGGCGTGATGTCGATGCCGCCCAGCGGCGGCACCACCCGCTGGATCGGCCCCAGGATCGGACGCGTCACCGTATCCAGCACATAGGCGATCTGGCCGACGAGGCGGTTGCGCGGATTGACCACGTCGAAGGCGAACAGCCAGCTCAGGATCGCCGAGGCGATGATGCACCAGATCATCAGGGTGACGACGGCGTTCACCAGCCAGACAAGGGCGAAACCCATAAGAAACTCCTGCTTCGTTCACGCCGCTTCTAGCGGCCCGGTCGCCGATCGCCAAGGATTCGTGCGCGGCCCGTTGACACGCCCCCCTGGACGCTTCTATGTCCCGCGCCTGCCTGTCGGTCGGGGCCGTAGCTCAGTTGGTAGAGCGCGTCGTTCGCAATGACGAGGTCAGGGGTTCGACTCCCCTCGGCTCCACCAGGCACCGACCCAATGGATGGCGGATATAGCCGACGCCCACTGGGTTGACGGCGCTGCGGCAACCCAGTGGAAAACCGGGCGTTCATCATGGCCACAGGACGCGCCATGACCTTTACCCAGCTCGACCCGCCTCTTCCGATCCACGTTCAGGACAAGGGGGCCGGCTACGCCTTCGCCGTTATCGATTATGGCCAGGAGCATAATCTGATCTGGGTCACCGCCATCAATGAGAGCGGCGAGATTTGGTGTGCGCCCAACCCAAAGGTCAGGATGATGGCCAACTGGACCATGGGACGTCGCAAGCCCGAAACCGCGGGCTCGAACTGCGCACCTGGCGGCCAGGGTTAGTTTTCGCGGTAGAAGTTGCAGTACCAGTCGACGAAGCGGGCGACGCCCTCCTCCACCGGGGTCGAGGGGGCGTAGTCGAGGGCAATCAGGGTGTCGGTCACGTCCGCCTCGGTGTCGGCCACGTCGCCGTCCTGCATGGGCATAAGCTTCAGCTTGGCCTTGCGGCCCAGCTTGGTCTCCAGCACCTCGATATAGCGCATCAGCGGCACCGGGCGGCCCGCGCCCAGGTTCAGGATGCGCCAAGGCGCGACGCCGCTGGTGGCCGGGTTGGGCGCGGTCGCGTCCCATGTCTGGTCGATGGCGGCCGGACGGTCGAGGGCGGCCACCACGCCGGTGACGATGTCGTCGACATAGGTGAAGTCGCGGCTCATCCGCCCCTCGCCATAGACGTCGATCGGCTCGTCTTTCAGGATAGCGCGGGTGAATTTGAACAGGGCCATGTCCGGCCGACCCCAAGGGCCATAGACGGTGAAGAACCGCAGCCCCGTCGCCGGAAAGCCGAACAGGTGGGCGTAGGAATGGGCCATGGCCTCATTGGCCAGCTTGGTCGCCGCATAGACGGTCAGCGGATGATCCGCGGGCTGTCGCACCGAGAAGGGCAGGGCGCGGTTGGCGCCGAACACCGAACTGGTCGAGGCGAAGACCAGATTGGCGGCCCCGACCGCGCGGCAACCTTCTAGAATGCTGAGGAAGCCGACGACATTGGAATCGACATAGGTCTCGGGCGCTTCCAGGCTGTAGCGAACGCCCGCCTGGGCGGCGAGATGCACCACCCGGCGCGGCCGGTGCTCGGCGAACAGGGCGGCGACGCCGTCGCGGTCGGCCAGATCCAGCGTGTGATGGCGGTAGTGCGAATAGGCCTGAAGCTGGGCCAGCCGGGCCTGCTTCAGCGTCGGGTCATAATAGGCGTTGAGGTTGTCCAGCCCGATAACGCGTTCGCCCCGCTCCAGCAGACGCCGGGCGGTATGGAAGCCGATGAAGCCGGCGGAGCCGGTGACCAGGACGGGATCGCTCATGGTCGGCTGCGATAAACGGTCGCGCGGTCGGACGCCAGCGTCGGCGCCTTAAGGCAGCGCTTCCGCCACGGCGGGCGCGGGCGCCAGAAGCTGGGCCGAAACATTCAGTCCTACGCCTGCGATCATGCAGACCGCCGCTGCGAACAGCACCAGACGCGCCGCCCTTGTCTCCGGCCCCAAAGGCCGGGCGAACAACAGGACCAACAGCGCGACCAGGGCCAGGGCCCCCGGCAGGTCCATCCCCACGCCCAGGAAGACGAAGTGGCCGATCCCCGCCAGCCAGGCCCCGCCCAGCACTGTCGTGACGGCCGACGGCAGGAGGCCGAGCGGCCGCGTCAGACTGGGGTCGATCATCGCCGCCAGGGCCGTCGCCGTCGCCGCCAGCAACACCGGCCAGACGAACAGCAGGGCCGCCTCGGGCGCCGCCCCCTGCAGGGCGCAGCCAAAGACGAAGACCAGAGCGATGAGACCCAGCCAGCCGCCCCAGGCCGACCGCTCGTCCTGGGGCCGTTCTTGGCCCGGCCATAGCGACAGGCCGACCGCGACGACGCCCAGCCCCAGCAGCACGGTGCTGAACCCGCCGATGATCAGGACCACGGCGGTCAAGACGGCGAGCGCCCCGCCCGTCACGCGCGGCCGCGTCCGGCGCGCGCCTGTCAAAAGAAGCAGCGCTAGAGCGACAATCGCCAAGACCGCCCCCGCCTCCATCCACGGCAGACGGCGCAGCAGGGTGTAATAGACGTCGGGCGAGGCGGCGCGGCTCGACATCGGCCCCGCCAGCAGGCGCGTCGCCTGCAGCAGGATGACGCCGCCGGTCAGGAACCACAGCCCGTCCAGCGCGCCCAAACCGACCTGCTTCGCCGTCAGCCCTGCGCCTCGCCGCGCCCGCCAGGCCGCAAAACCGCCCAAGGCCGCAGCCAGAGCCAGCAGGACCCAGCCCGTCGCCTGCTTATGCGCGATCATCCAACGGCCGAAGATATCGGCATAGACCAGGTTCTCGCCCCAGCCCGGCAGGCTGGACGCGCGCAGCAAGGCGTCGGCCGCCTCCAGCGCCTGAGAACCGAGGTGCTGCACCGCGCCCTGGTCAAGATTGGCGGGCGTGGCGTTTGCGGCGTGATACTGGTCAGGGCGGCCGATGAAGGCCAGGTTCAGACCGCCGATCCCCCGGTCCTTGGGCACGGTGAAGTCGGTGCCGTTGGGCATCCGCTCATACATGAAGGCGGCGATGGAGGTGGCGGTGGTCCCCCCGTCGGCTTTCGCCGCCGCACGGCGGAACAGCTGGACCGTCGGCCCCGCCTCGCGCCCGGTCTCGAACATGGCGGCGCGGCCGCCGCCGCCGCGCGCCTCAAGGTTGACCACCGCCCCGATGCGATCACGCAAGGGATGGCCGCCGAAGAAGACCCGCGCCCCGTCCAGGCCCAGTTCCTCCGCATCGGTCAGCAGGACGACGAGGTCGCGCTCGGCCGGGCCGCGCGCCTGGATCGCCCGCACGGCCTCCAGAATGGCGGAGACCCCGGCCGAATCGTCGGCCGCGCCGGGCGAGCCGACCACAGTGTCGTAATGGGCCATCAGCATGACGGCGGGCTGCTCGCGATCCTTGCCTGGCAGGACGCCGATCAGATTGACCGCCTGATTGTCCGCCGCACCGGGATCGCCGCCTGCGCGCTCCAGCCGCTTGACCGAGGCGGGCGACAGCGGTCCCGCCTGCTCGCTGACCTGAAGCCCCAGCTGCGTCAGGCGGTCGTTCAGATAGGCGCGGACCCGCGCATGTTCCGGCGAGCCGACCGGGTGCGGGGCGCGGGCGATCTGTTGGATGTCGATCATCGCCCGCCCGGCCGAGAAGGCGACGGCGGGCGCGTCCGCCGGTCGGGACTTCGGCGTCTGAGTGGTCCACACCGCCAGCAAGAAGGCGAGCGTCAGCGATCCGAACAGCAGGGCCAGCCGCATGAGAGATCCTCCCCGATCCGAGCGGCAGTAGGACCAAGCGAACGCCGGATGGCAAGAGGGCGGCGACGGGTCTCCCCGCCGCCGCCCTCAAGTTTGGTCAGCCGGTGAAGGCTTAGAAGCGCTTCGACAGCTCCACGCCGTACATGCGCGGCTCGTTGACGAAGGCCGTCAGGTTGTTGAAGTCGATGGCGCCGATGACATTGGCCTCGTCCGTGATGTTGCGGACATAGACGGCCGCCTCCAGACCCCGGTTCAGGTCGCGCCAGCCTGCGCGCAGGCCGCCTTCGAAGTTGGCAGCCTGACGGAACTCGACCGCCTCATAGAGGAAGAGGTTGAAGTCCTTCTGCATCACCCAGTCGGTCGAGGCGAACAGTTCCTGATCGTCGCCGATCGGGCGGACGTAGGACAGGGTCAGGTTGGCCGAATACTCCGGCGCCTGCGGGAAGGGATTGCCGTCGATGTTGGCGCGATCCGTGCCGCCGACATTCACCATGGGATCGGTAATGGTGCACAGGTGGTTGCCGCAGATGGCGACCAGCAGGTCCTTGTCCTTGATCTCGGTGTGGTTCCACGCCACGCCGCCCGCCAGGGTGAAGCCCGCGCCCAGATAGACGTCGCCGTCGATCTCCAGACCGTAGCCCTGACCCTTGTCGGCGTTGATCAGGCGGTTGGAATTGTCGATGCCGCCGATGGCCGTGAACTGCATGTCCTTGACGTCATACAGATAGGCCGTGGCGTTCAGACGGGCGCGGCCGTCCCACAGGCGGGCCTTGAAGCCGGTCTCATAGGACATGACGGTTTCCGAATCCGCCGTGGTCAGCACCGGCAGGTTGCGGCCCTGGATCGACGGACCTCGATAGCCGCTGGCCACCCGGGCGAACAGGTTCAGGCTGTCGTTGACCTCATACAGGGCGCTGACGTCCCAGCTGACCTGCTCGTCGCCGACCGAGACCTGGCCTTCTGCATTGGCGGGCGTGCCGACCACGATGCGGCCGTGATAGTCGCGGCTGTCGTCGGTATAGCGCAGGCCGCCGGTCAGCTTCAGGGCGTCCGTGACCTGATAGTTGGCCTGACCGAAGACCGACCAGGAGTCCGACTTCTGCACGATGTCGGTGACCTTGGTCGGCATGATCCCGCCGACGCCGTCGAACGTGCCCGACACCAGGTTGATGCGCTCGTCCCAATAGAAGGCGCCCACCTGCCAGCCCAGACGGCCCGCCCCGTTCGAGGTCAGGCGCAGCTCATAGGTGTTCTGCAGCAGGTCGCTGGACAGGGTGCCCGACTCGACCGGGAACGGGGTCTTGTAACCCGCGCCCGCCGGGGCGCCGGCCGAGACGCCCCCGTCGATGTCGCCGTCGCCCTGGGACCAGCCCTGGAAGGAGCCGACCACGCCGGTCAGGGTCGCCGGGCCGAAATCATAGGCGACCTGCAGCGACTGGGAGGTGGTCTGCTGCTTCTGGAAGTTATTGCGGCCGCCGTCATACCAGACCGTCTCGCGGTCGAAGTTGTCGTTCAGCTTGTTCGAGCCCTTGGTCAGGACGTTGGCGCGGTTCATCGTGCCGGTGCCCACATAGTCGCGCGCCTGCAGGGTCAGCAGGGTCGACAGGCGGTCGTTCGGGGTCCAGGCGACGTGGATGCGGCCCGCCACATCGTCGAAATTGCCCAGGTCCTTGCCGTCCTTCTTGGCGAAGGGGGCGTCATAGGCGTTGTTGATATAGTCGTCGCGGTGGTTCCACAGGGCCGCGACGCGGACCGACAGCGTATCCGAGGCCGGCAGGGTCACAGCCGCCTCGGCCCGGGTCGAGCCGTAGTTGCCGTAGGTGATCGAGCCGAAGCCGGTGAAATCATCGCCCGGCTTGGTGGTGTCGATCTTGATCACGCCCGCCGGGGTGTTGCGGCCGAACAGGGTGCCCTGCGGTCCGCGCAGCACTTCCAGCTGCTTCACGTCGAACAGGGGGAAGCCCTTCAGATAGACGCTTTCCAGAACCAGTTCGTCCATCACCATCGACACCGGCTGAGAGGCGGTGAAGTCGAAGTCCACATTGCCCAGGCCGCGGATATAGAAGCGGGGGGCGTAGCGGCCGTTGGAGCTTTCGACCTGCAGGCTGGGCACCCGGCCCGACAGCTGCAGGATGTCGCCGCCGCCGGCGTTCACGGCGTTCAGCGTCTCGGTGTTCATGGCGGTGACGGCGAAGGGCACGTCGCGGATGCTTTCGCTACGGCGCTGGGCGGTCACGACGATGTCGCCGACAGCGGCGGCCTGCTCAGCCTGAGCATCGGACGATTGGGCCAAAGCTGGCGTGGAAAGCAGCAGAGCCAGGCCGCTGGCGGAGGCGGCGAGAACTGAGAGACGCGTCATCGAGATATCCCCTTCTTGATGATCTTGGGCGGGTTAATTCGCCGCAGCCCCTAGGCCCGAAGCCCAACTGTTTCCAGCCCAGAAGCGCCGCCCCGCATGAAGCTTTCGCGACAGAGCCACAGGCCAAAGGAAACCGGCGTTCGATTCATTCCCGACCAGGTTGCGACATTGTGCGCCGCAGCAGGACATGCAAAGCAGATCGGCTGCGCCCGAACCTCGCTGAACGCCGCAGGAGACGCTCATGCCCCCCGTCGCCCCCTCCCGCCGACGTTTCCTCGCGGGCGCCGCCGCCCTGCCCCTGATCTGTGCAACGCCCGCGTTCGGCCGCGATGAGTCCGCCCCGGTTATCGGCCGCGCGCCCGCCCGAGTTTTGGCCCGCGTTCTGGCCCGCGTTCTGGCCATGTCCGACCTGCATTCGGCCTATGAGCGCAGCGCCCAGGTTCTGGCCGCCCTGCGCGCCGAAGTCCGCAGCCAGCCGGTTCCGCACCTGATCGCCCTGGACGGCGACATCTTTGAGCACGGCAATGTCGTCTCGGTGCGGTCGCAGGGCGTGATCGACTGGGCCTTTCTGGCCGCCCTGCCCTCCATCGCGCCGACGGTGGTCAATCTGGGCAACCACGACAACGATCTGACGCCTGACCTGCACGACGTGGTCGCGAGGATGCGCGGGCTGGGGATCAGCGTCATCAGCAACATCATCGACGCGCGCACCGGTCAGCCCTACGCCCCCGCCGCGACCGAGATCGCCTTGGACGAGCGGCGCCTGCGCATCATAGGCTTCGGCACGAATTCGCTGAACACCTATCCCAAGGACAGCCGCGACTGGCTGTCGATCCCCGACCCGACCGACTGGGCGCGCTCCCACCTGCCGCCGCTGCTGGACGGCGCCGACTTGACGCTGGTGATGAGCCACGCCGGGGTGGCGGGCGACCGGGGGATGCTGTCCGCCCTTCCCGACGGCGCCCTGATGATCGGCGGACACAACCATCTGCTGTTTCAGGAGCCGCTGGGCCGCGGCCTCTACGCCCACACCGGATCGTGGAACAACGCCTATACGGCGGCCGACTATCTCAGCGATGGAAGCGTTCGGGCCCAGTCACGCAGCATTACCCTAGACGGTCCCGCCGACCCGGCTCTGGCCGCCCTTATCCGCACGACGCTGGCGCAGCATCTAACCGCGCAGGAACGCGCGATCCTTGGGATCAGTCCCGCCGCCCTGTCGCTGGGCGACACCGGCCGCGCCGTGGCCGCCGCCTTCGCCCGTTTCGCCGGAGCCCAGGCAGGCTTCATCGGCCATACGACGCTGGGGACGGGCCTGCCCGCCGGGCCGATCAGCCGCTACGCCTTCGACGCCGTCGTGCGGTTCGACGGCAAGCTGATGGCCGCCGAGGTTCCGGCCGCGCGCCTCAGCGAACTGACCGCCCTGGCCAATCAGGACCGCGTCATGCCCTTCGCGCGACGCACCGGCGACTTCGTCTACGGCGCGGTTCAGGGCGACGAGAAGCGCGATACGATCCGCATCGTCACCACCGACTGGTGCGCCCTGAACCAGCAGGAGTATTTCGGTGTCGCCGATCTGGATTTCACCGAGGTTCCCGGCCCCGGCGTCAAGGCCGTCGCGGCGCAGGGCCTGTTGCAGGCCTGAGCGTCATGCCTGAACGTCAGGCCGCCCGACGATAGGCCGAGGGCGCCTTCACATAGAGGCCGCGCCGTCCCGCCACGGGCCTGAAGGCGACGCTGTCGCCGTCGGGGCGCTCGTCCATGCCCAGGAACAGGCAGCCGTCATCGACCAGCCGCCGCTCCAGCCCGTCCAGCAGACGAGGCCGTCGTTCAGACGTCATGTCGCCGAGCACATGACGGCAGAAGATGATGTCGAAACGCCCCTCGTCGCGCGGCTCGTCCAGCAGATTGGCGCGTTTGAAGGTAATGGCTGCGCGCAGTTCCGGCAGCGCCCGCCACTGATCATCGACCTGCTCGAACCAGCGCAGCATGGTCCGCGCCGACAGCCCCCGCTGAATCTCGAAGGAGCTGTAGAGGCCCGACAGGGCCTTCTCGATCGCCTGACGCGACAGGTCCGTGGCCAGCACCTCGACCCGCGCACCGGCCTCAAGGGCGGCGATGGCCAGCGAATAGGCTTCCTGACCCGAACCGGCGCCCGCCGACCAGATCCGCACCGGCCCGCCGCGCGCCGCCGTCAGGGCGGGCAAGAGTTCGCGCTCCAGCACTTCAAAGGTCGCCCGGTCGCGCCGGAACCAGGTCTCGCCGTTCAGCAGGGCCTCGATCACCCCCCAGCCGAGCGACGCGACCGGGCGGCTCCACAGGCTGGCCAGCATGGCCTCGACGTTGTGATAGCCTTCACGGCGCGCGACCGGCCCCAGCCGATGTTCGGCCAGTTGCATCCGCTCTCGCGACAGGCGGTATCCCGCGCGCGAGGCCAGCAGAGCTTGAAGACGTTCAAAATCCTCCGGCGTCATGACGGCGACTGAATCGCTCCCACTTCGGCGAGCTTGGACTGCAGGATGTCGCCGTCGAACGGCTTCATAACATATTCGTCCGCCCCGGCGGACAGGGCTTCGGCGATGCGGTCGGCGCGCGTCTCGACCGAGCAGAACAGCACCTTGGGATCGCGCCCGTCCGGCAGGGCGCGCAAGCGGCCCAGAAAGGTCATTCCGTCCATAATCGGCATCTGCCAGTCCAACAGCACCACGTCAGGCATAGCGCCGACGCAGACCTCCAGCGCCTCGGCGCCGTCAGCCGCCTCCTGCACCTCAAAGGCGAGGTCTTCGAGGATGCGACGGGCCACCTTGCGGATGATCCGGCTGTCATCGACGATCAGACAGGTCTTGGGGTCCACGGGACTCATTCTCGCGAAAAGCGAATAACGACGATATTCACGTCAGAATGGTCTGACGCCGGTTAACGGAAGGTTGGCTCAGTCCGCCAGAGGCAGGCGGGCGATCAGGGCGACGCGGCCGTCCTCGACCGTGGTCTCCAGCCGCCCCCCGGCGTCGCAGGCCGTCAGCCACAGCCAGTAGGGCTGAATCCACTGCCCGGCCAGACCCTCCGTCAGACGCTCGCCCTTCAGTCCGGTCAGGGCCTCTGCCTTGAGCCGCGCCCGCGCGCCTTCGGCCGAGCCGATCAGGATCAGTTGGCCGCCTTCGCGCCGCACGGCGACCGTGGCCGCTCCGCCCATCGGCAGGGCGCCGACCGTCAGATAGGCCAGGTTCAGCAGGGCGCGCGCCTGAAGCTTGGTGAAGGTCTCCTCGCCGACGCGCCAATCCAGCGTCGCCCGCCCGCCATCGGTCAGGCCGGTCAGCAGGCCGTGCAGTTCAGCGCCGGAAAACTGTTCGCTGGAGGTGGCCGCGCCAAAGGCCACACGGGCGAAATGGACCAGGGCCACCATCTTGGCCGCGCTCTGCTGGATCAGCCCCAGCGCATCATCGCGCATGTCCTGAGCGCTCGGGTCGTCCAACAGGTCCAGCCCCGACATGACCGCGCCCGCCGGGCTGATGAAGTCATGGCACAGCTTGGCGGCGATGAAGGCGGCCAGTTCGGCGCCGTCTACAGGCAGGCTGGCGACGGGCATGTCGGCGATGGAAGGCGATGAAGTCAGGTCGGACACGGCGTTCGGCGGCATGGTTTGCAAAAGGTTAAGGCCAAGGTGGCCTGATTTGCCGGTTCTTGAAACCGGCCGCATGGGTTATCGGGTGCGGCATGACCGTCCCCGCTTCCCCCTCCGCCTTCGCCGAACTTGAAGACGACCTCGTCTCGGGACGGCTGACCGAAGCCCTGGCCGACATCGCCGAAGAGGCGGCCCAGCTGATCCTGCCTTACTGGCGCGCCGGGACGACGGCCGAGATCAAGGCCGACGACAGCCCCGTCACCGCCGCCGACCGCGCCGCCGAGGCGCTGATCCTTGAACGTCTGACCGCCCGTTGGCCCCAGGTTCAGGCTGTCGCCGAAGAGGCCGCCGCCGCCGACGGCCTGCCCCCCTCGGTCGGCGAGTGGTTCTGGCTGATCGATCCGCTGGACGGCACCAAGGGCTTCATCCAGGGCCGCGAGAGCTACACCGTCAACATCGCTCTGGTGCGAGCCGACGCCCCGGTCGCGGGCGTGGTGACGGCGCCCGCCCTGGCCCTGACCTGGCGCTCGGTCGCGCGGGGCGAAGGGGCCCAGCGCCGCGCCTTTGGAGAAGCCTGGAAACCGGCGCGGGTGCGCGAACGCCCGCAGGACGCAACCGCCCTGGTCAGCCATAGCATCAGCGACGAGGACGCCGAGCGCCTTGCCGGACGCAACGGCTGCCGTCTGTGGCAGGGCATGGATTCCTCATTGAAGTTCTGCCTGATCGCCGAGGGCCGCTACGACGCCTATCCCCGCACCGGCCCGACCTGCGAATGGGATACCGCTGCGGGTCAGGCGGTGCTGGAGGCGGCCGGCGGCCGCGTCCTGGCCGAGGACGGCCGCCCCCTGGCCTATGGCAAGCCCGGCTTCCTGAACGGCCCCTTCTCGGCCATCGGCGCCTGAAGCGCCTCAGACCTGGGCGTCTACGCGGGCCATCTCGATCTGAGCCGACAGACCTGCGGGCAGGTCGCGCTCCGGCGTCGCCGCCAGCGCCTCCAGCTCCGCGCGGTCACGCGGGCGGATCAGGGCGCTGGACACGCCCGGATCGGTCAGGGCGTAGGCCAGGCAGATAGCCTCAGCGGTCCAGCCCCGCGTCTGATGCAGGAAGGCGAAGGAGCCGCGCTGCGCTTCTTCCGCCGGTCCCCTCCCGCCCAGGCCGAACAGGCCGCGCTTTCTAGGCGCCCCGGCTTCCGCCGCCTTGCGTTCGGTCGACAGGCTGTCGGGAAAATAACCGTAGACGAACAGGTTCATCTGCCGCTCTAGCGCGGCCCGCATCCGGGCGCGCACCCGCCATTCGATATTGGCGTGGAAGGGGGTGAACAGGGCGTCGAACGCCCCGGTCGAGACATAGAGGTCGGTCACCTCTTCGTCGCCCGCCACGCCCAGCATCCGCACATGGCCCGCCTTGCGGATCGTTTTCAGCGCCGTCAGCGCGGCCTGCGGCAGTTCATTCTCGCCCGGCCGGTCCAGCACAGCCAGATCGAACCAACCCAACCCCGAGGCGTGCAGCCCCTGCTCGATCTCTCGTCCCAGGCTGATCGGCGAAAAATCGCGCCCGGCGCCCAGACTCACGCTGGCGATGATCAGACGCCGCTCGACATGGCCCAGGGCCTCGCCCGCCGCCTGCAACAGCGCCGGGTCGACGCTGTCGAAATGGTAGGCGTTGATGCCCGCCTCCAGGCCCGCGAAGATCATCTGACGCACATGCGCCGCGCCGCGCGCCGTCGCATCCGCCCCCAGGCATAAGGTCAGGTTGGAGACGGCCGCCCCCGAGGTTCCGAAGGGGCGATAGCGCATCGATCAGCCCGCCTCGGCCGGGGCGGAGGTCTCCAGCGCCAGGGCGTGCAGTTCGCCGCCCATCTTGCCCTTCAGCGCGGCGTAGACCAGCTGATGCTGGCGCACCCGGTTCAAACCGCGAAACGCCTCTGACACGATGCGGGCGCGATAGTGGTCGCCGTCGCCGGCCAGATCCTCGATGGCGATGTCCGCGTCGGGGAAAGCCTCGGTCAGATGGGCGCGAAGATCGTCGGCGGACATGGGCATGATGAAAGCACTCCGGAAGGCGACGGACCGGCGAACCGGCCCGAGAATGTAAAGCTTACCCGGCCCCGCCGGTCCTGTCAGCCGCCCCTCCGACCGCCTCGACCAGCCCGCCTTTGGGCCGCTCGAACAGGGTGACGACCGAGCCCTTGTAGTCGGCATGGCCATAGGGGCGGTAGCCGACCCGTTCGGCCAGTCGGATGGAGGCGGCGTTGTCGGGGGAGATCATGCAGACGGTGCGCGGCTCCGATCTGTGCTGGTCGGTCCAGCCCAGCGCCGCCTGCAGGGCCTCGCGCGCCATACTGCGCCCCTGAAAGACCGGCGCCACGCCCCAGCCCAGCTCCGGCGCGTCGAACGGCGGCGCCATGTCGCGACGATAGTCCAGCACGCCGACGCTGCCGACATAGGCTCCCGTCGCCGTCTCGCGGATCGACCAGTTGCCGTAGCCCTTGACCTGCCAGTGGCCGACATCGCGCAGCAGGCGGAACCAGACCTCCTCCTCCGACAGGCCGCGCCCCATGATGTGGCGGGTGAAGTCGGCGTCGGCCCACAGGGCGGTCAGGTCATCCATGTCGCCCACGGCGACGGGCGTCAGCGTCAAACGCTCGGTCGAAAGAACAGTCACATCAGTCCCAGTTGCTTGAAGCTGGCCACGCCTTCGCGGCCGACGATCAGATGGTCATGGACGGTAAGGCTGAGAGCGCGGGCCGCCTCGATCACCTGTTTGGTCATGTCGATGTCCGCCCGGCTGGGCGTCGGGTCGCCCGAGGGGTGGTTGTGGACGATGATCATGGCGCTGGCCGACAGCTCCAGCGCCCGACGCACCACCTCGCGCGGATAGACAGGGGCGTGATCGACCGTGCCGCGGTTCTGGATCTCGTCGAGGATCAGCTGGTTCTTCTTGTCGAGATAGAGGACGCGGAACTGCTCGCGCGGTTCGTGCTGCAGCGACAGCCGCACATAGGCCAGCAACGCCGTCCATGACGAGATGACGGTGCGCCGGTTCGCCTCCTCCTTGGCCACCCGACGAGACACTTCATGCAGGGCGGCCAGGTCCAGCGCCGTCTCGGCGCCCACCCCCCTGGCCCGACCGCGCGAGTCCTCGGCCTTGACCGTCATCAGATCCTCAACCGAGGCCGCCAGCACCGCCGCCAGCGACCCGAACCGGGTCAGCAGGGCCTTGGCCACCGGCTTGACGTCGCCCTGCGGCTGACTGCGGAACAGGAACAGCTCCAGCAGCTCATAGTCCGGCAGATGATGAATGCCCGCCGTGCGCGCGCGCTCGCGCAGCCGCTCGCGATGCCCGGCGTGGTGCGGCCTGGCCTTCGGTTGTTCCGGCGATTTTTCTGGCGGTTGATCGAGCATCAGCCTCCCCCGAGGGGGAGACTAGCTCAGAATTTCGGGCGGAACAGGCCCTTGGGCGAGGCGGTGAAGATTTCCAGCCCGTCCTCGGTCACGCCGATCGAGTGTTCGCACTGCGACGACAGCGATTTATCGCGGGTCACGGCGGTCCAGCCGTCCGACAGCACCTTCACCGCGGGCTTGCCCAGGTTCACCATCGGCTCGACCGTGAAGAACATGCCCGGCTTCAGCACCGCGCCCTCGCCGCGACGGCCGTAGTGCAGGACGTTGGGGCTGTCGTGGAAGACCCGGCCGATGCCGTGGCCGCAGAAGTCGCGCACCACGCTCATGCGCTGGGCCTCGACGAACTTCTGGATGGCGTAGCCGATGTCGCCGAAGGTGTTCCCCGGCTTGATCTGGGCCAGACCCAGGTCCAGCGATTCATAGGTGACGTCGATCAACCGTTTGGCGCGGGCGTTGATCTCGCCGACCGGATACATGCGGCTCGAATCGCCATGCCAGCCGTCGACGATGACCGTGTGGTCGATGTTGACGATGTCGCCTTCCTTCAGGACCTTGTCGCCCGGAATGCCGTGGCAGACGACGTGGTTGATCGAGGTGCAGACCGTCTTGGTATAGCCCTTGTAGCCCAGGCAGGCGGGCGTGCCGCCGTTGTCCAGGGTGAACTCGCGCACCAGATCGTCCAGCTCGCCCGTTGTCACGCCCGGCTTCACATGCTCGCCGATCATGTCCAGCGCCTCGGCGACCAGACGGCCGGCCTTGCGCATGCCCTCGAACCCTTCCGCGTCATAGATGCGGATCTCGTGGCTGCGGACGAAGACGTCGGTTTCCAGGTCAGGGGTCTCGTACATGCTCGGCTTTCGGGGAGGCGCGCGCTCCGCAATCAGGCGGACCGGGCGAAGAAACGACTTTCAGAACTTCAGATGGTCAGACTAGCACAAAACCTCAAGCCCGTCAGGGTTCGCCGCTGACGCAAGGGCCTTCGTTTCCTATCTAGGCGCCATGTCCCAGCCCCAGCCCTCTCCCACCGCCGCCGTCCTGATCATCGGCGACGAGATCCTGTCGGGCCGCACCCGCGACAGCAATCTGAACACCCTAGCGCGTTTCCTGGCGCCGCTAGGCGTCGACATTATGGAGGCGCGGGTGGTCGGCGACCGTCAGGACCAGATCGTCGCGGCCCTGAACGCCCTTCGCGCCACTCACGACTATGTCTTCACCACCGGCGGCATCGGCCCGACCCATGACGACATCACCGCCGATGCGGTCGGCGCCGCCTTCGGCGTGCCGGTGAAGGAATACCCTGAGGCGCTCGCCATCCTCGAGCGCCGCTATGCGCCCGGAGAGTTCAACGCCGCCCGGCGCCGCATGGCCCGCGTGCCCGAAGGCGGCGTCCTGATCGCCAATCCTGTCAGCGACGCGCCGGGCTTTCAGGTTGAGAACGTCTTCGTCATGGCGGGCGTGCCCAAGATCATGGAGGCCATGCTGGACGACGTGGCCCCGCGCCTGAAGACCGGCGCCCCGGTGCACAGCCGCGCACTTCGCGTCACAGGCGTGGGCGAGGGCGCCGTGGCCGACATCCTGCGCGCCGCCGCCGAGGCGCGCCCCCACCTGTCCTTCGGCTCCTATCCCTTCGGCTTCAGCAGCGGACATACCGCCGACGAGGTCGGAACCCAGCTGGTGATCCGAGGTCGAGATCAAGCTGAAGTTGACGCAGCGGAACATGATTTATCTGCCGAACTGCGTTCTTCGGGCATCATAATTGCCGCTACGTAACCTCACCAAGGTGTGAAATTGCGCGCCTTTTGCGCCACGCTTTTGCCGGGAAGCCGTCCGACACCAGCCTTGGACGCAACGCTTTCATGACACGGACGCTGTGGTGAACAGCGTGGCGGCTCTCCCCGAACCAAGGCCGTCCGCCTTTTTTCAATGGTCGGCCCACGACATAGGTGAAGCGTAAATGACCCCCAGGAACATGGCCCGCCTCGGCGGCCTGGCTCTGACCACCGTCCTGATGACGGGCGTGGCGGCCCCGGCCTTCGCAGGCTCCTTCTATCTGCAGGAACAGTCCGTGCGCGGCGCCGGACGCGCCTTCTCCGGCGAGGCCGCCGATCGCGGCGTCGGCTCGCTGTGGTGGAACCCCGCCTCGATCGCCCGCAGCGGTCGCGAACTCTCCCTCGGCCTGCACGCCATCAAGATCGATTCCGAGGTGCGCAACACCGGCTCCTACGTCACCTATCCGGGCGGCGTGGACGTGCCGGTGGTCAACCCGCGCAATACCGAGGTCGACCCGATCGAAAGCGGCCTGGTTCCCAACTTCGCCTTCGCCACCCCGATCGGCGAGCGTTTCGCCGTCGGCGTCTCGGTGGCCGCCCCCTACAACTTCACCACCAAGTACGAGCAAGGCTCCTTCGCCCGCTATGACGCCCTGACGTCGGAGCTGCGCTCGGGCGACGCCAGCCTGACCCTGGCCTATCAGGTCAACGACTGGCTGGACGTCGGCGCCGGGCTGAACGCGCAATACGTCAAGGCCAAGCTGACCTCGGCCATGCCGTCGGTCTCGCCCCTGCTGCCGGACGGCTCCTCCTCGCTGGAAGGCGATGGCTGGGACTTCGGCTGGAACGTCGGGGCCCAGGTCCACAAGGGCCCCTGGGACTTCGGCCTGTCCTACCGCTCCAAGATCGAGCACGAACTGGACGGCGACGTGGCCATCGTCCTGACCGGCCCGCTGGCGCCCAACAGCGTCACGACCAGCGGTACGGCCAGCTTCAACACCCCGTGGTTCGCCTCGGCCTCGGTGCGTTACGCCGTCAACGACAAGCTGACGCTGAACGCTCAGGTCAACCGCATCGGCTGGTCCGAGTTCCAGGCCATCACCGTCGAATATCCGAACGGCGGCGACGTCATCCATCAGAACTACAAGGACGTCACCACCGGCGCCATCGGCCTGGACTACGCCATCAGCGACAAGACCACCCTGCGCGCCGGCGTCGGCTACGACCCGACCCCGACCCGCGACAGCCTGCGCACGGCCCGCATCCCCGACGCCGACCGCTGGCTGTTCTCGGTCGGCGGCTCGACCGAGGTGACCGAGGGCGTCACCTTCGACGCGGGCCTGACCTACATCGCCTTCAGCGACTCGACGATCCACGACGACCGCGCCTTCTACGCCGGCACCCCGGCGGCCGTGACCTCGCACCTGCGCGGCGAGGCCGAAGGCTCGGCCCTGGTGGCCTCGATCGGCGCCCGCTGGGCCTTCTGATCCGCGCCTGACGGCGGATACGGAAACGGCGGCTCCCGCAAAGGAGCCGCCGTTTTTTCATTCTGCATTGATCGTAGCGATCAAGCCTGGGCGCTATGGCCCTTGCCGCCGTTGGACGGGCGGCGACGGCGCGGACGACGCTGCAGTTCGCCGACCGGCTTGGGCTCGGCCGCAGGGGCGGCGCGCACCGACGACCGGGCGCGGTCGCCCGCCATCGGATCATAGGCGACCGCCGGGCGTTCGGCCGCAGGCGCGCCGTTGCGGCCACGACGCTGGCGGTGCGGCTGACCGCCGCCCTCCTGCTTGACGCCTTCGCGATGCGGGTTGCGCCCGCCGCGGCCACGTCCGCCCCGGCCCTCGCCGTCCGAGCGGCCTTCACGTTCGGGCAAGGTCGCCTTCTTGGCCACGCCCGCCGACATGATGGAGGCGTCCAGCTGGGCCAGGGCCTTATCGTTGCGGCGGTCGATCGCGGGAATCTTCTGGCGCGTAACCTTCTCGATATCCTTCAGCAGCTTCATCTCGTCGCCGGCGACGAAGCTGATGGCGGTGCCGTCCTTGCCCGCGCGGGCCGTGCGGCCGATGCGGTGGACATAGGCTTCCGGCACATAGGGCAGCTCGAAGTTCACCACGTGGGTGACCTTGTCCACGTCGATGCCGCGTGCGGCGATGTCGGTGGCGACCAGAACGCGCAGCTTGCCGTTCTTGAAGGCTTCAAGCGCGCGCTCGCGTTGCGGCTGGCTCTTGTTGCCGTGGATGGCCCCGGCCTCGACGCCGCCGGCCTCCAGATAGGCTGCGACCTTGTCGGCGCCGTGCTTGGTCTTGGTGAAGACCAGGCAGCGCGTATAGGCGGGATCAGAGAACAGCTCGGTCAGCAGGGCGCGCTTCTTGCCCTGTTCGACCCAGATCACTGACTGTTTGATGCGCTCGACCGTGGTGGCCTGCGGCGTGACCTGGACCTTGACCGGGTCCTTCAGCAGCTCGCCCGCCAGCTTGCCGATCTCCGACGGCATGGTGGCCGAGAAGAACAGGTTCTGGCGCTTGGCCGGAATGCGGCTGACGATCTGGCGGATCGGCTTGATGAAGCCCAGGTCCAGCATCTGGTCGGCCTCGTCCAGGACGAAGATTTCCGTCTGCGACAGGTCCAGCGTCTTCTGCTGGATGTGGTCCAGAAGGCGGCCCGGCGCGGCGACCAGGACATCCAGACCCTGTTGCAGGGCGCGTTCCTGCGGGCCGTATTTCACGCCGCCGAAGATGACGGCCACGCGGAAGCCCAGGTGGGCGCCGTATTGCTTGAAGCTGTCGGCGATCTGGGTGGCCAGTTCGCGCGTCGGGCTCAGGATCAGGGCGCGGGTGGTGCGCGGCTTGGGCGCCACCCGGTTTTCGGCCAGGCGGTGCAGGATGGGCAGGGCGAAGGCCGCAGTCTTGCCGGTGCCGGTCTGGGCGATGCCCAGCAGGTCCTTGCCCTTCATCACGTCGGGGATGGACTTGGCCTGGATCGGCGTCGGCTTTTCATAGCCGGTCGCGGCCAGGGCGGTCAGAAGAGCCTTGTTCAGGCCCATGGATTCAAAAGTAAGAGTGTCGCTCACGTCTGTCTTTCACGAACGGCGGCGCGCGCGTCTGGACGAACCAGACCTTCACAAAAGGGCGCACGTCGCCTGCCCGAAATCGGGCGGGGAACGGGCGCCGCCCCGCGTGTATGGACGACGTATGAAATCGAATGATCCGGCCGCTCGACAGACAGGCCTTCCGGTCAGGGAAGCCCAAACACGCGCTGGAACGCGCCGGTCATCGCATTGTGCGATGCGGCGCAGATGGGCCTCAATAGCGGCCAAGTCAAGGCGAACCCGGCGAAAGCTACAACAGATTGACCGCCAGATTGACGGCCAGAGCCAGGATCACCGTGTTGAACAGCCAGGCCACGATGCTGTGGACGGTGGCGATGCGGCGCAGGCGCTGGCTGGAGATCTGCACGTCGGCCGTCTGGTTCGCCACGCCGATGATCAGGGCGAAGTGCAGGAAGTCCCAATAGTCGGCGTCTTCCTCTCCCGGAAACATCAGGCCCTGTCGGTCGCCATCGTCGGCTTCGGCGGGCGCATAGAATTCATGCGCGTAATGCAGGGTGAAAATGGTCTGCACGAACAGCCAGCTCAGGGCGATGGTGGCCACGGTCAGAACCGCCGCCGTCGCCGTCGGCTTGCCGCCCGACGCCGCCATGAAGACGATGACGAAGACGCTGGCCCCCGCCGCCAACAGGCTGAGCGGCAGCACCGCCCCGCCCGCCTGATCCAGCTCCGCCGCCCGCGCGCGAATCTCCGCCACCGATCGGGTTCGGCTCAGCCGCACGAAGGTCAGCAGCAGGAAGGCCGCCACGCCCGCGTCCCAGGCGACCGCCAGCCGCACCGGCCAGCCCCAGGCTACGGGCGAAACGGCGCTCGCGGCCGCCATTACCGCCAACCCCAACCCCAACCCCAGCCATAGGGCGAAATGCAGACGAAAGAGGCGCGCGACCGATTTCATGACGGCATGATTGCGCCGTTCCGCACGGAACGGCCAGAGCTGCGCCGCCGGACTTCAGCCGTCAGCTCTTCCAGCGCAGCACCGTCTCCTTGATCGGATTGACGAAGGCGCGGCCCTCGGCGCGGCTCTTCAGCCATTCGCGCTTCAGCTGCTGATACCATTTGGCCTGTTTGTCGGCGTCGTCGATCCAGATCAGGGCCGGGTCGTATTTCAGCCCCTCGTTCTGCAGGTTCACCATGCCGCCGTCCTGCTTCAGGAAGGCGACGACCCCCATGCGCAGGAAGGGCTTGGCGATGCCGAACACCCAGTGGTCGGACCAGAAGATCTGGGTGATGCGGGTCTTGGTCTCGCTCACCGGCGTCAGGCAGGTCAGGGCCAGCACCTGTTTGGCGCCGACCTGGATATGCTCCCAGCGGTAGCCCGGCAGGCGGAAGGTGATTTCGGTCGCAGGCGCCCCGCCCAGCACCTTGTACAGGCGGCTGTTCGAGGACGGCGCATGGCGCACCATCGCCCAGCCGAAGTCTACGGGTGCGAAGGTCTTGGCCTTCTCGTGCATCGAATGCTCGGACCGCCACCACCACTGCTGATGGACATAAGGCCCGTGCGCGGGGTCCATCAGGCCGACGACCGCATGGTCGATATGGCTGTCGAAATCCATCCACTCGACCAGACGCGGCTGGCCGACGGCGCCGGGAAACTGCGGCGGCTCCTGATCCGGCTCGGACGGATTGCGGGGGTCGGCCGCCATCCAGACGAAGACCATGCCCTGGCTCTCACGCACCGGATAGGATCGCACCTTGATGCGCTCAGCCTCGAACGCCTGATCCTCGACCAGCGACGGGATGGCCGCGCACACCCCATCGGGCCGGAAGCGCCAGCCGTGATAGGGGCATTCGATCGTCTCGCCCTCGCCCGGCTTCTCGACCAGCCGCCCGGCCGACAGGGGCGCGGCGCGGTGAGGGCAGATGTCGCGCATCCCATAGACCTCGCCCGCGCGGGTTCGGCCGATCAGGACCGGCTCGCCCATGATCTCATAGCGCTTCAGGCTGGCGACCGGCACGTCGCGCGCCAGGGCGACGAAATACCAGGCGTCGGTGATGAAGCCCTTGCCGAAAGCGGTGGGCGGAGCTTTCGCTTCGGGGGCAGTAGAGGGTGCGGGCGCGGCGTCTGCGGTCATGGCCGCCTTGTAGCAGCAGGGACGGTCAGGCGTCCAAAGGCCATTCCCTTCCTCAGCCGATGAATTAATCTGTCTCAAATTCTCTTTGGGAGAGACGCCTTGATCCGCACCGCCTCCACCGTTTTTTTCACCGCCGCCGCCCTGTTGCTGGCCGCCGCCCCCGCCCTGGCTCAGGACGGCCACGTCAACCACGCAGCCCACAGCGCGCAGCACGCCGCCTTCGCCTCCGACCGCCTCAACGTGGTGGTCGACGGGCCCGAGGGCGCGCCCGACCTGATCCTGATCCCCGGCCTGTCGTCCTCGCCCGCCGTCTGGCAGGGAACGGTCGATCACCTGAACGGGCGCTATCGCGTCCACCGCATCCACGTCGCCGGTTTCGCCGGCGCTGCGGCTCAGGCCAACGCCCAGGGCGACGCGCCTCAGCCGGTCGGCGCCCCCGTGGCCGAGGAAATCGCCCGCTACATCCGCGAGCAGCATCTGAACAGGCCGGCCGTCGTCGGCCACTCCATGGGCGGGACCATGGGCATGATGCTGGCCGCCCGTCACCCCGATCTGGTCGGCCGGCTGATGGTCGTCGACATGATCCCCTTCATGGGCGCCATGTTCGGCGCGCCCGGTGCGACGGCCGAGAGCGTGACCCCCGTCGCCGATCAGATCTGGACCGCTCAGTCGACCAGCCCGCGGGAAGCCTACATCGCCCAGGCCACCCCCGCCATCAACGGCATGATCAACACCGAAAGCCGCCGCGAAGAGGCGCTGGAAGACATGCGCAACAGCGACCAGAAGGTCTCGGCCGCCGCCTTCCGCGAACTGGTCACGACCGACCTGCGGCCCGAACTGGCCAAGATCACCGCCCCGACCGAGGTGCTCTACGTCAAGTTCAACGACGCCCGCATGACCGACGCGATCACTGACGCCATCTATCAGGCGTCGTTCGCGACCCTGCCCGGCGCCAGGCTGAAGCGCATCGACGACAGCGCCCACTTCATCATGTTCGACCAGCCGGAAGCCTTCTACGGCGAACTGGACGCCTTCCTGGCGCGCTGAGCCATTCTTTCGGCGAAAAGGACGCACAGGCTGCCGTGATCGAAAACGGGGGCGTTTTCGCCAGCGGCAGGAACGGCTAGGGTTTGCTTCGCTGGCATAAAGGGATGTTCATGGCGCGCAACGATCGCGGACCCGACCGGAACGAGCAGGGCGGCGCAAAGCCGCGTCGAACCGTCATGGGCCGCCTGTTCTACTGGGGCGCGGTGCTGGCCGTCTGGGGCCTGATCTTCGCCGTGGTCTTCCTGGCCGTCTTCGCGCGCGACCTGCCGGACACCTCCAGCCTGTATGAAGTCGATCGCCAGCCCTCGATCACCTATCTGGACCGCTCCGGCGCCCTGATCGCGGTGCGCGGCACCCAGATGGCGCCGCCGGTCGATCTGGACGCCCTGCCCGACTACGTCCCCGCCGCCTTCGTGGCCATCGAGGACCGGCGATTCTACCACCACCCCGGCTTCGATCCGATCGGCATGAGCCGGGCCATGGCCTCGAACCTGAGGGCCGGGCGCGTGGTCCAGGGCGGCTCGACCATCACCCAGCAGCTGGCCAAGAACCTGTTCCTGACGCCCGATCAGAACATGAAGCGCAAGGTGCAGGAGCTGATCCTGGCCGTGTGGCTTGAGATGAAATTCTCCAAAAAGGAAATCCTCGCCCTCTATCTGAACCGCGTCTATTTCGGCGCGGGCGCCTATGGCATCGAATCCGCCTCGCAACGCTATTTCGACAAGAGCGCCGACAAGTTGACTGTGGGCGAGGCCGCCCTGCTGGCGGGCCTTCTGAAGGCGCCTTCACGCTATTCGCCGGTTTCCGAGAGCGAGCGCGCTGCTGCCCGCGCCAACGTCGTGCTGAACGAAATGGTCGAGGTCGGCGCCATCACTCCGGCCCAGCGCGAGGCCGCCGTGGCCGAGCCGGTGCGGGTGTCCAAAACCCTGGCCAGCCAGCACGCCCAATACTTCATCGACTGGCTGGACAAGCAGATCCGCGGCCTGGTCGGCGAACCGACCGAGGACATGGTCGTCGAGACGACGCTGGACCTGACCCTTCAGACCGACGCCGAGCGCGCCGTCCGCCGTATTCTGGATCGCGACAAGGGCAAGGGCGTCGAACAGGCCGCGCTTGTCGCCCTGGACGGCGACGGCCGGGTGCGCGCCATGATCGGCGGCGCCTCATACGGCGACAGCCAGTTCAACCGCGCGGTGGATGCGCGGCGCCAGTCCGGCTCGGCCTGGAAGCCCTTCGTCTATCTGGCCGCAGTCGAGGCGGGCTATACGCCCGAGACGCCGGTGATCGATCAGCCCGTGACCATCGGCGGCTGGTCGCCGCGCAACTATTCAGGCCGCTTCTCCGGCCAGATGACCCTGGCTCAGGCTGTGGCCCAGTCAACCAATACGGTGGCCGCCTATGTGGCCGATCAGGTTGGACGCGACAGCGTGGCCCGCGCCGCCAAGCGCCTAGGGATCACCAGCGAGATCGGCCTGCAGCCCTCCATGGCGCTGGGCGCCGTCGAGGTCAGCCCGCTGGAGATGGCCCAGGCCTACGACGCCTTCGCCAACGGCGGCCGCCGCGTGGACGCCTATGGCATCAGCCGCATCCGCACCCCGTCCGGCCGCGTCATCTACACCCACGGCCCGTCGAAAGGCGGCCAGGCCATCAACAATCCGCCGCTCTACTACATGAACCAGATGCTGCGCGGCGTCGTCACCTCGGGCAGCGGCCGTTCGGCGGCGATCGGCGGGCGCGACATCGCCGGCAAGACCGGCACCACCTCGGATTACAAGGACGCCTGGTTCGTCGGCTATACGGGCGGCTTCGTCGCCGCCGTCTGGGTCGGCAAGGACGACAACAAGCCGATGGCCCGCATCACCGGGGGCTCGTCCCCGGCCGCCATCTGGCGCGGTTTCATGGAGGCGGCCCTGCCGCGTCTGGCCGTCCAGCCCATCCCCAACGGCCCCCCTCTGCCGGAAGGCTGGACTGCGCCCGATCCCGTCGGCGACCTGATGGGCCAGGTCGAAGACCCCTACGCCACGGCCACGCCCTATGACGCGGCGCCGCCCGTGATCATCGACGGCCAGGCCCCGCAACCGGCCCAGCCGCAACAGCCCCCGGCGACGCGCCCCGCTCCGCCGCAGACGTCCCCTGCGCCGCAGCAGGAACGGCGCCCGGACTCGTTATTCTTCTGAATGGGTGTCGGCCACCTTCTCCCCTTGTGGGGAGAAGGAAAGGCGGCGCGCTCAAGCCGCGAGCGACCGCGTCGCGAGCATAGCGCGCAAAAAGCAGCCTATCGCGGGGCGCGCTTGGCCAGAATGCGTTGCAGGGTGCGGCGGTGCATGCCCAGACGGCGCGCCGTCTCGGACACGTTGTGGTCGCACAGCTCATAGACGCGCTGGATATGCTCCCAGCGCACCCGATCGGCCGACATCGGGTTTTCCGGAGGCTCGGGCGCCTCGCCGGCGGACAGCAGCGCCTTGACCACGTCGTCGGCGTCGGCCGGCTTCTGCAGATAGTCGACCGCGCCCGCCTTGACCGCAGCCACGGCCGTGGCGATGGCGCCGTAGCCGGTCAGCATGACGATGCGGGCGTCCTCGCGCCGATCCCGGATCATTTCGACCACCTTCAGGCCGTTGCCGTCTTCCAGCCGCATGTCGAGGACCGCGAAGGCCGGGACCGACTGGCGCAGGGCCTCGTTGGCCTCGGCTACGGAACCGGCGACGGTGACGGCGAACCCGCGCGTTTCCAGCGCCCGGCCAAGGCGGGTGCGCAACGCCTGATCGTCGTCCAGCAGCAGCAGGGACTTGTCGTTGAGGGCGGCGATCTGGGTCTCGAGTTCGGACATGAAATTCTCCTGCGGTTCAGGTCGTGCGTCAGCGACGCAGGGTCAAGAGCCAAGCTCGCAACTGCGACATCAGGTTCCGCCCCCATCCATCGCCGAGGCGGTGACTTCCAGCGCCTGACGCGCCCAGCGTACGGAAACGAGGGCGCCGCCCGGCTGGCCCTTGGCGGGCGAGCCCGCGCCGACCGAGACCTTGGCGCCCGTCCGTTCCAGCAGGGTGCGGGCGATGAAGAAGCCCAACCCCATGCCGCCCTGGCTGGGAGCGATGGGGGCGGTGACCGGGGGCGGCGGCGCGCGTCGCCCCCGCCGCGCCGGGCTGGACGCCGAGGCGATCTGGGCCGCCAAGGCGCGGCGGGCCTTGGCCTGCGGGCGGCTGGTCACATAGGGCTCGCCCAGACGCGGCAGGATTTCAGAGGCGAAGCCGGGGCCGTCGTCGACGATGTCGATCTCGATCCATCCGGCGTCGACCACGGCGGTCAACTGCACTCGCGCCGTGGCGAAGTCGGCGGCGTTCTCGACCAGGGTGGACAGGCCGTGGACGATCTCAGGCAGCCGACGTACGCGCGGCGCGGCCTGTCCCGGCGGGACCTTCAGGCTGATGTCGAAATCCAGATCAAAGCCGCGATGCGGCTGGGCCACCTCTTCCAGCAGGGTCTTCAGATCGATATCGGCGAACAGGGCGTCGCCTTCCTCGGGCTGGGCCGACAGCTGCTTCAGGATGGCGCGGCAGCGCTCGGCCTGTTGCAGGATCAGGCCCGCGTCCTCGGCGGCGGGGCTGTCGGGAGCGGCCTCGCGCAACATCTCCTTGGCGACGACCTGTATGGTGGCCAGCGGCGTGCCCAGCTCATGAGCGGCGGCGGCGGCCAGACCGCCCAGGGCCGCCAGCCTCTGCTCGCGTTGCAGCACGTCCTGCGTCGTCGCCAGGGCCAGTTCCAGTTTGTCGGCGTCGGCGGCCACCTTCCAGGCGTAGCCGGCGGTGAACAGCACCCCCGTCACCAGCGCCAGCCCCAGCCCCAGACGATAGAGGCCCGGCAGTTCCAGATGCTCATGCAGGCGCCACGGCAGGGGCAGGGACCAGGAGAACAGGAAGCCCACGGCGATCAGCGCCATCACGCCCAGAATGACCGCCTGCCGCGCGGGCAGGGCCGCCGCCGCGATGGTCACCGGCGCGACCAGCAGCAGGCAGAAGGGGTTGGCCAATCCTCCCGTCAGGGCCAGCAGGGTCGCCAGTTGCAGGATGTCGAAGCCCAGTTGGGCGGCGGTTCGCGGCCCGTCCGGCAGGCTGCCGTCGATACGCCGCGCCCGTGCCATGGTGGCCAGGTTCATCGCCACGCCCGCGCCGATCACCGTCAGGCACTCCCATAACGGCAAGGGGAAGTGCAGGGCGAAATAGGCGGTCAGGATGGCGCAGGTCTGGCCGATCACCGCCAGCCAGCGCAGCACGATCAGGGTGCGCAGCGACAGACCGCGCCCTCGCCGGGGCAGTTCGGGCAGACCGGCCAGCTCGCCGCCCGCCTGGGCCAGGAGGTGCGGGGGGGCGTGCGGCGGTATGGGGGCTTCTGTCGGGCTCACCCCTCTTCTATAGACCGGGCGAAGGGCGGCTGCACGGCGCCCTGTGTCGCGCCATGTGTCGCGCCCGCCCGATGATCCGCTTCGTTCCCCTCAAGGAGAGGCCATGCCCCGCCGTCCCGTCATCCTGTTCGCCGCCGCCTGTGCGGTCATCGCCCTGGCGCTGGGCCTGATCACCATGGTGGTGGTCGGCGGTCGTCAACAAGCGGCCCAGACGACGGATGCGGCCACCGGCCAGCCTCTGGTCGGCGGCCCCTTCACCCTGACCGATCAGGACGGGCAGGCGGTCACGGAAAAGATTCTTGAAGGCAAATGGAGCCTGGTCTTCTTCGGCTTCACCTATTGCCCTGACTACTGCCCGACCACGCTGGGCGTGCTGAACGCCGTGCAGGAACGGATGGGCGACAAGGCCAAGGACCTGCAGATCGTCTTCATCAGCATCGACCCCGAGCGCGACACCCCGCAGATGCTGAAGGACTATCTGTCGTCGGACGGCTTCCCCGACGGCGTCATCGGCCTGACCGGCACGCCGGAACAGGTGGCCCAGGTCGCCAAGGAATACCGCGCCTTCTATCAGAAGGTCGGCGAGGGCGAGGGCTACACCATGAACCATGGCCTGACCGTCTATCTGATGGGTCCGGACGGCAAGTTCCGCAGCGCCGTCGCCCATGATCTCGGGCCCAGCCGCACCGTGACCCTGATCGAAAACGCGATGGAGAAGGGCTGATCACCTTTGCCTGAACGCGGCGCGGCCGGTCTTTTTTGCAGCGCATCATCCTGTATGATCGCCGTTCCGCATCGGCGGGGGCCGCAGTCGGGGTTTCATGCTCTACGCTTTTCACGAGCTCGCCTATCATTCGGCGGCTCCGTTCCGGATCGGGGCCCAGATGGCCCGCCAGTTCTGGACCTCTCCGCTCAATCCGGCGTCGGACACGGCGATCGGCCGCACCGCCTATGCCGCCGCCGAGGTGTTCGAGAGCCTGACGCGCCGCTACGGCAAGCCTGACTGGGGCCTTGAGACGATCGAGATCGACGGCAAGCCCGTCCGCACCACCGAACAGGTGGTGTGGTCCTCGCCCTGGTGCCGGCTGGTGCGCTTCGCCCGCAACATCGGCGACCTGAAACGCGCGGGGCGACCCGCCGCCGCGCCCGCCGTGGTGATCGTGGCGCCGCTGTCGGGCCACTACGCCACCCTGCTGCGCGGCACGGTCGAGACCTTTCTTCAGGACCACGACGTCTATGTCACCGACTGGGCCAACGCCCGTCAGGTGCCGATGCTGGAAGGCCGCTTCGACTTCAGCGACTACATCGACCATGTGCGCGACATGCTGGCCGCCGTCGGGCCGCGCGCCCATGTCGTCGGCGTCTGCCAGCCGGGGCCGCCTGTGCTGGCCGCCTGCGCCGTGATGGCCGCCGAGGACGACCCGAACCGCCCCGCCTCCATGACCTTCATGGGCTCGCCCATCGACGCCCGCCTGTCGCCGACGGTGACGAACCAGCTGGCCGAGGAAAAGCCCTTCACCTGGTTCAAGTCGAACATGATCCACACCGTGCCCCTGCCCTACCCGGGCGTCGGGCGGCGGGTCTATCCGGGCTTCGTCCAGCTCTACAGCTTCATGTCGATGAATGAAGACAAGCACGTCGACGCCCATCGCCGCTATTTCGAGGATCTGGTGGCGGGCGATGGCGACGGCGTGGAAAAGCACGAGCAGTTCTACGACGAGTATCTGTCGGTGCTGGACCTGACCGAAGAGTTCTATCTCCAGACCATCGACATCGTCTTCCAGCAGCATCTGCTGCCGCGCGGCCTGCTTGAGCATCGCGGCCAGACGGTGGATCTGACGGCCATCACCGACATCGGCCTGGCCACCATCGAGGGCGAGATGGACGACATCTCCGGCGTCGGCCAGACCCAGGCCGCACACGGCCTGACGCCGAACATCCCCGACGACCGGCGCCTGCTCTACGTCCAGCCTAAGGTCGGCCACTACGGCGTGTTCAACGGCCGCCGTTTCCGCGAGGAGATCTATCCCCGCGTGCGCGGTTTCATCGCCCAGAACGAAGCGATCAGTGTCGTACCGGAACGGTCAGCGTCTGCCGCTTGAGGGCGGCGGCGCCCTGCGACTGTCGGTCAATCCGCGCGCGCGGCGGCTGTCGATCCGCATCGACGCCCGCGCCGGCGAGGCCGTGGCCGTGGCCCCCAGCGAGCGGCGCCTTGGCGAGGTCGTGGCCTTCGCCCGCACCAAGGCCGGATGGATCGCCGAACGGCTGGCCGCCCGCCTTGATGCCCAGCCGTTCGAGCCGGGCGCCGTCGTGACCTGGCTAGGCCGCCCGCTGCGGCTGGAGGCGACGGGCGGCGCGGGCGCGGCGCGCCTGATCGAGACGGACGAAGGGCCGGTGCTGCGTTCAGGCGGCGAAGGCGAGGCCTTTTCCCGCCGCATCGAGAACTGGTTTCGCCGCGCCGCGCGCGACTTCCTGACCGAGCGCACGCAGGTCCACCTGAAGGCCCTCGGGCAAGCGCCGGTGAAGGTGTCGATCGTCGATACGCGCTCGCGCTGGGGCTCCTGCAGCCCGCACAACCGCTCGATCCGCTATTCCTGGCGCGTCGTCATGGCCCCGCCCGCGGTGGCCGACTACCTGACCGCGCACGAAGTGGCCCACCTGGTCCACGCCGACCACAGCCCCGCCTACTGGTCCGTCGTCACCCGACTGATCGGCGACCACCGCCCGCACCGCCGCTGGCTGCGCGAGCATGGCGCATCCCTGCACGCGATCGGCGGATAGGCGTTTACTCGCGCATCGCCCTCAGCGCGCCCAGACGGGCGAAGGCCAGGGTCAGGGCCTTGCGGCGTGCGGGCGCCAGGGGCGTGGAGGGCGCGTCGCGCACCACCGCCCCGCCAAAGCCGTCAGCGACGATCAGACCCGGTTCGCCCGGCAGGACACCGTCTGGAAACTCCGGCGCCACGGCGAAGTAGAAGGCGTCGCAGAAGGGGCCGTACTCCTGCCATTTGCGGTCGACGCGATAGTCGTCGATGCCCGACTTCACCTCGCAGATGACGATGTCCCCCTTGGGCCCCAGGGCCATGACGTCGGCGCGCCGCCCATTGGGCAGGCAGACCTCCAGCAGGGGCGCATAGCCCATGTCGACCAGCAGCCGCGCCGCTCCCCGCGTGACGGACAGAGTCGTTTCAGGGCGGCTGAAAACCAGTTCGAGATGAAGCGCGGCGGCGGCCATACGCCTTTATGTTCTCCTTGCGTTCCTACCGCAAGCGCTGCCGGTTCACCCGCCACTGATCGCGCGTCTGGCCCCACAGATTGACCTTGTGCTCGTGAAACGGCGGCGGGATCACGCCCGGCCCGCGATTGGTCGAACCCAGCCGCTCGGCCAGCTTCTCCGAGGCGCGGTTGTCCGGGTCGATGCAGTGGATGACGTCGGGCCACTCCAGCACGTCGAAGGCGTAGTCCATGGTCGCGGCAGCCGCCTCGAGCGCATAGCCCTTGCCCGTGGCGTCGCGATGCAGGCTCCAGCCGACTTCCCGGCCCGGCCAGTCATAGGGGTGCAGCGGTCCGATCCGTCCCATCCACAGGCCGGTCTCCTTCTCGATCACCGAAAACATGCCCTCGCCCTGCAGCGCCCACATGCCCGCCACCGAGGCCATGGCGCGCCAGACCTCGTGCTTCGACTGCACCCCGCCGATGAAGCGGGTCGTCTCAGGGTCGCTCATGAAGTCGGCCCAGCGGGGGAAGTCCTCCAGCGTCGGCGGGCGCAGGAACAGGCGCTCCGTTTCCAGCGCGGGGCCGAGAGGGGATGTCGGTCGGTCGGTCACAGCAGATACTCGCGTTCCAGGGTGTAGACGCTGCCGTCGCCGGTCAGGACGCTGGAATAGAGGCCGAAGCGATCCACGCGGATCGGCGGCGACTTCAGCAGATTGTGCCCGGCGATCCAGGCGCCGATACGGTCGGGGTTCGCCTGAGGTTTCAGATAGGCCAGGGTGACGTGCGGCCGGTATTCGCGCTTCTCCGGCGGGACGCCCGCGCGCTCGCCCGCCGCGCGGCACCGTCCGGCCAGGACGTTCAGCGGCTCGGACCGTTCCAGCCCGGCCCACAGGGTGTGGCTGCGGTGGGCGTCGCCGAAGGCGCCGACGCCGCTCAGGGTGATCTCGAACGCCCCTCCGCCCTCGGCGCGGGTCAGTTCGGAGGCGAGGTCGTCAGCCGTGCGCTCTGACGCCTCGCCATAGAAGGCCAGGGTCACGTGCAGGGCGTCCAGCGGCCGCCAGCGGGCGCCGGGCAGGCCGGACTGACGCCGCGCCAGGGTCTCGGCGACGTCGTCGGGAATGGCGATGGCGGTGAACAGACGTAACATGCGACCCTTGGTAGCGGGCGGAACCGGCGGCCGGAAGTCCGGTTTTTCTTGCATGGACGCCCCCGCGTCCCGATATTTGAGCCAAAGGTCGGGACCTTCCCGGCCGAATGGGAGACTTCTTTCGCGATGAGCGACTTCAACAACGGCTATGCGCGCCCGCTTCCGCAGTCGGCGGACATGTCCGTCGACGCCGGTCTGCGCGCCTTCATGCTGGGCGTCTACAACAAGCTGGCGATCGGTCTGGTCGTGGCCGGCGTCCTGGCCTACGTCACCGGCAACGTCCCGGCGGTGCAGCAGTTGCTGTTCGCCCGCATGCCGGACGGCCGCATCGGCCTGACCATGCTGGGCATGATCATCCAGTTCTCGCCGCTGGTCATGCTGTTCGGCTCCATGTTCTTCATGAAGAATCCGACGGCCAAGGGCG
Organism: Brevundimonas sp. S1H14; assembly: GCF_047716865.1. Taxonomy (NCBI): domain Bacteria; kingdom Pseudomonadati; phylum Pseudomonadota; class Alphaproteobacteria; order Caulobacterales; family Caulobacteraceae; genus Brevundimonas; species Brevundimonas sp. S1H14. The sequence continues at coordinate 314,950 of NZ_CP136679.1, read as the reverse complement.
TGAACATGCTCTACTGGGCCGTGGTCGCCACCATCGGCGCCGGTCTGGGCGTGCTGTTCCTGCGCTATACGGGCGGTTCGCTGGCCTCGACCTTCTTCGTCACCGCCGCCGCCTTCGCGGGTCTGAGCCTGGTCGGCTACACGACCAAGAAGGACCTCAGCGGCATGGGCACCTTCCTGATCATGGCCCTGATCGGCCTGATCCTGGCCATGCTGGTCAACGCCTTCCTGGTGAAGTCGGGCATGTTCGGCCTGGTGATCTCGGGTCTGGGCGTTCTGATCTTCTCGGGCCTGATCGCCTATGACACCCAGCGTCTGAAGATGACCTACTACGCCCTCGGCGGCGACAAGAACGCCATGGGCGTGGCCACGGGCTTCGGCGCCCTGAGCCTGTTCATCAACTTCATCAACCTGTTCCAGTTCCTGCTCGCCTTCATGGGCGGCCGCGAATAGGAGCTTTTTGAGTGCGCTATGGCCGTGACGGGGTCACGGCCGACTTGAGCGCGAACGCCTCAGCAGGTCCAAGAAGAATGAGGCTCCGGCATCGCTGTCGGAGCCTTTTTCTTATGTCGCGTAGCTCGCCGCCCTACTCCACCACCGTGAACTTCCGGCTGTCGAACACGCGCAGCACCTGGGCCAGATCGCGGCCGCGCTTCAGCACATGGCCGCCCTCGCCGATCACGGCCCACTGGCCCTGTTTCAGGCGCAGCGCCGGGCGCTTCTCGATTCGATAGAGCGGCGCGTCGCCATGGCGGCGAAAGACGGCGAACTCGGCGTGCTCCTTAGCTCCCGCCATCGCATAGTCGCGCCATTCGCCGGCCGCCACCATCCGCCCATAGACCCGCAGCATCTGGTCCAGTTCGCGGCGGTCGAAGAAGACAGGCCCGGCTTGCGGCTGTGCATTCGAACTGTCGGCGTCGAAGCTCATGACGCCAACTTAGGCCGCTGGCGGATAAACGCCAGCGTCAGCACTCACTTGTCACCCGCCGCGCGCCCGTCCAAAAGGCGGATCAAGTTCTAGATACGGAGACGAACCATGGCGACGAGCGAAGGCTGGGACATGCCCACCGGCGAACTCATGAAGGGCAAGAAGGGCCTGATCATGGGGGTGGCCAACTCCAACTCCATCGCCTGGGGGATCGCCTCTCAGCTGGCGGCGCAGGGCGCCGAACTGGCCTTCACCTATCTGGGCGAGGGGCTTGAGCGCCGCGTGCGCCCGCTGGCCGAAAGCGTCGGCGCCAAGCTGCTGATCCAGGCCGACGTCACCGACGACGCCTCCATGGACGCCGCCTTCGCCGAGCTGGAAAAGGAATTCGGCACGATCGACTTCGTCGTCCACTCGGTGGCCTTCGCCAACAAGGACGAGCTGAAGGGCTCCTTCGTCGACAACACCACGCGCGACAGCTTCCTGCTGGCCATGAACATCTCGGCCTTCAGCTTCGTCGACGTGGCCAAGCGTTCGGCGAAACTTATGCCGAACGGCGGCTCGATGATCACCCTGACCTACCTCGGGTCCGAGCGGGTCATCCCCAACTACAACACCATGGGCGTGGCCAAGGCCGCGCTGGAAGCCGCCACCCGCTATATCGCGCGCGACCTGGGGCCGAAGGGCATCCGCGTCAACGCCATCTCGGCGGGCGCCATGCGCACCCTGTCGCTGGCGGGCATCTCGGGCGGGCGCGGCCTGCACTCCAAGTCGGCCCAGTTCTCGCTGATCAAGGAAGAGACCTCGATGGAAGGCGTCGCCGGCGCCGCCCTGTGGCTGTGCTCGGATCTGGGCCGTTCAACCACGGGCGAGGTCGTCCACGTCGACGCCGGTTTCCACGCCGTCGGCCTGCCGGACGATATCGAAGGCTGAGCCCCCGACTTCATGCGAACACAGAGGGCCGCCGGGCGAACCGGCGGCCTTTTTTGCATCTCCTCCACTACCCGCTCATCCCGGCGGACGCCGAGATGAGCGGAAGATAGGTTTCCGCTTTCGACACGCCGCCGCCCGGCCTAGCTTGGGCGCATGAGTTCCGCGCGCCTGCCTCCTCCCGCCAGCTTTTCCGCCGCCGCCGTAGCCACCGTCGTCGGCTTCGGCGGCACGGTCGCCCTGATCGTTCAGGCGGGACAGGCGATGGACGCGTCGCCCGGCCAGATCATCTCCATGGTCACGGCCCTGTGCCTGGGCATCGGCCTGCCCGGCGCGGTGTTGAGCTGGCGACTGAAGATGCCGGTCGTGCTGGCCTGGTCGACGCCGGGCGCGGCCCTGCTGGCGGCCTCGACGCTGGGCCTCGGCTGGTCGACGGCCGTGGGCGCCTTCGTCATCGCCGGACTGATGATGGTGCTGACCGGGCTGGTCCCGGCGCTGGGTCGACTGGCCGAGCGCATTCCCGCCGCCGTCGCCTCGGCCATGCTGGCGGGGGTGCTGCTGCCTTTCTGCCTCAAGCTGTTTCTCGTGTTCCCGACCGACCTGATGCTGGCGGCGGGGCTGCTGCTGGTCTTTCTGGTCATGCGTCGGCTGGCGCCCGCCTGGTCCCTGCCCGCCGTTCTGGTCGTCGCCTTCGCGGTTCTGACCGTGCGCGGTCAGGTCGCCCTGCCCGAGGGAACCGGCCTGTTCGGCGCCCTATCGCCGGTCATGCCAGCCTTCGACTGGAAGGCGGCGGTCAGTCTGGCCCTGCCGCTGTATCTGGTGACGCTGGCCTCGCAGAACCTGCCCGGTCTGGTGGTGCTGAGGGCCGCAGGCTACGCCCCGCCCGCCGGAAAGCTGATCTTCTGGGGCGGGCTGACCAGCACGCTTCTGGCCCCTTTCGGCGCGCACGGCGTCAATCTGGCCGCCATCACCGCCGCCATCTGCACCGAGCCGGACGCCCACCCCGACCCCGCCAGACGCTGGACCGTGGGGGTGATCTACGGCCTGTTCTATCTGGTCGTCGCCCTGTTCGCGGCGCCGCTGGCGGGCCTGTTCATCGCCATGCCGACCGGCGCGCTTGCCGCCATCACAGGACTGGCCCTGATCGCGCCCCTGACCGGGTCGCTGAGCGCCATGATGGGCGAGGTCAAGGATCGTGAGGCCGCAGTCCTGACCTTCGCCGCCACGGCGTCGGGCGTCGCCCTGTTCGGCGTAGGCTCGGCCTTCTGGGGACTGGCCGTCGGATTTCTGGCGCTGGCGGCGCGACGATGGATCCCCGCCCGCTCCTGAAGCGATGACGGCGTTTTACATTTCGCACTCTTTACGCCCGAAGCTGGACCGTGGCAGCCTTCTGCCTCGGCCGACTGGCGGCCGTCAGAGCGAGGCGATCATGGCGCACAAGTTCGAAGTCTATAAGGACAAGGCTGGCGAGTACCGCGTGCGGTTCAAGTACAACTCCGAGATCATCTTCTCGACCGAAGGCTATTCCGACAAGTCGGGCGCCAAGCGCGCCATCGAGTCGATCAAGAAATACGTTCCTGACGCCCCGACCGAAGAAATCTGAGCCGTAGATTGCGGGGGCGGCTCAAGCGTCCGCCCTCGCCTTCTTCAGGAAAGAGGCGGGATGTTCAGCCCCCGCTGCACGGCCGGACGCGCTACGCCGCGTTCCAGCCAGGCGGCGACATGCGGAAAGTCCGCATAGCCGACCAGATCGCCCGCGCCATAGTGTTCGACCAGATTGCGCACCCAGCCCAGAGTGGCGATGTCGGCGATGGTGTAGTCGTCACCCATGATCCACTGGCGATCCTTCAGCCGACCTTCCAGCACGCCCAGCAGACGCCGCGATTCCGCGACGTAGCGGTCGCGCGGCCGCTTGTCCTCAAAGGCGCTGCCCGCATATTTGTGGAAGAAGCCGACCTGGCCGAACATCGGGCCTATGGCCGCCATCTGGAAAAAGACCCACTGCAGGGTCTCATAGCGCGTCGCCGGATCGGTCGGCAGGAAGCGCCCCGCCTTTTCAGCCAGATAGACCAGGATGGCGCCGGATTCGAACAGAGGCAGCGGCTTTCCGCCCGGACCGTCGGGGTCGATGATCGCCGGGATCTTGCCGTTGGGGTTCAGCGACAGGAACTCAGGCGTCCAGGTTTCATCCTTACTGATGTCGACCCGGTGGACCTCATAAGGCAGGCCCAGCTCCTCCAGCATGATTGAGACCTTCACCCCATTGGGCGTCGGCAGGGAGTAGAGCTGCAAGCGATCAGGGTGCTGCGGCGGAAACTGGCGGGTGACGGGAAAGGCGGACAGGTCGGCCATGGAACGCTCCGGCTGGTGTGATCCGGTTCATGTCGTGAGCCGTGAGATGATCCGCAACCGCCCATGCGGCGAATGTCCGCGCGTCAGCCTTCGTCGCGGTCGCTGACTTCGGTCGGGCGGACGATACGCAGCCAGCCGTCGTTGATATGCAGTTCCGGCGCCGCCTCGCGGGTGAAGGGCAGGTACCAGGTCGGGCCGCCTTCGGCCGGGGCGATCTCCAGCATGTCGTCGGCGCCGAAGTTCTGGACCGACTTCACCGTGCCCAGAACCACGTCGGACGGATCGCGACCCTCCAGGCCGATCAGGTCGGTCAGGTAGAACTCGTCCTCCTCCGGCTGGGGCAGGGCCTCGCGGGTGACGAACAGCTTCTGGCCTCGCCGGGCGTCGGCCTCTTCCTTGGTGGCGATCTCCTTGACGCGCGCCACCACGCCCGCCTTGTCCGGCCGGGCCGAGATCAGGGTCAGCACCGGTTTGCCGTCAGCGCCCAGCAGCGGCGAATAGCCCATCAGAGCCATCGGCTCGGCGGTATAGGCGCTGATCCGCACCTCGCCCTTCACGCCGAAGGCGCCGCCGATCTGGCCCACCAGGATCAGTCTGTCTTCGCTGCTCATACCGGGCTCCGTTTACCGATGCGATGGGGTCCAGATAGCAGAAAAGCAGCGCCCCGAAAGGACGCTGCTTTCCCGTTTCAACCGGCCGTGGCCGGATGAAGAGATGGCTCAGGCCTGCTCTTCGGTCGCTTCAGCAGCAGCTTCGGCAGGCGCTTCAGCCGCAACTTCAGCCGCAGGGGCTTCTTCAGCCGGAGCTTCTTCCACGGCCGGGGCGGCGGCAGCGGCGGCGGCGGCTTCAGCGGCCTCGGCCTTGGCGGCGGCTTCGGCTTCCAGGCGATCGGCTTCGCGCTGGGCGCGCTCGGCGGCGCGTTCCTGGGCCTTCTTGCCCGGCTCGGCCTTCTTCGGGTTGTTGCCCTGGACCCACTGGACCTTGCCGGCCAGCGCTTCGTCCTGGCTCTCGCTGATGAAGCGGGCGACGCGGTCGGTCGGCTGGGCGCCCTTGGCAAGCCATTCGGCGATGCGCTCGGCCTTCAGGACGATGCGCGGGGTGGCGCTGTCCTTCGGCAGCATCGGGTTGTAGCTGCCGACGCGCTCGATGAACTTGCCGTCGCGCGGAGCGTGCGAGTCGGCGATGACGATGTGGTAGTAGGGACGCTTCTTGGCGCCGCCGCGGGACAGACGAATCTTCAGCATTTTCAGTCTCTTTCTAGAAAGTCGTTATTTCTTTTTGGGAAGGCCCGGCAGCCCCGGAAGGCCCCCCGGCAGTTGTCCGCCGCCCAGACCCGCCAGGCGGTCCTGAATGGCTTTCATTTCATCGGCGCTGGGTTCCGGCATCTTGCCGCCTCCCAGGGCCTTCAGACGGTTCATGTCCGGGCCGCCGCCCCCCATGCCGGGCAGGCCGCCCATCATGGCCGCCATCTTCTGCAGGTTCTTGCCGCCGCCCTTGGACAGCGACTTGACCATGTCGGCCATCTGCCGGTGCTGTTTCAGCAGGCGGTTGATGTCCTGAACCTCGACGCCGGCGCCCTTGGCCACGCGCTTCTTGCGGCTGGCGTTCAGCAGATCCGGCTTCTTGCGCTCGGCCTTGGTCATGGAGTTGATGACGGCCAGCTGGCGGTCGATCATCTTGTCCGAGACGTTGTTCTCGGCCATCTGGTTCTTCAGCTTGGCCACGCCGGGCAGCAGGCCCATGATGCCCTGAAGACCGCCCATCTTCTTCATCTGGTTCAGCTGGCCCGCCAGATCGTCCAGATCGAACTGACCCTTGGCCAGCTTGCGGGCCATCTTCTCGGCCTTGGCCTGGTCCAGCTCGCCCGCGGCCTTCTCGACCAGGGCGACGATGTCCCCCTGACCCAGGATGCGGCCGGCCACGCGGCGGGCGTCAAACACGTCCAGCGCATCGACCTTTTCGCCCGCGCCCAGATATTTGATCGGCAGGCCGGTGACGGCCCGCATCGACAGCATGGCGCCGCCGCGCCCGTCGCCGTCGGCGCGGGTCAGCACCAGACCCGTCAGCGGCAGACGCTCATGGAAGGCGGCGGCGGTGCGCACCGCGTCCTGACCGGTCAGGCTGTCGGCGACCAGCAGCGTCTCGACCGGCTTGGCGATCTCAGCGACCTCGGCCACCTCATTCATCAACCCTTCGTCCAGGGTGATGCGGCCGGCGGTGTCGAGGATCAGGACGTCGAAGCCCTGCAGCTTGGCCGACTGAAGCGCGCGGCGGGTGATCTGGACCGCGCTCTCGCCCGCCACGATGGGCAGGGTCGCGACCTCGATCTGCTGACCCAGGGTAGCCAACTGCTCCATGGCCGCCGGACGACGCGTGTCCAGCGAGGCCATCATGACCTTCTTCTTGTCGAACTTCGACAGGCGCAGGGCCAGCTTGGCCGAGGTCGTCGTCTTGCCCGACCCCTGCAGACCGGCCATCAGCACGACGGCGGGCGGGGTCGCATTGGTGTTCAGCGGAACCGGCTCTTCGCCGCCCAGCATATCGACCAGGCCGTCATAGACGATCTTGATGACCTGATCGGCGGGCTTGACCGCGCGGATGACGTCTTCGCCGGTCGCGGCCGTCTTGGCGCGGGCGATGAAGTCCTTGACCACCGGCAGGGCGACGTCGGCCTCGAGCAGGGCGACGCGGACCTCGCGCAGGGCCTCCTCGACATCCTTTTCGGACAGGGCGCCGCGGCCGGTGATCCGGTCGAATACGCCTGTCAGCCGCTCGTTCAGAGCCTCGAACATTCAAACCCTTTCATGCGCCTGGGCCTTGGCCTCCGTGAGCAACGCCCATAGGCGGGCGACCTCTGCGAACGATCACGTCGACAGAGGCCCTCTCCCGCCTCGTCCTGAAGAAAATCAGGGGTCGTGCGGGTGGAGGCGCAGGTTCAATTGCGCCGGAAGTCGCGGCTTATGGCGGAAAAGCAAGGCGATGTCGACTCCGTTTCTGAAGGAGTAAGGCGACCACAAAAAGGGTTTGCGCGTTGCAACATGGACTGGCGCGTTCGGATTCCGCTGATACGGTTCCGCTTCCGGCCTCCCCGCTGAGAGACGATCCCATGACCCAGACCCCCGAGTTCCCCCACGACCGCCTGCGCGAAGAGGTTCGGCTGCTGGGCGCCCTGCTGGGCGAGGTGATCCGCGACGAAGGCGGACAGGTCCTCTATGACCGCATCGAGGCGGTGCGGCGCGCCTCGGTGGCCTATCACCGCGACCCGGCCTCGGACGACGCCTCGGAGTTGGAGCGACTGCTCGGCGAGCTGTCGCTGGATCAGGCCGTCGGCCTGACGCATGGTTTCGCCGCCTTCTCCCTGCTGGCCAATGTCGCCGAGGACCGGGCGGGCAAGCGCCGCGCCCAGGCCCAGGCCGAAGCGGGCGAACGGGCCGATACGCCCGAGGGCGTGCTTAAACGACTGGCCGAGGCAGGCGTCGACAGGGGCGCGGTGCGCGACCTGCTGGCCCAGGCCCTGATCTCGCCGGTGCTGACCGCCCACCCGTCCGAGGTCCGGCGCAAGAGCGTCATCGACCGCACCACCGCGGTCGGCGAGCTGCTGGACGGATGCGACCGCGACGGGATCGCCTGCGACGCCAAAACCCTGAAGGAAGCGCTGCGCCGCCAGATCGTCATCCTGTGGACCACGCGGCTGACCCGCGCCTCGGCTCTGGTGGTGCAGGACGAGATCGACACCGTGGTCGACTGGCTGCAGCGCATCTTCCTGCACGTCGCCCCGGCCCAGCTGGCCGAATGGCGCCGCCTGCTGGAGGCGCCGGACCTGGCGCCCTTCGTGCGCATCGGCTCATGGGTCGGCGGCGACCGAGACGGCAATCCCAATGTCGACGCCGACACCCTACGCGCCGCCTTCCGCAGCCAGGCCCGCGCCGCGCTGGGCTTCTATCTGGACGAGGTGCACGCCCTGGGCGCCGAGCTCAGCCTGTCCATCGACCTGACCCGCGTCACCTCCGAACTGGCCGCATTGGCGCAAGGATCAGGCGACGCCTCCATCCAGCGCGCGGACGAACCCTATCGCCGGGCGCTCAGCCAGATCTACGCCCGTCTGTCGGCGGCCTATCCGGCCCTGACCGGCGAGCCGACGCCGCGCCCGGCCCGTTTCAACGCCCCGCCCTACGAGAGTCCCGACGCCTTCCGCGTCGATCTGAACATCCTGCATGACAGTCTGGTGCGGACCCACGGTGCCGTCTTCGCCGACGACCGGCTGGCCCGGCTGATCACGGCGGCGGACGTGTTCGGCTTCCACATGGCGACGTTGGACCTGCGCCAGAACTCGGACGTGCACGAACGGGTCGTCGCTGACCTGCTGAAGGTCGCGGGCGTCTGTCCCGACTACGCCGGCCTGGACGAGGCCGATCGGCTGGCCGTGCTGGCGCGCGAACTGGCCGGCCCCCGCCCCCTGTTCTCGCCCTATGCCGACTATGCGACCGAGACGCTGAAGGAGCACGCCATCCTTCAGGCCGCCGCCGAGGCCCTTTCGACCTTCGGCCCGCAGGCGATCCGCACCCATATCGTGTCCAAGACCGACGCCGCTTCGGACATGCTGGAGGTCTATCTGCTGCTGAAGGAGGTCGGCCTCTACGACCCGGCCGCTCCCGGCGCCTGCCCTATTCAGGCCGCGCCCCTGTTCGAGACCATCGACGACCTGCGCGCCGCCCACGCCACGCTGGAGCGCGTCCTCGCCGAGCCTTCCGCCCGCGCCGTGGCCGAGGCGCGCGGGGTGCAGGAGGTGATGATCGGCTATTCGGACTCGAATAAAGACGGCTCCTACCTGACCTCGGGGTGGGAACTGCATGAGGCCTCGCGCGCCCTGCTGGAGGTCACGCGCGCGGCGGGGGTGCGGCTGCAATTGTTCCACGGCCGGGGCGGCGCCGTGGGGCGCGGCGGCGGCTCCGCCTTCTCGGCCGTGCTGGGCCAGCCCGCCGGCACCGTCGCGGGCCGCATCCGCGTCACCGAACAGGGCGAGGTCATCGCCAACAAATACGGCGAGCCGGAGGTGGCCCAGCGCAACCTGGACGCCCTGACCTGCGGCGCCCTGCTGGCCTCGCTGGGGCCGCAGTCCGACGCGGGCTACAGCGCCCGCCACGGCGAGACGGCCGCGCGCCTGTCCGCGGCCTCCATGAAGGCCTATCGCGCCCTCGTCTATGACACGCCCGGCTTCGTCGACTATTTCCGCGCCGCCACCCCCATCGCCGAGATCGCCGACCTGAAGATCGGCTCGCGCCCGGCCAGCCGCACCGCCTCGCCCGCCATCGAGGACCTGCGCGCCATTCCCTGGGTGTTCAGCTGGTCGCAGTCGCGGGTCATGCTGCCCGGCTGGTTCGGCTTCGGCTCGGCGGTCCAGGGCGAAGATCCCGCCGAACTGCGCGCCATGACCGAGACCTGGCCCTTCTTCCGCACCGTGGTCCAGAACATGGAGATGGTGATGGCCAAGGCCGACATGGCCATCGCCCGCCGCTACGCCGGGCTGGTCCCCGACGCCGTCCTGGCCGAGCGAATCTACGCCGCTATCCGCGCCGAATGGAACCGCACCGTCGCCGCCGTCCTGTCGATCACCGGCCAGCAGAGCCTGTTGGGGGGCCAGCCCGAACTGGATCGGCTGATCCGTCAGCGGATGCCCTATGTCGAGCCGCTGAACCATGTGCAGATCGAGCTGATCCGCCGTCGCCGAGCAGGCGACGACGACCCGCGCGTGCGCAACGGCATCCTTCTGGCCATCAACGGCGTGGCGGCGGGCCTCAGGAACAGCGGCTGATCACAGCCACTTCGACCGCTTGAAGGTGATGTACAGGCCGATGCAGATGGCGACGATCAAGGCCAGAACCGCCGGATAGCCATAGGTCCAGCGCAGTTCGGGCATATGCTCGAAATTCATACCGTATATGCCCGCCACCGCCGTCGGCGTGGCCAAGATGGCGGCCCAGGCCGCCAGCTTGCGGGTGATGACGCCCTGCCGCTGCTGCTCCAGCAGGTTGGACACCTCGAACACCGAGGCCAGGATGTCGCGCAGACCCGCCGCCCGGCTGGACACCCGCCGCACATGGTCGGCCACGTCGCGGAAATAGGGCCGCACCTCGCGGTCGATGCAGGGCAGGTCCAGCGACTGCAGCTTGACGCAGACCTCCTCCATCGGCCCCAGCACACGGCTAAACTTCACCAGTTCGCGGCGCAGCTGGAACAGACGGGTGATGTCGTCGCGCGCCAGGAAACTGTCCAGCGCGACCTGCTCCATCTCCAGCACCTTGTCCTCGATGGCGTCGATGATGGGAATGTAGCCGTCGACGATGAAGTCCAGCACCCCGTGCAGGACGAAGTCCGGCCCGTGCTTCAGCTGATGCGGCGAGGCCTCCAGCTGAGCGCGCAGCTGGGTGTGGGCGCGCGCCGATCCGTGGCGGATGGTGATGACGTAGTTGGGTCCAACGAAGACGTGGGTCTCGCCGTACAGGATGCGGTCGCCCTTGGCCTGAGCCGTGCGGGCGACGATGAACAACTCGGAGCCATAGACTTCCAGCTTGGGGATCTGATGCGCCGTCAGGGCGTCCTCGACCGCCAGGGGATGCAGATGGAAACGGCGGACCAGAACGTCGAACTCCTCGTCCGACGGCTCATGCAGGCCGATCCACAGGTATTCGCCCTCGGCCAGAGCGAGCCCCTGATCCGTCAGCGGCGCTTCGCGCACCCGCTTGCCGTCCTTGTAGACGTAGGAGGCGACGACGCTCATGCAGACTTCTCCAGCAGAACCACGGGCAAGGCTTACGCTACCTCAACGGAAAATAGAAAAGGCCCGGCGGATTGCTCCACCGGGCCCTCTCTTTGGTTGGGCCGCGGTCAGAAGGCTTTCGCCTTCTCGACCCGACGCGGCCCTAGGCGCCCAACGGCCTCAAGCAGGCCTAAGGCCGATAGGCCCACTTAAGAAGTCGGGAAACCGCGCACCTTCAGCAGGGCCGCCACGTCCGGGTTGCGGCCGCGGAACTGGCGATAGGCGTCGCCCCGGTCGGTGGTGTTGCCCGGCGCCAGCATGATCGACTTGAAGCGGCCAGCGATGTCCGGATTGAAGACGTCGCCCGACTCCTCGAAGTAGGCCCAGGTGTCGGCGTCCATCGTCTCCGACCACAGGTAGGAGTAGTAGCCGGCCGAATAGGCGTCCGAGGTGAACAGGTGATTGAACTGCGGCAGGCGGTGCCGCATCACGATCTCCCTGGGCATGCCCAGACGCGCCAGCGAGGCCTTTTCGAAGCCGTCGATATCGGTCGGCGGCGTCGCCTGGGTGTGCAGGTCCATGTCGACCAGGGCCGAGGACAGATAGCTGACCGTGGCGTAGCCCTGGTTGAAGGTCGAGGAGGCCTCGATCTTGTCCACCAGCGTCTGCGGCATCGGCTGGCCCGTCTCCACGTGCTTCATATAGCCGTCGAGGATGGGCCGGGTCAGCACCCAGTGCTCATGCACCTGCGACGGATATTCCACGAAGTCGCGCGGCGTGTTGCCGAACGACGGATAGGTCACCACCGACGAGAAGTAGTGCAGGGCGTGGCCGAACTCGTGGAACAGGGTCTCGGCGTCGTCCAGCGAGATCAGCAGGGGCTGGCCCTCCGGCGCCTTGACGAAGTTGTTGTTGTTCGAGGCCAGGATCGGCTTGGAGCCGGTCAGCTGCGAGAACGACCGATAGGTGGTCATCCAGGCGCCCGAACGCTTGCCCGGACGGGCGAAGTCGTCGGCGTAGAACAGGCCGATCAGCTTGCCGGTGGCCTTGTCCGTGACCTCATAGGTGGTCACGTCCGGCTCGAAGGTCGAGACGGTCCCCTTGGCCAGCGGCTTGAAGACGAAGCCGTACAGGCGTTCGGCCATGTAGAAGGAGGCCGCGCGCACGGCGTGCAGTTCGAAGTAGGGCTTCAGCTCGTTCTGATCGAGGTCGTACTTCGCCTTCCGCACCTTCTCGGCGTAGTAGAGATAGTCCCACGGCTCGATGTCGTGACCGGCGATCGCCTTCATGTCGGCGACTTCCTCGGCGACGCGGGCCTTGGCCGGGGCCCAGACGCGCTGCATCAGGTCCATCGCCGCGGCCGGGGTCTTGGCCATCGTGTCTTGCATGCGCCATTCGGCGTGGTTGCCGAAGCCCAGCAGCTTGGCGCGCTGCTGACGCAGGGCGACGATACGGGCGATGGTCGACTTGGTGTCGTTGGCGTCGCCGTTGTCGCCGCGCTTGACGAACTTGGTCCAGACCTGCTGGCGCAGCGCGCGGTCGTCGGCGAAGGTCAGGAAGGGATCGACGCTAGAGCGGGTGTTGACGATGGCCCAGCCCTGGACGTTGCGCGAACGCGCGGCGGCGGCGGCGGCGGCCTTGTTGGAGTCCGGCAGGCCCTTCAGCCCGGCCTCATCAGTGATGACGGTCCAGGTGTTCTCGTCGGCCACGACCTTCTGGCCGAAGCTGGTGAAGGCGTTCGACAGATCGGTGTTGATGCGGCCCAGCTCGGCCTTGCCCGCGGCGTCCAGGGCGGCGCCGTTGCGCACGAAGGCGTCGCGGCTGCGCTCGGCCAGACGCTTCTGCTGGGCGTTCAGGCCTGCGGCGTCCGCGCCGTCGGCCACAGCCTTGATGCGGGCGAACAGTTTTTCGTTGAAGGTGATCTCGTCCGACGCGGCCGACAGGATCGGCGACAGCTCGGTCTCCAGCACGTCCCACTGCTCGCCGCCGATGTTGGACGTCATGACGCTGAACACGTTCATGGCGCGGTCCAGCGGCTCGCCCGCCATCTCCATCGCCGCCATGGTGTTGGCGAAGGTCGGCGCCTCAGGGTTGTTCGCGATGGCGGCGATGTCGGCGCGTTGCAGTTCGATGCCTTCCAGGATGGCTTCGCGCATCTTGGGCGCCGTCACCGTGTCCCACGGCGGCACGCCTTCATACGGACCGGTCCAGGGCTGCAGCAGTTCGGTGCGCGGCGAGGTCGCCGGCAGGACGGCGCGGGCGATCCGGGCCTCATCGGCGGTCGTCAGGGCGGCGACGGCGCCGCTCACCGCGTTCTCCACGGCCCCGGCCGAAGCGCAGCCCGACAGGGCGAAGAGGCTCGCGCCTCCGATGAGAAGATGGCGTCTGTGCATCCAGGTCTCCCAACCATAGCTGTTTTGGACATCCTTCGGCGCAGGGGCCGACAGCGTCCCATAAATCCGGTTTAGTCCTAAGTATTGGACGGCGAAACCCCGCAGGTCTAAAGGCCGCTGCATGGCGATAGGCGTTTTCGACTCCGGCGTGGGGGGCCTGACGGTCCACCGCGAACTCACGACCCGCTTTCCGACGCGGGACTTCATCTATCTGGGCGATCAGGCCCACGCCCCCTATGGCGGGCGCGGCGGCGAGGACATCGTCGAACTGACCCGCGCAGGATGCGAGCGCCTGTTCGATGCGGGCGCCTCCGTGGTCGTGCTGGCCTGCAACACGGCCTCAGCCATTGCACTGCGCCGCCTGCAGCAGACCTGGATTCCGCACATACGCGAAAAGCTAGGCCGTCCGGTCAATGTGCTGGGCATCATCGTCCCGACCATCGAGGCGGCCACCGGCCTGCCCTGGTCCTATGAGGCCGAACGCAACGGACGGCTGGAAGGCGAGAAGAAACAGGCCATCGACGTCACCGGCGTCTTCTGCACCGCCGCCACGGCCATGAGCCGCGTCTATGAGATCGAGATCGACAAGCGCCGCGACGATCTGGCGGTCTTCACCGAGGCCTGCCCCGGCCTGGCCGGACTGATCGAACTGGGCGCCCCGGCCGAGGAGTTGAAGGTGGTCATCGACGACCACGTCGACGCCCTGCGCCGCCGCATCGGCCGTCACCCGGACAAGGCCGTCCTGGGCTGCACCCACTATGAGATCGTGGCCGATCTGTTCGCCCAGGCCCTTCCGCCCGGCGTCGAGGTCATCAGCCAGCCCGCCGCCGTCGCCGATTCCCTGGAGCGCTATTTCCAGCGTCACCCGGAATATGAGCTGGGCTCCTCGGCCCGCCGCGACTTCCTGACCACCGGAACGCCCGGCCCGCAATCGGACCTCGTCGCCCAGTTCTGGGGCGCGCCCCTGACGTTCGAGGCGGCCTGAGACGCCCCGCCGCTATTCCGCCGAACGTGTCGCGTTACGACGCTGGCCGAAGGTCGGCGCCCGCTCCTTCTGCTGCGCCCAATAGGTCGGGCCGTCGTCCGGCTTGAACATGGTGCGCGGCACGCCGTTGCGGTCCACCACGGCGAAGGTGTTGGTCGCAGCCTGATAGAATAGGGTGTCGCCGTTGGCTCGCTTAACCGTCTCGGTTCCTTTCGGCGTCGCCTCGGTGAAGGTCCGGACCTTCTGCAGATAGTCGTCCGCAGAGCGCGCGCCGAAGTCGGCGCCGTTGCGCTCGTACAGCCGCTGCACCTTGGCGTCGGCGGTCTCGCGCCGGTTGGCGGTGACGGCAGGTTTGGCCGCCTCGACAGGACCTGCGGCGCCCGCCATGTCGGTTTCCGCCGCCGCGCTCAATCCGACCGGTTCAGCGGTGCTGCGGTCCCTGGTCTCCACCGCCGAGCCGCCGCTGTCGCATCCGGCCAGAAATAACAGCGACGCCGCCAGCGCCGCCAACCTCCGCACAGCCATCAGCCGCCCCTTCCCTGAAATTTCGACGAACGCAGATAGACATAGATTTTTCGCCCCTTCAACGCTGCTGCTGACATAAGCGTAAGCGCGGTGGCTTTGTCTCGACGCCGTCACGCGACGCCGCTAGACCTTGGTTCATGACCGCACCCTCGCTTTCCAGCGTCCTGGCCGGCCGCAAGGTCCTGCTGATCATCGGCGGCGGCATCGCCGCCTATAAGGCGCTGGAACTGATCCGCCTGCTTAGCAAGGCCGGGGCGGAGACGATGACCGTCCTGACCAAGGCCGGGGCCCAGTTCGTCACCCCCATGTCGCTGGCGGCCCTGACAGGCCATCCGGTCCGACAAGACCTGTTCATGCCGGAAGACGAAACCGCCATGGGCCATATCGAGCTGTCGCGCTGGGCCGATCTGGTGGTCGCAGCGCCCGCCACGGCCGGGCTGATCGCCAAGGCGGCCAACGGGATGGCCGACGACCTGGCCTCGACCACGCTTCTGGCTACCGACAAGAAGGTGCTGCTGGCCCCGGCGATGAACGTGCGGATGTGGCTGCATCCCGCCGTCCAGGCCAATGTCGAGCGGCTGAAGGGCTTCGACGGCTTTCACGGCATGGCCGTGGTCGGACCGGACGACGGCATCATGGCGTGCGGCGAGTTCGGGCCGGGTCGCATGGCCGAGCCGCCGGTCATTCTGGACGCCATCGCCCGCCTGCTGGCCGGGCCGGACGGGCGCCCGCTGACCGGCCGGACCGCTGTCGTGACGGCCGGGCCGACCTTCGAGCCGATCGACCCGGTGCGCGGCCTGACCAACCGTTCCAGCGGCAAACAGGGCTACGCCGTCGCCGCTGCCCTGGCCGATCTGGGGGCGCAGGTGACGCTGATCTCCGGCCCGGTGGCGCTGGACGCCCCTGTCGGCGTGACCCGCGTCTGGGTCGAGGCCGCCACCGAAATGAAGGCCGCCGTCGAGGCCGCTCTTCCCGCCGACATCGCCGTGATGAGCGCCGCCGTCGCCGACTGGCGCGTGGACGGCGTGGCCTCGGGCAAGATCAAGAAGGCGCCGGGCGGACCGCCTTCGCTGGCCCTGATCGAAAACCCCGACATCCTGGCGGGCGTCTCTGCGCCCGGTCCGCGCCGCCCGAAACTGGTGGTCGGTTTCGCCGCCGAGACCAGCGACCTTGAGGCCAACGCCCGCGCCAAGCTCTCACGCAAGGGTTGTGACTGGATCGTCGGCAACGACGTCTCGGACGAGGTGTTCGGCTCGGACGGAAACGCCGTGACCCTGTTCACCCAGGATGGCGACGAGCCCTGGCCCCGCCAATCCAAGACCGAAGTCGCCAGGAAGCTGGCCCAGCGCATCGCCGATCACTTCAAGGCCTAGAAGAGACCTCCCGACATGACCACCGTCCGCGTCGAACGCCTGCCCCACGCCGAGGGTCTGGCCCTGCCCGCCTATGAGACCGCCGGTTCGGCCGGAATGGACCTGCGCGCCGCCCTCGCAGAGGGCGAGACCCTGGTGCTGGAGCCCGGCCAACGCAAGCTGGTTCCCACAGGGCTGAAGATCGCCCTTGAGCCCGGCTTTGAGGCCCAGGTGCGTCCCCGCTCGGGCCTGGCGCTGAAACACGGCGTCTCGGCGCCCAATTCGCCCGGCACCATCGACAGCGATTATCGCGGCGAAGTCGGGGTCATCCTGATCAACCACGGCGAGCTGCCGTTCGAGATCAAGCGCGGCGACCGCATCGCCCAGATGGTGATCGCCCGCTATGAGCAGGCGCAGATGGTCGAGGTCGAAACCCTGGACGAAACCGAGCGGGGCGCCGGAGGATTCGGTTCAACCGGGCGTTGATGAAGACTCTACTTTCACATCCTTAGATACTGGTCTAGCGTGGCCGCCATGAACACGCTGGAACAGCTGGTCTACTGCAGCCGGTCACGACTTTCGCCGGACGAAGAGGCGGCGGCGCTTGCCGATATCGTCCATGTCGCGGCTTATCTGAACGCCCGAAACGGCATCAGCGGCGCCCTGACCCTTCAGAACGGCACGTTCGTGCAATTTCTGGAAGGCTCGCCCAGCGCGCTCGATATCCTCATGCTGCATCTGCATTTCGATGAACGGCATGAAGACATTGAGGTCGTCGCCAGAGAGCATATCGAGCGCCGCGACTTCGCTGCCTGGGGAATGACCGCGCCGTCTCTCGGCCAATCCGAGGCGCTGGGACAGTTGATCGTCGCGCGCTCGCCGGATCTGCTGGCTTGGCGCGACGCCATGACCGAACTCCTCGTCCAGGCGGCCTGAAAGACAAGCGGCCTGAGAAACAAGGCGAAACGTCTCATCCTCCCCGTCCCGGGGAGGGAGAAGTCGCGCGTAAATCGCGCTCAAGCAGCGAGCCGCCGCGCGGCGAGCGATAGCGCGGGGCGCGTCAGCGCCCCCAGGCATCAAGCCTGACGAAAGCCCAGCACGTCCTGCATGTCGTAGAGACCGGGGCGGCGGTTGCGCACCCAGGCGGCGGCGGCCACGGCGCCCTTGGCGAACAGGCTGCGATCGATGGCCGAATGCGACAGCGTCAGCATCTCGTCCTCCGAGGCGAACATCACGGTATGTTCGCCGATCACGCCGCCGGCGCGCAGGGAGGCGAAGCCGATCTTGCCCGGCTCGCGCGGGCCGGTGATGCCGTCGTAGGGGGCGCTTTGCAGTTCCGCCAGATCGCGACCCCGGCCGTTGGCGGCCGCCTCGCCCAGCATCAGGGCCGTGCCCGAAGGCGCGTCGACCTTGCGCCGGTGATGAGTCTCCAGCACTTCGATGTCCCAGTCGCGCGCGTCCAGCCGCAGGGCGGCGTGCTCGACCAAGCCGATCAATATGTTCACGCCCAGCGAGAAGTTGCCGCTCATGACGATGGCGATCTTCTCGGCGGCGACCTCGATCTCGGTCTCCTGCTCCGGCGTCAGGCCGGTGGAGCCGATGACCAGGGCCGGTCCGCCCGCCTCGGCGCAGGCGCGCGCCAGAGCCACGGAGGCCTCGGGCGTCGAGAAGTCGATGATGACGTCGCACAGCTTCAGGTCGACGGTCTCGCCGCGATCGAAGCGGGCGGCGACCACCACGTCCTCACGGGCGTCCAGAACCTGAGAAACGGCGCGGCCCATGCGGCCCCGGGCGCCGGAGATGCCGGCGTGGAAGATGTCGCTCACGCGGTTTCTTTCGGATTATCGGCGTCGCCGCCCAGAATGTCGGCCCAGAAGCGCTTGGCCTTGCCGGCGAAGCTGGTGTTGCGCGGGGTCTGGCTCTCGCCCAGCGACGCCGCCAATTCGGCCAACAGCTCCTTCTGGCGTGCGTTCAGATCGGTCGGCGTCTCGACGAACAGTTCAACCACCAGGTCGCCGCGTCCGCGTCCGTTCAGGTGCGGCATGCCCTTGCCCTTGATGCGGACGGTCTTGCCGGTCTGGGCGCCCGCAGGCACCTCGACCGGGGCCTTGCACTTGCCGTCGCAGGCGTCCGAGATCAGGCAGGGGGCGTCCACGACGCCGCCCAGGGCCGCCACCGTCATCGGCACCGGCACCGTGACCAGAAGGTCCAGATTGTCGCGCTCGAACAGTTCGTGCGGCTGCACCGACAGGAAGACGTAGAGGTCGCCGCGCGGCCCGCCGCGCTGGCCCGCCTCGCCCTCGCCCGACAGGCGGATACGCGAGCCGTCGTCGACGCCCGCCGGAACCTTGAGGCTGAGCTTACGGGTCTTGCGGACCTGACCGTGGCCCCGGCAGGTGGTGCAGGGGTCGGCGATCATCTCGCCCGAACCGCCGCAGCGGGGGCAGGTGCGCTCGACCTGGAAGAAGCCGTTGGCCTGACGCACGCGCCCGGCGCCGCCGCAGGTGGAGCAGATGGTCGGCTTGGTGCCCGCCTTGGCGCCTGAGCCGTCGCAGACCTCGCAGGCCATCAGGGTCGGGATGGCGATCTCGACCTCGGCCCCCTTGTAAGCCTGCTCCAGCGTGATCTCGAGATCGTAGCGCAGGTCCGAGCCGCGACGCGGCCCGTGGCTCTGGCGTCCGCCGCCGCCCCGGCCGCCGAAGGCGTCTCCAAAGGCGTCGCCGAAGACCTGGGAGAAGATGTCGTTGATGTCGTGGAAACCCTGGCCGCCGCCCTGGCCGAAGGGATTGCCCCCGCCCGCGCCCGCATGGCCGAAACGATCATAGGCCGCGCGCTTCTGCTCGTCAGACAGGACGGTGTAGGCCTCGGAGATTTCCTTGAAGCGGGCCACGGACTCTTCAGAGCCGCCGTTGCGGTCAGGGTGGTGCTCCATCGCCAGCTTGCGATAGGCGCTCTTGAGCACGGCCGCATCGACCGTCCGCTCGACCCCCAGAATCTCGTAATAGTCACGTTGCGCCATCAGGCGTTCGTCCTCTTACCTTCCCGCCGCTTTCGAGCCTCTCTTCAACACGGAGGCGTTCCGTTCGCGGATGACCGACGGCCTGCCTGATGACATGGGCGCCCGGTCGAATGATGCAAGTTCTATGAAACGGCCCCGCCTGCCGTCTGACAAGCGGGGCCGAACATCAGTCAGGCGCCGGTTCAGGCGTCCTTCTTCTCGTCCGTGTCCGAGACTTCCTCGAACTCGGCGTCGACCACGCCGTCGTCGGCGGGCTGGCCTTCAGCGTCGCCTTCAGCCCCGCCCTGCTGGGCGGCGTACATGGCCTCGCCCAGCTTCATCGAAGCCTGAGCCAGCGTATTGGTCTTCTCGCGGATGGCCTCGGGGTCCGTGCCGTCCTTGGCCGACTTCAGATCGTCCAGGGCCGACTGGATGGTCGCCTTGGTCGCCTCGTCGATCTTGTCGCCGTGCTCGGACAGAGCCTTCTCGGTCGAGTGGACCAGGCTGTCGGCGCCGTTCTGGGCCTCGACCAGCTCCTTGCGGGCCTTGTCGGCCGCGGCGTTGGCCTCGGCTTCCTTGACCATCTGGTCGATGTCCGCGTCCGACAGGCCGCCGTTGGCCTGAATGCGGATCGACTGTTCCTTGTTGGTCGCCTTGTCCTTGGCCGTCACGTGGACGATGCCGTTGGCGTCGATGTCGAAGGCGACCTCGATCTGCGGCATGCCGCGCGGCGCCGGCGGGATCCCCATCAGGTCGAACTGACCCAGGACCTTGTTGTCTGCGGCCATCGGGCGCTCGCCCTGGAAGACGCGGATCGTCACGGCCGACTGGTTGTCGTCGGCGGTCGAGAAGACCTGGGCCTTCTTGGTCGGGATGGTGGTGTTGCGCTCGATCAGCGGGGTGAACACGCCGCCCAGCGTCTCGATGCCCAGCGTCAGCGGGGTCACGTCCAGCAGCAGCACGTCCTTGACGTCGCCCTGCAGCACGCCCGCCTGAACGGCGGCGCCCAGAGCCACGACCTCGTCCGGGTTCACGCCCTTGTGCGGCTCCTTGCCGAAGAAGGCCTTCACGGCTTCCTGCACCTTGGGCATGCGGGTCATGCCGCCGACCAGAACCACTTCGTCGATGTCCGAAGCCTTCAGCCCGGCGTCGGCCAGGGCCTTCTTGCACGGCTCGATGGTGCGCTGGACCAGGTCATCGACCAGGGCTTCCAGCTTGGCGCGCGACAGCTTGATGTTCAGGTGCAGCGGGCCCGAGGCGTTCATGGTGATGAACGGCAGGTTGACCTCGTACTGGGTCGTCGAGGACAGCTCCTTCTTGGCCTTTTCGGCCTCTTCCTTCAGGCGCTGCAGGGCCAGCTTGTCCGAGCGCAGGTCGACGCCCTGCTCTTTCTTGAACTCGTCGGCCAGGTAGTCGACCAGACGCATGTCGAAGTCTTCACCGCCCAGGAAGGTGTCGCCGTTGGTCGACTTCACCTCAAACACGCCGTCGCCGATCTCAAGGATCGAGACGTCGAAGGTGCCGCCGCCCAGGTCGTATACGGCGATTTTCTGACCGTCGTTCTTCTCTAGGCCATAGGCCAGGGCCGCCGCCGTCGGCTCGTTGATGATGCGCAGGACTTCCAGACCGGCGATCTTGCCGGCGTCCTTGGTCGCCTGACGCTGGGCGTCGTTGAAATAGGCGGGAACGGTGATGACGGCCTGGGTGACCTTCTCGCCCAGATAGGCCTCGGCGGCCTCCTTCATCTTGCCCAGGGTGAAGGCCGAAACCTGCTGGGGCGAATAGTCCTTGCCGTGGGCCTGGACCCAGGCGTCGCCGGTCGGGCCCTTGACGATCTCGAAGGGCACCATGCCCTTGTCCTTGGCCACCACCGGGTCATCGAAATTGCGGCCGATCAGGCGCTTGATGGCGAAGAAGGTGTTGGCGGGGTTAGTCACCGCCTGACGGCGCGCGGGTTGGCCGACGAGAATCTCGCCGCCGTCCTGAATGGCGACCACCGACGGGGTGGTGCGGGCGCCTTCGGCGTTTTCGATGACCTTGGGGTTCTTGCCGTCCATGACGGCGACGCACGAGTTGGTCGTGCCGAGGTCGATGCCGATGATCTTGGCCATGGGCTTGTCTTTTTCACTCCTTGCGGCGGGCGATGCGGCGGCCTCGCAAAATCAAGCGCCGCGCGTGACCGCCCCCTGATGGGCTTCTGAAATCATGCCGCGCCGAACGCGAGGCCCGGTACGGCGGTGGATGAGGTCGGCGGACAAGCCCCTAACGAAAAGGGGGTTATCGCCGGATTGGCTCGGATATGGGAAAGACCGCAGGGGCTGCAAGGCCTTCCGCCCGCTTCCGGCCAGATTCCGCGCCTTATGGCGGACAAGTGTGCATCGCGCCGCTAAATTCAGCCGATGACCTCGCAAATCCCACTGCCTGCGCCCCCGGAAACTCCGACCGCCCTGCCCGGATTTCGGCTGTGGCCCGGTCTGCTGGACACGGCGGCGCAGGCGGAACTGCTGGCCGAGGTGCGGGCAGGGCTGGAGGCGGCGCCCCTCTATCGGCCGACAACGCCCGGCGGGCGGCCCTTCTCGGTGCGGATGAGCAATTTCGGCGCCCTGGGCTGGGTGTCGGACCGTCAGGGCTATCGGTATCAGCCGACACACCCGGCGACCGGAGCGCCCTGGCCCGCCATCCCGGCCCGCTTGCTGAGCCTGTGGGACGCCCTGACCGGCTGGCCGAGCTCGCCCGACGCCTGCCTGGTCAACCTCTATCAGGGCGAGGCGAAGATGGGCTTGCATCAGGACAAGGACGAACGCGACCTGACGGCGCCGGTGCTGTCGGTGTCTCTGGGCGATACGGCGGTGTTCCGCATCGGTCCGGCCCCCGACGAAACCGGAAAGGGCGGCGCCACCAGCACGGTGCGCCTGGCCTCCGGCGACGTCTGCGCCCTGACCGGCCCGGCGCGGCTGGCGCGCCACGGGATCGACCGGCTGCTGGCGGGCTCGTCGCGCCTGCTGCCCGGCGGCGGGCGGGTCAATCTGACGCTGCGGGTCGCCGCCTAGGCCGGAAAGACTCGACGGCGGAGGGAAAGCCAAGGCACTGTCGCCGCTTCCACAGCGCCGACCGGAGACCCGAGATGACCCTGATCACCCGGCCCGAGGGCCTGAGCCCCGACCAGATCGCCCCCAGCCGCCGCAGTCTGGGCGTGGCGACGGCGGGCGGACTGTTCTTCGCCGCCTACGCCCCCGCCGCCCTCAGCCAGTCCGCCCAGCCGATCGCCACCGACGCGGCGGGGCTGGTCACGCAAGACGCAGCCTATCCGGCGCCAGACGGCTTTGACCTGCCCGCCTATATCGCCCGCCCCGAAGGCGCCGGCCCCTTCCCGGTCGTGATCGTCGTGTCCGAGATTTTCGGCGTGCACGAATACATCCGCGACGTCTGCCGCCGCCTGGCCAAGGCGGGTTATGCGGCCGTGGCGCCCGCCTTCTTCGTCCGCGTCCAGGACCCGGCCCCGCTCAGCGACATGCAGGCGATCCAGCGCATCGTCGGCGCGGCGAGCTATGAACAGGTCATGGGCGACATTGCCGCTACGCTGGACTGGGTCGGCGCCCAATCCTGGGCGAAGGCGGACAAGGTCGGGATCACCGGCTTCTGCTGGGGCGGCAAGGTGGTGTGGCAGGCGATGGCTCGCTTCCCGGCGCTGGACTCCGGGGTCGCCTGGTACGGCCGCCTGTCGCCCGCCGCCAATGCGACCGACGACCAGAAGGCGACGGGCCGCCCCTGGCCCATCGACCTGGCGGGCGAACTGAAGGCGCCAGTGCTGGGTCTTTACGGCGGCCAGGACAGCGGCATTCCCAACGACACGGTCAGGGCGATGAACGACGCGCTGAAGGTTGCGGGCCGGACCGACAGCCAGATCATCCTCTATGACGACGCCCCGCACGGCTTCCACGCCGACTACCGCGCCTCCTACCGAGAGGCGGACGCGAAGGATGGCTGGAAGCGGTTGTTGGAACTGTTCGATTCGAGATTGAAGGGCTGACCTCTCCAACCGCTCATCCCGGCGTCCGCCGGGATGAGCGGTTTATTTTGCAGGCGCATGAAAACGGCCCGACGCGTCTGCGCCGGGCCGTCGTCATGTCAACGCGCGAAAGCCTCAGGCCTTGGCGTCGAAATTCCCGCCGGTCGTGTTCGGATCAGCATAGGCGCCGCCCGTCGCCGGGCCCGAGCCCTTGGCCGCGACCACCACCATGGCCGCGCGCACGGTGCGGCCGAACAGGGCGTAGCCCGGTTGCAGCGTCTGGATGACGGCGCCGCCCGGCACGGTGTCCGAGGGCTGCTCCATCATCGCCTGATGCAGGTGCGGATCGAAAGCGTCGCCCGGCGCCGGGTCGACGCGGGTCAGGCCGTTGGCCTCAAAGGCCGACAGCAGGGACTTCTGCGTCAGCTCCAGCCCCGTGACCATGGCCGCCGTGGGGCCGTCCGCGTCCTTGGGCGCCGTCGCCAGACCGCGCTCCAGCGTATCGGCCACGCCCAGCAAATCCTTGGCGAAGCGCTGGATGGCGTAGGCGCGCGCGTCGTTCTGCTGCGTCTCGGCGCGGCGCTTGGTGTTCTCGGCATCGGCCACGGCGCGCAGGGCGCGGTCCTTCCACTGATCGCGCTCGGCGATCAGGGCGTCGACCACGGCGTTCTCATCGCCCTCAGGCGCGAGATCGGCCTCGTGGATGTCCTGCTCGAGTTGGTCCCGGGTCTCGTCGTTGATGTCGTTCACGTCTCTTGTCCGTCCAGAATCCGGCCCAGCACCCGGGCGGTATAGTCCACCAACGGTATGACACGGGCGTAGTTCAACCGCGCGGGCCCGATGACGCCGATGGCGCCCAGCACCCGCTGCCGGCCCGACATATAGGGCGCCGCGATCACGGCGGAACCCGAAAGCGAAAAGAGTCGCGTTTCGGCGCCGATATAGATGCGCACGCCCTGGGCCGCGCCGACGTCGTCCAGCAGGCCGATCAGCTGTTCCTTCTGCTCCAGATCGTCGAAAAGCACGCGCACCCGCTCCAGATCCTCGGCCGCGCGGGCGTCCTGCAACAGATTGCCGCGCCCGCGCACGATCAGGTTGCGGTCGTGGCCTCCGCCGCCTGCGCCGCCGCTCCAGGCCGCCAGTCCGTCCTCGACCAGCCGGGCGGCGGCGGCGTCCAGATCGCGCCGGGCGGCCTCCATCTCGGCCTTCATCTCGTGCCGGGCCTCGGCCAGCGGGCGCCCCTTCAGCCGCGCGCTGAGAAAGTTCGACGCCTCCTGCAGGGTCGAGGGCGTCACGCCCGGCGCCAGATTCATCAGCCGGTTCTCGACCACCCCGTCGTCGGCGACCAGCACCGCCAGCGCCTGTCCGCCGCCCAGAGCCACGAACTCCACATGGCGCACCCCCGCCTCGCGCACTGGGCTGGCGACGATGCCCGCCCCGCCCGCCAGACCCGACAGCAGGGAGGAGGCCGCATCCAGCGCCTCCTCGACATTGCGGCCGCCGCCCTTGGCGCCCATCACCGCCAGCCGGGCGTCGATCTCGCGCCGCTCCTCCTGACCGATGTCGCCGACCTCCAGGAGGCCGTCCACGAACAGCCGCAGCCCCGCATGGGTCGGCGCCCGCCCGGCTGACGTGTGCGGCGAGGCCAGCAGCCCGGCCTGCGTCAGCGCCTGCATGGTGTTGCGGATCGAGGCGGGCGACAGGTCCAGCCCGGCGCGCGACAGGGTGTGCGACCCCACCGGCTCGCCCGTCTCCAGATAGGTCTCGACCACCCGGCGGAAGATGTCGCGCGCCCGCGCATCCAGCGTCGCCAGGCCCGGCGAGGGGTAAAGCAGGCTCATGGCGCCGCCCTCCGCCTCGTCAAAACGGAACGGAGACTCACCGCAAACGGGTCAGGGCGGGACAGGCTCATGGTTTCAGGATAAGCACGCGCCATCCCGCTTCCAAGGAATTCCCATGCGCCCGTCCGAACGCACCCCCGAACAACTCCGCACCGTCACGCTGGAAACCGGCGTCAACCGCTACGCCGAGGGCTCGTGCCTGGTGTCCTTCGGCCATACCAAGGTGCTGGTGACGGCCTCGATCGAGGAAAAGGTGCCGGGCTGGATGCGCAACACCGGCCAGGGCTGGGTCACGGCCGAATACGGCATGCTGCCCCGCGCCACCCACACCCGCGGCCGCCGCGAAGCCGCCGCCGGCAAGCAGTCGGGCCGCACCCAGGAAATCCAGCGCCTGATCGGCCGCTCCTTGCGCGCCGTGGTCGACCTGAAGGCGCTGGGCGAGCGTCAGGTCCTGATCGACTGCGACGTGATCCAGGCTGACGGCGGCACCCGCACCGCCTCCATCACCGGCGCCTGGGTGGCCATGGCCAGCGCCCTCAACTACCTCAAGGACGAGGGCGTGCTGACGACCGACCCCATTCTGGATCAGGTGGCGGCCGTGTCGTGCGGCGTGTTCAAGGATCTGCCGGTGCTGGACCTCGACTATGAGGAAGACTCCACCGCCGAAGCCGATTCCAACTTCGTCCTGACCGGCGCAGGCCAGATCGTCGAGATCCAGGCCACCGGCGAGAAGCGCGGCTTCAGCCGGGCCGAGTTCGACCGTCTGTTCGAACTGGCGGAAATCGGCTGCACCGAACTGTTCGCCCTGCAGCGCGCCGCCGTCGAAGCCGCCCGCCGATAAGGCTTTTGCTGGAGCCGGATCGGGACCATCGTCGTTGCATAGGCGAACCCCGATCCGGAGCCCCGCATGACCCGACCGCCCCTTCCGGCCTGCCTGTTCCTCGGCGGCCTGCTCGTCGCCTGTCAGCCGCGTCCTGAGCCAGCGGCCCCCGCGCCGGTCCCGACGCCAGCGCCCGCCTCGGCCCCCGAGCCCGAAGCCCGCCTGCCCGAAGCCCGCCTGCCCGAAGGCCCGGACATGACGCCCCGGCCGGTTCCCCTCGACGACCGCCCCTGCCTTGAGACCCTGGGCGAAGCCGCCTCCGCCCGCCTGGTCCAGCGCTGCATCGCCGTCAGCCCGGCCACGCGCCCGCCCTGCAACAGCGCCAATCCCTGCGACCTGATCCAGGGCGAGATCAATCGTTCCTGCGCGATGTGGACCCGCGACGGCGAAACCCCGCCGAAAGAGTGTCAGAGCTGACTCCCTCTCCCAATGGGAGAGGGCTTGAGCCTCCAAGAGCGAAGCGATTGGCCAAGGCGAAAGGGTGAGGGTTCGCGGGTGAAGTCGGCCGAAGGCCGTAGCTCTTCGATGCGCGACGGCTTGCGCCGACGGCGAGGACAAGCCCCTCACCCTTTCGCGCCGGGAGAGGGATGACGCCTTCGCGAGCGATAGCGCCCAAGAAAAACCCCGGCGGATCGCTCCGCCGGGGCCTTCTCAGTTCAGCGATGACGCCGAGGCTTAGTCGCGACGGCGACGGCCGCGGTCGCCGCCGTTGCGGTCGCCCTTGGGACGGCCGCCGGTGTCTTCCGACAGCGGAGCTTCACCGCGTTCAGCGCGCTCGGCGTTGATCTTGTCAGTGATGTCCTCGCCGGTTTCCTGATCGACGACCTTCATCGACAGCTTGGTCTTGCCGCGATCGTCGAAGCCCAGGAATTTGACCTTGACCTCCTGGCCTTCCGACAGGACGTCGGCCGGGTTGGCGACGCGCTCCAGAGCGATCTGGGACACGTGGACCAGACCGTCCTTGGCGCCGAAGAAGTTCACGAAGGCGCCGAAGTCGACGACCTTCACGACCTTGCCGGTGTAGATCGTGCCGACTTCCGGCTCCGAGGCGATCGATTGGATCCAGGCCTTGGCGGCTTCGATCTTTTCCTGCTCGTTGGCGGCGATCTTGATGGTGCCGTCGTCGCCGATGTCGACCTTGGCGCCGGTCTTCTCGACGATTTCGCGGATGACCTTGCCGCCCGAACCGATCACTTCACGGATCTTGTCGACCGCGATCTTGATGGATTCGATCTTGGGAGCGAACTCGCCCAGCTCGGCGCGCGGAGCCTCCATCGCCTTCGACATTTCGTCGAGGATGTGCAGACGACCGGCCGAAGCCTGCGTCAGGGCCTGCTGCATGATCTCCTTGGTGATGCCGGCGACCTTGATGTCCATCTGAAGGCTGGTGATGCCTTCCGAGGTGCCGGCGACCTTGAAGTCCATGTCGCCCAGGTGATCTTCGTCACCCAGGATGTCCGACAGGATGGCGAACTCGCCCGACGGCTCCAGGATCAGGCCCATGGCGATGCCCGAGACCGGACGGACCAGCGGCACGCCGGCGTCCATCAGGGCCAGCGACGAACCGCAGACCGTGGCCATCGAGGACGAGCCGTTCGACTCGGTGATCTCCGACACCAGACGGATGGTGTAGGGGAAGTCCTCGCGCGACGGCAGCATCGGGCGGATGGCGCGCCAGGCCAGCTTGCCGTGACCGATTTCGCGACGGCCCGGCGAGCCCATACGGCCCGCTTCACCAACCGAATAGGGCGGGAAGTTGTAGTGCAGCAGGAAGGACTCTTTGTACGTGCCCGTCAGGCTGTCGATGTACTGCTCGTCCTCGCCGGTGCCGAGCGTGGCGACGACCAGAGCTTGCGTTTCGCCGCGCGTGAACAGCGACGAACCGTGGGTGCGCGGCAGGACGCCGACTTCCGAGACGATGGCGCGGACCTTGTCCAGGGCGCGGCCGTCGACGCGGTGGCTGTTCTCGATGATGTCACGACGCAGGACGTCGGCTTCGCATTCCTTGAACGCGGCCGAGAACTTCGACGAATCGACGCCGTCCGGCTTCTCGTCGGTCTTCACCAGGGCCTCGGCGGCCTTCTTCTTGGCGACGTCGACGCCCGAGCGGCGCTCATACTTGCCCGGGTGGGCGTAAGCGGCCTTGATGTCCTCGCCGACCAGCGACTTGATCGAGGCGACCACGTCCGAGTGGTCCTCGGCCTGGAAGTCGAACGGTTCCTTGGCGGCGTGCTCGGCCAGGTCGATGATGGCGTCGATGACCGGCTGCATGCCCGCGTGCGCGAACATCAGGGCCTCGAGCATCTTCTCTTCCGACAGCTCCTTGGCTTCGGATTCGACCATCATCAGGGCGTCTTGCGTGCCCGCGACGACCAGATCCAGGGCGCTCTCGCCCAGGGTGTCGATGGCCGGGTTCAGCACCAGTTCGCCGTCGATCATGCCGACGCGCGCGGCGCCGATCGGGCCCATGAAGGGCACGCCCGAGATGGTCAGGGCGGCCGAGGCAGCGACCATGCCCAGGATGTCGGGATCGTTCTCAAGGTCGTGCTGCAGCACGGTGACGATGACCTGGGTCTCGTTCTTGAAGCCCTTGACGAACAGGGGGCGGATCGGGCGGTCGATCAGGCGGGAGACCAAGGTCTCCTTCTCGGTCGGGCGGCCTTCACGCTTGAAGTAGCCGCCCGGGATCTTGCCGGCGGCGAACGTCTTCTCTTGATAGTTGACGGTCAGGGGGAAGAAATCCAGGCCCGGCTTGGGCTGGCGGCCGTAGACGACGGTGGCCAGGACCACGGTCTCGCCGTAGGTCGCCAGCACGGCGCCGTCGGCCTGACGGGCGATGCGGCCCGTCTCCAGGGTCAGCGGGCGTCCGGCCCACTCGATCGTCTTGCGTTTGATATCGAACATGTTTCGTCTTTCGTCTCCCGCGGGCGTATTCCCGTCGGGGGTGTGCGGAGCGTCAGGCCGTTCAGTCCTTAACGGTCCCCGGTGACCTGACCGCAATGTCGCGGCCGGGCGGGTGATTGAGGACCGGATTCAAGGCCCTCGCGTCGGTTGCGCCGGTCAGACCCGCGGCGCGCGGGAAGCTTGCTACTAATAGCGGAACGAGGCGCGGACGTGTCCGCCCGCGCCTCGTGGAGATTATCCGATCCGCAACCGGGGCGCCTTAACGACGCAGGCCCAGCTTGGCGATCAGCGCCTGATAGCGGGCGCTGTCGGTCTTGTTCAGGTGGTCCAGAAGGCGACGACGCTGCGAAACCTGCTTCAGCAGGCCACGACGCGAGTGGTTG
Organism: Brevundimonas sp. S1H14; assembly: GCF_047716865.1. Lineage (NCBI taxonomy): Bacteria > Pseudomonadati > Pseudomonadota > Alphaproteobacteria > Caulobacterales > Caulobacteraceae > Brevundimonas > Brevundimonas sp. S1H14. Next base: position 285,717 of record NZ_CP136679.1, on the reverse strand, counting down.
TCCTTCTTGTGGGTCTTGAAGTGCTCGGTCAGGTTGGCGATGCGTTCCGTCAGGATCGCGACCTGCACTTCGGCCGAACCGGTGTCGCCCGTCGAGCGAGCGTTGTCGGCGATGACTTCAGCTTTACGTTCAGCTGTAATCGACATCGGAGGTCCTTTCTGGCCCTATGCTCGCCTCGCGGAGGCTCGCGTCTTGAGGGCGTTGGAGTTCCTGTCGGCAAGCGGGTAGGCCTGCTTCAAGGGAGGTTGAAAACACGGTCGGGTTCAAGCCGACCGGCCCTGAGATTGCCGAGCGCGACCAGGGTTCCGCCCTCGAAGACCGAAACCAGCCGCGAACCGGCGGTGAGCCGGGCCTTGAGCGTTTCAATCTGTCGGGGGAGCAGAACGATCGGCCGTCCCTGCCTCAAAGAGAGGGCGTCCTGATCCGTCACGGCCAACTCCGGGATGTCGTCCAGAGCGGTCGAAACGGGCAGCAAGCCCTCAAAGGCGGCGCCCTTATGCGCCAACTCCTCAAGAAAATCCAGCGTTACGGCGTTGTCGACCGAGAACGGCCCCACCCGCTCGCGTCGCAGGTCCGAGACATGGCCTTCGGCGCCCAGCATGATCGCCAGGTCGCGCGCCAGCGAACGGACATAGACGCCCTTGCCCGTCCGCATCGTGATCTCGACGTGATCGGCGTCCGGCGCGGCCGTCACCGCCGCCTCGTGAATGGTCACGCGGCGCGACTGAAGCTCGACCTCGACCCCCGCCCGCGCCAGATCATAGGCGCGCTCGCCGTTGACGCGCACGGCGGAAAACGCAGGCGGCGTCTGGTCGATCTCGCCGACAAACGAAGGCAGGGCCGCGGTCACTGCCTCCACCGAAGGCCGCACATCGGAGCGGGCGATGATCTCGCCCTCGCGGTCGATGCTGTCGGTCGAAATGCCCCAGTGGATGGTGAAGCGATAGACCTTCTGCGCCTCCATCATGAAGGGCACGGTCTTGGTCGCCTCGCCCAGCGCAATGGGCAGAATGCCCGAGGCCAGCGGGTCCAGCGTCCCGGCATGGCCCGCCTTTTGGGCGTTGAACAGGCGACGGACCTTCGTCACCGCCTCGGTCGAGCCCATCTCATAGGGCTTGTCCAGACACACCCAGCCGTTGACGAGATCGCCCTTCTTGCGTCGCGCCATAGGATCAGTCTTCGCCCTGGTCGTCAGCCTGTTCGATGTCGGCGCGCACGCGCGGATCATTGAACAGACGGTCCATGTGGCTGGCCGTACCGAAGCTCTCGTCGTGGCGGAACTTGAGGTCCGGCGTGAACTTCATGTCGATACGGCGGCCCAGCTGACCGCGCAGGAATTTGGCGTGTTCGTTCAGCGCCTTGATGATGGCGCTCTCCTGCCCGGCCGTCTCGGCCGCCTCGACGCCCGCGCCCAGCGGCTCGACGAAACAGGTGGCGTGGCGCAGATCCGGGCTCATCCGCACCTCGGTCACGGTGACGGAGACGCCGAGCAGCGCCTCGTCATGAATCTCATGCTCGCGCATGACATCGACAAGGGCGTGACGGATCAGCTCGCCGGCGCGCAGCTGGCGCTGCGACGGTCCCAGGGGACCGCTGGCGTTGCGGGTGTGTTGCTTGCGGGCCATCGGGGCTCCTCCTGCTCGCGCCGCCGGGGATCGGACGCCGGCTCTGAAACGCGAAGGGGCGGGGTCTAGTCGCCTGCGTCGCTCAAGTCCAGTTCCGCCGCGCCCTGTTCGGCGGTTCTCGCCGCCCGCATCACCGCGCCCGAGGTCAGACTGCGGACCATCGGCATGGGCAGGCCGCCCGCGTTCAGCACCTCGGCCGTCCAGTGATTGCACAGATGGCCGACCCAGAAGGTCTCATGGCTGGCGTAGAAGACGGCGTCGTCGCCCGGCCTGCTGGCCGCGATGACCGCCCGCCCCTCTGCATCCAGCTGCAGCGAGGACGCCACGCGCGCGCGCAAGGCTGCAAAACCGTCGGGCGACAGGCTCAGGGTCGCCCGCGTCTTCTCTGGCAGAAGGGCCGGATCGACCGGATCGGGGTCCAGCATCACGACGGACGGATTGCCGCCCGGCCTGAAGAAGGCCCGCGCGCCGTCGGGAAGCCGCCCGCTGATCGGGCCCTGTTCGACATAGAAGACGGCGTCGCCCCAGCCGATCCGCACCCAGTCGCCGGGCGGCAGGGCTCGCACGGCTCGCGCCAGCGCATCGTCTCCGGCCGCCAACGCCGCGCGCGGGGCCGCGAGGTCGGTGTGAAAGCCGTTATCGAGCAGATGGACGACGATCGCCGCCTGTTCTCCCTCGGGTGGAAACAGCGCCGGATCGCCCGGCCGCTGCGCCGTCCACAGACCCGCCAGCAGACCCAGAAGAACGGCGAAGCTCCAGCGGATGAGCACGCCCGCCCCGCCTTTAGTTGTTGCCGAATGCGGCCGGAACGTCCCGCGCGGGCGAAGAGCCCTGCATTGTCGCCCACTCGCCCCGATAGCTATAGTTCAGGCTGACGCAATGACGGAATTGGCCGTCGGCCCAGCGGCCGACCGTCTCGATCGTCAGCGGATGGCCGGCGCGCACCCGGCCCACGACGATGAAGGCCTCATCCGCGCCGGGGCACAGGGCGCGTGACAGGGCGCGGCCGTCGCCGTCGGCCGTGATGCTGTAGACTCCGCCGTCAGCCGCGCCCTGAGGCAGGACGCGCCGGACCTGATCGGGCCCGCCGCGCTCGAACCGGGCCGACCCGCGCGAGGTCGAGGAGAAGAGGTTCTTCACCGAGGTGGCGCCGAACCAGCCGCGCTCCACCTCCAGCGTCACGCCGCGCGTCAGAGCCTGGGTGGCGCGATCCCTGGCGTCGAACGACAGGAACCGCGTGTCGGCCAGCGCGGGCGTCGCCACGCTGGCGGCCACGAAGGCGATCAAGAGCAGAGACAGTCCAGGGCGTGACATTGGCGGCCTATTCTTCTGCGCCCCCCGACGCGATGGCCGAACCCTAAAGCCAACCGAACGTCAGATGAAGCCTTCGATGCTCGGCCGCTGGCGAGGCGGGCGTCCATCCGGCATGATGGGCGTCCGGGCGTATGGCCTTCTGCCGAGGCCTCCTACGCCCGTTCCTCCCCTTCATGATCCGAGCCGCCGTGTTCAAAGACCCCTTCGACATCGACAACTACGCCCAGGACCCGGACCGCTACCTGGCCGTGCCCTTCGTCCCGACGGAGGAGGACACTGTGGCCGCCATGCTGGCGCTGGCGGGGGTAGGGCCGAAGGATCGCCTCTATGATCTGGGGTGCGGCGACGGCCGCATCGTCATCGCCGCCGCCCGCGACCGCGACGCCCACGCCATCGGTTTCGACATCGACCCGACCCGCATCGCCGACGCCATGGAGTACGCCGGCTGGGCCGGGGTTGAACACATGGTCGACTTCATCGAGGAAGACCTGTTCAGCGTCGATGTCCGCGAAGCCACTGTAGTCAGCCTCTACCTGCTGCAATCGATCAATATCGAACTGCGCCCGCGCCTGCTCAGCCAGCTGAAGCCCGGCGCCCGCATCGTCTCCCACGCCTTCGACATGGGCGACTGGGCGGCGGATGAGCGCATCAAGGTCGCCGACGGCTACATCTACAAATGGACTGTTCCCGCCTCGGTCGCCGGGCGCTGGGACTGGGCCCGCGAAGACGGAACAACCTGCCGCCTGGAACTGGAGCAGACGTATCAGCAGGTGACGGGCCGGGCCTGGCTGGGCGAGACCGAGGTTTCCATGACCGCCGAACTGACCGGCGAACGGCTGGAGATCGAGCTTCAGGCCGACGATGCGGCGCCGATCCAGCGCTTCATCCTGACCTTCTCGGACGGCGCGCTGAAGTCTGTCGTCGAGGACTGACCCTACCCCACCCGCTTATCCCTTCGGATGCCGGGATGAGCGGAAATTGGCCACAACGCCAAAGATGAAGGGCGCGGCTTCTTTCGAAACCGCGCCCTTCATCTTTCAGGCCGTGAGGCTCAAACGTCCAGATCTAGGCACCCTAGTCCAGGGTGCGCTTGATCTCTTCGACGGTGAAGCACTCGATGTAGTCGCCTTCCTTGATGTCCTGGAAGCCGGCGAACTGCATGCCGCACTCCTGACCCGAAGGCACTTCGTTGACCTCGTCCTTGAAGCGCTTGAGCGTGTTGAGCACGCCCAGCTCCAGCACCACCACGTCGTCGCGGATGATGCGGACGCGCGCGCCCTTGCGGACCACGCCCTCGGTGACGCGGCAGCCCGCGACCCGGCCGACCTTGGTGATGTCGAAGGTCTGCAGCACCTTGGCGTTGCCCAGGAAGGTTTCGCGCTGGAGCGGCGCCAGCATGCCCGAGAGCACGCCCTTAATGTCGTCCAGCAGGTCGTAAATGATCGAGTAGTAACGGATCTCGACGCCTTCACGCTCAGCCAGTTCGCGCGCCTGTTTCGACGCACGGACGTTGAAGCCCAGGATCGGCGCCCCGGCCGATTTGGCCAGATTGACGTCGCTCTCGGTGATGCCGCCGGCGCCGTGCATGACCACGCGGGCCCGCACTTCGTCGTTGCCCATCTTCTCCAGCGAGGTGGTGATGGCTTCGGCCGTGCCCTGCACGTCCGACTTGATGAGGACCGGCAGCTCGCTGATCTTCTTGGACCCGAGCTTGGCCATCATGTCGGCCAGCGACAGGCTGCCGCCGGAGACCTGACCCTTTTCACGCTTCACGCGCTGACGGTATTCGGTCAGTTCGCGGGCGCGGGCCTCGTTCTCGACCACAGCGAAGACGTCGCCCGGCGTGGGGGCTTCCGACAGACCCAGGATCTCGACCGGAACCGAGGGACCGGCTTCGGTCAGCTGGGCGTTGCGTTCGTCCAGCAGGGCGCGCGCCTTACCCCAGGCGGAGCCGGCCACGACGATGTCGCCGCGCTTCAGCGTGCCGCGCTTGACCAGGACGGTCGCGACCGGCCCGCGGCCCTTGTCCAGCTGGGCCTCGATCACCACGCCCTCGGCCGAACGCTCGGCGTTGGCGCGCAGGTCCATGACTTCCGCCTGCAGCAGGATGGCGTCGGTCAGGCCGTTCAGGTTGATCTTCTCCTTGGCCGACAGCTCGATGATCTGAGTGTCGCCGCCCAGGGATTCAGCAATCACCTCATACTGCAGCAGCTCGTTGACGATCTTCTGCGGGTTGGCGTCGGGCTTATCGACCTTGTTGACCGCCACGATGATCGGCGAACCGGCCGCCTTGGCGTGCTGGATGGCCTCGACCGTCTGCGGCATGACGCCGTCGTCGGCGGCCACCACCAGAACGACGATGTCGGTGACGTTGGCGCCGCGCGCCCGCATCGCCGAGAAGGCCGCGTGGCCCGGCGTATCCAGGAAGGTGATGCGCTGACCATCGGCCAGACGCACCTGATAGGCGCCGATGTGCTGGGTGATGCCGCCGGCTTCGCCCGCCGCCACATCCGTGGTGCGCAGGGCGTCCAGCAGCGAGGTCTTGCCGTGGTCGACGTGGCCCATGATGGCCACGACCGGAGCGCGCAGGTCGCCGGTGTCGGCCTCGTCGGCCTCGGCGATGAAGCCTTCTTCAATGTCGGATTCCGACACGCGCTTGACGGCCATGCCGTATTCCTCGGCCACCAGTTCGGCGGTGTCGGAATCGATCACGTCGTTGATCTTCATCATCAGGCCCTGACGCATCAGGAATTTGATGATGTCGACGCCGCGCACCGCCATCCGGTTGGCCAGTTCGCCAACGGTGATGGTGTCGGGAATGATCACTTCACGCGGACGGTTCGGCGTTTCGGTCGAGCCGCCGCGGCGCTTTTCCTTCTCGCGTTCGCGAGCGCGGCGCACCGAGGCCAGCGAGCGCATCCGCTCGACGGCGTCCTCGTCGCCCCCCGCCACCGAGTGGATGGTCAGGCGGCCTTCGCGGCGCTTGGGCTCGCCGCGCGTGCGGCTGACGGCCTTGCCCGGCGCATTGTCGGCGAAACGCTTGTCGCGGTCGTCCTCACGACCGGCCGGACGGGCGAAGCCGCCGCCAGCGCGGCTGGGACGCGCCACCTCGGGCTGGGCCGGTGGCTGGTTCGGGGCCGGGCGGCCGCCAGGACGGGCCGCGCCGGGCGCGCCGGTGCGGGCGCCGGGGGCCGGACGCGGGTTCAGGGCCGAATAGCGGACCGTCTGAGCCGGACGGGCGGGACGCTCGCCGCCCTCGCGACCGCCTTCACGCGGCGCCTGTTCGCTGGCCTGCGGCCGCTCGCCGCCCATCGCCTGTTCGCGAGCCGAGCGGCCCCCGAAGGCGGGACGTTCCAGCGGCGCGCGGCCTTGCGGAATCTTGGGCGCGCGCTGGCCAAAGTTGACGGCCGGGCGCTTGGGCGCGGCCGGTTTGACCGGCTCAGGCTTGGCCTCCACCTTCTGGGCCTCGACCTTCGGCGCTTCCGCCTTGGGGGTCTCGACCTTGGGCGCAGCAGGCTTGGCCGGCGCCGGGGCGGCGGCGCCCAGCTTGGCGGCCTCGACCCGCGCCGCTTCAGCAGCAGCCTTGGCGGCGGCGGCTTCGGCGACGGCCTTGGCGGCGGCGGCTTCAGCGGCGGCCGCCTGCTGGCGCTCGGCAGCCTCGGCGGCGGCCTTGGCGGCTACGGCCTGGCGTTCCTTTTCGGCCGCCTGCTGGGTCGCCAGGGCGATGGCGCGACGACGCGCTTCCTGCTCCTCGGCCGACAGACCTCCGCCCATCGGTTGACGCGGCGCGGCAGAACGCGGCGCGCCGCCTTCGGAACGCGGACGCGCGACATCGAAGCCCTGCGGACGCTGATGCCCGCCCTGGGCGCCGGCCCGGCGCTTGGTCTCGACGACGACGGTCTTGGAACGGCCGTGGCTGAAGCTCTGTTTCACCGTGCCGGTCGAGACCGAACCCGTCGCGCGCGGCTTCAGGCTCAGCGGGGCGCGCGGCCCCGTCTGCGAAGGCGCGTTGGCAGGAGTCTTGCCGTCGTTGGAATTGTTGTTTTCGTCGCTCATCCGGTCGCTTTACTCAGGGCGGAGAATTCCGCCTTCGCCTGTCTCAATCACCCATAGCAGAATGCGGCCCCGCCTCCGTTGTTTCGGAAACAGGCCCGCAGCCGCTTAAACCCTAAGGCTCTCCATCCGGGGCGTCGCCCCGGTCGTCCTCTGCGCCGTGTTCGGGCCCCGCCCGGTTCCAGCTCTGGGGACAGAGAGGTCGAAATCCCGCCAGCCGCTGAACCTCCAGGGTCCAGCGATCAGCCCGCCCGCCTTGCAGCAGGACGGCGTGTATCGCATTTTCCAGCCCAAGGGCCAAACTCAAATCGTCCGCGCTGAAAGCCCCGCAGATTTCGGGGGCGGGCGAGGCGTGTCTGGAGAGGGCCAGAAGCTTGCCGCGCCCATCGGCCGAACCGTCGGCGGCTTCGATCAGCCATGCGGCGCGGCCGCTGCGGATCGCCGCAGCGCATTTCTCGAAGCCAGAGATAAGCACGCCTTCGCGCCGGGCAAGACCCAGTTGGTCCAGACAACGCCGGACCAGCAGATTTTCGACCAGGTCGGGCAGGTCGGCGGCGGATTTCAGCGGCGCCTTGGCGGCGCGCGCGAACATATTCTTCTTGATCGCCGCCTCCAGAGAGGCGCGGTCGGCCGCGACCCAAAGGCCGCGACCCGGAAGCTTGCGCCCCAGATCGGGGACCACCGCGCCGTCCGGGCCGGCCACGAAACGGATCAGGCGAGATTCATCGAGGGCCTGGCGTGACGCCAGGTCCTGACGATCCCTATCGATCAACGTCTCGGACGACCTCATGGACGGCTACGGCTCCCATCACATGTCGCGGGACTGGTCGTCGAGGTCGTCAGCGGGGGCGGCCTGCGCCTCGCTGTCGTCGCTCGCATCGGCGGCCGGGGCGTCTTCGCCCTCGCCGTCGAAGTCACCATCGAACTCGCCCTCAAACGTCTCTTCTTCGACGTATTCAGGCTGGGGCAGTTCCGAAGCGTCGATCCAGCCGGCGGCCACGCGCGCCTGCAGGATCAGCATTTCGGCGTCTTCCTGGCTCAGGTTGAAGCTTTCCAGCACGCCGGCGACCTTGACCCGCTCGCCGCCGCGCACTTCGTAGCCGCCGCGGATTTCGTCGGTGGCCAGGTCAGCCAGATCCTCGACCGTCTTCACCCCGCCTTCGCCCAGGGCGACAGCGATGGCGGCGGTCACGCCCGGAACCTCAAGCACGCCGTCTTCGACGCCCAGAGCCACGCGCTTGGCGTCCAGTTCGGCCGCCAGACGATCCAGGTGCTCGCGGGCGCGGGTCTGCAGTTCTTCGGCGGTGTCTTCGTCGAAGCCCTCGATCTCCGAGATTTCATAGGGTTCGACGAAGGCCAGGTCCTCGACCGTGGCGAAGCCTTCGGTGACCAGCAGCTGGGCGATCGTCTCGTCCACATCCAGGGCTTCCTGGAACAGGGCGGTGCGCTCGCTGAATTCCTTCTGGCGACGCTCGGAGTCCTGAGACTCCGTGATGATGTCGATCTGCCAGCCGGTCAGCTGCGAGGCGAGGCGGACGTTCTGGCCGCGGCGACCGATGGCCAGCGACAGTTGTTCGTCCGGCACTACGACTTCGACGCGGTCGGCTTCTTCGTCCAGCACCACCTTGGCCACTTCGGCCGGGGCCAGGGCGTTGACGATGAAGGTCGGCTCGTCGTCGACCCACGGAATGATGTCGATCTTCTCGCCCTGCAGTTCGGCGACCACCGCCTGCACGCGCGAACCGCGCATGCCGACGCAGGCGCCGACCGGATCGATGGAGCTGTCGTTCGACAGCACGGCCATCTTGGCGCGCGAACCGGCGTCGCGGGCGGCGGCGCGGATCTCGATCACGCCGTCATAGACTTCGGGCACTTCCTGGGCGAACAGCTTGGCCATGAAGCCCGGATGGGCGCGCGACAGCATGACCTGCGGGCCCTTGGCCTCCGGCCGCACGTCGTAGATGTAGGTGCGGACGCGGTCGCCGATGTTGAACACTTCGCGCGGGATCGACTGGTCGCGGCGCATGATGCCTTCGCCACGGCCCAGGTCGACGATGGTGTTGCCGTATTCGACGCGCTTGACCGTGCCGTTGACGATCTCGCCGACGCGATCCTTGAACTCTTCGTACTGGTTTGCGCGCTCAGCCTCGCGGACCTTTCCAGTCACGACCTGGCGGGCCATCTGCGTCTGGACGCGGCCGAACTCGAACGGCGGCAGGACCTCGACGTATTCCTTGCCGACCTCGGCCTCGGCGTCGCGCTTCAGGGCGTCGCGCAGACGCACCATGGCGCTGTCGTTGAACTCTTCCAGCTCGTCTTCCGGCTGCCAGTCGTCGGCGACGATGGTGACGTGACGCGTCAGGGTGAGCTCGCCGGTCTTGTGGTCGATCTTGGCGCGGATGTCGTGGTGCGCGCCATAACGCGACTTGGCGCCCTTCTGGATCGCCTCCTCGATCGCGTCGATGACGATTTCCCGGTCGATGCTCTTCTCGCGCGCGACGGCGTCGGCGATGGAGAGCAGTTCCAGGCGGTTGGCGGAGATTCCGGTCACGGCCATCAGGCGTCGTCCTTGGTGGAGTCTTGAGTGGAGTCGGAGTTGTCAGCGTCCGGCGCGCCCCCAGACGTATCTTGGGGCAGGCCGTCGTCTTCAGGTTCGCCGCGCGCCGCGCGCAGGGCGGCGCCGCGCTTCAGCAATTCGTCGGTCAGCACCAGCTTGGCGTCGGCCAGCCAGGCGAAGGGGATCAGGGCGGTCTCGTCCTCGCCGTCCAGGTCGATGGCGACATTCTCACCCTCGGCGCCGGTGACAATGCCCTTGAAGCGCTTGCGGCCCTCGACCATGCGGTCGGTTTCGAGGCGAGCTTCCAGCCCTTCGAACAGGTCGAAGTCGATCAGGCGCGTCAGCGGCCGGTCGATGCCGGGCGACGAAACTTCCAGCAGATATTCGCCCGCGATCGGATCAGCGGCGTCCAGCACCTCGGACACGGCGCGCGACAGGCGCGCGCATTCCTCGACCGAGATGTCGTGGTCGGCTTGGCGCTCGGCCATGATCTGCAGACGACGGCGCAGCGTCCCGCCCATCAGGCGCACGCGCACGACCGCCAGCCCCAGGCTCTCGGCCACGGGGTCGATCAGCTCAAGCAGAGCACGGTCTTCGGCGGTCTTGGCCCGCAAGCGGATACTCCAGAAAACAAAAGCGACGGACCATCCGGGCCGCCGCTTGAAACGACGCCGTTGGACGTCGGTCTAACGATGTGAGCGGTCATATAGGCCAAAGCGGGGGCCGTGTCAGCCCCCGCCGTCTTATTGCGCGAAGACCCGCCGTCAGGTCCGCTTCACGAACTCCAGGAAAATCGGATCAGTGTCGCCCAGCTTCTTTTCCTCATAGCGGGTGACGACGTGGTCTTCAGGCGCGGCGAACCAGTCGGCGCCCGTCTCGATGCGCGTCAGGCCCGGCGTGCGCGCCAGCCGCTCCAGCGCCCAGTCGGCGTAGTCCAGCCAGTCGGTGACGAAGCGAACCTTGCCGCCCGGCTTGAGCAGGCGGGCGATCTCGACCGCCGTTTCGTCCTGCAGGAAGCGACGCTTGTTGTGGCGCGCCTTGTGCCAGGGATCGGGGAAGAGGATCATCACCCGATCCAGAGAGGCGTCCGGCAGGGCCGCCATCACCGCGCGGGCGTCGTCGGCGTGCAGGCGCACATTCTGAAGCCCGCCCTCCTCGACGTGACGCAGGGCCGAGGCCACGCCGTTCAAAAAGGGCTCGCAGCCGATCATCACCGCCTCAGGATGTCGCGCCGCCTGCGCCGCCAGATGCTCGCCGCCGCCGAAGCCGATCTCCAGCCACGCCGCTTTCGCTTCCGGCATCAGGGCCAGCGGGTCGATCGGTCCCTTGGTCGGGTCCGGCACGGCGATGCTCGGCATCAGGGTGTCGAACAGGGCCGCCTGCTTCGCCTTGATCGGCCGCGACTTGATGCGCCCGAAGGAGCGCAGCGGGCCATGCGCCTTGGCCCATTCGGGGCGGTCGGCGTCGGACGGCTTGGAATCGGTCTCGTCGGTCATGGCGCGCGCTCTAGACCATTTTCGGTTCAGTCGAAATCGACTGAACCCAGAACAATGGTCCAAAATCATGCTTGGAGCGAATATCTGCGTTCAGTTGGACACTCGTCCAACTGAACCGATTTCGCTCTAGCGGCTTAAGCCCGCACACGCAAAGCCCCATCCTTGCGGAAAGTCAGCCCCACGGCCCGCGCGGCGGCGCATCGTCGGTTGTCGGCACGCTGGTTCCCCGGACCGACGATGCGGAAGGCGCAGGCGCGACAAAGGCCGCCGTCGGACGCCCGCCCATGCCCATCTTCGCGCCAAGCTCCATCAGGGCGCGCACGCGGTTGCCGGTGGCCGGGTGGGTCGAGAACAGATTGTCCGCCCCCTTCCCGTTCAGCGGATTGATGATGAACATATGGGCCGTCGCCGGATTGCGCTCGGCCGGCGCGTTGACCGCGCCTCGCGCATAGGCCTCGATCTTCTGCAGGGCCGAGGCCAGGGCCTGCGGATCGTTGGCGATCTCGGCCCCGACGCGGTCCGCTTCGTATTCGCGCGCGCGGCTGATGGCCATCTGCACCAGACCCGCCGCCATCGGCGCCAGCAGCATCAGGGCGATGGTCCCGATCATGCCGCCCGGCCTTTCACGGTCGTTGCCGCCGAAAAACAGGGCGAAATTGGCCAGCATGGCGATGGCGCCGGCCACCGTCGCCGTGACCGTCATGGTCAGGGTGTCGCGGTTCTTCACATGGGCCAGTTCGTGCGCCATCACGCCGCGGATTTCTTCGCGGGTCAGCATGTCCAGCAGCCCCGTCGTCGCCGCCACCGCCGCGTTCTGAGGGTTGCGCCCCGTGGCGAAGGCGTTGGGCTGGTCGTTCGGGATGATGGTGATGTTGGGCAGGGGAAGGCCCGCATCCTGCGCCATCTGCTTCACATCGGCGACATAGGCGCGCACCACGGCGTTGGGATGGGTCTCGTCCACCGGCTGGGCGCGATACATCTTCAGGACGATCTTGTCCGCGTTCCAATAGCTGAAGACATTCATGCCCGCCGCCACGACGAGGGCGATGGCCATGCCGCTGACGCCGCCGATCAGATAGCCGATCCCCATGAACAGGGCGGTCATCACGGCCAGCAGGGCGAATGTCTTCAGATGGTTCATGCGAGAGGCTTCGGACGAAGGTTTCGAGCGTCAGGGGTGGCGTGTTCGGCCGGAACGTCTATTTGAGGCCCAGCATCCCCGCTCTCAAGGCAGGCGACCTGTGACCGAACAGCCCACCCCCCCGATCGAAACCTCCCCCGAGGCCGTCTTCAACGCCGACGTGCCCCACGCCACGCCGGAGCGCCCGCTGAGCGAGGCCGCACGCCGCGCCCTGCTGGAGGCGGCTGAACGCCGCGCCGCCGAAGACGCCGCCGCCCTGCCCAATGAAGTCGGCGGCCGCAAAGGGCCCGAACCGACGCGCTTCGGCGACTGGGAGAAAAAAGGTCTGGCGGTCGACTTTTAAGGCGCTACCGCTCGCCGCGCGGCGGCGCTCATCCCGCATCGGTTCCCTTGCTGGGAGAATAATGAACGCTCCGGCGAAATGCGCATTAACCTTTGCGGCCGAAACAAGGAGCGCAGCCATGAAGGCTCTATTCTACGCCGCCGCCGGCGCGGCGATCCTCATCGCCGGAGCGGCCGAGGCCCACCAGGCCGGCGCCCGCTATAACGCCGCCGCAGGCTACGCCCGCAGTCCCGTGGTCCAGAGCCGCGCCCAGACCTGGTACAGCGACACCGGCTGGCAGGGCGGCTACGGCCCTGTCGAGAGCTACGGCTATGGATACGGCTACGGCGGCGCCGGGGTGCGGCCGCCCGTCGTGGTCGCTCCGTCGCAACCGCCGATCCAGCAGGGCGGCTACGGCTATTCCGGCGTCACCCGCTCCATGCCCTTCGGCTATCCAGTCGACGGCTACGGCCGCTATCCGTGGGCGCGCTACGGCTATGGCGGCTACGGCGGCCAATACAGCGGCAGTCAGTACAGCGGCGGCTATCAACAACAGGGGTATTATCAGGGCGGTTACAGCCAGGACTGCGGGCGATGCGGCCCGCCGCCTCAACCCGTTCATTACCGCTCCGAGCCGATCTACGTCAGCCAGCCGCCGGTCTATGTCTCGCAGCCGCCCGTCTATGTGGAGTCGCCGCCGATCTATGTGCAGCCGGCCCCGGTTTACGTCGAACCGGCCCGCGTCCACGTCGCCCCGCCGCCGGTGCATGTGGCCGCCGCCGACGTGCGCGTCGCCCCGGCCCAGGTCGAAGTGGCCCGGCCCGACGTCTATGTCGAACCGCCACGCGTCGAGACGGCCCCGCCGGTCGTGAACTTCGATCAGGGCTACTACGCCGTGCCGCCGGCCCCGCCGCCTCCGCCGTCGCCGACCGAGCGGCCCTACCGCCAGGAACGCGGCGAACGCGGCTGATACGACAAGGGCGGCGTCTGCGGACGCCGCCCTTTCTGTTTCACGTGAAGCACGATCCCTTTAGCGATCAATCTCTTCAGGCGATCAAACGCCTGCGACCAATGCGATCTCCTGAGTGATCGCCTGAGCCGCTGCGCGGGGGTCGGACGCCGCCGTGATCGGACGGCCGATGACCAAATGGGTGGCGCCGGCTTCCAAAGCGCTGGCCGGGGTCGCCGCGCGGGCCTGATCGTCCATCGCCGCCCCGGCAGGCCGCACGCCCGGCGTGACGATCAGGAAGCCCTCTCTGCCGGCCTCGACCGCGATCTGCCGCGCCCGCCCCGCCTCATGCGGGCTGGAGACGACGCCGTGGACGCCCGCCTCCAGCGCCTGACGCACCCGCAGCTCCACCAGTTCGGCGGCCGACAAACTGTGATCATCCGCCCTCAGATCATCGTCGGTCAGGCTGGTCAGGACGGTTACGCCCAGAATCTTCAGGTCCGAGCCCGCCGCCCCGCGCGCCGCCGCCGCCATCACCTGCGGTCGGGCGTGGACTGTCAGCAGATCGCAGCCCGCGTTCGCCAGCACCGCCGCCGCCTTCTCCACCGTCGCGCCGATGTCGTGCAGCTTCCAGTCCAGAAACACCTGGGCGCCCGACGCCTTCAGCTCGCGCGCCAGCGCCATGCCGTCCGAAGCGAACAGCTGAAGACCCACCTTGTAGAAGCCGACCGCATCGCCGATCCGCTCGACCAGAGCCCGCGCCTCATCCGTCGTCGGCACGTCCAGGGCGCAGATAACGCGCGGATCGAAGGGACGATTGGGTCGGTCTGCGGACATTTCCAGCTCTCGGCGGCTTGCAGGCGCGCGCGGATGCCCCGATAGGTGGGGCGAGGAGTCGCGGTCGCGCGGCGGGTTTTCAGGGCAAGGTGCAGCAATGAACGCGGTCGATCTGGGGGTCAACCTGTTCGTGGCGCTGTTCGCCCTGCTGGACCCCATCGGCAATGTGCCGATCTTCGCGGCGGCCACGGCGGGCGCTTCCCTGCGTCAGCGGATCAGCGTCTCGGCCATGATCTGCCTGTTCGCCGTGGTCTTCCTCGGCTTCTTCTTCTTCACCGGCCTGGGCCTGCTGCAGTTCTTCGGCATTTCGCTGGCCGCCTTCCGCATCGCGGGCGGCATCCTGCTGCTGCTGCTGGGTCTGGATATGGCGCGCGAGGACTTCCTGAAGATCTTCGCCGACGCCGATGCCGTAACGGACGCCCAGGACGTGCGCGGCTACGCCAAGCGCCGCTTCAAGCGGCTGATCGTGCCCTTCGCCATTCCCCTGATGATCGGGCCGGGCGCCATCTCGGCCGTGATCATCAACGCCGGAGAGGCGGCCAAGCTGGGCCTCACCGGGACCTTGGCCTCCCTGGTCGCCATGATCGCCGCCTGCGTCGTCACCTTCCTGTGCTTCTCGGCCACTGGGCCGATCAGCCGCATCCTCGGCGACGTGGGCATGGCCATCGTCGTGCGGGTGCTGGGCCTGATCCTGTGCGCCCTGGCGATCCAGTTCATCCTGATGGGTCTGGGCGAGGCCCTGCCGGGCATGTTCAGCGCCGGAGTCACCGCCCCCTATCCGGCGGGCGGCCAGTAATCGCTAAAGCCGGTCCAGACGCCTGGCGTGACCGCCGACTATTTTCAGCGCCATCGTGTCGGGCAGAATTCCGCCCAGCGCCGCCAGCACATTGTTCATAACGCCCGGCGTCACGCGCGGACGGTTAGCCTCGACCGCGCCCCAGCCGATGCGCGCGACGCGATCGGCGTCCATCCACATCCAACGGGGATAGGCGGCCGAGACCTGCTCGCGCGAGCCGTTGACGTCGTGGAACTCGGTGTAGGTGTAGCCGGGGCACAGGGCGGTGACATGCACGCCGGTCCCCCGCATCTCCAGCCACAACCCCTGCGACGCCTTGATCAGAAAGCTCTTGATCGGACCGTAAAGGGTGTCGCCGCCGGTCGCGGGCATCTGTCCGGCCAGGGAGGCGACGTTCAGCACCCGGCCCCATCCGCGTGCGACCATGCCCGGCAGCAGCAGACGCGACAGCTCGACCGGCGCGCTCAGCATGACGCGGACCATGGCGGCGTGGTCGGCCGGGTCCGTGGTCAGAAAGCCTGTGGTGCGGCTAAAGCCTGCATTGTTGATCAGGCCGTCGACGGCCAGGCCCCGCACGGTGATCGCCTCGACCAGACGGACGGGCGCGTCAGGGTCAGCCAGATCAGCGGGAATGACGGCGACCGCGACGCCGTACGCAGCGCTCAGTTCCTCGGCCAGGCTCTGCAGCGGCCCTTCGCGACGGGCGGTCAGGATCAGGTCGTAGCCACGCTCGGCGCAGACTCGGGCCAGCGCCGCCCCTATGCCCGCCGAGGCGCCGGTGATCAGAATGGTGCGGCGCCCCTCCCCCACGGACGGCTCGTCAGGCTGCGTCGGCGTTGGGACAGGACGGATGCGGGGCGAAGGCGCGCAGCACCTCAGGGTCTTCTTCCAGCAGGTCGGCGATAGTGATCTTCGACAGGGCCGCGCCCGCCGCCTGGTCCGCCGCCGTCAGGGCCTTGGCCACCTGACGCGGAATATGTTCGCCGATCGGGCAGCCCTTGGCCCCCGCAGGCGGAGAGCCCAGATGGGCGCAACCGTTCACCGCCCGCAGCACCTCGTCCAGACAGATGGTCTCAGGCCGCCGCAGCAGCCACGACCCGCCCGAGGCGCCCGGACGCGTCGCGATCAGTCCCGCCTTGGCCAGCAGGGCGGTCACCCGACGGATCACCACCGGATTGGTCGGCACCGAGGCGGCCAGGACGGCGCTCGGCTCGGCCTCGGTCGCCGCATAGGCGCCCTTGTGGGCCAGATAGGCCAGGGCGTGGGCGGCGACGGGAAAACGTTGGCTGTCAGACATCAGTGTTCATGCTCCAGACCGATAGGTAGGCCTTCCACGCCTGTTTCACAAATCAATCTGCAATAATAACTGTTCTAGATTGTGGCCGGGTCCGTATCCTCAGCGCGCGCCGCGGCCACGGCCGCCCGCACCGCGCCGCGCCACCCCTTCAGCAGCCGCGCCCTCTCCGTCTCGTCCATGTCCGGCGTCCAGACAGCAGGCGACTCAGCAGGCGCGGTCCACAGCGCGGACGTCAGGCCCACGCCATAGGCCGCCAGGCGCGCCGCTCCCATAGCCGTCATTTCCTGGAAGGCCGGGCGCTCGACCTCGACCTCGCAGATATCGGCGACGAACTGCATGGCGAACGCGTTGGCGGTGACCCCGCCATCGACCTTGAGCCGTTTCAGCTGCGGCGCGCCGTCTTTCTTCAAGGCGTCCAGCAGGTCGCGGGTCTGGTAGGCCAGACTCTCCAGCGCCGCGCGGACCATATGCGCCGGGCCGCTATCGCGCGTCAGACCGACGACCGTGCCACGCGCCTCCGGCTCCCACCACGGCGCGCCCAGACCAGTGAAGCCGGGGACCAGATAGACCCCGCCGTTATCCGTCAGCGACTGGGCCACAGCCTCGGACTGGCGCGAATCCGACAGCACCTTCAGCCCGTCGCGCAGCCACTGGATCGCTGACCCGGCCGAGAAGATGGACCCCTCCAGCGCATAGGCGGCTTCACCTCCCGCCGCATAGCCCAGCGTCCCCAGCAGCCGCGAGGTCGCGGCCACAGGCGCCGCGCCGACATTGGCGACCAGGAAGGCGCCGGTGCCATAGGTGATCTTGGCGTCGCCCGGCTTCAGCGCCCCGTGGCCGACCAGGGCCGCCTGCTGATCGCCCGCCGAACCGTGAATGGGCAGGGCGCGCCCGAACAGCGCCGGGTCCGCATTCCCCAGCAGGGCGTCGCAGTCGCGGATCTCCGGCAGGGCCTCGATCGGCACGCCGAACAGGTCGCACAGGTCGGGGCGCCAGGCGCGTGTCGTCAGGTCCATCAGACTGGTGCGGCTGGCGTTGGTGGCGTCGGTGACGTGGCTGTTTCCGCCGGTCAGCTTCCAGATCAGCCAGGCGTCGATGGTGCCCAGCTTGACCTCGCCCCGCGCCGCCCGTTCGCGCGCGCCGGGCACGGCGTCCAGCAGCCAGGCGTATTTCGAGGCCGAGAAATAGGGGTCGAGGATCAGGCCCGTCGCCGCCTGAACCATGGTCTCATGCCCCGCCGCCGCCAGCCTGCCCGTCGCCTCGGCCGTACGCCGGTCCTGCCAGACGATGGCGCGATGCAGGGGCTCGCCGGACGCCGCGTCCCAGATCACCGAAGTTTCGCGCTGGTTGGTGATGCCGATGGCGGCGAAACGGCCGACGCCGCCCGCCTTCCTCACCACCTCGCGACAAGTCTGCAAAGTCGCCCGCCAGATTTCGGTCGCGTCGTGCTCGACCCAGCCCGAGTGCGGGAAATGCTGCGCCAGCTCAATCTGGCTGACGGCGACAGCGCTGAACGCCCCTTCGGGCGAGACTTCGAACGCAATCGCTCGCGTCGAGGTCGTGCCCTGGTCGATGGCGAGGATCATATTTGTGTGCATTCTGGCAGTTATGCAGAGGCTGCGTCTCTCCGTAAGAGGAAATCAATGCATACGCCCAGCTTCCAAGGCGTCGTCGACGCCGCCCGCCAGATCGCCCCCGCCGCCGTCCGCACGCCGTTGATCGAGCATCCAGCCCTGAACGAGGCTGTCGGCGGTCGCGTCCTGATGAAGGCCGAGACGTTTCAGGTCGCGGGCGCCTTCAAGTTCCGCGGCGCCTATAACCGCATCAGCCGCCTGACGGACGAAGAGAAGACGCGCGGCGTGGTCGCCTATTCTTCGGGCAACCACGCGCAGGGGGTCGCGGCCGCCGCCCAAGCCGTCGGAACGCCCGCCCTGATCGTCATGCCGTCCGACAGCCCGGCGGTGAAGGTCGAGGGCGTGCGCGCCTTCGGCGGCGAGGTGCGCTTCTACGACCGCTGGACCGAGAACCGCGAGGCCATCGGCGCTGAGATCGCGACCGAGCGGGGCTCCGTGCTGGTCCCGCCATTCGACGATCCCTTTATCATCGAGGGTCAGGGCACGGTCGGGCTGGAGATGCTCGAACAGGCCGGCGTTCCATTGGATCAACTGCTGTGCGGCGCCTCGGGCGGCGGGCTGATCGCCGGGATCAATCTGGTCATGGCCGAACAGAGCCCCGACACCCGCGTCATCGTGGTCGAACCCGACGCTTTCGACGACACCCGCCGCTCGCTGGCGGCCGGAATCCGCGTCGGCCATCCCGAAGGCGCGCCCTCCATCTGCGACGCCCTGATGGCGCCCATGCCGGGCGAGCTGACCTGGCCGATCAACCAACGCCTGGCGGGCGCCGCCACCGTGACCGACGCCGAGGTCGCCGAGGCCATGCGCTTCGCCTTCCGCTGGCTGAAGCTGGTCATCGAGCCAGGCGGCGCTGTGTCTCTGGCGGCGCTGCTGTCGGGCAAGGTCGAGGCGAAAGGCCTGACCACGGGCGTCGTCCTGTCCGGCGGCAATGTCGACCCCGGCCTGTTCAGCGCCATCATCGAGGGGCGATTCGAGGGCTAAACCTCGCTGGCGCGAGCGAGGGGATAGCGGCTAAGCTGACGCTCGTCTGTAAGGGGAGCGTCATCCATGACGAAGGCCAGCGAACTTCAATCTCTGATCGATCAGGAAGTCGGCGTCAGCCGCTGGTTCGCGCTGGATCAGGCGCGCATCGACGCCTTCGCCGGCCTGACCGAGGACGAGCAGTTCATCCACGTCGACCCCGAGCGCGCCAAGGCGACGCCCTTCGGCGGGACGATTGCGCACGGCTTCCTGACCCTCAGCCTCGCCTCCGCGATGAGCATGGATGCAGTCGCGCAGTTGGACGATCTGGTCATGGGGGTGAACTACGGCTTCGACCGCCTGCGCTTCCTCGCCCCGGCCCCGTCGGGATCGCGCGTGCGCGGCCGCTTCAAACTGCTGTCGGCCGAGGACAAGGGCAGCGGCCGGTGGCTGCTGAAGCACGAACTGACCGTCGAGATCGAAGGCGGCGACAAGCCCGCCCTGATCGCCGAATGGCTCACGATGCAGGTGGTGAAGGCTTAAACGTCCCGCTCATCCCGGCGGACGCCGCGATCCAGTCCTTTGGCCTCAAGCGCCGCGCTTGCAGCTCTCACTGGACCCCGGCGTCCGCGGGGGTGAGCGGAAATGTAGGGACGTTCACTCCCCCAGACACCTCAGCGCCACTTCCAGATTGCGCAGGCCGTCTTCGCCGCTGACCGCCGCCGTCTCGCCGTTGCGGATGGCGTGGATGAAGGCCTCGTGCTCCTTCTTGAGCGGCTCGGCGGGCCAGGCGTTCAACATCCGCGTCGAATAGGAGCCGTCCGGCTGCTGGCCGAAGAATTCGGTCACCTGACGGGTGATCAGATCGGCGACGATAAAGCGGCTCTTGGTCGCCACCTGCAGCACGCGGGTCTTGTACGGCGTGACCCAGTTGGTGGTGATGTGGGCGATCACCCCATTGTCCATGCGGAACTGCAGCAGGGCCGAATCCTCGCGTGAGGCGTGGGTGTGGCCCAGCAGGGACTGGACCTCGGTCATCTCCGACCCCGTCAGATGGCGGATGATGTCGATGTCGTGCACCGCCAGATCGATGACCACCCCGACCTCACCCATGCGCGGCGGGAAGGGGCCCACACGGGTGATCTGGATGGAGATGATCTCGTCGCCGTCGATGGCGCGCTTGACCGTCTCGACCGCCGGGTTGAAGCGCTCGACATGGCCGACCATCAGCACGCGGTTGTTCGCCTTGGCCGCATCGATCATGGCCTGAGCATCGGCCACCGTGGCCGCGATCGGCTTCTCCACCAGCACATGGACGCCCGCGTTCAGCAGGGCGACGCCCAGTTCGGCGTGATAGCGGTTCGGCGTGGCGATGACGGCGGCGTCCAGTCCGGCGGCGACGAAGGCCTCGGCGGTCGTCACGGCGGTCGCGCCATAGGCGGCGGCCACGCCCTCGGCCGTCACGGCGTCGGGATCGAAGACGGTCGTCAGCTCGACGTCGCGCAGCTCAGCCAGAACGCGGGCGTGGTTTCGGCCCATGACGCCGGCGCCCGCGACGCCGATCTTGAGAGGGGTCTGCTGGATCATGAAGGTCAGGCCTTGAAGCTGGCGACGGCGGCGATGATGCGGTCCTGGGTGTCCGCATCCAGATCAGAGTGCATCGGCAGGCTGATCACCACATCCTTCAGCCGTTCGGTGACGGGCAGGCCGCCCGCGCCGCGCGGGTAATGTTCATAGGCGGGCTGCAGGTGCAGCGGGATCGGATAGTAGACCGCCGTCGGCACGCCCTGTTCCTTCAGATGGGCGGCCAGAGCGTCGCGGTCCGAATGCTCGACCGTATATTGCGCCCAGTTGGAGACGTTGCCCGCCGGGACGTCCGGAACCTTGGCGACGTGGGGACGCAGGCCCTCATTGTAGCGGGCGGCGGCGGCGTTGCGCCACTCGATCTCCTGCGCGAAGACCTTCAGCTTCTCAATCAGAACGGCGGCCTGAATGGTGTCCAGACGGCTGTTCAGGCCGATGCGCATGTTCAGATATTTCGGGTCGTGGTCGAACGTGCGATCCTTCAGGTCAACCCCGACCGCCTTGCCGTGGACGCGGATGGAATCCATCAGTTGGGCCAGTTCGTCGTCGTTGGTCAGCACCGCCCCGCCGTCGCCGTAGCAGCCCAGCGGCTTGGCCGGGAAGAAGCTGGTGGTGGTCACGTCAGCCCATTTCAGCGGGTGTTCGCCGTCGATGGTGCAGCCGAAGCCCTGGGCCGAGTCCGAGATCAGCTTCAGCTCATATTTGTCGCAGATAGCCTTGATGGCCGGATAGTCGGCGGGCTGACCGAACAGGTCGACGGCGATGACCGCGCGCGAGGTGAGGCGGCCCTCGGCCTTGATCCCTTCGATGGCGCGCTCCAGCGCAGCCGGATCCATGTTGTAGGTGTCAGCGTCCACGTCGACGAAGACCGGCTCGGCGTCGAACCAGGGCACGACCTCGGCGGTGGCGGCGAAGGTGAAGCTGGGGACGAAGACGGCGTCGCCGCGCCCGATCCCCCAGGCCATCAGCGGCAGGGCCAGGGCGTCGGTGCCGTTGGCGCAGCCCAGGGCGTGCTTGGCCCGGCCGTAGGCGGCCAGGTCGGCCTCGAACTGGCGCACCTGCGGGCCCATGACCCAAGCGCCGCCGACGACGGCCTCCTGAACGGCGGCCTCGATCTTGCCGCCGAGGCGAAGGCGCTGGGCCTGAAGGTCGATAAAGGGAATGGTCATTGCGATATCGCTCTCTCGATAGGGCCGGCGCGGCGGGGGATCGTCTTCCGGGGCGCGGACGCGAAGGCGGGTCGTCTGTGTCAGTCTGCGTCCTACCAAAGCGGCGGGGTGCTGAACAAACCCCCCGGGGTCACTTCGCGTTGCGCGATGCAACGAAAGGGCGGCTTGGCAAAGACATGGGCGCCGCCTAAGCCGGGGTCATGCGCTTCGATCCCGCCGCCAAGGAACAGGTTCGCGACTGGCTGTTCGGCCAGGCCCTGCCGCTGTGGGCGAAGGCCGGGATCGGCGCTGACGGGCGCTTTTTTGAGAAGCTGGATTTCGACGGGCGGGCCGTCACAGGCACCCCGCGTCGCACAAGGGTTCAGGCGCGCCAGATCCATGTCTTTACCGAAGCCTCGGCGATGGGCTGGACCGAAGGCGGGGCGATCGCCCGCGCGGGACTGGACGCCCTGATCGACGGCGCCCGCCGCGACGATGGCCTGTGGGTGCGCGCCACCGACGACGCAGGCGCCGTCATCGACGCCACGCCGGACCTGTATGACCTGGCCTTCGTGCTGTTCGCCCTGGCCGGGGCGCATCGGGTGCTGAAGGACGGGCGGGCGCGGCCTCTGGCGCTGGAGACCCTGGCCGCCATCGAGGCCCAGATGGCCGACCGTGAACACGGCGGCTGGCAGGAGGCCCTGCCGCCCGTCCTGCCTCGCCGCCAGAACCCGCACATGCACATGCTGGAGGCCCTGCTGGCCTGGCAGGCGACGGCGCCTGATCCCGCGTTCGAGGCGGCGGCGCGGTCTGTGCTGGACCTGTTCAACCGACGCTTCTTCGACCGCGAACACCTGATGCTGGGCGAGTTCTATGGGCGCGATTGGACCGTGCGTCCCGGCGCCGAAGGCCAGTGCATCGAGCCCGGCCACCACATGGAATGGGTCTGGCTGCTGGACAGGGCGGCGCGCCTCGGCCTGCCGGATCACGGCGCAGCGGCGCGCGCGCTTTATACCAGCGCCCTGACCTGCGGGGTTCGCGCCGATGGTCTGGCTGTGCGCGAGATCAGCCGCATCGGACAGGTCCGCGACGGCGGCGTGCGTCTGTGGGCCCAGACGGAACTGCTGCGGGCCCTGCATCTGCGTGGCGATCAGGATCGGGCGGTCCGACTGGTGGACCGCCTGTTCGCGACACATCTGGCCACCGATACTCCGGGCCTGTGGTTCGACGCCTTCGACGCCGGAGGCCGGCCACAGGATGCGGCCGTTCCCGCTTCGACCTTCTACCATCTGATGACAGCCTTTTCGGCCCTGCTGACGGAGCCATCATGAGCCGACCCGTGAAACGTCCAGGGGCCTTCCTCGACCGCGACGGCGTGCTGATCGTCGACAGCGGCTATCCGCACCGGCCTGACCAGCTGGTGCTGATCCCCGGCGCCGCCGAGGCGGTGAAGCGGCTGAACGAAGCGGGCTATGTCACCGTCATCGTCACCAACCAGTCGGGCGTGGCGCGCGGCATGTTCAGCGAAGAGACCATGCACGATTTCAACCGCCAGCTGGTCCAGCGGCTGTCCGAGGGCGGGGGGCGCATCGACGCCGTCTACGCCTGTCCCTTCCACGCCGAGGCGGCGGATGAGCGCTATCGCCACCCGGACCATCCCGACCGCAAGCCCAACCCCGGCATGTTGTTGAGGGCCGCGGCCGAACATGATCTGGACCTGTCCCGCTCGCTGATGATCGGCGACCAGCCGTCGGACATGGAGGCGGCGCGGCGTGCAGGCGTGGCGGGTCACCGCTTCACCGAGGGCGACCTGGATCAATTCATGCGCGATCTGCTGCCCGACTGATCGCTATTCTGCATCCGATGAATTAACGTCGTCCGCAGTAGACTGACTATTGGGAGACGCCCCATGCCGATGACCACCCCGCTGGCCGACCGCTTTGTCGAGCGGCGCTGGATCTCGCCGGACGGCCTCAACCTCTACGCCCGCGACTACGCCCCTGCCGAGGGGCCGGCCCGCCTGCCGGTCATCGCCATCCACGGCCTGACGCGCAACAGCGCCGATTTCGGCGTGATCGCCGGATTGATCGCCCACAGCGGTCGCCGCGTGCTGGCCGTCGACGTGCGCGGGCGCGGCCAGTCGGACCGGGCGCCCGATCCCATGACCTATACGCCCGACGTCTATGCCAAGGACGTGGTCGCGCTGATGGAGCAGTCAGGGATCGAGAAGGCGGTCTTCCTCGGCACCTCCATGGGCGGGCTGATCACCCTGGCGCTGACAGCCATCAAGCCCAAGGCCATCGCCGCCGCCATCCTGAACGACGTCGGTCCCGAGGTCGCGGTGGAGGGTCTGGCCCGCATCGCCGCCTATACCGGCCAGCCGGTCGTGATCGAGAGCTGGGACGACGCGACCGCCTATGCCCGGCGCATCAATGAGGCGGCCTTCCCTGACTATACGGAGGCCGACTGGGCCGCCTTCGCCCGCCGCATCTTCCGCGAGGGGACGGAAGGGTCGCCGGTGCTGGATTACGACCCCGACATCTCGGCGCCGATCAAGGCGGCCGGATCGAAGGCTCTGGTCCCCAATCTGTGGCCCGCGTTCCGGGCGCTGGCGCGCAAGAAGCCGACCCTGCTGGTGCGCGGCGGAACGTCCGACCTGCTCAGCCCCGCCATCGCCGACAAGATGAGGAAGGCGGCGCCCGCCATGGTCTATGCCGAGGTCCCCGGCGTCGGGCACGCGCCCATGCTGGACGAGCCCGAAGCGCGGGCGGCCATCTTCGAATTCCTGACGGGCGTGGGCTGAGCCGGCCTTCCGTCATCCCGGCCGCAGCGGAGCTGAGAGCCGGGACCGCCCGAGGCCCCGCCGCCAGCCGTTGAAACGCCGCGCTCCCGGCGGTCCCGGATAGCCCTGCGGGCTTCCGGGATGACCGGGTCACCAAGTCACGGGCCTCAAGTAGCGCGAAGCGCGATAGGCCCCTTAAATTACGCCTTCTTGACGAACTCCGTGCGCAGGACCAGGCCGCGCACCTTTTCGACGTTGGCTTCGATTTCTTCGGGATCGCCGGTCAGGCGGATGTTCTTGACCATTGTGCCGCGCTTCAGCGTCACCCCGCCCGAGCCCTTGACCTTCAGGTCCTTGATCAGGGTCACGCTGTCGCCGTCCGACAGGATGTTGCCGTTGGTGTCCTTGGTGACGTCGTCGCTCATGATCGGTCCTGCCTGAAATAGAGAGAGGGCCGCCGCATCGCGACGGCCCGTCCCCTATGGGCCTATTCGGCCTGACGCGCCTGGGCAAGGGCGATGCGCGCCTGAAGGTGCTCGTCCTGGGCCGTGGCGGCGGAAATGGCGTTGAAACGCTCGATGTCGAGGCCCGAGTTCTGGATGGCGGCGGCCATCTGGGCCTGCTGCTCCTCATTCGGCTGGGCGCCGTTCAAGGCGCGGGCGATGCCGGAAATCTCGGCCATTGCGACGGCGAACTGACCGGCTTCCGCATCGGTGACGCCCGCGCCGACCGAGCCCGGCGCAGACGGGGCGGCGCCGGCCACGGCGGCGCGCGCCTGCAGGACGGGATCGCTGGAAACGGCGGCGGAAATGGCGTTGAAGCGCTCGACGGCCAGGCCCGAGTTCTGCACGGCGCCGGCCATCTGGGCCTGCTGCTCCTCTGTGGGCGTTCCGTTCTGGACGGAGGCGGCCACGCTCTGGACCGTCTTCATGGCTGCGGCGAACTGAGCCAGTTCGGCGTCGGTGGGTTCGCCGGTCGGGGCGGGCGCGGCGGCGGGCGCCGGTTCAGCGGCGTCCTGCGCCAGAGCGGGCGCGGCGGTCAGAAATAGAGCGGCCAGAATGGCGGTCGGGGCGGCGGCCGTTGCAAAACGCATGGCGTATCCTTCTTCAGTCCCGAACGCTCAGCCCCAAGGCTGACCCGGACAGGTCCGGGCTCTCCCGCACGACCGGGCTATGTCAGTCTCACAGAGGGCGGGGAGGTCAAAACGCTAACCCGCGTCATGCAGGCGGGTAAACCCCGAAACGGCGCTTTCAACCTTCAGGGGTATTGGCGTCCAATTCGTCCAGCCACACCCGCGCCGAGGAATCCGACGGCGCGCGCCAGTCTCCGCGCGGCGACAGCGACCCGCCCGTGACCACCTTGGGCCCGTTCGGCACGGCAGAGCGCTTGAACTGGCTGGTCTGGAAGAAGCGGATCAGGAACTTCCTCAACCACCCCTTGATGGTCGCCAGGTCGTAAGCGACCCGCTCCGCCTCCGGCAGGCCCTGCGGCCAGTCTCCGCGCCCGACGTCGCCCCACGCCTGATGCGCCAGATAGGCGACCTTCGACGGCTTCAGGCCGAAACGGCTGATGTAGAACAGGAAGAAGTCGTTCAGCGCATAGGGGCCGACAATTGACTGCGTCGACTGGATCGCCCCGTCGGCGCCCGCAGGAACCAGCTCCGGCGAAATCTCCGTGGCCAGAATGGCGTGCAGGGTCGGAACCGCCGCCTCGCCCACCAGGCCGCGCTCGGCCACCCAGCGGATCAGGTGCTGGATCAGGGTCTTCGCCACTCCGCCGTTGACGTTGTAGTGGCTCATGTGGTCGCCGACGCCATAGGTGCACCACCCCAGCGCCAGTTCCGACAGGTCGCCGGTGCCCAGAACGAAGCCGTTGTTCTGATTGGCCAGACGGAACAGATAGTCGGTCCGAAGACCCGCCTGCACATTCTCGAAGGTGATGTCGTGGACCGGTTGGCCATCGGCGAAGGGGTGGCCGATGTCGCGCAACATCTGTTCGGCAGCGGGACGGATGTCGATCTCGGCGCCGGTGACGCCCAGCGCCTTCATCAGCGCCCATGCGTTAGACTTGGTGCCGTCCGAAGTAGCGAAACCCGGCATGGTGAAGGCCAGAATGCCGGTGCGCGGCAGCTCCAGCCGATCAAAGGCGCGACAGGCGACAAGCAGCGCCTGCGTCGAATCCAGCCCCCCCGAGACGCCGATCACCAGCGCCTTCGACCCTGTCGCCGTCATCCGCCGCATCAGGCCCTGAACCTGAATATTGAAGGCTTCGAAACAGTCCTGATCCAGACGCGCCGCATCGTCTGGAACGAAGGGGAAGCGGTCCAGCGGACGGATCAAGGCGTCGGTCGGCCCCTCCCCCGCCTCGAACGGAACCACCGTCGCGGCCTCGCCCTCGATCCGGGCGCAGTCGGCGAAGGTGCCGTTGCGCAGGCGGTCCAGACCAATCCGGTCCACGTCCACGTCGGCGATGGTCAGATGGCTGTGCAGGGCGAACCGCTCGCCCTCGGCCAGCCTGGCGCCCAGTTCATGAATCGTCGCCTGACCGTCCCAGGCCAGGTCGGTGGTGCTCTCGCCCCAGCCCGAGGCGGCGAAGACATAGGCCGACAGGGTCCGCGCCGACTGGCTGGCGCACAGCAGGGCGCGCTCGTCGGCCTTGCCGATGACGATGTTGGAGGCCGACAGGTTGCACAGGATGCGCGCCCCGGCCAACGCCGCCCGCGTCGAGGGCGGCAGCGGCGCCCAGAAGTCCTCGCAGATCTCGACCGCGAAGACGAAACCCGGCCGATTGTTCGCCTCGAAGATCAAGCCCGGCGCGAAGTCGACGCTCGTACCGTTCAACAGGACAGCGTCCTCGCTGCGGCTGGCGGCGGGCGCGAACCAGCGCTTCTCATAATATTCGCGATAGTTGGGCAGATAGGTCTTGGGAACCACGCCCAGCACCTCGCCCCCGCCCAGCACCACGGCGCAGTTGAACAGGGCGTCCCCGTTGCGGATCGGTGCGCCGATGACGGCGATGACGCCCGCTTCGTCCGCGACCCCGGCCAGACGGGCGATCTGGCGCTCGACCTCTTCCAGCAGGGCCGCCTGCATGTGCAGGTCGTCGATGGCGTAGGCGCTCAGCGAAAGTTCGGGGAAGATCAGCAGGTCCACGCTCTGCGCCCCCGCCTGACGGATCAGCCGTTCGTGTTCTTCAGCGTTGGCGGCCGGGTCGGCGATATGAACCACAGGCGTCGCCGCGGCGACGCGCACGAAGCCGTGGCTGCTCGGGGCGTGGAAGGGATGCGTCTCGGACTTCGCCATCAATCTTTCCGCTCATCCCGGCGGACGCCGGGACCCAGTGAGAGCCACAGGCACAGACCCTACAGCCTGCGCGATCAATATAGGGTTGCGCGGTGAAGCCCAAGGACTGCGGTTTATAGTGACCTGAGAACCGCTCTCGGCTAAGGCTCTGCGCATGAGCGATACGCCCAAAAAAGGCTGGTTTCAGCGGCTGAGCGCGGGTCTGTCCCGATCCTCCAAGCAGATGACCGATCAGGTCGTCTCGACCTTCGCGAAGGAGCCCCTCTCGGAGGAGGCGCTGGAGCGGCTGGAGGAGCATCTGATCGAGAGCGACCTCGGCCCCGCCGCCTCGGCCCGCATCGTCGAGCGCTTCCGGGCCCTGCGTTTCGGCAAGACCTCCGACGAGCGCGAGGTCAAGGAGGCGCTGGCCGAGGCCGTGGCCGCCGAACTGACGCCGCGCCAAGCGACGTTCGATCCTCTCAGCGGGCCCAAGCCCTATGTGGTCCTGTTTGTCGGCGTCAACGGCTCGGGCAAAACCACGACGCTGGGCAAGATCGCCTCGGACCTGACAGCCAAGGGCGCCAAGGTGATGATCGTCGCCGGCGACACCTTCCGCGCCGCCGCCCGTGAGCAACTCAAGGTCTGGGCCGACCGCGCCGGCGCTCATTTCGAGAGCCGTCGCGACGGCGCCGACGCCGCAGGACTGGCCTTCGACGCCTTCACCAAGGCGAAGGAAGAAGGCTTCGACGTCGTGCTGATCGACACGGCCGGGCGGCTGCAGAACAAGTCCACCCTGATGGACGAACTGCTGAAGATCGTGCGCGTGCTGAAGAAGGTCGACCCCGACGCCCCGCACGAGACCCTGCTGGTGCTGGACGCCACCGTCGGCCGCAATGCGCTGGAGCAGGAAAAGATCTTCGGCCGCACCGCCTATGTCTCGGGCGTAGTGATGACCAAGCTGGACGGCACGGCGCGCGGCGGCGTCCTGGTGCCGGTGGCCCAGGCTTCGGACGCCCCGATCAAGCTGATCGGCGTCGGCGAAGGGGTCGAGGATCTGCAACCTTTCGACGCCCGCGCGTTTTCCCGATCTCTGGTCGGGCTTGAGGACTGATCCATGAGTGAAACGACCCAGAGCAAACGTCCGCAATGGATCCGTCAGGCCGTCGATTTCGGCGCCCTGGTCGCCTTCATGGCCGCCTATTTCATCACCCGCGACATGATCAAGGCGACCTGGGTGCTGGTCATCGCCTCGATGATCGCCCTGGCCGTCGGCTTCTTCCTGGAGCGCCGCCTGGCGCCCATGCCCCTGATCACCGGCGGCTTCGCCCTGGTGTTCGGCGTGCTGACCATCGTCACCGACGACGATCTGTTCGTGAAGCTGAAGCTGACGGTGCAGAACGGCCTGCTGGCGGCTGTCCTGCTCGGCTCGATCCCGTTGAAGAAGTCTCCGTTCAAGGCCCTGCTGGGCTCGGCCCTCAAGGTGACGGATGAAGCCTGGCGCAAGCTGACCTTCCGTTACGGCCTCTACTTCCTGGCCGTCGCCATCGCCAATGAGGTGTTCCGCAGCCCGACCGCCGTCACCGCCATCTGGTCGGCCCTGAACCTTGGCACGCCCGATCCGAACGGTGTCTGGACCGCCTTCCGCGGCGTACTGTGGATCGCCGCCTCGGTCTTCGGCCTGTCGCAGGTGCCGCTGATCATGAAGAACATGATCAAGGACGAAGAGCCCGGCCCCATCTCGCCCGACACGGGGCTCTGACAGCCGCCCCGCCTCCCACCGTCATCCATTTCCGGGGCCTCAAGTAGGACGAAGCCCGGTAGCCCGCCAATAACGGCCTCAAGTAGCGCGAACGCGCGGTAGGCCCACTTAAATGTCTTCAAACCGTCAGCGTTTGCGTCGTTAAAGCGTTAAGGGCGGCTGTTAGCTGTTGCAGCATCATCCGGCCACGGCCGGTATCAGGCTGTTCGGGAATGAAGACGATGATCAAGTCGGGCAAGCAGGCGAAGATCAAGGGCGGGCTGGCGGAATCCCCCAGCCACCTGATGCACCGGGCGCTGCAGCTGGCGTTGGACATCTACGCCGAGGAAGCCGGGCCGGACGGCCTGACCCAGCGCCAGTTCGCCGTGCTGGAGGCCGTGGCCGCCCGTTCGGGCCTGACGCAGACGGATCTGGTCAAGGCCACCGGCATCGACCGCTCGACCCTGGCCGACCTGGTGGCGCGCATGACGACCAAGGGCCTGCTGGAGCGCGAGCGTTCGACGCTGGACGCCCGCGCCAAGGCGGTGCGCCTGTCGCCCGAGGGCGAGGCCGCCCTGCTGGCCGCCCGCCCGCGCGTCGAGGCCGCCGACAAGCGGATCATGGCCCTGTTGCCCAAATCCAAACGCGACAGCTTCCTGGACCTGCTGTGCAGTCTGTCCGACGCCGCCGACGCCGTTCCCGAACAGGCTCGCGCCGAGATCAAGGCCGCGAAGAAAGCCGCCAAGGAAGCCAAGAAGGCGGAAAAGGCCGCGCGCAAGGGCGACGGCAAGAGCGATGGTCGCGGCAAGAAGAAGAAAAAGGGCGAGGTAATCGCAGATCAACCGCAGGCTGATGACGTCGCTGACGCCGTCGTGGTCCCGCTCAAGGATGCGGCTGAAGGCTGAGGTCTTCCTATCCCGCTTATCCCCGCGGAGGCGTGACTCAGTAAGAGCCACGCGCTTTACAGGGAAAAATCGCCTAACCGGCCAGCGAAGTGCTTTGCAGCCAAAGCGCTGGGTCCCGGCGTCCGCCGGGATGAGCGGAGATTCTGACTGCGCTCTAAACCCGAATGTCGAGCAGGGAGCCGGGGCGCTGCAGGCGCGCGCTCGGCGCCGCCTGTTCGACCGGCGTAGAAGCCGCCGCCACGTGACGCGCCGTCTCTGTCTCAGCCGCAATCGGCGCCGCCAGCCCCATGGCCTGACGGAAGAAGGCCGACTGGGCCGTTCTCAGGGCATGGGCCGCGCCGCCCGCCTGAGGCGGAAAGGCCGGCCGCTCGGACGAAATCGCGGACATGGGACGAGGATGCCCGCCCTTCGTCTAAATACGGTTAACGCTCGATTCACCCTGTTTCGGGTGATCCGCTCAACGCGCGGGCGCGTTCAGGGCGTCGGTGAGCTTCTTGAGATCGGCGTCCGTCAGCACCGGCCCCGAGGACTTGGCGACGATGGTCCCATAGGCGTCGACGGCGAAGCTTTCCGGCACGCCCGACACGCCCAGATCCAGCCCGGCCCGGCCCTCACGATCAACCAGCACCAGACGATAGGGATCGCCCAGTTCCTGCAGGAAGGCGTCGGTGGCGACGGGATCGTCCTTATAGGCCACGCCGACCACGGCGATCCCCTGGTCCTTCAGCGTCATCAGCTGCGGATGCTCCAGACGGCACGGCGCGCACCAGCTGGCGAAGACGTTGACGATCATCGGCTTGCCCACGCCCGCCGTCTTCATATCCAGAAGGTCATCGCTCGCCTTGCCCTCCGACAGGATTGGCAGAACCGTCGCCTCGGGGATCGGCTGACCGACGAGGGCGTCGGGACGATAGGTCGGCCCGGCGGCGGGGTCGCCCGCCATTCGGTCCATCTGCGTCATCAGGAAGACGCCCAGCGCGACCAGAACGACGATGGGCAGCAGGGCCAGCCAGCGCTTCATTTGCGCTCGGCCTCCAGACGGGCCAGTTCGCGCTTCCAGCGGCGGGCGGCGATCAGGGCGCGAGCCGACAGGGCGGCCAGCACCACGGCGCTGATGCCCCAGGCCGGCCAGACGAAGGCGCCGTAGGGGCTCATGTCCAGATCAGGCATGGCGAACTCCTCAGGCTTCCAGCGCCGCGCGGGCGCGAAGGGTCAGAACACGACGGCGCCGGACCTCCGTCCTGATGGACGTCAGCCAGATCGCGCCGAACAGCACGGCGTAGGCCGCCATCATCGTCAGCAGGGCAGGCAGGAAGACCGGGTCCACGCTGGTACCGCCCGACCGCAGCAGCGACGCGGGCTGGTGCAGGGTGTTCCACCAGTCGACCGAGAACTTCACGATCGGCAGGTTGATCAGGCCCACTAGGCCCAGCACCGCCGCCGCGCGCGCCGCCTTGGCCTCGTCGTCGATCGAGGCGCGCAGGGCCATGTAGCCGAGGTAGAAGAGGAACAGCACCAGCACGCTGGTCAGGCGCGCGTCCCACACCCACCACGTCCCCCACATCGGCTGGCCCCACAGGGAGCCGGTGACGAGGGCCAGAGCCGTGAAGGCCGCGCCCGGCACGGCGGCCGCCCGCGCCGCCGCATCGGCCAGCGGATGGCGGAACACCAGGGCGAAGAAGCTGGACACGCCCAGCGCCCCGTAGGCCATCAGGCCCAGACTGGCCGCCGGGACGTGGATGAACATGATGCGGACGGTGTCGCCCTGCTGATAATCGGCGGGCGCGGTGAAGCTGAACCAGGTCCCGAGCAGCAGCAGGCCGAGCGCGCAGATCCACAGCACCGGGACCAGGGGGCCGGTGAAGCGCATGAAACGGTCGGGATTGGCGAGGCCGAACATGGGCAGCCGATTACGCGGCCCCGCGCCCCACGGCAAGCGGGCGCGGCATCCTGCCCTTTGTCGCTGCCTTAAAGGCTCAGGCCGTGCCGGGCGGCCAGATCCTTCAGCCCGACCATCGGACGCGGCCCCCAGTGGCCGATGACCTCCGACGCCGCCAGCGAGCCCAGCGCTCCGGCCTGCGCCAGAGACAGGCCGCGCGACAGGCCCAGCAGCACGCCCGCCGCGTACTGATCGCCGGCGCCGGTGGTGTCGACGACCTTCTCGACCGGATAGGCTTCGACCTCGACCCGTTCGTCGCCACGGAACAGCACCGAACCGGCGGCCCCGCGCGTCACGGCCGCCACCTCGACGATGCGGCCCAGGTGGGCGGCGGCATGGTCGAAGTCCTCGGTCTCGAACAGGGCGTGCAACTCGGCCTCATTGGCCAGGACGATGTCGGCCGAGGTCTCGATGAACTCCAGCAGCTCGGCGCGCCAGCGATGCACGACGAAGCTGTCGGACAGGGTGATGGCGACCTTGCGGCCCGCCGCATGGGCGGAGGCGGCGGCGGCCTCAAAGGCGGCGCGGGCCGGGGCCGGGTCGAACAGATAGCCCTCCAGATAGACGATGGCGCTGTCGCCGATCACAGCGGCGTCCACGTCCGCCGTGGTCAGCTGGTTGGCGGCGCCCAGGAAGGTGCACATGGTGCGCTGGCCGTCCGGCGTGACGTTGATCAGGCAGCGGCCCGTGCCGAAGCCGTTTCCGGCGCCGTCTTCCAGCGCGGGGGTATCGAAGTGGACGCCGACGGCGCGGATGTCGTGGCTGAAGACCTCGCCCAGGGTGTCTTTCGCCACCTTGCCGATATAGGCGGCGCGCCCGCCGAACGAGCCGACGCCCGCGACGGTGTTGCCCGCCGAACCGCCGGACGCCTCGACCCCCGCCGCCATGGCGTCATACAGGGTCGCGCTCTGTTCCTCGTCGACCAGTTGCATCGAGCCGGGGACCAGGCCCTTGGCTTCCAGGAAGGCCGGTTCGCACGGCGCCAGGACGTCGACGATGGCGTTGCCAAGGGCGCAGACGTCGAAGCGGGTGTTTTGGGCGAAGGCGGGCAGGGCTTGGGTCATCCGCGCCCCATAGCGGGGCAGACGGCCGCGCACCAGACTTCAGACCTTCGCCGCGAGCGAAAACCGGCCTAAAGCCGTCGGACCTGTTGCAGACGCCCCTCGCCGGGGCTTGCGGAGCCGCGCCATGACCGACGTCGCCGTCCTGACCCCCGATCCGGCCGATCCCACCTATTCGACCCTGTGGCCCGGCGTGCTGGACCGGCTGGGCGAGGCGTTGGCGACGGCGGGGATCACGGCGCGGCCGACGCCGTGGACCGACCATGTCGAGAACGCCCGCGCCCTGATGGACTTTCCCCTGGTCCTGCCGCTGCTTGTCTGGGGCTATCATCAGGATCACGACCGCTGGCTCCAGGCCTGCACGACCTGGTCCGAGGCGGGCGCGCCTTTGGCCAATCCCGCCCAAACCCTGCGCTGGAACGCCGACAAACGCTATCTGGCCCGCCTGTCGGAAAAGGGCGTCGCCGTCCCGCGGACGATCTTCGCCGACCATGTGGACGCTACGGTTCTGGAAGCCGCCTTCGCCGCGATCGGCGCCGAGACCCTGATCGTCAAACCGACCGTCTCGGGCGGCGCCTGGCGCACCCTGCGGGTGACGGCGGGCGAGCCCCTGGACATGGCCCTGGCCAACGCCCCCGTCGGCGGCACGATGATCCAGCCCTATCTCAAGGCCATCGAGACCGAGGGCGAGACCTCCCTGCTCTATTTCGGCGGAGAGTTGAGCCATGTCGTCAACAAGCGCCCCGGCGCGGCGGGCGAGTTCCGCATCCAGACCCAATATGGCGGTCAGTATCAGGCGCTGGACGTCGCGCCGCAGGGCGCGCTGGACCTAGCCGAGCGCACCCTGGCCGCCATCGACGAGGACCTGCTCTACGCCCGCATCGACATGACCCTGAACGACGACGGCGACTGGGTGCTGATGGAGGCGGAGCTGATCGAGCCGGACTTCTACCTGGCCGCCGCGCCGCAAGCCGGAGCCCGCTTCGGCCAAGCGGTGCGGGCCCGGCTGGAGCGCTGACGCTAGCACTCCACTTCCGTCATCCTCCGGCAAGCCGCGCAGCGGCGCAGACCGGGGGACCCAGCGGCGCGCGTGAGCGCGAAGAAGGCAGAGGCGGCGCTGACGGGAAGATCGCCTTCGGCGCCGCTGGGTCCCCCGGTCTCGCTCCGCTCGCCGGAGGATGACGGAAGAGAAACGATTACACCCCCATGAAGCTGGCCCGCGACGGGCACAGGTCGGAGATCACACAGCCTTCGCATTTCGGCCTCTGCGCCAGGCAGGTGTAGCGGCCGTGCAGGATCAACCAGTGATGCGCCTTGGGCAGCCAGGCCTCGGGCACCACCTGGTGCAGTTGCGCCTCCACCTTGTCCGGCGTCGCGGCGTTGGCCAGCCCCAGCCGGTGCGAGACACGGAAGACGTGGGTGTCCACCGCAATGGCCGGCTCGATCCCCAGTTCGTTCAGCACCACGCTGGCCGTCTTGCGCCCCACGCCGGGCAGGGCCTGCAGGTCGGCGCGGTTCAGCGGCACCTCGCCGCCGTGTTTCTCGAGCAGCATCCGCGCGGCGGCGATGACGTTCTTCGCCTTGGTCCGGTAAAGGCCGATCGAGGCGATCAGCGGGATCAATCCCTCCTCGCCCAGGGCCAGCATCTTCTGCGGCGTGTCGGCGACGGCGAACAGGGCCTTGGTCGCCTTGTTCACCCCCACGTCCGTCGCCTGGGCGGACAGAGCCACGGCCACGACCAGCGTATAGGGATTGACGAAATCCAGCTCGGTCTTCGGGTCCGGCATGACGCCCGACAGGCGGACAAAGATCTCCTCCACCCGATCCTCGTCCGGCGGCCAGCTGATGATCGCGCCGACCGGCGCCTTTTTCGGCTGACGCGAGCGCTTGCCCGGCGGCGGGGTCAGGGCGGCCTTGGCGGTGCGGGAAGCGGCGCGCGGGCGGGCGGCGGGCGCAGATAGGGTCGATTTTCGGCCAGTCATGCGTCTGGCTTCGCCTTCCACGGACGCCTCGTCAACGGGGGTGGGCCGCTTGACGCCCGCAGCGCCTTCCCCCAAGCCGCAACAGGGACAAGGGGAAAAGACGGTCATGATCCATTTATCGCGCGCGCTGACGGCAGCGGCCTTTTTTGCGTTGGCCGTGTCGGCGTCCGCCCAGACCCCCGCCGCCGACACGCCCGTCATCGCCTATCACGGCGCGGTCCTGATCGACGGCACAGGCGCCGCGCCGCGCCGCGGAACCACAATCCTTGTTCAGGGCGAACGCATCCTGGCGATCCAGCCTGACGCCGACGCCATGCCGTCAAGCGCCGAACGGGTCGATGTCTCCGGCCTTCATGTCCTGCCCGGTCTGATCGACAGCCATGTGCATATCGCCACGCCGCCGAACGCCGACAGGGCGCATGTCCACATGCGGCGCTGGCTCTACTCGGGCGTCACCGCCGTTCGCGGCATGGCCGACGACCTGCGCTCCGTCGGCGAACTGGCGCGCCAGGCGCGGGTGGGAGAGGTTCCGTCGCCCGACATCTATTACGCTGCTCTCATGGCGGGTGAAGGCTTCTTCAACGACCCGCGCACCAGGGCTGTGACGGCGGGCGAGATTCCGGGCCGAACGCCCTGGATGCAGGCGATCACCACCGAGACGGACCTGCCCCTGGCCGTCGCCATGGCGCGCGGAACCTCCGCCTCCGGAATCAAGATCTACGCCGACCTGCCGGCGGAGCGGATCGGCGCGATCACGGCCGAGGCCCATCGCCAGGGCCTTCCGGTCTGGACCCACGCCATGGTCTATCCGGCGACGCCGCAGGAGGTGATCGACGCCGGTCCCGACGTCATGTCCCACGCCTGCATCCTGGCCCACCAGGCCCAGGCGCCCGCCGATCGCCCCCAGAGCTACGCCAGCCGCACGCCGATCGACCGCGCCCCCTTCCTCAATGGCGACAATCGGGTGGTGCAGGGCCTGCTGAACCAGATGCGCGACAAGGGGATCGTCCTGGACGCCACCGTCTGGGTCTACGCCGATCAGGAACGCGCCGTCTCCGACCGGCCGGGCGCCCGCCAGCCGATCTGTTCGGGGCCGATGGTCTTCGCCCTGACCCGTCAGGCCTATCGCACCGGGGTCGCCATCGCCGCCGGCACCGACGGAGAGACGCCGGAGGCCGATCCCTGGCCCGCCCTGCTGGAAGAGATGGAGCTGCTGCAGAACGCTGTCGGCATGACGCCGGGCGACGTCATCGTCGCCGCCACAGCCACCGCCGCCCGCGCCCTGAATCAGGAAGCCGATATGGGGACGCTGGCGGCGGGCAAACTGGCGAACATGATCTTCGTGGCGGGCGATCCGTCGGCCGACGTGGCCAATCTGCGCCGTCTGGTCTTCACCGTGAAACGGGGACAGCGGTTCGAGCGCGCCGATTTCGCGCCGGCGCGGGACTGAACGCGTCCTCTGCGACATTTTTACGCAGTTCGCCCTTGTATTCTGGACGCCGCCGTCCATTTTACGCGCGAAATTCCAAGCGAGCTGTCTCCCCCATGGCCCTCCCCGCCCCGCTCAAGAAGCGCCTGCCCCTGATCGTCGCCGCCGTCGTCGGCCTTGGCCTCATCGTCGGAGGCGTCGTCTGGTGGCAGGGCAAGCAGCGCTGGGAAGGCACCGACAACGCCTTCGTCCAGGCCGACACCGTGGCTGTCAGTCCGCGCATCGGCGGCGAGGTGGTCGAGGTCCTGGTCAAGGACAACCAGCGCGTCGAGGCCGGTCAGATTCTGGTCCGGCTGGATGATGCGGACGCCCGCGCCGCCCTGGCTCAGGCCCAGGCCAATCTGGCGGCTCTGGACGCCGCCGTAGCCAATGTCGACGCCCGCGCCGAACAGGAACAGGCCAACATCGCCGCCCGCGCCGCCGCCGTGACCCAGGCCCAGGCCCAGTCCAATCTCGCCCGCGCCGAGGTCGACCGCTACGGCAAGCTGGCCGATCAGGGCTGGGTGTCGCAGCAGCGCATCGAGACCCAGCGCGCCTCGGCCGAGACCGCCAGCGCCTCGGTCGCCCAGGCCCAGGCCGCCCTGACCGCCCAGCAGCGCACCGCCGCCGTCCTGGGCTCGTCGCGCCAGCAGAGCGTGGCCGCCGTGGAGCAGGCGCGCGCCCTGGTCGAGCAGGCGCAGCTGACGCTGGAGCGCACGGTGATCCGCGCCCCGGTGGCGGGCGTCGTCGGCGCGCGCGGCGTGCGCGTGGGTCAGGTCGTTCAGGCGGGCGGCCAGCTGATGTCCCTGGTGCCGCTGACGGATGCCTATGTGGTCGCCAACTTCAAGGAGACGCAGGTCGGACGGATGCGGCTGGGCCAATCGGTCGAGATCAAGGCCGACGCCTTCCCCGGCCGGTCGCTGCAAGGGCGTATCGACAGCTTCGCCCCGGCCACCGGCTCTGAGTTCGCCCTGATCCCGGTCGAGAACGCCACCGGCAACTTCACCAAGATCACCCAGCGCGTGCCGGTCCGCATCGCGGTCGAGCGCGACGACAGGGGCCAGCCGATCATCCTGCGCCCCGGCCTGTCGGTCGAGGTCAAGGTCGATCTGAAGAGCCAGGGCGGCGCCGCCTTCGCCGAAGCCGCCAATACGAGTCCCGCCCCGTGACCGACGCGGCCGCGTCATCGGCCCCGGCGCCGTCAACGACCGCACCGGGCGCCCAGCCCGAGATCAACTGGACGGCCCTGCTGCTCGGCTTCGCGGGCATGGTCATCGGCCAGTTCATGGCCATTCTCGACATTCAGATCGTCGCCGCCTCCCTGCCGCAGATCCAGGCGGGGGTCGGCGCCTCGGCCGATGAGATCAGCTGGATCCAGACCGCCTATCTGATCCCCGAGGTCGTGATGATCCCCCTGTCGGGCTATCTGTCGCGGCTATGGGGCACGCGGATCGTCTTCCTGGCCTCCTGCACCGGCTTCCTGATCATGAGCGTCATGGTCGGCCTGTCGTCGTCCATCGAGATGATGATCCTGTTCCGCGCCCTTCAGGGGTTTGTCGGCGGGGCCATGATCCCCACCGTCTTCGCCGTGGCCTTCACCGCCTTCCCGCCCGAACGTCGCGTGACCGCCAGCGTCATCATGGGGCTGATCGTCACCCTGGCCCCGACCGTCGGCCCGACCCTGGGCGGCCATCTGACCGAGCAGTTGAGCTGGCACTGGCTGTTCTTCATCAACGTCTTCCCCGGCGTGATCGTCCTGTTTCTGGTTGGGCGCTACGCCCATTTCGACAAGGGAGACCCCAGCCTGGCCAAGGGGTTCGACTGGTGGGGCCTGGGCCTGATGGCCGCCTTCCTGATGAGCCTGCAGTTCGTGCTGGAGGAAGGCGCCAAGGAGGACTGGTTCGCGGACGACAACATCCTGCTGCTCAGCATTATCGCAGGAATCTGCGGCCCGGCCTTCATCTGGCGCTCGCTGACCTACCGCAATCCGATCGTCGAGCTGCGCGCCTTCGGCAACCGCAACTTCGTGGTGGGGGTGCTGATGACCTTCATCGTCGGCGCGGCCCTGTTCGGCGGCACCTTCCTGTTGCCGCTGTTTCTGGGTCGGGTGCGCGAGTATTCGGCGGCCGAGGTCGGCACCACCATGATCGTGTCTGGTCTGGCCATGTTCGCCACCGCCCCCTTCGCCGGGCGGCTGGTGCGCAAGGTCGACGCGCGCATCCTGATGTTTGTCGGTTTCATGCTGGCCGCCTGGGGCATGTGGGACGCCCGCATCGTCACGGACCAGTGGGGCTTCTGGGAGTTCGCCGGGGTCCAGGCCATGCGCGGTGCCGGCGTCATGCTGGCCATGATCGCCTCGCAGCAGGTGACGATGGCCACCCTGCCCCCGCATATGGTCAAGAACGCCTCGGGCCTGGTGAACCTGGCGCGCAACGTCGGCGGCGCCTTCGGCCTGGCCATCCTCAACACCTCCCTGACCCAGAACACCGCCCTGCACATGGCCGAGCTGACCAGCGCCATCGACCAGACCCATCAGGGAGTCCGCGACATGATCGCCGGCATGGCCGTGCGTTTCTCGGGCTCCATCGACCCGCAGGCCTCGGCGATGAAGGCGATCTATGGGATGTTGCAGAAACAGGCGACGACCCTGGCTTTTGGCGACGCCTTCGCCCTGCTGGCCGTCGGTTGCGCCTGCGCAGGATTCCTGACGCTGCTGTCCAAACCGGCCAAGCCCAATCCCGCCGCCGCTTCCTCGGACGTTCACTGATGCCCCGCGCCCGCGGCCAGATCGACGAACAGAAGAGCCAGGCCATACTGGAGGCGGCTTCAGGCCTGTTTGTCGAAAAAGGCGCCAAGGCCTCGATGAGCGAGATCGCCCGGCGCGCGGGCGTCTCGAAACAGACCCTCTACAATCGCTTTGCGACCAAGACCGAGATCGGTCGGGCGCTGGCGGCCCAGCGCTCGGACGCCATCACCGCCCCCCTGACCTCAGGCGCCGAGCCCGAAGCGGTGCTGGCCGCCATCGCCGAGACCCTGATCGGCAAGATCTGCACGGGCGGCAAGGGCGCCTCCCTGCGCGGCGTGGCCCTGGTCTCGCCCGAAGCGCCGGAGCTGGCGCGCGCCATCTATGACGCCGGTCCGGGCGAGAGCGTCCGGCGCATCGCCGCCTGGCTGAAGGCGCAGGACGAGGCGGGGCGGCTGGCGGTCCCCGACGCCCTGGCCGCCGCCGAAATGTTCACCGGCATGGCGCTGGGCCACGGCCATCTGCGCTCGGTGCTGGGCCTGCCCCATCCCGACATCGCCGACCTGCCCGCCAGGGCGCGCGAGGTCGCGCGCCGTTTCGTCCGCGCCTTCGCGCCGGAATAGACGGCCGCGCCTGATTGGCCCTGAAGGCGGATCAGCGTAAAGCCGCCCTCAATCCTTTCCCTTGCGCCCGCCGGAGCCGTTTCCCATGCTGATCCACCTGTCGTCCTGGCCCGAGATCGACGAGCGCCTGAAGTCCGGCGCCCTGCTGTCCAAGACGGTGATCGTGCCGATCGGCTCCAATGAGCAGCACGGCCCAACGGGCCTTCTCGGCACCGACTGGCTGTGCCCCGAGATCATCGCCCACGCGGCCGAGAAGGGCGACGACAGACTGGTCGTCACGCCCACCTTCAACATCGGCATGGCCCAGCACCACCTGGCCTTTCCCGGCACCATCACCCTGCGCCCATCGACCTTCATGGCGGCGATCGCCGACTGGGTGTCGTCGCTGACGCGCCACGGCTTCGAGCGCATCTATTTCCTGAACGGCCATGGCGGCAACGTCGCCACCATCGAGGCCGCCTTCGCCGAAATCTACGCCGAATGGTCCTTCACGCCCGAGCCCTGGGCCGAGCGCCCGCCCTTCGTGCTGAAGCTGCGCAACTGGTGGGACCTGCCGGGCGTGCAGAAGCTGTGCGAGGACATCTTCCCGACGGGCCACGGCAGCCACGCCACGCCGTCCGAGATCGCCGTGACCCAGGCGGGCTATCCCGACCGGATCAAGACCGCCGCCTATGAGCCGAAGATCGCCCCGTTCGGCCCGATCCGCGACGCCAACGACTATCGCGCCCGCTTCCCCGACGGCCGCATCGGCTCGGACCCGGCGCAGGCGACCCCGGAAAAAGGCCAGCGCATCATCGACGCCGCCGTCCCGGCCCTGATCCGCGATCTGACCGACTTCGCACAGGAAGTCTTGCCGGTCGCCTGAAACAGGCTCAGGGTCTCTGCATGAGCCCCATGCAGAAGACCGCCCGCAACGCCCTGCGCAACGCCCAGGCGGGTCAGGAACTGGCCGAGGCCTCGGCCGCCGTGATCACGCGGCGGCTGGGCATCATGGGCGAGGCGATGGCCAATCCGCTGCGCGCCGACCACGCCGAACTGGGCCGCATGGGAACCGAGAAGGTCGAGGCCATGGCGGCCTCGGCCGGGGCCGCCTATGCCGGAGCGATGGATCTGGCCGAACGGGCGGGCCGCGTGGCCGCACGCGAGGGGGCGGAGGCCGCCGACTGCATGGCCAAACTGGCGCGCGCCGACACCCCCTTCGCCTTCGCCGCCGCCCAGACCGACTGGGCGATGGGCGCGTGGAGCCGGGCGATGAGCGACGGCTGGGCCTTCTACGGCGCGGCGCTTAAAGCGCAGGGACAGGCCTTGGCGCCGGTCCACGCCAAGGCCACGGCTAACGCGCGGCGCCTGAAACGCTAGGCATCTCCTAGCTCGCGCGGGCGTGATGGAACGTCCTGCTCCATCCTCGGATTGCTTTTGCAGCCATGCAAAGGAGATCACGATGGCCGAGAAAGACCCCAAGGACCCTCACCCCGGCATGATGGGCGACGGCACCGAGGAACAGAACCTCAACCAGCCGGGCGATCCGTCCAAGCGGATCACCGAGGACGAGGTGGACGACGCCTTCACCAAGGATCCCAAGCTGGTGCCGAAGGAATAGGCCGCGCTTACGCGGTCCGAATAACCCCATCCCGGGCCTCGACCGGCCAGGGCGTCAGCTTGCCGCCCGCGCAGGGTCCGGCGACGCAGGCGCCCGACAGCGGCTCGAACGCCGCCCCGTGCCAGCCGCACAGGATCAGCGACCCGTCCGGCGTCAGATAACGATCCAGCTCCACCGCGATGGGAAAGCCTGCGTGCGGGCAGCGATCCACCCAGCCCGCGACCCGACCGTCCTTCCTCACCACGAAGCCGTGGAAGAAGGCCTCGCCGATCTGTAGCACGAAGCCGCGCGAGCCGGGATCGGCGATGTCCGCCTCCAGACACAGGGCCACGTTCGGCGGCGTCTTCCAGACCCGCTTGCGCTCCTGCGTCTCCGGCGCCGGAACCTCTTCGGTCACTATTCGCGCTCGGGCTTCAGCGGGCGGGTCAGCAGGCTCTCGATCGCCTGATCCACCGTCAGCTCTCCCGCCAGCACCGCCGCCGTCGCCTCGCAAATGGGCGTGTCGACGCCCAGCTTGCGGGTCAGCTCGCGCACGGCGGGCGCGCTCTCATAACCCTCGGCTACCGAGCGTTTACCGGCCAGCGCCTGCTCAACGCTCAAACCCTGCCCCAGCGCCAGGCCCAGACTCATGTTGCGCGACTGGGGGCTGGAGCAGGTCAGCACCAGATCGCCGACGCCACATAGCCCCGCCACCGTCTCGGCCTTCCCGCCCAGCGCCGTCGCCACGCGCACGATCTCGGCATAGCCGCGGGTAATGACGGCGGCATGAGCGCTTCGGCCCAGTTCGCGGCCCTCGACGATGCCGCAGGCGATGGCCAGCACATTCTTCAGCGCCCCGCCCGTCTCGGCCCCGATCAGGTCATCAGCGTAATAGGGGCGGAAGACCGGACCCGACAGGGCGCCCGCCAGGGCCTCGGCCATCGCCGCATCGGCGCAGGCCAAGGTCACGGCGCTGGGCAGGCCGCGCGCCACCTCGGCAGCGAAGCTCGGCCCCGACAGCACAGCGGCCGTGGCTGACGGGATCGTCTCGGCCAGCACATCCGTCATCAGCTTCAGCGAGCCGCGCTCAATGCCCTTGGAGCACAGGATGAT
The DNA here is from genome assembly GCF_047716865.1 of Brevundimonas sp. S1H14. Classification (NCBI taxonomy): domain Bacteria; kingdom Pseudomonadati; phylum Pseudomonadota; class Alphaproteobacteria; order Caulobacterales; family Caulobacteraceae; genus Brevundimonas; species Brevundimonas sp. S1H14. Next base: position 242,787 of record NZ_CP136679.1, on the reverse strand, counting down.
GGGCAGCCCCGGCCGGGCATAAGGCGCGAAGGCCTGCAACGTCGCCCGCATATGCTGGGCGGGCGGCACGGCCAGAATCAGGTCGCAGTCGGCCAGATCCCCCAGATCGGAAGTCACGTTGATGGCCGAATCCAGTTCGACCCCCGGCAGGAAGGCCTCGTTGACCCGGCGCGTGCGGATACTCTCGATCACCTCGGGCTCGCGCGCCTGCAACACCACGGCCAGCCCCGCCGCCGCCGCGCTCTGCGCCAGGGCCGTGCCCCAGGCGCCGCCGCCAATTACGCCTGCCGTATGAAATTCCATGTCTTCTCCGGTCCCCCGACCCCCGCCGAGAGCCAGGCCGCTTTAAGCCTTGGCGCCCTTGCGGCCCGTTTTCTTGTGCACAGGATCAACGCTGGCGCGCGTCTCGTCCAGAGGCCATCGCGGCCGGGCGGCGACATCGATGTCGGAGGTCAGGCCTTTTTCCAGCCGTTCGGCCCCCGCCAGGGCGATCATCGCCGCATTGTCGGTGCAATAGGCCATCGGCGGCGCCAGGAAGGCGAAGCCTTGCTTGGTCGCCAGATCCTCCAGCGTCCGCCGGATCGTCTTGTTGGCCGCCACGCCTCCAGCCACCACAAAGAGGCGATGCTCATGCGCCTCGGCGTAATCCTTCATCGCCCGCTCGGACCGTTCGGCCAGCTGGCGCGCGATCGCCTTCTGCACCGCATCGGCCAGATCGGCCCGATCCTGCTCCGTCTCGCAGGTCTGGGCCAGACGCGACGCCGCCGTCTTCAGCCCCGAGAAAGAGAAGTCGCAGTCCTTGCGCCCCAGCAGCGCCCTCGGCAGCTCGAACCGCGCCCCGTCGCCTGACGCCGCCAGCTTCTCCAGCGCCGGCCCGCCCGGATAGCCCAGCCCCATGGCCTTGGCGATCTTGTCGAAGGCCTCGCCCGCCGCGTCGTCGATCGTCGTGCCCAGCCGGCTCATGTCGCCGATGCCGCGCACCTCCAGCAGCTGGCAGTGCCCGCCCGACACCAGCAGCAGCAGGAAGGGATAGGTCGTCTCCGCCCCCAGCCGCGCCGACACCGCATGGCCCTCCAGATGGTTGACTGCGATCAGCGGCAACCCCCGCGCCAGCGCCGCCGCCTTGCCGTAGGACAGGCCGACCATGACCCCGCCGACCAGGCCCGGCCCCGCCGTCGCCGCCACGCCGTCCAGCGCGCTCCAGTCCAGCCCGGCCTCGGCCATGGCCCGGCGCGTCACGCCGTCGATCATCTCCACATGGCTGCGGGCGGCGATTTCCGGCACCACCCCGCCATAGGCCGCGTGGTCGTCGATCTGGCTGTGGATGACGCTGGACAGCACCTCGGCGCCCGCCGCCGACAGTCGCACCACCGAGGCGGCGGTCTCGTCGCAACTGGTCTCAAGGCCCAGCACGGTCAAACCGTCCGACCCGCGTTCGGTTGCCCCGTCCGCCGCCCTGCTATAGTCCGCGTCCATTGTCATCGGGCGGAGTTAGCGACCCGCCCCCCCTTTCGCAACGGCGTCTCGACGTGACTCAACCTCTCCTGCGCATCGGCACCCGACGTTCGCGCCTGGCTCTGGCCCAGTCGGGCATGATGCAGCGCGCCATTGGCCGCGCCCTGGGCGTGCCCGAAGCCGAGATCGAAACCCTGGTTCCCCTGGTCGAGATCGTCACCACCGGCGACCGCATCCAGGATCGCCGCCTGCTGGAAGTCGGCGGCAAGGCCCTGTTCACCAAGGAGATCGAAGAGGCCCTGCTGGACGGCCGCGTCGACGTCGCCGTCCACTCGATGAAGGATGTCCCTGCCGAACAGCCTCCCGGTCTGGCCATCGCCGCCGTGCCAGAGCGCGAAGACCCCCGCGACGCCTTCATCAGCGACCATTACGCGACCTTCGCCGACCTGCCGCAGGGCGCCCGTTTCGGCACCGCTTCACTGCGTCGTCAGGCGCAGGCCCTGGCCCTGCGCCCCGACCTGAACATCGAGATGCTGCGCGGCAACGTCGACACCCGGCTGAAGCGCCTGCGCGACGGCGACTTCGACGCCATCCTGCTGGCCTGTTCGGGCCTCAACCGCCTGGGCCTCGACGACGTCATCCGCCAGCGCCTGCCGCTGGACGCCTTCCTGCCCGCGCCGGGTCAGGGCGCCCTGGCCCTGCAGACGCGCGAGGGCGACGTGAACGCCGCCTGGACCCGCGCCCTCAACCACTCCCCCACCGCCCTCGCTGTCGCCGCCGAGCGCGGCGCCATGGCCGCGCTGGAAGGCTCGTGCCGCACCGCCATCGGCGCCTACGCCCACATCGCGGACGACCGCCTGCACCTCAGCACCGAAATGCTCAGCCCCAACGGCGCGGGCCGCTGGACCCGCTCGGGCGACATCGCCGCCGACGCCGATCACGCCGCCGCCCGCGCCTTCGGCCTCGACCTCGGCGGCCAGATTCAGGCCGTCGCCGGCGACCAGAAGATCGCGCTTTAGAGCGATGACGCCGATCCGTCGCGTCTGGGTCACGCGCGCCGAACCGGGCGCCGCCCGCACAGCGGACCGTCTGACAGCCCTCGGCTTCACCCCGCTCGTCGTCCCCCTGCTGACCTTGGCGCCCCTGCCCGGCGCCCTCGACGCCGCGCCTGACCCGGCCGCCGTCGCCGTTCTCGCCCTGACCAGCCCCAACGGCGTCGAGGCCTTCGCCCCGTTGGCCCCGCGCTTTAGCCGCCATCCCGTCTTCGCGGTCGGCGACGCCACCGCCGAAGCGGCCCGCGCCGCAGGCTTCGCCGACGTCCGCTCAGCCTCCGGCGATATCCACGCCCTCGCCCGCCTGATCGCGGCCGAAGCCCCGCCCGGTCCCCTGCTGGCCCCCGGCGCGCGCGAACCAGCGGGCGACCTGCCCACCCTGCTGCCCGACCGCCCGGTCCAGCGCCTGCCCGTCTACGCCGCCTTCGAGACCCACGCCCCGGCGCCCGCAACCTTCGACGCTGTGATGCTCCACTCCCCCCGCGCCGCCCGCGCGCTTGCTACAATCCTGGCGGCCAATCTGCCGCGCGCCGCCTCTTCCGGCCGCGTCGCCATCTGCATTTCCGAAGCCGCCGCCACGCCCCTGCGCGCCTTCAATTTCACGGAAATCCGCATCGCCGCCGCCCCGGATGAGCCGGCGATGCTATCGGCTCTTGGCAAGCCTGCCGCTCCCGTATAAAGAGCCCTCCTCGCTCGCCCGCGCCTCCATACGCGGACGACGCCGGGGCCGCTTTAGCTCAGCTGGTAGAGCACCTCATTCGTAATGAGGGGGTCAGGTGTTCGAGTCACCTAAGCGGCACCACCTTTCCAGAGCACCGCTAGCTTTGACGCCCGGCCAGGATAAGCCGGAAGGCGCTTCCGCTTGGGAGCTGCGTGGATATCCTCACGCCATCATGCAGGCGTCGATGCTGCTGTCCTGTGGTCGTTTCGGTATCTGGAGCGCGTCTAGGGCAGGACGGTCATATTCCGCGGATAGCGGGTTGCGGCCTCATTTGCCGGGGCTTGGCCTGTTAGGGTCTCCGGGCACATGAGAGGCCAAGAACGATGAAAGAATCCAAAGGAAAGCCGAAGAAGGTCAAACCTAAGACCAATGTTTCCAATCCAAGCGTGAAGAACTTGGTCGACAAGGCAGCCGTCGGATCAAAGCAGTCGAAATAATTCGAGGCCCGCTGGTCAACGGCGGGCCCTCATCGTGAGCCTGTTTCGATTATTATCGTCCCGACCTTGCGTTGATGGTGATCCGTCCCCACATCAAACATGTCGATCTTCTTGCGTAACGCTGCTGCCCTTTTCTGCACGACGCATAGAGGTTCAAAAGCCGATCCCATCCAGACCCGACAGGCTTCAGAGGCTTTCTCTGCCGCCAACGCTATAGGAGGTCTGAAAATGGCTACCGGCACAGTAAAATGGTATAATTCAACCAAGGGTTACGGCTTTATCGCGCCTGACGATGGAGGCAAGGACGTCTTCGTGCACGCTTCCGCGGTAGAAGCCTCCGAGTTTTCCTCTCTCAATGAGGGGCAGAAGCTCGACTTCGAGGTCGAACTGGACTCCCGCAGCGGTAAGGAATCCGCAGCCCGCCTTGTGGTGGCGGCCTAGAGGCGACATCGTCACTTTTCGTGATGGCCGGATCGCCTTCGACGGGGTCGTGACTGGCCTGCTTCCGCTGGGAGCGCGTCGGGTCCGGTTGGAAAACGGCCATACCATCACCGTTCTTCCCAGCCTTAATCGACCGCTAAAGACCAGTGTCCTGGGGGATGAAGTCAGAGTCGAGATCGGCTTCAACCAGTTGAAGGGGTGGCGCTTGACGCGTCGCCCCGAGCCTCTGGCGGAAGGAGGCGCCTGTGTCGCCTCTGGCTGAGAAACTTCCCTTAATGAGCGATGCGGATCTGTCGGCTCTGCGCGTCAATGCGCAACGGTTGGTTCTGCATGGTCTGCCGCCTCAGATCGCGGCTGCATCCGACATTCTTCCGCTTATTGACGCCGAGGCCGCCAGGCGCGCCGCTGGTCCCAAACCGGCTGCGGTGAAGACAGCCCGCGCGCCCAGAAGAAAGGCGACCTCGCCTGTGTCAGGACACCAGACGGCCTTGCCGTCGTTTTCGAAAGACCCTGGATGATCGAAGAGAGTTTCGTGCGCCTGTACGCGCAGGACTTTGTCCAGATGGCCGTGAGATCGGGTCTGGGCCAGGATGTTGACGCTGCTTTGCAACGACGACTGACCGAGGCCCGGATCCATGCAGTCGTCATGGATGACCGCAAAAGCAAGGGGCATCTCGCCGCCCTGGTCCGTCGGGTTCGAGACGAGGCGGGCCGTGTCGACGGCCGCGCGATGCGTTATGGGGACGATCCAGCGCTGGCGGCCCAACGGCGGCTCCGTTTCCTCTCAGGCGTCGCCGAGGCTTTGAACGCGCCTCCGCCGTCGCGTTCGCCAGATCGCCTCTCCGCCCGACGGGCGGCAGACGACGCGAAGCCGCGCTCCAAGGCGAAGGCGGATACCCCCCATGGCGATTGAAGGCCGGGCTCCCCGGCTGGCTGTGCTGATCGACGCTGAAAACGCCTCTCCGAAAATCGCCGAAGCCTTATTCACCGAGATCGCCGCTTTAGGCGAAGCATCGGCGCGACGCATCTACGGCGATTTCGCCAGTCCTCAGATTGCTGGCTGGACGAAGGTGCTCGCGCGGTTCGCCATCCAGCCCCAGCAGAATTTCGCCAACACCAAGGGCAAGAACTCGGGCGACATCGCGCTGGTCATCGACGCCATGGATCTCCTGCATTCCGGCCGGTTCGACGGTTTTTGCCTGGTCTCGTCGGACGCTGATTTCACCCGCCTTGCATCGCGCATTCGCGAAGAGGGCGTCGACGTCTATGGATTCGGAGAGCAGAAGACTCCCGAGAGCTTCCGTCAGGCCTGCACTCGCTTCATCTATACTGAAAATCTGAGCCTTCCCGGCGACGGGGATGTCGATCCATCGAAAACCGTGCGCCGCTCCAGCGACAGCAAGCGGAGGCCGGCGGAAGCTGCGCGGCTGATCGCGACCGTGATCGCCGATATGGACGAGGATGGAGACGGGTGGGTCGCCGTGGGCGGTCTCGGCAACCGTCTCCGCAACGCCTACCCGGATTTCGACCAGCGAACATACGGATACCCCAAACTGTCCGATCTCATTCGCGGAACCGGACGGTTTGAGGTCCAGACCAGCAGCAGCGGCGTCATGCGCATACGCGATCTGGCCTGATCGGAGCGACGGAGACGCGGCGACAGGTTCCGATCAATGTCCGCGCGCCGGTTGAGGGGGGCTGGGACTGGGGCCGACATCCGTACAAGCGTCGCGGATGGAGCCCTTAGGAACAGAAGACCAGCTGCGAGATGCGCTTTGGGCGGCCTCTAGGGCCAACCGCTATCCGTCAGGGGCTCAACCGGGGCGGGACTCAGGATTATTCTGGAAACCATGAGGCCGCCATGTCCGCAAAAGCCCGTCACGCGCCCTCTATCTGGAGGCTGTCGCCCTTTGAGATCTTCCTCATCTTTCTGAGCGTGTCTTGCTTCGCAGGCGCCGCCTGGACCGTTCATCCATTCTAGAAAGACGTGAACGACGCTGCTGGCGGCGTTTCAGGTCGAAACGTACGCTAGATGAACAGCGCAGGCGCATGCCTGCACATCACGCTGCGAGGGTGCGGACGAGGCAGGCCGGGGCGAGGTCGCTGGGCGCGAAGCTGCGAACCTCGTGATTGCCGCGATAGAGGTCGATGCGTTCGAGGCGGGGCCAGTCGCGCGCAACCTCGGTCAGGCCGCGCACGGCCTCGACCTCGGTGGCGCCGGGCAGCACGCACAGCTCGGGCGTGATCGCCTCCGGCGTGTGGATCAGGCAGTAGAAGACATCCATCGCGTGGCCCCAACCATGGCTCGCCGCCCTCTTGCCGAAGGAAGATGACGGAGAAGCCGTTGGAAATGCGACGCTTTGGCGAAGTCTAAGGGTCGACGATACTATCTAGCTGGTGAAGAACTGCTGGGTGCCGTGCGCCTCAATCGCGCCCGCCAGACGGCCAAGCGCGTGGATATAGGCCGCTGTTCGCAAGGTGACGCCCTTGTCCTCCGCGATGGACCATACCGCATCGCCCTCAGTCTCGATGATGGACTTGAGCCGCGACTGCACCTCGTCCAGCGTCCAGTAATAGCCCTGGCGGTTCTGAACCCATTCGAAATAGGACACCGTCACGCCGCCGGCGTTAGCCAGGATGTCCGGCAGGACGATCACGCCCTTTTCGGCCAGAATGCGGTCGCCCTCGGGCGTGATCGGGCCGTTGGCCAGTTCCAGCACGACCTTGGCCCGGACCGAGCCCGCGTTGCCGTCGTGGACCATGTCCTCCATCGCCGAGGGCGCCAGGACATCGCATTCGACAGCGATCAGTTCATCCGGCGAAATGACCTTGCCGCCGTGTTCAGCCTGAACCACCGAATGACCAGCCGCCTTGGCCGCCAGCAGGGCGTCCACGTCGAGGCCGGAGGCCGCATGAACGGCGCCGCCCGAGTCAGACACGGCGACGATCTTGGCGCCGATGCTGCGGAACAGGCGCGCCACGTGCTGGCCCGCATTGCCGAAGCCCTGAACCGCCACGCGCAGGCCTTCGGTCGGCAGGCCCAGCCGCTCGGTCAGATGACAGGTCAGGTAAAAGCCGCCGCGCGCCGTGGCGTCCTCACGTCCGACCGAGCCGCCCAGGGCGATCGGCTTGCCCGTGATGACGGCGGGCGCCGCCTGCCCTTGGATGGAGGCGTACTCATCGGCCATCCAGCCCATGATCATGGCGTTGGTGTAGACGTCGGGGGCCGGAATATCGCGATCCGGGCCGATGATGCCCGCGAAAGCCTGGACATAGGCGCGCGACAGCCGTTCCAGCTCGGCCTTGGACAGACTCTTGGGGTCGACCTGCACCGCCCCCTTGCCGCCGCCGTAGGGCAGATTGGTCACGGCGCACTTCACCGTCATCCAGAAGGCCAGGGTCTCGACCTCCTCAACCGTTGAGTCGGGATGAAAACGAATGCCGCCCTTGGTCGGACCGCGCGTGTCGTCATAGCGGCAACGCCACGCCAGGAAGGATTTGCGCGACCCGTCGTCCATACGGATCAGCAATCGGACCTTCATGGTCTCGCGCGGATATTTCAGCTTCTCCAGCACATCGCTATCGATCTGCACGTGGCGGGCGGCCTCGTCGAGACGGGTCAAGGCCGCGTCTAGGATGTTTGGATTCGGCATGATTATTCCAAATGTATAGGCATAAACCCGACCACAAAGGCGGAACAGGTCTACTTCTTAAGGAAGAGCGGATTTTGCTGCCACATGAAATGCTGCAGCGCAATAGCAAGCGTGCGCTTGCGAAATCCCAGATCAGCCTCAGGATGATTGGAACAGGCCGATCCGACAGGCTAAAGTCGCCTTGCAGGTATAAGCATATCTTTATATGTCTAGCGGACCTGCCCTCACCCCAGGAGCCTGCCTTGGCCCGTTCGTCGTTCCTCTTCACCTCCGAGAGCGTTTCGGAAGGCCACCCTGACAAGGTCGCCGATCAGATTTCGGACGCCATCGTCGACCTGTTTCTGTCCAAGGACCCCGAGGCGCGGGTGGCCTGTGAAACCCTGACGACGACCAATCTGGTGGTGCTGGCCGGCGAGATCCGCGGCGAAGGCATCATGGACACGGAGGGCAATTGGGCCCCCGGCGTCGAACAGGAAATCGAAGATACGGTGCGCGGCGTCGTGCGCGACATCGGCTATGAGCAGGACGGCTTCCACTGGCGGACGCTAGAATTCCAGAACCACCTGCACCCGCAATCGGCCCACATCGCCCAGGGCGTCGACGCCGGCGAAGACAAGGACGAGGGCGCAGGCGATCAGGGCATCATGTTCGGCTACGCCTCGAACGAGACGCCTGAACTGATGCCGGCCACCCTGGCCTACAGCCACAGCATCCTGAAAGCCCTGGCCGAAGCCCGCCACTCGGGCAAGGAGCCGGGCCTGGAGCCCGACGCCAAAAGCCAGGTGACCCTGCATTATGAAGACGGCCGTCCCGTGCGCGCGACCTCCATCGTCGTCTCGACCCAGCACAAGGCGAACCTGAGCCAGGCCCAGATCGCGGCCATCGTGAAGCCCTATGTCGAACAGGTGTTGCCGCAAGGCTTCATCACCGCCGAGACCGAATGGCACATCAACCCGACCGGCACCTTCGTCATCGGCGGGCCGGACGGCGACGCGGGCCTGACCGGGCGCAAGATCATCGTCGACACCTACGGCGGGGCGGCCCCGCACGGCGGCGGCGCCTTCTCCGGCAAGGACCCGACCAAGGTGGACCGCTCGGCCGCCTATGCCTGCCGCTACCTGGCCAAGAACGTCGTCGCGGCGGGTCTGGCCGACCGCTGCACCATCCAGATCAGCTACGCCATCGGCGTGTCCAAGCCCCTGTCGGTCCACGTCGACCTGCACGGCACGGGCAGGATCGACGAGGCGGTGCTGGAGCGCGAACTGCCCAAGCTGATCGGCGGCGCCTCGCCGCGCGCCATCCGCGAGCATCTGAGTCTAAACAAGCCCATCTATCGCCGCAGCGCCGCCTATGGCCACTTTGGCCGGACGCCGGACGCCGACGGCGGCTTCTCGTGGGAAAAGACCGACCTGGTGGACGCGCTCAAAGCCCTGGCCGCCTGAACTTGCTAAACGGCTGAAAAAACAGCCTGAAATAAGGGCGTTGCGGGCTGGCTCGCGGCGCCCTTTCTGCTTAGAGCGGCGGTTCGAGGCGCGGCGCCGCAATCATGCCCTTGCATCGCGGCGCGTCTGGTCCTTTAAGCGCGCCGAATGCGCCGATACGCATCCTGTTGAAAGGAATTCCCGACCGATGAGCAAGCCCGCCCCCAAGAAAGTCGTCCTCGCCTATTCGGGCGGGCTGGACACGTCGATCATCCTGAAGTGGCTGCAGACGGAATATAATGCCGAGGTGGTGACCTTTACCGCCGATCTGGGGCAGGGCGAGGAGCTCGCCCCCGCCAAGGAAAAGGCGCTGAAGCTGGGCATCAAGCCCGAGAACATCTTCATCGACGACCTGCGCGAAGAGTTCGTGCGCGACTTCGTCTTCCCGATGTTCCGCGCCAACACCGTCTATGAAGGCCAGTATCTGCTGGGCACCTCGATCGCCCGCCCGCTGATCTCCAAGCGCCAGATCGAGATCGCCCGCATGGTCGGCGCCGACGCCGTCTGTCACGGGGCCACCGGCAAGGGCAACGATCAGGTCCGCTTCGAGCTGGGCTATTATGCGCTGGAGCCCGACATCCGCGTCGTCGCCCCGTGGCGCGAATGGGACTTCAAGTCCCGCGAGGCCCTGCTGGACTTCGCCGAGAAGCACCAGATCCCGATCTCCAAGGACAAGCGCGGCGAGGCCCCCTTCTCGGTGGACGCCAACCTTCTGCACTCCTCGTCCGAGGGCAAGGTGCTGGAAGACCCGGCCGTCGAGGCGCCCGAGTTCGTGCACCAGCGCACCATCGCGCCGGAAGACGCGCCGGATGCCCCGACCATCATCACCATCGCCTATGAAAAGGGCGATCCGGTCGCCATCGACGGCGAGGCCCTGTCGCCCGCCGCCCTGCTGACGAAGCTGAACCAGCTGGGCCACGACAACGGCGTCGGCCGTCTGGACATGGTCGAGAACCGCTTCATCGGCATGAAGTCGCGCGGCGTCTATGAGACCCCCGGCGGCACGATCATGCTGGCCGCCCACCGCGGCATGGAATCGATCACGCTGGATCGCGGCGCCATGCACCTGAAGGACGAGCTGATGCCGAAATACGCCTCGCTCATTTACAACGGCTTCTGGTTCAGCCCGGAGCGCGAGATGCTGCAGGCCGCCATCGACCACAGCCAGCAGAAGGTCTCGGGCACGGTTCGCGTCAAGCTCTACAAGGGCAACGTCACCATCATCGGCCGCGAGAGCCCCAACAGCCTGTACGATCAGGATCTGGTGACCTTCGAAGAAGGCGTCCAGGCCTATGACCACAAGGACGCGGAAGGCTTCATCAAGCTGAACGCCCTGCGCCTGCGCGTCCTGGCCAAGCGGGACGGCCAGAAGGGCTAAGCCGCCCTCTTAAAACCCAAGCCTACCGGGGCCGGGCGATTCTCAGGATCGCCCGGCTTCTGTCATCCGTGACCCAGATGGAGCCGTCCGGCGCCGTCGCCATCGTCACGGGAGAGCCGCGCGGGTGGCGGCCGGCGATCCTGTCCCAGCCCGGCGTCAGCACCTTGCCGTTCACGCTGGGCGCGCCAGCGGGGTAGGGCAGGGCGCCGCGCGGATAGATGGCGTACCGTCCGCCGATATCGGTCAGGGGCCGTCCCGCCTCGTCCGTCTCGACCGCCACGATACGGCCCGCTGTCCGGCGAAAACCGTGCCAGGTCATCAGCAGCCGCCCCTGAAGTTCGGGGAACATCGCCCCCTCATAGTAGATCAGGTCCAGCGGCGCCGCGTGCGGGGGCAACAGGGCGATCGGCTTCTCGCGCTCATTGCAGCGCGCCTGACGCGCAGGCCAGCCCGGCAGGGGCGTGACCAGATCGACGCAATAGGGCCAGCCGTAATGGCGCCCCTGCGTCAGGACGTTGATCTCGTCATAGGGATGATCCGGCGTCTCCAGATCGACCGAGTTCTCGGCCTGAAGCACCGTCCCCGACGGGTGCCTCACCAGGGCGATGGAGTTCCTCAAGCCTGAGGCGAAGACGGTGCTGTCTTCGGCCCAGCGACCGTTCCCCAGATAGGCGTGACGCCGCACCTGCGCTGTCGCGGCGTCCTCGACGCAGGCCCCGCGCGCATCGACCTTCGGCTTGCCCGCCGCGTCCAGACAGCGGTCACTGGGCGCCCCGACATTGACCAACAGGTCGCCGTTCCCGTCGAAGACGAAGCTGGACAGGGGGTGGCGATTGTCGTGCAGCCGGTTGTCCGGCAGGTCGCCGATGACGGTGCGGACGCTGGCCGCTGCATCGGCCGCGTCAGGGTCCAGCGTCAGGATACGGTTCATCTCGGACACATAGATGCGTCCGTCCGGCCCGCGCTTGGCCGTGTGCGGCATGGACAGCCCGCCCGCCAGTCGTCGCCAGCGCGCCGCGCCGTCAGCCGCAAACGACAGGCGCCACACCGCCCCCTTGCCCGCCTCCCACGCGCCCAGATCGGTGACCAGCCAGTCGCCGCCGTCCAGAGGCATCAGGCCGCGCGGCATACGCGGGCCGTCCTGCCCGCCCCCCTGCCATACCAATCCGAGACAATAGCCCGGCGCCATGCGCACCTGCGTCGCCGGGCGGCCGTCGCAGTCGCCCTGGACCGCATAGCTTCGCGCCCCCGACTGCGCCCGGGCGTCGGGCGCGAACGCCGCCAGTGACAACAGGACGGCGGCGGCGATCAGACGGATTTTCATGACGGTCAGGCCAGGTCCTGAATCTCTTCGTCGGTCAGTTCGCCGGGCACGATGGTGACGGGCAGTTTGCGGCCGGTGAAGGCCGCGCCCTGTTTCAGCACCGCCGAGATCAGCGGGCCGGGACCGCGACCGTTGGCCCCGGCCGCCAGGATCAGAATCTTGATGTCGGGGTCGTCGCCGACGGCCTTGCGGATGGCGGCCTGGGGATCGCCCTCCTCGATCAGATAGACGGGCGGGGCGCCCGAGGTTTCGGCCACCTTCTCGCCAAGCCGGGTCAGCAGGCTTTCCGCCTCTTCGCGCTGCTGACGGCGGATTTCATCACGGACGCCGGACCAGTGCTCGTCCGATCCGCCGGGCAGGGCGCGCAGCAGCACCACATGGCCCCCGGTCGAGCGCGCCCGCCGCGAGGCGTAGGCCAGGGCGGCGCCCAGCTCGGGACTGTCGTCTACGACGACGAGGAACTTCCTGGGCATGGGCCCTCCGGTTCACTGAACAGCAAGGCGCCACCTAAACCGACCCCGCCCCAAACGCCAAGGCCCGCCCGCCTCGCCAGACGACGAAACGGACGGGCCCTGATTTTACCGAAGCCGCCAATAGCACTCCAAGAAGCGCTCAAGCAGCAAGCCGCCGCGCGGCGAGCGATAGCGCCTCAAAAAGCGCTCAAGCAGCGAGCGACCGCGTCGCGAGCGTAGCGCGTGACGCCGGGCTCTCGCCCGGCGTCACCTTGCTTAAGAAGCCGAAGCCAGCACTTCGCGGATGGCCCCGTTGGCGATGGTCAGCTTGGCGAAGGTCCAGCCGGAGCCCGAGGTCTCGATCTCGTCGACCGAGCCGCGCAGGGCCTCCACCTGATCCATGCGAGCGCCGATCCAGGCGTCGACCGCCTGTTCCGCGCTGTCCTCGCCGGCGCCGGCTGCCTGGGCCGAGGCGGTGGCCACGGCGCGGGCCAGCTGCTGCTGCTCGGTCATCAGGTCCTGGATCAGGCGACGCACGGCCAGGCGATCGAAGTGATCGCCCGACGGCACGGACCCGGCCGCCACGCGCAGGCGGTCGAAGTCGAAGGCGGCGCCGACCTGGTGGTAGACGCGGGCCATCGCCGGAGCGTCCCAACCCAGTTCGCCGGCCAGGTCGCCGATGTCGGCCGTGGCCACCATCGGACGCAGCATGGCGATGTCGCGGGCCAGCTCTTCGGGCGCGCCCAGGCCGATGAAGGTCTGGACCCGGCTCTCGTAGCGGGCGTGCTCATAGCGCGACAGCACGTCCGGACCGGCGGCGCGCAGGGCGTCGGCGGCGGGCTGATAGGCGGCGATCATGCCGCCCACCGTCGTCTCGGTGCGGGCCGCGCGGCGCGCCAGCCAGAAGGTCTGGCGACGCAGGACCAGGGCGATCTCCTGATACAGAGCCGTCTGGGCCTCCGCCGGGATCTTCAGGTCCAGGGCCTCGACCGCCTTCCAGGCCTCATCGAGGCGGAAGACGTGGCGCGCGGTCTCGAAGGCCGTGACCATGGCGGCGGTGTCGCATTCCGCCGCCGCGCGCAGGCGGTCGGGGAAGGTCGGCCCGGCCATGTTGACGATCTCGTTCGACAGCACGGTGGCGATGATGTCGCGACGCAGGCGGTGGCCCTTCATGTCCTCTTCGAACTGGGCCAGCGGGGTGGGGAAGTAGTCGACCAGCATCCGCTCGAAGAAGGCGTCGTCCGGCGCCGCCGAGCCGACGATCTCATCGAACAGCTCCAGCTTGGAATAGGCGGTCAGGACCGCCAGCTCCGGCCGCGACAGGGCCTGGCCCTGCAGCTTCATCTCGGCCATGCGGGCGTCGTCGGGCAGGTATTCCACCGCCCGGTTCAGCTTACCGATCGAAACCAGGTGCTGCATGAAGGCCTGCTGGGCGTCCAGCGCTGCGGCGCCTTCGGCCTGTTGCAGGGTCAGGGCCAGGGTCTGGTCGTAGTTGTGGCGCAGGACGTTGTGCGCCACCTCGTCGGTCATCGACTTCAGCAGGGCGTTGCGGTCTTCGGCCTTCAAGTGGCCCGAGGCGATGGCGCCGCCCAACAGGATCTTGATGTTCACCTCCTGGTCGGAGGAGTCCACGCCGGCCGAGTTGTCGATGGCGTCGGTGTTCAGCCGCACGCCTGCGCGCGCCGCCTCGATGCGGCCCAGTTGGGTCATGCCCAGGTTGGCGCCTTCGCCGATGATCTGGGCGCGGATATCGCCGCCGTTGACGCGGATGGCGTCATTGGCCTTGTCGCCGACCTGCAGGTTGGTCTCGCCCGAACCCTTGATGTAGGTGCCGATGCCGCCGAAGTAGAGCAGCTCGGCGCGGGCCTTGAGGATGGCCTGCATCAGGGTGACCGGGTCCACCGTGTCGGCCTCGATGTCCAGCAGGTCCTTGATCTGCGGGGTCAGGGTGATCGACTTGGCCGAGCGCGAGAAGACGCCGCCGCCCTCCGAGATCAGGCTCTTGTCATAGTCCTGCCAGCTGGTGCGCGGGGTCTCGAACAGACGCATGCGCTCTTCCCACGACCTGGCCGGATCCGGGTTCGGGTCGATGAAGATGTCGCGGTGATCGAAAGCCGCCACGACCTTGGTCGCCTTGGACAGCAGCATGCCGTTGCCGAAGACGTCGCCGGACATGTCGCCGACGCCGACCACCGTGAAGGGCTCGGTCTGGATGTCCTTGCCGACTTCGCGGAAGTGGCGCTTGACCGCCTCCCAGGCGCCGCGCGCCGTGATGCCCATCTCCTTGTGGTCGTAACCGGCCGAGCCGCCCGAGGCGAAGGCGTCGTCCAGCCAGAAGCCATAGGACTGGCTCACGCTGTTGGCGATGTCCGAGAAGGTCGCCGTGCCCTTGTCGGCGGCCACGACCAGATAGGGGTCGTCGCCTTCCCAGGCCACGACGTCAGCCGGGCGCACCGGGGCGGCGTCGCCGACGATGTTGTCGGTGATATCCAGCATGCCCGACAGGAAGGTCTTATAGGCGCGAATGGCCTCGGCCTGCATTTCCTCGCGCGTGCCGCCGACCGGCAGCTGCTTGGGATAGAAGCCGCCCTTGGAGCCGACCGGCACGATGACCGAATTCTTGACCTGCTGGGCCTTCACCAGACCCAGGACCTCGGTGCGGAAATCGTCGCGACGATCCGACCAGCGCAGGCCGCCGCGCGCCACCGGGCCGAAGCGCAGGTGCGAACCCTCGATGTGCGGCGCCCAGACGAAGATTTCGCGGAACGGCTTGGGCAGGGGCAGGTCGGCCAGTTCCTGACCGGCGATCTTGATCGAGATGTGCGCCTTCGGGTGACCCTCGGCGTCGACCTGATAGAAGTTGGTGCGCTTGATCCCGTCGATCAGCCCGGCGATCCGGCGCAGGGCGCGGTCGTGATCCAGGCTCTTCACTTCCTGAAGCAGGGTCTCGATCTTGGCGTCCAGCTCGGCCACGGCCGCTTCACGCTCGGCGACCGAGCCGCCGTGGGCCGGATCGAACTTGGCCTTGAACAGCGACAGGATGGCGCGCGCCACGTCGGGATATTCGCGCAGGGCCGCTTCCTGCACCGCCTGCGACGGGTCCAGACCGGTCTGCTGACGATAGCGGGCCAGGGTGCGGATCAGGGCCGCCTCGCGCCAGTCGACGCCCAGTTCCAGCACCAGACGGTTGAAGCCGTCGCTCTCGGTGCGGCCGTTCCACACAGCCTTAAAGGCCTCTTCGAACGGGGTCTTGAGATCGGCGAAGACCAGGTCGGCGCCGTGCGGGTCTTCCAGCAGGAAGTCGTGGATATAGATCGGCTCCTGGCCGATCGCGCGCACCACGTGGTCGGATTCCTCCAGCGTCTTCAGGCCCATGTCGGCCAGGATCGGCAGGACGTCCGACAGCGGCACGGCCGAGCCGCGACGATACAGTTTGAAACGGAACTGCAGCTTGGTCTCGTCCGCCGTGCGGAAGGCGCGCACCGCCACCGGCTCGGCATGGACGCCATCGGCCGCCGAGCCGTCGTTCAGACGGTCGAACTGCTCCAGATCGGCCACGGCCTCGGCCGCGTCATAGCGGTCGCGGAAGGCGACGCCGAAGCCCTCGGCCCAGCGGGCGCTGGTCGGGCCGACGGCGGCTTCGTCCACCCCGGCCTGGCGCAGGGCGCGCTCGAAGCGGTCGATCCAGCTGCGGCCGGCCTCGGCCACCTCGGCCTCCAACGCCTTGAGGTCGGGAACCGGATGCTCGCCCGGCGTCACGCCGATGATGTAGTGGACGCGGGTCAGCGGCTGGTCCGACATCTGCGGATAGGCGGCCGACACCCGGCCGCCCCAGGCCTGGGCCAGAATGGCGCCGATACGCTGGCGCAGACCGGCGTCGTAGCGTTCGCGCGGCACGAAGCACAGCACCGAGACGAACCGGTCGAACGGATCACGGCGCGTGAACAGGCGGATGCGCGGGCGGTCATACAGGTGCAGGATGCCCAGCGCCGTATCCAGCAGCTCGTCCTCGCCGATCTGGAACAGCTCGTCGCGCGGATAGTTTTCCAGGATGGTGCGCAGGCGCTTGTGGTTGTGGCTGCCCGGCGCCTTGTCGGCGCGCGCCAGGGCGTTCTCGACCTTACGGCGCAGCAGCGGCACCTCATGCGCCATGACGTCATAGGCTTCATGGGTGAACAGGCCGACGAAGCGGGTCTCGCCCACGGCCCGGCCCTGATCGTCGAAACGCTTGACGCCGATGTAGTCCATATAGGCGCGGCGGTGCACGCGAGAGCGCATATTGCCCTTGGCCACCGTGACCGGCTCGCTCTCGTTCAACTGGGCCTGCATGGCGGGGGTCAGCACGGCCGGCTCATTGGCGCGGCGCAGGACGCGGCGTTCGGGGTCGCTGAGGACGCCCAGGCCGTCGGTCGACTGGCTCAGAGGCGCCTCGGCCTCATAGGCGCCGTCGGCGCGGCGCGGATAGTCGTACTGACGCGCGCCCAGGAAGACGAAATGATCGTCCTTGACCCAGCGCAGGAAGGCCAGGTTTTCGGCCAGGACCTCGCTCGCCACGCCGACCGGCGGATGGGCTTCCAGGCGAGCGATCTCGGCGCCCATCGCCTCCAGCATGGAGGCGTGGTCGCGCACGGCGACGCGGACATCAGCCAGGGCGGCCGCCAGCCCTTCGCCCAGGGCGTCGCGGCGCTCCTGCGGCAGGGGGTCGATGACGGCGATGATCAAGGAGTCGCGGCGTCCGGCCTCGACCTCGACGATCGGGTGGAACAGGGCGCGCACGGTGACGCCCGCCTCAGCCAGTTCGCCCAGCACGCTGTCGACCAGGAAGGGACCGTCGTCCTGCAGGATCAGGACCTGATCATAGCCCGTGTTGACGCCGTGCTCGTCGACCAGAGGACCGACGGTGATGCGGGCAGGCTCGCCCGCCTTGCGGGCCTGGGCGCCGCGCCAGGCGCCGGCCAGCAGGATCGCCAGATCGTCGCCGCCCAGTTCAGGCGTCTCATCGGCGGCGTAGTCGTCGAAGGCCTGGGCCAGCAGCGCCTTTTCGGGCGCTCCCGGCGGCGCTGCAATCCGCGCATAGGCCGCTTCCAGCGCTCCCAGGTCAGCGGGAACGGCGGGAACGATGCGCGAAGCAGCGGACATGACGACAGTCTCAAACGGCGCGGTGGAAAACCGCTGGGGAAAACTGCGGCACCTTAGCGCGCCCGGCGAGAACGGCTAGGCCGCTTGAGCGCCGAAATGCATGGATTTTCAGTGTGCAGCGCACCATGTGGCGCTAGAGGCCCAGTTGTGGACGGTTTTCCGCGTCAGCCCCGTGCATCGCAGCAGCAAAAGCCCCATTTCCGCCGCCTTCTGACAGAAACCGGTCCGGCGACAAACTGTCAGACTGGCCCCAAAAACGAACAAGGCCGTCGAACGATGTCCGACGGCCTGCTCGGTCCGGCGCTCAGGAGGGGGGAGGGGAAGCGCCGGCCTCAGACGCCGCGGCCCGGGAGGGGGAGGGGAGGGCCGCGTCGTGTGAGGATGAGATAGGCGTCGATTGCGGCCTTTCAAGGACAATTGAAGGATTATTTCAGGCTTCCATCCTGCGGCGGGACGTCGCGGCCCAAAATCCGTCCGAGCCAGGAAGAACCGCCCTTTGGTTTCGGCGCCTTGTCCGGCTTGCGGGCATAGGGCTCGCCATCGCCCGACAGCAGGACGGCGATCCACCGCGAGCCCTTGAACTCGGCCAGGATCGCCATGGCCATCACGGCCAGAGGCGTCGACAGGAACATCCCCGCCACGCCCCACAGCTTGCCCCAGAAGGCCAGGGCCAGCAGCACGACGATGGGGTCGATGTTCTGATTATCGCCCTGCATCCGCGGCTGCACCAGATTGCCGACCAGGAACAGCAGCACCTGAAGCCCGACGAACAGGACCGCCGCCGGCCAGTAGCTCTCGAACTGCACCAGGGCGAACAGGGGCGGGGCGCAGCCTGCGACCGCCCCGCCGAGCACCGGAATAAAGCCGACGATGAAGATGACGAAGGTCCAGAACTCGGCGTTCTGGAGCCCCACAGCCCGCATCAGCACCCAGGCTACGGCGCAGATCATCGCCCCGGTCACAGCCTGGACCCACAGATAGCCCTCGACCCCGCCGCGCACGCGCTCAAACACCTCCAGCGCCTCCTGACGCGGGCCGCGCTCGGGGAACATGCCGACCATCTTCTTGCGGAAGCCCGCCTGAGACGCCAGCAGGAAGCCCAGGTAGATCATGACGAAGAAGGCGCCGGTCGCCGCTCCCTGCACCTGGAAGGCGGCGCTGGTCAGCCAGCCGCGCACGTCGATGCCGGCGATCATGTCGTGAAAGGTCGGCGGATCGCTGACCCCGACCAGACCCGACACGTCGCGGCTGATCTGGTCGATGCGCGGGCCGATGCTGCCCGCCACGCCCGAGGCGTCGGTGAAGAAGCCCGCCGCCCCGTCGACGATGATCCAGATCGACAGCAGGAAGCCCAGCACCACGACGATCAGGGCCGCGGCGCCGGCGAAACGCGGCGGGATAGGCGTGCGGCGCTCGATGGCCCGCTTCACCCCGTCGATCATGATCATCAGGAACATGGCCATGGCCAGGGGGGTCAGGATGTCCCTGAGCCAATAAAGGGCCGCTCCTGCCGCCACGACAGCGATCAACACCACCGCATTGGAGGCTGGCGAAGAATGATTGACGGTGATCGGAAGCTTCATGTCGGGACTGTCGTCGTGGCTTGAACTCGCGTCAATCGCTGTAAACCGCCGAGGTTCCGCCTTGCAGCCGCGGCGCGGTCGATTAAGCATGGCTTGTCACGCAGGAGACCCGCTTCATGACCGACGCCCCCGCCCTGTTTCTCGGCCAGTCCTTTGAAGGCGCGCCTGAACGGCTGCTGCTGAACCGGGCCAATCGCCACGGCGTCGTGGCGGGCGCCACCGGCACCGGCAAGACCGTAACCCTGCAGATCATGGCCCAGGGCTTTTCCGAGGCGGGCGTGCCGGTCTTCTGCGCCGATGTGAAGGGCGACCTGTCCGGCATCAGCCAGGACGGCGGGCTTGAGAAGTTCGCCGAACGGGCCGGCAAGATGGGGCTGACGCTGAACGGCAAGGCGGCGCCCGTCGTCTTCTGGGACCTGTACGGCCAGAAGGGCCACCCGATCCGCGCCACCATTTCCGACGTCGGCCCGACCCTGCTGGCCCGGATGCTGGAGCTGAACGACGTGCAGGAGGGGGTGCTGACTGTCGCCTTCCACGTCGCCGACAAGGAAGGTCTGCTGCTGCTGGACCTGGAGGACCTGCGCGCCCTGCTGGCCTATGTCGGCGAGAACGCCCAGACCATCGGCCGTGAGGTCGGCAACGTCTCGCCAACCTCCATCGCCGCCATCCAGCGGGCCCTGCTTCAGCTTGAGCAGCAGGGAGGCAAGGCCTTCTTCGGCGAACCGGCCCTGCGGCTTGAGGACATGATGCGCACCGCCCTGGACGGCCGGGGCCAGGTGAACGTGCTGGACGCCACGCGGCTGATGAACAGCCCGCGCCTGTACGCCGCCTTCCTGCTGTGGCTGCTGAGCGAGCTGTTCGAGCAGCTGCCCGAGATCGGCGACCCGGAGAAGCCGCGCCTGGTCTTCTTCTTCGACGAGGCGCACCTGTTGTTCAACGACGCGCCCAAGGGCCTGCTGGAGAAGGTCGAGCAGGTCGTCCGCCTGATCCGCTCCAAGGGCGTCGGCGTCTATTTCGTCACCCAGAACCCGGCCGACATTCCCGACAGCGTCCTGGCCCAGCTGGGCAACCGGGTGCAGCACGCCCTGCGCGCCTATACCCCCGCCGAACAGAAGGGTCTGCGCGCCGCCGCCCAGAGTTTCCGCGCCAATCCCGCCTTCGACACGGCTGAGGCCATTCAGGCGCTGGGCGTGGGCGAAGCGCTCGTTTCAACTCTGGATGAGAAGGGCGCCCCCACCGTGGTGGCCCAGACCAAGATCCGTCCGCCCGACTCGCGCCTCGGCCCGGCGACCGAAGCCGAGCGCGCCGCGACCATGGCCGCCAGCCCGGTGCGCGGGGTCTATGACACCGCCGTCAACCGCGAGTCCGCCGAAGAGGTGCTGAAGGCGCGCCGCGCCCAGGCCGACCGCCTCGAAGCCGAAACGGCCACCGCCGCGGCAGAGGCCAAGGCGGCCGAAAAGGCCGCGCGTTCGGCGCCGGCTCCGCGCGCTCCGGCCACGCCCCGCCCCCGCGCGCCGTCCAACCGGCAGACCCCGGTCGAAGCCCTCACCAAGTCCGTGCTGCGCACCGCCGGATCGACCATCACCCGCGAACTGCTGCGCGGCGTACTGGGCAGTCTGAAGAAGCGATAGGCGTCCTCAGCCGCGCGGGATAAGGCGCCACATCCGCAAGGGGTGGCGCACCGCGCCCGCCTCATGCCCCGCCGCGTCGCCCCGCCCGATATAGAGGTCCGCGCGCACCGGGCCGCGAATGGCCGAGCCGGTGTCCAGCGTCATGACCAGGCCGCGATAGCTGGCGCGGGCGCCGCGCAGATTGCCGCCGTCCGCCTCGATCCAGGCCGCCTCGCCATAGGTCCAGCGCGAGGGGTCCACCGCGACCGAGCGTCGGGCAGGCAGGGGCACGCCCGCGGCGCCCGTCGCCTCATCGCCGTCATCGGGCCTGGTGGTGAAGAAGATATAGCGCGGGTTCAGCGCCATCACGCGGCGCGCCTCGGCCCCGCGATGCGCGGCCAGCCAGGCGCGGATGGCCTCGCCCGACGTGCCGTCGCGCGGCAGCAGGCCTTCGTCGGCCATGGGGCGGGCGATGCCCACGAACTTCGCCCCGTTGTCGGCGGCGTAGGCGGCGCGCAGGCGGGCGCCGTCGGGGAAGGTCAGGGTTCCCGAGCCCTGAATCTGCAGGAAGAACAGATCTTCCGCCTTCATCCAGGCCAGAACCGACGACTGAGCGGATCCGGCCTCGATGGCGGCGCGATCGCCGACGCTGGACAGATTGGCCGGGCGGCTGAGCACAGGCGCGTCGAACTCGGCGTCGGGCGTGCGGCGAGCCGGATATTCAGGCGCGAAATAGGCCGTCAGCAACCCCCGATCGCCATCATCGGTCTGGACCTCTGTCGCGGCGAAACGGCTTTCCAGGAAGGCGCGGGCGTCGCTGGGATTGGCGCGCGAGACAAGGGCGTTGGCGTCGCGACAGGTCTGGATCGCGATGCGCGACGGACCGCAACCGGCGGCATAGGCGCGCAGGGCCGCCAGATGGTCTTCCTCGGCCCAGCCGGGCAGGGCCGCCAGGTTGAGCTCGCCCGCAACCGGCGGGGGCGTCGGCCTGTCGACGGGCGGCGTAGGGCCGGGGGGCGTAGGGCCGGGGGTCGGGATCGGACGGGGCGTGGAGGCGCAGGCCGCCGCCAGCAGGGTCAGAGCTGCGACGCCCATCCAGGAAAGCGGAGCCGTAAGGAGACGGGCCGCGCCCGTCTGATCGAGGGACGCGGACCGGGCGATCATCAGGCGGTCGCCGGCTCGACGCGAGCCAGGGCCCAGTTGGGGTCGGACGTTCCCAGTCGCCGCTCAAAGGTCCAGATTTCGGCGGTGCGGCGCTCTTCAGTCACGGTCTCGCCGCCAGACGGGGTCAGGGAGCCGCGCACCTCGGCCAGGAAGCGCACCTTGGCCAGGGCGCGGTCGCCCTCGGCCGTGGCCAGCTCCAGATCGGCGCGCGGGGCGTGGACCAGTTCGGCGCTCTCGGCTTCGCCGCGCGCCTCACGAGCAGCGATGCCCGCCTCGAACGAGCCCATGACCTTGTCGGTCAACAGGGGACGCAGAGCCTCGCGGTCGCCCTTGGCGTAGGCGCCTACAATGGTCTCATAGGCCTGACGCGCGCCCTCCAGAAAGCGGTGGGGGTCGAAGTTCGGATCACGCGCCTTCAGCCCCGCGATCGCCGCCGTCAAAGCCGGATCGGCGACAGGCCCCTTGGGCGCCTCGGCCGCGCCGCCCAGCGCCGCCGGAACCGCAATCGGTTTCGGATTGTCCTCGGGCTGACGGCCGACCTTCTTGCCCAGCACATTATAGAGCTGGAACAACAGAACCGCCGCGATAACGGCGAAAATCACGATCTGAAAGGTCACCGGCACGGTGGGTTCCTCGATTTTAGTCAGGCCGCCTGTCGCACGTCAGAAGACGCCCGGCGGGCTCTCCCCCAAGCGAAAAGGCTGGGCGTACAATGTGATTAGGGGTCGATCCGGGCGGGCGCAAGGCGAAGCAGGGGGCGAACGCCGGTCTCGACGTTGCGACACAGGGTCTCGCCATGCTACCGCCGCCCCTCATGCCTGCTCGACGAACGAGCGGGACGCCTCATTTCTGCAAGACGGTTTCCATACCCATGACCGACGCCACGCCGCCCGCCGACGCCAACGGCCAGACGCCCGACCAAGCCCAGCCGCAGGACGGCCAGCCGCAAGGCCCCGGCTTCCGCATCCTGGCCCAGTACGTCCGCGACCTGTCGTTCGAGAACCCCAAGGCGCCGGACAGCCTGCGCATCGACGGCAAGCCCGCCATCGACATGGGCGTCGAGATGAACGCCCAGGGCCGCCCCGACGGCCTGTTCGAAGTCGACCTGAAGCTGTCGATCAAGGCCACGGCCGACGACAAGTCGCCGGTGTTTCACGTGGAACTGCTCTATGGCGGCCTGTTCGCCCTGCAGGGCGTCCAGCCCCAGGACATCGAGCCCCTGCTGCTGATCGAATGCCCGCGCTACCTCTTCCCCTTCGCGCGCCAGATCATCGCTCAGGCGACGGCCGACGGGGGCTTCTACCCGCCCTTCATGGTCGACCCGATCGACTTCGCCGCCATCTACATCGCCCGCCAGCAACAGATCGCCGGCGCCCCGGCCGAAACCGGCCAGGCTTGACGCTTGGGTCGCTAACGCAGGACGCACGGCGTCTTGCTGCTTGAGCGACATTTTATGTGGAAGGGGCGTCCTAAGGGGCGCCCCTTTCTTTTCAGGGATGGGTTGATGCTCAAGGTCATCGCCGAGGATTTCATCAAGCCTGAACTTATCGAGACGGTGCGGCCTCTCTACGCCGAGCTGGTGCGGCTGACGCGGCGGGAGCCGCTGTGCCTGGCCTATGATCTGTTCGAGGATCACAACCAGCCGGGACACTTCATCTTCATCGAGGAATGGCCCGATCAGGCCGCGCTCGACGCCCATTGCGCCAGCGAACATTTCCGCCGCCTGGTTCCCCAGATCGACGCCCGCCGGACCAGGCCCGGAACCTATATTCTGATGAAGCCCGTCCTGGCGGAATCCGCTGATCAAGCGGCTTCTTCAGCCTCAGCCTCGACCGTCACGCCATAGGCCGCCCACAGGCTGAAATCCTTGATCGTCGACTTGAGGAAGGCCAGGTGGGCCGCCTCTTCCTCGGCCGTGACGAAGGAGGGCAGGGGGCGCGGCCGGGCGCCATAGGCGGCGCGCACCGCGGTCTCCGCAGGACCGCCGCGCGTCGAGGTCAGGTCCAGCGCCCGCTCCTTGCCGCCGCGCAGCTCCAGATAGACCTCGGCCAGCAGGCGGGCGTCGATCAGGGCGCCGTGCAGGGTGCGCTCGACTAGGCTGATCTTGTAGCGCTTGCACAGGGCGTCCAGCGAGTTGGCCATGCCCGGGAACCGCTTCTGGGCCAGGGCCAGGGTGTCGATCCAACGGTCCTGCGGCGGCGGCTTGCGGCCGATGCGGCCGATCTCGAAGTCGATGAAGTTGCGGTCGAAGTTGGCGTTGTGCGCGATCAGGGGCGCATCGCCCAGGAACTCCATCAGGTCATCGACGACCTCATGAAATTTGGGCGCGTCCTTCACCTTGTCGTCGGTGATGCCGTGCACCTTGATGGCGTCCGGCGGGATCAACCGTTCGGGGTTGATGAAGCGGTGAAAGGTCCGGCCCGTCGGCAGCAGATCCTCGATCTCGATACAGCCCACCTCGATCAGCCGGTCGCCGGTCTTGGGATCAAAGCCGGTGGTTTCAGTATCAAGGACGATTTCGCGGGCCATGTCCCTTAATGCCGGGGTTCGCTCCTGAACGAAAGAGCGCCGCGCGGCGGCGTCCACGACGGCGACAGCACTGTCCCCACGATCCGGCGCACCTGATCGCGCGCCGCTTCCAGCCCTTGCCCCGTGTCGATGAGAAAGTCGGCGCGCGCGCGTTTTTCGGCGTCCGGCGTCTGGCGCGACAGAATGCCGTCGAAGCGCTCGCGCGTCATGCCGGGGCGGGCCAGGACGCGCCGGGCCTGCACCTCGGGTTCGGCGGTGACCACCACCACGGCGTCGACAGCGGCGTCGCCGCCCGTCTCGAACAGCAAGGGAATGTCCACGACCGCAAACGACGAGCCCTGAGCCTCCGCCGCCTTCAGCGCCTGTGCGCGATCCATCGCGACCAGGGGATGGACGATGGCTTCCAGTCGCTGAAAAGCGGTCTCGTCGCGCCCCAGAACCTCAGCCAGGCGACCTCGATCTACGACGCCGTCCACGATCACGCCGGGAAAGCTCTGTTCCAGCGGCGCCACGGCTGCTCCGCCCGTTCCATAGAGCCGATGAACGGCGGCGTCGGCGTCCCAGACCACCGCGCCTTCCTCGGCGAACATCTTCGCCGTCGTGGACTTTCCCATGCCTATGGAGCCGGTCAGCCCCAGAATGATCATGCGGCGGCGTCCATGTCCGTCGCGCTCGCCAAATGGGCCATAGCCACGGCGCGCAGATCCAGCGGCGGGGGCGGGACGCCGAAAATAGCCTCAAACGACGGTCCCGCCTGACCGATCAGCATGGCCAGGCCATCGACGGCGATCAGCCCTCGCGCCTGAGCCGCAGCCAAAAAGGGCGTGAGCACCGGCTTATAGGTCATATCCATGACGACCGCGTCGGCCTTCAAGACACCGAGGTCTATGCTCGGCGGCGCGCTCAGGGCGTTGATGACCAGATCGGCGTCGGCCAGCGCGCCCTCGTCCTCAGCCACAGCCACCCCGGCGCCCAGGTCGGCGGCCAGAGCCTCGGCGCGGCTGCGCGTGCGATTCAGGATCGACAGGCTCGCCCCGGCCTCGACCAGGGCGCCCGCGACCGCGCGGGCGGCGCCGCCCGCGCCCAGCATGACGACATGGGCCCCCTTCAGATCAAACGACGGCGCCTGTTCCGCCAGGGCGTAAAGCACGCCGGCCCCATCGGCGCTGTCGGCCCGGACCCGGCCGTTATCAAACACCAGGATATTGGCTGAACCGGTCGCCTTGGCCGCCGGGGCGATGTCGTCAGCCAGGGCGAAGGCCTGCTCCTTGAACGGCGCCGTGACGTTGAGTCCGTGGATCAGGCCCGCCCGCCCAGCGGCGACCAGGGTGCGGAAACCATTGGGGTCCTTCGGCTGAAAAGCGACATAGGAGCCGTCGACCGCCCCCGCCTCAAGCCAGGCGTTATGCAGGATCGGGCTCAGAGAATGGCCGATCGGATTGCCGGCGACCCCGCCCAGACGGACCCGCCCCGTGATGCGCGCCTGACAGATCGCCGGTTCCGTTTCTATCTTCATGACGCAATAACCCCCGCACGCCTCAACTCTGTGAGGACGGGCCATAACGGCAATCCGAGAACAGTGAAATAGTCGCCGTGCACGGCGTCGAAAAGTTGCGCCCCCATCCCCTCAAGCCGGTAGGAGCCGACGCAGGCCAGCAGGCCTTCGCCTTCCACCACCAGATAGGCGTCCAGAAAGGCGTCGGAGAAGGCGCGGACCTTCATTTCGGCTGTATCCAGCCCGCTCCACACCACCTGGCCCTTGTGCGCGAGCGCCGCGCCTGAATGCAACTGATGCGAGCGGCCCCGCATGGCCGCCAGGCGCGCGCGCGCCGCACCCAAGGTCGGCGCCTTGGACACCAGCCCGCCGTCAAAAGCCAAAGTCTGGTCCGCCCCCAGCACCCAGGCCTCAGGATCATGACGCGACACCGCCAGCGCCTTGGCCCGGGCCAGTTCCACCGCCAGCTCAGCCGGATCGACGCCCGGCGTCTTCAGCGCGTCTTCGTCCACATCAGCGACCTGGACGACGAAGGGCACGCCAGCGTTTTCCAGCATGGCGCGTCGGGCGGCGCTCTTGGAGGCCAGGATCAACCGTTCGTTAGGGGCCTCGGTCACATCGGCGCTCCCAGCCTGCGGCTGCGCCGCTCGCTCAACAGGTTGATGATGGCGGCGGCCGTCTCCTCAACCGAGCGACGGGTCACGTCGATGGTCGGCCAGCCGCGCCGTTCGAAGGCGCGACGCGCCTTGATGGTCTCTTCGCGAACGGAGTCATGGTCGACATAGGCCGAGGCGTGGCCTGCGTTCAGCCCATCCAGGCGATTGCGGCGGATCTGCACGAGACGGTCCGGCGAGACGGTCAGGCCGACCACCAGAGGATTCTTCAGCGCCGTCAGCCGCTCGCCGTCTTCCTGACCCGGAACCAGCGGCACATTGGCCGCCCTGATGCCCCGGTGAGCCAGATAGATGCAGGTCGGCGTCTTGGACGTCCGGCTGACGCCGCACAGGACGACATCGGCCTGTTCCAGCTGCTCCAGCGTTCCTTGCCCGTCATCGTGGGCGATGGCGTAGTCCAGCGCACTCATCCGGTTGAAATAGCCGGTATCCAGGGCGTGCTGGGCGCCCACCCGCGCCGAAACATCCGCCCCCAGATAGCGCGATAGGGCGCCGACCAGCGGGTCCAGCGCCCCAATCTGCGGCATCTGCAGCTGACGGCAGCCTTCCTCCAGTTGCTCGCGCAGCTCCCGATCGACCAGCGTATGCAGAACCACGCCAGGCGCCGCGGCAATTTCTTCCAGCACCCGCTCCATCTGCTTGTTGGACCGCACCAGGGCGTAGATGTGCTCGATGGGAATGACGCCGTCGAACCGGGCGATCACAGCCTTGGCCATCGCGTTCAAGGTCTCGCCTGTCGAATCCGAGACGAGATGAACATGAAAATAGGTGGCCAGACGCGAAGCGCCGGGAGGACGGGCAGGGCTCATGAGGACGGCGTCTCCTTCTGGGCGACGGTCGGATCATCCCCGCGCCCTGTTGAAAAGCCGGGGCGCCGTTCGTGAAAGACCGGGCGCCGAATCCTGTAGCAAGCCCCGTCGTCGGTCGCGAGCGGGGATCGCGGGCGCCGTTGCCATGATCGGCGCCGGAGTCGTCCGCCTGGGCGCCGAGGTTTCATCCCATGCTGTGGGCAGGAGCGCCTGTCCAAATTCGGCGCCCGTGGATTCACCCACAACGGCGCCCAGAGGCAAACCCGAGTCCCGCGGGTGTTTCACGGCTTATCCCCATGACTCACACCCCCGCTGGCGAGTGCGCGGATTCGTTCGCCGCGAAACGGGGACAAGAGGGAGTCCGACCGGGACGGGCCAGGGTTATCCCCGCGCTCCCCGGCCCTGCTTCCAACCTCTAATTCTTTCAATTCTTAAATCTGAATAGGGATTGAGGCTTGGGGGTGTGCATCCTAAAGCCCAAGACATGAGCACGCCCCTTCTGATCCAGGCTCTCCAGGGCCAAACCCTTTCCCGCCCGCCCGTGTGGTTCATGCGTCAAGCTGGGCGCTACCTGCCGGAGTACCGGGCCTTGCGGGCCCAGGCGCCGAACTTCATCGCCTTCTGCCTGAACCCTGAGATGGCGGCCGAGGCGACCCTGCAGCCGATGCGCCGGTTCGGCTTCGACGCCGCCATCGTCTTCGCCGACATCCTGCTGATCCCCGGCGCCCTGGGACAGAAGGTGTGGTTCGAAGCGGGGGAGGGGCCGCGTCTGGGCGCCCTGCCGTCGGTGCAGTCGATGGCCGACAAGGCTCAGCAGGCTGGTGAAGCCCTCAAGGCCGTCGGCCAGACGCTCAGCCTGGTGCGTGTGGAACTGGAGCCTGAACGCGCCCTGATCGGCTTTGCGGGCGCGCCGTGGACCGTGGCCACCTATATGCTGGACGGCGAGCACCGGACGATGGGCAAGGGCGAGCGCGGTCTGGCGCGGACCTACGCTTATACCCAGCCCGAGATCGTGTATGGCCTGCTGGACGTGCTGGTGGAAGCCACCGCCCACTATCTGAAGATGCAGCAGGACGCCGGCGCCCAGGTGCTGAAGATCTTCGAGAGCTGGGCCGAGGGCCTTCCCGACGATCTGTTCGAAAGTCTGGTGCTGAAGCCGCATCAGAAGCTGGTGGCCCGCGCCCGCGAACTGGGCGTCACCGTGCCCCTGATCGGCTTCCCGAGAGGCTCGGCGGCCCTGGCTGAACGCTATGCGCGCGAATGCGAGGTGCAGGGCGTGGCGCTGGACACCGCCTGTCCGCTGGAAGTCGGCCAGCGCGTGCAGAAGATCAAACCCATCCAGGGCGCGCTGGACCC
This sequence comes from Brevundimonas sp. S1H14, assembly GCF_047716865.1. Taxonomy (NCBI): domain Bacteria; kingdom Pseudomonadati; phylum Pseudomonadota; class Alphaproteobacteria; order Caulobacterales; family Caulobacteraceae; genus Brevundimonas; species Brevundimonas sp. S1H14. Next base: position 214,034 of record NZ_CP136679.1, on the reverse strand, counting down.
TCTGCTGCTGCGCGCAGGCGGCGAGGCGCTGGACCGCCGCGTCGATCAGCTGATGGAGGCCTGGGGCCAGGGGCCGTGGATCTTCAACCTGGGCCACGGCATCCTGCCGGACGTGCCGATCGCCCATGTCGAGCAGGTTCTGAAGCGGATCGGCGCCCAATGACCGGGACCGCCACGAACGACGAGGGACGACCCAACCGGCGCGTGGCGGTCGTCCTGACAAATCTGGGCGGTCCTGATCGTCCGGAAGCGGTCAAACCCTTCCTGTTCAACCTCTTCAACGATCCGGCCATCATCGGCCTGCCGGGGATTTTCCGCACGCCGCTGGCCAAGCTGATCTCCAGCCGTCGCGAGACTTCAGCCCAGGCCAACTACGCCCTGATGGGCGGCGGCTCGCCCTTGTTGCCCGAGACGCAGAAACAGGCCGAGGCCCTGTCGCGCGCCCTGGCGAACGCTTCGCCGGGCGACGACAGCCGGGTCTTCATCGCCATGCGATACTGGCATCCCCTGACGGAAGAGACGGCGGCGGCGGTCAAGGCCTTCCAGCCCGACCAGATCATCCTTCTGCCCCTCTATCCGCAGTTCTCGACCACTACGACGGCCTCGTCGCTGAAAAAGTGGACCGAGTGCTACGACGGCCCCGGCGAAACCCATGTCGTCTGCTGCTATCCCGACGCGAAGGGACTGATCGAGGCCCAGGTCCGCCTGATCCAGCAGACGTTGGACAAGGCGCAAGGCAAGCCGGTTCGGGTGCTGTTTTCGGCCCACGGCATCCCCGAGAAACTGGTCGCGGCCGGCGATCCCTATCAGGCCCAGGTCGAGGCGACCGTGGCCGCCGTGGTCGAGCGCATGGGCCTGACCGATTGGGCCATCTGCTACCAGAGCCGGGTCGGTCCGCTGAAATGGCTGGGCCCCGCCACCCCTGACGCCATCGAACAGGCGGCCAGAGATGGCGTGGGCGCGCTGGTGGTGCCGATCGCCTTCGTCTCAGAACACATCGAGACCCTGGTCGAACTGGACATGGAATACGGCGAACTGGCCCATAAGGTCGGTTGCGCCCCTTATCTGCGCGCGCCGACGGTCAGCGCCGACCCGGTTTTCATCACCGCCCTGGCCGATGCGGTCGGGCGGGCGCTGGAGACGTCGGGGACGGCGCCGCAGGGCGCTTCTCTAGATGGACCATGCGCCCACTTGAAAGCCTGCCCGTCCGGCTGTTCAAAGGGCTCCAGGGCGGCCTGAGGGGATCGACATGGACTATTATAACCTGGCCCGCGGGCTTCACATTCTCGCGGTGATCGCCTGGATGGCCGGAATGCTCTTCCTGCCGCGTCTGTTCGCCTATGACGCCGAGCAGAACGCCAAGCCTGAACCCCTGCGCAGCGAGATGCAGGCGCTGTTGCGCGTTTGGCAAACGCGGCTGCTGCGCATCATCATCAACCCGGCCATGATCCTGGCCTTCGTTTTCGGCGGCTGGCTGCTGTGGCTGCGCAGCGGCGACGGCGCCGACTGGTCCTTCGCCCATCAGCCGTGGATGATGACCAAGCTGATCGGCGTCTTCCTGCTGGCCGGTTGGCACGGCTTTCTGGCGGGGCAGCGCAAGAAGATCGCGGCGGGCACGTCGAAATACTCCGGTCGTTTCTGGCGCATGACCAATGAGATTCCTTTCGTTCTGGCCATCATCATGGTGCTGTCGGTGACGATGGAGTGGACGTTCTAGAGGCCCTAACGCGAGCGACGCGGTCGCTCGCTGTTTGAGGGCGATAGGGGGCGCCTTCTTCTTTCGCTTGACCCGTGCGGGTCTTTCGTGGTTCCGCTTCGGTGAACCGTGCGGCCGATCCGTGCAGCGCGGTCCCTCTCTTTTTGCGATGCCTGCCGGTTTGAACCTGCGGGAGCCCGTCGCCCTCCCTCCCAGCCCCTGCGGCTGAAGCCATTACGACCTTTCTGCCCCTGGCCGCCTTGCCGCGTCCGGGCGCGCGAACGAGCACGCCATCATGACCGATACGCCTGACACGCCGGAAACCGAAGTCGCTGAAAACGCAGTGGAAACGCCTGTTGAGCGGCCGCGTCGCACTCTGAGCCTGGGCGGCAGCCGCACGGCGGCGCCGGTCGAGGAGGCCGAGCCTGAAGTCGCCGTTCACCCCGCCTCCGACGATGACGATCACGGCGTCGACACCACGGCGGAAGATGACGATGAGGACGACGACGGCGAGCCCATCGTTCCCAACGGCCGCATCACGCTTCAGGAACTGAACGAGAAGACGCCGGAAGATCTGGTCGCCTTCGCCGAGGGTCTGGACATTGAGAACGCCGGCAATCTGCGCAAGCAGGACCTGCTGTTCGCCATCCTGAAGACCCTGGCCGACGAAGAGGTCGAGATCATCGCCTCGGGCGTGCTGGAGATCCTGCCAGACGGCTTCGGCTTCCTGCGTAGCCCCGACGCCAACTACTTGCCGGGTCCGGACGACGTCTATGTCTCGCCGTCGCAGATTCGCCGCTTCGGCCTGCGTTCGGGCGACACGGTGCACGGCGCGGTGCGCGGCCCGCGCGAGGGCGAGCGCTACTTCGCCCTGCTGAAGGTCGACACGATCAACTTCGAAGATCCGGAGATGGTCAAGACCAAGGTCCTGTTCGACAACCTGACGCCGCTCTATCCCGAAGAGCGCCTGCATATGGAAATCCAGGACCCGACGCTGAAAGACCGCTCGGGCCGGGTCATCGACATCGTCGCCCCGCTCGGCAAGGGCCAGCGCTGCCTGATCGTCGCCCCGCCGCGCGTCGGCAAGACGGTGATGCTGCAGAACATCGCCAAGTCGATCGAGCGCAATCACCCGGAAGTCTTCCTGATCGTCCTGCTGATCGACGAACGCCCCGAAGAAGTCACCGACATGCAACGCACGGTGAAGGGCGAGGTCGTCGCATCGACCTTCGACGAGCCCGCCTCGCGCCACGTCGCCGTGGCCGAAATGGTGATCGAAAAGGCCAAACGCCTGGTCGAGCACAAGAAGGATGTGGTGATCCTGCTGGACTCCATCACCCGTCTGGGCCGCGCCTACAACGCCACGGTCCCGTCGTCGGGCAAGGTGCTGACCGGCGGCGTCGACGCCAACGCCCTGCAGCGGCCCAAGCGCTTCTTCGGCGCCGCGCGCAACGTGGAGCAGGGCGGCTCGCTAACCATCATCGCCACGGCCCTGATCGACACGGGCAGCCGCATGGACGAGGTGATCTTCGAAGAGTTCAAGGGTACCGGCAACTCGGAAATCGTCCTGGACCGCAAGGTTGCCGACAAGCGCATCTTCCCGGCCATCGACGTGCTCAAGTCCGGCACCCGCAAGGAAGACCTCATCACGCCGAAGGACCAGCTGGCCAAGACCTATGTCCTGCGCCGCATCCTCAACCCGATGGGCCCGCAGGACGCGATCGAGTTCCTGCTCGACAAACTGCGCCAGTCCAAGAACAACGGCGACTTCTTCCAGTCGATGAACACATAATTCCTGCCCTAGCGCCGCCCGCGCGGCGGGCGGCTGCTTGAGGGCGTGTTTCACGTGAAACAAGTGAGGGCGTTATGAAGCTGAACATCGAAATCGACTGCACCCCGGCGGAGGCCCGCGCCTTTCTGGGTCTGCCGGACGTGACGCCGCTCAACGATCATCTGGTGGCCGAGATGCAGAAGCGCATGGACGCCAACATGGCCGCCATGCAGCCCGACGAACTGATGAAGACCTGGACCAGCTTCGGCGTTCAGGCCCAGGACCAGTTCCGCCGCCTGATGGAAGCCGCCGTCACGGGCGCGGCCAAGCCCTGACTCTGACGACGTGGGCCTGACGACGTGAGCGACACTATTTTTGCCCTAGCCACCCCGCCGGGGCGGGGCGCCATCGCGGTGCTTCGACTGTCAGGACCGGCCACGGAGACGGCTTTGACGGCGCTGGGGGCAGGGGGGCTTGCCCCGCGTCTGGCCTCGGTGCGCAGCCTGCGCCACGACGGCCGCTTGATTGACGAAGCCCTGGTGTTGCGCTTCATCGCCCCGCGTTCCTACACGGGCGAGGACTCGGCCGAACTGCACCTGCACGGCGGCCGCGCCGTGGTCGAGGCGGCCAGCACCGCCCTGATCGCCCTCGGCTTGCGTCCGGCGGACCCGGGCGAATTTACCCGCCGAGCCTTCCAGAACGGGCGCATGGACCTGGCCCAGGCCGAGGCCGTCGCCGACCTCATCGACGCTGAAACCGAAGCCCAGAAATCTCAGGCCCTGGGCCAACTCGACGGCGCCCTGTCCGCGGCCTACGCCGGATTTCGCCGCGACCTGTTGAAGGCCCTGTCCCTGGTCGAGGCCGAGATCGACTTTCCCGACGAGGAAGTGCCTGACAATCTGGCGCGCACCGCGGGGCCGGTGCTGGACGCCTTGGCAGCCGATCTTTGCGCGGCGCTGGCCGATTCTGATCGCGGGCGGCGGGTGCGCGAGGGCTATCGCATCGTCCTGATCGGCGAGACAAACGCCGGCAAGTCGTCGCTGTTCAACGCTCTTGTCGCGCGCGAGGCGGCCATCGTCACGCCGATCGCTGGAACGACGCGCGACGTGCTGGATGCAGACATCATGATCGGCGGTTACGCCGTCACCCTGTCAGACACGGCCGGTTTGCGCGACAGCGAGGATCCGGTCGAGGCCGAGGGCATCCGCCGCGCCCGTGTCCGCGCCGAGGGCGCCGACCTACGTCTGTGGGTCCGCTCGCCCTCCATCGACGGGGCCGAGGACCCCGCCGCAGCCTTCGTGCGTCCGGCCGATCTTCAGGTGCTGAACAAGGCTGACCGGGGCGCGGTGGAGTCGGCGCCGGATCTCGAAGCCTTGAGCGTCAGCACGATGACGGGGCAGGGGCTGTCTGAACTGCATGACTGGATCGCCGCTCGCCTGGCGCGAGACCTGTCCGGCGCCGACTTCCCGGCAGTGACACGTGAGCGCCACCGTCGCCGTCTGGCCGAGGCCTTGGCCGCCGTCGAGGCCGGTCGCCGTGCGCTAGATCTGGCGCCGGAGATGGCGGGCGATGATCTACGCCGAGCCGCCGACTCCCTGGCTCGTGTCACCGGCGCCATCGGTGTCGAGGATATCCTGGGCGAGGTCTTTTCCTCCTTCTGCATCGGCAAATAGGCCGGGCTTTCACCTGTTTCACGTGAAACAACCGTTCTCGAGCCGGTGGCGATTCCGGCCCGGATGGACTATGTGGACGCCATGAGTTCGATCCCCGATCATACCTTTGATGTCGTCGTCATCGGCGGCGGCCACGCCGGTTGCGAGGCCGCGACGGCCGCCGCGCGCGCGGGCGCCCGCACCCTGCTTCTGACCCAGAAGCTGGAGACCATCGGCGAGATGAGCTGCAACCCGGCCATCGGCGGCCTAGGCAAAGGCCATCTGGTGCGCGAGATCGACGCCCTGGACGGCGTCATGGGCCGTCTGGCCGATGTCTCGGGCATCCAGTTCCGCATGCTGAACCGCTCCAAGGGCGCCGCAGTGCGCGGCCCGCGCAGCCAGATTGACCGCCGTCTGTATCGCGAGGCCATGCAGACCGAATTGGCGGACTATTCAAACCTGACCCTGATGGCGGGCACGGCTGAGGGCCTGATACTGAACGGCGATCGCGTCGTCGGCGTGAAGACCGGGGCAGGGGAAGCGATCCGTGCCGGGGCAGTCGTGTTGACGACCGGCACCTTCCTCAACGGCGTCATCCATCGTGGCGATCTGCGCATCCCGGCCGGGCGCTATGGAGAGGATCCATCGACGGGCCTGGCCGGCGACCTGCATGCCGCGGAGCTAATGATGGGTCGGCTGAAAACCGGCACGCCCGCGCGCCTGGACGGTCGCACCATCGCCTGGGACCGACTGGAGATGCAGGCGGCAGACGACCAGCCCGTGCCCTTCAGCTTCATGACGGACCGTATCGAGGTGCCGCAGATCGCCTGCGGCGTCACCCATACGACCGAAGAGACGCATCGCATCATCGCCGACAACCTCGGCGAAAGCGCCGTATATGGCGGGCGGCTTTCGGGTCGTGGCCCGCGCTACTGCCCCTCGATCGAGGACAAGGTTGTGCGGTTCGCCGACAAGACCAGCCATCAGGTCTTCCTGGAGCCGGAAGGTCTGGATGATCCCAGCGTCTATCCGAACGGGATTTCGACCTCGGTGTCCGATGTGACGCAGCTGGCCTTCCTTCACACCATGCCGGGTCTGGAGAAGGTCGAGGTTTTCCGTTTCGGCTACGCCATCGAATACGACTATGTCGATCCGCGTGAGCTGACACCGGCGCTGGAGGTCAAGAAGCGACCCGGCCTGTATCTGGCGGGCCAGATCAACGGTACGACCGGCTATGAGGAGGCGGGCGCGCAAGGGCTGATCGCCGGCCTGAACGCCGCCCGCACAGCCGCCGGTTCTGATCCGCTGATCCTCGGCCGCGATCAGGCCTATATCGGCGTGATGATCGACGACCTGGTGACGCGCGGCGTTACCGAACCCTATCGCATGTTCACCAGCCGTGCCGAGTATCGTCTGACCCTGCGCGCCGACAACGCTGATCAGCGGCTGACGCCGATCGGAATTGAAGCGGGTATCGTCGGCGCAGAGCGGGCGAAGGTCTGGCTGGAGAAGGCGGATCTTCTGGACGCAGCCAATCGTGTTTCACGTGAAACGCTGTTCACGCCCAAGGAGGCGGGGGCGCTGGGCATCACGGTCAACGCCGATGGTCAGCGTCGCTCGATCCGCGACCTGCTGGCCTTCCCGAACGTGACGCTGGATCAGTTCATTGCGATCCGCCCCGAAATCGCAGACTGGTCCGCTGCGGTGAGCGAACAGGTCGAGATCGACGCCGTCTACGCCGGCTATCTGGACCGTCAGGCCCAGGACGCCGAGGCGTTGCGACGGGAGGAGGGGCTGACCTTGCCCGCTGACCTCGACTACGCGGCCATCGGGGCTCTGTCGAACGAAGTGCGCGAGAAGCTGTCCATGATCCGTCCCCTGACGCTGGGGCAGGCTGGCCGTATTGAAGGCATGACGCCGGGCGCCCTGACCGCGCTTTTGGCTCATGTGAAGAAGGTGAAGGGCGTGGAAGCAGATCTCGCGGCGGTCGTCGCCTGATGTCGGACGCCATCGACGCCTTTCGCGCCCAGACTGGGGCCAGTGACGCCAACATCGCCGACCTGACGACCTTTCTGGCCATGCTGACCGAGGCCAATGAGGTGATGAACCTAGTCGGGCCGGACACCATTCCCGATTTCTGGAACCGCCACGCCTGGGACAGCGCCCAGCTTCTGGACCTGGCGCCGGAGGCGAAGACCTGGGCCGACCTGGGCGCGGGGGCCGGTTTTCCCGGCGTTGTTCTGGCCATCCTTTTGAAGGGACGGCCCGGGGCCCATGTTTGGCTGGTGGACAGCCTTGGCAAGCGCTGCCGCTTCCTTCAGACGATTGTCGATGCGCTCGACCTGCCCGCGACCGTGGTCAACGGGCGGGCGGAGGAACAGTCGATCACGGTCGACGTCGTCACAGCACGAGCGGTGGCGGCGATGGAGAAACTACTGGGTTATGCACAGCCCTACTTCCAGCGCGGTGCAAAAGGCCTGTTCCTCAAGGGAGAGAAGGCCGAGGCTGAGTTGAAAGAGGCCCGTCGGGTCTGGCAGTTTGAAGCTGAGCTTACCGTCTCGCGCAGCGATCCGCGCGGCCGCATCGTTTCACTGGGGGGCCTTCGCCGTGTCCGTTGAGTCCGTAAAGTCGTCTGCTTCTCGTGACACCCGAGTTCTGGCGGTCTCAAACCAGAAGGGCGGAGTGGGCAAGACCACGACCGCCATCAACCTCGGCACGGCTCTGGCTGCGATCGGTGAGAAAGTGCTGATCGTGGACATGGACCCACAGGGCAATGCCTCCACCGGACTGGGTGTTCCACGTGAAACACGACGGGTGACCATCTACGACGTCATCGTCGACGGACGGCCGGTCGATGAGGCGGCGATCGAGACCGCCGTGCCGGGGCTGTTTATCGTCGCCGCTGACCCGGACATGTCGGGGGTCGAAATCGAGTTGAGCCAGGCGGATCGGCGCTCCTATCGTCTGCGCGACGCCCTGGCGAAGCAGGGGGGCAATGGTCATTCCCGGTATGACTATGTCCTGATCGACTGCCCGCCGTCGCTGAACTTGTTGACGTTGAACGCCATGGCGGCGGCAGACGCCGTTCTGGTGCCGCTGCAGTGCGAATTCTTCGCTTTGGAAGGCCTGACTCAGCTGATGCGGACCATCGACATGGTGCGTCAGAGCCTGAACCCGGCGTTGGAGATTCAGGGTCTGGTCCTGACCATGTATGACCGCCGCAACGCCCTGTCGGGCCAGGTGGCGGCCGATGTACGCGCCCACTTCGGCGACAAGGTCTATGACAGCGTCATTCCCCGGAATGTGCGGGTGTCCGAGGCGCCGTCGTTCGGCAAGCCGGCTCTGATCTATGATCTGAAGTGCGCAGGCAGTCAGGCCTATCTGAAGCTGGCGCGCGAACTGGTGGCGCGCGAGCGCCAACGTCGTCAGGCTGTCGCGGCCTGATTAACCTGATAAGTAAACGGAAACAGCATCTTGTCCGAACGTCAGCGTGGTCTGGGCCGGGGTCTCTCGGCGCTTTTGGGTGAAAACGCGCAGGAAGCGGTCGCCGTCGATGCGGCCGGTCCGGCCCCCGCGGGCGTGCAACGCGCCCCGATCGAGGCGCTGAAACCCAACCCGGATCAACCGCGCAAGATCTTCGCCAAGACCGATCTGGACGAGCTGACGGCGTCGATCCGCGACAAGGGCGTCCTGCAACCCATCCTCGTGCGGTCGCAGCCGGGGGAAGCGGGCGTGTGGCAGATCATCGCCGGAGAACGCCGCTGGCGCGCCGCCCAGGCCGCCCGCCTTACTCAGGTGCCGATCGTCGTGCGCGAGATGGACGACATCGAGGTGCTGGAAGTCGGCGTCATCGAGAACGTCCAGCGCGCCGATCTGAACCCGATGGAAGAGGCCAACGCCTACGCCGTCCTGATGGAGCGTTTCGGCCGTACCCAGGACGCCTTGGCTGGGGTCGTGGGCAAGAGTCGCAGCCACGTGGCCAACACCCTGCGCCTGCTGCAACTGCCCGAGGCGGTGCGCGACCATGTGGTGCGCGGCGAGTTGTCGGCGGGCCACGCGCGTGCCCTGATCACGGCGCCGAACGCCGAACAACTGGCGGCTGAGGTCATCGCCAAGGGCCTGAACGTTCGCCAGACCGAGGCGCTGGCCCGTCGTTCGGCTGAGGGACCGAAAACGCCCAAGGCCCGGCCCATGCCGAACGGGGAGGGCGCGGCCGACATCGCCGCCCTGGAGCAGGATCTGTCTGACGCTCTGGGTCTGAAGGTGTCGCTGGCCGACAAGGACGGCAAGGGCGAGATCACCGTCAAATACGGCACTCTGGAGCAACTCGACGACCTGTGCCGGCGTCTGATGCGCGGTTGAGCAACTGAGCGAAAAAAGCCCGTCCAGGGCTGAGCCGGGACGGGCAAGTCGGGGATGAGAGCGGGGCCGACACGCCAGCAGGTGGGAGCGCGCCGGATGATCCGATCAATGATCGAGGACCGATCCTCCCTATAGGAAACGCTTATATACGTTTCTGTCAATACTGCGTGTCTGACGTGATCGGTAGCCCCTAAGGGCCCTAGGGAGGACCGGCTGATGCATGGACTGAGGCCTCTTTCTGGCCTCATGATAGGGGGACGCTCATGACCCATAAATGTGAGAGAGCGAGCGCGTTACAGCCCCATGCGTTTGGCGCGGGCGGCGATCTCCAGCAGCAGGCGTTCGGCGATCAGGGCCTCGGGCATGCCTGTGGTCTTGGTCATGACGTCGGCGGTGTTGACGCTGCCCTGCACCTCGTCGAGCAGTTCGAGCCGCCAGCCGCGCGCCTGGCGCAGCATTTCCGCCTCCTGTTTCCAGAAGACGCCTGCGGCCTTGGCGGCTTCCTTGGCGCCGGCGCCGTTGGCCTGCAGAATATTGATCCGGCGCAGCTTTCCGAGATGAAGCGAGGTCATGCGCACAGCCATGACGGCGCTTTCGCCCTCGGCCAGGGCGCGGCGTAGTCCCGCCTGGGCGGGGGCGGGACGGCCGCCGAAGGCCTGTAAGGCGGCGTCGGACAGGGAGGCGTCGGGTTCGACCCCGAGGTGGGCGTCCAGCTCCTCCACGTCGATGGTTCGGCCCGAGCCGGGGCCGATGTAGAGGATCAGCCGTTCGATCTCCTGGCGCATCAGGCCGCGCTCGCGAGGCAGGCGGGCGACGAAGCGGTCCAGGGCGTCCGAGGTCAGGCCCACCTTATCGGCGCCGAGGGCCTCGCGCGTCATGCGGGCGACGTCGCCGACCTCATCCTCATAACAGGCGATGGCCACCGCGCCCTGGGCCTTTTCGGCGGCCTTGCGCAGGGCGGATTCGCGACCCAGCGCCCCGGCCTCGATCACCAGCATGGCGTCGGGGTTGTAGGCGCCCTCGGCGTGGGCGCTCAGGGCGGCGGCCACGGCCTTGTCGACGCCGCCCTTGGCGTCGCCCATGCGCACCCGCACCAGACGCCGCCCGCCGATCATGCTCAGCGCCGTCAGGGCCTCTTCCAGCCGGACAGGATCGCTGTCGATGTCGGCTTCGGTCAGCAGGGTGACGTTGAAGGGGTCGTTCAGATCCGGCGTGATCGTCCTGCACAGCGTCAGGGCGCGTTCGGTCACGCCCGAGCGGTCCTTGCCGTGGATGACGGCGGCGCGGACGCCGGCGTCCGGGGCCTTGAGGAAGCGGTCGACGTCGGGCCGCCGGGACAGGATCATGCGGCGGCCTTCAACGCCCCGCCAGGACGCGCATCATGTCCAGGCGGATCAGGCGCGCCAGATCGGCGGCGGCGCGGTCCTCGCCGTCCTGCTGGGCGGCGATGGCGGCGTAAGGCTGGTCGGCGGCGGCGTAGGTGATGGTGGTGGTCTGCACGCCCTTGAGGGTTTCGCCGCCCGCCACGGGGGTCAGGGACCAGGCGGCCCTGACCGTCAGTTCATAGCGGCTGGCCGTGTCGTCGATGCGGCGGCCCAGCGGGCGGCGTTTGTGCTCGACCTCGGTCGCCAGACGGTACAGCGGCGCCTGGGCGCCGTCGCGCCCGAAGGCGTCCTCCAGTTGTTCGCGCAGACGATAGCCCAGCCGGTCGTCGGGCGTCGTTACGGCGATGCGCGACAGGGCGCTGCTGACCCCTGCATCGCCATACAGGGGCGTGAAGCCGCAGCCGGATAGCAGAGCCGCGCCAACCAGCGCCAGCAGGAGACGACGCCCGCCGGGCATCATCCGGCCACCAGATTGACGATACGATCGGGCACGACGACCACCTTGCGGATGCTGAGGTTGTTGGCGGCAAGGTAGGCCTGAACCGTCGGATTGGCGAGAGCGGCGGCCTCGACCGTCGCATTATCCGAACCGCGCGGCAGGACGACCTCGCCGCGACGCTTGCCGCCGATCTGGACGGGCAGGGTGACTTGATCGTCCGCGGCCAGGGCCGGGTCATAGACGGGCCAGGGCGCGTCCAGAACCATTCCGGCCTCGCCCAGTTGGGTCCAGCATTCCTCGGCTAGGTGCGGGGTGAAGGGGGCCATCAGCCGCGCCAGGGCGGACAGGGCGGTCTTCTTCGCCTCGGCGCCCGCCTTGTCGTGTTGTCGGACGATCGCCAGGAAGGCGTAGAGCTTGGCCACGGCCGAGTTGAAGCGGAAGTGTTCGACGCCTTCGCTGACGGCCTTGATGGCCTTGTGCGTCTCGCGGATCAGGGCGGCGTCCACATCGGCGTTGGCGGGCGCGGCGGCGTCGAACGAGGCGTATTCGCCCCAGACGCGCTGGACGAAGCGGGCGGCGCCCTCGACGCCCCCCGTCGACCATTGGATATCACGCTCGGGCGGGCTGTCCGACAGGATGAACAGGCGGCCGGCGTCGACGCCATAGGCGGCGATGATGTCCTGCGGCGCGACCACGTTCTTCTTGGACTTGGACATCTTTTCGATGTCGCCGATGGAAACTGCGGCGCCGGTGGACAGGCGGGTGGCGACGCGTTTGCCGTCCACGGTTTCGATGCGCACGTCCGACGGCTCGACCCAGCGCGGCTTGCCGCTGTCTTCATGGCCGTCGAAATAGGTCTCGTGGACCACCATCCCTTGGGTGAAGAGGCCAGCGAACGGCTCCTTCACGTCCATCAGGCCGGCGTCCGACAGGGCGCGGGTGATGAAGCGGGCGTAGAGCAGGTGCAGGACGGCGTGCTCGACGCCGCCGATGTACTGATCGACGGGCAGCCATTTGGCGGCGGCGGCCTTGTTGATCGGCTCGGCCGCCTTGGGATCGGCGAAGCGGGCGAAATACCAGCTGGAATCGACGAAGGTGTCGAGCGTGTCCGTCTCGCGTCGGGCGCCGCCGCCGCACGACGGACAGTTGACGTGTTTCCACGTCGGGTGACGGTCCAGCGGGTTGCCCGGTACGTCGAAGGTGACGTCCTTGGGCAGTTCGACCGGCAACTGGTCGGCCGGAACCGGCACGACGCCGCAGGCCTCGCAGTGGATGATCGGGATGGGGCAGCCCCAGTAGCGCTGGCGGCTGACGCCCCAGTCGCGCAGGCGATAGATGGTCGCGCCCTGGCCCGTTCCGGCGGCCTCGATGCGGCGGATGGCCTCGGCCTTGGCGGTCTCGATGTCCAGACCGTTCAGGAAGTCGGAATGGAAGATGGAGCCGGGGCCGGTATAGGCCTCGTCGGCCACGGCGAAGTCGTCGCCCGCGCCTTCGGGGCGGACGACCGGGATCACCGGCAGATCGTATTTGCGGGCGAAGTCCAGATCGCGCTGGTCATGCGCCGGGCAGGCGAAGATGGCGCCTGTTCCGTAGTCGGACAGAATGAAGTTGGCGATCCAGACCGAAACCTCGGCGCCGGTGAAGGGGTGGATGACCTTCAGCCCCGTATCCCAGCCGATCTTCTCGGCCTGTTCGATGTCGGCCTGGCTGGCGCCGCCCTTGCGGCATTCGGCGACGAAGACGGCGACCTTGGGGTCGGCCTCGGCCAGTTGCTTCGAGATCGGATGATCGGGGGCCAGACCCATGAAGCTGGCGCCGAACAATGTGTCCGGGCGGGTGGTGTAGATCTCCAGTCCGTCATCGAAACCAGCCGGGGCGGCGCCCGCCCAGGCCCATTTCATCTGCAGGCCCTTGGACCGGCCGATCCAGTTTTCCTGCATCAGGCGGACCTTCTCGGGCCAGCGGCCTTCAAGCTCGGCCAGGCCGTCGATCAGATCGTCCGCATACTGAGTAATGCGCAGGAACCACTGGTTCAGCTTGCGTTTCTCGACCACGGCGCCCGAGCGCCAGCCGCGCCCGTCGATGACCTGCTCATTGGCCAGGACGGTGTTGTCGACCGGGTCCCAGTTGACCACGCCGTCCTTGCGATAGACCAGGCCCCGCTTGAACAGCTCCAGGAACCATTCCTGCTGCTTGCCATAGTATTCGGGGTCGCAGGTAGCGAACTCGCGGCTCCAGTCCAGCGACAGGCCCAGCAGCTTCAGCTGGTCGCGCATCGTCGCGATGTTGGACCAGGTCCAGTCGCCGGGGTGGACGCCGCGCTCCATCGCCGCGTTCTCGGCCGGCATGCCGAAGGCGTCCCAGCCCATCGGGTGCAGCACGTCATAGCCGCTGGCCCGCTTCCAGCGCGCCACCACATCGCCCATCACATAGTTGCGGGCGTGGCCCATGTGGATGTTGCCCGACGGATAGGGGAACATCTCCAGGACGTAGTATTTCGGGCGGCCGGTGTCGGCGTTGGACACCGAAAAGGCGTCGGCCTCGGCCCATCGGGCCTGTTGGCGGGGTTCGGCGGTCTTAGGCTCGTAACGGGCCACGGTGTATCCTGAGGCGGCGCCTCAGGCGCAAAGCTTGAGGCGGGCCTGAGGACGCATTTGAGACGAAAGGTGAGGCGCGGCCGGTCCTTAGCGACGGGCCGCGTTGGCGAGGTTGAGCTGGCGCGCCTTGGTCAGGATGGCGTTCTCCAGATCGGTTTCGGTCTGGGCCGCGACCGGAGCCGAGACCCAGGCGCCCGAGGCGTCCTTGACTTCCTTGGTCACGGCGACGTTGAGGGCGTCGGCGCGCAGGCGGCGATCCAGGATGAAGACGGTCGCCTTGAAACGCTCGTTCGGCGTCTGCGGATTGACGTACCAGTCATAGTTCACCACGCCGCCCCAGGGGTCGGCGCTGGCCAGAGGCATGAAGGACAGGGTGTCCAGGGTGGCGCGCCACAGATAGGCGTTCACGCCGATGCCCAGCTGGGCTTCCATGCTGGGCGCCTTGGCCTTGGAGCCGCCGCCGACGAAGGGCAGGCTGGAGCAGCCGCCGAGCAGCAGTCCCGAGGCGATCAGGGCGACCGCAGCGCCGCGAACAAGAGCCATTCCATAGTCTCCGTAAAGGGGTGGACGACGTACGCCGGGCGCTTCCGAGGGCCCCCCGAGGGGCGATCATCGAAAGAGACCGCGCGCGCACGCGCCGCAGCGACGCTCTATAACACGCTGAAAAGGGGCTATGACAAGGCGAACCGGCGTTCCTCGCCGCCAATATCGACGGCAAAAGGTCGGAACGGCGTGACGCAGGCGCCACAGGGGCCGCCGGAGTCGCCTCTAACCGTGATCGCTTGGCTTCCATGCGTTGACCGCGAGGCTCGAGTCCATATCTTATCCCCAGGTCGGATGGTTCCGGCTCGTCAATAACGGATCGGCGGCTCAAGTCGGTCTTTTGGGTAGGTGGAATGCGTTTCGTCGCCGTCATCGCTGGATGCGTGGGCGCCCTGGCCTTGGCCGGGATGACGAACGACGCCTCGGCTCAGACGCGCGCCCGCACCCCCTCCGTCAATCTCAGCGATATCGCCGCCCAGTCCTCGACCACGCCTGCAACCCCGACCCAGCGTCGCGGCCTGCGCTGGAACGAGAACGGCCGCTGGGGTCTGAACTTCAACCTGAACCAGCCGGTCGGCCGCGAAGCCGACTGGGGCGATGTCGAGGCCGGGGCCTATTACCGCCTCAGCCCGCGCCTGCGCGTCGGCGCCGCCGCCAACTTGGCCTCGCCTGAAGTCGACCCGGCCCGCGCGCCCGAAAGCGCCGCCGACCGCCGCGCCGCCCCGCGCGTCCGGCTCGAGACCATCTTCAAGTTCTGAGCCTAGCCGGCGAAGGCCGTCTGGATCGCCTCCACACCCGCAAGACCGCACGCGCTCGACACCGCCAGCAGCGACGCATTGACCGCCGTGATCCCGCCTAGAGCGTAGACCGGGCAGGGGGCCAGGGCCGCCAGAGCCGAAAATCCTTCTACCCCCAACGCTGGCTTGACCGCAGAAGCGCCGCCCGCCGGGAAGACCGGCGACAGCACAAGGGCGTGCAGATCCCGCGCCGTCCGCACTGCTTCCGGGGAATGGGCCGCCCCGGTCAGCAGCCAGTCCGGCCGTCGTCCTGACAAGGCATAGGCGGCCGACAGCGCCCGTTCGGGCAGGTGCACGCCGTCCGCCCCGATCCGCTCGGCCAATTCGGCGTCCAGCCCCACCAGCAGCCGAACCCCGGCCCTGTGCGTCGCCTCGCGCAGGCGCTGTCCGGTCTCCACTCGATCCGCGGCGCCGAAGTGACGGAAGACCACGCCTGCTCCGGCAGGCAGTCGGGCGGCCGTCTCCCACGGTCGGGGCGTACGCGCCGGGTCGGTGAAGAAAAGCAGGGGAGGCAGGGTGCGACCGCCATGCAGCGCCGTGAGCGCCAGGGCGCGGGCGGCGTCCCACAGACTTTGCGCTTCTTCGGACAGGGTGTCAGACAGGGGCATCATGACCGTCCCTAATCCCGCCGCCGCCGTTTCGTCCATCGCTGACCGCTTCGCCCAGGTGCGGGGCCGCATCGCCGAGGCGACAAAGGCGGCGGGCCGCGACCCGGCCTCAGTGGTGCTGACCGCCGTGTCCAAGACGCAAGGGGCACAGGCGCTGCAGGCGGCGCTGGACGCCGGCCAGCGCGTGTTCGGCGAGAACCGGGTGCAGGAGGCGCAAGGCCACTGGGCGGCCCGTCGCGCCGCCCTGTCGAATCTGGAACTGCGCTTGATTGGCCCTTTGCAGACCAATAAGGCGCTGGAAGCGGTCGAACTGTTCGACGTCATCGAGACGCTGGACCGTGAACGGCTCGCCGCCGCTCTGGCGGCCGCCATGACGCGGGCGGGACGGCGCCCCAGCGTGCTGGTTCAGGTCAACACCGGCGCCGAGCCGCAGAAGGCGGGGGTCCGGCCCGGCGACGCCGACGCCCTGATCGCCGCCGCCCGCGACCGATACGGCCTGAAGGTCGAGGGCCTGATGTGCATTCCGCCCGCCGATGAAGACCCGGCGCCGCATTTCGCCCTGCTGGCCGCCATCGCCGCGCGTAACGGCCTGGGCGTGCTGTCGATGGGCATGAGTGGGGATTATCAGACGGCGATTGCGGCGGGGGCGACCCATGTTCGGGTCGGTTCGGCCCTGTTCGGGGAACGAAATACGGCGCCTGCGACCTCTTAGGACGCAATATCCTGTCCGGCGCCCTTGGCGTTCGGCCCAAGCCTCGCCATTCTAAAGAGACCATGCGCACGCCCAAGACCATTCTGATCATCGACGACGACGACGACCTGCGCGAGGCCCTGGCCGAGCAGCTGGCGCTTCACGAGGAATTCCGCCCGGCTCAGGCTGCGACGGCGACCGATGGAGTGCGTCAGGCCAAGGAGGCGCGCGCCGACCTCATCCTGCTGGACGTCGACCTTCCAGATATGGACGGCCGCGAGGCCTGTCGCCTGATCCGCAAGGCCGGGATTTCGACCCCGGTCATCATGCTGACGGCGCAGTCGTCGGACTCCGACGCCATTCTGGGCCTCGACTCCGGGGCCAATGACTATGTCACCAAGCCGTTCCGGTTCGCCGTCCTGCTGGCGCGCATCCGCGCCCACCTGCGCAGCCATGAACAGTCCGAGGACGCCGTCTTCCAGGTCGGCCCCTATGAGTTCCGCCCGGCCTCCAAGCTGATGGTCGACGACAAGGGCAAGAAGGTCCGGCTGACGGAAAAGGAAACCAACATCCTGAAGTATCTCTATCGCGCCGGGGCCAAGCCGGTGTCGCGCGAAGAGCTGCTGACCGAGGTGTGGGGCTACAACGCCGGGGTCACCACCCACACGCTGGAAACCCACATCTACCGCCTGCGTCAGAAGATCGAGGCCGAGCCGGGTCAGGCGCGGCTGCTGCTGACCGATGCCGGCGGCTACCGCCTCCAGCCTTGATCTGCCGATGAGCGAACGCCGCCCGACCCCGCCGCTGGTGGCTCTTCGGGCGTTCGACGCGGCGGCCCGCCACGGCAGCTTCCGCGAGGCGGCCGAGGAACTGGGCGTCACCCCCGGCGCCGTCAGTCGCCATGTGAAGGCGCTGGAGATGCGGCTGGGCCTGCGCCTATTCGACCGCTTCAACCGCTCGGTGCGGCTGACCGCCGATGGCGTCCGCCTGGCCCAGGGCGTCGCCGACGCCTTTGAGCGGCTGGAAAGCGCTCTGGACGCCGTGCGGCCCGGCCGCTCGCGTCAGTTGCGGATCAGCGCCCTGCCGTCCCTGGCCAGCAAATGGCTGTCCCCGCGTCTGCATCGGTTCAGCGAGGACAATCCCGACCTCGACCTGATCGTCTTCGCCGAGGACCGCATCGCCGACCTGTCGAACGGCGAGGCGGACGTGGCGCTGCGCTATGGCGAAGGCCCTTATCCGGGCCAGGTGGCGCGGCGGCTGGTCACTGAGCGGCTGATCCCGGTCTGCGCCCCGTCCTTCGCCGCTGCGCGGCGGTTGAACCAGCCTTCCGATCTGCTGGACGTGGTGCTGATCCACGAGACCTGGCATGACATGCCCTATGCGAACCGACTGGGCTGGAAGGCCTGGTTCGAAAGCGCCGGAGTCGAGGATCCGCGCGTGAACCATCTGCGCGGCCCTCACTTCAGCCACAGCCATCTGGCGCTGGAAGCCGCCTTGTCGGGGCGGGGCGTGGCCCTGACCTCGGCGCCCCTGGCGGCGGAGGAGCTTCGCGAGGGGCGGCTGATCCAGCCGGTCGACCACGCCCTGACCAATGATCTGGCCTATTGGGCCGTGGTCCTGCCCGAACGGGCGGACGAACCCAAGCTGCGCCGCTTCCTCAACTGGATCGTGGCGGAATCGCGGCCGGATCGGGACGCAGAAACGGATCAGGTGACTTAAGCTCACTTGATGCGGCCGAACCGTGGTTTGTCCTTCACGGTCGCGCTTCCTATCTTGAGGCTGTTCGGAACTCCCTCGCCGAAAGGAACTCAATCATGAAACTCGTGCATCCCCGCGCTTCGGGCTTCTCGTTCGAAGGCGTCGTCGTCTTCACCGGCAGCGTCACCCTGATCCTGCTGGGCGTCCTGGCCGGCGCCGCCCTGCTGGGCGCTGCCTGACATCAGCTCAACGCGGGCGCCATTCGCTGAGAAGGGCGCCCGTGGCTCCATCCTCGAAGGCCAGCCGGTCCAGCCGCAGGGCGGCGACGCAGACCGGACGGCTTTCGGCGTCCTTCTGGACGCAGTGGACGGCTTTTCCGTCCGCAAAGGCGGTCAACCGCCCCTCCAGACGCAGCGCATAGCCTCCCGGCGCCGGCGTCGGATCGACGCCCCTGTCTCCTCGAATGACATGGACATAGGCCTGGCCCTGACGGCGGCCCAGGCGCGAGCCGCCCGTCTCGAACACGGCCGCCAGTCCTGAGGTGCGCTCCGTCTGAACGGACGGCTGAGGCGCAGGCGAAACGACACCCTCGGCCTCGGATTTGCTTTCTACTTCAGCTTCTTGCGCTGGCTGGAGAGCCGTCTGCGCGGCCTCGCTTGGGCGACAGGTTTCCAGCCCGCTCCAGGGACGGGCGATCCAGAATCCTTCGACCGCCTCCCAGGGACTGGAAGTCGCGGCGTCGTCAGCGCCCGCCGTGATCACGAGGCCGGACGCGGCGAGATCTTCAGGCAGAACTCTCAGCATCAGGCTGCCGTCGTCGCCGCGCGCCAGCGTCGGCAGGCCCGGCTGCGCCTGCTCGGTTGATCCTGCGCCTTCGCAACCGAAAGGCAGACGCACCGATACGGTCCGTCCGCTCAGAGCCGCGTCGCGCGGGCGGCCGTCGGCCGTGGCGGTTCTCGCTTCGGTCAGGGCGGCCAGCAGGGCGGCGCGGTTCAGGGTGGAGTCCAGCACGACCGTCGGCGGGGCGGGCGCCGGAGCCTCGGGCGCGGCGGGCTCGGACGGCTTCTGGCACGACGCCAGAAGGGGCAGGACGGCCGCCAGGGCGATCGGCGCGGCGAGACGGGTCGTTGTGATCGACATGGAAGCAGCCTAACACGGGAATGACGGATTGGCGCCCCGGCCCGTGAACGGGTCCGGCGTCTGGCGGAACAGGGGCTCTTGCGCGGGTGACGCTGGACCAGATTATCGCTCTCGTCGTCCTGATCGTCGTGGTCGGGGTGATGATCCATGGACGTCTGCGGTCCGATGTGGTGGCGCTCAGCGGCGCGGCGGCCCTGCTGCTGTTCGGCGTGGTGCGCCCGGTGGAGGTTCAGGGCGCCTTCGCCAGCCCGGCCATCATGGCCCTGGCGGGGCTGTTCGTCATCGCCTACGCGATGGAGCTGTCGGGCCTGCTGGCCTGGTTGATCCGCAAGGCCAAGGGCATGACTCGGGTGTTCGGGCGACACGCCGTGTGGATCGTGATCGGCCTGTGCGGCGCGGTCGGCGGCTTTCTGAACAACACGCCGGTGGTGGTGCTGGCGGCGCCGGTGGTCCGCGACATGGCCCTGTCCCTGGGCCTGTCGCCCAAGCGGTTCCTGATGCCGCTCAGCTATGCGGTCATCATGGGCGGTCTGCTGACCCTGATAGGCACCTCGACCAATCTGCTGGTCAGCGACATGGCCCGCAATACGGGTCAGCCGGTCTTCTCTCTGTTTGAAATCACGGGCGTGGGTCTGTGCATCGCCACGGTCGGCGGCCTTTATCTGTATTTCATCGGCTCGCGGGTGCTGGAGAAGACCGCCGCGCGCGATGAAGCCGAAATGGCGGCGCGCCGGGAAGCCGAGGAGGCCGGTAAGGGCAAGCGCAGCCTGCTGTCGTCCTTCCGCCTGCCGTGGCTGATGGAACAGCGCGCCAGCCCTGGCGGGTCGGGCGATGCGGTGCTGGGCAATGTCGATCTGTATGAAAAAGGCGCCGAGCGGCCGCTGGAGCTGAAACGCGCCCTGGCGTCTCTGGCCGTTTTCGTCGCCGTGGTCGTCGCTTCGGCCTTCGGCCTGGCGCCCATTGCGGCCTCGGCCTTCGCCGGGGCGGTGGCTCTTATATTGATGCGGGTGATCACCGCCGAGGAAGCCTACGCCGGGCTGAGGCCTGAAATCCTGCTGCTGGTGGCGGGCATGGTGGTCATCGGCTCGTCGCTGGAGGTGACGGGGCTGGCGCAGGCCGGCGCCGACGCCCTGATCGACGTGATCCGCCCCTATGGGCCGTGGGCGGCGCTGTTCGTGTTTTACGGCGTGACGTTGTTCGCGACGGACATCCTGTCGAACGCCACGGTGGCGGTGCTGTTTTCGCCGATAGCCGTGGCCATAGCGGCGGCGCTGGGGGTGGATGCGCGACCGTTTCTGGTGGCGGTGATGATGGCGGCGTCGGCCGCCTTCGCCACGCCCTTCAGCTATCAGACGAACGTGCTCGTCTATCAGATGGGCAATTACAGCTACATGGACTTCGTGAAGGTCGGCCTGCCGCTGAACCTGATCACCTGGGCCACCGGCATGGCGGCGATCCCGATCTTCTTCCCGTTCTGAGGCGGGTTCAGACGTCCAGATCCATCACGACCGGGGCGTGGTCGCTGGGCCGCTCCCATTCGCGCACCGTGTCGAGGATGCGGGCGCTGCCCTTTACCACGGCGGGGGTCAGGCCGGGCGAGGTCCACAGGTGATCGAGGCGCAGGCCCCGGTTCGACTTGCGGAAATCCTTGGCGCGATAGCTCCACCAACTGGCCAGTTTGACCGGATCGGGAATCTGGTCGCGCACCACATCGGCGAAGCCTCCGGCGTCCTGAAGCCGGTAGAGGGTCTCGACCTCGCCGGGGGTGTGGCTGACCACCTTGGACATGAAGCGGTGGTTCCAGACGTCGTTCTCGCCGGGCGCGATGTTGAAGTCGCCAGCCAGGACCAGAGGCCGCTGGCGGTCGCGGGTCTTCATCTCGGCGGTCAGCCGTTCATAGAAGTCCATCTTGTGATCGAACTTGGGGTTCAGCGCCCGATCCGGCAGATCCCCGCCCGCTGGAATGTAGAAGTTCTGCACCTCCACGCCTTCGACCACGGCCGAGACGCAGCGGGCGTGACCCTCGCGGCAGACGTCCAGCCTAGGGCTGTCAAGGATGGGCAGACGGCTGGCGATGGCTACTCCGTGCCACCCCTTCTGGCCGCCGATCCGCAGGTAGGGCAGGCCCATGTCGATGAAGGCCTGACGCGGGAACTGATCCTCGGTGCATTTGATCTCCTGCAGGCACAGGACGTCCGGGGCGTTCTCGGCGACGAAACGGGCGACCTGATCGATGCGCAGGCGGACCGAGTTGATGTTCCAGGTGACGATGCGAAGGCTCATGCCACGGGCCTTAGCAGCTTGGCGGAGCAGGGTCTAAGCCGACGACGGGGCGGGGCCGTCGTCGGATTAAAAAGACGCCCGGAGCAAGGCTCCGGGCGCTTGAAGTTCGTCTCTCTCGCCGCCAGGCGGGGATGAATCCGTGGCGGGCGGGACGGCCGCCGCCGTCCTGTGCCCAAAGTGTCACGGGCAATAAAAAAGGTCAAACTGTCATCGTTGTAATTTATGTGTGCCGATCACGTCACGTTTGTGACGTCAGTTGCGGCGGTTGCGACGGGTCGGATCGCGCAGCTGGAACAGGCTGGCGGCTAGGCCGGGCGCAGGCTCCAGCGTGGTCAGCTGCACCCGCGTGCGCGAGCCTTGGGCATCGGTGATGGTCCACTCCTGAAGGCGGACAGGCGACCCGGCGAAGGCCAGGATCACAGAGCCCTCGTTCGGCCGTTTGGCGTCGCGGGCGGTAATGGCGAAGGCGCCCGAATCCATGCGTGTCACCCGGTCGATGGTCACGCCCTGATCCAGCCGGACCTCGCGCGCCAGGAAGGTCGACAGCGGCGTCTGGCCCAGCGGCGCCTGACGGAAGACATTCAGGCGCGGGTCCCAGCGGCTGACGTTGTTGCCGTCGGCCACGACCAGCAGGCCCTCTGGGTCGGTGTACTCGAACCGCATCTTGCCGGGGCGTTGCAGATAATAGCGGCCGGTGCGGCGCTGATTGTTCGGCCCGGTTTCGACGAAGGTTCCCTGCGCCGTCGTCATGCTGGTCAGATAGGTCTGGGCCTGACGCAGCACGGCCTGATCGTCGGCCGACAGCCCGGCCTGAGCCAGGACGGCGGCGGGGGCGGCGGCGAGCGCGACCAGGGCGGCGGAGCCGAGGCCGAAGGCGCGGCGGGAAATGCTCATGTCTTTTCTTCTCCCGTTCTGAACGGTTTTCGACCCAATGAGGATGAGGACTTCATCCGGCAGGCTGATGACGCCAGCCTGACCATATTCCGGCGCTGGGATGAAGCGGCGTTCATGGATTTAGTGTCCTAGCGCTCGCGACGCGGTCGCTCGCTGCTTGAGGACGTGAGGCGTTTAAGCGTCGAGTGGAGCGCGGAGTTCCCGGCTTGCGTGCGCGACTGGGCGCTGAAGCAGCGAGTGACCGCGTCGCGAGCGATAGCGCCCGGCAGCGCAGCTGCGCCCTCGGCGTAGCCGAGGCTACATAGGAGGCGGCCCGGCCAGCACCTCGCGCTTGCCGGCGTGGTTGGCCGGGCTGACGACGCCTTCCTGCTCCATGCGTTCGATCAGGGTGGCGGCGCGGTTGTAGCCGATCTGAAGGCGGCGCTGGACGTAAGAAGTTGAGGCCTTGCGGTCGCGCGTGACCACAGCCACGGCGCGGTCATACAGGTCGTCCCCGGTGCCGCCGCCTTCATCGCCCATGGCGCCGTCGCCGTCGCCGTCCGGTTCGTCGGTGATCAGGTCGAGGTATTCCGGCTCGGCCTGAGCCTTCAGGTGTTTGCAGACGTCCTCGACCTCCTGGTCGCCGACGAAGGGGCCGTGCAGGCGGGTGATGCGTCCGCCGCCCGCCATATAGAGCATATCGCCCTGACCCAGCAGCTGCTCGCCGCCCTGTTCGCCTAGGATGGTGCGGCTGTCGATCTTGGAGGTGACCTGGAAAGAAATCCGGGTCGGGAAGTTGGCCTTGATGGTGCCGGTGATGACGTCCACCGACGGGCGCTGCGTCGCCATGATCAGGTGGATGCCCGCAGCGCGCGCCATCTGGGCCAGACGCTGGACGGCGCCTTCCACATCCTTGCCCGCGACCAGCATCAGGTCGGCCATCTCGTCCATGACCACGACCAGATAGGGCATGGGCTCGGGGCGGATCTTCTCGGATTCATAGACCGGGCGGCCCTGTTCGTCGAAGCCGGTCTGGACGGTGCGCTCGAAATGCTCGCCCTTTTCCTGCGCCTCGCGGGCGCGGTCGTTGTAGCTGGCGACGTTGCGGACGCCGAGCTTGGACATGCGGCGATAGCGGTCCTCCATCTCGCGCACGGTCCACTTCAGGGCCACGACCGCCTTCTTGGGATCGGTCACGACCGGCGCCAGCAGGTGCGGGATGCCGTCATAGACCGACAGCTCCAGCATCTTGGGGTCGATCATGATGAAGCGGCACTCGGCGGGCGAGTGGCGATACAGGATCGACAGGATCATGGCGTTGACCCCGACCGACTTGCCCGAGCCGGTGGTGCCCGCGATCAGCAGGTGGGGCATTCGCGCCAGATCCGCCACATAGGGCTCGCCGCCGATGGTCTCGCCCAGCGCCAGCGGCAGCAGATGACTCTTCTTGTCGTATTCGCCCGACGCCAGCAGGTCGCGCAGGAAGACGGTCTCCCGCTTGGCGTTGGGCAGTTCGATGCCGATGGCGTTGCGGCCTTGAACCACGCTGATGCGGCAGGCGCGGGCGGACATGGAGCGGGCGATGTCGTCCGCCAGGGCCACGACGCGGCCGTGCTTCACGCCGGGCGCAGGCACCAGTTCATACAGGGTGACGACGGGGCCGGGGCGGATCTGGTCGATCTGGCCGCGCACGCCGAACTCCTGAAGCACGCCCTCCAGCATCTTGGCGTTGGCCTTCAGCGATTCCTCGTCGACGGCGCCGCCGCGCTGGCCGGGCTTGGCCAGAATGCCCAGCGGCGGCAGTTCGAAGCCGCCCTCATTGGCGAAGTCGAAGGCCTGCTGGTCCGCGTCGCTGCGGACGGGCTTGGGCGCCTTGACCGCCGCCACCTTGGGTTCGGCCGGTCGGTTCGCGCGGGCCGAGGGCGGGGCGATGGGGGCGGGCGCCGCGTCCTCCCACGGCGGAGTATAGGCGTCGGCTTCGTCGGTCTCATCATAGGCGGCTGCAACCGAAGGCGAAGCAGCCGGGGCGGGTGCAGACAGAGGACCGTCGGCTTCCATCTCGTCGGCGTCCGGCAGGCGATGGCGCGGCTTGCGGGCCGGGGCGGCGGCCTCGGCGGCAGCGCGCGGGGTCTTGCCCGGTTTGGCGGCCTTGGCAGGACGGGCGGCGCGGGCCTCGGCGCCCTTCTGGGCGGCCCAGCCTGCGGTGTCGGTGAAGTCGCGCAGGCGCAGGCCCACGGTATAGGCCAGGCTCCACAGCGCCAGCGCCAGGAACAGCAGGCCCAGAATAATGCGCGCGGCCGGTACCTTCAGCGCGCCCAGACCGTTGGCGGCCAGGCCGGTGACGGCGTCGCCCCACAGCCCGCCCATACCCGCCGCCAGCGGCCATTTCGCGGGCGCCGCCGGGGCCGACAGGGCGGCCGACAGCAGCAGCACGCCCGCGACGGCGCAGAAAATCTTGAACGGCGTCGGCTGCAGCCGGTGCTGCAGGGCGTCGCCGATCGCCACCGCCAGCCCGAAGGCGATCAGCAGCAGGACGGCGGGCCATGCGGCCAGTCCCAGCGACTGCATGATCAGATCGGCGAAGGTCGCGCCCGCGCCGCCCAGCCAGTTGGTCGGCGCCTGGGCGGATGCGGCGTTCCAGCTGGGGTCGGCCGGGTTCCACGAGATCAGGGCCACCAGCAGCAGGGCGGCCAGCATGGCCTGCAGCACTCCCCTGAACCGCACGGCGAAAGGCGCCGCCCAGACGATGCGGGCGGTGCTCCAGACACGTTGACCGAGCGCGAGGGCGGCGGACATGAAGGCGGACCCCCAGAAATGGGACTGACAGCGGGACTCCGATCCCTAATGCCTCGCATAAGGTTAAAGCGGCATTTACCAGCCCGGTCTTTGCGGGCGGGATGAGCCCTTATGTCCCATTCGGCGGGCGGGCTTGAGGTGGCGTGACGCGCGATAGGGGCCTAGAACGAGAGCATGAGCGGATCGGACGACTACGACATCATCATCGCCGGCGCCGGGCTGGTCGGGGCGACCTTTGCGCTGGCGGCGGCGCAGGGGGGGCTGCGCCCCGTCATGGTGGACCCTCAGCCCTTTGACGCCCAGATGGCGCCGACCTTCGACGGGCGGGCGACGGCCATCTCCTACGCGAACTTCCGCATGCTGAAGGCTCTGGGTCTGGGCGAGGCGCTGGAGCCGCACGCCTGCCGCATGGACCGCATTCTGGTGACGGACGGCCGCCGCCCCGGCGCCGCCAGTCGCAAGCCTTCGGCCGCCTATATCCGTTTCGATGCGGACGAGATCGGCGACCGCAATGGCGGAGAGCCGCTGGGCTATATGGTCGAGAACCGCCGCCTGCGCGCCGCCCTGGCCGAGTTGGTGAACGCTCAGGGGCTGGAGGTCCGCGCTCCCGCCGCCGTGGCCGATGTGGCCGTCGGGCCCGGTCGGGCGACGGTGACGCTGAAGGACGGTTCGACCCTGTCGGCGCCGCTGGTGATAGGGGCCGAGGGCCGCAACTCGACCGTGCGCCGCGCGGCGGGCATCGACGTCTTCGGCTGGACCTATCAGCAGAGCGGCGTAGTCTGCACCGTCCGCATGGAGAAGCCGCACGGCAACGTCGCCCATGAGTATTTCCTCCCGGACGGCCCCTTCGCCATCCTGCCGCTGACGGAGAACCGGGCCAATCTGGTCTGGACCGAGAGCACTCGCCGGGGGGAGGCGCTGCGCTCGGCCTCGGACGAGGCCTTCCACGCCCATTTGACGCGCCGGTTCGGCGACTTTCTGGGCGGGCTGACGATCGAGGGGCCGCGCTTCGTCTATCCCCTGTCCCTGCAGCTGGCCGAGCGCCTGACGGCGCCGCGCATGGCCATCATCGGCGACGCCGCCCACGGGGTGCACCCGGTGGCGGGGCAGGGGCTGAATATGGGGCTGAAGGACGTCGCCGCCCTGTCCGAGGTACTGGCCGAGGCCGCCCGCATCGGCGAGGACATCGGCTCGGAACTGGTGCTGGAGCGTTACGCCCGCTGGCGCCGGTTCGACACGGCGGCGCTGGCGGCGGGCTTCGACGGCTTCGTGCGCCTGTTCTCCAACGACGTGGCCCCGGTGCGGCTGGCCCGCGATCTGGGCATGGCGGCGGTCAACCGCATCGCCCCCCTGCGCCGCGCCTTCATGCACGAGGCGGGCGGAGCGACGGGGGATCTGCCTCGGCTTCTCCGAGGAGAAGCGCTTTAAAGAGGCCCGATCGCTCGCCGCGCGGCGGCTCGCTGCTTGAGGGCCGCTGACGTTCTTTTGCCCGCGCGTAGAGCGTGTCAGTCCAGCGGGCGGGCGTCTTCGGCCAGCATGATCGGCACGCCGTCGCGGATGGGGAAGGCCAGTTTGGCGCCCGCCGAGACCAGCTCGTTGCGCTCGCGGTCATAGGTCAGGCGGCCGCGCGTGACCGGGCAGACCAGCACCTCCAGCAGGCGGGGATCGACCGAGACGGGGGTGTTGAAGGCGTCGCTCATGATTTAGGTGCCCTATCGCTCGCGCCACGGGCGCTTGCTGCTTGAGGGCGCCGTGCGCCCGTGTCTGGGTTGCGCTTTTATCTTTGGATGCGGTTGGACGCTACTGCATCGCCGGTCCGGGTTCGTCGTCGTCGGGGGCGATGGCTTCGATGCGGAGAAGGGCGGTCAGGGCGGCTTCGCGGTCGATCAGGGTCAGGGCCTCCAGCAGGGCCTGTTTCTCGGGCGCTTCGAAGGGCAGGCCCATCGCCAGGCTGTTGACCAGCGCCTCCTGCGGCGCGGCGCGGGCGGTGTCCCAGTCGATGTCCAGACCGCGCCCGGACAGATAGGGCGCCAGGGCCGACAGGAAGGGCTCGCGGTCGAAGGCCTCGTCGGGATCGGGCGCGCGCAGGTCGGCTTCATAAGGCAGGAAGTCGGCGCGCACCTGCCGATAAGGGGTGCGTACCTGCATCTCGGTCGCCACGACGAAACGGCACACCCCGGTCAGGGTGATCAGATAGCGCCCGTCCGAGGTCTCGGCGAAGCTGGTGATCCGCCCGGCGCAGCCGACGCGGGTCAGGGGCGGATTGACCCCGGCGGGGCCGACCGGCTGGATCAGGCCGATCATCCGGTCGCCCGCCATCGCATCATCCACCATGTTCAGATAGCGCGGCTCGAACACGTTCAGCGGCAGCTGGCCTCGCGCCAGAAGGATGGACCCCGGCAAGGGAAAGACCGGGATCACCTGCGGAAGTTCGCTGGCCTTGACGTAGCCCTGAGCCATGATCGCGCCGTTACGAGAACAGGATGGAGGATAGGCGCCGTCGTCCGTCGCGGGCGACTTCGCTGTTGGGGCCGGCGGCCTCGAACACGGTCAGCAACTGCTTGCGGGCGGCCTGTTCGTTCCAGTCGCGGTCGGCCTGGACGATGGTCAGCAGGTGATCCATCGCCCCCTTCAGGTCGCCCGACGAGGCCAGGGCCTGGGCCAGGTCGAAGCGGGCCTCATGGTCGTTCTTGTCGGCGGCCAGCCGAGCTTCGAGCTCGGCGCTCGCGCCGGACGGAGCGGCCGAGGCGAGCGACAGCTGGGCGCGCACGGCCTGAACCGTCGGCTCGGTCGAGTCGGCCGGGGCCATGGCGATGGTCTGGGCCGCCTGTTCGGCGTCGCCCTCGGCCAGATAGACGCGGGCCATGCCGGCGATGGCCTTCTGATTGTCCGGCTCCATCGTCAGCACGTGGGCGAAGGCCTGGGCGGCGCCGCCCAGATCATTGAGGGTCAGCGACTCCTCGCCCAGCGACAGCAGTTGCTCGACGTCGGTGTTGACGCCTTCGCCGCCGGTCAGCTTGTCGATGAAGGCCTTGATCTGGCTGTCGGGCACGGCGCCCTGAAAGCCGTCGACCGGCTGGCCGTTGACGAAGGCGTAGACGGTGGGGATCGACTGCACGCGCAGCTGGCCCGCATAGGCCGGGTTGGCGTCGACGTCGATCTTGACCATCTTCACCGCCCCCTTGGCGGCGCGCACGGCCTTCTCCAGCGCGGGGCCCAGCGTGCGGCACGGGCCGCACCACGTGGCCCAGAAATCGACGATGACCGGCTGATGTTTGGAGGCCTCGACCACGTCCTGCATGAAGGAGGCGTCCGTGCCGTCCTTGATCAGGTCGGGCGGGGTGGTCAGGGACGGGTCGGCGAAGGTCATGGTCGGGTCCGCATAGGGGTCGAAGGGAGATAACGGATCAGATGGCGTCGGGATGCGTGCGCATCAAGCCGCAAGCGCGCCTTGCCGCATGGGAAGGCGCCGGAAGCGGAAAAAGAGAGTCCAATTCGTCTGAATCGTCTGAAATCTTTCTGTGAGAGAGACAGTCTAGCACAGGGGCGCAGGGGGGATGGCTGATCACGCATCCTTCTCCCACAAGGGGAGAAGGAAGAGGATCTATAGCCGATCCATTCGCAGCCAGCGGGCGTCGCCCAGCCAGGCGGTCTTCAGCGCCTGATCGGCGGCGGCGGCTTCGGCGGCGCGGCCCTGGGCGGCTTCGGCGCGGGCCAGGCCGTAGAGGGCCCAGCCGTTGTTCGGGGTCTGGGCCAGGGCGAGGCGGAAGGCCTCGGCGGCCTGATCCGGACGACCGGCCTGATACAGGGCGGCGCCCAGCGACTGAAGCACCGGATAATACCAGTAGGCCGGTTCTGTATAGGGCAGGGCGGCTTCCAGATCGGCGGCGCGGCGATAGTGGCCGGCCGCCTCGGCCGGACGGCCGCGCGCCATCGCCATGCGGCCTCGCGCCACGGCCTCGGCCAGGGTCAGCAGTTCGGGCGCCGGGACGCCCTGTTCCACCATGTCGGCGAAGGCGTCGGAGGATCGCAGGGCGGCCAACTGCGACAGTTCGCGGTCGAAGCCACGCTGGTCCCTTAGCCGGGCATAGGCGACGGCGCGGGCATAGTGGCGCATGGCGACGGCGTAGGGCAGGCGGGCGTCGGCTTCAGGCGCGGCCAGGATGGCGCGCGGTTCGGCGAACTGGGCCAGGGCCTGATAGGGGGCGGCGTCGATCAACTGCACCCAGGCGATGCGGGCCGAAGTGTCAGGGTCCAGCACGGTGCGCAGGCGCCGCGCCTCGCTCAGGGCCGTGTCCATGTCGCCGGCCATCTGGGCCGAGGCGACGATGAAGTGGATGTTGTGCGGATAATAGCCGTAGCGGACCAGGCTCTCGTCGCCCGTATCGCGGATGAAGGCCTCGTCCGCCCGCGCCGCCGCGACGTTCAGGCGGATGGAGTCGGCGTAACGGCCGCGCCGGACGTAGATGTGGCCCGGCATATGCACCAGGTGACCGGCGCTGGCGGGGCGGGAAACGGCCATGCGGTCGGCCGCCGCCTCGGCGCGCGCGGGATCGGCCGCCTCCATCAGGTGGATGTAGAGGTGGGCCGCCTGCGGGTGATCGGGGGCGCGCGCCAGCACCGTCTCGATCAGGCGGATCGCCTCGCCGATGCGGCCGACGGGGGTGCGCTGGTCCGCCGCCCAATAATTCCACGGCGTGGTGTCCATCGCCGCCTCGGCGGCCAGGACGGCGATGTCGTCATCGGCGGCGAAGCGGGCGGCGACCGCCAGCATGGCGTCCGCGTATGCGGCGTCGAGCGAGGCGCGATCGGCCGCCGGATCGTTCGAATAGCGCAGCGCCAGCGCCTCGATCAGCGCCTGTTCGCGCGGCGAGGCCCGGTCGCGCAGGACCAGGGCGCGGTTCAAGGCCCTGAGCGCCGCCGCTCGGTCGCGCTCATCCATCGGGGCGTTGATATTGGGACCTAGCGCCATGGCCTCGCCCCACCAGCAGACCGCGCAGTCGGGATCGCGGCCTTGCGCCTCGCGGAAGGAGCGCACGGCCCCGGCGTGATTGAAGCCGTAGGCCAGGGTCAGCCCCTGGCTGAAATAGCGTTGCGCCTCGGCGTCGTCGGTGGTCGCCCTGAACGGCGAGGCGGTCAGGTCGGGATAAAGGGGGATGGGCTGCATCTGGCTGGCGGGCGCCGCTACGGCCGAGGCGACCAGCAGGCTGCGGGTCAGACCGCCGCCGCCCCGGCCTGCCCCGCAGACGCCGCCGAAAAGGCCTTTGGGGCGTAGCATCATTGCGGCGTCCGACGATGGAAGGGCGGTCATCGGCCCGGCCAACACCAGACCGGCGCCGCCCACGGCGAAGGCTTTCCAGAACAGTCTCATGCACCGTCCCCTTCCAGGGCCTGACGCGATGGAACCGCCTTGCATGCGGCGTGTGATCGAACGTTGATCTTACGCTTCGCCGCTCCCGAGAAATAGTGCGGAAACAGAGCTTTCCGTGTCGAGCGCTGGCTAGGCGTTCAGACGTCGCTCGTCGGGGCGAAGAGTCAGGACGCGGACGCCGTCGCGGGTGACGGCGACGGTGTGCTCGAACTGGGCCGACAGCTTGCCGTCGGCTGTGACCACGGTCCAGCCGTCATCCTCGGTGCGGATGGTGCGGCGCCCCTGGTTCAGCATGGGCTCTATGGTGAAGACCATGCCTTCGCGCAGGGTCAGGCCGGCGCCGGGGCGGCCGAAGTGCAGCACCTGAGGCGCCTCGTGCATCTCGCGGCCGATGCCGTGGCCGCAGAAGTCGCGCACGATGGAATAGCCGCGCCGCGTCGCGTGGCGCTCGATGGCGTGGCCGACGTCGCCCAGGGTGGCGCCGGGACGCACGGCGCGGATGCCCTTCCACATGGCCTGATAGGTCGTCTCGACCAGACGTCGGGCGGGACCGGCGACCTGACCGATCAGATAGGTCTTGCTGGAGTCGGCGATGAAGCCGTTCTTTTCCAGGGTGATGTCCAGATTGACGATGTCGCCGTCCTTCAGCACGTCGTCGCGCGACGGCACGCCGTGGCAGACGACCTGATTGGGCGAGACATTCAGCACGAAGCCATAGCCGTACTGACCCTTGCTGGCGGGACGGGCGGCCAGGTCGTGGGTGATGAAGGCCTCGACCCGGTCATTGATCTCCAGCGTGTTCATGCCCGCCAGCGGCAGGCCGTCCAGCCAGGTGAAGACCGAGGCCAGCAGGCGCCCGGACTCGGCCATCAGTTCGATCTCGGCCGGGGTCTTGGTCATGCGGCGGCCTGATCCGTCGTCTGGTCGGGGGCGGCGACGCCCGCCGCCTTCAGCTCGCGCGCGGCCAGTTCCTGAAAGGACAGGCCGGGGTTCAGTTCGCCCAACATGCCGATCCTGATCCAGAAGGCGGCCTGGGCGTTGATCGAGCGGCACGAGATGCGGCTGGCGCGGCGCAGCTGTTCGTGCAGTTCGTCCTCGATGTTGACGATGCCCATGGGGGCTTCTCCATATACGATATGTATATGGTTCATATAGAAGACGCTGGTTTCAGTCCAGTGTGTCGAAGTCCACGACAATCGGCTGCCGCTCCAGCAGCGCCAGCACCTTGCGGAAGTCGTTCTGGCTCAGGGCGGTGGTGGCGGTGTTGGCCAGGGGGTGGAAGTTGACCACGTCGGCCTCCCACAGGCGCTGGTCCAGCACGAAGGTCACGCGGCGGTCCAGGTCGTTGATCAGACCCAGCGCCGTGACCGACCCGGGGCGCACGCCCAGCGTCTCCCACAACAGGGTCTCATTGCCGAAAGACAGGCGGTCCGAGCCCATCGCGCGGTGCGCCCGCTTCAGGTCGATGACCGTGTCCTGAGCGGCCGAGATCAGCCACAGGCGGCCCTTTTTGTCCTTGAGGAACAGGTTCTTGGTGTGGACGCCGGGCAGGGCGGCCTTCAGCTCCAGTCCTTCCTCGACGCGGAAGACGGCGGGGTGGTCGTGGGTGGTCTGCGCGATCCCGTGCTCGGCCATCCAGGCCAGCAGGCGGGCGCGATCGTAGGTGGGTTCGGGGGCGGGCGAAGTCGGGGTTTGCGCGGCGAGGTCGGTGTTGGCGGTCATCTCGGTCTTGTCGGGCGGGCGGCGAGGGCGATAGGGGAGTGGGGCGACCCTCAGGGTCGTCACTTCATTCGTCAAGCTTGGGGAGCCGCGTCTTGGAACTGGAATGCTATCCGATGAATGCGCGTCCGTGCGACCTGGTGCCGGGCCGCCAGTCGCGCAACTGGATGGACGCCTTCGCCAGTCGACACCCCTATCGCTGTCTGCCGCTGACGATGGCCAACACCACGGGTTGGGAGATCCTGTGCCCGTTCGGCTTCACCGCCGAGTGGAACGGCGGGCCGTCGCAGAACGACATCACCATCACGCCCGACCGGCATCAGCCGGAGATGGACCACTTCGTCAGCTCGCACTTTTCGCGCGGGGTGCTGACGATGCACCCGCAGTATCTGTTCCGCACGCCGCCGGGCTGGGGCCTGATCGCGCAAGGGTCCCCCAACCACGTCAAGGACGGCATCCAGCCGCTGAGCGGCCTGATCGAGACGGACTGGCTGCCGTTTCCCTTCACCATGAACTGGATCTTCACGCGGCCGGGACGGGTGAAGTTCGAGAAGGGCGAGCCCTTCTGCTTCATCCTGCCGGTCGAACACCGCAAGGTGGAGCAGTTCGAGCCGGTGATCCGCTCGCTGGAGTCCAACCCTGGCATGAAGGGGCAGTTCGACGCCTGGAACCGGTCGCGGACGGATTTCAACACTCGTCTGGCTTCGGGCGATCCCGACGCGGCCAAGGAGGCGTGGCAGCGCTTCTACTTCAAGGGCGAGGTACCGGAGGCCCTGGGTACAGCGCCCGCCACCCACTCGAACAAGCGCCGTTTGAAAAACCCCCGCGTCGGCTGACGCCAGCGCCTGGCGCAGAAACGCCCGCCTCCGTCGCCGGAAGCGGGCGTTGTCGTTTCAGGGCCTCTCGCCGCTCAAGCAGCGAGCCGCTGCTAGCTGTCTTTCATGTCGCTCAAGCAGCGAGCGACCGCGTCGCGAGCGTTAGCGGCGCCCCCTTAAGACCCAGGCCGCATCACGCGCGGGCCGAGGTTGTTGATGACCTCGCGGGCGTCGAAGGCGTTCATGTCGCCGGCGGGCTTGGGACCACGCCCCATGACGATTTCGGCCGTGGCCTCATAGCGGTCGACCTGGCGGATGTCGCGGTCCCGGCCCCAGTAGGGGTCCCAGGTGCTCCAGTAGCCGCGCTGGTAGAAGCGCCAGGACGGACCCCAGTAGGGGCCGTAGCGGTCGTAGTAGAAGGGGTCCGGCGTCGTGTAGAAGCGCGTGTCGCGGTCGGTAGCGCGGGTGACGGTGGCGAACCAGTCATAGCCGTTTTCAACCGTTAGTTCGGCCGAGCGCAGCAGTAGGGACATCTCGACCTGATCACGCGAGGTGACGGAATTGCCCGAGAAGCTGACGGCGTAGCGGTTGGCCTCCAGGCGCTGCTCGGCGTAGCCGCCGCGCTGGCCGTTCACGCCGGCGGGCTGATAAGGGGTGGCCGTGGCGCATGCGCTGAGGGCGAGCGCGCCCGCCAGGGCGATCAGCACCGGGGTCTTGCGAAGCTTGATCATGGAAAACTCTCCTTGAGCGTTCAGTGAACGCTCTTCGGTCTGAACGACGGGTGAACGGCCAAGTTCCAAATCGCGCTTCACAGACGTGAGACGATCAGGACGGCGGCCAGCAGCAGAAGACATCCGACGACTATGCCGAAGCCTTTGCGGAAACGCGGCGCGGTCATCTGTCGCGCCAGCGCCGCCCCGCCCAGGCCGTAGCCGCACATCGACAGGCCGTCCATGCCGATGGTGGTGACGGCGAACAGGGCCAACTGGGGCGCCAGCGGGCGGTTGATGTCCAGGAAGGGCGGCAGCACAGCGGTGAAGAAGAGGATGGCCTTGGGATTGGCGATCTGAACCATGAAGCCGTCGATCAGGGCGCTACGCCCGCGCTTGACCTCGATGTGCGAAGGCTCGGCGGCGGTGGCGAAGGCGCCGCGCAGGGCCTTTACGCCCAGCCAGGCGACATAGAGGGCGCCCAGGACGGCGATGACGCGGAAGACCTGGGGGAAGGCCATCACCAAGGCGCCCAGGCCCAGGGCGGCGGCGCCGAACCAGACCAGGGTGGCCGAGTTCATGCCCACGACAGCGGTCAGGGCGGCGGCCTTGCCCTTCTCCATGCCCGTGGCGACGGCGAAGATGTTGGCGGGGCCGGGCGTCACCGCCATCACGGCCATGACGCCGACAAAAGCCAGATACAGATGCGGATCGACAGGAAGCGCGGCCATGAGGCCCTTTCGAGCGTGCCGGGCGCTGCGTCAAGCCGTCGCGGTCATCGGATCAGGTTTCAGAGGGAATCGGCGGGACGGGCGGCGAGGGCGGGACAGCCAGGGCGGCTTCGACCTCGTCCATCGCATCCAGGGCCTGGTCCATGCCGTACTGGGCGATCAGACCATAGGTGACCATGTGGTCGGGGTCGGCCTGAGCCCAGGCGCCGTTGGTCGACACGCTCTCGACCATCGGCGCGATCCCGGCGGTCGCCTCGCGTACGATGGCTTCGATGTCGATTTCGGCCAGGGCGGCCTGGGCGATCTGTCCGGCCTGGCGCGTCGTCTCGGCGGTGAAGTCGGCCACGTGCGGCTGATAGTCCGACCAGAGGGCGGCGATGCGCAGGCCCTTCTGGGTTTCGCTCAGGCTGTCGTCGGCCTGGATGCGTTCCGCCCTTGCGCCGAACTCCTCCATCTTCTGTTCGAAGACGGCGGCGGCGGATTCAAGGCGCAGTTCGGCGGAGGTCTTCTGCGTCTCGGCCACGGCGGTCGAGACCGGCAGCAGGGCCAGGGCGGCGGCCAAGGACAGGGGGGCCAGAGACAGGGGAACAAGAGAGAGGGCGCGGACCATGACGAGGCTCCTTCAGCGGATGTCGGCAGGGTCCGCCGAAGGGCGCGCACTCTCAAGTGAAATCGCGGTAAGGCGCCGGGAAGGGCGCCCTCTCTCCCGTTTGATCAGTCCTGGGCGTCGGGGGCGGCCGGGGCGGTCACGGCCTGGGCCACGGCCTGACGGATCTGGGCCGGAACGGCGCGGATCTGGGCCGGGGCGGCCTCGGCGGCGGCCAGGATCTGGTCCTTGTTCTCGGCGTTCTCGGGCTTCTCGGCGAAGGTGCGGAAGAAGGCGGCCAGTTCGTCGGCGAAGGCGTTGAAGGTCGGCTCATAGCGCGTGATGATGGCGTCGGCGCGCGTCTGCTTGGCGGCGGGATCCAGAGCCGGGTCTTCGATCACGGCGTCCAGTTCGGCCTTCATGCGCTCAGCCTCAGCGTTGAAAGCTTCGCCCTTGGCCTCGAAGGCGGCTTCCTCGGGCGAGGGGGCGGGCTGGGCGGCGGGCGCGGCGGGAGCGGCGTCCTGCGCAGCGACGACGGCGGGGGCGGCGCAGACGGCCAGGGCCGCAGCGGCGGCGGCGAGGGTCAGGCGGGACATGTCGGGGGCTCCGGCAGGCGACGGGCGCGGCGCCCGTCAGACTAAGAACTCGCCGGCCGGGAGCGACCGGAGATGGCCGCCACGGTGAGGGCGCCGTCGACGAAGCGCAAGCGTGACCTTGTATGAAAGCGCATTTGGGCATGAAAGTGCACGAGCACGGCCCGGCGGGCCTCTTGAACCCGTGCGCGACAGGGCGCATCTGCGGGTCATGTTCATCCAGACCGAAGCCACCCCTAATCCGAACGCCCTGAAGTTTCTGCCCGGCCGCGATGTCGCGGGCGAACAGACGCTGGAATACCGCAGCATCGACGAGGCGGCGGCCTCGCCCCTGGCCGAGGCTTTGTTCGAGCTGGAAGGCGTCGAGGGCGTCTTCTTCGGCGCCGACTATGTTTCGGTCACGCGCGCGGCGGACGGGCCGGATTGGACGGCGATGAAGGCGCCGATCCTGTCGGTGGTGATGGATCACTTCGTCTCGGGCGCGCCGCTGATGCGGGCGGGGGCGGAAGCGGCGCCGGAAAATGGAGCGCCCGACAGCGAGATCGTGGCCGAGATCAAGGGGTTGCTGGATACCCGCATCCGCCCGGCCGTGGCCCAGGACGGCGGCGACATCCTGTTCGACCACTTTGACGAAGAGACCGGGGTGTTGCGCCTGCGGATGCGCGGCGCCTGCGCCGGCTGCCCGTCCTCCTCGGCGACGCTGAAGGCCGGGGTCGAGCAGATGATGCGCCACTATGTTCCCGAAGTGACCAGCGTCGAACAGGTCATCTGACGCCTTCGCCGATCTGTTTCACATGAAACGCTCGCGCCCGGCGGGTCGGCGGGGCATGATGGCGCGATGGCAGGTTCAGGCGAGACATCCGAGGCGCGGGCTCTGGGCGAGGCGCGGATTCTGGGCGAGGCGCTGGCGGCGCTGCGGCGCGACTGCGGGCTGAGCCAGGCCGAAGCCGGCGCCCGGATCGGCATGACCGGCCAGGGCTGGGGCCTCTATGAGGCGGGCAAGCGTCCCGGTCTGTTTCGTCCCGATGTTCAGCGACGTCTGACCGGCGCCCTGGACGCGACGCCCGAGGCGCTGGTGCTGCAATCGCAGGACGATCCAGCCGTGTCCAGGCAGCCGCGCCGCCCAGAATCCTCTCCTGAAGTCGCCGCGCCGCAAGGGCTTTCGGCGCGCGGCCGCGCCTTCGAGGACGCACCCGCTCAGGCCCGGCGCTTGCGGCTTGAGACCGATGAACTGACGCCCTGGGCCTCGGCAGGCACGGTGTTGGAATATGTGCTGGGGCGCTGGCCGCGTCGGGGGCAGGGCTGCGTCATCCAGATGGAAGACGGGGTGCGGAAGGTTCGCCTCTATGACCGGGCCGATGATGCGGAGGTGGTAGTCCTCGGCGCTGGCGCGCTGGATCAGTCGGAACGGATCGCGCG
Organism: Brevundimonas sp. S1H14; assembly: GCF_047716865.1. NCBI lineage: Bacteria > Pseudomonadati > Pseudomonadota > Alphaproteobacteria > Caulobacterales > Caulobacteraceae > Brevundimonas > Brevundimonas sp. S1H14. The sequence continues at coordinate 176,759 of NZ_CP136679.1, read as the reverse complement.
CTCGCGCATCCAGTCAATGTCCGCGGTCACCAGCCGTCTTGATGATGAATGAAACAAAATAGTTGTAATGAGGGCTTGATCGTGAAACTCTCTGGTTGAAATCGGAGGGGTCATGTCGCGTCGCAGTCATCATATCGACCAGGCCGTCGGCCTGCGGATCGCCGCGCGCCGGTCGGCCCTGGGCTGGTCGCAATCGGTTCTCGGGCGGGAACTGGGCGTCAGTTTCCAACAGGTCCAGAAATATGAAACCGGGGCCAATCGCGTCTCCGCTTCCCGCCTGCATCAGGCGGCCGTCGCCATGGGGTGTTCGGTGGCCGATTTCTTTCCCGCGCGTTCGAGCGTCGAGGGGGAGGGCGCCGTGCTGCATCCGGTGCTGATCAGCGCAGAGGGGCGAGGCCTGGCCGAGGCTTTCGCCCGTATTCCCGATGTCGCCGCGCGACGGGCCTTGACCCGTGTAGCCCAGGCGATGGCGGCGGCCTGACGGACGCAAGACGCTGAGCGGTCGCATCGGCGCCGGTTTGGCGTTAGGGACAGGATCATGAAGGTCATGGTCATTGATACGGCGCTGGGCGCCTGCGTCGCCGGGGTGTTCGCGGACGATGCAGCGAGCGGCGCGGTGCGCGGTCTGGGCCTGCGCCGGGAGCTGATGACCAAGGGCCATCAGGAGCGGCTGGGCGGATTGGCGCGCGATGCGGCGGCCGAGGCGGGCGGTTTCGACGGCGTGGACCGGATCGGCGTGACGGTGGGGCCGGGCTCCTTCACGGGCCTGAGGGTCGGACTGGCTTTCGCCCTCGGGTTGGGCGCGGCGCTGGGTCGGCCGGTGGTCGGGATCTCGACGCTGGACGGCCTGGCCGCTTCGGTTGCGGCGCCGGGCCTGGTCGCCGCCGTGATCGACGCCCGCCGGGGCCAGGTCTATGGGCGGCTGTTCCGCGACGGGGCGGCTCTGGGCGAGGCTGAAGCCTGGCCGCTGGAGACGGCGCGCGACCGCATTCTGGCCGAGGCCGGTCAGGGGAGCGCCGTTCTGGGCGGCGTCCTTTTGGTCGGCAGCGGGGCGACGCTTCTGGCCGAGACCTTTCCCGAGCTGGCGGACGCCGGGCTTGAACCGCTGGCCGCGCCAAATCCCGAAGCGCTGGCGCGCCTGACGATGGCCGCCGATCCGGCGACCTCACTGCCGGCGCCCCTGTATCTGCGCGCGCCCGACGCTACGCCGCCCAGCCGCTTGCCGGGCCAGCCACGCCAACCCGCCGCGTGAGCGAGGCTCCGATTTTTCCGCCGGTCGATCCCGTCCATCTGGCGATCATCCACGCTGAGGCGTTTGAGACGCCGTGGGACTCTGCGGCGCTGGCCGAGCTTCTGGCCTCGCCGGGCGTTTTTGCAGTGGCTGAGGCCGAAGGTTTCATCCTCGTCCGCGTCGTGGTCGATGAGGCGGAGATCCTGACCCTAGCGGTTCGCCCGACGGCGCGGCGGGCCGGACTGGGGGCGCGTCTGGTCGAGGCGGCGGTGGTGCGCGCCGCTGCTCTGGGGGCTGAGCGCATGTTCCTGGAGGTGGCTGAAGGCAACGTCGCCGCCCGCGCCCTGTACGCCCGAAGCGGTTTCGTCGAGATGGGCCGCAGGCGCGGCTATTATTCGCATACGGACGGCCGTCGCGAGGACGCCCTGACGCTTGTCCTGAACTTCTCTGGGTAGCTTCCATAAGGCGACGGTCCATCCTATCTTCGCCGCATGGACCGGATCGAAAAACTCTGCGCCGAGCGCGGCATGCGCATGACTGAGCAACGTCGGGTGATCGCCCGCGTCCTGTCGAACGCCGAAGACCACCCCGATGTGGAAGAACTGTATCGCCGAGCTTCGGCGATCGACCCGCACATCTCCATCGCCACCGTCTATCGCACCGTGCGCCTGTTCGAAGAGGCGGGCGTGGTCGAGAAGCACGACTTCGGCGACGGCCGCAGCCGTTATGAAGAGGCCGGCGAGGATCACCACGACCACCTGATCGACACCAAGACGGGCGAGGTCATCGAATTCTTCGACGCCGAGATCGAGCGCCTGAAGACCGAGATCGCGCGCAAGCTGGGCTATGAGCTGGTCGGTCACAAGCTGGAGCTGTACGGTCACGTCATCCCCGGCGCCGAACCGGTCGAGCGCGAGGGCCTGATCTACAAGCGCCGCCCGCGCGACGAGGTCGAAGACTGATCCCGCCTGATCCTGACCGGGGTCCCCGCTTGCCGTCGCCGGTTTCGGCGATCATAAGCCGAGCATGACCGATACGCTCGAAACGCCCGTCCTGGAGGATGGCGGCGCGCCGGAAGGCGGGGCCGCGCCCAAGCGCCTGTTCATCAAGACCTACGGGTGCCAGATGAACGTCTATGACTCTGAACGCATGGCCGATGTCCTGCGGCCGCTGGGCTATGCGCCGACAGACACGCCGGAAGGCGCCGACTTCGTCATCCTGAACACCTGCCACATCCGCGAGAAGGCGGCCGAGAAGGTCTATTCCGAACTCGGCAAGCTGCGACAGATGAAGGATGAGAAGGCGGCGGCGGGGCAGGGCGGCATGACCATCGCCGTGGCCGGCTGCGTCGCCCAGGCCGAGGGCGAGGAGATCATGAAGCGCCAGCCGGCGGTCGATCTGGTCGTCGGGCCGCAGGCCTATCACCAGTTGCCGGAGCTGCTGACCCGCACGGCGCGGGCGCGCGGCGAGCGCATCGGCGCCGACTTCGCCCCTAATGAGAAGTTCGACGCCCTTCCGGCGACGCGCGGAACCGAGGGGGTGACGGCCTTCCTGACGGTGCAGGAGGGCTGCGACAAGTTCTGCACCTTCTGCGTGGTGCCCTATACGCGCGGCGCCGAATGGTCGCGGCCGGTCGCGGCGGTGCTGGACGAGGCCCGCGCCCTGGCCGACCGGGGCGTGCGCGAAGTCACCCTGCTGGGCCAGAACGTCAACGCCTATGACGGCGAGGGGCCGGACGGGAAGCCCTTTACGCTGGCGAAGCTGGCCTACGCCCTGGCCGACATCCCCGGCATCGAGCGCATCCGCTATACCACCAGCCATCCTAACGACATGTCGGACGATCTGATCGCGGCGCATGGCGATCTGGACGCCCTGATGCCCTATCTGCACCTGCCGGTGCAGTCGGGCTCGGATCGCATCCTGCGTCTGATGAACCGCAAGCACGGGCGTCAGAAGTACTTCGACCTGATCGACCGCATTCGCGAGGCCCGGCCGGACATGGCGCTGTCGGGCGACTTCATCGCCGGCTTCCCCGGCGAGACAGACCGCGACTTCGAGGACACCATGGATCTGGTGCGGCGGGTGAACTACGCCAGCGCCTTCTCCTTCATGTATTCGCCGCGCCCCGGCACCCCCGCCGCGACGATGGCGGTCCAGGTGCCCGACGACGTCGCCAAAACGCGTCTGCACGCCCTTCAGGCCCTGCTGACCGAGCAGCAGGTGGCCTTCAACCAGTCGCTGGCCGGGCGCGTCCTGCCGGTGCTGTTCGAGAAGAAGGGCCGTCACGGCGCCCAGGCCATCGGCCGCTCGCCCTATCTGCAATCGGTCCACGTCGAGGATGCGGATCACCTGATCGGCCGGAGCGTTCCGGTCGAGATCATCAGCGGCCAGCAGAACAGCCTGACCGGCCGCCTGATCCAGACGAACTGACGGATATCTCTCAACGCATGCGGCGCGAGCGGCGTTAGGGATGCTCACCATTCCCCTCAAGCAGCCTCGCAACGCGTGCGAGGCGATAGGGGACCCAACAAGGAGACCTCATGGCGCGAGAGTCCGAGTTCCTGTCCCTCAGCGATGCGGCGTTGCGCGCCGTCATCGGGCCGCAGAGCCGCCACCTGGCCCTGATCGAGGACGCCTTCAAGGTTCTGGTCGAGACGCCGGGCGGCGGGGTGTCGATCAACGGCTCTACGCGGGACCGGGCGCAGGCGCGCCGGGTGATCGAGGCCCTGTCCAACCGGGCCGAAGCGGGGGCCGAGATCACCGAGGCGGACGTGCGCACCGCGCTCGGCGCCGCCGTCACCCAGCCGCGCGCCGAACCGGCCAGCCGCAGTGTCGGGCGCAGCGTGCCGGAAGGCGCCGCCCTGCCGGTGGGGCGGCGCGGCGCCATCGCGCCCAAGACAGCGTCTCAGGCGCGTTATCTTGAGATGCTGGGCCGGTGCGAACTGACCTTCGGGGTCGGCCCGGCGGGCACGGGCAAGACCTTTCTGGCGGCGGCCTACGGCGCCTCCCTGCTCAAGCGGGGGCAGGTGGATCGGCTGGTCATCACCCGCCCGGCGGTCGAGGCGGGCGAGAAGCTGGGCTTCCTGCCTGGCGACCTGAACGAGAAGGTCGATCCCTATCTGGCGCCGATCTGGGAGTCGCTGAACGATATCCTGGGCGTCGACGACGTGCGCCGCCGCCGTGAGAAGGGCGAGATCGAGGCCGCCCCCATCGCCTTCATGCGCGGCCGGACTCTCAGCCACGCCTTCATCATCGTCGATGAGGCGCAGAACACCTCGCGCATGCAGATGAAGATGGTGCTGACCCGTCTGGGCGAGGGCGCGCGCATGGTGGTGACGGGCGACCCGTCGCAGGTCGACCTGCTGAACCCGCGCGATTCCGGCCTGGCCCACGCCCTGCGCATCCTGAAGGACGTGGAGGGCGTGGGCGTCCAGCAGTTCAAGTCCGAGGACGTGGTCCGCCACGCCATGGTCGAGCGCATCGTGCGCGCCTATGACAGCGACGCCGCACGCAGCCGTCCCTTCCCCGACCTTGAGGACGACGCCTGATGATCGAGGTCGAGATCGACAGCGAGGGCTGGACGCAGGCTTTGCCCGAGGCGGCGGCGATCGTGGAAAGCGCCGCAGCGGCGGCCCTCGGAACGGTCGAGGGCGATGTCGTGGTGCTGCTGGCCGACGACGCGGCGGTGCAGGATCTGAACGCGCGTTTCCGCGACAAGGACCGGCCGACGAACGTGCTGTCCTTTCCGGCCGCCGAGAGCGCCTTTCCGCATCTGGGCGACGTGGTGCTGGGCTACGCCTATTGCGCGGCGGAGGCGACGGCGCAGGGCAAATCCCTGTCGGATCATCTGAGCCATCTGGTCGTCCACGGCGTGCTGCATCTGCTGGGCCGCGACCACGAGGACGACGCCGAGGCCGAGGAGATGGAGGCCGAGGAACGCGAGATTCTGGCCGAACTGGGCGTCGCCGACCCCTATGCTGCGGAGAATGGCGCGGCCGAGCATGAGGGCACCGCGTGAGCGGGGCGCTGGCCGCCCGGTTCTCGGGCCTGCTGAACAACCGCTGGGGCCGGATCGGTCTGGCGCTTCTGGCCGGGGCGGGCGCCGCCCTGGTCCATCCGCCGTTCGGTTTCCTGCCGGGGCTGCTGGGTTATCCGCTGCTGTTGCTGCTGGCGGATCGGGCCAGCGGGATGAAGGGCGGCTTCTGGGTCGGCTGGCTGGCGGGTTTCGCCTATTTCTTCATCGGCTGCTGGTGGGTAGCCGAGGCCTTTCTGGTCAATCCGGCTCAGGCGTGGATGGCGCCGTTTGCGGCCAGTCTGCTGCCGGCGGGCATGGGGTTGTTCTGGGGGCTGGCGACGCTGGCCTATCGCTGGCTCCGTCCGGCCGGGGCGCGGCGCGTCCTGCTGTTCGCCGCCCTGTTCGCCCTACTGGAGTGGACGCGCGGTCATGTGCTGACCGGCTTTCCGTGGAACCCGGCGGGCGCGGGCTGGGCGGCTGGGTCGGCCATGTCGCAGTTCGCCTCGGTCGCCGGGGTTTATGGGCTGGGTCTGATCACAGTGGCGGCGGTCAGCGCTTTTGCGCCCTTGGCCGAGGCCGGTCCGCGTCGTCCGCGACTGATCGCGGCGGGGCTGGGCGTGCTGACGCTGGGCGGTCTGTTCGCCTTCGGGGCCGTGCGCCTGTCCTCGGCGCAGGCGGTCGAGACGCCGACCCTGGTGCGGCTGGTTCAGGCCGATATTCCGCAGGACTATAAGTGGAGCCCGGAGGCCTATCAGGCCATTCTGGGGCGTTATCTGGAACTGACGTCGCGCCCCGGCGAGGCTCTGCCGGACGTGGTGATCTGGCCCGAGGGCGCCCTGCCGACCACGGCCAACGACCTATTCTCTTCGCCCGATGCCCAGGCGGTGGCGGCGGCGCTTCAGACGGGCCAGACCCTGCTGGCGGGGCTGAGCCGGGGCGAGCCGGACCCGAGCGCTGAAACCGGCGCCCGCTATTACAACAGCCTGTTCGCCCTGCATGACGAAGGGGCGGCGAGCCTGCGCATCGGCCCGATCTACGACAAGCACCGACTGGTGCCGTTCGGCGAATACCTGCCGCTGGGCGACCTGATGGGTCGGATCGGCGTGCGCAGCCTGGTGCATGTGCCGGCCGACTTCAGCGCCGGGCCGGCGCCCGCGCCGATCAGCCTGGCCAACGCGCCGAGCGTGCAGCCGTTGATCTGTTACGAGGCCCTCTATCCCGGCTTCACCCCGGCGACGGCGGCGACGCGCCCGGCGTGGATCGTCAACGTCTCCAACGACGCCTGGTTCGGTAAGACTTCGGGTCCGCGCCAGCACCTGAACCTGGCCTCCTATCGGGCGCTGGAGACAGGCCTGCCGGTGGCGCGGGCGACGCCGACGGGCGTGTCGGCCATGATCGATCCGTGGGGGCGGATCGTCGAGGGCAGGCGGCTGGATCCTGGTCAGGCGGGGATCATCGACGTGCGTCTGCCGCAGCCCGCGCCGCCCACCCTCTATGGTCGCTGGGGCGATCTGGGGTTTGCGATCCTGATGGTGATCATGCTGACGGCGGGCCGTCGCCGCGCCGGAAATACGGGAGCGGATCGTTAAGCATGATAAGATGCGCGATCCCGACGGCGCCCCTGTGACGCGAAAACGCATGACAGGGGAGGGGGCGCGCGGCATGTGGATACCAGTGCAACCGGGAAGGGGCTGGAGATGATCAGGGGTTCGGGGACGGAAGGTCCTCATCTGGTGGACCGGCATGTCGGGCGGCGCGTGTGCGAGAAGCGCATCGCCCTGGGCTATAATCAGACCGATCTGGGCCAGGCGCTGGGCGTCACCTTCCAGCAGGTGCAGAAGTATGAAAAGGGCGCCAACCGCATCTCGGCGTCCAAGCTGTGGGACATCGCCCGCTTCTTCCGCGTGGACATCGGTTATTTCTTCGAAGGGCTGACCGCCTCGGCCCAGCCGGGCATGGCCGAGGGCGAGGCCGAGCCCTTCGTGCATGACTTTCCCGCTACGCGTCAGACGATCGAGATCGGGCGTCTGGCGCCGCGCCTGTCGTCGCGTCAGCAGAAGCTGGTGGTGGATCTGATGCGCGAGCTGGTCGAAGAGGGCTCCGAGGCCGACTGAGCGTTTCGCGGGAGGCGGACAAGAAAAAAGGCGCGGGAAGCGATCCGCGCCTTTTCCTTATCGGGGTGGGGACTGGCGATCAGGCGCGCAGGGCCGTCTCCGAGGCGACGATCCGGCTGGCGGCGTGGACCACGGCGCCGATGCGCAGGGCGGCCTGAATCTGGACGTTCGGCACGGCGTGCTTGCGCAGTTCGCCTTCGTGGGCGTCCATGCAGGCGCCGCAGCCGTTGATGGCCGACACGGCGGTGGACCATAGCTCGAAGTCCAGCTTGTCGACGCCGGGATTGCCGATGACGTTCATCCGCAGCTTGGCCGGCAGGGTGGTGTATTCCTGATTCTTCATCAGGTGCAGCGAGCGGTAGTAGATGTTGTTCATGCCCATGATGGCGGCGGCGGCCTTGGCGGCGTTCATCGCTTCGGGCGACAGGACCGTCTCGGCCTGGGCCTCGATCAGCTTGACCACGGGGCCGACGCCGATGGCGTGAGCCGAGGCCAGGAAGCAGCCCCACTTCTGCTGGTCGTTCAACACCGTCTCATTGGCGAGCGAGGACAGGTTCAGCGAGATGTCCTTGCCATAGGCCGGGATCAGATCGCGAAGGGCGTCGATGGACATTTTTGGTTCCTTTCAGGAAGCGGCTATCGCGCGCGACGCGGTCGCTTGCTGCTTGAGCCGCAATGGCGTGAAGGGCGCTCAAGCAGTCCGGACGATAGCGCTCCAAATGCGCTCAAGCAGTCCGAAGGACGATAGCGCCCAAAAACTAACAAAGGCGGCGACAGTCGCCCGCCGCCGCCTCTGTCGAGGGGCGGCCCGGACCCTACTCACGCGGTCCGGGCCTGGTCGTTTTCGACCTTTGGGCCAGTCTTTAGGCGGCCAGGGTGTCGCCGCCGACCGGACGGTTGCAGGCGCACAGTTCGTCGGTCTGCAGGGCGTCGACGACACGCAGGGTGTCTTCCGGCGAACGGCCGACGTTCAGGTTGGTGACGTAGACGTGCTGGACGATGTTGTGCGGGTCGACGACGAAGGTCGCGCGCAGGGCCACGCCTTCTTCTTCGTCCAGCACGCCCAGGGCGCGAGCCAGCTTGCCGCCGTTGTCGGCGAACTGCCAGATCGGCAGCTTGTTCAGGTCGGCATGGTCGCGGCGCCAGGCCAGCTTGGTGAACTCATTGTCGGTCGAACCGCCCAGAACCACGGTGTCGCGGTCCTCGAAGTCCTTGCCCAGCTTGGCGAAGGCGGCGATTTCCGTCGGGCAGACGAAGGTGAAGTCCTTCGGGTAGAAGAAGATGACCTTCCACTTGCCCTCGAAGCTGTCCTGGGTGATCGGCTCGAAGGCCGAGGCGCCGTTTTCTTCGTGGCTGTTGAAGCCCGGCTTCACACCGATAATTTTGAAATCAGGCAGTTTTTGACCGACGCCGAGCATCGCGCTTCTCCTAAAAGGCTTGGTTCAAGAAAGGGGTCGGCGGATCGGGGTGAGCGACCCGCCGTAGGTCTCAGATGGGCTCTGCCAGACGTAAAGTCAAATCGATCATTTTGCTAAGTTGAATAGATTTGATTTATGTCAGTGGTCGAAGCCCGCGGGGGCTCAGTCGGCCCCCTGCAGACGAGCGGCGACCTTCAGGTGCATGGGCAGGGCGGAGGGTTCTTCGCCCGCCTGACGGCGATCCTTTTCGACCGCAGCGCGGACGCCCGCGCCATAGTCCGGGTGGACGCGATCGAAGTGGGCGAACTGACGCTCCAGGATGAAGTCCGGCACGCCCTGCATGGCGGCGGCCAGGTTGGCGAACAGCCGGGCCTTTTGATCGGCGTCGAACAGTTCGAACAGGGCGCGCGGCTGGCTGTAGTCGTCGTTGCCCTCGCGGTGATCCCAGCGGTCGGCGTCGCCCGAGATGCGCAGCGGCGGCTCCCGGTACTGCGGCGCCTCCTTGGGGCCCGAGAAGGAGTTGGGCTCGTAATAGGCGTCCGGGTTGGGGTTATTGGGCATGAAATGCATGGCCCCGTCCTTGTGGTAGGTGTGCACCGGACTGCGCGGCCGGTTCACCGGCAGGCTTTCATAGTGGGTGCCCAGACGGTGGCGATGGGCGTCGGCGTAGGAGAAGACCCGCGCCTGCAGCATCTTGTCGGGCGAGAAGCCGATGCCGGGCACGATGTTGGACGGGCTGAAGGCGGCCTGTTCGATCTCGTTGAAATAGTTGTCGGCGTTGCGGTTCAGCTCCATCACCCCGATCTCGATCGGCGGATAGTCGCCGTGCGGCCAGACCTTGGTCAGGTCGAAGGGGTTGTAGGGCGTCTTCTCGGCGTCCAGCTCGGGCATGATCTGGACCTGGACGGTCCAGCGCGGGAATCGGCCGTTCTCGATCGTGCCGAACAGGGCCTCCTGATAGCCTTCGCGGCTCTGGCCCACGACGGTCTCGGCCTGGGCGTTGGTGTAGTGGGCGTGGCCCTGCTGGGTCTTGAAGTGGAATTTCACCCAGAACCGTTCGCCCGCCTCGTTCCACAGGGAATAGGTGTGCGAGCCATAGCCGTTCATGTGCATCGGCGTGATCGGCAGACCGCGATCCGAGAACAGGGTGGTGACCTGGTGCAGACTCTCCGGGCTCTGCGACCAGAAGTCCCACATGGCCGTGGGGCTGCGCAGATTGGTGCGCGGGTGGCGTTTCTGTGTGTGGATGAAGTCAGGGAACTTCAGCGGGTCGCGCACGAAGAAGACCGGGGTGTTGTTGCCGACCAGGTCCCAATTGCCTTCCTCGGTATAGAATTTCAGCGAGAAGCCGCGCACGTCGCGTTCATGGTCGGCGGCCCCGGCCTCGCCCGCCACGGTCGAGAAGCGGGCCAGCATCGGCGTTACGGCGCCCGGCCGCAGCGCCCTGGCGCGGGTGTATTTCGAGATGTCGCCGGTGATGGTCAGGGTCCCGAAGGCGCCCCAGCCCTTGGCGTGAACGGCGCGCTCGGGAATGCGCTCGCGGTTCTGGTGCGCCAGTTTTTCGATCAGCTGATAGTCCTGCATCAGGACAGGGCCGCGCGGGCCCGCCGTCAGGCTGTTCTGGTTGTCGGCGATCGGGGCACCGGCCGTCGTGGTGAGGGTCGGGGCCTGAGTCGGGGTCAGGGCAGGGGACTTGGGATCCGTGGTCATGGGCTCTCCTCCGTAGCGTTCGACAGGATTAGGCTCGACGCTTTGATATAAAGCCAATCGATTGTTTTTGGCGAGTTCATAAAAGTGTTCTATATATAGGGCTGTCTTCCCGCTTTCCAACGGCGCCCATGTCCGTCCTGCCTACGCTGCGTCAGCTACAGTATCTGAAACTCCTGGCCGAGCACGGTTCGTTCAGTCGCGCGGCCGAGGCCGCCCACGTCAGCCAGCCCGCCCTGTCTTCGGGGGTGCAGGAGCTGGAGCGCGTGCTGGGCGCCCCCGTGGTCGAGCGTACGCGCGGGGCCGTGATCCTGACCGCCGTCGGCGCCGAGGCCGTGCGCCGGGCCGAGGACGTGCTGGCCCGCACCGAGGATCTGGTCGAGGCCGCCCAGAACGCCGGCAAGCCCCTGTCGGGCCGTTTCCGGCTGGGGATCATCCCGACAGTGGCGCCCTTCCTGCTGCCGCGCACCCTGCCGGGGCTGAAGGCCCTGTATCCGGGCCTGCGCCTGTTCATCCGCGAAGACCTGACGCCGCGCCTGATCGCCGGGCTGAAGGCGGGCCAACTGGACGCCGCCGTCATCGCCCTGCCTTACGACGCGCCGGGGATCGACCACGCCCATATCGCCGACGACGAGATTCTGGCCGCGGCCCCGGTTGGCCACCCGCTGGACGGTCTGGGCCCGATCCCTGAGGGGATGCTGAAGGCCGACGACCTGATCCTGCTGGAAGACGGACACTGCCTGCGCGATCAGGCCCTGGCGGCGGTTAATATCGAGGCTCCACGCGGCGAGGACGTCTTCGCCGCCACCTCCCTGCACACGCTGGTGCAGATGGTGTCCTCGGGACTGGGCGTCAGCTTCCTGCCGCAGATGGCGGTGAAGGCGGGGCTGGCCGACAGTCCGGGCGTGGTGGTGCGCCCGATCTCCGAAGACGCTCCGCGCCGCGAGATCGTGGTCGCCTGGCGCGCAGGCTCCAGCCGCGCAGCCGAGGCGCGTCTGCTGGCCGAGGCGCTCAAGCTGGATTGAGGCGCCGCGGCCCCTTGGGCCGCCAAGCCTTTCTCTGCGCTGCTTCTCCCTCGCCGGGCAGGTAGGGTGCGGAGGCAAAGAAAAAGGCCGGCGGAGCGATCCGCCGGCCTTCATTTTTAGTGGTCTAACGCGCTTACGCGCTGCTTGAGACCTTACTTCTCTTCGCCGCGCGCCAGGTTGCGCAGGACGTAGGGCATGACGCCGCCGGCCTTGAAGTAGTCCAGCTCGGTCTGGTTATCGATGCGGCAGCGCACCGGGAAGCGGGCCATCTTGCCGTCCGACGGGCGGAACAGCTCGACCCACAGGTCCTGACGCGGCTTCAGCTTGCCGACGTTGGCATCGGTCAGGCCGCGGATGGTGACGATCTCTTCGCCCGTCAGGCCCAGCTTCTGCCAGCCGTCTTCCTTGAACTGCAGCGGGACGACGCCCATGCCGACCAGGTTCGAGCGGTGGATGCGCTCATAGCTTTCGGCGATGACGGCGCGGACGCCCAGCAGGCGGGTGCCCTTGGCCGCCCAGTCGCGCGACGAGCCGGTGCCGTATTCCTTGCCGGCGAAGACGACCAGCGGACGACCTTCCGACTGATAGCGCATGGCCGCGTCGTAGATCGACATCGTGTCTTCCGAGGGGAAGTGCTTGGTGACGCCGCCCTCGATGTCGGGGGTGATGCGGTTACGGATGCGGATGTTGGCGAAGGTGCCGCGCATCATGACTTCGTGGTTGCCGCGGCGGGCGCCGTAGCTGTTGAAGTCCAGGGCGTCGACGCCGTGGTTGGTCAGGTACTGACCGGCGGGCGAGGCCTTCTTGATCGAACCGGCCGGAGAGATGTGGTCGGTGGTGATGGAGTCGCCGAAGATGCCCAGGATGCGCGCCTCGACGATGTCCGTGACCGGAGCGGGCTCCATGGTCAGACCTTCGAAGTAGGGCGGGTTCTGGACGTAGGTTGAGGTGTCCTGCCACTCATAGGTCTGGCCGCCGGTGACCTGGATGGCCTGCCAGTGCTCGTCGCCCTTGAAGACGTCGGCGTAGCGCTTGGCGAACATCTTGGGCGTGACGGACTTGCGCTGGATGTCGGCGACTTCCTGCGCGGTCGGCCACACGTCCTTCAGGAAGACGTCATTGCCCTTCTTGTCCTGACCGATCGGCTCCTTGGTGATGTCGATGCGCATCGAGCCGGCGATGGCGTAGGCCACGACCAGCGGCGGCGAGGCCAGGTAGTTGGCCTGAACGTCCGGGTTCACGCGGCCTTCGAAGTTGCGGTTGCCCGACAGCACCGAGGTGGCGACCAGGGCGTTGTCGTTGATCGCCTTGGACACGGCCGGGTCCAGCGGGCCCGAGTTGCCGATGCAGGTGGTGCAGCCGTAGCCGACCAGGTTGAAGCCCAGGGCGTCCAGATCCTTCTGCAGACCGGCGTCGGTCAGATAGTCGGTGACGACCTGCGAACCGGGGGCCAGCGAGGTCTTGACCCACGGCTTGGCCTTCAGGCCCAGGGCGTGGGCCTTGCGCGCCACCAGACCGGCGGCGATCAGCACCGACGGGTTGGAGGTGTTGGTGCAGGAGGTGATGGCGGCGATGACGACGTCGCCGTCGCCCAGGTCGAACTTTTCACCCTCGACGGCGACGCGGCTGGCGTCGGTCGGGCGCGAGAAGACCTCGCCCAGGGCGGTCTCGAAGGCCGGGGCGGCGGTGGTCAGCTCGACGCGGTCCTGCGGACGCTTGGGACCGGCCAGCGACGGCACGACCGTCGAGATGTCCAGCTCCAGCACGTCGGTGAAGATCGGGTCTTCCGAGGTCTCGTCGATCCACAACCCTTGAGCCTTGGCGTAGGCTTCGACCAGGGCGACGCGCGCCTTCTCGCGGCCGGTGGCCGTCAGATAGTCGATGGTGGCCTGCGACACGGGGAAGAAGCCGCAGGTGGCGCCGTACTCCGGGGCCATGTTGGCGATGGTGGCCTGGTCTTCGATGGTCATGCCGGCGATGGCGGGACCGAAGAATTCCACGAACTTGCCGACCACGCCCTTCTTGCGCAGCATCTGGGTGACGGTCAGCACCAGGTCGGTGGCCGTCGCGCCTTCCGGCAGCTTGCCGGTCAGCTTGAAGCCGACGACTTCGGGGATCAGCATCGGGATCGGCTGGCCCAGCATGGCGGCCTCGGCCTCGATGCCGCCGACGCCCCAGCCCAGGACGGCCAGTCCGTTGATCATGGTGGTGTGGCTGTCGGTGCCGACCACGGTGTCGGGATAGGCGACGGTCTTGCGGCCTTCCTCGGCGGTCCAGACGGTCTGGGCCAGGTGCTCAAGGTTGACCTGGTGGCAGATGCCGGTGCCGGGCGGCACGACGCGGAAGTTGTTGAAGGCCGACGAGCCCCAGCGCAGGAAGTTGTAGCGCTCGATGTTGCGCTCATACTCGCGCTCGACGTTCTGGCCGAAAGCCTTGGAGTCGCCGAAGTGGTCGACCATGACCGAGTGGTCGATGACCAGATCGACCGGGACCAGCGGGTTGATCTTCTTGGCGTCGGCGCCGAGTTTGTCCATCGCGTCGCGCATGGCGGCCAGGTCGACGACGGCCGGAACCCCTGTGAAGTCCTGCATCAGCACGCGGGCCGGACGGAAGGCGATCTCGTGCTCGACGGCGCCCTTGTTCTCGATCCAGGCGGCGACGGCCTTCAGGTCGTCCTCGGTGACGGAGACGCCATCTTCGTTGCGCAGCAGGTTCTCCAGCAGCACCTTCATCGAGCGCGGCAGGCGGGAAATCCCGGCTAGACCGGCTTCCTCGGCGGCGGGAAGGCTGTAATAGGCGTATTTCTTGCGCCCGACCGCGAGGTCCTGGCGGGTTTTGAGGCTGTCGATCGACGGCATGGAGATGAGTCCTCTGACAAACGCCGCCCGACAATTCGGTTGCGCCTTCGCGCGCTGGACGTCGGGGCGCACAGGTCCCCGGCGCGCGCGGCGAAGGCCTGCTGCGGCGCTTGCGCATATAGTCCCGCGCGCGTGGGTCGTCCATGTATCCACACCCCTGACGTGGACATTGAGAGAGACTCGCAAGTGCTGACCCGGCTCGACATCAAGGCCCTGAGCCTGTCGCGCGGCGAGCGGCGGCTGTTCAACGGCCTGAGCTTTTGCCTGTCGGCGGGCGAGGCGGCGGCTCTGACGGGGGCCAATGGGGCAGGCAAAACCAGCCTGTTGCGCGCGGTGGCGGGCTTCATCCGGCCCGATGCGGGGACGATCGTTTTTCATGGGCCCGAGGGCGTGATGGAGGCAGAGACGGCGCGGCGTTCGGCGCTGCATCTGCTGGGCCACCACGAGGGCCTGAAGCCTCAGCGCACGGCGCGGCAGGAGCTGGGCTTTCAGGTTGAATGGCTGGGCGGGTCGGCCGAAGCGATGGACGCGGCCGTCGCTCGATTGAAACTTGCGCCCCTGCTGGATCTGGAGACGCGCAAGCTGTCGGCGGGGCAGAGGCGGCGGCTGTCGCTGGCCCGTCTGATCGCCGCCCCGCGCGCCCTATGGCTGCTGGACGAGCCCTTGGCGCCGCTGGACGAGGTCTGGCGCAGCGTGGCCGCCGAGCTGATGGCCGAGCATCTGGCGGGCGGGGGCATGGTCCTGGCCGCCGTGCATGATCCGCTGCCGGTTGCGGCGCGGTCCTTGGATTTGGGGAGCGTGCGATGAAGGCCGCCCGCGCCCTGTTCGCGCGCGAGCTGTCGCTGGCCTGGGGCGGCGGCGGCGGACCGTTGCTGGCCTGCGGCTTCCTGTTGTGCCTGACCGCCATCCTGCCGCTGGCGGCGGGGGGTGATCCGCGTGTTCTGGCGCCCGCCGCCTCGGGGGCCAGCTGGATGGCGCTGGCGCTGGCGTCGTTGCTGTCGCTGGAGCGGATGTTCGAGCGCGATCTGGAAGACGGGGCGCTGGACCTCCTGGCGACCGGCCCTCTGCCGCTGGAGGCGGTGGTCGGGATCAAGGCGCTGGCGCAGTGGCTGGCCACGGGTCTGCCGCTGGCGGTCGCGGCGCCGGTGGCGGCTCTGGCGCTGGGCCAGCCGCCTGAATTGATCGGTCTGACAGGAGCCTCGGCGGCGCTGGGCGGGCTGGGCTTCGCCTTTACCGGCGCGTTAGGCGCGGCGCTGGCGCTGGGCGCGCGGCGCGGCGGCCTGCTGATCGCCGTGGTGGTGCTGCCGCTGTTCATTCCGCCGGTGGTTTTCGGGGCGGGCGCCCTGACCCGCGCCGCCAGTGGCCAGAGCCCGGCCTCGGCGCTGGCCCTGCTGGGCGCCTATGTCCT
This sequence comes from Brevundimonas sp. S1H14, assembly GCF_047716865.1. Lineage (NCBI taxonomy): Bacteria > Pseudomonadati > Pseudomonadota > Alphaproteobacteria > Caulobacterales > Caulobacteraceae > Brevundimonas > Brevundimonas sp. S1H14. The sequence continues at coordinate 160,983 of NZ_CP136679.1, read as the reverse complement.
GTTCGCCCTTGTGATCGCGCCCGTCGCAGGGGCGGCGGCGGTTCGGAACGCGCAGGGTTAGCGCCCCTTCAGCGTCACATACAGCGCCCCGTCGCCGCCGTGGCGGCGGTGGGCGGGGGCGAAGCCGGAGACGACGCCGCGCAGGTGCGGTCCGGTCAGCCACTCGTGGACCGAGGCGCGGATGATCCCGCCGCCGCGCCGGCCCTGCCCGGTGATCACCAGAACCGAGCGCAGGCCGCGCATCTGGCAGCCGATCAGGAAGCCCCGCAGCTGGTCTTCGGCTTCGAAGCGACCGAAGCCGTGCAGGTCGATGCGCGCCTCGATCGGATCGCGCTCGCGGGTCAGGCGGCGTTTGCGGCCGGGCTCAAGCTCTTCCGGCGCGGGTTGGGCGCGCGGGGCGATGGGCGGCCGCGCGGCCTCGGGCGCGCGCGGCAACGACGCCGGGGTCGTCGAGCGCCCGGCGGAGGCAGGGGTCAGGGCGGCGGTGCGCTTCTTGCCCGCGACGCCGCGCGCCAGGGGAGGCGCGACCGGCTCAGTCTCGGCGGCGGGCAGGACGGCGCTGGGCAGGACTGCGCCGGGCGTCACGCGAGCGGCCTTGCGCTGGGCGGGCTGTGTCACCGTGGCGGTCACCCGGCCCCAGATGCGCTTGTCGTCTTCGCTGGTCGCGGAGCCTGCTTTAGGCGCTCCCTTGCCCGAAGGGGGGCGGGCCACGCTCAGTCCTCGTCGTCGACGGCGTCCGGCGGACCGGGCTCATGGGCCAGCAGGTCGCCGGGCTGGCAGTCCAGCTCGCGACACAGGGCGTCCAGGGTGGTGAAGCGCACGGCGCGCGCCTTGCCCGTCTTGAGGATGGACAGGTTGGCGACGGTCACGCCGACGCGGTCGGCGAGCTCGGTCAGCGACATGCGGCGCTGGGCGAGGATGCGGTCAAGTTGGACGCGAATGGCCATGAGGTGAGCTTTAGCCTGTCCCGGTCAGATCGTCAGTTCGGATTCGCGACGAAGGCGCGCGCCCTCGCGGAACACCTCGGCCAGGACGAAGACGACCAGGACTGAGAAGACGGGGGTGAGCAGGTCGCTGATCCCCTGCGGCTCCATCACGCCGGGCGCCAGACGCGCGGCGACCAGGCCCTGCACGATCCAGACGCCGCCGGTGACGACGGCCAGGATCAGGCCGATCTGGCGCAGGCGGCGGACATTGTCCGGCTGGAACGGATCGCCAAGGGTCAGGGTGCGGAAAATCTTGCGCAGATAACGCAGGATCAGCAGGAAGCCGCTGAAATAGGCGGTCAGGGCGCCCAGGCCGAACAACAGCAGCGGGCGCGACAGCGGCATCTCGCGGCCGTCGGCTCCGTCCGAAACCGTCACGTTGAGATTGTCGAGCGGAATGAAGATGGAGGCGACCCAAAGCAGCAGCAGCAGGCCGGTGACGAGGATCATCACCACATAGGCGACGTCCAGGGCGATCTTCAGCACGCTGGCGACCGAACCGGGGCCTAAGGTCCGAAGATTGGGCGTGAGCAGATTGGGGTTGCGCCGATGGCGCGGCTTGGACTTCCCGGCGGGATTCAGATTCGGGAAGCGCATGGGCGGCGTCTCAGGCCGGGGGACGAGGCGCGGTCGCCGCGGCGGGTCCGGCCGACCCGCGCGCGGCGTTATTCTTCGCGGCGTTCATCACGATCGTCAAAGTCCCCTCCCGTTCAGCGCGATCAGAAGCTCTGAACGATCAGGGCGATCGCTGCGGCCGGCAGGGCGGCCAGCAGGAAGGCGTTGCCCAGGCTGTGGGCCAGACGGTCCATCATGTTGGTTTTTCGCATGGCTTGCATATCGGTCTCTCCGTCAAAGCACATTTTTTGTGCGTTTATGTTGTGCCGCTGGATTATTGTTGCGATTTGTTTCTCGCATTTGAACGGCGCGGCCTTCGTTCTTGATAATGAAGATAGGCCATGCCCTGACGAAAGCCAACTTACATATCGTTTAACGATGTTACCATTTCGCAATGGATTCGACGGGAGTAAGGTCGGGCCATGAACCTCAAGCTCATCAAGGGGATGCGGCTCGTCGCCGCCACCCACAATCCCGGCAAGGCGCGCGAGATCGAAGCGCTGCTGGACGGACATTACCGGATCGTCACGGCGGGAGAGCTGAATCTGCCCGAGCCGGACGAGACGGAGAGCACCTTCGCCGGCAACGCCATGCTGAAGGCGCGCCATGCGGCCCAGGCCTCGGGCGAGGTCGCCCTGGCCGATGATTCCGGCCTGTCGGTCGCGGCGCTGGACGGGGCGCCGGGCATCTATTCGGCGCGCTGGGCCGGACCGGACAAGGACTTCGCCCTCGCCATGCAAAAGGTCGAGCAGCGGCTGGAGGAGACAGGTTCGCGCGATCGCTCGGCCTGGTTCACCTCGGCCCTGGCGGTGGCCTGGCCGGACGGGCCCTGCGTCGTGGTCGAGGGCCGGGTCGACGGCCAGCTGGTCTTCCCGCCGCGCGGCGACGGCGGCCACGGCTACGACCCCGTGTTCCAGCCGGAAGGCTCGGACAAGACCTTCGCCGAGATGGACGCCGCCGAAAAGGACGCCGTCAGCCATCGCGGCCGGGCCTTCGACAAACTCAAGGCGGCGCTGATTGATTGACCGTGATCCTTCTCCCCCAGGGGGAGAAGGTGGCGTGCGCAGCACGACGGATGAGGGGCCGTCGGCTCCTGACACTACGAAAGCCTGTCATGCTCAACCCGCCCCCTCATCCGAGCGGCTCCGCCGCCCACCTTCTCCCCCGAGGGGAGAAGGGTTCCATCGCGATTTATGTGCATTGGCCCTATTGCGCGCGCATCTGCCCCTATTGCGACTTCAACGTCGTGCGCGACCGGGGGCGGACCGAGGAGCAGGCGGGGCTCGCGCAGGCCATTCTTGACGACCTGGAGGCGCAGGCGACGCGGGTCGGCCCGCGCGCGTTGGCCTCGATCTTCTTCGGCGGAGGCACGCCGTCGCTGATGCCGCCGGACGCGGTGGCGGCGGTGGTTGAGCGCGCCCAGGCCCTGTTCCCGCCGACCGACGCCATAGAGGTCAGCCTTGAGGCCAATCCGACCGACGCCGAGGCCGGGCGTTACGCCGCCCTGGCGCAGGCAGGCGTCAACCGGCTATCGATGGGAGTGCAGTCGTTTGACGACGCGGCGCTGAAGTTTCTGGGCCGCGATCATTCGGCCGAGGAGGCGCGCCGGGCGATCGGTCTGGCGGGGCGGGCGTTCTCGCGCCTGTCGATCGACCTCATCTACGCCCGGCCGGGACAGAGCGTCGCCGACTGGAAAGCGGAACTGTCCACCGCGCTCGATCTGGGGTTCGAGCACGTCTCGCCTTATCAACTGACCATCGAGGGGACGACGGCGTTCGGGCGGGCCGTTGCGCGCGGGGCCTGGGCGCCGCCGGACGAGGATCTGGCCGCCGAACTCTATGAGGCCACGCAAGCGACGCTCGAAGCGGCGGGGTTCGAGGCCTATGAGGTGTCCAACCACGCCCGCGACGTCGCCGCCCGTTCCAGCCATAACCTGCATGTCTGGCGCGGCGGGGACTATCTGGGCCTGGGGCCGGGCGCGCATGGGCGGATGACGCTGGCGGAGGGCCGGGTCGCCACCGTCGGGCACCGGCGCATCGGCGACTATGTGCAGGGCGTCGCCGACGCAGACCCCTGGGCCGAGCGCGAGGTGCTGGACCCTTGCGACGCCGACGAGGAACGGGTGTTGCTGGGCCTGCGCACGGTCGAGGGCGTGCCCTTGTCCCTGCTGCAGCGGCTGGGCCTATCGGTGGACGAGGGCAGGCTAGCCGACCTGTTGGCCGACGGCTTTGTCGCTCTGAGGGACGGGCGCGTCGCCGCCACGGCGACAGGACGGCCGCTGCTCGACGCCGTGCTGAAGGCGTTGCTGACCTAGACCGCGCCGCGCCGGACTGGCAGGGTCCGGCCGATGTCCGACGCCCCGCTTTTCCCGCCGACCGCCCCGCCCGCGCGCCCCGTTTCGCCGGGCCTTTATCTGGTGGCGACGCCGATCGGCAACCTGCGCGACATGACGTTGAGGGCGCTGGACGTGCTGGCGGCGGCCGATCTGGTGCTGGCCGAGGACACGCGGGTGACGGCCAAGCTGCTGACCGCCTATGGGCTGAAGGCGAAGCTGGAGCGCTGCGACGACCACGCCTCGGCCCGCGCCGCCGAGATCGCCGTCGAGCGGTTGAAGGCGGGCGAGGTGGTGGCTCTGGTGTCGGACGCAGGCACGCCTCTGGTGTCGGACCCCGGCTATGTTGTGGCGCGGGCGGCGGTGGCCGAGGGCCTGCCGGTGCATCCCGTGCCGGGACCGTCCAGCCTGCTGGCGGCCCTGTGCATCGCCGGCCTGCCTGCCGACCGGATCCTGTTCGCGGGCTTCCTGCCGCCCAAGTCGGGCGCGCGCCGCACGGCGCTGGAGGAACTGCGGACGGGTCGTCAGACGCTGGTCTTCTTTGAAAGCGGGCCGCGTCTGAGGGACAGCCTGACCGATATGGCGCAGGTGCTGGGGCCGCGCCCCGCCGCCGTGGCCCGCGAACTGACCAAGCTTTATGAGGAATGCGTGCGCGGCGATCTGGTCGAACTGGCCGCCGATCCGCGTCTGGACGCGCCCAAGGGCGAGATCGTGGTGGTGGTCGGCCCCGGCGAGGCCGAGGTCGCCAGCGCCGCCGACGCCGACGCCGCTCTGGTCGAGGCCCTGACCCGCCTGCCGCCCGGCGAGGCGGCGGCCGAGGTGTCCAAGGCCCTGAACCTGCCGCGCAAGCCGCTCTACAAGCGGGCGCTGGAGCTGAAGGCGCGGTGAGCCCGGCCCTGCGGTCGCCTTCGCCGCCGAAGAAGCCCAAGGCGGGCTGGCGCAGGGCGCTCGGCGGACGGTCGCATCGTCAGGGGCATGACGCCGAATGGATCGCCGCCCTGTGGCTGATGCTCAAGGGCTATCAGGTGCTGGCTTTCCGGCTGAAGGGCCGGGGCGGAGAGATCGACATCCTGGCCCGGCGCGGGCGGGTTCTGGCCGCTGTCGAGGTCAAGCGCCGCGCCACGCTGGAGGCGGCGGCCTTGGCTCTGGGGCCGGATCAGCACCAGCGTCTGATCCGCGCGGCCGAGGCGGCGGCGCGCGGGCGGCCGGCTCTGGCGGGGCTGGACCTGAGAATCGACATGGTGACGCTGGCCCCCGGACGCTTTCCGCGTCATCTTCGCGGCGTGATCTCCAGGGGAGCGGATCGGCCTTGACGCGCGAGGAAGCAGAGGCGGTGCTGGCGCAGGCGGGCGAGGGGCCGGACGAGGCCTTTCCCCTGCTGGATTGCGCCATCGCCTGCGCCATTCATGACTATCCGTTCCGCGACGCCGACGGGGTGCGCATCCTGGCCGACCACGCCGCCCAGCGGCTGAAGGAGCGGGCGGCCAATGAAAGCCCCGATGAGGCCCTGACCGAGGCCTTGGCCGGCGACCTGCGGCTGAACGGCGACCTTTTGAACTACGACCATCCGGCCAATACGGACGTGATCGACGTGGCCGAGCGGCGGCGCGGCCTGTCGGCGGTGCTGGTCATCTTCTATCTGGACGCCGCGCGCCGGGCCGGACTGAGCGCGGCGCCGGTCGACTTTCCCGGCCACGTCCTGTTACGGGTCGAGACGCCCGAGGGGCCGGTAGCGCTGGACCCGTTCAGCCAGGGACGGCTGGTGCTGCCGTCGGAGCTGACGCGACGCGCCCTTCTGGCGGGGCTGACGCCCCATGTGGCCGATCGACTGGACCTGCTGATGGCGCCGGTCGGCGAGCGTCAGGCCCTGATCCGGCTGCAGAATATCCTTTTCAACCGCGCGCTTCAGGCCCGAGATTACGAAGGCGCCGAGCGCTCCGCACTGCGCCGCGCCCTGCTGGACCCGGAGGATCACCGCCCCTGGCTGGACGTCGCCGCCGCCCGCGAGAAACAGGGCGCCCTGACCGGCGCCATGCACGCCCTGTCCCGCGCCCGCATCCTTGGCGAGCCTCTCGCCGCCTGCGACGTCCGGCTGGACCGGATGCGGTTGCAACTGAACTGAAGCGCGGCCTTGCGGCGCGCAGCTTCGCGCCTCAAGTAGGCACTGACGGCGCTTCGGCGCTCAAGCAGTGCGCGCCTGCGGGGCGAACGTTAGCGCCACTAAAATCAGCTCAAGCAGCGAGCGCCCGCGGCGCGAGCGGTAGCGCCCACCAAGAAGGACTCCCCATGCTCAAGGTCGCCATCCAGATGGACCCGCTCGAGGCGGTCAATGTCGAGTCGGACACCACCTTCCTGATGGCCCTGACCGGGCAGGCGCGCGGCCACAAGCTGTGGGTCTATGACTTCCGCACCCTGGCCTTGGAGGACGGCCGCCTGTTCTGCCGCGCACGTCCGGTGACGGTGCAGCGCAAGCAGGGCGATCATGCCGATTTCGGCCCCGAGCAGCGGCTGGATCTGGCTGAGGACGTGGATGTCATCCTGATGCGCCAGGACCCGCCTTTCGACATGGCCTATGTCACCGCCACCTATCTGCTGGAGCGGGTTCATCCCAGGACCCTGGTGGTCAATGATCCGGCCGAGGTGCGCTCGGCGCCCGAGAAGTTGATCGCCACCCTGTTTCCCGGCCTGCAGCCGCCGACCCTGGTGTCGTCCGATCCCGAGGCTCTGGTCGACTTCCACCGCCGTCATGGCGATGTGGTGCTGAAGCCCCTGCATGGCGCGGCCGGCTCGGGCGTGGTGCGGCTGAAGGCGGATGACCCCAACCTTGAAGCCCTGATCGAAATCCACGCCGCCGGGTCGCGCGATCCGCTGGTGATCCAGAAATTCATCCCGGCCGTCTCGGCGGGCGACAAGCGCATCATCCTGGTCGACGGCGAGCCCGTCGGCGCCATCAACCGCATTCCGGCCAAGGATCAGGTGCGCTCCAATCTGCGTGTCGGCGGCACAGCGGCGCCGGTCGAACTGACGCCGCGCGACCTGGAGATCTGCGCCGCCATCGGCCCCTATCTGAAGGAGCGGGGTCTGATCTTCGTCGGCATCGACGTGATCGGCGACTATCTGACCGAGATCAACGTGACCTCGCCCACCGGCGCCCAGCAACTGCTCAACTTCGCCGGGATCGACGCCACCGAGCGGATGTGGGCGGTTATCGAGCAGAGGAAGGCGGCGGCCGCCTGACGCTGCTGAGCCTTAGGGGAGGAGAGCCTATGACCGCACTCATCAAGACTGTCGGCTTCGCCGCCTTGGCGCTGGTGATCGCCGGCCCGGCGACGGCGCAGGAAATCGCCGCGCCGAAACGTCCGTCGCTGGAGGTGCTGGAGCGGATCATCGAGACCCGCACGCCGCAGACGCGGGTCGAAACGCCCGATCACGACCGCATCACCGCACGGCGCATCGACATCGTCGACGCCGACGGGACCATCCGCATGACCCTGTCGGGGGAGACCCCGCCGCCGATCATCGACGGCGTCCAGTACAAGCGCGCCTTCAATGTCGCGGGTCTGATCCTTTACGACGACAAGGGCAGCGAGCGCGGCGGCTTCGGCACCGCCGACATCGAGGGGGGCATGGCCGTTCTGGCGCTGGATCATCCGGCGATGGATGCGGTCGGCTGGCGGGTGTCGCCGGACGGCTCGATCAGCTTCGTCTTCAACCAGGCGCCGCCGCTGGTGCGCGAGCCAGGACTGGGCGGGGCGCTGGTTCCCGGCGTTGAGACGCCTACGCGGATGCGTCTGTCGCTGGCCGCCGACGGCGCGCCGGCGGTGGAGTTGTCGGACCGGAACGATCAGCCGCGCCTGCGCCTGACGGTGACCGAAGAGGGCTTCGGCGCCATCCAGTTCCTGAACGCCCAGGGCCAGGTCATCCATACACTGGCGCCCGAGGCCGACCTGCAACCCTGATCGAACGACGCTCTTGCAGTCTTCATGGGTTCGTGATTTGTTCTCTTTGCTGAGGGAGAGAACACGATGGTCGCGCGGGTGGTGACGGTGGCGTTCGACGGCGTCGAGGCGCGCCGGGTCGATGTCGAGGTGCAGCAGGTCGGCTCGCCCGCCGGGGCTTTCGCCATCGTCGGCCTGCCGGACAAGGCGGTGGCCGAAAGCCGCGAACGGGTGCGCGGCGCTTTCGCCGGCATCGGCCTGGCTCTGCCCGCCAAGAAGGTGATCGCCAATCTGGCTCCTGCCGACCTGCCCAAGGAGGGCAGCCATTTCGACCTGCCCATCGCCCTGGCCGTGCTGGCTTCGATGGGGGTGATCGGGCCGGACGCGCTGGACGGCTGGGCGGCGGTCGGAGAATTAGGTCTGGATGGTCGGATCGCAGGCGTCGGCGGAACCCTGCCCGCCGCGATGGCGGTGAACGCCATGGGGCTGGGTCTGATCTGTCCCGAGGCGAACGGGCCGGAGGCGGCCTGGGCGGGGGAGGTGCGGCTGCTGGCGCCGCGTTCCCTCATCGGCCTGATCAATCATTTTCGCGGGACTCAGGTGCTGCGCCCGCCCCAGCCGGGGCCTGTGGTGGAGGGGGGCGTCGTGCCCGACCTGCGCGAGGTCAAGGGACAGGAGGGCGCCAAGCGGGCGCTGGAGATCGCCGCCGCCGGGGGCCACAATCTGCTGTTCGTCGGCCCGCCGGGTTCGGGCAAGTCGATGATGGCGGCGCGCCTGCCGGGCCTGTTGCCGCCGCTGACGCCGCTGGAGCGGCTGGAGACCTCGATGGTCTGGTCGGTGGCGGGGCTGATCGAGCGCGGCGCCCTGACGCGCGAGCGGCCGTTCCGGGCGCCGCATCATTCGGCGTCGATGGCCGCCCTGACGGGGGGCGGCCATAAGGCCAAGCCGGGCGAGGCGTCGCTGGCGCACAACGGCGTCCTGTTCCTTGACGAACTGCCGGAATATTCGGCCCAGGCGCTCGACAGCCTGCGTCAGCCGCTGGAGACCGGCGAAATCGTGGTGGCGCGGGCCAACGCCCATGTGCGCTATCCGGCGCGCTTTCAGCTGGTGGCGGCGATGAACCCTTGCCGCTGCGGCGTGGGCGGACCGGGCAGAGGCGCCTGCGGCAAGGCTCCGCGCTGTCAAAGGGACTATCAGAACCGCATCTCCGGACCGATGTTCGACCGCATCGACCTGACGGTCGAGACGCCGCCGGTCACGGCCGCCGATATGATCCTGCCGCCTCCGGCCGAGGGTACGGCCGAAGCCGCCGCCCGGGTCTTCGCCGCCATGCAGATGCAGGAGGCCCGCCAGGCCGAGGTCGGGCTGACGGGGATGCAAGCGCTCAACGCCCGGGCGTCGGGCGAGGCTCTGGAGCGTTTCGCTGCGCCGGATCAGGCCGGTCGCGCCCTGCTGATGAAGGCGGGGGAGGCTGGCGGGCTGACGGCGCGAGGCTGGACCCGCACCCTGCGTCTGGCCCGCACCATCGCCGATCTGGACGGCGCGGACGGGGTGCTGCGCCGCCATGTGGCCGAGGCCCTGATGTACCGACGCAGCACCGTCGGCGCTCATGAGGATTTCGACCGTCAGGTCAGCCGACGCGGCCTGTTTCCCGTGAAGGAAGGCGCAGACGGGCCGCGGCCGTTCGTGTTGAATTAACCCCAGGAGGCCTAGCGTGGCCTTATGGGACAAACCCGCCGCAAACCGTCGCAGAACGCGCTTCTTCCCGCCATGTCCGGCGGACCCGAACCGTCATCCGGGGCGCCTGCCGACGGCGCTTCGCCCGAGCAGCAGTTCCTGCGGCTGATGAGCCATGAGATGCGCACGCCCCTGAACGGGGTGATCGGCATGCTGGGCCTGTTGTCGCGCACGCGTCTGGATGGGGCGCAGCGCGCCTATGCCGAGGCGGCGCAGAAGTCGGCCGAACATCTGTTGGGCCTTGTCAACGACCTGTTGGATTACGCCCGGCTTGAGGCCGAAGCGCTGGAGTTCGATCCGGCGCCCGTCGATCTGGAAGGCCTGGTTCGGGGCGTGGCCGAACTGCTCAGCCCGCGCGCCCACGACAAGGGACTGGAGATCGTCTGGTCGGTGGCCGCCGACGCTGCCGACATCGTCGCCGACGAGGGGCGCCTGCGCCAGATCCTGTTCAACCTGGCTGGAAACGCCGTGAAGTTCACCGATCGGGGCGGGGTGCGTCTGGCGGTCGAGGCGGTAGGAGAACAGCGGGACGGCGCGCCTGTGCGTCTGGCCTTCATCGTCGACGACACCGGGCCGGGCGTGCCCGAAGCGGCGCGCAGCCGCATCTTCGACGAGTTCGGCCACGCCGACGCCTCTGACGCCGCGCGCTTCGACGGCGCCGGTCTGGGCCTGGCGGTGGTGCGGCGCCTGGCCTGCGCCATGGAAGGAACCGTCGTGGTCGAGGACCGGCCAGAAGGCGCCGGGGCCCGTTTCCGTTTTGAGGCCGCCTTCCCCATCGCGCCTGACGTTTCGCCGTGCGCTCGTCCGCTGGACCGGCTGGCGGTGGCCATCCGCACGCCGGATCCCTTCGTGCGCCGCGCCGCAGCCGATCAGATCGAGGCCTCCGGCGGTCGGGTGGCGCGTCAGGCCGCGGTGACTCTGGTCGATCATGCGGGCGCCGACGACGGCGCGCTGGCGACCAGATCTGCTCAGGGCCAGTCCATCATCCTGCTGCGTCCGAGCGAGCGCGATCTGATCAGCCGTTATCGCACGGCGGGTTTCTGCGGCTATCTGATCAAGCCGTTGCGCCGGACTTCTCTCGCCGAGCAGGTGCTGGGAGCGCTTGCGCCGCGCCGGGGCGTCACGGCTCCGCCCGTTCGATCCGGGGATGACGATCGCGTGGCCCATGTCGCTTTCAAGGGGGTGCGGGTCTTGCTGGTCGAGGACAATCCGGTGGGCGCCCTGTTGGCCAAGACCCTGTTGCGCCGCGAGGGTTGCGTGGTCCAGACGGCCGCCGACGGCCAGGAAGCGCTGGAGGCGATGAAGGCGGCGCGCTTCGACCTGGTCTTTATGGACATGCGGATGCCGCGCCTGGATGGGCCCGGCGCTGCGCGCGTTCTACGCGCGCGAGGGGATCAGACGCCGATCATCGCCCTGACCGCCAACGCCTTCGCCGAAGATCGCGTCGCCTGCCTGGCGGCGGGCATGGACGACCACCTGTCCAAGCCGCTGGAGGCGGACGCCCTGCGTGTCGCCCTGGCCCGCTGGACGAACGCCGCCAACCGCGCCAAGGTCGCGGCTTTCTGATCTGCCAGTAGTCCGTCGTCCGTATCGCCCGGCGGCGCCCGCCGGAGCCACGCATGACCGATTCCCAGACGCCCGCTGCTCCTTCCCGACGTTTCGGGGGGCTGGCTGTCTATGGCGAGCGGCGGCCGATGGCGATGCTGCTGCTGGGGTTCGCGGCGGGACTGCCGAACCTGCTGATCTATGACACCCTGTCGGCCTGGCTGCGCGACGCGGGCGTGACGCTGGAGATGATCGGCTTCTTCGCTCTTGCCACCCTGACCTATGCCTTGAAATTCGTCTGGGCGCCGCTGCTGGATCGCACCAACATTCCCGGCCTGACGCGCTGGCTGGGGCATCGGCGGTCCTGGATGCTGGCGACGCAGATGGTGATCATCGCCGGGCTGTGGCTGATCTCCGGCTCCAATCCGCAGACGTCCTTGGGCGCCGTAGCGGCCTTTGCTGTCATGGTGGGCTTCTTTGGCGCGACCCAGGACATCGCCATCGACGCCTGGCGTATCGAGGCGGTGGATGACAGCCGTCAGGGCGCAATGGCGGCCGCCTATCAGCTGGGCTATCGCGTGGCCCAGATCGTCGCCGGCTTCGTGCCCCTGGCCCTGGCGCAGTTCTACAACTGGAACCTGTCCTACGCGATCATGGCCGCCCTGATGGGGGTGGGGGTGATGGGCGTCCTGCTGGCCCCGCGCGAGAAGCAACACGTCGTGCGCGCCATTCCCGTGTCCGATATCCCCTCGCGCCCTGTGGCGGAGAAGATTGAATGGGTGCTGCGTATCGGCCTGATCTTCGTAGCCGCGGTGCTGATCGGCACGGGCCTGACCGACAAGATCGACGCCTTCGCCTGGGCCTTCGGCGCGGTCCTGCCGGAAGCCGCGCTTGGCGCCTTGAGCGCAGGTTTGGCCGAAAGCGGGGGAGGCGGCGTATTGATCCAGTTCGCATGGATCGTGCTGGGCTTCGGCCTGCTGTTCCTCGCCTGCGCCCCGGTGCCGGGATGGCGTAGTCGTCCAGGCGCCTATCTGGCGGGGTCGTTCGGCGCGCCGCTGAAGGATTTCTTCGTCCGGTTCGGCAAGCTGGCCGGGCCTATCCTGGCGCTGATCTGCCTCTATCGCCTGGCGGACTTCGTGCTGAATATCATGAACCCCTTCTACATCGACCTGGGGTTCAGCCTGATCGAGATCGGCGAAGTGCGGAAGCTGTTCGGCGTCGTCGCAATGTCGCTGGGCGTCTTCATCGGCGGCTGGTCCGTCGCTCGTTTCGGCTTGATCCGGACCATGGTGGTCGGCGCCTTCATGAGCCCGGTGTCGAATCTGGTCTTCGCCTGGCTGGCGACCCAGGGGCATGACCTGACCGCCCTGTTCGTCTCTATCGGCGTGGACAATCTAGCTACCGGCTACGCCGGGACGGCGCTGATCGCCTACATGTCCAGCCTCACGTCGATCGGCTTCACCGCGACCCAGTACGCCCTGTTCAGCTCGCTGTACGCACTGCCGGGCAAGCTGATCGCGTCCCAATCCGGCAAGATCGTCGAGGCCTCGGCGCGGGCGGCCGACGCCGGGGGGCCGCTGGGGGCGCTGAAGGGTCTGTTTCACGCCCTGCCGCCGGAATCCCTCGTCGCAGGCGCGGCCAAGAGCGGAGTGTCCCCGGCTGGCCTGGGGGCAGGCTATGTCACCTTCTTCCTGTATTCGACGGTCATCGGCGTGTTCGCCATCGTACTGGCCTTCTACGTCGCGCCGCGCCATGCGCGCCTGATCGCTGAACAGAAGAAGGCGGCGTCGCAAGACGAGCCTTCAGGCGCCTAACGCAAAGAGGCGGCCCGAAGGCCGCCTCTGAATGACGTCGCGATGGCGAGGGGTCAGTCCTCGATTTCCACCCCTTCGGCGTAGGCGGCGAAGGTGGCGGCGGTCATGATCTCGCCGACCGAGGCGCCCAGGGGCACGATCTGCACCGACTTCTCCAGACCGACCAGCAGCGGGCCGATCACCGTGGCGCCGCCCAGCGCCTGAACCAGGCGGGTCGAGATGGCGGCCGAGTGGATGGCCGGCATGACCAGGACGTTGGCGTCGCCGGTCAGGCGCATGAAGGGATAGTTGGCCCGCGCCTCGGAGTTCAGCGCCAGGGCCGGCGGCATTTCGCCTTCATATTCGAAATCGACATCCATGCCGTCCAGGATGCGGATGGCCTCGCGCACCTTCTCGCCGCGGTTGCCCGGCGGATCGCCGAAGGTGGAGTAGCTGAGGAAGGCGACGCGCGGCTTGCGGCCGAGGGTCTTGACCGTGGCGGCGGCCTTGACCGCGATCTCGGCCAGTTCGGCCGCGTCAGGCAGTTCGTGGATCGAGGTGTCGGCCACGAACAGGGTGCGCCCCTTGGCCAGAAGGATCGACAGGCCGATCATCCGGTCCTTGACGTCCAGGACGCGGCGGACCTCCTTCAGGGCCATGTTGAAGTTGCGGGTCACGCCGGTGACCATGCAGTCCGCCTCGCCGCGCGCGACCATGGCGGCGGCGAAGTAGTTGCGGTCCTGATTGATCATGCGCTGAACGTCGCGACGCAGATAGCCGCGACGTTGCAGGCGCGCGTAGAGCCAGTCGACGTAGTCGGTGTTCCGCTCGGAAATCCGGGCGTTCATGATCTGAATGCCCAGTTCATCGAAGCTCAGACCGGCCTCGGCGGCGTTCTGACGGATCAGCTCTTCGCGGCCGACCAGGATGGGCGTGCCCAGTTCGGCCTGTTTGAAGGCCCAGGCGGCGCGGATGACCGACTGCTCCTCGCCCTCGGCGAAGACGACGCGCTGCTTCGGACCTGAGCGCACGCTGGCCTGGATCTTCTGCATCAGGGCGGCGGACGGATCGACGCGCTGGCGCAGGCTGATGCGATAGGCGTCCATGTCCTTGATCGGCTTGCGCGCCACGCCGGAGTCCATCGCCGTCTGGGCGATGAAGGGCGGGATGTACCAGATCAGGCGCGGATCGAATGGCGTCGGGATGATGTATTCCGGGCCGAACTTCAGCTTGCGGCCGCGATAGGCGGCGGCGACCTCGTCCGGCACGTCCTCGCGCGCCAGCGCCGCCAGGGCGTGAGCGCAGGCGATCTTCATCTCGTGGTTGATCTGGCGCGCACGCACGTCCAGCGCGCCCCGGAACAGATAGGGGAAGGCCAGGACGTTGTTGATCTGGTTGACGTAGTCCGAACGGCCCGTCGCCATGATGGCGTCCGAACGCACGGATTTGACGTCTTCGGGCGTGATTTCGGGGTCCGGATTGGCCATGGCGAAGATGATCGGATTTGGCGCCATGGAGGCGACCATCTCCTTGGTGATCGCGCCCTTGGCCGACAGGCCCAGCACGACGTCGGCGCCGACCATGGCGTCGGCCAGGGTGCGGTGCGGGGTGTCGGTGGCGTGCGCCGCCTGCCATTGGGAGACGTTGTCGCGGCCCTTGTAGATGACGCCCTGACGGTCGCAGATGGTGGTGTTCTCGGCCTTTACGCCGGCGGCCTTCATCAGGGCGATCGACGACAGGCCCGCGGCCCCGGCGCCGGACAGGACGACCTTGATGTCCTCCAGCTTCTTGCCGACGATGTGGCAGGCGTTGATCAGGCCGGCGGTCGAGATGATGGCGGTGCCGTGCTGGTCGTCGTGGAAGACGGGGATGTCCAGCAGGTCCTGCAGCTGGGCTTCGATCTCGAAGCATTCGGGGGACTTGATGTCCTCCAGATTGATGCCGCCCCAGGTGTCGCCGATGTTCTTGACCACGGTGACGAACTCGTCCGGGTCGGTGGTCTTCACCTCGACGTCGAAGCTGTCGACATCAGCGAAGCGTTTGAACAGGACCGACTTGCCTTCCATCACCGGCTTGGAGGCCATATGGCCCAGATTGCCCAGGCCCAGGATGGCGGTGCCGTTCGAGATGACGGCGACCAGATTGCCCTTGGCGGTGTAGTCGTAAGCCTTGTCCGCATCCTCGGCGATGGCCAGGACCGGCACGGCGACGCCCGGCGAATAGGCCAGCGACAGGTCGCGCTGGGTCGCCATCGGCTTGGTCGGGGCCATGGAGATCTTGCCCGGGATCGGATCGCTGTGGAACTCCAGAGCGTCGTCGTCAGAGAAGGTCTGTTTGTCGGTCAATTCGGGCATTTCTATCTCGGGAAGGGCAGGCGCATTTCGTTCCTAGAACCTGGAACCTTCGCCGACAACCGTTGACGCTGGGTCAGGCGGCCCTGGTCAGGCCGCCGGGAAGGTTCCCGTGCCTTCGATCTGCACCGGGCCGGTCATGAAGACGTGGTTCGTCGCCTCGTCCCAGGCGATGGTCAGTTCGCCGCCATCGACCGTCACGGCGGCCTTTCGCCCGGTCAGGCCGCGACGCGCGGCCGCCACCAGGGCGGCGCAGGCGCCGGTGCCGCAGGCCAGGGTCAGGCCCGCGCCGCGCTCCCAGACCCGCAACCTAATGTGATCGGGCGACAGGACATGGGCGAAGCCGACATTGACTCCTTCAGGGAACAATGGGTGGCGCTCGACCAGCGAGCCCGAGCTGCGCACGAAGGCGTCGTCCTGACGATCGGTGAAGAAGACGACGTGGGGATTGCCCATTGAAACGGCGCCGGGCGTGTGCAGCACGGGTGCGTCGATCGGTCCGACCTGAAGCTCGATCCCGCGCGTGTCCATCTCTTCGGACAGGGGCACCTGATCCCAATCCAGACGGGGGGCGCCCATATCCACCGCGACTTGATGCTGGGCCGCGGTCGTCGACCCTGCGGGATCTCCCGACCCGACGCGGCCTGGCGCGCGACGGGCGGTGGTCGGCCCGCTCAGGGTGTCGATGACCACCTCTTCCTTGTCGGTCGCCTCCAGCATCAGCCAGCCGACGCAGCGCAGGGCGTTGCCGCAGGTTTCGACCATCGAGCCGTCGGCGTTCCACACCCGCATGAAGGCGTCGGCCGTCTCGGACGGTTCGATGCCGATCAGTTGGTCGAAGCCGCCCAGGCCCGCCGCCGGATAGGCCAGGGCGCGCACCTGATCCGCCGTCGGGTGGAAGGGTTGCTCGAAGGCCTGAACGACAATGAAGGCGTTTCCGGCGCCGTTCATGCGGATGTAGGGGCGGGCGGGTTCACTCATGATGCTCTTCATATAGGATTTTGCGCCGGTTCATGTATCGCTGACGGCGATGACTTCCGATCAGAGCCAAACCGCCAGACCCGACGGCCTGAGGCTGAGGGCGCGCCTGCGTTACCTCTATCACGGCGCCCAGCCGGCGGCGGTGAAGTTCCGCCTGATGGTCATTCTGGTCGATCTGATCATCATCGGCTTCTTTCTGGCCGCGCCGATCCTGAAGGAGGCGGGCTGGGTCTTCTATGTCGCCGACTATTTCATCGCCGCCATCCTGGGACTGGACCTGGCGGCGCGCGCCTATGCCTATTCCGATATCCGCGACTGGCTGAAGAAGCCGATCGTCTGGGTCGATCTGTTCGTGCTGGCGACCCTGCTGTTTCCGGCCTGGCTCGCCAACTTCGGCTTCCTGCGCCTGCTGCGGTTCTGGAGTCTGCTGAACAGCGACCTGTTCTGGCGCACCATCGGCCGCCGGTTCGACGACACCCGCGTCGAGGAAATCACCCGCGCCCTGGCCGCCCTGATCACCTTCGTCTTTGTCGTGACCGGCTTCGTCTATGCCTATTTCCGCGGCAAGGCCGAGCACATCAACGGCTATCTGGACGCGCTTTATTTCACCGTCGCCACCCTGACGACGACGGGGTTCGGCGACATCACCCTGCCGGGCAACTGGGGCCGGGTCATCTCCATCGTCGTCATGCTGGTGGGCATCACCCTGTTCATCCGCCTGGCCCAGACCCTGCTGCGGCCGCACAAGGTGAAGTTTCCCTGTCCGACCTGCGGCCTGCAGAAGCATGATCCGGACGCCGTCCACTGCAAGGCCTGCGGCCAGATCCTGTGCATCCCGGACGACGGCGACTGAGTTCGGCCCTGCGGCCAAAGATTACGGGTCGATAGGACGACTGACGCTTGCTCCCCGTCGCCGCCGTCGCCAAGGTGCCGGTCGAAACATTCGTCCGTTGGGGGACACCCATGATCATCCGCACCCTGGCGTCCGTCGCCGTCCTTTCCCTTGCTGCCGGAGCCGCACCCGTCGCCATGGCCCAAGCTTCCGTTTCCACCAGCGTCGCCTCTGCCGCGCCGGGCTTCGCGACCAGCGACGCGACCGATCCCTATCTGTGGCTGGAGGAGGTCGAGGGCGAGCGCGCCATGGATTGGGTCAAGGCGCACAATGAGACCTCGCTGGGCGTGCTGCAGGGCGATCCGCGCTATGAAGCGCTGCATCAGCAGGCGCTGGAGCTGGTGCAGTCGCGCGACCGCATCCCTTCGCCCGGCTTCACCCACGATGGCCACATCGACAACTTCTGGCAGGACGCTGAGCATGTGCGCGGCGTCTGGCGCCGCACGACGCTGGACAGCTATCGCTCCGACACGCCGCAGTGGGAGACCATCCTGGACTTCGACGCCCTGTCGGCGGCCGAGGGCGCCAACTGGGTCTATAAGGGCGCGACCTGCCTGGCCCCCGAGGAACGCTACTGCCTGATAAACCTGTCCAACGGCGGCAAGGATGCGGTCACCCTGCGCGAGTTCGACAGCGTGACCCGCACCTTCGTCGCTCCAGGCGAGGGGGGCGGCTTCAGCCTGCCGGAATCCAAGGGCGGCGCCAGCTGGATCGACAAGGACACCCTGCTGATCGCGCGCGACTTCGGCGAAGGCTCGCTGACGGACTCGGGCTATCCGCGCACCGTGCGGCTGCTGAAGCGCGGCCAGACGATCGACCAGGCGGTCGAGGTCTTCGCCGGTCAGAAGACCGACGTCTCGGTGTCCGGCTACACCCTGCGCGACGCCGACGGCGTGGTGCAGGCGGTGCTGTTGAACCGGGGCATCAACTTTTATGAGAGCGAGACCTGGCGCCTGAACGCCGACGGTTCGACCACCAAGCTGGAGCTGCCGCTCAAGTCCAACATCAACGCCCTGGTCGCAGGCCAGCTGGTGGTGACGACGGACCAGGACTGGACCGCGCCGTCGGGCCAGTCGTTCAAGACCGGCGACGTCATCGCCTGGGACCTGCAGGCGTGGCTGGCCGATCCGAAGGCGCCCGCCCGTCTCGTCATCCGCCCCGGCGAGCGCGAGGCGGTCGAGGGGATCAACGCCACCCGCAACAAGCTGGTCGTGGCCCTTTATGAAAACGTGCGCGGCTCGGTCTATGTCTACGACCCGGCCGACTGGAGCCGCACCCGTCTGGACCTGCCGCAGAACGTCTCGGTCGGGGTCGGCTCGGCTTCGGAGCAGGACGACAAGATCTTCGTCAGCGTCACCGGCTATCTGAACCCGTCCAGCCTTTATCTGGCCGACGCGGCGACCGGGGCCGTCGATCTGACCAAGGCCCTGCCGGACAAGTTCGACGCCAGCGGCATGCGCGTGGATCAGTTCGAGGCCCGTTCGACCGACGGGACGATGATCCCCTATTTCGTCGTCCATAGGGATGCGATGGCGATGGACGGGTCGAACCCGACGCTGCTGTACGGCTATGGCGGTTTCCAGTCGTCGCTGCTGCCCGGCTATTCGCCGACGGTGGGCAAGCTGTGGCTGGAGCGGGGCGGCGTCTACGTCATCGCCAATACGCGCGGCGGCGGCGAGTTCGGTCCCAAATGGCACCAGGCGGCCCAGCAGGAAAATCGCCAGCGCGCGCATGAGGACTTCCAGGCGGTGGCTCAGGACCTGATCACGCGGGGGATCACCAGCCAGCCGCACCTGGGCGTCATGGGCGGCTCGCAGGGCGGGCTGTTCATGGGCGCCATGCTGACCCAGCGCCCGGACCTGATCAATGCGGCGGTCATCCAGGTGCCTCTGTTCGACATGCTGCGTTTCCACAAGCTGCTGGCGGGCGCCTCCTGGATCGGCGAATACGGCGACCCGGACATCCCCGAGCAGCGCGCCTGGATCGAACGGTACTCACCCTATCAGAAGCTGGCGGCGGGTCAGCCCTATCCGGAAGTCTTCATCCACACCTCGACCAAGGACGACCGCGTCCACCCCGGCCACGCCCGCAAGGCGGCGGCGCGGATGGAAGAGCTGGGCTATCCGGTGCTCTTCTATGAAAACACCGACGGCGGCCACGCGGCGGGCGCCAATCTGCGCGAGACGGCCCGCCGCATCGCGCTGGAATACACCTATCTGACCCGCAGGCTGATGGATCAGCCGGCGCAGCGGTAAAACCATGCCCGCTCATTCCCGCGGAGGCGGGGACCCAGGTTTGAGCCTCGCGCTCGACCTGAAAATATGAGCGATAATTCTGAAGGCGGCTGATTGAGCCAAAGCACTGGGTCCCCGCCTCCGCGGGGATGAACGGAGAAGATTGTGAAAACCCTGTTCCTGTCAGCGGCCCTGCCAGCTCTCATTCTCGCCGCCGCACCCGCCCTGGCGCAGGGCGCCCCTGTCGATCCGACGGCCGCCTCGGCTGCGACCCCGCCGCCGCATTTCCCGCGCGACCTGTCGCCCGAGGGGGTTAAGGCCGCCGACGACCATCTGGCGCTGGAAGAGGTGGACGGGGCCGAGGCCCGCGCCTTTGTCGCCGCCGAGAATGAAAAGTCGCTGGCCGCCCTGACCGGCGACCGTCGCTATGAGCCTTTCCGCCAGCAGGCCGAGGCCATTCTGACCGCCACCGACCGCATCCCCGGCGTCAGCTTCCTGGGCGAGGGCCTCGGCAATTTCTGGCAGGACGCGGCCAATCCCAAGGGCGTCTGGCGCCGCACGACGCTGGACTCCTATCGCACCGCCCAGCCGCAGTGGGAGACCCTGCTGGACATCGACGCCCTGGCCAAGGCGGAAGGCAAGGATTGGGTGTTCAAGGGCGCCAACTGCCTGGCGCCGGACGAGACCCGCTGCCTGGTCAATCTGTCGAACGGCGGCATGGACGCCGTGACGGTGCGCGAGTTCGACCTGACGACCAAGACCTTCGTGGACGGCGGCTTCGTCATCCCCGAAGGCAAGCACCGCATCAGCTGGCTGGACCGCGACACCCTGCTGATCGCCACCGACTTCGGCCCCGGCAGCCTGACGGAGTCGGGCTATCCCTTCATCATCAAGTCGCTGAAGCGCGGTCATCTGCTGGAACACGCGACCGAGGTCTATCGCGGCCAGCAGGGGGACGGCGGCTATGGCGTCAGCCCCCGTGTCTTCCGCGACAAGACGGGCGCGGTCGAGGCGGTGCTGTTCAGCCGGCCGCTGGACACTTTCCGCTCGGAAACCTGGTGGCTGAAAGACGGACGTCCGGTTCGTCTGCAAATTCCCAGCCGTGTAAACCTCCATGGGATGCTCGCGGGAACTCTGGTTTTCGGGCTGGACGAGGACTGGAACGGGTCCATTCAATCTTTCAAGGCGGGAACGCTGGTCGCGCCGCCGCTTGAGGGTCTGGACACGGAGAACCCGCATCTCGTTTTCGGCAACATGCAGGTGGAGGTGTTCGAGCCGGATGAGCGCCAATCCGTCGCAGATGTGGCGGTTCTCGATGATCGCCTGGTGGTTGTGTTGAATGACAACGTACGCGGCCGCTTGCTCACCCTAAGGCCCCATGGGGAACGACCCTATAGGTCTGCTGAGATGACGGTGCCCGCCAACAGCGCCGTGGGTCTGGGCGACAGCTCCAAGGCCAAGGGTCAGGTCTTCGTCTCGACGCAGGGCTTCCTGACGCCGCCGACGCTCAGCCTGGCCGACGTCTCGACCGGCGCCCTGACTGAGCTCAAGTCGGCGCCGGCCAAGTTCGACGCCTCAACCCATGTGGTCGAGCAGTTCGAGGCGACCTCGACCGATGGCGTCAAGATTCCCTATTTCGTCACCCGGCCGAAGACACTGGCGATGGACGGAACCGGCCCGACCATCCTGTTCGGTTACGGCGGTTTCCAGGCCAGCTTCCCGCCCGCCTACAAGCCCGAGATGGGCAAGCTGTGGCTGGAGAACGGCGGCGTCTTCGTTCAGGCCAACATCCGCGGCGGCGGCGAGTTCGGACCGGCCTGGCACCAGGCGGCCCTGCGCGAAAACCGCCAGCGCGCCTTTGACGACTTCGCCGCCGTGGCTCGCGATCTGGAACAGCGCAAGATCACCAGTCCGCGCCACCTGGGCATCTATGGGCGGTCCAACGGCGGGGTGCTGACCAGCGTGTCCATCACCCAGCACCCGGAGCTGTTCAATGCGGCGGTGATCGAAAGCCCGTTGATCGACATGCTGCGCTATCAGGAGCTGCCGGCGGGCGCGTCGTGGATGGGCGAGTACGGCGATCCGCGCATTCCGGGCGACGCCGAATTCATCGCCCGCTATTCGGCCTATCAGCAGCTGCGGCCCGAGGTGAAATACCCGCGCGTCTACATCACGACCAACACGCGCGACGACCGGGTCCACCCCGGCCACGCCCGCAAGTTCGCGGCGCGTCTGGGCGATCAGGGCCACGACCACCTCTATTTCGAGGATACGGCGGGCGGACACTCCAACGACGCCGATCCGGTCGCCAACGCTCGCCGCTGGGCGCGCCACTATGTCTATCTGGCCCAACAGCTGATGGATTAAAGGGCTTTTTAGTGCGCTAACGGCCTTCGGCCTGCTTGAGCGCGAAGGCGGGTCGAAGGCGTGTGACGCCGCTCACGCATTTATGAGCGACGCCTTTGCGGCGAAGGGATAGGATCGCCGCCATGATGGCACGGGGCCTGTTCAGATACGGGATAGCGGCGACGGCGATCGCGGGCGCAGGCCTGCTGGCCGTCGCCGCTGCGCCGTCGCGCGAGCGTGACGCTCCGGTCCAGCCGGTGGTGGTCGAACTGTTCACCGCCCAGGGCTGCTCGGGCTGTCCCGACGCCAACCGCACGGTCGAGACCGTGGCGACTGAGCCGGGCGTGATCGTCCTGACCTACGGCGTCGACTATTGGGACTATCTGGGCTGGCCCGACACCTTCGCCCGGCCCGAGTTCGCCGAGCGCCAGCGCGCCTATCGCCAAGCTTTGAGGCTGCGGAACGTCTCGACGCCGCAGGTGGTGATCGACGGGCGCCGTCATGTCTCGGGCGCCCGTTCGCCTGAGCTGAAGGCCGCCGTCGAGGCCGAGGCGCGGGGTCGCGGCTGGCCGCCCGAGATCGAGTTCCGCGAGACCGGCGACCGCGTCGGCGTCGGCTCGGGCCGGGCGCCGCAGGGCGGGGCGGAGGTCGTCGCCGTGGTCTATCGGCCCGGTCAGCAGACGGTCGAGGTCAAGGGCGGCGACAACCGGGGCCGCGCGGTGACCCACGTCAATGTCGTGCGCGAGGTGCGGCGGCTGGGCGACTGGAATGGACGACCGGTGCTGTTTCCCCTGCCTGTCGAGGCGGGCGCTGATGAAGGCGTGGTGATCCTGCTTCAGGCCAAGGACGACCGCAGCATCCTGTCATCGGCCGCGCGGCCGGAACCGGGGCGCGATTGAACCGCTGACGGAAAAGGTCTAAAGGCCCGCGGCTCTTGATGGGCACGCCTCCTCGCGCGACCCGGAGAACATTGCATGGTCGGGGACACGCCCCGCGGCGACGCCGCGCCAACCGCCAACGCCTCTTCCGCCGCCAACGCCCAGCCTCCCGCCTCGGGGGGCTCGCCGGGGACTGGCGGCAAGACCGGCCGCCGCGCCCTGATCCTAGGCGCCATCGGCGTGGTTTTCGGCGACATCGGCACCAGCCCCATCTACGCCCTGCGCGAGGCCATCGGCCACGCCCAGAAGGGCGTCGAAGGCGACCTGGCCGTCATCGGCGTGGTGTCG
Source organism: Brevundimonas sp. S1H14 (assembly GCF_047716865.1). Taxonomy (NCBI): domain Bacteria; kingdom Pseudomonadati; phylum Pseudomonadota; class Alphaproteobacteria; order Caulobacterales; family Caulobacteraceae; genus Brevundimonas; species Brevundimonas sp. S1H14. The sequence continues at coordinate 138,007 of NZ_CP136679.1, read as the reverse complement.
CTGGCCTTCTGGGCGCTTATGGTGGTGGTGACGTTCAAATACGTCATGTTCCTGATGCGGGCTGACAACAAGGGCGAGGGCGGCACCCTGTCGCTGATGGCCCTGGCCCAGCACGCCATCGGTCGACGCAGCGCCTGGCTGTTCATTCTGGGGGTCTGCGGCGCAGCCCTGTTCTACAGCGACGGCGTCATCACCCCGGCCATTTCCGTCCTGTCGGCCATCGAGGGTCTGCAGGAGGCGCCGGGCCTGAACGGCCGCCTCGATCCCTTCATCGTGCCGTTGGCGGCGGGCATACTGATCGCGCTGTTCATGGTCCAGTCCCGAGGCACGGCCGGACTGGCCAAATTCTTTGGCCCCATCACCCTGGTCTGGTTCCTGTCGCTGGGCGTGATGGGCGTGGCGCACATCTTCGACGACCTTTCGATCCTGAAGGCCCTGTCGCCCTATTACGGGATCAAGCTGCTGATCGCCGACGGCTTCCTGGGCTTCGTCATCCTGGGCAGCGTCTTTCTGGCGGTCACCGGAGCCGAGGCGCTGTATGCGGACATGGGCCATTTCGGCAAGTCGCCGATCCGTCGGGGCTGGCTGTTCATCGTCCTGCCCTGCCTGACGCTGAACTATCTGGGGCAGGGCGCCTTCCTGCTGTCGCACCCCGGCGCGGCCAACAATCCCTTCTGGAACATGGTGCCGCAGCTGGTCTACTGGCCCATGCTGCTGCTGGCGACGGCGGCCACGGTGATCGCCAGCCAGGCGGTCATCACCGGCGCCTTCTCGGTGACCCAACAGGCGGTCCAGCTGGGCCTGCTGCCGCGACTGGATATCCGCAACACCTCCGAGACGCAGGCGGGCCAGATCTATGTGCCTGCGATCAACAGCCTGCTGATGGTCGGGGTGCTGTTCGTGCTGGTGACCTTCCAGTCGTCGCACAATCTGACGGCGGCCTATGGGGTGGCCGTGACCGGCACCATGATGGTCAACACCCTGATGTCCTTCACCGTCGTGCGGCACAAGTGGAAGTGGCCGATGTGGGCGGTGCTGCTGACCCTGGTGCCGTTCGGATTCATCGACGCGGTCTTCCTGACCTCCAACCTGCTCAAGATCCCGGCAGGGGCGTGGATGCCGCTGGTGCTGGGCGGCGGTCTGGTCATGCTGATGTGGACCTGGGTGCGCGGCACCCAGATCCTGACCGACAAGACGCGCAAGGACAGCCTGCCGCTGACCGATCTGATCGAGATGTTGCGCGCCCGTCCGCCGCACCGCGCGCCGGGCACGGCCATCTTCCTGACCTCGGACGCCGATGTCGCGCCGGTGGCCCTGATGCACAACCTCAAGCACAACAAGGTGCTGCACGAGAAGAACATCATCCTGACGGTGCATACGTCCGACCGGCCGCGCGTACCGGACCTCCAGCGGGTGGCGGTCGAGCCGATCAGCGACGATTTCAAGCGCCTGACGCTGACCTTCGGTTATATGGAGACGCCGAACGTGCCGCGCGCGCTTGGCCTGTGTCGCAAGCAGGGGCTGAAGTTCGACATCATGTCGACCAGCTTCTTCCTGGGGCGCCGCTCCGTCGTTCCCACCGCCCGGCAGGGCATGCCTCTTTGGCAGGACAAGCTGTTTATCTTCCTGATGCGTAACGCCGCCAATCCGACCGACTTCTTCCGCATTCCGCCCGGCCGCGTGGTCGAGCTTGGCACCCAGGTGTCGGTGTGAGCGGGGGGACGCCCAAGGGCAAAAGCTCCGCCGCGCGCGGTCGCCGCATCGCCGAAAAGGCGCGCGGTCCGCGTCGTGAACCCGCGCCGCGTCCGGTCGCCGACGACCCCCACGCCGACATCGGCGTCGAGGCGCGCCTGGTCGCCGGCCTGCTGCTGAACGCGGCGCTGGAAAAGCGCACCGGCCTGGACGAGGCCCTGTCGCAGTCGCCCGCGCGTGATCTGCCGCCACAGGATCGAGCCTTCGCCCGCGCCGTGGCGATGGCGGCCCTGCGCCGTCTGGGCGAGATCGACCAGATCCTCGAGCGTCGCCTGCAGAAGGCGCCGCCGCTGGCGGTGATGACCATATTGCGGATCGCCCTGGCCCAGACCCTGGTGCTGGAGACGCCCGCCTTCGCCGCGGTGTCGACGGCGGTGAAGCTGGCCGAGCGCGACCCCAAGACGCGGCCTTACAAGAATCTGGTCAACGCGGTGCTGCGCGGCGTCGGCCGCGACGGTCCCGGCCTGACGACGGCGGAAGCCAACCTGCCCGACTGGCTGGCCCAGCGCTGGAAGGCCACCTATGGCGAGGCGGCCCTGATCGGTCTGGCCCTGGCGACGCGCGAGGAACCCGCCACCGACCTCACGGCCAAACCGGGCGTCGATCCCGCCGAATTGGCGGCCTCAGTCGACGGCGAGGCCTTGCCCGGCGGCACGGTCCGCACCGGCAAGCGCGGCGATGTCGCCTCGTGGCCCGGCTTTGAGGCCGGCGACTGGTGGGTGCAGGACGCCGCCGCCGCCGTCCCGGCGCGCCTGCTGGCGGTCAAGGCGGGCGAGACGGCGCTGGACCTGTGCGCCGCGCCGGGCGGCAAGACGCTGCAGCTGGCCGCCGCCGGGGCCGAGGTGACAGCCCTGGACCGGTCCGAGGCGCGCCTGAAACGCCTGCGCCAGAACTTCGAGCGCATGAACCTCAGGGCTGAGGTGGTCGCCGTCCCGGCCGAGGACTGGGACGACGACCGCACCTTCGACGCCGTCCTGCTGGACGCGCCGTGCACGGCGACCGGCACCTATCGCCGCAACCCGGAGGTTCTGCGCGCCACCCGCCCCGCCGATGTCGCCAAGCTGGCCGATGTGCAGCACCGCCTGCTGGACGCCGCCGCCGAGAAGGTGAAACCGGGCGGCCGTCTGGTCTATTGCGTCTGCTCGCTGGAGCGCGAAGAGGGCGAGACGCAGGTGATCGCCTTCCTGCGCCGCAACCCGGCCTTCCGCACCATCGCCGCCGTTCCCGCTGACGTCGGCGCGCCGGAAGACGCCCTGACTCCCGAAGGCTGGCTGCGCATCCTGCCGTCGCAATGGGCGGAAAAGGGCGGTCTGGACGGCTTCTTCGCGGCGAAGCTGGAGCGGATTGCGGACTGAAGGCCGATGACGGACGCCTTGAGCAATCGCTACGCTGGTCTGGCCGCGCGGGTCTATGAACTGGACAAGCCGATTGGCCGCTCTTTCGGCGATGTGGAGTTCTACGTCGCTCGTCTGAAGGACTGTGGCGGCCCCGTGCTGGAACCGGCGGTCGGGTCCGGGCGCGTGATGGTTCCCGTGCTGGAGGCCGGGCTTGAGGTCGTCGGCTTCGACGCCTCACCGGCCATGCTGGAGCTGTGCCGCAGGGCGTGTGCAGCGCGGGGCCTGACGGCGGACTTGTCCGTCGCCCGCTTCGACGATTTCGACTGCCCGACCCGGTTCGCCGCCGTCATCCTGCCCGCCGGATCGTTTCAGCTGATCGCCACTGCGCAAGAAGGGCTGAACGCTTTGAAGCGTTTTCACGACCATCTGGCGCCGGGCGGCCGCCTGATCCTCGACCTTGATCCGGTCAGCGCCGTTCTCGCGCCGCCCGGGCCGACGCGCCGCTGGGTCGACGCCGCTGGCGAAGTGCTGACCCTGACTGAGGAACGGGTCGATTCCGACCTGCTGAACCAGAGCGTCGTCTCGCATCTGCGCTATGACCTGTGGACGGACGGTCGCCTGACGGGGTCAGAGCTGGAGCTGTTCGCCCTGCGCTGGTGGGGCGCCGAGGAGATGCGGCTGGCCCTGTCGGCGGCGGGCTTTACCGACATCATCGTCTCGGGCGGTTACGAACATGGACGCCCGCCGCGCCGCGATGACGAGGTCATCACCTTTGAGGCCACGCGGCCCTGATCCGGCGTCTCTAATCCAGCCGCGCGCTGCGCCAGCCGTCGCGCCCCACGTCCACGCGGATGGGCAGGCCGAACAGATCGGTCAGGGCGGCGTCGGTCAGCATGTCGCGCTTGGCGCCGTCGCGGGCGACGCGGCCGTCCTTCATCATGATGACGCGGCCGATCTCGGGCAGGATTTCCTCGATGTGGTGGGTCACCAGGATCAGGGTGGCGCCGCCCTGCGCCAGCGGCCTGAGGCTGTCGAGGAACAGGCGGCGCGTCGCCGGGTCCAGCCCGCCGCATGGCTCGTCCAGCAGGATGGCGTCGGGCCGATGAGCCAGGGCGCGGGCGATCAGCACCCGCCGCGCCTCGCCGGAGGACAGGGTGGCCATTGAACGGCCGATCAGATGCTCGACCCCCATGCGGTGCAGGGCCTCGACGGCGGCGTCGCGCATGGCGGGCGTGATCGTTTCGCGCCGCCAGACCCCGCGCGAGGCGAAGAAGCCCGAGACGACGGCGTCCATCACCTCCAGCGCATCCTCGCCGGTCAGGTCCGACTTCGCGGCGGGCGAGACGAAGCCGAGACGGCGGCGCAGGGAGAAGACGTCCCACGGACTCTGGCCGAACACCTCGACCCGCGCGCCGTGCAAGGGATAGAGCTGGTGCAGGATCAGCTTGACGAGCGTCGACTTGCCCGAGCCGTTGCGCCCCAGGATCGCCGTGTGGTCGCCCGCCGCAATGGTCAGGCTGACATCATCCAGAATGCGTCGCTCGCCGCGCACCACGCTGGCGTTTTCGATGCGCAGCAGCGGCTCAGTCATCATCGTCTTCGATGGCGTGGATCTGATCATCGTCGAGGCCCAGGTGGTGGCCGATCTCGTGGATCAGCACATGGGCGATGATCTCGGACAGGCCGACGTCGCCGCGCTCGCACCATTCATCGAGGATCGGGCGGCGATACAGGAAGACGCGCGAAGGCTCCGGCGCCGGACCCATGGCGTCTCGCTCGCCGATGTGGACGCCGGAATACAGGCCGGTCAGCTCGAACGGATCCTCGATCTCAAGGTCGCGCAGGATTTCTTCGTCGGCGAAGTCGTCGATGCGGATGACGACGTCCCCAGCCGCCTGACGGAACAGATCGGGCAGGGCGGCGAAGGCCTCTTCGGCCAGGCGAGCGAAGTCGTCGAGGGAGGGGGCGGTCTGATCGGTCCAGGTCTGGCTCATGGCTAAGGATATCGCCCGGCGCGGCCGGTCCCGCAATCGGCGGCGACGCCGCATCGCAAATCGCGCAATCAGGTTATGGTAAACGCGAATCGGTCGGCGGGCTGACGCTCGACGGCCGCCGCAGCGACGCATCATCCGGGGACCTATGGCCGAGGCCGACATCGCTTATGCAGCCACCGCAGGGGCGGCCGGTCTGGCGCTGGCGATCAGCGCCTGGACCTGGCGGCTACGCGCGCGGCTGGGTGCGCGCGAGGTCGAGATCGAGCGCTGGCTGGCCGGCGCCCAGGCCTCGGCGGCCGCCAGCGAGGGCGCCCTGACGGCGTTCGACGACGTGCGGGTGGCTCTGAGCCCGCAGGGCGAGGCGCAGGCGGCGTTCGGCTCGGCCGAGGCCCTGTCGGCGCTGGCGCCCGGGCTCGAGGGGCTGGCGGCGGCGCAAGGCGTGGTCGCGGTGCTGACCGGTCTGCACACCGGACGCATGGAGGCGCTGGTTCAGGCCGGGGAGGCCTTCGAGACCCTGATGGAGACGCCGCAGGGCGCCTGGGCGGTCGAGGGGCGGCCGCATGGGGGATCGGCCTGGCTGCGGCTGTCGCGTCTGGCCGGGGTCGGCGGTGAGGGCGGACTGGACGGCGGCGCGGGCGCGGGGGTTCTGGCCGAACAGTCTCCGGCGCCGACCTGGGTCGTGGACGGAGCCGGGCGGCTGGTCTGGGCCAATAGCGCCTGGCTGGTCGAGACGGGGGCCGAAACCCTGGCCGAGGCGCGCGAACGGGGGCTCAGTTTCGATCGCGGCGCCGACGGGGTGGTGGCGGAGGCGCTGCGCCTGAACGCGCGCCAGGACGGCTTCCGCTGGACCACGGCGGGCGGACGGCGCCGGGCGTGGAAGATCCTGGCCGAACCGCTGGCGGGCGGACGCGGCGCCGTGATCGCCTTCGCCATCGAGATGACCGAGGCCGAGGAGACGCGCGACACCCTGCGCCGCCACGTCGAGGCCCATGACGAGACGCTGAATCACCTGGCCGACGCTGTCGCCATCTTCGGCCCGTCCAAGCGGCTGGCCTTCCACAACACCGCCTTCCAGTCGCTGTTCGGGGTCGATCCGGCCTGGCTGGACGAGCGCCCGACACACGCCGAACTGCTGGACCGGCTGCGCCAGAAACGACTGCTGCCCGAGGTCGTCGACTACGCCCGTTGGAAGGCGGATGAACTGGATTTCTACGGCGCCGCCCAGGCCTCGCCGGACGACAGCTGGTCCCTGCCCGACGGGCGGACGCTGCGGGTGGTGCGCCAGCCGCACCCGCTAGGCGGCATCCTGCTGATCTTTTCGGACATCACCGGCGAACTGCAGCTGCGCAGCCGCTACAACGCCCAGATTCAGGTCCAGCGCGCGACGCTGGACAAGCTGAACGACGCCGTGGCCGTGTTCGGCTCGGACGGGCGGCTGCGGCTGCACAACGAAGCGTTTGAGACCTTCTGGGGCGTGGCGGGCGAACGGCTGAACGAGGCGGGCGACTTCGACGCCGTGGCCGCCCTGTGCCGCCCGGTCCTGCCCGACGCAGCCCTGTGGCTGGGGCTGAAGGCGCGGGTGGCCGACCCCGACCCGGAAAGCCGGGTGCCGATCGCCGGCGAGGGGCGCACGGAGGACGGCCGCAGCGCCGCCTGGCAGACCCGTCCCCTGCCGGACGGGGCCACCCTGGTCGCCTTCTCGGACGTGACGGCCCGCCGCGGGCTGGAGCAGGCGCTGGCGGCCAAGGAAGCCGCTTTGGCCGAGAGCCAGGCGCTGAAGCGCGAGTTCGTGGGTAGCGTCTCCTATGAGCTGCGCACCCCGCTGACGACCATCGTCGGCTATTCCGAACTGCTGGAGGCGATGGGCGACCTGCCCGAGCGTAGCCGCCAGCACGCCGGGGCCATCCGCGTAGCGGCCAGCCATCTGGCCCGGTCCATCGACGACGTGCTGGACATGGCCCAGATCGATGCGGGCGAGATGGAGCTGACGCTGGGCGATGTGCGCGTCTGCGACCTGCTGGACGAGGCAGCCGAGCGGATCAGGCCCAAGGTGGAGGGACGCGGGGCGACGCTGAATCTGGCCTGCCCGGCAGGGCTGCAGCCGATCCGCGCCGACGCCCGCCGCATTGCCCAGGCGGTCGATCACCTGCTGGAGCACGCCTGCCGGGCGGTGTCCGAAGGCGGCGCCGTCAGCCTGAGCGCCGAGGCCGGGCCGAATGAAATCCGCATCCGCGTCGAGGACACCGGCCGGGGCATCCCCTATCACCTGCAGGCCCACGTCTTCGACCGCTTCGTGCGGCGCGAGCGCGGCGGGCCGGGCGTGGCCCTGGCTCTGGTGAAAGCCTTGATCGAACTGCACGGCGGCTGGGCCGAGGTCCAGTCCGAACCGGGCAAGGGCGCGGCCTTCATCCTGCACCTGCCGATTGAGGCCGAGGCGCCGACGGCGCCGCCGGAGCTGCTGCTGGGCTGATATGGCCGCTCAGCCGTGCTAGAGGGCGTGTCCAAGCCTTCCAGGACGCTTTCATGGCCGACACGCCCCGCCCCCTGCTCAAGACCGCCATCATCTATGATTTCGACGGGACGCTGGCCCGGGGAAACATGCAGGAGGTCAGCTTCATCCCCTCGATCGGAATGACGCCGGCCCAGTTCTGGAACGAGACCGTCCGTCCCCGGACCATCGCCGCCGATGGCGACGGCATCCTGATGTATATGCAGATGATGCTGCTGGCCGCGCGCGAGCAGGGCACGCCGGTGACGCGCCAGACGCTGCGCGACCACGGCCGCGACGTGGCCCTGTTTGAGGGCCTGCGCGACGGCAGCTGGTTCGATCGCATGAACGATTTCGGCGCCCAATATGGTCTGGAGATCGAGCACTACATCATCTCGGCGGGGCTCACCGAGATGATCGAGGGCTGCCCCATCGCCGGCGCCTTCACCCACGTCTTCGCTTCGAAATACGCCTATGACGCGGACGATGTGGCGGTGTGGCCCGCCGTGGGCGTCAACTACACCACCAAGACCCAGTATCTGTTCCGCATCAACAAGGGGGTGCACAACCACTGGGAGGACGAGCGCATCAACCGCTTCATCCCGGACGAGGAGCGCCCCATCCCCTTCGACCGGATGATCTTCCTGGGCGACGGCGACACCGATGTGCCGACCATGAAGATGATGCACACCAAGGGCGGCTTCTCCATCGCCGTCTACGACCCCGACAGCACCCCGCGCGACCACGACAAAATCCATCGTCTGATCTCGGAGGATCGGGTCAATTTCGTCGCGGCGGGCGACTATCGCGAAGGCTCGCCGGTTGACCTGATCGTCAAGGGTCTGATCGGCCGCATGGCGGTCAACTACGGCCGCATGCCGGCGGACTGACTCTTTCCTTCTCTCTCTCAAGAGGAGAAGGGACGACGTTGCTTATCCAGCGCCACCGTCACATCCGTCCGCACTCCGCCTGTCAGCATGTGGCGGGTGATGCGCTCGAAATGCTGAATGAAGACGGCCAGTTCGGCGCGTCTGGCGGAGGGCAGGTCGGCCGGAGACAGACCCATCAGACCGGCCTCCTGTTCGCAGCGCCAGTCCAGCACCGCGTCGAACGACGGCGCCTTCAGGAACAGGATGGCGTCGAAGCGGGCGAAGGTTTCGGCGTAGGGGCCGGTCAGAGCGGCGTTGACGTCGCGCCGCCATGTCCCGTCGCCATCGCGTTCGATTTCCAGAGCGTTGATCGGCAGGCCCAGCTCCGCCTCAGCCTGCGGCGTTGCGCCCAGACACCAGCCGTCGATCAGCACCGCCGACGGGCGGCCCGCAAACACAGGCCACGATGCTTCCGGCGCCCGGTCGTCCGTCAGCTTGTCGAAGGCGGGCAGGGGTGTGCGGCTGTCAGGCCCGGCGGCGCGCAGGGCGGAGACCGTGGCTTCCAGCAAGGCCAGATCGTGCGTTCCTGGCGGGCCGCGCACGGCGAACAGGGGATGGACCTCGCGAGCGAGGCTCTGGCGTTGGCGCTTGGTAAGATAGACGTCGTCCAGCGACAGATGCGCTGCGCTGAAGCGTTCCGCCGCAGCGCGCGCCAAGGTGGTCTTGCCGGAGCCCTGCGCCCCGGCGATCCCGAGGAGGGGGATGTGGTCCGGCCGCGCATGGGCCGCGACCAGAGACCCGACCGCGTCCAGCAGCCGGGCGTCGATCATCTCAGTGCTGGCTTTGCGGCAGGCGGACGATCAGGCCGTCCAGATCGTCGGTGACGCGGATCTGGCAGGACAGGCGGCTGTTCGGTTCCACGTTCTCGGCGAAGTCGAGCATGGACTCCTCCATCGCCGAGGCGCGCCCCGTCTCGGCGGCGAAGTCGGGGTCGACATAGACGTGGCAGGTGGCGCAGGCGCAGGCGCCGCCGCAGTCGGCGTCGATGCCCGGCACATTGTTGCGGATCGCGCCTTCCATGACGGACAGGCCCTTCTTGACCTCGACCGTATGCTCGGTCCCGTCGTGTTCAATGTAGGTGATCTTGGGCATGGAAGCGGTCTTAACCCTGCAAATGGGCTTGGCAAGCCTCGGGACGAGGCGGTCAGCAAAAACCCCCGGCGTCAGCGGCGCCGGGGGCTTTCAGTTGCGGCCGGATCGGCTGGGTCAGGCGGCGGTCTTCTTGCGCGACGGCGAGACCATCAGCTTCTTGGTCTCGGCGATCGCCTTGGCCGGGTTCAGCCCCTTGGGGCAGACCTGGGCGCAGTTCATGATCGTGTGGCAGCGATACAGCTTGAAGGGGTCCTCGAGGTCGTCGAGGCGCTTCTGGGTGGCGTCGTCGCGACTGTCGGCGATCCAGCGATAGGACTGCAGCAGGGCCGCCGGGCCGAGGTACTCTTCCTGGTTCCACCAGTAGCTCGGGCACGAGGTCGAGCAGCAGGCGCACAGGATGCACTCGTAAAGGCCGTCCAGCTTCTCCCGGTCTTCCGGCGATTGCAGGCGTTCCTTCTCCGGGTCCGGCAGGTCGGACTGGAGGTAGGGCTGGATGGAGTCGTACTGGGCGTAGAAGAGCGACAGGTCCGTCACCAGGTCCTTCACCACCGGCTGGTGGGGCAGGGGGGCGATGGTGATGTTGTGCGACGAGCACTCGGCCCAGCCCTTGGTGCAGGCCAGGGCGTTGCGGCCGTCGACGTTCATCGAGCACGAGCCGCAGATGCCTTCGCGGCACGAGCGGCGGAATGACAGCGTCGGGTCGATCTCGTTCTTGATGTGGATCAGGGCGTCCAGAAGCATGGGGCCGTGATCGTCGGCCGAGACCTCATAGACGTCCCAGCGCGGATCGGCGTCCGTTTCCGGGTCGTAGCGATAGACCTTGTAGGTCTTGACGTTCTTCGCGCCGGCCGGGGCCTTGTGGACCTTGCCGGTCGTGGGCTTGGAGCCCCGCGGGAGGTTGAGCTGAACCATCTGCAATCCTCCTTAGTACACCCGAGCCCGGGGCTCGATGTAGGAGACCTCGTCGGTCATCGTGTATTTGTGCACCGGGCGGTAGTCGATCTGGACGCCTTCGCCCGGACGCTTCCACGCCAGGGTGTGCTTCATCCAGTTTTCGTCGTCGCGGTCGGGGAAGTCTTCGCGGGCGTGGGCGCCGCGCGATTCCGTGCGGTTCAGCGCGCCTTCGATGGTCACCAGGGCCTGCGAGATCAGGTTGTCGTATTCCAGCGTCTCGACCAGGTCGGTATTCCAGATCAGACCGCGATCCGTGGTCTTGATGTCGGCGCCGGCGGCCTCGATCGAACGCAGCTTGGCCACGCCTTCTTCAAGGGTCTTGCCGGTGCGGAACACGGCTGCGTCGGCCTGCATGGCGCGCTGCATGTCCAGACGCAGGTGCGACGTCGGGGTCGAGCCCGAGGCGTTGCGGAAGCGGTCCAAGCGCGCGATGTGCTGGTCGGTCTGGGCCTTGGAGGCCGACGGCACGGCCGAGTTCTTGTCCACGACCTCGCCGCAGCGCAGGCCGACGGCGCGGCCGAACACCACCAGGTCGGTCAGGGAGTTGGAGCCCAGACGGTTGGCTCCGTGCACCGAGACGCAGCCCGCCTCGCCCACGGCCATCAGGCCCGGCACCACGCTGTCGGGGTTTCCGTCGCGCAGCGTCAGCACCTCGCCGTGATAGTTCGTCGGGATGCCGCCCATGTTGTAGTGGACGGTCGGAATGACCGGGATCGGCTCCTTGGTCACATCCACGCCGGCGAAGATCTTGGCCGATTCCGAGATGCCCGGCAGGCGCGCGTGCAGCACGGCCGGATCAAGGTGATCCAGGTGCAGGAAGATGTGGTCCTTGTTCGGGCCCACGCCGCGGCCTTCGCGGATTTCGATGGTCATGGAGCGCGAAACCATGTCGCGCGGGGCCAGGTCCTTCACGGTCGGCGCATAGCGCTCCATGAAGCGCTCGCCCTCCGAGTTGGTCAGGTAGCCGCCTTCACCGCGTGCGCCCTCGGTGATCAGGCAGCCGGCGCCGTAGATGCCGGTCGGGTGGAACTGCACGAACTCCATGTCCTGCAGCGGCAGGCCGGCGCGCAGCACCATGGCGTTGCCGTCGCCGGTGCAGGTGTGGGCCGAGGTGGCCGAGAAATAGGCGCGGCCGTAACCGCCGGTGGCCAGCACCACCATCTTGGCGCGGAACTGGTGCAGTTGGCCGGTGTCGAGCTGAAGCGCGGTGACGCCCGTGCAGGCGCCGTCCTGCATGATCAGGTCGAGCGCGAAATATTCGACGAAGAACTTCACCTCGCGACGGACCGACTGGCCGTACAGGGTGTGCAGGATGGCGTGACCGGTGCGGTCGGCGGCGGCGCAGGTGCGCTGCACCGGGCCTTCGCCGAAATTGCGGGTCATGCCGCCGAAGGCGCGCTGGTAGATCTTGCCTTCGTCGGTGCGGCTGAAGGGCACGCCCCAGTGCTCCAGCTCATAGACGGCCTGGGGCGCGTTGCGGACCAGGTATTCGATGGCGTCCTGGTCGCCCAGCCAGTCCGACCCCTTGACGGTGTCGTACATGTGCCACTGCCAGGAGTCTTCGCCCATGTTGCCCAGCGAAGCGGAGATGCCGCCTTGCGCCGCCACGGTGTGCGAGCGGGTCGGGAAGACCTTGGTGACGCAGGCGACCTTCAGGCCCTGCTGGGCGGCGCCGAGGGCGGCGCGCAGGCCCGAACCGCCGGCGCCGACGACGACGACGTCGTATTCGTGATCGATAAGCTCGTATGCAGCCATGGCGGGATCAGACTCCGGCCGGCAGCGGGGCCGAACCCAGCGCCAGACGTACGATGAAGAAGACGCTGGCGGCCGCCAGCACGAGGAAGACCAGGTTCGACACCAGGACCAGGCCAGAGCGGGACGAGGCGGGGACGTAGTCCTCGATGATCACCTTCCAGGCCAGGCTGGCGAACAGGCAGAAGACCACCGCCGTCACGGCCAGCAGGCCGGCGTTCAGCGTGCCGCCGAACCAGGCGACGACCGCGCCGTAGTCGGCGCCGGCCAGGGTGAAGCCGGTCGACAGGACCCACAGGCCCAGCGGCATCAGGGCCAGCAGCGCCAGCTTTTCGAGTTTCCACTCTCCGGCGCCGTGACGCTCGGAAATTTTCACATTGTTCTTGAACTTGGGCGCGGCGCTCACAGCGAAACCTTTCCAGCAGCGAACAGCACGACCCAAAACAGGACGGCCAGGACGATCGGGCCCCAGACGGCGATCTGGGCCATCAGGTTGGCGGACTTCAGGTCCAGCCCCTTGCCGGCGTCGTTGATCAGGTGGCGCGCGCCGTTCAGCAGGAAGGAGAGCAGCACCCAGGTCAGGCCGAACCAGATGAACAGGCCGAACGGCGAGCCCGAGAAGGCGGCGACCGAGGCGAAGGCGTCCGGACCGCAGGCGACGATCGCGACCCAGCCCAGCAGCAGGACGGCGCCCACGCTGGCCGCGCCGATGGTGACGCGGAACAGGATCGACGCGACCATGGTCATGTGCCAGCGCCAGATATCGGTGAAGGGCGACATCGGAGCGACGTGCCCGTTGGGGTGACGGACGTAGCGGCCCGTCCGGTCGCCAGTTTCGCCCGCAGCCGGGGGAGTGTTCGACATGCGAATGATTCTCAAAAAACCCGAGGAATTTCAGGGCCGGATTGCAGTGCAACAGGCTTTAGTGACGCAGACGGGGGGGTGTCAACGAAGCGGGCCGATTCGCGTCAAGTTCTACCTGCGAACGCCAATCAAAAGGCTGCGATATGCGACAGCGCCGTTTGGCGCGTCGTCGTCGTGCACGGAACCGCCCCCGGCCGCCCCCAGACCGGGTCAGGCCACAGCGGATCGTCGCGCCGACGCCCGACCACATGAATGTGAAGCTGGGCGGTGACATTGCCCAGAGCGGCGACGTTCAGCTTGTCCGCCGGTTGATCGCGCAGAGCGCCCAGTTCGCGCACCAAGGCCCCGGCCCGCACGATTTCTTCGGTGAGCAGGGCGCGCTGGGCGGGCGACAGGTCCTCCAGTTCGACCGCCCCGGCCACGCGGGGCAGCAGGATCAGCCAAGGGAAACGGGCGTCGTCCTGAAAGCGGATCTGGCACAGGGGCCAGTCGGCGGCGAAGACGGAGGCCGCCTCAAAGGCGGGATCGGCGCGGAAGTCAGCCTGTAGGTCCGGGTGCGAGGTCATGGCGAACCGTGACAGCCGCCAGCGGGGGGCGCAACGACGAAAGCCGTATCGCGGAACGCTTGCCGCGACCCGCCGACAGGTCTAGACCGCCGTTCCAGCGACTACCGTTTCGCACACGCAATATCGACTGGAGAGACTTGAATGGCTCGCGCGAAGATCGCCCTCATCGGCGCCGGAATGATCGGCGGAACCCTGGCCCACGTGGCCGCGCGCGAAGCGCTGGGCGACGTCATCCTGTTCGACATCGCCGAAGGCACCCCCCAGGGCAAGGCTCTGGACATCGCCGAAGCCTCGGCCGTCTTCGGTCAGGACGTGGCCCTGAAGGGCGCCAACGACTATGCCGACATCGCGGGCGCCGACGTCTGCATCGTCACCGCCGGCGTGCCGCGCAAGCCGGGCATGAGCCGCGACGACCTGATCGGCATCAATCTCAAAGTCATGAAGGCCGTCGGCGAAGGCATCAAGGCCCACGCCCCCAACGCCTTCGTCATCTGCATCACCAACCCGCTCGACGCCATGGTCTGGGCGCTGCAGAAATTCTCGGGGCTCCCCAAGGAGAAGGTCATCGGCATGGCCGGCGTGCTGGACTCGGCGCGCTTCGCCTACTTCCTGGCTGAAAAGACCGGCGTGTCGGTGCAGGACATCCACGCCTGGACCCTGGGCGGTCACGGCGACGACATGGTGCCGATGGTGCGCCACTCGACGGTCGGCGGTCTGCCGCTGCCGGACGCGGTCGCTGCAGGTTTCCTGTCGCAGGCCGACCTGGACGCCATCGTCGAGCGTACCCGCAAGGGCGGCGGCGAGATCGTGGCCCTGCTGAAGACCGGCTCGGCCTTCTACGCACCGGCTGAATCGGCCATCGCCATGGCCAAGTCCTACCTGCTGGACCAGAAGCGCGTCCTGCCGTGCGCCGTGTGGCTGTCGGGCGAATACGGCCTGTCGGACCTCTACGTCGGCGTCCCGGCCCTGATCGGCGCGAACGGCGTCGAGAAGGTCATCGAGTTCACCACCAACGATGACGAAAAGGCGATGTTCGCCAAGTCGGTCGCCTCGGTCCAGGGCCTGATCCAGGCCTGTAAGGATATTGAGCCTTTCTTGGCTTAAGGGCGCTAACGCGAGCCGCGCGGCGGCTCGCTGCTTGAGCGCCTAGGCGTCCGAGTTGGAAAGGGGTCGTGCTGGAAGGCGCGGCCCTTTTTCGTGCGCCATACGTAGGATGAGCGGAAAGGAGTTTACGCCGCCTCGGCTACCTCGCGCTGCTCCAGCCAGTCCTCGCTCTGCATCTCGTTGAAGCGCGACACCGTCCGCTCGAACTCGAAGGCGCCGACGCCCTCGGTGTAGAGGGCCTCCGGCGCGGCTTCGGCCAGGACAACCAGACGGGTCTTGGCTTCATAGAGGGCGTCCACCAGCGTCACCAGGCGGCGCGCTTCGTGGTGATTGGCCGGGCTGAGCAGCGGCACATCGGCCAGGAACAGGGTGTGGAAGCGCCGGGCGATGGCCAGATAGTCCTGCGGTCCCAGCGGGCGGCCGCACAGTTCGTCAAAGGTCGCGCGCGCCATGCCGCCGACCGTGCGCTCCAGCTTCACCTCGCGGCCCAGCACGGGCAGGACGATGGGGCTTTCCGGCTCGCCGCCCTTCAGGTCGGCCCACAGGGTCTCGAATCCCTGCCGCGCCTCGGCGTCCAGCGGCGAGAACCACACCTTGG
Source organism: Brevundimonas sp. S1H14 (assembly GCF_047716865.1). Lineage (NCBI taxonomy): Bacteria > Pseudomonadati > Pseudomonadota > Alphaproteobacteria > Caulobacterales > Caulobacteraceae > Brevundimonas > Brevundimonas sp. S1H14. The sequence continues at coordinate 122,577 of NZ_CP136679.1, read as the reverse complement.
CCCCGCTCATGCGGTCCAGACGGAAGTCGCGGGCGCCCGACGTTTCGACCACGTCGCAGCGTTGGCGCAGAATATCGATGAAGGGCAGGAAGAGCTGGCGGTTGATGCCGTTCTTGTAGAGGTCTTCGGGCGCGCGGTTCGAGGTGACGGCCAGCACCACCTTCTTCTCGAACAGGGCTTCGAACAGGCGGCCCAGGATCATGGCGTCGGCAATGTCGGTGACCTGAAGCTCATCGAAGCACAGCAGCCGCGCCTCAGAGGCGATCAGGGCGGCGATCGGCGGGATGGGGTCGTCGCCCTTGTGCGTGCCGAAGACCTCCTTGCGGCTGCGCGACGTGCCTTCGCGCCACTGTTTCACCAGATCGTGGATGCGCGCCATGAAGGCGTGGAAGTGGGCGCGGACCTTCTTCTGCTCGGGCGTCGAGGAATAGAACAGGTCCATCAGCATGGACTTGCCGCGTCCGGGCGGACCCCAGATGTAGATGCCGCGCACGACGGGCTGGGCGCCGAACAGGCCCTTTTTCGACAGATCGATCTCGAGTCGTTCAAGCGCGCCGATCAGGGCGGCCTGGGCCGGTTCGGGCGTGATCACGCCTTCTTCCACGCGGATGTCGTAGGCGTTGCGGATGCGGGAGGTCATGGCCAGCAGATAGCTCCCCGATGAGGCCGGGGGAAGGCGTTCGCGGATTCCGGCGCCGAATTGGAGGATTCTGGTTGCTTCGCGGCTGCGAAGGACCCAAATGCAGAAGCGTTTCTCCCAAACGCCCCCGAACAAAGGATGATTTCATCATGGGCTATCGCGTCGCCGTCGTAGGCGCCACAGGCAATGTCGGCCGGGAAATCCTGGCCATCCTCGAGGAAGTGAACTTCCCCGTCGAGAAAATGCACGCGATCGCCTCCCGAAAATCCAAAGGCGTCGAGGTCTCCTTCGGCGACCGCACCATCAAGTGCGAGGACATCGAGCAGTTCGACTTCTCGAGCGTCGACCTGGTGCTGATGAGCGCCGGCGGCGGGGTGTCGCGCGAATGGTCGGAAAAGATCGGCAAGGCCGGTCCCATCGTCATCGACAACTCCTCGGCCTTCCGCCAGGACCCGGACGTGCCCTTGATCGTGCCGGAAGTGAACCCGGACGACGCCAGGCTGGCGCGCAAGAAGAACATCGTCGCCAACCCCAACTGCTCGACCGCCCAACTGGTGGTGGCGTTGAAGCCGCTGCATGACGCGGCCAAGATCAAGCGCGTCGTCGTCTCGACCTATCAGTCCGTCTCGGGCGCCGGGAAGGAAGGCATGGACGAGCTGTGGAACCAGACCAAGGCCATCTACGGTCTGGGCGACGCCACGCCGAAGAAGTTCCCCAAGCAGATCGCCTTCAACGTCATCCCCTACATCGGCTCGTTCCGCGACGACGGCTATACCGACGAAGAGGCCAAGATGTGGGAGGAGACGCACAAGATGCTCGATCCCGCGATCAAGTTGACCGTGACCTGCGTGCGCGTGCCGGTCTTTGTCGGCCACTCCGAAGCGGTGACGGTGGAATTCGACCGCCCGATCGCGCCGGACGAAGCTCGCGAAATCCTGCGCGAGGCGCCGGGCGTTCAGGTCATCGATAAACAGGAACACGACGGCTACATCACCCCGGTCGACGCTGCGGGCGAACACGCGGTCTATGTGTCGCGTATCCGCAAGGACCCGACCGTCGAGCATGGCCTGAGCTTCTGGGTGGTGTCCGACAACCTGCGTAAGGGCGCGGCCCTGAACGCCGTGCAGATCGCCCAGCTGCTGGACGAGACCGGCGTGATCTCGCCCAAGAGCGGTTATCGTACTTTGACGGTCTAAGAAGAGGCCCCTGACGCCCCGCACGCGGTGTGGGGCTGCTTTAGGGGCTGTTGAGCACTCCATGATCCCGCCGCGTCGCCAGCGCGATGCGGCGGGGATCGAAAGGTTCCAGCGTGAGCGCGTCTCCTGCTCCATCCGCCGCCTCGGCGCCCGAAGCCCGCACCGCCCTGGCGGCGGGGATCATCTGCTATCTGATCTGGGGTTTCGTGCCTCTGGTCTTCCAGCAGATGGGCCAGCAGGGGGCGGACGCCTGGGAGATCATGGGGCACCGCGCGGTCTGGGGGCTGGTGTGGGCGGCTCTTCTGGTGGTGCTGTCGCGTCAGTGGACGCAGGTCATGGCCGTTCTGCGCCAGCCCAAGGTGCTGGGCTGGCTGGCCCTTTCGGCCATCCTGATCGCCGGCAACTGGACCACCTATATCGTCGCCGTGAACGATGGGCGGACGCTGGACGCCTCGCTGGGCTATTATCTGAATCCACTGCTGAACATGGCGGCGGGCGCCTGGCTGTTCCGCGAGAAGATCGACTGGGCGGGAAAGATCGCCATGGCCCTGGCGGCTGTAGGCGTGCTGTTGCAGACCATCGCCCTGGGTCATGCTCCGTGGGTTTCGCTCATCCTGGCGCTGACGTTCGCGGCCTATGGCATCATCCGTAAACGCGTCTCGGTCGACGCCCAGACGGGCCTGTTCCTGGAATGCCTGCTGCTGGCCCTGCCGGGGCTGATCTGGCTGATCCATATCGAAACCAGCGGCGCAGGCCACTTCACCCAGTCCGCCGGTTCAGTCTTCTGGCTGTTGTTCGCCGGACCGGCGACGGTCATTCCTCTGGCCCTGTTCGCCTGGGCCGCGCGGCGGATGCCCCTGTCCAGCATGGGCTTCCTGCAGTTTCTGGCGCCGACCATCGTCTTCATCATCGGCGCGCTTCAGGGCGAGGCCCTGGGGCCGCTGCGCATCGCCTCCTTCGTTTTCATCTGGATCGCCGTGGCCGTCTTCGCGGTCGGCGCCGTGCTGAAGGTGCGCCGCGCCTCCGCCACGGCCGAGACCATCGTCGCCCCTGAACCGGGCCTGCTGGACGACCCGGCCGAGGACCGGATGGACGCCATCGGCGAGAATCCGCCTGCTGCGCGTTGAGGTCGGGCGCCGTCCCGTCCTAAAGAAGGGGTGATGATGATCCCCTCCCGCCTGCTCTCCGCCCTCGCCGCGTCCATCCTGCTCGCCGGGGGGACCTCGGCCTGCGCCCACGGCGCGCTTGAGGGAGGTGGACAGACCGACGACGTGATCCGCACGGCCCGCGTGGGGGTCAGCCGTGAGGCGGCGCCGTCCATCGCGCCCGGCGCCCCGGCGGCCGTCGCCGCGCCGCCGACCACGGCCGAGACCTTCGACGCCGTCAGCGACGCCCTGGACGCCGCCGCCGCCGCCTGGACCTCGGGCCAGGTGGATGCGGTCATGGCCACCTATGTCCACGACGAGCCTCTGCTGGTTTTCCTGGGCGACACGCCGCTGAAGGGGCCTGACAGCGTGCGCGCGGCCCTGGACGCCCGTGCGGCCGAGCCCGGCGGGCTGGGCGCCCTGTCCTATGAGTGGTTCGAGACCCTGCAGTTCGACGTCAATACGGCGGTGGTCTCTGGCCGGGCGGTGATGACGCGGGGCGGCAAGACTCATCGCGGCCTGTTCACCCGCATCCTGCGCCGCACCGCCGACGGCTGGCTGATCGTTCACGACCAGCTGGCCTGGGGGCCGGAGGCCTAGACGGCCGCGTAAAGAGCTTCGATCAGCCTCAGCGCGCGCGGATCGCCGATCAGATGCGGCGACTGGCGCGTCATGACATAGGCGGCCGAGACGCCCGCCGCCTGATCTGCAAACGCCATCGAGCCGCCCCAGCCGCAATGGCCGACCGCTTCGGGGTTGGGGCCGAAGATATTCAGGCCCTGATTGCGGGTGAAGCCCGCCGCCCAGCTCATGTCGAAGGGCAGCACCTTGTCGGGCCCGTGGATGCGCTCGCGCGTGGCCTGGACCAGGGTTTCCTCCGACAGCACGGTCAGATGATCCAGCGCGCCGCCGGTGGCGACGACGGACATCATGCGCGCCAGATCGCGCGCCGTGGCGTGCAGGTTGGCCGACGGAATCTCCGCCATGCGCCACTCGGTCGAGCCGCGTCCGCCCGGCGCCGAGCCGCGATCCAGGAAGGCGGCTTTCTTGATCGCGTCGATGGGGCCGAGGTCCGGCGCGGCGGCGGGCTTGCGAAGTTGCGCGACGCGGCCGTGCTCGGCCTCGGGCAGGCCGATCCACAGGTCCAGATCGAACGGCTGGGCGAAATCTTCGCGCAGAGCCGTCCCCATGGTCCGCCCGTCGACAATGCGGAACAACTCGCCCGCCAGATAACCGATCGTGATCGGGTGATAGCCGGACGCCGTGCCCGGCGCCCACATCGGCGTCTGGGCCGCCAGCTTGTCCAGCACCGCCTGACGGTCGAACCAGATGGCCGGCTCGGCGCCGCCATCGAAGCCGGGCAGACCGGACTGGTGGCTCATCAGCTGGCCGACGGTCAGCTGGTCCTTGCCCGCCGCGCCGAAGGCGGGCCAGTGGTCGGCGACCCGGTCCTCATAGGACAGCAGCCCCTTGTCCACGCAGCGCGCGATCATCAGGGCCATCACTGCCTTGCCGGTCGAGAAGACGGGGACCAGCGTGTCCTCGGCGAACGGCTTGGTCCCCGCCAGATCGGCCGACCCTGCCCACAGGTCCACCACCGCCTCGCCGTCGATGGTCACGCTGAAGCGCGCGGCCAGTTCGTTCAGCCCTTCGGGCGCGTCAGTGAAGTTGGCGGCGAAGGCGTCCTTCACCGCATTGAAGCGCGGCGGGCAGACGCCGTGGAGGTCGGGGAGGCTGGTCATGGGTGCGGTCTAGCGCCTTGGCGGCTTTACGTCACTTGCGGCCGATTACTGGCGCGCCGACGCCGAGGCGTTGCGGGCGCCTTCGAACTCGTCGCCCGGCTTCCACGCGGGCCAGTCGCGCGAATTGGCCAGGTCGCGGCCGACTTCATACAGCAGCTGAACATCGGCGGCGGCGGCGTCCATCTTCCACTCCGGCGTCCATTCGTCCGTCGGCTGATGATAGCGGTTGGCGACGTAATCGCGGCTGGCTTCGTTGTGGCCGGTGAAGCCCGCGGCGGCGAACAGGGCGGGCACGCCCTTCCTCGCCAGCGGGAAGTGGTCCGAGCGATAGAAGGCCCCCGCGTGCGGCGCCGGGTCGGGGATCAGGCGACGCCCCTCGCGCGCGGCCAGTACCGCCAGCCGGTCGTCCAGATCGTTCTTGCCCGCGCCGATGACGACGATGTTCGGGTCGATCTCGGTGCCCGGCAGCAGGCTGTCCATATTGATGTTGGCGACCGTCGTCTCCAGCGGCCAGACGGGATTGGCGGCATAGTATTCGGCGCCCAGCAGACCGGTCTCTTCCGCCGCCCAGCTGATGAAGACGGTCGAGCGTTCGGGGCGCGGCCCCTCGGCGAACAGGCGGGCGATTTCCATGACGCCCGCGACGCCGGTCGCATTGTCGACGGCGCCGTTATAGATGTCGTCGCCGTTCTTGGGCGTGGCGCGGCCGTAGGCGTCCCAGTGGGCGCCGAACATGACCGTCTCGTCCGGGTATTTCGTTCCGGGCAGGCGGCCGATGACGTTGCGCGTCTCGACCCGGTCGGCTTTCTGGCCGAAATCGATGGACATGGTCACGCCGTCCAGCGCCACGGGGCGGAAGTCGGGCGTGCGCGCCTGATCCTTCAGGGCGGCGAAGTCCAGCCCGGCGTCCCGGAACAGCTGTTCAGCGATCGCGCCCTGAATCCAGCCCTGCGCCGCCACACGTTCCTTGTTGGGATCGGCGCGGACGATGTCGAACTTGGGCGCGGTCGAGGAATTCTCCAGCGTCGACCACGGATAGCCCGCGCCCGGCGTGTCGTGAATGACCAGAACGCCCGCCGCTCCATGTTCGGCGGCGACCTGGAACTTATAGGTCCAGCGGCCATAGAAGGTCATGGCCTGACCGTCGAACCTGCCGTTGACCGGATGGCCTTCGGGCGCGCCGAAATCGGGATCGTTGACCAGCACCAGCATGATCTTGCCGGTCAGATCGACGCCCTTGTAGTCGTCCCAGCCGCGTTCGGGCGCGTCCACGCCATAGCCGACGAAGACCAGAGGCGCATCGGTCAGGCTGATGCGCTCCACCGGCCGGTCGGACGAGACGATGACGTCCTTGGCCCGTTGCAGTTCGGTGGTGCGGCCCTTGGAAGAGACGCTGATGGCGGCGGGGCCATCCTGACTGGTGCGGCTGACCTGGGCGACCTGCACCCACGAGCCGTTCGGGCCGCCGGGTTCGAGACCCAGCGCCTGAAACTGCTGCGACAGCCAGGCGATGGTGCGGTCCTCGCCGGGCGTGACCGGCGCGCGGCCTTCGAACTCATCGGAGGCCAGAACGCGGGTCGCCTCGTTCAGCCGGGCCGGGTCGATGCGGCCGGTCTGGGCCCCGGTTTGGGCGAGCGCGGAGGTCGAACACATCAAGGCGGCGATCAGGCCGACGGCGGCGGAACGGGCGAAGGTCATGGGCAGGCTCGGCTCTTGAACGATTTGCGCCACGCTGCCCCCTGAGGCCGCCTCTGTCGACCCCCGAAAGGCTTCAGCGCCCGTCCAGCCAGACGCGCACGCCCTCCGTCGCAACAACGCCCGAGGCGAAGGAGGCCTGCAGCAGATAGCCGCCGGTCGGCGCCTCCCAATCCAGCATCTCGCCGGCGACAAAGACTCCAGGCCGCGCCTTCAGCATCAGCCGTTCGTCCACGGCGTCCAGCGCGACTCCCCCGGCCGAGGAGATGGCGCGGGCCAGGCCCTGCACCCCGGTCAGGGTCAGGGCGACGCCCTTGATCCGGGCGGCCAGTTCGGCCGGGTCGGCGGGCAAGGAGCCGCCTTCGCGCAACAGGGCGACGGCCGTGGCGTCCAGCCGGGCGGCCTTGCGCAGCCAGTTCGACAGGCTGTCCTTACCGCGCGGTTTCGACAGGCGTTGCGTCAGCGCCTCGATGCTCAGATCGGGCCGCAGGTCGAGCGTCAGCGTGGTCGATCCGTCGCGCTCCACCGCTTCGCGCAATGCAGCCGACAAGGCGTAGATCCCGCCGCCCTCGATCCCATAGGCGGCGATCATGGCCTCGCCGCGCACGGTGCGCCCGCCATCCGTCAGGGCGACGCCTTTCAGCGGCGTTCCGGCGAAGCGGTTGCGGAACAGGGGCGACCACGCGACGTCAAAGCCGACATTGGCGGGCCGGAAATCTGCCACCTCGGCGCCTGCCTGTTCCAGCGCCGGAACCCAGGCGGCGTCCGACCCCAGCTTGGCCCAGCTGGCGCCGCCGAGCGCGAGGATCACGGCGTCCGGCCGCTCGATGCGTTCGCCCTCGGGCGTGTCGAAGGTCAGGGCTTCGCCCTGCCAGCCGGTCCAGCGCGAGCGGGTGCGGACCTCGACGCCCAGCCCTTCCAGCCGCGCCAACCAGGCCCGCAGCAGGGGCGAGGCCTTCATCGCCTTCGGGAACACCCGGCCGGACGAACCGACGAAGGTCGGCTGGCCCAGCCCCTCGACCCATTTAATCAGATCGGCGGGAGAAAAGGTGTCCAGCCAGTCCTTGATGCGCGCCTGAGAGGCGGCGTCATAGCGGTTCAGGAACGGCTCGGGCGGCTCCGAATGCGTCAGGTTCAGCCCGCCGCGCCCGGCCATCAGGAATTTGCGCGCGACCGAGGGCATCCGCTCATGCACCACGACGCGCAGGCCCGCCTGCGCCAGACGTTCGGCGGCCATCAGCCCGGCGGGACCGGCGCCGATCACGGCGACTGTGGAAGGGGAGGGCGTCATCGCCGCCTTCCTAGCGGGAATGGGCGCCGGGGCCTATGTTGATGGTCATGAGCGTCGCCTTTACCCGAGAAGAAGATCTGGAAGCCACGGCGGCGGACCTGCCGGACCGGCCGATCTCGCCCCATCCGAACCTCGTCACGCCGCAGGGGCTGGCCCAGATCGACGCCGAACTGGCGGCCGCACGGGCGGCCTATACGGCGGCTCAGGCGGCGGGCTCCATCGAGGCCGACCGCACCGCCATGGCGCGGGCGACGCGCGACCTGCGTTACTGGTCGGCGCGGCGTAGCACGGCCCAGCTGGTCGAAGCGCCGCCGGACGGCAAGGTGCGCTTCGGCGACACGGTGACGATTGAGCGCGAGGACGGCCGCACCCAGACCTGGCGCATCGTCGGCGAGGACGAGGCCGATCCGACCCAGGGCAGCGTCAGCCACGTCTCGCCCCTGGCCCGCGCCCTGCTGGGCAGGCGCGAGGGGGATGAGGCGACGGTCGCGGGCCAGTCGGTCGAGATCGTCGCCATCAAGGAAGGCTGAGGCTGAAGGCGGCTTCAGTAGCCGCCCGTTCCTTTCTCCTTGGGCACAGGCTGGAAGTCGCGCACGAACCGCTCCAGCAGGCGCACGCTGTAGCCCGCCGAGCCCGCCGGTTTCACATCGTTGGCGCCGCCGAAGGCCATGTTGGCGATGTCCAGATGCGCCCAGGGCGTCTCGGGCCGCGCGAAATAGCCGATGAAGTGGGCGCCGGTGCCCGCGCCCGCCCCGCCGTCGCCCGAGTTCTTGATGTCGGCGATGGTCGAGGCGGTGGCCCGCACATAGGAGGGGTGCAGCGGCAGGCGCCACAGGGTCTCGCCGGTGGCGTCGCCCGCCGTCTTCAGCTGATCGGCCAGGGCGTCGTGACGGCTGAACAGGCCCGCATAGTCGCCGCCCAGGGCCCCGCCGACCGAGCCGGTCAGGGTGGCCACATCGACGATGGCGGCCGGGTTCATCGTCGTGTCGGCCCAGACCACGGCGTCGGCCAGCACCAGACGACCCTCGGCGTCGGTCGAGACGATCTCGATGGTCTTGCCGTTCATGGCGGTCAGGACATCGGCGGGGCGGATGGCGTTCCCGCCCGGCATGTTTTCCGACAGGGCGGCGACGGCGACCACGTCCACCGGCGCCCCGCCCTTGGCCAGGGCCAGGACGGCGCCGACGACGCTGGCGGCGCCGGACATGTCCATCTTCATATTGCCCATGTTCGAGCCGGGCTTCAGCGAAATGCCGCCGGAATCAAAGGTGATGCCCTTGCCCAGCAGGGCCACCGGCCCCGCCGAGGGCGCGCCCTGACCGCGATAATGCACGGCCAGCATACGCGGCGGACGGGCCGAGCCCTGACCCGAGCCGAGGATGGCGCCCATGCCCAGCCGCTCCATCGCCGGCACGTCCAGCACGGTGATCTCGACCCCCGGCACGCCGGCGAAGGCGGCGCGGGCGCGCTCGACGAAGGTCTCCGGATAGATGACGTTGGCCGGTTCATTGGACACGTCGCGAGTCCAGGCCATCGCCTCAACCAGGGCCGCGCCGCGACGATAGTGCGCCTGAGCGCTCGCGGCGTCGTCGGCCACGACGGTCAGGGCGCCCGGCGCCGCACGGTCGCGGCCGGTGGTGACATAGAGGTCCGAGCGGTAGTGGCCGATACCCAGTCCCGTCGCCAGTTCCGAAGCCATGTCGGCGGACAGGCCGGACGTCAGGGCCGTCAGGGCGCCCGGCTGGCTGTTCAGGGCGCGGCCGGCGACGATGCCGGCGGTCTGGATGTCGGCGGCCTTGGGCGCCTCGCCCAGACCCACGATCAGGATGCGGTCCCAGCCGCCGACGCCGTGCAGGTTCAGGGTCTGGCGCGGCTTATAGTCGAAACGGGCGGCGGTGACGGCCGAAGCGATCGCCTGACGCGTGGCGGCGTCCAGCGATGCGCCGCGCGTGTCGAGCTCAGCCTCCGACCCCAGCGGCAGGACCAGAGAGCCGGACGGCGCAGCAGCGGCGGCGAAGATCACGGCGCGGGCCTGGGCCGGGGCGGCGCGGGCGGGCCAATCCGAACGCTCGGCCGCGGGCGCGGCGCGGCGCGATTGCGCCTCGGCCGGAACGGCGACGGTCAGACCGGCGGCGGCGATCAACGCGGCTGCGGCGAAGGACGGAATACGGGTGGTGCGGCGCATCGATCAGGGCCCCCTCTGCGACGATGAAGGCGCCTTTATGGGCGGGGGCCCTGCGCGGGGGCAACTGCTCCGCTGACGGAAGCCCGCCGGGCGCGACGCCTTGTCGCGCCCGGCGGGCGTTTAGGGTCGCGCCCGGCGCAGCAATGACCGTCAGCAGGCCGCCCGGCGCGGGGGCGTCGGGCAGGGTCGGGCCCTGATGCGGGCATCGCCTGACTTGGCGGTCGCCGGGGGAGGCGAAAGGGGGCGTGCGCTGAACAGGGCGCCGATCCATCCCCACGCGGGTTCCTTATGAGTGCGGTGAATGTCTTCCATGTCCATCCTCCTTTCTGAGAGCTTGAAGATGGGCCATGTTGGTCGCCGTCACAAACGAGATGACGACGCTTCGGTATAAGGCTGGCTTATGGTTGATCTTCTTGCGCGGATCCCGGTGGACGCCTTGCGGGTGTTTGAAGCCGCGGCGCGCCTGCTCAGCTTCACCCGCGCCGCCGAAGCTCTGGGCATGACGCAGGCGGCGGTCAGCTGGCGTATCCGCGACCTGGAGGAAAAGCTTGAGCGTCCTCTTTTCACACGTGGAGCGCGGCAGGTGAGTCTGACCCCGGAGGGGGAGCGTCTGGCGACAGCGGCGACCGAGGCCATGACCCTGCTGCGACGAGCTGTGGCCGAGGTGGTCGAGGCGGATCAGGGCGTCTTGGCCGTCACCACGCTGCAGACGCTGGCGACCCAGTGGCTGGCGACGCGGCTTGGAGCGTTTCAATTGGCCAACCCCGATCTGGCGGTGCGCGTGGACACCAGTTCGGTTCTGTCCAGCCTGGGGGCGGATGGGCTGGATGTCGCCCTGCGCTTCGGTTCAGGCGACTGGCCTGGACTGGAGAGCCGGTTCCTGATGCCCGCCGTCTTCACCCCCCTTTGCACCCCGGCGATGCGCGACCGTCTGGATCTGAAGACGCCCGCCGACCTGAAGCGGGCGCATCTGATCGGCGAGCCGCGCGAGTGGCGGGCCTGGTTCGCCGCCGCCGGCGTGGCGCCGGCTGACGCCGCCCCGCCGCCGCGTCTGACGGCCGACAATCAGGCGATGGAGGTGGCGGCGGCTCTGGGCGATCAGGGCGTGGCCCTGGGCTCGCCCATTCTCTACGGCCGAGAGATCGAGCGGGGCCTGCTGGTTCGGCCGTTCGAAGCGACGGTCGCCCTGGCCGAGGGCTATTGGCTCTGCTACCCGCCCGGCCGCCGTCTGACCTCCAAGATCGCCCGCTTTAGGGACTGGGTGCTGGACACGGCGCGGACCGACCCGGCGGTGGTCGAGGGCGCGCGGCTGGCAGGGCGTGAGGTGGGGGAGGAGGGCAACTAGCGCGCGGGTTCTCCCTCCCCTTCATGGGGAGGGTGGTCGACGCGAAGCGGAGACCGGGTGGGGAGGGCCGGGTGATCCTGGCCTCGGCGCCTGCATCGTCTTGCCGCCCCCACCCGGCTTCGGCCTGTCGGCCTCAGCCACCCTCCCCATGAAGGGAAGGGAGAAGCCGTGCGCAAAAAGAAAGGGCGGGACCTTTCGATCCCGCCCTTCCGTAGTCTGAGCTTTGAGAAGCCGGACTTAGAAGTCCATGCCGCCCATACCGCCCATGCCGCCCATGTCGGGGGCGCCGCCGGCCGAAGCCTTCTTCGGCGCGTCGGCGATGGCGGCTTCGGTCGTGATCATGATGCCTGCGACCGAGCCAGCCGAGGCCAGAGCCGAGCGGACGACCTTGGCCGGGTCGATGACGCCCATTTCCACCAGGTCGCCGTACTCTTCGGTCTGGGCGTTGAAGCCGAACTCGGCCTTGTCCGATTCCAGCACCTTGCCGACCACGATCGAGCCTTCGACGCCCGAGTTTTCCGAGATCTGACGGATCGGAGCCTGCAGGGCGCGGCGGACGATGTTGACGCCGGCGGTCTGGTCGGCGTTGTCGACCTTCAGCGCGGCCAGCACCTTGGAGGCCTTCAGCAGGGCCACGCCGCCGCCCGGGACGATGCCTTCATCGGCAGCGGCGCGGGTCGCGTTCAGGGCGTCGTCGACGCGGTCCTTCTTTTCCTTCACTTCGACTTCGGTCGAGCCGCCGACGCGCAGGACGGCGACGCCGCCGGCCAGCTTGGCAAGACGCTCTTGCAGCTTTTCCTTGTCGTAGTCGGAGGTGGTGTCTTCGATCTGACGCTTGATCTGGCCGACGCGGGCCTCGATGCCGTCCTTCTCGCCCGAACCTTCGACGATGGTGGTGTCGTCCTTGGTGATCTGGACCTTCTTGGCCTTGCCCAGCATGTCGAGCGTGACCGTTTCCAGCTTGATGCCGAGGTCTTCAGAGATGACCTGGCCGCCGGTCAGGATGGCGATGTCTTCCAGCATGGCCTTGCGGCGGTCGCCGAAGCCAGGGGCTTTGACAGCCGCCACACGCAGACCACCGCGTAGTTTGTTGACCACCAGGGTGGCCAGGGCTTCGCCTTCGATGTCCTCGGCGATGATCAGCAGGGGACGGCCCGACTGAACCACGGCTTCCAGCACCGGCAGCATCGGCTGCAGCGAGGTCAGCTTCTTCTCGTGGAGCAGGATGAGCGGCTCTTCGAGGGAGACCTCCATCTTGTCCGGGTTGGTGATGAAGTAGGGCGACAGGTAACCGCGGTCGAACTGCATGCCCTCGACGATGTCGACGGTGGTTTCGGCGGTCTTGGCTTCTTCGACGGTGATGACGCCTTCGTTGCCGACCTTGGCCATGGCCTGGGCGATCAGGTCGCCGATTTCAGCGTCGCCGTTGGCCGAGATGGTGCCGACCTGGGCGATTTCCGAGTTGTTCGAGACCGGCTTGGAGTTCGACTTGACCTCTTCCAGCACCGCTTCGACAGCCTTGTCGATGCCGCGCTTCAGGTCCATCGGGTTCATGCCGGCGGCCACGGCCTTCAGGCCTTCCTGGACGATGGCCTGGGCCAGGACGGTGGCGGTGGTGGTGCCGTCGCCCGCCTTGTCGTTCGCCTTGGAGGCGACTTCGCGGATCATCTGGGCGCCCATGTTCTCGAAGGCGTCTTCCAGCTCGATTTCCTTGGCCACCGAGACGCCGTCCTTGGTCGAGCGCGGGGCGCCGAAGGACTTCTGGATCACGACGTTGCGGCCCTTCGGCCCCAGGGTCACCTTGACGGCGTCAGCCAGGACGTTGACGCCCTTCAGCATCTTGTCGCGGGCGTCGGTGTTGAACTTTACGATTTTAGCGGCCATGCGGGCTGCTCCTATCTAGATGTTTTTACGAGAGAAACCGGAAACCCAGGACGTGTCTTACGACAGCACGCCCAGGACGTCGGTTTCCTTCATGATGATCAGGTCTTCGCCGTCGATCTTCACTTCGCTGCCCGACCACTTGCCGAACAGGACGCGGTCGCCGGCCTTCAGCTCCAGGGCGACGAACTTGCCGTCTTCGTCACGGACGCCGGGGCCCACGGCGACGACTTCGCCTTCCTGGGGCTTTTCCTTGGCCGTGTCGGGGATGATGATCCCGCCCTTGGTCTTGGATTCTTCTTCAACGCGCTTGACCAGCACGCGGTCGCCGAGCGGACGAAACGCCATCTGAGTAACTCCTGTCAGGATGTTGGTTCCAGCCCCCGGAGCCCACGACTTTGGCAGTCGCCCTCCCCGAGTGCTAACGACCGGGGAGTTAGGCAGGGGGGAGGAGGGCGTCAAGGGCGGGGCGGCGCGAAATTAGGCGCCTGGATGAAGCGAAAATGAACAGGCGCCCCCGGGGTCGTTCAGACAGGCTTCGCTAAAAGGGGGACAACGGATCAACCGGCTTTCGAAAGGAGCCCGCCATGAAGACCCTGTTCAAGATCGGCGCCGGCGCTATCGCCCCTGCTCTGGTTGTGACGATGCTGGCCACGACCCCGGCCGCCGCCCAGAACTATCGCGACCGCGATCGCGACAACACCGGCCGTGACGCCGTGCTGGGCGCGGTGGTCGGCGGCGTCGCCGGGGCCCTGATCGGCCAGGGCGATGGACGCTATGTCGCGGGGGGCGCCCTGGCGGGTGCGGCCCTGGGCGCGGCCTCGTCCTCGAACAACGACAGCTGCGGCTATTATCGCGGCGGCCGCTGCTACCGGAACCAGGGCCACTGGGAGCGGGAGCACGGCATCAACAGCCGCGACGGCTATTACAACGGTCGCTATGAGCGCAATGACGGTCGCTATTATCGCGATGGTCGTTACTGGAAGAACCAGGGCGAGTGGCGCAGCTATCAGAACCGCCGCGACCGCGACTACCGCTATGACCGCCGCTGGTAAGCGGCCGGTGACATAAAGAAAGGCCCGGTTTCACGACCGGGCCTTTTTCGTGTGCGCGCTCAGGCGGATAGGCCTCTGCGGGCCTTGCCGATCAGGCCCAGGTGGGTGACGCCGAAGTCCAGCGGGGACTTCAATCCGTAGCCCAGCGCCCGGTCGAACCCGATATGGGCCAGCCAGATCAGGGCGAGCGCGACAGCCAGCGACTGATCCGCGACCAGGCCCGCGCCCGCAAGCAGCAGCGGCCCGATCAGGCTGTGCGCCAGACTATAGGTCAGGGCGCCGAGGCGCGGTCCGGCCAGATAGCCGGCGAAAGACAGATCGGGCGCCAGAAACAGAACGGCGAACAGGCCCCATCCCTGACCGAACCGGGCATAGGCGAAGGCGGCGATAGCCAGCAGGGCCAGCCCCTCCAGCCTTTGCCAGCCTGATGCGACGACCGTCACGCCGTCAGCCGGCGCAGCAGGTCAGCCGTCGACGGGTCCAGATCGGGCGAGGGCGCGCCGCTGGCGGCGTCCTTGAGCAGCGCCCTGGCCAGAACCTTGCCCAGTTCCACGCCCCACTGGTCGAAGCTGTTGATGTCCCAGATCACGCCCTCGACGAAGGTCTTGTGCTCATAGAGGGCGATCAGGGCGCCCAGGGTCTGCGGCGTCAGCCGCTTCATCAGAACGGTCGTCGACGGACGGTTGCCGGGGAAGGCCTTGTGCGGGGCCAGTCGATTCGCCTCGGCTTCCGACGCGCCCGAAGCGATCAGTTCAGCACGGGCCTGAGCCTCGCTCTTGCCCTGCATCAGGGCCTGGGCCTGAGCGAGGGCGTTGGCCCATAGGGCTGTTGCAGATGTTCCCCCGCAGGTGTGGCCGACCACGATGAATTCGACCGGAACGACCTCCAGTCCCTGGTGCAACTGCTGGAAAAAGGCGTGCTGGCCGTTGGATCCCGGCTCGCCGAAGACGACCGGACAGGTCTGGCGCCCGACCGGCGAGCCGTCGCGGCGCACCTGCTTGCCGTTCGATTCCATCTCCAGCTGCTGCAGGAAGGCGGGCAGGCGGCGCAGGGCATGGGCGTAGGGCGCCACGCTGCGGGTCCCGCGATGCAGGCCGTCGACATTGTAGATCTCGGCCAGGGCCAGCAGCACCGGCGCATTCTTCTCCAGCGGGGCCTCGAGGAAGTGGCGGTCCATGTCGGCGGCGCCGTCCAGAAACGCCTGAAACGGCTCCCACCCCAGGGCGATGACGCAGGACAGGCTGACCGCAGACCAGAGGGAATAGCGCCCGCCGACCCAGTCCCGGAACGCGAAGGTGCGGCCGCAGCCGAAGGCCTGCGCCTTTTCCGGCGCGGCGGTTACGCCGGTGAAGTGTTTGGCCAGCCCCTCGGCCGGCAGGGAGGCCGCCAGCCACGCCTTGGCGGCCTCGGCGTTGGTCAAGGTTTCTTGGGTGGTGAAGGTCTTGGAGACGACGATGGCCAGCGTCGTTTCAGGATCCAGCCCGGCCAGGGCCTCGGCCATGTCGCGCGGGTCGATGTTGGCGACGAAGCGCAGGTCGATGTCCGGGTCCAGCGGGCGCAGGGCGTCCCAGATCAGACGCGGCCCCAGGTCCGAGCCGCCGATGCCGATATGAAGCACCGTCTCGAACCGGCGCCCCGTGGCGCCTGTCTCATTTCCGCACCGTAAAGCTTCGGCATAGGTCTTCATTTCGGCGCGCACCGCCTCGACCTCGGCCGACACCGGCTCGCCCAGCGCATGGAATGACGCGCCGTCCGGCGCGCGCAGGGCCGGATGCAACACCGCCCGCCCTTCGGTCAGATTGACGGCCTCGCCCGCGAACAGGGCGGCGCGGCGCCCCTCGATGTCGCACGCCCGCGCCAGGGACAGGGCGGCCTCGAACCCGGCCTGAGACCAGCTCTGCTTGGACAGGTCCAGGTGCAGACCTGCGGCGTCCAGCGTCAGCCGCGACAGTCGGTCAGGGTCGGCGGCGAACTGATCCTGGATGCGGGACTGCGCGTCCCGACGGGCGGCGGCCTCCAGTTCAGTCCAGGCGACATGCGGCATCTTGGTCTCCCATAGGGGGCCGTGTTCGGAAGCGATCCGCCATCTGGCCCGGGGTTTGCAGGCTCTGGTTTACGGCTCAGGCCGAGAAGAGTTCAATCCAAGACTGGGTCAAGCTGGATTTCCAGCCGGAAGCCGATTGTCCCCCGGTCCTTTGTGAAAGGCACGCCATGTCCTGCGGAATAGCCCTCGCCGTCGCCCTGATGCTCGTCGATCCCGCCGTCGCCGAAGCCGCCGCCCTGCCGCCCGTAGCTCCCTCGGCCCCGGTGTCGGTGGCGCAGGAGCCCCTGTTCGCTGATCTGGTCGCCCGTTCGGGCGCGCTGAAGTCGATCGTCGACGGCTGGATGGCCTCGGGCGAGGCGGACAACTCCGGCTTCTTCACCGGCGCGGCCTGGGCGGCGTTCAAGGGGCAGGCGACGGAACTAGCCCAGCGCGACATGCAGGGCCATCTGATCCTCAAGGAACGCGGCACGGACAATGATTTGAAATGCATCCTGCGCGGCATCTCAGAAGACATTCCGCTGAAGGTCGCCGCGCTGGAAGCCGCCGCCGACGCCCCGGCCCGCAAGCTGGCGCTGGACGAACTGTCCTATCTGCTGAACGACAACATCGAGGTCATTACCTCGCCGCCACAGCCCGAGGCGTAGCCTCTGGCTGTGGCTTAATTTTTGGGCCTATCGCGCTTCGCGCTGCTTGAGGCCCGATGTGGCCTACCTCGCCTGGAGGAAGGCCGGTGTCCTCGTGAGAAAGGCCGCTCTCAGCCCTCGACCGTTTCCGGGTATTTGATGGCGCAGCCGTAGGGTGTGGCATAGGCGGTCTGGACGGGGCGTCCGGCCTTGGCGTCGGCCAGGGCGGCGCGGACGAAGTTATTGGCTCCGTTTAGGTCCTCGACCTTGTTGGTCGGTCGGTCGTCGATGCCGCCGACGTAGATCAGCCGCCCTTCCGGATCGATGATGCGCATGTCGGGCGTAGTCTTGGCGTCATAGCGCTTGCCGACCTCGCCGGTCGGATCGAGCAGCAGGTGGGTGAAGGCGGCCTTATGCTTGGCCTTCCAGGCCTGCGCCTCCTCGCCCTCGACGAAGCCTTGCGTGCCCGGCGCCGAGGAGATGATGGTCAGCCAGACCACCCCATCGGCCGTCGCCTCGCGCTGCAAGGCCTGCATGGCGCCGGTGTAGTGCTTCTTCACGAAGGGACAGCCTTCGTTGGTCCACTCCAGCACGACCGTCTTGCCGCGGAAGTCGGCCAGCGACCGCTGTTGCCCCTCGGCGTCGACCAGGGTGAAGGCGGGGGCCAGCTCGCCGGGGCCGGCCGCCTCGGTCGCTTCGGGCGCGGCGGCGGCGCTTTCCGTGCGCTCGGGCGATGCAGCGGGCTGCTGCTGACAGGCGGCGAGCAGCAGAAGAGAGGCGGAAGCGGCGGTCAGCAGGCGGAACATGGCGGTCTCTCCAGAGATGAAATCAGTCGATGGCGTCCTTCAGCGCGTCGATGACGACGCCTTCGGTCAGAAGTTGCGGCAGGATGCGCGGCTCGGACCGGCCCGGCGCATAGACCAGATACAGCGGCACGCCCGAACGGCCGTGGCGTTGCAGTTCGGCGGTGATGGCGTCGTCGCGCCGCGTCCAGTCGCCGACCAGATAGAGGGCGTTGGCCTGTTCCAGCGCCTGCGCCGTGCGGGCCGAGGACAGGGCCGTGCTTTCGTTGACCTTACAGGTCACGCACCAGTCGGCGGTGAAGTTGACGAGAACCGGCCGCCCTTCGGCGAGGGCGGCCTGAACCGCCTGCTCGGACCAGGGCTGAGACGATAGACGGGAAGAGGGAGCGCCGCTCTCAGACGAAGCAGCGGGGGCCTTGCCCGCCAGCACGCCCAGGCCCAGCGCCGCGATCGCGGCCAGCAGAGCGCCGACGCCGGCCGCCCGCCCCTTGCCCGGCGCAGCCTGTACCCGACCATAGAGCCACAGCGCCAGCGCCAGCATCAGGCCCGCGCCGAACAGCAGGGCCAGCGCGTCGGCGGTCTGGCGGCCATAGACCCAGGCCAGCCACAGGGCGGCGCCGTACATGGGGAAGGCCAGCAGGTTGCGCAGGGTCTCCATCCACGGCCCCGGCTTCGGCAGGCGGGCCAGCAGGCGCGGATTGAGGCTGATCAGCACATAGGGCAGGGCCAGCCCCAGCCCCAGCATCAGGAAGACCGCCAGCGCCATCGGCCAGGGCATGAACAGGGCCGCGCCCAGAGCGAAGGCCATGAAGGGAGCGGTGCAGGGGGCGGCCACGACCACGGCCAGCACGCCGGTGAAGAAGGCGCCCGCGACGCCGGGCAGGCGCGACAGCGGGCCGTGCCCCGCGCCCTGCAAACCGGCGCCGATGTGGAAGACGCCCGACAGGTTCAGCGCCACCGCCAGCATCAGCAGGGCCAGCGCGGCCACCACGCCCGGCGACTGCAGCTGAAAGCCCCAGCCCAGCGCCTGACCGCCCGCGCGCAGGGCCAGCAGGGCGCCCGCCAGCACCAGGAAGGTCGCCAGCACCCCGGCCAGGAAGGCCAGGCCGTCACGGCGCGCCTCGGCCGGGTTATGGGCGGCGCGGCTAAGCGAGGCCGCCTTCATCGCCAGTATGGGGAAGACGCAGGGCATCAGGTTCAGGATCAGCCCGCCCAGCAGGGCGAAGACGGCCGCCTTGATGAAGTCGGGCAGGGCGGTGGCGGCGGCGGCTGTCTGCGCGCCCTCGCCGTCGCCGATCGCGCCGTCGCCTGTGACGCCGGTCAGGGCGGCGCCCGGCTCGGCGGTGATCTCCCAGGCGCCGAGATCGGTGGACAGGACGCCGCTGATCGGTCCCTTCAGCCCATTGGACGTCAGGCCGCGTCCGGCGGCGACGGTCAGGGTCAGGCCCTGCGGCCCGCGCTCGCCTGACTGGGCGGCGGCGTGGTCGATCAGCCCGCCCTCGAAGGGATGGAAATAGGCCCACCGGGGCGCGGCGCCCGCCAGCGGGCCGCCGGCAGCCGTCAGGACCAGACGGCCGTCGGTCAGGGCGACGCGGGCCTCGATCCCGGCGGGACGCGGCGCGGCGGCGACGACGTCCTGGATCGCCTGACCGAACCGCGTGTCCAGCGGCGCCGCGCTGTCGCGCACCGGCAGGTCCAGCGCCAGATCGAGGTCTTCGGGCACGCACATCTCGTCGCTGCAGACGTAGAAGTGGGCGGTGACGCGTAAGGGAAGGCTCCGGCCCGGCGCAGCGTCCGCCGGAATCTCGATCGGGACGGGCAGGAAGACGGCGCCGGAATAGCCGTAGTTCATCAGGCTCTGCAGCCGCTGACGCTCGGGCAGGGGCCACAGGATGTCGCCCGGCGCGACGCCCGCAGGCAGGGACCAGGTCAGGGTCGTCGGTCCGCCGGAATCGCCCTGATTGCGCCAATAGGTGTGCCAGCCGGGCTTGATCTGCTGGCGGATGGCGACGACGGCGGTCGAGCCGGGGACGGCCCAGGCGCTCATGGGGACCAGTTCCGCCTCGATCCGTTCGGTGCGCTGCGGGCCCGGCGCAGTGGAAGCCTTGACGACCGGCGCGGCCCCGGCCGCCAGGGCGTCGCGCAGGGCGGCCTCGGACGCCGGGACGCTCGCCGCCGCCGGAAGGGCGAGGGCGAGCCAGGTCAGGAGCAGAAACAGGATGCGCAAGGGCGATGCCGGAAACAGGATCAGGGGAAAGGCGCGAGCTTAGACCCTCTAGCCCCGCCTAGCCACGGCCCGCGACGGCGGGCCGCAGCGGACGGCTCGGGCCTCAGCGCGGGGCGACGACCTCGATCAGCACCTCGGTGCGGCGGCGCAAGGGGTCGTTGACCCCGCCCACGACCGCGCCTTCGGCTCCGGCCCCCTCGATATCAAAGGCGGGGGCGGGCAGGCCGGCGCCGGCCAGGGCTTCGGCGACGGCGCGGGCGCGTCGTTCGGAAATGCTCTGGTTGGCGGCCGCCGTGCCGCTGCGGGCGTCGGCCAGGCCCGTCACCTTGACGTGCTTGATCTGGCAGCCCTGAAGCTGGGTCGCCGTCATGCCGATGGCCATGCGGGCGGCGTCGGTCAGGGTGGCGCGATCGGGGACGAAATAGACTTCGAACCGCTTGTCGGCGCAGGCGGACGGGTCGCTGACCAGATCGCTGCGCTGTTTATAGCCGCTGTTGGCGGCGCAACCGGCGGCGGTCAGGCCGAGGGCCATCATAACGATTGCGGAAACACGCTTCATGTCAGCCCCCTCGCGCTCGCTGTGCGGCGTGCGCTGCCTTCAGCAAAAAAGGGCGACCCGCGCCATGCGGATCGCCCTTTCAAGACTGTCCCGAAAACGCTTCGGGCGCCAGAGGCTATACGCCGGTATCAGTAGCGGCGCTGACCATTTTCCCAGTAACACTCGGTCTGGCGGTTGTCGTAGCAGTAGTAGTAGCGGCCCTGATTGTCGCGGTAGCGCTGCTGGTTGTTGCGGTCCTGATTGGAGCCGCGGATGGCGCCCGCCGCGCCGCCCGCCAGGGCGCCGATGGCTGCGCCGGTCGCTGCGTTGCCGCTGCCGACGTTGTTGCCGATGATGGCGCCGGCCACGGCGCCCAGTCCGGCCCCGACAGCGCCCTGGCGCACGGTGTTGTTCGGTCCGGCGCCGCCGCCGTAGTACGGATCGCTGGCGCAGGCGGTCACCAGAAGTCCGGCGCCGGCAATGGCGATGATCGCCTTGTTCATGGTTCTGTCCTTCATCCCTTAGGGGGCACCCCTGAAGCTTCGATAACGCAGGGCGAACAAGGCGGTTCCGAGGCCGAACGCTGTAAGCTTTACTTTAAATCGCGGTGTAGGGCCGCAGAAGGGGAACCGCCCCTGTGCGCAGGCGTTCGCCGCCCATGAACACTGACGCTCAGAACGACGCCCCGCCAGCGCCGAACGCTGTTGAAGCCGCACCGCCGTCGTCGGCCGATTCAGGAGAAGGGCGGCGGCCTCTGACCGAGGAGGCTCGGCTGGAGCGGATCATCATCCTGGTCAATCCGCTGTCGGGCGGAGTTGGAGGACAGGCGGCCGAGGAAGCCGCCGCCATCCTGGCCGAGTATCCGCTGGAGGCCGAGGTGGTCGTGCTGGAAGGCGCGCGCATTCCCGATCAGATCGGCGAGGCGCTGGAAGCCCGGCCCGACGTGCTGTTCATACTGGCGGGCGATGGGACGGCCCGGTCGGTCGCCGCCCGCGCCGGCGAGGACGGCCCCCTGATCGCGCCCCTGCCTGGCGGCACGATGAACATGCTGCCCAAGGCCCTTTACGGCACCGGAGACTGGAAGAAGGCTCTGCGGCTGGCGCTGGAGGAAGGCGCGCCCCTGCCCGTGGCCGGAGGCGAGGTCGAGGGCGAGGCCTTCTATTGCGCCGCCATCCTGGGCTCGCCCGCCCTGTGGGCCCCGGCGCGTGAAGCCATTCGCGAGGGCAAGCTGAAGATGGCCTGGACCTATGGCAGGCGCGCGCTGAAGAAGGCGTTTTCTGGCCGGGTCCGCTATGCGCTGGACGGCGGCGAGCGCGAAAAGGCCGAGGCTCTGGTGCTGATCAGTCCGCTGATCTCCAAGGCGATGCAGAAGAATGACGGGCTGGAGGCGGCGGCCATGAATACGGGGGACGCGGCCCAGGCCTTCCGCCTTGCCGCTCATGCCCTGTTCGACGACTGGCGTCATGATCCCAACGTCACCACGCGCAGCGCGCGCCGTATTGTGGTCGAGGCGCGCTCGCGCGTTCCGGCGGTGATTGACGGGGAGCCGATGCTGTTGGGTCGCGAGGCGGCGGTGCGCTTCCTGCCGCGCGCCTTCATGGCCCTGGCGCCGAAGCCTGCGGCGGGCGAGGCCAGTCTCTAGTGGGGGTCGTCCTCCAGTTTTCCGACGTCCATTTCGGTTGCGAGCACAAGGGGGCCGTGGCCGCCGCCGCAGACTACGCCCACGCTGCAGCGCCGGATTTGACCCTGATCACCGGCGACATCACGCAAAAGGGCTATCCGGCGGAGTTCGCCGCAGCGGGGGAATGGATCCGGGCGCTGCCCGAGCCGGTCTTCGTCACTGTCGGCAATCATGACGTGCCCTATTGGGATGTGATGGCGCGGCTGTTCTGGCCCTGGCGCGCGTTTGAACGGGCGACCGGCCATCCCGCGCATGACCACGAGTTCCGATCGGATCAGTTGATGGTGCGCGGCGTCACGACTGCGCGAGGCTGGCAGGCCCGGCTCAACTGGTCCAAAGGGGTGATCGACCTGGATCAGACGCGCCGGGCGGCGGACGCCCTGCGCCAGGCGCCGACAGGCGCCCTGCGCGTGCTGGCCTGTCACCACCCTCTCATCGAGATGATCGGCGCCCCCATGACCGGCGAGGTCAAGCGCGGCGAGCGGGCGGCCCGCATCTTCGCCGAGGCCGGGGTCGATCTGATTGTGACCGGCCACGTCCATGTCCCCTTCGCCCTGCCGGTCGGCGTCGGCGACAACTGCTCCTATGCCGTCGGCTGCGGGACGCTGTCGCATCGCGAGCGCGGGGCGCCGCCCAGTTTCAACCGGATCGAGTGGGACGCCGAAGCCGTGACGGTCTCGGCCGTGGCCTGGGACGGGCGCCAGTTCGCCGATCATCAGACCTGGCGCCTGCCGCGTCGCCGCGCCTGAAGCTCCAGCCATGAAAAAGGGCCGCGACGCCAAGGTCGCAGCCCTCGTTTTCCATGAAACGGCCAGCGCTAGATGCGCGGTCCGCCTCGCCCTCTCAGGCCGCCCACCAGCAGGGAGACGACGAACAGGATCACCGCAATGATGGCGATGAATTTGGCGATCTCGAACGACATGCCCGAGATGCCGCCGAAGCCGAGTACGGCTGCGACCAAGGCGATGATAAAGAAAATAATGGCCCAGCGAAGCATAGGCGAAACCCTCCGTAAGGTGTTGACGGGAGCGAGCTTTCGACCCCTCCCGTCGTCAGCGCCGCTTACCTGAAACAACGCGTCGGAGGCTTGGCTGTTCCTTTATCGCCGACGACGAACCCTGCTTTTTTCGGTGAAGGCGGCCGCCACCATCGTCGCCAGGGCGGGATTGCGCAGGAAGATGAAACCGCCGGCCAGGGCTGCAACGGCGCCCAGGACCGGGCGTTGCTGGAACAGATGCAGGGCGCGGGCGCCCAACCCCTCCGGCTCCTCGTCTTCCTCATCATCGCCGTCGCCGCGCGCGCGGCGCACGAACACCAGGGCGACGATCGCCGCGATCAGGGCGAACAGGAGCGCCGTCAGGGCGGCCGCGATCACGGGGATCACGACCAGCAGCAGCAGGTAATAGACCGTGGCCCCCAGGGCGATCATGGCCACGAAGGCCGCGCCGGCGGCGACGAAGGTCGCCACGGCGCGGTTGATGAGCCCCCGGCCGATCATCAGCGCCGACGCCCGGCCAGCAGCAGACCCAGCACGACGCCGACGCCCAGCGCGATGACGGTCGACTGGATCGGACGCTCCTGCACCCGTTCGACGACATAGCGTTGGGCTTCGTCGAACTTCTCGGCGGCGTCGTCGTAATATTCACGACCGCGCACCTTGGCGTCGTCATAGTAGCCGCGCGCCTTTTCGCGCAATTCCTCGCCCTGCTCGCGCAGGCGGGCTTCGGCCTCAGAGGCCTTTTCCTTCAGACGCTGGGTTTCCTCACGGGCGCCGGCCTTGAGGTCCTCCTTCAGAGTCTTGAGGTCGTTCTTGATGTCTTCACGAGCCTTGGACGTGGCCATGATGCGCGCTCCGCTCCTTGTGTAAGCTTGACGATTAAATAGAGAAGCCCTGCTCGAAACGCCACACCGACGATCAAGGTTCCTGCAGTGCGGGGCGGCTTCCCATCTGGCGCGCAGCGAAGCGCGCTTCTAGAACAGGCGTCATGACCCAATGGCTGTTCCCGACCGCCCCGACGCCTTCTCTGCCGATTGACGGCGATGCGCGCCGCCTGCCCGTGCGGCGCATTCTGTGCGTGGGCCAGAACTACGCCGCTCATGCCCGCGAGATGGGCGCCGATCCCGACAAGCCGGCGCCTTTCTTCTTCGCCAAGCCGGGCGACGCCTTGGTCGCGGACGGCGCGGATCCGACCTATCCCTCAGCGACGCAGAACCTGCATTACGAAGTCGAACTGGTCGTCGCGCTGGGCCCGGACGCCCGGCCGATCGGCTGGGCCGTCGGCGTCGATCTGACGCGGCGCGATCTTCAGGCGGAAGCGAAAGCCAAGGGCCGGCCGTGGGAGGCGGGCAAGGCGTTCGACCAGTCCGCGCCGTGCGGCGCGCTCAGCCTGACGCCGCCCGCGCCGGATGCGGTCATTGAGCTGAAGGTCAACGGCGCGGTGCATCAGTCCGGCCGCCTGTCCGACATGATCTGGGACATCGACGGCGTCCTGTCCAAGGCGTCCGAACTGTGGGCGCTCCAGCCCGGCGATCTGATCTTCACCGGCACGCCGGCGGGCGTCGGCCCACTGAATCCCGGCGATCGGGTCGAGGCGGTCATCGCGGGCCTGCCGCCGCTCAGCTTCACGGTGCAATCATGATCCTGCATGGCTACTGGCGTTCAGGGACCAGCTATCGCACCCGCATCGCCCTCAATCTGAAGGGCCTGGAGTATCAGCAGGCGCTGCTGGACCTGCGCACGGGGGCGCAGAAGTCGGAAGCCTATCTCAGCCTCAATCCGCAGGGGCTGGTCCCCGCGCTGGAGACAGACGAGGGCCTGGTTCTGACCCAGAGCCCGGCCATTCTGGAGTGGCTGGAGGAAATCCATTCCGAACCGCCCCTGCTGCCGCGCGACGCGGCGGGCCGGGCGCAGGTGCGGGCGATGGCGGCGGTGATCGGCTGCGACATCCATCCGCTCAATAATCTGCGGGTTCTGAAGGCGGTGCGAGGCCTGACGTCCGATGGAATGGGCGCCGATCAGGCGGGCGTGGACGCCTGGGCCGGTCAGTGGATCATCGAGGGCTTCACGGCGCTGGAGGCGCTGGTCGCGCGCCACGGCGACGGCTGGTGCTTCGGCGCGGCGCCGACGCTGGCCGACTGCTATCTGATTCCCCAGCTCTATTCGGCGCGGCGGTTCAACGTCGATCTGGCGGCCTTCCCGCGCCTGCTGGAGGTCGAGGGGCGGGCCGAGGCGCATCCCGCCTTCATCGCCGCCAAGCCGGAAAACCAGCCGGACGCGGATTAAGCCTCTTCGTTCACCAACGACCTTGATTTCGGTCAATCTCCCTTAAGCTTTGGGTCGGATGATCGGGGTCGTGAGATTCGCTGTTCCGCCCTCTCCAGCCGACAAACTCGCCATCGCCCTGGTGGTCGAGCCTGATCGGTCCCGCCCGCTGCCGCCCGGCCAGCGCGAGGAGGCGACGCGCCACCTGCTGCAGACCGCGGGCGACGCCGGGGTCGGCCTGGTCGCCACCCGTCCCGAGGGCGACGTCGAACGGATGCTGGGCCAGGCCTGGCCCTTCCCCTCGCCCTTCCGCGTCACCGCGCGCACCGTGCCCCTGGCCGACGGTCTGGACCGGGTCGAGGCCCGCGCCCGCCGCTCGCTGGAACGGATGGGCCTGCCGCGCGGCGACGCCGTTCTGGTGCAGAGCGCCGCTGATCTGGCGGGCGCCGAGGGCCGCGCCCTGTGGGATCGCCTGCAGGCGCTGAAGGATCGCGGGATTTTCCGCAAGGTCGGATTCATCGCCACGGTCGAGGACGGCCCGGCTCTGCTGGCGCGCCGCTTCCAACCGGACGTGGTGCAACTGACCTGCAACATCCTGGATCAGCGCGCGGCGCGCTCCGGCGCCATCGCCGATCTGGCCGGGCAGGGCGTCGAGGTGCATCTGGCCTCGGTCTTTGCGCAAGGGCTGCTGTTCGCCAACCGCGAGAGCCTGCCGCCGGAACTGGCGGCTCACGGCATGGCGCTGTCCCGTACGCGCCGCCGTCTGGCCGAGGCGCGGGTCGACCCGATGCAGGCGGCCCTGGCCTACGCCCTGACCCTGCCGGGCGTGGCCTCGGTCATCGCCAGCGTGGCCTCGTCGGCCGAACTGCGCGCCATCATCGCCGCCTCCCACGCGCCGCGCCCCGACATCGACTGGGACGCCCTGGCGCTGGACGAGACGCCCGCCGCCCTGGCCTCGCGCCCGCGTCTGCGGCTGGTGAGCGCCGCCTGATCCACAAAGCTGTCCACAGGTCGCCTTGCGCCTGTGCATGAGGGACGCCGCCCGCGCTTGAGGCCGTCGCCCCGATCCGCCACCCTGCGGACCAGATGAACGCGCCGCTTTCCCATCCGCCGAAAACCGACCTCAAGCCCGACGCTGGCACCACGCCGGTCATGGCCCAGTATCTGTCGGTCAAGGCCACACAGCCCGACGCCATGCTGTTCTTCCGCATGGGCGACTTCTACGAGCTGTTCTTCGAGGACGCGCAGAAGGCGGCGGCGGCGCTCGGCATCGCCCTGACCAAACGCGGCAAGCATCAGGGCGAGGACATCCCCATGGCCGGGGTGCCGGTCCACGCGATGGACGGCTATCTGGCGCGGCTGATCCGCCAGGGCTTCAAGGTCGCCGTCTGCGAACAGCTGGAAGACCCGGCCGAGGCCAAGAAGCGCGGCTCCAAGGCCGTGGTTCACCGCGACATCGTGCGGGTGGTGACGCCCGGCACCCTGACCGAGGACACGCTGCTGGACGCGCGCGGCGCCAACCGTCTGGCGGCCGTGGCGATCCGTAAAGGAAGGGCCGCCGTGGCGGTGGTCGAACTGTCGGCGGGTGTGGTGGATTCGGTCGCCTGCGACCTGTCTGATCTGGGCGCGGCGCTGGCGGCGTTCCGTCCGTCCGAGGTGCTGGTCCCCGACCGCCTGTTCTCGGACGAGACGATGAAGGGCGCGCTGGACGGCTCGGGCGGGGTGGTTCAGGCCATGCCTCAGGCTCTGGCCGAGCCGGTCGGGGCCAAGGATCGGGTGCAGCGGCTTTACGGCGTCTCGGCGCTGGACGGCTTCGGCGCCTTTGAAGAGGCCGAGATTTCGGCCCTGGGCCTGATCGCCGCCTATCTGGAGACGACGCAGGCGGGCAGGATTCCCGCCCTGACCCCGCCGCGCCGTTCGGGCGAGAGCGGCTTCCTGGCCATCGATCCGGCGACCCGCCTCAGCCTAGAGATCGACCGCACCCAACGTGGAGAACGCGACGGGTCCCTGCTGCACGCCATCGACCGCACCGTGACCTCGGGCGGGGCGCGGGCGCTGGCCGAACGCGTCTCCCGGCCCTTGCGCGATCCAGCGGCGATCAACGCCGGGCTGGATGCGGTCGAGTGGCTGCTGGAGCGGCGCGATCTGCGACGCGACCTGCGCGACGCCTTGCGCGCCTCGGCTGATGTGGCGCGGGCGACCTCGCGTCTGGCGCTGGGGCGCGGGGGGCCGCGCGATCTGGCGGCGATCCGTTCGGGGTTGAAGACGGCGCAGGGTCTCAGCGCCCTGTTCGCCGCCTCGGCCAATGATCCGCTGGCCGGGCCGCCCGCGCGGGTGACGGCCTGTCTGGACCAACTGGCGCTTGAGGGCGACCTGTCGCACCTGCTGGCCGAACTGACCGATGGCCTGATGGACGAGCCGCCGCATTTGGCGCGCGACGGCGGTTATGTGAACCCCGGCCATCGCCCCGAGCTGGACGCCGCCCGCACCCTGCGCGACGACAGCCGCAAGATCATCGCTGAACTGGAAGCCAAGGCGGTCGCCGACAGCGGCGTCGCCTTCAAGGTCCGCCACAACGCCGTCCTCGGCTACTTCCTTGAAGCCAGCGCCAAGGCGGCCGAACCCTTGTTGCGCGCGGGACCGGACAGCCCCTTCATCCACCGCCAGACTCTGGCCAATCAGGTGCGCTTCACCACCGTCGAACTGTCTGAGCTGGACGCGAAAATCAGCCAGGCCGGGCACCGCGCCCTGGCCATCGAGGCCGAGACCTTCGAGGGCTGGCGCCGCGAGGTGGCGCGTCTGGCCGGGCCGCTGCAGGGCGTGGCCGAGGCTCTGGCCGAACTGGATGCTCACGCCGCCCTGGCAGAATGGGCCGAAGAGGTCGGGGCCGTGCGCCCCAGCGTCGACGACAGCCTTTGTTTCGCCGTCGAGGCGGGCCGCCACCCGGTGGTCGAGGCGGCGGTGAAGGCGCAGGGCCTGCCTTACACCCCCAACAACTGCCAACTGGCGGGCGACGGCGTCGGGGCCTCGCGCCTGTCCATCGTCACCGGCCCGAACATGGCGGGTAAGTCGACCTTCCTGCGCCAGAACGCGCTTCTGGTGGTGCTGGCGCAGGCCGGCGCCTTCGTGCCGGCGCGGTCGATGAAGCTGGGCGTGGTCGACCGTCTGTTCAGTCGCGTCGGCGCCGGAGACGATCTGGCGCGCGGCCGCTCCACCTTCATGATGGAGATGGTCGAGACGGCCGCCATCCTGACGCAGGCGACCGGGCGCAGCTTCGTCGTGCTGGACGAGATCGGGCGCGGCACCGCCACCTATGACGGCCTCGCCATCGCCTGGGCCACGGCCGAGGCCCTGCACGAGACCAACCGCGCGCGGACCCTGTTCGCCACCCACTATCATGAGCTGGCCCAGCTCGAGGAAAGGCTCGACCACGTCTGCAACCTGTCGATGAAGGCGCGCGAGTGGAACGGCGAACTGGTCTTCCTGCACGAGGCGGCGCCAGGGGCGGCGGACCGTTCCTACGGCGTGCAGGTGGCGCGTCTGGCCGGTGTGCCGACCGCCGTTGTCGGCCGCGCCCGCGAGGTGCTGGAGCGGCTGGAGAATGAGAAGGCGGCGACCGCCCGTCTGGACGACCTGCCGCTGTTCGCCGCCGCCGCCGAACCGCCCCCGCCGCCGATGAAGTCCATGCTGGACGAGGCCGTCGCCGCCATCGACCCGGATGACCTGACCCCGCGCGAGGCGCTGGAGGCGCTGTATCGGCTGAAGGGGCTCGCTAAGACCTAAGAAAGCCGCTCATCCCGGCGGACGCCGGGACCCAGTCCTTTGGCCTCATCCGCGCGCTTGGACATGATGAATTTTTTGGGCTTTGAGGGCGAAGCTCTCACTGGGTCCCAGCGTCCGCCGGGATGAGCGGGAGATAGGGAGCATGCTATGGTCGCCATCGTGATCTCACCGCCTCCGCTCCCGTCCGCCATCCTCGACGCCGCCTCGGCGCCGGACCCGCGCGCCGCTGTCACCGCGCTCCTGCGTGAAAGTTTCGACGCCGATCGCGCCCGCGCCGCACGCCGGGCCGAGAGCGCCACCGACGGCGCAGAGGCCGCACGCCTGTACGCCGAGGCGGCTGACGCCCTGCTGTCGACCCTGTGGCGCTTTACGACCGAACAGGTCCATCCGGCCCCGGACGAGCGGCTGACCCTGCTGGCGGTCGGCGGGTACGGGCGCGGGGTGCTGGCGCCGTTTTCGGATCTCGATCTGCTGTTCCTGCGGCCGGGGCAGGCGATCAGTCCGCGCGCTCAGGCGGTGGTCGAGTTCGTTCACTACGTCCTGTGGGATCTGGGGTTGAAGGTCGGCTCGGCCTTCCGCTCCATCGGCGAGACGCTGGCGCTGGCGCGCGACGACATGACGGTGCGCACTACCCTGCTGGAAGCGCGGGTCCTGGCGGGGGATGCAGGCCTGGGCGACAGCCTGCTGAAGCGGTTCCGCAGCGAAGTCGCCCGCGCCGACCCGCGTCCCTTCATCGCCGCCAAGATGGCTGAGCGCGATGTGCGCCTGCAGAAGACAGGCGCCGTCCGCTATCGCGTCGAGCCGAACGTCAAGGACGGCAAGGGCGGGCTGCGCGACCTCAACACCCTGTTCTGGATCGCCCGCTCGCTGGTCCCGGACAGCGAGCGGGGGCAGGCGGCGCTGGAGGGCCTGCTGACTGCGCGCGAGCTGCGCAGCTTCCGCGAGGCCATCGGCTTCCTGTGGCGGGTGCGCGTCCTGCTGCATCTGGTCGCGGGGAGACCTGAGGAGAAGCTGACTTTCGATTTCCAGCCCGAGATCGCCCGGCGCATGGGCTGGCGCGGTCGCGGCGACGAACTGGCGGTCGAGCGCTTCATGCGCCGCTATTTCCAGGTGGCGCGCGAGGTCGGCGCCCTGACCCGCGCCGTCTCGGCCCAGCTGGAGGCGCGCCAGCAGAAGAAGGCCGAAGGGCTGGCGCGCGGCCTGTCGCGGCTGATCCGCCGCCGACGCATCAAGCTGGCCTTCGATGGGCTGGCGGTGGAGGAGGGGCGGCTGACCGTCACCGGGGCCAACGTTTTCGCGCGTGATCCGGTGCGTCTGCTGCTGCTCTTCGTCGAAGCGGATCGGCTGGATCTGGACCTGCACCCCGACGCCTTCGCCGCCGTGATCCGCTCCCTGACGCTGGTGACGCCCGCTCTGCGGCGCGACCCCCGCGGGGCCGATGCCTTCCTGAAGGTGTTGGCGCACGGGCAGCGGCCCTATCGCGTCCTGTCGATCATGAACGAGACGGGGCTGTTGGGCCGCTTCCTGCCCGAATGGGGGCGGATCGTCGGCCAGACCCAGTTCAACATGTACCACGCCTATACGGTGGACGAGCACACGCTGCAGGCGGTGGGGATCATCAACGATATCGCGCGCGGCAAGCTGAAGGCGGACCATCCGGCCTCGACCGCCATCGTGCCGCGCATCGCCGATATCGAGGCCCTGATGCTGGCCATGCTGTTGCACGACGTGGGCAAGGGCGGCGACCGGGGACAGCTGGAGGACGGCGCCATCGCCGCGCGCCGGGCGTGCGAGCGCCTGGGCGTCGATCCGCGCCGGATCGAGTTGGTCGTCTGGCTGGTGCGCCACCACCTGCTGATGAGCGACTACGCCCAGAAGCGCGACGTGTCCGACCCCTCGACCGTGCGCGCCTTCGCCGAGGCGGTCGGCGACCCGGAACGTCTGCGGATGCTGATGGTGCTGACCGTGGCCGACATCCGCGCCGTGGGGCCGGGCGTTTGGAACGGCTGGAAGGGGCAGTTGATGCGCGCCCTGTTCGAGGCGACCGAGGCCTTGTTCCGGGGCGACGCCGTGACGCGCGAAGACCCTCTGGCCGACCACCCGGCCCTGGTCGAGCGCGCGCGGCGCGAGGGGGCGGCGGTCGAGGCCCTGGCCGCCGAGGGGCCGCTGGAATCGACGGCCCGCGTGGCCGTGGCGGCGCGCGACCGGTCGGGTCTGTTCGCCGATCTGGCCGCCACCCTGTCGATGGCGGGCGCAGACGTCGTGGGCGCGCGTCTGGCCACGGCCGACGACGGCATGGCGCTGGACGTGTTCGAGATTCAGGATGGCGCGGGCGAGCCTTACGGTCAGCGCGAGCCGCGACGGCTGGCCATTCTGGTCAAGGCGATGGAGCGGGCGGTGCTGAAGGGCGCGCGGACCTCGGCCATGCAGGCGCCGCGCGTCAGCGCCCGCCGCGCCGTCTTTGATGTGCGGCCGGTGGTGCGGATCGACGCCGATACGGGCACAAGCGCCGTGGTGATCGAGGTTTCGGGCGCCGACCGGCCCGGTCTGCTGGCCGATCTGGCGCGGACCATTTCGACGCACGGTTATTCGACCCGCTCGGCCCACGTCGCCAGCTTCGGCGAGCGGGCGGTGGACGGCTTCTACATCACCGACGCTGACGGCCGGAAACCCAAGAGCAAGGCGAAGCTGGAGGCGCTGAAAGCGGATCTGCTGGAGGTGCTGGATCGCGCGCCGCAAGGCCCCGCCGGGCGCAGCATCACCCCCGTGCGCGCCAGCGTGCGCGACGTTTCGGATCTGGAAGGCGCGCTGGGCCGCGCGGGCGTATCCAGCGACCCGCAGGCGCGCTAAGGCGTTGCGGGACCGAGCGCAGGAATAGCCGTGAACGACAAGACCGACCCCATCGAACCGGCCGCGCCGATTTCAGCGGCTAACGCCACGGTCGAGCCGGTGGTCCAGCCGCCTGCGTCTGCTGCAACAGCCAAGGCGGGCGGGGTGGCGCGCTCCTCGGCCATTTTCAGCGCCATGACCCTTCTCAGCCGTCTGGCCGGGTTTGCGCGCGATCTGGTCATCACGGCGGCGCTGGGCGCCTCGGCGGGACCGGCGGCGGACGCCTATTATACGGCGCTGAACTTCCCCAATCTGTTCCGGCGCATCTTCGCCGAAGGCGCCTTCGCCGCCGCCTTCGTGCCCGCCTACGCCAAGACGCTGAAGAGCGAAGGCGAGGCGGCGGCCGACAGGGTGGCGACCGACGCCCTGGCCGCCGTTGCCGCCGTCACCGTGGCCCTGACCGTGGTCGCCCAGCTGACGATGCCGTGGCTGATGACGGTCATCAACATCGGCTTTCTGGACGATCCGGCGCGGTTCAAGCTGGCGGTGATCCTGACCCAGATCACCATGCCTTACCTGCCCTGTATGGCGATCGCCGCCCTGCTCAGCGGGGTGCTGAACGCACGGGGACGCTTCATCGTCTCGGGCGCCTATCCGATCCTGCTGAACCTGATCATGCTAGCCGCCGTCATCCCGGTGAAGGGCGACCAGATCCAGGCCGCCTACGCCGCCTCCTGGGCCGTGCTGGTCGCAGGGATAGCCCAGGCGGGCCTGTGCTGGTGGGCGGCGCGCAAGGCGGGGGCGAACATCCGTCTCAGCCTGCCGAAGATGACCCCGGCCGTGAAGGCCATCATCATCACCGCCATCCCGGCCGCCATCGGCAACAGCGCGACCCAGATCAACGTCTTCATCTCCGGCAACCTGTCCAGCTTCGTCAACGGCGGGCGCACCTGGCTGGCGACGGCGGACCGGCTGTATCAGCTGCCGCTGGGTCTGGTCGGGGTGGCGATCGGCATCGCCCTTCTGCCCAAGCTGTCAGCGGCGGTGGCGTCTCAGGATCACGGCCAACAGCAGGCGTCGATGGACGAGGCGCTGATCCTGTCGATGGCCCTGACCCTGCCGGCGGCGGCGGCCCTGATGGCCATGCCCTACTTCCTGATCGACGCCCTGTTCACGCGCGGCGCCTTCCTGCAGGTGGACGCCGTCAACACGGCTCACGCCCTGCTGCATTTCGGCTGGGGCGTGCCCGCCTTCGTCCTGATCCGCATCCTGGCCCCGGCCTTCTTCGCGCGCGGCGATACGCGCAGGCCCATGGTTTTCGCTCTGGTGTCCGTGGCGGTGAACGCCGTGCTGGCCATCGGCCTGTTCAACCTTGGCATGGGGGTGTCCGGCATTGCGGCGGCGGTCAGCGCATCGGCCTGGACCAATGTCCTGCTTCTGGGCGCGACCCTGTGGCGTCGCGAGCACTACCGACCCAGCCCGCGCGCCATCTGGCGTCTGGGCCGCATCGCCCTGGCCAGCGCGGGTCTGGCGGCGGTGGTCGGCGCGGCGTCGTGGGCGCGGCCGATGCTGCAGGCGCCGGTCGCGGACCTGCTGGCGATGGCGGGTTCGAGCCACGGCGCCAAGGAGATCACCCTGCTGCTGGTCGTGGCGGCGGGCGGTCTGGCCTATGTCGCGCTCGCCTTCCTGACCCGCGCCGTGACTGTGGCCGAGGTCAAGGGCCTGGTTCGACGCTCGGCCCGGTCATAGGTCTAGCAGAACCTCCAGCGCTTTCTTGAACTCTACCAGCCCCTGTTTGGCGCCGAGCGCCGCCGTAAGGGACTCCAACGGACCGTCGATGGCCGCCAGCGTCGCGCGCAGGGCGCGGCGATAGAGGGACCAGCCTCGGCTCATGCCCGGATTCCGGCTAGGCTGAGCGGCGACGACCAGGCGATAGGCCGCCAGGATCGCCAGCATCTTGAAGCGCAGCGCGTCGCCCTGAAGGCGATGCTCGACCATGGCGGGGGTCGAGAAGTCCGCGTCGCCGACCATGGCGATCAGGGCGTCGACATCCTCCAGCGCCAAAAGTCTGGCCGCCAGGAAAGCGTCATCCAGCACCGGGTCGGCGGGGTTGCCGCCGCTGGTCAGAATCAGCATCTCCCTGAACTCGGCGATCATGTCGATCAGGTGATGCAGCAGCGCCAGCATCCGCGTCAGCGCCTGGCGAGAGTCGAAGCTCTCGGGCGGGGCGACTTCGAACTCGTCCATGTCCTTCCCTCCATGAGGATGGAAGAGGAGGCTAACATCGTTCCGCGATCGCGGCGACGCGCGAACCGCCGCAGGAGTGTTGCCCTTCGCGGCCCGAACCGATAAGCGCGAGGGCATGGCGCTTTCGGGACGATTTCTCGCTCACGGACGATGGCGCGGCTGATCCGCCGCCCCGGGCTTCCGCACGCCCGCCTTTCGCACGCGAAACCGTGCGCCGACATTCGCCTTTCGACTTCCGAGATCCGCTATCATGACTGACCAGACCCCGGCCCAATACACCGGCCCGCGCCGCATCCTGTCCGGCATCCAGGCCTCGGGCGCCCTGCACCTGGGCAACTATCTGGGCGCGCTGAAACGCTTCACTGAACTTCAGGAGACGGGCGCGCCCCTGTTCGTCTTCGTCGCCGACATGCACGCCATCACCGTGTGGCAGGAGCCCGAGAAGCTGGCCGCCCAGACGCGCGAGATCGCGGCGGCCTATCTGGCCTCGGGCCTGGACCCGGCCAAGGCCGTCATCTTTCCGCAGTCAGCCGTGCCCGCCCACGCCGAACTGGCCTGGATCTTCAACTGCGTCGGCCGTCTCGGCTGGCTCGACCGGATGACCCAGTTCAAGGAGAAGTCGGGCAAGCACAAGGAACGCTCCAGCGTCGGCCTCTACACCTATCCGGTGCTGCAGGCGGCGGACATCCTGCTCTACAAGGCGACCGAGGTGCCGGTCGGCGAGGACCAGAAACAGCATCTGGAGCTGACCCGCGACATCGCCCAGAAGTTCAACAACGACTTCGGGACGCCCGGCTATTTCCCCCTGCCCGAGCCGCTGATCCAGGGGCCGGCGACGCGGGTGATGTCCCTGCGCGACGGCGCGGCCAAGATGTCCAAGTCCGACCCGTCGGACCTGTCGCGCATCAATCTGACCGACGACGCCGACGCCATCGCCAACAAGGTCCGCAAGGCCAAGACCGACATGGAGCCCCTGCCGGAAACGCTTGAGGGTCTGGAAGGTCGGCCCGAGGCCAAGAACCTGGTCGCCATCTACGCCGCCCTGGCCGACACCACGCGCGAGGCCGTTCTGGCCGAGTTCGCGGGGCAGGGCTTCGGCGCCTTCAAGCCCAAGCTGGCTGAACTGGCCGTGTCGTCCATGGCCAATGTCACGGCCGAGATGCGCCGCCTGATGAACGACCCGGCCGAGATCGACCGCGCCCTGGCCGCCGGCGCCGAAAAGGCGCGCGAGATCGCCGAACCGACCATCGCCGAGGTCAAGAAGATCGTCGGCTTCTGGCAGGGCTAATCGGGAAGAAGCGGCGATGACCCATCCGCTCGACCGGCCGGTCTGGAGCGCCCTGACGTCTGCGCGTCAGGCGCCGCTGGCCGTGGGCGCAGGCGGGGCGCTGCGCCTGGCGCCGGGCTATGGCGTCTTTGCAGCGGCGGTTGATCCGTCGCCGCAAAGCCTGGCGGCCCTTTCCGCGTTGGAGCAACCAGAGGGGATGCTGGCCACGGTCGAGGCGGCGCGGACGCCTGTCCCGCCCGGCCTGACGGTGCTGAAGGAGGCGGTGTTGTCGCAGATGGTGCTGGTTGATCTGGCGCCAGCCAAGCCGCGTGATATCGCCATCGAACCGCTGGGTGAGGCCGACGCCGCCGCCATGCTGGCGCTGGCGACCCTAACCGAGCCGGGGCCTTTCTTCGAGCGGACGCACCGGCTGGGCGACTTCTTTGGGGTCAAGCAGGACGGTCGGCTGCTGGCGATGGCGGGCGAGCGGCTGAAGCCCGACGGCTTCACCGAGGTGTCCGGCGTCTGCGCCCACCCCGACGCGCGCGGCCGCGGTTACGCCGGGGCCCTGATGCGGGCGGTGATCGAGCGTATCCTGGCGCGCGGCGAAACGGCCTTCCTGCACTCCTATGCGGACAACGCCGGGGCCATCGCCCTGTACCATTCGCTGGGCTTCACCATTCGTGCGTCGATGCAGATGCGGATGTTGACCAGAGGCGATCTGACCCAAGGCGATCTGGCGCAAGCTGAACCGGGCGCCTAGCTTAGCTTCGACCTTCAGTCTTGGAGCCCGTCATGAGCCAGCATGTCGCCGTCGTCGAATGGAACCGGGGCGATCAGCCCTTCAGCGACAACAAATACGGCCGCGGCCATGACTGGCGCTTTGACGGCGGCGCGGTGGTGCGGGGATCGTCTGCGCCTTCGCCCATGATCCCGCCGCCCCTGTCGGAAGAGGCGGCGGTGGACCCGGAAGAGGCCCTGGTCGCCGCCCTGTCCAGCTGCCACATGCTGTTCTTCCTGGCCTACGCCCGCAAGGACGGCTTTGTGGTCGATTCCTATCGAGACGAGGCGGAAGGAACCCTGGGCAAGGACGAGCGCGGCAAGATGTCGATCACGGACATCGTCCTGCGCCCCGTCGTCGCGTGGTCGGGCGACAAGCGGCCGGACGCGGCGGCCATCGCCGACCTGCACCATCGCGCCCACGACATCTGCTACATCGCCAATTCGATCCGCGCCGAGGTGAGGGTCGAGCCGCGTTGATGCGGGGGGCTTCAGTCAGGTTTCAGACAACCATCAGGCTTCTGGCGTCGCTTCCGCCTGCGCGGTTTCCTTCAGGAAGACGGTGAAGCGGCGCAGGGCCTCTGCGGCCAGCTCGGGATGATGGCGCATCGGCCCGTTGTTGGTCGGTTCGTCAAAGGCGTGGGTGCCGTCGACGACCCAGCTTTCCACCTCTGAGCCGCCCGCGCGGATCATGGCGTTGACGCGCTCGGCGTTGCGCACCGTGGTCAGGTGGTCGCGCCCGGCCGTCAGGGCGAAAACGCGCGGATGCAGGCGCCACGGCTTCATCCGGTTGAACGCCCAGGCGCCGATATAGCTATAGGCCAGCCACACCGCCTTCACGCCCGACAGATCGACGACGCCGGGATCGGCTACACCCATGCGGCGGGGCGCGGGCGTTTCGCTCATCATCTCCATGATCGACCAGCCGCCGTGACTCCATCCGGCCAGGACGAGCTGCGAGGCGTCCACGTCCGATCTCTGTGAAATCCCGTGGATGGCCGCCAGCACATCGCCCGCCCGCTCATAGCCCCGAAGCGCCAGGCCGGTGCAGACGGCGGTCAGGGTGAAGGCCCGGCTCCAGCCGCGTGGAGCGTAGGAATCGACGATGACCGCCCGCCATCCCGTCGCCTTCGCCGCCTCGGCGTACCGCGGCAGGTGGGCGCGAAGACCGCCGCAGCCGTGGAACAGCAGGACGGTCGGACGCGGCCGGTCGTCGTCCGGCCCGACGACCTGGATATGGGGCTCAAGCTTGGCCCAGCGGGCGGCGATGGTGTCCATACCCGCAACTTAGGGCGTCGTTTTTTTCAGGAAAGGGGTCTTGCGTCTCATTCACTTAGATATATCTGTTTGCATGTTCGATATATCTAAGTGAGAGAAAAGACGAGATGAGAGGATCCAAGGGGATCGGAAAGCGCGGCCACGGCATGGGTCATGGCATGGGGCATGGCTTGGGTCTGGGCGGCGGTCGCGGATTTGAGCGCGGCTTGGGCTTTGGCGGCGGTCACGGCCGGACGATGCGTCCGGAAGGCCGACGCATGGGCGAGGGCCGGATGCGCGGCGAGGGCCACGGCCGGCGCGGCGGCGGCCGGATGTTCGAGCACGGCGCCCTGCGCTGGGTGCTGCTGTCGCTGATCGCCGACAAGCCCAGTCACGGCTATGAGCTGATCAAGGCTGTCGAATCGCGGATGGGCGGCGCCTATACGCCCAGCCCCGGCGTCATCTACCCCAGCCTGACGCTGTTGGAAGACATGGGCGCTCTGAGCGCCGTCGCCGAGGGCGGCAAGAAACGCTACGCCATCACAGATGAAGGCCGCCGCCTGTTGGTCGAGAACGCCGAGGCCCTGGCGCACGCCGAGCGCAAGATGAAGGTTCTGCGCGGCCGCGCCGACCGTCCGGCCCGGATCGCTCAGGCCATAGAGGCCTTCCGCGCGGCGACCCACGACCGCCTGACCCAGGAGCCGCCGCTCAGCGAGGCCCAGGTCGAGGCCATCGCCGATCTGATCGAAGCCGCAGCCGAAAAGGTGAGACAGGCATGAGCAACGCTCTGTTGAGACAACCGCGCCGCGTGCGGCATGAGCTGAAATTCCGCCGCGCCCGCGTTGAGGCGGTGGAGCAGCTGACCCCCGTGCTGAAGCGGATCGTGCTGACGGGCGATGAGCTGGAAGGCTTCTTCAGCCCCGGCTTCGACGACCATGTGAAGGTCTTCCCGGCGCCGCGCGGCGAGGCGCTGGTGCTGCCGACGCTGGGGCCGGATGGGCCGGTGTTCCCGGAGCCCCGGCCCGTGGCGCGCGACTACACGCCGCGCGCCTTCGATGCGGCCAACAGGCGGCTGACGATCGACTTCGCGGTCGGTCACGGCGGTCCGGCCACGGCCTGGGCCGAGGATGCGCGACCGGGGGATGAGCTGGGCCTGGGCGGGCCGCGCGGCTCCTTCCTGATCCCGACCAGCTTCGCCGAACACCTGCTGGTCGGCGACGAGGCGGCGATCCCCGCCATCGCGCGGCGGCTGGAGGAACTGCCCCAAGAGGCGCGCGCCATCGCCTGCATCGAGGTCAATGATGTGGCGGGCGAACTGGACCTGCCCAGTCCGGCGGACGTCGAGATCGCCTGGGTGCACCGCAACGGCGGCCCGCGCGGCCGCGCCGAGGCCCTGACGACGGCGGCGATCGCGGCGGCGAGACGGATCGACCCGGCCGACGCCTATGTGTGGGTGGCCTGCGAATCCTCGGTCGCCCGCTCGATGCGGGCGGCTCTGCTGGCCGCCCGGCCGTTCAACCCGAAATGGATGAAGGTCGCCGGCTACTGGCGTCTGGGCCGCGCCGGCTCGCACGAGGTCATTGAGGATTGATGTTTAATCTCCCGCTCATCCCGGCGGACGCCGGGATCCAGCAAGAGCGCCGGTCTCACGCTTTGCTCATGGGAGCGGCGGTTGAAGCCAAAGCACTGGGTCCCGGCGTCCGCCGGGATGAGCGGGGGTGAATGGGCGGCGCTCAAACCGGCCATGAAGAAGGGCGCTGCCGATGATCGGCAGCGCCCTTTTCCTTGCGCTCAAGCAGCGAGCCGCCGGGCGGCTTGCGTTAGCGTCCAAAAAACAGCTCAAGCAGCAGGCGGCCGCGCCGCCTGCGGTAGCGGTCTATCAGTGCCGGAAGACGCGAACGCCGGTGAAGGCCATGGCGATGCCGCGTTCGTCGGCGGCGGCGATGACTTCCTCGTCACGGATCGAGCCGCCGGGCTGAATCACCGCCGTGGCCCCGGCGGCGACGGCTTCCAGCAGGCCGTCGGCGAAGGGGAAGAAGGCTTCGGACGCGCAGGCCGAGCCTTCAGCCAGCGAATGGGCCAGACCCTTGACCTCGCCCGCTTCCTTGGCGCGGATGGCGGCGATGCGGGCGCTGTCGCGACGGTTCATCTGGCCGGCGCCGATGCCCGCCGTCTGGCCGTCCTTGGCGTAGACGATGGCGTTGGACTTGACGT
The DNA here is from genome assembly GCF_047716865.1 of Brevundimonas sp. S1H14. NCBI lineage: Bacteria > Pseudomonadati > Pseudomonadota > Alphaproteobacteria > Caulobacterales > Caulobacteraceae > Brevundimonas > Brevundimonas sp. S1H14. Next base: position 82,847 of record NZ_CP136679.1, on the reverse strand, counting down.
GCTTGGCCACGGTGAAGGCGAACAGCATGTCCTGGATCTCGGTCGGCGTCGGCTGGCGGCGGGTGACGATCTTCAGGTCGGACGGCTTGATCAGCGAGCGGTCGCGCGACTGGACCAAGAAGCCGCCCGCGACCGAGCGGAACACCTCGCCCGCGCCGTGCGGGTCGGGCAGGCCGTCGGTGATCAGCAGGCGCAGGTTCTTCTTGGCGGCGAAGACGGCCTTGGCTTCGTCGTCCGCGCCCGGCGCGATGACGACCTCGGTGAAGATGCCCGTGATGGCGCGGGCGTCTTCGCCGTTCAGCGGGCGGTTGACGGCGATAACGCCGCCGAAGGCCGACACGGCGTCGCATTCCAGCGCGCGGGCGTAGGCTTCCGACAGGTCCTTGCCGACGGCCACGCCGCAGGGGTTGGCGTGCTTGACGATGACGCAGGCCGGGGCCTCGAACTCGGCCACCAGCTCATAGGCGGCGTCGGCGTCGGCGATGTTGTTGTAGCCCAGTTCCTTGCCCTGGACCTGGGTGGCGTAGGCCACGCCCGGACGGCGCTCGCCGGTGCGGTAGAAGGCGCCGGTCTGGTGCGGATTTTCGCCATAGCGCAGGGTCTGGGCCAGCGAACCGGCGATCGACTTGCGGGCCGGGGCGGCGTCTTCCAGCTGAGCGGCGAACCAGCCGGACACGGCGGCGTCATAGGCGGCGGTGCGGGCGAAGGCGCGGGCGGCCAGCTGCTTGCGCAGGGCCAGGGTCGTGGAACCGTCGGCCTTCAGGGCCTCGACGATCAGGCCGATGCTTTCCGCGTCGACGGCGACGGCGACATGGCCGTGGTTCTTCGAACCCGAGCGGATCATGGCCGGGCCGCCGATGTCGATGTTCTCGATGGCTGCTTCAAAGCCGCCGCCGGATTCTACGGTCTTCTCGAACGGATAGAGGTCGATCCAGACGATATCGATGGCGCCGATATTGTGCTCGGTCATGGCGGCGGCGTGGGCCGGGGCGTTGCGCACGCCCAGAAGGCCGCCGTGCACCACGGGGTGCAGGGTCTTGACCCGGCCGTCCATCATCTCCGGGAAGCCGGTCAGATCGGCCACGTCCTTGACCGGCAGGCCGAAGCCCGCGATCGCCGCCTTGGTGCCGCCGGTCGAGACCAGTTCGACGCCCAGCCCCGCCAGGGTGCGCGCGGCGTCTTCCAGCCCCGCCTTGTCCGACAGGGAGATCAGGGCGCGGACGGGTTTGATCGCGTCCGGGGCGGGCGGAAAGTCGGGAGCGGCGGGCATGGGCGGCGTCCGTTTACGGCTGGGGCGGGGAGATGGCGGGGCCTCTAGCACCAACGGGACGCGGCGTCAGCCCTTAGTCCGGATCGCCGCTCGCGCCTGCCGGGCTCAACTTCCAGCGCACCTTGGTTTCGGCGTCGGTGCGGGCTGAGCCGCGGACGACGATCTGGAGGCTGCGGCGGGTCAGGCCTTCGTCGATGTGGACGGCGGGTTCGATGGCCACGTCGGGGCCGTCGCTGCGGAACCACCAGCCGCGACCGGACGGGCCGCGCAGCAGGATGGAGCGACGGTCGCGTGCCAGCGAGGCCTGGACTCCGGGCTCCAGCTGGAAGCGCAGGGCGTAGGGGGCGGCGATGGCGCGCGTCGCTTCCGGGCGGCCTTCGGGCGGATGCAGCCTTTCCTCGGCGCGCAGCTCGTCCAGACGCTGGTCGATATAGAGGCGACGCTGGTGCATCAGACCATGCAGCGGCATCCAGCCGTCGTGCTCGACCTCCAGCCAGACGGCGCCGTCGTCTTCCTGATGCTGGCGCGTGACGTGCAGGGCGGGGCCGACGAAGCGCGGGCCCAGCAGTTCGCCCTTCCAGCCGGACAGGGGTTCGCCCAGCGGCTGTTCGCCCAGCGTTAAGGTCGAGGCGCCGGGCGTCAGGCGCAGGGCCTGGCGGTCCAGGGCGCGCGGCGTCCATCCGGCCGAGGTGAACAGGCGGTCGCGGCCGCAGACGACCTCCAGCGCGGCGGGCTGGCCGCAGGCGGCGGCCGACCAGGCGTTGCGGGCGGGCGCCTCGACATCGACCATGACGGTCAACAGGGGGCTGGAGACGCGCAGCAGGCCGCCGACGGTGCCGCTGGGCGGGGCGGCGGGGGCGTCGTCGTGGGCGCGGGCGGCGGCGATGCGTTTGGGCGTCGAGGGGCCGCCGCCCTGAAACACGGCCAGCTTCCGGTCGGGCAGGGTCTGGATGCGCAGGGCCAGGGTCAGGCGCGATATGGATTCGGCGACGGCCTCGGGCGTCACTTCGGACAGCTGAGCCAGGGCGTCGTCCAGCGTCAGTAGGTCCAGCAGTAGCTCCAGCCCCATTTCCGGCGCGCGCGAGGCGTGGCCGCCGTCGGGCGCGACCGTGGCGGTCAGGGCGGCGGGCAGGCGTTTCAGCGCCCTGTTGCGGATGGCGGCGCCGGTCTTGCCGGTCAGGGCGCATCCAGCGACGGCGGCGGCGGTCAGGCGCTCGGCCCGGCCCATAATCCCGCCGGGCGGGCGCAGCAGCTGGCGAGCCTGATGGGCTAGGATATCGGTCAGCTGAAGGCGTTCGACCTCGGTCGCCACGCCCGCCAGCCGGCGTCCGGCGCAGGCCAGGTGATAGACGCGGCGGGCCAGAATGTCCGGATCCCAGGAGAAGGGCGACCAGCGGCTGAAGACCTCATTCCAGGCCAGCGTCAGGGCCAGAACTTCGCGCACGCCGCGATCGCCCTGAGCCATCATGGCGGGCAGCCAGTTGAAGCTGTGAAGCTCGACCGCAAAGGCGCGGCTCGGCGTGGGACTGTTCCACAGCTCGGCCGGGGTTCCGGCGTCCAGGCTCAGGCCCGCTAGCGTCAGCTTGCCCGACAGCAGGGGGCGCGGCGCCTCCTCGGGCAGGGGGCGGAAGTCGCGCGGGCTGACGGCGAAGCCCTCGGCGGTCGGACCGCCCAGCGTCAGGCCATAGCCGGGCAGGCCGTACAGTTCGATCCACGCCTGGCGCGCAACCAGTCCCTTGGCGACCGAGGCCCACAGGCGCGGATCCGGCCGCGCGCCCGAGGCGGGGCGCACGGGGGTCCGCATGGGGGTGCCCTTCAGGCCGGGGATGTGCCCCTCGGCCAGGGGGACGTCGCTGTCGCGCGGGGCGAAGGGGCCGAGAGGGCTCACGCGGCGGCGGCCTTCAGGGCCTGGATGTTGGCGGCATAGGCGTCCGGCCCGCCCTTGAAGACGAAGGAGCCGGCGACCAGCGCATCGGCCCCGGCGGAGACGCAGGCCCCGGCGTTGGCGGCGACCACACCGCCGTCGACCTGAAGGTGCGCCTTCGATCCCGCGCGGTCGAGGATGGCGCGGGCGCGCTCGATCTTCCTCAGCGAGGTCTCGATGAATTTCTGACCGCCGAAGCCGGGATTGACCGACATGATCAGCACCAGATCGACCAGTTCGACCGCCTCTTCCAGCACGCTGAGCGGCGTAGCTGGATTGAAGACGAGGCCCGCCTTGGCCCCCAGCTGGCGGATCTGGCCGAGCGTGCGGTGGACGTGGGGGCCGCTTTCGGGATGGACGCTCATGATGTCGGCGCCCGCCGCGCGATAGGCCTCCAGCCAGTTGTCGACGGGGGCAACCATCAGGTGCACGTCGAACGGCAGGGTCGTGTGCGGGCGCAGGGCCTTCACCACGTCCGGGCCTATGGTAAGGTTGGGCACGAAATGGCCGTCCATGACATCGACATGGATCCAGTCGGCGCCCGCCGCTTCAAGCGCGCGGATTTCCTCGCCCAGCCTGGAGAAGTCGCTGGCCAGGATGGAGGGGCAGATCAGCGGGGCGGTCGCGGTCGTCTGGGTCATGGCCTTGCGACTTACGTGGGTGCGAGGCGAGGGGCAAGCCGGGCCGCTGAGGCAAGCCCGCGCGTTCCGCATTGTTTCGAGCGCGCGGCGGCGTTTCGCGGCGACTGGGCGGAAAGGTCACACTCCGCCATCGGCTGGCCTCGGGAGAAGGCGGGCGGTTGACCCTGGTTTGCGAACGCGTCAAGACGCCTGCGCCGTCCAGATGCCTGTCGTGGGGCGGCGTCTTTTTTGGAAACCCTCAGATGAACCCCGAAGACCGAAGTCTGTCTTCAACTTCTTCGACGCTCTGAGGACGCTTTCGCTTCCGCGCGAGCGCCCTCGCGAAAGGAAGCAACCATGCTGAACGCCTATGACTGGCGCGCCGATCGGCTCGTGCGCCTTGATACGGCCGTGGATCACGGCCCTGCCTGCTGGATCGATCTCGTCTCTCCGACCGCCGAGGAGGCGGCTGCGCTGGAGGTCATGACCGGCATCGACATCCCCAGCCGGGATGAGATGGACGACGTCGAACCGTCCGCCCGCCTGTATGCGGAAGACGGCGGCGTCTTCATGATCGGCTCTGTCGCCACCGATCTGGAGACCCACGATCCGATCAAGACGCCGGTGACCTTCATCCTGAAGGGGGGGCGGCTGGTGACGGTCAGCTACGGCCAGCCGCGCTCCTTCCAGACCTTCATCGCCCACGCCACCCACAAACCTGGCGAAAAGCTGGCGGGCGGCGAGGCCGTCATGATGGGGCTGATCGAGGCCGTCATCGACCGTTACGCCGACGCGCTGGAGACCAAGGGACTGGAGCTGGACGCCATCTCGCGGATGATCTTCCGCAAGCGCGACCCCAAGGCGATGGAGAGCCACAACCTTCAGGCGGTGATCCGGGATATCGGCCGGGCGGGCGACTTCCTGGCCCTGATCCGCGAAAGCCTGTCCAGTCTGCAGCGGCTGCTGGCCTATCATGCGGCCGTGTCCGGCGCGCGGGCGGGCAACAAGGCCGACCGCGAGGCGCGTCAGACCGTGCGCTTGTTGCAACGGGACGCGACGGCGCTGAGCGAGCTCAGCGTCTCCATGTCGTCCAAGGTGACGTTCCTGATGGATGCGACTCTGGGGCTGATCAATCTGGAGCAGAACCAGATCATCAAGATTTTCTCGGTCGCGGCCGTAGCGCTGCTGCCGCCGACGCTGATCGCCTCGATCTACGGCATGAACTTCGACGTCATGCCGGAACTGCACTGGCGGTACGGCTATCCGGCGGCGGTCGGAGCGATGATCCTGTCGGCGGCCCTGCCTTATTTCGTCTTCCGCAAGAAACGCTGGCTCTAATCGTCCTGAGCCGGGCCGCAGACGGCGCGGAAACCGGCGGCGGCGAAGCGCACCATGTAGTCGCATGCGCTGTCCAGATCGCCTGACCGGCACAGCCCGCCGGACAGGCGGTCCAGCCGCCCCGTTTCCCCCAGCGTCAGGGTCAGGGCGCCCGACAGGTTATGATAGGCCCAATAGAGGTCCGCTTCGTCCGCCTCGGGCAGGATGCGCTTGACCAGTTCCAGCAGGCGCCGGATCGCCGGGTCGAAATAGCGGGCCATCGTCTCGCCGCCGAAGGCGGGGTTGGCGTTGGTCTGGGCCACCAGAGCGGCGTAGTGCTTCCAACCCGGCCCGCCTTTCAATGACCACTGGAACGGCGGGCGCAGGAAGGCTTCCAGCAGGCCTTCCAGCGTCATGGCGTCGCCTGCGGCCTCGGCGTAGCGGTCGACGGCGGCGACGCGCTCGCTGTTCCACACCTCGGCGCGGCGGTTGAAGACGGAGTCGAACAGCTCCTTCTTGGCTCCGAAATAATAGTGGACCAGCGCCGTATCCACGCCCGCCTCGCGCGCCACCTCGCGGATGGTGACGCCATAGAAGCCATGTTTGGAAAACAGGTCCTCGGCCGCGTTCATGATGGCGTCCCGGGTCTCACCGGCGGCGGCGGCCTTGGACTTCTTGGGACGCCCGCGCCGCGTCGGGGCGGCAGGCTGGGCTGGAATCTGGGGCGGCGGCAGGTCGCTCTTCGTCATGGCGGGAAGCTAGTCGCGCTTCGGGGGTTAGTGCAACGGCGCCACAGGGCGGCCTTTCCGTGACGACAATCAGGCTTGGCCGTTTGACAGCCAGCCGAAACCCGGTCACCTATGCTGAAAATCATTGAACGCTGAATAAAAAGCGTCGATCGGGCCGGAAACAAGATTGGGATTTGAAATGAACAGACTCGTGAAGACCGCCCTTTTGGCGGGCGCCGCCTTCGGCGTGATGGCTTCTGCAGCCCAGGCGCAGGAAGCCCCGAACGCTGAGGCGCAGGTTTCCTCCGTCGACGACATCATCGTCAGCGCGCGCCGTCGCGACGAAGCGCTGAAGGACGTGCCGGTGTCGGTGTCGGCCATGAGCGCCGAACGCCTGGAGCAGACCGGCGCCTCGGACATCACCGCTCTGCAGCAGCAGACGCCGAACGCCACGGTGCAGGTGGCGCGCGGCTCCAACTCCACCCTGATCTCCTTCATCCGCGGCATCGGCCAGCAGGACCCGCTGTGGGGCTTTGAGCCGGGCGTCGGCCTGTATGTCGACGATGTCTATGTCGCGCGTCCGCAGGGCGCCGTGCTGGACATCTTCGACATCCAGCGCATCGAGGTCCTGCGCGGGCCGCAGGGGTCGCTGTACGGCCGCAACACGGTCGGCGGCGCCATCAAATACGTGACCTCGCGTCTGGACCCGGATGCGCCGGAAATGACGCTGCGCGGCTCTTACGGCAGCTATAACCAGATCGATCTGCTGGCCCAGGGGTCTGCGCCGATCACCGACCGTTTGCGCGTCGGCGCCGCCGTGGCGAGCTATAACCGCGACGGCTTCGGCAAGAACCTGAACACGGGCGCCGAACACTACAACAAGGACATCATCGCCGGCCGCGCCAGCATTGAGTTCCAGCCTTACGACAACGCCTTCTTCCGCCTGGCCTATGACCGCGTCGAGGACCGCTCCAACCCGCGTCACGGTCACCGCGAGCGGGCGGGCGTGGGGCCGGGCGCGGGCGTGCCGGGCAGCGTTTATGACACCTATGCGGGCCTGGGCGACCGCAACAAGGTCACGACCGAGGGCGTCTCGCTGACGGCGCAGGTCGATCTCAACGACGTCTGGACCTTCAAGTCGATCAGCGCCTACCGCTCGGGCGACACCGACACCCTGATCGACTTCGACAACACCCCGGCACCTACGCTGGATGTCCCGGCCGTGTACGGCGATCACCAGTTCACCCAGGAATTCCAGGCCCTGTTCAGCACTGATCGCATCCAGGGCGTGGCCGGAATCTTCTATCTGGACGGCACCGCCTCGGGCGCCTTTGACACCATTGCCGAGAACTTCGGCATCGTCATCGGTACGGCCGGCTATGTGAAGACGACCAGCGTCGCCCTCTTCACCGACGTCAACCTGGACCTGACCGATCGCCTGCACCTGGGTCTGGGCGCGCGCTATACGCTCGACGACAAGACCGGGCACGTCTTCCGCGCCAACTATCTGGGTGCGACGCGCAGCCCGCTGCTCGGCGGGACGGCCCGTGATCCGATCCTGCTGCGCACCGACTATACGCGCTCGAACAGCTTCGATCAGTTCACGCCCAAGGCCTCGCTGTCCTATGACTTCTCGGACCGCATTACCGGCTACGCCTCCTACTCCAAGGGCTACAAGTCGGGCGGCTTCGACATGCGCGGCGACGCCGTCCTGACGCCGAACACGGTCGACGGCTATCAGCCGGAGACAGTCGATTCGTATGAAATCGGCCTGAAGGGCTCGGCCTTCGATCGCCGTCTGAGCTTCGCCTCGGCGATCTTCTACAACGACTATCAGGACCAGCAGGTCACCACCCAGGTTCCGGCCGTGGGCGGCATCGCCAGCTTCGTGGACAACGTCGGTTCGTCCAAGTTCTACGGCGCCGAGATTGAAGGCTCTCTGATCCTGACCGACAGCCTGACGGCCAACTTCGCTGTCGGCTACCTCGACTCCAAGTTCGAGGAGTTCCTGCGCTACAATCTGACGACCCAGAAGTATGAGGACATCTCCGATCTGGTCGTGCTGCAGAATGCGCCCAAGTGGACGGGCTATTTCGGCCTGACGTGGCGCGGCGACGTGGCCGGCGGCTCGCTGGCGGTGACGCCCTCGGTCAGCTACCGCGACTCCTACAGCCAGTTCGAGTTCCCCAATCCGGTGTTGGATCAGGACGCCTTCGCCCTTGTCGACCTGTCGGTCGTCTGGACGGACCCCAGCAACAAGTGGACCGTCGGCCTGTACGGCAAGAACCTGACCGACGAAGAGTACCGCGTGGGCGCCTATAACTTCGAGGGCGCCGCCTACAACGACTCCCTGATCGGCTACTACGGCCCGCCGCGTACTGTGACGGCGTCGCTGCAGTACAAGTTCTGATCGGGATTTTTCTCCTGAACGCCTGATCATCTGATCATGGGCGGCGGTTCGCTGGAGCCGCCGCCCTTCTTTTTTGTAGCGCGGGACGGCGGGGGCGCTACCGTCGCCGCCGCTAACCAAGTCGGGAAACCTTCATGAGTCAGATTGAGGCCGCTAAGGCGGAAGCAGGGGCGGGCGATGCGCACGCCGCCTCGCCGGGCTATCGCTACTATGTGCTGGGGATTCTGATCCTCATCTACATGCTGAACTTCCTGGACCGGCAGATCATCGGCATCCTGGCTGCCCCGCTGAAGGCCGAGTTCAATCTCAGCGACAGCCAGTTCGGTCTGCTGGGCGGCCTGGCCTTCGCCCTGCTGTATTCGACCCTGGCCATTCCGATCGCCTGGCTCGCGGATCGGTTCAGCCGGGTATGGATCATGACCGGCGCCCTGACGCTGTGGTCGGGCTTCACCGCCCTGTGCGGCGTGGCGGGAGGTTTTGGTTCACTGTTCCTATGCCGGATGGGCGTGGGCATCGGCGAGGCGGGCGGGGTGGCCCCGGCCTATTCGCTGATCGCCGACTATTTTCCCAAGTCGCAGCGGGCGCGGGCGCTGGCGGCCTACGCCTTCGGCATTCCGCTGGGCATGGCGGCGGGCACCTTGGTGGGCGGCCTGCTGGCGGCGACCTGGGGCTGGCGTACGGCCTTCATCGTCGTCGGCGTGCTCGGGGTGCTGGTGGCGCCCGTGCTGCGCCTGACGGTCAAGGATCCCAAACGCGGCGGGCTGGACGTCGAGCCGTCAGCGCCTGTTGCGCCCCCCGTCGAGGCGCCCCCTGTCGAGGCCCACAAGGCGCCGCCCTTCATGCAGGTGGTGCGCACCCTGGCGCCCAAGCCCAGCTTCTGGCTGCTGTCGTTCGGCGCGGCGGCCTCTTCTGTGTGCGGCTACGGCGTCGCCGCCTGGCTGCCCAGTTTCTTCATGCGCAGCTTCGGCCTGAGCCTGTCGCAGACGGCCTGGTACTATTCGGCAATCGTCCTGGTCGGCGGGGTGGCGGGCATCTGGCTGGGCGGTTCGATGGCCGATCGCCTCGGCAAGAAGTCCAAGTCGGCCTATCCGCTGACGCCCGCGATCGCCTTTCTGATCTCGGTGCCCTGTTTCATCCTGGCGATGAACTCGGGCGCGGTGGTCGGCGCCGTCATGCCGGGCTCGGACCCCAACGGCTTCGCCTCCCTGGCTCTGGCTTTCGCGATCTTCCTGATCCCCACGGGGCTGAACCTGGTCTGGTTGGGGCCGATCACGGCGGCGGTGCAACATCTGGGCGGGCCGGCCATGCGGACCACGGCCTCGGCCCTGTTCCTGCTGATCAACAACCTGCTCGGGATCGCCGTCGGCATCTATTATTTCGGCTGGATGAGCGACCTGCTGCGCCCGACCTTCGGCGAGGAGAGCCTGCGCTGGGCCATTTACACGGGCATGGGCTTCTATCTGTTGTCGTCGGCCTTGTTCATCTGCGCCTCGCGGACGCTGAAGAAGGACTGGGTCGACTGACGGCCTGAAAAAACGTCCGGGCGGCGCGGCTGGCAGGGTCCGCCGCCCGGCATAAGAAAATCCTCATGAGGCCATAACCAGACAGGCGGTTGCGCAGGCGAAGGCGCGACGCCTATAAGCGCGGCCAAAGTTTCCACAAACCTCCCTAAACGGCGCGGATCAGACATGAACATTCACGAGTATCAGGCCAAGCAGGTCCTCAAGGGCTACGGCGCCCCGGTTGCGGACGGCGTCGCCATCACCTCGGCCGACCAGGCCGAAGCCGCCGCCAAGCAACTGCCTGGCCCGCTCTATGTCGTGAAGTCGCAGATCCACGCCGGCGGCCGCGGCAAGGGCAAGTTCAAGGAACTGGGCGCCGACGCCAAGGGCGGCGTGCGTCTGGCCTTCTCGATCGAGGAAGCCGTCGCCCACGCCAAGGAAATGCTGGGCAACACCCTGGTCACCGCCCAGACGGGCGAGGCCGGCAAGCAGGTCAACCGCCTGTACATCGAAGACGGCGCCGACATCGCCCGTGAGCTGTACTGCTCGCTGCTGGTCGACCGTTCGGTCGGTCAGACCGCCTTCGTCGTCTCGACCGAAGGCGGCATGGACATCGAGGAAGTGGCCCACGCCACGCCTGAGAAGATCCACACCATCGCCATCAACCCGGAAGCCGGCGTGACCGCCGAGAACATCGCCGCGATCAACGCCGCGCTGGAGCTGACGGGCGACGCCGCCGAAGACGGCAAGTCGCTGTTCCCGATCCTGTACAAGGCCTTCGTCGAGAAGGACATGGACATGCTCGAGATCAACCCGCTGATCGTCATGGAGAACGGCCGCCTGCGCGTTCTGGACGCCAAAGTCTCGTTCGACGGCAATGCCCTGTACCGCCACGAAGACATCCGCGCCCTGCGCGACGAGACCGAAGAAGACGCCAAGGAGATCGAGGCCTCCAAGTGGGACCTCGCCTATGTCGCCCTGGACGGCAACATCGGCTGCATGGTCAACGGCGCCGGTCTGGCCATGGCGACGATGGACATCATCAAGCTGTACGGCAAGGAACCCGCCAACTTCTGCGACGTCGGCGGCGGCGCCTCGAAGGAGAAGGTCGCAGCGGCCTTCAAGATCATCACCGCCGACCCCAAGGTCGAAGGCATCCTGGTCAACATCTTCGGCGGCATCATGAAGTGCGACGTCATCGCTGAAGGCGTCGTCGCCGCAGTGAAGGAAGTGGGCCTGAAGGTGCCGCTGGTCGTGCGTCTGGAAGGCACGAACGTCGAGCTGGGCAAGAAGATCCTGAACGAGTCGGGTCTGGCCATCACGGCCGCCGATGACCTGGACGACGCCGCCCAGAAGATCGTCGCGGCGATCGCCTAAGGCTCGGCCTTAACGACGACCGCCTCGCAGACACACAGATTTCAGAGCACAGACACATGTCCATCCTCGTTAACAAGAACACCAAGATCCTGGTCCAGGGCCTGACCGGCAAGACCGGCAGCTTCCACACCGAACAGGCCCTGGCCTACTACGGCACGCAAATGGTCGGCGGCATCCATCCGGCCAAGGGCGGCCAGACCTGGACCGGTTCGCACGGCGAAAGCCTGCCGATCTTCGCCTCGGTCGCCGAAGGCAAGGAGCGCACCGGCGCCGACGCCTCGGTGATCTACGTCCCGCCGGCAGGCGCGGCCGACGCCATCATCGAAGCCATCGAGGCGGAGATCCCCTTCATCACCTGCATCACCGAGGGCATCCCGGTGCAGGACATGGTCCGCGTCAAGGCGCGCCTGGACCGCTCCAACTCGCGCCTGCTGGGCCCGAACTGCCCCGGCGTCCTGACGCCTGAAGAGTGCAAGATCGGCATCATGCCGGGCTCGATCTTCAAGAAGGGCAACGTCGGCATCGTCTCGCGCTCGGGCACCCTGACCTATGAAGCCGTGTTCCAGACCACGAACGAAGGCCTGGGCCAGACCACGGCCGTCGGCATCGGCGGCGACCCGGTCAAGGGCACCGAGTTCATCGACGTGCTGGAGATGTTCCTGGCCGACGACGCTACCGAGTCCATCATCATGATCGGCGAAATCGGCGGCGCGGCCGAAGAGGACGCCGCCCAGTTCCTGATCGACGAAGCCAAGAAGGGCCGCAAGAAGCCGATGGCCGGCTTCATCGCGGGCCGTACGGCGCCGAAGGGCCGCACCATGGGCCACGCCGGCGCCGTCGTTTCGGGCGGCAAGGGCGATGCGGAATCCAAGATCGCTGCGATGGAGGCCGCGGGCATCCGCGTCTCGCCGTCGCCGGCGCGTCTGGGCACCACTCTGGTGGAAGTGCTGAAGGGTTAAACCCTTCAGCGGCGCCTCCTTGGAGGCGCGGCGCTAACGCTCACGACGCGGTCGCTCGCTGCTTGAGCGCCGTGATTTCTTGAGGGAGGTCACGGCGTCAGGCGGGGGCGAATTGGACTAAAGTCTAGTCGATCCGCGTTCCGGGGACGTTTTTCGCGCCATGTGACCTTTTGTAACGCCTCCGGAATCGTCCGGAGGCGTTTTTTCTTGCGGAATCGACCAAATTCCACCCGCTCCGCCTCCCTTCGGTCATGACCAGTAAGGAAACAGGGCCTATATGAACGGCGCTGCTCTCCGCGCGGCTGTGCGCGGGCGGTTGTAAAGGGACGATTGAAAGAAAAATGGCGGACGATGCGGGTCGGCTGAACCAGGTCTTTGCCGAGACCTCCTTCCTCTATGGCGCGAACGCGGCCTTCATTGAGGACCTGCACGAAAAATGGGCCTCGGACCCCGGCTCAGTGTCGGGGGAATGGCGCGCCTTCTTCGATCAGCTGAAGGACAACGCCGACCTGGTGAAGCAGTCGGCCGCCGCCGGCTCCTGGGGCCGTTCGGGCGCGACCGAGCCGACTGAGGAAACCGCCGTGTTCGACGGCCGCTGGCCCGCGCCCAAGGTTGATCCCAAGGCCGCCGGCAAGTCCGGCGCGCGCCCGGCTCCGGCTGCAGCTGGCGCCGGTGTTTCGGCCGCCGATGTGCGCGCGGCCGCCCACGACTCCATCCGCGCCCTGATGCTGATCCGCTCTTATCGCGTGAACGGCCACCTGCAGGCGAACCTGGACCCGCTGGGCATTGAGCCGCCGGTTCAGAACCCGGAGCTGACGCCCGAATTCTACGGCTTCACCGAAGCCGACATGGACCGTCCGATCTTCCTCGACGGCGTGCTGGGTCTGGAGACCGGTTCGCTGCGCCAGGTGATCGAGCTGCTGCGCCGCACCTATTGCGGCAGCATCGGCGTGCAGTTCATGCACATCGCCGAGCCGGAAGAAAAAGCCTGGCTGCAACAGCGCATCGAGGGCCCGGACAAGTTCGCGCAGAACGCCTTCACCAAGGAAGGCAAGCTGGCCATTTTCAAGAAGCTGGCCGAGGCCGAAGGCTTCGAGCGCTTCCTGCACAAGCGCTTCCCCGGCACCAAGCGCTTCGGTCTGGACGGCGGCGAGGCCATGGTCCCGGCGCTGGAGCAGGTGATCAAGCGCGGCGGCGCCCTGGGCGTTGACGAAATCGTGCTGGGCATGGCGCACCGCGGCCGTCTGAACGTGCTCGCGGCCGTCATGGGCAAGCCATACAAGGCCATCTTCCACGAGTTCCAGGGCGGCTCGTCCGTCCCGTCGGACATCGAGGGTTCGGGCGACGTCAAATACCACATGGGCGCCTCGTCGGACCGTGAGTTCGACGGCCACAGCGTCCACCTGTCGCTGACCGCCAACCCCTCGCACCTGGAGATCGTCAATCCGGTCGTCCTGGGCAAGTCGCGCGCCAAGCAGGCGTTCGATATCCGCGAGGCCGAGATCAACCTCGGCAAGCCGGACACCGAATGGGTGCTCGACCGCTCCAAGGTCGCGCCTCTGCTGATCCACGGCGACGCCGCTTTCGCCGGGCAGGGCGTGGTGGCCGAATGCTTCGCCCTGATGGGCCTGAAGGGTTATCGCACCGGCGGCACACTGCACTTCGTGATCAACAACCAGATCGGCTTCACCACGGCGCCGCGCAACTCGCGCTCGTCGCCCTATCCGTCGGATGTGGCCCTGATGGTTCAGGCGCCGATCTTCCACGTGAACGGCGACGATCCCGAAGCGGTCGTCTTCGCCGCCAAGGTGGCCACCGAATACCGCCAGAAGTTCCACAAGGACGTGGTGGTGGACATGTTCTGCTACCGTCGCTTCGGCCACAACGAAGGCGACGACCCGACCTTCACCCAGCCGCTGATGTACGCCAAGATCAAGAACCAGCCCTCGACGCTGGAGATCTACGCCAAGCGCCTGATCGCTGAAGGCGTCGTCACCCAGGCCGAGGTGGACGCCGAGATCGCCCGCTTCGAAGCCTACCTCGACGCTGAGTTCGAGGCCGGCAAGACCTTCGAAGCCAAGAAGGCCGACTGGCTGGACGGCGTCTGGAAGGGCCTGGGCGCCGAGAAAGTCGACGATGCGGCTCAACGCGGCGACACCGCCGTCGCGGCCGACAAGCTGAAGGACTTCGGTCACCGCCTGACGACGATCCCGAACAGCGTCGACGTGCACAAGACGCTAAAGCGCGTCATCGACGCCCGCCGCGATGCGGTGTCGAGCGGCCAGAACATCGACTGGGCCACGGCCGAGAGCCTGGCCTTCGCCAGCCTGCTGGAGGAGGGCTACAACGTCCGCCTGTCCGGTCAGGATTCGGTGCGCGGCACCTTCTCGCAGCGTCACTCGGGCATCACCGACCAGACGACGGAAGTCCGCTACTTCCCGCTGAACAACCTGCGCGACGGCCAGGCCCACTTCGAGGTCATCGACTCGGCCCTTTCCGAAGAAGCGGTGCTGGGCTTCGAGTACGGCTATTCGCTGGCCGACCCGAACACCCTGACCATGTGGGAGGGCCAGTTCGGCGACTTCGTGAACGGCGCCCAGGTGGTGATCGACCAGTTCATCTCGTCAGGCGAGCGCAAGTGGCTGCGCATGAGCGGCCTCGTGATGCTTCTGCCGCACGGCTATGAAGGCCAGGGCCCCGAGCACTCCTCGGCGCGTCTTGAGCGCTTCCTGCAGCAGTGCGCCGAGAACAACATGCAGGTCGCCAACTGCACGACGCCGGCCAACTACTTCCACATCCTGCGTCGTCAGCTGCACCGCTCGTACCGCAAGCCGCTGATCCTGATGACGCCCAAGTCTCTGCTGCGTCACAAGAAGGCGGTCTCGACCCTGGCCGACATGGCCGAGGGCAGCTCCTTCCACCGCGTGCTGCGCGACGACGCTCAGCTGCGTCCGGATGTAGCGGGCGTGACGCTCAAGGCCGACAAGGACATCCGCAAGGTCATCGTCTGCTCGGGCAAGGTCTATTACGACCTGCTGGACGCGCGCGAGAAGGCTGGCGTCAACGACATCTACATCCTGCGTCTGGAACAGTTCTATCCGTGGCCGATCAAGTCGATCTCGGCGGAACTGGCGCGCTTCCCCAACGCCGATCTGGTGTGGTGTCAGGAAGAGCCGAAGAACATGGGCGGCTGGACCTTCGTCGATCCGTGGATCGAGCTGACGCTCGAAAAGCTGGACGTGAAGGCCAAGCGCGCGCGCTACGTCGGTCGTCCGGCTTCGGCCTCGACCGCTGCGGGCCTGATGAGCCGCCATCTGAAGGAACTCGAGACCTTCCTCGCCGAGGCCATGGCCTGACCGCCGCGCCTGACCTAAAAGACAAGCAAAGTTCAGACACGAAAAGACACTGAAGATGGCCGATATCCTGACCCCCGCCCTCGGTGAATCCGTCGCCGAAGCCTCCATCGCCAAGTGGACCAAGAAGGTCGGCGACGCCGTGAAGAAAGACGAAGTCCTGGTCGAGCTGGAAACCGACAAGGTCTCGCTCGAAGTCGTGGCGCCCGCCGACGGCGTGCTGTCGGCGATCAACGCCAATGACGGCGACACTGTCGTTCCCGGCACTGTGCTGGGCTCGGTGACCGAAGGCGGCGCCGCCGCGGCTTCGGCGCCTGCTGCTGCTCCGGCCGCTTCGGGCGGCGCTGCGGTCGACATCGCCGTGCCGACGATGGGCGAAAGCGTCGCCGAAGGCTCGATCGGAACCTGGCTGAAGAAGTCGGGCGACACCGTCGCCAAGGACGAGCTGCTGGTCGAGATCGAGACCGACAAGGTGGCCGTGGAAGTCTCGGCGCCGGCCGCCGGCGTCCTGACCATCACGGCTGCTGACGGCGCTACTGTGACCCCCGGCCAGGTGATCGGTTCGGTCGCCGCCTCGGGCGCCGCTGCTGCGGCTGCTCCGGCTGCGGCTGCTGCTCCGGCCAACACGGGTTCGGCTCAGGCTCCCGCCTCGGCTCACCTGTCGCCCGCCGTTCAGCGCGTCGTGTCCGAGAACAATCTGAACCCGGCCTCGCTGTCGGCTTCGGGTCCGAAGGGCAACATCACCAAGGCCGACGCGATCGCCGCCATCGGCGCCGCTACTCCGGCTGCGCCCAAGGCTGCTGCGCCTGCCGCTCCCCGCGCCGACCAGCCGCGCGAAGAGCGGGTGAAGATGACGCGCCTGCGTCAGACCATCGCCCGTCGCCTGAAGGAATCCCAGAACACGGCCGCCCAGCTGACCACCTTCAACGAGGTGGACATGACCAACGTCATGGCCCTGCGCGCCCAGTACAAGGAAGTCTTCGAGAAGCGCCACGGCGTGAAGCTGGGCTTCATGTCCTTCTTCACCAAGGCGGTGGTTCAGGCCCTGCATGAAATCCCGGCCGTCAACGCCGAGATCGACGGCACGGACATCATCTACAAGAACCACTATGACATCGGCATCGCCGTCGGCACCGACAAGGGCCTGGTGGTTCCAGTGCTGCGCGACGCGGATGCGCTGTCGCTGGCAGGCATCGAGAAGGGCATCGCCGCCCTGGGCAAGGCCGCCCGTGACGGCGCCCTGACCATGGATCAGATGCAGGGCGGCACCTTCACCATCACCAACGGCGGCACCTACGGCTCGCTGATGTCGACGCCGATCCTGAACACGCCGCAGTCGGGCATCCTGGGCATGCACAACATCGTGCAGCGCCCGATGGCCATCAACGGCGAGGTCAAGATCCGTCCGATGATGTACCTGGCCCTCAGCTACGATCACCGCATCGTCGACGGCAAGGAAGCCGTGACCTTCCTGGTCCGCATCAAGGAACTGCTGGAAGACCCGGCGCGCGCCCTGCTGGACCTGTAAGGTCCGCGCGACGCGAACGACTGACGACGGCGGGGTCTTCGGCCCCGCCGTTTTCAATTGGGCGGCGGATGATAAGGTGACGGCATGAGCCTGGTCGAGATCGCCCGATATCAAGACGTCTATGAGGCCGATCTGGCGGCCGCCTTCCTGTCGTCGCACGACATCGAGGTGTCCGTGACCGAGCGGTTCCAGACGACAGTCGATCCCCTGATGCAGCGCGCGTTGGGCATTCGTCTCATGGGGCGGGCGGATCAGGCCGAGCAGGCGCGCGACCTGCTGAAACGCGCGCGGGCCGGAGAGTTCGCCACGGACGAGGGCGATGACCTGAACGCGCCCGATTCAACGGTTCGTGCAGCGTCGCGCGGGCTCGCCCTGCTGGCGTTCGCGTCTGGCGCGGGCTTTGTCGGCACCAGCCTGCCGCGCCGGTTCAGCGCCTTTCAGTGGACTGGGCTGGCGATCCTGGCGGCGGTGCTTTTGCTGAGCCTGGCCTTATGGTCGGTGGGCGTGCTGAACCGCGCCTAGAGGCCGACGTCCCAGACGCCAGCGTCGCGCATCCGGCATTCGCGGGCTTCGGCGGCGCGGCCGCCCATGTCATGGGCCATGCTGCGAATGGCGTCGGACACCGTCGTCTTGTGACGGCCCGGCACGACGGCGTGGATGAAGGCGCAGCCGGCCAAACGCATCAGCTTGAAGCCGAAGCGCGACGAGGCGGCCATATGCTCGAAATAGGTCTCGTTGACCTCACGCGGGTGATCGCGGAACAGACGATTGAAAGCGTTCGACATGCAGCCAGCCTAGCGTGTTCGCGCCGGTCCCTCTACCCGGCCGCCGCATTCTGGCCTAAACCCGCGCCAGGAACAGAGGGCGCTTCGTCACGTCGCTTCAACCCCGCGTGAGGCGGGCGCGGACGAATCTTCCTTTTCAGGCTCAAGAGGACGACACATGGCCGACGGCAAGACCCCTTCCGCACAGAAATCTTCGGGCCAGACGTTCCGCTGGGATGATCCTTTCGACCTGACGGGGCGGCTGACGGACGAGGAGCGGATGGTTCAGGACGCGGCGCGGTCCTATGCGCGCGAGGCCCTGCTGCCGCGCATCGTCGCCGCCTTCCGCGACGAGGTCTTCGACCGCGCCATCATGACGGAGATGGGCGAGATGGGCTTCCTCGGCGCCATGCTGCCCGAGCAGTACGGCGGTTCCGAAGCGTCGCACGTCGCCTATGGCCTGATCGCGCGCGAGGTCGAGGCGATTGACAGCGGCTATCGCTCGGCCATGAGCGTGCAGTCGTCGCTGGCCATGTACCCGATCTTCGCCTTCGGCTCCGACGAGCAGAAGGCGAAGTTCCTGCCGAAGATGGCGGCGGGCGAACTGGTCGGCTGCTTCGGCCTGACCGAGGCCGACGGCGGGTCGGACCCGGCGTCGATGAAGACCACGGCGGTGGCGGTCGACGGCGGCTATCGCCTGAACGGCGGCAAATACTGGATCACCAACTCGCCCATCAGCGACCTGGCCATCGTCTGGGCCAAGCTGGACGGGACCATCCGGGGCTTCATCGTCGAGCGCGACTTCGACGGCTTCACCACGGGCAAGATCGGCGACAAGCTGTCCTTGCGCGCCTCGATCACCGGCGACATCGGCCTGAACGACGTCTTCGTGCCGGAAGCCAACATCCTGCCGGGCGTGCAGGGTCTGCGCGGGCCGTTCTCGTGCCTGAACAAGGCGCGTTTCGGCATCGCCTGGGGGGCGATGGGCGCGGCCGAGTTCTGCTTCCACGCCAGCCGCGACTATGTGGCCGAGCGCACCCTGTTCGGCCGCCCGTTGTCGGCGCGCCAACTGGTGCAGAAGAAGCTGGCCGACATGCAGACCGAGATCTTCCTCGGCTTCGAGGGCGCCTATGCCTTGGGCCGCCTGCTGGACACGGGCGCCTGGGTTCCCGAGGCCATCAGCCTGATGAAGCGCAACAACTGCGGCAAGGCCCTGGCTGTCGCGCGCGAGGCGCGCGACATGCACGGCGGGGCCGGGATCACCGGCGAACTGCACGTCATGCGCCACGCCATGAACCTGGAAACCGTCAACACCTATGAAGGCGCCCACGACGTCCACGCCCTCATCCTGGGCCGCGCCATCACCGGCGAAGCCGCCTTCTGATCCAAGCGTTGCAGAAAACGCGCGGCGGGCCGATCTTTTGCCGTCGTCGCGCGTTTGTCTCGCCTGCGGGGCGGCGGTCCTCGCCAGTCTGCCGGTCCAAGGCGGTCGGCGCGTGAAGGAACTCGGAATGACCAAACACAGCCTGCTGGCCGGCGCCGCCCTGGCGATCTTCAGCTTCAGCGGCATGGCCCAGGCGGCGCCCGTGATGGCGGCCAGCGCGGCGGTGCAGTCCCCCGTCGCCGCCATGCCCTAT
Source organism: Brevundimonas sp. S1H14 (assembly GCF_047716865.1). Classification (NCBI taxonomy): domain Bacteria; kingdom Pseudomonadati; phylum Pseudomonadota; class Alphaproteobacteria; order Caulobacterales; family Caulobacteraceae; genus Brevundimonas; species Brevundimonas sp. S1H14. The sequence goes on along the minus strand of NZ_CP136679.1, from coordinate 63,458 downwards.
GACGCCCGGCGCGGCGTCTTCACCTTCGCCGCCGGGCTGGAGGAAAGCCTGCCCGCCGTGGTGCAGGTGACGACGCTGGGCCAGTCGCGCGGCCCCAGTTCGGCGCGCAATCCCAAGCCGTCGCAGGGCGGCTCGGGCGTGATCATCGACGCGCGCGAAGGCATCATCGTCACCAACCATCACGTCATCGAGAACGGCCAGAAATTCACCGTCGACCTGATCGACGGCCGCCTGTTCGACGCCACCCTGATCGGCGCGGACAAGGCGACCGACATCGCCGTGCTGAAGATCGACGCCACAGGCCTGTCGCAGGTGACGACGGTGGATTCCGATACCCTGCGCAGCGGCGATCTGGCCTTTGCGGTCGGTTATCCGCTGGGGCTGGATCAGACCCTGACCATGGGCGTCATCTCGGGCCTGAACCGCTCGGGCATGGGCGACGCCATCGAGGACTATATCCAGACCGATGCGGCGGTGAACTCGGGCAACTCGGGCGGGCCGCTGCTGGACAGCCGCGGGCGGCTGATCGGCATCAACACCGCCATTCTGTCGGGCGGTTTCGGCGGCGGCAACGACGGCATCGCCTTCGCCGTGCCGACGCGCATCATGATGTTCGTGGTCGACCAGCTGCGCGCCTCGGGCGAGGTCAAGCGCGGCCGCGTCGGCCTGGGGCTGGGCTCGCTGACAGCCGAGCGGGCGCGCGAGATCGGGCTGAACATCGTGCGCGGCGCCGTGGTCTATGATGTCGAGCCGGGCTCGTCCGGCGAGCAGGCGGGGCTGAAGCCGGGGGATGTGTTGACGCGGATTCAGGGGCGTCCCGTGGCCAACGCCGGGTCGGTTCAGGCCACGGTGGGCATCGCCCAGGCCGGAACCCGGATGCCCGTCGTCTATCTGCGCGACGGTCGCGAGGCCTCGACCCAGCTGACGGTCGAGCCGTCTGATCCCGCCGCTGTGCGTCTGGGGGCGCAGGCCGCCATCGCGCGCGGCCTGACCCTGCGCAATCCTGCGTCGGGCCGGGGCGCCCAGATCGCCGTGGTCGAGGCCGGGTCTTCCGCCGCCGCCGCCGGTTTCGAAGCCGGGGACGTGGTGGTTCAGGTCGGCGGCGCCGAGATCGTGGACATGAAGGATCTGGCGCAGCGCCTTCAGGCTGCAGGCGAGGCGGTCGTGCCGATCATCGTCCTGCGCGATAATGAACGCGTCGAGATCGACCTTCCGGCCTGACCGGCGCCATCTGAAGCTCTACGGCATCGCCCGCGTGACCCTCGCGCGGGCGATGTCTTGTGCGCTGAGAGGAAGGCAGGCAGCAAAACGCCCGCGCTGCCGGGAGGGGGAGGGGAGGCAGGCGCGGGCGTCGCTTGGAGGAGGCATCGACCCGCCGATGCCCTGTAAGCGGAAAAATCCGGGGGGCTGGGGGGGCTGTTCAGGATCCGGGACTTTTCCAGGCTCCGACGGGCCGATGCTGCTTTTGTGAGCGCCCTTCCGGGCGGACGAAGGACCGAATGGGGGCGTTTTCGTGTCGCTTCAGATTTTTGCGATCGGTGAAATCAGACCTTGGACAGGATCAGGCTGGCGTTGGTGCCGCCAAAGCCGAAGCTGTTGGACATGACGTGCTTCAACTCGCCGTCGTGGCGCTGACGCAGGATCGGCATGCCTTCGAATTCGGGGTCCAGGTTTTCGATGTGGGCGCTCTCGGCCGCAAAGCCGTGCTTCATCATCAACAGGCAGTAGATGGCCTCCTGCGCGCCCGCCGCGCCCAGCGAGTGGCCCGTCAGCGACTTGGTCGAGGAGATCATCGGAAGGTCGTCGCCGAAGACGTTGCGCACCGCGCCCATCTCCTTGCTGTCGCCGACCGGCGTGGAGGTGCCGTGCGGGTTCAGGTAGTCGATCTTCGGATTGCCCGCCATGTCCAGCGCGATCTTCATGCAGCGCTCGGCGCCTTCGCCCGACGGAGCCACCATGTCGTAGCCGTCCGAGTTGGCGCCATAGCCGGTGACTTCGGCATAGATGGTCGCGCCGCGCGCCACGGCGCGTTCGTATTCTTCCAGCACGACGATGCCTGCGCCGCCGGCGATGACGAAGCCGTCGCGGGTCGTGTCATAGGCGCGGCTGGCCTTGTCCGGCGTATCATTGAAGTTCGAGGACATGGCGCCCATGGCGTCGAACATGTTCGACATGGACCAGTCGATGTCTTCGCAGCCGCCGGCGAAGACCACGTCCTGCTTGCCCCAGGCGATCTGCTCGGCGGCCGCGCCGATGCAGTGGGCGCTGGTCGCGCAGGCCGAGCTGATCGAATAGTTGATGCCCTTCAGTTCGAACCAGGTAGCCAGCACCGCCGAGGGGCCTGACGCCATCGCCTTGGGCACGGCGAAGGGGCCGACGCGCTTGGGCGAGCCCTTTTCGACCGTGGTGGCCGCAGCCTGCAGGATGACCTGGGTCGAGGGGCCGCCCTCGCCGACGATCAGGCCGATGCGCTCGTCCTTGATCTCTTCGGCGGTCAGGCCGCTGTCCTTCAGCGCCTCTTCAAAGGCGATGTGCGCCCAGGCCGTGCCGTTGGCCAGGAAGCGGGCCGCGCGGCGGTCGACCAGCGGCGCCCAGTCCTCGGCCGTATGACCCAGGGCGGGAGGCGCCCAGACCTGAGAGCGGAAGCCGTATCTGGCGTGGTCGGGCGCGTGCTGAACGCCCGACTTGGCGTTGCGCAGCGAGGCCGCGACCTCGTCCTGGCCGGTGCCGATGGAGGAGACGATGCCCAGTCCGGTGACGACGACACGCCGCATGGTGTTTCCAATCCTACAAAGTCTTCGGACGCCGCGTGGGCCGCGGCTGTCCATCAAGTGGGGTCAGGCGGCGCTCGGTTCCACCGGAGCCGCGCCGCCGAACAGGCCGACGCGCATATCGGCGCAAGTATAGATGACCTCGCCGTCCGCTTCGAGCACGCCGTCGGCGATGCCCATGACCAGCTTGCGGTTGATGACGCGCTTCAGGTGGACCTTATAGACCACCTTCTTGATGTCCGGGGTCACCTGGCCGGTGAATTTGACCTCGCCGACGCCCAGCGCCCGACCCTTGCCGGGGCCGCCGATCCAGCCCAGGTAGAAGCCGACCAGCTGCCACATGGCGTCCAGACCCAGGCAGCCCGGCATGACCGGATCGCCGATGAAGTGGCACTGGAAGAACCAGAGGTCCGGGTTGATGTCGAGTTCGGCCTCGACATAGCCCTTGCCGTAGTCGCCGCCGTCGGCGCTGATGGTCTTGATGCGGTCGAACATCAGCATGGGCGGCGCGGGCAGCTGGGCGTTGCCCGGGCCGAACAACTCGCCCCGGCCCGAGGCCAGCAGGCCTTCGTGATCGAACGACGACGGATATTGCGACGACTGGCTCAAGATTGATCAGCTCCGAAAGGTGTTGCTGGCGGGTTACACGACCCGAAGGCCGCGCTCAACCGTGCCGTCAATATGGAGGATCAGGAGGCGCGGCCGGTTCCGGCGGGGCGGGCGGCGTTGCACAGGGCGCGTTCCTGGGCTCCGAAGACGGCCCTCTGCTGCACCCAGCCGCGCAGCTTGCGCGCCCGCACGCGGCACCAGCCGTCCTCGCACTCGTCCAGCGACACCAGGGCGTGCGGCGAAAGCAGGGCGCGGACCGAGGCGGTTTCCGACCGGCCCGATCGGATGGGCACAGCCTCGTCCGAGCGGTTGAACACGCTGCGGCGGCCCGAGGCGACGGTGCGGTGGATCCAGGCCACGGAGCCATCGGGGTCGCAGATCTTTCGCCACTCGCGCGTCTCGGCGATCACCTGCACCGGCAGGCCGGCGGCGCGATATTCCCACAGGATGCGGTAGTCGAGACCCGGCCCCTGACGCGCCCTTACCTGCGAGGATTTCAGCGTCACCCAGCGCGGCACCTCCAGCCCCGTCGGGGTCGGGCGGCCGTCCGGCATGGTCGATCCCGCCGCCAGCAGAACCCCGGTCATCAGGACCGCGGCGAGGGCCGCGACGCGAGGCGCCCTTTTGTTCCTGACCGCAGCTTTGCTAGACACCGAATATCGACCCGTTCCGAACGGGCGCCGCCCGTGGAAAACCCAGGTCCCCTATGTCCGCTCGCAAGCTTAAGGTCGTATTAACCAGACGCCTGCCTGACGCCGTCGAAACGCGGATGCGCGAACTTTTCGACGCCGAGCTGAACCTGACCGACCGGCCGATGTCGCGCGCCGAACTGGCCGCCGCCCTGCAGCGGGCCGAGGTGCTGGCCCCGACCATCACCGACCAGCTGGACGCCGAACTGATCGCAGGCGCGGGCGAACAGCTGAAGATGATCGCCAACTTCGGCGCAGGGGTGGACCACATCGACATCGACGCCGCCGTCGGGCGCGGGATCATCGTCACCAACACGCCCGGCGTCCTGACCGAGGACACGGCCGACCTGGGCATGAGCCTGATCCTGGCGGTCAGCCGTCGCATCGTCGAAGGCGCCGCCGTCGTCGAGGCCGGGCGCTTCGAGGGCTGGAGCCCGACCTGGATGTGCGGCCGCAAACTGTGGGGCAAGCGTCTGGGCATCGTCGGCATGGGCCGCATCGGCCAGGCCCTGGCCCGCCGGGCCAAGGCCTTCGGCATGCAGGTCCACTATCATAACCGCAAGCCCGTCCCGGACATGATCGCCGAAGAGCTGGGCGCCACCTGGTGGGACGATCTGGACCAGATGCTGGCGCGGATGGACGTCATCTCGTTGAACTGCCCGGCGACCAGGGAGACGCATCATCTGCTGTCGGCGGGGCGTCTGGCCCGGCTTCAGCCGCACGCCATCGTGGTCAATACGGCGCGCGGCGAACTGATCGACGAGGCGGCCCTGGTCGAGGCGCTGGACCGCCGCGCCCTGTTCGGCGTCGGTCTGGACGTGTTCGAGCACGAGCCTAAGGTCCACCCCGGCCTGATCGGCCGTCCGAACGTGGTGCTGCTGCCTCACCTGGGCTCGGCCACCATCGAGGCGCGTCAGGACATGGGCGACCGTGTCATCGCCAACATCATGACCTATCAGAACGGCCACCGCCCGCCGGATCGGGTCATTCCGGCGATGCTTTAGGCGTGAGTTGACCGCAGACCGGGCAGGCGGGGTCGGCGGCGATCTTCGCCACGCGGCTGGTTCCGGCCAGACCGTCATAGAGCATCAGGCGGCCGGTCAGCGGTTCGCCCGCGCCGGTGATCAGCTTGATCGCTTCCAGCGCCGCCATCGCGCCGATGACGCCCGCCAGGGCGCCGACCACGCCGACGCGGGCGCAGGTCTCGGCGTTGGGCGGAATCTCCGGCACCAGACACTGATAGCAGGGTCGTCCCTTGAACACCGACACCTGCCCAGACCAGCGGCCCAGGGCGCCCGACACCAGCGGCTTGCCCGCCGCCACGCAGGCGGCGTTGACGGCCAGACGCGTCTCGAAGTCGTCGGTGCCGTCCAGCGCCAGGTCGAAGTCCTGCATCAGGGCCGCTGCGCTGTCCGTCGTCACGCGCCGGTTGAAGGACTGCACTGTGACGTGCGGGTTCAGGGCGTTGAGGCGTTCGGCTCCCGCCTCGACCTTGGCGCGGTCGGGGTCGTCGGCAGTGAAGGCGATCTGGCGCTGCAGGTTCGACAGGGCCACCGTATCGTCGTCGATCAGCCCCAACGTCCCCACCCCGGCGGCGGCCAGATAGAGGGCGGCCGGGTTGCCCACCCCACCCATGCCGACGATCAGCACGCGGGCGCGCTTCAGCGCCTGCTGGCCGGGGCCGCCGATCTCGGACAGCACCAACTGGCGGGCGTAGCGCTCGACCTCTTCGTCGGAAAAGCGAACCGGGGCGGCGGGGGCGGAAGGCTGGGTCACGCCGGACTGTCTAGCGCAGTCCGGCCGATGCGTCAGGTTGGATCCTTCAGGCTGGATCCTTCAGGCTGGGCTCTTCAGGCTGAAAGCGCCAGGACCTCGGAGGCCGTGACCAGCAAGGCCTCGGCCTGGGCCGCGCTCAACTGATCCAGCGAGGGGCGGCTCATGTGCGGCCAGACAGGGCGAGGCATCTCAACCAGCGTCATCGGCCACTCCTCGAACAGGCGCACTGCGGTGTTCTGATCCGACAGCAGGCGGATGTTCTCATGGCGCGGGTCGGCGCGCAGCCGGTCCATCAGCCGGTCCACATCGGCGCGGCGTCCTTCGATGGCCTGAAGGAAGCGTCCGTCGTGGCGCATCAGCACGCCCGTGACGCGGTCCCTGCGATTGTTTCTAATAGAGGCGCCGAGAATTTCGGCGAGAACCAGCAGACTCGTCGCGGCGTCGCCGACGGCGTCGCTGACGTATATGGCGCGGTGCAGAGGCAAGAAGAACTCGAAGGAACGCGTACGGGGAGGGGCTCCTGTCACGCGGGCGCGCCAGAGGCAAGCGGAGCCATGAGCGTCCAGAGCGATCCCCTGCGGCGCAGGGCCGTCTTGCGGCGACGCCGGTTCCTCGCCATCTGATCCGCCATGAACACGACCGCTTCCAACTTTCCCGACTGGCACGGCACCACCATCCTGGCGGTGCGCAAGAACGGCCGCACCGTCATCGCCGGCGACGGCCAGGTCTCGATGGGGCCGACCATCGTCAAGGGCGCTGCGCGCAAGGTGCGGACTTTGGCGAACGGCAAGGTGCTGGCGGGCTTCGCCGGGGCCACGGCCGACGCCCTGACCCTGATCGAGCGTCTGGAAGCCAAGCTGGAGCAGTATCCGGACCAACTGGCCCGCGCCTGCGTCGAACTAGCCAAGGACTGGCGCACCGACCGCTACCTGCGCCGTCTTGAGGCCATGCTGCTGGTCGCCGACAAGGACACCATTCTGACGGTCACCGGCGTCGGCGACGTGCTGGAGCCGGAATACGGCGTGGCCGCTGTCGGCTCGGGCGGCAACTATGCGCTGGCCGCCGCCCGCGCCCTGATCGACGAGAACACCGAACTGGACGCCGAGCAGATCGCCCGCAAGGCCATGAAGATCGCCGCCGACATCTGCGTCTACACCAACGGCAATCTCACCATTGAAAGTTTGTAGGGCGCTATCACTCGCCGCGCGGCGGCGTGCTGCTTGAGCGCCTGATACGCGTATTTCTGGACTGTCTGAACCATGACTGATCTGTCTCCTCGTGAAATCGTCTCTGAACTGGACCGCTTCATCGTCGGTCAGGACGACGCCAAGCGCGCCGTCGCCGTGGCCCTGCGTAACCGCTGGCGCCGTAAGCGCGTGTCGGACGACCTGCGCGACGAGGTCACGCCCAAGAACATCCTGATGATCGGTCCGACGGGCGTGGGGAAGACCGAGATCGCCCGGCGTCTGGCGCGGCTTGCCGGCTCGCCCTTCCTCAAGGTGGAGGCCACCAAGTTCACCGAGGTCGGCTATGTCGGCCGCGACGTCGATCAGATCATGCGCGATCTGGTCGAAAGCGCCCTGGTCATGGTGCGCGACAAGCGCCGTTCGGGCGTGAAGGCCCGCGCCGAAGGTCAGGCCGAGGAACGCATCCTCGACGCCCTGGTCGGACCCGGCTCGCAGCCTGCGACGCGCGAGGCCTTCCGCAAAAAACTGCGCGCGGGGGAACTGGACGACAAGGAGATCGAGATCGCTCTGGCGGACACGACCTCCCCGCTGCAAGGGTTGGATGTGCCGGGCGGCGGCGGCAATGTCGGCCTGCTGAACCTGTCGGAGATGCTGGGCAAGATGGGAGGCGGCCGCACCAAGACGGTCAAGCTGACCGTGCGCGACGCCCTGACGCCCCTCGTCACAGAAGAGAGCGACAAGCTGCTGGATCAGGAGAGCCTGACCAAGGAGGCCCTGCTGCTGGCCGAGAACGAAGGCATCGTCTTCCTGGATGAGATCGACAAGGTCGCTGCGCGTCAGGATCGCGGCGGCGGCGCCGATGTGTCGCGCGAAGGGGTGCAGCGCGACCTGCTGCCCCTGATCGAGGGCACGACCGTCTCGACCAAATACGGTCCGGTGAAAACCGACCATGTGCTGTTCATCGCCTCGGGCGCCTTCCACGTCGCCAAGCCGTCGGACTTGTTGCCGGAACTTCAGGGCCGCCTGCCGATCCGGGTCGAGCTGAAGGCCCTGACCCGCGACGACTTCAAGCGCATCCTGACTGAGCCGGAGGCCAATCTGATCCGTCAGAACCAGGCCCTGCTGGCGACCGAAGGGGTCGAACTGGTCTTCACCGACGACGCGGTCGAGGCCATGGCCGACGCCGCCGTAGCCGCCAACTCCACCGTCGAGAACATCGGCGCGCGCCGTCTGCAGACGGTGATGGAGCGGGTGCTGGAAGAGACCAGCTTCAAGGCCTCCGACCTGTCCGGCCAGACCCTGACCTTCGACGGCGACAAGGTGCGCGAGAAGGTCGGCGACCTGGCCAAGAACGTCGACCTGAGCCGGTTCATCCTGTGATGGCCTGATCGGCCGTTATGGCGGTGCGGGGATCAGCCCCGCATCGCCTCCACAGCATCGATCAGCCGTTCCAGCTCCGCAGGGCTCGACAGCCGGTGGTCGCCGCCCTCGATCAGGTCGAGCCGCAGGTCGCCGCCGTTCAGGCGTTCGGCCAGCTCGACCTGATGGCGCCACGGCACCACGTCGTCGGCGCGCCCCTGCAGGACGTGCACCGGGGCGCTGATGTCGATCCGGCCGTCCAGCAGCAACCAGTCGCGGGCCTCCTCGAACATCCGCCGGGTCAGGACATAGGAGCCGAGGCCTTCTTCGGTGATGACCGTCTCGCCGTCGCGCAGGATGGCCTGACGCTCGTGGTCAGCCAGACCCGGCCACATCAGCTTTTCGGTGAAGTCCTGCGCCGGATTGACCAGCACCGCGCCCTTGATCCGTTCCGGCCGCGCCAGCGCCGCCAGCAGGGCGACCCAGCCGCCCATGGACGAGCCCACCGGGATCACCGGCCCCTGAAGGCTGTCGATCAGGGCGATCGCGTCCTCGCGCCAGCGGCCGATGGTCGCCTGTTTCCAGTCGCCGCTCGACACGCCATGGGCGAAATGGTCGTAGCGGACGTAGTTCCAGCCGCGCTCGCGGGCGGCGGCGTCCAGCGCCAGGGCCTTGGTCCCTTCCATGTCCGAACGGAAGCCGCCGATCCAGATGACCGTCGGGCCGTCGCCCTTGACCGCCTTATAGGCCAGGGTCTCGCCGTTGGGGCGGGCCAGCGTGTCGAAGTCGGACATGGAAACTCCTCGGACTGTCATTCCTCACGGAATGGCTTTAGCAGAGACGACGATTGTTCACAGAGGCCGCGAGGCGCCCGCTTGTCTGCTCCCAAAGCCCTGTTCGTCAGCTCCAACCGCATCGGCGACTGCGTCATCTCCTCTGGCGTGATCCGAGAGATCGCGCGCCAGTTGCCGGGCGTTCAGATCACCGTCGCCTGCGGCCGGCCGCCCGCCCCCTTCTTCCGTTCGGCGCCGAACGTCGAGCGCGTCATCATCCTCGACAAGAAGAAGGCCGCCGGACACTGGGTCGATCTGTGGAAACAGGTGCGCGGGACGCAGTGGGACATGGTCGTGGACATCCGCGGCTCGGCCCTGGCGTATCTGATCCCGGCGAAGCGGCGCATCGTCTACAACCGTCGCTGGGAGACGGGTCTGCGCAAGGTCGAGATGGTGTCGCGCCTGATGGGCTCGGCGACGCCGCTGGACCCGGAAATCTTTCTTGACGATCAGGCGCGCGCCGAGGCGGCCGCCGTCATCGACCCGCAGCTGGCAGGCGGCGCCGGTCCCGGCCCGATCATCGCGCTCGCCCCCATCGCGCACCAGCCCGGCAAGTCGTGGCCCGCCGACCGCTGGGGCGCGCTGGTCGAGAAGCTGAAGGCCGAGCCGCGCTTCGACAGCTGGCGTTTCATGCCGGTCGGCGGCCCCGGCGACCGGCCGCCCGCCACCCCGGCGCTGGAGGCGGCGGGGCTGCGCGGCATCGACTGCGTGGGCAAGGGCGACATCCTGTGCTCGGCCGCCTCCATCGACCGGGCGACCCTGTTCGTCGGCAACGACAGCGGGCTGATGCACGTCTCGGCGGCGCTGGGGCGACCGACACTGGGCCTGTTCGGTCCGACCGAGTGGTGGCTCTATGGGCCGTGGGGCCCGAAGACGCGCACTGTCGCCTCAAATGAGACGCGCGGCCAGTTCGCCCCGATCGAGGACCTGAGCGTCGATCATGTGTTCGACGGGGTGCTGGCCTTGCACGACGCCTATGTCGCAAACGGGTTTAACCCCGAGAAGCCTTGAAATCCGGGCCTTCTATCGCCATATTCGCGCCGCTCGAAGGGAATGGCGCCTGGCGTCGATCGCCTTCGACCGCTCATTTCGCCTATCTTCTGATCACATAAGGAAACGACGCCCATTCGCCGTCCCATGCAAGCGCCGCCCGTAAAGGACGGGCCGCCCATCAACCAGGATATCCGCGCCGCCCGCGTTCTGCTCATCGACCAGAATGGGGAAAAACAGGGCGTCATGCCTTTGTCCGCCGCGCTGGAGGCCGCCGAAGAGGCAGGCCTGGACCTGGTTCAGATCGTCGCCAACGCCGAAACGCCGGTGTGCAAGATTCTCGACTACGGCAAGCATCGTTTCCAGGAACAGAAAAAGAAGGCTGAGGCGCGCAAGCGTCAGAAGGTCGTCGAGCTGAAGGAAATCAAGCTCCGCCCGAACATCGACAGCCACGACTACGATGTGAAGGCCAAGGCCATGCATCGCTTCTTCGACGACGGCGACAAGGTCAAGGTGACCATCCGCTTCCGCGGCCGCGAAATGGCCCACCCCGAACTGGGGATGAAGCTGATGCACAAGGTCCAGGCCGATTTCGAGGAAGAGGCCAAGGTCGAGTTCGCGCCCAAGATGGAAGGCCGTCAGATGATCATGATCCTGGCGCCGCGCTGATCTCGCATCGCTGATATCGCGTTTCAGGAACCCCGACCGAAAGGTCGGGGTTTTTTAACGCCTTGCACGCTGGGCGAACGCTGTCAGGTTAGGTGCGGTTTAAGGGCGCCGACGGAGGGGCGGAATGGGAGGCTTGCGGGCAGGGGCGATCGTCCTGGCGTTGGTTCTGGCCATGTCGATTTGGGCAGGACGTGTCGCGGCCGACGCGCCCGCGCTTGACGCCTATGGCGCCGCCCCCGCCGTTGACCATGTGGAGCTTTCGCCCAGCGGCGACCTGATCGCCCGGGTCATGGTGGTCGGCGAGAAGCGCGCCCTGGCGGTCAGCCGGATAACCACCGGCGAAAGCGTCTTCGCCGCCTCGATCGGGGAGGCCAAGGTCCGCGACCTGCGCTGGATCGGCGAAGAGCGGATTCTGATCATCACCTCGCAGACACACAGCCTGCCGCTTCTTGGGGTGCCGCGCTCAGAACTGTTCTTTGGCATGATGCTGGAGTTGAAGACCAAGGACATCGTCCAGGTGCTCCGCGCGACCCCCGATGTTCTGGCGACCCTTTATGGCGGCGCGGCCGTTCGCCGGACGTCGCAGGGCGACGCTGTCTTTGCGCGAGGCGTCAATGTCCTCACAGGTCAGATCGACCTTCACAGAATCAATCTGAGCAGCGGACGCGGCCGGTCGGTTTCCGCGATGGACCGCGATACGGAAGATTATGTCCTGAACGCCGAGGGCGAGGTGATCGCCGAGTCGCGCTATGTCGAACGTCATGGCCGTTGGTCGCTGCATCTGCGTGAAGGATGGCGCCTGCGGCAGGCATGGGCGGTCGATGCGGCGCTGGATACGCCCAGTCTGGTCGGCATGGGGCGCAGCGCCAATACGGTCATCGTCAGCGCCAGGCGGCCCGACCTTTCCGACACCGCCGAATCCGAGACCGGCCATGTGCTGTTCGAGGTCGATGTCGCGAGCGGCGACTGGGTCCGTCTCCCGTTTGAGCGGCATCCGACCCGGCTGATCCACCATCCTCGCACCGGTCTGTTGATCGGCGGGAGTTATCAGGATGAAGACGGCGTCGGTTACGAGTTCCTGGACGCTGCGGCGGGGCGCCGGTGGCAGGCGATTGCGCGGGCCTTTCCCGGCAAGGCTCCGCAACTCATATCCTGGACCGATGCCTTGAATCTGGTCGTGGTCTTCATCGATACGGGCGAGTCAGGGGTCTATCAGCTCGTCGACTTCGATGCGGGCGAGGCCAACATCGTGGCCGAGGCCTATCCGACCATTCTGGCCGAGCAGGTCGGCGTTGTGCGGCCGATCACATATACAGCGGCGGATGGGTTGGAGATTCCCGGCTATCTGACACTGCCGCCGGGCGTGGAGACGCCGACGAACCTGCCCCTGATTGTTCTGGCGCACGGGGGGCCGGCGGCTCGCGACGTCGCTGGGTTCGACTACTGGGCTCAGGCTCTCGCATCCAGAGGCTATGCTGTTCTGCAGCCCAACTTCCGGGGCTCTTCGGGGTATGGGCGCGCCTTCATGGAGGCGGGCTACGGCGAATGGGGGCGCAAGATGCAGACGGACCTGTCGGACGGCGTGCGCTGGCTGGCGGCGGAGGGCGTCATAGATCCTGCGCGGGTCTGTATCGTCGGCGGCAGCTATGGCGGCTATGCGGCGATGGCGGGGCTGACGATCGATAAGGAGCCGTATCGCTGTGCGGTGTCCGTCAACGGCGTTTCCGACCTGAGGCGGATGGTCAACCGCGTGGCGAACCGTCAGGGCGAGCGGAACAGCCACGCTGTGCGTTACTGGAACCGCTTCATGGGCGCCGAAAAGCTGAATGATCGGGCGCTGGACGCCCTGTCTCCCGCCATGCTGGCGGATCAGGTTGAAGGCCCGCTGTTGCTGATCCACGGCAAGAACGACACGGTGGTCAATATCGAGCAGAGCCGCGTCATGGCCGACGCCATGCGCCGCGCGGGCAAGCCGGTGGAGCTGGTCGAGCTGGAAAGCGAGGATCACTGGCTTTCCCGGCCGGAGACGCGTCAGAGGATGCTACGCGAAACCGTGCGCTTTCTGACAGTCCATAACCCGGCCGATTGAGCCACGGCGGCGGCCGAGGCGCTCTGTGATTGTCCGGCGTCAGCTTCGGATAATTTTCAGCCGCCGTTCTAGCGACGGTTGATTCCGACCGCGCCGAAAATGGTCTAAGGCGGGATCATGTCCGTTTCCCTGTCTCCCAAGGCGCAGGCGCCGACCCTGGCGGTTCTGTTCGCCGTGGTGTTCATCAATCTGGTCGGGTTCGGGCTGGTGGTGCCGCTGCTGCCGTTCTTCGCCCAGAGCCTGCAGGCCGAGCCGTGGCAGATCACCCTGATGTTCTCGGCCTATTCCCTGGGCCAGTTCTTCGCCGAGCCCTTCTGGGGGCGGCTGTCGGACCGGATCGGGCGCAAGCCGGTGCTGCTGGCGACGCTGGCGGCCAACGCCGTGGGCTATCTGCTGCTGGCGTTCGCGCCCAACATCTGGGTCGCGGTGGCGGTGAGGCTGTTCACCGGCCTGGGCGCAGGCAACATCTCGACGGTTCAGGGCTATATCGCCGATGTCACCCCGCCCGAGCGCCGGGCCGGGCGCATGGGATTGATCGGCGCGGCCTTCGGTCTGGGCTTCATAGTCGGGCCGGGGCTGGGCGGTCTCCTGGCCCAGCCGCAGATGGGTCATGTCGGCTATCAGCTGCCGATCTTCGCCGGCTCAGGCGCGGCGGTGGCGGCGGCGCTGGGGGTGATGTTCTTCCTGCGCGAGAGCCGCACCAGGGCGGACCCGGCCGCGCCGCGTCCCGCCTTCCTGTCGGGCGTCAGCTTCGCCCGCACCGATGAGGTGATCTCGCGCGTCCTGATGGTCAGCCTGATCTATCTGGCGGGCTTTTCGGCGATGGAGGCCGCCTTTGGCCTGTGGGCCGAGCATCGCTATGCCTGGACGGCGCGCGAGGTGGGGCTCAGCTTCATGATCGTGGGGCTGATCTCGGCGGTGAACCAGGGGCTGGTGGCCGGGCGGCTGGCGCGGCGCTTCGGCGAGGCGCGGGTGCTGGCGGTCGGCATGCTGCTGTTCGGCCTGTCGATGGTGCTTCAGGTGGCGGCACCGGTCGCCTGGTTCCCGGCGGGACGGATCGATATGGGCCTGTTCAGTCTTCCACTGGTCGCTGGGTGGATCATTCCGGTCATCATGGGGATCGGGGCCTGCGGCATGTCGCTGGCCATGCCCAACATCTCGGCCATGATCAGCCGCTCGTCGCCGCCGGACCGGCAGGGCGCCATGCTGGGGCTGAACATGGCGGCGGGCTCGATGGCGCGCATCGTCGGCCCTATCGTCGCCGGGGTGCTGTATTCGGCGGTCGGGCCGAACTGGCCCTTCCTGGCCGGCGCCGCCCTGACCGTTCCCGCAGCGGCCATGGCGATCAACGCCGGGCGCGCCGTGCGCCGTCGTTCGGCTCAGGCGTGACCGGGCCAGCGCGGACTCTTCTTGCCTCTGCCCGCCTCTTGGCGTAAAAGCCGCGCCTTCGCGTACCGGACCGCCGGGCGAACAGGCATGCCTGGGCGGTCTTAAATCAGGTTAGCGCTGGTCGGGCTCAAGTAGCTCGAAGAGCGGTAGCCCTCTAAAAGACAGAGAGTGAAAATGCCGAAGCTGAAGACGAAGTCGGGCGCCAAGAAGCGCTTCAAATTCACCGCGACGGGCAAGGTCAAGGCTGGCGTGGCCGGCAAGCGCCACCGTTTGATCAGCCACAACTCGAAGTACATCCGCCAGAACCGCGGCACTTCGGTCATGGCCGACGCCGACGCCAAGAAGATCAAGTCCTACATGCCGTACGCCTGATCGGCGCACGCAGACACGATCTCTCAACCGCATAGAATTTGAACTAAGTCCCTCAAGCAGCGAGGCCCCGCGGGCCGAGCGGTAGGGACTTCCCGAAGGGAAAAATCACAATGGCTCGCGTCACTCGGGGCGTTACGTCCCACGCCAAGCACAAGAAAGTCCTGAAGCAGGCCAAGGGCTTCTACGGCCGCCGCAAGAACACCATCCGCGCCGCCAAGGCCGCAGTGGATCGCGCCGGTCAGTACGCCTACCGCGACCGTCGCAACAAGAAGCGCTCGTTCCGCGCCCTGTGGATCCAGCGCATCAACGCCGCGGCCCGCACCGAAGGCTTCACCTATTCGCAGTTCATGCACGGCCTGAACAAGGCGGGCATCGAGCTGGACCGCAAGGTTCTGGCCGCCATCGCCGCCGATGAAGCCGGCTTCAAGGGCATCGCCGACAAGGTTCGCGCGGCCCTGGCCTAAAGCGAAATCGGTTCAGATGCGAAAGCATCTGAACTCAGATATTCGCTTAAAATTAAAGTGGGAGCCTGATTCACGGCATCAGTGAAATCGCGAAGCGATTTCCCTTCAACCGATCAGGCTCCAGGCCTTTCTCCCTCACGGGATGAAGCAAAAGCCCTCCGGTTCGCGCCGGGGGGCTTTTTGCTTTCGTTCCTAGCGGCTAGACGACCCTCATGACCGATCTCGCTCAACTGGAACTGGACCTCATCAACGCCATCGGCTCGGCCGAGAGCGTGGCGGGTCTGGAGGACATCCGCGTCGCCGCCCTCGGCAAGTCCGGCTCGATCTCGGGCCTGCTGAAAGGCATGGGGGCGCTGAGCCCGGATGAGCGCCGCGAGCGCGGCCCCGTCATCAACGGCCTGCGCGACCGGGTGTCGTCGGCTCTTTCCGCCCGCAAGGCCGAGCTGGAGGCCGCCGAGCTGGACGCCCGCCTGCTGGCCGAGCGCGTCGACCTGACCCTGCCCAGCCGCCCGCGCCGCAAGGGCGGGGTGCATCCGACCATGCAGGTCATGGACGAAATGGTCGCCGTCTTCGCCGACATGGGCTTCTCGGTCGCCGAGGGGCCGGACATCGAGGACGATTTCCACAACTTCACCGCCCTGAACTTCCCGCCCAAGCATCCGGCGCGGGAAATGCACGACACCTTCTTCCTGAAGCCCGACCCGGAAACGGGCGAGCGCAAGGTGCTGCGCACCCACACCAGCCCGGTGCAGGTCCGCACCATGATGTCGCAGAAGCCGCCGATCCGCATCATCGCGCCGGGCCGCACCTTCCGTAAGGATTCCGACGCGACCCACACGCCGATGTTCCACCAGATCGAAGGCCTGGTGATCGACCGCGACATCCACATGGGCCATCTGAAGACGACGCTGGAGACCTTCATCGCCCGCTTCTTCGAGCTGGACGACGTTCACGCCCGTTTCCGTCCGCACCACTTCCCCTTCACCGAGCCCTCGGCCGAGATGGACATCCGCTGCGATCGTTCCGGCGGCAAGCTGACCCTGAACGAGGGCGAGGACTGGCTGGAGATTCTGGGCTGCGGGATGGTTCACCCGAACGTCCTGCGCAACTGCGGCATCGACCCGGACGAGTATCAGGGTTTCGCCTTCGGCATGGGTGTCGACCGCCTGGCCATGCTCAAATACGGGGTGCCGGACCTGCGCCCCATGTTCGAGGCCGATACGCGCTGGCTGGCGCACTACGGCTTCTCCGCCTTCGCCGCGCCGAATCCGGCGTCGGGCCTCAGCTGAACTGGAACACGCCAATGACCGACCAGACCGAGATGTCGCCCGAAGAAAAACTGGGCCGCGAGATCGTCGCCCGCACCACGTTTGAGAAGGAAGCCGTCTGGCTGCCGTCTCTGGCCGTGCATCACATGAACGCCGGACAGGTCTTCATCGACGGCAAGACCTTCACCGAATGCCTGATCGAAGGCCCGGCGGTGATGGCGATCATGAACGGCACTGCTTTTGACGGCTGCAACATGGGCGTGGCCGAGGACCCGCGCACCCTGTTGCTGGACCCGCGCGGCTCCATGATCGCCGGGGCGATCGGCATGTCCAACTGTCGCTTCGTGCGCTGCCGTTTCGTGCAGGTGGCCTTCACCGGCGCCAAGGAGGCGCTGGACGAAATGGAGCAGGGCCTGCTGAGCGCCCGCGCCGAGGCGCAAACTAAGGGGTGACGCCTGCGGGCGCCGGGAGCGGCGCCGTTCGCCCTCTCCTGTGTTCTTTGAAAGATTCCAATGACTGACACCACCATCACCCTCGAAGCGCTCGGCCCCGGCCCCACCTATGTCGGCAAGAACGTGTGGCTGCCCCAGTTGTTCATGGAGACGGCGCGCGTCGGGCTGCCCGCCATCGAGAACCGCCGGTTCGAGAACTGCCTGATGGAAGGGCCTGCGGTCCTGCTGCCGCTGGAAGGCTGCAATTTCGACGGCTGCAACATGGGCGACGCCAAGGGCGACCCGCGTAATCTGATGCTGACCCCGATGGGGCCGCAGCGCGTCACCGGGCCGATCCCGTTCAAGAACTGCCAGTTCATCAACTGCAACTTCCTGGGCGTCGGCTTCACCGGCCCGTCGGAGTTCCTCGACAACATGGTGGCGGCGCTGTCCCAGTCGGGATCGACCCAATGAAGTTCACGCTTTCCTGGCTGAAGGCCCACCTCGATACCGAGGCGCAGGTCGATCAGGTCGCCGAGGCCATGACCATGGCCGGGCTGGAGGTCGAGCAGGTCCACGACCCGATCGCCGCCCTGGCCCCCTTCACGGTCGCCCGGATCGTGTCGGCCGAGCGTCACCCGAACGCTGACCGGCTGCAGGTCTGTCAGGTCGAGACCGTCGACGGGATGAAGGAGATCGTCTGCGGCGCCCCGAACGCGCGGGCGGGCCTGACCACCATCTATGCTCCCATCGGCGCCTATGTGCCGGGGCTGGGCGTGACCCTGGTCGAGAAGCCGGTGCGCGGCGTGGTGTCCAACGGCATGCTGTGCTCGGCCGCCGAGCTGGAGTTGGCCGACGACAGCGACGGCATTCTTGAGCTGGCCGACGATCTGCAGGTCGGCGCGCCCGCTGCGGGCGTCTTCGGCGCCGAGCCGGTCATCGACTTCGAGGTGACGCCGAACCGTCCCGACTGGCTGGGCGTGGCGGGCATCGCCCGCGACCTGGCCGCCGCTGGGCTCGGCAAGCTGACGACGCCGGAGATCGCGCCGGTCGCCGGGGCTTTCGACAGCCCCGTCTCGGTGACCCTGGAGGCGCCCGAACTGTGCCCGGTTTTCGCCGGTCGCGTGATCCGGGGCGTGCGCAACGGCCCGTCGCCGGAATGGCTGCAGCAACGGCTGACGGCCATCGGCCTGCGTCCGATCAATCGCCTCGTCGACATCACCAACCTGATTTCCTTCGACCGCGCGCGGCCGCTGCACGTTTATGATCTGGCGAGCCTGTCGGGCGAGGGGATCGTCGTGCGCGCCGGTCGCGGCGAGGCTGATCAGATCGAGGCGCTGGACGGCAAGACCTATGCGCCGGGCGCCGCCGACTGCGTCATCGCCGACGCCGGGGGCCAGCGCGCCATCGGCCTGGGCGGCGTCATGGGCGGTGTCTCGACAGGGTGCTCGGACGACACGGTCGACGTCTTCGTCGAAAGCGCCTGGTTCGACCCCATCGTCACCGCCCAGACGGGCCGCTCGCTGGGGATCAATTCGGACGCGCAGTATCGCTTTGCGCGCGGCGTGGACACGGCCTCGGTCGTGCCGGGGCTGGAGTTGGCCACGCAACTGATCCTCGACCTGTGCGGCGGCGAGCCGTCGACGGTCACGGCAGCGGGCGAGGCTCCGGCCGCACCTGCCGCCTTCGCCTTCGATCCGGCCTATGTGAAGCGCCTGTCAGGCATGGACCTCAGCGAGGACCGGATCTTCGAGATCCTGTTCGCCCTGGGCTTCACCGTCATGCGCGGCTCGCCCTGGTCGGTGACGCCGCCGTCGTGGCGCCGCGACATCGAGGGCCCGGCCGATCTGGTCGAGGAGGTCGCCCGCATCGAGGGCTACGCCGCCCTGCCCGACGCGCCCCTGCCGCCCGTCGCCCCGGCCCCCGGCGGGGTGCTGAGCCCGCGTCAGGCGCGCGTGCGCACGGCCCGTCGCGCCCTGGCCGCCCTGGGCTATGCCGAGGCCGTCACCTGGTCCTTCACCAAGCAGTCGATCGCGGCCCTGTTCGGCGGCGGGGACGAGCGGCTGGTGCTGGAGAACCCCATCGCGGCGGATCTGGACTGCATGCGTCCTTCGGTGCTGCCGAACCTGATCCAGGCGGCGGCGCGCAACGCCGCGCGCGGCCACGCCGACGTCGCCCTGTTCGAGATCGGCCCCATCTATCTGGACGATCAGCCGACCGGCCAGCGCACCGTCATCGCCGGTCTGGTCGCGCCGCACGCCGACCGTCACTGGGGCGGGGCGGGGGAAGACCCCCTGTTCGCGCTGAAGGGCGACCTGCTGGCCGTGCTGGAAGAGATCGGCGCCCCGGTCGCCTCCCTGCAACTGGCCCAGGGCTCCAACCGCGACTGGTGGCACCCCGGCCGTTCGGCCCGGCTGCAACTGGGCCCCAAGAACGTCATCGTCGAGTTCGGCGCCCTGCACCCGCGCGTGCTGAAGGCGCTGGACGCCGACGGCCCCATGCTGGCCTTCGAGATCGTGCTCGATTCCGTACCGGAACCGCGCGGCAAATCCGGCAAGGCGCGCGGCGCGGCGGACCTGCCGAACCTGATGCCCCTGACCCGCGACTTCGCCTTCCTGATGGACGAGGCCAAGGCCGTGGGCGATCTGACCCGCGCGGTGGCGGGCGCCGACAAGGCGCTGATCGCCGATGTTCGCGTGTTCGACGTCTATCGCGGCCAGGGCGTGCCCGAAGGCCAGAAGTCGGTCGCCATCGAGGTCGAGATCCAGCCCCGCGCCGCCACCCTGGCCGAGGCCGAAATCGAGGCCCTGATGGCCAAGGTCAAGGCGGCGGCGGCCAAGGCGGGCGGAACCCTGCGCGCCTGAAGACAGAAAAAACCGGCGGCCTGAGACACGGGCCGCCGGAACTTCTGCGGCCAAGCAATCTTCGGTTAACCTTAAAGCCCCAAGGCTGCCGTAAAAGGCACGGACGGTAGGCCAAGCCCGCGACGTCGGGCGGACCGTCCTTAGCCGGGAGCCTCGACCATGCACCGCCGCCAACTGATCCGCACCAGCCTCGGCCTCGCCGCCGCCGGAGCCCTGCCCGCCGGCCTCGGCGCCTGCGCCAGCCGCCCGCCGGCTGATCCAAATTATCCGATCGCCTCGGACAACAACGCCCAGGCCTATACCTTCGACGAACTGGTCGCGGCCGGGTCGCGCGAGCTGGGCATCGCCGCCGAGGCCGTGGGCGGCGCCATCGAGCGCATCTTCGCCGAACAGGGCGACCGCCCGACCGCCTATATCGCGGGCGAGGAAGGCGCTGGCGCTGTCGTCGCCGGTCTGCGTTATGGCCGCGGCGCCCTGCATATGAAGGACCTGTCGGCGTCGCAGGAAGTCTATTGGCAGGGGGCCTCCATCGGCTGGGACTGGGGCGGCAACGCCAGCCGGGTCTTCACCCTGGTCTACGGCCTGTATCACCCCGACATGCTCTATCGCCGCTATCCGGGCGTTGAAGGCTCGGCCTATCTGGTCGCGGGCCTTGGCGTGAACTATCAGCGCGCCGACGGCATCGTCCTGGCGCCGATCCGCACCGGCGTCGGCGTGCGTCTGGGCGCCAATGTCGGCACCATGAGCTACAGCCGCCAGCGCAACATCCTGCCATTTTAAGTGTCGCTATGCTCGGGTCGCGGACCCTCGCGGCTTGAGCGACGCGGGGCGTTGATGCTTGCGAGCCGGGGCGGCGACGCCATATCCCCTTGAGCTTCAAGGGAGATCGCTGATGACTGCTGCGTCCGACACGCGCGCCTTCTGGGATGAACGCTATGCCGTTGACGCCTATCGCTTCGGCGAGGCGCCCAACGCCTTTCTGGCGCGGCAGGCGGAGCGGCTGAGGTCGGGGCTGAAGGCCCTGTCCGTCGCCGACGGCGAAGGCCGCAACGGCGTCTGGCTGGCGCAGCAGGGGCTGGACGTCCTGACCTTCGACATTTCCCCGCGTGCGGTGGAGAAGGCGCGGGCGCTGGCGACGAAACGCGGCGTGGCGCTGGATGCCCAGATCGGCGGGCTGGACGACTGGGCATGGCCCGAGGGGACGATGGACGTGGTCGTCGGCGTCTTCATCCAGTTCGTCGGCCCGGCCGCGCGCGACCGGATGTTCGCCCGAATGAAGGCGGCGCTGAAGCCCGGCGGCCTGCTGCTGTTGGAAGGCTATCGGCCCGAGCAACTGGCCTATGGCACGGGCGGGCCGGGGGTGGAGGAGAACCTCTATACAGAGGCTCTGCTGCGCGAGACCTTCGCCGACTTCGATATCGAGCGGATCGACATCTATGACGCCGAACTGAACGAAGGCCCCGGTCATTCGGGCGTCTCGGCCCTGATCGACCTGATCGCGCGCAAGCCGGGCTGACGTCAGGCTTCTGACGTCAGGATCGCTTCCAGCCCCTCGCGGTAAGAGGGATAGCGGGGGCGCCAGCCCAGCTCGGCCTTGGCGCGGGCGTTGGAGACGCGCTTGGAGTCCAGATAGAAGCGGCGCATGGCCTCGCTGACCTCGGGGGCGGTCCAGTCGACTTCGGGCGGACGAGGCAAGCCCAAGCGCTCGGCGGCCCATGCGGTTACGACGTCGGCGGCGGTCGGCTCGTCGTCGGTCAGATTATAGACGCCGCCTGGGCGCGGTCGGGCCATGGAGGCGAACAGGCCTGAGACGATGTCGTCCACGTGAATGCGGTTGAATACCTGGCCGGGCTTTTTCACCAGACGCGCGGTTCCGGCGCGCTGGCGGTCGATGACGCTGCGGCTAGGGCCGTAGAAGCCGGGCAGGCGGAAGACCTGCAGCGTCAGTCCCATGCCCTGGGCGCCGTCCAGCCAGTCGCGCTCGACCCGCGCGCGGCGGGCGCCTTCCAGCGTGGCGGCGTTCAGCGGATCACCCTCGAAGGCCCAGCCGCCCGCCCGGTCGCCGTAGACGGAGGTGGAGGAGACATAGCCGATCCAGTCGGGCCAGGCGTCGCCCGCCAGCGGCGTCAGGGCGCGCAGGGCGGGGCAGCCGTGAGCGTCCGGCGGCGTGGTGATCAGCACGGCCTGTGCGGCGGCCAGGGCCTCGCCCAGAGCCTTGGCGTCAGCCGGATCGACGGGCGTGATCCCCTGCGCCGCCAACGCCTGACGGGTCTGTGGATCGCGCGAGGTGGCGAAGGACGCGCCGCCGCGCTGCAGGGCCTCGCGCGCCGCCGCCTGTCCCAGATAGCCGCCGCCGAAGACCAACAGGGACGGGGCGGCGGCGGGTTCGGTCATCAGGCTTCGGTCTCTCAGGCGGACAGGACGCGGACGGGGGCAGGGGCGGCGTTTGCTTCGGTCTCGTCCCTCAAGGCCTCGGCGCGGCCGGCGTTCCAGGCGCTGACGCAAGGGATCTTGCTGCGGTCAGCGCGGTCGGCGTAGCGGCGGGCGATCTCGGTCACATCGGCCATCAGGCCCTCGGCCAGGGTGATTGGCTTCAGCCCCAGTTCGCGGAACTGGTCATTGGCGACGACCAGTTCGTTCTCGTCAGCCTCCTGACGCGGATTGGCGACGTTGTGGACCGGCGCGCCCGTCATCTCGGCCACCATATGCGCCAGGTCGCGGACACGGCGGCTCTCGGTCATCTGGTTGAGGATCTTGACCCGCTCGCCGCGTTTGGGCGGGTTGTTCAGCGCCAGTTCGACGCAGCGCACCGTGTCCTGAATGTGGATGAAGGCGCGTGTCTGGCCGCCCGAGCCGTGCACCGTCAGTGGATAGCCAAGCGCGCCCTGCATCAGAAAGCGGTTCAGCACGGTGCCGTAGTCGCCGTCATAGTCGAAGCGGTTGATCAGGCGCTCGTCCTGACGGGTTTCCTCGGTCTGGGCGCCCCAGACGATGCCCTGATGCAGGTCGGTGATCCGCAGGGAATCGTTCTTGGCGTAGAACTGGAACAGCAGGGCGTCCTGCGTCTTGGTCATGTGATAGATGCTGCCGGGGTTCGGCGGGAACAGGATTTCCTGCTCGGTGGGGCCGTGGTCCGTATCGACGGTGACCTTCAGATAGCCCTCGGGAATGCGCAGGCCCGCCGTGGTGTAGCCATAGACGCCCATCGTCCCCAGGTGCGCCAGGTGCACGTCCCGCCCGCTCTCGACGATGGCGGCCAGCAGGTGGTTGGTGGCGTTCAGATTGTTGTCGACGGTGTAGATCTTGTGCCGCGCCGACTTCATCGAATAGGGGGCGGCGCGTTGTTCGGCGAAGTGGACGACGCTGTCCGGCGCCCAGTCCCCGATCAGGGCGACCAGGCGGTCGAACTCCTTGCCGACGGTCAGATTGACGAAGTCGATGGTGCGGCCTGAGACCTCTTTCCACGCGGCGATGCGCTCGCCCATCGTGCGGATCGGGGTCAGGGAGCGGATTTCCAGCTCATTGTCGATGTTGCGTCGGCTGAGGTTGTCGACGATCAGCACCTCCCAGCCGCGCGCCGACAGGTGCAGGGCCGTGGGCCAGCCGCAGAAGCCGTCGCCGCCCAGAATCATCACGCGCATCGGTCGAACCTCGTTTTCAACGCCCCCTCTTGCCTAGCCGAACGCGTGAGAAGGCGAAAGCGTGGCGCGCGAGAAGCGGCTAAAGCGACGCAGGACGGAAAAACAGAGTCCAATTCGTCTGAATCGTCTGAAATCGGAGGGATTGGCTGGGCCGCGCAGGGATAATGCGGCGGTGGGGCGGTAAGGCGGGCTAGACAGGGGGACGCAGAGACCGGGACCTTGAAATAAAAGAGGTTTTCAAAGCCTGATGTGCAGGCGCCGTTCGTCCTTCTCCCCTTGTGGGAGAAGGTGGGCGCCGAAGGCGCTCGGATGAGGGGTGTGAGTGCGACCTTTAGACGACGAGGCGGGACAGTAGCGGCAGGTTTGCAAACGCGCCGTCGCCACCCCTCATCCGTCAGGCTTCGCCTGCCACCTTCTCCCACAGGGGGAGAAGGGAATTTACAGCAGGCCTTCAATGGCGGCGCGGGCCGCGTCGCCCAGGTCGGGGCGCTTCAGGGCGAGGGCGACGTTGGCGCGCAGAAGGCCGATCTTGTCGCCGCAGTCGTGGGTCACGCCTTCATACTCATAGGCGGTGAAGGTCTGCGATTGCATCAGCCGGGCCATGGCGTCGGTCAGCTGAATCTCGCCGCCGGCGCCGCGCTCCTGCGTCTCCAGCAGGTCGAAGATTTCCGGCTGCAGGATGTAGCGGCCCGAGATCGACATATTGGACGGCGCCGAGCCCTGGGCGGGCTTCTCGACCATGCCCTTCATGCCGTAGCGGCGGCCGTTGTGAGAGGCGGGGTCGATGATGCCGTATTTGTGGGTGTCGGCCTCGGGCACGGCCTCGACGCCGATGACGTTGCCGCCGACCTCGGCGTAGACCTCGGCCAACTGCTTCAGGGCGCCCGGCTGCGAATCCACGATCACGTCGGGCAGGATGACGGCGAAGGGCTCGGGGCCGATGATGTCGCGGGCGCACCAGACGGCGTGGCCCAGGCCCTTGGGCTGCATCTGGCGGGTGAAGCTCATTTCCCCGGCCTGGGCCAGTTCGGCGTTCATGGTCGCCAGAATCTCGGTCTTGCCCTTGGCCAGGAGCTGGGCCTCAAGCTCGATCTGGTGGTCGAAATAGTCCTCGATGGCCTGTTTGGCGCGGCCGGTGACGAAGACGATGTGCTCGATCCCCGCCTCGCGCGCCTCTTCCACGATGTAGGAGAGGATCGGCCGGTCGACGACGTTCAGCAGCTCCTTCGGCGTGGTCTTGGTGCCGGGCAGAACCCGCGTGCCGAGACCGGCTACGGGCAGGACCGCCTTGCGCAGAGGGGCTGGGCGAAGGCGGGCGGGGGAGGTGGTCATGGATCGTCCTGATCAGCCTTGGGGCGCCTGTCATAGGCGTAATTTGTGAAGCTTCCAAACGCCCCTTGGCTGATCGGGTTCGCCTATTCCACCGTCACCGACTTGGCTAGGTTGCGGGGCTGGTCGACGTCGGTGCCCTTCTGGACGGCGGTGTAATAGGCCAGCAGTTGCATCGGCACGGCGTAGACCAAAGGCGCGATCAGGGCCGGGCAGTCGGGGGCGTGGACGCGGCGGATGCCGGCGCCGTGCGGGTCAGGCGCCTTTTCGGGGGCGATCATGATGACCGGGCCGCCGCGCGCGGCGACTTCCTGAAGGTTGGAAGCGGTCTTCTCGAACAGGTCGTCCAGCGGGGCCAGGGCCACGGTGGGGGTCTCTTCGTCGATCAGGGCGATGGGGCCGTGTTTTAGCTCGCCCGCCGCATAGCCCTCGGCGTGGATGTAGCTGATCTCCTTCAGCTTCAGCGCGCCTTCCATCGCCAGGGGGAACATGGGGCCGCGCCCCAAGAACAGGACATCGCGCGCCTTGGCCAGGTCCAGAGTCAGGGCGTGGATGCCCGCGTCCATCTGCAGGGCTTCGGAGATCAGACGCGGCGCCTCGAACAGGGCCTTGACCAGCTCGGCTTCCTGAACGGCGTCGATCCTGCCGCGCGCTACGCCCGCCGCGACGGCCAGGGACAGCAGGGCGGCGACCTGGGCGGTGAAGGCCTTGGTCGAGGCGACGCCGATTTCCGGCCCGGCGTGGGTCGGCCAGAGGGTTTCAGCCTCACGCGCCATCGAGGAGGTGTGGACGTTGACGACGGCGGCGGTCTTCAGCCCCTGCGCCTTGCACCATTTCAGGCCCGCCAGGGTGTCGGCGGTCTCGCCCGACTGGCTGACGGCGACGGCCAGCGTGCCCGGCGACAGGGCCGGGTCGCGATAGCGGAACTCCGAGGCGATCTCGACGTCGCAGGGCAGCCCGGCGTATTTCTCAAAGGCGTATCTGCCGATCTGGGCGGCGTAGAAGGCCGTGCCGCAGGCGACGATCTGGATGCGGTCGAGGGCGGCGAAGTCCACGGTCTGAACCTTGGCCTTGCCGGAGACGAGGTCGAGGTATTCCGACAGGGTGTGCTGGACGCTGTCGGGCTGTTCGTGGATCTCCTTTTCCATGAAGTGGCGGTATTCGCCCTTCTCGACCAGCGCCGAAGAGGCCGAGACCTGAACCACGGCGCGGTCGGCCGGGCGGCCCGAGGCGTCGAACATGCGCGCGCCGGTGCGGGTTACGGCGACGAAATCGCCCTCTTCGAGATAGGAGATCTTCTGGGTGAAGGGGCCGACGGCCAGGGCGTCAGAACCCAGATACATCTCGCCCTCGCCCCAGCCCACGACCAGGGGGCTGCCGCGACGGGCGCCCAGGATCAGTTCGTCCTCGCCCTCAATCAGCACGGCCAGGGCATAGGCGCCGGTCAGACGGTCCAGCGTGGCCTTGAAGGCGTCCAGCGGCGCCATTCCGGCCGCAAGCTTGTGGTCCAGCAGGTGGGCGACGACCTCGGTGTCGGTCTGGCTTTCAAAGATGCGGCCCTCGGCCTCCATCTCAGCCTTCAACTCGGCGAAATTCTCGATGATGCCGTTGTGGACCAGGCAGACGCGCCCGGCCTTGTGCGGGTGGGCGTTGGTCGTGGTCGGCGCGCCGTGGGTGGCCCAGCGGGTGTGGCCGACGCCGACGGTCCCGGCGACCGGCTCGGCGGCCAGCACGGCTTCCAGTTCGCGGATCTTGCCCTTGGCGCGGCGGCGCTCGATGCGGCCCTCGGACTGGACCGCGATCCCAGCGGAATCGTAGCCGCGATACTCAAGCCGCTTCAGGCTGTCGATCAGGCGAGGGACGACGGGGCCGGTTCCGGTGACGCCGATGATGCCGCACATGAGGTCTGCTCCGAACGGAACGCAGCCGCCGCTTTTTGCGCCGGGCCGCGAAATTGAGGTAAGCGAGAGGGTTCAGTCTCCGCCCTGGAACTCCGCTCTAGGAAATCGCGGGGGCGGCGACATCAAAAAATGGGTTTCGGAAGGTTTCTTTGCAATTCCGGGGCCGCCAGCGAGGGACGGCCTCTTGGGCGAGAGAAAATACTTCGGCACCGACGGCATTCGCGGCCGGGCTAACACCCATCCGATGACGGCCGAGGTGGCCCTGCGCGTCGGCCTGGCCGCCGGGCGGCTGTTCCGCACCGACGACGACCGGCGCCATCTGGTGGTGATCGGCAAGGACACCCGCCTGTCCGGCTATATGATCGAGCCGGCGCTGGTGGCGGGGCTGGCTTCGGTGGGCATGGATGTGCGCACCTTCGGCCCTCTGCCGACGCCGGGCGTGGCGATGATGACCCGCTCGATGCGGGCCGATCTGGGCATCATGATCTCGGCCTCGCACAACGACTACGCCGACAACGGCATCAAGCTGTTCGGCCCGGACGGCTACAAACTGTCGGACGAGATCGAGCTGAAGCTCGAAGCCATGATGGACGGGGCTCTGGATCAGGATCTGGCGCCGTCGAACAAGCTGGGCCGGGTCAAGCGCATCGACGACGCCCCGCCGCGCTATATCGAGATCGCCAAACAGGCCTTCCCCAAGCGGCTGAGCCTGAAGGGCCTGCGCATCGCCATCGACTGCGCCAACGGCGCGGGCTACCGCGTGGCGCCGACGACCCTCTATGAACTGGGCGCCGAGGTCTTCCCCGTCGGGGTGGAGCCTAACGGCCTGAACATCAACGCCGAGTGCGGCTCAACATATCCGGCCACGGTGTCGGAGGCGGTGAAACGCTATCGCTGCGACATCGGCATCGCGCTGGACGGCGACGCCGACCGGGTCATCATCTGCGATGAGAAGGGGCATGTGGTCGACGGCGATCAGATCATGGCCCTGATCGGTCTGGACTGGGCCAAGCGCGGGCGGCTGAACGGCAGGGGCGTGGTCGCCACCGTCATGTCCAACCTGGGTCTGGAGCGCCGCCTGAAGGCTGAGGGTCTGACGCTGGAGCGCACCAAGGTCGGCGATCGCTACGTCATGGAGCGGATGCGCGAGGGCGGCTTCAACATCGGCGGCGAGCAGTCGGGCCACATCATCCTGAAGGATCACGCCACGACCGGCGACGGCCTGATGGCGGCGCTGCAGGTGCTGGCTGTGCTGGTCGAGGCGGGTGCGCCGATGAGCGAGCTGGCGCGCCAGTTCGAGCCGGTTCCGCAACTGCTTCAGAACGTCCGCTATACGGCTGGAAAGCCGCTGGAGGACGCGAACGTCAAGGCGGCGATGGCCGAGGCGGAAGCCGCCCTGAACGGCGCGGGCCGTCTTCTGGTCCGCCCCTCGGGCACGGAAAAGCTGATCCGCGTCATGGCCGAGGGCGACGACGAGGCCCTGGTCAAGCGCGTGGTCAATGATGTGGCCGAGGCGGTGAAGGCGGCGGGCTGATCGCCCGCCGCTTGCGCCGTTAGATGGCGGACAGGGCCTGATCCAGGTCGGCCCACAGGTCCTCGACGTTCTCGATCCCGACCGACAGGCGCACCAGATTGTCGCCGATGCCGCTGCGCGCCTTGGCTTCGGGCGTATAGTCCGAATGGGTCATGCTGGAGGGGTGGGAGGCCAGGCTCTCGGCGCCGCCCAGGCTGACGGCCAGTTTGAACAGGCGAAGCGCGTTCAGCATGCGGAAGGCCTCGGCCTCGCCGCCCGGCAGTTCCAGCGAGAAGGTCGAGCCGGAGCCCTTGCATTGGGCTTCGAAGATCGCCTGCTGTTCTGGCGAAGCGTCCGGGCCGCCCGCCGTCAGGACGGCGCTGACGCGCGGATCGGCGCGCAGGCGTTCGGCCAGGATCAGGGCGTTGTTCTGCGCGCGCTCCATGCGGATGTGCAGGGTCTCCAGACTGCGCAGCAGCAGCCAGGCGGTGTGCGGGTCGGCGGTCGTGCCGCAGATGGTCCGCATCTCGCCGACGCGCGCCATGAGGTCCGCCCCGCCCATGCAGCCGCCCGCGATCAGGTCCGAGTGGCCGCCGACGTATTTGGTCAGGGAATAGAGGACGAGGTCGGCGCCCAGTTCCAGCGGGCTCTGCCACAGAGGGCCGAGGAAGGTGTTGTCGACGGCGACTGCCGGAGGTTCGGCCTGATCCAGGGCCCTGGCGCCCGACACCGCGGGCGATGTCGACCAGTTGGTTGGTCGGATTGGCCGGGGTCTCCAGATAGACGGCGGCGAGGCGTCCGCCGGTGGTCTTGGCCTGCGCGGCCGCCGCGATCATGGCCGCGTCCAGGGCGTCGGCGCCCTCGGCGGCGGGGACGCTGATCGCCTTGACGCCGTAGCGGGGCAGGATGCGGTCGAACAGGTATTCGGTGCCGCCATAGGCCGGGGCCGTATAGACGATGACGTCGCCGGGCCGCACCAGGGCCAGCATGGCGGTCGAGATCGCGGCCATGCCGCTGGAGAAGACCAGAGCCTTGTCGGCCTTGTCCCAGACGGCGAGGCGGTCTTCGAGAATTTCGAGGTTCGGGTTGTTGATGCGCGAATAGATCAGGCCCAGCGCCTCGTCCGGGTCGCGCTGGCGCAGGCCATAGGCGACTTCGAAGAAGCGTTTGCCGTCCTCGGCCGATTTGAAGACGAAGGTCGAGGCCTGGAACAGCGGCGCCTTGATCGCGCCCTCCGACAGGGCTGGATCATAGCCGTAGCCCATCATCAGGGTTTCAGGCGCGAGGGTGCGGTCGCCGAGGACGCGCGTGCGGTGGCGGTTCATTTTTATGTTTCCTCTCCTGACCCGGTGATAGCCGACCACGGAAAGGCCCGCCAGCGGCTAGACTGTGGAGGAGGTTGCATGGAGGCTGGAAAATTCGCCCCTAGCTGTGTGGATGACGATCAGGCGCTCAGGACGCGGGTCAGCGCCTCGATCCGCTGGCGGATGTCCGGCACGGCGACCGTTTCCCAAAAGGCGGCGCGGGCGGGGGGGCCGAGAGCGAACAGGGCGGGGTCGGGGGCACCGTCGGCGTGCAGGACGCGTCCGTCTGAGTCCAGGTCGAGGCCGAGGTCGGCCACGTCGAGGCGGGCGCGGCCTTCAGCGATCAGGGCGGCGGTCAGCGGCGCGCGAGCGGCGTCGTGGCCGGGGCCGGTGCAGTCGATCAGCCAGGCGGCGGACAGCGTCTGTGTCGCGCCATTCCGTGTACGGACGGTCAGCGTCGCGCCTTCGCCATCAGCGGCGACCGCCTGGGCGCGGCCGGGGATGACCGTCAGGCGGCCTGCCGCCTTCAACGCCTCGAGTTCGGCGGCGACCTCAGGCGCGATGCGGTGGCGATGCACGTCCCACCAAGGGCGCAGATGGCGCAGGAAGCGGGCGCGCTCGGCGGATGCTGCGGCGCGCCACAGGTCGAGGGTGATCGGGCGATAACCCTCCATCACGCGGCGCCAGCCGTGGTCGCGCGCCAGCCGACGGGCGGCGGCCAGACGGTCGGACAGGGCGCCGGTCCGCGCCTCGGGCGGCAGGTCGAGGGGGGCGTCGTGATGGGCGCCGTGAGCCAGCGGCAGCAGACCGCGCCGCGATACGACCGTCGCATGGCCGCGCCAGTTCTGGGCCTGAAGCGCCAGGACGACATCGACCATGGTCAGGCCCGAACCGAGGATCACCACGTCGTCGGCGGCGGCGATGGCGCTCAGAGCGTCGGGGCTCCAAGGGTCGGCGATGCGTCGGGGGGCGGCGCCCGCCACGGCTGGGCGTGGCGGCGGATTGCCGGTGGCCAGCACCATAGCGCGGCCGGAGAGGCGGGCGCCGTCGGCGAGGATGACGGTCTCGCCCTCGATGCGGACAGCCTCGCCCTTCACGTGGCGGATCAGGCCGGGATGGGCGGCCTCGGTCTGCGCAAGCCGGTCCTGCACATAGCGGCCGTAGAGGCGGCGCGGCGCGAAGCCGTTGGGATCGGCGAAATCGGGGGCGTGGAGCGCCAGCCAGTCGGTGAAGTCGGCCGGCCGGTCGGGGCGGGCGCTCATCCGCTCCGAGCGGACGTTGAGGCGGTGCGCGTCCAGCACAGCCGAATAGGCGACGCCGAGGCCGACCTGTTCGCTGCGCTCGATCAGAACCGAGGCCTGCCCCTGTTCGGCCAGGCGCGCGGCCAGCATGGCGCCGGAGAACCCGCCGCCGACGATGACCACGGGGAGGGAGGCGGCGTCGTTCATGGAACGACCATTGTCCACGACGCCGCCGCCGGTCAAACCGGAATCAGATTTCCTGGTTGAAGGCGCCGATTTCCGGGTGGGCGGCCAGGCGCGGCTTGATCTCCTTGCGGAACAGGTCGCGCATGTCGTCGGCCGAGCGCATGCTCTCGACCACGACGACCAGTTCCGGCTTGTTGGAAGAGGCGCGGACCAGCACCCAGGAGCCGTCCTCCAGGTGGACACGCACGCCGTTGACGGTGATGGCCTCGACGATCTTGCGGCCCAGGATCGAGCCGCCGGACGCCGCCAGATCCTCGTATTCCTTCACGATCTTGGCCAGCACGTCATACTTCAGCTCGTCGTCGCAGTGGGGCGACATGGTCAGGCTGGTCCAGGCGTCAGGCAGGGCGGTCTTCAGTTCGCTGAGGCTCCTGCCGGGATTGCGGTCCAGCATGGCCAGCACAGCGCCCGCCGCCACCAGACCGTCGTCATAGCCGTGGCCCAGATCGCCCGACAGGAAGAAGTGGCCCGACTTCTCGAACCCGGCCAGGGCGCCCAGTTCGGCGGTCTTTCGCTTGATGTAGGAGTGGCCGGTTTTCCAGTAGACGGTGGTCGCGCCGTTGGCCTTCAGCACCTCGTCGGTCTTGTACAGGCCGGTCGATTTCACATCGACGACGAAGGTGGCGTTCGGGTGGATGGCGGACAGGTCGCGGGCCAGCATCAGGCCGATCTTGTCGGCGAAGATCTCCTCGCCCGTGTCATCGACCACGCCGCAGCGGTCGCCGTCGCCGTCGAAGCCCAGAGCCAGGTCGGCGCCCGTCTCCTTCACCTTGGCCGCCATCTGCACCAGCATGGCGTGATCTTCCGGGTTCGGATTGTATTTGGGGAAGGTGTAGTCGAGGTCGGTGTCCATCTCGATCACTTCGGCGCCCATCAGGCGCAGAACCTCGGGGGCGAAGGCTCCGGCCGTGCCGTTTCCGCAGGCGGCCACGACCTTCAGCGGGCGAGACAGCTTCACCTTGGACGCCACGTCCTTGATGTAGGTCTCGCGGAAGCCTTCGACGCGCTCCAGCCGACCGCCGGGGCGGGCGACGCCCTGACCGTTCAGGACGATTTCCTTCAGGCGGCCCATCTCGTCAGGGCCAAAGGTCAGAGGCGCCTGTGCGCCCATCTTCACGCCGGTCCAGCCGTTCTCATTGTGGCTGGCGGTGACCATGGCGACGCAGGGGCAGTCCAGGGCGAACTGGGCGTAATAGGCCATCGGCGACAGGGCCAGGCCGATGTCCAGCACCTCCATCCCGCCTTCCAGCAGGCCCAGGATCAGCGCCTGCTTCACCGACAGGGAATAGCCGCGGAAGTCGTGGCCGACGGCGATCTTCGGCGTCTGGCCGATCTCGTGGACATAGGTGGCCAGGCCGAGGCCCAGGGCCTGAATGCCCAGCAGGTTGATCTCTTTTTCCAGAATCCAGCGGGCGTCGTATTCGCGAAAGCCGGTCGGTTTGACCAGGGGCAGGGTTTCATACTCCGCTGTGTTGGGGCGGATGTCCTGACGGGGCTTTTGCATGGTTATTCCTGGATAGGCCGCTGAGAGGCGCGGGGTCGCAAATCTGTCTGGCCCTATAGCCTTCCCCCGCTCGAGAGGCCACAACGCGCGACCCTTGTTATGGCTGCCGTCTTTATTCTGATGCGGCGAAACCTTGACCGCCCCCGCGTCGGGGGCCTAGCGAGAACCTCAAGATACGGATGCTCCCGGAGACCCTGATGACCCGCCTGATCCTGCTGCGCCATGGCCAGAGCCAATGGAACCTGGAGAACCGCTTCACCGGCTGGGTCGACGTCGACCTGACGGCTGAGGGCGAGGCCCAGGCCCGGCGCGGCGGCGAGCTGATCGCGCAGGCGGGGTTCAAGCCTGCCGTCATGTTCACCTCGGTGCTGAAGCGGGCCAAGCGCACCGGCGCCCTGGCGCTGGACTCGGCGTGTCTCAAGAACGTGCCGGTCATCGAGGACTGGCGCCTGAACGAGCGCCATTACGGCGGCCTGACCGGGCTGGACAAGGCCGAGACGGCGGCCAAGCACGGCGAGGATCAGGTCAAGGTCTGGCGCCGTAGCTATGACGTGCCGCCGCCGCCGCTGGCGCCGGGCGGCGAGTTCGATTTCGCCGGCGATCCCCGCTACGCCGGTAAGGAGATCCCGGACACCGAGAGCCTGAAGACGACGCTGGACCGGGTGCAGCCCTATTGGGACGCCGAGATCGCCCCGCGCCTGAAGGCGGGCGAGGACGTGCTGATCGCCGCCCACGGCAACTCCCTGCGCGCCATCGTCAAATTGCTGTTCGCGGTGCCGGACGACAAGATCGTCGATGTCGAGATCCCGACCGGCAACCCGCTGGAGATCGATCTGGACGCGGACCTGAAGCCGGTCGCCGCCCGCTATCTGGACGAGGGGCGGGCGCAAGCCCTGCCAGTTATCGCGTGAGCGGGGCGGCGGACGACGCTGTCTTCATGCGGCGGGCCATCGACCTGGCCCTGAGCCGCATGGGCGAGACCTGGCCCAATCCGGCCGTAGCCTGCGTTCTGGTCAAGGACGGGGTCGTGCTGGCCGAGGCGGCGACGGCGCCGGGCGGACGCCCGCACGCTGAGGAACAGGCCGTGCCCGAGGCGGGCGAGGCCGTGAAGGGCGCGACCGCCTATGTGACGCTGGAGCCGTGCGGCGCCCGTTCGTCGGGCCGCAAGTCCTGCGCCCACTTCCTGGCCGAGGCCGGGGTCGAGCGGGTGGTGATCGCGGCGCTGGACCCGTCGCCCTTCGCCTCGGGCCGGGGCACGGAGCGGCTGCGCCAGTCGGGCCTGAAGGTCGAGACGGGACTGCTGTCGGATGAGGCCGCCGTCCTGTGCGAAGGCTTCCTGCATCGGCTTGAGACAGGCCGTCCGATGGTGCGGATCAGCGAGGACGGCGCGGGTTTCGACGGACGGTTCGCCGCCGCGCCGCGCGCCGATCTGACGACCGAGCTGAACCGGCTGGGCGAGGCGGGCTACACCCGCCTGTGGACCCAGGACGGCGAGCTGGCCGAGGCCCTGCGCGAACAGGGGCTGCTCACGGAATAGGAAGCGGGAAAACCCTTGTTTCCGAAAAACTTCCTTAATCCGGCGTAAGCCATAAACGGCCCCATGAGCGAGGCCGTCGAACCCGTCCGCAGGAAACTGACTCAGGAAGAGGTCGACGCCGTCTGCCTGAAGCACGACCGGCTGTGGCAGGCGCGGCCGGGCGGGGCGCGGGCGGTCTTCGCCTGGATGGACCTGTCGGGCGTGTCCCTGCGCGGGCGGAACCTGGCCGACGCCGACTTCACCGCCGCCTGCCTGATCGGCTGCGACCTGACCGGGGCCAAGCTGGACAACGCCAACTTCTTCGGCGCGGACATGCAGGATGCGACCCTGGTCGACGCCAGCCTGCGCCGGGCCGATCTGCGCGGGGCCTGCCTGCGCGGCGCGGACCTGTCGGGCGCCGACCTGTTCGAGGCTGACCTGCGCGAAGGCACTATCGCCGCCAAGGACGCCAAGCTGGGCTTCCGCGTCGTCGAGGCGCGCAAGCGGTCGGAGACGGAGGCGCAGGGGGCCGTGCTGGCGGGCGCCAATCTTCAGCGGTCGCGCATGACCGGCGTGATCGCCGTGGCCGCCGACTTCACCGACGCTGTCATGAAGGACTGCAAGCTGGTCCGGGCAAATCTGAAACAGGCCAGCTTTCGCGGCGCCGATCTGGCCGGGGCGGACCTGTCGGGCGCCGACCTGTCGGGCGCAGACCTCAGCGACGCCATCCTGGTGGGCGTCAAGGCGGCCATGTGGCGGACCGACGGGGCGAATATGGACGGCGCCCTGGTCGATAATCGCCCGGCGGGCGAGCCGGTCAGCGAGATGCCTGCCGCCGAGATGCTGCGCGAACACGCCCAGTGGTGCGAGACGGGCGGCGCCGAGGGCCAGCCCTCGGTGTTCGACGGGGTCGATCTAAGGCCGCTGGAGAGCATTCGCGGGCTGAACCTGACGGCCCTGTCGGCCAAGGGAGCGGTCTTCTACGGCCTGGACATGGAAGGGGTTCAGCTTCAGGGGGCGCAGC
The DNA here is from genome assembly GCF_047716865.1 of Brevundimonas sp. S1H14. Taxonomy (NCBI): domain Bacteria; kingdom Pseudomonadati; phylum Pseudomonadota; class Alphaproteobacteria; order Caulobacterales; family Caulobacteraceae; genus Brevundimonas; species Brevundimonas sp. S1H14. Next base: position 28,479 of record NZ_CP136679.1, on the reverse strand, counting down.
TGGAAGGCGCCGACCTGCGCTCGGCCAATCTGCGTCGGGCGGATCTGCGCGGGGCGCGGTTGACGCGAGCGCGGCTGAACGGAGCGGACCTGCGCGAGGCGCAACTGGGGCCCTTGATGCTGACGGCGGATCGGCTGATGCCCGCCGATCTGAGCGGGGCGAACCTGCGCGGCGCCGACCTGACGGGAGCGGACATGCGTCGGGCCGTGCTGAGCGAGGCGGACCTCAGCCGGGCGATCCTGCACGGCGCCCAGACCCGGCAGGCCGACTTCACCGGGGCCCAGACCAGCGGCGCGCGCGGGCTGGACCTTTCCGACCTGAACGCGGGTTAGCATCCGCCCACGAAAAAGGGGCGACGCGAACGCCGCCCCTTGGATCGGTCACTCAGGCGAAAAGGTCTTAAGCCGCCTTCTTGGCCTTGGGTTCGGCCTTGCCCTCGATCAGGGGCGAGCCGGCGGCGATCTCGATGTTGCGGGGCTTGAGGGCCTCGGGCAGTTCGCGCTTCAGCTCGATGGTCAGAAGGCCGTGGGCCAGGGCCGCGCCCTTGACCACCACATAGTCGGCCAGCTGAAACCGGCGCTCGAAGTCGCGCTCGGCCAGGCCGCGATGCAGGAAGGTGCGCTGGGCGCCGTCGCTGTCATTGGCGGCCTTCTTGCCGGTGACGGTCAGCAGGTTTTCCTTGGCCTCGATGTTCAGCTCATCGGCGGAGAAACCGGCGACGGCGATCTCGATGCGATAGGCGTCTTCGCCCGTCGTTTCGATGTTATAGGGAGGCCAGCCGTTTTCAGGGCCGGAGCGCGCGGCGGTTTCCAACTGACGGACCAGACGGTCGAAGCCGACGGCGGAACGGTACAGCGGCGAGAAATCATAGGTACGCATGGGTCATCCTTCTGACATTCAGCAAGGTTGAGCCGCCCGGCGATTTTGGCCCCGGACGACGGAGGGTTTCAGCCCCGGCGGTCCGCATTCGGCCCCGTCAGGTCTGGAGAGCCCGAGGATCGGCGCTCTCGGATGAAGAGGTAGGAGGCCATTTTTCGGGCGCAAGGGGCCGCGCGAAATCGCCGCTCCGCCGCATCGACGCCTTGCGGCGGCCGCGAAGCGCCGTAAGGATTTTACTTTCAGTATTGGGAAGCGGCCGGAGCCCTCATGCGAACCCTCGCCTTCATAGCCTTCGCCGGGGCCGTTCTCGGCTCGCCCCTTGTCGCCACAGCCGCCCTGGCGCAGGCGGCGCCGTCCGAGGCGGCGGCCCTGCCGCGCCGTCAGGGCCTGTCGATGGAGATGCCGACCCTTAGCGAGGACGCGGCGCTTCAGGCGGCCGTGGCCTCGACCGACCGACCTGAGGCGGACCGCGCCCGCGACAGCGAGCGCCACCCGTTCGAGACCCTGACCTTCTGGGGGCTGCAGCCGGGCCTGACGGTGGTGGAGATCGAGCCGGGGCGGGCCGGGTGGTGGCGCAACATCCTGGAGCCCTATGCGGCGGCGACCGGCGGGCGCTACGTCCCGGTCAACCGTCCGACCGAGGGCATGGGCGTCGCGGACGGGGCGGCGGACATGGTCGTGGTGGCCCGCGCCTTCCATAACTGGTCGCGCGACGGCCGGGCCGAGCCCTATCTGGCGGCCTTCTTCAAGGCGCTGAAGCCCGGCGGCGTGCTGGCGGTGGAACAGCACCGCGCGGCCGATGGGCTGAACGTCGCCGATACGGCGCCGACCGGCTATGTCCCCGAAAGCTGGCTGATCCACGCCGCCCGCCGCGCGGGCTTCGAACTGGAGGCCCGTAGCGAGCTGAACGCCAACCCGAAGGACGATAGGGACCACCCCTTCGGCGTTTGGAGCCTGAAGCCGACCCGCACCTCGGAGCGCGACGGCCGGACGCTGACGTCCGATGAACGCGCGGCGCTGGACGCGATCGGCGAAAGCGACCGCATGACCCTGCGCTTCCGCAAGCCCTACGCCGCTGACTGACGCGCCACATGACAATGCAGTGCGTGGTTTTGACCCTGGCGCAGAAGCGCCTTAAGCCCCAGACGAACACCCTGAACGAGCAGGCAGGCGGCGAGAGGAAGCGCGCATGACAGAACGATCGACGCGGCGATCCGTCCTGACCGGCGCCAGCGCTCTGGCCCTGGTCGCGCCCCTGTTCGGCCTGGCCGGCTGCGGCCGCAAGGACGAGGCGCCGACGCCCGCGCCTGAGGCGCCCAAGGGCCCGCCCGAAGGCTCGCTGGAATGGGCGGTCGCCGGATCGTGGCGCACGGCGGACGACAAGGCGCGCGACGTCTGGCGCCACCCGGTCGAGACGCTGCGCTTCTTCGGCCTGCAGCCGAAGATGACGGTCGTGGACTTCTGGCCCGGCAGCGGCTGGTACGCCGAGATCCTGGCCCCCTATCTGAACCGGGGCGGCGGGACGCTGTATCTGGCGGGCTTTGTCGAGGGGCCGAACGCCGACCCGGCCCAGGTCGCCATCAACAATGCGCTGAAGGCCCGTATCCTGGGATCCAAGAAGCTGTACGGGCCGGTGCAGTTCACCGCCTTCGGGCCAGGCTCGGACCCGGTGGCTCCGGCGGGCGCGGCCGATATGGTGCTGTTCATGCGCTATATTCACGCCTGGATGGCGGCGGGGATCGCCGAAAAGGCCTTCGCCGACGCCTTTACGGCTCTGCGGCCGGGCGGAATCCTGGGGATTGAACAGCATCGTCTTCAGCCGGACGAGGATCAGGACCCGGCCGCCGCCAACGGCTATGTGCAGGAAGCCTTCGTGCGCCAACTGGCCGAAGAGGCGGGCTTCGTCTTTGTCGAGGCGTCCGAGATCAACGCCAATCCGGACGACACCAAGGATCATCCGTTCGGGGTCGAGACCCTGGCGCCGCGCCGTCTGACGGCGCCGATGGGCCAGCCCGCCGATCCCGAGTTCGACCGGACGAAATATGACGCCATCGGCGAAAGCGACCGCATGACGCTGAAGTTCAGGAAACCCGAGTGAGCCGCCCCGCCGCCTTCGCCGCTCACGCGCCGCTGATGGGAGTGCCGGGCGCCGCCTGTCCGCCGGGCGGCCAGGGCGACTGGTTCCGGGGCGCCGGGGGCCTGCGGCTGCGCGCCGGTTTCTGGACGCCTTCGACCCTGCAGGCCAAGACGCCGCGCGGGACGGTGGTGCTGAGCCCCGGCCGCACCGAGCCGATCGAGAAGTATTTCGAGCTGATCGGCAACTTCCTGGCGCGCGGCTTCTGCGTGCTGGCGCACGACTGGCGGGGGCAGGGGCTGTCGGCGCGGCTGCTGCCGGACCGGCTGCGCGGCCACGCCCGGGCGGTCGAGGAGTTCCTGGACGACTACGCCCGCCTGCTGGACGCCTATGAGGCGCGTGCGCCGAAGCCCTGGATCATGGTCGGCCATTCGATGGGCGGGTGTCTGAACCTGCTGACGCTGGAGACGGGCGAGAGCCGGTTCGGCGGTGCCGTCCTGTCCAGCCCCATGCTGCGGATCAAGACCGGCAAACGCTCGATGTGGACGGTCAAGCTGGCGGTGCGCTGGGCGCTGCGCCACGGCAAGGGCGGCGACTATGTGCTGGACGATCCGGACGACCCCTTCGACCACACCTTCGATAACGACGCCCTGACGTCCGACCGGGCGCGCTACGACCTGTGGCGTCAGCAGCTTTACGCCTGTCCGCACCTTGCCATCGGCGGGCCGACCTGGGGCTGGCTGGCCTTTGCCCTGGATGCGGGCGAGCGGGCGCTGAAACCGCGCGCGCTCAAGAGCGTGAAGATTCCGGTCTGCGTGGTCCAGGCGGCCGAGGACGACAAGGTCTGGAAGCAGACCAACCGCTGGGCGGCCCGGCGCATGGGACGCGGCCGCTATGTCGAGGTCCCTGCCGCCAAACATGAGGTGATCATGGAGGTCGACGAGCTGCGCGGGGTCTTCCTGCACGAGTTCGACGCCCTGGCCGACTATGTGGCGCCGGGGCCGGAAGCGGCCTCGACCTCTCCGGCGGCGCGGACGGCCGAGCCCGCCTGATCAGTCAAGCGGCGGCCAGCAGGGGCAGGGCCTGATTGGTCAGGCGGGCGTCGCCGACCGCCAGGACGCGGCCGTCGGCCTCATGCGGCGGCTGGCCGCTCCAGTCGGTGAACCGGCCGCCCGCCGCCTCGACCAGAGGTTTGTGCGCCGACCAGTCCCAAACCTGAAGCTCGCTCTCGGCCACCAGGTCGATGCTTCCCGCCGCGACCATGGCGTAGGCGTAGCCGTCGCAGCCCAGCCGGGCCAGGCGGGCCGAGGCGCGCAGCCGGTCCCAGGCGGCCCGGTCGGCGCCGGTGAAGATTTCGGGGTCGGTGGTGGCGATCAGCGCCTGATCCAGATTCGGGCAGGAGCGGGTCTTGAGCGGAACCTCGACATCGCCTTTCAGCAGGCGCGCGCCGGACGGGCCGCCCAGGAATATCTCGCCCAGATAAGGCTGGCCGACGGCGCCGATGACGGGGGCGCCGTCCTGGCGCAGGGCGATCAGGGTGGTCCACAAAGGCAGGCCGGCGATGAAGGCGCGGGTGCCGTCGATGGGGTCCAGCACCCAGACGTGTTCGCCGTCGGGCCGATCCTCGCCGTACTCCTCGCCGATGACGCCGTGGTCGGGATAGCGGGTGGCGATCAGGCGGCGGATGGCGGCCTCGGCCGCGCGATCGGCTTCGGTGACGGGGTCGAAGGTGCCGGGGACGCCCTTGTCTTCCTGAGCGAAGGCGCCGCGGAAGAAGGGCAGGGCGACGCGCGCAGCCTCACGCGATAGCTCGACGGCGAAGGATTCCAGCTCGGTCATGCGACCCGGATACACGGTCCTTTGACGCAGGACGAGGGTCGGCAGATGGGAGGGGCGAGCGTCAGGCGGCGTTGAGCGTCGGGTGCAGGGGGGGGGTCGGCAGGGCGGCGGGCTCGGCGGACAGGCCGTCGTAGAAATAGGTGACGGGCGTTTCCAGCGCTTCGGCCAGTTCCCACAGGCGGGCGGCGGACAGGCGGTTGGCGCCGCATTCGTATTTCTGGATCTGCTGAAAGCGGACGCCCACGCGATCGCCCAACTGCTGCTGGGTCAGACCCAGAAGACGGCGACGTCGGCGCAGGCGACGGCCCAGGTGCAGGTCGATTTCGGCGGCCATGACCCTATCCCATCGTGGAGGCTGTGCCGGTTCGGCACGTGACAGGAGGAAGCTCGCAAACGGCGTGCCGACTTCCCCTCAGCGGGGAAGGCGCATGACATGAGGCAACCGCCGCGGCGTACGCGCATTAACGGCCAAGGCGGACAGCCTTTTCAGGAAGGAAGAAACATGGGTGGATTTGGATTCATCGCTTGGATCATCATCGGCATCGTCGCCGGATGGCTGGCGGAGAAGATCATGAAGCGGGACCACGGCCTGCTGACCAATCTGATCGTCGGCGTGGTCGGCGCGCTGATCGGCGGGTTCCTGGCCAATAATCTGTTGGGCGTGGACGCGGCCGGCAACTGGATCGTCGGCATCATCGTCGCCACGATCGGCGCCGTAGTGCTGCTGTTCCTGCTGGGCCTGGTGAAGCGACGCGCCTAGCGCCGGTCGTACGACCACGAACTAAGGGGCGGCCCGAAGGGCCGCCCCTTTTGTCGTGAACCAGACTCTTAGTAAGGTTCGTCGGTCGGTTCATCGCCGGTCGGCTCGTCGCTGCTCGGCGCATCAGCCGGAGCGGCGTCCGGGGTCGGCTCGGCCGTATCCGAAGGAATCGGCGGGGCCGACTGGACATCCGAAGCGCTGGCGTCGACAACGATGTCAGAGCCGTCCTGGCGGATGCCGGCCAGCGGCACCGGGCGGACCTGGCCATCGGCGGTGCGGACCGTCAGTTCCTGGCCGTTGGCGCCGTTCTGGACGCCGACCAGCTTGCCGATCTCGGAGCCGTCAGCGCTCTTGACGGTCGTACCCGGCGTCAGGGTCAGGCTCTGCGGTTGAGCCGCAGCCGCCTCAGCGGGAGCCGGTTCGGGCGTCTGCGACGTCGTGGCGTCCTGGGCGAAGGCAGGGGCGGCGATGAACAAGGCGCCGGCGATGCCGGTCAGCAGGGCGGTTTTGCGGATCATGAGAAACTCCTGGAAGGCGAGCTCGGCGCTCGCGAAAAAATGAACCCCTGTGATCGCGGATGGTTTCGTCTGCCCTGAAATGACCTTTTACTGGCCCCAAACGGCCGATTCTTGCTCACCGGAGGGTGGTTGACCAAAACCAGCGCAAAACATGACCCGTGGCGCATCACGCGCCGCCTCGCGGGCCTGGCCTATGAGTTGACGCCGCAGATGTTTGCGGCCGCCACCTTCCTGCTGGGCGGGGTGATGTTGCTGTCGGCGGTGACGCCGGCTTTCAATGACCGGCTGGCGGCGCTGGGCCGTTTCTATCCGCCGCTGCTGATCGACCTGTCGCACTTCGCCGCCAGCGTGACCGGTTTTGTTCTGCTGCTGATCTCGGCGGGGCTGTGGCGACGGCGGCGCGGCGCCTATTATGCGGCGCTGGCGGTCCTTCTGGTCGGAGCGGTCTTTTCGTTGCTGAGGGGGCTGGACTGGGCCCAGGCGATCGAACTGACGGTGGCGGCGGCCCTGTTGACGCCATGCCGGGCGGCCTTCAATCGCCGCTCGCGTCTGGGAGAGCCGCTGCGGCCGGGGTGGCTGCTCATGTTGGCGGCGGCGGTGGCGGCCATGCTGTGGCTGGGCTTCTTCGCCTATCGCGACACCGCCTATACGGACGAGCTGTGGTGGACCTTTCTTGTCGACAAACAGGCGTCGGGCTTCCTGCGCGCCGGGGCGGTGCTGGCGGTGCTGACCCTGGCGGTGGCCATACGTTCGCTGACGACGGCGCCGGGCGCCAGCACCCACGGCCCCGCCGCCCCGGAAGAGGTCGAACGCGCCCGGCAGGCGCTGAGGAGCGCTGAACTGGCCGCTCCCGAGGCGGAGCTGGCCCTGCTGGGCGACAAGGCCCTGTTGTTCAGTCCGTCCGGCCGCAGCTTCATCGCCTATCGCGTGCGGGGGCGCCGCTGGATCGCCATGGGCGAACCGGCGGGCCTGGCGGCGGAACGGCTGGAGCTGTTGTGGACCTTCGCCCAGCTGGCCGACAGTTACGGCGGGGCGGCGGTCTTCTATTCGGTAGGCGAAGGGCTGCTGGCGGACCTGGCGACCCTGGGTCTGGCGGTCCGCAAGGTCGGGGAAGCCGCCGTGATCGACACCGCCCGGTTCACGACCGAGGGCAAGGGCAGGCAGAACCTGCGCACCGCCGTCAACCGCGCCGAACGCGAGGGCGCCGGTTTCGAAGTGGCCCCGCCCGGCGCGGCGCGCGGGCTGGAGGCCGAACTGCGCGCCGTGTCGGACGTCTGGCTGAGGCACCACAACGGCTCGGAGAAGGCCTTTTCGCTCGGCCGGTTCGATATCGACTACCTGGACCGCCAGCCCCTGGCCCTGGTGCGCGAGAACGGCCGCATCGTCGCCTTCGCCAATCTGTTGAGCGGGGCGGGCGGCGGGGAGGTCATGATCGACCTGATGCGCTACGACCCCCAGGGGCCGAACGGGGTGATGGACTATCTGTTCACCCGCACCGCGCAGTGGGCGCGCGATCAAGGTCTGGCGCGGCTGGATCTGGGCATGGCGCCGCTGTCGGGCCTTGAGGACCGGCGGACGGCTCCGGTCTTCGCCCGGGTCGGCGCCCTGGTGTTCGAGGAAGGCGGCGCCGTCTACGGCTTCCAGGGCCTGCGCGCCTACAAGGCCAAGTTCGGCCCCGCCTGGCGATCAAAGTTCATCGCCGCCCCGCCCAGCACGCCGCTGCCTCTGGCCCTGCTGGACGTGGCCCTGCTGACCAGCGGCGGCTGGCTGGGGCTGCTGGGATTGAGGCGCTAGCGATCTTTTCCCTCCCCTTCATGGGGAGGGTGGCGCGCAGCGCCGGGTGGGGAGGGCTGCGCGAAACGGCCATGCGCTTCTGCATCAGGCAAGACAAAGGCGGCGGGCTGTTCGCCGCGCCGCCCCCACCCGGCCTCGCCTGACGGCTCGGCCACCCTCCCCATGAAGGGGAGGGAGATATCGCATCAGTCGGCGCGGACGCGCTTCTTGCGGAAGGAGGGGTTCAGGACCTCCTTGCGCAGGCGGATCGACTTGGGCGTGACCTCGACCAGTTCGTCTTCCTCGATATAGGCGATGGCCTGCTCCAGGCTCATCTTGCGCGCCGGGGTCAGGCGCACGGCCTCGTCCTTGCCCGAGGCGCGGACGTTGGTCAGCTGCTTGCCCTTGATCGGGTTGACGTCCAGGTCGTCGGAGCGGCTGTTCTCGCCGATGATCATGCCCTGGTAGGTCTTTTCGCCGGCGCCGACGAACATGACGCCGCGGTCTTCCAGGTTCCACAGGGCGAAGGCCGCCGTGTCGCCGTCCGAGTTCGACACCAGCACGCCCTTCAGACGGCCCTCGATAGCGCCCTTGTGGCCCTCATAGTGGCTGAAGACGCGGTTCAGCACGCCCGAGCCGCGCGTGTCGGTCAGGAACTCGCCCTGATAGCCGATCAGCGAACGCGACGGGCACTTCAGCTGGATGCGGGTCTTGCCGGCGCCCGAGGGGCCCATGTCGGTCAGCTCGGCCTTGCGGGCCGACAGCTTCTCGATGACCACGCCCGAGAACTCGTCGTCGACGTCGATGACGACGTCTTCGATCGGCTCCATGCGCTCGCCGTTCTCGCCGGTCTGATAGACCACGCGCGGACGGCTGATCGACAGTTCGAAGCCTTCGCGGCGCATGTTCTCGATCAGCACGCCCAGCTGCAGTTCGCCGCGACCGGCGACTTCATAGGCGTCGGAGTCCGGCGTCTGGGTGATGCGGATGGCGACGTTGGCCTCGGCTTCCTTCAGCAGGCGGTCGCGGATGACGCGCGACTGGACCTTGTCGCCTTCGCGGCCGGCCAGCGGGCTGTCGTTCACGCCCACGGTCATGGAGATGGTGGGCGGATCGATCGGCAGGGCGTCCAGCGCCTCGGTCACTTCCAGCGCGCACAGGGTGTCGGCCACGGTGGCCTTGGACATGCCGGCGATGGCGACGATGTCGCCCGCCTCGACGCCCTCGTCGATCGGCTGGCGCTTCAGGCCGCGGAAGGCCAGCACCTTGGTGATGCGGCCCTGTTCGATGGTCTTGCCGTCGCGCGACAGGGCCTTGATGGCCATGCCCGGAACCGCCTTGCCCGAGTGGATGCGACCGGTCAGCAGGCGGCCCAGGAAGGGGTCGCTTTCGATCAGGACGTTCAGGATCTGGAACGGCTCGTTGACGCGCGCCTGGGCGGCCGGGGCCGGGACGTGGTCGACGATCAGGTCGTACAGCGGGTGCAGGTTGTCGTTCGGCTGGGCCAGATCCAGCGTCGCCCAGCCCGAACGGCCCGAGGCGTAAATGACGGGGAAGTCCAGCTGCTCGTCCGTGGCGCCCAGGGCGGCGAACAGGTCGAAGGTCTCGTTCAGCACGCGGTCCGGGTCGGCGTGGGCGCGGTCGACCTTGTTGATGCACAGGATGGGACGCAGGCCCATCTTCAGCGCCTTGGTCAGCACGAACTTGGTCTGGGGCATGACGCCCTCTTCGGCGTCGACCAGCAGGACGCAGCCGTCCACCATGCCCAGGATGCGTTCGACCTCGCCGCCGAAGTCGGCGTGGCCCGGCGTGTCGATGATGTTGATGCGCGTTTCGCCCGCCTTGCCGTTCCAAAGGATCGACGTGCATTTGGCCAGGATGGTGATGCCGCGCTCACGCTCCTGATCGCCGGAGTCCATGGCGCGTTCGGTCGTCGCCTCATTGGCGCGGAACAGGCCGGACTGGGCCAGAAGGGCGTCCACCATGGTCGTCTTGCCATGGTCGACGTGGGCGATGATAGCGACGTTACGAAGGTTCATGTCGGGCTCGGGCGGACTGTGTTCGGTCACGGATGGGCCGCGCCGCTGCAAGAAGATTGCAGAAAAGGGAAGGGTTCGGGGCGCCTCTTACAGGGATGCGGGCCAAAACGCCAGTCCGGTGCGCGTCCTGCCGATCAACCCAGCGGAAGGAAGGCGATCACGCCCAGGGCCAGGACGCCGATCAGCAGGGCGGACAGGGCGGCGACGGCGGCGACGCGCGGTCCGGCCCGGACCACGGCGCGCGGATCGACCATCAGCCCCAGCGCCGCCATGGCGATCAGCGTCAGGGCCGAAACCGAAACCTGCAGCGGCGGCAGGATCGCTTCCGGCAGCCAGCCCAGCGAACGCACCGCCATCAGGGCCAGAAAGACCAGGATGAACCAGGGCACCATCTGATGCAGCTTCGGCCCGCGCCCGCCTGCGGCCTGCTTCGACCGCATCAGGCCCAGAACCAGACAGACCGGTCCCAGCATCAGCACGCGCACCAGCTTGACCACGGCGCCTGTCTGCACGGCGGCCAGACCGGCGGGCGCGGCGGCGGCCAGCACCTGCGGCACGGCGTAGACGGTCAGGCCCGCCAGCACCCCGACGCGCGTGGCGTCATAGCCCATCAGGGCGCCGACCACGGGGACCAGAAGCACGACGGCGATGCCCAGAACGGCGGTGAAGCCGATGGCGGCGGCGACATCCTGTCCCTCGGCCTCAATGACGGGGGCGACGGCGGCGATGGCGGAGTTGCCGCAGATGGCGTTGCCGCAGGCGACCAGCAGGGCCATCGCGTGCGGCAGGCCGAAGGCCCGGCCCAGGGCATAGCCGCCGAGGATGGCCAGGGCGACGACGCCGACGATGGCCAGCAGCAGCCACGGCCCCAATGCCGCGACGGCCGCGCCCGAGACGGTGGCGCCCAGCAGGGCCACGGCCACCTCCAACAGGGTCTTGGCGCTGAAGCTGACGCCCGGCGACCATAGCGACGACGGCGTCCACACCAGACGCAGGGCCGCACCGATCAGGATGGCCAGCACCAGCCCCTCGATCCACGCCTGCCCGAACAGGCGCGCCTCGAACAACTGAAGGCCGAAGGCGACGGCGCCGATGGCGGCGGACAGGGCCACGCCAGGCAGCAGCCGCAGAGGGCCGATCAGGCGACTAGAGGGGGCGGCGGGGTCGAGGGCGACGGTCATGACCGCCTTATCGGCGCTGTCATCTGATCAATCCAACGCCTAGTTATGGACTTAACGATCAATATATTTGATCAATTACGCATGACGCTGGAACAACTCCGCATCTTCGTCGCCGTGGCCGACCGCCTGCATATGACGCGAGCGGCCGAGGCGTTGCATCTGACGCAGTCGGCGGTCAGCGCGGCGGTTCACGCGCTGGAGACGCGGCACGGAACACGGCTGTTCGACCGGGTTGGGCGGGGGCTGGCGCTGAATGCGGCGGGGACGGCCTTTCTGCCGGAAGCCAGGGCGGTGCTGGCGCGGGCCGAGGCGGCCGAACGGCTGCTGGACGAGCTGGCGGGGCTGAAGCGCGGCTCGGTGCGGCTGTTCGCCAGCCAGACCATCGCCGCCTATTGGCTGCCGCCGCGCATGGCCGCCTTCGCCCAGAGCCATCCGGGCGTGGAGCTGCATCTGTCGATCGGCAACACCCATCGGGTCGTCGAGGCCGTGCTGGCGGGCGAGGCGGAACTGGGTCTGATCGAGGGGGCCGAGGATGCGCCGCGTCTGGAGCGGATTCGTATCGGCGCCGATCGGCTGATCGTGGTGGCGGCGCCGGATCATCCGCTGGTCGGACGCGAGGCGGCGCTGACGGCGGCGGACCTGAAAGCGCTGGACTGGGCCTTGCGCGAGCCCGGCTCGGGCACCCGTAGCGAGTTCGAGGCGGCCCTGCCGCGCGGTATCGCCGCGTTCGACCTGAAGACAGCGCTGGTGCTGCCGTCCAATGAAGCCATCCTGACGGCGGTGGCGGCCGGCGGCGGCGCAGGGGGCGGCCTTGTCACCGCCATCTCGGAACTGGCCGCCCGGCCCCTGATCGAGGCGGGGCGGCTGGTCCGTCTGCCGCTCGACCTGCCCGAGCGGCCCTTCTATCGGCTGCGGCACCGCGAACGCGGCGCCAGTCGGGCGGCGGAGGCGTTCGCCGCCGCTCTATAGGTCGTCCTTAGACCTTGGCGGCGCGGCGGCGCACCCAGGCGTACAGGGCGTAGGTCAGACCTGCGAAGGCGATCAGCCCGGCCCACATGGCGGGCCAGCCGCTGTCGGCCGGAAGCAGGGCGAAGGGCGCTTCGTTCTTGGCGCTGACGATCACGGCGGCGGTGAAGACGCCGAACAGGCTCTCGCCGACGATCAGGCCGGACGCCAGCAGCACGCCCATGCGGCGGGCCACATCGGCATAACGGGTCGACCGGACCGCCCGGTCGTACAGCCAGCCGCAGACCGCGCCGATGACCAGCATGGTGGTGACTGCGGCAGGCAGATAGACGCCGATGCCCGCAGCCAGCGGCGGCAGCTTGATCTTGTCGTTGGTCGTGCGGCGCAGGACGACGTCGAGGATGATGACCAGAACGCCGACCACGGCGCCGATGCCGATCAGGTCCCAGCGCAGGTCGCCCGAGATGACCCCCTTGGCCAGGGCCGAGATCAGGGTGGCCTGAGGCGCCGCCAGCGTCTGTGATCCTTGCACGATGGCGGGCGGGCCGCCTTCGAAGCCAAAGGCCTGGTTCATCATGTCCAGCACGAAGGGGATGACCAGGGCGCCGGCGACGACGCCGACCAGAAGGGCGGTCTGCTGACGCCAGGGGGTTGCCTCGACCAGTTGGCCGGTCTTCAGGTCCTGCAGGTTGTCGTTGGCGATGACGGCCACGGCGAAGACGATGGCGGTGACGATCAGGGCGAAGGCGATGACCGAAGGGTCGGCCGGTACGCCCGCCACGGCCAGGACGCCCAGCATCAGCAGAGAGGCGATGATGATGGCCAGGATGCCGACGCCCGAGACGGGGCTGTTGGACGAGCCGATCAGCCCGGCCATATAGCCGCAGATGGCCGCCACGGCGAAGCCGATGACCACGACATAGACCAGGCCGCCGATGACCAGCAGGGGCGCCGAACCGGCCAGGGCCGTGCCCTGGGCCACGATCGCCAGCAGGACGGCGATGCCGACCAGGGCGGCGACCGACAACAGGCCGACGATCTTGATGGGAATGTCCTGCTCGGTCAGCTCCAGCGCCTCGCCGTGGGCGCGGCGCGACTGGGCCGTCAGGGCCGAGGCCAGACCCGCGACCAAAGGCTTGGCCAGCTTGGCCAGGGTCCACAGGGCGGCCACGCCGATGACGCCGGCGCCGATGAAGCGGACCTCCTGCGCCCAGACGGTCATGGCCAGGCCTTCCGCCCCGGCGTCGGCCGGGACGGAGGCGGCCACCGACGGCAGGCCGTGGGCCACGGCCCAGGCCGCGAACTCTGGCGAGGTCAGGATGGGCACGAAGATCAGCCAGGCCAGAACGAGGCCGAACAGCTGCGTCAGGCCGACGGCCAGGCCGATCAGGTGACCGGCGCCCAGAAGGGCGAACTGCATGGAGAAGCCGACGCCGGTGGCCCCGCCGCCCAGCGCGGCAGGAAGGCGCAGGAAGGCGGCGGTTTCGGCGGCGAAGACCCGCGCGGCGGCCAGGAAGCCGAAGAAGGCCGAGGCGATCGCCCCGCCGATGACCACGAACAGGCCCGACCGGTTCTCGCGCACGGCCTCTTCGGTCTGTTCAGCGCCGGGCGAGCCGACCTTGAGCACCTCGGCGGCGGCGACGCCTTCGGGGTAGGGCAGGCCGCCCTGAACGACCAGGGTGCGGCGCAGGGGGATGGAGAAGGTCACCCCCAGTACGCCGCCGAGGATGCAGATCATCATCGATTCCCAGAACGGGAAGTCCATCCACCAGCCGATCATGACCAGGCCGGGCAGGACGAAGATGATCGAACTCATGGCGCCGCCGACCGAGGCGACGGTCTGGACGGTCATATTCTCCCAGATGGTCGAGCCCCGGAACGCCCGCAGCAGGGCCATCGAAATGACCGCCGCCGGAATGGCCGAGGCGAAGGTCAGGCCGACCTTCAGGCCCAGATAGGTGTTGGCCGCCGTGAAGACCGCCGCCAGCAGACACCCCAGGATCAGGGCGCGTATGGTCAGTTCGATGCGTTTGCCGGTTCCGGCGGGCGTGTCCGTCATGCGGGGCTCTTTTTCCGTTGTTGCGCGGAGGTAAGCCCGAAAGCGGTCTCGTGACAACGGGGGCCGCGCATCGCGACTGCGCGGCGATGACGGGATGACACCTCGGAACGAATACGGCACAACGCCCGCCATGTTCGACCCTCGCCCGACCGACGCCGCCTTTCCGACCCTGGACGAGGCGCGGAAGCTGCTGGAGCGGGTCTGGGGCCATGCCGATTTTCGGGGCCTGCAGGCCGATGTGATCCAGGAGGTTCTGGCCGGACGCGATGTGATGGCCGTGCTGCCGACCGGCGGCGGCAAGAGCGTCTGCTATCAGGTGCCCGCCATCCTGCGGCCCGGCGTCGGTCTGGTCGTGTCGCCGCTGATCGCCCTGATGACTGATCAGGTCGAGGCGCTGAAACAGCAGGGGGTGGCCGCCGCCCGTCTGGATTCGGGCCTGACGATGGACGAGCGTTCGGCCGTATGGCGGGCGGCGCGGGCGGGCGAGCTGGACCTGCTCTACGTCTCGCCCGAAGGGCTGGCGTCTGGCGCCATGCTGGAGCGGCTGGCCGAACTGCCGATCAGCCTGATCGCCATCGACGAGGCGCACTGCGTGTCTCAGTGGGGCCATGACTTCCGGCCCGATTATCGCACCCTGGGCCGCCTGGCCGAGACCTTCCCCGGCACGCCCCGCATCGCGGTGACGGCGACCGCCGACGCCCGCACGCGCGACGACATTCTGGCCTCGCTGCGGCTGGGCGAGGCGCGGGTCTTCGTCGACAGCTTCGCCCGGCCCAATCTTCAGCTGTCGGCCGAACGCAAGGTCAACGGCTCGCGCGCCCGCACCGACGCCGCCGTCATCGAACTGGTGCGCGAACGGCGCGGCAAGTCGGGCGTGGTCTATTGCGGAAGCCGCGACGGCTGCGAGCGGGTGGCCGACGCCCTGAGAGACGCCGGAAGCAACGCCATCGCCTATCACGCCGGCTTCGACGCCCGCGAGCGCGACCGGCGGCTGGAGCGCTTCCTGGCCGAGGACGGCGCCGTCATGGTCGCGACCATCGCCTTCGGCATGGGGGTGGACAAGCCGGACGTGCGCTTCGTCATCCACGCCGATCCGCCCGGTTCTCTGGAGGCCTATTGGCAGGAGATCGGCCGCGCGGGGCGCGACGGCGAACCGGCTGAGGGCATCACCCTTTACGGCCCGTCGGATATCGCCTGGTCCCTACGTCGCCTTGAGGGGCGGCCGATGGCCGAGGAGGTCAAACAGGTTCAGACCCGCAAGGTGCGCCACCTGTTCGCCATGCTGGACGGCGCGACCTGTCGGCCCCAGGCCGTGCGGCGCTATTTCGGCGAGCAGGACGCCCAGCCGTGCGGCGTCTGCGACATCTGCGGCGACCCGCCCGCCACCTTCGACGCCGTGGTGCCGGCGCAGAAGGCGCTGGCGGCGGTCCAGCGGCTGGGCGAACGCTTCGGCCGGACGCGCGTGGTCGATCACCTGCTGGGCAAGACCAAGGACGTCCAGCCGTGGGAGGCCGGGCTGTCGACCTGGGGCATCGGCGCTGACCTGTCGCTGGCCGCATGGCGCGATGTGATCGACCATCTGCTGTTCGAGGGCCTGCTGGTCGAGGACCCCAACGACGGCAAGCCGATCATCCGATTAGGCGAGGCGCAGGCGGTAAGGGCCGTCTATCGCGGCGAGCGGCCGGTGCAGGTGCGTCAGGCGCCGATCCGGGCCGTGGCGCTGGACAAGCCGCGCCGCAACGCCGGGCGCAATCTGGCGGTCGAGGGGCTGGACGCCGATGTGCGCGCCCGCTTCGAGGCCCTGCGCGCCTGGCGCCGCGACCGCGCCGTTGAACAGCGCGTGCCGCCCTATGTCATCTTCCAGGACAAGACTCTGGTTGAGATCGCCCTGCAGGAGCCGCGCGGGCTGGACCAGTTGGCCGTCATCTCCGGCGTCGGCGCGGGCAAGCTGGAACGCTATGGCAAGGGCGTGCTGGAGGCGCTGGCCGCCTCTGACTGACCGGCGACCATGACCAAAGCGTAACTGGAAGGCCCCTCGCCGCCCTGTCATTTCTTGCTCCCACACCGGGAGAGAGATTGGACATGAAGCGGTTTCTGGCGTCGTGCGCGGCCTGTCTGGCGATGACGAGCGCGGCTCAGGCTCAAGAAGCGAGCGACGCGGCCAAGCCGATGGACCAGCCGCGCGACTGGTCGGCGACCCTGGTTCAGGACGCCACCGGCCTGCACGACATCATGATCGACAGCCACCCCGGCACCTATGACCCTCTCAACCCCGCCTTCAGGCCGCGACTGGAGGAAGGCCTGACCGTCGCGCTGGAGCGGGCCAGAACCACCAGCGACGCGGGCGGCTGGTGGTGGGCGCTGCGGGCCTATGTCGCCAGCTTCGAGGACGGCCATGTCGGCATCAACGTCACCCAGCCGAACTACGGCTTCGCCACGCGCTGGCCCGGCTTCCTGACCGTCTATCGCGGCGCCGATCAGGTGGTGGCCGACCGCGACGAAGCCGACGCCGCCACGCCCCCGTTGGGCGCCAAACTGATCGACTGCGACGGCGTGGCCGCCGAGGCCCTGGCCGAGCAGCGCATCGGCCAGTTCCGGGGCCGCTGGTTCCTGGAAGCCCAACGCGTCCTCTTCGGCGAGTGGCAGTTCCTCAGCGCCCAGAATCCGTGGATCAGCGAGATGCGTCAGTGCCGCTTCGAGGCTGACGGCGCGACCCGGACCTACGCCCTCAGCTGGCGCGCCACGCCCGACGACCTCGGCGCCCGCCGCGCTAAACTGGCCCAGCGCGCCTGGCCCGACTTCGGCCTGAAACATTTCGACGACGGCGGCATGTGGATCTCGACGCCCTCGTTCAACGGCGATCCGTCCAGCGAGACCCACGCGGAGCTTACCGCCCTGATCGCCGACATGAAGACCAAGCAGGAGGCCCTGCGCGCGGCCCCTTATGTGGTGCTGGACCTTCGCGGCAACGGCGGCGGCTCCTCGCACTGGAGCCAGCTGATGGCGCAAATCCTGTGGGGCGACGACTGGATGATCGCCCACCCCGAGCCGGCCATCGAAGCCGTCGAATGGCGCGCCTCGGACGGCAACATCGCCCAGATTTCGGATTTCCTCGGCCAACTTCGCGCTTCGAACGGCTCTCCCGAGTACATCACCTGGGCCGAGACCGCCGTGAACGGCATGAAGACCGCCCAGGCTGCCGGTCAGACCTATTGGCGCAGCGCCAACGACGAAGCCCCGGAAGACGCCGGCCCGCCCCCGCCCGCGCCCCAGTTGATGGCGGGCCGTGTCTATGTCCTGACCGATTCCAGCTGCGGCTCGGCCTGCTTGGACGCCGTCGATCTGTGGAAGACCGCGGGCGCGGTCCAGGTCGGTCGCGAGACCTCGGCAGACACCGTTTACATGGAAATCCGCAACCCGACCCTGCCCAGCGGACTGGCCCAGATCGCCGTGCCGATGAAGGTCTATCGCGGGCGGGCGCGCGGCAACAACGAGCCGCAGCGGCCCCAGTATGTCATCGAGGGCGACATGAGCGACGACGCCGGCCTGCTGGCCTCGATCCGCAGGCTTCAGCCGAACTGAAGCCTCAGCGCAGGAAGCGGTCGACCGCCTGCTGGAACTGACGCGGTCGGTCGATCATGACCATGTGCTCGGCGCCCTCGATCCGCTCGAAGGTCGCCGGGCGGGGCAGGGAGCGGTAGCCGTCGCGGAACAGGCCGTCGACGTGGCTGCGCGGGCTGTCGGCGTCGGGGCTCCAGCCATAGACGACGGTGACCGGGGCCTGGATCAGCGGCAGGCGAGAGCGCAGATCCACCGTCATCACTTCGTACAGGCCCTGAGCCAGAACGCGCCGGTCGCCCCCCTGCCAGCCCAGGCCGTTGAACAGGCTGTCGGCCGCGCCGCCCAGTTCAAGGCCCAGAGAGGCGGCCTGAGTGCGCAGGGCCTGATCGCCCAGCAGCATCAGGCCCTGATAGGCCAGCCGCGCCAGAGGCTCGACATCGCCCACCGTCGAGCCGGGGCTGATCAGGGACGGGAAGAAGGGCGAGGCGTCCACCACCATGACCCGGCCGACGCGGGGCCCGCCCTCGGCCGCGACGCGCAGGGCCATCTGCCCGCCCATCGAATGGCCGATCAGGGCGGGACGATCCAGACCCGCTTCATTGATGTAACGCAGGATCTCCGCCGCCGCCGGGCCGCCGATGCGGCCTTCGGCGTTGCCGGCCGCCGCCAGCGGGCCGAAGCCGCGCACCGTGATCAGGTGCACCCGGTAGCGGTCCTGCAGCGCGGCCGCTGTGCGGCTCCAGACCGCCGAGGTCGAGGCCAGGCCGGGGATCAGCACCACGTCCGGCCCCTGGCCCCGCGTTTCCACGACGATGCGCGAGGATTGGAAACCGGCGGGCGCGACGTCGGGGCTGACGGTCGCGACGGCGGGCGAACGCGCCGCAGCGGGCGCCGCCACGGTCGTCAGGCTCAGGAAAAGGGCGGTCAGGACAGCGGAAAACCGGCTCATGGCGCCAAACTGCCGTCAGATAGCGGCGAAACCTCGGCGACAGGCTTTTGGCGCGATGGATTGAAATTTGCGAAGATCAGGAGTGAAATCACCGGACCTGGGGAGGTTCTCATGAAGAAATCCATCATTGTCCTGTCCTCTGTGCTGGGTCTGGCCGCATCGCCCGCCCTGGCCGAGAACTGGAACGTCATTTCACGCAGCTCGGCCACCGCCTTCATGGTGGATGTCGATTCCATAGCCCAGGCCGGCGGCGTCACCAGCGCCCGGCTGGCCCGCGTCCCCGCCAAGGGCGAGCCGACCGATCTGTCGCACAGCATCGGGACCGTCAGCTTCCGCTGCGCCGCCAATCAGTCGAAGGCGGGCGAAGAGGTGTATTACGGTCCGGACGGCGCCGAGCAGGAGCGGATCGACGACGGCTATGATTTCGAGCCGGTCGTGCGCAATTCTCTGGACTCCTACGTCAAGGAGATCGTGTGCGAGGACAAGCGCGGGACGGCGACGTTCCCGACGATCCGCGCCTTTATCGAAGCCGGGCGCCCCGACTCGCGCTGACCATGAGGCGAGGCCCGGTCGGCTTGTCCGCCTGATCGCTTGGGGCTAAGGCCGGCCGGGCGTCGATGCGACGCCGCGTAACAGTATCGAGCCGTATCTTGCAGCCTTCATTTCCGGCGCTTGCCGACACTCAGGACGCCGCGCAGTTCGGCGTCGCCGATCCGGCGTCGGTGCGCCGCCTGCGTCAATTGGTTCAGGACCACGCCGAGGCCCTGGTGGCGGCCTTCTACGATGCGCTGCTGGCGCATGAGGAGGCGCGCGCCTTCCTGCATCATTCGGTGGTGCAGGAGCGGCTGAGCCCGTCTCTGCGTCGCTGGCTGATCGACCTGTTCGCGCCCGAGGTTGATGGCGACGAAGCCGCCTTTGTCGCGCGCCAGGTCAAGATCGGCGAAGTTCACGCCCGCATCAAGATTCCGATGCATCTGGTCATGGCGGGGGCGGCGGTGCTGAAGGGGCGACTGGCGGACGTCCTGGCCTGCGACCCGGCCGCCTTCGACCTGTTGCGGCTGTCCGGCGAGCGCATCGACCACGCCCTGCGCCTGATGAGCCAGTCCTATGAAAAGGGTGCCAGCAATCGCGCGCGGCTGGACGAGGCCTATCGCCTTTTCTCGTTGGACCAGGACATCCATTTCGAGCGCGAGAGCCAGCGCGCGGGCCTGATGGAATGGAGCCAGAAGACACTGTTCCGCATCCTGGCGTCGGGCGGGGTGGAGGGGGCGGGCGCGCTCAGCGCCTCGCCCTTCGGCCTGTGGATCCGTCACCGGGCCGACTTTCTGTTTGACGGCTCGCCGCATCTGGCGCGTCTGAACGCGGCGATGGAGCGTATCGACGGCGAGTTGTTGCCCCGTTTCACGCCGGGCGCGGCCTCGTCTGAACTGGTCGGGCCGCTGGAGGCGCTGGAGGCGGCGGTGGACGAGGTCGCCTTCCTGCTGAACGAGATGTTCCAGGGGCTGGCGGGGATGGAAGGCGGACGCGACCCGCTGACGCGCGCCCTGAATCGGCGCTTCCTGTCGTCGATCCTGAGCCGCGAGATCGGTTTCGCCAACGCCAACCACACGCCGTTGTCGGTGCTGCTGCTCGACGTGGACCATTTCAAAAGGATCAACGATACACACGGCCACCCGATCGGCGACGAGGTGCTGCGCCAGGTGGCCGAGGCCGTGACCGAGAACGTGCGGCCCAGCGACTTCGTCTTCCGTTATGGCGGCGAGGAGTTCCTGATCGTCCTGGTTGAAACCGGTCTGCGTCAGGCCGCGATCATCGCCGAACGGATGCGTCAGGCCCTGGCGGCCAAGGCCATCACGGCGTCGGGCCTGGCGCCCTTCCACGTCACCGTGTCCATCGGCGCCGCCGAACATGGCGGCCATCCGGATGAGAACTATCTGGTCAAGCAAGCCGACGACGCCCTGTACCGCGCCAAGCAGAACGGCCGTAACCGGGTCGAGATCGCTTAGGCGAGGCCCTCCCAGCGCCCTCGGCAGGCTGAACGAATAAGCGCTTTCGATCTCAAAAAACGGGGTTACTAATGCGTCCCGACGATCGGGGGACGCTATGCAGGAATTCGACGCGCTCTTCGCCTTTTACGCCCTTCTGCTCGGGCTGGCGGTGGCCAATGTCGCGACGGCCTTCGCCGAAATGTACAAGGCGCGCGGCCGGGTGATGATCGGGTGGACGGTCCCTCTTCTGGGCGCCGTCGTGCTGACAGCGGCCTGTCAGCAGTGGTTGTCTCTGTTCCGCGCCCAGGCCGACATGAGGCTGGGGGCGGGGGAGCTTTTGGTCTGTCTGGCGATGGCCCTGCCGTACATCTTCATCAGCCAGGTCATCCGGCCCCGCTATGATGAAGTCGCGTCGCTGGAGACCTATTACGCCCAGCACCGCACGGTGCTCGTCGGCGCTCTGCTGATCCCGGTGCTCGCCAGCACCATCGTCAATGTCGTCTATATTCTGAAGCTGAACGAGCCGATCGCGCCGGTTATACCGATGCTGCTGATCTATCAGGGCGTCCGTTTCGCCTGCATCATCCCCATGCTGATCTGGCCGGGCGCGGCGGTGCAGCGAGCGGGACTGATCGTCCTGCTCGCGCACACGGTCATGGTGATGCTCTAGACCATTGATCTGGAGCGAATATCTGAGTTGAGCCGGACCTGCGTCCAGCTCAACCGATTTCGCGCTAGACCATTATCGGTTCGGACTGGATCAATCCGAACTCAGATCAATGGTCCAGATCAATCACTTGAGCGAATATCTGGGTTCACATGCGATCGCATGTGAACCGATTTCGCTCCAGCCGTCAGGCGTCGACGGCGGCGTCCAGGGCGTTTTCCTGAATGAACTCGCGGCGGGGCTCGACCACATCGCCCATCAGCTTGGCGAACAGGTCGTCGGCGTCGTCGCCATGCTCGACCTTGACCTGAAGCAGGGTGCGGGCGTTGGCGTCCAGCGTCGTCTCCCACAGCTGTTCCGGGTTCATCTCGCCCAGACCCTTGTAGCGCTGGATGGCGATGCCCTTCTTGCCCGCGTCCAGAACGGCCGCCAGCAGGTCCAGCGGGCCGCGGATGGTCGTGGTCTTGTCCTTGCGGCGATAGACGGCCGGGGTGGCGAACAGGCCGTCGAAGGCGGCGGCGCGCTCGGCCAGACGGCGGGCGTCCAGCGAACGGCCCAGCACCTCGTCAAGCACGATGGTCTCGCTGACGGCGCGGCGCACGCGGGTGAAGGCCACGCCGCCCTGGGCGGCCAGTTCGCCGCTCCACGGACCGTCGCCCTCTTCGGCGTAGAGGTTCAGCCGCTCGGCCGCGCGCGCGGCGCGGTCGGACAGTTCGCCTGTGCTCTCGTCGAACAGGCCCGCCAACGCGCCCTGTTCGATGGCGAAGGCGGGGGCGCGGCTGGCTAGACGATCGACCAGGGCCTTGAACGCCTTGGCCTCGCGAACCAGTTCCTGCAGGTCCATGCTGGCGCGCACCTCGCCCGAGGCCAGCTCCAGCGTCGCCTCGGCGCTGCCTTCCTCGATCAGGTAGGCGTCCATCTCGGCCTGATCCTTGATGTAGCGGTGCTGCTTGCCCTTGGAGACCTTATAGAGCGGCGGCTGGGCGATGTAGACGTGGCCGCGCTCGATCAGCTCCGGCATCTGACGATAGAAGAAGGTCAACAGCAGGGTGCGGATGTGGGCGCCGTCGACGTCGGCGTCGGCCATCAGGATGATCTTGTGATAGCGCAGCTTGTCGGCGTCGAAATCGTCGCGGCCGATGCCCGTGCCCAGCGCCAGGATGAGGGTGCCGATGGTGTCGGACGACAGCATCCGGTCGAAGCGGGCGCGCTCGACGTTCAGGATCTTGCCGCGCAGGGGCAGGACGGCCTGGTTCTCGCGGTTGCGCGCCTGCTTGGCCGAGCCGCCGGCCGAGTCGCCCTCGACGATAAACAGTTCGGACTTGGCCGGATCGCGTTCCTGACAGTCGGCCAGCTTGCCGGGCAGGGAGGAGATCTCCAGCGCTGACTTGCGGCGGGTCAGGTCGCGCGCCTTGCGGGCGGCTTCACGGGCGGAAGCGGCCTCGATGATCTTGGAGACGACTAGCTTGGCCTCGACCGGGTGTTCCTCGAACCAGGTCGACAGACCCTCGGAGCACAAGCTTTCAACGGCCGGGCGCACCTCGGACGAGACCAGCTTGTCCTTGGTCTGGCTGGAGAATTTCGGGTCGGGCACCTTGACCGACAGGACGCAGGTCAGGCCCTCGCGCGCATCCTCGCCCGAGACGGAGACCTTCTCCTTCTTGGCCAGCCCCGAGCTTTCGATATAGGCGCCCATGACGCGGGTCAGGCTGGCGCGGAAGGCCGACAGGTGGGTGCCGCCGTCGCGCTGGTTGATGTTGTTGGTGAAGCACAACATCGTCTCGTGGTAGGAGTCGTTCCACCACAGGGCCAGGTCCAGCTCAATGCCGTCCTTCTGGCCGCGGATGACGATGACGTCCTTCAGGATCGGCGTCTTGGACTTGTCGAGGTGGCGCACGAAGGCTTCGACGCCGCCTTCATAGTGCAGCAGGATCTCGACCGGCTCGGGCCCGCGATTGTCGCTCAGCTTGATGACCACGCCTGAGTTCAGGAAGGCCATTTCGCGCAGGCGGTGCTCCAGCGTCTTCAGGTCGAAGTCGATGTGGCTGAAGGTGTCGATCGACGGGTAGAAGGTGACCTCGGTGCCGGTCAGCAGACGGCCCTTGTCCTCGCGCATCGGCGCGTCGCCGATGACCGCCAGCGACCGCACGGTGTCGCCGCGCTCGAAGCGCACGCTGTGCTTCTTGCCCTCGCGATAGATGACCAGCTCCAGCCAGTCCGACAGGGCGTTGACCACCGAGACGCCCACGCCGTGCAGGCCGCCGGACACCTTGTAGGAGTTCTGGTCGAACTTACCGCCGGCGTGCAGCTGGGTCATGATGACTTCGGCCGCCGAAATGCCTTCCTCGGTGTGGGTGGCCACCGGAATGCCGCGCCCGTTGTCGGTCACGGTGACCGAGCCGTCCTCGTTCAGGGTGACGGTGACCAGATCGGCGTGCCCGGCAAGGGCCTCGTCGATGGCGTTGTCCACCACCTCATAGACCATGTGGTGCAGGCCCGAGCCGTCGTCCGTGTCGCCGATATACATGCCGGGGCGCTTGCGCACCGCGTCCAGGCCTTTGAGAACCTTGATGGAATCGGCGCCGTACTCGGGCGAGGGAGCAGTCTGTTCGGTCATGAAAACGTCGGCTCAGGGTCCGCAGGCGGACAGGGAAGAGGCGACACGCAGGCCGCCCGTCTCAGGCGTGCAAATCAGCACGTCCCGAAGTCTCCGATATATAGGAAATTTGACGGGAAAAGCGAGCCTTTAAGCCCTATCCGGACAGCCCGCCGCCTTCCACCGCCACGAACTGCGCACGGCCTTCCAGCGCCGCGAACAGCGGGCGCTCCGTCCCGGTCATGAAGGCCTGAAGCTTCAGCGCCTCGATCTCGTCGAACAGGGCGGCGCGGCGGGCTTCGTCCAGATGGGCGGGGGCCTCGTCCAGCAGGAGGATCGGTTGGGCGGGGCGCCCGGATTCAGGATGGGCCAGGCGCGTCACCTGGGCCAGGATCAGGTTCAGCGCCAGGGCCTTCTGCTCGCCCGACGAACCTTCGGCGGCGGGCCGGTTCTTCTCGCGGTGCAGGGCGGTGAGGTCCGAGCGGTGCGGGCCGAACAGGCTGCGTCCGGCGGCGGCGTCGCGGACGCGGGCGCGCATCAGGCCTTCGCCCAGCGCCTCGATGATGTCGGCCTCGTCCGCGCCCGCCGCAGCCATCTCTTCGGCCGGACCGGCCAGCCCCAGATCGGCCTGAGGAAAAGGGCGGTCGGCGCGGGCGTCGATCCCGGCCTGAAGCTCTTGCAGGGCAGAGGCGCGCGCCACGGCGGCTCGGGCGCCGCTCTCGGCCAGCCGGGCCTCCAGCGCGTCCAGCCACAGGGGATCGGCCGGGCGTGTCTCGTCGGTCAGCAGGCGCAGCCGCTCGCGCAGGGCCTTTTCATAGGTCGAGACGACAGCGGCATGGTCAGGATGGGCGGCGAAAACCAGCCGGTCGAAGAAACGCAGCCGCTCGGCCCGCGCATCCGAGAACAGCCGATCCTGCTCCGGCGTGGCCCAGACGGGGCGCAGATGATCCAGCAGCCGGCCCGGCGGCGCTGTCTCGCCGTCGATACGCACGATGCGCCGCGCCGACGGCCCCATCGTCTGCACGCCGGTGCCCAGACGCACTTCGTCGCCGTCGGCTGCCTGCAGCGTCGCCGCCACGGCCCAGGGCCGCCCGACCGCCTCGCCCGGCTCGCGCCGTCCCATCTCGGCGGCCGTCGCACCGCGCAGCCCCTTGCCGGGGGTCAGCAGGCTGATGGCTTCCAGCAGATTGGTCTTTCCCGCCCCGTTCGGCCCGTGCAGCACCACCGTCCCGCCGGAAACCGGCAGGGTCGCGCCCGCGTAAGAGCGGAAGTCGGTGAGGGCGAGGGAGGTGAGGCTCAATCTATCCGCTCATCCCGGCGGACGCCGGGACCCAGTGCATTGGCCGCAAGCGGCGCGGTTCAAAGGAGCGTCTCGAACAGATCAGCCCATTCAGGGTTCATACGCTCGATCAGGTCCAGCTTCCACTCGCGCCGCCATTCCTTGATGCGTCGCTCGCGAAGAAAGGCGGTCTCTCGACTGTTATGAGCCTCATACCAAACCAAACGAGAGACAGCGTAGCGGGCGGTGAACCCGTCGCGCAGCTTCTCGCGATGCTCGGCGACCCGTTTCAGCAAGTCATCCGTAGAGCCGGTATAGAGCGTGCCGTTGCGGCGACTGGCCAGAATGTAGACGTAGAACATCCGGCCGACCGTCCCCGGTTCTCACTGGGTCCCGGCGTCCGCCCGGATGAGCGGAAGAGGGGCAGCACCGGCTAGCCCTACACCCGCAGCGGCATCAACACGTACTGGACGCCCACGTCGGCCGGGTCGAGGACCAGCGTCGGGCTGGCGGGATCGGCGAACTTGAAGTGGGCCGTCTCGCCGGTGATCTGGCCAGCGACGTCCAGCAGGTAGCGGGCGTTGAAGCCGATTTCGAACGGCTCGTCGGAATAGCCGATCTCGACTTCTTCCTCGGCCTGACCGGCCTCCATGTTGCGGACGGTCAGCTTCACCCGGTCGTTGTCGAAGGCCAGCTTCACCGAGCGGCTCTTCTCGGCCGAGATGGTGGCGACGCGGTCCACGGCCTTGGCGAACAGGCTGTTGTCGATGTCGGCCTGTTTGTCGTTGCCCTTGGGAATGACGCGCAGATAGTCGGGGAAGGCGCCGTCGATGACCTTGGAGGTCAGGCTGGCCTCGCCGAACTCGAAGCGGATCTTCTGGGCCGAGACCTGGACCTCGACCGGGCCGGCGCCGTCGTCCAGCAGGCGGCGGACCTGATCCACCGTCTTGCGCGGCACGATGACGCCGGGGCCGCCCGCCGCGCCTTCCGGCGCCGGGGTTTCGGCCAAGGCCAGGCGGTGACCGTCCGTGGCCACGGCGCGCAGCAGCGGAATGCCGCCGTCGGCCACGGTGTGCAGATAAAGGCCGTTCAGATAGTAGCGGGTCTCTTCGGTCGAGACGGCGAAGCGCGTCTTGTCGATCAGGCGCGCCAGGTCTTCCTTGGGCAGGGTGTAGCGCGCGCCCGACGCCTCGGTCGACATGACCGGGAAGTCGCCCGCCGGCAGCACCGGCAGGTTGAAGCGCGAACGGCCCGCCGCCACCACCAGACGCGGATCGTCGCCCGAATAGGTCAGCGACACCTCGGCCCCGTCCGGCAGCTTGCGCACGATTTCATACAGGGTGTGGGCCGGGGCCGTGATCTGGCCCTCGACGTTCACCTGGGCCTCGGCCTCGTCGACCATCTCCATGTCCAGGTCGGTGGCGGCGAACGACAGGCGGTCGCGCCCGGCGCTCAGCAACACGTTGGACAGGATCGGAATGGTGTTGCGACGCTCGACCACGCTCTGGACGTGCCCCAGGGCCCGAAGAAGCGCGGAACGTTCGATGGTCAGCTGCATATGGTCTCGCCCGGTCGCGGCCCTGTCGAAGCAGCGCCGCCGTAAATATGGGCGGGAACACTAGCGCATTGAGCGAAAGGGGCAACGGGCAGAGGCGTCTGCGCGCCGTCTGCCCCCGATTTCCACAGGCGATCGCCTGTTTGCACTGCGCACATTCCGCCCCCGCGTCATCCCGGAAAGGGCGCAGCCCTTATCCGGGACCGCCAAGAGCGCAGAGGCTGGAATGGAGCCGGGCGCGCCCCGCGCTCCCTTTGGCGCGCTTTCTTGCCGTCGAGGCCTGGGCGGTCCCGGCTCTTCGCCTGACGGCTTCGGCCGGGATGACGACGAGTGAGAAGTGCTTACCCGCGCAGTTTGCGCGTCAGGGCCTCGACGTCGCGGGCGATCTGGTCGTCCTTGGGCATCAGCTCCTCGATCTTGCGGACCCCGTGCAGGACGGTGGTGTGGTCGCGCCCGCCGAAGCGGCGGCCGATGTCGGGGTAGGAGCGCGTCGTATGCTGCTTGCACAGATACATGGCGATCTGGCGCGGGCGGGCGATGGCGCGGGTGCGGCGCTCGCTCAGCAGGTCGGCCTGTTTCAGGTTGAAGTGCTCGGCCACCGTCTTCTGGATCTCGTCCACAGTGATGCGGCGCTCAGGACCCGTGCGCAGGGCGGCGCCCAGCAGGGTCTGGACTTCGTCGACGGTCAGGGTCGACAGGCGGCTTCCGGCCACGGCGGCCAGGGTGTTCACGGCGCCTTCCAGCTCGCGCATCGAGCCGGGGGTGCGGTCCACCAGATGTTCCAGCACATCAGCGCGGGCCTCGCCCGAAACGACGCCCAGCTTGGCCAGGGCGTTCAGACGCGACTGGGCGACGGCGACCTTCAGGTCGCGATCGGCCGCCTCGACCGGGCAGGTCAGGCCCGCGGCCAGGTGGCTGCGCAGGCGCGGCTCGACATCGGTCAGGGCCACCGGCGCGCGGTCGGCCGACAGGACGATGCGTTTGCCGTCCTCGATCAGGGCCGTGAGGGTGTTCAGCAATTCTTCCTGGGTGCTGGTCTTGCCGCCCACGAACTGGACGTCGTCCAGCAGCAGCATGTCGGCTGAGCGCAGGCTTTCCTTGAAGGCGGCGGTCGAGCGGTCCTGCATGGCGCGCACGAAGGTCGACAGGAAGCGTTCGGCGGTCAGATAGACCACCTTGGCGTCCGGGCGCAGGCGCTGCGCCTCCCAGGCGATGGCGTTCAGCAGGTGCGTCTTGCCGTAGCCGTAAGGGCCGCAGAAGAAGACGGGGTTGAAGTGGCCGTCGGCCCAGGACGCCACCTGCTTGGCGATGGCCAGGGCGAAGGCGTTGCCGTGCCCCTCGACGAAGCTGTCGAAGGTCAGGCGCTCCTGCAGGCCCGCAGCGCGCACGGCGCGGGCGCCGTCGGTGGCCGGGGCGAAGGCGGGTGCGGTCGGGGCGGCCGCAGGCGCGGCGCTGATCGAGGACAAGCGCGGGGCTTCACGCGAGGCCGAGGCCGGGGGCACGGAGCCCATCTCGGCGCGGCAACGGACCTCCAGACGGCGCGACAGGCCGTCCAGGCCCAGCCACAGCTCGTTCATCCGGCGCAGGGCGTTCTTGCGCACCCAGTCGCGCGCATAGGCGGTCGGGGTCACCAGGATCAGATTGCCCTGAGAGTCCACGCGCACCGCCGAAGGCGCGATATAGCTGCTGAAGGGTCCGTCGCCGATCTCAGCCTTCAGGCGGTCCGCCGCCTCAGTCCAGATACGGTTGGGATCCGTCATACCCGCCATCGCCACGCCCCCGATCATGAAGAACAC